>NZ_CP023695.1:2654262-5308524 GCF_008704395.1 Streptomyces alboniger
AGTGGCTCGACCAGTGGCTGGCCGACTACAAGCCGACCATCGCCATGTACTTCTCGGGCGGCACCACGTCCGCGTACCAGGCGAACATGTGGCTCTCCACCCTCTCCAAGCTCGACGGCAAGCCGTTGATCGTGCTGCGCGAGCGGTTCATGGTGCAGAAGATCGACGCCACGGACGTGCCGATCATCTGCTTCCCGAAGGTGGCGACGATGTTCTCCCTGGAGACGTCGACGCTGAAGATGATGCTGCACCCGGCGAACGCCGCGAAGACCTCGCAGGTCCTGCGCATCCCGACGATCAAGCACGCCTTCATCAACCACGGCGAGAGCGACAAGCTGTCCTCCTGCAACCCGTACGCGAAGGCCTACGACGAGGTGTGGGTGGCGGGCCCCGCGGCCCGCGACCGCTACCAGCTCGCGGACATCGGCGTCGACGACAAGGACGTCGTCGAGGTGGGCCGCCCCCAGCTCTCCCCGATCCTGCCGTTCGCGGGCGCGCCCACGGGCCCGTACACGACCGTTCTGTACGCCCCCACCTGGGAGGGCTGGGACGGCAACCCCGGCAACACCTCGGTGGTCCTGGCCGGTGAGAACATCGTCCGCGAGCTGCTCGCCGACCCGGGCGTGCGGCTGCTCTACAAGCCGCACCCGATGACCGGCTCGCAGGACCCGCGCGCGGGCGCCGCCAACGAACGCATCAAGGCGATGATCCTCGCGGCCAACGCCAAGCGCTCGGGCGCCCGCCCCGGCCCCGAGGCCGCGGCCGAGCTGGAGCGCCGTACCGCCGCCCTTGACGAGCTGACCGCGCGCAAGTTCCGCAGGAGCGCGGACGAACAGGAGCGGATGATGCTCCAGGGCGCTCCGGACGGCGACGCGCAGGCCGCGGTGGCCGAGGCGACGGCCGCGTGGGAGGCGGCGTTCTGGGCGTCCTTCCCCGAGTGGGAGCACCAGATCATCACGTCCGCGCGCCCGGCGATCTTCTCCTGCTTCAACCAGGCGGACCTGCTGATCAGCGACGTCTCCTCGGTCGTCTCCGACTGGCTGAGCAGCGAGAAGCCGTACGCCGTCGCCAACACGGCGGGCATGTCCGAGGCCGAGTTCCGCGCGAGCTTCCCGACGGTGTCCGCGGCGACGATCCTGACGCCCGAGGCGGACGGCGTGGCCGCCCTCCTGAAGGCCGTACGCGCCCCGGAGCTGGACTCCCACGCGGAGGCCCGCGCCGAGCTCAAGGAGCACCTCCTGGGCCCCTCGGACCCGCCGTCCCTGGCCCGCTTCAACGCCGCAGCTCTCGCCCTGTGCGCCAAGGCCGACGCCCGCCGCGCCCGCATGGCCTCCCGCATCGACGCGGAGATCCCCGGCCAGCGCGTCGCGGAAGAGGCGGCGGAGGAGATGGAACAGGACCCGACGGAGTCGAACGGCGCGGAGGACTCGGTCACCGCGTAAGCACCTGACGCACGCAGAAGGGCCCCCGGAGCAAAAGCTCCGGGGGCCCTTCTCATGTCACCGCCTGGCGGGACTGCCGCCGCTGTGGGCAATCGTTCCGCAGGGCGGAACGGGTGGGCACAGCCCCCGACGCCGGGCGCCACCCAAGAGTGCAGCAACCCCGGAACCCGCCCAGGGCGCCCCGCCAGCCCCCGCCTAGAACGGCTCGAAGTCGTCGTACTCGCGCTGCGCCTCATCCCGCTCCGCCTCGCGCTCCTTGCGGCGCTGGGCGGCCGGACGGGGCGCCTCCAGGCGGTGGTCCTCGCCGCGGCGGCCGAGCATCTCGGCGCCCGCCATCATGGTCGGCTCCCAGTCGAAGACGACCGCGTTCTCCTCCGGGCCGATGGCGACGCCGTCGCCGGCGCGGGCGCCCGCCTTCATCAGCTGGTCCTCGACGCCGAGGCGGTTGAGGCGGTCCGCGAGGTACCCGACGGCCTCGTCGTTGTTGAAGTCGGTCTGACGGATCCAGCGCTCCGGCTTCTCGCCGCGCACGCGGTAGATGCCGTCCTCCTCGCGGGTGACCGTGAAGCCGGAGTCGTCGACGGCCTTGGGACGGATGACGATGCGGGTCGCCTCCTCCTTGGGCTTCGCGGCGCGCGCGGCGGCGACCAGCTCGGCCAGACCGAAGGACAGCTCCTTGAGGCCCTTGTGGGCGACGGCCGACACCTCGAAGACGCGGTAGCCGCGCGCCTCCAGGTCGGGCCGGACCATCTCGGCGAGGTCCTGTCCGTCGGGCACGTCGATCTTGTTGAGGACGACGATGCGCGGACGGTTCTCCAGGCCCGCGCCGTACTGCCGCAGCTCCTCCTCGATGACGTCGAGGTCGGAGACGGGGTCGCGGTCGGACTCCAGGGTCGCCGTGTCGAGTACGTGCACGAGCACGCTGCACCGCTCGACGTGCCGCAGGAACTCCAGGCCGAGGCCGCGGCCCTGGCTCGCGCCCGGGATGAGGCCGGGCACGTCGGCGACGGTGTAGACGGTCGAGCCCGCCGTCACCACGCCGAGGTTCGGGACGAGCGTCGTGAAGGGGTAGTCCGCGATCTTCGGCTTCGCCGCGCTCAGCACGGAGATCAGCGAGGACTTGCCCGCGCTCGGGTAGCCCACCAGGGCGACGTCGGCGACGGTCTTGAGCTCCAGGACGAGGTCCCGCTCCTCACCCGGCACACCGAGCAGCGCGAAGCCGGGGGCCTTGCGCCGGGCGGAGGCGAGCGCCGCGTTGCCGAGGCCGCCGCGGCCGCCCTGGCCGGCGACGAAGGTGGTGCCCTGGCCGACCATGTCCGCGAGGACGTTGCCCTCGCGGTCCATGACGACCGTGCCGTCGGGGACGGGCAGGACGAGGTCCTGGCCGTCCTTGCCGGAGCGGTTGTCACCGGCGCCGGGCTGGCCGTTGGTGGCCTTGCGGTGCGGGCTGTGGTGGTAGTCGAGCAGCGTGGTGACGTCCTGGTCGACGACCAGGATCACGTCACCGCCACGGCCGCCGTTGCCGCCGTCCGGGCCGCCGAGCGGCTTGAACTTCTCACGGTGAACGGAGGCACAGCCGTGGCCTCCGCTACCCGCGGCGACATGCAGCTCGACGCGGTCCACGAAGGTGGTCATGGTTCAGTGCCTCCAGAAGAAACGTGCGGGGGGTGTCTCTTGCGTAACACGCGAAAGGCGGACCCGCTTCCCCGCCGGGGAAGTGAGGTCCGCCTCGCGAAAAGAACCGATCAGGCGACCGGAACGATGTTCACGACCTTGCGGCCACGGTGCGTGCCGAACTCGACCGCGCCCGCGTCCAGCGCGAACAGGGTGTCGTCCTTGCCGCGGCCGACGCCCGAACCCGGGTGGAAGTGGGTGCCGCGCTGGCGGACCAGGATCTCACCGGCGTTGACGACCTGACCGCCGAAGCGCTTCACGCCGAGCCGCTGAGCATTGGAGTCGCGACCGTTCCGAGTGGACGATGCGCCCTTCTTGTGTGCCATCTTGTCTCAGTCCCTTACTTCGCAGCCGTGGGGATACCGGTGACCTTGATCGCCGTGTACTGCTGGCGGTGACCCTGGCGACGGCGGTAGCCGGTCTTGTTCTTGTACCGAAGGATGTCGATCTTGGCACCCTTGTGGTGGTCCACGACCTCGGCGGTGACCTTGATGCCGGCCAGGACCCACGGGTCGCTGGTGACGGAGTCGCCGTCGACAACGAGCAGGGTCGAGAGCTCGACCGTGTCGCCAACCTTGGCCGTGGGAATCTTGTCAACCTCAACGATGTCGTCGACAGCAACCTTGTGCTGGCGACCACCGCTGCGCACGATGGCGTACACGCGGATCTCTCTCTCGCTCGGAACGGGACCCCCGCAGTCCAGCCACCCACGAAGGCGGGCGGCCTCTCCCCAACCCGGGACAGTGCCCACGGTCTGGGAGGAAAAGGGTTTACAGGGGGCGGGCGTGCATAGGAACACGCCGACGGTCAAGGTTACGGGGCCCGCCCTGAAGGGTCAAACCGGGCCCCGCGCCCCCGCTCACCTGGGCGGCCCCCACCGTCACGTGGTCGGCTTCTCACCGTCAGGCGGCAGCGGCTTGACGCCCTTGCACAGGTCCGTCTTGTCGGCGGTGCCCGGCCAGGCCACGGCCCCCGTGCGGTTGAAGTGCGAGCGGTAGGTGTCGTGCACCGAGTCGTCGTCGACCTTGACGATCGCCTCGTCGTTCTCGCGCAGCGCGGGCGCCGTGTAGTTCTGCGAGCCGGTGAAGGAGACCTTGTTCCGCTTGCCGTCGTACATGCCGTCGATGAGCAGGTACTTCGAGTGGATGATGTAGGGCGTGATCAGCTTGGCGCCGGGGTTCAGCGGGTCCCTGTCGTCGTTGTAGCAGCGCACGGAGGGGCCACCGGGCTGGTGGAGCTGCTCCCAGGTGCCGGGAGTGCCGCCCTGGCTCTTGGCGCTGTCCGTCTCGGCGTACAGGATGCTGACGTCGCAGCCGGCCTTCTTCAGGGAGACCAGCTTGTCGGCGATCTGCTTGCGCGTGATCTTGAAGATGGCGGCGCGGACCTTGGTGCGCTGGGTCACGCCCGCCGCGTCCCGGTAGGTGCACCGGATGTTGTTCATGACCGAGTACATGGTGTCGGTCTCGTTGACCGTGCCGTTGCGCGGGAAGAAGTACGCCTTGTAGCGGCCGCTGCTGACCGTGCGGTAGTCCCAGCCCTGCCACTGCTTGCCGAGCATGTCCGTGAAGTACTCGGCGTACGCGTCGTACATGGCGGGGTTGTTCGGCAGCAGGAGCGCGTCGTTGAAGAACTTGGTGTGCGCGGAGGGCGTCGAGTTCGACGTGGTCTGTACGACCACGTCCCTGGCGCCCTTGACCTGCGAGAACAGCCAGAACTTGTTGTGCATGATCGACTTGCCGTACCGCGGGTCGCCTAGGCAGGACTTCCCGGTCGGGCAGAGCGTCACGAAGGACGGCCTGGTCCTGCTCGTGCCGAGCGCCTGCATGAGGCGTGCGTACGAGGCGTTGGTGGGCCGGTCGCTCTTGCTGGTCTCGTCGAGCAGGACCTGGACGTGCACGCCGCGCCTCTTGGCGGCGACGAGCGCGTCGACGATCGGGGCCTCCCACACGTGGTAGACCGCGACCTTGATCGTCGATCCCGGCACCGCGGCGTTCGTCAGTTCGATCAGCCGGGTGCGGATCGCGTGCTGCTGGTCGACGCCGCCCTTCGGGTCGTTGAAGATCGGGCCCTCGGTCCAGGTGGGCGTCGGCGTCGTGTCCGCGGAGGCGGTACCCACCGACCCCGCGGCCTGGATCCCCGCCGCCGACAGGACCGTGGCCAGAGCCACGGCCTGGCGCCCGCCCTTGACCGGCTTCACCGCACGGTGCCGTCCCGTGCCCCGCAGGCGCACGTGCGCCATCTGTCATCCCTCCCCGACGAGGGCGCGCCGTCTCCCCAACAAGCGCGCCGACGTCCCTGTTGTTCCGTCAGACCGCATGAGTTTTGCAGGTGTTGTCCGCGCGCTCAAAGTCCAGGGGTGGCGCTTCACGCTTTCGAGCTGTGGCGGTGCGTTTCCCGGACACGCCGGTGCCCCCCTGCTCAAGCCCTACGGCCGAACAGGGGGGCACCGGGTGCGCGAAGCGGTCAGCCCTCGCTGGAGGCGGTGGCCGAGACACCGGACGGCTTCTGCTCCGCCGCCGCTGCCTTCTTCGCCGTCGCCTTCGACGCCTTCTTGGCCGTCGTCTTCTTGGCGGCCGTCTTCTTGGCCGCGGTCTTCTTGGCCGCGGTCTTCTTGGCGGCCGTCTTCTTGGCGGGCGCCTTCTTCGCGGCCTTACGCGCCGTCTTCTTGGCCGGAGCCGCTTCCTCGGCAGGAGCCTCGGCCTCGGCCGCGGGCTTCTCCGCCTCGGTCTTCACGGGCTCGGCCTTCTCCGCCGACGGGACGACCACGACGGCCGCCTCCTCGGACGCGGTCGGCGCGGTGGCCTTGCGCACCGCACGGCGCCGCGGACGGGCCGGGGCGGCGTCGGCGACGGGCGCCTCGGCCACGGGCTCGGCCACCGGCTCGGCGGCGGGCTCCGCCTTGGGCGCCGGGGCCACGACGACCTCGGCGGCCTCGGGCTCGGCGCTCTGCGCGGTCTTCGGCGAACCGGCGGGCGACGTCGCCTTGCGGACGGCACGACGGCGCGTACGTCCCTTCGGCGCGGCGTCCTCCGCGGGGGCCTCGGCGTGCGCCTCGTGCGCCGCCTCGACGGCCTCGGGGGTGCCGACCATCGGGTCCTCGGCGGCGGGCGCCGCGGTGCGCGCGGCGTCGGAGCCGACGACCGGGACCTCGGCCCTCGTGGCCTGTTCCTCGGCCTCGGCCTGAGCCTCGGCCTTCGCGGCCCGCTCGGCGGCCCGCTCAGCTGCCTTCTCCGCGGCCTTGGCCCTCTTGCCCGACCGCTTCGAGGGCTCCGCCTTCGGAGCCTCCTCCTGCGGAGCCTCGGCGGGAGCGGCCTCGGCGCGGGGAGCGCCCGCGGGGGCCGAGGCCCGCCGCGTCGCCCTGCGCCGGGAGCGGCCACCGCGCGAAGCGGCGGCCTCGGCCTCGGCCGCGCTGCTGTACAGCTCCTCGTCCGGGACGAACTCGGGCTCGGGCAGCGCCACCGGGGCGGCGACCTCCGCGGCGATCTCGTCCGCGGTCTCGATGGCCTGCTCGACGGCCTCGACGGCCTCGATGTCGTCGACGCCCTCGGCCTCGTGCTCGTGACCGTGGTCCTGGTGGTCCACGCCGCCACGCCCGCGCTTCTTGCGCTTGCCGCCGCCACCGGCGGCGGTCGGCTGCTCCATGTGCACGATGACGCCACGGCCGTTGCAGTGCACGCAGGTCTCGGAGAAGGACTCCAGGAGCCCCTGGCCGACCCGCTTACGGGTCATCTGCACCAGACCGAGCGAGGTGACCTCGGCGACCTGGTGCTTCGTACGGTCTCGGCCGAGGCATTCGAGCAGCCGGCGCAGGACCAGATCGCGGTTGGACTCCAGGACCATGTCGATGAAGTCGATGACGACGATGCCGCCCAGGTCGCGCAGCCGCAGCTGGCGCACGATCTCCTCGGCCGCTTCGAGGTTGTTCCTCGTCACGGTCTCTTCGAGGTTGCCGCCCTGACCGGTGAACTTGCCGGTGTTGACGTCGACGACGATCATCGCCTCGGTCTTGTCGATCACCAGCGAGCCGCCGCTGGGCAGCCAGACCTTGCGGTCCAGGGCCTTCGCGAGCTGCTCGTCGATGCGGTACGTCGCGAAGACGTCGACCTCGGACGTCCACCTCGAGAGGCGGTCGGCCAGGTCGGGCGCGACGTGCGAGACGTATCCGTGGATGGTCTGCCACGCGTCGTCACCGCTCACGATGACCTTGGAGAAGTCCTCGTTGAAGATGTCGCGGACGACGCGGACGGTCATGTCCGGCTCGCCGTACAGCAGGCTCGGCGAGCTGGTGGAGATCGCCTTCGCCTTCTTCTGGATCTCTTCCCACTGCCCCTGGAGACGCTCGACGTCACGGCGCAGCTCGTCCTCGCTCGCGCCCTCGGCGGCGGTGCGCACGATGACGCCCGCGTCCTCGGGGACGATCTTCTTGAGGATGGTCTTCAGACGCGCGCGCTCGGTGTCGGGCAGCTTGCGGCTGATGCCGGTCATCGACCCCTCGGGGACGTAGACCAGATAGCGGCCGGGCAGCGAGACCTGGCTGGTCAGGCGGGCGCCCTTGTGGCCGATGGGGTCCTTGGTGACCTGCACGAGGACCGACTGGCCGGACTTCAGCGCGGACTCGATGCGCCGGGGGCCGTTGGCCATGCCGAGCGCTTCGAAGTTGACCTCACCGGCGTACAGGACCGCGTTGCGGCCCTTGCCGATGTCGATGAACGCGGCCTCCATGGAGGGCAGCACGTTCTGCACCTTGCCGAGGTAGACGTTCCCGACGTACGAGGTCGCCTGTTCCTTGTTGACGTAGTGCTCGACGAGGACGTTGTCCTCGAGGACGCCGATCTGGGTGCGCTCGCCGTTCTGGCGTACGACCATCACGCGCTCGACGGCCTCGCGGCGCGCCAGGAACTCGGCCTCGGTGATGATCGGCACCCGGCGGCGGCCCTGCTCGCGGCCCTCGCGGCGGCGCTGCTTCTTGGCCTCCAGGCGGGTCGAGCCCTTGATGGACGTGACCTCGTCGACGCCGGTGCCGAGCTCGCGCTCTTCCTTCTTGCGCGGCTCCCGGACCTTCACGACCGTACGCTCCGGGTCGCCGTCGCCCGGCTCGCCCTCGGCGGAGTCACCGGCACGGCGACGACGCCGGCGACGGCGACGGCTGCTGCTGGAGCCGGACCCGCCGTTCTCCGAGGCCGCGTCCTCCGAGTCGTCCTCGGCGTCCTCGGCGGCCTGCTCGGCGGTGTCCTCGGTGTCCTGCTCCGCCTGCTCGGCGGCGGTCTCGTCGTCGGAGTCGGCCGTGGTGTCGTTCTGCTCGTCGTCCTGGTCGGCCAGCTCACCGCGGCGACGGCGGCGGCCACCGCGACGGCGCCTGCGGCCCTGGCGCTCGCCGGAGTCCTCCGCGTCGTCGTCGGAGTCGGCCTGCTCGGCGGCCGTGTCCTCGGCCTCCTCGGCCGGCTGCTCCTCGACGCCTGCCGAGGCGGCCTTGACCGGCTCCCGCTCCTCGACGGCGGCGGGCTGCTCCTCCGCGGCCCGACGGCGGCGACGGCGACGCGGGGCCGTCTCCTCCGCCACGGGGGCGGCGGGCTCCTGGACGGGCTCCTCGACGGACTCCTCGGCGGCCTCGGCAGCGGCGGCTGCGGCGGCGCTCTCCGGGGTCTGGAACATCGGCGCGGCGAACACGGGCGCCTGGAAGACGGCGACGGCGGGACGGGGCTTGCGGCCGCCGCCCTCACCGGACGCGTCGGCGCTCTGGGCCTTGCGGGCCTTGTGACCGGCGGGCGCGGAGAATCCGACGGCCGCGGTCTTACGGGTGGCGCGACGGCGACGGCCACGGGGGGCGTCGTCGTCCACGGGCTCGGCGGGGGCTTCCTCGACCGGCGCGGGCTTCTGAGCGGCCTGCTCGGTGGCGGTGCTCTCCTCGGGCTTCTCGGCGGCCTTCGGCTCACCGGCGGGCGCGGAGGCACTACGGGTGGCGCGGCGGCGCGAGCGGCGCGGTGCGGCCTCCTCGGCGACCGGCTCGGCCTCCTCGACCTCAGCGGCGGCCACAGCAGGCGCCGGCTCGACGGCGGCGGGCGCCTCTGCGGCGGCCTTCGGCTCACCGGCGGGCGCGGAGGCACGGCGGGTGGCACGACGGCGAGCACGCGGCGCGGGAGCGGCCTCCTCCTCGGCGGCGGGCGCGGCCTCGACGTCCACGGAGCCCTCGGCGGCGACCGCCACGGCCTCGGCGACCTCGGTGGCCTGCGGGGCACCGGCGGGCGCGGAGGCACGGCGGGCGGCACGACGGCGCGTACGCGGTGCCGGGGCGGCCTCCTCGGCCTCCGCGGTCTCCTCAGCGACGGGCGCGGAAGCCTCGGCGGCGGGCGCGGTGGGCTCGCTCACCTCGGCGGCCTTCGGCTCACCGGCGGGCGCGGAGGCGCGGCGGGTGGCGCGGCGGCGCGCTCGGGGCGCCGGGGCGGCCTCCTCCGCGGCGGGCGCGGGGGCCTCGGCCGTGGCGGCCACAGCGCTCTCCTCGGCCTTATCGGCCTTCTCGGCCTCTGTCACGTCTTCGGCGGCGGGGGTGGCCGGTATGGCCGGGGCCGCGGCCTCGGTGGTGCCCGCGGGCGGTCCCGCGGGGCGCGACGCGGCGCGGCGCCTGCGGCGCGGCGGCAGGGTGTCGCTGGGGGTGTCGTTCTGCGAGCCCTCAGTGGGTTCGTTCGGCTCAAGCATGCGGGCGGTTCTCCCGTCACGCTCCCGGGCGCCGCGCCTGGTCCGGTGATGCCGCGGCTCGCGCTAGGTGCGCGGGGCCGCCATCCGGGGGCGGGGCGCCGCACGGGAGCTCTCTATGTCTTGTCTCGCCGGTTCCGTACGCCCAAATGCGGACGGCCTGGCGAAAGTCTCGGTCAGTGCGCTGCCCGACCCAGGTGGCTCCCGAGTACGAGGGCTGCGCGGTGACGTACGTCCTTAGCGGGGGCCTTCCGGCACCGGCGCCTTCGCGGCGGCAGATACGGCGGCCGTGGGTGGGGCGGCCGTGACTGCCTCGCGGTCGGGCGCGAGCGGGTCGGTCACCGTGCCGGTCTCTTCATCGAAAAGCCCCTGCGCCAGCCTGGTCACCGCTGCGGGGACCGGCGGCGCCAGGTCGGCCACAGCTCGGAGACCGGACAGGACGTCGTCAGGTCGTACGGCAGGTGTCACGTGCCGAACAACCAGCCGCAGTATCGCACAGGGCTTGTCGCTCGGCCTATCGGTGTCGTGCGCGAGCGCCTCACCATCGGTGACCGCTTCCAGGCTCACCACGGCCTCGCGCGCGTCGAACGTACGCATGCCGTTCTTCGTGCGGCGCTGCACCTCGACCGTCTCCGCTGCGCGGAACAGCTCGGCCGCGCGCTGTGCCTGTGCGGGCTCGACGCCGTCGAGGCGCAGCTCCCAGACGGAGGCGGTCAGCCGGTCGGCGAGGCCCGAGGTGCGGGACTCGACGGCGTCGGTGATGTCGAGGCCGTCCGGCAGCGATTCGTTCAGCAGCTCGCGGAGCTGGTCGGGGTCGCGCGGCGCGGTGAGCGCGATCTCCAGGTACTCGGCCTCACTGCCCGTGCCGGTGGGTGCGGCATTGGCGTACGACACCTTCGGGTGCGGGGTGAACCCCGCCGAGTACGCCATGGGCACCTCGGCGCGGCGCAGCGCACGCTCGAAGGCGCGCTGGAAGTCACGGTGGCTGGTGAACCGGAGGCGGCCGCGCTTGGTGTAGCGCAGGCGGATGCGCTGCACCGCGGGTGCGGGCGGCGGGCCTTCGGGCTGTCGCTTGCCCAGTGTCGTTCAGTCCTTCGTGAGTGCGGTCGTACTGCTACCTAGAGTACGTGTCCCGGGCGCGTCAGGTTCCCGCCGGGCCACCGGTACGGGCACGGGCTCCCCGGGCGCCGCCGCCACCGGCACCGGCTGCCTCGGTGCTCCGAACAGCATGCGCCGCACATCGGCCCGCGCCTGTCGCACGCTCTCCCGCGCGGACGTGAGGGCCTGCCGGGTGGCGCGGCGCACCTCCTTGACGGCCTTGGCGGCGGGGCGCCACACGGCGTCGCGGACCACGTGCCCGACGGGGGTGAGCACCGTCCGGTAGACCCACCGCACCGGCTCGACGAAGATCCACCGAAGGAGTTTCGCGAGGAAGCGGCCGATGACGAGGGAGATGTGCCCGGCGACGCGCCAGGCGTGGCCGAGCGCGTCACCGATCTCCCGCGCCACGACGGCGACGGCCCGCCCGACGGGCGCGAGCACCCAGCGCCACAGGGCGACGACGGGCGCGACGAAGATCCAGCGGAACAGCGCCGATACGACGGTCCAGATGCCGCGCGCGAGCCACGCGATGCCGTGCCCGAGCGGCGTCAGGACCGCCCGGTACAGCCACACCGCGGGGATCACGATCAGCACCCGGCCCAGCCACGCCAGACCGGCGCCGACCGGCACGACCACATACCGCCAGAGCCCCACCCACGGCCACACGAAGACCGCCTTGAACAGCCACGTCAGCACGGCGCCGATGCCGCGCCCGGCGGCCGCCGCTCCGCTGCCGATGACCCTCGCCAGCCAGGCGATGCCGTGCCCGACCGGTGTCAGGACGCGCGCGTAGAACCACGCGGCCGGGATCGCGACGAGGTAGCGCCACAGCCACGCGCAGCCCGCGCCGACGCCCAGCGCCAGCCAGGCGATGCCGTGCCCGAGCGGCGTCAGGACCGCCCGGTAGAACCACACCACCGGCGTCACGACGAGCACCCGGCCCAGCCAGGCAAGACCCGCGCCGACCGGCACGACCACATACCGCCAGAGCCCCACCCACGGCCACACGAACACGGCATTGAACAGCCACGTCAGCACGGCGCCGATGGCACGCCCTACCGGGCGGACGCCCCGGTAGTAGAGGAAGCGGCCGCAGACGGTGAGCGCGTCCCAGACCAGGCGCACGGGCACGACGAGCACGAGCACCACGATCCGCACCGGCAGTCGGATCGCGACGGCGAGACAGCCCTCCGCCTGCGGAGGGTGCCGGTCGGCCTGCCCCGGCGGGGGCTGCTGGGCAGCCTCGTGGGGAGGTCGTTTTTCCAGGTCCATGTTGTCCTAGACGCGCGGGAGTTCGGTTCGGATCCAGTACCGCAGCTTTCCGCCCCGCTCATCCTCGAAGACACCGCCCGACGCCTCGATGACCTTGCGCGAGCCGGTGTTGTCGGTGTCGCAGGTCACCAGGACGGATTCCAGGCCGAGTCCGGCCGCGTACGGCAGGCAGGCGCGCAGCATCTCGGTGGCGTGGCCGCGGCGGCGCGCGGTGGGGCGGACGTCGTAGCCGATGTGGCCGCCGTACTCGCGCAGGAAGCGGGTGGCGATGGAGTGCCGGACGGCGACGCGGCCGAGGTAGTCGCCGCCGTCGACGTACCAGAGGGTCGTGACGGGGACGGCGAGCGGCCCCTCGGAGCGCTCGGCGGCAGCGGCGACCTCGGCGAGGTACCGCTCGAAGACGACGGGGTCGTGCCACTTGTCGCCGTAGTCGCGCAGGGTGCGGCCGAGAGTGGTGTCGTCGTCGGGCCCGCCCCGCCCCTCGGCCCGGAACTCCTCCATCGCGGCGATGTAGGAGCGGTGTACCAGGCCGGTGGGCGGGACGAGCCGGGGCACGTACGGCTACTTGACGACCGTGAGCGGCAGCAGCTTCTTGCCGGTGGGGCCGATCTGGATCTCCGTCTGCATGGCGGGGCACACGCCGCAGTCGAAGCACGGCGTCCAGCGGCAGTCCTCGACCTCGGTCTCGTCGAGCGAGTCCTGCCAGTCCTCCCAGAGCCAGTCCTTGTCGAGACCGGAGTCCAGGTGGTCCCAGGGCAGGACCTCCTCGTACGTGCGCTCACGCGTGGTGTACCAGTCGACGTCGACGCCCATCTCGGGCAGCGTCTTGTCGGCGCAGGCCATCCACCTGTCGTAGCTGAAGTACTCGCGCCAGCCGTCGAAGCGGCCGCCGTCCTCGTAGACGGCGCGGATGACGGCGCCGATGCGGCGGTCGCCGCGGGAGAGCAGGCCCTCGACGATGCCGGGCTTGCCGTCGTGGTAGCGGAAGCCGATCGAACGGCCGTACTTCTTGTCGCCGCGGATCTTGTCGCGGAGCTTCGCCAGGCGGGCGTCGGTCTCCTCGGAGGAGAGCTGCGGGGCCCACTGGAACGGTGTGTGCGGCTTGGGCACGAAGCCGCCGATCGACACCGTGCAGCGGATGTCGTTCGAACCGGAGACCTCACGGCCCTTGGCGATGACCTTCGTCGCCATGTCGGCGATCTGGAGCACGTCCTCGTCGGTCTCGGTGGGCAGGCCGCACATGAAGTACAGCTTCACCTGCCGCCAGCCGTTGCCGTACGCGGTGGAGACGGTGCGGATGAGGTCGTCCTCGGACACCATCTTGTTGATGACCTTGCGCATGCGCTCGGAGCCGCCCTCGGGGGCGAAGGTCAGGCCCGACCTGCGGCCGTTCCTGGTCAGTTCGTTCGCCAGGTCCACGTTGAAGGCGTCGACGCGGGTCGAGGGGAGGGACAGGCCGATCTTGTCCTCCTCGTACCGGTCGGCGAGGCCCTTCGCCACGTCGGCGATCTCGCTGTGGTCCGCGGAGGAGAGCGAGAGCAGGCCGACCTCTTCGAAGCCGGTCGCCTTGAGGCCCTTCTCCACCATGTCGCCGATGCCGGTGATGCTTCGCTCCCGTACGGGGCGCGTGATCATGCCGGCCTGGCAGAAACGGCAGCCGCGGGTGCAGCCGCGGAAGATCTCGACGGACATCCGCTCGTGGACGGTCTCGGCGAGCGGGACGAGGGGCTGCTTGGGGTAGGGCCACTCGTCGAGGTCCATGACGGTGTGCTTGGACACGCGCCACGGCACGCCGCTGCGGTTCGGGACGACGCGGCCGATGCGGCCGTCCGGGAGGTACTCGACGTCGTAGAAGGCCGGGATGTAGACGGACCCGGTCTTCGCGAGGCGGAGCAGGACCTCCTCGCGGCCGCCGGGGCGGCCCTCCGCCTTCCAGGCGCGGATGATCTCCGTCATGTCGAGCACGGCCTGCTCGCCGTCGCCGATGATCGCGGCGTCGATGAAGTCGGCGATCGGCTCGGGGTTGAAGGCGGCGTGGCCGCCGGCGAGCACGATCGGGTCCTCGACGGTGCGGTCCTTGGACTCCAGCGGGATGCCCGCGAGGTCCAGGGCGGTCAGCATGTTGGTGTAGCCCAGCTCGGTGGAGAAGCTGAGCCCGAACACGTCGAAGGCCTTCACCGGGCGGTGGGCGTCCACCGTGAACTGCGGGACCTGGTGCTCGCGCATCAGCGCCTCCAGGTCCGGCCACACGCTGTACGTGCGCTCGGCGAGGACACCGGGGCGCTCGTTGAGGACCTCGTACAGGATCATGACGCCCTGGTTGGGCAGTCCGACCTCGTACGCGTCCGGGTACATGAGCGCCCAGCGGACGTCACACTCGTCCCAGTCCTTGACGGTGGAGTTGAGCTCTCCGCCGACGTACTGGATGGGCTTCTGGACATGCGGGAGAAGCGCTTCCAGGCGTGGGAAGACCGACTCGACAGGCATCGCGAGATCTCTCATGAGCTGGCAGGGGTGACCATCAAGCGTACCCCGGTGTTCAGCTGCCGAGCGCCGCCCGCAGTTTCCGCCGGGACGCCTCGGCCCACACCCCCGGCAGCTCCCGCTCCCGGTCCGCCGCGCTCGCCTCCTCCTGGCCGTACAGGAGGCCCCAGGTGAACGCGGTCTCGCCCGCGAGGTGGGCCTGGATCGCCAGGGCGCGCAGGGCCTCCCGGGCGACCACGCTGTCCTGGTGGCCGCCGAGGACGCTCTGTACGGACTTCATCCGCTTCGCGAACCGTTTGGCGGCCTTGCCGAGCGCGGGGACGGCGGCCTCGCCCGCGTACCGGGCGCGCTTGGCGGCCTTGCGGGCCTCGTGCATGGCCCGGTCGCGCTCGTCGCCGGGGGCCAGCGCGAGAGCGTGTTCGACGCGGGTCGCGAGGCGGGCGTAGTCCTTCAGGAGCGCCTTGGGCAGCGCCTTGGCGGGCGGCGCGGAGGCGGCGGGACGCAGCGGGGGCTCGGCGAGCAGCGCGTCGATGGTGTTCAGGAGTGTGAGGTAGCGCTTGCTGTCGAGTACGGCGACCGTCCTGCGCCGCGAGCCGGTGCGGCGGGTGACGGACCAGACGCGCAGCCGCCCGCGCACCGGGCCGAGCAGGAGCGTCTTGGGGAGCGCTTCGACGCGGGTGACCAGGCGATCGGTGAGGACTTCCTGGTCGCGGTCGACGCCCAGCTCCCCCGCGAGCCACTTCAGCTCGTCGCCCACGGGGTCGGTGACCGTACGGTCCAGGATCTTTCGGTACGACTTGAAGGCGCTGCGCATCCGTCGGGTGGCGACCCGCATCTGGTGCACGGAGTCGGGCAGGTCGCGGCGGACGGCGGGGTCGAGCGAGACGATCGCGTCGCGCTGGGCGCGGAGGTAGGCGACGGCGTGGTCGCCCGCGGTTCCGGTCCCGTCCCCGACGGCCTCCCGCACCGCCTCGGCCACGGCCTCGCTCTTCCCGGCCGGCTTGCCCGCGCCGACCGCTCCCTCCGCGGGGCGGACCTCGTCGGCTGCGGCCTTCTTGGTCTTGCGCCCCTTGGAGGCGGCCTCCTTGGGCGCGGTCTCCTTGGGCGCGGTCTCCTTCAGCGCCCTGGCCAGTTTCGAGGAGGCGGTGGACCGTCGTACGCCCGCCTTCCTCAGCTTCTTCTCGACCTTGTCGAGGAGCGCGGGATCGCAGCCGTCGGCCAGTTCCACCTCGATCTCGGACCATTCGGCCGTGCCGCCGCCCGGGGTGAGCCGCTCCGCGATCACCCCGTCGACGCTGACCTCGGCGAGCAGCGCGCCCTTCGCGTCGACGAGGTGGCGCAGTTTCCGCGCGGACAGCAGGCGGACGACGGGTACGAGGTCGGCCTCGCGGACGCGGGAGCGCACGAGGCCGAGCAGCGAGCGCGGCACCGTGTCGGAGAGCGGCTCGTGGACCTCGTCCCGCACGCCCTGCGCGAGCGAGACCGGCAGCTTCAGGTGCCAGCCCTCGTCGGCGCCGCCGGTGCGGCGGCGCAGGGTGATGGAGGCGGCGGCCAGGCGCTGGTCGGGGGTGTCCCAGTAGACGGCGTCCAGTTCGACGACGCCCTTGTCGAGGACGTCCCCGACCCCGGCCACCCCGCTCAGGTCGGGCAGCTCCGCGTCCGCCCCGTCGACGTCGTACTTCCGCTCGATCTCGCGCTTCGTCTCCGCCATGAATTGAATCTAGACGCGAAACGCGAGACCAAACATGCCCGCGGCGGGACTTCCGGCAAGGCGTTACGCGGACATCGGCCGCTGCACCTTGATCGACTGGAGCAGTCCGACGGCCACCCAGACCGCGAACATCGACGAACCTCCGTACGACACGAAGGGCAGCGGAAGGCCTGCCACCGGCATGATGCCGAGGGTCATCCCGATGTTCTCGAAGGACTGGAAGGCGAACCAGGCGATGATTCCGGCGGCGACGATCGTGCCGTACAGCTCGGTCGTCTCGCGGGCGATGCGGCAGGCACGCCACAGGACGACGCCGAGGAGGAGCAGGATCGCGCCCGCGCCGACGAAGCCGAGTTCCTCGCCCGCGACGGTGAAGACGAAGTCCGTCTGCTGCTCGGGGACGAACTGGCCGGTGGTCTGGGAGCCCTTGGTCAGGCCGGTGCCGGTCAGGCCGCCCGAGCCGATGGCGATGCGGGCCTGGTTGGTGTTGTAGCCGACGCCCGCCGGGTCGAGCGCGGGGTTGGCGAAGGCCGCGAAGCGGGCGATCTGGTAGTCGTCGAGGACGCCGAGCTGCCATATGGCGACGCCCCCGGCGACGCCGGTGCCGAGGAGTCCGAAGACCCAGCGGTTGGAGGCGCCCGAGGCGAGCAGGACCCCCAGCACGATCATCACCATGACCATGACCGAGCCGAGGTCGGGCATCAGCATGACGATCGCGATCGGTACGGCGGCGAGGCCGAGCGCCTGCACCACCGTGCGGTGGTCGGGGTACTCGCGGTCGCCCGCGTCGACGCGGGCGGCGAGCAGCATCGCCATGCCCAGGATGATGGTGACCTTCACGAACTCGGAGGGCTGGAGCGAGAAGCCGCCGCCGAGGACGATCCACGCGTGCGCGCCGTTGATGGTCGCGCCGAGCGGGGTGAGCACGAGCAGGACCAGGAAGACGGAGATGCCGTAGAGGATCGGCACCGCCGTGCGCAGCGTGCGGTGGCCGAGCCAGACGGTGCCGATCATCAGGGCGAAGCCGATGCCGGTGTTCAGGACGTGCTTGAGCGCGAAGGAGTACGGGTCGTCGCCGACCAGCTCGGTGCGGTTGCGGGTCGCGGAGTAGACGAGCGCGGTGCCGATCCCGGAGAGCGCGATCGCCGCGAGGAGCATCGGCCAGTCGAGCCGGCGCACTATCGAGTCGCGGGCCAGCAGGCGCGAGATGTTGGAGCGTTCGGGGCCGTACCCGGAGACGGAGAAGCCACTGCCGGTCATCAGTCACGCCTCCAGTTGGCCGGGGCCCCGGCCAGCTCCTGCTGGTCCTGCTGATCCTGCGGGTCCTGCGGGTCCTGCGGGTCCTGTTGCCCCGGTGGGTCCTGCTGCTCCTGCTGTCCCTCCGGCGGCTCGGGCGCCTCGGGCTTGTACGGCTTGACCTTCGGGGCGTCGATGGAGCCGTCGGCCTCGATCTTCGGCAGGGTCTTCTGCGGCTCGGGCAGCAGCGCCTTCTTCAGGTCCTGGTTGCCGCTGTCGTCGAGGCCGTAGATCGCGTCGTAGATCTTGCGGACGGCGGGTCCCGAGGCGCCTGATCCCGTACCGCCCTGGGAGATCGTCATGACGATCGAGTAGTCCTTGGTGTACGTCGCGAACCAGGAGGTGGTCTGCTTGCCGTAGACCTCCGCCGTACCCGTCTTGGCGTGCATCGGGATCTTGTCCTGCGGCCAGCCGCCGAACCGCCACGCGGCCGTACCGCGCGTCGCGACGTCCGCGAGGGCACCGTCTATGTCCTTGCGCAGCTCGGCGTCCATGGGCAGCTTGCCGTGCGCCTTGGGCTTGATCTCCTCGATGTGCCTGCCGTCGGCGCTGATGATCGCCTTGCCGACGGTGGGGTCGTACATGGTTCCGCCGTTGGCGATCGCGGAGTAGATGGTGGCCATCTGGATCGGGGTGACGAGGGTGTCGCCCTGGCCGATGGAGTAGTTGACGGAGTCACCGGCGCGCATCTTCATGCCTTCGAGGCAGTTCTCGTACGCGATGCGCTCGGAGTACTCGCCGCCCTTCTTGCCCTGCTTGCACCAGGCGTCCTTGTTGGCCTTCCAGTAGTCCTTCTTCCACTGGCGGTCGGGGACGCGGCCGGTGACCTCGTTGGGCAGGTCGATGCCGGTCTCCTTGCCGAGGCCGAACTGGTGGGCCGTCTTGTAGAACCAGTCCTTGGCGTCGGGCCTCGGCTTGTTGCCGCCGTCCTTGTTCCACTGGTCGTGCGCGAGCTTGTAGAAGACGGTGTCGCAGGAGACTTCGAGGGCCTGGCCGAGGGTGATGGAGCCGTGGCCCTTGGACTCGAAGTTCTTGAAGGTCTGGCCGCCGATCGAGTACGAACTGGGGCAGGGGTAGCGGCCGTTGAAGTCGTAGCCCGCGTTCACGGCGGCGGCCGTCGGGATGACCTTGAAGATCGAGCCGGGGGCCGCCTGGCCCTGAATGGCACGGTTGAGCAGCGGGTAGTTGGACTTCTTGCCGGTGAGCTCGGCGTAGTCCTTGCCGGAGATGCCGCCGACCCAGGCGTTCGGGTCGTACGTCGGGTTGGAGGCCATGGAGATGATGCGGCCGGTCTTGTTCTCCATGACGACGACGGCGCCCGCGTCGGCCTTGTAGTTCTCGCCGGTGTTCTTGTCGAACTCGCCGCGTGCCTTCTTCATCGCGTCGTTCAGCCAGTACTCGGAGACGGCCTGGACGCGCGCGTCGATGCTGGTGACGACGTTGGCGCCCGGCTTGGCCTCGTCGGACTCGGCCTTGCCGATGACCCGGCCGAGGTTGTCGACCTCGTAGCGGGTGACGCCGGCCTTGCCGCGCAGCTGCTTGTCGTACGTCCGTTCAAGCCCGGAGCGGCCGACCTGGTCGGAGCGGAGGAACGGGGAGTCGGTGTCCTTGGCCTTGTTGATCTCGTCGTCGGTGACGGGCGAGAGGTAGCCGAGGACCTGCGCGGTGTTGGACTTGCCGGGCGCGGGGTAGCGGCGCACGGCCGTGGGCTCGGCGGTGATGCCGGGGAAGTCCTCGGAGCGCTCGCGGATCTGGAGGGCCTGCTTGGGCGTGGCCTCGTCGGTGATCGGGATGGGCTGGTAGGGCGAGCCGTTCCAGCAGGGCTGGGGGGTCTTGGAGTCGCAGAGGCGGACCTTGTCGGCGACGTCCTTGGGGTCCATGGCGAGGACGTCGGCGAGCTTGGCGAGGACCGCCTTGCCGTCGTCCTTCATCTTCATCAGGTCCGTGCGGGACGCGGAGACGACCAGGCGGGTGTGGTTGTCGGCGATCGGCACTCCGCGGGCGTCCAGGATCGAGCCGCGCACGGCGGGCTGGACGACCTGCTGGACGTGGTTGCCGGAGGCCTCCTTGGCGTACTCCTCGCCGTTGCGGACCTGGAGGTACCAGAGGCGGCCGCCGAGGGTGAGCAGGAGGGAGACGACGAGGATCTGGATGATGATGAGACGGATCTGGACGCGTGGGGTCCGCCCGGTCTCCGGGATGTTGGTCACCGCTCCCCTCCCCTGCTGCGATCTCCCCTGCTGCGGTCAGCGAAGTGCTTCGCCCTCACAGGCGCTTGACCCCCTTGATGCGTCCGGCGCGCGCGACACGGGCCTTGGCCGCCTTGGCCCGCAGTCCGCCGCGCTGGTTGCCGATGCTCAGCCCGGTGCCGGAGGCGAGCCAGCCCGAGGAGACGTCGGCGGCCTTGTTGGCCGGGGAGCCCTCGCCCAGCGGGTCGTTCTCGGCGCGTCTGGCGAGCGCGATGATCAGCGGCACCGTGAAGGGCGCGAGGATCAGGTCGTAGAGCGCGGCGGTGAAGAGCAGCCCGACCAGGCCCACGTGGCGGGCGGCGGTGTCCCCGACGAGGGCGCCCACGCCCGCGTACAGCAGGGTCGATCCGAGGGCGGCGCTGACGACCACGAGGAGCGGACCGGCGGCGGAGCGCAGCCGGCCGCTCTCGGGCTTGGCGAGGCCCGCGAGGTAGCCGACGACACAGAGCACGAGGGCGTACCGCCCGGCGGCGTGGTCGGCGGGCGGGGCCAGGTCGGACAGGAGGCCCGCGCCGAAGCCGACGAGGGCCCCGCCGACGTGGCCGTAGACCAGGGCGAGGGCGAGGACGGTGAGCAGCACCAGGTCCGGTACGGCGCCCGGCAGCTGGAGCCGGGCCAGGACGCTGACCTGGATGACCAGGGCGACGACGACCAGGGTGGTGGAGAGCAGGATTCGGTTGAAGCGCATGGGTCCGGTCTCCTACTGCTCGTCGCCGTCGGCGGCGCCGTCGACCGGCGGCTTTCCTGACGGGGTGGCCGTGACGGTCACCGTCGGGGTCGGCTTGGGCTTCTCGGGCTTGGGCGGCAGGACCGTGTCGCGCGGGTCCTTGCGGGGCGCCTCGACGACGACGCCGACGATGTCGAGCTTGGTGAACCCGACGTACGGCTTCACGTAGACGTTGCGGGTGAGGTCGCCGCCCGAGGGGTCGACGCGGACGACCTCGCCGACGGGTACGCCCGGCACGAACGGCTTGTCCTTCTGCGAACCGAAGGTGACGAGGCGGTCACCCTTCTTGACCTTGGCCTTGCCGTTGAGCAGCTGGACGGAGAGCGGGCGGTCGCCCTGGCCGGTGGCGAAGCCCAGCTCGTCGGTCTTCTCCAGGCGGGTGCCGACGGTGAAGTCGGGGTCGTTGGCGAGCAGGACGGTCGCGGTGTTCGGGCCGACGGTCGTGACGCGGCCGACCAGGCCGTCGCTGTTCAGGACGGTCATGTCGCGCTTGAGACCGTCGTTCGCGCCGGCGTCGATGGTGACGGTCCAGGAGAAGCCCTGGGCCGCTCCTATGCCGATGACCTCGGCGCCCTTGATGCCGTACTGTCCCGCGCCCGCCGTCTTGAGCATGCCGTCGAGCTGGCGTACGCGGCTGCGGTTGCGGTCGTCGCTGCCGAGCTTCGCCTTCAACGCGGCGTTCTGCCGCTCCAGTTCGGCGATCCGGTCGTGGCGTTCGCCGGAGTCACGGACCGCGCCGATGGCGTTGCCGATCGGGTCCACGGCGGAGGACATCCCCTCCTCGACCGGGCCGAAGACGGTGGCGGCGGCCTGGCGGGCACCGTCGACCGGCGAGTCCTCACCGCCGCGGATGTCCACCGTGATCAAAGCGAACGCGATGGCGATCAGCAGCACCAGGAGCAGCCGGCTCTCTCGTGTGTCCCTCACGTGCGGCGGCGTGCCTTCCTCAATCGGATTCCGTGGAATCTGCGCGTTCCACGAGGTTATGGGGAATTCTTCTGCCTTGCCTGAATTCTTCTCTTGCCTCTATATCAACGATCCGCCGCACGAGGTGGCAGGCACTCGTACGGCGGATGTTTTCGCGTCAGGTCATCTGCGCGGCTGGGCGTCGAGCACCTGCTGCAACGCCTCGAACTCCTCGACACACTTTCCGGAGCCGAGCGCCACGCTGTCCAGCGGGTCCTCGGCGATGTGGATCGGCATGCCGGTCTCGCGGCGCAGCCGCTCGTCGAGGCCGCGCAGCAGGGCGCCGCCGCCGGTCAGGACGATGCCGCGGTCCATCACGTCGCCGGACAGCTCGGGCGGGCACTTGTCGAGGGTGGTCTTGACCGCGTCCACGATCGCGTTGACCGGCTCCTCGATGGCCTTGCGGACCTCGGCGGCGGAGATGACGACGGTCTTGGGCAGCCCGGAGACCAGGTCGCGGCCGCGGATCTCGGTGTGCTCGTCGGCGTCCATGTCGTACGCCGAACCGATGGTGATCTTGATCTGCTCGGCCGTGCGCTCACCGAGGAGGAGGGAGTACTCCTTCTTGATGTGCTGGATGATCGCGTTGTCCAGCTCGTCGCCGGCGACGCGGATCGACTGTGCCGTGACGATTCCGCCGAGCGAGATGACGGCGACCTCGGTGGTACCGCCGCCGATGTCCACGACCATGTTGCCGGTGGCCTCGTGGACGGGCAGGCCGGAGCCGATGGCGGCGGCCATGGGCTCCTCGATGATGTGCACCTGGCGCGCGCCGGCCTGCGAGGAGGCCTCGATGACGGCGCGGCGCTCCACTCCGGTGATGCCGGAGGGCACGCAGACGACGACCCGCGGGCGCGCGAGGTAGCGCCGCTTGTGGATCTTCAGGATGAAGTAGCGGAGCATGCGCTCGGTGATCTCGAAGTCGGCGATGACGCCGTCCTTCAGCGGGCGCACCGCGACGATGTTGCCGGGCGTGCGTCCGATCATCTTCTTGGCTTCCGCGCCGACCGCGAGGATGCCACCGGTGTTGGTGTTGATCGCGACGACGGACGGCTCGTTGAGTACGATCCCCCGACCCCTGACGTACACCAGCGTGTTGGCGGTCCCGAGGTCGACAGCCATGTCACGGCCGATGAACGACATGTTGTTCCCCATGAGGATGCGTCTGGCCTTCCCTATTGGAGCTTGTGATGGCTTTTTAGGTAGGCGAGGTGGGTGCTGAGTGGCAGTGGAGGCTTCCATCGTAGTCTCGGCCGCGCGAAGACGGCGCGAGGGTCTTCGCCATTGTCAGCAGATGATGTGCCGCCCCGCTCTTGGAGACGTGCCATCGGGGGCACGCGTTCCCCCGATTGGGGCGCACATGCCAGAGGACGGCCGAATCTCTCCGGCCGTCCGGGGCGGGTCGGCATCCCACTGACGTGTCGTCAGCGAGTCGCGCGAGAGGCGATGCGCCAGGGCCCGGGAAGTTACGCCAGACCCGGGAAGAAGATCTTCAGCTCGCGCTCGGCGGACTCCTCGGAGTCCGAGGCGTGGATCAGGTTCTCCCGGACGATCACGCCGAAGTCGCCGCGGATGGAGCCGGGCGCGGCGGCGATCGGGTCGGTCGGGCCCGCCAGCGCGCGCACGCCCTCGATGACGCGCTCACCCTCGACGACCAGGGCGACGACGGGGCCGGAGGCCATGAAGCCCATCAGCGGCTCGTAGAACGGCTTGCCCTTGTGCTCGCCGTAGTGCTGCTCCAGGGTCTCCTGGTCCAGCGAACGCAGCTCCAGCGCGGAGATCGTCCAGCCCGCCTTGCGCTCGATCCGGCCGATGATCTCCCCGATCAGGCCACGACGTACGGCGTCGGGCTTCAGCAGGACGAGGGTGCGCTGGCTCATGTGCGGCTCCAAGGTGTTCTTACGATTCTTCGATCTTTGCGATCGCCGGGATTGGGCCGCACGATACCGGGGGTGGCTACGCGGTGTTACCTCCGGCCTCCGCCTGCTCCTCGGCCATCGCCGCGAACCGTGCCTTCGCCAAGTCGATCTGCCGCCCGAAATGGACCGAGGCCCACCACAGGGCGGCGAAGACCGCGCCCATGAAGAACATCACCGGCACGACGAAGCCGCTCGCGATCAGCGCGATCTGGAGGGCCCAGCCCAGCTGCACCCCGCCGGGCCGCGTGATCACACCGCACAGCAGCACGCTCAGCAGCATCGCGACGCCGCAGACCGTCCAGACCGTGCTCATCGAGAGGTCGGGGTCCTTCATGGCGACCAGACCGGCGAAGCCGATGACGAAGAACTCGCCGATCAGTGTCGAAGCGCAGAGCGTACGCACAGGAGTCAGCCCCTCCCCAGGAGCAGCCGGGCCTCGCCGACCGTGATGACGGAACCGGTGACCAGGACGCCGCCGCCCGCGAACTCGCCCTCTTCCTCGGCGAGGGTGATCGCGGCCTCCAGCGCGTCGGGCAGACGCGGCTCGACCTGGACGCGGTCGTCGCCGAAGACCTCGACGGCGATCGCGGCCAGCTCGTCGGCGTCCATCGCGCGGTGGCTGGTGTTCTGCGTGATGACGACCTCGGCGAAGATCGGTTCGAAGGCCTCAAGGAGGCCCCGCATGTCCTTGCCGTCGCTCGCGCCGACCACGCCGACGAGATTGCTGAAGTCGAAGACCTCGCTGATGGCGGCGGCGGTGGCGCGGGCGCCCGCGGGGTTGTGCGCGGCGTCCAGGACGACGGTGGGCGAGCGGCGTACGACCTCCAGGCGGCCCGGCGAGGAGACCGTGGCGAACGCCTTGCGGATGGTGTCGATGTCCAGCGGGCGGGCGTGCTGCGAGCCGATGCCGAAGAACGCCTCGACGGCGGCGAGCGCCACCGCGGCGTTGTGCGCCTGGTGCTCGCCGTGCAGGGGCAGGAAGACTTCCTCGTACTCCCCACCCAGGCCGCGGAGCGTCAGGAGCTGGCCGCCGACCGCGACCCGGCGGGCGACGACGCCGAACTCCAGGCCCTCGCGGGCGACCGTGGCGTCGACCTCGACGGCCTTCTTCAGGAGCACCTGGGCCGCGTCCACCGGCTGCTGGGCCATGATCACCGTGGCGTCCGGCTTGATGATGCCGGCCTTCTCCGCGGCGATCTCTCCGGTGGTGGAGCCCAGGCGGTCCGTGTGGTCCAGGTCGATGGGGGTGATGACGGCGACGGAGCCGTCGATCACGTTCGTCGCGTCCCAGCTGCCGCCCATGCCGACCTCGACGACGGCCACGTCCACGGGGGCGTCCGCGAAGGCCGCGTACGCCATGCCGGTGAGGACCTCGAAGAAGGAGAGCCTGTACTCCTGCTGGGCGTCGACCATCTCCACGTACGGCTTGATGTCGTTGTACGTCTCCACAAAGCGCTCGGCCTCGATGGGGGCGCCGTCCAGGCTGATCCGCTCGGTGATCGACTGGACGTGGGGCGAGGTGTACCGCCCGGTGCGCAGCTCGAAGGCGGAGAACAGGGCCTCGATCATGCGGGCCGTGGACGTCTTGCCGTTCGTCCCCGTGATGTGGATCGAGGGGTACGCGCGCTGGGGCTCGCCCAGGACGTCCATCAGCGCGGCGATGCGGCTGACGGAGGGCTCCAGCTTCGTCTCGCCCCAGCGGCCCGCCAGCTCCGTCTCGACCTCGCGCAGCGCCTTGTCCACCTCCGGGTCGGTGGGCCGGGCGGGGATGTCGCCCTGCGGCGGGCCCGCCAGGGTGCGCAGGGTGCGGCTGCCCGCCTCGATGACGGCGAGGTCGGGGTCCCTGTCGGTCTCGGCGCCGACGATCTCCTCGAAGGCCTCGTCGTCGGCGGGGCGGTCGGCGTGCTCGTCGTTCGGGGGGAGGTCACTCACGTACGCCAGTCTACGGAGCGCCACCGACACTCGGCGTCCGGACCTGTCGGCCGGGCCGTCGGGACCTGCCGGCCGGGCCGTCGGGACCTGCCGGCCGGGCCGTCGGGACTTTCGGCCCGTCCGATTCGGGACTTTGGTCCCTCCGCTCGCCGGGGCCGCCCGGCAAACTTGGCGATCATGGACATAGGTATCGACCTCGGCACTGCCAACACCCTCCTCTACGTGCGCGGCAAGGGGATCGTGCTCAACGAGCCGTCCGTGGTCGCCGTGCGGGCCGACAGGGGAGGCAAGGGCGGGGTGCTCGCCGTCGGGACGGAGGCCAAGGAGACGATCGGGCGCACCCCCGGGTCCATCACCGCGATCCGCCCGCTGCGCGACGGAGTGATCAGCGACTACGAAGCCGCCGAGGAGATGATCCGGCACTTCGTGCGCAAGGCCGTGCCCGGCAGGCGGCCCCGCATCCGCATGGTCGTGTGCGTGCCGAGCGGGGTCACCCCCGTCGAACGGCGGGCCATCGTCCACGCCTCGCAGCGGGCCGGGGCGCGCGCCGTCCATCTCGTGGAGGAGCCGATGGCCGCCGCGATCGGGGCTGGACTGCCGGTCGGCGAGCCGCGCGGGTCGATGGTCGTCGACATCGGGGGCGGCACGAGCGAGGTCGCCGTCATCTCGCTGGGCGGGATCGTCACGGCGCAGTCGCTCCGGGTGGGCGGCGACCGGCTCGACGCGGCGATCACCGACTTCGTCCGCAAGGAGCACTCGCTCCTCGTGGGTGAGCGCACCGCCGAGGACATCAAGGTCGCGATCGGCTCCGCCTGGCCCGTGCCGGGGCGTGAGGACTTCGAGGACCGGACGTTCACCGTGCGGGGCCGGGAGAAGGTGGCCGGGCTGCCGAAGACCGTGGACCTGACGGTGCGGGAGGTGCGGGGAGCTCTCGACGAGCCCGTCGAGCACATCATCGCGGCGGTGAAGACGACACTGGAGGAGTGCCCGCCGGAACTGTCCGGCGACATCATGGAGCACGGCATCGTCCTGACGGGCGGCGGCGCGCTGCTCCCCGGCCTCGACCTGCGGATCGCCTCCGCCACCGGCATCCCGGTCTTCGTCGCCGAGAATCCGCTGGACAGCGTGGCGCTGGGGTGCGGCAAGTGCGTGGAGGACTTCGACGGCTTGGAGAGGGTGATGTCGGCGGCGTAGCGGGTGACGCCCGGGTGGGTCTCTGTCCCTTCGGGACGGGTGAGTTCGGGGTGACGGGTGGGTGGGTGGGAAAGGTTCTTGCGGCCCCGGAGGCTCAGGCCAGCTCCCCCGCGGGCAGGCACGCAGTCACCTCGTACGCCCCGCCCACCGGCCCCGCCGAAAACTCACCGCCCACGGCGAGCACCCGCTCCGCCATCCCCGCCGTCCCGCTCCCCGAGGAAACCGGCGCCGACTTGGGCGCCGCGGCCGGCAGCGCGTTGCGGACGGCGATGCCGAGGCGGCCGTCCACCACGTCCACCCGGACGGTGACCCGCTCCCCCGGAGCGTGCTTCGCCGCGTTCGTCAGGCACTCCTGGACCACCCGGTGCACGGCCGCCTGCCGCAGCGGCGAGAGCCGGTGGGCCGCGGGGGCCACCAGCAGCTCCACGGGGCTGCCCGCGCGCCCGCTACGCTCGGCGAGTTCGGGAAGGGCGTCGAGACCGGGCGTGGGCGCCCCATCGAGACCCCGCTGCACGATGATCTCGTTCAGCATTTGATGCGCACTGCGCGCCGTCTCGGAAAGCTCCTCGAACCCCTCCTCGAAGGGCCCACCGGAGGCCCGGCGCGCCAGCACCTGGGAGCGCACGCTCAGCAGCGTCAGCTCGCGCCCGACGAAGTCGTGCACGTCCCGCGCGATGCGGGCCCGCTCCTGCTGCACGGCGTGCAGCATGTCCGTCTCCGCGCGCTGCGCCTCCAGCGCGTGGACCAGGTCCTGCCGGTTCGCGGCGACACCGACCCCCGCCGCGAGCACACCGACCGGCACGATGAGGCTCAGGAACTCGCTGAGCGTCTCGCCCCGGTGCGGCGGCCAGCCGGGCAGCAGGAACATCACGTAGGCGAACGCGACGTACCCGATGACGCCGAGCGTCCCGGCCCGACGCCCGCGGTAGCGGCCGAGGGAGTACAGCGCGAACTGCGCCAGCGTCAGCTCGTGCAGCCAGCCCAGCAGGCACAGCGCGACGGCGTACGGAAGCCAGGGCGCCGCGCGGCGCAGCAGCAGGGACGCCGCGCCCGCCGTCAGGACGAGCGCGGCCGTCGGACCGGTGAGGGAGTTGTCCGCCGCGGCGAGGCCCGGCACGTCCAGGCTCATCAGCGCCAGCGCGCTCAGCACGGTGAGCAGGTCCAGGGTCCCGGTCGCCTTGCCCCAGCGCTCGGCGAGGCGACGGCCGATGGCCGCCGCCTGGCGTATCGCCTGGGCGGCGGGGCGGGCGTGCATGCCCTCCATCATCCAAGGTCTTTCGGCCCGATTCATCGGACTTATGGCCCTGATTTGGTGATTTGCGGCACTGACTCGCACGGCCTCGCGGCGCGGCTGACGGGCCCCGGCTGGTACCGGGGGTCAGATCTGACCATGTGGTATGCCCAGAATTCCGCCCGGCGGACCCATCAGCTCGCCGGTGACGCCGGGGTCCTGCTGTGGACCGCGCTGTGGGCCACCGCCGCCGTCATCGCGTACCGGCTGGCGTGTCTGCTCGCCCTCCCCCGCGCCCTCCAGGAGCACAGGGCACCGCTGCCCCTGGTCGGCGGGCGCGTCGACACGGCCCTTCGCCGCGTGGCGGACGCCGTCGACGCCATGGACCCGGTGGCCGTGCGCACCGCCGTCGCCGTGGGCGCCCTCGCCCTGTTCGTCGTACCCGTGGGCCTGGTGCTCGTGGTCTGGCTGCCGCGCCGGCTCCGCTGGATCCGCCAGGCGGGGGCGGCGCGGGACCTCGCCGCCTCGGACGACGGCCGTGACCTGCTGGCCCTGCGCTCGCTGCTCAGGCCCCTGGAAGAGGTGGCCGTCACCGCCTCGGAGATCCCGGGCGCGACGCCGGGCAGCCTCGCCTGGGGCTGGCGGCACGGCGATCCGGAGATCCTGGACGCCCTGGCGGGCGCGGAGCTGGAGCGGCTCGGCCTTGAGCCACCGGCCCCGCGCGAGGGCCCGGCCGAGGTCTTCGAGCCGGTCGACCTCATCGCGCCCGCGGGCCCGGCCGACGAGCGGGCCGCGGACCGCCACGCCATCGGCTGATCACGCCATCGGCTGATCACGCCGTCGGCTGACCTCGTCATCGGCTGACCTCGAACGACGAAGGCTCCCGGGTCCGCCTGCCGGTCCCGGGAGCCTTCGCTGACGACGTGCCTACGCGGCGGGCAGGGCCTCCAGCTGTGCCGTCAGGCGGGCGATGTCGGCCTCCGCCTTGGTGAGGCGGCCGCGGATCTTGTCGACGACCTGGTCGGGCGCCTTCGCGAGGAACGCTTCGTTGCCCAGCTTCGCCTCGGCCTGCGCCTTCTCCTTCTCGGCGGCGGCGAGGTCCTTGGCGAGGCGCTTGCGCTCGGCGGCCACGTCGATCGTGCCGGACAGGTCGAGCGCGACCGTGGCGCCCGAGACCGGCAGCGTCGCCGTCGCCGTGAACGCGTCGCCCTCCGGCAGGAGGCGAAGCAGCTGGCGGATGGCGGCCTCGTGCGGGGCGAGGGCCGTGCCGTCCAGGGTCAGGCGGGCCGGGACCTTCTGGCCCGGCTGGAGGCCCTGGTCGGCGCGGAAGCGGCGGACCTCGGTGATGACCTGCTGGAGGGTCTCGATCTCCCGCTCGGCACCGGCGTCGCGGAAGCCGCTGTCGGCCGGCCAGTCGGCGATGACGAGCGACTCGCCGCCGGTCAGCGCCGTCCAGAGCGTCTCCGTCACGAACGGGACGATCGGGTGGAGCAGCCGCAGGGTGACGTCGAGGACCTCGCCGAGGACGCGGGCCGAGACCTTCGCGCCCTCGCCGCCGGCCATGAACGTCGTCTTGGACAGCTCGACGTACCAGTCGAAGACCTCGTCCCACGCGAAGTGGAAGAGGGCGTCGGAGAGCTTGGCGAACTGGTAGTCGTCGTAGAGCGCGTCGACTTCGGCGACCGTCGCGTTCAGCCGGGACAGGACCCAGCGGTCGGTGGCGGACAGCTCCTCGGCCGGGGGCAGCTCGCCCTCGATCGTGGCGCCGTTCATCATCGCGAAGCGCGTGGCGTTCCAGATCTTGTTGGCGAAGTTGCGCGAGCCCTGGACCCAGTCCTCGCCGATCGGCACGTCCGTGCCGGGGTTGGCGCCGCGGGCCAGCGTGAAGCGCAGGGCGTCCGAGCCGTACTTGTCCATCCAGTCCAGCGGGTTGACCGCGTTGCCGAAGGACTTCGACATCTTCTTGCCGAACTGGTCGCGGACCATGCCGTGCAGCACGATCGTGTGGAACGGCGGGGTGCCGTCCATCGCGTACAGGCCGAACATCATCATCCGGGCGACCCAGAAGAAGAGGATGTCGTAGCCGGTGACCAGCACGGAGTTCGGATAGAACTTCGCGAGCGACTCGGTCTGCTCGGGCCAGCCGAGCGTGGAGAACGGCCACAGGCCGGAGGAGAACCACGTGTCGAGCACGTCGTTGTCCTGGCGCCAGCCCTCGCCGGTGGGAGCCTCGTCATCGGGTCCGACGCAGACGACTTCACCATTCGGCCCGTACCAGACGGGGATGCGGTGGCCCCACCAGAGCTGGCGCGAGATGCACCAGTCGTGGAGGTTGTCGACCCAGTCGAAGTACCGCTTCTCCATCTCCTGCGGGTGGATCTTGACCTTGCCGTCGCGGACCGCGTCACCGGCGGCCTTCGCGAGCGGGCCTACCTTGACCCACCACTGCATCGACAGGCGCGGCTCGATGGTGGTCTTGCAGCGCGAGCAGTGGCCGACCGAGTGCGTGTACGGGCGCTTCTCGGCGACGACGCGGCCCTCGGCGCGCAGCGCGCCGACGATGGCGGAGCGGGCCTCCAGGCGGTCCAGGCCCTGGAAGGGGCCGTGCGCGGTGATGACGGCGTGCTCGTCCATGACCGCGATGTTCGGCAGGCTGTGGCGCTGGCCGATCTCGAAGTCGTTCGGGTCGTGCGCCGGGGTCACCTTGACGGCGCCGGTGCCGAACTCGGGGTCGACGTGCTCGTCCGCGACGACGGGGATCGTGCGGTCGGTCAGCGGCAGCTTGATCTGCTTGCCGACGAGGTGCTTGTACCGCTCGTCGTCGGGGTGGACCGCGACGGCGGTGTCGCCGAGCATCGTCTCGGCGCGGGTAGTGGCGACGACGAGCGTCTCGTCCCCCTCGCCGTACTTGATCGACACCAGCTCGCCGTCGTCGTCCTGGTACTCGACCTCGATGTCGGAGATCGCCGTCAGACAGCGCGGGCACCAGTTGATGATGCGCTCGGCGCGGTAGATCAGCTCGTCGTCGTAGAGCTTCTTGAAGATGGTCTGGACGGCCTGCGAGAGGCCCTCGTCCATGGTGAAGCGCTCGCGCTCCCAGTCGACGCCGTCGCCGAGGCGGCGCATCTGGCCGGAGATCTGGCCGCCGGACTCGCCCTTCCACTTCCAGACGCGCTCGATGAACGCCTCGCGTCCGAGGTCGTGGCGGGACTTGCCCTCCTTGCCCAGCTCGCGCTCGACCACGTTCTGCGTGGCGATGCCCGCGTGGTCCATGCCCGGCTGCCACAGCGTCTCGAAGCCCTGCATGCGCTTGCGGCGGGTGAGGGCGTCGATGAGCGTGTGCTCGAAGGCGTGTCCCAGGTGGAGCGCGCCCGTCACGTTCGGCGGGGGGATGACGACGGTGTACGGAGACTTCTCGCTCTTCTCGTCGGCGGAGAAGTAGCCCCGTTCTACCCAGCGCTCGTACAGCGGCCCCTCTACCTCGGCCGGCGCGTACTGGGTCGGCAGTTCGGGGGTGGTCGCTGGGGGCTGCTGCTGAGCGTTGTCGGTCACGCGGTCAGTTTAGAGGGGCGGGACGGCGGTCCCGAAACCGGAATATTCGACAGCCCCGGGTACTGCGCGGCGGCGCCGCCGACTTCCGCCACGTCCGTGCTCTGGCACAGCCCTTCAACAACTGCGCATCGATCCGGCCCGAGGCCCCAACCCCGTCCGCCCATCCGACAGGATGTTCGGAACGCGTAAGCATCGGGAGGGAACCCCAGTAATGAGCTACAACCAGCCGGGCCCGTACGGCGGGCAGCAGCCCCAGCAGCCCGGGCCGTACGGCCAGCAGCCGCAGCAGCCCGGCCCCTACGGCCAGCCGCCGCAGGCTCCCCAGCCCGGCTACGGCTACCCCCCGCAGGCCCCGCAGCAGCCCGCCCCCTACGGGCAGCCGCCGCAGGCCCCTTACGGACAGGTCCCGCCCCCGCCGCCCGGCGCAGGTGGCGGCGGCAAGAAGACCGGCCTGATCATCGGCGCGGTCGCCGTGGTCGCCGCGGCCGCGGTCGGCGGTTACTTCCTCTTCGCGGGCGGCGACGACGACAAGGGCGGCGGCAAGAGCGGCGGTTCCTCGAACGTGGCCGGTGGCGGCGGAGGCGACGAGACCGGCCTCAAGGACGACGGCCCGCACAAGCTGACGGCTCCGGAGACGGTGCTGACCGACTACAAGAAGGACCCGAGCCGCACCGGCGGGCTGAACAGCGTCGATCCCGAGAAGGCCGAGGCGGCCGGGGTGAAGAACCCCAAGGATGTGAAGGCCCAGTACCAGTCGGGCAGCAAGGACAACCCGCTGGCGCAGAAGGTGCTGACCTTCGGCGGGGTCTACGGCGACATCGAGGACCCGGAGAAGGTCGTGGACCACATGTTCACCACCGCCGCGCAGAAGGCCGAGGACGGCACCACCGCCCAGGGCGGCGAGAAGGTCACGATGGTCGGCAGCCCGAAGGAGTACAAGCCCGCCGAGCTGGACGGCGCGGTCCTCAAGTGCCAGGAGATGAAGATCGACCTGGGCAGCGGCGCGGGCACCGCGGGGTCCAGCACCGGGTCCACCGCCGGGTCCACCGCCGGATCCAGCGCCGGGTCCTCGGGCCCCAGTGAGATGTCCGCCGCGACCTGCATCTGGGGCGATCACAGCACCCTCGGCTACATCGTCACCACGGACGTGGCGAGCGCACTGTCCGGCCAGGCCGCGGACCTCGACGAGGCCGCGACGACAACGGCCAGGTTCCGCGGGGAAGTCCGCGTCAAGATCTGACGCGCGGCGGGCCGTGCGCGGCCCGTCGGCCCTGGGCTCAGGGCTGGGTCACCCGGCCGGGCCCTCTTGCGTCAGGATGTCGGGAACACATAAGCGTTTCGGAGGGGAACCCCATGAGCTACAACCAGCCGGGCCCGTACGGCGGGCAGCAGCCCCAGCAGCCCGGCCCGTACGGCGGCGGGCAGCCCCCGCAGCCGGGCCCCTACGGCGGCCAGCCGCAGCAACCCGGCCCCTACGGGCAGCCGCCGCAGGCCCCCCAGCCCGGCTACGGCTACCCCCAGCAGGCGCCCCCGCCGCAGCCGCAGCCCGGTTACGGCTACCCGCAGCAGGCCCCGCAGCAGGGCGGTTACAGCCAGCCCCAGCAGCCCGGCCCCTACGGGCAGGTCCCCCCGCAGGCCCCTTACGGGCAGGTCCCGCCCCCGCCGCCCGGCGGAGGCGGCGGCAAGAAGACCGGCCTGATCATCGGCGGCATCGCCGTGGTCGCGGCCCTCGGCGTCGGCGCGTACTTCCTCTTCGGCGGCAGCGACAGCGGCGGCAGCGGCGGCGGTTCCTCCTCCGTGGCGGACGACGGGGCGCACAAGCTCATCACGCCCGAGACGCTGCTCACCGACTACAAGAAGGACAGCGGCCAGAGCGGGGGCTTCAACGACAGCGACATCGCGGCCGCCAAGAAGGCCGGTGTGAAGGACCCCAAGGACGTCAGTGCCGGATACAAGTCGGGGGACGAGGGCAATCCCCTGGCGCAGAAGGCCATCCAGTTCATGGGTGTCTACGGAAAGGTCGGCGACCCGGGCAAGGTCGTCGACGGCATGTTCGCCAAGGTCAAGAAGGACTCCAAGGAGCCCGGCGCGGAGACGGGCAAGCTGGTCGGCAGCCCCAAGGACTTCAGCACGGACGACGTCGTGCTCAAGTGCCAGGAGTCCGTGATCAAGAACGACGGCCCGAGCAGCGGCACGTCGTCCGGCCCCAAGGAGATCCGCATGCCGGTCTGCATCTGGGGTGACCACAGCACCGTCGCGGTCGTCGTGCCCATCGAGGTCGCCAACGCCATGGCGGGCAAGGTCTCGCTCGACGACGCCTCGGCCACCGCGCTCAAGGTCCGCAAGGAAGTCCGCGTCAAGCTCTGACGCCGGCACGCAGCACCACGCAGCACGCACCGCCGCACCACCAACGAGGGGAACCCCGACGCAGTGAGCTACAACCAGCCCGGCCCGTACGGCGGCCAGCCGCCCCAGCAGCCCGGCCCCTACGGGCAGCCGCCCCAGCCCCCGCAGCCGGGCTACGGCTACCCCCAGCAGGCGCCCCAGGCCCCGTACGGGCAGCCGCCCCAGGCCCCGTTCGGGCAGTACCAGGCGCCCCCGCAGGGCGGCGGAGGCAAGAAGGCCGGGCTCATCATCGGTGCCGTGGTGGTCGTGGCCGCCGCTGCCGTCGGCGGGTACTTCCTCTTCGCCGAGGGCGACAGCTCCTCGGTCGCCGACGACGGCAAGACGTACAAGCTGACGGCCCCCGCGACCGTCCTCGGCAGCTTCAAGAAGCTTGAGGGCTCCGGCGGCGGCATGTCGTCGAGCGACCTCAAGGACCTGGAGAAGCAGGGCGTCAGCGACCCCAAGGACGTCTACGCCGCCTACCAGTACGGCGAGGGCGCGAGCATGCAGACCTTCAACTACTCGGGTGTGTACGGCAAGGTCGACGACCCGGAGAAGGTCGTCGACGCGATGTTCGCCGAGATGGAGAAGAACTCGATGAACGGCTCCGACGGAGCCATGAAACTCATCGGCGAGCCCGAGGAGTTCACGCCGGACGGCTTCGAGAACGGCATCATGAAGTGCCAGAAGGCCGAGTACAAGATGGGCGAGGTCGACCCGGGCGGCGAGGGCATCCCCAACAGCTTCCAGACGCCGATGTGCGTCTGGGGTGACCACAGCACCGTCGCGTACGCCGTGTACTCCGACGCCGCCGCGACCGGCAGCGGCAAGAAGATCGCGCTGGAGAACGTCGCCACCCAGGTCGCCAACCTCCGCGACGACGTCCGCGTCGAGGTCAAGTAGCCCTCACCACACACAAAGGGGCGCCCGGCGATCGAATCGCCGGGCGCCCCTTTGTGCGTAGGAGAACTACGCGGACTTCTGCTCCCCGGCGCCCGGACCCCGCACGTCGCGCGGCACCAGCGTCGGGTTCACATTCGAGCGGACGACGTCCGCCGTGATGACGACGCGGGCCACGTCCTTGCGGGACGGCACCTCGTACATCACCGACTGGAGGACCTCCTCCATGATGGCGCGCAGGCCGCGCGCGCCGGTCTGGCGCAGGATCGCCTGGTCCGCGATGGCCTCCAGGGCCTCACGCTCGAACTCCAGCTCCACGCCGTCCAGTTCGAAGAGGCGCTGGTACTGCTTCACGAGCGCGTTGCGCGGCTCCACGAGGATCTGGAGCAGGGCCTCGCGGTCGAGGTTGTGGACCGAGGTGATCACGGGGAGGCGGCCGATGAACTCGGGGATCATCCCGAACTTCACCAGGTCCTCCGGCATGATGTCCTCGAACTGGTCCTTCTCCTCCAGCTCGCGCTTGGAGCGGATGGTGGCGCCGAAGCCGATGCCCTTGGCGCCCGCCCTCGACTCGATGATCTTTTCGAGGCCGGCGAAGGCGCCGCCCACGATGAAGAGCACGTTCGTCGTGTCGATCTGGATGAACTCCTGGTGCGGGTGCTTGCGGCCGCCCTGCGGCGGGACCGAAGCGGTGGTGCCCTCCAGGATCTTCAGCAGCGCCTGCTGGACGCCCTCTCCGCTCACGTCGCGCGTGATCGAGGGGTTCTCGCTCTTGCGGGCCACCTTGTCGATCTCGTCGATGTAGATGATCCCGGTCTCGGCCTTCTTGACGTCGTAGTCGGCCGCCTGGATCAGCTTGAGCAGGATGTTCTCGACGTCCTCGCCGACATAGCCCGCTTCCGTCAGCGCCGTCGCGTCCGCGATGGCGAACGGGACGTTCAGCATGCGGGCGAGTGTCTGCGCCAGGAGTGTCTTGCCGGACCCGGTCGGGCCGAGCAGCAGGATGTTGGACTTGGCGAGTTCGATCGCGTCGTCACGGCCCTGCGCGCCGCCGTTCTCTCCCGCCTGGACCCGCTTGTAGTGGTTGTACACCGCTACCGAGAGGGCCTTCTTCGCGGGCTCCTGGCCCACGACATAGCCCTCAAGGAATTCGTAGATCTCGCGAGGCTTGGGCAGTTCCTCCCAGCGGACCTCGCTCGTCTCCGCGAGCTCTTCCTCGATGATCTCGTTACAGAGGTCGATGCACTCGTCGCAGATGTACACACCGGGGCCTGCGATGAGCTTTTTGACCTGCTTCTGACTCTTTCCGCAGAACGAGCACTTGAGCAGATCGCCGCCGTCACCGATGCGTGCCACGAGGTGCTTCCCCTTCGCCTGGGAGACGCCACGTTCAGCGGCTCCTGGTGCCTCTATCCGACGGTACCTTGCCGGGCCCCCCGTTCGGGCCCCCCTTGGCACGGTTCACTTCGACGCGGGTCGTACGCGAACCATGCCAAGGAGCGGCAGATGCTACAGCGCCGGGTCAGGCAACCGCGGAATTGTTCATCTTCCGGGTGGAGATGATCTGGTCGACGAGGCCGTACGCGAGCGCGTCCTCGGCCGTGAGGATCTTGTCGCGCTCGATGTCGTCGCGGATCTTCTCGATCGGCGTCGTGGAGTGCTTGGCCAGCATGTCCTCCAGCTGCGCGCGCATCCGGAGGATCTCGTTGGCGGCGATCTCCAGGTCGGAGACCTGACCGCGGCCCGTCTCGCTGTAGGGCTGGTGGATCAGGACCCGGGCGTTCGGCAGCGCCATGCGCTTGCCCGGCGTGCCCGCCGCGAGGAGGACCGCGGCGGCCGAGGCGGCCTGGCCCATGCAGACGGTCTGCACGTCCGGCTTCACGAACTGCATCGTGTCGTAGATGGCCGTGAGGGCCGTGAACGAGCCGCCGGGGCTGTTGATGTAGATGGAGATGTCACGGTCCGGGTCCATCGACTCCAGGCACAGGAGCTGCGCCATGACGTCGTTGGCGGAGGCGTCGTCGATCTGCACGCCGAGGAAGATCACGCGCTCCTCGAAGAGCTTCGCGTACGGGTCGTACTCGCGCACGCCCTGCGAGGTGCGCTCGACGAAGCGCGGGATGACGTAGCGGGACTCGGCGCGGGCGCCGGTGAACTCGGCCTGGGCGGCCGGGCCGAGCTCGGCCTGGGTGCGGGCGTAGAGGCCGCTGCCGGGGTGGTTGTTCATCTGTCTTGGTCTCCTGAGGAGCGGGGGCTGAGGTTTCGGCTGACGGGGCGCTGAGGGGTGCCTCAGGCTCCGGTGCCGCCCCCGCCCGGCATGCCGGCGGCGGTGGGCATGATGTCGTCGATGAGGCCGTACTCCTTGGCCTCCTGCGGGTCGAACCAGCGGTCGCGGTCCGAGTCGCGGGTGATCTGCTCGACGGTCTGGCCGGTGTGGTGAGCGGTCAGCTCGGCCATCCGCTTCTTGGTGTGCAGCAGCCGCTCGGCGTGGATCTTGATGTCCGACGCGGAGCCCGCCAGGCCCGCGGAGGGCTGGTGGATCAGGATCTCGGCGTTCGGCAGGGCGAAGCGCTTGCCGGGCGTGCCGGCGCTGAGCAGGAACTGGCCCATGGAGGCGGCCATGCCCATCGCGATCGTCACCACGTCGTTCTTGATGTACTGCATGGTGTCGTAGACGGCCATGCCGGCCGTGATCGAGCCGCCGGGGCTGTTGATGTAGAGGAAAATGTCCTTGTCGGGCTCGGCGGCAAGGAGCAACAGCTGCGCGGTGATCTTGTTGGCGATGTCGTCGTCCACGGCCTGGCCGAGGAAGATGATCCGCTCGCCGAGCAGCCGGTTGTAGACCTGGTCGCCGAGGCCACCACCGATGGAGGGGTCGCCGGCGGCGGAGGGCATCAGATTCGTCACGTATCCACCTGCTCGTCTTACGACGGCGCCGGGCCGTCTCACGTCTTCAGCTGGGGCTGGGACCCCGCGTGCCAGCCGCTCCGGGGCGGCTCCGGGGACTCCCCTGCCCTCGTATTCATGGACCCTAACGCGCGGGGTCCCTCCGGGAATCCCGGAGAGCCAACTGTTCGCTGTGAGCGCAGGTAGCGCCCCGTAAGGGGCGCGGGGAACTGCGCGGCCAGCCCCCGACACCCGCACTCGCCGTGGGGCAGACGTCGGCAGACGCGTCTGCGGCTTGGACGTGGTTGCTCGCGCAGTTCCCCGCGCCCCTGACGGGGCACGACTGTGGGCCCCCGGGATCGAGATCCCGGGGGCCCACAGTACGTACGCAGGAGCTACGAGGCTCAGGCCTCGGTCTTCTCCTCGGCGGGGGCGTCGGAGGCCTCGGCCGAGGCGGCCTCGTCCTCGTCCTCGTCGCTGAGGTCGATGACCTCACCCTTCGTGTCCTTGACCGTCGCCGCCTCGACGACGACCGCGAGGGCCTTGCCGCGGGCGACCTCGCCGACCAGCATCGGGACCTGGCCGCCCTCGACGACGGCCTGGGCGAACTGGTCGGGGGACATGCCGGAGGACTGCGCGCGACGCATGAGGTGCTCGGTGAGCTCCTCCTGGTTCACGTTCAGCTTCTCCTTGTTGACCAGCTCGTCGAGGACGAACTGCGTCTTGATGCCCTTCTCGGCCTGCTCCTTGGTCTCGGCGTCGAACTCTTCCTCGGTCTTGCCCTGGATCTCCAGGTACTTCGCGAGGTCGAGGCCCATCTGGCCGAGCTGGTGGTTCACCAGGTTGTGCTTGCGGGTCTGGATCTCGTCCGCGAGGAGCTTCTCGGGGACGGGGACCTCGACCAGTTCGAGCAGCTTCTCCAGGACGCGCTCCTGGGCCTGCGTGGCCTGGTCGTACTGCTTCATGTTCTCAAGGCGCTTGCGGCTGTCGGCCTTCAGCTCGTCGAGGGTGTCGAACTCCGACGCCAGCTGGGCGAAGTCGTCGTCCAGCTCGGGCAGTTCGCGCTTGGCGACCTGGGTGACCTTGACGGTGACCTCGGACTCCTTGCCGGCGGCCGAGCCGCCCTTCAGCTCGGAGGTGAAGGTGGCCTCAGCCCCGGCCTCCAGGCCCTTGACGGCGTCGTCGATGCCTTCGAGCAGCTCACCGGAGCCGATGGTGTAGGAGACGCCGGACGCGACGCCGTCCTCCAGGACCTCGCCGTCGACCTTCGCCTGGAGGTCGATCGTCACGACGTCGCCGTCCTCGGCGGCACGCTCGACGGGGGACGTGGAGGCGAAGCGCTCGCGCAGCTCCTCGACGGCCTTGTCGACGTCCTCGTCGCTGACCTCGATCGCGTCGACCTCGACCTCGATGCCGGAGTAGTCCGGGATCTCGATGGTCGGGCGGACGTCGACCTCGGCGGTGAAGTTGAGGGTCTCGTTGTCCTTCAGCTCGGTGATGTCCACCTCGGGCTGGCCCAGGACGTTGAGCTCGGCCTCGTTGACCGCCTCGGTGTAGAACTTCGGGAGCGCGTCGTTGACGGCCTCTTCGAGGACGGCGCCGCGGCCGAACCGCTGGTCGATGACTCGGGCCGGGATCTTGCCCTTGCGGAAGCCCTTCACCGTGACCTGCTGGTTGATCTTCTTGTAGGCCGCGTCGAGGCTTTCCTTGAGCTCCTCGAAGGGCACCTCAACAGTGAGCCGAACCCGAGTCGGGTTCAGGGTCTCCACGGCGCTCTTCACGGTTCGGTCTCCTTGGGGCTGACTGCTTGGGATTCTGCCCGGCTCAGAGACACACGGGCACACAGCTTGCATAGTAACGGCAAGCGGCAGCCGAGCCACAATGCGATCTTGTGAGGGAGATCCTGCTGGTCGGGGTGGCGGGATTTGAACCCACGGCCTTCCGCTCCCAAAGCGGACGCGCTACCAAGCTGCGCCACACCCCGTCGGTGCGACACGTAGGGTACATGCCCCCGGGCCGTATGACCCCCGGTCGAGCGGGGTTGCGGGAAGGGGGGTGTGCGGCGGACGCCGTGGACCCGCTACGATGCCTGTCGTACCGCGGCCCGAGGGCCCTGGTGCACCGTGCGGGCGTAGCTCAATGGTAGAGCCCTAGTCTTCCAAACTAGCTACGCGGGTTCGATTCCCGTCGCCCGCTCTCGTCAGTCCTCCGGCCCGGTTTGCTGAATCCAGCGACCGGGCCGTCGGCGTTCCCCCGCCGGCGCCCGGCCCGGTCAGAAGCTGATCGAGTTGATCGTCTCCGCGAGCTGGTTCAGGAATCTGTTTATGGAGGGCGCCATGCCCGTCGAGGCGAGGAAGAAGCCGAAGAGCACCGCGACTATCGCGGGCCCCGCCTTGAGCGATCCCCCACGGATCAGCACTACGAGGATGATCGCCAACAGCAGCACCACTGACAGCGAAATGGCCACACTGATCACACCTTAGGTCGGTCGCTCTCCCGGCCCGGGGGGTACGACCCCGCACACCCCCGCCACCGACCATCGTGCCACCAACCCGCCCGCTGTATGCGGCCGCTGACACATCGTCGGCCAACCCGCGCGGACCCGGTCCGCGGGGGACGGCAATTCGACCGCCCCCGGGCAACGGGAATTCAACGTGACCGTTGCCATTGCCACACACGGTGTTCGCAGGAAATTCGAATTGTCGCGGAGGGCACATCGGGGGCTCCCGGCCGGCCGACCAATCGGACATTCCGGCGGAGTCGCCTGCGGGCGTTATGCACCATTTAAACCGGATGAATTGTGACGTATGGGACGCCATACGGTCACATCTCTTTGTCTACTGAAGAGATTCGCGGGTACGTGGGCCCGATAAGCGGTAATCGCCTCAGGGATTGACAGGGATTGAGTTGACGAAATCGACGAGGGTTTTACGAAGACAGCGCCGCGACGCTAGGGTGCGTCAGATGTTCCACGCTGCCACCACCCCCGTAGGCGCAGTGCGGTCCCGGATCGTCTCACCGAGTTCTTGGTGGGAGGGCCTGTGACCAACTCGGTGCACCCGCACGGACGCCACCGGGCGCCGCTCCCCCCGGCCCAGGTGCCGGCGGCCGGACCCCCGCCCCCACGCACCCACTATCCGACCCCGCAGGCCGCCACCGCTCCCCCCACCCCGACCGGCCACCGCGCGGCCGCCCGCTCGGCGAAGCCCGCCAAACAGCGCGACGCGTTCTTCGACAACGCCAAGTACCTGGCGATCGTCCTCGTGGCGATGGCCCACGCATGGGAACCCCTGACGGATCACAGCCGCGCCGCCGAGGCGCTGTACATGACCGTCTACACCTTCCACATGCCGGCGTTCATCCTGATCTCCGGCTACTTCTCGCGCAGCTTCGACATGCGGCCCGACCGCCTGCGGCGCCTGGTGACCGGTGTCGCCGTGCCGTACGTGATCTTCGAGGTCGCGTACACCCTCTTCAAGCGCTGGGCGGACGACGACCCGTCCCAGCCGATCAGCCTGCTCGACCCCTGGTACCTCACCTGGTTCCTGGTCGCGCTCTTCGTGTGGCGGCTCACCGTGCCGCTCTGGAAGATCGTGCGCTGGCCGCTGCCGCTGGCTCTGGCCATCGCCATGCTCGCCGTGATCTCGCCGGACATCGGCGACGACCTCGACCTCCAGCGCGTCCTTCAGTTCCTGCCGTTCTTCGTGCTCGGCCTCTTCATGAAGCCCGAACACTTCCAGCTGGTGCGCCGCCGCGAGGTGCGGATCCTGTCCGTGCCGGTCTTCGCCGCCGCGGTGCTGCTCGCCTACTGGGCCGCGCCCCGCATGACGTCCGTGTGGTTCTACCGCCGGGACAGCGCCCAGGAGCTGGGCGTGCCGTGGTGGGTCGGCATCGTGATGACGCTGGCGCTCTTCGGCTGTTCCGTGGTGCTCACCGCGTGCTTCTTCGCGTGGGTGCCGCGCCGCAAGATGTGGTTCACGATCCTCGGCGCGGGCACGCTGTACGGCTATCTGCTGCACGGCTTCCTCGCCAAGGGCTCCCGGTTCTGGGGCTGGTTCGAGGACTACGAGTGGCTGCACAAGCCGCTCGGCGAGATCTTCGTGACGGTGGTGGCGGGGACCGTGGTCACGCTGCTCTGCACGCCTCCCGTGCAGCGGATGTTCCGCTTCGCGATGGAGCCCAGGATGGAATGGGCCTTCAAGCGGGACGCGGCGGAGCTGGCGCGGGAGCGCGCCAGGTCCACCTGACGGCGGGGCTCAGCGTTCCAACAGGGCGCGTGTGACGGTGTACTTCACCGTCATGCGCGCCCTTGTCGTTTCGCCGGATCAGTCGGACTTCAGGGCCTGCCGTGCCGGGATCGTCGTCGAGGCCAGGCCGAGGAGCAGGATCGCGGCCACGAAGGAGCCGTAGACCAGCGGGGGGATGTACGGGGATTCGCCGGTCAGGCCGTTCATCATCGGGACGAGTGTGGCGAGGGCGATGGCCGAGCCGATGACGATGCCCGCGACGGCGACGATCAGGGCCTCCCAGCGGATCATCCGCAGCACCTGGCGGCGCGTGGAGCCGATCAGGCGCAGGGTGCCCAGTTCGCGGCGGCGGTCGAGGACCGTCATCACCAGGGTGTTGACGGCGGCGACGGCCGCGAAGCCGCCGAGGACGGCCGCCATCGTGGTGTTGGCCCAGGCGTTCAGCTCCCGGTCCAGGGACTGGGCGGTGGCGTAGCCGTCGCGGTCCTTGAGGGTGCCGAGGCCCGAGAGGTCCCGCGCCGAGCCGCCCCTGGCCCACAGTTCGGTGCTGAAGGCCGAGGTGACGTGCCGCGTCAGGTCGGCGGCGGGCAGGGTCACCTGGGAGAGGCCGAGGCCCCTGCCGTACGTCGCCACGATCCTCGGCGATGCCTTGGTGCCGTCGGGCAGGTGGAGGGCGAGGCGGTCGCCCGTCTTGACGTGGGCGGAGCGGGCGAGCGCGGCGTCCACGGCGATCTCGCCCCTGCCGAGCGTGAGGGTGCCCGTCTCGACCGACAGGTCCTGGACCTTGGCGAGGTCGGCCGCCGTGCCGGTGACGCCCTGCGTCGACGCCGACTGGAGCCAGCGGTCGCCGCCCGAGCCCACGGGGACGAGCACGGACGTCTTGAGGAGGCCGACGGCGGAGGTGACCCCGTCGGTGCCCCGCGCCTCGGCGAGCGCGCCCGGGGCGAGCCCGGTGTCGGAGGTGACGATGTGGTCGGCGGTGATGCCCTCGCGCTGCTGGTCGGCGGCGACCCGGTCCTCGCTGGTGTGCATGAAGACCAGGACGGAGGAGAACGCCATGGCGAGCACGATCGGGGTGATCGCGGAGGCCAGTCGGCGGGCGTTCGTACGGGAGTTGGCGGCGGCGAGGAAGCCGGACGCGTCGGCGCCGCGCAGCGGGAGGCCGAACAGGGCGGCGCACGCGCGGGCCACGAGGGGGCCGAGCAGGGCCACGGCGAGCATGAAGAGCATGACGACGCCCAGTGCCGCGTTCGCCGCGTCGTCGCCGCTGGTGCTCGCGGCGATCCCGGAGAGGGCCACGCCGCCGACCGCGGCGGCGACGCCGAGCGGCGTACGGATCCAGCCGAGCCGCACCCGCTCCACGGAGGCCTCGCTGAGCGCCTGGCCGGGCTTGATGCGGGAGGGGCGGCGGGCGGCCATGAATCCGGCGCCGAGCGCGGTCAGGACGGCGACGCCGATGGCGGCGGCGAGCGGGAGGGGGGAGAGGGACAGGTCGACTGCCTCCGGGATCGCGCCCTTCTCCTTGAGCTGCCCGAACCACCAGGTGGCCAGGGCGATTCCGGGGAGCACGCCGACCGCTCCCGCGAGGGGCGCGACGAGCAGGGTCTCGGTGGCGATGGTGCGGCGGATCTGCCGCGGGGTGGTGCCGATGGCGCGCAGCAGCGCGTACTCGCGGGCGCGCTGGCCGACGGAGAGCGCGACGGTTCCCGCGGCGGTGAACACGGCGGTGAGGGCGGCGATGCCGCCGAAGGAGCCGCCGAGCGCGGTCAGCATCTCCTTGGCGTAGGCGAGCGCGGAGCTTTCGGCGGCGCCTCGGTCGTCGCCGGTGTGGACCTCGGCCTTGCCGCCGATGGCGTGCGCCACCTGGGACTTGAGGGTGGCGTCCGATACGCCCGGCTTGGGCAGGACGGCGACGGCGTCGATCCGTCCCGGGTGCCCGGAGACGCGTACGGCTTCGGAGTCGGCGAACCAAGCGGTGGCCGGGCCGCCTTGAGCGGGCTTCACCGTGCCGGACACGCGGAAGTCGCGCGGGCCGTCCGCCGTGGTGAGCGTGACGCGGTCGCCGACGGCGGCGCCGGGCGTGGCGAGGGCCACCTCGCCGGGGTGCGGGGCGCGGCCCGCGCTGAGCTTCTCGCCGGTGAAGGCGGTGGAGCCCCAGCCGTGCGCGGTGACGTCCTTGCCGCCGGACCGGACGGGGAAGGTGACGTCGGCGACGGCGGCGCGGGCGCCGGGTGCCGAGGCGGCCTTGGCGACCAGGGACGCGTCGAGCCGGGCCCGGTCGGGCAGCGGGGTGGAGGACTCGGAGCGGGACTCGCCGCTGCCGGTGACGAAGTGGACCTCCTGGTCGGCGGCGGCCACGACCGGCGCGCCCGCGTAACGCGCGGGCGGCACGGAGGCGCGCAGGCCGGTCTCCAGGAGGATTCCGCAGGCGGCCACGATCAGCGAGGCCATCATCAGCGCGACGAAGGTCCCGGCGAAGGCGGCGGGCTTGAAGCGGACCGCCGCGCGGGCCAGGCCGTTGGGTACGAACGCCATCAGGCAGCCACCGTCGCGTAGGCGGGAGCCGTCAGCGCGGTCATGCGGGCCGCGATCTGCGCGGCGGAGGCGTGCTCCAGGCGGTCGACGATCGAGCCGTCGGCGAGGAAGAGGACGCGGTCGGCGTAGGCGGCGGCGGACGGGTCGTGGGTGACCATGACGACGGTGGCGCCCATCATGTCCACGGCCGAGCGCAGCAGGCCGAGGATCTCGGTGGCGGTGGTGGTGTCCAGGGCGCCGGTCGGCTCGTCGGCGAAGATCACGTCGGGCTCGGTGATCAGGGCGCGGGCGATGGCGACGCGCTGCTGCTGGCCGCCGGACAGCTCGCCGGGGCGGCGGCCTCCCTTGTCGCCGAGGCCGACGCGGGCCAGTATCTCGGCGGCCTTGCGGCGGTCGGGGCGGCGGCCCGCGAGGCGCATGGGCAGTACGACGTTCTGTTCGACGGTCAGCGAGGGCAGCAGGTTGAACGCCTGGAAGACGAAGCCGAGGCGGGTGCGGCGCAGGGCGGTCAGCTTGTTCTCGCTCATGCCGGTGATCTCGGTGCCGCCGAGGTGCACGGTGCCCGAGCTGGCCCGGTCGAGGCCCGCCGCGCACTGGAGGAACGTGGACTTGCCGGATCCGGAGGGCCCCATGACTGCGGTGAAGCTGCCGCGCGGCAGGGCGAGGTCGATGCCTGCCAGGGCGTGCACGGCCCCGGCCCCACGTCCGTACTGACGGCGGACACCGCGCAGTTCGACGGCCCAGTCGCCGGTCCTGGCGCTCGGCATCGGGGACGTCACGACCGCTCCCGCGCGCTCTTCGGTCCGGTTCTTCCGTCGCAGCCCCATGGCTGTGCCGCCTTCCGTTCGTACGTCGCCGAGCGATCTCGGGATGTCCCTGTTCGATGTCTCGAACCTACGGATCAAGGGGCGGTACGAACCATGAGGACGGCTGGCGAACCGGGGGTGGGGTTAACCCCCTGAGCGGCCTCCGAGCGCGGCCCGCAGCCTCTCCACGTGGCCCCGGACCCGCTCGGCCGGGAGCCCGGCCCCCGCCCGGCAGCCGCCGCACAGCCCGCCCGGCAGCGCGGTGGACTCCCCCGGCTCGCCGCACACGGTGCACTCCACGATGTACCCGGGCGCCGCCGGGGGCGGGGGCGGCGGGAGCTTGGCCAGCAGGCGGGCGCGTACGAAGCCGTAGGGGTGGGCCACCTCCGCCGGCAGCCCGGCGGCGAGCGCCCGCGCGAGCTGGGCCTCGGTGGCCTCCCGCGCGAACCACTCGGCGGCCAGCGGCGCGAGGGCCTCGCAGTCGGTGGCGGACAGCGTCAGGCGGGGCTCGGTCCGCCCGAGCCGGGCGAGCGCGTCGTACGCCCGTCCGGTCGACGCCTCGCGCGCGGGCGCCGCTACCGCGTCCTGCGCCGGGTCCCCGGCGAAGAAGGCCGTCCACCAGGCGTCGTCGCGGGCGGTGCGGGAGAAGAAGGTGTGCCAGACCCAGCGCGGGCCGCCCTCGTCGGTGGTGATCGGGCGTCGTACGCGCCTCAAGTGCCCCTCCCCGGACAGGACTCGCAGGACGGTCGACAGCGCGCACTGGCCGTACGGGAGGTGCTTGGCGAGGGTCTTGATGGAGATGTCGGAGCCCTCGGGAAGCCGGTCGAGGTACCCGGCGACGGCGGCCTCACGCTTGGGCAGATGTGCGAAGTCCCGGCGGGAGCGGGGCGCTTGCCCCGGGGCGGACTTCTTTCCGTAGCCGGGGTTGGCCAGGGGATGCGCGCTCGGGCGCAGGGCAGGACTAAGCTGGGCTACAGCCATCGGATCGCTCGTTTCGATCTGGGTGGTCAGACCCTCGCGTGGTGCTGTGAACACCGCTCGGGGGTCGCTTTATGTGTCTTGTGGCGCGTAATTGCTGACTCGTACTTGCGGCGCACGCTACACCGTGGCAGCCCTGTGTGGCGACTCGGTCACGTGAAGTCATCTGCCGTGGGCCGCAGGGGACTTGGGGAGGGTGGCGGGTAAGCCCGCCCACCCATTCCTTTCCAAAAGGGGCTCGAATCCCGGGCCCCGAAGCTCAAGCGGCGACACTTTGGGGCATTCGCCGGACCAGCTCGCGACAGTGCGCTTACGCTTGAATACTGTCCGAAATCACCTCTCCGTGACGCTGGGGGACGGCATGACTCAACCCCGCGCGCTCGACGCGAGCGCCTCACCACTCGACTACTACGGCGCCGAATTACGCCGCCTGAGAGAAGCCGCCGGGCTGAGCCAGGCGCAGTTGGGCGACTGCATCTTCTGTACGGGGTCCCTGGTGGGCCAGATCGAGACAACGAAGAGGGTGCCCACGCGGGAGTTCTCCGAGCGGGTGGACGCGGCACTGGGGACGGATGGTGTCCTGTCACGGCTCGTGGGCCTCGTGCTGCGCAGCCAGTTGCCGAGCTGGTTTCAGGCATTCGCCGAGATGGAGGCGCAGGCCGCGTACATCTCCACGTACCAGGCGCAGTTGGTGTACGGGCTTCTCCAGACGGAGGCGTACGCGCGGGCCGTGCTCAGTGTCACGACGGACGACAACCTCAATGCGCGGGTTGAAGCCCGCATGGACCGGCAGCGAGTTCTGGCGAAGGGAAACCCGCCGCTGCTGTGGGTAGTGCTGAGCGAGGCAGTGCTCCATCAGGAAATCGGAGGCCATGAGGTCATGCGAGAGCAGCTCGCTCACCTCCTGGGGTTCCGGGACCAACAGTGGGTGAACCTTCAGATCCTGCCCTTCACGGCAGGTCAACACGCGGGCCTGCCCGGGACGTTCACCACTCTCCGCTTCGAGGACGACCCCGACCTCATCTACACCGAGGACTTCGTGCAGGGGCACATGACGGCTCATCCCGAGAAGGTCAAGGAGAGTTCCCTTCGTTACGCTCGCTTGCAGGCATCCGCCCTGTCCGTGGAGGATTCGGCGGCACTGATCGCGCGCGTGATGGAGGAACGGTATGGGGACCAACCAGCGGCTGACGGGCGCGGCATGGCGTAAGTCGAGTTACAGCAGCGACACGGGCGGCGACTGCATCGAGTGCGCGCCGCTCGGCGCTGTGGCTTGGCGTAAGTCGTCGCACAGCAGTGACACCGGAGGCGAGTGCGTCGAGTGCGCCCCGCTCGGCGGTGCCACCTGGCACAAGTCGTCGTACAGCGCCGACACCGGAGGCCAGTGCGTCGAGGTCGCCGACCTCACCGCGCACGTCGCCATACGGGACTCCAAGAACCCGGAGGGCCCCGCCTTCTCCGTCGCGCCCGCCGCCTTCGCCGCGTTCGTCGCGGCGGCGGCCGGCGGGATCTGAGGCTTACGCCTCCCGGCAGATCAGCAGCAGCGCCCTGTCGTCGTTCACGTCCTTCGCGACCGCCTCGATGAGGTGCCAGGCCGCGCCGTGGAAGCCGCCCGCTACATAGCGGTCGGCCTCCCCGGTGAGGCGGTCGATGCCCTCGGCGATGTCCCGGTCGGAGGTCTCCACGAGGCCGTCGGTGAAGAGCATCAGGACGTCGCCGGGGCGCAGCAAACCCTTGACGGGGTCGAACTGGGCGCCGTCGTACACGCCGAGGAGCGGGCCCTGGCCCGTCTTCTCCTCCCAGCGGCCACTGCCCGCGCTGAGCTGGAGGCCCGGCGGGTGGCCCGCCGAGAAGAGTTCGTAGTCGCCGGTCTCCAGGTCCAGGACCAGATGGATGGAGGTCGCGAAGCCCTCGTCCCAGTCCTGGCGGAGCAGATAGCCGTTGGCGGCGGGCAGGAAGGCGTGCGGGGGCAGCGAGCCGAGCAGGCCGCCGAAGGCGCCGGACAGGAGCAGCGCCCGCGACCCCGCGTCCATGCCCTTGCCGGACACGTCGGTGAGGACGACCTCCAGGGTGCGCCCGCCGTTCGTACGGGCCGCGACGACGAAGTCACCGGAGAACGACTGCCCGCCCGCCGGGCGCAGCGCCATCTCGCGGTGCCAGCCGCGCGGCAGCCTCGGCAGCTTGCTCTGGACGCGGATGCGCTCGCGCAGGTCGAACAGCATCGTGCCGCCACCGCGCCAGGGCACGCCGACCCGGCTGCGGAACTGGGCGATGAGCAGCCCGAAGAAGCCGCAGGCGGCCACCACGAGGACCACGCCCGGCGTGACGCGCGAGGGCCCTTCGGCGTACGGGCCGAGCTGCACGGACTCCACGATCAGGGCCACCGCGGACGCCGCGTACAGGCCGAGGAGGCTGGCGGGGCGCAGCAGCAGGCCGCCCGCGACGATGGGCAGGACGAGGGCGGCGGGCGCGCACCACACGTTGTTGACGATCGTGCCGCAGGTGATCATCGGGACGGTGACGAGCAGACCGGCCAGGGCGACCCAGTCGGAGCCGTCGCCGCGGAAGTAGTCGACCCCTGATTTGCGCAGCACGTTGCGGGCCCGGTGCAGCCGCTTCTTCATCCGGGCCGTGAACGTGTCGGCTTCCGCCCGCCGCACGCGGCGCTCGCGCCGTGCTTCTCGTACTGCCATCGCTCGTGGACCTTATCCACCGGAGCGCTCACTTCGCACGGGAGGTCCCTCTTGTTCCCCCCGGAAATCCCCTCGCACCGGGCCGTATCGGCCTGCTACCCATGGCATATGACAACAGACTTACGGGTGCTCACCGAGGCCGACTGGGAGACGTGGTACGCGACGCTGGAGCTGGCTTTCGGCGGTGTCGCCGAATCGCCCGAGGAGCGGGAGCTGTGGCGCGCGCTCACCGAGCCCGACCGGTCGATCGGCGTGTGGGACGGCGACGCGTGCGTGGGGACGGCCGGGGCGTTCTCCTTCCGCCTCGCGGTGCCGGGCGGCGCCCTGGTGGACGCGGCGGGCGTGACGATGGTGGGCGTGGCGGCCACGCACCGGCGGCGCGGCATCCTGACGTCGATGATGCGCGGGCAGTTGGACGACGTACGCGCGCGGGGCGAGTCCCTGGCCGTGCTGACCGCCTCCGAGCCGGTCATCTACGGCCGGTTCGGGTACGCCGCGGCCTCCTCGCAGCTGAAGGCGGCCATCGACACGAGCCGGGTGAGCCTGTCCGCCCCGGCCGGTACGGATGACATACGGCTGCGGTACGCGAAGCCGGCCGACGTCCACGACGCGTGCGAGAAGCTGTACGCGCGCCAGGTCACCGGGCGCCCCGGCATGCTGGCCCGGCGGCCCGGCTGGGAGCGGCTCGGGCTGCTGGACCCGCCGGGCGAGCGGGGCGGCGCGTCACCTCTCCAGTGCGTGGTCGCCGAGCGCGCGAACGGGCGCGGCGGGCACGGCTCCGAGGGATACGACCCCGACGGATACGACCTCGTCGGGTACGCGCGGTTCGCCGTGAAGCCCGAGTGGGAGTGGCAGGGCCCCAAGGGCGCGGTCCACGTGCGCGACCTGGAGGCCCTGGACCCGGCGGCGTACGCGGCGCTGTGGCGGTTCCTCTTCGGCATCGACCTGACGACGTCGGTCGTCGCCCGCAACCGCCCGGTGGACGATCCGCTGCTCCAGCTCGTCTCGGACGTCCGGCGGTGCGACATCGCGGTGAGGGACTCGCTGTACGTACGCCTCGTCGAGGTCGGCGCGGCGCTGGAGGCGCGTACGTATCAGGCGCCCCTGGACGTGGTGTTCGAGGTCGAGGACGCCTTCTGCCCCTGGAACGCGGGGCGCTGGCGGCTCACCGGCGACGCCAAGGGCGCGTCGTGCGAGCGCACGCCGGACCCGGCCGACCTCGCCCTTTCGGTGCGGGAGCTGGGTGCCGCGTATCTCGGCGGCGTGTCCCTGTCGTCGCTCGCGGGCGCGGGGCGGGTGCGGGAGCTGCGGCAGGGCGCGCTGGCCGAGGCGTCGGTGGCCTTCGGCTCGGACGCGGCGCCGTGGCTGCCGCACGGGTTCTAGCCGGGGGCTTCAGGCGGCGGGCTGGGCTGCCGGGGCCTGCTCCGGGGCCTGCTCCGTGGTCTTGACCTTGCGGGTGGCGAGGTAGAGGGCGATCAGCCAGAAGATGACCGATCCGCCCAGGAAGACGTTGATGAAGAGGATCATCCAGCGGCGCTCGACACCTCGGTTGAAGGCGATGAGCGACGGCAGAAGGTAGATCGCGCCGACGAGCACCGCCAGCACGATGGCGGCCAGCGCGCCGAGGTCACTCAACATCAATTGCTCCCGAGGGTCGCTGGCAGCCGGGGCACCAGAAGAGGTTGCGGGCGGCGAGACCGGCGGTGCGGATCTCGCTGCCACAGATGTGACAGGGCATGTTCGCCCTGCGGTACACGTATACCTCGCCGCCGTGGTCGTCGACGCGCGGCGGGCGGCCCATCGCCTCCGGGGTGTGCTCGGGCCGGACGGTGTCGATGCGGTTGAGGCGCACGCCCTCGCGCATCAGCGCGACGAGGTCCGCCCAGATCGCGCTCCACTGCGCCTCGGTGAGGTCCTTGCCCTGGGTGTACGGGTCGATGCCGTGCCGGAAGAGGACCTCGGCGCGGTATACGTTGCCGACCCCGGAGACGATCTTCTGGTCCATGAGGAGCGCGGCGACGGTGGTGCGGCTGCGGGAGATCCTGCGGTACGCCTTGCCCGGGTCGTCCCCCTCCCTGAGGGGGTCCGGGCCCAGGCGCTCGTGTATCGCCCGCTTCTCGTCGTCCGTGATGAGCGCGCAGGTGGTCGGGCCGCGCAGGTCGGAGTAGTACGCGTCGTTCAGCAGGCGCAGGCGGACGGTGTCGGTGGGGGGCGGGGCGGGGGTCTCGCCGAGGGCGTACTTGCCGAAGAGGCCGAGGTGGATGTGGACCCAGTCGCCTCCCCCGAACCCCAGGAAGAGGTGCTTGCCGTGGGCCTCGGCGGTTTCCATCGCCCGGCCGTCGACCAGCGCGGCGCTGTCGGAGAACTTGCCCTGGGGACTGGTCGCCCGGACTGGACGTTCCTGAAACCGTTCCCTGTGCTCGGCCGCGAGGCGGTGAATAGTGTGCCCCTCCGGCACGGGGTCCCTCCGGGGGTTAAGAATCAGCCCCTCCGGCGTTTGAGGAGCGGGGTCCGGGGCGGAGCCCCGTGGCCTCGCTGAAGCTCGGGGCTGCGGTCAAAAGGGCTCGTCCTCAAACGCCGGACGGGCTGAAGACTCAGCGCCGCCCGGCGAAAGGGGCCGCTACTGCTGGGGGTGCCCGGCCGGGATGGGGGGCAGCTCGCCCGTCGTCTCGTAGGCCGACAGCATGTCGATGCGGCGAGTGTGACGCTCCTCACCCGAGTACGGCGTAGCCAGGAAGATCTCGACGAACTTCGTCGCCTCCTCCTGGGTGTGCATCCGCCCGCCGATCGAGATGACGTTCGCGTCATTGTGCTCACGCCCGAGCGCAGCGGTCTGCTCGCTCCAGGCCAGCGCCGCACGGACGCCCTTGACCTTGTTCGCGGCGATCTGCTCGCCGTTGCCCGAGCCGCCGATGACGATGCCGAGGGCCTCGGGGTCCGCGGCCGTCCTCTCCGCGGCGCGCAGGCAGAACGGCGGGTAGTCGTCCTGGGCGTCATAGATGTGGGGCCCGCAGTCGACGGGCTCGTGGCCGTGGCTCTTGAGCCATTCGACCAGGTGGTTCTTGAGTTCGTAGCCGGCATGATCCGAGCCGAGGTACACGCGCATGCGTCCGAGTGTGGCACGCCGCACGGCGGGTAGCGGCGACCGGGGCCGGGCCATCGGGACCAAGGTCCAGGCCAAAGGGCCGGAAAGCAACGATCCGGATTCAGGACTTCCGTCCCGATGACTCCTGAGTTTGAATGCGAGGGCTCGTGACCCGAGAACTTAAGGATTCGTCCATGACCTCGCAACCCTCCCTTGCGAAGGCAGACAGCAACCCCTCATCCCCTGGGGAACCGCAGTCTGGCGGCACTGGTGACACCGGCGACGGCCTGAAAGCGGGTCTCAAGAACCGCCACCTCTCCATGATCGCGATCGGCGGTGTGATCGGCGCCGGTCTCTTCGTCGGCTCCAGTTCCGGCATCGCCGCCGCCGGACCCGCGATCCTGATCTCGTACGCCCTCGTCGGCACGATGGTCGTCCTCGTGATGCGGATGCTCGGCGAGATGGCCGCCGCCCGGCCCACCTCCGGCTCCTTCTCCACCTACGCCGACCAGGCGCTCGGCCGCTGGGCCGGTTTCTCCATCGGCTGGCTCTACTGGTTCTTCTGGGTCGTCGTGCTCGCGGTGGAGGCCACCGCCGGTGCCGTGATCCTCAACGGCTGGATACCCGCCGTCCCGCAGTGGGGCTGGGCGCTCATCGTGATGGTGGTGCTCACCGCGACGAACCTCGTCTCGGTCGGCTCGTACGGCGAGTTCGAGTTCTGGTTCGCCGGGATCAAGGTCGTCGCGATCGGCGGCTTCGTCGTCATCGGTCTGCTCGCCGTCTTCGGCCTGCTGCCCGGCTCCGACAACCCGGGCGCCGGATTCGCGCACCTCACGGACGCGGGCGGCTTCATGCCCAAGGGCGCGGGCGCCATCCTCACCGGTGTGCTGATGGTCGTCTTCTCCTTCATGGGCAGCGAGATCGTCACGCTGGCCGCCGGTGAGTCCGAGGACCCGCAGCGCGCGGTCACCAAGGCGACGAACAGCGTCATCTGGCGCATCGGCGTCTTCTACCTGGGCTCGATCCTCGTCGTGATCACGCTCCTTCCGTGGAATGACAAGTCGATCACCGAGCACGGCAGCTACGTCGCCGCGCTGAACTCGATCGGCATCCCGCACGCCGGTCAGGTCATGAACGTCATCGTCCTCACGGCCGTGCTCTCCTGCCTCAACTCCGGGCTCTACACCGCCTCCCGCATGGCCTTCTCGCTCGGCCAGCGCGGCGACGCGCCCAAGGCCTTCGCGCGCACCAACGAGCGCGGCGTGCCCCGGGCCGCCATCCTCGGCTCCGTCGTCTTCGGTTTCGTCGCCGTCTGGTTCAACTACCAGTGGAAGGACACCGTCTTCGACTTCCTGCTCAACTCGTCGGGCGCGGTGGCCCTGTTCGTCTGGCTGATGATCTGCTTCACGCAGCTGCGGATGCGCGGGATCATCCTGCGCGAGGAGCCGGAGAAGCTCGTCGTGAAGATGTGGCTCTTCCCGTACCTGACGTGGGTGACGATCGCGATGATCTCGTTCGTCCTCGTCTACATGCTGACCGACGAGACCGGGCGCAAGCAGGTGCTGCTCTCGCTCCTGGCGGCCGCGTTCGTGGTCGTGTTCTCGGTGGTGCGGGAGAAGGTCCGTCCTCGGGTCGACGCCTGATTCCTATTTCTTCTCGGGGTCCCGTGATTAGTTGACGGTGGTTGTCAGCTTTTCGCGGGACCCTCTCCGTTGTTCAGACAGACGTACGCCTCTCAGGCGTACGCGGCTCAACGGAGGCACCCGTGGATTTCACCGCCCAGCGACTCGTGTTCCGGCCCGGCGACGCCGGGTACGAGGACGAACTCGCCGGATTCCAGACCGGTTTCGTGACGCGGCCCGACCTCGTCGTCGGCGCCACGAGCGCCCAGGACGTCGTCGCCGCCGTGTCGTACGCCGCCGAACACGGCCTCCCCGTCGGAGTGCAGGCCACCGGGCACGGGCTTCCCGGCGCCTCGGAGGGCGGAGTCCTGATCAGTACGCGGCGCATGGACACCGTCCGGGTCGACGCCGACGCCCGGACCGTCACCGTGGGCGCCGGTGCCCGCTGGGGCCAGGTCGTCGAGGCCGCGGCGCCCCACGGGCTCGCCCCGCTGAACGGCTCGGCGCCGGGCGTCGGCGCCGTCTCGTACACGCTGGGCGGCGGCCTCCCCATCCTGGCCAGGGAGTTCGGATACGCGGCGGACCACGTCCGCTCGCTGGACGTCGTCACGGCCGACGGCACCCCGCGCCATGTCACCGCCGACAGCGCCCCCGAGCTGTTCTGGGGCCTGCTCGGCGGCGGCGCGAACCTCGGCGTGGTCACGGAGCTGGAGATCGGCCTGGTGCCGGTGGCGAGGCTCTACGGCGGGTCCATCGCGTTCGACGGGCGTACGACGCCGCCGGACGCCCTGCTGCGCGGCTACGAGGAGTGGACGCGGACCCTGCCCGAGGAGCTGACCTCCTCGCTGGCGGCGGTGGTCTACCCCGACATCCCCCAGCTCCCGCCGCCCCTGCGGGGCCGCTACCTCGTCTCGGTGCGCGTCGCGTTCACGGGACCGGCGGCCGAGGGCGAGCGGCTCGTGGCGCCCTTGCGCGCGCTCGGGCCCGCCGTGTCGGACACGCTGCGGGAGATGCCGTACACCGAGAGCCCCACCATTCACAGCGACCCGGACTTCCCGCACGCCTACTACGGGGACAGCGTGCTGCTGAGCGGCCTCGACGTCGCCGCGGCCGGTGAACTGCTCGCGCTGACCGGCCCCGACGCCGATGCCATGCACGTCGTCCAGATCAACCACCTGGGCGGGGCGCTCGCGCGGCCCGCGCCGAACGCGGTGCCCTACCGCGAGGCGGGCTGGCTCGTGCGGATCCTCTCCCCGCTGGACGGCACGGACGTCGCGGCGGCGCGGAAGCTGCACGCGCGGGCGTTCGGGTGCGTGGCGGGGCAGAGCCTCGGGCGGTCCCTGAACTTCGCGTTCGGCGGCGGTGACCGGCCCGAGGGGCTGTACGACGCGGAAACGCGGAAGAGGCTCGCCGCGTTGAAGGTCACGTACGACCCGGCGAACCTCTTCAGGCGGAACTACGACGTCCGTTAGCGGTCGAGCAGCTTCCAGGCCGTGGGCAGCGCGCCCATCGCGAGGGCGGCCTTCAGGGCGTCGCCGATCAGGAAGGGCGTGAGCCCGGCGGCGACGGCCTGGGTCAGCGACATGCCGGTCGCGGCGGCGAGGTAGGGGACACCGACCGCGTAGATGATCGCGGAACCGAGCACCATCGTGCCCGCCGTACGCAGCACGGAGCGGTCGGCGCCGCGGCGGGCGAGGGCGCCCACGACGGTGGCGGCGAGCAGCATGCCGAGGATGTAGCCGAGGGTGGGGAGCGCGGCGCCCGACTTGGCCTGCGCGAACCACGGCATGCCGGCCATGCCGACGAGGGCGTACAGCGCGAGGGAGAGGAAGCCGCGGCGGGCGCCGAGCGCGGTGCCGACGAGCAGCGCGGCGAAGGTCTGCCCGGTCACCGGAACGGGCGAGCCCGGCACGGGCACCGCGATCTGGGCGGCGATCCCGGTGAGCGCGGCGCCACCGAGCACGAGGGCCGCGTCCTTCACGCGGGACGCGGGCAGCAGGTCGGCGAGGACCTGGCCGGGGCGGGTGGTGGCAGCGGCGATGCTCATCGGGACTCCGCGAGGACGTGGGGAGGTTGGGACGCGACGACGCTATCCCAGGCGGGAGCGCCCCCACAGGGGCTCCGGGTGACAACCCGGGGGCGGGGCCTTGGTGGGCTCCGTACAAAGAGCGTCGCGTACACCCCGTACGGCGTGACGCTCGTCACGGAGGTCGGCGGGTAGGTGCCCCGTTTTGCGCGAGGGGCTGCCGCCCGGGGAGACTGTGGAGTCCCGCCAAAGTCTTCTGTGAACCTGAGAGCAGCGCTGAGCACCATGCACGACGCACCCCCCGATGAATCGGCACCCGGCACCGGGGAACCGCTCGGCACCGGGGAACCGCTCGGCGGCGGGCTCAAGCAGCGGCACCTCACCATGCTCGGGCTCGGCGGGGTCATCGGGGCCGGGCTCTTCGTGGGGTCGGGAGCGGGGATCGCGGTCGCGGGGCCCGGAATCGTCGTCTCGTATCTGATCGCGGGCGCGCTCGCGATGTGCGTGATGCGGATGCTGGGCGAGATGTCGGCGGCGATGCCCGCGTCGGGGTCGTTCTCCGTGCACGCGGAGCGGGCGCTCGGCCGCTGGGCCGGGTTCAGCGTCGGCTGGCTCTACTGGTTCCTGCTGGTGGTCGTGCTCGCCGTGGAGGCGACCGGCGCCGCGCAGATCGCCCACGGCTGGGCGCCGGCGGTCCCGCAGTGGGCCTGGGTGCTGGTCTTCATGCTCGTCTTCACGGGCGCCAACCTCGCGGCGGTGAAGAACTTCGGCGAGTTCGAGTTCTGGTTCGCGGCGCTGAAGATCTTCGCGATCGTGGCGTTCCTGCTGCTCGGACTGCTCGCGATCTTCGGGGTGCTGCCGGACACCGACCCCACGGGCCTCACCCACCTCACCGGTGACGGCGGTTTCCTGCCCAACGGCTGGGAGGGCGTGATCTCCGGGGTCCTCGCGGTCGTCTTCGCCTTCGGCGGCCTGGAGGTCGTCACGATCGCGGCCGCCGAGTCCGACGACCCGGTCCGCTCGGTCGCCCGCGCGGTGCGCAGCGCCGTCTACCGCATCCTCTTCTTCTACGTCGGCTCGATGCTGGTCATCGTGACCGTGCTGCCGTGGACCGCGCAGAAGGCGGGGGCCAGCCCGTACGTCACGGTGCTCGACTCCATCGGCGTGCCGTCCGCCGGGACGATCATGAACATCGTGGTGTTCGTGGCCCTGCTCTCGGCGCTCAACGCCAATCTGTACGGGTCCTCCCGGATGGTCTTCTCCCTCGCCGAGCGCGGCGAGGCACCGAAGGCGCTCCTGAAGGTGTCCGGCGGCGGGGTGCCGCGCCGCGCGGTCCTCGCCTCGGTCGCGTTCGGGTTCGTATCGGTCGTACTCAATCTGAAGTGGCCCGACTCGGTCTTTCTCTACATGCTCAACTCGGTCGGCGCGGTGCTGCTGTTCGTCTGGGCGCTCATCGCGGTGTCGCAGCTGCGGCTGCGGCGGCGCATCGAGCGCGAGGCCCCGGAGCGGCTGGTGCTGCGGATGTGGGCCTTCCCGTATCTGACCTGGGTGGCGCTGGCCGCGATGGCCGCCGTGCTCGGCCTGATGCTGACCGACGACGGGGCGCGGCCGCAGCTTCTGTGGTCGGCGGGCGCGACGGGGCTCGTACTGGCGGTGGCGGGGCTGCGGGAGTGGCGCGAGCGGCGAGCGTGAAGTTTCCGTGAACGTGGTGTGTCCATTTCTTCACGTGGTGTAGGCGTCGTGTCCGTATAGCGGTCAGCCATTCCCTGTCAGCGGTACCGGACTTCAGACTGTGGGCCCGCTCGACCCCGCTCGAACGCGGCTCGATCCTCGTTCGTCCCCCGCTCGTCTCCCCGTCTCGGCTAGTGAACAGGGCACGCCCATGTCTCGGACGTCCACCTCCCAGGACGCAGCACCAGCACCTGATGCGGCACCCAAGGCCGACTCCCCCCTCGTCCACGGCCTCAAGCAGCGGCACCTCTCCATGATCGCCCTCGGCGGCGTGATCGGCGCCGGGCTCTTCGTGGGCTCCGGGGCGGGCATCGCCGCGGCGGGGCCCTCGATCGTCCTCGCCTACGCGATATCCGGCGCCCTCGTCATGCTCGTGATGCGCATGCTGGGCGAGATGTCGGCCGCCAACCCGGCCTCGGGCTCCTTCTCCGTCCACGCCGAGCGGGCCATCGGCCCCTGGGCGGGCTTCACCGCGGGCTGGGGCTTCTGGTTCCTGCTCTGCGTCGCCGTCGGCCTTGAGGGCATCGGCGCCGCGAACATCATGGTGGGCTGGTTCCCCGACACCCCGCAGTGGGCCTGGGTCGCCCTGTTCATGCTGGTGTTCTGCGGCGCGAACCTGACGGCCGTGAAGAACTTCGGCGAGTTCGAGTTCTGGTTCGCCGCCCTCAAGGTCGGCGCCATCACGCTCTTCCTCGGCATCGGCACCCTCGCCATCCTCGGCATCCTGCCCGGCTCGGACGCCCCGGCCCCCGGCCTCGGCAACCTCACGGGCGACGGCGGCTTCATGCCGAACGGCACGGACGGCCTGATCATCGGCCTCCTCGCCTCGGTCTTCGCGTACGGCGGTCTGGAGACCGTCACCATCGCGGCCGCCGAGTCCGAGAACCCGGTCCACAGCGTCGCCAAGGCCGTGCGCACGGCGATGTGGCGCATCGCCCTCTTCTACGTCGGCTCCATGCTCGTCGTCGTCACGCTGCTCCCCTGGGACAACAAGGAAGTCGTGGCCAAGGGCCCCTACGTCGCCACCCTGGACCACCTCGGCATCCCCGGCGCCGGCCAGATCATGAACGTCATCGTCCTGATCGCCCTGCTCTCCGCGATGAACGCCAACATCTACGGCGCCTCCCGCATGTCGTACTCCCTGATCGAGCGCGGCCAGGGCCCCAAGGTGCTCGGCCGGGTCGACAGCGGCGTGCCGCGCCTGGCCGTCCTCGCCTCCTCGGTCTTCGGCTTCGTCTGCGTGCTGCTCAGCTACTGGAGCCCCGACAAGGTCTTCCCCTGGCTGCTCAACATGATCGGCGCGATGATCCTGGTCGTCTGGATCTTCATCGCCGTCTCGCAGCTGATCCTGCGCCGCAGGACGGAACGCGAGGAGCCGCAGAAGCTCGTCGTGAAGATGTGGGCCTACCCCTTCCTCACCTGGGTGGCGCTGGCCGGGATGGCGTACATCTTCTACTTGATGACCGAGCAGCCGGACACCCGCAAGCAGCTCCTCGCCACCGGAACGCTGACGCTGTGCCTCGCGGTCATCGGCTTCGTCCGGCAGCGGCTCGCCGAGAAGCGCGCCATCTCCTCCTGAGCGGCCTCCCCCTCCACCGGGAGGCGGCCTCCCCCTCCACCGAACCACCGGTCAACCGTCTCCAGCCCTAGGTCGAAGGGCCGATGCCCCCTGCCCTGTCCGAGCCCCCTTCTGCTGCTAGCCTGCACTTGCATATCGGTTGCAATAAGCAGGTCGCACTAAGCACAGCAGCAGTCGGAGGGCTCGGACATGGCCATTTACACGCTTCCAGAACTTCCGTACGACTACGCGGCGCTCGAGCCGGTCATCAACCCCCAGATCATCGAGCTGCACCACGACAAGCACCACGCGGCGTATGTGAAGGGCGCGAACGACACCCTTGAGCAGCTGGAGGAGGCGCGCGACAAGGAGACGTGGGGCGCCATCAACGGCCTGGAGAAGAACCTGGCCTTCCACCTCTCCGGCCACATCCTGCACAGCATCTACTGGCACAACATGAACAGCCCCAAGGACGGTGGCGGCGGTGAGCCGCTGGCCGCCGACGGTGTCGGCGAGCTGGCGGACGCGATCGCCGAGTCCTTCGGCTCCTTCGCCAAGTTCAAGGCCCAGCTGACCAAGGCCTCGGCGACCACGCAGGGTTCGGGCTGGGGCGTGCTCGCCTACGAGCCGCTCAGCGGCCGCCTCATCGTCGAGCAGGTCTACGACCACCAGGGCAACGTCGGCCAGGGCTCGACTCCGATCCTGGTCTTCGACGCCTGGGAGCACGCCTTCTACCTCCAGTACAAGAACCAGAAGGTCGACTTCATCGAGGCCATGTGGCAGGTCGTCAACTGGCAGGACGTCGCCAAGCGTTACGAGGCCGCCAAGCAGCGCGTGAACAGCCTGCTGCTGACCCCGTGAGAACGTCCTGCCTCGTGATCGTCTTCTCAACTTTCGCCGAGGCAGGCGGATAGACGAAAGGCCCCCGTGAGGACGTGACTCACGGGGGCCTTTCGGTGGCTCTGGGGGCGGGTCAGTCGAAGATCGGGCCCTGCGTACGCGTGCGCTTGATCTCGTAGAAGCCCGGCGTCGATGCGACGAGCAGCGTGCCGTCCCACAGGCGCGCCGCGGCCTCGCCCTTGGGGGCCGGGGTGACGACCGGACCGAAGAAGGCGACCTGCTCGCCGTCGGCGCCGGGGACGGCGATGACGGGCGTGCCGACCTCCTGGCCGACCTTGTCGATGCCCTCCTTGTGGGAGGCGCGCAGCTCGGTGTCGTAGGCGTCGGAGTCCATGTGGTCGGCGAGGTCGGCGGGCAGCCCGACGTCCTCAAGGGCCCCGACGACGGCCTCGCGGGTGAGGCCCTCGCCGCGGTTGTGGATGCGGGTGCCGAGCGCGGTGTAGAGCTTGCCGGTGATCTCCTCGCCGTGCTTCTGCTGGGCGGCGATGACGACGCGCACCGGGCCCCAGGCCTCGTTCGCGAGCATGTCGCGGTAGTCCTCGGGAAGCTGGTCCAGCTTGTCCTCGTTCAGCACGGCGAGGCTCATCACGTGCCAGCGGACCTCGACGTCGCGGACCTTCTCCACTTCGAGCAACCAGCGCGACGCCATCCACGCCCAGGGGCACAGCGGGTCGAACCAGAAGTCGACCGGGGTCTTGCCGGTGTTCTCGGACATGTCTCTCCCTAGGGAATGTGTTCGGCGCTTGGGGAGGGGAACGCCGGGGGTCGGCCAGGGCATTCCCGGATGTCGGCCGCCGGGGCCACATGCGAGGATCGTAGACATTCGAGATGCCAGTCATGCGAGTCACAAGGGAGTGCCGCCCGTGCCCGGTGAGAATCTGTCCCGCGACGAGGCCCGCGAGAGGGCCGCGCTGCTGTCCGTCGATGGCTACGAGGTCTTTCTGGACCTGCGCTCGGCGCTCGGCGAGAGCGGTCAGGAGCCGCGCACGTTCCGCTCGGTGACCACGATCCGCTTCCGCGCCGAGCCCGGCGCGGCGAGCTTCGCGGACCTGGTGGCGCCGAGCGTCACGGCCCTCTCCCTGAACGGCAAGGACCTGGACCCCGCCGAGGCCTTCGACGGCACCAGGATCGCGCTGGAGGACCTGGCCGAGGAGAACGAACTGGTGGTGGACGCCCAGTGCGCCTACAGCCGCACCGGTGAGGGCATGCACCGCTTCGTCGACCCCGAGGACGGCGAGGTCTACCTCTACACGCAGTACGAGCCCGCCGACGCCCGCCGCGTCTTCGCGAACTTCGAACAGCCGGACCTGAAGGCGCCCTACCGCTTCGAGGTGAAGGCCCCCGAGGGCTGGACGGTGTGGTCGAACGGCGTGGGCGAACTGACCGACGGCGTGTGGCGGTTCGCCGAGACCAAGCCGATCTCCACGTACATCACGGCGGTCGTGGCCGGCCCCTACCACTACGTGACCGACTCCTACGAGCGCGTCCTCGACGACGGCACGCGCCTGGAGATCCCCCTCGGCGCGATGTGCCGCAAGGGCCTCGCCCCGCACTTCGACGCCGACGACGTCTTCCTGGTGACCAAGCAGGGCCTGGACTTCTTCCACGACAACTTCGACTACCCCTACCCCTTCGGGAAGTACGACCAGGCGTTCGTGCCGGAGTACAACCTGGGCGCGATGGAGAACCCCGGCCTGGTCACGTTCCGCGAGGAGTTCATCTTCCGCGGCAAGGTGACCCAGGCGTCGTACGAGCGCCGGGCCAACGTGATCCTCCACGAGATGGCCCACATGTGGTTCGGCGACCTGGTCACCATGCGGTGGTGGGACGACCTGTGGCTCAAGGAGTCCTTCGCCGACTTCATGGGCTCCTTCTCGATGGTCGAGGCGACCCGCTTCACCAACGGCTGGATCACCTTCGCCAACAACCGCAAGGCCTGGGCCTACCGCGCCGACCAGCTGCCCTCCACGCACCCCGTGACGGCCGACATCCGCGACCTGGAGGACGCCAAGCTCAACTTCGACGGGATCACGTACGCCAAGGGCGCCTCGGTCCTCAAGCAACTCGTCGCCTACGTGGGACGCGACGCCTTCCTGGAGGGCGCCCGGCGCTACTTCAAGCGCCACGCCTACGGCAACACGGTCCTCGGCGACCTGCTGTCCGTCCTGGAGGAGACGTCCGGGCGCGACATGGCCTCCTGGTCGCGGTCCTGGCTCCAGACGGCCGGTGTCAACTCCCTCACCCCGCAGGTCATCCTGAACGCGGAGGGCCGGATCACCGAGCTGTCCGTGCTCCAGGAGGCCGCCGAGTCCCACCCCGAGCTGCGCCCGCACCGGGTGGCGGTGGGCCTGTACCGCAGGGCGGCCGGCGGCGAGCTGGAGCGGTACGCCCGCGCCGAGATCGACGTCGACGGCCCGCGCACGGTGGTGGCCGAGCTGGCCGGGGAGGCGGCGCCCGAGCTGATCCTGGCCAACGACGACGACCTGACGTACTGCAAGGTCCGGTTCGACGAGAACTCCCTCGCGACGCTGCGGGAGCACCTCGGCGACATCGCCGACCCGCTGGCCCGGGCGCTGTGCTGGTCGGCGCTGTGGAACCTCACGCGGGACGGGCTGATGCCGGCCCGTGACTTCATCGGCCTGGTGCTGCGTTTCGCCGGGCGCGAGAGCGACATCGGCGTGTTGCAGATGCTGCACTCGTGGACCAGCTCCGCCCTCACGCACTACGCCGCGCCCGACTGGCGCGAGGAGGGCGGCCGGGCGCTCGCCGAGGGGGCGCTGCGAGAGCTGCGGATCGCCGAGCCGGGCAGCCAGCACCAGCTGACGTGGGCGCGGTTCTTCGCGGCGGTGGCCTCCTCGGCGGCCGACCTGCAACTGCTCCAGGGCCTGCTGGCCGGCACGGCCAGGATCGACGGCCTGGACGTCGACCAGGAGCTGCGCTGGGCGCTCCTCGGCCCGCTGGCCGCGCACGGCGCCGCCGGTGAGGACGTCCTCGCGGCCGAGCTGGCCCGGGACGACACGGCTTCCGGCAAGCGGCACCACGTGCGGTGCCTGGCCGCGCGGCCCTCGGCGGCGGTCAAGGCACAGGCGTGGGCCGCCGTGGTGGAGTCGGACGCGCTGTCCAACGCGCTGGTCGAGGCGACGATCGCGGGGTTCGCCCAGCCGTCGCAGCGGGAGCTGATCGCTCCTTACGTCTCGAAGTACTTCGACGCGATCGAGCGCGTCTGGTCGGAGCGGTCCATCCAGATCGGCATGGATGTGGTGCGGGGCCTGTTCCCGCACCTGCGGGACGACGAGGGCACCCTGGCGGCGACGGACGCGTGGCTCACCACCCACACCTCGGCCGCACCGGCCCTGCGCCGCCTGGTCCTGGAAGCCAGGGACGACCTCGCCCGCGCGCTGCGGGCACAGGCTTGCGACGCGGGGGCCTAGGGCGGGTCCGCAAAGTCCCGCCCTAGGGCGAGTCCGCCCAAAGGGCCCCGGTCCTCCGGGTGGAGCCGGAGATCATCGGCAGTCGAACGCTCGTGCTTTAGGGCGAGCTTGTCCGGTTTTGTCGACGGAACTGTAACAGCGGTTAGAGGGCGGAGCGGCCGAGGGAACGACCCCGGCATGAACCACAACGCCCCGCCCTCCCCGCTCCCCCTCCAGCGCCTCTCCCACATCCGGCCCCGCGTCCTCAGCAGCGCCCAGCTCCGCGAGCACGGAGTCTCCGCCGCCGACGCCGGCGCCCACTGCCGCCCCGGCGGGCCCTGGCAGCAGATCCTGCCGGGCGTATGCCTGTTGCACCCCGGCCCGCCGACCAGCGAGGAGCGGCTGCACGGCGCCCTGCTGTACGCGGGGCGCCCGCCCGCCCGCGAGGCGCGAGCCGTGCCCGCGCAGCCCGGCGCGGGCGAACCGCACGCCCCGTACGCCGACGCGATGATCACGGGCCTCGCGGCGCTCACCCTGCACCGCTTCTCGTCCGCTCCCCCGCTGCTCTCCCAGGACCGCATCGACGTCCTGGTGCCCCGCACCCGCCGCCTGCGGTCCGTCGGCTTCGTCCGGCTGGTGCGCGGCGCCGCGCTGCCGACTCCCCAGCAGATCACGGGCGTTCCCGTGGCCCCCGTGCCCCGCGCACTCGCCGACGCGGTGGCGCAGCTCACCGATGCGGGTGCCGTACGGCGGCTGCTCACCGAGGCGGTGCGCGGTGGGTACTGCGAACCCGCCGCGATCGTGCGGGAGTTGAGTTACGCACGGCTGCTGGCCCTGCCGCACGTCGTGGACGCCGTGGACTCGCTGCTCGCCGAGGGGCGGGCCATCGCGGAGGACAGGCTGTACCGGCTGGTCGCCGAGCACGGCCTGCCCGACCCGCTGTGGAACGTCGATCTGCGTCTGCCCGGTGGCCCGCACCTCGGTGGAGTCGACGCCTTCTGGCCGGACCAGGCCGTCGCCGTGGAGCTGGACACCCGCGCGCCCCGCCAGGGCCTGCGCCAGGAGGACGAGGCCCTGTGGTCCGAGTACGCCCGCAAGCGCGAGCACTTGGAGCGGCTCGGCATCACCGTCGTACACATCACCCCGAAGAAGCTCAGGGACTCGGCGGAGCAGCAGGCGACCGTCCTGCGGACGGCGCTGATGGCGTCCAACGACCGCGAACCGGCGGCGTACGTCGTGGTGCTCCCCCGTTAGCCGCCCCTGTCGCGCCTCAGCCCTTGCGGAGCACCAGCTCCGTGTTCCGGTCGCCCGCCTCGCCGCCCAGGGCGGGCTTCGCGCCGGGGGCGTTGAAGGACAGTTCGCGGTAGAGCGCGGCGAGACCGGTCTGGGAGAGGTCGGCGAAATCCGTGCGGTGCGGGGCGGCGGACTCGATGAGCGTGGTGAGGACGGAGACCGTGCCGTCGTGGTTGTCGGCCAGCTCCACGACCCGCGCCAGCTGCGGGAAGTCGATGTGCGAGGCCGTGGAGACCTCCCAGAAGGAGCCGTGCGGGGTGCGGTGCGGGGTGATCGCGTTCTTGTGGCTGTGGCCGTTGACCCAGGCGAGGACGGAGCGGTGGCGGCCGAGCAGCGCGAGGACCTCCTCGCCGCCGTGCCGGGCCTCACCGGGGTGCGCCGGGTCGTGGCGGAGGTTGCGCATGGTCCGGCTGGTGTGGTGACTGAGAACGACGACGTAAGAGGGTCCGCCCGCGCGGCGTTCGTTGGCGGCCAGCTCACGCTCCAGCCAGCGCAGTTGTGCCGTGCCGAGCGAGCCCTCGTAGTGGCCGCCGGGGTCGGTGGTGTCCAGGCTGATGCCGAGCACGTCGTCGCTGACGCGGAAGGAGTAGTACTGGGTGGCCGACGCGAGGTTCTCCTCGGTGTAGCCGTGGCCGACCGGGCCCGCGCCCGCGTGGGCGGGGGCCAGGTGCGCCAGGACGTACTCGGCGGGCGTGAAGGGTGCCCGGGACTCGTCCGGCGTGATGGACCGCATGCGCCGCGCCTCGCTCTTGAGGAGTTCCTTGAAGTGGGCGCCCTTGGGGTCCCGCCCCTTCTTCACGGCCTGCCACAGGGCGGCGCCCCGCGTCTCGTCCAGGGACATCAACTTCTTCCCGCCGACGGCGAATTCGGTGAAGTACGAGTCCTTGGGTGCCCAGCATCCGCCGGGCAGCGCGTCGTGGTTGCCGACCGTGGAGTACCAGGGCAGGTCGAGGCCGGGGCTGTTGACATCGCGGACGGCGGCGTCGAGGAAGCCGGGCAGCCGCGGGAAGCCGAGTGACTTGTCGGCGTCGCGCAGGGCGTCGTCCGGGTGCCAGTACAGCTTGAGGCCGCTGTCCTGCACGCCTTCGTAGCGGCGCGGGTCACCGGTGTTGGGGGTGACGCGGCCGCCGCTCATCACCTTGAGGAACCAGTCGAGTTCGGTGCGGGAGTTGTTGTCGGTGTTGTCACCGGTCGTCACGACGCAGTGCAGGGGGGAGCCGGTGGCGGGGGCGCCGCGCAGGGCGTTGACACGCTCGACGAGGGAGACCGCGCCGGCCACCGAGAGCGACTCGTGGGGCCGCCAGGCGCTCGCCGTCTGTGCGCGCAGGTACTCGTACCGCAGAGGGTGTTGTACGTCGACCAGGTGCAGGTCGGTGAATTGCACGAAGGCGGCGAGCGCGGTCCTGCGCCCCTCCCGCCCCGGCTTCGCCGCCGCGAGGTCGCCGCGCACCACGCGCGGCCAGGCGGGCCCGTCGCCGAGCCGCCGGTAGCCGGATGTGCCGCGCGCGGCGGCGGTGGTGAGCAGCGTGGTGCCGCTCCGGTACGGGGCGAGGGGCGCGGCGGGTGCCTGCCGGGAGCGCGGGACGGCGGCGTGGCCCGCGGGTGAGGCGTTGCCGGAGCCCGCGCCGGGGCCCAGCGCGTAGCCGATGCCCGCGGAGAGGGTGACCGCGCCGGTGGCGGCGAGGAGGGCGCGGCGGTCGAGGCGGCCCGCGGCGCCGGCCGCGACGGAGGCGGCTCCCGCGGCGGCCGTGGCGGTTGCGGCAGTTGCGGTGGCGACAGAGCGTATGCGCGGCATGCGCGGTCTCCCCGAGTGCGAACGCGTCGGCAGTGGTCGCGGGAGGTCCGGGACCTGGCTGCGGCCCGCGGATTTCCCGCTCGTACTGGATCGTTGGCATCGGGGGTGACCTGCGTGTGAACGAGACCGCAACGGGCAGCGCCGATCACCGTACGTGGATCACCGGGCACCCTGCGCGGTCATCGGACTCTTCCCGGGTGGAGAGGAAGCGGTCACTCCACGTTCACCTTCCGGGGAAGGGGAGGCTCGTCGTGGGCTCACCGGCCCGGGTCGGCGGCGCGGTCGATGTGCCCGTCGGCGGGGCGGGAGCGCCACAGTTCGAGGCCGATGTCGACGAGTCCGACGCGGTCGAGGTGCGGCACGGACTCCAGCGCGTGCCAGGCCGCGAGGTCCGTGGAGCCCTCGGTCTCGTGGCGCAGTTCGCCGCCGGTGACCCGCCCCTCGTACAGGATGCGCAGCCCGTGGAAGTCGGCGACGGCGCCGAGCCTGCGGGGGTAGCGGCGGCGCAGCGAGTCGACGCCGAGGAGCGCCACCGGTTCGACGACGTACCCGGTCTCCTCGTCGGCCTCGCGGATCACGGTGTCGTAGGGATCCTCGCCGTGGTCCATGCCGCCCCCGGGCAGCGTCCAGCGTTTGCTGCCGTCGCCCGCCACCCAGCGGGCGAGCAACACCTGTCCGTCGCGTACGCATACGGCGTAGGCCGCCACCCGGAGTTCTTTCTGCACGGGGTCGACGCTAGGCGGTTCATCCGTTGCCCGTCGTTCATCTGCGAGTTCGCCGTGGCTTGCCGCGCGGTTCCCCGCCCCCCTTCAGGGGCGGGGCCGTTCCCCCATGTCCCCCTATAACCAGCCATGTCCTCGATGGCGTATGGCGGAATTGCGTCACGCCCTGATCACAGCTCGGACAACTCTCCCCAAACAGCTGTCACTTACGTAAGGCTGAGCGGTCATCCGGCCCCGAATTCCGGACCTTCTCGAATGGTGGGCCTGATGAACCCTCCTCCCGACCTTCACGTACAGGGATGCCGATGCCCAGATCCAGTTCCAGCGCGAGACACGCGCCCCGCCTCGCGATAGCCGTCGGCCTCACCGCCGCGCTCTGCGCGACCGGGGCCGCACCCATGGCCTTCGCGGCGGACGACGCCCCCGTGCCCGAGCCCAAGTCCGCCGCGGCCAAGCTCGGTGCGGCCGACGCGGGCCTGCTCGCCGACGCCAAGGCGGACGGCGACAAGACCGTCACGATGATGGTCGCGACCGCCCCCGGCGCCACCGAGCAGGTCGCCGACCAGCTCGACGACGTCAAGGGCGGCTCGGTCGGCCGCACCTACGACAGGCTCGGCTACGTCCGCGCGACCGTGCCGACCGGCAAGGCCGAGGCCGCGATCAAGTCGGCCGCGAAGCTGTCGTCCGTGCACGCCATCGACCTGCGGCACGAGATCGAACTGGACGACCCGACCCCCGCCGCCGACCGCGCCGAGGGCGCGAAGCCCGGCGCGAGGGGCACCTACCCGGGCCCGGACAAGAACACCCCCGCGAAGAACCCGTACAACCCGTCCGCCGAGACCGGCGCCGTCGACTTCGTGAAGAAGAACCCGAAGGCCGACGGCCGCGGCGTCACCATCGGTGTCCTCGACTCGGGCATCGACCTCGGCCACCCGGCGCTGAAGAAGACCACCACCGGCGAGCGCAAGATCACCGACTGGGTGACCGCGACCGACCCGATCGTGGACGCGGACGGCACCTGGCGCCGGATGACCAACCCGGTCACCGGCCCCGTCTTCACCTGGGACAGCGAGACGTGGAAGGCCCCGGCGGGCTCCTTCCAGGTCAACCGCTTCCGTGAGTCGGCCACCACCGGCGGCGACGCCAAGGGCGACCTCAACCGCGACGGCGACACCACCGACAGCTGGGGCCTCCTGTACGACCCGGCGGCCGGCACGGTGCGCGTCGACCTGAACGACAACAAGGACTTCACCGACGACGAGACGATGAAGCCGTACAAGGACGGCCACCAGGTCGCCTACTTCGGCAAGGACGACCCGGCGACCGACGTCGTCGAGCGCATCCCGTTCGTCGTCGAGATCCGCAAGGACGTGCCCACCGACCCGTACGGCGGCGACTGGGTCGGCAAGAAGGCCGACTTCGTCAACATCGGCCTCATCGAGTCCGAGCACGGCACGCACGTCGCGGGCATCACCGCCGCCAACGGCCTGTTCGGCGGCAGGATGAACGGCGCCGCCCCCGGCGCCAAGCTGGTCTCCTCGCGCGCCTGCACCTGGACCGGCGGCTGCACCAACGTCGCGCTCACCGAGGGCATGATCGACCTCGTCACCAAGCGCGGGGTGGACATCGTCAACATGTCGATCGGCGGCCTGCCGGCGCTCAACGACGGCAACAACGCGCGCGCCGCCCTCTACACCCGCCTCATCGACACCTACGGCGTGCAGCTCGTGGTGTCCGCGGGCAACTCCGGCCCCGGCGCCAACACCATCGGTGACCCGAGCCTCGCCGACAAGGTCATCTCGGTCGGCGCCGCCATCTCCAAGGAGACGTGGGCCGCCAACTACGGCTCCGCCGTGGAGAAGAAGTACGCGATGATGAACTTCTCCTCGCGCGGCCCGCGCGAGGACGGCGGCTTCACGCCGGTCATCTCGGCGCCGGGCTCGGCCATCAACACCACGCAGACCTGGCTGCCGGGCTCCGCGGTCACCGAGGCGGGCTACCAACTGCCCGCCGGCTACTCGATGTTGCAGGGCACGTCGATGGCCTCCCCGCAGGCCGCGGGCGCCTCGGCGCTGCTGCTCTCCGCCGCCAAGCGCGAGAAGGTCGACCTGACCCCGGCCGAGCTGCGCACCGCCCTCACCTCCACCGCGAGCCACATCCGCGGCGAGCAGGCGTACGAGCAGGGCACCGGCCTGATCGACGTCGTCGACGCCTGGGAGGCCATCGAGGACGGCGCGAAGGCCCACACGTACACGGTGAAGGCCCCGGTCGACACCGCCCTCGACCAGGAGCTGAAGAAGCCCGGCACCGGCATCTACGACCGTGAGGGCGGCCTGCGGGCCGGCCAGAAGCGGACGTACGACGTCACGATCACCCGCACCTCGGGCCCGGACCGCGGCATCCGCCACGAGCTGGACCTGGCCAAGAACCACGAGGGCACCTTCCGCCTCCTCGGCAAGGGTGACGTCACGCTGCCGCTGAACGAGCCGGTCACCGTGCGGGTCCAGGCGAAGGCCAAGTCGGCCGGTCTGCACAGCGCGATCCTGACCGTCGACGACGAGCGCACCGAGGGCATCGACCAGCAGATCATGTCGACGGTCGTCGTCTCGGCGCCGCTCGCCGAGCCCTCGTTCTCGTACGAGGCCGACGGCTCGGTGCAGCGCAACAGCACCACGTCGTACTTCGTGACCGTGCCCAAGGGCGCCAAGTCCCTCGAAGTCGCCCTCGGCGGCCTGAAGGACAAGAGCCAGACACGGTTCATAGCGGTGCACCCCTACGGCGTCCCGGTCGACTCCACGTCGTCGCTGGTCTGCTACCCGAACTACGAGAACCCGGCCAACACCTGCCGCCCTGACCTGCGTTCGTACGCCGAGCCGCAGCCCGGCGTCTGGGAGATAGAGGTCGAGTCGCGCCGCACGTCGCCGCTGCTCGACAACCCGTACAAGCTGAAGGTCTCCGCGCTCGGCGTCGACTTCGACCCGGCCGTGCAGACGGTCCCCGAGGCGAAGGTCGGCACCCCCGCGCCCGTCGCCTGGAAGGCCGTGAACAAGTTCGCCGCGGTCGACGGCAAGCTGAAGGGCGGCTCGCTCGGTTCCGCCGAGTCGGCGCGGCCCACCATCGGCCAGGGCGCCACGCAGACCAGCACGGTGGTCGTGCCCGAGGGCGCGGAGCGGCTCGACGTCGCCATCGGCTCGCCCGCGGACGTCGCCGCCGACCTGGATCTGGCCGTCAAGAAGGACGGCAAGGTCGTCGGCTCGTCGGCGGAGGGTGACTCGGAGGAGACGGTGAGCCTGTCGAAGCCGGCCGCCGGTACGTACACGATCGAGGTGGTGGGCTACTCGGTGCCGACCGGCTCGACCGCGTACGACTACCGGGACGTGTTCTTCTCGGGCGCGCTCGGCAAGGTCACGGTCGACGAGTCGAAGCGCGTGCGGCTCGGCAGCGGCGACTCGGCGCAGGTCGAGGCCAAGGTCGAGGCGAAGGCCCCGGCCGCCGAGGGCCGTGAGCTGTTCGGCGAGGTGTCCCTGCTGAACGCGGGCGGCACGGTCGCGGGCAACGGCAGCGTGAAGATCGAGAAGGTTACGCCGTAGGTCTAGTAGGTCTAGCGGTGTCCTGAAGCGCCGGGCGGGCTCGATTGAGCCCGCCCGGCGTTCTTCATTGACCGCCGCACGGGGCCTTCGCCGCACCCGGGAGGGCCTTGAGGACCATGCGGCGCAGGCTGTCGCGGTCCTTGCCGGTGGGCCAGTTGTCGGGGCGGGCCTCACCCCGGGGGATGGTGATCAGGACGCGGTCGCCCTTGTCCAGGCGGGGGGCCACGTCCTCGTCCATGGGGAAAGTGATCGTCCGGGTCCCGGACTCCGGCTTGTAGTAGCGGGTCACGTCGAGCGTGACCCGGTCGCGCGCGGCACCCGGCACCGGCTCGACCGCCATGACCGTGCCCTCCACGATGAGCCGCGAGCACGCCACGAAGCCCTCCGGGGAGAGCTTGGCGTCGTCTCCGTCGCGGCCCTGCCTGCTCTGCCCGGCCGCCGCGCCCTTGTCCTCGGCGGCGCCCGGCCCGTTCACCACCAGCCAGCCGAGCCCTCCGACCAGCGCGGCGGCGGCCGTCACCGCGGCCGCGCCGAGCGCGGTGACCAGGCGGCCGCGGGTGGCCCGTGCGGGGGCCCGGCTAGCGAACCGGAACGGAACGACCGGCTCCGCGGGCCCCGCGGGAGCCGCGAGCGCCTCGCCCACCGCCCCCAGCCGCTCCCTCAGCAGGGCCACGTCCGCGACGGCCGCCGCGTGCTCGGCGGCGAAGGCGGGATCGCGCAGCGCCTCCTCGGGGACGGGCTCGCCCGTGATCGCCGTCATCAGCGCGTCGAAATCGTCCAGGTCTTCCTGGCCAGGCACCCTCACACCACCTCCCCTTCGTGCAGCCGCGCCCGCAGGAGCCGTACCGCCGTGTGCAGCCTGCTCTTGACCGTGCCCTCCGGAATGCCCAGTTGGTCCGCTATCGCCCGGACCGGCAGATCTGCGTAGAAGCGCAGCACCACGACCTGCCGCTGGGCGTCCGGCAGCTCGCCGAGGCCCTGCGCCACCGCCATCGACAGCGCCCGCGCCTCGGCGCCGTCCTCGTCGGCCGCCTCCCGCCACAGCGCGGAGAGCCGCTCGCCGAGCCGCTCCTGCCTGCGCCGGGCCCGGTGCCAGTCCATGGCGAGGTTGGAGGCGACGACGGCAGCCCACGCGGACACGTCACGCGGCGCCTCGCGCCCGTCGGCCGCCCGCTCCAGGAGCTTCAGCCTGACCTGCTGCACCCCGTCCGGCAGATCGGCGTGCGGTACCCCGCCGAGCGCGAGCACCGCGCGCACCCGGTCCTCCTGGGCCGCGTCCAGCGGATCCGCCGCCCGCCCCTGCGGCGCGCGGCGCACTCTCCTGCGCAGCAATGTCGCCCTCCCGTCCCCCCGTTTCCCCTACGACGCCCCGGCGGCCCGGAACGTTCACGGCGGGGGCGGGCGAATGTGGCGTCCCGCACCTCGGACAATGGATTGGACAAGCCGGGCCCGGACAGACGCATGATGGAGCCACCCCCCACAGACCGGCCGAGGTCACGAGGCCGCACGCACATACGGAGGAAGTCCCTGTGAAGGTCGGAATCGTCGGAGCCACCGGTCAGGTCGGCAAGGTCATGCGCAAGATCCTCGTCGAGCGGAAGTTCCCGGTCGACGAGCTGCGCCTGTTCGCCTCGGCCCGCAGCGCCGGGACGGTCGTGGACGGCGTGACCGTCGAGGACGCCTCCACCGCCGACTACTCCGGCCTTGACATCGTGCTGTTCTCGGCCGGTGGCGCCACCTCCAGGGCCCTCGCCGAGCGGGTCGCCTCGCAGGGCGCGGTCGTGATCGACAACTCTTCCGCCTGGCGTATGGACCCCGAGGTCCCCCTCGTCGTGTCCGAGGTCAACCCGCACGCGGTGGCGAACCGCCCCAAGGGCATCATCGCCAACCCGAACTGCACGACGATGGCCGCGATGCCGGTCCTCAAGCCGCTGCACGCCGAGGCCGGCCTCGAAGCGCTGGTCGTCGCCACCTACCAGGCGGTGTCCGGCTCCGGTCTCGCCGGTGTGGACGAGCTGTTCGAGCAGGTCAAGAAGGTCGGCGAGGACGCCCCGAAGCTGACCCACGACGGCTCCGCGGTCGACTTCCCCGAGCCGGACAAGTACGTGGCGCCCATCGCGTACAACGTCCTGCCGATGGCAGGCTCCATCGTCGACGACGGTCTGAACGAGACCGACGAGGAGCAGAAGCTGCGCAACGAATCGCGCAAGATCCTGGAGATCCCGGAGCTGAAGGTCTCCGGCACGTGCGTGCGTGTGCCGGTCTTCACCGGGCACTCCCTCCAGGTCAACGCCCGTTTCGCACGTCCGCTGAGCCCCGAGCGCGCCACCGAGCTGCTCTCGAAGGCCGAGGGTGTCGTCGTCACGGACGTGCCCACGCCGCTGGTCGCCGCGGGCAAGGACGACTCCTTCGTGGGCCGTATCCGCAAGGACGAGACGGTCGACAACGGCCTGGCGTTCTTCATCTCCGACGACAACCTCCGCAAGGGCGCGGCGCTGAACGCCGTGCAGATCGCGGAGCTGGTCGCGGCCGAGCTGAAGGGCTGATCCCGGCCACGTCCCGACGGGGGGCGGTCACCCTTCGCGGGTGGCCGCCCCTTTCGCGCGGGCCACTGCCACCAGCGCGAGCCCGGCGAGGGCGCCGCCCAGCCACAGCGCGTCACCGGCCCCGCGGCTGTCCGCGACCCGGCCGCCCGCGAACGCGCCAAGTGCGATCGCCACGTTGAACACCCCGGCGAAGAGCGCCGACGCCGCCTCGCGGGCGTGCGGCGCGGCGGCCATCACCCAGTTCTGGGCGGAGACCGACACCCCGCCGTACGCCAGGCCCCACGCCACGAGCAGCGCCGCCGACGCAAGGAGCGAGCCGCCCGCGGGCACCAGCAGCAGCACCACCGTGCCGAGCCCGGCGCAGATGGCGAGCAGCGCCCTGCGGGGATCGCGGGCCGCTACCGCGCCGCCCGCGAAGTTGCCGACGATGCCGGCCGTCCCGTAGGCGAGGAGCAGTCCGCTGATCAGCCCGGCGCCGATGCCGGGCACGCGCTCAAGGACGGGGCGTACGTAGGTGTACGCGGCGAAGTGGCCGGTGACCAGCAGCGTGACGGCGAGCAGCCCGGCCCGCAGCCGCCCGATCCGCAGCAGTCCGGCGAAGGCGCCGAGCCGGACTCCCTCGCGCGCGGGCAGCTTCGGCAGCACCGTGGCGAGCAGCGCCGCGACAGCCAGGGCGAGCGCGGCGAGGGCCGCGAAGCCCCAGCGCCAGCCCGCCAGTTCGCCCAGGAGCGTGCCCGCGGGGACGCCGAGCACGGACGCCACCGCGATCCCGCTGAAGATCACCGCGGTGGCCCGCCCCGCGGCCTCCTCCCGGACCAGACGCACCCCGAGACCGGCCGCGATGGCCCACACGCCACCGATGCAGACACCGACCAGGACGCGTGCGACGAGCAGGACGCCGAAGGCGGGAGCGAGCGCGGAGGCCAGATTGGCCGCGGCGAGCAGCGCCATCAGCACGCACAGGACCGTACGCCGGTCCGCGCGGCGCACGGCGACGGGCAGCAGCAGGGCGGCGAGCGCCGCGACGAGGCCGGGCAGGGTGACGGCGAGACCGGCGATGCCGTCCGAGACGCGCAGGCCCGAGCCGATGGAGGTGAGGAGGCCGACGGGAAGCATCTCGGTGGTGACGACGGAGAAGGTCGCGGCCGCCACGGCGAGGACGGCGGGACCGCCCCGCCGCCGGGGCACCGCCGCCGGGGGTGTGGGGAGTTGGGTGCTCTGAGACATGACATCCACCCTGTGGCGCGGCCGGGCGGGGAACAACGCCGAAGATCTCATCCTTGTATGAGCCGGGCTCATCGATGGGAGGGGCCCGGGAGGAGCGTCGTACGGACATGAACGGGCTTGAGATCCGGGAGCTGGAGTGCTTCCTCGCGCTCTCCGAGGAACTGCACTTCGGGCGGGCGGGCGAGCGGCTGTACGTGTCGCAGAGCCGCGTCAGCCAGCTGCTCGCCGCCCTGGAGCGCAGGATCGGCGCGCGGCTCGTCGAGCGTACGAGCCGCCGGGTCCGGCTGACCCCGCTCGGCGAGAGTTTCCTCACCGAACTCCGTCCCGCCTACGAGCAGTTGACGTCGACGGTCGAGCGGGCACGGGCGGCGGCGCGGGGCGTCGAGGGCACGCTGCGGATCGGCTTCCAGGGGACCGCGGACGCCCGGCTGATGGAGGCGATCGCGGCCTTCCAGGAGCGCCATCCCGGCTGTGCGACGGAGATCGTGGAGGTCCCCTTCGCCGACCCGTTCGGGGCGGTGCGGCAGGGGGAGGTGGACGCGGCGATCGTGCTGCTGCCGGTCGCCGAGCCGGATCTGGTGCTCGGCCCGGTCTTCTCCAGCGAGCGGCAGACCGTCGCGGTGTCGGTACGGCACGCCTTCGCGGGGCGGGCCTCGCTCGCCGCGGCGGAGCTGAGGGGGACCCCGCTGATCGCCGCGACGGGACCGGCCCCCGCGTACTGGCGTACGGCGCACGCCCCTTCGGACACGCCCGCGCCCGCGGTCCGCACGCTCCAGGAAGGGCTGACGCTGGTGGCGGCGGACCGGGGCGCGATGCTGCTGTGCCGTCCGACAGCGGAGTACCACGGCCGCAAGGACGTCGTCTTCGTGCCGGTCGACGGGTTGCCGGACTCGGTGCTGGGGATGGTGTGGCACCGGGACGGCGAGACGGCGCGGGTACGGGAGTTCGCACGGGCGCTGTCCGGTGCCGCCGCCGGTGCCGTCACCGGTGAGGCCTGATCACACGTCCCTGCGCACCTCGAAGTGGAAGCAGCCGTACTCCACGGCGCGCACGTGCACGAGGACGACCTCCGGGTCGGCGAAGGCCTCGTCGAAGGCGGCGTCGAAGCCCTTCGTCTCCTCCGCGGGGATCTCCAGCAGGCGCCCGCCGACGATGCGCCCCTCGGCGTTGTAGCGGCGGACCGTCCGCAGGGCCCCGGCCCGGGAGTAGGGGTAGCCGTCACGCTCCCGGGCCGGCCCTTCGCAGGGGTCGGCGTGGATGAAGACGGGCCCCTGCTCGTCGTAGGCCCCGGGCCGCGCACCGCTCTCGGCGGCCCAGCGGCGCAAGGGCGCGTACGACACGAGGGCGACACGCTCCCCGGGCTCGACGGCCCGCAGACAGCACCGCAACGGGTCACCGCCCTCGGGGTCTACGTACGGAACGCAGGGCCGCCCCGCGTCATCGACGTCACGGAGCTGGGCGAGGGCGTCGGGGGTGATGGGGCGGGGGGTGTAAGCGGTGGTGGTCATGGGTCGAGCGTCGCGCGTGGGGCGGGGGTGGAGCTGGCGGATTTCGGACATCGAACTGGGGAATTCAAGCCCGTCCGGCGTTTGAGGACGAACTCGGCGGAGCCGGTGACAAAGCCGGTTCAAGGCCCCAGGCCAGTTGTCCGCCGGTACGCCGCGTCCAGCGCGCCCAGTTCCTGCGGAGTCAGGACGTCCTCCACCCGCTCGAAGCCATCGGGCGCCCGCTCCGCGACCGCTTGGAGGACGCGGTCGGCCGGCATGTCGCGGTTGGCGAGGACCACCGCGTTGGCCGCCTCCCTGCGCACCTCCTCGTAGGCCCGCAGCCCCGCCTCCCGGTCCGGCGAGGCGTACGCGAGGCAGCGGGCGAGGACGCCCGCGTCGAGGATCGCCTGGGAGCCGCCGCTGGACCCCACGGGGTACATGGGGTGCGCCGCGTCGCCGAGCAGGGTCACCGGGCCGCGGCCCCACCACGCCAGCGGGTCCCGGTCCACCATCGGGTACTCCAGGATGTGCCGCGTGGCGGCGAACAGCGCGGGGACGTCGAGGTCGGCGACGCGCCACCCCGCGTAGTGCGGCAGGACGTCCGAGAGCCGCCCGGAGCGGTTCCAGTCGGCGGGCCCCGCCATGGCGTGGTGGTGCGCCCGCGGGAACCGCACCTCCGCCACCCAGTTGAGCACCGCCCTGCCCCGCTCCTGGGCGGGCCGCGAGATCGGGTAGACGACGAGTTTGGCGGCGGCGTTGCTGCCCGCGATGGCGACGGTCCGCCCGCCGAGCACGGGATGCCATTCGGCGACGCCGCGCCACATCCGGACGCCGTTCCACCGCGGCGGCCCCTCGCCGGGGTGCAGCATGGCCCGCACCGCCGAGTGCAGCCCGTCCGCCCCGACCAGGGCCCGCGCCCGCACCGCGTACTCCCGGCCGCGCGCCACGTCCCGCAGGATCACCCGCAGTGCGCCGCCCTCGCGCTCGGCGAGGCGGACGAAGGCGGTGCCGGTACGCACCGCGTGGTCGCCGAGCCGGTCGCGCACCGCGTCGAGGAGGAGCAGTTGGAGGGCGCCGCGGTGGAGGGAGTACTGCGGCCAGTGGTGGCCGTCCGCGAGGCCGCGCGGCTCGCTCCAGATGCGGTTGCCGTGCCGGTCGAAGTGGGTCATGGCGTCCGGCGCGACCGCGGTCGCGGCCAGCTCGGCGCCGAGCCCGAGATCGGTCAACTCCCGTACGGCGTACGGAAGCAGGTTGATGCCGACCCCTGCCGGCCGCAGCTCGTCGACGGCGTCCACCACGCGCACCTCGATGCCCGCCGCGTGCAGGCCGAGCGCGGCGGTGAGCCCTCCGATGCCGGCGCCCGCCACCAGTACGTCGGTCATGGCCGCCGCGCTGCCGGACCGGCGCGGCCCGGCCCCTCGATCCCCAGCATCTCCCACATCCCCCTGTGGTCCCGGCGTCCCCGGCGTTCCCGGTCGGCCGCCCAGTGGCCGCGCGCCCGGCAGGTGATCGCAGGCCGTGGTCGGCGGCCTGCCCGGGCCGGGGCGGTGGCGCGGAGCGTAGCGGCACGGCAGCGGGAGAACAATGGCCCGCGCGGGCGTGCGAACCCGCATGGAAGGATGGCCGGAAACACCACAAGTGACCCACTCGTCGTACCCGAGGAGATGACCGCGTGCCCGGCACCAATCTGACCCGCGAAGAGGCGCAGCAGAGGGCGAAGCTGCTGACCGTTGACTCGTACGAGATCGAGCTCGATCTCTCCGGAGCACAGGAGGGCGGCACCTTTCGGTCCGTGACCACGGTGCGCTTCGACTCCGCGGAGGGCGGCGCGGAGACCTTCATCGACCTGGTGGCCCCCGCGGTCCACGAGGTCGTCCTGAACGGCCACGCGCTGGACGTGGCCGCGGTGTTCCGCGACTCGCGCATCGCGCTGAGGCACCTGGCGGCGGGCCCCAACGAACTGAAGGTCGTCGCCGACTGCGAGTACACCAACACCGGTGAGGGCCTGCACCGCTTCGTCGACCCGGTCGACCAGCAGGCCTACCTCTACACGCAGTTCGAGGTGCCCGACGCGCGCCGCGTCTTCGCGAGCTTCGAGCAGCCGGACCTGAAGGCGACGTTCCGGTTCACGGTGAAGGCGCCGAGCGGCTGGACGGTCATCTCCAACTCGCCGACGCCCGAGCCCAAGGACGACGTCTGGTTCTTCGAGCCGACGCCGCGCATCTCCTCGTACATCACGGCCCTGATCGTCGGCCCGTACCACTCGGTGCACTCCTCGTACGAGGGCCCGAACGGCCAGTCGGTGCCGCTCGGCATCTACTGCCGGCCCTCGCTCGCCGAGTTCCTCGACTCGGACGCGATCTTCGAGGTGACGCGGCAGGGCTTCGACTGGTTCCAGGAGAAGTTCGACTACGCGTACCCCTTCGCGAAGTACGACCAGCTCTTCGTGCCGGAGTTCAACGCGGGCGCGATGGAGAACGCGGGCGCGGTGACCATCCGCGACCAGTACGTGTTCCGTTCGAAGGTGACGGACGCGGCGTACGAGACGCGCGCGGAGACCATCCTCCACGAGCTGGCCCACATGTGGTTCGGCGACCTGGTGACGATGGAGTGGTGGAACGACCTCTGGCTGAACGAGTCGTTCGCGACGTACACGTCGATCGCCTGCCAGGCGTACGCGGAGGGCTCGCGCTGGCCGCACTCCTGGACGACGTTCGCCAACTCGATGAAGACGTGGGCGTACCGCCAGGACCAGCTGCCGTCCACGCACCCGATCATGGCGGACATCCGCGACCTGGACGACGTCCTCGTCAACTTCGACGGCATCACGTACGCGAAGGGCGCGAGCGTCCTCAAGCAGCTGGTCGCCTACGTCGGCATGGACGAGTTCTTCCGGGGCGTGCAGGCGTACTTCAAGGCGCACGCGTTCGGCAACACGCGCCTGTCGGACCTCCTCGGCGCCCTGGAGGAGACCAGTGGGCGCGACCTGAAGACGTGGTCGAAGAAGTGGCTGGAGACGGCGGGCATCAACGTGCTGCGCCCGGTCGTGGACGTCGACACGAAGGGCGTCATCACGTCCTTCGCCGTCAAGCAGGAGGCCCCCGCGCTTCCCGCGGGCGCGAAGGGCGAGTCGACGCTGCGGCCGCACCGGATCGCGATCGGCCTCTACGACCTGGACGAGGCGTCCGGCAAGCTGGTGCGCACGGACCGCGTGGAGCTGGACGTCGACGGTGAACTGACGGCGGTGGACGCGCTGGTGGGCAAGGCCCGCCCGGCGGTGATCCTGCTGAACGACGACGACCTCTCGTACGCGAAGGTCCGCCTGGACACCGAGTCCCTGGCGTTCGTCACGGAGCACATCGGCGACTTCGAGGCGTCGCTGCCGCGCGCCCTGTGCTGGGCCTCCGCCTGGGACATGACGCGCGACGCGGAGCTGCCGACGCGGGACTACCTCTCCCTGGTCCTGTCCGGCATCGGGAAGGAGTCCGACATCGGCGTCGTGCAGTCGCTGCACCGCCAGGTGAAGCTGGCGCTCGACCTGTACGCGGCGCCGGCCCGCCGCGAGGAGGCGCTGACCCGCTGGACGGAGGCGACCCTCACCCACCTCCGCTCGGCCGAGCCGGGCAGCGACCACCAGCTGGCGTGGGCGCGGGCCTTCGCGGCGACGGCCCGCACGGACGCCGAACTCTCGCTCCTCGAACGCCTGCTTGACGGCTCGGAGTCGATCGAGGGCCTGGCCGTGGACACCGAGCTGCGCTGGGCGTTCGTGGGCCGACTGGCGGCGACGGGGCGTCTCGACGAGGCGGGGATCGCGGCGGAGCTGGAGCGGGACAGGACGGCCGCGGGCGAGCGCCACGCGGCGTCGGCGCGGGCGGCGCGGCCGACCGCGGAGGCCAAGGCCGCGGCGTGGGCCTCGGTCGTCGAGTCCGACACCCTGCCCAACGCGGTCCAGGAGGCGGTGATCGGCGGCTTCGTCCAGACGGACCAGCGGGAGCTGCTCGCCCCCTACACGGAGAAGTTCTTCGCCTCGGTCAAGGAGGCGTGGGACTCCCGCTCCCACGAGATGGCCCAGCAGATCGCCCTCGGCCTCTACCCGTCCCTCCAGGTCTCCCGGGCCACGCTGGACGCCACGGACGCCTGGCTCGCCTCGACGAACCCGTCGGCGGCCCTGCGCCGCCTGATCACGGAGTCGCGGGCGGGCGTGGAGCGGGCGCTGCGGGCGCGGGACGCCGACGCGTAGCCCTCGGGCCGGGCGGGGGGCGGGCGTCTGGGCCCCCTGCCGGGCGGGGCGGGCCTCGCCGGCCTGGCGGGGGCCCGCCTGCCCGGCGGGGGCCCGCCTGCCCGGCGGGGGCCCGCCTGCCCGGCGGGGGCCCGCCTGCCCGGCGGGGGTCTCGCCGTCGTCGCCTGCGGGCCGTCCCCGCATGTCCGCCGCTTCGCGGCGGGTACCCCCACCCACCCACCCGTATACCCCGCGTCTCCCACACAACGGGCCAGCCCCGTCAGGCCCCGCCCGGGCGGGGGTCTCGCCTGCCCGGCGGGGTCTCGCCGTCGTCGCCCGCCGCGCGTCCCCGTATGCCCGCCGCTTCGCGGCGGGGCCCCCCACCCACCCACCCGTTCACCAGCCCCGTCAGGCCCCGCCCGGGACCGAGTCCCGGAGGGCGCCCAGGACTCGCGAGACCGCTGCCCCGCCTGCCGCACCCCTGCGGACCGCCGCCACCACATGCCGCCGAGGCTGGTCCGCCGTGAGTTCTCGCATGACGACGCCGTCACGGCGTACCGCCGCCATCCGCGGGACCAGCGCCACCCCCATCCCCGCCTCCACCATCGCGAGGATCGCCGTCCAGCCGGACGCGGAATGCGCCTGCTCGGGCGTGAATCCGGCGCCCTCGCACGCCGCCCGGGTGATCTCCGACCACGGTCCGCTGCCGCCGAAGATCCACGGCTCCCCCGCCAGGTCGGCGAGGCGCAGTCCCTCCATCGTCGCCAGCGGGTGGTCGACGGGCAGCGCCACGTCCAGGGGGTCCGCGACGAGGGACTCCCTGGTGAAGCGCGTGTCCGCGTCGGGCGAGGCGGGCGCCTGCACCGCGAGGGACAGGGCGAGGTCCACCTCCCCGGCGGCGAGGAGTTCGTACGCCTTCGCCGCCTCGGTCTCCCGGACGCGTACGAGGATGCCGGGCGCCGCCTCCCGCAGGGCCCGCACCGCCGGCACGACGAGCGCGGGCACGGCGGTGGAGAACGCCCCGACCCGCACCTCCCCGGCCTCGCCCTGCGCATACGCGGCCAACTCGGCGTCCGCCTGCTCCAGTTGGGCGAAGACGGCTTCCGCGTGCCGCAGCACGAGATGTGCCGCGTCGGTCAGCCGCACCCGGCGGCCGTGCGCCTCCAGGAGCGGTACGCCCAGCTGCTTGGCGAGGTTGGACAGCTGCTGCGACACGGCCGACGGCGTCATCCGCAAAGCCCCCGCCGTCGCCGTGACGGTCCCCCGCTCGCTCAACGTACGCAGGATCGTCAGCTTCTTGATGTCCCACTCGCTCATGGCATCAACGTACCGAGTGACCTGCACCCCTACCTCGCGCGGGCCGCGCCGAGCACGAGCCCGCCGAGGATCAGCCCCATGCACAGGACCCGCAACCATCCCATCGCCTCGCCGAGAAGCGCGAAGGAGAGCAGGGCCACGCAGACCGGCTGGAGGTAGTAGACGACTCCGGCACGGGCGGCGCCGATGATCGAGACGGCCTTGTTCCAGGCGAAGAAGGCGACCGCCGACGAGACCACACCCACGTACAGGAGCGGGGAGACCGTGCCGGCGGTCGGCTCGAAGCCGCCCTGCACCGCGTAGCTGACGACGAACACCGGCAGCAGCATCAGGGCGCCGAGCACGAACGTCGAGAAGAGGAAGGGGAGTCCGCCGATCCCGGCGGGCTTGCGCTTGAGGAGTGCGCTGTAGGAGCCGAAGGAGAGCGCGGCCGCGATCACCCACAGGTCACCGACCGCGAGGTCCATGGTGAGGGAGCCCTTGCTGACCAGGAGCAGGACGCCCGCGCAGGCGACGAGCATGCCCGTCACGCGGCGCGCGCCGAGCCGGGTGCCGCCGACGCGTTCGCAGACGGCCATCAGGACGGGCGAGGCGGCCATGATCATGCCCATGTTGCCCGCGGTGGTCGTCATGCCCGCCTGGTTCACCAGGGTGTTGTAGAGGGTGACGCCGAGCAGGGCGGCGAGGAGCAGGAACCGCAGGTGCGCGCGGAGCGCTTTCCGCTGCCGCCAGGTCTCCCGTGCCGCGAAGGGCGCCACCGCGGCGATCGCGATGATCCAGCGCCAGAAGGCGTGCTGGACGGGCGGAACGGCGTCGTGCAGGGCGCGGGAGGTGACGAAGCTGCCGGACCAGACGACCGTGGCGAGGAGCGCGAGGGCGAGCCCGACGCCGAGGGGCCGGGCGGCGCTCGCCGGGGCGGGCGGCGCGCCGCGGGTGGGGGTGGGGGTCCGGTCGAGGACTGTCACGAGGTATCCCTTGACTCTCTCCCCGGCTCGGCGGGGGGTCGCTGCCGTGCGATCTCTGTCGTGTGCGGGACAACCGTGACACCCCCTCACCCATCACGTCCATCGAATCTTTCCGGCGTTACTTTAAAGCTGAGCTGAACGTTCCAGCGCCGCCGTCACCGTCGCCGCGTCCGCCTCCTCCGCCGCCCACGCCACGTACCCGTCGGGCCTGACCAGGAGCGTCGTACGCCGGTCGCTCGACCAGTGCGCGACCACCGCCCGTCCCGCCTCACGCTGCACACCGTCCGGCGCGACGAGGACGAACTCGCCCGCCCGCAGGGCCTCGTAGAGGCGCCCCTCCTTGAGCGCCACATCGGGGGCCCGGCGCCCCACCAGGGGGTGGGCACCTCTCGGGGCGGGGTAGGCGAAGCCGATTCCGGTGATCTGGCCGACCGCCTTCTTCCGCACCGGGCCCACGCGGTTCACGACGGCGGCGAGCCCCGCCCGCGCGGCCAGTGTCCACGGGCGCTTGGCCATCGCGAGCCTGACGAGCCCGCCGCTGCTGCGCAGGACCGCCTTGCCGACCGGGTGCCGCTCGGTCTGATACGTGTCCAACAGGCCTTGCGGAGCACGGCCGTTGACGGCGGCCGCCAGTTTCCAGCTCAGGTTCGCGGCGTCCTGGAGACCCGTGTTCATGCCCTGACCGCCCGCCGGGGAGTGGACGTGGGCCGCGTCCCCGGCCAGGAAGACCCGGCCCACGCGGTACGCGGGCACCTGCCGTTCGTCGCTGTGGAAGCGGGACATCCAGCGGGCGTCACGCATCCCGAAGTCGCGGCCGAGCGCCTGCCGGACGATGTCCTTGACCTCGTCGAGGGCGAGCGGCTCGCTGTCGGGGACGTCGCGGGTGCGGTCCCAGCCGATGACGCGGTAGTAGCCGTCGGCGAAGGGCGCGATGAAGGCGAAGGCGTCACCGACGGCGTCGACGGTGAGCAGGGTCGGGGGCTTCTCCGCGAGCCTGACGTCGGCGAGGACGAGCGAGCGGATGACGGACCTGCCGGGGAAGGGCAGCCCGACCGCCTCGCGCACGCCGCTGCGCAGGCCGTCCGCGCCGACGACGTAGGCGGCGCGGAGGGTACCCGGCTCGCCGCCCGGCCCTCGCACCGCGAGCGTCACGCCGTCCGCGTCCTGGGTGAGCCCCGCGACCTCGGTCTCGTACGCGAAACGCACCCCGGCACCGGCCGCCCGCCGCTCCAGGACCCGCTCGACCTCGTACTGCGGCAGCACGAGCACGTGGCGGAAGCGGGAGGGCAGGTCCGCGAGGTCGAGTGAGAGGCGGTCGTACAGGCGGAGCTTGTCCAGTGGCTCCCCCTTGGCCTCCAGCTCGTCGGCGAGACCCCGCGCGTCGAGCTGCTCCAGCGTGCGGGCGTGCACGACCATCGCGCGGGAGAGGTTGCTGATGCCGGGCGCCCGCTTCTCGACGAGGGTGACGGGGACGCCGGCGGCGGCGAGGTCCCCGGCGAGCAGCAGGCCGGTGGGTCCGGCACCGACGACCACGACGCCGCGGTCGTACGTGCCCTCGGTGATGCCGTCGTACTCGGCGGTCGTACCGTTCATGGTCGCCTCCTGATGCCAACGCCTGTTGGTCAACGCTTGTTGGCAAACGTAGGGCTGCCGCTATGGACTGTCAACAGGTGTTGGCCTACGTTTGTTGGCATGACCGAGAACGCCCTCCCGTCCCCCGCGTCCACCGCGCCCCTGCCGTCCCCCGCGTCCCCCGCGTCCGGCTCGTCGCCCCGCCGCTCCGACGCCACCCGCGCCGGCATCCTCGCGGCGGCCCGCGAGCGGTTCGCGACCGACGGGTACGAGCGCGCCACGATCCGCGCCATCGCCAGGGACGCGAACATCGACCCGTCGATGGTCATGCGCTACTACGGCAACAAGGAGGGCCTCTTCGCGGCCGCCACCTCGGTGGACCTGCGGATCCCGGATTTCGGGCCGGTGGCGCGCGAGGACGTGGGACGGGTGCTCGTGGCGCACTTCCTGGACATGTGGGAGGACGCGGACGCGCTCACCGCGCTGCTCCGCATGGGCATGACCCATCAGGCGGGTGCCGAGCGCATGCGGGAGGTGTTCGCCGAGCAGGTGCTGCCGGTCGCGCGGGCGGTCTGTCCGGACCCGGCCGAGGCGCCGACGCGTGCCGCGCTCTGCGCCGCACAGCTGCTGGGCCTCGCGCTGACCCGGTACGTGCTGCGGTTCCCGCCGTCGGCCGCGCTGACGCGGGAGGAGATCACCCGCTGGCTGGCGCCGACCGTCCAGCGCTATCTGACGGCCGAGCGGCCGTGAAGGCTCCCGAACGCACGCCGAGGGCTCGGTTCACCCGCATACGCGTGACGTGCGTACGGCAGTGAACCGAGCCCTCGGATGAAGCCGACGGGGCCGCGGAAAGTCCGCGTCAGCCCTGCTTCTGCTGCTTGCGGGACTTGTCGCCGACCATCACGAGGCCCGCGATCACCAGGAACAGCACGATGGGCGCGGCGACATAGAGGCCGAGCGTGTCGATGACACTCAGGCCGGGGCCCGGGTCGTCGCCGTCGTCGCGCGTGAGCGCGAGCGCGGGGGACGACATGAGCAGCATCATCAGCGTCGTGCCGGAGGCCAGGGCGCCGGCGCGCAGAGCGTTCTTCTTGTCCACGGTGCAAACGTAGCGAACTCCTAAACGGGGTGCGCGCCCGGGGGTGCCGTACGAGCCGTGTCGCCCTTCTCGCCGGTCCGCGCACCGGCCTGCCGGAAGACCGCCATGAGCGCGTGCAGGCGCGGGGAGGCGGCGAGGTCCTCCAGGGTGACGGGGCGTCCGGTGGCGTCGGCGATCGGCAGGCGCCAGTTGGGGTACTGGTCCCAGGTGCCGGGGAGGTTCTGCGGGCGGCGGTCGCCGACCGTGTCCGGGAGCCAGATGCCGAGCATGCGGGCCGGCGTGGCGAGCAGGAAGCGGTGCACGGCGCGGATCTCGTCCTCCTCGCAGCCCATGCCACCGGGCAGCATGCCGAGCCGCGAGAGCAGGCCGAGCCACTCGCGTACGTCGGCGGCGGCCGCGGACCTCTCCTCGGCCAGGGGGCGGGTCAACAGGCCGAGGTCGTGACGGAGTCGGACGTGTTCGCCGGTGAGGCGGGCGGCGGTCGGCGGCAGGTCGTGCGTGGTCGCGGTGGCCACACAGTCCGCGCGCCAGTGCGCGGCGGGCAGGGGGCGGCCCGTGCCCGCCCAGTCCCGTTCGAACCAGAGGACGGAGGTGCCGAGCACGCCGTGCTCGCGCAGCTTCTCGCGCACGCCGGGCTCCACGGTGCCGAGGTCCTCGCCGATGACGAGGGCGTCCGCGCGGTGCGCCTCCAGGGCGAGGACGGCGAGCATGGCCTCGGCGTCGTAGTGGACGTACGTCCCCTCGGTCGGCTCGCGGCCCTCGGGGACCCACCAGAGGCGGAACAGGCCCATGACGTGGTCGATGCGCAGGGCGCCCGCGTGCCGGAGCAGGCCGCGGACGAGGGCGCGGTAGGGGGCGTAGCCGGACTCGGCGAGGCGGTCGGGGCGCCAGGGCGGCAGGCCCCAGTCCTGGCCGCGCGCGTTGAACGCGTCCGGCGGGGCGCCGACGGTCATGCGCGCCGCGAAGTGCCGCCGCTGGGCCCAGGCGTCGGCGCCACCGGGGTGCACGCCGACCGCGAGGTCGTGCACCAGGCCGATGTCCATGCCCGCCTCGCGGGCGGTGCGCTGGGCGGCGGCCAGCTGGGTGTCGGTGAGCCAGGCGAGGCGGCAGTGGAAGTCGACGCGGTCCATCAGCTCGCGCCGGGCGCGGGCGGTCGCGGGCGAGGACGGGTCGCGCAGGGGGGCGGGCCAGGAGTTCCAGTCGGGGCCGTAGGACTCGGCGAGGGCGTACCAGGTGGCGTGGTCCTCCAGGGCGGGGCCCTGTTCGGCGAGGAAGGCGCTGTAGGCGGCGCGGCGGCCAGGGCCGAGGGGGACCTCGTGGAGCAGTTCGAGTGCCTCGCGCTTCAGGGCCCAGACGGCGTCGCGGTCGATCAACTCGCCCTCGTGGAGGACCCCTTCGCGCAGCCGGTCGGCATCGCGGCGCAGCGCTTCGACGCGGTCGCGGGCCTCGCCCGTCAGATGGGCGAACTCCGGGACGGCCTCGATGCGCAGGTGTACGGGGTCGGGGAAGCGGCGGGAGGAGGGGCGGTACGGGGAGGGGTCGCCGCCGGGGCTTCCCGGCGGGCTCGGTACGGCGGCGTGCAGGGGGTTGACCTGGATGAACCCGGCGTCCAGGGCGTGCCCGGACCAGGCGGCCAGCTCGGCCAGGTCACCGAGGTCGCCCATACCCCAGGAGTGGCGGGAGAGGAGGGAGTAGAGCTGGACGAGGAAGCCGTGGCCGCGGTGGGCCGGGGTCTTGACCCGGCGGGGGGCGGCGATGAGGTGGGCCTCTGCGGTTTTGCCCTCGGGGCTGCGTACGAGGATCTTGTGGATGCCGGTGGGGGGCTCCGCCCGGGGTTGCGGCTCGGTCTCCCCTGGGCCCGCGTCCGGCGGCGGGGCCGCTTTCCGCTCGGCCGGGCTCTGGCCCGCGTCCGGCGGCGGGGTCTCTTTCCGCTCGGTCGTTCCGCCGCTCCGCGGCGGGGTCTCCCACCCACCCACCCGTTCACCCCGCGACAGGGGCGTTCTCCACTCGATCGACCCGCCCCCCTCCAGCTCCACCCGCACCCACGTCCCCCGCGGCAGGCCCGCGAGAGGCGCCGCGGCGGACAGGGGGGTGTCCGTCCAGGCCACCACCGTGGGGGGCAGCAGGCGTTCGGCCAGGTGGGCCTCGCGCGCGGCGAGGGCGGCGCGGGCCGCGTCGGGGGTGCTCGCGTCGACGCCCAGCGCGGCGAGGGCCGCGACGACCGCGGTGTCGGAGGCCGGGAGGGTGCGCCCCGGCGACGGGGAGTAGGAGGTGGCGACCCCGTACGAGGCTGCCAGCCGGGAAAGGGCCATCAGACCCCCGCGGAGTCCAGGCCCGAGGCCATACCGGCGGAGGTGGGCTCGCTGGTGAGCGGGGCGGCGTCGGCGAGGGGCGGCTCGCTGGTGAGCGGCGCGGCGTCGGCGAGCGGGGGCTCGCTGGTCAGGGGCGGCTCCAGGCAGCCGCAGGAGCAGGAGCCGTCGAGGCCCGAGTCGGGGCTTGAGACCTGTCCGGGGTAGCGCACGGGTGCGGGGACCCGCGCGGAGAGGGCGGGCGTCTCCTCGGCGAGGGCGGGGACCTGTTTGGAGAGGGCGGAGAGCAGAAGGTTCGCGGAAGCGGCCACGTGGGGGCTCCTTGTCAGGGGGCGGGTCACGGCAGCCCTACCCACTGCGCGGGGCCGCAGACGTATAGGTTGCCTCAACGTGACCCTGGTCACAATCGGTTCGCCCGGGGCGCAGTTGTTCTCCCGGGGGGCCGCGCGCCCCGGAGGATCCGGCTCCACCCCGCTGCCACCCGGGAAGATGTCCGCCGCCCCTCCCGCGCGAAATAACCCGGATCCCCTCCTCTCCGCGCAGGTTCGGCGAAGAATCACCCGCCTCTCCCTTACTCCCGTTGACACCCCCGCCACCTCAGTGGTGGGCTCACTGCCACACGTGGCGTCAGGGTGACGTCCGGGGCCCCAGGGGCGCGGAGAACAAGGAGAGGGCGGCGTGCAGTTGCGGCGCAGGAAGGGCGCGGTCGCCATCGCCGTCGCCGTCATCGCGGGCTCCCTCGGCGGAGCGCCCGGTGCCCTCGCGGCCCCGGGTGCGCCCGGCAGGCCCGGTGTTCCCGCCACGTCCCCGGACGCCGACGCCCGTGACGACCGCGGGAGCGACTCCGCCCTGCCGTCCGTCTGGCCGCGCCCCCAGTCGATGGACACCGGCGGGACCGCCGTCACCGTCGGAGACGACGTCGTCCTCGTGACGGCACGTGAGGCCAACGGCAGCAGCGGAAGCGGCGAGGACGGGGACTTCGACCCGTATGCCCTGGACGCCCTGCGCGCCGTACTCCGTGACGCCGGGGCCCGTCGCGTCACCGAGGTGCGCGAGGGCGACCCGCTGCCCGCCGGAAGCACCCTCGTCGTCCGGGCCGGCGGGCCCGGCGCCGACCGGACCCTCGCCGCCCTCGGCGCCCGCGAGCACGGCGACCTGCCCGCGGGCGGGTACCGCCTGGCCGTCGGCCGCGTCGGCGGGCGGGACACCGTCGCCCTCGCGGGAGCCGGCGCGGACGGCCTCTTCCACGGGGTGCAGACCCTGCGGCAGCTCACCGAGGCGGGCAGAACGGGTGCGGGCAGGGCGAACGGCTCCCGCACCCTCCCCGGCGTACGCGTCCGCGACTGGCCCGGCACCGCCGTGCGCGGCCTGACCGAGGGGTTCTACGGCACTCCCTGGACCCGCGCACAGCGCCTGGCGCAGCTGGACTTCATGGGCCGCACCAAGCAGAACCGCTACCTCTACGCCCCCGGCGACGACCTCTACCGCCAGGCGCGCTGGCGCGAGCCCTACCCGGCGGACCAGCGCGCCGGATTCCGCGCGCTGGCCGCCCGCGCGAAGGCCAACCACATCACGCTGGCCTGGGCCGTCTCCCCCGGCCAGGCCATGTGCATGTCCTCCGACAAGGACCTCAGGGACCTCACCCGCAAGATCGACGCGATGTGGGCGCTGGGCGTGCGCGCCTTCCAGTTGCAGTTCCAGGACGTCAGCTACAGCGAGTGGCACTGCGAGCGGGACGCCGAGACCTTCGGCAGGGGCCCGAAGGCCGCCGCGAAGGCGCAGGCCGAGGTGGCGAACGCCGTGGCCACCCACCTGGCGGGGCGCCACCCGGACGCGGGGCCGCTCTCCTTGATGCCGACCGAGTACTTCCAGGACGGCACGACCGCGTACCGCGCGGCCCTCTCCGATGCGCTGGACCACCGCGTCGAGGTGGCCTGGACGGGCGTGGGCGTGGTCCCCAAGACCATCACCGGGCGCGAACTGGCGGGCGCCCGCGCGGCGTTCGGCCCGCACCCGCTGGTCACGATGGACAACTACCCCGTCAACGACTTCGCGCAGGACCGCATCTTCCTCGGCCCCTACACCGGCCGCCAGCCCGCCGTCGCCACCGGCTCCGCCGCCCTCCTCGGCAATGCCATGGAGCAGCCCGCCGCCTCCCGCATCCCGCTGTTCACCGCCGCGGACTACGCCTGGAACCCCCGCGCGTACCGCCCGCACGAGTCGTGGCTCGCCGCGATCGACGACCTCGCGGCCGGTGACACGCAGGCGCGGGGCGCGCTGCGGGCCCTCGCGGGCAATGACGCCTCGTCCGTGCTCGGCGCCGACGAATCGGCGTATCTGCGGCCGCTCATGAACGACTTCTGGCGCGCGCGTACGACGACGGACCGGGCGGGGGCCGACCGTGCGGCGAAGCGGCTGCGCGCGGCGTTCGGCGTGATGCGGGAGGCGCCGCGGCGACTGGCCGGCAGCGCGCTCGACGACGAGGTGCGCCCCTGGATCGAGAAGCTCGCGCTGTACGGCGAGGCCGGTGAGACCGCCGTCGACATGCTGCGCGCGCAGTCGCTCGGCGACGGCGCCGCCGCCTGGCGGGCCTCGCGCGAGCTGACGCGCCTTGGCGAGGAGCTGGGGAAGAGCGGTGTCACCGTCGGAGAAGGCGTGCTCGACCCGTTCCTGACGCGCGCGCGAAAGGCGTACGCGACCTGGGCGGGGACCGGCACCGAGCGGGCGTCGGACCGCGCGACGGCCCGCTTCGGCCGCGACCGCGCGCTCGCGGCCGTCACCGCGCTGACCGACCCCGGCACCGAGGGCAGCGTCGAGGTGCACGTGCCGGGCAAGGGCTGGCGGCGCGTCGGCGCGCTCTCGCGGAGCGGCTTCACGGAACTCGGCCTCACCGCACCGGCCCCCAAGAACCCCGAGAACCCCGAGAACCCCAAGAACCCCAAGAACACGGAGAAGGGCACGCGCGCCGAGAAGGGCATGCGCGCCGACGCCGTCCGTGTCGCCCTCACCGACGGCACGCTCCGCCATCTCGTCCCCTGGTTCGCCGACTCCCCCGCCGCCCGCCTCTCGCTGGCCCGCACCGAGGCCGACGCGGAGATCGGCGGCGGGCCGCGGCGGGTCACGGCGAAGCTGCGTTCCCTGCGCCCGGACCATGTGCGCGGGGCGCTCAAGGTGAAGGCCCCCAAGGGCATCGAGGTGCGGGTGCCCGCGTCGACGACGCTGCCGCGCGGCACGGAGGTCGAGGTGCCGCTCGACATCACCGTTTCGGCGGGCACGCCTTCGGGGACGTACGAGATCCCCGTCACCTTCGGCGACGAGACCCGCACGGTGGCGGTCCGCGCCTTCCCGCGCACGGCGGGCCCGGATCTGGCGCGCGGCGCAAAGGCCTCGTCGTCGGGCGACGAGACGAAGGACTTCCCGGCGTCGGCCGCGAACGACGGTGATCCCTCGACCCGCTGGTCCTCACCCGCCGAGGACGGCGCGTGGTGGCAGGTGGAGCTGGCGAAGCCGGTCAGGCTGGGCCAGGTCGTGCTGCGCTGGCAGGACGCGTACGCCGCCGGGTACCGCGTGCAGACGTCTGCCGACGGCAGGAACTGGCGCACGGCGGCGACCGTGAAGGACGGCAGGGGCGGCCGCGAGGCGATCCGCATGGACGCGCGTGAGACGCGTTACCTCCGCGTCCAGGGCGATAAGCGGGCCACGCGCTTCGGGTACTCGCTCTGGTCGGTCCAGGCGTACGCGGTCGCCGAGGACTGAGGCCCGTCGGCGACCGCGTACGACACCCGGTGCGCGTCGTTCGTACGCACGTACAACAAAGGCCCGGATCGATTGCTAGGCGGAAATGCCATCGATCCGAGCCATCGCGTCGTCCGCGCCGAACGGCTGCAAATAGGGCAGCCAGCGCGGATCCCTATGGCCGGTCCCGATGATGCGCCACGCGAGGCCCGAGGGCGGCGCGGGCTTGTGCCGCAGCCGCCAGCCCAGCTCCATGAGGTGCCGGTCGGCCTTGACGTGGTTGCAGCGGCGGCAGGACGCCACCACGTTGTCCCAGGCGTGCCGGCCGCCCCGGCTCTTGGGGATGACGTGGTCGACGCTGGTTGCGACGCCACCGCAGTACATGCACCGACCGCCGTCGCGGGCGAAGAGCGCCCGTCTGGTCAGAGGAACGGGCCCCCGGTAAGGGACCCGGACGAACCGCTTGAGGCGGACCACGCTGGGTGCGGGGACGGTGCACTTCTCGCTGTGCATGAAGGCGCCGGATTCCTCGAGGCAGAGAGCCTTGTTCTCCAGGACGAGGACGAGCGCGCGGCGGAGCGGTACGACGCCAAGGGGCTCGTACGACGCGTTGAGGACCAGGACGTGCGGCACGGATGCCTCCTTGTACGCCGGCGGCGCGTGGCTCGCGCCGGGACGATCTGTTGCCAGTCTCCCCTCATGCCTGGTCGTAGCGCCAGCATGTACCGGTAACGGGCTCGAAGTGTTTTCGACCACAGCGGAGCGGCACCCCCGCGTCACCTGCTACTTGCCCAGGTGAGCACCGTCTCTCCCTCGAACATGACAACGATCCACACACAATGCCCCGTTAGTGTGGTGAGTCTGCCCGGTCCCCCCGTCCCCGCGTCGATGAAGACGCACGACATCTCTTCCGCCGGGCAGGCCGCGATACCTGGAGGTACCTGCCGTGTTCCTGTCCGTCCTTTCGGCCGCCGGAACGGACCCGGACGACACGCCGAAGCCGACGCCGAAACCGCCCACGTTCGAGGACGCCCAGGAGAGCGCCGGGAACGCGGCGAGCTGGGTCGAGCAGAACTGGTCCACGTGGCTCGGCATCGGCCTGCGCATCATGCTGATCCTCGCGATCGCGATCGTCCTGCGCATCCTGGTCCGGCGCGCCATCACCAAGCTCATAGACCGCATGAACCGCACGGCGAACGCCGTGGACGGCACGGCGCTCGGCGGGCTGCTGGTGAACGTGGAGCGCCGCCGTCAGCGCTCTCAGGCCATCGGGTCCGTGCTCCGCTCGGTGGCGTCGTTCCTGATCCTCGGCACGGCGGCCCTGATGATCCTCGGCGCCTTCGAGATCAACCTCGCTCCGCTGCTCGCCTCGGCGGGTGTGGCGGGCGTCGCGATCGGTTTCGGCGCCCGCAACCTCGTCACGGACTTCCTCTCCGGTGTCTTCATGATCCTGGAGGACCAGTACGGGGTGGGGGACTCGATCGACGCGGGCGTGGCCTCCGGTGAGGTGATAGAGGTCGGTCTGCGCGTCACCAAGCTGCGCGGCGACAACGGCGAGATCTGGTACGTCCGCAACGGCGAGGTCAAGCGCATCGGCAACCTCTCCCAGGGCTGGTCCACGGCGGGCGTCGACGTGACGGTCCGTCCGGACGAGGACCTGGACAAGGTGAAGGCGACCCTGGCCGAGGTCGGCGAGGCCATGGCCAAGGACGAGCCGTGGAACGAGCGCCTGTGGGGCCCGGTGGAGATCCTCGGCCTGGACAGTGTCCTGCTGGACTCCATGGTGATCCGCGTCTCGGCGAAGACGATGCCGGGCCAGTCCCTGGGCGTCGAGCGGGAGCTGCGCTGGCGCATCAAGCGGGCGTTCGACGAGGCGGGCATCCGCATCGTGGGCGGCCTGCCGCTCCAGCCGGCGGAGGAGGCGGGCGCCGACCCCGCGGCGGGCGTGGCGGCCCCGTCGGCGTACGCCTCGACGACGTCCCCCCAGTCGCTGGCGACGGCACCGATAACCCCGCCGCCGAACCTCTCGAAGTAGGCCCGGCGAGCGCCCCTCACGCCACACCGCCCCCGCAGGTAACGACTTGGTTGCCGCGGGGGCGTCCGCTATTGACGGCCCATTCACGCCAGCCTTACGGTCCTCACGAATTGGAAAGTTTCCTAACAGTTAGCGGCCGCTGAAGGGCAGGTGCCGTCATGGCAGCAGGGAGTACTCCGGGGGCCCCGGGGACCCCGGGCACGCCGCGCGTCCTGCGGGCCATGAACGACCGGGCGGTCCTGGATCTCCTCGTCGCCCACGGGCCCCTCACCCGCACCCGCATCGGCGAGCTGACGGGCCTGTCCAAGCCCACCACCTCGCAGCTCCTCGGGCGCCTCGAAGCCGCCGGGCTCGTGCACACCACCGGGAGCCTCAGCGGGCGCCCGGGGCCCAACGCCCTGCTGTACGAGATCGACCCGGGCGCCGGGCACGTGGCGGCGCTGTCCGCCGATCCGACCGGCATCACCGCCCTCGTCGCCGACATCACCGGTACCGTCCTCGGCCGCGAGCGCGTGGAGGCCGAAGCCGTCGCGGAGGACGTCCGCCACCGCACCGCCCAGCTCGTCGCGGAGGCCGTCGACGGGGCGCTGCGCCGGGCGGGCCTCGCCCACGACGACCTGCGGGCCGCGGTGATCGGCACCCCCGGCGCCATCGACCCGCACACCGGCCAGCTGCGCTACGCCCCGCACCTGCCCGGCTGGCACTCCCGCACCCTGCGCGACGACCTCGCCGCGGTGCTCGGCACACCGGTCGACATCGAGAACGACGTGAATCTGGCCGCGGTCGCCGAGCAGTACGAAGGCGCCGCCCAGGACCACGACAACTACGTGCTGACCTGGCTCGACGAAGGCGTCGGAGCCGCCATCGTGCTGGGCGGCACCCTGCTGCGCGGCGCCACCGGCGGCGCGGGCGAGATCGGTTACATGCCGCTGCCGGGCGCCCCGCTGGCCAAGGACGGCCCCGACGGCGACGGCGGCTTCGAGAGCCTGGTCGCCGCCGCGGTCGTCCGCGACCTCGCGGGCCCCGGCGCGACGCTCGCCGACGCCCTCGCCGACGGCGCCGTCCTCGCCGAGGTCGCCCGCCGCATCGCCACCGGCATCGCCGCGGTCGTCGCCGTGGTGGATCCGGAACTTGTCGTGCTCTCCGGCGCGGTGGCCCAGGCGGGCGGCGACAAGCTGCGGGTCCACGTCGAGGAGGAGCTGACCGGGCTCGCCCTGCCCCGCCCCCAGATCCGCATCAGTGAACTCGACGGCGACCCGATCCTCACCGGCGCGCTCCGCTCGGCGCTCACCCAGGCCCGCGACCAGGTCTTCGACACGGCCTGAGCCCGGCGCTCCCCGCACACAGCCACCCCACCCACCTCCCCTCCCCGTAAAGGAAGTCCGCCATGCCGCGATGGCGCCTGCCCACCTGCGCGTCCGCGGCGCTCGCCGCAGCCGGCCTGTTGCTCTCCGGCTGCGCCAATCCGAGCGTCGGCAGCGCGAACGACGACCCGACCAAGCCGGTCACCCTGAAGTTCTGGCACGGCTGGGCCGCGCCCGGCGAGGTCGAGGCCGTCAACGCGAGCATCGAGCGGTTCGAGCGGCTGCACCCCCACATCGAGGTGGAGTCCACCGGTAACGTCACGGACGCCACCATCAACCAGGCTCTGCGCGCGGGCGGCGACAAGGCCCCGGACGTGGTGTCCTCCTTCACCACCAACAACGTAGGGCAGTACTGCGACTCCGGGATGTGGGTCGACCTCGACCCGTTCCTGAGGAAGACGGGCATCGACAAGCGCGAGGTCTTCCCCAAGACACTGCTGGACTACACCAGCTACCAGGGCAACCAGTGCGCCCTGCCCCTCCTCGCCGACGCCTACGGCATGTACTACAACAAGGACGCCTTCAAGGAGGCGGGCATCGAACGCCCGCCGCGCACCATGTCCGAGTTCAAGCGGGCGGCGAAGAAGCTGACCGTGCGCAGCGGCAAGGACTCGTACGAGCGGGTGGGCTACATGCCCAACTTCCGGCTCTACCAGGGCAGCCCGGACCGGCTCTTCGCGCAGTGGGGCCCCCGGTACTTCGACGCCGACGGCCATGCGCGCCTCGCCGAGGAGCCCGCGACGTACGACTTCCTGAAGACCTCCCGCCAACTCGCCGACGCCCAGGGCGGCTTCGACGACCTGGAGAAGTTCCGGCTCACCTTCGGCGACGAGATGTCCAACCAGAACGCCTTCCTGACCGGGAAGCTCGCCATGCACCTGGACGGCGAGTGGCGCGGACTGATGCTCGACGAGGCGAAGGCCGACTTCGACTGGGGCGTCGCGCCGCTGCCCGTCCCCGACGACCAGAAGGACACCTACGGGCGCGGCTTCATCACCGGCACGGTCGCCGGCATCGCGCACAGCAGCAAGCACCAGAACGCCGCGTGGGAGCTGGTGAAATTCCTGACCACGAACACCAACCAGGTCGTGGACTTCGCCAACGACATCCACAACGTGCCGTCCACGTACGCGGCGCTGAAGTCGCCGCGCCTGGACGCCGATCCAAGGTTCCGCACCTTCTTCCGGATCCTGGAGAGCAAGCACAGCAAGGCCCTGCCGCCCTCCACGAACGGCGGCGCGTACGTCGTCTCGCTCCAGGACTTCTCGTACTCCTTCGAGGCCGGGCACGTGAGCGACCTGCGCGCCGGACTGAGGAAGCTCGACGACCAGATCGACGCCGACACGCTCCAGTCGAAGAGCTGAGGAGCCCCCGACCCATGGCACTTTCCCTCTCCAGATCCCTCTCGAATCCGGCGCGCCGCAGGCTCCGCACGCTCGGCTTCCTCTCCCCCTGGCTGGTCGGCTTCAGCGTCTTCTTCGCGTATCCGCTGATCGCGACCGTCTACTTCTCGTTCATGCACTACAACCAGATCAAGGAGCCCACCTTCGTGGGGCTCAGGAACTGGACGTACGTGTTCGACCAGATGCCGCTGTTCGGGCCCGCCCTGTGGAACACCCTGTGGCTGGTCGTGATCATGGTGGCCGTGCGGGTGGTCTTCGGGCTCTCGCTCGGGCTGCTCATCACGAAGATCAAGACGGGCGCCGGGTTCTTCCGCACCGCCTTCTACCTCCCCTACCTCGCCCCGCCGGTGGCCGCCACCGTCGCCTTCGTCTTCCTGCTCAACCCGGGCACGGGCCCCGTCAACGAGATGCTCGGCGCGATCGGCATCTCCGGGCCCAACTGGTTCAACGACCCGGACACCGCCAAGCCCTCGCTGGTACTGCTCTCCCTGTGGGGCATCGGCGACCTGATGGTGATCTTCATGGCCGCGCTGCTCGACGTGCCCAAGGAGCAGTACGAGGCCGCGGAGCTGGACGGCGCCGGGGCGTGGGCCAGGTTCCGGTACGTCACCTGGCCCTCGATCACGCCGATCGTGATGTTCGCGGTGGTCACGGGCGTCGTACAGACCATGCAGTACTACACGCAGGCCCTGGTGGCGGGGAAGGTCGCCTCCGGGGTCAACATCGGCCCGGGTTCGGTGATCCAGCCCGGCTACCCGGAGCACTCCACCCTGACGGTCCCCCAGCTCGTCTACTCGATGGGCTTCCAGAACTTCAACACCGGCGCGGCGTGCGTGCTCTCGCTCGTGCTCTTCGCCATCGCCATGGCCGTGACGACGCTCCTGATGCGCAAGCGCTCCGGACTGCTCGCGGCGGAGGACTGAGGACTGATGACGACCACGACTCTCCGCGCGCCCGCCGCACCCGAACGGACCGCCCCGCTCCGGGGCCCCGCGGCCGCCCGCGCCCGCCGCAAGCGGATCCTGCACTGGATCGCCGTCCACAGCGTCGCCCTCGCGGTCGCGCTGCTGTTCGTCCTGCCGTTCGTCTTCGTCTTCCTGACGTCGGTGATGAGCGACTCCCAGGCGATGAGCGGCGAGCTGTGGCCCGACTCCTGGAACTGGTCGAACTACAAGACGGTGTTCGACACCCCGGGCTTCCTGGAGTGGTGGCGCAACTCCCTGCTGTACGCGGGCCTCGGCACGCTCCTCACGGTCTGCTCGGCGATACCCGTGGCGTACGCGCTCGCCAAGTTCCGCTTCCGCGGCCGGCGCACCGCGATGCTGCTGGTCATCTCGACGATGATGCTGCCGCCGCAGGTCATCGTGATCCCGATGTACCTGGTCTGGGCGCAGCAGCTGCACCTGTCGGGCACGCTGTGGCCGCTGATCATCCCGATGGCGTTCGGCGACGCGTACTCGATCTTCCTCCTGCGGCAGTTCCTGCTGACCATCCCGAAGGAGTACATCGAGTCGGCGAAGGTGGACGGCTGCGGCGAGTTCCGTACGCTCGTCAAGATCGTCGTACCGATGGCCAAGCCGGGCATCGCCGCCATCGCGCTCTTCCAGTTCTTCTACTGCTGGAACGACTACTTCGGGCCGCAGATCTACGCGGCCCAGAACCCGGGCGCGTGGACACTGAGTTACGGCCTCGAATCGTTCAAGAGCGCCCACAGCGTCAACTGGAACCTGACGATGGCCGCGACGCTGCTCGTGATGGCGCCGGTCATCCTCGTCTTCTTCTTCGCACAAAAGGCCTTCGTCGAAGGCGTCACCCTCACCGGAGTAAAGGGCTGAGACACGTAATGAAGCTCGCAGTGGTCGGCGGAGGGTCGACCTACACACCCGAACTCATCGACGGATTCGCGCGGTTGAGGGACACCCTGCCGATCGAGGAACTGGTCCTGGTCGACCCGGCCGCCGACCGTCTGGAACTGGTGGGCGGCCTCGCGCGGCGCATCTTCGCCAAGCAGGGCCACCCGGGCCGCATCGTCACCACCTCCGACGTGGACGCGGGCGTCGCGGACGCCGACGCGGTCCTGCTGCAACTGCGCGTCGGCGGGCAGGCGGCCCGGCAGCAGGACGAGACCTGGCCGCTGGAGTGCGGCTGCGTCGGCCAGGAGACGACCGGCGCGGGCGGCCTCGCGAAGGCGCTGCGCACGGTCCCGGTCGTCCTGGACATCGCTGAGCGCGTACGCCGCACCAACCCGAACGCCTGGATCATCGACTTCACCAACCCGGTGGGCATCGTCACGCGGGCGCTGCTCCAGGCCGGGCACAAGGCGGTCGGGCTGTGCAACGTGGCGATCGGCTTCCAGCGGAAGTTCGCGAGGCTGCTCGACGTCGCGCCGGGCGAGGTGCACCTCGATCACGTGGGGCTCAACCACCTGACGTGGGAGACGGGCGTACGCATCGGGGGGCCCGGTGGCGACGACGTGCTGCCGAAGCTCTTGGAGCAGCACGGGGACGCCGTCGCCGAGGACCTTCACATGCCGCGCGAGCTGGTCGACCGGCTCGGCGTCGTGCCCTCGTACTACCTGCGCTACTACTACCAGCACGACGCGGTCGTCGAGGAGCTGCGGACGAAGCCGTCACGCGCCGCCGAAGTAGCCGCGATGGAGCGGGAGTTGCTGGCAATGTACGGCGACCCGGCACTCGACGAGAAGCCGGAGCTGCTCGCCGGGCGCGGTGGCGCGTTCTACTCCGAGGCGGCCGTGGACCTCGCGGCTTCGCTGCTGGGCAACGGCGGCAGCCCGTACCAGGTGGTGAACACCGTCAACAACGGCACGCTGCCCTTCCTCCCCGACGACGCGGTCGTCGAGGTCCAGGCGGCCGTGGACGGCTCGGGCGCCAAGCCCCTGGCCGTGCCCGCCCTCGACCCGCTGTACTCGGGCCTGATCGCGAACGTCACGGCGTACGAGGACCTGGCGCTGGACGCGGCCCTGCGCGGCGGCCGCGACCGCGTCTTCAAGGCGCTGCTCGCCCACCCGCTGGTCGGCCAGTACGCGTACGCGGAGAGGCTCACCGACAGCCTCCTCGCGCACAACCGGGAGCACCTGGCGTGGGCGTAGGCACGAGCGTGCTCGCGATCGACGCGGGCAACAGCAAGACCGACGTCGCGGTGATCGATACCGAAGGACGGATCACCGGCACGGCACGCGGCGGCGGGTTCCAGCCACCTCTCGTCGGCGTCGAGCCCGCGGTGGACGTGCTCGCGGAGGCGGTGGCGCGGGCGCTCGCCGAGGCGGGCGCCGACTCCGTGGGCCATGTGTCCGCCTGCCTGGCCAACGCCGATCTTCCGGTCGAGGAGAGGCAGTTGGCGGAGGCGCTGCGCCGGCGCGGCTGGGGCGCCTCCGTCGAGGTGCGCAACGACACCTTCGCCGTGCTGCGCGCCGGGCTCCTGGAGGACGCGGAGCCGCGGGGCGTGGCCGTGGTGTGCGGAGCGGGCATCAACTGCGTGGGCATGCTGCCGGACGGCCGCACCGCCCGCTTCCCCGCGATCGGCAGGATCTCCGGCGACTGGGGCGGGGGCGGCGGCCTCGCCGAGGAGGCGCTGTGGCACGCGGCACGGGCCGAGGACGGCCGCGGCGGGCCGACCGCGCTGCGCGAGACGCTGCCCGCGCACTTCGGCCTGCCGTCCATGTACGCGCTGATCGAGGCGCTGCACCTGGGGCGCCTCTCCCCCGCCAGGCGGCATGAGTTGACGCCGGTCCTCTTCGCCACCGCCGCCGCGGGTGACGCGGTGGCGCGCTCGCTGGTGGACCGGATGGCCGACGAGGTCGTCGCGATGTCGACCGTGGCCCTGGACCGCCTGGGCCTGCTCGGCGAGGAGGCCCCTGTCGTGCTCGGCGGCAGCGTCCTTGCGGCCCGCCATCCCCAACTGGACGACCGCGTCAGGGCGTTGCTCTCCGAGCGGGCTCCCAAGGCGGAGCCCCGGGTGGTCACGGCCCGGCCGGTCCTGGGCGCGGCCCTGCTCGGCCTCGACCAGGTGGGCGCGCCCGCGCAGGTGCACGCACGCGTGCGGGCGCATTACGAATCCGGCGTGCACCGGCGCTGACGCGCGCCCCGTCCGTCTGCCGCCCGCCCTCGTGCGCTCCCGCCCGCGCCGCGCACGCGGGCGGGAACCGAAGGCCCCTCAATCTCGTGTTCAAGGAGGGGGATCCGCGCAAGATCGGGACAAGAGCTGTGCGGATGTCCGTCCCTGGCGCAATACTTGCGGCCGTGTGTACTTCGTCCCGCGCCGCACGCGTCGGGCGGAGGTGACCGTCCGATGACCGAGGGGGAGGTCGAGGTCCAGGTGACATATCCGCCGAACGGCCGCGCGGCGCCGCCGGGCCCGCCCGGGCCGCCGGGGCCTGCCCCCGGACAGCCCGCGCCGGCGATGCCCGCCGTCCCGCCGCAGGGTCCTGGCACCCCGCCCGCGGGGCGGCAGCCGCCCCAGCAGGCCACCACCGCCCCGCGCCGCACCGCCTGGGCCGAGGGCACGGACCGGCTGCGCGCCGCGGCGACCACCGAGCCGGGCCGGCTGCGGATCATCGGCGCCGTCCTCGCGCTGCTCGTCGTCGCGTTCGGCGCGGTCACCACCTGGCAGATGACGGAGCGCTCGGCCGCCGCGGACGACGTGCTGCACCGCAGCCAGCCGCTGAGCGCCGACGCCGCGGCCATCTACCGCTCGCTGGCGGACGCCAACACCGCCGCGTCCAGCGGCTTCCTGGCGGGCGGCCAGGAGCCCGCCGCCGTCCGCGACCGCTACGAACGGGACATCGAGCGGGCCTCCCAGAAGCTCGCCACGGCCGCGTCGAACGCGGGCTCGGATGCCTCGTCGGCGGCCGCCGTCGGCAAGCTGAACAAACTGCTTCCCCAGTACACGGGCCTGATCGAGCGCGCCCGCGCCAACAACCGCCAGGGCCTGCCGCTCGGCGGCGCCTATCTGCGCTACGCCAACGACAAGATGCAGACGCAGATGCTCCCGGCCGCCGAGAAGCTCTACAAGGCGGAGAACGAACGGCTCGGCTCCGACTACGGCAAGGCGAAGCCGTACCCCTGGCTCGCCATCGCCCTCGGCGTCCTCGCGCTCGCCGCCCTCGCCTGGGCCCAGCGCCGCAACTACCGCAGGACCAACCGGGTGTTCAACCACGGACTGCTCGCCGCGACCGCCGCCACGGCCGTCGTCCTGCTCTGGCTCGTCGCCGGCCACACCTTCGCCCGCTCGGGGCTGAACGAGTCGTACGACCACGGGGTCCGTTCCCTGAACGTCCTCAACGACGCCCGCCTCAGCTCCCTGAAGGCCCGCGGCAACGAGAACCTGACACTGGTCAGCCGCGGCGCGGAGACCACCGAGGTGAACGGCGAGACCGAGGACAAGTTCGACGTCTCCTACCGCGCGCAGATGAAGCAGCTCGGCGACGGCGACAGCGGACTGCTCGGCAAGGCGGTCGCCCTCGCCGACGACCTGGCCGGGAAGCGGCCGGTCAAGCAGGCGGTCGCCAATGTGGGCGTCTGGAAGGACCGCCACAAGGAGGCCCGCTCCAGCGACGACTCCGGTGACTACCAAGGCGCCCTCGACAAGGTCATCGGCGACAAGGACGACAAGAACGCCGAGCCGACCGGCGAGTGCTTCGACAACGTGGACGCCGCCCTGGACCGGGCCCTGGCGCACGAACAGCGTGAGTTCAAGCAGGCCGCCAGGGACGGCAGGGGCGCCATGAGCGGGCTGCCGGTCGGCGCCGCCGTGCTCGCGCTCGTCGCCGCGGCGGGCGCCGTGCTCGGCATCGGCCGCAGGCTTTCGGAGTACCGGTGATGGAGTCAGAGGTGGAAGGGGGCGCGCAGACCATGCGGACACGACGTGGCACGAGGAGGCTGCGCGGCTGGGGCGGGGTCGGCGCGATGGGCGCGGCCTGCGCCCTGACGGGGGCGCTCGTGCTGGCCCTTCCCTCGCAGCAGAGCGGTGGCCGGACAGGGAGCGGCGGCTCGGGCGTGACGGTGGCCGCACCCGCGCGGGCGGACGCCGACGACTGCAACGACCAGAGCCTGCGCCCGTCCGACAAGGACGGCCCGACGATCGACGCCATCAAGAACCGCGAGGTCAAGAAGCTCATCGTCGGCGTCGACCAGAACAGCTACCGCTGGGGCTACCGCGATCCGAACAAGAAGGGCGGGGAGCTGGAAGGATTCGACATCGACCTCGCGCGGGAGATCGCCGAGGAGATCTTCGGCGACCGTGACGCCATCGTCTTCCGCGCCATACCGACCAACCAGCGCATCCCCGCGATCAAGAGCGGCCAGGTCGACATGGTCGTACGCACCATGACGGTCAACTGCGAGCGTCTGAAGGACGTCGACTTCTCCACCGGATACTTCGAGACGGGGCAGCAGGTGCTCGCCCCCAAGAAGTCCGACGACATCACGGGCTACAACGCATCGCTCAAGGGCAAGAAGGTCTGTTCCGCGGCGGGCTCCATCGCCCTGGAGGAGCTGGAGAAGGAGGACTTCGGCGCCGACATCTCCACCACCGTGCCCAACCAGCTCGACTGCCTCGTACGGCTCCAGCTCGGCGAGGTGGACGCCGTGGTGACCGACAGCGCGCTCGCCGCGGGCCAGGCCGCGCAGGACCCCACGGTCGAACTCAAGGGCGAGGAGCCCTTCACCACGGAGCACTACGGCGTGGCGATGAAGAAGGGCTCGGACGACCTGGTCCGCCGGGTCAACAAGGTCCTCGACGACTACCGCGAGGACAAGAAGAACGGCTGGCGGAAGTCGTACGACAAGTGGCTCAAGGGGGGCCTCGGCAAGGTGTCGGGCCCGCCGGACCCGGAGTACCGCGACTGACCGGCCGACCGGCCCGGTACCACTGAAGTGTCGCGGCAACGCAGAGCGGAGAGGTGATCGATGAGCGTCACGGGACCCCCTGGTCCGGTGATGGACCGGGACGAGGTGGACCGTGCGCTGGCGCGGCTCGACGCCGAGCACGAGGCGATCGAGACCTCGCTGCTCGCCCTCCAGGACCACGCGGGCCGCCGTCTCCTCGAAGGCGCCCGGCTCACCGGCGTCACCGAGGAGCGCTGGAGCGCCACGGAACAGCGCATCACGCTGCTCTGGGCCTACTTCGACGCCTACGCCGGTGCACTGAACGCCGCCCGCGAGCTGCGCGCCCGCAGGCACTGGCTCAGCCACGACGACCTGGCCGAGCTGACGGAGCTGCTGCGCGGCGAGTCCGTGACCGTCGCGGGCTCCACGTCCGGCACCTCCCCGTCGGTCATGGGGCCCGCCAAGCTCACCGAGCGCTTCACGCTCGAAGAGCTGGTGAGCCGGATGAACGACCTGTACGCGCACTCCCTCGACATGGTCGTCGCCGCCGACGCCGTGTGGTCGGCGCTGCCCGCCCGCATCGATCTGCTCGCCGCCGAACTGGCCCGCACCCGCCACCTCGCGCACTCCGTGGGCGTACGCCCCGGGGAGCATCCCGCGGGCGACGACCTGGAGCGCATCACCCGCGCCCTGACCGCCCTGCGCGAGCAGGTGATCAGCGACCCGCTCGCCTTCTGGCAGCGCGCGGAGGGCAGTTCGGCGCCCGGCGGCGGCCGCGCGCACACCGACCGGTACGACCGTGAGGCACGCGCCCTGGAGGAGGTGCGCCGCGAGATCGAGGCGGTGCTCACCGTCCGCCAGGACGCGGAGGCCCGCCTCGGCAGGCTGCGGGACGTGCTCTCCCGCGCGGACCGCACCCTCGCGGAGGCCAGGAGCGCCCGCGGCGAGGTCCTCGCGAAGATCGCCGCCTCCGAGGTGCCCGCGGTCAGCGGCCCCTCGACCGCCCTCCAGGAGCAGCTGGCGATGGCGTCGGACTTCCGCAGGCGCGCCCAGTGGCACCGCCTCTCCCCGCTCCTGGAGTCCCTGGAGGAGAAGGCCGAGGACGAACTGCTGCGCGCCCGCGAGTCGTTGACCGCCGTCACGGCGCCGCTGGCGGTCCGCGCGGAGCTGCGCGGCCGCCTGGACGCGTACAAGGCGAAGGTGGCCCGGCACGGCCACGCCGAGGACCCGCTCCTGATCGAGCGGTACGACGCGGCGCGCCGGATGCTGTGGAGCGCGCCCTGCGATCTGCGCGTGGCCGAGCAGGCGGTGCTGCGCTATCAGCAGGCGGCCGCCGAGGTGCTCGCGCCGAGGGTCCCGCAGCAGGGCGGGCCCACTGACCGGAGGGGGGACGCGTGAGCCAGCGGCAGTGTCAGCGGCCCGGGTGCACGGGGGCGTACGAGGACGTCGGCGGCGGCGAGCTGTACTGCGACACGTGCGGTCTCGCCCCGGTCGTGGCGCCGAACGGCCTGGTCGGATCGGAGCCGACCGGCATCACGGGCGGCGGCAGGGGGGCGCGGGGCTCCAGCAGTTCCAGCGCACGCTCGTCGTCGCGGTCGTCCCGTTCCTCGCGCTCGCAGTCCTCACGGAGGTCGGTGTCGGGTCGGCTCTCCCGTTCCCTGTCCGGCCGTTCGACGTCCCGTTCGGTGTCGGTGCGCAGCTCGGGCTCGTCGACCGGTTCGTCGGCGCGCGGGCGGCTCGGCGTCGGGCTCGTCACCGTGCCGGACGTGCCGCGTCCCGATCCGCGCGGGGCGGTGCAGGAGAAGCCGGAGGTTCCCGAGCGGAAGCGGTTCTGCTCGCGCTCGGACTGCGGGGCGCCGGTGGGCCGCGCGCGCGGCGACCGGCCGGGCCGCACCGAGGGCTTCTGCACCAAGTGCGGCCACCCGTACTCGTTCGTGCCGAAGCTGAACCCCGGCGACATCGTGCACGGCCAGTACGAGGTCGTGGGCTGTCTGGCGCACGGCGGCCTCGGCTGGGTCTATCTCGCCATCGACCGGGCGGTGTCCGACCGCTGGGTGGTCCTCAAGGGCCTGCTCGACACGGGCGACCAGGACGCGATGGCCGCCGCGATCTCCGAGCGCCGCTTCCTCGCCGAGATCGAGCACTCCAACATCGTGCGGATCTACAACTTCGTCGAGCACCTGGACCAGCGCACGGGCTCCATGGACGGCTACATCGTCATGGAGTACGTGGGCGGCAAGTCCCTGAAGGAGATCGCCAACGGCCGTCGTACGGCCGACGGCAAGCGCGACCCGCTGCCGGTCGAGCAGGCGTGCGCGTACGGCATCGAGGCGCTGGAGGCACTCGGCCACCTGCACAGCCGCAATCTGCTGTACTGCGACTTCAAGGTCGACAACGCCATCCAGACCGAGGGCCAGCTCAAGGTCATCGACATGGGCGCGGTCCGCAGGATGGACGACGACGAGTCCGCGATCTACGGCACGGTCGGCTACCAGGCCCCCGAAGTCGCCGAGGTGGGGCCCTCGGTGGCCTCCGACCTCTACACGGTCGCGCGCACGCTCGCCGTCCTGACGTTCGACTTCCAGGGCTATACGAACGTGTTCGTGGACTCCCTGCCCGACCCCGACAACATCGAAGTCTTCCGCCAGTACGAGTCGTTCTACCGGCTCCTCGTACGCGCCACCGACCCCGACCCGGCCCGCCGCTTCGCGTCCGCGCAGGAGATGGCCGAGCAGCTCACGGGCGTCCTGCGGGAGGTCGTGGCCCTCCAGACGGGCAAGCCGCGCCCCTCGCTCTCCACACTGTTCGGACCCGAGGTGAAGGTCACGGACACGGAGCTGTTCGCCGAACTCACGGGTGACGTGTCGGTACTCGGGGCGCGCCCGCTCGCACCGCAGGGCTCGAGCGGCCACCGGGAACCCCCGTCCGCGCCGCCCGCCGCACCGCCCGCCGCGCTCGTCCGGCCGCTGGACCCCGCCGCGACCGCGCTGGCGCTGCCGGTGCCGCGCGTCGACCCGGGCGACCCGAACGCGGGCTTCCTCGCCGGCCTGATGGCCTCCGCGCCCGCCGAGCTGATCGCCGCGCTCAAGACGGCGCCCGCCGACTCCGTGGAACTCCAGCTCCGCGCCCTGCGCGCGCGGCTCTCCATGGGGGAGTCGGCCCCCGCCGCCGAGGCCCTCGCCGACCTGGAGCGCCGTCATCCGGATGACTGGCGCGTGGTCTGGTACCGCGGCGTGGCGGCCCTGGCGAGCGGGGACTTCGAGAGCGCCGCGCTGTCCTTCGACGCGGTCTACGACGCGTTTCCCGGCGAGGCCGCGCCGAAGCTGGCGCTCGCCGTGTGCGCGGAGGTCCTCGGCCAGCTGGACAACGCCGCCGAGTACTACCGCCTGGTGTGGACTACCGACCCGAGCTATGTGAGCGCCGCGTTCGGCCTGGCCAGGGTGCAGCTCGCCGCCGACGACCGGGCCGGCGCGGTGCGCACCCTGGAGTCGGTGCCGGAGTCCTCCATCCACTACACCGCGGCCCGGGTCGCGGCGGTGCGGGCGCGCCTGCGCCGCCGTCTGGACTCGCCGACGGCCTCGCCCGGTTCCGCGTTCCTGGACGACCTGATGGCGTCCGCGGGACAGCTGGAGGCGCTCGCGGGCTTCGGTCTCGACGCGGTGCGCAGGGAACGCCTGTCGACCGAGGTACTGGGGACGGCGCTCGACTGGGTACTCTCCGGTAGGCACTCTGGTCACGTCTCCGCGCCACCGGCCACCGCCGGGACGCGGACCGTGCTGCTCGGCAGTGACCTGGACGAGCGCGGTCTCCGGTTCGGTCTGGAGCGTTCGTACCGGACGCTGGCCCGGCTCGCACAGGGTGGCGAGGAGAGGATCGAACTGGTGGAGCGGGCCAACCGCTTCCGCCCCCGGACGTGGGTGTGAGTGATGTCGCAGATGCCCCAACTGTCTGCCTGCCCCAGCTGTGAGGAGCCGCTGGAGTCGGGTGACCTGTTCTGTGGTGCGTGCGGGTACGACCTGTCGGCGGTGCCGGCCCGTCCGGCCGTCTCCCCCAACGGGTCCGCCCCGGCGGCGGGCCGACCCGCGGAGTGGCCCGTCGCGCCCGAGGCGGACAGCTCCGACACCCCGGCGCCCACCCATCTGCCCACCGACCTGCCGGGGACGGACTCCGGGGGGACGGAGCTTTCCGGAGGGGCGGGACTTCCCGGGGGGACGGAGTCGAGGGAGCCGGACGAGTACCCGCTGCCCGCGCCGGCCCCCGCCCCCGCCCCCGCCGAGGCCCCCGCGCCCGCTGACGCCGCGTCGCCCGCCGGTGTTACGCCGCCCGTTGGTGCCGCCGACGCCCCCGGGCCCGCCGACCCGCGGACCAGCGCGCCCGAACCCACCCCGCCCCCGGGCACCAAGCTCTGCGTGGCCTGCCGCTCCGGCCGCGTCGACCCGGACGGCTACTGCGAGAACTGCGGGCACGCCCAGCCGCGCGAGCGCGACCACATGGAGGAGGAGCTGGACGCGGTCGCCGCGGTCAGCGACCGGGGCCTGCGCCACCACCGCAACGAGGACGCGTTCGCGATCTCCGCCGCCGCGCTGCCCGACGGCTCCCCCGCCGTCGTCGCGATCGTCTGCGACGGCGTCTCCTCGGCGACCCGCCCCGACGAGGCCTCGCTCGCCGCCTCCCGCGCCGCCAACGAATCGCTACAGGGCTCACTGCCGCGCGGCACACACCCGCAGCAGGCCATGCACGAGGCCATCCTGTCGGCCGCCGACGCCGTCAACTCCCTGGCCACCGAGCCCGCTGCCGAGCGCGAGCACAGCCCGCACCAGAACGCGCCCGCCTGCACCCTGGTCGGCACGGTCGTCGCCGGGGGCCTGCTCGTCGTCGGCTGGGTCGGCGACAGCCGCGCGTACTGGGTCCCCGACGACCGCAGCGGCCCCGCCGTCCGTCTCACCGAGGACGACTCGTGGGCCGCGCAGATGGTCGCGGCGGGACTGATGAACGAGGCCGAGGCGTACGCCGACGACCGCGCCCACGCCATCACGGGCTGGCTCGGCGCGGACGCGTACGAACTGGAGCCGCACACCGCTTCCTTCAAACCGGACCGCGCGGGGGTCGTGGTGGTGTGCACGGACGGACTGTGGAACTACGCCGAAGCGGTCGAGGACATGGCGCGGGCCGTGCCCGCCGACGCCGCGGACCGGCCGCTGCACAGCGCCCAGGTCCTGGTCGGCCACGCGCTCGACGGCGGGGGCCACGACAACGTAACAGTGGCGGTCGTCCCGTTCCCCTACGCGCCGCAAGGGGCAGGATCGGCCTAGAGCCGGGCGGGGGGCCGTACCGGATCGTGAGGTTTTCAGGATCTGAGGGGGAGCAGTTCCATGGCCAATTTCTCGAAGTCGACCGTGCCGCAGTTCTCGGTCGACGTCTACCAGAACGAGTTCCTGCCGGAGGACGGCCGCGAGGTCAACGCCATCGCCACGGTGACCTCCACCGGGGGCGGGACGATCGGCTCCGCGGTGAGCGCCCCGCATCTCTACGCCGCGGGGCAGAGCCCGGACGCCGCCGTGGCGATCATGGTCGACTGTTCCGGCTCCATGGACTATCCGCCGACGAAGATGCGGGGTGCCAGGGACGCGACGGCCGCCGCCATCGACGCCGTGCGCGACGGCGTGCACTTCGCGGTGATCGGCGGCACGCACATCGCCACGGAGGTCTATCCGGGCAACGGCCGCCTCGCGGTGGCGGGCCCGGAGACCCGCGAGCAGGCCAAACAGGCGCTGCGCAGGCTCAGCGCGGGCGGCGGCACGGCGATCGGCACCTGGCTGCGGCTCGCCGACCGGCTGCTGGGCTCCGCCGACATCGCCGCGTCCGCGGTGCGGCACGGCATCCTGCTCACCGACGGCCGTAACGAACACGAGTCGCCCGAGGACCTCAAGGCCGCTCTCGACTCCTGCGCGGGCCGCTTCACCTGCGACGCCCGCGGCGTCGGCACGGACTGGGAGGTGAAGGAGGTCACCGGCATAGCCTCCGCGCTCCTCGGCACCGCCGACATCGTCGCCGACCCGGCCGGCCTCTCCGCCGACTTCACACAGATGATGGAGACGGCGATGGGCAAGGAGGTCGCCGACGTCAGTCTGCGGCTGTGGACCCCGGTGGGCGTGGAGATCAAGTTCGTCAAGCAAGTGGCGCCCACGGTCGAGGAGCTGACGGACCGTCGCACGGAGGCGGGGCCGCGCTCCGGGGACTACCCCACGGGGTCGTGGGGCGACGAGTCCCGCGACTACCACATCTGTGTACGAGTACCGAGCGCCGCCCTCGGCCAGGAGATGCTCGCGGCCCGGGTCTCCCTGATCGTGCCGCAGGCCGACGGCAGCACACAGACCCTGTCGCAGGGCCTGGTGCGCGCGGTGTGGACGGACGACATGGTGGCCTCCACCTCCATCAATCCGCAGGTCGCGCACTACACGGGCCAGGCGGAACTGGCGCAGGTCATCCAGCAGGGACTCGACGCCCGCAAATCGGGAGATGTCGACGGGGCGACCGCCAAACTCGGCCGCGCCGTCCAGCTGGCGGCCGCCTCGGGCAACGCGGATACGGCGAAGCTGCTTTCGAAGGTGGTGGACGTGGTGGACGCCGCGGAAGGTACTGTTCGATTGAAGGCGAAGGTCGCCGAGGCCGACGAGATGACACTCGAGACACGGTCGACGAAGACCGTTCGCGTGAAGAAGCAGTAGCGCGGCGCTCCGGCGCCGCCGACGACCAACGAAGCAGTACGTACGGCCCTCGGGCCGGAGAAGGAGAGGGGGAAGCGCCGACATGCCGACCTGCCCGAACGGACACCAGTCGGGTTCCGACGACTGGTGCGAGGTCTGCGGTCACCGCATGGCCGGTGCCGTACCGCCGCCCCCTCCCCCGCCGCCGCCCGCGGCCGGGTACGGCTATCCCCCGCCGCCCCCCGGTCAGGACCCGAACTTCCCGCAGCCCGGCCCCGGGCGCCCGCACCCGGCGTCCGTGCCGGAACCGGCGCCCGAGGCGCAGCTCTGCCCGCAGTGCCGCACGCCCCGCGAGGCGAACGCGCCGTTCTGCGAGGAGTGCCGCTGGAACTTCCTGACCAACACCGCGACGTCGTACACCCCGGCCGCGCCGAACCCGCCGCTGCCGAGCACCCAGGGCGGTCCCGGTGCGCCTCCGCAGCACCCGGGGCAGGGCTTGTACGAGTACCAGGGCTCGCGCCCCTCGCAGATGAACCGGCCCGCCGAGCCGATTCCGCCGTTCGGCAACGGCGGAGGCAACGGCGCAGGCAACGGCGGACGGCCCGGTCAGCCGGGTTACGGCGGGCAAGGTCCCGGCCAGGCCCCGCCCCCCGGCGCCCCGCAGGCGTTCCAGCAGCCCGGTCCGCCTGGTCCGCCCGCGCCGCCAGCGTTCCCGCAGGAGTCGGGTGCCCCGCAGGGGCCGCCGCCCCCGCCGCAGCCCGGCTCCGGTGGCCCGTCCTTCGGCGGAGGCGATGACGACTGGGTGATCTCGCCGCCGTCGTCCCCGGCACAGCAGCCGCAGCAGCCGTTCCAGCGGCAGGACGTTTTCCAGCAGGTTCCCCCGCAGCAGCAGGCGCCACAGCACCAGGCCCAGCAGCAGCACCAGGCGCCGCAGCCGCCACAGCAGGAGCAGCCGCAGCAGCAGCCCCCGCAGCCGCAGGCCCCGCAGGGGCCCGGCACGTGGACGGCGACGATCGGTCCCGACCGCGAGTACTTCATGGCGATGATGCAGCGCAGCGGCCCCGAGGCGTCGGGCCTGAACCTGCCCGCCTACTCCCCCGAGCAGCAGCGCCCGCTGTCCGGCAACCAGATCTCCATCGGCCGCCGCCGCCACTCCACGGGCGACACCCCGGACATCGATCTGTCGGTGCCTCCGGAGGACCCGGGCGTCTCGCACCAGCACGCGGTCCTGGTCCAGCAGCCGGACGGCAGCTGGGCGGTCGTCGACCAGAACTCCACGAACGGCACCACGGTCAACGGCGGCGAGGAGCCCATCCAGCCGTTCGTCCCGGTCCCGCTCCAGGACGGCGACCAGGTGCACGTGGGCGCCTGGACGACGATCACGGTCCGCCGCGACTGACCCCGCGCCCGCGGGCGGTCACAGCGGCCAGACGTACGGCCCCTCGGGGTCGTCCAGCCAGGCCCACTCGTACCGCCCGCGCACGCTGACCCCGAAGCGCTCGCGCACCGGACGGCCCTCGCGCTCCCACAGCGCGAGGGCTTCGTGCGGATCCAGGCTGCCCCCGGTCAGCTCGAGGAGGAAGCGGAACAGCTCGTTCTGCAAGGCCCGGCACGGCAGCCCTCCGACGTGCCGCTCAAGAGGGGCCCTTCCGCTGCCGCCGCGCAGCGGCACGAAGTAGGCGGGCGTGTGCAGGAAGCGCCCCTCGGCGTGCTCGGCGTCCCGTACGGTCAGCGCGATCAGGCCGGTGGCCAGCGGCGCGAGGACGCGGGCGCCGGGCGCGCACTGGGCGAGCCACAGCCGGGGCACCGAGGTGAGGGTGCAGGTGACGATGATCCGGTCGTAGGGCGCGCGCTCGGGACAGCCGGCCGCCCCGTCGCCGGTCACCACGGCCGGGCGGTATCCGGCGGCCGCCAGATGCCGCCGCGCGGACTCCGTGATCTCCGGGTCGAGGTCGACGGTCGTGACGTGGTCGTCGCCGAGCCGGTGGGCGAGCAGCGCCGCGTTGTAGCCGGTGCCCGCGCCGATCTCCAGGACACGGTCCGCCTCGCGCACGTCCAGTTCGACGAGCATCTTCGCCATCAGGGACGGCTGACTGCTGGAGGAGATCAGGTCCCCGTCGCGCAGGCGCGTGGCGAGCGGCGCGTCGGCGTAGGCCCCGCGCAGCCAGCGGGTGCGGCGCCCGGGGTCGGGATCCTCGCCCCACAGCCGTTCGTAGCCGCCGCCGACGGCGGCGCCCACGTAGTAGTACGGCACGAAAAGGTGCCGCGGCACGGCCTCGAACGCCGCCCGCCAGGCGGGATCGTCCCGCCAGGCCCCGCTCGCCTCGATCTCGCGCACGAGGGCGGCCCGTACCTCCGTCACGAGTGCGGGATCGGGTTCCATGTGTCCACTGTGCTGCGCGGAAGCCGCCGATGCGAGTGGCGAGGGGGTTCGAGGGGGGTGGTCCTAAGCCTTCCGTCCTCGGTCGCCCCGTCTGAGACCATGGGCGGTGTGAAAGAGATCCCGCGCGGCACGCTTCAGGAGCAGACCTACTACGAACAGGTCGGCGGCGAGGAGACCTTCCGGCGCCTGGTGCACTTCTTCTACCAGGGGGTCGCGGAGGACCCGCTGCTGCGGCCGATGTACCCGGAGGAGGACCTGGGCCCGGCCGAGGAGCGCCTCGCGCTCTTCCTGATGCAGTACTGGGGCGGCCCCCGCACCTACAGCGACAACCGCGGCCACCCGCGCCTGCGCATGCGGCACGCGCCGTTCACGGTGGACAGGGCCGCGCACGACGCCTGGCTGAAGCACATGCGGGCGGCGGTCGACCAGCTCGGCCTCTCCGAGGAGCACGAGCGGACGCTGTGGAACTACCTGACGTACGCGGCGGCGTCGATGGTGAACTCCGAGGGCTGACGGGCAGGCCCCGCGGCTAGGCCCTGCCCTAGGCGGGCGTGACCGAGAGCCCGCCGGTCCCGGCCCGCCGTACGGCGACGGACCCATAGGCCGTACGCAGCCGGAGCCACGCCCCCGAGGACAGCAGCGCCAGCGCGTCCCCCCGCAGGAACCCGAGGGACTGCGCGGCGTGCGCGGCCCGCACGGGAAGCTCGGTCCCACCGATCGTGCGGGACCAGATCTCCCGGCCCACGCGGTCCAGCTCGGTCCGCACCCGCCGCTCGGCGGGCAGTTCCTCGACACGGGCCTTGAACTCGGTGACGGCCGCCGCCACCAGACCCCGCACCGCGTCCATCACGGGAAGCGCGGGCTCCTGCCGCCAACCGCCCCGCGGCGGCAGCACGCCCGCCCAGGGCGGCCCGGTGACAGCCTCCGGCACGGCGGCGACGCCCGCCGCCGCCACCGACTGCGCCGACTCCCCGACGTACTCCAGGAACTCACCGGCGGAGACGGTGACGTCGAGCGTGGTGTCGAGCCCGTGCTCGTACGGCTTGGCGAGCCGCGCCGTACGAATGGCGAGCACCTCGAACGACGGCGGCCGCCCGAACACGGCGAGCGTGTCCCCGGCGGCCTGGAGCCGCACCGCGGCGGCCCTGTCGTAGTGGATCAGCCGGGCCAGGAAGGCGGCGAGGTCGCCCGCCTCCCCGGCATCGGCGAAGTGCAGCCGCGCGGTCATGCGGCGAGCGCCCCCGAACCGCTGTCGGAGCCGTCGTCGACGTACTCCTGGAGGAACGACCTCTCCTCCGCCGAGATCCGCCGGGGCCGCTGCGCCTCCAGGTCGAACGGCACGACCACGGTCGAGGCCCGCACATACACCTGGTCCGCGTCCTTGATCTCGTACGCGATGGTCAGCGAGGCCGCGCCGATCTTCGTCACCCACGACTCGATGGTGACCGGCTCGTGCCGGTGCACCAACGGCCGTACGTAGTCGATCTCGTGCCGGGCCACGACCGAACCGCCGGAGAACGAGGGGGACCCGTCACCCGGCGCCAGCCGGAACATGAAGTCGATGCGCGCCTCCTCCAAGTACCGGACGAAGACGGCGTTGTTGACGTGCCCGAAGGCATCCATGTCCGACCAGCGCAACGGGCACTGGTATATGTGTCGAGCCACAGCCGCCTCAGCCTCGCGTGAGCTTCTTGTAGGTGGCGCGGTGCGGACGGGCCGCGTCCGGGCCGAGGCGCTCGATCTTGTTCTTCTCGTACGCCTCGAAGTTGCCCTCGAACCAGAACCACTTGGAGTCGCCCTCGTACGCCAGGATGTGCGTGGCGACGCGGTCGAGGAACCAGCGGTCGTGGGAGACGACCACGGCCGCACCCGGGAACTCGAGCAGCGCGTTCTCGAGCGAGGACAGCGTCTCGACGTCCAGGTCGTTCGTCGGTTCGTCGAGGAGGAGGAGGTTGCCGCCCTGCTTGAGGGTGAGTGCGAGGTTCAGGCGGTTGCGCTCACCGCCGGAGAGGACGCCGGCGGGCTTCTGCTGGTCCGGGCCCTTGAAGCCGAAGGCGCTCACGTACGCGCGGCTCGGCATCTCGACCTGGCCGACGTTGATGTAGTCCAGCTCGTCCGAGACGACCGCCCACAGGGTCTTCTTCGGGTCGATGTTGGCGCGGCTCTGGTCGACGTAGGAGATCTTGACCGTGTCGCCGACCTTGATGGAACCGGCGTCCGGCTCCTCAAGGCCCTGGATCATCTTGAACAGCGTGGTCTTGCCCGCGCCGTTCGGACCGATGACACCGACGATGCCGTTGCGCGGCAGGGTGAAGCTCAGGTCGTCGATCAGGACCTTCTCGCCGAAGGCCTTCGAGAGGTTGTTGACCTCGACGACGATGTTGCCCAGGCGCGGGCCCGGCGGGATCTGGATCTCCTCGAAGTCCAGCTTCCGCATCTTGTCCGCCTCGGCGGCCATCTCCTCGTAACGGGCGAGGCGCGCCTTGGACTTGGCCTGGCGCCCCTTGGCGTTGGAGCGCACCCACTCAAGCTCTTCCTTGAGGCGCTTGGCGCGCTTGGCGTCCTTCTGCCCCTCGACCTTGAGACGGGTCTGCTTGGTCTCCAGGTAGGTGGAGTAGTTGCCCTCGTAGCCGATCGCGCGGCCGCGGTCCAGCTCCAGGATCCAGCCCGCCACGTTGTCGAGGAAGTACCGGTCGTGGGTGACGGCGACGACGGTGCCGGGGTACTTCGCGAGGTGCTGCTCCAGCCACTGCACGGACTCGGCGTCCAGGTGGTTGGTGGGCTCGTCGAGGAGCAGCAGGTCGGGGGCTTCGAGGAGCAGCTTGCAGAGCGCGACGCGGCGCTTCTCGCCACCGGAGAGGTTGGTGACGGCCCAGTCGCCGGGCGGGCAGCCCAGGGCGTCCATGGCCTGCTCCAGCTGGGCGTCGAGGTCCCACGCGTTGGCGTGGTCCAGGTCCTCCTGGAGCTTGCCCATCTCCTCCATCAGCGCGTCGGAGTAGTCGGTGGCCATCAGCTCGGCGACCTCGTTGAAGCGCCGGAGCTTGCCCATGACCTCCTTCGCCCCGTCCTGCACGTTCTCCAGGACGGTCTTGGACTCGTCGAGGGGCGGCTCCTGGAGGAGCATGCCGACGGTGTAACCGGGCGAGAGGAAGGCATCGCCGTTGGAGGGCTGCTCGATGCCCGCCATGATCTTGAGCACCGTGGACTTACCGGCGCCGTTGGGGCCCACGACACCGATCTTCGCGCCAGGAAGGAAGCTCAAGGTGACGTCGTCGAGGATCACCTTGTCGCCGTGCGCCTTGCGCGTCTTGCGCATGGTGTAGATGTACTCAGCCAAGAGAAACCGTCCGGCAATCAGTGAGTGGGCAGATACACCCCATCTTGCCGTACGGCCACCCGCCGGAGGAAACCAGCGGGGTAGGCGGTGATCACTCAGCGGGGTCCGCGGGCGAGATGTTGCTGCTCCGATCGCGCGGAGGGACGCTGAAAGAGACGTCACCGGGTCTCAGCGAGCGCGGATGAGACCGTGCCGGTCGTGGTGGCCGGAAGGAGTACCTGTGATGAGGGTCATGCTACGAGCGCGGCTGGACACCCAGGCGTCGAACGAAGCCATCAGGAGCGGCGCTCTGCCGAAAATCATGCAGGCGCTGACGGAGACGCTCAAGCCCGAGGCGGCTTACTTCGGCCCCTCCGACGGCGCGCGGTCCTGCACCTTCGTCTTCGACATGCAGGACAGCTCGCAAATGCCCACCATCGCCGAGCCGCTCTTCGAGCAACTCGGCGCGGAGATCGACATCCACCCGGTCATGAACACCGAGGACCTCCAGAAGGGACTTGCCGCCCTACAGAACAGCTGACTCCGCGGACCTGACTCCGCTGGGCGGCCGCCCCCTCGTTCACTTCTCCGTGGACGTCTCCTCGGGCGCCTCCGCCGGGTCCTTCTTGGCACGCAGGAGGAAGACCGCCGCCCCGCCGAGCAGGACGAACCCGACGGCGATCCCGGCTATCAGCGGCGTGTTGCTCGAACTGCCGGTCTCGGCCAGGTCGCCGCCGCCGGAGGTGCCGCCCGCCGACGCGGGGCTCGGCTCGTTGGCAGGCTGCGCCTTGTTCTCCGTCGCGGTGCCCTCGGTCTCGCAGTCGAGGACGCCCTTGAAGCGCTTCTCGACGCCGTTCGGCCCCTTGATCGTGAAGTCGTAGGGCTGGTCCTCCTGCAACGGGATCGTCACCGTCTGCGACGCACCCGCCTCGATCGAGTGCTTGAAGCCCATCAACCGGAAGGTGAAGGGCTCGTCTCCCTCGTTGCTCGCGGTGATGTCGACGCCGCCCTTGGCGCAGTTCTTCTCCGCCGACAGCGCCGGCACCGCACCCTCGGCCGCCCAGTCCGCCGTCGCCGTCGCGGACACCGTCGACTCGCTGGAGCCCGCGAGGATCTGCGTCTGGCTCCTGGTCTCGGAGGTGAAGGCCCGGCCCACCGGCACGGTCGTCGACGCCTGGACCGAGAGCGCGGCCGAGCCGTCCGGCGCCTCCTCCGGGACATCGAAGTAGAGCCTGCTGCCGTCGCCCGCGGACTTCACGGGCTTGCCGTCCTTGCCGACGACCTTCACGCCGCTCGCCACGGAGTCCGCGGGCGGTGTCACCGTCACCGCTTCCGCGTCGGTCCGCACGGTGACCGGGCCGAGCCGGTCACCGGCCTGCCCGGACACGGCGGGCGGCTCCAGCGTCAGCGAGGCCTTGGGCTCCGCGCTGTCGCGCGCGCTCTTGTGCAGATAGTCGGCGAGCTTCTCGGCCTGCGGGTCGACGGCGTCGACCCGCGCGCCGTCCGAGTACCGCCAGATCGCCACCTGGGTGCCGGCCGCGGCGGACTGCTCGGTGAGGGAGGTCGCGCCCGCCTTCTTGGCCAGCGCCGCCAGGTCGTTCACCTGTGGGTAGGAGTGCTGGAGGATCCAGCGGATCCGGCCCGCGTCGCGATTGCCGTCGAGCGAGGTGCCGCTCCAGGGGGTCTCCTGGTACCTGGCGTCGTTCTGCGTGGGGTTGTGGATGTCGACGCAGTACGTCTGGAGCGTGCCGCCGCCCTCGACGGACATCTCGAAGAGCCCGGCGGGGACCTGCTGCGAGCTGCCGTCCTCGCGGACGACGGCCTGGCCGTACGTCTGCAATCCGCCCAGCGTCGCGGTCGCTCCGCCCCGGTGCTGCGGGGCCGCGTCCGCCGCCGCCGCGCCCGCGGCGGCCACCGCTCCCGCGGCGACGAGCCCCGTCGCCGCGGACACGGCGGCGAGGCGGGCGGCGCCTCGACTACGTATGGACAACGCAGAAAACACTGAATTCCCCTCCGGGCGGGACCCGTTCACAACGGTGGGGGGTGGTCCCGCCAGCAGATTGAAAGGGGCAGGATGCCCTGCCACCTGCGTGGCATCTCCTGCCAACTGCCCCGTGAGCTACGTCCGGCATCCTAGGGAAGCGGCACACCACGCCCCTCAGTCATACCGTCGTATCACCGATCCGACTCGGAATCGTTATCCCCAACACCCCTCCCGAGCTGGGCTTATCGACAAATCAACGGCATTCAAGGGCATCCGCCCGACCGATGTGGACGTCATCCGACCGGCTCCGTCTCCCTCAGGGAGGCGGGATCCGTCAGCGACGCGTCTCCCTTGAGCACCCGCCGGAACGCCGCGGTGCCGCGCGACAGATCGTGGCCGATGGCCTGCGCATCGATGTCCGCGGAGGTCCAGTGCTGCCCGCCGCGCTCCTCGTCCCGCACCTTCAACCGGCCCTGCACGATGACCGGTTCACCCACCGACAGCGATCCCTGCACGTTCTTGCCGAGCGACCGATTGGCCCACACCGTGAAGAAGTTGGTGTGTCCGTCGTTCCACGTGTTCTTCACCGCGTCGAAGTACCGCGACGTCACCGCGAGCCGGAACCGCGCCACCGGTCCCGACGGCAGCTCCCGGTACACCGGCGTCGTCGCGACGTTCCCCACCACCGTCACCATCGTCTCGTTCATGCCCTTCCCCTCCCGTGCGTCCGTCCGCGCCGCCGCGCCTTCCGCGGCCGCGATCTCAGACTGCACCGGTCGGGCCGAGCCCGCTGAGCCCTGTGCGCTACCCGCCGGTTGTGGAAAACTCCGTCACCCCGAAGGGGCTTCCCGGCGTCACCCCAAAGGAGCTCCCCCGGCCCGCGCCCCCGTCACCCGCACGTACTGCTCCCGGACCTCCCGGTACCGCAGCAGCTCGGCCGCCACCGGATCGAGGACCCTGGCCCGCCCGCACCCGGCCGCCGCCTCCCGAAGCCGCCGTTCCGCCTCCTGCCCGTAGCGGCGCGCGGGCCCCCGCGCCGCCATCCTGCTCGCCCACTCCACACACGGGCCGCCCACGATGCCCGCCAGCATCAGCAGCACCGGAACGCCGAGATTGGGCTCGCAGATCCCGATGATCTGCCCCACGAGCCAGAGGCCGCCCACGACTTGGAGCATCGTCATCGCCGCCTGCGCGAGGACCGCGACCGGCCACCAGCCGGGCCGCGGCGGGCGCCCGGTCGGCACGCCCGCCGTCACCGACAGCTCGTCGAGCGCCTCGGGCAGCCCCTCGGCGCCGCGCGCCGCGGCCTCCCGCACGGCCTGCGCCCAGGGCACGGGAAGTCCCGCCGCCGCCTCGTCGGCCACCGTGCGCACGGCGAACTCCACGCGCTGGCGCGCCGTCGCCTCCTCGTCCACCGGGACCGGTACGAGGGACAGCGTGTCGCTGTGCGGCGAGCGCTGACCCTCGTACCACCGCCACAGCCTCAGCCAGGGGTCGCCGCACGCCCTGCCCGCGTGCCTGCGCCAGGCCCGCTCCGCCGCGTCCCCGGCGGCCGCGGCGCCCACCGCGTCGGCGAGGCGGTCGGCGAACTCCTCGCGGGCCTCTTCGCTGAGCCCGATCCGCCCGCGGTTGCGGCCGCGGGGCGACCCGGCGACGTACACCGGACGCAGCCGTTCCGCGGCGGCGTCCAGATCGGCGGAGATCCGGCGTGCCGCGGCGCCCCGCTCCTGGGTGAACTGACCGAGCGCCTCGCGCAGTTCCCCGAGGCCGTCGCCGGTCAGCGCGGAGATCGCGAGCACCGTGGCGCCCGGTTCCCCGTGCTCGCCGAGCGCGATGCCGTCCTCGTCGAGGAGGCGTCGCAGGTCGTCGAGGACCTGGTCGGCGGCGTCGCCCGGGAGCCGGTCGATCTGGTTCAGCACGACGAAGGTGACCTCGGCGTGGCCCGCCATCGGCCGCAGATAGCGCTCGTGGACCATCGCGTCGGCGTACTTCTCGGGGTCCACGACCCAGATGACGGCGTCGACGAGCGCCAGGATCCGGTCGACGTGCTCCCGGTGCTCGCCGACCGCCGAGTCGTGGTCGGGCAGGTCGATCAGTACGAGCCCCTGGAGCTCGTCGGCGCCGGGCCCCTGGAGGGGGCGGCGGCGCAGCCGGCCCGGGATGCCGAGCCGGTCGAGCAGCCCCGCGGCGCCGTCCGTCCAGCTGCAACCGATCGGCGCGGCCGTGGTCGGCCTGCGTACGCCCGTCTCCGAGATCATCACCCCGGCGAGGGCGTTGAAGAGCGTGGACTTGCCGCTTCCGGTGGCTCCCGCGATGGCGACGACGGTGTGCCGTTCGGAGAGCCTGCGCCGGGCGGCGGCCTCGTCCAGGACCCGGCCCGCCTCGGCGAGCGTGCCGCTGTCCAGGCGGGTGCGGGAGAGCCCGACGAGTTCGCGCAGCGCGTCGAGCCGCTGGCGCAGGGGTCCTTCGTACGACGTGGGCGCCCCCGTGGGCACGTAGGCGCGGACCTCGGTGGTCGGGGGCTGCTGCCCTTCGGCGACGCGGCGGGCGATGAGGCCGTCGTCCCAGGCCTCTTCGGAGCCGTCGGGTGCCCGGCGGGAGCCGTCGGGTGCCTGGCCCGAGCCGTCGACCGCCCGGCCGGGGCGGTCAGGTGTCCTGCCGGGGCCACCGGGGGAGCGTCCGGGGCCATCGGGGGACCGTACGGAGCCATCGGGCGACGTGCCAGAGCCGTCGGGTGACCTGCCAGGGCCCCCGGAACACTCCCCACGCCCCTCCCGCTTCTCCCGCTTCTCCCGGTCCTCCCGCTCGTCGCGTTCGGTGTGATCAGTGACGGCAGTCACCGCGTTCACCTCTCCTTCTGAAGTAGGGACAGGGCGGCGATCAGCTCTGCCTGGGGATCGGGGTGCACCTCAAGGGCGTCCAGAGGGGCGAGTCGCCGTTCGCGCTCGGTGGCCAGGACCTTCTCCAGGTAGTCGGTCAGCAGGCGCCCGCCGCGGTCGCGCAGCCGGACAGCGCCCGGGGCGCCGATCCGTTCGGCGAGGATCTCCCCGGCCGCGCGGGCCCGGTGCCCGCCGAGCAGGGCGGTGGCGAGCAGCGCGGCGACGACCTCGGGGTCGGGCAGCGGGGTCTTGTCGACCCTCTCCATGCCTCGCACCTCGTCCTCGGCGTACTCCTCCAGGACGCGCCGCCATCTGCGTACGGCCATCCCGATGCGGTGCTCGGCGCTCTCCGCCTGGGGGTCGCGGCCGGCGAGCCCGGCGACATCGGCGGCGGGTTCGCGCCGCCAGGCCTCGTCGATGCGTTCGTCGGCGGCGGTGACGGCGCACAGCAGCAATGCCTCCAGGCTCTCGGCGATGGCGTCGAGCAGCTCGCCGGGCCCGCAGTCGAGCGGATAGCTGCGCCACCGCTTCAGGGCGTCCCCCGCGAGGACGCCGCCGGCCTGCAAACGATCCGCCACGCGCGCGTGCTCGTTGTCGTACGCCTCGTCGACGGCGGAGGTGAGCCGTAGGGCGGCGGCGTACTGGGCGGCGACGGCGCCCGCGAGTTCGGGCAGCCGGGAGTCGAGCGAGCGGAGGACGCCGTGTGCCGTGCGTGCGATGGCGTGGGCGCGGGCCGCGGGTTCCTGGACGCGGTGGGTGAGCCAGGCGCGCAGCGGAGCGACGGCGGTGGCGGGCAGCAGCCCGCCGCCGCCCGCGGACTCGGGCAGCTCGGGCACGGTGAAGCGCGGCACGTCGCCGAGCCCGGCCTTCGCCAGCAGGGCGCCGAACTGCCGTGACACCTCGCTCACGACCTGGTGGGGCACGCGGTCGAGGACGGTGACGAGGGTGGCGTCGTGCTCCTTGGCGGTACGCAGCAGATGCCAGGGCACCGCGTCCGCGTACCGCGAGGCGGTGGTGACCATGACCCACACGTCGGCCGCGGAGATCAGCTCGGCGGCCAGCACCCGGTTGTCGGCGACGAGCGAGTCGACGTCGGGCGCGTCGAGCAGGGCGAGCCCACGCGGCAGGCTGTCGGCGGTCTCGATCCGCAGGGCGCGTTCCTGCTCGTCACCGGGCCCCGGCGACTCGTCACCGAACCCCGGCAGATCGTCACCGGCATCCCCGTCGTCCTCTCCCTCTCCTCCCTCCGTGCTCTCCTGACGGGGCATCCACACGCGCGTGAGGTCGGGCAGTACGCGCATCCCGGCGAACCAGTGATGATCGTCCGGATGGCAGACGAGCACCGGCGTACGCGTCGTGGGCCGCAGCACACCCGCTTCGCTGACCTGACGCCCCACCAGGGAGTTCACCAGCGTGGACTTGCCCGCTCCGGTGGATCCTCCGATGACGGCGAGCAGGGGCGCTTCGGGCGCCTTGAGCCGGGGCACCAGATAGTCATCGAGCTGTGCGAGCAACTCGTCCCGGTTGGCACGCGCGCGTGGCGCCCCCGGCAGGGGGAGCGGAAAGCGTGCGGCGGCGACACGCTCGCGCAGGGCGGAGAGTGCGTCAAGCAATTGAGGCCGTACGTCCAAGGTCACCACATGCGAAGAATGCCCAATTTTGGCGGCTTTCTGAAGCATATGAGAGCCTCTGCGCGCCGATCGGACACAGGGGATGGAAGGGGCGACTGCGGGCGCAGGCATAACGAGTGCACAACACCCGGGACGTGAGGCGTCAAAAGCGATGCGCGATTCGCACCTACCTGCGATTATCGGGATCGCTTCACCGAACCTCCACATCGTGGCGCGGAGGCGAAGCACCAGGGGCAGGGACCCGGGAGCCCTATCCTTGTCCCCGGCAAGGTCACGGATCTTCCCCGCATCCGCCCCGTGCCACCCGGCCCCCGTAGCTCAGTGGATAGAGCAGGCGCCTTCTAAGCGCTTGGCCGCAGGTTCGAGTCCTGCCGGGGGCGCACACAGCCTCTCACCTGTGGAAACGCGTGAGGGGCCCTTTCATGTCCGGAGGCACTTCGCTGTGACGCCAAGCGCCTTCGCCCGGCCGCGATCGTCAACCGGCGCCGGTTCGTTCCCCCGTGCCGAGTTCGCGGCCACGTCACGCGCCGCCCCCGGGGGCCTCGACGACCTGATCACCATCGTGCCCGTAACCCGGCCCGAGATCCCGTACGACCGGTAGCACCGCACGACCGGTAGCCACGTGCGCGTTGGTTCCGGTCGGCATCCGGTCCCTGAGACCGGGTGGCTCGCGGCCCCCTTCCGGACGGGGATGGGGACTACCCTGAGGTATGGACGTCCCGGACCCCGGCGGACCTGTTGTTGCTCGACGCAGATGGCTGTGGGGAGCGGGCTCTCTTCGTCCGGTCGCCCGGCGCATCCCTCTGGAGGGAGACGGGACGGGCCCCTTGTTCCGGTGGGCACATCGCCGGGCCGTCCGTTCGCTGCCTCCGCCGAATGTCTGCCCGTGCCGGGAGACCGGCCGTATTCCACGGCTCCGCCCGGCAGGTCTCTGGAACGAGGCTTCATGCCCCTACCGCAGTTGAACGTCTACCGGCACGACAGAAGGACCCGGGCCCTGGTCACCCTCGCCGGTGAGATCGACCTACAGACGGTGCCGCTGGTGCGTGCCGCCCTTGAGCGGTGTCTGCGCGACGGCATGCGCACCATCGACGTCGACCTCACTCCCGTCACCTTCTGTGAGTGCTGCGGTCTGAACGCCTTCATCGAGATGTTCCTGCGCACCGCCGCGACCGGCGGAACGCTGCGCCTGCACTACCCGCCTCCCCTGCTGGCGTGGATGATCGAGCTGACCCGTTGCGACTTCCTGCTCAAGGAGCCCGCGGCCGCACCCGGGAGGTGCGCCGCGACGGCCTCCCGGCCGCGGCGGGAACCGGAGGGGATCGACCGTCGCGTCGGGGCCGGGCGGGCCGGGTGATGTCCGACAGGCGGTCGTTCCGGATCCGGCTTCTCGTCGCCGAGCAGGCCGCCCGGCGCGGCGCCGGCGTCGGCATGGTGGACGTGTGCACCGCTGCGGTGGCCTCGCTGCCGGTCGGCGGGGCCGGGGTGTCCGCGATGTCCCGCACCGCGGCGAGCCATCCACTGTGCAGTACCGATGACGTCAGCGAGCAGCTGGAAGAGCTTCAGCTGACCCTGGGCGAGGGGCCGTGCGTGGATGCCTTCACCCACGGCTCGGCCGTCCTGACGCCCGACCTGCGGACCGATGAACTCCAGGGCTGCTGGCCCGTGTTCGCGGAAGCGGCCCTGGAAGCCGGTGCCCTCGCGGTCTTCGCGCTGCCCCTACAGATCGGCGCTATCAACCCCGGAGTCCTGGATCTCTACGCTCGGGCCCCGGGCCGGTTGGACGCGGAGGATCTGGCCGACGCACTGGCCTTCGCCGACCTCGCGACGCTGGTCCTGCTGGACGCCCGGATCGACGCGACGGGCGTGCCGCCGAAGGACGCGGCGGCGCGGAGGCGCTGCGAGGACCTGGGCGGGTACCGGGCGGAGATCTCCCAGGCCACCGGCATCCTGACCGTCCAGCTCGGTGTCGGTATCGACGAGGCCTTCGTCCGGCTGCGCGCCTACGCCTACGCCCAAGGGCGCCGACTCACCGCCGTGGCCGCCGACGTGGTGGCCCGTCGGCTCCGCTTCTCTCCGGGCGCGGAGCCGATCCGGACCGACGAGGGCGCCTGATGTCCTCGGCCGGTCCGAGCAGCGCTGCGCTGCCACCACAGTGCGGCGCGGTCCGGCCCGCGACGCACTCCCCTGCTCCATCCCACAGGACTAGTCTCCACAAAGGGTGTTGACGATGAATGAGCGGCTCTTGGCCAAGACCTTCGTCGAGTTGGCGGACAATCTCGTCGCCGACTTCGACCTGATCGACTTCCTGCGGCTGCTGACCGACCGCTGCGTCGGGATGCTCGGCGCCAGTGCCGCCGGGGTGCTGCTCGCGGACCGGGACGGTGAACTCCGCGTGATGGCCGCCTCCGACGAACAGGTACGCCTCCTCGAACTCTTCCAGTTGCAGAACGACGAGGGCCCCTGCCTGGACTGCTTCCGCACGGGCGCCCCGGTGTCCGTACCCGACCTGCGCGCGGAGAGCGCCCGCTGGCCGCGGTTCGTGGCGCAGGCCCAGCTTCACGGGTTCGGCGCGGTCCAGGCCCTGCCGATGCGGCTGCGGGACGAGGTCGTCGGCGCGCTGAATCTCTTCCGGGCCACTCCCGGCCCCTTCGACCCGGTCGGTACGCCCATCGCGCAGGCCCTGGCCGACGTCGCCACCATCAGCCTCCTCCAGCAACGGTCCATCCACCGCTCCACGGTCCTCAACGAGCAGTTGCAGACCGCGCTGAACAGCCGGGTGCTGATCGAACAGGCCAAGGGGAAGCTCGCCGAACGCCACGACATCGACATGGAGCAGGCGTTCACCGCCTTGCGCCGCTATGCCCGCGCCCACAACCGCCGCCTGTCCGACGTGGCCCGCGCCTTCATCGACGACTCCGAGCCCCTCCCCGGCCTGGTGCGCTGAGAGACGGCCATTCGCGGGCGGCGCCCCCGCACAGGCGCTTCCCGTTCACAAGCGGCGCCAGCGGGCCGAGGCGAAGGAGAAGGCTCCGAAGAGGATCAGCCCAATCGCCACGGCGACCAGGAGCCAAGGGCCCGCCGGGGTCTGCGTGAAGCTGCGGAGCGTGGCGTCCACGCCCTTGGCCTCGTCCGCGTCGAACTGGACGGCCGCGATCAGGATGAAGATCCCGGCCGCCGCGAACACCGTGCCCCGCGCCACGCCGCCGCCCACTCCCAGGCCGGTCACGATCTGCCGGGTGCGGTGGCTCATCGCGCCCACGTCCAGCTGTTTCAGGAACTTGCGCAGGGCCGCCCGTACCGCGAGTACGGCACCGATGCCGATCAGGAGGCAGCCCCCGGCCCCCACGATGACCTGGCCGTACGGCAGTTTCAGCACCGACGCGGTCCAGTCCTTCGACTGCGCGTTGCCGCTTGAGCCCTGGCCACCGCCCGCGGCGAACGTGGCCGTCGCCCAGCAGACCGACGCGTAGAAGACCGCCCGACCGCCGTCCAGCAGCCGCGAGGCGGCCTTCCGGTCGGGGCCCCTGCTGAGCACCGCGCGGGAGCCCCGCCACAGCGCCATGCAGCCGAACCCGACGGCCAGCGTCCACAGCATCGCCTTCCCGAAGGGCTGCTCGGCGACCTGGTCGAGCGCGCCCTGGCGGTCCGCCGACTCCCCACCGCTGCCGAGGGCCATCTGGATCGCCAGGGCGCCGATGAGGACGTACACGACCCCACGCGCCATGAAGCCCGCCCGGCCCGCGGCCGTGAGCGTCTCCTCCTTGGCGGCGTGGGCGGCGGAGCCTCCGTCCCGGCCCGTTCCTTGTGCGTGAGACGCGGTCACTGGTCCTCCCCGAGGCCATGGAGCGCACGATGCGCGTCCCGGCTCACGACTTTCCCTCCGCCTTGTGCAGGCGCCGCAGCGCGCCGCGCAGCGCATGGTCCAGGTGCTCGGGGAACGGGCTTCCTTCGGAGGTGGCGACGAGAGCGACAGCCACCTCGCGGCGCGAGAGGCCGCAGCGCCGCGCGACGTCCATCAGCAGGTCACCTGCCTGTTCATGGGGGCACGGCACCAGGGCCATCATCATCCCGAGGGCCTGGTCGATCACCGCCCGGTCGCTCAGTCCCCGGCGCAACCGGGCGATCTCGGCGCGCAGTTCGACGACAGCCGGGTCCAGGAGGTCGTCGCCCCAGGCCACCTCGCCCGCCCTCATCCACCGGTCTTCCTGGATCGTCACCTTCTGCTCCATGACACCTGCCTCACCACGCACTGCGTGCGCCCGCCCCGCGAAGTCGCCGGGGAACGCTCTGGCACCGGAGACCGAACCGGTCACCGGCGGTGCTGCTCGTCGCCTTCAGCGCGGACCTGGCACCTCCAGAGCCCCTGGCGCTGTCGCCGGTAGCGGCGGTCCCGCCGGTGCTCGCGGTCTCTGCGGTCCCGGTCGTCGCGGTACTCGTAACCGTCGCCCCGGTGTTGGCCGCCCGCGCCCCTCCGGCCGTAAACGCACGGCCACGAAGATCAGCACGCCCCCCGGGCGGAACGGAACCTCGCTGCCGGGGACTGGGGCCTCGCTTCGCAGCATAGCCCTGCCCCGAGGCAATGGATACGCTCGCTCGCCGCACAACCCCGCTGTGGACAAAGGACGTTGACAGGGAGTCAGGACAGGCGTTGACTTACGGTACGGCGTAGGGCCATGCCAATCCGAACCCTTCGGACAACGCATTCCGCCTACCCGCTTCGCCCGGACCCCGCGGAAACCAGGAAACGCTCCGCGCGATCTGGAGGTCCGGCGACGCTCACGTGGATTCTCCTTCCTTCTGCTGACCTTGGCGCTTCTCGGGTTCAGCTTCACCGGAAAAACAACAAAGTCAGTAAGGACAGCCATGAATGCTGGGAACACGCTCAGGAACAAGGCACAGGCCTTCAAGGGCCGTATCACCGAACGCATCGGCCGGAACACCCGCAACAAGCGAATGCAGCGTGAAGGCAGGACCGACCGGGTCTCCGGAAACCTGAAGCAGTCCGGCGGCAAGGCCAAAGACGCCTTTCGCCGCTGACCCATACGCCCCGGATGGTGCGCACGAAACGTGGACGCCATCCGGCCGGCACCATGCCCAGGGAAGTGGGACTTCATGACGTACGACATCGAACGCGCGCGGCAGCCGGCAGACACCGAGAGCCCGGACCTCGCCCCCAGCAGTCACCAGACCGCGCTGCTCTCGAAGGGCGACCGCGACAGGCTCACCCTGCGTCTCCAAAAGGCCCTCAACCTCTTCGTCGAAAGCCCGCGCCAAGCGGTCCAGGAGGCCGACGGCGCCTTCGAGGAAGCCGTCACCCAGCTGACCACCGCCCTCACGGAGCGGCGCCGTACCCTGCGCACCGACTGGCAGGATCTGGGCACCGAAGCGCAGACCGAGGAACTGCGGCTCGCGCTGCGGCAGTACAGGGAGACCACGGAACGGCTGCTGCGTATGTAAGCCCGATCAGCTCCTGGTCCCCGCCCCGCCGGCGCCGCCGTAAAGCTCCTCGATCTCCCGCGCGTACGCCGCCGTCACCGCATGCCGCTTGATCTTCAGGGACGGGGTGAGCAGGCCGTTGGCCTCCGAGAACTCGCCCTCCACCAGCGCGAACCTGCGGATGGACTCGGCCTTGGATACCGCCGCGTTGGCGTGGTCCACGGCGCGTTGGACCTCCGCGATCACCTCCGGGTCGCGGGCCAGCTCCGCGAGCGGCGTGTCCAGGGGGCGTTTGCGTACGGCCAGCCAGTGGTCGACGGCCTCGGGCTCCAGGGTGATCAGCGCGGCGACGTACGAACGGTTGTCCCCCACCACGATGCACTGGCCCACGAGCGCGCGGCTGCGGAGGCGGTCCTCCAGGACGGCGGGCGAGACGTTCTTGCCGCCGGAGGTGACGATGATGTCCTTCTTGCGGCCGGTGATGGTGAGGTATCCGGCCTCGTCCAGGGCCCCCAGGTCACCGGTGGCGAGCCAGTCGCCGGTGAGCACGGCGTCCGTCGCCGCCGGGTTGTTCCAGTAGCCGTTGAAGACGATGCCGCCCTTGAGCAGCACCTCCCCGTCGTCCGCTATGCGCACGGCCGTGCCGGGCACGGGCAGGCCGACGGTGCCGGGGCGCGGGCGCAGCGGCGGGGTGATCGTGGCGGCGGCCGTGGTCTCGGTGAGGCCGTAGCCCTCGTAGATGATGATTCCGGCGGCGTAGAAGAAGAGGTTGAGGTCGCGGTCGAGGGGGGAGCCGCCGCTGATCGCGTAGCGCAGGTTGCCGCCGACCTCCTTGCGGATGCGGCGGTAGACGAGGAGTTCGTACAGGGCCCAGCCGAGGCGCAGGCCGAGCGAGGGGCCGGGGCGGCTCGGGTCGAGGAACCTGTCCAGGTACGCCTCGCCGAACCGCACCGCGATCCGCTCGGCCCGGTCGAAGGACGCGGCGCGGCCGAGCTTCTCCGCGGTCGCCCGGCCGGTGTCGTGGATCTTCTCGAAGAGGTACGGGACGCCGACGAGGAAGGTCGGTCTGAACGCGCGCAGTTCGGGGCGGAGTTCGTCCGGCTTGACGCTCGGACAGTGGCCCAGTTCGATGCGGGCCAGCATGCAGGCGATCTGCAAGGAGCGGCCCAGGATGTGGGCGAGCGGCAGGAAGAGGAGCGTGGAGGCGACCTGCCCGGTGATCTCCTTGAAGACGGGGTGCAGCAGGTCGACCGTGTTGGCGGCCTCGGCGTGCAGGTTGCCGTGGGTGAGGACGCAGCCTTTGGGGCGGCCGGTGGTGCCGGAGGTGTAGCAGAGGGTCGCGATGGAGTCGGGGGTCAGCGCGGAGCGGCGCTTGGTCACCTCCTCGTCGGACAGTTCGCGTCCCAGCGCGGTCAGTTCCGCCATCGCGCCGCCGTCGATGTGCCGGATGCGGGGCGGGTCGACGTGGGTACGGAGGGCCTCCTCCGCCGTCGCCGCGTTCTCGGCGGTCTCCGCGATCAGGAGGCGGGCGCCCGAGTCCCGGACTATCCACTCGATCTGCTCCGCCGAGGACGTCGCGTAGACGGGGACGGTCTGGCCGCCCGCCGCCCAGATCGCGAAGTCCAGGACCGCCCATTCGTAGCGGGTACGCGACATCAGCGCGACCCGGCCGCCGGGCTCCAGGCCCGCCGCCAGCAACCCCTTGGCGATATCGGTGACTTCGCGCGCGAAGGCCGCCGCGGTCACCGGGCGCCAGCGGCCGCCCTCCTTGCGTCGCAGCACCACCGCGTCGGGGGCCTCGGCGGCGTTGGTGAACGGTATGTCGGCGGTGCTGCCCTCGGTGGCCCTCGCCACGAGCGGGGCGGTGCGGGCCTCGCGCACGGTGCCGCGCGCGTCCCTGACCAGCTCGACCTTGGCGCGCTCCGCGAGGTCGCCGCGGCGCTGGGCCCTTTTCAGATCCTTGCGTACGCCCATGACGGCTCCCCGGCTTCGACTTCGGCTACGACCTCGTACGTACGTCCGGACTTTCGGGGCAACTTACTCGCGCGTAAGAAAAATGCAATGCCCCCGTCACGGAGGCGTCGGCACGGGCGGCCGCTCAAGCCGCGCCGGGGCCACGCCGATCTAGGGCCCATGACCTCTACGTACTCCCCTGGTGTCCGTGAAGCGGAACCCCGGCCGGCCGTCGACGCCCCGCGAGGGTCCTGGCGGGGCCGCGCACGGGTCGGGGCCGCCCTCCTGCCCGCCCTCGTCATCGCCGTCGCCGGCTTCCGGCGGCGGTGGATGTCCGACGACGGTCACATCTACGTGCGGACGGTCCGCCAGGTGCTCGCGGGGAACGGGCCCGTCTTCAACCCCGGGGAGCGCGCCGAGTCGTCCACCGGAACCCTGTGGCAGTGGCTGCTCGTGGGGGCCGGGGCGCCGGGCCTCGACATCGCCACGGCCGCGATGTACGGCGGGCTGCTGCTGACCGCCGCCGGCTTCGCGCTCGCCGGACTCGCGGCGCTCCGCGTACACGGCGGCGGCGGGTTCCTGCTGCCCTGCGGAGCCCTGGTGCTGCTCGCGCTGCCGCCCGTCTGGGACTTCGCGACCTCCGGTCTGGAGACGGGGCTCGCCACCTGCTGGCTCGCGGGGGCCTGGCTGGCGCTCGTCGCACGGCCCCGGACCCTGGTGACCTGCGCGGTGCTGGGCCTCGGCCCCCTCGTACGGCCGGACCTGGCGCTGGTGTCGGTGGTCTTCCTGGCCGCCCAGTGGGCCGTGGCACGCCCCTCGTGGCGCGGGGTCCTCGCGGGCGCCGGTGTCGCCGGGGCGCTCCCCGTCTCGTACGAGATCTTCCGCATGGGGTACTACGGACATCTGATGCCGTTGCCGGGCGTCACCAAGGAGGCCTCGCGCAGCCTGTGGGGGCGGGGGGCGGACTACTTCTGGGACTTCGCCGGGCCCTACGTGCTGTGGCTGCCGCTGCTGATGACCGTCGCGGCGGTCCTCGCGTCCGGCCAGGCACGGGAGGGGGGCCTCGCATCCGGCTGGGCACGGAAGCGGGTCCCCGCCTCCGGCCGGATCCGCAAGCGGGTCCTCATGCCCGGTCAGGCCCAGAAGCAGGGCCGCACATCCAGTCAGGCCCAGGGGCCCGCCCCCGCCCCCGCCCCCGACCGCCTGCGCCGACGCCTCCTCGTGGCCGCCCCCGTGACCGCGGGCGCCCTGTGCTGGCTCTACGTCATCAAGGTCGGCGGCGACTTCATGCACGGGCGGATGTTCCTGCCGGGGCTGCTGCTGATGCTGCTGCCCGCCTTCCTCGTGCCCGTCACGCGCGCGTGGACGATCGTCGTCGCCGGGATCGCGGTGTGGGCCGTGGCGTGCGCATCGGTGCTGCGGGTGCCGTACGAGGGGCGGATCGGGCCGGCCGGCGTCGCGGACGAGCGCGGGGTGTACGTACACCAGAACGCCGCCCCGCACCCCGTGCACCACGACTTCGCGGGGCAGCCGGGCAACAGGGCGTACGCCGGGCTCGTACGCAAACGGGTGCGGTCCGGCGCGCCCACGCTGCTGCTCGCCCACACCCCCGTTCCCGCCGCCCGGCCCGGGGTGACGGGGATCTACAACACGCTCGGCTTCAGCGGGTCCGTCGTCCCGCTGTCCGGCGCGGCCCTCGATCCCATCGGGCTCGCCTACCCCCTGGCGGCGCACTCGGAGGGCTTCAACGGCCGCGTGGGGCACGACAAGCGGCTGCCGGACGAGTGGATCGTCGCCGAACGCGGTGTCGCCGACGGCCTGCCCCCGGGGCTGGACCCCGCCCGCGTCGACGCGGCCCGCCGCGCCCTGCGGTGCGAGCCGTTCGCCGAGCTGCGGGCGGCGACGAGCGCGCCGATGACGGCCGGGCGGTTCTGGCGGAATCTGACGGGCGCGGTGGGGCTCACGTCGTTCCGTTTTCCGAATGATCCGGTGCGGGCGGAGAAGGAGCTGTGCCGGTAGCGGGTCACGGCCCGGCCGCTCGCCGCGGTCAGCTCGCGTACCGGCACCGCACGATCACCGCACGCTACGCTCGCCCCATGAGCCTGGAATGGGAGCAAGTCGTAGTCGACGCGGCGGACCCGGGGGCGCTGGGGCGGTGGTGGGCCGGGGCTCTCGGTTGGGTGGTCGTCGACGACTCCGCCGACGAGTGCGAGATCAGGCCGGAGCCCGACCGGCTTCCGGGCCTGCTCTTCGGCCGGGCGGCGGAGAAGGAGACGGTGAAGCGGACGGAGAAGAACCGGCTGCACCTGGACTTCCGTCCGGACGACCGGGACGCCGAGGTCGCCCGCCTCCTGGCCCATGGGGCCCGGCACGCCGACGTCGGCCAGACCGGCGACGAGCCGTGGGTCGTACTAGCGGACCCCGAGGGCAACCAATTCTGCGTGCTCGGCCCGCGCCGGCCCTGAGGCCGGCGCGGTCGTCCGAAGCGTCCCTCAGCTCACCGCGTCCCTCAGCTCACCACGTCCTTCCGCGCGAACCCCCGGAACGCCAGCGCGAACAGCACCAGCGCGTACGTCACCGAGACCGCCGCCCCCTGGATCATGCCGCCCCACTCGGGGCGCGGCTGGATGACGTCCGCCCAGGCGAACTGCCAGTGCGCGGGCAGGAAGTCGCGCCAGTCGCCGAGCGCGGTGACGGCGTCCAGGACGTTGCCGACGATCGTGAGGCCGACCGCGCCGCCGACCGCGCCGAGCGGGGCGTCGGTCTTCGTCGACAGCCAGAACGCGAGGCCCGCGGTGACCAGTTGGGAGACGAAGACGTACGCGACGGCCATCAGCAGGCGCTGCGCCGCCGTGCCCGCGGGCAGCTCGCCGCCGGTGGGGATCTCCAGCGGCCCCCAGCCGTAGGCCATCGTGCCGATCACCAGCGCGATGAGCGGGAGCAGCACCATCGCGGCGGCGCTCAGGGCGAGCGCCACGACGAGCTTGGACCACAGCAGGCGGGCCCGCGGCACGGGCGCCGCCAGCAGATAGCGCAGGGACGACCAGCTCGCCTCGGAGGCGACCGTGTCCCCGCAGAACAGGGCGACGGGGATGACGAGGAGGAAGCCCGCCGAGACGAACAGGCACGTCGCCGCGAAGTTGGCGGCGGACGCCGTGGCCGTGTCCATCAGCGTCACCTCGCTGTTGCGCTCCCCCGGTGAACCGGCGACGGCGAACGCGATCACGAGGACGACGGGCAGCAGCGCCATGACCCCGCCCATCACGAGCGTGCGACGGCGCTTCAGCTGGCGGACCGCCTCGACCCGCAGCGGCAGGGTGCGTCCGGCGCGGTAGCCGGGCGCGGTGGGGCGCTCCAGGGTGGGGGCGCTCATGCGGTGCCTCCGATCAGGGTCAGGAACGCGTCTTCGAGGCGGCGGTGCGGGCCCATGGACTCCACGGGCACTTCCAGGCGCACCAGTTCGGGCAGGAGGCGGGCGGCGCTCCCGCTCGGCGTGCCGTCGAGGCGTATCAGGAGGCCGTCGTCGGCGCGCACCGCGGAGGCGACGCCGGGCAGCGCGGCGACCTTGTCGAGCAGCGGGTCGGAGATGCCCGCCGCGAGCCCCACGAGCAGCGTGTCCCCGGAGCCGACGATCTCCGCGACCGGGCCCGCCTGGACGAGGCGGCCGCGGTCCATGACGACCAGGTGCGTGCAGGACTGCTCGACCTCGGCGAGGAGGTGGCTGGAGACGATGACCGTGCGGCCGCCGCGGGCGTAGCGGATCATGACCTCCCGCATCTCGCGGATCTGCGGCGGGTCCAGGCCGTTCGTCGGCTCGTCGAGGATCAGCAGGTCCGGCAGGCCGAGCATGGCCTGGGCGATGGCGAGGCGCTGCCGCATGCCCTGGGAGTACGTCCGTACCGCGCGGGCCAGGGCGCTGCCGAGTCCGGCGATCTCCAACGCCTCGTCCAGGTGGGCGTCTTCGGCGGGGCGGCCGGTCGCCTTCCAGTACAGCTCCAGGTTCTCCCGGCCGCTGAGGTGCGGCAGGAAGCCGGCGCCCTCGACGAACGCGCCGACCCGGGAGAGGACGGGCGCCCCCGGCACGATCGCCTGCCCGAAGACGCGGATCTCGCCCGCGTCGGGCCGGATCAGGCCCATCAGCATGCGCAGGGTCGTCGTCTTGCCCGCGCCGTTGGGCCCCAGGAGGCCGAGGACCTGGCCCTTCTCGACGCGGAAGGAGACGTCACGGACGGCGTACCGGTCGCTGGACTTGGCGTACCGCTTGCTCAAGTCGGTGATCCGGAGCGGCACTTCGGCGAGGGCGGGGTCGGGGGCGGGCGCCGTCGTCCTGCGGCGGCCGGTGATCAGCAGGCCGAGGGCGATGACGGCTCCCGCGGCCGGCAGCCACCACACCCAGGAGGGCAGGGGCGCGGCGCCGGTCTTCAGGCCGGGAGCCGTCGGCACCTCCAGGTCGCTCTTGAGCGAGACGGTGTACGAGGCGGGGTCGGCGGGTGACGCGTACCCGAGGTCGGTGGAGGCGAGGGCGAGGCGCAGGCGGTGGCCCTTGCGCACCTCGTGGTCGATGGCGGGCAGGCGCAGCTCGACGTCCTTGCCGTCCTTGGCGCCCTCGATCCGCACCGGGGCGACCAGCTGGGAGGGCAGGACCTGCTGCTTCCCGCCGGGCCCGACGTCGTACACCTTGGCGAAGAGCACCGCGTCCTCGCGGGAGGACTTCACATGGGCCCGGACCGTCGGCGTACCGGTGATCCGCAGGTCCTCGCTCAGCGGCTTCGACATGAACGTGGCGTTCTGTCCGGGGATGTCCAGGGAGACGCCGACACCGAGGGAGGTGAGCCGGGAGAGGCCCCTGCCGCCGAGGCCGGGGAGGGTGGAGACGGCGGGCGGGCTCGCGCCCGCGGGGTTGTCGAACGTCCGCTCGCGCCCGCCGAGCGGCACCGTGCGCCGGGCGCTCTCCAGGCCGGGGTACGTGTCTGCGCTCGCGCCCCGCAGCCGGGCCGCCCCGTCGGTGGAGTCGACGCCCCCGGTGCGGGTGACGCGGAACGCGGGGCCGGTGTCGGCGCTCTTGTCGCCCTTCAGATAGCGGTCGAACCACGCGCCGACGCGCCTTTCGACGCGCGCCCGCTCGGGGTCGCCGCCGTCGTGGCCGCCCGCGATCCAGTCGACGGCCACGGGCGCGCCGTTGGCCCGGACCGCTCGGGCGATGGCGTCGCCCTGGCCGAGCGGGAAGAGGGAGTCGGTCTGGCCCTGGGCGAGGAACGTCGGCACCTTGATCCGGTCGCCGACGGCGGCCGGGCTGCGCGCGGCGAGCAGCTCGCGCGCCTTCGCGTCGGGCTTCCCGGCGACGGCGACCCGGTTGTACATGTCGCACAGCCGCTTCTCGAACCGGTCGCAGCCGCCCCCGGTGTTGATGAACGAGCCGGCCCACAGCTTCTTGAAGACGCCGTCGGGGAACAGCGCGTCCGCGAGGTTCCAGTAGGTGATCTGGGGGGCGATCGCGTCCACCCGCCGGTCGGTCCCGGCGGCGAGCAGCGACACCGCGCCCCCGTACGACGCCCCGGTGACGCCTACGCGCGGGTCGCCGTCCTTGTCGAGCCGCACCTCCGGCCGCTTCGCCAGCCAGTCGATCAGCTTCGAGACGTCGGCGACCTCGCCCTCGGGGTCGTTCAGCCCGATCTTTCCTGTGGACTTCCCGAAGCCGCGCGCGGACCAGGTCAGTACGGCATAGCCGTCCGCCGCGAGGTCCTCGGCCTGCTCGCGCACGTCGTTCTTGCTGCCGCCGAAGCCGTGGCCGATGAGGACGGCGGGGCGCTTGGCGGCGGGGTCCCCCGCGGTGAAGAAGGAGGTGTCGATCTTCGCGCCGTCGGCGTCGAGCGTGCCGTCGGAGCGGTGCACGGACGGGCCGTCGTCCGAGGCGACCGCCGTCCAGGTGCCCGCCCCGGCGAGCACCACGACGGCGGCCGCGGCGGCGAGCAGCCGACGTGGCCCGCGCGGTCCGGGGAGCCTGGGCCTGGGCAGTCGTAGATCCATGCGACCACCGTACGGGCGGCGACCGACAACCGGGGCAGCCGCCGGTGTGAACTGTCCTGCCTCCCCGGGGAGTAGACTCCGCGCCCCGCGTACCGCGATCGTGGTACGCGGGGAGACCCGACCCGCCGCTTCCTCAACAGCCCCGGCCACCACCTCCTGCTCGCGTACGAGGATGACAGCGGCGCTCGCGCGGGAGAGGGGCGCTTCGCCTCGGTCGGCTGGGACTTCGGCCCGAAGAGCCGGGAGGACGCACCGCGTCAGGGGTGAATAGAGTCTGCACCTATGACATCCCGGGATTCCCTCGCCACCGGCCAGCGCTCGCTCGGTGACCCGTCCGTCCGTTTCCCGCTGTGGCCGCCGCTCACCGCGGGCTGCCCGGTGACCAGCAACGACAGCGTGTCGTACCCGGTCGAGGTCGACTACGCCTACGACAGGGTCCCCGCCGGTCTCTTCGCCACCGCGCCGGGGCAGCCGCGTGGCCACGAACGCTGGGCGCCGCTCCTGCCGCCGCTGCACGCCCCCGGCCTCGGCGAGGGCGGCACGCCGCTCGTGCCGCTCGGCGAAGGCCTGTGGATCAAGGACGAGTCCCGCAATCCGACCTGGAGCCACAAGGACCGCATCAACCGCGTCACGGTCAGCGCGGCGGTCGGGGCGGGCGCGGAGGGCATCGTCGTCGCCTCGTCCGGCAACCACGGCGCCTCCGCGGCGGCGTACGCGGCGCGGGCGGGCCTGCGGTGCGTGGTGCTCTCGTCGGCGGGGACGCCGCCCGCCGTCGACGCCTTCCTGCGGGCGTACGGGGCCGTCGTGCTGCCGGTGCCCTCCGAGGCGCGATGGCCGCTGCTGCGGCGGATCGCGCAGCGGTTCGGCTACCACCCGGTCAGCAATGTGACGCCCACGCACACCGGGCACGCGTTCGGGCCCGAGGGCTACAAGACCCTCGCCTACGAGATTTACGCCGAACTCGGCGTCCCCGCGGCGGTGTTCCTGCCCACCGGCTACGGCGAGCTGCTCTTCGGCGTGTGGAAGGGCTTCGCGGAACTGGTCGCTCTCGGCGTCACCGACCGGGTGCCGCGTCTGTTCTCCTGCGAGCCCGCCGCCGGGGGCCCGCTGGCCGCGGCGCTGCGGGACGGGCTCCCTGCGACCACGGTCCCGGTCGGCGAGACCGCGGCCTACGCGATCGGCTCCTCGGTCGGCGGCTACCGCGGGACCGTCGCCGTCCGGGAGAGCGGCGGCGCGGCGCTGCTCGTCTCCGACGCGGAGATGTCCGCGGCGCGTGCGGAGCTGGCGGGGGCCGGGCTCTGGGCGGAGTTGTCGGCCGCCGCCGGGCTCGCGGGATACCGGCAGCGGGGCGGCCCGGCGTCCGCCGAGGGACCCGTGGTGTGCGTGTCCACGTCGAGCGGCTTCAAGGACCGTGACCTGCTGGTCGGGGGCGAGTCCGCCGAGGTGGACCCGGAGGACTGGGCGGAGGTGGAGCGGCGGGTGGAGCGGGGCTGAGCAGTTCAGCCCTGCCCGTCCTCCGGAACACTCACCAGCCACCGCGTGTCCCGGCGCGGCCGCAGGTACAGCGCCCAGTACAGGGTGGCCACGAGCACGGTCCCACCGGTCCACACCAGGTACTCCGTCTCCTGCTGGCTCAGCACGTACGCGAGTACGGCGATCAGCACCACCGGCACGGCCGGCCACAGCGGCATCCGCCAGGCCGCGCCGTGCCCGTGCGAGCCCCGCCGGGCGAGCAGCGCGGCGACCGCCACCAGGAGGTACATGCCGGTGACGGAGACGCCGGTCACCCCGTACAGCGTGTCCAGGTTGACGAAGCACAGGAGTGCGCCGGGGACGCCGACCAGCAGCGTGGCCACCCAGGGGGCGCCGGACGCGCCGAGCTTGGAGAGCGCCTTGTTCACGGGCGTGGGCCAGGCCTTGTCCCGCGCGGAGGCGAACAGGACGCGGGAGTTCTGGATGACCATGACGATGCCCGCGTTGACGATCGCGAGGGCCACGCAGAGGCTGACGAACGTACCGACCGCCGAGTTGGACCAGGCGGCGACCATGGCGCCGATGTCGCCCTCGGTCAGGGCGGTGAGGCTCTCGGCGCCCATGGTGATCGCGACGACCGGCACCAGGATGATCACGGCGGAGATGCCGAGGGTGGCGAGGACCGTGCGCGCGACGTTGCGGCGCGGGTTCTCCAGCTCCTCGGAGAGGTAGACGGCCGTGGAGAAGCCCTGCGTGACGAAGAGCGCGATCGCGAGGCCCGAGACGATGAGCATGGCCGTGACGGTGTCGACCCCGCCGGGCCCGGAGCCGGACCCGGAAGCCACCGACAGATCCACCAGGCTGCCCGGTCCGCGCTCGGCGTGGGCGAAGCCGAGGACGGCCACGACGCCCGCCGCGACGACCTCCAGGACGAGGAAGATGCCGGTGATCCACGCGTTGGCGCGCAGGTCGAGCAGGCCCGCGAGGGTGGCGCAGATCATGACGCCCGCGCCCGCGTAGGACGGGTCGAGGTGGACGAGGGGCGCGAGGTAGTCGGCGGTGCCCATGGCGATGACGGGCGGCACGATCATCACGACGAGCAGGGACAGGACGAAGACCAGCCAGCCGGCGAGGCGCCCCGCCATGGTGGAGACCATCGCGTACTCGCCGCCCGCGCTGGGGATGAGGGTGCCCAGCTCCGAGTAGCAGAACGCGACGCCCACGCAGAGCAGGGAGCCGATCGCGATGGTGAGCGCGGTGGCGGTGCCGAGCGAGGAGAAGAGGTCGGGGACGACCACGAAGAGCGTGGAGGCGGGCGTCACGCAGGACAGCGTGAGGAGGGTGCCGCCGACGACGCCGATGGAACGCTTGAGCTTCTGGGGACGGCCCGGATCGGCCAGGGCCGCCGGGGGCGCGGCGGTGGGCGGGGGAAGCGGGCGGAGCGTGTCGGTCATGAAGCGCGATTCCGATCGACTGGTGCGGCAGGAGATGCGGGGGAGCCCTATCGCCTCCGAAGGCTGTCGAGCTGGGTCTTTCTGTGGCTCCCGGCGCGTCATCGAACCCCGGCGATATCCGGAACGTCAACGGTCATTTACCTACGGAATCCGCAGCGGAGCCGCGCCCCAAGTCGCCTCGCATTCCCAAGAGTTTGCCCACCCAGGCCACAATGAGCATGCCGTCACCGGATATGACCTTGATATTGCAGGCACATGAACACGGGCGCTTTAGCTGCCCGAATTGCACCCTGTGCACGGGAACCGCAAGAGCGGCGTCAAAAAAGAATCAGGGCCGTCCGGATACCGGACGGCCCTGCGCTCTGCTGCTCTACGTACCGTCACACGTCGGCGACTCAGTGGTTGCGCGGGAAGCCCAGGTCCACCCCGGCCGGCGCGTCCGACGGGTCGGGCCAGCGCGTGGTGACGACCTTGCCGCGCGTGTAGAAGTGCGTGCCGTCGTTGCCGTAGATGTGGTGGTCGCCGAAGAGCGAGTCCTTCCAGCCACCGAAGGAGTGGTAGCCCACCGGCACCGGGATCGGCACGTTCACGCCGACCATGCCCGCCTCGATCTCCAGCTGGAAGCGGCGGGCCGCACCGCCGTCCCGGGTGAAGATCGCGGTGCCGTTGCCGAACGGCGAGGCGTTCATCAGCGCCACGCCCTCCTCGTACGTGTCCACGCGCAGCACGCACAGGACCGGGCCGAAGATCTCGTCCCGGTAGGCCTTGGCGGTCGTCGGGACGCGGTCGAGCAGCGAGAGGCCGATCCAGTGGCCGTTCTCGTGGCCCTCCACGGTGTAGCCGGTGCCGTCGAGGACGACCTCGCAGCCCTCGGCCGCGGCGCCCGTGACGTAGGAGGCGACCTTGTCGCGGTGGGCGGCGGTGATGAGCGGGCCCATCTCGGACGCCGGGTCGCTGCCCGGGCCGATCTTGATCTTCTCGGCACGCTCCTTGATCTTGCCCACCAGCTCGTCGGCGATGGAGCCGACCGCGACGACGGCCGAGATCGCCATGCAGCGCTCACCCGCCGAGCCGTAGGCCGCGGACACGGCGGCGTCGGCCGCGGCGTCCAGGTCGGCGTCGGGCAGGACCAGCATGTGGTTCTTGGCGCCGCCGAGCGCCTGGACGCGCTTGCCGTGGGCGGAGGCGGTGGTGTGGATGTGGCGGGCGATGGGGGTGGAGCCCACGAAGGAGACGGCCGCCACGTCCGGGTGCTCCAGGAGGCGGTCCACGGCCACCTTGTCGCCGTGCACGACGTTGAAGACGCCGTCGGGCAGACCGGCCTCGGCGAGCAGCTCCGCGATCTTCATCGACGCGGACGGGTCCTTCTCCGACGGCTTCAGTACGAAGGTGTTGCCGCAGGCGATGGCCAGCGGGAACATCCACATCGGCACCATCGCCGGGAAGTTGAACGGCGTGATGCCCGCGACGACGCCGAGCGGCTGGCGGATGGACGACACGTCCACGCGGCTCGCGACCTCCGTCGACAGCTCGCCCTTGAGCTGCACCGTGATGCCGCAGGCCAGGTCGACGATCTCCAGGCCGCGGGCGACCTCGCCGAGCGCGTCGGAGTGCACCTTGCCGTGCTCGGCGACGATCCTCTCGGCGATCGCGTCGCGGTTGGCGTCCAGCAGCGCGCGGAACTTGAAGAGGATCGCGGTGCGCTTGGCCAGCGAGGAGGTGCCCCAGGTCGCGAAGGCCTCGCGGGCGGCGGCGACGGCGGCGTCCACCTCGTCCACGTTCGCGAAGGCGACCTGCGTCGTGACGGCTCCGGTCGCCGGGTCGGTGACCGGGCCGTAGATGCCGGACGCGCCCTCGACGGCCTTCCCGCCGATCCAGTGATGGACGGTCTTCGTCATGACAAGCATCCCTACTCTCACAGGTGGCGGCGTCGGGCAGCGACGTGCCGGTCGTACTCTTCCCTGGCCTTGACCGCGGACACCCGCTCCGCCGTCTCGGCCACGGGCACATCCCACCACGCCTGTGCCGGGGGCGGGCCCGACACTGTGTCTGCCGTTTCCGTCTCCACATAGACACATGTGGGACGGTCCGCGGCGCGCGCCTCCCGCAGCGCCCCGCGCAGGTCACGCACTGTTCTGGCGCGCAGCACCCGCATCCCGAGCGAGGCCGCGTTGGCGGCGAGATCGACCGGCAGCGGACCCTCGGTGTACGTCCCGTCCGGCGCCCGGAAGCGGTAGTCCGTGCCGAACCGCTCGCCGCCCACCGACTCCGAGAGCCCGCCGATCGACGCGTACCCGTGGTTCTGGAGGACGACGATCTTGACCGGGATGTCCTCCTGGACGGCCGTGACCAGCTCGGTGGGGTTCATCAGATACGTCCCGTCGCCGACCAGCGCCCACACCGGCCGGTCCGGTGCGGCGAGCGCGACGCCGATCGACGCCGGGATCTCGTATCCCATGCAGGAGTAGCCGTACTCGACGTGGTACTGCCGCGCCGACCGGGCCCGCCACAGCTTGTGCAGGTCGCCGGGGAGGGAGCCCGCGGCGTTGATGACGATGTCGTCGTCCGTCACCACCTCGTCGAGTACGCCGAGGACCTGGGCCTGCGTCGGGCGGATGTCCGGATCGTCCGCCTGGTACGCGGCGTCGACGCGCTGCTCCCAGCGGGCCTTGTCGCCCGTGTACTCGGCGGTGTAGCCGTCCGCGACGCGGTGGCCGCGCAGTTCTCCCGTGAGCGCGTCGAGTCCGGCGCGGGCGTCGGCGATCAGGGTGGCGCCCGCCATCTTGTGGCCGTCGAAGGGCGTGACGTTGAGGTTGAGGAAGCGCACCCCGGGCCGCTCGAAGAGGGTGCCGGAGGCCGTGGTGAAGTCGCTGTAGCGGGTGCCGACGCCGATCACCAGGTCGGCGGCGCGGGCCAGTTCGTTCGCCGTCGCCGTGCCCGTGTGGCCGATGCCGCCGACGTCCGCAGGGTGGTCGAAGCGCAGGGAGCCCTTGCCGGCCTGGGTGGAGGCGACGGGGATGCCGGTCGCGTCGGCGAACTCCCGCAGGGCGTCCTCGGCGGCGCTGTGGTGGACGCCGCCGCCCGCGACGACCAGGGGCCGCCGCGCCTCGCGCACCGCGCCCGCGGCCACGGCCAGCTCCCGCGGGTCGGGAGCCGCCCTGCGCACGGCCCACACCCGCTCGGCGAAGAACTCCGCGGGCCAGTCGAAGGCTTCCGCCTGTACGTCCTGCGGCAGGGCGAGGGTGACGGCGCCGGTCTCGGCCGGGTCGGTGAGCACCCGCATCGCGGCGAGGGCGGCGGGGATCAGCGCCTCGGGGCGGGTCACGCGGTCGAAGTACTTCGATACGGGCCGCAGACAGTCGTTGACCGACACATCGCCCGCGTACGGCACTTCGAGCTGCTGGAGCACCGGGTCGGCGGGCCGGGTCGCGAAGGTGTCGCCGGGCAGGAGCAGGACGGGCAGGCGGTTGACCGTGGCGAGGGCGGCACCGGTGACGAGGTTGGTGGCGCCCGGCCCGATGGACGTGGTGACGGCGTGGGTGGACAGGCGGCCGCGCTGCCGGGCGTACCCGACGGCGGCGTGCACCATGGCCTGTTCGTTCCGCCCCTGGTGGAAGGGCATCTCGTCGGCGTGCTCCACGAGCGCCTGCCCGATGCCGGCCACGTTGCCGTGCCCGAAGATGCCCCAGGTCGCGCCGATCAGCCGCTGCCGCTCGCCGTCCCGCTCGGTGAACTGCCGGGACAGGAAGCGCACGAGCGCCTGCGCGGTGGTGAGCCGGACGCTCTCACGCGGCCTCTGCGTCATCGGTATCCCTCCGTGTGGTCGGGGTGGAAGCAGATCCGCCACTCCCGTTCCTCGCCGGGGCCCGCCATGACGTTCAGGTAGTACATCGCGTGGCCCGGCTGGGCGACGGACGGGCCGTGCCAGCCGTCGGGCACGAGCACGGCATCACCGGAACGGACCTCGGCAAGGACGTCCGTACCACCCTCGCGGGAGGGGAAAACACGCTGGTACCCAAAGCCTTCCCGGCCCTCGGGCGCCTCGATCTCGAAGTAGTAGATCTCCTCAAGCTCGGCCTCGACGCCCGAGCGGTGCTCGTCGTGCTTGTGCGGCGGGTACGAGGACCAGTTGCCGCCGGGCGTGATCACCTCGACGGCGATGAGGCGGTCGCAGTCGAAGGCGTCCGCGGAGGCGAAATTGCGGACCTCACGGGCGCAGGTGCCGCTGCCGCGGCTCTCGACGGGTACCTCCGGCGCGGAGCCGTAGCGGGCGGGGAGTCGACGCTCGCACTTCGCTCCTGCCAGGGCGAAGCGGCCTCCCGCGCCGGAGGCGATCTGGATCCGGGCGTCGCGGGGGACGTAAGCGAAATCAGAGACTCCGCTGAACACGCTCTCCCTGCCCAGGAGTTCGATGATCCCGGCTTCCGTGTGCACCGTACAGCCGCCGGTCAGCGGGAGCACGATCCATTCACTCTCGCCGGTATCGAAGGAGTGCGTGGCACCCGCCTCGATCTCGACGACGCGCAGTGCGGAGTAGACCCAGCCTGCCTGTTTCGGATCGATGTCAACGGTGTACGGGCCATGGGCCGCACTCCCTTTCGGTACGTACGTCATGTGGGCCTCCTCCATCTGTCCACCCCGCTACAGCAGTCCTACGGCGGTGTCGACCGCCCCCGCCACGTCCCCGTCGGGCGGGTAGAGCAGCGCCCTGCCGACGACGAGCCCCTGCACGGTGGGAAGTTGCAGGGCGCCGCGCCACTTCTCGTACGCGGCGTCCTGATCGTCCCCGATGTCGCCGCCGAGCAGCACGGCGGGCAGCGTCGAGGTCTCCATGACGCGGGCCATGTCGTCGGGGTTCTCGGTGACGGGGACCTTCAGCCAGGTGTACGCGGAGGTGCCGCCGAGACCGGAGGCGATGGCGATGGACCGGGTGACGGCCTCGGCGCTCAGGTCGTTGCGGGGCACCCCCGTGCCGTCCCGGCGCGTGAGGAACGGCTCGACGAAGACCGGCAGCCTGCGCTCGGCCATGGCGTCGACGATCCGCGCCGCCGAGTGCAGCGTGGTCAGCGACCCCGGGTCGTCGTAGTCGACGCGCAGCAGCAGCTTGCCCGCGTCGAAGCCGAGCCGTTCGAGGTCCTCGGGCCGGTGCCCGGTGAACCGGTCGTCCAGCTCGAACGCGGCCCCCGCGAGGCCGCCGCGGTTCATCGACCCCATGACGACCTTGCCGTCGAGGGCGCCGAGGAGCAGCAGGTCGTCGAGCACGTCGGCGGTGGCGAGCACGCCGTCGACGCCGGGCCGCGACAGCGCGAGACAGAGCCGTTCGAGGAGGTCGCGCCGGTTGGCCATGGCGAACGGATCGCTCCCGACGCCGAGGGATCCCCGGGCGGGATGATCGGCGGCAACGATCAACAGCCGCCCACCGTCGGCGAGAAGCCTTCGCCGGGGGCGCCGGGCGGCGGCTTCGAGGACGGCTTCGGGATGGCGGGCCCGGATCCGGGTGAGGTCAGCGAATTCCAGCCCCTCCGGCGTTTGAGGAGCGGGGTCCGGGGCGGAGCCCCGTGTCCGACGCGCAGAGCCCGACCTCACAAGACAGCCCCCGCTTCAACAGCCGAGGCGACCTCGCCGGCAAACGGCATGGCGGAACTGCACTCCAGCCGCGAGGCGACGATCGCCCCCGCCGCGTTGGCGTACCGCATGATCCGCTCCAACTCCCACCCGGCGAGCAGCCCATGGCACAGGGCCCCGCCGAACGCGTCCCCCGCGCCCAGTCCGTTGAGGACCTTCACGGGCAGGGGCGGCACCCGCGCCGACTCCCCCGCCCGGTTCATCGCGAGCACTCCTTCGGGCCCCTGCTTCACGACGGCCAGTTCGACCCCCGCGTCCAGCAACGCCCGTGCCGCCGCCAGGGGTTCACGCTCTCCTGTGGCGATCTCGACCTCGTCGAGGTTGCCGACGGCGACCGTGGCGTGCGCGAGCGCGGCGGCGTAGTGAGGGCGCGCCTCGGCCGGGTCGGACCAGAACATCGGCCGCCAGTCGAGGTCGAACACCGTGACGCCCGCCGACCGCGAGGCCAACGCCGCCAGCGTCGCCGAACGACTCGGCTCCGCGCACAGCCCCGTCCCTGTCATCCAGAAGATCCGCGCCGCCGCGATCGCGCGGAGGTCCAGCTCATCCTCGGAGATCTCCAGGTCGGGCGCCTTGGGCAGCCGGTAGAAGTACAGCGGGAAGTCGTCCGGCGGGAAGACCTCGCAGAACGTCACCGGCGTCGGGAGCCCCGCGACCGCGCTCACCCAGCGGTCGTCGACGCCGAACTCCCGCAGCGCCCGGTGCAGATAGGTCCCGAAGGGGTCCTCGCCGGTGCGGGTGACGAGGGCGACGCGGCGGCCGAGCCGTGCCGCGGCGACCGCGACGTTACTGGCCGAGCCGCCGAGGAACTTCCCGAACGTGGCGACCTCGTCGAGGGGCACTCCGGCCTGGAGCGGATAGAGGTCCACCCCGATCCGGCCCATGGTGATGACGTCGTACGGATCACTCACCCTCTGCGTCCCTTCGCCGGGCCGGTCGGTCGTGTGCCCCCCAGGTCTAATCCCGCTCCGGGAGCCCTGTCAACATTTTGTCCTTACATTCGGACCACTCCTTGACACCGTTCCGAGGCGGCCTGGAGTCTTGCCGGCATGACGACGCTGTCTCGCATCCGGATCGGTTCGGCGCCCGACTCATGGGGCGTGTGGTTTCCCGAGGACCCCCAGCAGGTCCCCTGGTGCCGCTTCCTCGACGAGGTCGCCGAGTGCGGATACGAATGGATCGAGCTGGGCCCCTACGGCTATCTGCCCACCGACCCCGTCGAACTGGCGGCCGAGACGGCCCGGCGCGGCCTCAAGGTCTCCGCGGGCACGGTCTTCACGGGGCTGCACCACGGACCCGCGGTCTGGGAGAAGACCTGGGCGCACGTCGCCGACAACGCCGCGCTGGCCCAGGCGATGGGCGCCGGGCACCTCGTCGTCATCCCCTCCTTCTGGCGCGACGACAAGACCGGCGAGGTCCTGGAGGACCGCGTCCTGACGCCCGCGCAATGGCGTGAACTGACCACCCAGACCGAGCGCCTGGCCCACGAGGTGCGCGAGCGCTACGGCCTTCAGGTCGTCGTCCACCCGCACGCGGACACGCACATCGACACCGAGGAGAACGTCACCCGCTTCCTCGACGCCACCGACCCCGACCTCGTCTCGCTCTGCCTGGACACCGGCCACTACGCCTACTGCGGCGGGGACAGCGTCGAACTCATCGAGACGTACGGCGAACGCATCGGCTATCTGCACCTCAAGCAGGTCGACCCGGAGGTCCTCGCGGCGGTGCGCGCGGAGGAGGTGCCGTTCGGGCCCGCCGTGGCGCGCGGCGTGATGTGCGAGCCGCCCGCCGGGGTGCCGGCGCTGGAGCCCGTCCTCGCGGCGGCCCAGAAGCTGGGTGTCGATCTCTTCGCGATCGTCGAGCAGGACATGTACCCGTGCCCGCCGGACCAGCCCCTCCCGATCGCCCGCCGCACCCGCGCCTTCCTCCGCTCCTGCGGGGCCTAGCCCCGGCAGCATTTCAGGGGGCGGGGAGCCCGTGGAAGCGCGCCGCGACATGTCGCTTTCGTCACAAACACTCTTTTCCTGTCACACATGTCTCACGTACGCGGCCCTTACGTCACAGGCGGTCCACAGCCAGGCCCCGGCGGTCACTCTGCGTCGTTCAACGGGCACAGGCTGAGTGATCGCCACGCGTCGCGCCCAGTTCCCCCGTCGGCCTCTCCGGCCGCCCTGGGCGCGTGCAGGGAGGTGCCACCGATGACCGACCGCAGGCTCTGGTCGTACAAGGAGATCGCCGCGCACATCCGGGTGCAGCCCGACACCGTGCGCTCCTATCGCAAGCACGGGCTGCTGCCCGACCCCGACCACGTGGAGAGCGGCAAGCCCTTCTGGTACGCGGACACGATCCGCGCCTGGGTCGCGGCCCGCCCCGGCAACCGCGGACGCAGAGGCTGACGCCGCGCGGACGCACCGCGTTGCGGGATACCCCCTAGGGGTATAGTGTTGTGAGTGTCAGGGGGTCCAGGGGACTCCGGGGCCCCCTCCCGCACATTACGTCGCATATGTACACACGCCTTCCCGAGGAGAACGACATGAGCGCCCAGACCGAGCTCCCGCAGGCCGCGTCCGAGACGACCGGCTCCTGCTGCTCCCCCAGCGGTTCCTGCCACTCCGGCGGCACCGCGGAGACCTCGCAGGGCGGCGTCACCACGGTGTACGAGGTGACGGGGATGACCTGCGGCCACTGCGAGGGCGCCGTCTCCGCCGAGATCTCGGAGATCGCGGGCGTCACCTCCGTCAAGGCCGTCGCCTCCACCGGCCAGGTGACCGTGGTCTCCGAGGCCCCGCTGGACGAGGCCGCGGTGCGCGCCGCGGTCGACGAGGCGGGCTACGAACTGGCCGGCGTCAAGGCCTGACCGGCGGCCCGCCGGGTACTCCGGGCCCTGTGGTGCCGACGTGGGCGCCACAGGGCCCGCCGCCGTGTCACCGGCCCGGAAGTAGTACGAAGGAGTCATGACCGAAGTCTCCGAAGTCGAACTCGCCGTCGGCGGAATGACCTGCGCCTCCTGCTCGTCCCGCATCGAGAAGAAGCTGAACCGCGTGGAAGGGGTGACCGCCGCGTCGGTCAACCTCGCCACGGAGAAGGCGAAGGTCACCTACGCCGACGGGGTCGAGGTCGCCCAGCTGATCGCCCTCGTCGAGAAGCTGGGCTACACGGCCAAGGAGATCGTCCCGCCGCCACCGGAGCCCGAGGCGGGCCACGCGTCCGCCCCGACCACCGCGGACATCACCGAGCCCGACACCCTGCGGCAGCGGTTGACCGTCTCCGCCCTCCTGTCCCTGCCCGTCGTGCTGCTCGCGATGGCCCCCGCCCTCCAGTTCGACAACTGGCAGTGGCTCTCGCTGACCCTCGCCGCACCCGTCGTGGTCTGGGGCGGCCTGCCCTTCCACCGTGCGGCGCTCACCAATGTGCGGCACGGCTCCGCGACCATGGACACGCTGGTCTCGGTCGGCACGCTCGCCGCGTTCGGCTGGTCGCTCTGGGCGCTCTTCTTCGGGGACGCCGGAGCGCCCGGCATGCGGCACGGCTTCGACTTCACCGCGTCCCCCGGCTCCGGCGCCTCGACGATCTATCTCGAGGTCGCCTCCGGTGTCATCACGTTCATCCTGCTCGGCCGCTGGCTGGAGGCCCGCTCCAAGCGGCGGGCGGGCTCGGCCCTGCGCGCCCTGCTCGAACTGGGCGCCAAGGACGTCACCGTCCTGCGCGCGGGCACGGAGGAGCGCGTCCCGGTCGGGCGGCTGGCCGTCGGCGACCGCTTCGTCGTACGCCCCGGCGAGACCGTCGCGACCGACGGCACCGTCGTGGAGGGCGCGTCCGCGGTCGACGCCTCGATGCTGACCGGCGAGTCCGTGCCGGTCGACGTGGCCGTGGGCGACGCCGTCACCGGGGCCACCGTGAACACCTCGGGGCGGCTCGTCGTACGGGCGACCCGCGTCGGCTCCGACACCCAACTGGCGCGCATGGCACGGCTCGTCGAGGACGCCCAGACCGGCAAGGCCCAGGTGCAGCGCCTCGCCGACCGGATCGCCGCGGTGTTCGTGCCGGTGGTCCTGCTCATCGCGGCCGGCACGCTCGGCGGCTGGCTCGGCGCCACGGGCGATGTGACCGCCGCTTTCACCGCCGCCGTCGCCGTCCTGATCATCGCCTGCCCGTGCGCGCTCGGCCTGGCCACTCCCACCGCCCTGATGGTCGGCACGGGACGCGGCGCCCAGCTCGGCATCCTCATCAAGGGGCCCGAGGTCCTGGAGTCCACGCGCCGCGTCGACACCGTCGTCCTGGACAAGACGGGGACGGTGACGACGGGCCGCATGGAGATGGCGGACGCGTACGCCGCCGGGGACACGGACGAGAAGCAGCTGCTGCGCCTCGCGGGCGCCCTGGAGCACGCCTCCGAGCACCCCGTCGGCCGCGCTCTCGCGGCGGGCGCGGCCGACCGTCTCGGCGTCTCCGTCGCGGAGTTGGCGGCCCCGGAGCGGTTCGAGAACATTGCCGGGTCCGGGGTGCGCGGCGCGGTGGAGGGGCACGAGGTGCTCGTGGGGAGCGAGCGGCTCCTCGCGGACGCGGGCGTCACGGGCCTGGAGGCGCTGGCCGGAGCGAAGGAAGAGGCGCAGGCGTCGGGGCGAACGGCCGTGCTGGTCGCCTGGGACGGTGCCGCGCGCGGCGTGCTCACGGTCGCCGACGCCGTCAAGGACTCCAGCCCGCAGGCGGTGCGCGAACTGCGCGCGCTCGGCCTGACGCCGATGCTGCTCACCGGCGACAACAAGGCCGTCGCCGATACGGTGGCGCGGGCGGTGGGGATCGCCCCGGACGACGTGTACGCGGAGGTCCTCCCGCAGGACAAGGTCGACGTCGTACGGCGGCTGCGAGGCGAGGGCCGGGTCGTGGCGATGGTCGGGGACGGCGTGAACGACGCGGCGGCGCTGGCCACCGCCGATCTGGGTCTCGCGATGGGGACGGGCACGGACGCGGCGATCGAGGCGAGCGATCTGACGCTGGTGCGCGGGGACTTGCGGGTGGCGGCCGACGCCATCAGGCTCTCCCGGAAGACCCTCGCCACCATCAAGGGCAACCTCTGCTGGGCCTTCGGTTACAACGTCGCCGCACTGCCGCTCGCGGCGGCCGGCCTTCTGAACCCGATGATCGCGGGGGCCGCCATGGCGTTCTCCTCGGTCTTCGTGGTCACGAACAGCCTGCGGCTGCGGACATTCACATAACCCCTTCACATGTCCGTTTCAGCACCCTCACGCACCTCTCAGGATCCCCATATCGGGGCTCTTGCGCATGTACTGGACATATGCAAGAGACGCAGATCACAGTGATCTGAACGTAACCATCTAGGGGGGTCGCGAGTCTAATGGGACGATGCCGGTAGACGTCTTGGGGGACGTCGTCCGACATCAGGGGACATCTTGGGGGATGCTCCCTGGAATTGCGTTGCCGGGGCACGTACACCGGGGAGCTTTGAGCGGCCCTCCCGTACGCGTCCCGGCAGACCGCAGGGCAACCACAGACGCCCGGCCGGATCCCGTGGGGGGAATCCGCACCGGGAAAAAGGGAAGCGCCCCGACCGTCGACCCGTGGGGGGATCGGCGGCGGGGCGCTTCTCGCTTTGGCCCCGTAAGGGGCGCGGGAAACCGCACGACCAGCCCTATGCGGCCCGCAGTTCCCGAAAAAAGATCAGCGACCCTCAACCGGGACGAAGTCCCGAAGGACCTCACCGGTGTAGATCTGCCGAGGCCGACCGATACGCGAACCCGGCTCCTTGATCATCTCGTGCCACTGGGCGATCCACCCCGGAAGACGTCCCAGCGCGAAGAGCACGGTGAACATCTCGGTCGGGAAGCCCATGGCCCGGTAGATCAGACCGGTGTAGAAGTCCACGTTCGGGTAGAGCTTCCGCTCGACGAAGTAGTCGTCGGCCAGCGCGTGCTCTTCCAGCTTCAGCGCGATGTCGAGCAGCTCGTCGGACTTGCCGAGGGCCGAGAGGACGTCGTGCGCCGCCGCCTTGATGATCTTCGCCCGGGGGTCGAAGTTCTTGTAGACGCGGTGCCCGAAGCCCATGAGCTTCACGCCGTCTTCCTTGTTCTTCACCTTGCGGATGAAGGTGTCGACGTCGCCGCCGGAGGCCTGGATGCCTTCCAGCATCTCCAGGACCGACTGGTTGGCGCCGCCGTGCAGCGGGCCCCACAGGGCCGAGATGCCGGCCGAGATCGAGGCGAACATGTTCGCCTGCGAGGAGCCGACCAGACGCACGGTGGAGGTAGAGCAGTTCTGCTCGTGGTCCGCGTGCAGGATCAGGAGCTTGTCGAGCGCGGCGACGACGACCGGGTCCAGCTCGTACTCGGCGGCGGGCACCGAGAAGGTCATGCGCAGGAAGTTCTCGACGTAGCCGAGGTCGTTGCGCGGGTAGACGACCGGGTGGCCCTGCGACTTCTTGTACGCGTACGCCGCGATCGTCGGAAGCTTGGCGAGAAGGCGGATCGTCGAGAGGTGACGCTGCTTCTCGTCGAAGGGGTTGTGGCTGTCCTGGTAGAACGTCGACAGCGCGCTCACCACGGACGACAGCATGGCCATCGGGTGGGCGTCGCGCGGGAAGCCGTCGTAGAACCGCTTGACGTCCTCGTGCAGCAGGGTGTGCTGCGTGATCTCGTTCTTGAAGCTCGCCAGCTCGTCGACCTTCGGCAGCTCGCCGTTGATCAGCAGGTACGCCACCTCGGTGAAGGTGGAGCGCTCGGCCAGCTGCTCGATCGGGTAGCCGCGGTACCGGAGGATGCCCTGCTCGCCGTCGAGATAGGTGATGGCGGATTTATAGGCGGCGGTGTTGCCATAGCCGCTGTCCAGGGTCACCAGACCGGTCTGGGCGCGGAGCTTCCCGATGTCGAAGCCCTTGTCGCCGACGGTCGAATCGATCACCGGGTAGGTGTACTCGCCATCGCCGTACCGCAGTACTACAGAGTTGTCGCTCACGTCATCCCTCACCGACGTTGTGCCTCTTCTTCGAGGTGCCCTGACTGTCTCTACCATCCCCCATTTGGCCCTGGAGAGTGCACTCGGGGTCGACCATTGGGCCTATTGGCGGCACTCAGTGCCGCCAACCTGCTCATCCTGCCCCCTTCGCCCCGGTTCCGGAAGTGCTGTGTGACGTTTCCGACTCGTTTGATCGATCAAAACGTCGCCGGGCCTTCTCCGCGGCGCCCCGAGAGCCTGAAATCCAGGGCTGTACAGCGCTTACCCGCGGAGACCGTGCGTACAGCCTGACCCAGAGCCTTGCGCGAACCGACCAGGACGACCAGCTTCTTGGCGCGTGTCACGGCGGTGTAGAGCAGATTGCGTTGCAGCATCATCCACGCGCCGGTGGTGACCGGGATCACCACGGCCGGGTATTCACTGCCCTGGGAGCGGTGGATCGTCACCGCGTACGCGTGCGCCAGCTCGTCCAGTTCGTCGAAGTCGTACGGGACTTCCTCGTCCTCGTCGGTCAGGACGGTGAGCCGCTGCTCGTCGGCGTCGAGGGCGGTGACGACGCCGACCGTGCCGTTGAAGACGCCGTTCTGCCCCTTCTCGTAGTTGTTGCGGATCTGGGTGACCTTGTCGCCCACGCGGAAGACGCGTCCGCCGAACCGCTTCTCGGGCAGGTCGGGCCGGGCGGGGGTGATGGCCTGCTGGAGGAGGCCGTTGAGGTTCCCTGCGCCCGCGGGGCCGCGGTGCATGGGGGCGAGGACCTGGACGTCGCGGCGCGGGTCGAGCCCGAACTTGCGGGGGATGCGGTGGGCGGCGACGTCCACCGTGACGCGGCCGGCGTCCTCGGTCTCCTCCTCGACGAAGAGGAAGAAGTCCTTCATGCCCTGGGTGAGGGGCGGGACGCCGGAGTTGATGCGGTGGGCGTTGGTGACGACGCCCGACTCCTGGGCCTGCCGGAAGATGCGGGTGAGGCGGACGGCCGGGATGGGGCTGTCCTCGCTGAGCATGTCCCGCAGCACCTCACCCGCGCCGACGCTGGGCAGCTGGTCGACATCGCCCACGAAGAGCAGGTGGGCGCCGGGCGGGACGGCCTTGACCAGCTTGTTGGCGAGGAGCAGGTCGAGCATCGAGGCCTCGTCGACCACGACCAGGTCGGCGTCGAGCGGCCGCTCCCTGTCGTACGCGGCGTCGCCTCCCGGTTTCAGTTCGAGCAGGCGGTGGACGGTGGAGGCATCGGCGCCGGTCAGTTCGGCGAGGCGCTTGGCGGCGCGGCCGGTGGGGGCGGCGAGGACGACCTTGGCCTTCTTGGCGCGGGCCAGCTCGACGATGGAGCGGACCGTGAAGGACTTGCCGCAGCCGGGGCCGCCGGTCAGGACGGCGACCTTGCGGGTCAGCGCGAGCCGCACGGCCGCTTCCTGCTCGGGCGCGAGCTTGGCGCCCGTGCGGTCCGCGAGCCAGGCGAGCGCCTTGTCCCAGGCGACGTCCCGGAAGGCGGGCATGCGGTCGTCGGGGGCCTTCAGGAGGCGCGACAGCTGCGCGGCCAGGGAGAGTTCGGCGCGGTGGAAGGGGACCAGATAGACGGCGGTGATGTCCTCGCCGCCCTCCGGGCTCGGCACGGCTTCGCGGACGACCCCCTCCTCTTCTCCCGCCAGCTCGGCGAGGCAGTCGATGACGAGGCCCGTGTCGACCTGGAGCAGCTTCACCGCGTCGGCGATGAGGCGCTCCTCGGGGAGGTAGCAGTTGCCCTGGTCGGTGGATTGCGAAAGGGCGTACTGGAGACCGGCCTTGACGCGCTCGGGGCTGTCGTGCGGGATGCCGACGGACTGGGCGATGCGGTCGGCGGTGAGGAAGCCGATGCCCCAGACGTCGGCGGCCAGGCGGTACGGCTCGTTCCTCACGACGGAGATGGAGGCGTCGGCGTACTTCTTGTAGATGCGCACGGCGATGGAGGTGGAGACGCCGACTCCCTGGAGGAAGACCATGACTTCCTTGATGGCCTTCTGCTCCTCCCAGGCGGCGGCGATCATCTTGGTCCGCTTGGGGCCGAGGCCGGGGACCTCCACCAGGCGCTTCGGCTCGGTCTCGATGACGTCGAGGGTGTCGACGCCGAAGTGGGTGGTGATGCGGTCGGCCATCACGGGGCCGATGCCCTTGATGAGGCCGGAGCCGAGATAGCGGCGGATGCCCTGGATGGTGGCGGGCAGCACCGTCGTGTAGTTCTCCACGGTGAACTGCTTGCCGTACTGCGGGTGGGAGCCCCAGCGGCCCTGCATGCGCAGGCTCTCGCCGACCTGGGCGCCGAGCAGGGAGCCGACGACCGTGAGCAGGTCGCCGGCGCCGCGGCCGGTGTCGACGCGCGCGACCGTGTAACCGGTCTCCTCATTGGCGTACGTGATGCGCTCGAGGACCCCCTCGACCACCGCCGCCGCCACAGCTGGACTCGACATGATCCGACGCTACCGCCCGGCACCGACAACCTGGACGGCCTGTGGACAACTTCCGGCTACGGCGAAGGGACCTGGTCTGTCGACCAGGTCCCTTCGATCCCTCCCCTATGCCAGAAACCCCGCGATTCCCCCCGGAATCCCCCCAGATCCCCTCGGGAACCAGTTCCCCCCTCACGGGAAGTCCCTGACGCCAAGTACGACACGCCTGGTGCACAAAGGGTTGCACGGCGTTGCCCACTAATTTTTCGCGGACTTCTTCCGGGTGCCGACGCCACCGGGCGGACGTACCGTTTGACCCATGAGTGCTGTTCTCCGGTCGGGCTCTCCCCGGCCCTTCGAGCGGGAAGGGGAATGATGTTCGGCGTCGCGAAGCTGGCCGGGCCGGTGGCCAAGGCGATCTCCAAGAAGACCGGCATCCCCGTGACGACCGTCACCCGCGTGATCGAGGTGGGTCTGCCCGTCGTGGTGGCGATGGTCTCCAAACGGGCGCGCCGCGGGAATACGAAGTAGGCCCGGTCAGGCCGAACAGGCGCGGCTCGGGCGCGGTGCGGGCGGGCGTCACGCGTGCGTGCGGAAGCGTCGGGCCGTCTCCCTCAGCACCTGCGCTCCCTCCCTCGCCCACAGCGCCTCGTTGAAGATCTCGACCTCGATCGGGCCGTCGTACCCTGCCGCCTCGACCATCGCGCGCAGCGCCTTGAAGTCGATGCTCCCGTCGCCCAGTTGTCCGCGTCCGAGCAGTACGCCCGCGGGCAGCGGCGTGATCCAGTCGGCCAGCTGGAAGGCGTGCAGCCGGCCGCCCCGTCCCGCCCGCGCGATCTGCGCGGGTGCCTGGTCGTCCCACCAGACGTGGTACGTGTCCACGACGACGCCCACTTGGTGGGCGGGGAAGCGTTCCGCGAGGTCGAGCGCCTGGCCCAGGGTGGAGACCACGCAGCGGTCCGCGGCGAACATCGGGTGCAGCGGCTCGACCGCCAGGCGTACGCCCCGCTCCTCGGCGTAGGGCCCGAGGAGCGCGAGGGCGTCCGCGACGCGTTCCCGGGCCCCGGCGAGGTCGCGGCTGCCGGGCGGCAGGCCGCCGGAGACCAGCACCAGCGTGTCGGTGCCGAGCGCCGCTGCCTCGTCGATGGCCGCGCGGTTGTCGTCCAGGGCACGCGCGCGTGGCGCCTCTTCGATACCGGTGAGGAAGCCGCCCCGGCACAGGCTGGTGACCGCGAGGCCGGTCTCGCGCATGAGGCGGGCGGTGCGCTCGACCCCGTACTCCTGGACGGGCGCGCGCCACAGGCCGACCGCTGTGACGCCTTCCTTCACGCACCCTTCGGCGAGTTCGGGGAGCGAGAGCTGCTTGACGGTCTCCTGGTTGATGCTCAGACGCGACAGCGACAGCGACAGCGGCGGTGTCGATGACGACGGCGGTGACGGCGGCGGGGTGTTCATTGCGGGACTCCATGGACGGTCAGCAGCGCGCGCATCCGGGCCGCCGCCAGGGGCGGGTCGGGGAACAGGCCTAGCCCGTCGGCCAGTTCGTAGGCGCGGGCCAGGTGCGGGAGCGAGCGGGCCGACTGGAGACCGCCCACCATCGTGAAGTGTGTCTGGTGTCCTGCCAGCCAGGCGAGGAGGACCACGCCGGTCTTGTAGTAGCGCGTAGGGCTTTGGAAGAGGTGGCGGGACAGCTCGACGGTCGGGTCGAGGAGGGCCCGGAAGGCCTTCACGTCGCCGGTGTCCAGGACGCGCACCGCCTCGGCGGCGAGCGGTCCGAGCGGGTCGAAGACGCCGAGCAGGGCGTGGCTGAAGCCGTGGTCGTCGCCGGCGATCAGCTCGGGGTAGTGGAAGTCGTCGCCGGTGTAGCAGCGCACGCCGTGCGGGAGTCGGCGGCGCAGGGCGATCTCGCGGTCGGCGTCCAGGAGCGAGACCTTGATGCCGTCGACCTTGTCGGGGTGGGCGGCGATGACCTCCAGGAGGGTGTCGGTCGCCGCGTCCAGGTCGGCCGAGCCCCAGTAGCCCTCCAGGGCCGGGTCGAACATGGGGCCGAGCCAGTGCAGGATCACCGGCTCGCTCGCCTGGCGCAGGAGGTGGCCGTACGTCTCCAGGTAGTCGTCCGGCGAGGTGGCGGTGGCGGCGAGGGCCCGCGACGCCATGAGGATCGCCTGGGCGCCGGCCGCTTCGACGAGGGCGAGCTGTTCCTCGTAGGCCGCCCTGACCTGCGGAAGGCCTGCGGGCAGGGTCAGTTGGTCGGTGCCCGCGCCGCACGCGATCCGGCCGCCTGCCGCCTTCGCCTCGGCGGCCGAGCGGCGGATGAGTTCGGCGGCGCCCGCCCAGTCCAGGCCCGTGCCGCGCTGGGCGGTGTCCATGGCCTCGGCGACGCCCAGGCCGTGCGACCACAGGTGGCGGCGGAAGGCGAGCGTGGCGTCCCAGTCGATGGTGGCGGGGCCGTCCGGGGAGACGTCCGCACGGGGGTCGGCGACGACGTGGGCGGCGGAGAGGACGGCGCGGGAGGCGGGCGGGGGGCCGCCTGTTCTCGTGCTCGGGGGCTCGCTTCGCGGGGTGTACGCGCGCGTGCCGCCTCCTTCGGCGGGGAGCAGGAGGGCGCCCGCGGCCCGGGGTGTGCTCACAGCGCGATCTCCGGTACGTCGATGCGGCGGCCCTCGGCGGAGGACCTCAGACCCAGTTCGGCGAGTTGCACGCCGCGGGCGCCCGCGAGGAGGTCCCAGCGGTAGGGCGCGTCGGCGTACACGTGTTTGAGGAAGAGTTCCCACTGCGCCTTGAAGCCGTTGTCGAACTCGGTGTTGTCGGGCACCTCCTGCCACTGGTCGCGGAAGGAGTGGGTGGCCGGCAGGTCGGGGTTCCACACCGGTTTGGGCGTCGTGCCGCGGTGCTGTACGCGGCAGTCGCGCAGGCCCGCGACCGCCGAGCCCTCCGTGCCGTCGACCTGGAACTCCACGAGTTCGTCGCGGTGGACGCGCACCGCCCAGGAGCAGTTGATCTGCGCGATCACGCCGCCGTCCAGCTCGAAGACTCCGTAGGCGGCGTCGTCGGCGGTCGCGTCGTAGGGCTTGCCGTCCTCGTCCGTGCGCCGCGGGAGGTGCGTGGTGGCGAGGGCCTGGACGGTGCGTACGCGGCCGAACAGTTCGTGGAGGACGTACTCCCAGTGCGGGAACATGTCGACGACGATGCCGCCGCCGTCCTCGGCGCGGTAGTTCCAGGAGGGGCGCTGGGCCGGCTGCCAGTCGCCCTCGAAGACCCAGTAGCCGAACTCGCCGCGGACCGACAGGACGCGCCCGAAGAAGCCGCCGTCGATGAGCCGTTTCAGCTTGAGCAGGCCCGGCAGGAAGAGCTTGTCCTGGACGACGCCGTGCCTGACGCCCGCGTCCCTGGCCAGACGGGCGAGGCCGAGGGCGGCGTCCAGGCCGGTGGCGGTCGGCTTCTCGGTGTAGATGTGCTTGCCCGCCGCGATGGCCTTCTTGAGGGCGGCCTCGCGGGCGGAGGTGGCCTGCGCGTCGAAGTAGATGTCGACGGCCGGGTCGGCGAGGACCGCGTCGAGGTCGGTGGAGAAGTGTTCGAGACCGTGCTGCTCCGCGAGCGCGCGCAGCGCGGGCTCCCTGCGGCCCACCAGGACGGGCTCGGGCCACAGCACGGTGCCGTCGCCGAGGGCGAGGCCGCCCTGCGCGCGGAGGGCGAGGATCGAGCGGACGAGGTGCTGGCGGTGGCCCATGCGTCCGGTGACGCCGTTCATGGCGATGCGCACCGTCTTGCGTGTCACGAAGGTCCCTCCGTAATGCGTAGCAAGCGTCTCGAAGTACGTAGGAAGCGTCTCGAAGTGCATAGCAAGCGCTTTCCGTCCGCAGAGAAGCTAGCCTGCCGCACAGGTTCGGACAAGGGCTCCGGATCAGGGCGTGACCGGGAGGACGACGAGATGACCGTGACCCTGGCGGACGTGGCGGCACGCGCGCAGGTCTCCCCCGCGACCGTCTCCCGCGTGCTGAACGGCAACTACCCGGTGGCGGCCGCCACCCGCGAGCGCGTTCTGCGGGCCGTGGACGACCTCGACTACGTCCTGAACGGTCCCGCGAGCGCGCTCGCCGCGGCCACCTCCGACCTGGTCGGCATCCTCGTCAACGACATCGCCGACCCCTTTTTCGGGATCATCGCGAGCGCCGTGCAGTCCGAGATCGGCGGGCCCGGGGGGCGCGCGGGCGGGGAGCGGATGGCCGTGGTCTGCAACACCGGCGGCTCCCCGGAGCGCGAGCTGACCTACCTCACGCTCCTTCAGCGCCAACGCGCCGCCGCGGTGGTCCTCACCGGCGGTGCGAGCGAGGACGCCGGGCACGCCGAGGCGATGACCCGGAAGCTGCGGCGGCTCACGGAGGCGGGCACGCGCGTGGTGCTCTGCGGGCGGCCGCCGTCGCCGGACACCGGCGCGGTGGCGCTCGCCTTCGACAACCGCGGCGGCGGGCGGCGGCTCACCGAGCATCTGCTGGGCCTCGGCCACCGGCGCATCGGTTACATCGCGGGCCCGCGGGAGCGGACGACCACGCGGCACCGCCTGGAGGGCCACCGTGCGGCGCTGGCCGCCCACGGCGTCGAGGACGACCCGGCGCTCACCGTGCACAGCCCGTACGACCGGCGTTCCGGGTACGACACCACGGGCGAACTCCTGCGCCGTGCCCCGGACTTGACGGCCATCGCGGCCTCCAACGACACGGTCGCGCTCGGCGCCTGTGCGGCGCTGCGGGACAAGGGCCTGCGGATCCCGGCGGACGTGTCGGTGGCGGGCTTCGACGATCTGCCGTTCAGCATCGACGCGGCCCCGGCGCTCACGACGGTGCGGCTTCCGCTGCACGAGGCGGGGGCGCGGGCGGGCCGCATCGCGATGGGCAAGGAGGAGCCGCCGCCGGGGGGTGTGGCGACGGTGCACGGGGAGTTGATGGTGCGGGGGTCCACGGGCGGCCCGCGGTGAGCCGTACGGCTCACGCTCTCCGGGCCAGTCGGCCCAGTACCGCCACCCCCTCGGCGATCCGCGTCGGGTGGTTGGCCGCGTAGCCGAGGACGAGGCCCGGTGCGTGCGGGAGTTGGGTGTGCCACGACAGGGGGTGCGTCTTGACGCCGTGGGCGAGGGCGGCGGTGGCGAGGGCGGTGTCCGGGCCGTCGTAGGCGTCGCCGTCGAGGGTGATCGTCAGGTGCAGCCCGGCCGCCGCGCCGTGGACGACCGCTCCCGGCAGGTGCGTGCGGATCGCCTCGATCATCGCGTCCCTGCGCCTGCGGTGGTGCTTGCGGATGAGCCGCAGGTGGCGTTCCAGGTCGCCGGATTCCATGAGGTGGGCGAGGACGAGCTGGGGCAGCGCCGCGTTGCCGAGGTCGGTCAGCCGCTTGGCGTCCACCAGCGCCGCCCGGTACGCGGCAGGTGCGAGCAGCCAGCCGAGGCGCAGGGCGGGCGCGAGGAGCTTGGAGACGCTGCCCGCGTAGCAGACGTGTTCGGGGAGTAGCGCGCGCAGGGCGGGGACGGCGGGCCGGTCGTAACGGTGCTCGGCGTCGTAGTCGTCCTCGATGACGAGGCCGCCGCCGCGGGCCCAGTCCATCAGCTCGCGGCGCCGCTCGCCCCCGAGGACCACCCCGGTGGGGAACTGGTGTGCGGGTGTGAGCAGTACGGCGGGGGCCCCGGTGGCGCGCAGCGCGTCGACGCGTACGCCGTGGGCGTCGACCGGGACGGGCGGGGTGCCGAGCGGGCGCAGGTGCTGGCGCACGCCGAGTGACCCCGGTTCCTCGACGGCGATCTCGGAGATCCCTTCGGCGTGCAGGACGTCGACGAGCAGCCGCAGGGCCTGGGCGGTGCCGTTGACGATCAGTACGTCGTCCGGGTCGGCCACGATGCCGCGGTTGAGGGAGAGCCAGCGAGCGACGGCGGTGCGCAGGGCCGGGGTGCCGCGCGGATCCCCGTAGCCGAAGTCCGAGGGTGTCAGCGCGGCGAGGACGGAACGCTCGGCGCGCAGCCAGGCCGCGCGCGGGAAGGCGGAGAGGTCCGGCAGGCCCGGCGAGAGGTCGATGCGGGCGGGCGTGGTGCGGATGGCGTCGAAGATGCCGAGGTCGGGAGGGGTGGTGAAGAGGTCGGCGCGGGGGGCGGGGGCCCCGGGCGGGCCGTCCCGCCTGCCGGCCGGCCGGGGTGGCGGCGCGGCGACGACGACGGTGCCGCCACGGCCCCGCCCCGCGACGTGCCCGTCTTCCGTGAGCCGGCGGTAGGCCTCGGTGACGACGCCGCGGGAGACGCCGAGTTCGTCGGCGAGGGCGCGGGTGGCGGGAAGCTTGCTGCCGGTCGTGAGGCGGCCGTCCGCGATGGCGCCCCTGATCTCCCGCGCCAGCCACTCCCCGAGTCCGCCCCGGGGGGCGTCGCGGGGGTCCAGCTGGAGGAAGTCGGAGGTGGCGGGCGCCCCGGCCGTCCGTACGCCGTCGTCCCGAGTTATGGACCTGCTGGAAGGTGATCCATTGGACCTGTTCATGGTGCCATTGTGGCGACAGGGTCAAGGCATGGAATTTCTGCTCACCTCACTCGTCGTCTGTGTGACGCCGGGCACCGGAGTCCTGTTCACGATCGCGGCGGGCCTCTCCCGCGGCACCCGGGCCGCGCTGATCGCGGCCGTCGGCTGCACGCTGGGCGTCGTGCCGCACATGGTGGCCGCGATCACCGGCCTCGCGGCGCTCCTGAACGCCAGCGCGGTCGCCTTCCAGACCATCAAGTACCTGGGCGTGGCCTACCTGCTGTACATGGCGTGGAGCACGCTGCGCGACAAGAGCGACCTCACCGCGGAAGAGGAGAGCGAGCCGCGTTCGGCGGGCCGCACGATCCTGACGGGCGTGCTGATCAACATCCTCAACCCGAAGCTGACGCTGTTCTTCCTCGCGTTCCTGCCGCAGTTCGTCAGCACCGACGAGCCTTACGTCTTCCTGCGCATGACGGAGCTGAGCGCGTACTTCATGCTGATCACGTTCCTGGTCTTCGCGGCGTACGGCCGCTTCGCGGCGGCGATGCGCAGCCACGTCATCTCCCGCCCGCACGTGGTCAACTGGATGCGCCGCACCTTCGCGGTGGCGTTCGCGGCGCTGGGGGCGCGGCTGGCGTTCCTGTAAGGAGGCTCGGCCGAGGGGGCTCGGCCGGGGAGTGGGGGGGCGGGGTTGACCGTGGCTGCACGGCGCCTAGGGTCGGGGCCATGAAATTCGCCTTCTCCACCCTTGGGGTGCCCGGTCTGGCCGTCGCCGATGTGGTGCGGCTCGCCGCCGGGCACGGTTATCACGGTGTCGAGCTTCGGGCGCATCCCGAGGAACCGGTGCATCCCGGGCTCGGTCTTGTCGAGCGGGCCGACGTCGTCGCCGAGTTCAAGGCGGCCGGCGTCGAGATCCTCGGTATCGCGGGGTACGCGCGCGTGGCCGAGCCCGGGGAGGACGGGCCCGTCCTCGAAGAACTGAACTCCCTCGTCGCCCTCGCCCGCGACCTCGGCGCCCCCTTCGTCCGCGTCTTCCCCGGCGGCGGTACGGAGCAGAGCGCCGACGAGGCCGACGCGACGGCCGCGCGACGGCTCGGCACCGCGGCGCGGTACGCCGCCGACGCCGGCGTACGCATCCTCCTGGAGACCCACGACTCGCACCGCACGGGCGCCGACCTCACACGCGTGCTCGGCACGGTCGGGCACCGCCAGGTCGGCGCGCTGTGGGACGTGATGCACACCTGGCTCGGCGGCGAGTCCCCCACCGACACCTTCGCCGCGCTCTCCCCCTACCTCGGCTACGTCCAGGTGAAGGACATCGCCTCCGCGGACGACAAGACGCCCCTGGCTCTCGGGACCGGCACCCTGCCGCTCGCCGAGTGCCTGGAGGTGCTCAGCGCGGAGAGCTGGGACGGCTGGCTGTGCTGGGAGTACGAGAAGCGGTGGTACGAGGACGCGGCGCCGCTGGCTCAGCTGCTGGGCCCGGGGCGGGACTTCCTGTCGCGACTCGTGTCCCGCTCCGGCTGACGCCGCCCCCCTTCGAGAACGAGGTCAGTGCGACGCCGCCCACCAGCAGGGCGGCGGCGCACCACCTCGTACCGCTCACCGACTCGTCGAGCACCAGGGCCGCGCCGGACATCCCGAAGACCGGCACCAGCAGGGAGAAGGGGGCGACCGTCGACGCGGGGTGGCGGCGCAGCAGATAGCCCCAGGCGCCGAAGCCGAAGACCGTCGTGATCCAGGCGACGTAGACGATGATGCCCGCGCCCGACCAGTCGAGGGAGCGCAGGGCCTCCAGGTCCCTGGAGGGCCCCTCCCACAGGAGCGAGAGGCCGAGCAGCGGCAGCACCGGGACGGTGCTCACCCACACCATGAAGTTCAGGGCGTCGGGCGGGGACGCCTTGCGGGTGAGGACGTTGGAGACGCCCCAGCAGGCCGCGGCGCCGATCAGCAGCGCGAAGGCCGTCAGCGGCCCGGTCTCCCCCTCGTCGACGGCGGCGACCGCGATCCCGGCGAGGGCGATCAGCATGCCGAGCGCCCTGATGCGGCCCGGCCGTTCGCCCAGCGCCACGAAGGCGAAGAGCGCGGTGAAGACGGCCTGGATCTGGAGCACCAGGGACGACAGGCCCGCGGGCATCCCCGCGTCCATCCCGATGAACAGCAGCCCGAACTTGGCGACCCCGAGGACGAGTCCGACCCCCACCACCCACTTCCACGCCACCTTCGGCCGCCCCACGAAGAAGACCGCGGGCAGCGCCGCCACCAGGAAGCGCAGGGCGGAGAAGAGCAGCGGCGGGAAGTGGTCCAACCCCACCTCGATCACCACGAAGTTGGCGCCCCAGACGGCGGCGACAAGGACGGCGAGACAGACATGTGCGGGTCGCATGCGTCGAGGATCACCCGGCGTCACCATGTAGGACCAGCGCGGATCTCTGCATGATGGGATGAAGCAACGCTGAATTGATGGGGAGGCCCCGTGCTCGATCTCGCCCGGCTCCGCGCCCTGCACGCCGTCTCCGTGCACGGCACCGTGGGCGCCGCCGCCACAGCGCTCGGCTACACCCCATCGGCGGTCTCCCAGCAGATCGCCAAGCTGGAGCGGGAGACGCGCACCACCCTCCTGGAACGGCGCGGCCGGGGTGTCGCGCTCACCGAGGCCGCGCTCCATCTCGCCGCAACCGCGCAGCAGTTGATGGCCATCGTGGAACGCGCCGAGACCGAGCTGGAGGAGCGGCGAGGGGTGCCGGCGGGGCGGCTCACCATCGCCGCGTTCGCCTCGGCGGCGCGGGGGCTGCTGCCGGGGGTGCTCGCGGACCTCGCCGTTCGCCATCCCGCGCTGGACGCCCGTATGTCGGAGATCGATCCGCACCTCTCCATCGATCTGGTCGCCAAGGGCGCGGTCGACGTGGCCGTCGTGCACGACTGGGACATCGCGCCGCTTCCGACGCCGCCGGGCGTCGAGCAGGCCGTCATCGGCGACGACCTCTGCGACCTCGTCGTCCCTGCCGGCCACCGCCTCGCGGGGCGTACGTCCGTACGGCGCGAGGAGCTGAAGGACGAGCGCTGGATCACCCAGCCGCCGGGGCTCGTCTGCCACGAGTGGCTGGTGCGGACCCTGCGGGAGGCCGGCTGCGAGCCGGACATCGCCCATCAGGCCGAGGAGAATCCCACGCTCGTCGCGCTGGTCGCGGCGGGGCTGGGGGTGGCGCTTGTTCCTCGCCTAGGGCGTGGGGCCATTCCCGGCGGGGCTGTCACGGTCCGGCTCGATCCGGTGCCGGTCCGTCGGCTGTACGCCCTGTGGCGGGCGGGGGCCTCTCGGCGGCCCGCGATTACGGAGACGGTGCGGGCGTTGCAGGCGCGGTGGCCCCTCTGATCGTGCGGGGGGGGCCGTCTGACGGTGCGGGGCTTCTCTGCATGTGCGGGGTGCCTTCGGCGGGGCAGGAACCTTTCCCACCCGCCCGGCACCCCGCATCCCCCCGCCACGACCAACAAACCGACCGTCCGAACCGGGAACCCTTCCAAGAACAACCCCGTCCAACCGGCACGCTGCCGCTGAGTCCCCGCATGGCGGTGTCGGCATCGCCGCTGGCTGCGAGCGCTGACCACCCTCTCCGCCGCCTGCGGCCCGGCAGCTCGCCGTCACCGGCGCGCGCCCCCCTTCACACAGCGCCGGTGACGGCCCCCGCCTCCCCCTCCTTGACCGGCAGAAAGCTTCGGGATATCCGTGAGGGCCTGAAAGTTTCCGCCACCGGCCAGGAGAACGCCCGTGCCCCAGTCCGACGACGACCGCAGGCTCCGCGGCCTCATCTCCGCCATGTCCCTGGAGGAGAAGGTCGGCCAGCTCTTCGTGATGCACGTGTACGGGCACTCGGCCACCGACCTCGACCCCTCCGACGTCGACACCAACCTCAGGGAACTCGGCGTGCGCGACGCCGCCGAGCTGATCGCCCGCTACCGCCTCGGCGGCGTCATCTACTTCGGCTGGGCCCACAACACCCGCGACCCGCACCAGATCGCCGCCCTCTCCCACGGCATCCAGCAGGCGGCGGCCGCGACGCGGCACCTCCCCGTCCTCATCTCCGTCGACCAGGAGCACGGCATCGTCGCCCGCGTCGGCGCCCCCGCGACCCTCCTCCCCGGCGCGATGGCCCTCGGCGCCTCCGGTTCGCACGCGCACGCCCGCGAGGCGGCCCGCATCTCGGGCACCGAGCTGCGCGCCCTCGGCATCCGGCAGGACTACGCCCCGGACGCCGACGTGAACATCGACCCCGCCAACCCCGTCATCGGCGTACGCTCCTTCGGCGCCGACCCCGAGGCGGTCGCGGGTTTCGTGGCCGCGCAGGTCGAGGGCTACCGGGCCGCGGGCATCGCCTCCGCCGCCAAGCACTTCCCCGGGCACGGCGACACGACGGACGACAGCCACACCGAGCTGCCGCACATCCACCACACCCGCGAGGAGTGGGACCGCTTCGACGCGCCGCCCTTCCGCGCGGCGATCGCCGCCGGGGTGGACTGCGTGATGACAGCGCACATCGTGGTGCCCGCGCTGGACCCGTCGGGCGACCCCGCGACGCTCTCCCGCCCGATCGTGACGGGCGTCCTGCGCGAGGAACTCGGCTTCGACGGCGTGATCGCCACGGACTCGCTGGCGATGCGCGGCGTCCGTACGAAGTACGGCGACGACCGCGTGGCCGTCCTCGCCCTCCGGGCGGGCGTGGACCAGCTGCTCAACCCGCCGCAGCCGGGGGTCGCGTGGGAGGCAGTCCTCCAGGCCGTCAGGGACGGCGAGCTGACGGAGGACCGCATCGACGAGTCGGTCCTGCGCGTGCTGCGCATGAAGGCCAAGGTGGGCCTCCTGGAAGGCCACTGGGACGGCCACTTGAGCCGTGAGGGGGACCCGTACGGCTTCCCGGCGACCGCAGGCACGGCCGACGCGGTGGCCGCCGCCGTCGGCATCCCCGCCCACCTCGACACCGCCGACCGCATCGCCGAGGCCACGACCACCCTGCTGCACAACGACAACGCCCTGCTGCCCCTCTCCCCCCACACGCACCGCGAGGTCCTCGTGGTCGGCGCGGACCCCCGCTCGCCGTCCGGCACGACGGGCCCGCCGACCTCGGTCCTCGCGGACGCCCTGTCCGCCCTCGGCTTCACCGCCACGGCGCTGCCGACCGGAACGGCCCCTGACGGCACGGCCGTCGAGAAGGCGGTGGCGGTGGCCCGGGGCATGGACGCGGTACTCGTGGCGACGTACAACGTCTCGACGCACACCGTCACGGCGAGGGACAACACACAGGCGGCCAACGCCACCCTGGACAGGGCCCCCGCCCACATCGCGGAGCCCCGCGCCGCGGAGACCGGTGAGGGCGGGCAGAGCGCCTTGGTGGCCGCTCTCAAGGCCACCGGCGTCCCCGTCGTCGCCCTCGCGATCCGCAACCCGTACGACGTGGCCCACCTGCCCCGTGTCGACGCCGCACTCGCCTCGTACTCCTGGACGGATGTCGAACTGCGCGCCGCCGCACGGGTGATCGCGGGCCGCGCCGCACCCCAGGGGCGGCTGCCGGTGCCGGTGCGGCGGGCGGACGACCCGGCGCAGGTGCTGTACCCGATCGGCCACGGGCTGACGTACTGAGGCGTACGACGCGCCCCCGGCGCACCACCGCCGACTTGGCCCGACGCTCCCCGCGCGGCTGGCGTGGCCCGTTCCGTGGGGCCACGCTGGGGGCACAGGTCGGGGGGACGTTCATGCTTGTCTGCACTACAGCGCGGCCGTACGCGGTCATCGGGCTGGCCGCCACACTGCTGCTCGCCGTCGCCGCGCTCCTGACGGGGTGCCAGAAGACCGGCGCATCCGGCGGTTCCGGCGGCGCGCACTCGGGCCGGCTCGACGACCGGACCCCCGTGGCCTCGCGCCCCACCGTGTCGGGCGCGGTGTTCCTCGCCGAGGGCGAGTGCAGTTCGCGCGGGCGCGGGACGATCACGGAGGTGCCGTGCACCAGCGAGCGCGCGGCCGCCCGCGTCACCGCCCGCCACGACAGCGGGGCCGGGCGGGGCCCGTTGTGCCCGGCCCGCACGGACTTCGTGCTGCACCTGAGCGAGAGCAGGCCCGCGGTCGACGAGGACGGCGACGGAGCGGTCCCGCGGGGCCGCGCCTGCATGCGGAATCTGGAGCCCCCGCACCCCGGCGACCCCGGCGGCGGTGGCGGGCCCCGGACCATCGTCGGGGACTGCGTGTACGGCGCGGGGCGCGGCGAGGTGCGGGAGACGGCCTGCGACGGCTCCGGGAAGCGGAAGCCGGAATACCGCGTGGCCTCGGCGGAGCGGAGCCGTGTTGCCTGCGGGGCTTCGACCGCCCTGTACGTGACGCTGGGCGGGGCCCGTTCCATCGGATGCGCCGTGCGGGTGTGACGCCGGAGTTAGGGCCTCAGCGTCTGCTCCTTCTTCACGTCCCGCCGGTCGAGCTTCGCGTCGTACGCGGCCAGCGGCTTGCCCGAGGCGGACGGTACGCCGGCCCACGCCTGGATCCGCTGCGTGGCCCTCGCCTTCTCGGCCGGGGTGAGCTGCGAGACGGTCGCCCCGTGGTGGGCGCCGGGTGCCGTGAGGACGTGGTTGTCGTGCTCGGCGCCCCGCGCGGGCCGGAACTTCTCGGCGCCGTACGGGTCGTACTCGCCGTAGACGTACATCATCCGGTGCGCGTTGTGCCGCACCCACCGGTCCACGTCCCGCATCGCGCGCGGATCGAACGTCATCGGGATCTCGCGCGGCACGAAGTTCCGGGGCGGCTGGTAGCCGTAACGGCTCAGGTCACCCAGCCAGGGCTGCTTGATGGTGGGCGCGCCGAGTTCGGTGCCCGCCTGGTAGTAGTACGGCGTGTACCCGGCGAGGCCCTGGTCGCTGTAGGAGGACCAGCCGCCCACCGAGTCGACGTAGTCGAAGAGCGTCTGGTCGCTCGCGGTGGCGGCGTCGGGGATGGTGCCGCAGGCGGTGGCGGCGGGCTGGTACTGCCAGAAGCCCCACACGAGGTCCATCACGACGGCCTCGAAGGCCTTGTCCAGCGTGCCGACGGTCTTGAAGGTGTGGCCCTCGGCCGCGGCGCGGGCGGCGAGCTTCTCCGACAGCTGCTCCCTGCGCACCATGGCCTCGCGCTGCACGGCCTGGATCCGGGCGCGGCACTCCTTGGTGCCGACGCGTGCGAGGAACCTGTCGTACGCGGAGTCCTCCTTGTCGACCACGTCGTTGGGCGCGACGTAGGAGACGATGCCGGCCATGTCGCGCGGGTAGAAGCGCTCGTAGTAGGTGGCGGTCATGCCACCCTTCGAGATGCCGGTGGCCAGCCACTTCTTGCCGTAGATCGGCTTGAGCGCCTGGTGGATGCGGTGCTGGTCGGTGGCGGCCTGCCAGATGTCGAGCTTGGACCAGTCGGCGGGCTCGGGGCGCGAGGGGCTGAAGAAGCGGTACTCCATGGAGACCTGGTTGCCGTCGACGATCTGCGTCGGCTCACGGCGGCTGGGGTTCGTGGAGACGGCGTAGCCGCTGGTGTAGTAGACCGTGGGGCGGTCGGTGTCCTTGTGCAGGACCGTCAGGCGCTGTTTGAACGTGCCTTTCGACGGATGCCTGTGGTCGACCGGCTGTTTGTAGTTGAGGACGAAGAAGCGGTAGCCGGGGTACGGCTTCTCCTCGATGAGGCTCATGCCGGGTATGGCGAGCAGCTTTTCCTTGATGTCCGGGGTATCCGAGATGTTCGGTTCCGCGGCGGTGGCCGTCGCCCCGGCCGCGCTCGCCGTGCCTATCAGCACCACGAGTGACAACAGCCATCTGAGCACCTTGCGCATGCACTCTCCCCAGTCGACACAGCAGTGCCCCGGAACCTAACGGAGCAACTGGGTCCACACCAGAGAAAGTTGACGGCTATCCGCGGACGTCAGCAGAGGATCCAGCCCGAACTGGCCCCGCGCCCGCTGACTTTCCCCGTCACCCGCACGCACCGGTTGCCCGCGTGGACCACGACCGGGCCCGCCCGGTGGGTGTAACGCCCCTGGTCACGCGCGGGGCGGCTGCCGCGCGCCTGGACGCTGACGGACATGGCCTTGCGGGCGCCGGGGCGCTTGGCGATGGTGACGGCGCAGACGAAGCCGCGGGTCTTGAAGACCTCGATCCTGCCGGTGCTGAACGGCAGCGTGCGCACCTTGTGACCGGCGCACGGCCCGGCGAGGGCGGCGGCGTGTGCCGTGCCGGCGCCGGGGCCGGCGAGGGCGAGCAGAAGGGCGGCGGCGAGTCCGGCGGTGCCGAACATCAGCCGCCGTCGTATGCGACCCCGGCCGCGACCACTGCTCACGGATTCCCCTCCCGCCCCTATGGCATAAGCGTACTGGTGTACGGACGCAGCCCACCGCCCGCACGGTTGCGGGACGCCCCGGATTTTCCGCGTCAGGTGCGAAAGGCGCGGAAGGTGCGGAGGGTGGTGCGGAAGGTGCGGAAGGTTCAGACGGTCTCCACCGGCTCCCCCACGAAGGTCCGCCACAGCCGCGCGTAACGCCCCTCCCGCGCGAGCAGCTCCTCGTGCGTGCCGTCCTCGGCGACGCGCCCGTCGTCCATCACGACGACGCGGTCCGCGCGGGCGGCCGTGGTGAGGCGGTGGGCGACGACCAGCGTGGTGCGCTTGCCCGCGATGCGGTCGGTGGCCTGGTTGACCTGCGCCTCCGTGGCGAGGTCGAGCGCGGCGGTCGCCTCGTCGAGGAGCAGGATGTCGGGGTCGACCAGCTCGGCGCGGGCCAGCGCGATGAGCTGGCGCTGCCCGGCGGAGAGGTTGCGGCCGCGCTCGGTGACCTCGTGGAGGTAGCCGCCGTCGAGGGTGGCGATCATGTCGTGCGCGCCGACCGCGCGGGCGGCCGCCTCGACCTGGGCGTCGGTGGCGTCGGGCCGCCCGTAGGCGATGGCGTCCCTGACCGTGCCCGCGAAGAGGTAGGCCTCCTGCGGCACGACACCGAGGCGGTGGCGGTACGCGGTGATGTCCAGGGCGCGCAGATCGGTGCCGTCGACGGTCACGCGCCCGCTCGTGGGGTCGTAGAAACGGGCGACGAGCTTCACCAGCGTCGACTTGCCCGCGCCGGTCTCACCGACGAAGGCGACGGTCTGCCCGGCGGGAATCCGCAGGCTGACGTCGGTGAGGGCCGCCTCCTCGCCGGTGTAGGCGAACCGCACGTCCTCGAAGGCGATCTCGCCGCGCAGCGAGGGGACGACCAGGGGGTCGTCCGCGGTCTCGGTCGACGTCGGCTCCTGGAGCAGCTCCTGGATGCGGCCGAGCGAGACGGTGGCCTGCTGGTAGCCGTCGAAGACCTGGGAGAGCTGCTGCACGGGCGCGAAGAACAGGTCGATGTAGAGCAGATAGGCGACGAGCGCACCGGTGGTCAGCGTGCCCGCCTGGATCCGGCCCGCGCCCACGATCAGGACGGCGACGACGGCGACGGACGACAGGAACTGCACGAACGGGAAGTACACGGAGATCAGCCACTGGCCGCGCACGCGGGCCTCGCGGTAGCTCGCACTGTTGCGGGCGAACCGCTCGGCGCCCGAGCGCTCGCGCCGGAAGGCCTGCACGATGCGCAGGCCGGCGACGGACTCCTGGAGGTCGGCGTTGACGGCGGACACCCGCTCGCGCGCCAGTTCGTACGCCTGCACGCTGGCCTTGCGGAAGAAGTACGTGCCGACGACCAGCAGCGGCAGGGTCGCGAAGACGACCAGGGCCAGCTCCACGTCGATGACGAGCAGGGCGGCCATGATGCCGAAGAAGGTGACGACGGAGACGAAGGCGGTGACGAGACCGGTCTGGAGGAACGTGGACAGCGCGTCCACGTCCGTGGTCATCCGGGTCATGATGCGCCCGGTCAGCTCCCGCTCGTAGTAGTCGAGTCCGAGCCGCTGCAACTGCGCGAAGATCTTCAGCCGCAGCGAGTACAGGACCCGCTCGCCGGTGCGTCCCGTCATCCGCAGCTCGCCGGTCTGCGCCGCCCACTGCACGGCGACGGCGGCGAGGGCGAGCCCGGAGGCGGCCCAGACGGCGCCCAGCGCGAGCTGGTTGACGCCCTCGTCGATGCCGTGCCGGATCAGGACGGGCAGCAGCAGCCCCATGCCCGCGTCGACGGCGACGAGCAGCAGGCTCAGCAGCAGCGGCAGCCCGAACCCGCCGAGCAGCCTGCGCAGGTTGTACGACTCCTCGGGGCGCACGGCCCGCGCCTCGTCGATGCCGGGCTTGTCGTCCGCCGGGGGCAGCGCCTCGACCTGGGCGAGCAGTTCGGGCGTGGACGGCATCCCGGACAGAGCCGGGTCCTTGGCGGAGGTGGACTCGCGGTCACCGGTCCACAGGGCTGGCGTGATGCCGCGCTCGGCGTCGAACTCCGCGTCCAGCTCGTCGCGGATCGAGGTGTCCTCGGGCAGGTCGGCGGGGAGCGCGTGGCCGGGCGAGACGCCGCCCAGCTCGTCGGGGTCGGTGAGCAGGCGCCGGTAGAGGGCGGAGCGCTCCTGTAGCTCCTCGTGGGTGCCGAGGTCGGCGAGGCGCCCGTCGTCGAGGACGGCGATGCGGTCGGCGAGGCCGAGGGTGGAGCGGCGGTGGGCGATGAGCAGCGTCGTGCGCCCCGCCATGACGTCCCGCAGCGCCTCGTGGATCTCGTGCTCCACGCGCGCGTCCACCGCCGATGTCGCGTCGTCCAGGACGAGCAGGCGGGGGTCGGTGAGGATGGCGCGGGCCAGCGCGATGCGCTGGCGCTGGCCGCCGGAGAGGGTGAGGCCGTGCTCGCCGACCTTGGTGTCGTATCCGTCGGGCAGTTCGGCGATGAACCGGTCGGCCTGGGCGGCGCGCGCGGCGGCCTCGATCTGCTCCCGGGTGGCGTCGGGATGCCCGTACGCGATGTTGGCGCCCACGCTGTCGGAGAAGAGGAAGGAGTCCTCGGGGACGAGTCCGATGGCGGACCGCAGCGAGTCGAGGGTCAGCTCGCGCACGTCGTGTCCGCCGATGAGGACGGCGCCGTGCGTCACGTCGTAGAAGCGGGGCAGCAGCAGCGAGACGGTCGACTTGCCGCTGCCGGACGAGCCCACGACGGCGAGGGTCTCGCCGGGGGCTATCTGGAAGGAGAGCCCGTCGAGCACCGGCCGGTCGTCCTCGTACGCGAACCCCACCTCGTCGAACTCGACGGTCGCGGGGGCGTCCGCGGGCAGCTCCTTGGTGCCGTCGCTCATGCTCGGCTCGGTGTCGATGAGTTCGAGCACGCGCTCCACGCCCGCGCGGGCCTGCTGGCCGACGGTGAGGACCATCGCGAGCATCCGCACGGGTCCGACGAGCTGTGCGAGATAGGTGGAGAAGGCGACGAACGTGCCGAGCGTGATCTCGCCGCGCACGGCGAGCCAGCCGCCGAGGGCCAGCATGGCGACCTGGCCGAGCATGGGGACGGCCTGGAGGGCGGGCGTGTAGCGGGAGTTGAGCCTGATGGTCCGCAGCCGCCCCGCGAAGAGCTTGCGCCCGACCTCGCGGAGCTTCCCGGTCTCCTGGTCCTCCTGCCCGAACCCCTTCACCACGCGTACGCCGCTGACGGCGCCGTCGACCACTCCCGCGACGGCGGCGGCCTGGGCCTGCGCGTACCAGGTGGCGGGGTGCAGGCGGGAGCGGGAGCGGCGGGCGATGAACCACAGGGCGGGGGCGACGGCGAGGGCGACGAGGGTGAGCGGCAGCGAGAGCCAGGCCATGATCACGAGGGAGATCACGAAGAGCAGGATGTTGCCGATGGTCATCGGCAGCATGAAGAGCAGGCCCTGGATGAGCTGGAGGTCGCTGGTGGCGCGGCCGACGACCTGCCCGGTGGACAGCTCGTCCTGGCGCCGCCCGTCGAGGCGGGTGATCGTGCCGTACATCTCGGTGCGCAGGTCGTGCTGGACGTCGAGGGCGAGACGGCCGCCGTAGTAGCGGCGTACGTAGGTGAAGACGTAGACGAGGACGGCGGCCCCGATCAGCGCGCCCGCCCAGGGGGCCATGGAGCGTCCGCCGCCCTGGCCGTCCTCGCCGATGACGTCGTCGATGATCACCTTGGTGATCAGGGGCACGAGGGCCATGACGGCCATACCGGCGAGCGAGGATCCGAGCGCGAGCACGACGTCCTTCGGATAACGCCAGGCATACCCGGTGAGCCGTTTCGCCCATCCCCGTTGCTCTGCCACTGGGTGCCTCCCGGTCGTCTGCTCTGCCGGAAGGCACCAACACCGTGACGTGCGTATTTCATCCCGCCGCAACAAACGGCCCGTAAGGGCTCAGGCGCCGGGCACCGCCACGAACGCCTCGCGCGGCGTCTCTGTCGGGGCGTAGCGCCCGGCGGCGGGGGCCTGGGGCGTCAGGTCCTTGTGGATGGCCTTGGCGACGCCCTGGATCGTGGCGACGCCGTAGTTCATGGTGCTGTTGCCGTGGGTGAGCACGGAGATCGTGTAGTCGTGGCCGCCGCCCTTGAACGCGCCGATGCTGTGCACCCGCCAGCCGTGGGTCGACCGCTGGAGCCAGCCGTTCTTGACGTGGATGGCGACGCCGGACGGAGCGCCCGCCGGGGTGCCCCAGCGCTGCGAGGAGACGACCTTGCCCATGAGCTTCAGCATGTAGGCGCGCGCGTTGTCGCTCAGGACGGCGTTCTTGGCGGTGATCAGTGCGAGGAGCTTCTGCTCGTCGGCCGTGTTGATCCGGGTCAGGCCCCAGTAGCCGCCCGATCCCGGCACGGTCTTCGTCATGTCGGCGGCCTTGAGGAACGCCTTGATCTTGGTCGGGCCGAGCTGGCGCCAGAGAGTGCTGGTCGCCGCGTTGTCCGACTGGGTGATCATGGCGTACGCGAGGTCCGACTCACGCTCGGTCAGCTTGCGCTCGGTCTTCTTCGCGTCCCACAGCAGCGCCGCGAGGACGGTCGCCTTGACGACGCTGGCCGAGTCGAACGAGGTCCCGGAGCGCAGGGTGCAGGTGGTCTTCGTGGTGCGGTCGTGGAGACCGACCGCGATGGTGCCCTTGCGGTTCTTCAGCGCCGCGGTGATGTCCTTGGTGAGCTTGGCGGCCAGGCCGGCCTGGGCCGAGGTGCAGGTGACCGTCGGTGCGGGCGCGGCGACGGCCGGCGCGGCGGTCGCGACCGCGCCGAGCGGCACGAGAACACCGGCGGCGAGCCCTACAGAGAGCAGACGGGCACGCCGGGATATCCCGGATACCGGGCGAGTCATGGATTCTTCCCATCCCCTTGGGCAGTACAAGACCCTCGGGGTCCGTACCAGCGCGCCCCCTGCGCGCTTGACCCGTATGACTCACCGGTACCGGTGGAGGTTGTACGAAAATCCGCTGATCAGCCGAGATGTGTCGGAGCGAACATCCGCAGCAGTGCCGGAAGCACCACCACCGAGGGCCCCGGCTCCGCCAGCGCCTTCGCGAGGTCGTCCCGGAGCGACTCCGGGGTGGTACGCACGCCCGGCACCCCGAAGGACTCCGCGAGCTTGACGAAGTCGGGCCGCGTCAGCTCCGTGCCGGTCGCCTCGCCGAAGGCGTCGGACATGTACTCGCGCAGGATGCCGTAGCCCCCGTCGTCGACGATGAGCCAGGTCACCGGCAGGTCGTACTGCTTGGCCGTCGCCAGCTCGGCGATCGAGTACATCGCGCCGCCGTCGCCGGAGACCGCGAGGACCGGCTGGGACGGGTCGGCGACCGCCGCGCCCAGCGCCGCCGGGAAGCCGTAGCCGAGGCCGCCCGCGCCCTGCGCCGAGTGCATGGTGTTGGGGCGCCGCGCGTCGAAGGCCGACCACGCCCAGTAGGCGAGGATCGTCATGTCCCAGAAGGACGGGGACGCGTCCGGCAGCGCCTCGCGCACGGAGGCGAGGATCCGCTGCTCCAGGGTGAGGTCCTGGGCCGCGATCCGCTCGCGGACCTTCTCCAGGAGCGCCGCCACCCGCTCGGGCGCCGACGGGTCCTCGCGGGGCGCGTCGATCGTCTCCAGGAGCGCCGAGAGCGCGAGGCGCGCGTCCGCGTGGATGCCGAGCCCGGGGTGGTTGGACTCCAGCTTCCCGGCGTCCGCCTCGATCTGGATGACCCGGCCGCGCGGCTTGAACGTGTGGTAGTTCGACGACAGCTCGCCGAGCCCCGAGCCGACCACCAGCAGGACGTCGGCGTCCTCCAGGAAGTCGGTGGTGTGCCGGTCCTCCAGCCACGACTGGAGCGAGAGCGAGTGCTCCCAGGGGAAGGCGCCCTTGCCGCCGAAGGTCGTGACGACCGGGGCGCTCACCAGCTCGGCGAGGGCCAGGAGCTTCCCGGAGGCGTCCGAGCGGACCACACCGCCGCCCGCGATGATCGCCGGGCGCTCGGCGCGGACGAGCAGGTCGGCGGCGACCGCGGTCAGCTCGGGGCGCGGCACGACCTCGTCCGGGGTCGCGTCCATCGCCGTGACGACCGGCAGCGTCGTCTCGGTGAGGAGCACGTCCTGCGGGATCTCCACCCAGACCGGGCCGTGCGGCGCGGTCAGCGCGGACTCCCAGGCCGCGGCGATCGCGGAGGGGATCTGGGAGGCCGTGCGGACCGTGTGGACGGACTTCACGATGTCGCGGAAGGACGCCTGCTGGTCGCGCAGCTCGTGCAGATAGCCGTGGCGTCCGCCGCCGAGCCCGGCCACCGGCACCTGGCTGCCGATCGCGAGGACCGGCGAGGAGCCCGCTGCCGCCTCCTGGAGCGCGGCGAGCGAGGTCAGCGCGCCCGGCCCGGTGGAGAGCAGCAGCGGGGCCACCTCGCCGGTGATCCTGCCGTACGCGTCCGCCGCGAACCCGGTGTTGTTCTCGACGCGCAGACCCACGTACGACAGGGAGGAGCGGCGCAGCGCGTCGAACATGCCGAGCGCGTGCTGGCCCGGCAGGCCGAAGACGGTGGTCGCGCCGAGGCCGGCGAGGGTCTCGACGACGAGGTCGCCGCCGTTGCGCCCGGCGGGCGGGTTCAGGGCGGCCTCGGTCTGGCGCGGCGTGGGGCGCAGCACCAGGTCGTGGTCGTGGGTCATGCGGCGTCTTCTCCTTCTCGCCGGGCTCCGGCCCGGCGTGCGCTCCGGCCGCCGGGCCGCGTACGGCCCGGCGTGCTGTGGTGCCCGACAGCCTTACGGCGTGGTCACTTCGCGTTCTGCTCCGTACCGGCGGCGCGGCCGGCGGCGATCTGCCTGCTCATGATCGTCGTCAGTTCGTACGCCGTGTGGGAGGCCGCCACCGCGGTGATCTCCGCGTGGTCGTAGGCCGGGGCGACCTCGACGACGTCCGCCGAGACGAGGTTGCAGGAGGACAGGCCGCGCAGGATCTCAAGCAGCTCGCGGGAGGTCATGCCGCCCGCCTCGGGGGTGCCGGTGCCGGGCGCGTGGGCCGGGTCGAGGCAGTCGATGTCGATGGAGATGTACAGCGGGCGGTCGCCGATGCGCTGGCGCAGCTGGTCGGCGACCTCGTCGGCGCCGCGGCGGTAGATGTCCGCCGAGGTGACGATGCCGAAGCCCATCTTCTCGTCGTCGGTGAGGTCCTTCTTGCCGTACAGCGGGCCGCGCGTGCCGACGTGGGAGAGCGCCTCGGTGTCGAGGATGCCCTCCTCGACGGCCCGGCGGAACGGCGTGCCGTGGGTGTACTCGGCGCCGAAGTACGTGTCCCAGGTGTCCAGGTGGGCGTCGAAGTGGAGCAGCGCGACCGGGCCGTGCTTCTTGGCGACGGAGCGGAGCAGCGGCAGCGCGATGGTGTGGTCGCCGCCGAGGGTCATCATGCGGGCGCCCGAGCCGAGGAGGTCGTCGGCTGCGGCCTCGATGGTCTCCACCGCCTCGTTGATGTTGAACGGGTTCGCGGAGATGTCACCGGCGTCGGCGACCTGCGCGAGCGCGAAGGGCGAGGCGTCCTGCGCCGGGTTGTAGGGGCGCAGGAGGCGGGAGGCCTCACGGATCGCGTTGCCGCCGAAGCGGGCGCCCGGGCGGTAGGAGACACCGCTGTCGAAGGGCACGCCGACCACCGCGACGTCGGTCTTGCCGCCGACCTCGTCGAGGCGGGGCAGTCGCGCGTACGTCGCCGGACCCGCGTACCGGGGGATGCGGGAGGAGTCGACGGGGCCGCGGGGGGTCGTCGGGGTCTCGGCGCTGCTCATGGTCTGTTTCCTTCTGTTGGTGCGGGGACTGCGTTTCCAGTGTCGCGCGGACCTCTGACAGGGGCCGCGCGGAGATCTAGGCGGCCGCCGGGGCCGGGGACTCCTCGGCGCCCCGCCCGGCCAGGCGCTCGCGCCAGGCGGCGAGCACGGCCGCGTCGGTGGGCTTCGTGGCGAGGGAGACGGCGACGTACACGGCCAGCGAGGTCAGCAGGCCGTAGTAGACGGGCTGGTTGGCGAGGATGCCGTAGCCCCACATGAGCCCGATGACGGACAGACCGCCGGCCGCGACGGCGGCGAGCGCGCCGGGCGCGGTGCCGCGGCGCCACAGCAGGCCGCCGAGGATCGGCACGAGCAGACCGCCGACGAGCAGGTTGTAGGCGACGGTCAGCGCCTCGACGACGTCGTTGAGCGCGATGGCGATGAGGATCACGCCGACGCCCATGATGAGGATGAAGGCGCGGTTGCCCTTGACCTCGTCGTGCGGCCCGTCGCCGCCGTCGCTCCGCACGGCGCCGCGCAGGCGCGACCAGATGTCGTTGTTGGCGACGGTCGCGCAGGCGATGAGCGCTCCGGAGGACGTCGACATGACGGCGGCGAGCGCGGCGGCGAGGACGAGGCCCCGTACGCCCATGGGCAGTTCGTCCTTGACGATGGTCGCGAAGGCCGCGTCGGCGCTCGGCAGCTTCGGGTACATCACCTTGGCGGCGGTGCCGATCACGGCGCCCGCGATCGCGTAGACGAGGCAGTAGGTACCGGCGACGGTGCCGCCGTAGCGGGCGACCTTGTCGCTGCGCGCGGTGAAGACGCGCTGCCAGATGTCCTGCCCGATGAGCATGCCGAACGTGTAGATCAGCACGTAAGTGAAGATCGTCTCGCCGCCGATGCCCAGCGGGTCGAAGTACTCGGTCGGCAGCTTCGCCCTCATCTCGCCGAACCCGCCGGCCTTGACGACGGCGATGGGCAGGAGCAGCAGGAGCACGCCGACGGTCTTCACCACGAACTGCACCATGTCGGTGAGGGTGATGGACCACATGCCGCCGAGCGTGGAGTAGGCGACGACGATCGAGCCGCCCAGGATGATCGCCAGCGTGCGGTTCATGTCGAACAGGACGTCGAAGATGGTGGCGTACGCGATGGTCGAGGTGACCGCGAGCATCAGCGTGTACGCCCACATGACCACTCCGGAGATGACGCCCGCGCGCCCTCCGTAGCGCAGGTCGAGCATCTCGGAGACGGTGTAGACCTTCAGGCGGGCGATGCGGGCCGAGAAGAACACGCTCAGGGCGAGCAGCCCGAGCCCGATGGTGAAGACCATCCAGGCGCCGGAGAGCCCGTACTGGTAGCCGAGGCCCACGCCGCCGATGGTGGAGGCGCCCCCGAGGACGATCGCGGCCATGGTCCCGGAGTACATCCACGGCCCGAGGCGGCGGCCCGCGACCAGGAACTCGGACTTGGACTTGGCGCGGCGCATGCCCCACCAGCCCATGGCCAGCATCCCGGCGAGATAGACGACGATCACTGTGTAGTCGACGGCCATAGGGGGCCTCCTTCGCGCACCTCGGTGGCGTGTCGTGCAGATGGGAGTGATGACCGGCCGCGGGGACATCCGCCCGTACCCGCGACCTGCGGTCGGCACGACCTTAGGTGGCCGGAAAGCAGCGCTGAAGTGTACGTTTCTTCCACTCCGAACGACCGATACGGATGGAACATCCACCATGGCCGACCCCACCGGCCCCCTGGGCCCCACCGCACCCCCCACCCCGCCGGTCCCGCTCGCCGCGCTGCTGGGCCGCGAGGACCTCGGCCTGCGGCAGATCGCGGGCCCGGACGCGGCGCACACCGCCGTGCAGTGGGTGCACACCTCCGAGATGCGGGACCCCTATCCGTACCTCCTCGGGGGCGAGCTGCTCCTCACGGCGGGCGTGCACATCACCGACCCGGCGGACGCGGACGGCGGCCTCGACGCCTACGTGACCCGCATCGTCGCGGCCGGCGGCGCGGCCCTCGGCTTCGGCGTCGCCCCCGTGCACGACACCGTGCCGCGCGCCCTGGTGGAGGCCTGCGACCGGCACGGCCTGCCGCTCCTTGAGGTCCCGCAGCGCACCACGTTCAGCGGGGTCGCCCGCGCGGTGTGGCGGCTGATGGCCGAGGCCCGGCACGCCGAGCTGCGGCGGGTGGCGCAGGCGCAGCAGAGCCTCGCGACGGCCGCGGCACGGCCCGACCCCGTCCCGGCGGTCCTGCGCCAGCTGGCGGCGCGGCTCGGCGGGCTCGCGGTGCTGTACGGGCCCGACGGGGCTCAGTTGCAGGCGGCCGGGCAGGCGCCGGACGCCGTGCGGGAGGCGCTGCGGGACCTCACCGGCGTGGTGCGGCGCGCCGTGCCCGCCGCCCCCGCCTCCGCCGCCGACACGGCCGGGGCCACCCACCTCGCCGCCTACGCGCTCGGCGGTGGGCGCGGCTTCGCGCTCGGGACCGCCACGGAGCACCGCGAGCCGGGCGACCACACCATCGCCGGGGCCGCGGTCGTGCTGCTCTCCCTGCTCACCGGGGAACACCAGGGCGACTCCGAGGCGGCCCGCTCGGCGGCCCTCGTACGGCTGCTCCTCGGGGCCGCCCCTGAGGACGTCGGGCCTCTTCTGGGGAGCGGCCCGTGGACCGTGGTGCACGCGCGCGGGGAGCGCACCCCGCTGGCCGCGTCCGCCCTCGCCGCGGCCCTCGGCAGCGGTCTCGTCGACCCGGGCGAAGACGTCGTACGCCTGCTCGTCCCCGCCGGCCGCGAGGTCGCCCCGGCGGACGGCTGGACCCTGGGCGTCTCCGCCCACGCCGCCCCGGACGCCCTCGCGGCGGCCGACGCCCAGGCGGCCCGCGCCCTGCGCCGCGCGGAGGCCACCCGACGGCCCCTCGTGCGCCATCACGCCAACGGCATCGCCGCGCTGGTCGTGCCCGGGGAGGCCGACGCCCACGCGCGCGTGCTGCTCGCCCCGCTCGCCAGGAACGAGACGCTCCTGGAGACCTTGCGGACGTGGCTCTCCCTGCACGGCAGCTGGGACCGCACGGCGGTCGCGCTCTCCGTCCACCGCAACACGGTCCGCCAGCGGATCACGCGGTGTGCGGCACTGCTCGGGGCGGACCTCGACGATCCGGACGTACGGATGGAGCTGTGGTTCGCGCTGAGCAGGTCCCGATAGGGCTGAGCAGGTCATGTCAGGGATGAGCAGGTCCTGTCAGGGGGTACGAAAGGCCTACTCCGCCCTGTGCCGAGCATTCGTCCCGCAGAATGGGAGCCATGCCGATACCCAGCCGTCCCGCGCTAGTCGACCACCTCGTCCGCACCCGCATCGCGGGCGATGTCGCCACTCCCCGTGAGAACAACCTCAGCCACTACAGGAAGCTCGCGAACGGCGACCGTCACTACTGGCTCGGCCTGGAGCTCGGCGACCGCTGGACCGACGAACAGGACGTCCTCGCGGTGATGGCCGAGCGCTGCGGCGTCATCGACGACCCCGGGCACCGGCAGGGCCAGGACACCATCGACCCGGAGCTGACGGTCGACGCCCTGGAGCGCATGGCGGCCCGTCTGCGCAAGGCGGCCGCCGGCAAGGAGAGCGTCCTTTTCGCCACCGGCCACCCCGGGGGGCTGCTCGACGTGCACCGCGCGACGGCCGCCGCCCTGCGTGCGGAGGGCTGCGAGATCGTGGTGATCCCCGAGGGTCTGATGGCCGACGAGGGCATGGTCTTCCAGTTCGCCGACGTGGCGGTCCTGGAGCGCGGCGCGACGCTGTGGCACACGCACTCCCCCGAGCCGATGAACGCGATCCTGGACGGCCTGGAGCGCGAGGGCCGCCCGCAGCCCGACCTGGTCATCGCCGACCACGGCTGGGCGGGCCGCGCGGGCCAGCGCGGCCTGGACTCGATCGGTTACGCGGACTGCAACGACCCGGCACTGTTCATCGGCGAGGCCGAGGGCACGGTGCAGGTGACGGTCCCCCTGGACGACCACGTGACGAGCCCGCGCCACTACGACCCGATGACGGCCTACCTGCTGGGCGCGGCGGGACTGGCCTCCGGGTCCTGACCGGGGCCCGGCGCCGGGCCCTGACCCAGCCCGGGTGTCGGGTCCAGGTACACCCGCCTGATCGCGGGAAAGCGCTCCTGGACGCGCTGCGCCATACGGTCGCAGGCCCGCTCGATGTCCGCCGCGCTCGACACGTCCCGGAAGTCGACCTTCGCGGCGACCAGGGCCTCCTGGGGGCCCTGGAGCAGCGTGGTCAGCTCCAGGACGTCCACGACGTGCGGGTCGGCGAGCAGTTCGGCCCGCACCACGGCCCGCATCTGCGCGGGCAGCGGACGGCCGATCAGCAGCTCGGAGTTGGCGTGCCCGAGGACCCACGCGACGTACACGAGCAGCACGCCGATGCAGAGCGAGGCGACGCCGTCCCACACCCCGGAGCCGGTGAGCTGCCCGCCGAGCAGCCCCGCGGCGGCGAGCACCAGGCCCGCGAGCGCCGCCGAGTCCTCCATGACGACGGCCTTGACCGCCGTGTCGGGGGTGTGGCGCAGATAGCGCTTGAGGCGCACTCCGTAGCGGTCGGCCTCGCCGCGCGCCTGCTTGAGGCCGGTCCGCAGCGAGTAGCCCTCCAGGAGGAAGGCGACGCCGAGGACGAGGTACGAGATGAGCGGGTCCCCCGGCTCCTGGCCGTGCGTGAGGGTGTGGATGCCGTCGTAGACGGCGAAGACGCCGCCGCCGACGAAGGTGGCGACGGAGGCGAGCAGCGCCCAGATGTAGCGGGCCCCTCCGTAGCCGAGCGGGTGCTCCTCGTCGGCGGGCCGCTCGCCCGCCTTGAGGGAGACGAGCAGCATCAGCTCCGTGACGGTGTCCGCCACGGAGTGCGCCGCTTCGGAGAGCATCGCGCTGGATCCGCTGATGACGCCGGCGACGGCCTTGGCCACGGCGATCCCGAGGTTGGCGACGGCGGCGACGATCACCGTGAAGGTGCTCTCGCCGTGCTCCTGCCGTTCCGCTTGCCCTGCTTGCTCCGCTTGCTCCGACATGTATCGGACGGTATGTCCGATCAACGCGGTACGCGAACCACGCCCTCCTGGATGACCGTCACCGCCAGCCGCCCGTCCTGCGTCCAGATCCGCGCCTGGCCGAGGCCGCGCCCTCCGGAGGCCGTCGGCGACTCCTGGTCGTAGAGCAGCCATTCGTCCGCGCGGAAGGGCCGGTGGAACCACATGGCGTGGTCGAGCGAGGCGCCCACGACGTCCCCGACCGCCCAGCCGCCCCGCCCGTGCGCGAGCAGCACCGAGTCGAGGAGCGTCATGTCCGAGACGTACGTGGCGAGGCAGACGTGCAGCAGCGGGTCGTCCGCGAGCTTGCCGTGGGTGCGGAACCACACCTGGGAGCGCGGCTCGCGCGGCCGCCCGACCGTGCCCCAGGGCGGTACGTCGGCGTAGCGCAGGTCGACGGCGGCCCGCGCCTCGAGCAGCCGTTCGGCGACCGGCCCCGGCAGATGGCGGGGCAGCATCTCGGCGGCGGTGGGCAGCGTCTCGGGGTCGGGCGCGTCCGGCACCGCGGCCTGGTGCTCCATACCCTCCTCGTACGTCTGGAACGACGCGGAGAGGTGGAAGACCGGGTGCCCGTGCTGGACGGCGACGACGCGGCGCGTGGTGAAGGAGCGCCCGTCGCGGATCCGGTCGACGGTGTACACGATCGGCGCGCCCGGGTCCCCGGCGCGCAGGAAGTACGCGTGCAGGGAGTGGGCCGGCCTGTCGGACGGGACGGTGCGGCCCGCGGCGACCAGGGCCTGCGCGGCGACCTGGCCTCCGAAGACGCGGGGCACGAGAACCGAGCGGCTCACGCCCCGGAAGATGTCCTCCTCGATCTGCTCCAGGTCGAGCAGATCGAGGAGGGATTCAAGTGCCTGGTTCATGGAGGTGGTTCCGCGGAACTGTCTTTGCGCGCCGGACTACAGGCCCATGTCCTTCGCGATGATCATCTTCATGACCTCGCTGGTGCCGCCGTAGATGCGGTTGACGCGGTTGTCCGCGTACAGGCGGGCGATGGGGTACTCGTTCATGAAGCCGTAGCCGCCGTGCAGCTGGAGGCACTTGTCGATGACGCGGTGCGCGACCTCGGTGCAGAACAGCTTCGTGGAGGCGGCCTCCGCCGCCGTCAGCTCGCCCGCGTCCAGGGCCTCCAGGGCGCGGTCGGCGACGGCCTGGGCGGCGTCCACCTCGGCCTGGCAGGCGGCCAGTTCGAACTTGGTGTTCTGGAAGGAGGCGACGGGCTTCCCGAAGACCGTGCGGTCCTGGACGTACTCCTTGGCGAACCGGACGGCGGCCTTGGCCTGCGCGTAGGCGCCGAAGGCGATGCCCCAGCGCTCGGAGGGGAGGTTGCTGCCGAGGTAGGAGAAGCCCTTGTTCTCCTCGCCGAGCAGGTCCTCGACGGGCACCTTGACGTCGACGAACGCCAGCTCGGCGGTGTCGGAGGTCTTCAGGCCGAGCTTGTCGAGCTTGCGGCCGATGGAGTAGCCCTCGGACTTGGTGTCCACGGCGAAGAGGGAGATGCCGAAGCGGCGGTCCTCGGCGGTGGGCGCGGCGGTGCGGGCGCAGACGATCACGCGGTCGGCGTGCACGCCGCCGGTGATGAAGGTCTTGGAGCCGTTGAGGACGTAGTGGGTGCCGTCCTCGGAGAGCCTGGCGGTGGTCTTCATGCCCGCGACGTCGGAGCCGGTGCCCGGCTCGGTCATCGCGAGGGCCCACATCTCCTCGGCGGAGACGAACTTCTCCAGGTAGCGCTTCTTCTGCTCGTCGTTGGCGAGCATCTTGATGTAGGGCAGGGCGAGCAGGACGTGCACGCCGGAGCCGCCGAAGGTGACGCCCGCGCGGGCCGTCTCCTCGTACTGGACGGCCTCGAACTTGTGCGTGTCCAGACCGGCGCCGCCGAACTCCTCGGGGACGTTGATCCCGAAGAGGCCCAGCTCGGCGAGCTTGTAGTAGAACTCGCGCGGCACCTGACCGGCGGCGAACCACTCGTCGTGGACGGGGACGACCTCGGCCTCGATGAAGGCGCGCAGGGTCTCCCGGAACGCCTCGTGGTCCTCGTTGAAAACGGTACGGCGCACGGAGAACTCCCTCTGCCTGCATCTGCCTACACGACTAAGCGCTTGCTCAGGCTAGGTTACCCGGGAGTCACCAGAGGCGTCCAGAGATGCGCGTCACTCGGCGGCGGCCGCCGCGAACGCCCCGCGCGCGAGGCGGTGCAGCAGGTCCGCCATGGCCGCGCGGCTGGGCAGCGCGTCGCGGCGGCTCAGGTGCGGCGTGGAGTTCAGCAGCCCGAAGACCGCGTGCACGGACACCCGGGCGGCGTTCTCGGCGAGGTCCGGATAGACCTCGCGCACCACCTCGACCCAGATCTCCACGTACTGCCGCTGGAGCTGGCGGACGAGCTTGCGGTCACTGTCCCGCAGGCGGTCCAGCTCGCGGTCGTGCAGGGTGATCAGGGAGCGGTCGTCGAGGGCGAAGTCGATGTGCCCCTCGATGAGCGCGTCGAGGACCCGCGACGGCGACCCGTCCGCGCCGGCCACACAGCGCTTGCCGCCCGTCAGGAGCTGGCCGCTGATGCCGACGAGCAGCTCGGCGAGCATCGCGTCCTTGCCCGCGAAGTGCCGGTAGAGGCCGGGTCCGCTGATGCCGACGGCGGCGCCTATCTCGTCCACGCCGACCCCGTGGAAGCCGCGCTCGGCGAAGAGCCGGGCAGCCTCCCTGAGGATCTGCTCGCGGCGGGTGGGGGCGTCGGTTCTGGTGGCCATGGAATTAATTCTAGACAGGCCGGTTAGCGCTCGTTAACCTGATGGAAACGCGTTAACGCTCACTAACTGGGCAAGGGGGCTCGACTGATGCGGCAGGCACCAGTGCTGACGAGCGCGGCTGATCCCGCGTCCGAGGCATGGCGGGCGAACGAGACGGGGCACACCGCCCTCGTCGAAGAGCTGCGGGCCAAGCTCGCGGCGGCCGCGCTCGGCGGCGGGGAGCGGGCGCGGGCCCGCCATGTGGCGCGCGGCAAGCTGCTGCCCCGGGACCGCGTGGACACGCTCCTCGACCCCGGCTCGCCCTTCCTGGAGCTGGCCCCCCTCGCGGCCGACGGGCTGTACGGCGGGGACGCCCCGGCGGCGGGTGTCATCGCCGGGATCGGCCGGGTCTCGGGCCGCGAGTGCGTGATCGTGGCCAACGACGCCACCGTCAAGGGCGGCACGTACTACCCCATGACGGTGAAGAAGCACCTGCGCGCCCAGGAGGTGGCCCTGGAGAACCGCCTCCCGTGCCTCTACCTCGTCGACTCGGGCGGCGCCTTCCTGCCGATGCAGGACGACGTCTTCCCCGACCGCGAGCACTTCGGGCGGATCTTCTACAACCAGGCGCGGATGTCGGGCGCCGGCATCCCGCAGATCGCGGCGGTCCTCGGCTCCTGCACGGCGGGCGGGGCGTACGTCCCCGCGATGAGCGACGAGGCGGTGATCGTGCGCGAGCAGGGCACCATTTTCCTCGGCGGCCCGCCCCTGGTGAAGGCGGCGACCGGCGAGGTCGTGACGGCCGAGGAACTGGGCGGCGGCGCGGTGCACTCGCGTACGTCCGGGGTCACCGACCACTTGGCGGAGGACGACGCGCACGCCCTGCGGATCGTGCGGACCATCGTCTCCACGCTCCCCGCGCGCGGCGAACTGCCCTGGCCGGTCCAGCCGGTGGAGGAGCCGAAGGTCGACCCCCTGGGGTTGTACGGCGCGGTGCCGACGGACTCCCGTACCCCCTATGACGTACGCGAAGTCATCGCGCGCGTGGTCGACGGTTCCCGCTTCGCCGAGTTCAAGGCGGAGTACGGCACGACGCTGGTGACCGGCTTCGCCCACATCCACGGCCACCCGGTCGGGATCGTCGCGAACAACGGCATCCTGTTCTCCGAGTCCGCCCAGAAGGGCGCCCACTTCATCGAGCTGTGCGACCAGCGCGGCATCCCCCTGGTCTTCCTCCAGAACATCTCGGGCTTCATGGTCGGGCGGGACTACGAGGCGGGTGGCATCGCCAAGCACGGCGCGAAGATGGTCACGGCCGTGGCCTGCACCCGCGTGCCGAAGCTGACGGTCGTCGTCGGCGGTTCGTACGGCGCGGGCAACTACTCGATGTGCGGCCGGGCCTACAGCCCCCGCTTCCTGTGGATGTGGCCGAACGCCAAGATCTCCGTGATGGGCGGCGAGCAGGCCGCCTCCGTCCTCGCCACGGTCAAGCGCGACCAGTTGGAGGCGCGCGGCGAGCAGTGGGCCACCGAGGACGAGGAGGCCTTCAAGGCCCCGATCCGCGCGCAGTACGAGGAGCAGGGCAACGCCTACTACGCCACGGCCCGCCTCTGGGACGACGGTGTGATCGACCCCCTGGAGACCCGGCAGGTGCTGGGTCTGGCCCTGACCGCCTGCGCGGGCGCGCCCCTTCCCCAGAGGGACCCCGCAGCGCCCGGCTTCGGCGTCTTCCGGATGTGACGTGAGGAACCCACTGATGTTCAGCACTGTTCTGGTCGCCAACCGCGGCGAGATCGCGGTCCGCGTCATCCGCACCCTGCGGGCGCTCGGCATCCGCTCGGTGGCCGTGTTCAGCGACGCGGACGCGGACGCCCGCCACGTGCGCGAGGCGGACACGGCGGTACGGCTCGGTCCGGCGCCGGCCGCCGAGAGCTATCTGTCCGTGGAGCGCATCCTTGAGGCGGCGGCCACGTCCGGCGCCCAGGCCATCCACCCCGGCTACGGATTCCTCGCGGAGAACGCCGGCTTCGCGCAGGCCTGCGCCGATGCCGGCCTCACCTTCATCGGCCCGCCCGCCGGGGCCATCTCCCTCATGGGCGACAAGATCCGCGCCAAGGAGACGGTGAAGGCGGCCGGCGTCCCGGTCGTCCCCGGCTCCTCCGGAAGCGGCCTGACCGATGCCGAACTGGCCGCCGCGGCCCGGGAGATCGGCACCCCGGTGCTGCTCAAGCCGAGCGCGGGCGGCGGCGGCAAGGGCATGCGCCTGGTGCGGGACGAGGCCGTGCTCGCCGAGGAGATCGCGGCGGCCCGGCGCGAGGCCCGCGCCTCCTTCGGTGACGACACGCTGCTCGTGGAGCGGTGGATCGACCGCCCCCGGCACATCGAGATCCAGGTCCTCGCGGACGGCCACGGCCAGGTGATCCACCTCGGCGAGCGCGAGTGCTCCCTCCAGCGCCGCCACCAGAAGATCATCGAGGAGGCGCCCAGCGTCCTCCTGGACGAGGCCACGCGCGCGTCGATGGGCGAGGCGGCGGTCCAGGCGGCCCGCTCCTGCGGGTACACCGGAGCGGGCACGGTGGAGTTCATCGTCCCCGGCAAGGACCCCTCCTCGTACTACTTCATGGAGATGAACACCCGCCTCCAGGTGGAGCACCCGGTCACCGAGCTGATCACGGGGCTCGACCTGGTGGAGTGGCAGCTGCGGGTCGCGGCGGGCGAGCGCCTGCCGTTCACGCAGGAGGACATCACCCTCACCGGGCACGCGGTGGAGGCCCGGATCTGCGCCGAGGACCCCGCGCGCGGTTTCCTGCCCTCGGGCGGCACGGTCCTCTCCCTGCGCGAGCCGCAGGGCGACGGCGTGCGCACCGACTCCGGCCTGAGCGAGGGCACGGAGGTCGGCAGCCTCTACGACCCGATGCTCTCCAAGGTCATCGCGTACGGCCCCGACCGCGCCACGGCCCTGCGCAAGCTGCGCGCGGCCCTCGCCGGCACGGTCACGCTCGGCGTGCCGACGAACGCCGGGTTCCTGCGCGAGCTGCTCGCCCACCCGGCCGTGGTGGCGGGCGATTTGGACACCGGCCTCGTGGAGCGGGAGGCGGACGGCCTCGTCGCCGACGGCGTGCCGGACGAGGTGTACGAGGCGGCGGCAGCGGTGCGCGAGGCCGCGCTCGCGCCCGCGGCGGGCGGCTGGACGGACCCCTTCTCGGTGCCGAGCGGCTGGCGGCTCGGCGGGACCCCGGCGCCTCTGACGCACTGGCTGCGCGTGCCGGGGCGTGAACCGGTCGCCCACCGCCTGCGTGACACCGCCCCCGCCGTCACCCCCGACCGCGTCTCGGTCACCGTCGACGGCACCCGGCACACCTTCCACCGCGCGGGCGACTGGCTGGGCCGCGACGGCGACGCCTGGCAGGTGCGGGACCACGACCCCGTCGAGGCGAGCCTCACGGGCGCCGCGCACGCCGGGGCCGACGCGCTCACCGCCCCTATGCCGGGCACCGTCACGGTCGTGAAGGTCTCCCCGGGCGACCGGGTGAGCGCCGGTCAGAGCCTGCTGGTGGTCGAGGCGATGAAGATGGAGCACGTCATCTCCGCCCCGCACGCCGGCACCGTCACCGAGCTGGACGTCACCGCGGGGTCGACGGTCGCCATGGACCAGGTCCTCGCGGTGGTCCTCCCGGACGACGGGGCGGGCGACGAGGCCCGCGAGGAGGCAGGGCGATGACCCCCACCGGACTCCCCATGACCGTCCCGGACCCGGCGCTGCCGACCCGCGTCCGCGTCCACGAGGTCGGCGCGCGCGACGGCTTGCAGAACGAGCAGTCGGTCGTCCCCACGGAGATCAAGGCGGAGTTCATCCACCGCCTCGCCGACGCGGGCCTGACCACCGTCGAGGCGACCAGCTTCGTGCACCCCAAATGGGTGCCCCAACTGGCCGACGCCGAGCGGCTCTTCCCGCTCCTCGGCGACCTCCAGGGCGTGCGCCTGCCGGTCCTCGTGCCGAACGAACGCGGCCTGGAGCGGGCGCTGGCGCTCGGCGCCCACCGCGTCGCCGTCTTCGCCAGCGCCACCGAGTCCTTCGCCAAGGCCAACCTCAACCGCACGGTCGACGAGGCCCTCGCCATGTTCGAGCCGGTGGTCTCCCGCGCGCGGGAGCAGGACATGCACGTCCGCGGCTATCTCTCGATGTGCTTCGGCGACCCCTGGGAGGGCCCGGTCCCCCTCGGCCAGGTCGTCCGCGTCTGCCGCGCCCTGCTCGACATGGGGTGCGACGAGCTGAGCCTCGGCGACACCATCGGGGTGGCCACCCCGGGCCATGTCAGCGCCCTGCTCACCGCGTTGACCGAGGCGGAGGTCCCGGTCGACCGCGTCGGCGTCCACTTCCACGACACGTACGGCCAGGCGCTCGCCAACACCCTGGCCGCCCTCCGGCACGGCGTGACCACGGTCGACGCCTCCGCGGGCGGCCTCGGCGGCTGCCCTTACGCCAAGAGCGCCACCGGGAACCTCGCCACCGAAGACCTCGTGTGGATGCTGCACGGCCTCGGCATCGACACCGGGGTCGACCTCGGCCGCCTCAGCGCCACCAGCGCCTGGATGGCCGGCCACCTGGGCCGACCCAGCCCGTCCCGCACCGTCCGCGCCCTGACCCACCAGGAGCAGTGAAGAGAAGATGGACCACCGCCTGAGCCCCGAGCACGAGGAACTCCGCCGCACGGTGGAGGCGTTCGCGCACGACGTCGTCGCCCCGAAGATCGGCGACTTCTACGAGCGCCACGAGTTCCCCTACGAGATCGTCCGCGAGATGGGCCGCATGGGCCTGTTCGGTCTGCCCTTCCCCGAGGAGTACGGCGGGATGGGCGGTGACTACTTCGCGCTCGGCATCGCCCTCGAAGAGCTGGCCCGGGTCGACTCGTCCGTGGCGATCACCCTGGAGGCGGGCGTCTCGCTCGGCGCGATGCCGCTGCACCTGTTCGGCACCGAGGAGCAGAAGCGACAGTGGCTGCCGAAGCTGTGCTCCGGTGAGGTGCTCGGCGCCTTCGGCCTGACCGAGCCGGACGGCGGCTCGGACGCGGGCGGCACCCGCACCACGGCGGTGCGGGACGGCGACGAGTGGGTCATCAACGGCTCGAAGTGCTTCATCACCAACTCCGGTACGGACATCACAGGACTGGTCACGGTCACCGCCGTCACCGGCCGCAAGCCGGACGGCCGCCCGCTGATCTCCTCGATCATCGTGCCGTCGGGGACACCGGGCTTCACGGTCGCGGCGCCGTACTCGAAGGTGGGCTGGAACGCCTCGGACACCCGCGAGTTGTCGTTCTCCGACGTCCGCGTCCCCGCGGCGAACCTGCTGGGCGAGGAGGGCCGCGGGTACGCCCAGTTCCTGCGGATCCTGGACGAGGGCCGCGTCGCCATCTCCGCGCTCGCCACCGGGCTCGCGCAGGGCTGTGTGGACGAGTCGGTGAAGTACGCCAAGGAGCGGCACGCCTTCGGGAAGCCGATCGGGGCGAACCAGGCCATCCAGTTCAAGCTCGCCGACATGGAGACGCGGGCCCACATGGCACGCATCGGCTGGCGGGACGCGGCGTCGCGGCTGGTCGCCGGGGAGCCGTTCAAGAAGGAGGCGGCGATCGCCAAGCTCTACTCCTCGACGGTGGCCGTGGACAACGCCCGCGAGGCCACGCAGATCCACGGCGGCTACGGCTTCATGAACGAGTACCCCGTGGCCCGGATGTGGCGGGACTCCAAGATCCTGGAGATCGGCGAGGGCACCAGCGAGGTGCAGCGGATGCTCATCGCGAGGGAGCTGGGTTTCGCGGGCTGAACTCCGGCAAGGCGTGTGACCGGGGCGGCGGGTGATGAACCGGTGAGCCCCGGAGCGTGGCGAGCGTGACACGAGGGGCCCCTGGACACCCGGTGAGCTTAGGCTAGCCTAAGCTCTACTTCCGGCCAGTGGCCCCGCCACCGCACCGTCACGAAAGCAGAGACCCCTATGTCCCACGCCCGCCTTTCCCAGCCCTCCCGCCGCGGCATACTCGCCGCCGGTGGCGCCCTCGGCCTCACCGCCGCCCTGGCAGCCTGCGGCAACGACAAAAAGGACGGGGACAGCAAGGGCAAGGGCGGCGCGGCCAAGTCCGGCCCCTGGAGCTTCAAGGACGACCGCGGCGAGACCGCCAAGCGTGACGCGACGCCGAAGAACATCGTCGCCTTCACCGGCGTCGCCGCCGCCCTGTTCGACTACGGCATCGAATGCAAGGGTGTTTTCGGCCCGACGAAGACCAAGGACGGCAAGCCCGACGTCCAGGCCGGCGACATGGACATCAGCAAGCTGACGATCATCGGCAACGAATGGGGTCAGTTCAAGATCGAGAAGTACGCGAGCCTCGCGCCCGACCTCCTGATCTCCACGATGTTCGACGACCAGGGCACCCTCTGGTACGTCCCGGAGGAGAGCAAGAAGAAGGTCCTCAAGCTCGGGGCCCCGAGCGTCGGCATCAGCGTCTACGACCGCCAGATGAACCAGCCGCTCCAGCGCATCCTCGCCCTCGCCGAGTCGCTCGGCGCGGACGTGAAGGCGGACAAGGTCGTCAAGGCGAAGAAGCGCTTCGAGGAGGCCTCCGAGCGGCTGCGCAAGGTCGCCAAGGCGAACAAGGACATCAAGGTCCTCGTCGGCTCCGCGAGCCAGGAGCTGCTCTACGTCTCCGGCACGAACCTCTCGGCCGACCTGGAGTACTTCAAGGCGCTCGGCGTGAACTTCGTCGAGCCGCCGGAGAAGGCCAAGAAGGAGTCCGGCGGCTGGTTCGAGAACCTCAGCTGGGAGAACGTGGACCAGTACCACGCGGACCTCATCATGATGGACAACCGCACCTCCGCCATCCAGCCGGCCGACCTCGACAAGTCCAAGCCCACCTGGAAGAAGCTGCCCGCGGTCAAGGCCGGACAGGTCATCCCGCGCGTCACCGAGCCCATCTTCTCGTACGCCAAGTGCGCGCCGATCCTGGAGGACCTGGCGGACGCGATCGAGAAGGCGAAGAAGCTCAAGAAGGGCGCCTGACCCCCCAGTTCGACGGCCGCCCCTTCCACTCACGGAGGGGGCGGCTCCGTTTTTGTCACTCTGTGAGACCCCGGGGTTCAATGGGGCAGGGACTTAGGTTAGGCTTACCTTAGTTCGACCCCGCGTCTCGCTCCCCACACTCCTGTCCCCGTAGGCGCGGCCAAGTCCCCTCACCTGGAGGACAGTTCATGCGCTCGCACCTGCTCAATGACACCACCGCGGAGCGGTACCGCAGCTCCGTGACCGAAGGAGTCGAGCGGGTGGCGGCCCAACTCGCCACCACCTCCCGTCCGTTCACCGGCATCTCCGTCGACGAGCTCGCGCCCCGCATCGAGGCCGTCGACCTGGAGAAGCCCCTGCACGACACCATCGCCGCGCTCGACGAACTCGAAGAGCTGTATCTGCGCGACGCGGTGTACTTCCACCACCCCCGCTACCTCGCCCACCTCAACTGCCCGGTCGTCATACCGGCGGTACTGGGCGAAGCGGTGATCTCCGCGATCAACTCCTCGCTCGACACCTGGGACCAGTCCGCGGGCGGCACGCTCATCGAGCGCCGCCTGATCGACTGGACCTGTGAGCGCATCGGGCTCGGCCCGGCCGCCGACGGCGTGTTCACCAGCGGCGGCACCCAGTCCAACCTCCAGGCGCTGCTGCTCGCCCGCGAGGAGGCCAAGGAGCAGGACCCCACCCGGATGCGCATCTTCGCCTCCGAGGTCGGCCACTTCAGCGTCCAGAAGGCGGCCCGGCTGCTCGGCCTCGGTGAGGACGCCGTCGTGGTGATCCCCACCGACCACGACAAGCGTATGCAGACCGTGGCCCTCGCCCACGAGCTGGAGCGCTGCCGGCGCGACGACCTCTCCCCCATGGCTGTCGTCGCCACCGCGGGCACCACCGACTTCGGCTCCATCGACCCGCTCCCCGAGATCGCCGAACTGTGCGCGCAGTACGGCACCTGGATGCACGTGGACGCGGCGTACGGCTGCGGGCTGCTCGCCTCCCGCAAGAACCGGCACCTCCTGGACGGCATCGAGCGCGCCGACTCCGTCACCGTGGACTACCACAAGTCCTTCTTCCAGCCGGTGAGTTCCTCGGCCGTCCTCGTGCGCGACGGAGCGACCCTGTCCCACGCCACGTACCACGCCGAGTACCTCAACCCGCGCCGGATGGTGCAGGAGCGCATCCCCAACCAGGTCGACAAGTCCCTCCAGACGACCCGGCGCTTCGACGCCCTCAAGCTGTGGATGACGCTGCGCGTGATGGGCGCCGACGGCATCGGCGGCCTCTTCGACGAGGTGTGCGACCTGGCCGCGGAGGGCTGGAAGCTGCTCGCCGCCGACCCCCGCTTCGACGTCGTGGTGGAGCCGCAGCTCTCCACGCTCGTCTTCCGCTACATCCCCGCCGCGATCTGCGACCCCTCCGCGATCGACCGCGCCAACCTCTACGCCCGCAAGGCCCTGTTCGCCTCCGGTGACGCGGTCGTGGCGGGCACCAAGGTGGGCGACCGCCAGTTCCTGAAGTTCACCCTGCTCAACCCCGAGACCACCACCGCCGACATCACGGCTGTCCTCGATCTGATCGCCGGCCACGCCGAGCAGTACCTGGGAGAGAACCTTGACCGCGCCTGCTGACCCCCACCAGCCGCCCGCGCCGTACGACTTCATCGGCATCGGCCTCGGCCCGTTCAACCTCGGCCTCGCCTGCCTGACCGAGCCGCTGGACGAGCTGAACGGCCTCTTCCTGGAGTCCAAGCCCGACTTCGAGTGGCACTCGGGGATGTTCCTGGAGGGCGCCCACCTCCAGACCCCGTTCATGTCGGACCTGGTCACGCTGGCCGACCCGACATCGCCGTACTCCTTCCTCAACTACCTGAAGGAATCGGGACGGCTGTACTCCTTCTACATCCGCGAGAACTTCTACCCCCTGCGGACCGAGTACAACGACTACTGCCGCTGGGCCGCCGCCCGGCTCTCCTCGATCCGCTTCAGCACGACGGTCGATGAGGTCACCTACGAGGACGACCTCTACGTCGTACGGACCACCGACGGCGACCTCTTCCGCGCCCGCCGCCTCGTCCTCGGCACCGGCACCCCGCCGCACCTGCCCGCAGCCTGCGACGGCCTGGGCGGAGACGCGATCCACAACTCCCGCTACCTCCAGAGCAAGGCGCAGCTCCAGAAGAAGGAGTCGATCACGCTCGTCGGCAGCGGCCAGTCCGCCGCCGAGATCTACTACGACCTCCTGAGCGAGATCGACGTCCACGGCTACCGGCTCAACTGGGTGACCCGCTCCCCGCGCTTCTTCCCCCTCGAGTACACCAAGCTGACGCTGGAGATGACCTCTCCGGAGTACATCGACTACTTCCACGCGCTGCCCGAGGCGACCCGCTACCGCCTGGAGACGGCGCAGAAGGGTCTGTTCAAGGGCATCGACGGCGAGCTGATCAACGCCATCTTCGACCTGCTCTACCAGAAGAACCTCACCGGGCCCGTCCAGACCCGGCTGCTGACCAACACCGCACTGACCGAGGCGACGTACGACAGCGAGAGCCGCACGTACACGCTGGGACTGCGCCAGGAGGAGCAGGAGAAGGACTTCCGGCTCCGCACCCAGGGTCTGATCCTCGCCACCGGCTACCGGTACCAGGTCCCCGAGTTCCTCGCGCCGGTCCGCGACCGCATCCGCTGGGACGGCCGGGGCCGCTACGACGTGGCGCGCAACTACAGCATCGACACCACCGGGAGCGGCATCTACCTCCAGAACGCCTCGGTCCACACCCACTCGATCACCAGCCCCGACCTCGGCATGGGCGCGTACCGCAACGCGTCCATCGTCCGCGAGCTGGCCGGGCGCGAGGTCTACCCGGTCGAGAAGTCCATCGCGTTCCAGGAGTTCGCGGCCCCGGAGGGAGTCCTCATATGACCACCGATCGCGATATGACCACCGATCGCGGCGCGGGCGGCGACTTCACGTTCCGCCCCCTCGATCCCCTGACCGACGCCGAGATGCTGCACGGCTGGGTCACCCACCCCAAGGCCTCCTTCTGGATGATGCAGGACGCCTCGCTGCCCGACGTCGAGCGCGAGTACATGGCGATCGCGGCCGCCGAGCACCACGACGCGTTCATCGGCCTGCACAAGGGCGTCCCCACGTTCCTGATGGAGCGGTACGACCCCGCGCACGTCGAACTCGTCGGCCTGTACGAGCCGCTCCCCGGCGACGTCGGCATGCACTTCCTCACCGCGCCCTCCGACGTCCGCATCCCCGGCTTCACCCGCGGCGTGATCACCGCGGTGATGCGGGAGCTGTTCGCCGACCCGGCGACCGAGCGCGTCGTCGTCGAGCCGGACGTGCGCAACACGGCGGTGCACGCCCTCAACGAAGCCGTCGGATTCCGCCCCGAGCGCGTCATCCACAAGCCGGAGAAGGAAGCACTGCTGAGCTTCTGCACCCGCGAACAGTTCGAAGCAGCAGTACGTGAAAGGGAACTGGCGATATGACCCTGTCCGACGCCGTGGCGCACCTGTCCCCGGAGCGCTGGGCCACAGCCGACCGCCTGCTCATCCGCAAGGCGCTCGCCGAGTTCGCCCACGAGCGGCTGCTCACGCCCGAGCCGCTGGGCGAGGGCGCGTACGTGGTCCGCAGCGACGACGGCCTCACCCGTTACCGCTTCACCGCCGCCGTGCTGCGCCTGGACCACTGGCAGATCGACGCCGAGTCGATCACCCGTCACCGCGACGGCACCGAACTCCCGCTGAACGCCCTGGAGTTCTTCACCGAACTGCGCGGCGCCCTCGGCCTGAGCGACGCGATCCTGCCGGTCTACCTGGAGGAGATCTCCTCCACCCTCTCCGGCATCTGCTACAAGCTCACCAAGCCCGCGGTCCCCGCCGCCGAGCTGTCCCGCTCCGGCTTCCAGGAGATCGAGACGGGCATGACCGAGGGCCACCCCTGCTTCGTCGCGAACAACGGGCGGCTCGGCTTCGGCGTGCACGAGTACCTCTCGTACGCGCCCGAGACGGCGAGCCCCGTACGCCTGATCTGGCTGGCGGCGCGCAAGGACCGGGCCGCCTTCACCGCGGGCGCCGGCCTCGACTACGAGTCGTTCCTCCGCGCCGAACTGGGCGAGGAGACCCTGGCCCGCTTCGACCGCGTCCTGCGCGACAAGGGCCTGGACCCGGCGGAGTACCTGCTCATCCCCGCCCACCCCTGGCAGTGGTGGAACAAGCTGTCGGTGACCTTCGCCGCCGAGGTCGCCCAGGGCCGCCTCGTCTGCCTCGGCGAGGGCGACGACGAGTACCTCGCGCAGCAGTCGATCCGCACCTTCTTCAACCGGACCTCCCCGGAGAAGCACTATGTGAAGACGGCCCTGTCCGTCATCAACATGGGCTTCATGCGCGGTCTGTCGGCCGCCTACATGGAGGCGACCCCGGCGATCAACGACTGGCTCGCGAACCTCATCGAGACCGACGAGACGCTGCGCGGGACCGGCCTGACGATCATCCGCGAGCGCGCGGCCGTCGGCTATCGCCACCTGGAGTACGAGGCCGCCACCGACCGCTACTCCCCCTACCGCAAGATGCTCGCCGCCCTGTGGCGGGAGAGCCCCGTGCCGTCCCTCGAAGAGGGCGAGCAGCTGGCGACGATGGCCTCGTTGCTGCACGTCGACCGCGACGGCGGGAGCTTCGCCGGGGCGCTCATCGAGCGCTCGGGCCTCGCTCCCACCGAGTGGCTGCGCCGCTATCTGCACGCGTACCTGACGCCGCTGCTGCACAGCTTCTACGCGTACGACCTGGTCTTCATGCCGCACGGCGAGAACGTGATCCTCGTCCTGAAGGACGGCGTCGTCCAGCGCGCGATCTTCAAGGACATCGCCGAGGAGATCGCGGTGATGGACCCGGACGCCGTCCTGCCGCCGGTCGTCGAGCGCATCCGCGTGGAGGTCCCGGAGGACAAGAAGCTCCTGTCGATCTTCACGGACGTCTTCGACTGCTTCTTCCGCTTCCTGTCGGCGAACCTCGTCACCGAGGGCCTCATCGACGAGGACGCCTTCTGGGGATCCGTCGCCGCGTGCGTGACGGCCTACCAGGAGGCGACCCCGCACCTGGCCGACAAGTTCAAGCAGTACGACATGTTCGCCCCGGAGTTCGCGCTGTCCTGCCTGAACCGGCTCCAGCTGCGCAACAACGAGCAGATGGTGGACCTCGCGGACCCCTCGGGGGCGCTGCAACTGATCGGGACGCTGAAGAACCCGATCGCCTGAGCCGGGCGGGGCTCCCGGGACGGTCCCCGGGAGCCCCGCCTTCCTGCCCGCCTCCGTGTCTACCGGGCGGGCCAGGGCACCTGCGGCGACCTGTAGAAGCCGATGCCGAGCGCGTCCCAGCGCGGGGCCTGCGCGGCGAGCCGCCCCTTGTACTGCTCCCAGTCGTGCGTGGCCGCGGGCGACCAGCCGAGTTCGGCGATGCCGGGGAGCCGCGGGAACGCCATGTAGTCGAGGTGCGCGGAGGTCGACAGGGTCTCCGTCCATAGCGGTGCCTCGACACCCATGACCGCGTCGGCGGGCACCCCCTGGAGATACGTCCCCGGGTCCCAGTCGTAGGAGCGCCGCACCTCGACGAGGCCCGCCCAGGACAGGCCGAGCGGCGTGTCCGCGGTGTACTTCATGTCGAGGTAGGAGCGGTCGGCCGGGGAGAGGACCAGCTTGGTGCCGTTCCTCGCGGCGTTCACGACCTGCTCGCGCTCGGCGGCGCCGGTCCTGTCGTAGCCCCAGTACTGGGCGACGGCGCCCTCGGCGGGCTCGGCGCCGGCGAGCTGGTGCCAGCCCATGACCTTCTTGCCGTACTTGGCGACCACCGGCTGCACCTTGTCCATGAAGGCGACGAAGTCCTCGTGGCTGGTCGAGTGCGCCTCGTCGCCGCCGATGTGGAGGTACTCGCCGGGCGTCATGGCGGCCAGCTCCCGGACCACGTCGTCCACGAAGTCGTACGTCACGTCCTTCTTCACGCACAGCGAGCTGAATCCGACCGCGGTACCGGTGTAGAGCGGCGGGGCGACGCCGTCGCAGTTCAGTTCGGCGTACGAGGCGAGCGCGGCGTTGGTGTGCCCCGGCATGTCGATCTCGGGGACGACCTCCAGATGCCGCGAGGCGGCGTAGGCGACGATCTCCTTGTACTGCGCCTTCGTGTAGTAGCCGCCCTTGCCGCCGCCGACCTGTGTGGAGCCGCCGTACGTGGCCAGGCGCGGCCAGGAGTCGATGGCGATGCGCCAGCCCTGGTCGTCGCTCAGGTGCAGGTGCAGCTTGTTCATCTTGTAGAGCGCCGCCTGGTCGATATAGTGCTTGACCTGGTCGACGGTGAAGAAGTGCCGCGAGACGTCGAGCATCGTGGAGCGGTAGCCGTAGCGCGGCATGTCCTTGATGGTGCCGCCCGCGACGCGCCACGGGCCGCGCTGCTTCGTCTTCTTCTCCACGGCCGCGGGCAGTTGCTGGCGCACCGTCTGGACGCCGTGGAAGAGCCCGGCGTCCGACCAGGAGGTGATGGTGAGGGAGCCGCGCGTCGAGATGACCCGGTAGCCCTCGCCGCCGAGGACCTTGTTCTCCGGCTCGGCGCTGATCCGCAGCCGGATGCCGTCGCCGCCCTCACCGGTGGTGACCGGGAGTTCGTAGCCGGTGGAGGGGCGCAGCACCTTCGCGAGGTACTCGCCCACGCGCCGCTCCTCGGGGCTGCCGACGCGGATCCGGGTCCTTGCGGTGATCTCGTAACCGGCGCCGCCCGCCTCGGCCTTCATCGGCGCGGGCACGATCCGGCCGAGCGGGGTGAGCGGGGCTTCGGCCGCGCCCGAGGGGGCGGGGGCGGCGGCGAACGAGGAGACTCCGGCGGCCGCCACGAGCAGCAGCGAGCCGAGGAGGCGTGCCGTTCGTACCGGCCGTGCGCTTCGTACCGGCCGTGTGGTTCGTACCGGCCGTGTGGTTCTGTGGCGCGTTCTCACAAGCGGATCCCTTCGACGGGGGCGCAACTGAGGTGCATCGCATGCGAACGGTCCTCTTGGTAACCCGGCCCGTACAAGGGGTCAAGGGGTGTAGACCGACCGTCCCGGGGCGGTGCGAGAATCCCCGCATGGCGGAAATCATCCAGCGTGACGGCACCTGGACCTTCGACGGAGAGACACTGCGGCTCGTTCCGGGCCACGACAAGAGCGTGTCCCTGCTGCGCAAGACGCTGGGCGAACTGGCCATACCGGTCGGCGCGTTGGCGGGCATAGCCTTCGAGCAGGGCAAGAAGTCGGGCCGGTTGCGGCTGCGCCTGCGGGACGGCGCCGACCCGCTGCTCCAGGCGGCCGGCGGACAGCTGACGGACGCCGCCGACCCCTACCAGCTGGTGGTGGAGCCGGACCGGTACGGCGTGGCGGAGTACCTGGTCGACGAGGTGCGCAACGCCCATCTGATCGAACAGGTACCGGCCGCGCCCTGCACCGCCTACCTCCTCGCGGGCCCGGCCGTGCCGCTGTCCGTCTCCGCGGGGGACGGCACGGTGAGCTTCGACGGGGAGCGCGTCCGGCTGGAGTGGAACTGGAAGACGGAGGACGCGAAGTCCGCGTCCGGCACGAGGTCGCTGGCGCTCGCCGATGTCGCCGCGGTGGAGTGGCAGCCCGCGGTCGGCCTGGAGAACGGCTATCTGCGGTTCACCGTGAAGAACGCGCCGACCAAGGCGCCGCCGAAGTACGACCCGAACTCGGTCGAGCTGTGGGGCTTCAAGAAGGACCCGCTGATGGCCCTGGTCGCCGCCGCGGTCCAGGCCCGCCTCCCCCACCCCTCGGCCCCCGTGCCCCCGGCCGCCCCGGTGGACACGCCGCCCGACGGCCCCAAGAGCCTCACCCCGGCACCGGCCCCGGCCGACGACCACGACGCCCTGCTGCGCCGCCTGCGCGAGCTGGGCGAACTCCACCGGTCCGGCATCCTCACGGACGAGGAGTTCGCGGCGGCCAAGCAGGCGGTCCTGCGCCGCATGTGAACGCCGATCGCGGCCGCATGTGAACACTGTTCGCGCCACGCATTGGCCCGTTCCGACACGACCCTGCCCGATTTCGGGCAGGATTCTTGCGAAAGCGTATGCGATACCCCAGGATCATCGAGTGCACGACGACCTGGTGGACCACCTCACCCGCAGCACCCCGCTCCAGCGGGGCGAAGCGCTGCGGGTCATCCAGGACGTGCTCGCCTACTTCGACGAGACGACCGAGGAGTTCGTCCGTCGCCGCCACCGCGAGTTGCAGGGTCAGGGCCTGCTGAACGCGGCGATCTTCGAACAGATCTCGGCGGATCTCGCATACCGCGCGGTCGCGCCGCCGGAGCTGAGCCTCCGGCAACTGCGCCGCATCATCTACGGCTAGGACACCCTCTATGTGTGGAATCGTCGGTTATATCGGCAAGCGTGACGTCGCCCCGCTGCTCCTCGAAGGCCTCCAGCGCCTGGAGTACCGCGGCTACGACTCGGCGGGCATCGCCGTCACCAGCCCCAAGGCCTCGGGCCTGAGGACGGTCAAGGCCAAGGGTCGCGTCCGCGACCTGGAGGCCAGGGTCCCCGCCCGCTTCAAGGGCACCACCGGCATCGCCCACACCCGCTGGGCCACCCACGGCGCCCCCTCCGACGAGAACGCCCACCCGCACCTGTCCCAGGACGAGAAGGTCGCGGTCGTCCACAACGGCATCATCGACAACGCCTCGGAGCTGCGCGCCAAGCTCACCGCCGACGGCGTCGAGTTCCTCTCCGAGACCGACACCGAGGTCCTCACCCACCTCATCGCCCGCTCCCAGGCGGACACCCTGGAGGAGAAGGTCCGCGAGGCGCTGCGGCACATCGAGGGCACGTACGGCATCGCCGTCCTGCACGCCGACTTCCACGACCGCATCGTCGTCGCCCGCAACGGCTCCCCGGTCGTCCTCGGCATCGGCGAGAAGGAGATGTTCGTCGCCTCGGACGTCGCCGCGCTCGTCTCGCACACCCGCCAGGTCGTCACCCTCGACGACGGCGAGATGGCCACCATCAAGGCCGACGACTACCGCACGTACACCACCGAGGGCTCCCGCACGACCGCCTCGCCGACCACCGTGGAGTGGGAGGCCGAGTCGTACGACATGGGCGGCCACGACACGTACATGCACAAGGAGATCTTCGAGCAGCCCGACGCGGTGGACCGCGTCCTGCGCGGCCGCATCGACGACCGCTTCTCCACCGTGCATCTCGGCGGCCTGAACCTCGACGCGCACGACGCCCGCAAGGTGCGCCGCGTCAAGATCCTCGGCTGCGGCACCTCGTACCACGCGGGCATGATCGGCGCCCAGATGATCGAGGAGCTGGCCCGTATCCCCGCCGACGCCGAGCCGGCGTCCGAGTTCCGCTACCGCAACGCGGTCGTGGACCCCGACACCCTCTACATCGCGGTCTCCCAGTCCGGTGAGACGTACGACGTACTGGCCGCCGTCCAGGAGCTGAAGCGCAAGGGCGCCCGCGTCCTCGGCGTCGTGAACGTCGTCGGCTCCGCGATCGCGCGTGAGGCGGACGCGGGCGTGTACGTCCACGCGGGCCCGGAGGTCTGCGTCGTCTCCACCAAGTGCTTCACCAACACCACCGTCGCCTTCGGCCTGCTCGCCCTGCACCTGGGCCGCATCCGTGACCTGTCGGTCTCCGACGGCAAGCGGATCATCGAGGGCCTGCGCAAGCTGCCCGGCCAGATCTCGGAGATCCTCAAGCAGGAGGACGAGATCAAGAAGATCGCCAAGAGCTACGCGGACGCCCGTTCGATGCTCTTCATCGGCCGTGTACGGGGCTACCCCGTCGCCCGTGAGGCCTCCCTCAAGCTCAAGGAGGTCTCGTACATCCACGCCGAGGCCTACCCCGCCTCCGAGCTGAAGCACGGCCCGCTCGCGCTCATCGAGCCCGCGCTCCCCACCGTCGCGATCGTCCCGAACGACGACCTCCTGGAGAAGAACCGCGCGGCCCTGGAGGAGATCAAGGCCCGCAGCGGCAAGATCCTCGCGGTCGCGCACCAGGAGCAGGAGAAGGCCGACCAGACGATCATCGTCCCGAAGAACGAGAACGAGCTGGACCCGATCCTGATGGGCATCCCGCTCCAACTCCTCGCCTACCACACGGCGTTGGCGCTCGGCCGGGACATCGACAAGCCGCGCAACCTGGCGAAGTCCGTCACCGTGGAGTAGCCCCTGCCCAGCGGCGGATGACAGATGAACGGCCCCCTGCGCGTGCCACCAGCACACAGGGGGCCGTTCCTCAGGGGCCGGGGTCGCCCATTACCCCGACCCGCGCTACGGAATGACGATGACGGGCCGCTGCGCCCGCCGCGCCAACCGCCCGGCGACGGAGCCGAAGATGCGGCCGACGATGCCTTGCGTGGAGCCGACGACGATCGCGTCCGCGCTGTACTCGCGGCCGACCTCCTCCAGCTCGTGGCAGATGTCGCCGCCGCGCTCGACGAGGATCCACGGCACCTCGGTCAGATAGTCCGCGCAGGCCAGTTCGAGTCCGAGCACCTCGGTGCGGTGGTCCGGCACGTCGACGAAGACCGGTGGCTCGCAGCCCGCCCACACGGTGGTGGGCAGCCGGTTGGCGACATGCACGATGATCAGGCCCGATCCCGAGCGATGGGCCATGCCGATGGCATATGCGAGAGCCCGCTCACTGGAGGTCGAGCCGTCGAAGCCGACGACGACGCCGTGCCGGAAGGCCGGATCGCAGGGATGACGTGGTTCTTCCGCCGCGCGGGGGGTCGTCGTCGGATCGGCGACCTGCCGCTTGCGGTCCGCGGGTTCGGAGAATTCGTGACCGGCCATGGGTGTCTCGGCGAAGGAGTCCTCTGTGGGAGGGTCTGCGTTTTCAGGTGAGGCGAAAGTTCAGGACCTGGAAGGTCGTCCGGGAATCATCTTCCCAAGCCCATACCCCCAAGGGTACGGCGACACTCCCCTCCTGCCCAGAGCCCGCGAAGAGCCCGTGCGGGTTCGCACCGGGCCGCACACAGGGCATCCCGGCGTTCACCGGAGCATGCATGAGCCTCGCCCGTATGGCAATGGTTGCTGCCTCCTACAGGCGGTTTGCGCACCCGTCCGGCGGCCACCCGGCACCTCGCCAGTGACCGGCCGCCCGACCGCGCGTTGAACCCCCGTACGCCACCGCCACAGGGAGCACGCCGTGCCTGGATCCTCGACCGCGTCCCCACCCGCCCGCAAGCGCCGTCCGGCCCCCGGCCCCGGCCCACGGGAGCCACGGCGGGCGGCCCCGCAGGACTCGGCGGGCGATGTGGTCCGCTGGGCCGCGTTCAGCTGCGTGCTGGTTCCCGTCGTCCTTGTGGGGTACGGGATCTCCCTGGCGGGGGCCGGCGGCGCGGCCCTCGGCCTCGCGGCCGTCACCGGGGTCTGCCGGGTGCTCCTTCGCCAGTCCGAGCGGGGCGCCGCGCGGCTGATCGCGGAACAGAACAGCGGGCACCGGGGGCGGCACGGCAGAACGGGCACGGGGGCGCACCGGGGCACGCGGCACAGCGCCGAGAGAGCGCCGGTCGACTGACTGATTCGCACACACGCTCCCGTAGCTTTTCAGCCAACTTCCGAGAACCGGGCATTCCTTGGCCGAACGGGCCCCCAACCCCCGTCCGACCAGGGCTGAAAGGTGCTCCGATGGCGTGCGCACCCTACGGGGACCGGCCATGGAGCGCAGGCGCACTTCCCTGCACCGGCCCACGAGTGCAACGCTTCGTGATCGAATGCTTCACGCCAAGTTGCCATGTCGACAATCTGCCGGGTGCTGAACTGGTCACCCCGGCAGCACGGGACACAGTAGATTCGATCTTGACTGTAGTACGGCGGGGGACTGGTGGAGGACCGAGGGGAAACGTGCAGGAGCGACAGGCCCAGCAAGCACGTCAAGAACACCAAGCTCACCAAGCACGCCAGGAACGGGGAGCCGCTACGACCGAGGGGGGTTTAGCACCATGAGCCACGACTCCACTGCCGCGCCGGAGACCACGGCCCGGAAGCTCTCCGGACGCCGCCGCCGGGAGATCGTAGCGGTGCTGCTCTTCAGCGGTGGCCCCATCTTCGAGAGTTCCATACCGCTCTCCGTCTTCGGCATCGACCGGCAGGACGCCGGGGTGCCCCGCTACCGGCTGCTCGTGTGCGCCGGCGAGGACGGCCCGCTGCGGACCACCGGCGGGCTCGAACTCACCGCGCCGCACGGCCTGGAGGCCATCGGCAGGGCGGGCACGGTCGTCGTACCGGCCTGGCGGTCGATCACGTCTCCACCGCCACCGGAGGCACTCGACGCGCTGCGCCGCGCGCACGAGGAGGGTGCCCGCATCGTCGGGCTCTGCACCGGCGCGTTCGTACTGGCCGCGGCGGGACTGCTCGACGGCCGGCCCGCGACCACCCACTGGATGTACGCGCCGACGCTCGCGAAGCGCTACCCGTCCGTCCACGTGGATCCGCGCGAGCTGTTCGTCGACGACGGGGACGTCCTGACGAGCGCCGGCACCGCGGCCGGAATCGATCTCTGTCTGCACATCGTGCGCACGGACCACGGCAACGAGGCGGCGGGCGCGCTCGCCCGCAGGCTCGTGGTGCCGCCGCGCCGCGCCGGCGGTCAGGAGCGCTATCTCGACAGGTCTTTACCAGAGGAGATCGGCGCCGACCCGCTCGCCGAGGTCGTCGCCTGGGCGCTCGAACACCTCCACGAGCAGTTCGACGTGGAGACGCTGGCCGCGCGCGCGTACATGAGCAGGCGGACCTTCGACCGCAGGTTCCGCTCGCTCACCGGGAGCGCTCCCCTCCAGTGGCTGATCACTCAGCGGGTGCTCCAGGCGCAGCGTCTCCTGGAGACGTCCGACTACTCCGTCGACGAGGTGGCGGGCCGCTGCGGCTTCCGCTCGCCGGTCGCGCTGCGGGGCCACTTCCGGCGCCAGCTGGGCTCGTCCCCCGCCGCGTACCGGGCGGCCTACCGCGCCCGCAGGCCGCAGGGCGAGCGCACGCTGGAGTCCGCTCCGGCGGCCTCGCAGGCCATGCCCGCGCTGGTGGAGGCGGGCCCGGTGCCGACCCAGACCCGGCGGACGGCGGCGGCCAGCGCGCTCGGCCCCTCGGCCTCCATGTCCGCCGACCCGGGCAAGCCGCACTCGGACGTGTACGCACCGGGACGTGCGCCCCTGCCCGGCCAGAGGAGCGCGCCGTAGGGTAAGACGCATGAACGACCGCATGGTGTGGATCGACTGCGAGATGACCGGGCTCTCGTTGACGGACGACGCACTTATCGAGGTGGCCGCACTGGTCACCGACTCGGAACTGAACGTGCTCGGCGAAGGGGTGGACATCGTGATCCGCCCGCCGGACGCGGCCCTGGAGACCATGCCCGAGGTGGTGCGCGCCATGCACACCGCCTCGGGGCTCCTCGACGAACTGGCCGGCGGCACCACGCTGGCCGACGCCGAGGAGCAGGTCCTGGCGTACGTACGTGAGCACGTCAAGGAGCCGCGGAAGGCTCCGCTGTGCGGAAACTCGGTCGGCACCGACCGCGGCTTCCTGGCGCGGGACATGGGGACCCTGGAGCAGTACCTCCACTACCGGATCGTCGACGTCTCCTCCATCAAGGAGCTGGCGCGGCGCTGGTACCCCCGGGCGTACTTCAACAGCCCGGACAAGAACGGCAACCACCGCGCCCTCGCCGACATCCGCGAGTCCATCGCCGAGCTGCGCTACTACCGCGAGGCGATCTTCGTCCCGCAGCCGGGCCCGGACTCGGACACCGCGAAGTCGATCGCCGCCAAGCACGTGCTGTCCGCGGAGTAGCCTCCGCGGCGGCTCCACGAGCGCCCTGTGTACGGGGTCCGGAAAACGCGTGCGCGAGCACCCCTTCGGACCCTGTACACTTTTTCTCGGCCGGTCGGAAGAACGCAGAACGACCGGACATGGTGGGTGTAGCTCAGTTGGTAGAGCACCTGGTTGTGGTCCAGGTGGCCGCGGGTTCAAGTCCCGTCACTCACCCTGAAGAAAGGGCCCCGGTTCGAGAGAGCCGGGGCCCTTTCGCCTTCTCGGAACGCGCGAGGCGCCTCAGGAAGAATCCCGCTCGACCAGTTCCGTCGGGAGCACCAGCTGGCGCCGCTCCAGGCGCCGGGCGGCGGCCGGGCGGCTGTCCGCGATCTCCGCGAGCAGCAGATCGATCATCGCCCGCCCCATCTCCTCGATGGGCTGGCGGACGCTGGTGAGCGGCGGATCCATGTGGCGCGCGATCGCCGAGTCGTCGAAGCCGACCAGCGCCACGTCGTCCGGTATCCGGCGTCCGGCCTCCCGCAGCGCCTGCCGGGCACCCGCCGCCATCACGTCCGAGCCCGCGAAGACCGCGTCGAGGTCGGGGCGGGCCGCGAGCAGCTCCCGCATGGCGCGGCGCCCGCCCTCCTCCGTGAAGTCGCCCTGCGCGATCAGCCGCTCGTCCACCGTGCGGCCCGCGTCCTCCAGGGCGGCGCGATAGCCGTCCAGGCGGCGCTGGGCCCCGTACACGTCGAGGCGGCCGGTGATGGTGGCTATGGCCGTGCGGCCGCGGGCCATGAGGTGCCGCATGGCCGAGCACGCCCCGGCGAAGTTGTCGGAGTCGACCGACGGCAGCGCCTCCTCAGCCGAGCGCCGACCGCTGATCACGGCGGGGATCTCCAGCTGGGCCAGCAGGTCGGGCAGCGGGTCGTCGGCGTGCACCGAGACCAGCAGGACGCCGTCGACGCGGTGGGCCGCGAGGTACTGGGCCAGGCGCTGACGCCGCTGGTCGTTGCCCGCGAAGATCAGCAGCAGCTGCATCTCGGTCTCGCTGAGCTGGGCGCCCACGCCGCGCAGCACATCGGAGAAGTACGGCTCGGCGAAGAAGCGGGTCTCGGGCTCGGGCACGACCAGGGCGATCGCGTCCGTGCGGTTGGCGGCCAGGGCGCGGGCCGCCGTATTGGGCACGTACCCCAGCTCGGCCACGGCGGCCTCGACGGCCGTGCGGGTCGCGGCGCTCACCCTCGGCGAGCCGTTGATCACGCGGGACACCGTCCCCCGGCCTACTCCCGCCCGGGCGGCGACCTCCTCCAGAGTGGGCCGTCCGCCGCTGCGGCCGCGCGCTGCGTGAGCTGCCATTGTCCGCCTCCCGTCGCCTTCCCCCGGCGAGGAATGTAACAGCCGGATCTTCGCCGGGCCGAGGGGCGAAAGCGCGAGGGTCCCGTAACGGCCCGATAACCGAAGACGCAACTCCCTGTCCGGTCCCTTGACACCCCCGGCCCCAGCCACGAGTCTTCAAGCAATCATCAGTGGGAGCGCTCCCACAGTACCTGACCCGTACACATCCCGCACGTTCCCCGCCCGCGCCGCAGAGTGAACCATCAGGCCCAGCACAGCAGTTGGCCGGGGGTGGGCACGTCAGGCAACAGGAGGACGTCATGCACACGAGTTCCGGCCGGTCCCGCCGAGTGGTGACCTACGCGGCCGTGACCGCCCTGGCCGCGAGTCTGCTGGCCGCTTGTTCCAGCGACGACGACGGATCGGCGGGCGACGGCAAGATCACGCTCAACGTGGGTACGTTCGGCGTGCTGGGCCTCAAGCAGGCGGGCCTGTACGAGGAGTACGAGAAGGCCCACCCGGACATCAGGATCAAAGAGAACGTCATCGAGCGGAACGACGCCTATTACCCGAAGCTGCTCACCCAGCTCCAGTCCGGCGCGGGTGTCAACGACGTGGCGGCCATCGAGGTCAGCAACATCACGGAGATCGTGCAGACCCAGGGCGCCAAGTTCGAGGACCTGGGCAAGGCGGAGGGCGTGGAGAAGTCCGCGTACCTCGACTGGAAGTGGAAGCAGGCGACGACCGAGGACGGGAAGACGGTCGGCCTCGGGGTCGACATCGGCCCCACCGCGCTCTGCTACCGCAAGGACCTCTTCGAGAAGGCGGACCTGCCCACCGACCGCGAGCAGCTCGCGAAGGAGTGGGCGGGCGACTGGGACAAGTACGTCGCGCTCGGCGAGAAGTACATGAAGAAGGCGCCGAAGGGCACCAAGTTCGTCGACTCCGCCTCCAGCGTCTACAACGCCGTCTTCGCGGGCGCCACCGAGCGCTACTACGACGAGAACGGCGAGGAGATCTACGAGAAGAGCCAGGGCCGCAAGGACGCCTGGGACGCGGCGATGAAGGTCGCCCGGGGCGGCATGTCCGCCAAGCTCAAGCAGTTCGACCCGACGTGGGACCAGGGCTTTGCCAACGCCAGGTTCGCCACGGTGGCCTGCCCCGCCTGGATGGCCGGTTACATCCAGGAGAAGACGGGACCGGGCGGCAAGGGCAAGTGGGACATGGCCAAGGCGCCCACGGACGGCAACTGGGGCGGGGCCTTCCTCGGGGTGCCGAGCGCGGGCAAGCACAAGAAGGAGGCGACCGAGCTGGCCGTCTGGCTGACCCGGCCCGAGCAGCTCGCGAAGATCTTCGCCAAGCAGGCCAGCTTCCCCTCCACCCCGTCGGTCTACGACGAGCTGAAGCCGTCGGCGGCCACCAAGGCGTACTTCAGCGACGCGCCCATCACCCGGATCTACGCCGGCGTCGCCAAGAACATCCCCTCGGCCGTCTACGGCGTCAAGGACGCCCAGATCGGCCAGTCCATCACGGACATCGGTGTGCTCCAGGTGGAGCAGCAGGGCAAGTCTCCCGAGGAGGGCTGGGAGGCGGCCCAGAAGGAGATCAAGGATGTTCTGGGACAGTGACGCCCATGTCCGAGACGACTGAGTACGCCGAGACTCCCCTCCCCGGGCCCTCCGGGGAGGGGGGCGCGGCCCGGCCCGCGACGGCCGGCCGCGCGTCCTCCCCCACGACGTCCTCGTGGCGCAGCCGCCTGTACCGCTGGGACACAAAGGCGTCGCCGTACGTCTTCGTCGCGCCGTTCTTCCTCTTCTTCGGCGCCTTCGGCCTCTTCCCGCTCCTCTACACCGGCTGGGCCTCGCTGCACCGCCTGGAGCTGACCAACCTCAACGACAGCACCTGGCTCGGCCTGGAGAACTACACCAACCTCTTGCAGAGCGACTACTTCTGGAACGCGCTCGGCAACACCTTCACCATCGGCGTCATCTCCACCGTCCCTCAGCTGGCCATGGCACTCGGCATCGCGCACCTGCTCAACTACAAGCTGCGCGGCTCCACGCTGTGGCGGGTGGCGATGCTCGCGCCGTACGCCACCTCGGTGGCGAGCGCCTCGCTGGTCTTCACGCTGCTCTTCGCGTGGGACGGCGGGATGGTCAACTGGATGATCGGGTCGGTGGGCTTCGACCCTGTCAACTGGCGTGAGTCGTCCTGGGGTTCGCAGTTCGCCGTGTCGTCGATCGTCATCTGGCGCTGGACCGGCTACAACGCCCTCATCTATCTGGCGGCGATGCAGGCCGTACCGCACGACCTGTACGAGTCGGCCTCGCTGGACGGCGCCTCGCGCTGGCAGCAGTTCCGGCACGTGACGATCCCGATGCTGCGCCCGACGATCCTGTTCACCGTGGTCGTCTCCACGATCGGCGCGACCCAGCTCTTCGGCGAGCCCCTGCTGTTCGGCGGGACCGCCGGGTCCAAGGGCGGCGCCGACCACCAGTTCCAGACCCTCGGGCTCTATCTGTACGACCAGGGCTGGATCAACGGCCACCTGGGCAGGGCGTCGGCCGTCGCCTGGCTGATGCTCCTGATCCTGCTGCTCATCGCCGCGGTCAACCTGCTGATCGCCCGACGCCTGAGGAAGGACCGATGAAGACCCGCGCCCGCACCATGGGCCTCAAGGCCGGCCGCACGATGCACGCGGGGCCCCTCACCTACGCCGTCCTCTCGCTGTTCACCGCCATCTCGCTGGCGCCGCTGGTCTGGACGGCGATCGCGGCCTCACGGACCCAGGGGCGGCTCGCCCGGACACCGCCGCCCCTGTGGTTCGGCGGGAACCTCTTCAAGAACCTCGAAAGGGCGTGGAAGGAGGCGAGCCTCGGCGACGCGATGCTGAACACCACGATCGTGGCGGGCAGCATCACCCTCGGCACCGTCCTGTTCTCCACGATCGCCGGATTCGCCTTCGCCAAGCTGAAGTTCAGGTTCAGCGGGGCGCTGCTCGTCCTGACCATCGGCACGATGATGGTGCCGCCGCAGCTGAGCGTCGTACCGCTGTATCTGTGGATCGCCGACCTCCAGTGGACCAACCAGCTCCAGGCCGTGATCCTGCCGACGTTCGTGAGCGCCTTCGGGGTGTTCTTCATGCGGCAGTACCTGGTGCAGGCCCTGCCCAGCGAGCTGATCGAGGCGGCGCGGATGGACGGGGCGAGCAGTCTGCGCATCATCTGGCACGTGGTGTTCCCCGCGGCGCGGCCCGCGATGGCCGTCCTCGGTCTGCTGACGTTCGTGATGGCCTGGAACGACTTCCTGTGGCCGATCATCGCCCTGAACCAGTCGAACCCCACCGTGCAGGTGGCGCTCAACTCCCTCGGCACGGGGTACATCCCCGACCGGGCGGTGATCATGGCGGGCGCGCTGCTCGGCACGCTGCCGCTGCTCCTGGCGTTCATCCTGTTCGGCAAGCAGATCGTGAGCGGGATCATGCAGGGGGCGGTCAAGGGCTGAGTCCCCGGGAGCCTCCGAGGGCCCCGGCCCCTCGGAGGCTCCCGGGGACTCCCTCCCCCTCCTCCCTCGTGGTCCCCGTGGCCCTCTTCCCTCTTCCCCCCTTCCGATGGGAGCGCTTCCATGCCTGAATCCCTCACCTTTCCGGCCGGTTTCCTCTGGGGCGCCGCCACCTCCGCGTACCAGATCGAGGGCGCCGTACGCGAGGACGGCCGCACCCCCTCCATCTGGGACACCTTCAGCCACACGCCGGGCCGCACGCACGGCGGCGACACCGGTGACGTCGCCGCCGAGCACTACCACCGCTACCGCGACGACGTGGCGCTCATGGCACGCCTCGGTCTGACCGCCTACCGGTTCTCCGTCTCCTGGTCCCGGGTGCAGCCCACCGGACGCGGCCCGGCCGTCCAGCGCGGCCTGGACTTCTACCGCCGCCTGGTCGACGAGCTGCTCTCCCAGGGCATCGAGCCCGCCCTGACCCTCTACCACTGGGACCTGCCCCAGGAGCTGGAGGACGCGGGCGGCTGGCCCGCGCGGGAGACCGCGTACCGCTTCGCCGAGTACGCGGGTCTGGTGGCCGAGGCGCTGGGCGACCGCGTCGAGTCCTGGATCACGCTCAACGAACCGTGGTGCAGCGCCTTCCTGGGCTACGGCTCAGGGGTGCACGCCCCCGGGCGCACCGACCCCGCGGCCGCCCTCCACGCCGCGCACCACCTCAACCTCGCGCACGGCCTCGGCACCCAGGCACTGCGCGCCGCTCTGCCGGCCCGCGCCCGGGTCGCGGTGAGCCTCAACTCCGCGGTGGTCAGGGCGGTTTCCCAGGACCCCCGGGACCTGGACGCGCGGCGGCGCATCGACAACCTCGCCAACGGCGTCTTCCACGGCCCGATGCTGCACGGCGCCTACCCGGCCGACCTGCTGGCCGACACCGCCCGGATCACCGACTGGTCCTGCGTCCGCGAGGGGGATCTGGCCGCCATCCACCAGCCGCTGGACGCGCTGGGCCTCAACTACTACACGCCCGCGCTGGTGTCTGCCGCACCGGAGGCCCCGGGCGACGCCCGCGCCGACGGGCACGGCGCCAGCGACCACTCGCCCTGGCCGGGGGCCGCGGACGTCGCCTTCCACCAGACGCCGGGCGAGTGCACCGAGATGGGCTGGACCATCGACCCGACGGGGCTGCACGAGCTGATCATGCGGTACACCCGGGAGGCGTCGGGGCTTCCGCTGTACGTGACGGAGAACGGCGCGGCCTGCGACGACAAGCCCGACGCCGACGGCCGCGTCCACGACCCGGAGCGGATCGCCTACCTCCACGGCCATCTGGCCGCGGTCCGCCGCGCCCTCACCGACGGCGCCGATGTCCGCGGGTACTACCTGTGGTCACTCCTGGACAACTTCGAATGGGCGTACGGCTACAGCAAGCGGTTCGGCGCGGTGTACGTGGACTACGAGACGCAGGTGCGGACTCCGAAGTCCAGCGCGGAGTGGTATGCGGCGGTCGCCAGGACGGGTTCGCTGGCCGAGTGACATCTGCGACCCGGTGGGGGCTGGTCGCGCAGTTCCCCGCGCCCCTGAGGGGCGCTAAGCCGGGCCCCGTAAGGGGCGCGGGGAACGGCGAGCAACCACGACGCACCCGCAGGGAGCCACGCCTAGCCGACGGCACGTCTCCGGGCCCGGTGCCCACGGCGGCCCAACGCCCCCCGGCGAGCCCCCCTCTGGAGCCAGAGGCGGACCTCCGCACCGCCGAGGACCGAGCTGCCGACACGGACGTCGCCGCCCGTCGACTCGGCGAGGCGGCGCACGATGTCCAGGCCGAGCCCCGTGGACCCGTCCGCCCCGGACCCCGCGCCCCGCGCCAACGCGGCCTCGGGGTCGGCGATCCCGGGCCCCGCGTCGGAGACGAGGACGATCACCGCGTCCTCGCCGCTGTGCACGTCCACCGAGAAGGCCGTCCCCTCACCGGTGTGCCGGAAGACGTTGCCGAGCAAGGCGTCCATCGCGGCGACCAGTTCCGCCCGGGCCACCGGCACCCGCACCGGCCGCTCCACCCCCGCCACACGCACCTCACGGCCCTCGTCCTCGGCGAGCGCCGACCAGAACGCCATCCGCTCGCGGATCACCTCCGCGGCGTCGCAGCCCGCGCCGGGCCCGGCCGCCGTCGCCGCCGCCGTCCGGGGCTTGGCGTCCCGTGCCGTGCGGATGATCGTGTCGACCTCGCGTTCCAGGCGTTCGACGGCGACGCGGGTCTGCTCGGCCGCGGGACCGTCGCCGAGCGAGGCGGTGTTCAGCCGCAGCACGGTCAGCGGCGTACGCAGCCGGTGGGACAGGTCGGCCGCCAGCTCCCGTTCGTTGGCGAGGAGCTGCACGACCTGGTCGGCCATGGAGTTGAAGGCGACCGCCGCGAGCCGCAGCTCCGTCGGGCCCTCCTCGGGCACCCGCGCCCCGAGCTTCCCCTCCCCGAGGTCGTGCGCGGCGCCCGCCAGCCGCTTGGCGGGCCGGACCATGCGTACGCCGAGACGGTCCGCGACCGCCACCGATCCGATGACGAGCGCGATGCCGACGCCCGCGAGCACCAGCCACGCGGTCGTCACGCCGTTGCTGACCTCGGCCTCCGGCACGAAGATCTCCACGACCGCCGTGCCCGAGCTGAGCGCGGTCGGCTGGAGCACCACGAAGCCACCGGGCACCTCGGCGGTCCTCGCGCGGCCCTCCGCGCGGGTGGCCTCGACGGCCCGCGCGCCCGCCCGCGGATCACCGACCTCGAAGGCAGGGGCACCGTCGACCTCCGGTACGTACACGGCCATCCGCCCGTTGCCGCCCGCCTCGGACGTGGCGACGGCCCGGGTCAGCTCCTCGCGGTCGGTGGTGATGGAGAGCGTGGGGCCCATGCCCGCGCCGTGCCGCTCCGCGTTCGAGACGGCGCGGTCCCTGGCCATCTCCTTGACGACGAGGCCGAGCGGCACCGCGAAGGCCACCACGACCATTGCCGTGACGGCCAGGCACACCTTGACGAGGGCCCATCTCACCGCGGTGGCTCCGCCGCCGGCGGCTCCAGCTTCACGCCGACCCCGCGCAGGGTGTGCAGGTAACGCGGCCGCGCGGCGGTCTCGCCCAGCTTCCGCCGCAGCCACGACAGATGGACGTCGATGGTCTGGTCGTCCCCGTAGCTCTGCTGCCACACCTCGGCGAGCAGTTCCCTGCGGGGCACGACGACACCGGGCCGCCCGGCGAGGAAGGCGAGCAGGTCGAACTCGCGGCGGGTCAGGTCGAGCCGCGCCCCGTCGAGATCGGCCTGGCGCCGCAGCGGGTCGATGGAGAGCCCGCCGACCTGGAGCACGTTGCTCGGCGGCGCCTCACCGGCCGTACCGCGCGCGCGGCGCAGCACGGCGGCCATCCGCGCCGACAGGTGTTCGACGGAGAACGGCTTGGTGAGGTAGTCGTCGGCGCCGTCGTTGAGGAGCCGTACGATCTCCGCCTCGTCGTCCCGCGCGGTGGCGATGATCACGGGTACGTCCGTGATGCCGCGCAGCATCTTGAGCGCCTCCGACCCGTCGAGGTCGGGCAGGCCGAGATCCAGGATCACCAGGTCAAAGCGGAAATGGGCGACCTCACGCAGCGCCTCCAGGGCCGTGCCGACGCTGCGCACGGTGTGCGACGCCTCGGTCAGGTGCCGGATGAGGGCGGAGCGTACGAACTGGTCGTCCTCGACGACGAGCACACTTGCCATGGGCGGCACCGTACGCCATACGGAGGAACGTGGTCCGCCGTGCACCGCCCGCCCCCCGTCGAACGCGAGAGCGAATGCCCTACGGGACACGGCGTCGCCGCGTGGTGCAGTATGGCCCGCGATGCACAGAGGACTCGTACACGCCGTCGCATGGTCGCTCGCCACGGGCGCGGCGGTCACGCTGTCGTGGTGGGGCGTCCACACGGTGATGGCGGGCACCGCCTACGACCCGCCGCGCGCCCTGCCGCTCACGGCCGACGACGACGGCAGCGCCGACCGCGCGGAGCCGCTGGCCTCCTCGACGCGCCGCCCCGAGTCGCCGCCGGCCGAGAAGCCGCCGAAGCCCCGTGGATCCACGAAGACCCCCCACCCGCCGAAGTCCCCCGAACCGTCCAAGTCCCGCATCAGGTCCCCGGACGCCGCCCCACCCGCGCGTTCCGGCACGGGCACGGGCACGGTGAAGAGCTACGGCACCCGGGGCGGCCGGGTCGTCCTCGATCTCGGCACGGAGTCCGCGACGCTGGTCTCGGCGACACCGGCGGCAGGCTGGTCGGTGCAGACGTGGAAGCAGGACACGTGGATCCGGGTGGAGTTCACGGCGGGCGCGGACAAGTTGTCCGTCTTCTGCACCTGGCACGACACCGCGCCCCGGGTCGAGATCAACACGTACTGACGCGCGCCGTCAGCGGAACACCGAGGGCGGCGGCGCCGGCGAGGCGACCGCGGCGGCGTCCGTGACCGCGGCCGCTCCCCCGCTGAAGTCCCTCAGCCCCCGCCCGTGTTCGACCCGGCCCGGGTGCGGGTCGCTCGCGCTGCGCCGGGTCAGCTCCGCGACGGGCAGCGCCTGGCCACCGGCGAGGAGCACGGCGTTACCGAACCGCTTGCCGCGCAGTACGGCGGGGTCGGCGACGAGCGCGAGTTCGGGGAAGAGCACGGCGGCGGTGGCGAGCTGTCCGCGCAGATGTGCGAGCGGCGGCCCGTCGGCGAGGTTGGCGGCGTAGTAACCACCGGGTGCGAGGACCCTGGCCACGTCGGTGAGGAACTCCGTGCTGGTGAGGTGCGCGGGGGTGCGCGCGCCGCTGAAGACGTCGGCGATCACGAGGTCCGCCCATCCGTCGGCGATCTTCGCGAGCCCTTCGCGGGCGTCGGCGCCGCGCACCCGTATCCGGGCCTGCGGGTCCAACGGCAGCTCGCGGCGGACGAGTTGGATGAGCGCGGTGTCGCGCTCGACTATCTGCTGGGTGGAGCGCGGGCGGGTCGCCGCTATGTAGCGGGCGAGGGTGAAGGCGCCGCCGCCGAGGTGCACGGCGCGTATCGGCTTGCCGGCGGGCGCGACGAGGTCGGCGATGTGGCCGAGCCTGCGCTGGTACTCGAAGTCGAGGTACGCGGGGTCGTCGAGGTCCACGTGGGACTGCGGGGCGCCGTCCACGAGCAGCGTCCACGCGCGCGGCCTGTCCCGGTCCGGTATCAGCTCGGCGAGCCCGCCGTCCACCTTCTCGACGACGGCCTCGGACCCGTCCCGGGATCGCCTGTTCCTTGCCATCGGACCATTATCGGCGTACGCGGACGACACGGCCCGGCGGCGGTGCGGGGACCGCTCAGCGGCAGTTGTCCGCGGCCTCGATGGTGCGCGCGGCCTGGCCGAGCGCGGCCCGCAGGACGGCGGGGTCCGTGACGGGGCCGCTCTCGCCGTCCGGCGGCAGCAGCCACCCGGTGCCCGCGACCGGCGGCTCGGGGACGGCGGGCCCCGGGTCCGGCTCCGCGGACCGGCGCGGGCCGCGCCCGAAGGTCTGGGTACAGGCGCTGCCCGGGAGGTCCCAGGCGTCGGCGGTGCCGGGCGGCACGAGGAAGCCGAGGGTGTCGCAGCTCCCGTCGTGCAGCACGGGGCCGATGGTGTCGCCCGCGCCGCGGCGCAGGATGTCGACGGCTTCCAGGCCCTGTCTGGCGGGGACGGTGACGAGGTCGCAGCACTCGTCGTCGCAGGGTGCCGTGGCGCGTGGCGGAGTGCTGCCGTCCTGGGTGGGCCGGTGCCGTGCCGTGGTCAGTGAGGCCGGGGGCGCGTCGCCGTTCGCACGGGCGTCGCTGTTCGTACGGGAGTCGCTGTTCTGCATGCCGATCTCCAACAAGGGGACCTCTCCTCGCGAGTGCGGGAGCTTTTCCGGTCTCCCACTCCGCATGGTTCAACGCGATCCGGCGTCAACAGGCACTGCGGCACGCCGCCGCAAAGGATGGCAGTTCATGGCGGATCGTGGGTGAGATATCCGGTTTGTAGCCAAACCCCGTGTGTCGACCCCGTCACAGCGGGTACGTTCGTGCTCCGCCGGAACAGGGGGCAGCCCCGCGAGGTCCCGTGCGCGGGCGCGGCGTCCAGTGCGCCAGCGTGTGCACGCTCCGGCACGCTCCGCACGAGAGGGTCCGGCCATGGCGTCCTCACCGTCCTCACCGATGGCATCGTCCACTCGGTCCCCACGACCGAACCTCGCCTTCCGGCAGCTGCGCGGGCACCGCTCGCCCGGTGAGTTCGCCGCCGCGGTCCGGCGGGCCGCTCGCGAGATCGGCGAGCGGGTCAGCTGCGACGCGCGGTACGTGGGACGCGTGGAGGCGGGGGAGATCCGCTGCCCCAACTACGCCTACGAGCGGGTGTTCCTGCACATGTTCCCCGGCCGGACGCTGGCCGACCTGGGGTTCGCGCCCCGCGCGCAGGTCCGGGGGAGGGCGGCGCGCACGGACTCCGAAGCACCGCCCTCCCCCACCGTGATCCGCCCCCGGGGAACCCGTCAGCCCAGCACTACGAACAAGCCGCACACCACGATCCAGTTGTACGAGTCCCATCCGTCCGGGTCCGACCCCCGCGCCTGCGATCCGTACGCGATCCAGACTCACGAGGAGAGCGACGTGCAACGTCGCGCATTCATGACCGGCTCGACCGCCACCGTGGCCGTCGCGTCCCTCGGCCCCATCGGGCTCGCCCTGGGCGGCCCCGCCGAGGCCACCACCCGGCACGGCCGCAGGATCGGCGAGGCCGAGGTGGACGCGGTCGAGGAGGCCGTGCGCAAGATCAGGCTGCTCGACGACCGGCACGGCGCCGACGGCCTCTACCGCCGCGCGGCCGCCCCGCTGCGCACCGCCTACGCCCTGCTCGACGCGGGCACGACCCGGCAGTCCACCTCGGACCGGCTGCACTCGGGCGCCGGTGAACTGGCCATCTCGGTCGGCTGGCTGGCGCACGACTCGGGCCGCTTCGACGACGCCCGTTCGCACTACGCCGAGGCCCTCGCCACGGCGCGGGTCGCCGGGGACCCGGCCCTGGAGGCGCACGCCTTCTGCAACACCGCCTTCCTCGCGCGGGACGCGGGCCGGCCCCGGGAGGCGGTGCGGGCGGCGCAGGCGGCCACCCGGGCGGCCCGCCACCACGGCTCGCAGCGACTGCTCTCGCTGCTCGCGCTGCGGGAGGCCGGGGGCTGGGCGGGGCTCGGCGACCGGGCGGGGTGCGAGCAGTCGCTGACCCGCGCGCACGCCCTCTTCGACCGCGGGGGCTCGGACGCCGACCCGGAGTGGATGAGCTTCTACGGCCGGGCCGAGCTGGAGGGCCTTGAGGCGCAGTGCTGGTCGGCGCTCGGCGACTGGGCGCGGGCGGCCCGGCACGCGCGGCGCGCGGCGGCCACGGCGTCCTCGCAGACCCCCCAGTTCACCCGGAACATCGCGCTCTACACCGCCGAGCTGGCCGACGACCTGGCCCGCGCGGGCCGCCCCGACGAGGCGGCGACGGCGGGCCTGCGGGTCCTCGCGCTCCTCGACGAGGTGCAGTCCTCCCGCATCCAGGCCATGCTCGCCACGACGGCGCGGGTGCTGCTGCCGCACCGCAGGGCCCCGGGGGTGGGGGGCTTCCTGGAGCGCCACGCCTCGCTGCCACGGGCGGTGTAGACGTACGTACGTAGCGCTGTGGACGTACGTACATAGCGGTGTGGACGTACGTATGCATGGGCCTGGACCGCTAGGCCAGGTGGCCCGTCTCGTTCCACGATTCGATGGCGGGCTCTCCGTAGGCCCAGCCCAGGACCGAGAGGGACGTCGGGTTGAGGCGGATGCGGGCCGCGAAGTCGATGCCCTGGCCGAGCCAGCGCGCGCCGAGGACGCGCAGGATGTGGCCGTGCGCGAAGACCAGGACATCGCGGTCGGCGCTCCTGGCCCACTCCACCACCTCGTCCGCGCGCGCGGAGACCTCCGCGAGCGTCTCGCCCCCCGGGACGCCGTCCCGCCAGATCATCCAGCCGGGGCGGACCGCCCGGATGTCGTCCGGGGTCATGCCGTCGTAGTCGCCGTAGTCGAACTCCATGAGCATGTCCCACGGCTCGGCGCGCTCTCCGAAGCCGGCGATCTCGCAGGTCTCCCGCGCGCGGGAGAGCGGGCTCGTGCGCACCTCGACGTCCGGCAGGCCGTCGTAGGGCGCGCGGTGCAGCCGCTCGCCCAGGAGCTTCGCGCCGCGGCGGCCCTCGTCGAGGAGCGGGATGTCCGTCCTGCCGGTGTGCTTCCCGGACAGTGACCATTCCGTCTGTCCGTGCCGGGCCAGCAGGATGCGGGGTGCCATGGGCGTGACCTCTCCACGTTGTCGCTTCTCGCGGTTGCTGCTTTTCGCTGCTCTGATGCTGCTTTTTGCTGCTCTGGTGCTGCGTTATTGCTGTGCGATTGTCGAGTACTTGCTGTGCTTTTACGGCCTTTTTGCCGCCTTGTACGGATACGAAGCGTCCGTCACTCCATCATCACCCACCCTTGATCGGACACTCACACGGCCTGGCAACCCGACGGCCGATCTGAGCGTCCCCTACCAGCGGGGGACGCCTCGGCGACCTTCGCGTACGCCGTAAAGTGATGCGGCGGCCGACGCCGAGTCAGCCGAGTGAACAGACACGATGGGGGAACGAACCGGATGCCGAAGACCGACGTGCCAGGCACCGGGCGCATACCCGAACACCCGCTCCGGTGGTGGACGGAGCTGCCCTTGATCGTGCTGGTGTACGCCGCCTACTCGGCGGGGCGGCTGCTCGCCCGGGGGGACGTCGCCGGCGCCGTCGACAACGGCATCGGCATCCTCAGGGCCGAGCAGTTCCTGCGGCTCGACGCGGAGAGCCCGCTGAACCGTCTCTTCACCGCCCACGCCTGGATCGGCGTCCCCGCCGACTTCTGGTACGCCTCGCTGCACTACCTCGTCACGCCCGCCGTCCTGATCTGGCTCTTCCGCAGCCGCGCGGTGCACTACCGCGCCGCACGCGCGTGGCTGATGATCTCCACCATGATCGGCCTGGTCGGCTTCACGCTCATGCCGACCTGCCCGCCGCGACTGCTCAGCGCGGGCCACGGCTTCGTCGACACCATGGCCCAGTACAGCGGCTACGGCTGGTGGGGCGCCGAGGCGAGCGCGCCGCGCGGGCTCGGCGGCATGACCAACCAGTACGCGGCCATGCCCAGCCTGCACGTGGGGTGGGCGCTGTGGTGCGGGGTGATGCTGTGGCGGCACGGGCGCTCGCCGTTGATGCGGGTCGCCGCGGTCGGCTATCCGCTCATCACCACGCTCGTGGTGATGGGCACCGCCAACCACTACTTCTTCGACGCGGTCGCGGGCGGCGTCGTGATGGGCATCGGGCTGCTGCTCGTACGGCCTGTGCGGCGGCTCGCGGAGCCGGTCATGGCACGGCTGCGGGCGCGATTCGCAGGGGGTTCCGGGGGCTCGTCGGCCGCTGAGTCTTCCGTTTCCGGTGCCTCGTCCGCCACAGAGTCTTCCGTTTCCGGGGCCTCCTCCGCCACAGACTCCTCAATTGTCAGTGGCGGGTGCCAGACTTCGACGGGTGAGCGACTTCCCCGACAGCGCAAGCACAGTGCCGGCCCAAGCGCCGAGCCGAGCGCCGGCCCCGCCGAGGCGGCGGACAGCGCTGCGGCACCGGCTCGCTGAGCTGCGCGGCGCCGACGTCCCCGCACAGCCGCTGGACGCCCGGGCGCTCGCCGCGCTCGCGGCCAACCCCGGGTGCAGACGGCGGGCGTTGCTGGACGGGGCGGGCGTGGACAAGACGGCGCTCGCCCGGTCGCTCGGCTCGCCCTCCGGTTTCGGGCAGTCCCAGTTCGCCTTCATGCGGGGGAACGCGTTCGAGGCCCGGGTCAAGGCCGACGGCGGCGCGGAGCTGCTGCGGCTGACGCACGGGCGCCTGGGCGGCGGGCCCGAGCCCGCCCCCGGCGAATCCGCCGTGCCCGAGCTGGCGGCGGCGGGCCCCGAGGGGCGGGCGGCCCGCACGGCGCTCGCGCTGCGTGAGGCGACGGAGTCCGGGGGCTGGACGCTCCTCGACCATCCCATGCTGGCGCTCGACGTCGCGGGGACGCTCGCCTTCCTGGAGCCGGACGCGGTGGTCGTCCATCCCGACGGCGGCTGGACGGTCGTCGAGATCAAGTCCTTCCCGATGATCGACGGTTCGGCGGACGCGGCGAAGGTGGGGGCGGCGGCGCGCCAGGCCGCGGTGTACGCACTGGCGCTGGAGCGGGTGGCGGAGCGCCTCGACCCGGCCCCGCCGGTCCGGCACCACGTCCTGCTGGTCTGCCCCAAGGACTTCTCGAACCTCCCCACGGCGTCGGCGATCGACGTCCGCAAGCAGCTGTCGGTGACCCGGCGCCAGCTGGCCCGCCTCACCCGCGTCGAGGACATCGCGGCGGAGCTTCCCGAGGGCGTCACCTTCGACGTCCGCCGCCCCGCCGCCGAACTGACGGCGGCCGTGGAGGCGGTCCCCGCGACCTACGCCCCCGAGTGCCTGTCCGCCTGCGAGCTGGCCTTCCACTGCCGTGCGCGCGCCCGCGAGGAGGGCGAGGTGACGTCCCTGGGCCGCGCGATCCGCGGCGAGCTGGGGGGTCTCACCACGGTCAGCGCCGTCTTGGCGGCGGCCGGGGTGGGTTCCGAGGGGGCGGGGGGCCGGGAGGACCCGGGGGATCCGGCGGTGGCGGCGCTGCGGAGGGCGGCGGGGTTGCGGGCGGAGGCGTTGGCCGGCGGGAGCGCGTTGACTGGCGGGGGCGCCTTGGGGGGTGCGTCTTGCTGAGCCCCCTGACGACAGGCGCACGTCACTTCCCCACCCACCCGCCCTTCTACCCATCGGCGACCGCCCCGTGCCGAGAAGCCCCACCGCGCAGCGGCGGGGCAGGAGATGGCGCCCCGCGCGCGAAGGCGGCCGGAGGGCCCCGCGCCCCCCGCGCAGGGGACGCCCCGGGGCCCCGCGGCCCACTGGAAGGAGAGCACCCGTGTCGCTGATCGACAGCCTCGCCCGACTGGAAGCGGTCACCGCGGACCGCGCCCAGCCGAGAGCGACGACCCGGCACCGGCACATCTCCGACCGCCCCCTCGTCCTCGTCCCGCTCACCACCGCCGGCGAGGCGGGCGCCCCCCTCGGCGCCCTCGTGGGGACGGAGCGCACCTCGCCCCGTCTCCTCGTCGTGCCCCAGCCCCGCGACCGCGACCTCCGCTTCGCGTTCCTCGCGCAGCTCGCCGAGATCGTCCTGCCGTACATCGAGTCGTACGCGGACGACGTCGAGGCCGCCGAGCGCAGCGAGACCGACCCGGAGACCGGAAAGCGCGTCAAGGTGGAGGTCGAACTCTGCGCGGACGCCCCGCAGTTGATCGTCCCGAGCCGCGCCGGCATCGAGTACGTACGGCTCCTCGGCCGCTCCATGCGCTTTCGCCGCACCGCCGAGCAGGACCCCGACACGCCCTACCCCGCGCCTCCCCGCGTGCCGCTCCTCGGCCGCTGGCTGACGCACTTCGGGGAGCGCGCCCGCGTCCCCGGCTCATCGCTGCTGGTGGCCATGACCGAGCTGCTGTCGCGGCACTGGGCCACCGGCCAGTCCAGCCTGGAGGACCAGCACCTGGGCGCCCTGCTCGCCTGGATCGAGGCCCCGGAGGGCGCCTCGGGCTCCGCGGCCGCGCTCCGCGCCGAACTGGCGCGCGACAAGGACGGCCAGCTGCTGTGCCCGCCCGCGGGCCCGGCCACGGACCCGGCGTTCGACAACGACCTGCTCGCCCCGGCCATCGAGCGCTACGACCGCGCCCGCACCGCCCTGGCCGCCGCCGAGGACGGCATCGAGGCGGACGAGCGGCTGGCGGCGCTCACGGCCGCCGAGCGGGAGATCCACGCCCTGGTCGAGAGCAGGACCCGCCCCACCTGGGACGCCGTGTGGCGCGGCCTCGACGCCCTGTGCACCCTGCCCGTCGCCGCGCACGACGCGGACCGGTGGACCCGCGACCGCTGGTCGTTCACCGGGCACCGCGACCGCGTGACGGCGGGCGAACCCCCGCAGCCCCGCGTCGACGACGCGATCACCGCGGCGAACAAGTTGGCCACGCGGGAGCGCGAGCAGGCCCGCCTCGACGCCCAAGAAGCCCTGGACGACCCGCTGGTGATGGCGGGCCGCCGCCTCGCGGGCGAGGCCTTCGCGGGCGAGGTGACGGAGGTCGTGATGGCGTACAGCGAGGCCAGGACGCCGAGGCCGCGCCCCCTGGTCAGCGTCCGCACGGAGGACCGCCCCCACCTCGGCGAGCGCACGAAGGTGTACCGCTCGCTCCAGGGCAAGCCGCAGACGGCCGAGTTCGTGGCGTACGAGAGCGTGGGCGGCGAGGAGACGGTCGTACTGCGTCTCACCGACAAGATGGGCCGCGGCAAGGAGCCCGAGCCCGGGTCCGTTCCCGAGAAGGGTGAGCGGATCTGCTGGACGCTCTTCGAGCACGAGCAGCGCGGCGGCCCCAAGCTGCCCGACCCCGAGGCCACCCCGTGGACGCACGGCGGGCCGCCGTCGGACGCCGCGGAGTCCCCTGACCCCGTGACCGCGGAGGACGCCCTGTGATGCAGCTCGCCCCGCCCGCGGGCGGCACCTTCGACCCCGGCGCCGAGGCCGCGCGCGCCACGGACGCGATCCTCCACGACACGCTGCACGGCACGCACCGCGGCGTCGTCGTCGACTCCCCGCCGGGCGCGGGAAAGTCGACGCTGGTGGTCCGCGCGGCGCGTGAACTGGCCGCGGCCGGCCGCCCGCTGATGGTGATCGCGCAGACGAACGCGCAGGTGGACGACCTGGTCCTGCGGCTCGCCGAGAAGGACCCGGAGCTTCCGGTGGGCCGTCTGCACAGCAGCGACCCCGACCCGTACGACAAGGCGCTCGACGACCTGCCGAACGTGCGCAAGTCGACCAAGGCGGGCGACCTCGCCGGCCTGGACGTCGTCATCTCGACGGCCGCGAAGTGGGCGCACGTGAAGGTGGACCAGCTCGACGCGCCGTGGGGGCACGCGATCGTCGACGAGGCGTACCAAATGCGTTCGGACGCGCTGCTCGCCGTGGCGGGGCTCTTCGAGCGGGCGCTGTTCGTGGGGGACCCGGGGCAGCTCGACCCGTTCTCGATCGTCGGCGCGGAGCAGTGGGCGGGGCTTTCGTACGACCCGTCGGCCTCCGCCGTCACGACGCTGCTCGCCCACAACCCCGAGCTGCCGCAGCACCGCCTGCCGGTGTCGTGGCGGCTGCCCGCGTCGGCGGCGCCGCTCGTCTCGGGGGCCTTCTACCCGTACACGCCGTTCCGCAGCGGCACGGCCCATGGGGACCGCGCGCTGAACTTCGCGGTGCCGTCGGACGGTTCGGCGCCGGACCAGGTGATCGACGAGGCGGCGCGGGCGGGCTGGGGTCTGCTGGAGCTGCCCGCGCGGAACACACCGCGTACGGACCCCGAGGCGGTCCGCGCGCTGGCCCAGGTGGTCCGGCGCCTACTGGACCGGGGCGGCGCGGCCACCTCGGAGCGCGGCCCCGACCCTGCCCCGCTCACGGCCGACCGCATCGCCGTCGGCACGGCCCACCGCGACCAGGCGGCAGCGGTCCGCGCGGCCCTCGCCGACCTCGGCGTCGCGGACGTCACGGTCGACACCGCGAACCGCCTCCAGGGCCGCGAGTACGACGTCACGGTCGTCCTGCACCCACTGTCAGGACGCCCGGACGCCACGGCCTTCCACCTGGAGACGGGCCGCCTGTGCGTCCTGGCCTCCCGCCACCGGCACGCCTGCATCGTGGTCTGCCGCGCGGGCGTCGAGGCCCTCCTCGACGACCACCCCTCGACGGAGCCGGTCCAGCTGGGCGTCACGGTGAAGTTCCCTGACGGCTGGGAGGCCAACCACTCGGTGCTTGCGCGGCTGTCCGAGCACCGGGTGGTCTGGCGTCCCTGAGTCACGGTGGCGGCCACCCGCCGTACGTGCACGCCCACGCGTTCGGATTGCTGTGGGTCATGCGCTGATCAGGTGACCAACCAGGGCGAAGCGGGTACCTCCACTCCTTCCGCTCGACGCCAGCCCTCGGCGGACGACGCCCCCCCACGTACGGAGCACCTGGGAGGAGGTACGGGGCGCCACCCGCGCCCCTGGCGGGGTCTTATCAGGGCCCACTTGTGCGGCAAGGGAGAATGGAAGACGGTCGGACGCCGTGCAGGCGGCGCGCACGCACGTATGAGGAGGACCCCACCATGGCGGAGCCCGAGCGGCCCCGGACCGAACAGCGCATGCGTCCCGCGCCCCTGCTCTTCGAGCCCGCGGAGGCGGCGGCCGACCCCGAGCACTTCTTCGATCTGGAGTCGATCGAGGACCCCCGTGAGCTGCTCGACCGCGCGACCGAACTGACACACGCGTTCCGTGCCGCGACCGACCGGTCCATCGAGTTCCAGGCGATCGCGGCCGCCCAGCTCGCCGACCCCCGCCGCTTCGACCGGCTGACGCCCGCGCTCATCGCGGAGCGCGCGGAGTGGACCGAGGACTACGCGAAGAAGATGGTCGAGTTCGGCCGCGACCTGCTGCGCGGGGGCGGCGCCCGCTGAGACGCCTAGGCGACCGCTGAGACGCGGTGTACCCGACTGCCGGTCCGACTGCCGGTACGTGATCTTTCGGCATATGCCAGGAGGGGCAAGGTACTCCACGTCCCCTACCCCTGTCCCGGCTTCCCGCAACTCTCGGGAGGGGAACGCTCACTACCGGTACATATTTCCGCCATGAGCATCTCCCGCGTCCGCGACACCTGTGCCGTCACCGCCGAGGGAGCCGCCTGGCTCGCCTCCGCCGAAACGTATCCGCGCAGCGCCCTCGCCCACTGGCGCACCCGGCCCAGCGCCCCCGCCGTGCTCCCCTGCGGCTCCGCCTTCGACGTGGTGAGCGTTCCCGCGGTCTTCGGGCGGCGGATGCTCGACCGGTTATGGGAGGACGGGCCGGGCTCGGGCCCCGTCGCCGCCCATCGCGGCCGCATGCTGCTCTTCGCCGCCCCCGGCACCGCGCCGCGCCTGCCCTCGCTCCTGGAGTGGGAGGAGTGGGGCTCCGCGGTCCCCTCCGTCCTCTGCCACGGCACGGGGGACGCGGTCACCGTGCCGCCGCTCGGCGGCGCCCCCGACGCCCCGGCCGACGGGCCCGCCGCCCGCCTCGAATCGCGCTGGCTGGTGGCCCCGGACACCCGCCACCCCTGGCTGCCGGGCCCCGAGGTGATGCTCTGGGCCTGCGTCCGCGCGGCCCGCTCGGCGGCCTCCTCCGCGGTCCGCATATCGATTTTTCCTGGCGGCGATCAGGGTGCTAAGGTCTACGACGTCAGCAGGCGCCGCTAGCTCAGTTGGTTAGAGCAGCTGACTCTTAATCAGCGGGTCCGGGGTTCGAGTCCCTGGCGGCGCACAGACAGTGAGAAGCCCCTCGTGAGAGCGAGGGGCTTCTTGCATGTGCACCCCCATATGGTGCACCTGTAGTGCACGTATGGTGTACCTGCGGTGCGTGTGTATGAAGGGCGCGCCTGTGTCCTACGCCCGTCTCAGTCCACCGCCACCGTCACCGTCCATGCCCCCGACGCCGTCCGCGCCTCCACCTCCACGCGTACGTCCTCATCCGGCACCGAGAAGGTCTCCCCCACCCGCACCGGAGCGTCCGCCAGCTGCGGGTACACCGAGTCGCCCCAGCAGGACTCCGACTCCGGGTGGGCGTCGAGGACCTTGATGGGGCCGCCGCCCGACGCCGTCCCGCCCCGCACCTCGTAGACGAGTACGCCCTCCGTGCAGGTCGCGTGGTCGTTGCCCGCCGCGCCCCGCGCCTCCAGGGCGATCGCCGTGTCCCGGCCCGTGCGGACCACCGCGAGCCTGGTGCCGCCGAGGGCGCCCCGCACGGCCGGCGACCCCAGCGGCTCCAGGGTCAGCCGCTCGGCGCCCGCCGCCACACAGCGCACCTGCTGCGGCTCCAGCCAGCCCAGCTTCCACTTGTGCCAGCCGAAGAGGTCGGGGGCGAGGCCGAACTGGCTGCCCATGAGGTCCCAGTCCCCCACATGGGTGTCCCAGTCGCCCTTGCCGTCGGTCGGCCGGTGGTAGAGGTCGGGCAGGTCGAAGACGTGACCCGTCTCGTGGGCCAGGACGTTGCGGTCCGGCGGATGCCGCTCGAAGACCGTGACGATGCGCCGGATCTCCGTCCCGTCGGCCCGCATCGGCCGGTCGAAGTTCACGACCTTCGTGGCGTCCGAGTCGACGCCGGGCGCGTCCGGGTCCGCGACGAAGTAGACGACGTCGTACCGGGAGAAGTCCACGTGCGGATCGGCGGCGGCCAGGGCGTCGCGCAGATAGGCGGCGCGGCGCTGGGCGTTCCAGTCGCGCTTTATGTCGTACTCCCTGGACCCCCGCGGCATCTGGACCCACTCCCGCCGCGGGTCCGGTCGCAGCTCGAACTTTCCGTAGGAGGCCCGGTCGAAGAACTGACTGGTGGCGGGGAAGTGGTCGGCGGCCAGTTCCTCGGGCGTGGTCGCCGGCGGGGAGTCCGGGAAGGACAGGAAGACCATGACCGCGTTCAGGGTCCTGACCGGGCGGGGATAGGCGGGGTTCCAGGTGTCGAGTCCTTCCGAGTGGTGCGCGGTGGTGCGGCGCAGCGCGCAGGGGCCGGCGGCGCCCTCAGCGACGGCGGGGGCCGCGACGAGCGAGGTGGCGGCCAGGGCGGTCAGCGAGGTGAGCAGCGCCGCGGTGCTGCGCAACCGGGGGTCCCTCCACGGCTTGGGATCCCCCCATGGCCCGGGATCCCTCCATGGCCTGGGGTTCCTCCCTCCACGGGTGAGTCCCCTACGGGGGAGCTGACGCGGCACGTCGACCTCCGGGTGCGGAATGCGGGACACCCCACCCACCTTGTGTTGATTTGTATAATTTCGCCCTGTTTGTCTGGCCCTTCCGGGTGAGAGGGGTACGGCGGGGCGACACCCCGACCGCTCACGGAACGTCACAAGCGATCGGGCCGTGACGGAACCAGTTCACTGCCGAGCAGAAACGATCTGCCATCGGTGGTGGGCCACCCCGCGTCCCGCGCCATGGCTGGATAGGGCATCTGGTGGACCTCTATGATCGGCACACTTTCCTGCGCGGGCCCGGCCCCACACCGCCGCCCGCCACCTGCCCGCCGCCCGACGAGACCTGTTCGAGAACAACTGCACTGCGGGAGCAAGCGGTGAACGGAACGTCCCAAGGGCCCACCCCCACGGCGGCCACCACACCCGGCCGAGCCCGTCCTGTCGTCACGGAGCGTCGCGCCCCGGAGCGGGCCGATTACCACGGCGCCTTCGTCCACGCCCCCCTCCCCCTCGCCGTCGTCGACAGCGAGGGTCTTGTCGTCAGCGCCAACCACGCCCTGGACGCGCTCCTCGGCGCCGCCCCGGGGACGCTCGGCGGCCGCGTCGCCGCCGACCTCGTCGACCTGGCCTCCGACGCCCGCGCCTGGCACGCGTACCGCGAGGTGCTCCGCGGCCGGCAGGCCAAGCTGCGCTGCACGCGGCGCCTGAAGCACCCCGACGGGCACTCCCTGTGGGTGCAGGTCACGGTCTCGCCGATGCCGGAGTCCGCGGAGCGGGGCGAGGGCAGGACCGTGCTGCTCGCCGCCGCCGACATCAGCGCGCGCCGCGAGTTGCAGGCCCGGCTGCGCCACGTACAGATGCACGACCCCGTGACCCGGCTGCCCAACCGCAACCTCTTCTTCGAGCGGCTCGCCTCAGCGCTCGAAGCGGGCGCCTACGACGACACGAGCACCGGCCGGATCGGCCTCTGCTATCTGGACCTCGACGGCTTCAAGGCGGTCAACGACACCCTCGGCCACCGGATCGGCGACCGGCTGCTCGCCGCCGTCGCGGAGCGGCTCACGCGCTGCGCCGACCAGGCCGGGTACGGCGCGGTGACGGCGCCGCTGGTGGCGCGCCTCGGGGGCGACGAGTTCGCGCTGCTCGTCGAGGACTCGACGGGGACGGAGCAGTTGACGGACCTCGCCGACGCGGCCCTGAAGGCGTTGCAGGAACCCTTCGACCTGGCCGGCCAGCGGCTCTCCGTCTCCGCCTCCATCGGCGTGGTGGAGCGGCGCGCCGCGGGCACCTCCACGACAGGGCTCATGCAGGCCGCCGACACCACGCTGTACTGGGCGAAGACGGACGGCAAGGCCCGCTGGACGCTCTTCGACCCCGAGCGCAACGCGCACCGCATGACCCGTCAGACGCTCTCCAGCTCGCTGCGGCCCGCCGTGGAGCGCGACGAATTCGTCCTGGAATACCAGCCGTTGGTCGGCCTCGACGACGAGCGGGTGCGGGGCGTAGAGGCGCTGGTGCGCTGGCGGCACCCGCAGTTCGGGCTGCTGACGCCGAATCGGTTCATCGGACTGGCCGAGGAGGACGGGTCGATCGTGCAGCTCGGCCGCTGGGTGCTGCGGACCGCCTGCCGGCAGGCTCGGCGGTGGCAGCTGGCGCATCCGGAGCGGGAGCCGGTGTTCGTCAGCGTGAACGTGGCGGTGCGGCAGGTGTGGGACTCCGACCTGGTGGCGGACGTGGCGGAGATCCTCGCCGAGACCGGCCTCCCGGCGCGGCTGCTCCAGCTGGAGCTGACCGAGTCCGCGGTCATGGGCTCGGCGGGCCGGCCGCTTCAGGCCCTCCAGGCGCTCAGCGACATGGGCGTACGGATCGCCATCGACGACTTCGGGACGGGGTATTCGAACCTGGCGTACCTGAGCCGTCTCCCGGTGTCCGTCCTGAAGCTGGACGGGTCCTTCGTACGGGGCTTCCAGTACGAGGAGGGGGAGGCGCACAGCAACCCCGCCGACGCGGTCATCGTCGAGGCCTTGGTCCGGCTCGCCCACCGGCTGGGGATCACGGTGACGGCGGAGTGCGTGGAGACCGCGGCGCAGGCTGCGCGGCTTCGGCGGATCGGCTGCGATACGGGGCAGGGGTGGCTCTACTCCCGGCCGGTGCCGGCGGATCGTATCTCCGCGCGGCTGCGGAGCGCGCCCTAGGGGGCGCGGGGAACTGCGCACTCAGCCCTCTGCGGGCCGCACGGGTCGGTCAACGGCACCCCGCAGACGCGACCGCCCGCACGTGCGGGTCTCACTGGGTTGCTCGCGCAGTTCCCCGCGCCCCTTACGGGGCGCTCCACACACCGCCCACCTCAAACGTGCCCCGAAGGGGCGCGGGGAACTGCGCGCTCAGCCACATACGGCCCGCACCGGCCGAAGGCCAGAACCCCGCAGACGCGACCGGCGGTGCTTATGCCCCCGGCAAGTGATACGCGTCGGCGATGAGTTCGTACGAGCGCAGGCGGACCTCGCCACTGTGCGCGTTGCCGGTGATCATCAGTTCGTCCGCGCCCGTCCGCTTGGCCAGGTCGTCCAGGCCCGTGCGGACCTGATCGGCGGTGCCGTGGATGACGTTGGAGTTCCAGTTGTCGACGAACTCCCGCTCCATCTCGCTGAAGGCGTACGCCTCCGCCTCCTCCGGCGTGGGGACCAGGCCGGGGCGGCCCGTGCGCAGGCGGACCATGTTCAGGGCCGCGGCCCTGACCTGGCGGCGGGCCTCGTTCTCGTCGTCGGTCGCCAGCGCCGATACGCCGATGAGGGCGTAGGGGGCGTCGAGGGCCGCGGAGGGCTTGAACGACTCACGGTAGAGGTCGAGCGCCGGGATGGTGTTCTGCGCGGAGAAGTGGTGCGCGAAGGCGAACGGCAGGCCGAGCACCCCGGCGAGGCGGGCGCTGAAGCCCGAGGAGCCGAGCAGCCACAGCGGCGGGCGGTGCGGGGACTGGACGCCGCCGGGCGAGGTCGCCTGGATGGGGCCGGGCACGGCGTGGATGCGCCGGTAGGGGTGGCCGTCAGGGAAGTCGTCGTCCAGGAAGCGGGTGAGTTCGGCGAGCTGCTGCGGGAAGTCGTCGGCGCCTTCGTTCAGGCGGTCGGTGCGGCGCAGGGCGGCGGCGGTGGCACCGTCCGTGCCGGGCGCTCGGCCGAGGCCCAGGTCGACGCGGCCCGGGGCCATCGCCTCCAGGGTGCCGAACTGCTCGGCGATGACGAGCGGCGCGTGGTTGGGCAGCATGACGCCGCCCGAGCCGAGCCTGATGCGGCCGGTGTGGGCGGCGAGGTGGGCGAGGATCACGGCAGGAGAGGACGAGGCGACGCCCGGCATGGAGTGGTGCTCGGCCACCCAGTAGCGGTGGTAGCCGCGGGCCTCGGTGAGCTTGGCGATCCCGACGCTGGTCCGCAGCGCGTCGGTGGCGGTGCGCCCGGCGCCGACCGTGACGAGGTCGAGCACGGACAGGGGCACGGGCGCGGTGCCCTGCCGCTCGCCGCGGATGCCGTCGTCGCGGTTGCCGTCGCCGGTCGGGTCCACTGTCACTGGGGGTGCCTCCTGCACTGCGTACGTACGTCACGTGGGTACGCAAGCGCCAACAGGAGGCTCACTCCGTTTATTCCCGCGCTACCGTGCCGCCATGGCTGATCCCCTGAAGACCCTCGTCGACGGAGTCGAGGTCGAGGTGCCCAACACCCTCCCGGACATCCGCGCCGCCCTGCCCGAGGAGCGGCGCGCGGAGTTCGACCGGGCCATCAACGAAGCCGGGGTCGACGAGATCCACGCCGTGATGCGCCACTGGATGCTGGAGGCGGTGCCCGATCCCGACGCCGAGGCCCGGCTCGCCCGGCTGGCCTCCGACGAGGCCGAGAGGCGGGGCACGTCGTGAGCCCTCGCCACCGCAGGAGCCACCGCGTCACCTACGCGCCGCCCGCCGACGACACCCTCGCCAAGATGGGCGACGCCGAGGCGTTCCGCGCCGCCCTCGCCCGCACCATCGGCCGGGACCCGTACGGCCACGGCTCGACGCCCGTGCGGGGCGAGCAGGACCGCAGGGAGGTGACGGTCGAGGGCGCCATCGTCCTGTACTACGTCTCCGCGTCGGTCCAGACGTTAACGGTGGTCAGGCTGATCCTCAGCCCCTGACCTGTACCAGTGGTTCCTTCGTGAACAGGGAGCCCAGCTCAGGGGCGTTCACCCGGCGCTCGGCGAGCCGCAGGGCCTCCCAGACGGTGACCTGGTTGGCCGTCAGGACCGGTTTGCCGAGGGCCGCCTCCAGGTCGCGTACGTACGCCGCCGTGTGCAGGGCCGTGTCGGGCAGGAGCACCGCCCGGGCGTCCGGGTGGTCGCCGTCGCGGGCCAGCGCGAGGACCTCGTCGCGGCCCCAGGTGCCGACCTCCGCTGCCGTGATGACGCCGCTCCCCCGCACCGCCACGACCTCCACGCCCGCCGACTTCAGGAACGCCGAGAAGTGCCCGGCCACATCGTCCGGATACGTCGCCGCGATCGCGACGCGGGCCGCGCCCACCTCCCGTACGGCGTGGGCGAAGGCGAACGAGGTCGACGAGGCGGGCAGGCCCGCCGCCCGGGCGAGATCGCGGACCTGGTCGTGCGCGCCCTCCCAGCCGCGGACGAAGCTGCCGCTGGTGCAGGCCCAGACCACCGCCTCCGCGCCGGAGAGCCGCAGCTCCTCGACGCCGGCGGCGAGCCGCGCGGCCGAGCCCATCTCCAGGAGCGCGTCGACCCGGTGCGCGTCCTCGCCGATGTCCGTGTGGACGACCTGGAGCCGGACATCGCTGCCGAGCATCTGCTCCATGCGGGGGTAGTCGTCCTCGGCCGAGTGCCCCGGGTAGAGAAATCCGAGTGCCGTCACGTCCAGCCTCCTCCTTCTGCGGTTGGTCCCGCCGGTGGTCCTGCCGGTGGTCCTGCGGTGGGCCCTTCGGGCAGGCCCTGGGAGGGCGGCGGGTTCAGCGGGCTCGCGCCCGGCCGCGCCCCCGGGTCGATCAGTGCCTGGTAAGGCCCTACCGCACGCGTACCCAGCCGACGCAGCGCCGACCACATCGTCACCTGGTTCGCCGAGATCACCGGCATGCGCAGTTCCGCTTCCAGTTGCGGGATCACGTCGTACGTGGGGAGGTTCGTACAGCTGATGAAGAGGGCGTCCACCCCGTCCCGGACCGCGCGGCGCGCCATGTCGGCCACGTCCCGGTAGGAGACCTTCCAGATGTGCCGGGTCAGGCCGAGGTAGGCGCGGGCGGTGACCGAGACGCCCGCCTCGGCGAGGTACTCCTCCAGGGCCTGCGTCACCGACCAGGTGTAGGGCGTGACGAGCGCGATGTGCCGGGCGCCCAGCTCGTCCAGGGCCTCCAGGAGCGCGCCCGACGTGGTCACCGAGGCGACCGCGCCCTCGCGGGTCATGGCCTCGCACATCGCCCGCTCCCCCGCGGTGCCGCCGACGAAGCTGCCCGACGTACAGGCGTACGCGAGGACTTCGGGCTCGGCGACGGTCAGCGCGCGAACCGCGTCGGCGAGCGTCTCGTGCTCGCTGACCAGGCGCGCCAGGTCCAGGCTGACCTCGACCGGCACGTACGGGGTGCGGGTCAGATGGAGGGAGACCTCGTCCGGGACCCAGCGCCACAGTTCGCGGTCGAGGGCGAAGTCGAAAGGGGCGACGACACCGACACCTCGTTGTGGGTGCGGTCCGCCGAGGAAGGAGACGTCCATGAGCAGGCCCCGAGTTCATGCGTGGTGAGCAGGGACCGGCCGGGGGCCGGGGACGAGCGATGCCGGCGACGCGCCGGGACGTCGGGACGGGGGAGGAGCACTCGGTTGTCGCAATGCCGGTACGGCTGTGCCTCTGTTGACGAAGGTAGGTTCGGGTGCGAGCGTGGTCAATCCGCACATCTCAGACGGCCGAGCCGTACCTCTTCAGGGAAGCGGAACCTCATTGCGAAACGGTTTCCCCACGATGTCCGAATCGACGCCCGGACCACCTCCTGGAACAACCGTTCTCGTCCTGGACGCCGAGCCCCCGGCGCCACCGCCCCGCCTCGGCGGACTGACCGGCCGCGCCCGGATCCTGCACGCGGACGAGGCGTCGCTGGCCGGCCGGCTGCCGCTCGCGGACGTACTGCTGGTGTGGGACTTCACCTCGGACGCGGTGCGCCGGGTCTGGCCCGGCGGCGGCCCGCGGCCGCGCTGGGTGCACACCGCGAGCGCGGGCGTGGACCATCTGATGTGTCCCGAACTCGCCGCCTCCGACACCGTGGTGACGAACGCGCGCGGCGTCTTCGACCAGCCCATCGCGGAGTACGTCGCCGCGCTCGTCCTGGCCCTGGCCAAGGACCTGCCGCGCACCCTGGAACTCCAGCGCGAGCGCTCCTGGCGCCACCGCGAGACCCGGCGGATCGCGGGCACGCGCGCGTGCGTGGTGGGATCGGGGCCGATCGGCCGGGCCGTCGCGCGCACCCTGAAGGCCCTCGGGATCACCACCGCCCTGGTGGGCCGCGCACAGCGGCCCGGCGTGCACGGCGGCGACGACCTCGACCGGCTGCTGGCCCGCGCCGACTGGGTGGTGTGCGCGGCGCCGCTCACCGACGCCACCCGCGGCATGTTCGACGCGCGGCGCTTCGGCGTCATGCAGCCGTCGGCGCACTTCATCAACATCGGGCGGGGGGCCCTCGTCGTCGAGGACGACCTGGTGGCCGCCCTGTCGAAGCGGTGGATCGCGGGCGCGGCCCTCGATGTCTTCGCGCGGGAGCCGCTGGCCGCCGACAGCCCGCTGTGGACGGCGCCCGGTCTGCTCGTGTCGCCGCACATGAGCGGCGACACGGTCGGCTGGCGCGATGAACTGGGCGCCCAGTTCGTCGAGTTGTACGGGGAGTGGGAGGCCGGCCGGCCGCTGCGGAACGTGGTCGACAAGGAACGCGGATATGTCCCGGGGCCCTGATCACGACGGGCACTGATCACCAGTAGGAGGCCGGATGTCCGAGCTCACGGATCTCACCGCCGTACAACTCGTCGAGGGCTACCGCAAGGGCGAATTCAGTCCGGTCGACGCGGTCCGTGCCGTGCTGCGGCGGGCCGAGGAGGTACAGCCCGCGGTGAACGCGTTCGTGCGGATCGAGCCCGAGACCGCCCTGGAGCAGGCCGAGGCCAGCGCCGCGCGATGGCTGCGGGGCGAGCCGCGGGGCCTGGTGGACGGTGTGCCGGTGTCGGTGAAGGACCTGCTGCTGATGCGCGGCGGCCCGACCCTGCGCGGATCGAGGACCATCCGGCCGCAGGGGGCGTGGGACGAGGACGCCCCGTCGGTGGCGCGGCTGCGGGAGCACGGCGCGGTCTTCACCGGCCGCACGACGACCCCGGAGTTCGGCTGGAAGGCCGTGACGGACAGCCCGCAGAGCGGCATCACCCGCAATCCGTACGACACCTCGCGCACCTCGGGCGGCTCCAGCGGAGGCAGCGCGGTGGCCGTGGCGGCCGGCGCGGGCCCGCTGTCGCTGGGCACGGACGGCGGCGGCTCGGTGCGGATCCCGGCGGCGTTCTGCGGGATCTTCGGGCTGAAGCCGACGTACGGCCGGGTGCCGCTGTATCCCGCGAGCCCGTTCGGGACGCTCGCCCACGTGGGGCCGATGACGCGCGACGCGGCGGACGCGGCGCTGATGATGGACGTCATCACGGGCCCCGACGCCCGGGACTGGTCGCAGCTGGCTCCCGGGGCCGGTGATTTCCGCGCGCGTCTCGGCGAGGGGGTACGCGGGCTGCGCGTCGCCTACTCCCCCTCGCTGGGCGGCCAGGTCGCGGTGCGGCCGGCCGTCGCGGCGGCCGTGCGGCGCGCGGTGGAGTGTCTCGCCGCGCAGGGGGCGTACGTCGAGGAGGCCGACCCCGACTTCCCCGAGCCGGTGGAGGCCTTCCAGACCCTGTGGTTCAGCGGGGCGGCACGCGTCGTGCAGCACATGTCGCACGCCCAGCGGGAGTTGCTCGACCCCGGGCTGCGGGAGGTCTGCGCGCAGGGGGCGCGGTACAGCGCCCTCGACTACCTCGCGGCGGTCGACGTACGCATGGATCTCGGGCGCCGCATGGGCCGCTTCCACCAGACGCACGACCTGCTGGTCACGCCGACGCTGCCGATCACCGCGTTCGAGGCGGGCGCGGAGGTCCCGAAGGGCTCGGGGCACCGGCGGTGGACGGGGTGGGCCCCGTTCACGTATCCCTTCAACCTCACGCAGCAGCCCGCCGCGACGGTCCCCTGCGGGGTGGATGGCGACGGCCTGCCCATCGGGGTGCAGATCGTGGGCGCGCGCCACGCCGACACGGTGGTGCTCCGCGCGGCGCACGCGTTGTACGAGGCCGGGGGCGGGGGCATCACGCCGCCCGGCCGGGTCTGAAGCTAGGCGCGCCGGAAGTTCAGCGTCTCGCCCTGGGCGCCCGCGCGCCACAGGTCGTTGCAGGCCTCGGCCATGCGGTCGAGGCCTTCTACGATCTGGCCCCAGACGATGCCGGGGACCCAGCCGACGTCGCCGTTGAGGAGCAGGTTGTTGCGTTCGTAGAAGAGGGCGAGGTCGACGACGGTGGTGCCCGCCCGCACCTCGGCCTCCGGTTCGTAGCCGTACGCCTGTGTCCCCAATTCCGTACCGGAAAAGGAGAAATAGCAGAGATCCCCCGGAATAGGGGTGACTGTCGGATTCTCCAGGGGCGGCTCGCGGTCCGCGAAAGCCGGGAAAAGGGCGTAGATCTCATTGCGCGCGTATTTCGCGTGATAGACGTCCGAGCCGAGCGGAAGCGCCTCCCACACCGCCGCGCAGGTCACCGGGGCCCGGTCGTCGAGCAGCTTCGCCGTGCACTGAACTCCCCGCTTGGCGAGGGAGACTTCGATGAATCGGTCTGCCATGCGTCCCATGCTCCTCCCTGTGCTCCTCCCCGGGTCAAGACCACAACGATCGCATCAGGGGCTGGAATTCACCGGCATATCTCGCGTCGAGTCGGGTAGCCGCGCGCCCATGGCTCCACCACTTGGGAACAACGAGGGATTCACTGGCAGAGCGGTTCGCCGCCGCGCCCTGCTCACCGGAGCGGGCGGGGCGGCTTTCGGCGCGTTCGGGGTCTCGGCATGCAGCCGGGTCCCGGAGGAGGGGAAGGTCGAGGGGGGCGACCTGCTGGACCGCCTGCGCGACAGCGGCACGGTCAGGATCGGTGTCGCGGGCGAGGTCCCGTTCGGATACATCGACGAGAACGGCGAGGTCACCGGCGAGGCACCGGCCATCGCCAAGGTCATCTTCCCCCGCCTCGGCGTGCCCGAGGTCAAGGCGGTGCCCACGAAGTTCGGCGCGCTGATCCCCGGCCTGACACAGGCACGTCAGTTCGACATCGTGTCGGCGGGCATGTACATCAACCCGACGCGGTGCGAGCAGGTCCTCTTCTCCGACCCCGACTACCTCATGCTCGACTCCTTCATCGTGAGGAAGGGCAACCCGCACGGCATCAAGGGCTACGACGACATCGTCAAGAAGGGCCTGAAGCTGGCGAGCGGCACCGCCTACGCGGAGATCGACTACGCCAAGGCCGCGGGGGTGAAGGACGTGCTCGTCCTGCCCGACCAGGTGGCGGGGCTCGACGCCGTGGCCCAGGGCCGCGTCGACGCCTTCGCCGGCACCAACGTCACCGTACGCACGGTGATCAAGAAGAACCCGCGGGTCGAGGCGACGGAGCCCTTCCAGCCCGAGGTCGACGGCAAACCGGCCTACGGCGCGGGCGGCTTCGCCTTCCGGCTGTCCGAGAAGAACCTGCGGGACGCCTTCAACAAGGAGCTGCACAAGCTCAAGAGGAGCGGCGAACTCCTGCGGATCGTCAAGCCGTTCGGATTCACCGAGGCGGAGATGACGGATCTGACCGTGCGGAAACTGTGCCCTCCTGCGAAGGGCGTCTCCTCATGATGTCGTCGGAGTTCTTCGGGAACTGGTTCCTGCCCGGCATCTGGATCACCGTCCAGGTCACCCTCCTCAGCGCGGCCCTCGCCTTCGTGATCGCCTTCCCGATCGGCGTGCTGCGCACGAACCGGCTCTGGATCGTGCGGTTCCTCGCCGGGGCCTACTTCGAGATCTTCCGCAGCACGTCGTCGCTGGTCTTCATGTTCTGGATCGCGTTCACCGTGCCGCCGGTCTTCAACATCAGCTTCCAGCCGATGTTCGCGGGCGTGCTCGCGCTCGGCATCACCTACGGGGCGTACGCGTCCGAGATCGTGCGCGGCGCGCTCGCCGCGGTGCCGCCCGCGCAGCGCGAGGCGGGCATCGCCCTGAACTTCACCCCGACGCAGCGACTGCGCCGCATCGAGCTGCCGCAGGCCTGGCCTGAGATGATCCCGCCGTTCAACAACCTGCTCATCGAGCTGCTCAAGGGCACGTCGCTGGTCTCCCTCATCGCGGTGGGCGACATGACCTTCGCCGGTGACCTGCTGCGCCTCGTCAAGAACGAGAGCGCCCCGATCTACACGCTGCTGCTCGCCCTGTACTTCGTCTTCGCGTTCGTCCTCACCCGCGGCATGCGGCTCCTGGAGCGGCACGCCAAGAAGCGGGTCGGGCAGGCACCCGCGCAGACGGGTCTGTTCGGCGGGATGCGCGCCAAGTCGTCGATCGACGCCGTCGCGGGTACGGGGGCTGCCAAGTGAACTGGAACTGGTCGCACGTCGACGACTTCATGCCGCTCTTCTGGGACGGTGTGGAACTCACCCTCAAGGCGCTGTTCTTCGGCACCCTCATCGCCTTCTCGCTCGGTCTGGTCTGGGCGATCGCCCAGCGCTCGGAGAAGAAGTGGATCCGCTGGCCGGTCACCGTCTTCACCGAGTTCATCCGGAACACCCCACTCCTGGTGCAGCTGTTCTTCCTGTTCTACGTGGTGCCCGAGTGGGGCCCCTCGATGTCCCCGCTCACCACGGGCATCGTCGGGCTCGGGCTGCACTACTCGACGTACACCTCGGAGGTCTACCGGGCCGGCATCGACGGCGTACCCGCCGGCCAGTGGGAGGCGGCGACCGCGCTCAGCCTCTCCAAGCGCCGCACCTGGACGGCCGTGATCCTGCCGCAGGCGGTGCGCCGGGTGATCCCCGCGCTCGGCAACTACGTGATCGTCATGCTCAAGGAGTCGCCGCAGATGGCCGCTATCGGCGCCCTCGACATGCTGGGCCAGGCCCAGGGCTACAGCCAGGCGACCTTCACCTACGAGGCGATCAGCGTGGTCGGTGTCGCCTTCATCGTCATCGCCTACCCGGCCTCCCTTCTTCTGCGAGTTTTGGAGCGTCGCCTTGTCCGCTGACAGCAGCACTTCCCAGGAAATCCCCAACCCGGCCGTGGACGGCAGCGAGCTGATCCGCTTCGACAAGGTCGTCAAGCGCTACGGCTCGAACACCGTCCTGGACGAGCTGGACTTCTCCGTCGCCTCCGGTAAGCACGTGACGCTGATCGGCCCCTCCGGATCCGGGAAGACCACGATCCTGCGGCTCCTCATGACGCTGGTGAGGCCCGACGAGGGCACCATCAAGGTGGGCGCCGACTACCTCACGCACGAGGAGAGGAACGGCAAGCTCGTCCCGGCCGGCGAGAAGCACGTACGCGAGGTCCGCAAGAACATCGGGATGGTCTTCCAGCAGTTCAACCTCTTCCCGAACATGAAGGTGCTCAGGAACATCACCGAGGCGCCCGTCAGCGTCCTCGGCCTGTCCAGGGACGAGGCGGAGCAGCGCGGCCGCGAGCTGCTCGACCTGGTCGGCCTCGGCGACCGCTGCGACGCGTACCCCTCGCAGCTCTCGGGCGGCCAGCAGCAGCGGGTCGCCATCGCGCGCGCCCTGGCGATGCGGCCGCAGGTCCTGCTGCTCGACGAGGTGACGTCCGCGCTCGACCCGGAGCTGGTGGCGGGCGTCCTGGACGTGCTCCGCGACATCGCGCACACCACGGACATCACGATGCTCTGCGTGACCCACGAGATGAACTTCGCCCGGGACATCTCGGACCAGGTGCTCATGTTCGATTCGGGCCGGGTCATCGAGTCCGGCTCCCCGGAGAAGATCTTCACCGAGCCCGAGCACGAACGGACCCGTGAGTTCCTCAGCGCGGTGCTGTGACGCTGGCATATGCCAAGGTGGCGCGTTCCTGCTGACAGGGCCGGAGCGCGCCACCAATGTGGTCAACATCCTCTCCCTATGCACCACTTGACGGCTATCGTGGGGCGAGCCCGACTGTCCGGAACCGTTCCACGCAGGGGGAAGCCGTGGCGTTGAAGCACAAGGCGACCGCGCCGCACGACTCCGTCCAGAGCGCCCTGCGGGTGCTCGAAATCGTCACCCGGCACGGCTCGGGCGTCACCACCGCCGGACTCGCCCGCGAGGCCCGTCTGCCCGCGACCCGCCTCGCACCCCTGCTCCGCACGCTGCGCCGCGAGGGGTACGTCGAGCAGACCGCCGACGGGACGTACACCGCGGGGGAGTCCCTGAGCCGCCTCGGCTCGGCCCACCGCCGCGACGAGGCGCTGCGCGAGAAGCTCCAGCGCACCCTGGACGGTCTGCGCGACTCCATCGGCGCCGCGGTCTACATCAGCCGCTACGTGGACGGCGAGGTCCGCGTCACCGACTTCGCCGCCGGGCCCCGCACCCCCGCGGTCAACGAATGGGTGGACTTCCGCTCCTCCGCCCACGCCAGCGCCATCGGCAAGAGCCTGCTCACCCAGCTCGACGTGAACGGCCGCCGCGACCACCTCTCCCGCCACAAGATGGCCCGCCTCACCTCGCGCACGATCACCAACGAACGCGTCCTGCTCAACCGCCTCGCGGCCCAGCCCGCCACGGTCCCGGTCCTCGACCTCCAGGAGTACGCGGTCGGCACGGTCTGCGCGGCCGTCCCGATCACCGCCGGTTCCTCGGTCGGGTGCCTCGCGCTGTCCCTGCCGGTGGAGCACGCGCACCGGCTGCGGGAGGCGGCGGACACGTTGAATCGCGGGGCGGGACGGGTCTTGCTGTCCCTCGCGATCTAGTCCGGTTCGAAGCACCCTTCGGGACCAGGTATTATTTACGAGTCAGCAGGCGCCGCTAGCTCAGTTGGTTAGAGCAGCTGACTCTTAATCAGCGGGTCCGGGGTTCGAGTCCCTGGCGGCGCACTTGCGAATGCCGAAAGGGCGTTCCCGGTCTTCCGGGGACGCCCTTTCGCGTAGCACCGCACCTTGGCGTGCGTATCACCGCACCTTGGCGTGCGGAAAACGCGGGCTGGGCCGCCGACCTCGTCGACACCCTCGGCGGCCCCGGCGCCGGGCTCGCCATCGCCCTGGAGAACCTCTTCCCGCCCCTGCCCAGCGAGGTGATCCTGCCGCTGACCGGCTTCGCCGCCGGGCAGGGCGTGATCAGCCTGTTCTCCGCGCTGTTCTGGACCACGCTCGGCTCGGTGGTGGGCGCGGCCGCCCTCTACCGGATCGGCGTCCTCTTCGGGCGCGAGCGCGTGCACGCCCTGTGGGGCAAGCTGCCGCTGGTCAAGGCGTCCGACCTGGAGCGCACCGAGGCGTGGTTCGCCAAGCACGGCACGAAGGCCGTCCTCCTCGGCCGGATGGTGCCGATCTTCCGGAGCCTGATCTCCGTACCCGCCGGTGTGGAGCGGATGCGGCTGCCGGTCTTCCTCGCCCTGACCACGCTCGGCAGCCTGATCTGGAACTCCGTGCTCGTCCTGGCCGGCTACTGGCTGGGCGACCAGTGGGACGCGGTCGAGACATACGTGGGGCTCCTCTCCAAGGCCGTCCTGGTGCTCGTCGTCGTGGCCGTCGCCGCGTACGTGGTGGTGCGGGTGAGGTCGCGCAACCGGCCCGAGGCCGACGCCGGGGCCCGCCACCGCCGCGCCGGATAGGGGTCGGCTAGTGTCGGACGGCGTGAAGGAACCCGTGGCCGCCCCGTTCCTGCTGAGGGTCCTCGGCGTCCTCATCGGCTGCCTCACCGCCCTGCTCGGACTCGTCTACTTCCTCGTCGCCGGGGCCGCCCTCGGCGCCTTCCTGCTCTCGCCGTCCACCCGGGGCCGCGCCCACGCGCTGCTCGCCTCGGGCGCGCGCAGGCTCACCGGTCTGGAGCGGCGGCGCCGGTCCGTCTTCTTCCACGACACGTTCCCCGAGCACCACGCCTCCGACCAGCAGATCCTGCGCTACCTCGCGGCCCGTACGTACTCCGGGCTGCTCTGCGGTGTCGTGGTCGGCCTCGTCGACTTCGGCGCGGTCCTCGCGGGGATCTTCGCGGTCTCGCTCGCCACCCACTCCTCGATGACCTGGGTGGACGTCGTCAGCCAGGTCGTCCTCGGCGGCACCCTGCTCTTCCTCGCCGTGCAGGGGCTGCGCGCGCTCACCGACCAGGACGCCCGGCTCGCCCGCGAGTGCTTCGGCCCCTCCGAGCGGGAACTGATGCAGCGGCGCATCGACGAACTGGCCACCAGCCGCGCCGCCGTCGTCCGCGCCGTCGACGACGAGCGGCGCCGCGTCGAGCGCGACCTGCACGACGGCGTCCAGCAACGGCTCGTCGCCCTCGCCATGCTGCTCGGCCGGGCCCGCCGCGGCCGCACTCCGGAACGGGCCGACGCACTCCTGGAGCAGGCCCACAAGGAAGCCCGGGAAGTCCTCACCGAACTGCGCGAAGTGGCCTGGCGGATCTACCCAAGCGCCCTCGACCACCTCGGCCTGCGCGAGGCGCTGGGCGGCGTGTCGGAGCGGTGCGCCCTTCCCGTACGCATGGAGTACGACGTACCGGATCCGCTGCCGTCCACCGTCGAGACCGCCGCCTACTTCGTCGTGTCGGAGGCCGTGACCAACGCCGCCAAGCACTCCTCGGCCGAGGAGGTCTCCGTACGCGTCACTGCGAGCGGGGCCCGCCTGACCGTGCTCGTCCGGGACAGCGGAACCGGCGGCGCCGATCCCGCCGGCAGCGGCCTGACCGGCCTGCGCAGCCGGGTCGCCGCGCTCGACGGCACACTGCACGTCGACAGCCCCCTCGGGGGACCCACCACCATCACCGCGGAGCTGCCGTGCGCGTAATCCTCGCCGAGGACTCGACCCTGCTGCGGGAGGGCCTGGTCCGGCTGCTCGCCGAGGAGGGCCACGAGGTCCTCGCCGCCGTGGGCGACGCCGAAGCGCTGCTCGCGGAGGTCGAGGCGAGGGCGCCGGACGTCGTCGTCACCGACATCCGCATGCCGCCGGACCACACCGACGGGGGCCTGCGCGCCGCGGTGCGGATCCGCGAGCGGCGCCCCGAGATCGGCGTACTCGTCCTCTCCCAGTACGTGGAGCGCAACTACGCGACGCAGCTGCTCACTTCGAGCGCCGAACGGGTCGGCTACCTCCTCAAGGACCGGGTCGCGCAGGTCGAGGAGTTCCTGGAGGCGCTGGAGCGGGTGCATGCGGGCGGTGCCGCCATCGACCCCGAGGTCGTACGGCAGTTGCTGATCCGCACCACGCACAGCGACCCGCTGACCCGCCTCACCCCACGCGAGCGGACCGTCCTAGAGGCACTCGCGGAGGGCCACACCAACGCGGCGATCGGGCAGAAGCTGCACATCTCGCTGAGCGCGGTGGAGAAGAACCTCAACGCGATCTTCGACAAGCTGGGTCTGTCCCGGACCGAGGGGTACAGCAGGCGAGTGCTGGCGGTTCTGCGGTACTTGGAGTCCTGAGGGGGTACTTGGAGTCCTGAGGGGCCGGGTGGCGCGAGCGGCTACGACAATACGACCCCGTCCATGACCAGCGCCGCCGCGAGCCCCGCGGCCAGGAGCCAGGTGCCGAGCCTGGTCCGGCCGCGGCGGCTCAGCTCGATCACACCGCCGCACAGGATGAGCAGCAGCCCGTACACCCCGACGACCAGCACGGACGACCGGCTCGCCAGACGCAGCGCGAGGACCACGGCCGCCGCGGCCATCAGCAACGAGGCCGCCGCGATGCGGGCGCGGCGGGCGCGGGCGGCAGGGGTGGGGCCGGGGGGCGGGGTGTCGCTGCCCGGGGTGTCGGGCTGGTCGGGCGTGCTCATGGTTGTGGATCGTAATCGCTCACGCGAGCGGGGGGGCGGAGACTTGTGTGCGTTCACCACGGATCCCTCACCCCCGCAGATAGGCGAGGACCGCGAGCACCCTGCGGTGGGTTCCGGCCGCCGGAGGGAGGTTCAGCTTCCCGAGGACGTTCCCGATGTGCTTTCCCACGGCCGCTTCCGAGATGACCAGTTCGTCGGCGATCGCCGCGTTCGACCTGCCCTCGGCGACCAGCGCGAGCACCTCGCGCTCGCGCGGCGTCAGCAGCCCCAGCGGATCGCGTCGCCGCCGCAGCAACTGCCGTACGACTTCCGGATCGACGACCGTCCCTCCCTCCGCGACCCGCACGAGCCCCTCGACGAACTGCTCGACCTGTCCCACGCGGTCCTTGAGCAGATAGCCGACGCCGGTGCCGTCGCCGGTGTCCAGCAGCTCGGCGGCGTACGACCGTTGCACGTACTGGCTCAGTACGAGCACCGGCAGCGTCGGCCGCTCCGCCCTGAGCGCGACCGCCGCCCGCAGCCCCTCGTCCTGGAAACCGGGCGGCATCCGCACATCGGTGACGACGATGTCCGGTTCGTACGCCGACACGGCGTCCCGCAGCGCGTCCGCGTCGCCGACCGCGGCGACCGTCTCGTGCCCGAAGCGGCCGAGGACGCCGATCAGACCCTCGCGCAGCAGCACGCTGTCCTCGGCGAGGACAACTCTCAGGCTTCGCGGGCGGACTGGGCTTGGGGTTCGCACGGGATCTCCACGGACAGGGTGGTCGGGCCGCCCTGGGGGCTGGTGACCGTCAGTGTGCCATCGAGGACGGCGAGGCGGTCGGCGAGGCCGGTGAGCCCCGTACCGCGGTCGGGGTCGGCGCCGCCGCGGCCGTCGTCGCACACGTCGACGCGGAGGGCGCCGTCCGTGTGGGCGGCGGTGATGCGGACCCGGGTCGCGCCGCTGTGCTTGCCGACGTTGGCGAGTGCCTCGCGGACGGCGAAGTACCCGGCGGACTCCACGGTTTCGGGCAGGCGCGGCAGTCGGACGCCGGCCGTCTCCACGGGTACGGGGCAGCGGTCCGCCACGTCCTCGATGGCCGCGGCCAGGCCGTAGTCGGCGAGAACCTGCGGGTGGATGCCGTGGATCAGCTCGCGCAGCTCGGCGAGGACGCGGCCCGCCTCGTCGTGGGCGGTGGCCAGCCTGTCGGCGAGGGCACTGCCGGGGGCGGCGTCGAGCCGGGCGAGACCCAGGCTCATCGTGAGCGCGACCAGCCGTTGCTGCGCGCCGTCGTGCAAGTCGCGTTCGATGCGGCGCCGCTCGGCCTCGAAGGCGTCGACGAGGCGGGCCCTGGAGCGGGTGACCTCGGCGAGGCCCGCGGCGAGTTCGGAGTCGCGCGGGGAGAGCAGGAGGCGGGCGAACACGGCGCGGGCGGCGGCGTAGGCGCCGAGGGGGTGGGCCAGTACGAGAAGCAGTGCCAGGCCGAGGAGCGCGGTGGCGCCGGCCGCCGGGTAGGCGTCGACGAGCCACAGCTTGGCGGGGCGGATGCCGTTGCCGGGACCGCCGACGGCGGCGAGGTGGGCGGGGGCGGCGACGAGGAGGGCGGGGAAGGCGACGGTGCAGGCCAGGACGGTGAGGTCCAGGAGCCACAGGACGAGGGCGAACAGGACGGTGTAGGCGAGTTCGCGCCAGGTGGCCTGCTCTTTCAGGCGGAGCCGGAACCAGGCCGGGATGCCGGGGGCTTTGGGGGTGCGGTGGGGAGAGGGGGCGGGGGCGGGGTCGACGAGCAGCAGGCGGCGGCGTTCGAGGGCGGCGACGGGGATGCCGGTGAGGGGAAGGGCGGCGAGGAGGGGGAGCCCGACGAGTACGAGGGTGAGCGCGGCGCCCACGGCGGTCAGGGCGAGGCCCACCACCAAGGTGAGGGCGCCGAGGAGGGCCCCGCCCAGCAGGTACGCGCCGCTGCGCCACGGCGCGGTGCTTGTCAGATACCGCCGCCGCGCCAGCTCGGTCCATACGCTGTGCTGGGGCATGGCTTCTACGGTAGGCGGGGGTGCCCCGCGTACGCCGCGAGATCGTGCACGGCGTACGCGGGTCCTGCCCGCGAGGTGGGGGGAAGTTCCTGGGAGAGCACTCAGAACTTGACGTCCGAGCAGGCGTAGAACGCGTTCGCCGTGTCCGCGATCGTCCAGACCGCGACGATCACGTGGTGCCCGCTGCGGCCGCCGGGGATGGTGCCGCTGTGCGAGAGGGTCGCGGGTGGCTGCTGACTGTTGTACGGAACGCTGAGGAACGGCGTGGTGTCCAGGGCGGCCCTGGTCACCGGCTTGCTGTCGTCCCAACCCTGCTTGGTGATGTAGTACTTGAAGTCCGTGGTGCGGTGGCGCGCGGTGAACTGCCAGCGGAACGTGTAGTTCTGGCCGCCGCTCACCGAAGTCGTGGGCCAGGCCCCGCCCCCTGGTGTCCGGGGCGAGTTGAGCTGGTTGAAGCCGGCTATGCCCGCCGAACAGATCTTGCCGTCCGCGGGGCCGCCCGCCGGGAAGCCCTTGGGGCCCTCGACGCTCTGCGGTTCGTACTGTATGGAACCGCAGTTGGTCACCACGCCCTTGGCGCAGTTGATCTGACGACTGGCCGGCAGATCCGTGTATCCGTGGCTGCTGGCGCCACCGGCGGAGAGCGCGAACGCGCCGACCGTGGTGAGGCCGACCATGGCCGCGTACATCTTCTTGTTTCGCATGTGCCGCTCCTGACCGAACGTGGGGGTTCCGTGGGACGTGCGCGCACTGCGGTCTAGACCAAGTCTCAGATTATTGGCGTTAGTTGAACATGTCCATACCAAGCGGGGAGGGGATCGCCCCGCCTCGTCCGGTGGTCTTTCGCGGGTGTTCACCGTGGGGCGCGACCGCCCTGCCGGGGCCCCCGGCGCATACCGGCGTTTACTTGCGCCTACTGGCGCTCTCCGTGGCCCGTGTAGAACGCCACCGTCAGGTCCTTCACCAACGCCTTGCGCTCGTAGTCGTCCAGTTCCACGAGGCCCCTCGTGGTCAGCCGCGTCACGGTGTCCTCGACCGAGTCGACCACGGAGGTCAGGACGGTGTCGCGGTGCCGCGCGTCGATCGCCGCGACCCGGCGGCGCTGCATCGCGGCGGCCAGCTCGGGCGCGTACTCGATGCGGGTCGGCTGGGCCGAGAAGACCTCGATGCCGACCGCCTCCGCGTCGGCCGCGAGCGTCCGGGTCAGGGCCGCGGCGACGGCGTCGGCGTCGCGCAAGGTGGGAGCATCGCCCGGGGTGGAGGCGGCGCCCACGCCGGGGGTGTCGCCCGAGCCGGGGGTGTCGCCCGAGCCGGGGGTGTCGTCGTGGAACGCGTCGGCGGGCAGCCGCGACAGCACGCGGGCCGTCGTCGCCTCCACGCACTCCCGCAGATACTCCTGGTAATCCTCCACCGCGAGCGTCGCCTTCGCGGCGTCCTTGACCCGCCATACGACGAGGACGACGACGCGGAGCGCGACCCCCGCGCGGTCCACGGCGGGCATCGGCTCGCTCCTCCAGTGCCGCAGGCGCACATCGACGCGGCGACGCAGCAGCAGGGGGTTCACCCACATGAGGCCGGTGCGGCGGACGGTGCCGCGGTAACGGCCGAAGAGGCTGAGCACCCACGCCCTGCCGACCCTCCCCCGCGCCAGCCCGCCGAACCCGAAGAGGGCGAGCGCCCCCGAAGCGGCGAGCGAGACCCACTGCGCGGCTCCGAGCCCGACACCCCCGTACCCGTAGCCGTACGCGCCCGGGTACGCGTACGGGTACCCGCCCCCGTAGCCGGGCGGCGCGGCCAGGCGCAGCAAGGGCTCGGGCAGCGCCCCCGCCCACCACAGCGAGAGCGCGCACCCCGCGACACCCGCGCACCCGCCGAGCACCCCGGCGAGGCCGGGCAGCACCCGGGCCCGCCGCTCGACGAGGGCGGGGTCGACTTCGGGCACGGGGTGCGCCGTGGCCTCGGCGGGGGCGGCGAGCACGGCGGACCCGGATGCAGTCGCGGACGCGGTAGCGGTCGCGGGCCGTCGCGTCGCGCGGGGCTGCTCCCCCGTGCCCTGTCTGCGCCGCACCACGGCGGGCGGCAGGGGAACGCCCGCCGCGTCCTCCGGGTCGTCACGGAAGAGGAGGTGGACGGGGATCTCGGTGGTGGCCTCGCTCTGGATCACCCGCGGCGGCCGCGCGGCGGCCGGCTCGGGCGCCCCGCCGGGCTGCGGGGACTGTGGCTGTGAAGCTGCCGTCGCACTCATTCGTGCCTCCGCCTCATTCGTGCCTCGGTCTCTTTCGCGACTCGGCCTGATTCGTCACTCGGCCTGATTGGTAACTCGGTCTCATTCGTGACTCGGTCTGGTTCGTGGCTCGGTCTCATTCGGCGTGCAGCACCCCCCACGCCCGCACCACACCCAGCCACCCCCTCACCGGAACAACCGCCGCCACGTCTCCGGCCCCGGGTAGCCGTCCGCCGCCGCGCCCCGCCAGCCCTGGGCGCGCTGGAACGCCTCCACGTTCCGGCGGTCGCTCTCGGTCCAGCGCGGGCCGGGGCCCCGCGCGTAGTGCTTGCCGAAACCCTTCCTCACCAGTTGCCTGCCGAGGCGCTCGATCGCCGCGTGCGACTGGCCGGGGCGGAAGACACCCCGGCCGGGGTAGCCGGGCGCCCCCTGCTCGGCGCCCGTGACAGGCCCCGCGCCGGGGCCCGCGCCGGGGCCCGTGCCGGCCCGGGGGATGTTCCGCCCCGTCCCCTTCATCAGGTACGACCACGTCGTCGGGCCCGGCAGGCCGTCCGCGGCGGTGCCCCGCCAGCCCTGCGCCAGCTGGAACGCCTGTGTGGCCCTGCGGTCCGCGTCCGTCCACAGCGGTCCCGGACCCGTCCGGTAGAAGCGCTTGCCGCCGCGGGCGACCAGGGCCTTGCCCAGCTGCGTCACGTACTTGTTGTTCGCCCCGGGGCCAAAGGACCGCGCCCCCGGATACCGCGTCACCGAGGAGCCCGAGCCGGCGACGGGCGCCTCCTCCACTCCCTTGAAGCGATAGGCCACATAGCGGTCCGCATTCTCCCAGTAGGCATAGGGAGTCGCCTGTTTGCGGGCATGCGGGGGAGCCTGTTCGTACGCCACGTATTGCGCGCGCGTGGAGTCCGTCCAGCCCCCGAAAATCGTCACGTGCGATCCCTTGGTGGGGTTCGCCGGATTATGGAAGAGGAGAATGTCGCCGGGCTGGAGCTGGTCCTTGGTAATGGGCACCCCGTACTTGTCGAGGCTGCCCGTCCATTCGTTGCCGGACAGGTTCCAGGCCATCGAGACAAAGCCCGAGCAGTCCTGCCGGTAACCGTCGGTCCAGTACTTCTCCATGCTGTACGGCACCTTCGCGGTGATCCACGTCATGGCCCGCTCGATGATCGCCGTCCGGGTGATGGAGCGGTACGTCGAAGCCGCCGGGACGCCCGCGCCGCCGTGCAGCGGGCTCGCGCTGCCCTGCGGCGTGCCCGGCCCGTCGCTCGCCGGGCGGGGATCGGCCCGCCGGGCCGATGAATGGCCCCCCACCTCGACCGAAGCGACTCCCCCCGAAGCCGACCCAGCCGAAGTCACCCCACCGGACGCCACCCCACCCGACGCCACACCGCCCGCGGCCACCGCCGGCAGACTCTGACCGCCGAGCACCGTACCGGCCGCCGCCGCGAGGACCAGGGCGCGCCGCGTGCCGTGCGCCGCCGGATGGCCCCCGAGGCGCAACGGCAGCGCGTGCGCCATCGAGCGCCGCCAGTGAATACAGCCGGGGCAGTCGCAGTCGCTCTCGGGGTCGAATTCCTCGAATACCGGAGCGTCCTCCATGCGATTCCCCTCACACCCCTGAAAAGAAAGTCCGCGCATCTGCACGTCCGTCAGTTTCTCAACTGTCCGGTGATACCGCATGTTGACGGTCCGAATGATGTATCCGGCCCCCGCGGCACCTCACGGCGCGCGCCTCGCTAGGCACGGGCGGCGCCCGGCAGGCACCCCGGGCGGCACCCGGTGGTCAGAGGCACCCCCGGACATCCGGTAGAGTTATCCAGGTCAGCACGCGCCGCTAGCTCAGTTGGTTAGAGCAGCTGACTCTTAATCAGCGGGTCCGGGGTTCGAGTCCCTGGCGGCGCACAGACAGCGAAGGCCCTCCGTTCACGCGGGGGGCCTTCGTCGTGCTCACGCAAGGTCGACGTACCGCTACGGTTGCGCCATGGCGCGCGACATCCAGGAGCGGATCAAGAAGCTCATCATCGATTCCCGGCTGCCCTCCGGGGCCTCGCTCCCCACCGAGCCCGAGCTGATGGAGCGCCTGGGTGTCAGCAGGAACTCCGTGCGGGAAGCGCTGAAGGCGCTCCAGGCCATGGGGATCGTGGAGATCCGGCACGGTTTCGGTACGTACGTCGGGCCGATGTCGGTCGCGCCGATGATCGAGGGCCTCACCTTCCGCACCGTCGCCGGCCACTACCGCGGCGAGGACAGCCTGCTCCAGCTCCTGGAGCTGCGCGAAGCGGTGGAGACCGGGCTGATCGCGCGCCTCGCCGGCCGGGTCCCGAAGGCCGACCTCGCCGAGCTGGACGCCCTGGTGGACCGCATGGACGCCGAGGCCGCCTCCCCGGAACGCGCCGTGCGCGCCGAGACCGACCGCGCGTTTCACGCCGCGCTCTACCGCGGCCTCGGCAACCTCCTCCTCGGCGAGGTCCTCGAGGCGTTCTGGGATGCCTTCCACAAGGTCCGCACCGATCTGGTGGACGTACCGCAGGATCCCAAGGTCACCTGCCGCCAGCACCGCGAGATCCTGGAGGCGGTGCGCTCGGGGGACGCCGTGCGGGCCGAGCAGGCCATACGGGAACACTTCGGCAATATTCGAACGCGTTTGGGCTCACCTGTCCCAACAGACACCTAAAATCGCTCATATGACCGGTAAACGCCTTGTATCGCTCTTGCGATCATGCTGTAGGGCGTAGAACCCTGTCCTGGAGCCAGTGGCTCTCATGAGGCGGACGATTCCGGGCAGTTGGGGGCTCGCGCGGTCCGCGGCGGGGCAGGGATGGGGGTCCCCGTTCATGAAGCGATGTCGAGGGGGGCATCATGCAACCGGAAGGTTGTCGTTCCATGTCTAAGGGGACGGTGGCCTGGCACTGATGCGTTCGTGAGGGTCGAGGGGGATCCGGGGCGGACGGAACGACCTAAGAACACGCGGGCGACCGCGTGCGGGGGGATGACTCATGACGTCGACGCCGACGGGCGCGCGGCAGAACGACCCGTCACACACGAACGGCCCGGCGCGGACGACCGACCCGTCCCAGACGACTCAGCTGCGGGTGCCCTCGCACACGACGGGCGGTTTCCGCCGGATCAAGAAGACCCTGCCGCGGTACGACTACGAGCATTACAGCCGCCTCGCCGGTCCGCTGACCCAGCCCGACCCGGGCAAGCCCTACAAGGTGCGGTACCGCTCGCTGCTCTCGCAGGAGCCGCACAAGGTACGGGCCGCGCTGATGCTGGGCGCGGCCCCTCTGCTCTCACTCGTCCTGCTCGGCTGGCTGCTCCAGCCCGAGCACTGGACGGAGCGGGACTACGTCGCGAACGAGTGGCTGCCGGTACTCGACGTCGTCATGCTCGTCTCGATCGGCCTGATCGAGTTCTTCCGCTGTATGAACGTGCTCTCCAACGCGCACGCGACGCTGGTGGCCCGTGACCCGATACCCGTGGTGCCCGAGACCGGCACCAGGGTCGCCTTCCTCACCTCGTTCGTGCCCGGCAAGGAGCCGATCGAGATGGTGACGAAGACGCTGGAGGCCGCGGTCAAGATCCGTCACCGCGGTCTGATGCACGTCTGGCTCCTCGACGAGGGTGACGACCCGGAGGTCAAGGAGGTCTGCCTGCGGCTCGGCGTCCACCACTTCTCCCGCAAGGGCGTCGCGAAGTGGAACATGGCCAAGGGCCCGCACCGCGCCAAGACCAAGCACGGCAACTACAACGCCTGGCTGGACGCGCACGGCGACGACTACGACTACTTCGCCTCCGTGGACACCGACCACATCCCGATGCCGAACTACCTGGAGCGCATGCTCGGCTTCTTCCGGGACGAGAACGTGGGCTTCGTCATCGGCCCGCAGGTCTACGGCAACTACGACAACTTCGTCACCAAGGCCGCCGAGTCGCAGCAGTTCCTCTTCCACGCGCTGATCCAGCGGGCGGGCAACGCCTACGGCGCGCCGATGTTCGTCGGTACGAGCAACGCCGTGCGCATCAAGGCCCTCAAGCAGATCGGCGGTCTGTACGACTCGATCACCGAGGACATGGCGACGGGCTTCGAGATCCACCGGGCGACGAACCCCACGACCGGCAAGAAGTGGAAGTCGGTCTACACCCCGGACGTGCTCGCGGTCGGCGAGGGCCCCAACGCCTGGACGGACTTCTTCACACAGCAGCTGCGCTGGTCGCGCGGGACGTACGAGACGATCCTCAAGCAGTTCTGGAAGGCACCGTTCTCGCTGCCCCCCGGCCGTCTCTTCAACTACACCATGATGGTCATCTTCTACCCCATGTCCGCCATGAACTGGATCCTGGCCGCGCTGAGCTGCGCGCTGTTCCTGGGTCTCGGGGCGTCCGGCGTGAACATCGACCCGACCATCTGGCTGATGCTGTACGGCAACGCCTCCGCGCTCCAGATCGGCCTCTACATCTGGAACCGCCGGCACAACGTCTCCCCGCACGAGCCCGAGGGCTCCGGCGGTGTGGCGGGCATGGTGATGTCGGCGCTCTCGGCGCCGATCTACGCGCGCTCACTGCTCGACGCCGCCCTGCGCCGCAAGAGCAAGTTCGTGGTGACGCCCAAGGGAGACTCGGCGAGCCCGGACACGCTGTTCGGGACGTTCCGGATCCACCTGTTCTTCATCCTGGTCTTCGGCGGTTCGATGGCCGCCGCCTTCGTGTACGACCACGCCCACCCCGCGATGATCACCTGGGCGACGTTCGCCCTGCTGATCACGGCGGCGCCGATCTTCGCGTGGCGCTGGGGCATGCGACAGGACAGGAAGAAGCCCAAGCCGCCGGTGCCGGACCTGGTGGTTCCGCACCAGCGTGACGCCACCGCGCCACTGCCGCACACCTCGCACTCGCCGCACGCACCGCACGCACCGCAGCACAAGCCCAGCTGGGCGGCGGCGCCCGATCAGACCATGCAAATTTCCCTTGGGGGACGTAAGAAATGAACGACCGTTCCAGCCGCCGCCGCGCCCGCCGCATCGCGATAGGCGCGGCGGTCGTCCTCGCGCTGGCGGGGATGAACGGACCGTGGCTGTGGCGCGTGGGCTCCGAGAAGTACCACGACTACAAGATCAACAGGCCGGAGTACAAGGCGGACAACGGCCACTGGCAAGTCATCGACTTCCCCGAGGAGTACCGCCAGAACACGATCCACGCGGCGCTCCTGCACACGGGCAAGGTGCTGCTGGTCGCCGGGTCGGGCAACAACCAGAAGAACTTCGACAAGAAGAAGTTCGACACCCGCCTGTGGGACCCGGTGAAGGGGACCATCAAGAAGATCCCGACGCCCACCGACCTGTTCTGCACGGGCCACACCCAGCTGGGCAACGGCAATCTGCTCATCGCGGGCGGCACCCAGCGCTACGAGAAGCTGAAGGGCGACATCACCAAGGCCGGCGGCCTGATGATCGTCCACAACGAGGACCCGGACGAGCCGAAGACGATCCCGGCGGGCACGAAGTTCACGGGCAAGAAGAACGGCAAGACGTTCGTCTCCCAGGACAGCGTCCTGGTGGAGAAGGCGAAGAAGGTCTTCGACAAGCAGACCGGCCGGTTCCTGCGCACCGAGCCGGGCCTCGGCCGTGTCTACGTGGAGGCGGCCGAGAGCGGCGCCAAGTACGAGACGGGCACCCAGGACAACTACCGCGTCCAGGGCCTGAAGGGCTCCGACACCCGCAACGTCTACGGCATGGCGCAGAAGCTCGCCCTGGACAAGAAGGACTTCCAGGGGATCAAGGACAGCTTCGAGTTCGACCCGGTCGCCGAGCGGTACATCAAGGTCGACCCGATGAACGAGGCGCGCTGGTACCCCACGCTGACCACGCTCACCGACGGCAGGATCCTCTCCACCTCGGGCCTCGACGAGATCGGCCAGCTGGTGCCGGGCAAGAACGAGGTGTACGACCCGAAGACGAAGAAGTGGACGTACACGAAGGGGATCCGCCAGTTCCCGACGTATCCGGCGATCTTCCAGATGGCCGACGGCAAGCTCTTCTACTCAGGTTCGAACGCGGGCTACGGCCCCGACGACGTGGGCCGCAAGCCCGGCATCTGGGATCTGAGGACCAACAAGTGGCAGGGCATCCCGGGCCTGAGCGACCAGAAGCTCCTGGAGACGTCCGGCACGGTCGAGCTGCCGCCCGCCCAGGACCAGAAGTACATGGTGGTCGGCGGCGGCGGGGTCGGCGAGTCCAAGCAGTCCAGCGAGAAGACCCGCATCGTCGACCTGAAGGCGGACGAGCCGAGGTTCGTCGACGGCCCCCCGCTGGAGAAGGGCACCCGCTACCCGCAGATCTCGACGCTGCCGGACGACACCGTGCTGATCTCCGGCGGCTCCGAGGACTACCGCGGGCGCAGCGACTCCAACATCCACCAGGCGCGGATCTACGACGCCAAGACGGGCGACATGCGGCGGGTGGCCGACCCCGAGGTGGGCCGCAACTACCACTCCGGTTCGATCCTGCTGCCCGACGGCCGCGTGATGTTCTTCGGCTCCGACTCGCTCTACGCCGACAAGGCCAACACCAAGCCGGGCGAGTTCGAGCAGCGCATCGAGATCTACACGCCGCCGTACCTCTTCCACGGCTCGCGGCCGACGCTCGGCAAGGGCCCGAAGACCATCGAGCGGGGCGAGTCGGGGGCCTTCCCGACCAAGCACTCCTCGGCCATCAAGACGGCCCGCCTCATCCGGCCGAGCGCGTCCACGCACGTCACGGACATCGACCAGACGTCGATCGCGCTCGACCTGAAGAAGGAGAAGGGTTCCGTCACCGTGACGGTCCCGAAGAACCGGAGCCTGGTCGAGTCGGGGTGGTACATGCTCTTCGTCACGGACGACCAGGGCACCCCCAGCGAGGCCCGCTGGGTCCACGTGCCGTAGGGACAGCCCCGTAAGGGGCGTCCGGCTACCCCGCGTTCTTGCTACTCCGCGTTCTTGCTACTCCGCGTTCCTGGCGAGGCCCAATGCGTACTCGGGCCACCACTCGCCGGCCTTCGGGCCACCCCGGCACGTGCCGTCCGACTCACCCGGGCGCTTGACCCAGAGATACGCGTCGACCAGCGGATCGTCCGTCTTGGTCGTGGGCGTCTCGCCGAGCGCCCGGCCCGGCGGGTTGCACCAGGGGTCCTTGCCCTTGGTGTACGCGCCGTTGCCGTTGCGCCCGGTGTCGATGACGAACGGCTTGTTGCCGATCTTCGCCGAGAGCTTCTTGCCGAACTCCGTACTGGCCTCGGTGGTCTGGAAGTTCGAGACGTTCACCGAGAAGCCATCGGCCTGCTCGACGCCGGACCGCTTCAGGGGCTCCCAGAGCGAGTCGGGGTTCTGCCAGCCCGCGTTGCCCGCGTCCAGGTACACCTTGGTGTTCTTCAGGGACTTGAGCTTCTCGATGGCGCCCTTGAGCAGGTCGTACCGCTCCTCGTGGAACTGTTCGGGCGTGCAGTTGTCCACCATGTGGAGCACCGCGTCCGGCTCCAGGATCACCGTGGCGCGGCGGTCGCCGATGCCCTTGGCGACCTGGTCGACGAACGTCCGGTACGCGTTGCCGTCGGCCGCGCCGCCGCCCGAGTACTGGCCGCAGTCGCGGTGCGGGATGTTGTAGAGGACCAACAGGGCGTCGCGGTCGGCCTTCTGCGCGGCCTCGGTGAAGCCGCGCGCCTGGTCCTCCGCGTTCTCCGGGACGATCCACTCGGGAACCGGCTGCTCCGCGATCTTCCGGATCAGCTCGGCGTCGTCCTTCTTGCCGTCCTTCTCATAGGCGGCGACCTGCTTGGCCGCGTTCCCCTCCGGGTTGACCCAGTACGGGTCCCGGTCCTTGGGCTGCTGCTTCACCGGCTGACCCGACGTGTCGTCCTCCGCGTCACCGCCGGAGGAGGAGCACCCGGAAAGGAGCAGCGCGGCCCCCGCGAGCGCCACTCCCGTCCTCACCCCCCTGGCCGCGAAACCATGCCCGCGGCCGGTGCCTTTGCGGTACATCCACTCCCCCTTGGGTGCACTGTCCGGATGTCAATCCTGACATACGCCCACCCTGCCCACGAGGGCCGCCCGTCGTGCGGGAGGAGCTGTAGGAGAGCTGTTACCGAGAGGCGTTACCGCACGCCACGGAAGGGTAGGCGCAGGGCGTTTCGGCGAGGCCGGACCGTGTCTTCCTGAGGGCGCTCATTCGTCCTAGAGTCTGCTGTACGGCCCAAGCCCCCGGCCTTCGCAGCCACCCCCTGCACGCGGGATGGCCTGTGAACCTCCCGCGTCGGCGCCGGGTTCCTCCCGCAGCTCGTGCGCACGCGGTCGAGGAACCGGCCCGATCGGCGGCTCCTGGGGGAGCGGGCCGCCGACCGGGCCGGATGCACCGGGCCGGGCCGGTGCCGTGGACCCGCCGAGGGGTGTTGACAGCCCCCCTGACGTGCTGGGACTCTCCGGGACGACAAGTCCATACATCGAGGCGACGGTTGACAGGAACCCGGTGCGAATCCGGGGCGGTCCCGCCACTGTGACCCGTACGCGACCAGCGTGCGCGGAAGTCAGGAACTGAACCGTCGTCCTCCTGCCATGGGGCGTGGAAACCCCAGAAGGAGGCCCACCGGTATGTCCCTGCACTCCGCAGCGCCGCACACCGACACCACGGCGAGCCAGGCCGCCGTGACCCAGACCCGTGACTGGCTGATCGCGTCCGCCGCCGCGATCCTCGCGCTCGTCGCCCTGTACGCCGTGTTCTTCGACAACGGCACGCTGATCTCGGCCACCGGCGACTATCTCCACGAGTTCGCGCACGACGGCCGGCACCTCTTCGGCGCCCCGTGCCACTGACCCGGCGGACGGACATCAGCACCATGCACTCATCCCCCGTACTCCCCCTGCTCGGACGCGGTCTGGTGGCGGGAGGGGCGGCGGGCCTCGCGGCCGGCCTCTTCTCCCTGCTGCTCGCCGAGCCCCTGATGGACCGCGCGATCCGCGCCGAGGAGAAGCGCTCGGCCGCCGAGGAGCACGCCCACGGCGCGGCGCAGGCCGTCCAGCACCACGAGGAGCTGTTCAGCCGCTCCACGCAGCACGGCGGCCTGGTGGTGGCCGCGGTCGTCGCGGGGCTCGCCCTCGGCGTCCTGTTCGCCGTCGCGTACGCGGCGGTGCACCGCCGCGATCCGCGGGCGACGCCATGGCCGCGCGCGCTGGCCTTCTCCGCCGCGGCCTTCCTCGCCGTCTCCCTCCTGCCCGGCCTGCGCTACCCGGCGAACCCGCCGGGCGTCGGCGACGCGGGCACCGTCGGCAACCGCCAGGCGCTGTGGCTCGCCGCCGTCGTCATCGGCGTCCTCGGCATGTTCCTCGTACGCCAGGTGTACGTGCGTCTGGCCGCGCGCCCCGAACCGGTGCGGCACCTCGCGGTGGCCCTCACCGCGGTCGTCGTCCTCGCGGCACTGTTCCTGCTCCCCGACAACCCGGACCCGGTCCCGGTGGACGCGACGCTGCTGTGGAACTTCCGCATGCTGTCGCTCGGTTCGCACGCGCTGCTGTGGGCGGTGTTCGCGGCGGTCTTCGGCGCGCTGGGCCTGCGCGCCGCGCTCGGCCCGACGGCCGCGGCCCGCACCACGGCGCAGGCCTCTACCGCCGCACTCCCGTGAGGTACGCCGAGACGATCACGTTGGCCGTGTAGGCGCGGGCGGCCTTGTCGAAGGTGCCGCCGCAGGTGATGAGGCGCAGTTCGGCGCGGCCCTCCTCGTGGGGGCCGTACGCCTTCTTCGCGTCGAAGCGGTCGCGGGTGACGACCTGGACGTCGTCGACCGTGAACTCCGCGACCGTGCCGTCGTCGCGGCTCACGTCGACCCGCTCGCCGGGGCGCATCGCGCTGAGGTCGTAGAAGACCGCGGGCTTCGTCTCCGTGTCGACGTGGCCGACGAAGAGGGCCGCGCCCGGGGCTCCGGGGCGGGTGCCGCCGCCGTACCAGCCGACGGTGTCCGGCTGCGCGTACGGCGGTGGGTCGATCGCGCCCCCGGCGTCCAGGCCGCGGGCGGTCACGGGGGCCCTGACCTCCAGGGACGGCACGTCGACGCGGTGCGGTCGCGCGGCGCCCAACGGCTCGTGCGCGGGCGGCAGTTCGATGCCGGGGTAACGACCGACCGCCGCCGCGTCGCCGGTCGCGGGCCCGGACATGCCGCCGCGCAGCTCCGCGATCTCGGTGCCCCACAGCCCGAGGCCCGTCAGGAGGGCCACCCAGGCGACGCCGGTCAGCAGACGTCCTGACCCGGGCGGGCGCGCACCGCCGGACACCGTCTCGCCGCGCCCGTCACTCGGAGCGGCGTCGGCGGACGCTGCGGACCGCGACGGCGACCGCCGCGACCCCGGCGAGGACCAGGCCGGTCACGGCGTGCCGGGTACCGGGGCCCGCCTCGTCGGCGCCGGCGGACGCGACCGAGGTGAACTGCGCGGTGCCGCCGCCTCCGGCCCGTACCGGTGAGACCGGCTCCGGGTTGCGCTGGACCACGCGGACCGTGCCGGCGCGCTGGTGGGGGTGGCCGTCGCAGATGACGGTGACGTCGTACGACCCGGAGACCCCGCCCCGGATCTTGGCCTTGCCGTGCAGGGAGTCCTTGCCGCCGTCACGGGCGGTGAGCTGGGCGTCCCCCTCGAAGGCTCCCGCCCCGGCCGACCCGGTGGTGCCCTCGCAACCGGAGACGCTCACTTCCACGGTGGCTCCGGCCGCGGCGCCCGCAGGGGCGACGGTGGCCCGCACGGCCCCGTCCTCATGGGCCCGCGCACCCCCGACGGGTGCGGCGACGGCCATCACGAGGGCCACCGCACCTCCACGAAGAGCAAGGGAACATATACGCATCGTGAACCTCCTGTCTCACGAGCCTCACGCATACGTCCCCATCGCGCATCCTGAAACGGGCCCTGGACCAGCCCTGGACCAGCCCTAGACCCGGTCCACCAGGTCGGCGATCGAGTCCACGACGGTGGAGGGGCGGAACGGGTACTTGTCGATGTCCCGCCGGGTCGTGAGCCCCGTGAGCACCAGGAACGTCTCCATCCCCGCCTCCAGGCCGGCGAGGACGTCCGTGTCCATGCGGTCACCGATCATCGCGCTCGTCTCCGAATGCGCCCCGATCGCGTTCAGCCCCGTCCGCATCATCAGCGGATTCGGCTTCCCCGCGAAGTAGGGGTTCTTGCCGGTCGCCTTGGTGATCAGCGCGGCGACGGCTCCCGTGGCGGGCAGCGGCCCCTCGGTGGAGGGCCCGGTCTCGTCGGGGTTGGTGCAGATGAAGCGGGCGCCGCCGTTGATGAGGCGTACGGCCTTGGTCATCGCCTCGAAGGAGTACGTACGGGTCTCGCCGAGGACCACGTAGTCAGGGTCGTGGTCGGTGAGGACGTATCCGATGTCGTGCAGGGCCGTGGTCAGGCCGGCCTCGCCGATGACGTAGGCCGTGCCGCCGGGCCGCTGGTCGTCGAGGAACTTGGCGGTGGCGAGCGCGGAGGTCCAGATGTTCTCGACGGGCACTTCGAGGCCCATGCGGGTCAGCCGGGCCTGGAGGTCGCGCGCGGTGTAGATGGAGTTGTTGGTGAGCACCAGGAAGGGCTTGCCGGACTCGCGGAGCTTCTTGATGAACGCGTCGGCACCGGGGATCGGGACGCCCTCGTGAATCAGCACGCCGTCCATGTCGGTGAGCCACGATTCAATGGGCTTGCGCTCTGCCATGGGGTGCACTCCTGCGGTGAACGGGTTGGCTGGGGCGCCGGGACAGCGCTGTGCCGACGCCCCCACCCTACTCAGCCGCCCGTCGCCGACTTCCAGTCCTCCACGTACGTCTGGAGGTTCTCGGAGACGTACTCAGGAATGCGCGCGCTCGGGGTGCCAGAGCGGATCCGGCGCCTGACGCCCGGTCGAGCAGGGGGCGGGGGCGGGCCCTGCCCGTGGTCGGAAGTCCGGCAGGTTCGGCGGGTTCGGCGGCCGGGGGCCCGGGTCGAGGGCCGGGGCGAGTCGGGTCAACGGCCGCCGGCACGGAGACGCCGGTAGCGGGCCAGGAGGGCCGCGCCGCCGACGAGGAGGGCACTGGCGACGGCGCCAAGGCCGAGCAGGGTGGCCCCGCCCGTCTGCGCCAGTTGCTCGATCGACTCGGGCCGGCCGGTGCCGGGCGGCCTCTCGGGGGCGTCGGGCGCGATGGCGAAGGCGTAGTCGTTGGAATCGCCGACCCACTCGCCGTCGTCGTCCCTGCGCTGGACGAGCGCGGCGGACGCCACGGCGCGGGTGGGCCGGGTATCGGCGGCGAAGGCGAGCCGGACCTTGACGGTGAGGGTCCTGCCGGGCCCGACCGAGAAGCCGGGGAAGTCGTCGTCGAAGACGCCGATGTGCTCGTCCTGGTCGGTCTTCTCGAACGGCACGGCCCGCCAGCGCGTCCCGTCGTGGAACTCCAGCCGGATCTGCTCCGGCCGCAGCGGCTGCCGCTGGTCGACGAGGACGAGGATCGGATGGATGCCGGCGCAGGGTTCACCGGTAGCGTTGGTGAGGTCGATCGCCCAGTCCTGCGGTCCGGCGCCAGGACGGTAGGCGGCGGGGCCCTCGTGGATCCGGGTGTCGATGGGGAAGGCGGCGCTGTCGGCGGTGGCGCAGGTGGGCGGGTCGAGGGGGGCGGGCCGCTGCTGACGTACTTGCGGGGCGACGGCCGACGGGCGGCCTGGCGCGGCTGCCGCGGCGAGCGTTCCGGTGGCGGCGGAGGCGAAGGTGGCGGGACGTACCTGCGGGGCGACGGCCGACGGACGACCCGGCGCAGGCGCCGCGGCGGGCATGCCGGTCACGGCGGAGGCAAAGGTGGCAGGACGTACCTGTGGGGCGACGGCCGGTGGACGGCCCGGGGCGGCTGCCGCGGCGGGCGTTCCGGTTACGGCGGAGGCGAGGGTGGCTGCAACGGTCGCGGTGGCGACGGCTGCGGTGGCGACTGTGGTGGCGACGCCGAAGGTGGGGGGACTGCGGAATCGCATGGAACACCTTTGCTGGGCTGAACACCGGCCCGGAGGCCGGACCGAGCGCCGAGCGGCCCGAGTTGCGGGCTACCGGCGCGGAGTTGGCGCCACCGACAAGCCGTGGCGGGCGGCGGGCGGGAGGTGACGGTCGTGGCCAGAGACCCTGCCACGCGGACCCGGCCGCGCGGTGGTGCCACCCCCCGGTAGGCCCGATCGGCCGGTCGAGAACCCCACGTTCAGTCGAGATCCGGTCGATTGCGATTGGCGGGGTGCGCGGCGCTCACTCAGCCGTCCGTCAGGCCGCCGATCCCGCCGCCCTCCGAGGCGCCCTCGCTCTCCGAGAAGCGGCGCCCTCTGAGAAGCGGCCATCGTCGACCCCTCCACCGGTGTCTGTCGTGCCGCCCGCAGGGACACCGACCGCGCGGGCACCGTACGCGCGGGCACCTACCCAGGAGCGCCGCCCGCAGGGCCACCACCTACGACGCCGCCGCCGGCGTAGGCACCGACCACAGGGGCGCGCCCGAACAAGGGTGCGAGAACAAGCTGGGCCGCCCCCTCCGCGACAGCGCGCTCCCCTCCCGGGGCGAGGGCGACGGGCACCTCCGTCGCCCCGCCGCCCCGCCGGACGCGCTCGGCGACGACGGCCCCCACACCCCGTACGAACAGTTCATCGGCGGCGAACACCGTCCGGCCGCCGAGCAGCACACGGTCGATGTCGAGCAGCCCCACCAGATTGCCCGCGGCCGTACCGAGGACCCTCGCGGCCTCGTCCAGTTCGCCCCGGGCGACGGCGGCGAGGCACAGCGCCTCGACGCAGCCACGGTCCCCGCACTCGCAGGGCGGGCCGTCCAACTGGAGCACTTGGTGGCCGAATTCGCCCGCGCCGGTACGGGCACCGCGGTGCAGGGCACCACCGAGCACCAGCCCGGCACCGAGGCCGGTCCCCAGGTGCAGATACGCGAAGGAACCCGCGGCGTCGGCGCCCGCGAGGGCCAGGCCGAGGGCGGCGGCGTTGGTGTCCTTGTCCACGACGACGGGCAGCCCGAGCCGCTCCGCCAGCGCGTCCCGCAACGGAAACCCGTCCCACCCGGGGAACCCGGTCACCCGCCGCAGCACCCCGCCCACATGATCGAGGGGCCCGGGCAACGCAACGCCGACCCCAGAGACACCGCCTACGCCAGGACCGCCGGGAACGTACACATCAGGGCCGCCCACGCCAGGTGCCGCCTCCGGAGGACCCGTACGGCCGGCGGTGGTGACGGCCCCCGCCAGAAGCCCCCGCACCTCCCCCGCCGCCGCCTCCACGACCGCCTCCGCGCCCGCGCCGAAGGCGAGGGGAGCGTGGCGTTCGGCGACCACCGTGCCGGTCAGGTCGACGAGGACCGCCGTCAGCTCGTCGCGGTCCAGGTGGAGGCCGACCGCGTGGCCCGCCTCGGGGACCAGGCGCAGGACCGTACGCGGCTTGCCGCCCGTCGAGGCGCGGCGGCCCGCCTCCGCGGCCAGGCCCTCGGCCCGCAGCCGCGCGGTGATCTTGCTGACCGCCTGCGGGGTGAGCCCGGTGCGCTCGGCCAGCTCCAGGCGGCTGATGCCCGCCTCGCCCGCCCCGCGCAGCAGATCGAGCACCAGCGCGGCGTTGTGGCCGCGCGGCGTCGGCAGGTTCGCTCCGGGGTTCGCCCTGTTCACGTACGACTTCACCTGCCCATTGTCCCCTCCGCTTGCACTTTGGCAACACGGTTGCGAAAGTGGATGCATGACTGCGACAGCGACTGACACAGGCACGGGTACGGGCAATGGCACCGGCTCCCCCCTCCGCGTCGGCCTCATCGGGTACGGCCTCGCGGGCTCCGTCTTCCACGCCCCGCTGATCGCCGCGACCGAGGGTCTCGTCCTCGACACGGTCGTGACGTCGAACCCCGAGCGGCAGGCGCAGGCCCGCGCCGAGTTCGGCGACGGCCTGCGCTGCGCCGAGTCGGCCGACGAGCTGTGGGAGCGGGCGGACGAACTGGACCTGATCGTCATCGCCTCCCCGAACAAGACGCACGTACCGCTCGCCACCGCCGCCCTCAAGGCGGGTCTGCCAGTCGTCGTCGACAAGCCGGTCGCGGGCACGGCCGCCGAGGCCCGCGAGCTGGCGGCCCTCGCCGACGAGCGCGGCCTGCTCCTGTCCGTCTTCCAGAACCGCCGCTGGGACAACGACTTCCGCACGCTGCGACAGCTGCTCGCGGACGGCGAGCTGGGCGACGTATGGCGCTTCGAGTCCCGGTTCGAGCGGTGGCGGCCGCGGCCCAAGGGCGGCTGGCGCGAGTCCGGCGACCCGGAAGAGATCGGAGGTCTCCTCTACGACCTGGGCAGCCACGTCGTCGACCAGGCCCTGGTCCTCTTCGGCCCGGCGGTGAGCGTGTACGCCGAGTCGGACGTCCGCAGGCCCGGCGCGGAGGCCGACGACGACACGTTCATCGCGGTCACCCACGCCAACGGCGTCCGCTCGCACCTGTACGTGAGCGCCACCACCGCCCAGCTCGGCCCCCGCTTCCGCGTCCTCGGCTCCCAGGCGGGTTACGTGAAGTACGGCCTCGACCCCCAGGAGGCGGCCCTGCGCGACGGCAGGCGCCCCGCGACGCAGAGCCCCTGGGGCGTGGAGCCCGAGTCGATGTGGGGCCGGGTCGGCTCCGGGGAGTCCCCGCTGACCGGTGGCGGCCGCCCGCTCCCGACGCTGCCGGGCGACTACCCCGCGTACTACGCGGCGGTCGCCGCCGCCCTGCGCGGCACCGGCGAGAACCCCGTCACCGCGCTCCAGGCCGCCGACGCCCTGGACGTCCTGGAGGCGGCGCGCCGCTCGGCCCGCGACGGTGTGGCGGTGACGCTGTGACCACCACCTCTTCCGACGCCCCCGGCGCCCCCACCATCGACGAACTTGAGGAGCAGGAGCGCCGCCTGGTGCTTCCCCGCTTCACGTACGACGACGCGTGGGCGCTCGGCGGCCTCCTGGTGGAGCTGGCCCGCGAGCGCCGCGCCCCGGTGGCGATCGACATCACCCGCAACGGCCAGCAGCTCTTCCACGCCGCGCTGCCCGGCTCGACCCCGGACAACGACGCCTGGACAGCCCGCAAGCGCCGCGTCGTCGAACGCTACGGCTGCTCCTCCTACCTGGTCGGCTCCCGCTTCCGCGCCAAGGGCACGACCTTCGAGGCCTCCTCCCGCCTCGACCCCGACACGTACGCGGCCCACGGCGGCGCGTTCCCGCTCGCGGTCGAGGGCGCGGGGGTCGTCGGGACGGTGGCCGTGTCGGGGTTGCCGCAGGTGGAGGACCATGCGTTGGTGGTTCAGGCGTTGGAGCGGTTCCTCGCCGCCTGAGGCACCCTGGGCCGAAAGGGGGAGCTCATGACCACACAGGTGCGAGTCGGCGTCCAAGCCATCGTCGTACGAGAGGGTCACGTCCTGTTGGGCCTGCGTGCCACCACATTCGGGGCGGGCACGTGGGGACTGCCAGGTGGCCATCTGGACGTGGGCGAGTCTCTCATCGAGGCGGCCCGCAGGGAGTTGAGGGAAGAGACCGGGCTGCACGCGCTCGAAGCCCGCGTGGTCTGCGTCACCGATCCGGAGCCCGCCGCGCACCATCACATGCAGGTCGGGGTCGAGGTCCTTCGGCACAGGGGCGCTGTTCTGGTGCACGAGCCCGAGCGTTGTCTGTGTTGGCACTACTGGCCTCTGGATGCTCTGCCACAGGCGCTTTTCTTACCTTCGGCCGCTGTACTCCGCGCCTTCGTCAGGGGTTCGCTGCACCTCCCCTAGAGCCACGGCAGCGCACCACCCTCACGCGATCGTGGGCCAATGCCGCCAGTTGTCACGCAGGGCCTGCTTGAACTGCTCCTCCCGAGCCTGGAACTGCTTCCAGGTACTGGACAGCTCCCACTGGGTGCGGAACTCCGCCAGGCTCTCCATGTAGTACACGGTGTCCTCGCGGAACATCATTTCTACGGTGCTCAGTCCGCGCCGGGTGCGCAGGCTCGGATTCGTCGTGATGTACGGCTCGAAAAACCCCACGTTCGAGGTGAGGAACGTCGAACCGGGAATATCTATGGGGCTCAGTCGCAGCTCGATGCGCTCTGCGTATCGTTCATGCAGGTGCAGATAGGCTTCGATGACCGGCAGGAAGGAACGCTGGTAATAGTCACTGCACATGACCATGTCCACGAGACTCGCGAACCCGGGCACTCCTTCTCGCCTCTCGGTCGCCCCCGCTGGAGGTTCGAGAAATACGGCCAGATTGCTCCATGGATTGCTGATGATGACGTGAAAGGTGACGTGCCGCTCCAGCGCATCGATGATTCCGGAGTAGAAGCGGTCCAGTTCCTCGAGCAGGTATGAACCCCCGCCGTGGGCGATCAACCGCAAAGTGTGACGCTCCTCCGTGACAGCGCACAATTTCGCTGCGTTGCGCTTGCCGTTCTCCGTGAGGAGGTACAGGCGGTCGAAAGCTGGCCGGAGATCTCGCTTCGGAAGCACCACCCGCAAATCCGCGAGCGCTGCCCATATCGCCGCCGTCTGCGCGTGCTCCCGCCCGAACACCTCCACCGCCAGCTCCTCCGCGCTCTCCAGCAGCGACACGGCACGCTGCCTGCGCGGCAGGCTTCCCGAGCCGCCGCCGGCCGCCTCGAACTCGGCGACCGCCAGGGCGGCCTGGGCCACGACGGTCTCCCGGTGGGCGCCCCCGAGCAGCGCCGACGCGTTCAGCTTGACGATCTCCAGCTCGCACAGTTCCCGTTCGCCGCGCTCCACGTCGTGCGCGGCCGCCGCCGCCGCGAAGCGGGCCGTGGCCAGGGCGCGCCGGGCCGCGACGGCCGTCGGGTGGGCGCCGCCCTTGAGGCGGATGAACCGCTCCACCGACCGTTCGAACGCGTCGGCCGCGCGGACCAGTTCCTCGAAATCCTTGCGCGCGCTCGCCACGTCGAGCCGCACCCAGTCCGCGGTCAGCCGCGCCTCGGGGTCGTCGTCCTCCCAGCGCGTGTCCATCTCGCGGAGCGCCTTGCCGGCCCAGACGTCGGCGTCGTCGAGGTGGCCCATCCGCAGGCTCACCGCGCTCAGGTTGGTGAGGATCCGGCCCCTTTCGGGTACGAGGCTGCCGCGTTCCGCCCGGCCGAGTGCCCGGCACAGGACGAGCCGGGAGCGTTCCAGATCGCCGTGTTCCGCGAGCAGCGAGCCGAGGCCGTCCCAGACAGAGGCCGCGTACACCTGGTGGTCCGCCTCCGACACCTCCATGTGCCGCAGGGTCATATCGGCCACGGAGAGGGAGAGCGTCTTCATGCCGAGCGCCCCGAGGAGCCGCGCGAGATGGGTCAGCTGCTCGGCGCGCAGCTGCTGGCACTCCTCGGCGGGATCGGGTCCCCGGACGTGTTTGACGTGGTCCGCCAGACGGTTCTTGTCCTGCGGCCGCGGGTCGTCGCGCGCCAGGAGCAGCTTCTCCGCGGCGGCTATGGCGTCGTCGAGGTACTGCGTGGTCGTCATGGTCCCTCCCGGGTGCCGCCGGCCCGATCCGCCGGTGGGCGGGGTCAGCGGCGCGTCCAGTGCACTCTCACCACACGGGGGAAGCCCGCCTTGTCGAGGGCGTCCTCCACCGCGGTCCTGATCAGGATCTCCTTCTCCGTCTCGGTGGCCCCTACGGCGAAGGGCCGCACGGCCAGCGGCGGCGCCGGGTCCCCGGCCAGATCCTCGATCCGGAACCGGAAGCGCTTGAACCGCGTGACAGCCTCCCGGACCGTGCCGGCGAAGAGCGTGCCGTCCGGTGCGCGGCCGCCCGCGCGGTGCTGGACGATCAGGCCGAGGACCACCGGCGGCCGGTACGGATCACCGCGCTCCACCGGGCTTCCGGCGAAGAGCGTGCAGTCGTCCGGGACCCAGTCGCAGTCGAGCCGCAGGGCGTTGATCGTCCCTCCCCTGCCCGTGCTGCCGTACACATACGAGACCTCGGCGACGCTGCCGCGCAAGACGTCGTCGCCGTCCGGCAGTTGGTGCGTGGCCTTCCACGGCTCGTGCGGCCTGGCGTCGTCGAAGCAGACACCGGGGAGCTGGACGTCCTCGTCCTTCTGGAAGATGAGCCTCAGCAAGGCTAGGTCGGACGCCCTGTCGTAGTCCTGGACCTCGCCCGTGGCGTCCTTGCCGTCCGGCAGGCCGAGCCTGACCGCCGCCCTGCCCTCCAGCTCGCGCTCCTCCAGGCAGTGCGCCGCGGTGAGGGCGAAGTCCCGGGTGAGCCGCACGCCTGAGCCAAGTCGGCGGTCGTCCCGGAAGATTTCGATGAAGTACTCGTCGTACACCACGGGCCACCCCCCGGTCCGGCCTGCCCGGAGCGAACCCCCGATTTCGCCCGGAAGACGCCATGGTAGCCAGAAAAGGTTGCCGTGAACCGGGGCGGGAAAAGAAGAAACGAATATGCCGGAGGAGAGGCCGGAATTCACTGCCGCCGGTTCGCCTCACGACTGCCGCCGATTCGCCTCACGACTGCCGCCGATTCACCTGACGCAAACGCAGCCTCTCAGGCAACTTCCGTCGCTTCGGCCGCTGTTCTCTGTGCACTTCCGCCCGCAGCAGATCGAGAACGAGCCCGTCGGCCTCCCGCGCCTTGTCCGCCGCCAGCTCGAATTCCACCCACAGCTCGTCGTCCTCGCCGCGCCGCGGATTGTTGCCCCGCTGGGTACGCCAGGCGCCCCACGCCCAGTTCCACTCGTGCCCCGCCTCGAACGTACCCTTGCAGGCGTCCAGCAGCGGGTCGGTGGCGTAGATCTCCAGGCGGGCCAGGAGCGGGACCACGTCGTCGACCACGGCCGCCTCGCCGTCGCGCCGCTCGGGGAAGACGCCGGTGCGCAGAACGGTCTCACGCAGCTCCGCCATCCGTCTGACGACGATCATCACCTCGTCGTAGACCTGCATCCGCCGGTCCCAGACGCGGTTGTCCCGCTCACGCCTGCTCGTGGCCCGCTGGATGAACCAGGCACTGGAGAACGTGGCGAGGGCGCCCAACGCCGTACCGCAGAGGGCGGCTTCGGCCGGGGTCAGTGCCACCACCCCATCATGCCGTGCCGCCGCCCTGCGGGGCCCGCTTAGGCGTCCTTCAACTGCTGCCGCTGCCGCCCCAGCCCCTCGATCTCCAGCTCCACGACGTCCCCCGCCCGCAGATACGGCTTCGGCTCGGGCTGCCCCATGGCCACGCCCGCCGGCGTACCGGTGTTGATGACGTCGCCGGGGTAGAGCGTCATGAACTGGCTTACGTACCGCACCACTTCGGCCACCGGGAAGATCTGCTCGGCGGTCGTTCCGTCCTGCTTCAGCTCGTCGTTGACCCAGAGCTTCAGGGACAGCGCCTGCGGGTCCGGCACCTCGTCGGCGGTGACCAGCCAGGGGCCCAGCGGGTTGAACGTCTCGCAGTTCTTGCCCTTGTCCCAGGTGCCGCCCCGCTCGATCTGATACTCCCGCTCGGACACGTCGTGCGCCACCGCGTACCCCGCGACATGCGCCAGCGCCTCCTCGTGCGACTCCAGATAGCGGGCCCTACGTCCGATGACCACGGCCAGCTCGGCCTCCCAGTCGGTCTTCACCGAGCCGCGCGGCACCAGGACGGTGTCGTCGGGGCCGATCACCGTGTCCGCCGCCTTGAAGAAGATGACGGGTTCGGCGGGCGGCTCCGCGCCCGTCTCGCGGGCGTGGTCGTAGTAGTTGAGCCCGATGCAGACGACCTTGCCGATCCGCGCGACCGGCGGCCCGACGCGCAGGCCGTCGGCCGCGAGAACGGGCAGCTCACCGGAGTCGGCGGCGGCCCGTATCCGGCCGAGCGCGTCCGCGTCGGCGAGCACCGTCCCGTCGATGTCCGTGACGATCCCGGACAGGCCCCGCAGCACCCCTTCGGCGTCGAGCAGCGCCGGGCGCTCGGCCCCGGCCGTACCGACTCGCAGCAGCTTCATGGTCGAACTCCATTCCTTCGGTAGCCCGGCCGATGGGGTGCGGCCATCGGAGGTTTGGTCGATCGTCCAAGGTCGCCGTCCACTCCGCAATACCCCGTTCACGTACTGGACCCTTACTCGGGGGTAGCCAGGGGGTACTCGGGGGCCGTCTCCAGCCACCCGGACGGCTGTCTCCGTCATCCGGCCGCGGACGCGAGGGGCGCCCCGTTCGGCATGTCCCGGTACAGCGCCGCCCGCTCGACCGCGCTCCAGGTCGTGCTGGTCACCACGTACAGCCCGGCGGCGAGCGGCACGAACGCCACGGTGAACAGAGTCATGAACGACATCAGCGGCATGATCTTGGTGATCGCGCCCATGCCCGGCACCTGCTGGTCACCGTTCTGCACCGGCGGGGTGGCCGCGAGCTGCCTCTTGGTGCGCCCGTAGTTGAACGTGGCGACCGCGGCGACGATCACGAAGAGCACCAGGTAGACCAGACCCTGCGCCCCGAAGAGCCCGCCGTCGGCCAGCGCGTCCGCCCACCGGCCGCCGAGCGGCGCGGAGCCGAGGGTGTGGTCGAGCATGCCCCCGGACTCGCCGTCGCCGGAGCCAGAGCCGGAGCTGGAGAAGAGGTGGTAGAGGAGGAAGAAGGCGGGCAGCTGGAAGAGGCTCGGCAGGCACCCGGAGAGCGGCGACACCTTCTCCTCGCGGTGCAGTTCGAGGACCGCCTTCTGGAACCGCTCGGGGTTCTTGCCGTGCTTCTTGCGCAACTCCGCGATCTGCGGCGAGAGCCTGGCGCGCGCCTTCTGACCACGGGCCGAGGCGCGCGAGAGGGGATGGACGAGGAGTCGTACGCAGGCGGTGAAGAGGACGATCGCGGCGGCGGTCGCCGAGCCGTGGAACAGCGGGTCGAGCAGGTCGGCGAGGTGCGCGACCAGGTCCGCGAACACGGACATGAGTGCGGAGATGAGATCGGACATGGAGAAGCCCTCCGAGGGTTCCGTCGTGCCGGGAGAAGAGGTCGACTCGGCGTGCGGAGTCGACTCGGCGTGACGGCCCACGAGGGGCACGGGTACGGGTGTGCGGGTGTGTGCGGGTCCCCTACGCGGCCGTCAGGAGGGGACGGCCGGGCGCTCGGGGGCGCCTGCGGCCCCGGGCGTCGGGGTCGCGCTGGGGCAGGAAGGCGGTGCGCCGTTCACGGTCGCGGATGGCGGTGCGCACGCGGGTGCGGGGCACGGCGGGGGCGCAGCGCGCGGCGATCACGGAGCAGACGGCGAGCGCGGACCCGGCCGCGGCGGTCGCGGCGAGCGCGACGGCGGCGGTGAGGCCGCCGGTGTCGACGAGGACGACCTCGACGAGCAGGAAGAGGAGGAGCAGGGCGGGGCGCGCGGCGGCTTTCCAGCCACGGATCAGATCGTGCACCGTCGGTCCCCCTCTCGCTCCGATTGTCCGGCGCCGTGCGCCACAGCGACACAGCACCACAGCCGCACGCATGGCTCGTACAGCTGACGTCCCGTACAACTCACGGCCCGTACAACTGTACGTACATCTCGTACCGCCCGTTATACAGGATCGGCCGTGTCCGACTGAAGGAGCGGGCGGGGCTCGGCCGACGGCCCGCCCTCGTACTTGAGCCGCATGCCCGCGTGCCCGCACGACCCCCGTACGACAGGCGCGCCCCTCCTCACAATCCACGGCGTACGCGGCACTGACGGAACGAGCCGGGGCCCTCCTGCAAGTGGCCCGCCCAGCAGTACGGTGTCCCGTATGCGCCCCGACAAGCCTGCCGCCGCCGACCACGTCGAAGCCGACCACATCGCCGAAGCCGCGCGCCTGGAACGCACGGCCGGCCTGTACCCGGAGGACGCCGAACAACTGCTCCTCCAGGCCGCCGCCCACCTCGAACTGGCCGGCGCCCGCGACCGCGCGACAGCGCTCTACGACCGCCTCCTGTCCGCGGACGCCGAGCACCCGCCGGCCTCACCGGTTATGATCCGCGCCCTGAAGGCCTCGAACCTGTGGGAGTACGGCCACGAGGCGGAGGCCCGCGCGATCATCGACGGAGTCCGCGCGACGGCTCCGCGGGACCCCGCGCCGTGGGTGATCGTGGCGGAGTCCCTCGAATCGCACGACGAACTGGAACAGGCACACGCCACGTTCACGGAGGCGGCCGCCCTCCTGCTCCCCCCGGAAACACCGGATCCCCCGTACGCGACGCACCCCCTCCTCTTCGGCCGCCACCGCGTACGCCGCATGCTGGGCATGGACCACGACGCATGGGACGCCCTGGCGGACCGGATCTCCACGTCCCCCGTCCCCCTGGACGAACTGCACGACCCGAAGCGGACGTGGTCCCTGGGCTCGGAGAACCCGGCGGAACTCCGCGCGGAGATCACCCGCCTCCAGGCGGAGTTGGGCTCGTACAGGCAGGCCCTGTCCCGCCCCTTCCCGGTGGCGATCCTGCACTGGCCGGCCCCGGAACTGACAGAACTCCTGACGGCGTACCCGTCCCTCACCGCGGAATATCCCTCCCACGAGGAGCACTTGGCGACCATAGAGTCCTCACTGCGCGAACTCTCCGCGTCCGGAACCCCCAACTTGGGCATCGTCACCGGCACAGTCCCGTCCTACGAGGCCTTCGCCGCCTCAGAGGGCACGTCCCCGGAGGAACCGTCCCTGCTTCCCCAGTACGCGACGACGCTGGCGGCGCGCGGGCGGGCGGCGGGGTGGCCGCCGGAGCGGGGGGCGGAGTGCTGGTGCGGTAGCGGGGCCGGCTACGGCGAGTGTCACGGCGCCGGCGCCTGAACTCCTCGGCCCTCACCCCGTCCCTTGGCCGCCCGCCGGCACAATGTCCACGTGCCCGACGCAGCCCCGTCCTCACCTGCCGTCTCCGCCCGCATGAGTCGGCAGAACTCTCGCGACACCGCCCCAGAGGTCGCGGTCCGCCGCCTCCTGCACGCCGCCGGGCTGCGCTACCGCATCAATACCCCGGTGCCCGGCATGCCGCGCCGCACCATCGACATCGCCTTCGGCAAAGCCAAGATCGCCGTCTTCATGGACGGCTGCTTCTGGCACGGCTGCCCGGAGCACGCAACGTGGCCCAAGGTAAACGCGGAGTGGTGGCGACAAAAGCTCGACCGCAACATCGCGCGAGACCTGGAGACGAAAAAACACTTGGCCGAGGCCGGATGGACGGTTCTACGATTCTGGGAGCACGAAGCGCCCGACGAGGTGGCGAAACGGGTGGCTGAGGCCGTCGCGCGGAAGCGCCGGAGCGAGCGACCTCACAGAGGCGAAGGGACGCAGTGAGCAGCTTGAAATTCGTGGACATCTGCTCGGGCGGCGGAGGCATGGCCTTGGGGCTGGAGCAGGCCGGATTCCACCCCGTTCTGCTTCTGGACGACAAACAGGTCACCTGCGAGACGCTCCGCATGAACAGGCCGACCTGGAACGTGCTTCAAACGGATCTCCTGGGTTTCAAGCCGACCGACCACCGGGAGACCTACGACGTGGACCTGCTCTCCGCAGGGCTCCCACGGGTGAAGTCTTCGGCGACCGCCAAGCGCGTGGAGACCGGAAGCGAACTGCGTCTGCTCGAGGCCGCCGTATACCTGGCCCATGCCGTGCAGCCTCGCGCCTTGTTGATCGAAAACGTCCCGGGCCTCGTCGACAGCGAAGCTTTCCAAGCGGTGCGGACCTTCATCCAGAAGGAACTTGAGCATCTCGGATACGGATTTCACTGGTTCATCCTCAACGCTGAGGATTTCGGCGTCCCGCAGGACCGTAAACAAGGCGTACTCATAGCGCTGAAGCGTCAGTACTTCGACAACTTCCGCCGGCCGGCGCCGATCGACGCCCAGCACACGACAGTGGGTCAGGCGCTTCACGCGTCGATGTCCGCTCGGGGCTGGGCCGGGGCCGACGCCTGGGCAGCCCAGGCGGATCACGTCGCACCGACGCTGGTGGGCGGATCAGAGAAACGGGGAGGTGCCGACCTCGGGCTGACCGGGACCAAGAAGGCCTGGGCACGTATGGGCATCAATGGAGCCGCGTTCGCCGACGAGGTGCCCGGACCGGACGGCGTTCAGGAGTCGGACAAGTCCGGCTCCCCCCTGAAGAAGCTCACGGTGGACCAAGCGGCCATCCTTCAAGCCTTTCCCACCGACTGGATCTTCGCCGGGAAGAAGACGGCCCGCTACCGTCAGATCGGCCACGCCTCACCGCCGCCCGTGGGCAAGGCTCTGGGGCTCGCCATCGCCGCGGCCCTGCGGGCCTGATCGCGCACCACTCGTAGCCTTCCTCCCCCCTGCCCCTGAGTGCGCGCGTGAGCACCCCCCAGTCGCTGACTACACTTCGACCCCATGACCTCTGCGCCTCGTCGACCACCCCTGCCCGCGGATTTCCACATCGTGGATCTATTCGCCGGCCCCGGTGGACTCGATGTCGCAGCCACGGTCCTGGGAGTGGAATCCATCGGGGTCGAGTGGGACGAACCGACGCGTGCAACGCGTGCGGCGGCGGGCCTGCGAACCACCAGCGAGAAGGACGTCGCCGAGCTCGGCCCCTGCGATCCCGAGGTGGCGGACGCGAACGTACTCACCGGTGGCCCTCCGTGCCAGACGTTTTCGGTCGCTGGAAACCGCGAGGGGCACCAGGCACTGGAGGTCGTCAAGCGGCTGGCTTCACGTTTGGGCGGCCACGAGAACGCAGCTTCTTTCGAGGCCGCTTGGAAAGAGGTCAAGACCGAGACCGACGCCATGTCGGACGAGCGCACCGGTCTCGTGCTCCAGCCACTCCGCTGGATCATGGAAGCCAAACTCAAGCGCGAGAAGCCGTACGACGTCATCGTCCTGGAGCAGGTGCCGACCGTTCTGCCGGTGTGGAAGCACTACGTCGAAATCCTCAGGGGATCCGACTACTCGGCTGACGCCCACATCCTGCACGCCGAGGAATTCGGTGTACCGCAGACCCGTCGACGTGCCGTACTGATCGCCCGATATGCCCCAGGAAGCGGCAACAAAAGCGTCGAGTTCCCCCGACCGACTCATCAGCGATACCGCCCGGGGGTCGAGCGGCTACCGGAGTTGCAGACCCCTGAACAGAACGCCCAGGAGGCCCTGTTCGGCAGACCTCGTAGCGACGAGCCGATCAAGCGTTGGACGGCAATGCAGGATGTCCTTCACGAGCGGCCCACCGACTTCGAAGTGGTCTCCAACTACGGCTCGGGCGGCGACCCCAAGAAGCGAGGTCGCCGCACCTCGGAGGAACCGGCGGCAACAGTCACCGGCAAGATCCGACGTAACCGGGTATTTCGCCTGAAGAAGACAAGAGCCGGTACCAAGCAGATCGGCGAGGAGTTGGACCGGCTGACTCTCAAGGAAGCCGGCCTTCTGCAATCATTCCCTGCTGCCTATCCGTGGCGATCGACCGATGTCGCCCAACAGATCGGCAACGCCATTCCGCCGCGTCTCTCCCTCCACATCCTGAGCTCTGCCCTCGGCTTCGGGGAGCCGGAGGAGAAGCTGATCACGCGCCTGGAGGAGTGGCAGCCCCCGGCGGTCGACGACCCCGCCGAGAGCGCCTGAGACCGGCACGCCCGATCACGTCAGGCATTCCTGTCGCCGCTCGGCTCCCGCCCACGTACCGGTGCGTCCTCGAAGAGTTCCGCGAAGTAGTCGGCCAGCGCCTCCACCGAGGTGTCCGGGGCCCGCTCCTCATCCGGCCCCTCGGGAAGCGTCTTGTGAGGCACGGGGCCCGCCCATTCCGAAGCATCGATCCACCGCTGCAACGCATGGCCGTCACGCTCCACGTCCGGAGAGATGACGTCGTACATCAAGGTGGCAGCCGATGCATTGATTGCGCCGGCCAGAGCGTTGATCTCACGCCCGTTCCGCACGACGCCGCGGTCTATGAGACGCACCATCGCTTGGGCCGTGGGCCGATGGTCGATGACATCGAGCCGCAACGCGGTGTTGAGCATGTCCTGGTGAGTACAGGCAGTGACTACCGGACCGTAATCGGGACCGTTCCGGAACAGTTCGGCGGCCCACCACAACCGGGCGAACGTCTGAGTGTAGTGAGCGCCACGGAAGCGACCGGTCGCGACACTGGGCAACTTCCCGTCCTCCTTGGGCTCCGACATGTGGCGCCAGACGACGTAGTCGGGGGCGACGCCCAAGGCCAGGTAGTTCCAGAACCTGCGGTCAGCGGCTTCACCGCGGGTGAGCCGGAGTGTCGCATGCAGCCGCGGAGCAATCCATGCGTCCGCTTTCGTCGGCTTGCCGTCGCACCACATGCGCATGGCCTCGTCGACGAGGTCACGCACGGGACCCGACTCCGTCCGGGCACCGTCACGCGGTAGGGGCTCGGCCCTCTTGTTGAGGGCGATGGCGGGTACATCCTCCTTGCCCGTGAGCAACCCTTCGGTGAGGTACTGGGCGGCGTTGAGGTCCGAGAGCCACGCCAGGCGTTCGGGCAGGTACGCCGGTCGGTCGGTCATGAGTCGTTTCCCCGATGGAGGCGGTCCAGGCCGCGAATGGTGGTGGACAGAGCCTTCGGCACCTCGGCCCTACGGGTGGCAGCGAAATGGATACGAGGCTGAAGGTCGATCCATCCCGAGGTCCCGGTGCGGTGCCGGTGAACCTCGCGCAGCGCCTCCTCGCCGGAACGGCCCGGCACGACGTCCGGCAGCATCTCCCGAAGTACCTCACCCCTCCAGTCGTGCGGAAAGAGGGGCGTACCATCTTCCTCGATCTCCAGGTCACCGATCGCCGTATGGAACACCGCGGTCCATACATCCGTGCACATCTGCGCGAGGAGCAGGTCTCGCACGAGTCCCTCGACCGGTGAACCTTCTCCGCCGACGAGATCGGTGATGCCTTCGAAGTCGGTGTTGACGTGCACCGCGGGTAGCTCACCGGAGGTGTCGACGACCCAGGGCACGTCCCGAAATGGGCGCAGCCACTCCGGCCCTTCGCGGAATCCGATCTCGACGACGTCGAGCTCACGCTGTCGTAGGGGCGCCTCGGCCCTCAGGTCGACGACCCATTCCTTTTCCGGCTCCGACGTGGCGATCACCCGCCCCGGCACACCGTCGGCAGTGGCGACCACATGGACGGACAAGACAGCCCGGTCCACATGGTCGAAACGGCACAGCTCCAGGGTTCCGGTCCACTCCCGACCTCCCTCAGTCCTGGAGTCGAGGCGGGCTGACACCCGCGTATTGGTGGCCTTCTCCGTCAGCACCGCGACGACCGACACATCGGACCAATAGCCGTTGGACTCGGTTGCCTTGCCCGGAATGGTGGCCGACAGCTTCAGACGGGCCTTCTCCCAATCGCTCCGCTCCGCCTGTCCCAGGGCAACCACCTGCTCGACCACCGAGAATGCCCTGGTGTCGAGTTCCTCACGGTTCTCACCCGGCCCCTTGAGACTCACCGCAGTCACACGGAGAGACACCACACCGGAGAGCCGCTTGTACGGGTAAGCCCTCATGCCTTGCCCCCTTTGCCGGCGCTGAGCTCGACCACGAGCCCTGTGAGGGTTGCCCGCACCGGATGGGTGGAGACGTCCGTCACCCCTCGGAAGGTGGCACTGCGCGCACCGGGCGCGAAACGCAGCACCCCGTCGACGACTTCGCAGCTACGTACGGCGACGAGTTCGGCCCATGACACAACGGGCCTCGCACCTGACCGCACGTCCAACTTGGCCACAGGCGTGAGCTGCCAGGAGTCACCTCCGGCCGGAACCTTCACCTCGGCCGTGACACACCACGCGCCGTCGTCGTCGATCCGGGCCTCCAGATCGTCCAAGGTCGGCAAACCCGCTGTTTCGTTGCTGCGGGCCTCCTTCCTGCCACCTACGGTGAGGCGCTTACGCAGGCGATCACTCCCACTGCGCCGTTTCTCCTTGGGAAGAGCGACGAGTTCACGCACAGCCTTGTTGGTGTCACGGGTCAAAGCGGCGATCCGACGGTAGGCGGACGGCGAATACCGCATCCGTAGCTCCTCCGTCTGCCCCCACTTGTTGTGCTCGGGGGGCTCGGAGGCTCGCAGGAACGCCTCGGCCTCGTCGGCGAGGCGGACGTCACCTGCGGCCTGTCCTACGAGAAGGACCGCCTGAAACGGGTTGGTGCCCAGCGCCAGGTCAGGGACCCTACTGGTCTTGACCGTCATGCGGTTGCCTCGCATGGCCACCACCGTGTTCGGCCTGCCGTCGGCGTCGTCAGCCTCTGTCACCAGAAGCACCGCCCGGTGCTCGCCCCCGCCAGGCCCCTCCGCCAGGTCAGGCACCTTCAGCGGCACAGTCGTCATAGCCACCTGACCGGACTCGGTCAGACGCTCCACGGTCGTACCGTCCAGAAACGCCTGAAGCGCGCGGGTGCGAGAGGGCTGGGCAACGCGCGGATCGACTCGTTCCTTTTCGATGATCACTTCGCCGTTACGCAGCGTTCGAACGGATACCTCCAGCAGTGGCTCCCCGCTACCTCCAGGGGTCATGGCGGCCCAGAAATTCCGCCCGAGGGCCTGGACGAGTCGCCTGTGCATGATGTGCACACTGTCCGCGTCGTCGCTCGCGTCGTCCTCGGCCGGGCCGGCTTCGGCCAGGCTCGCCACGTCGTGTGCACCAACAATCAGGAACGATGTGCCCGGCTCCGCGCTTTCCCGTGTGAGGTGGAGCCGCTCGACCGTATCCCGATCGGCCCACCACGAACGCGCCACGTTTGCATCACCCAGGTCGGGATCGGGCCGTCCGAACCAGGCGGGCCCGGCGCAAGGCGTACCACCGACCTCACGCCATGGCAGATCGAGTCGTCCGACAAGCCGTCGTTCCGTACGTCCTTCATGCGGTTCCGACAAGGTGGAATTCATGAGCACAAGGCCGAGTCGACTGGTCGCCCACAGTGTCGCCTTGCCGAGGCCGTACGAACCCCCGGCTCCATTCGTCGACTTGTGACTGTCCAGTTGGCGGCGAACGACGGCTGCGAATCGGCCGGTCTCGTAGTCATCGCCGGTCAGCCCGGAAGCGTTGTAGTCGTCGACCCTCAACAGCACCAGTCGGTCGCGCTCCTCCATCTCGCGCAGCCCCGCGGCAATGACCCGCCCGACCTTCTGGTTTTGCGCGGCCGCGACCTGGTAATGCGGCAAGAGATCTTCCCAACGGAGCGCCTCACGAAATCGGGCCAGCCATTCCCCCGTCAATTCATGCAGTGTGTAGTGGACCCGAACCGGCCTAGAATTGGGCAGACGCTCGTCGAGACTGTTCTGGGTGGCCTCTCGAGCCAGGACCTCGACGTCTGCATCGAAAGCGAAGGCCGCAGCATTTCCGAACTCTCGGCCGCCGTCCTGATGCGCCGGCCGGTGGCGCCAACCAACATTCCCGATGTCGTCCCCCTCCGACGTCCCCGCCTCTGCCTCCTCGAGAACGTCGAAGAGCGCTTCGACCTTCACGCGCATGCCGTCATTCGGAACCGAGCGCCCCTCCAGCCAGGAAGAGATGAGGAATTGAGGAACATCGAGCCGCTGCGCGAGCTCGGCCTCATCTGTCCCATGGTGGACCATTTGCTCCTTGAGCCAATGACCGAATGATCCTTCATCCACTGTCATCGCATTGCCCGCTCTCTCCGCATTCCTGGATCCCGCACTCCTGTTCTCTACCGCTGCACGCCCACGACGGGAAGCCCGGCGGTTGGCTCTCCGCACACGCGACGCAAGCCCGTTTCCCAGCGCCTCCCATTCCCGCTGGGCTCTCTTCATCCGCCCGGCCGCACCCGGCTTGTCCGGCTCGAGGCCGAGGGCGATCCGCATGTCCGACAAGCCCCGGACCTCCAACTGTCGGACCCGTTCGCGTGTGACACCGAAAAGTCGACCGACCTCCTCCAGCGTCCACCGCTCTCCGTCCACCAATCCGTAGCGATACATAATCATCAACAGCGTGCGTTCATTCAACACCGACAGCAACGGCCGAAGTTCCTCCAGTGCGATGTACTGCCGCAGCGAATGGTGTGGGGTTGTCGACGCGCCCCGATAGTCGGAGATGGCGGACTCAGGGAAGCCGATTTCGACAAGAGCATCGAGAGACTTCGTGCGTCGCGACAGCTTCAAGCACGAGGCAACCTTTTCATGAGAGAACCCTGTTGCCTTCTGGAGGTCTACGACATCGGGCTCGATCCCCCTGGCCCGCGAATCCCGCTGAACCCGGGTTATCTTTCTGACCGAGTCACGCACGTGTACGGGCAGCCTGATGGCCGCCCCGAAGTCGGCGACCGCTCTGTCCGCCGACTGTCGGATCCAACTCGTCGCATAGGTCGAGAACTTGAACCCCCGCGCGATGTCGAACTTCTCCACGGCTCGAGTCAACCCAATGACCCCGTACTGCGCCAGGTCGTCGAGGTCGAGGTCGTTGCCATGAGCCATGCCCTTCACTACCGAGTAGACGAGCCGCATGTTGTGAGCCACCAACGCCTCATACGCCTTGCGCGCCTCTCCATCTCTCGGCAGGTCGCGCAGATAGCCTGCGGGAATATCTTCCGCGCACGGCAACCCTTCACGAACGAGGAGGAATAGTCCCACCTCCTCCTCGGCTGTAAGAATCCGTCCGTCCGGGTTCCTGTTCCATCGATCTCCGTCCAGTACTCGTCGTGCGGCGGCGCGAGCGCTGTGGTGATCGACCACCACGCGTCCCTCATGGACGCAGTCAACCCCTGGGGCACTTGCAACCACCTCGCCCGAGTCGGCTTCCTCTTCACTTTCGGGCGTTTCGCGAGACGCCCGTTCGAGTAGCCAGCCCTCGGACCTCATCGCGGCAGCGAGTTCACATGTGGTGCGCTCATCGAGCCCCGCCGCAACAGACACTCGCGAGACTGCGATGTCCGGTTCCGCACCCTCCGCCCGGAAACGCCGCAACAGTCGCACGACTCGACCCCAATCGGCCCCGCGGTCCCCACCGTTGTGCGGGGGCCGACCATCCGTGCTCATCTCACCCCTCCGCGCCGACTTCCGTGTTCGTACTCAATTCATATCGCTATCGTGACCTTGTTGCCGCCGCCACGGGGAGAGTTGATGAGAACCATTCCGAGCGAGATCTCACGGAGGACGCGAAGCCGCGCCGAGCGCAGCGTGTTCGCCGCGCTCAAAGCCATTCCCGACAGCGAGAGCGTGGCGCTGCACTCCGTACACCTGCCGGCGCATCGCTACAAGCGCGTCGGCGAGATCGACTTCGTAGTGGTGACACCGCAACTGATCCTGTTCATCGAAGTGAAGGGCGGGCAGATCTCCCACCACGATGGGGAGTGGCGGTTCGGACGAGGGGACGGCACCGCTGATGTCCGCCGCGAAGGCCCCTTCGCACAGGCCAGTTCAGGGATGCACGAGCTGGAGCGCGAACTGCGGCAGGCCGTCGACGGGCTTCGCGCGCGGCGTGCCGTCGGCGGCTATCTGGTCATCACGCCGGATGTCGACCTCCCACCGATGACCGAATATGACCCGGAGCAGTACCTTGGCCAGAGGGCGTACGACGGGGGACGGGGGCTCGAAGCGGCAATCGAGCGTGCCGGTAAGTACTGGCGAAAAAAGGGCCAAAACCGGTCGGCCATCTCCCCAATCCCCGCTGCCCTGCGGAAGGAGATCGTGCGAGCCATGCGGCCGAATTTCGACCTTGTTCCCAACCTTCGCTCGCGCATCACGGATCTCGAGGCCGAGTTCGAACGTCTGACAGCGGAACAGTACGAGAAAATCGATGCGTTGGCCGAGAATCCGCGTCATGTCTGGAGGGGTGGCGCGGGCACAGGCAAGACCTTCCTGGCAGCGGAGGCCGCCCGCCGCAAGTCGGTCAATGGCAGCGTCCTGTTCACCTGTGCCAGTTCCCCCTTGGCCAGGCACGTGGCTCATGTGCTGTCCGATGAACCGGTCACGGTCCTTCCCTACGAACGACTCCACGAGGTGCGTGGGCGTACCTTCGACCACCTGATCGTGGACGAGGCACAGGACCTGATGAACTTCAAGGCGTTGAACGAACTCGACGAGTTGATCGACGGCGGTCTGGAGCGGGGGCACTGGATCTTCATGCTCGACCAGAACAACCAGGTGCTGTCACCGCAGCACTACGACGACGAGGCGTGGGAATACCTCAGAGGCCTGGGGGTGACGAGTCTCGCGCTCGGCCGGAACTGTCGGAACACCGAGCAGATCGTGACCCAGGTCCAAACATATACAGGTGCCGACCTCGGGGTCGCCAAGGCAGGTCAGGGCGAGCACGTGGTGTTTGCCGATGTCCGTTCACGCGTGCACGAAGCCGAGGCCCTGGACGCCTATCTGGACCGGCTGGCCGCCGAGGGGCTCTCCCCCGGCGACATCACCATCCTGTCGTCCACGGGTGACTGGGAGAACTCATCGGCTCGGTTGTCGCGTCGCTCCGGAAGGATCGAGCCCTACTCCGACCTAGTAGGTACCGGAGCCCCGCGCAGGAGGATCACGTGGTCATCGGTGGCTGATTTCAAAGGGCTCGAGAATCAGGCCGTCTGTGTCATCGACATGGAGCCCGAGGCGCTGGCGGGTCGGCTGGACGCGGTCTATGTCGCTTGGACGCGGGCTCGCGCCCAGTTGTGGATCGCTACCCGGCCGGGAGTCAAACCTCTGCTCAACGACATGTGTCTGGCCTCGCTGAAGCTGAAGAGGAACGGTGCCGCGAAGTGACCACTACCGAGGAGGAGCTGGCGGACCACCGCGACGCATTCGTGGCGTACCTGCGGCAGCAGTTGGTCGGGCCCGCGGGTGGTGAGGACGAGACCCTGGTCGACCCGCCGGACCGTCGCTACCTCATGGGCACGCTCTATCCGCGCGGCACCGACCTCCATATCCACACATCGGCCGCCGGCGAGGAGGAGGACCCGGAGGGTGCGATCGGGCCGGGCGAGGAGGACGGATTCGCCGACGACCCGGTGGCGGAGGCCAATGCCTGGTTGCCGTCGTCGATGGGGTTCTCGTTCTTCACCGACGCCCCGAGAATCGACCTGGTGTGCTCTGCCGCTCGCTATGAGACGTCTCGCGAGGGGCGGCGCAGAGTATGGAAGCGTCGCCCACGTCAGACCGAGGCGATCTCGGTCACCGCGGAATCCGCCGGCGGCGCGTCCGTGCTGGACGGCCACGCCAAGCTGTTCACCCGCTGGCGTCGTCACCGTAACGGTCACCTGGTGACCTGTGTCCTGGCCAACGCGCACCATGAGGACGAAGAGCCGCGAGATGCCTGGAACCTCATGCTCTTCCAGGCCGAGTTGACGGCCGGAACCGTCGGCGGCGAGGTGCTCGAGTACCCGAGCACCCGGCTCAACAGCCGCGACCCCGAAGAGCAGGAGTTGCGGATCCAGTACCGGCACGTCGTGACGCGAGCGATAGGCCATGGGTGCGCCGTCGAATGGGACGACACCAGCAAGCCCGTCACCTCACTCAGTGCCGAGGTCCTACCGCAGAAGACGGTCCCCCACATCCGTCCGGACGGTCCGGCCGACCTGCCGATCCTGAAGCTCGCCGGACTCTCGCGAGCCGACCTCTCGGCAGAGGATCTCCGCGCCGGCCTGACATCCTTCGTCGCCGACTACCGTGCCTGGTACGAGAACCTGGACATCGAGAGGTCCAAGCTTCACGACTGGGCGAAACCCCCAGCGGCGCGCATCCTGGATCGAATCCTGACCGCCGTCGAACGCATGGAGTCCGGGGTACAGGCGCTCACCTCGGATACACCTGCCGGTGAGGATGCGCGCGAGGCATTCCGGCTGGCCAACCGCGCCATGGCCCTGCAGATGCTTCACTCGCGCCGTGAGTTGGCCGGCACCCGTCGTCGGCGGAACGAGGATGTCGTCCACGTCAGCGAACCCGACGGCGATGCCGCCTGGCATCCGTTCCAGCTCGCGTTCTTCCTACTCGTCGTCGAAGGGTTGATGAATCCGAACAGTGACGACCGCGACACCGTCGACCTGATCTGGTTCCCCACCGGCGGCGGCAAGACCGAGGCATACCTGCTGACGGCCTGCTTCGAGATCGCCTGGCGACGCCTGCACCACGGGGCCGCCGGGGGTGGCACGGCGGTCATCAGCCGCTACACACTCAGCCTTCTCACCACGCAGCAGTTCCAGCGGACGGCCACGGCGATCTGCGCCCTCGAGTACATGAGACGCGGCCATGACGGGGACGAGGGCCGTCGGCTGGGGAGCGAACCCATCACTGTCGGTCTCTGGGTGGGCCAGGAGACCACCCCGAACTCCTATGCCAGGGCGACGGTCGAACTCGGCGAACTGAAGCAGCTCACCGAGCCAGACGACCGATTTCTGCTGGAGCGTTGCCCGTGGTGCGGCACCGAAATCGTTCCGAGGCGCTACACGCGCGACAGCGACTACGGCATCTCCGCGGACCATTCCTCCTTCTCCTTCAACTGCCCGCGCGAGACCTGCGTCTTCCACGACCAACTCCCGGTCGCTGTCGTGGACCAGCACATCTACGAGTACCCGCCGACCTTCCTGCTCGGCACAGTGGACAAGTTCGCCCGGCTGGCCTGGGAGCCGAAGGCCGGACGGATCTTCGGCGGCCGCGGTCGGCTGAGGCCCTCCCTGGTGATCCAGGACGAGCTGCATCTACTTGCCGGTCCTCTGGGGACCACCGTCGGACTGTACGAGTCGGCCGTCCTCGCGCTGTGCGGTTGGGAGGGGGCCAGGCCGAAGGTCATCGCGTCGACGGCCACCATCCGGCGGTCGCAGGAGCAGATCCAGAATCTGTACGGGCGCAGCACCCAACTCTTCCCACCGGCCGGCCTCGATGCACGGAATTCCTTCTTCGCATCCACCGATGGCACGCGGCCGGGACGGTTGTACGTCGGTGTCATGGCTCAGGGACACACGCCGGCGACTGCGACAGTCCACACCGGTGCCGCCACGCTCCAAGCCTCGGAGTCCGTCACCGACCGGGACGACCTGCGCGACGCGTACTGGACCGTGGTCGCCTATCACAACAGCCTTCGCGAGCTGGGCCGTACCATCACCATCGCCCGCGACGACATCCCGGCGCGACTCGCACACCTGACCCGTGACGAGGCGTTCCGCCGTGATCTGCCGGACAGCACGGTGGTCGAACTGACCAGCAACATCTCTCGCACCGCCCAGCCCAAGCTGCTCGACCGACTCGGCAGATCTCTCACCGACAAGGAGAGCGTCTCCTTCCTCGCCACCACCAACATGCTTTCCGTGGGCGTCGACGTGCCTCGCCTCGGGCTCATGATCATGAATGGGCAGCCCAAGACGACGTCCGAATACATCCAGGCGACCAGCCGTGTGGGTCGACGGCTGGTTCCCGGCCTGATCGTGACGCTCTTCCGGTCCTCCAAACCTCGCGACCGGTCCCACTACGAGTCGTTCGGGCCCTACCACGCGTCGCTCTACCGCCATGTGGAGCCGACGAGCGTCACACCCTGGTCACCGCCCTCGAGGCAGCGCGCCCTGCACGCCGTGCTCACCATCCTCGTCCGCCATGGTCTCGGTCTCGCTTCCGAGGACATGGCGGGGGATGTGGTGGGCCGTCGTGAGGATCTCGAGATGATCCGGGATCGCCTTCTGAGCCACATTCGCATCTCCGACCCCAGTGAGGCCGGCGCGGCCGAGGATGACCTCAACGCCCGGATCGACGAGTGGCTCCAGGCAGCCGAGTCGGCGCGAGGAAACGGCGGGCGTCTCTACTACAAACCGCAGGGGCGGGGCGACGACGCTCTGCTGACCGACTTCGGGAAGCCCGCCGAGGGACTATGGGAAACGGCTCAATCCATGCGGAACGTAGACCGGGATTGCTTGGTCGCCGTGAGAGGAGCCTGACGCCGTGAAGGACAACACAAAGGACAACAGGCGGAAGATCCGGCGGACCCAGACGGTGTCCCCCTTCGGGGTCGGCGGCATCATCGACCTTCGAGGAGAGTCGTTCGTCGCTGCGGACGCCCGCAGTTGGAGGCGGGGCGAGGTCGTCGAATCCCCCCGCCTCGCCCGCAAACTTGACGTCGCCGGCTTCCGCGCGGCACCGGCGATCCCAGCAGGCAAAGCGCAGTACGTCTCGCGGATCGGCCCCGTGTACGTGCGCTTTCCCCGATGGTTGTTCTGTCCCAAGTGTCGCAGGATGACCTACTGGATCGCCGAGCACGAGGAGCGGGACAAGGCGCCGAGGTGCGGACGCTGCTCCGACTCCCCGCAACTCGCACCCATGCGTTTCGTCCAGGTGTGCCGCGACGGGCACATGGCCGACATCGACTGGCGACGCTGGGCGCACTGGCAGGCCGAGGGCCACGAGCGCAGGCAGTGCCAGGTAAGGCAGCTCACGTTCACGACCTCTCCGGATTCCTCCGGCCTCGACGCGCTCCGCGTCGATTGCTTCGCTTGCGGAGCCGGTCAAACTCTCGAAGGCGTCACCGACAAGAACGCTCTGCTACGGCGCGGCACGTCCTGTTCAGGGACTCACCCATGGCAGGACGCGGGGGACGAGCGCATCGACTGCGAGGAGACGCCCCGCGTCATCCAACGCGGTGCCTCGAACGTCTACTTCCCTGTCGTGCACTCCGCCATCGAGATCCCGCTCCCCGAGGACGGGGACGAGGACGAGGCCGACGCGCTGAAGGTGACGAGCCACGCCCTGTGGCGGAGAGTCGCCGGCGCACCCGACGGGCCCGCCGCGGGCACGCTCATCGAGTACATCGCGGAGGACTGCGAAGTCGATGAGGAGTTCGTCCGGAAGCTCCTTCACGAGGACGCCATCGACAGGTCGGCAGCCCCGGCGGGCACCAACGCCAAGGACGATCTGAGCATCGGCGAATGGGCCGCCTTCACCAGTCACGACCCGGAGTCCGTGTCCTCGCGCGAGTTCCGGATCGCACAGGTGAGCCTCGACTCGAAGCCGGACGATCCGCCCTCGGTCTCACTGTTGCACCAGAGGATCGAGCGCGTGGTCGCGGCCACCCGAATCCGCGAGGTGCGGGCGCTCGAAGGCTTCACTCGCATCGAGGCGGACGATCGTGATCGGCTCGTCTCCGTCAACCCCGTGGCCAGGGCAGAGTGGCTCCCTGCCGTGGAGTCGTACGGTGAAGGAATCTTCATCGCTCTCGACGACGACGCCCTGCGCGCCTGGGAGAACTCCCCGGGCGTGCGCGACTGGGTCGGCCACATGGAGACCAACCTCGGGTCGTCCTTCCAGGAGAACCGCTGCCGCGAGCGGACCGGACCGCGGCTCCTGCCCAGGTACGTCATGCTGCACACGCTGGCACATCAACTCATCCGCCAGCTGTCCTACGAGAGCGGGTACAACGCCGCGTCGCTCAGGGAGCGCGTCTATGCGAGGAGTCACGCACCGGGCAGCCCGCATCCTGCTCAGTCGGGAGTCTTCGTGTACACGGCCGCCGGGGACTCGGAGGGGACACTCGGTGGACTGGTCCGACAAGGACAACCCCCGCACCTGACCGACACCCTGGTGCGCCTGCTGGAATCTGCCCAGTGGTGCTCGCAGGACCCACTCTGCTCAGACTCCACCGGCCGGTCCCTGGCCAACCTCAACAGAGCCGCCTGCCATGCCTGCACCCTGCTGCCCGAGACGTCGTGCGAGATCGGGAACGTCTTGCTGGACCGAACCCTGCTGATCGGTGACGGCCAAGTGGAAGGGTTCTTCCGGCCGGTGATTGCGGCGGCCTTGGAGGAGTCGGCAGCGGCGGTCGAGGCGCCGTGACCCTCCCGACGCTCCTTGAACTGACGCCCGGCCAGGAAGCGGTCATCACCCTGCCTTTCGACGGCCGCCACCTGGTGACCGGGCCCCCTGGCTCCGGTAAGACTGTGACCGCCGCCTATCGCGCATGGGCGCTGGCGACCGTGGGCCGACCCACTGCCCTCGTCACGCACGCCAACCTGTTGAGCCAACACACGGCCCACATCTCGGCGCGCCTGAGCGAGGGGGTCCGCATCACCACCTTCCACCGCTGGCTACGGGCCTTGTGGAACGACAACTTCGCCTGCGACCCGCCGAGTGACGACACCGGCGAGTGGAGCTACGACTGGGCAGCGATGCTCGACAGCTGCATCGACAGGCCTCCGAGCAGAGTCGACGACCTGGTCATCGACGAAGGCCAGGAGCTTCCCCCCGGCTTCTACCGTGTCTGCCGTCTCCTCGCCGACCGGATCACGGTCTTCGCGGACGAAGGTTTGGGAATCGGCGAAGGCCAGACGAGCGTCGAAGCCATCGGTCGTACCCTCAAGGCTGTCGACGGCCCGGTTCAGTTGTCCGGGAACCTGCGCTCAACCCGGGAAATCGCCCGCCTTGCCGACTTTTTTCAAGTCCGCTCGCCAGCAGGTCTCGAACGCCTCTCGCAACGCACCGGAGACAAGGGCGTGCTCCTCCGCTGTCGACACCCGGATGCCTTTCTGGCACAGCTGTCGCAGTTCGTCGCGGCTCAGCCCGACCAACGCATCGGGGTCATCTGCAGAAGCACGGAGCTACAACGCGAGATCCATCGCGGGCTGGCAGAACGCGGTCATGCCGCGTCGGTCGAGTCCTACGTCTCGTCCGACGTCAATCGTTCCGTGGTCGACTTCTCCTCGCACCGCGTGCACATCATTCACACGGCAAGCATGAAAGGGATGGAGTTCGACACTGTCTTTGTCCCCGACCTGGATGCCTATCCGGAAGACCCGACAGGTGCCTCCGCCCGCAGGCGTTTCCACATCCTGTGCACACGTGCACGGAACGCGCTGTATCTCATCCACTACGACGAACGGGAGCCCGAGATCGTCGCCGATGTGCCGCACGATCTTCTGGAAAGGCGCCGCATCTGCACCCGGTTCCACTGAGAACACCGCTTCACGCAACTCCGCTTCGCAGTACTGACACAGTTACGGTGCTTGTGTCTGGATATGTCGATGGAGAGGGAGATCCGTGCCCTACGCCCCCGAAAACGACCACGACCGCAAGTTTCTCGATCTGGCCATCGCCCACTCCCGCCGCTCGCTCACCGACGGCAGTACGAAGAAGCCCTTCGGGGCCGTCGTCGTCGTGGGCGGAGACGTGGTGGGCGAGGGGGCGAACTCCGTCGTCGAGTCGTGTGATCCGACCGCGCATGCCGAGGTCGTGGCTCTGCGTGACGCGGGGCAGCGGCTCGGGACGTACCTCATGGAGAACGGCACGCTGTATTCGAGCAGCGAGCCCTGCCCCATGTGTCTCGTCGCCTGTTACTGGGCCGGGATTCCACGGCTCGTCTACGGCGCCACCAGTCACGACGCCGCGGTCAACGGGCACGAGGATCTGCGGTTCTATCGGGAGCTGGCGCTGCCCAACGCGCAGCGGCGGATGCTGAACGAGGTGGCCGTCGACGGGGCGCCCCGCTCGGCCGCGGTGGACGTTCTCGCCGCGTGGGCGGCCGCGCAGCCGCATCCCGTGGAGCCGAAGCTCTGATGATCCCCCGCCCGGCCGGTTTACGGGCCTGCGCGTTAGCCTCGGGCCGAGAGACATCAGGGACGTATCACCGAGAGGCGGGCAAATTGTGGTGAGGATTCCGGGGGCCGTCGTGGCGGCGAGTGGGCTCATCGGGGGGTACGGCGTCGCCCGGTTCACCAAGAAGCGGCCCCTCGGGGGAATCGTGCTCGCCGCTGCCGGAGGCGTCGCCGCTCGGCAGTGGCAGCAGGCCGCCGGGACGAAGACCGCCGCCGCGCTCAGCGCCGCGTACGTCGCCGGGTTCGCCGGGTCGCACCCCCTGGCCAAGAAGGTGGGCGCCTGGCCGTCCGTCCTCGGGGTCTCGGGGGCGGTCGGCGTCGCCTCGTATCTGCTTGCCGACCGGCGGGGCTGAGGCGACCCCCCGGGGGGGGTGGGAGGAATCAGCGGGCCGAGCCCCTGAACGCCCCCCGGTAGACCCCCGGCGCCACCCCCACCCCCGCCGCGAAGTGCTGTCTCAGGGACGCCGCCGTACCGAAGCCCGACTCTGTCGCGATGCGGTCGATCGTGTGGTCCGTGGACTCCAGGAGTTCGCGCGCCCGGTCCACCCTGCGCTGCGTCAGCCACTGCATGGGCGTCAGGCCCGTCTCCTCCCGGAAGCGGCGGCTGAACGTGCGTACGCTCATCGATCCGACCGCCGCCAGGTCGGCCAGGGTCAGAGGGTCCGCCAGGCGGGTCAGGGCCCAGGCTCGGGCCGCGCCGGTCGACGTCAACTGCGGTTCCGCCAGAGGGCGTTGGATGTACTGGGACTGACCGCCCTCCCTGTGGGGCGGTACGACGGTGCGGCGCGCCACCTCCGCCGCGATCGCCGCGCCGTGGTCGGAGCGGATCAGATGGAGGCACAGATCGATGCCCGCCGCCTCGCCCGCCGAGGTGAGCACCTCGTTCTCGTCCACGTAGAGGACGTCCGCGTCCACCGTCACCTCCGGGAACCTCCGCGCGAAGCGGTCCGCCGAGAGCCAGTGGGTCGTCGCCCTGCGCCCGTTCAGCAGGCCCGCCGCCGCCAGGACGAACGCGCCCGTGCAGATGGATGCCACCCTGCGGCCCTCCCGGAGGGCCAGCGCCGACACCAACTCCGTTGACAGGCCGCCCGGTTCCATTTCCTCGTCGCTCTCGTGCGACGCCGGGACCATCACCGTGTCCGCCGCCGCGACCACGTCCAGGCCGTGCTCCGCGTAGATCGGGAAGTCCGCGTCCGTGCGGATCCTGCCGGGGCGTGGGGCGCACGTGCGTACGTCGTAGAGGAGGTCACCCGACGGCGAGCGGGCCGTGCCGAGCAGTTGGTGGACCAGGCCCAGTTCCATGGGCAGTACGCCGTCCCTCACCAGGACCGCGACCGTCTGCCTCGGCTGCCTCGGCCGCCTCGGCTGCCTCGGCCGCCTCGCACCCGACGCATGCCTCGCCCCCGCCATTGGCCTGGCCCCCGCCTCCCTTCTCGTCACGGCCAAGCCCCGGCTACCGCTTCACCGTCGACAACGGCTCCGCGATGTCCTCCAGCGAACGCCTCTCCGCCTTCACCGCGAACACCGCCGCCACCAGGCCCGCCGCGCACATCAGGCCCGCCCCGATCTGGAACGCGAGCACCGTGTCGCCGACCACGCCCGACTCGGTCAGCTTGGCGAAGATCAGGGGGCCGCTGATGCCGCCGGCCGCCGTGCCGATCGCGTAGAAGAAGGCGATGGCCATGGCGCGGGTCTCCATCGGGAAGATCTCGGAGACCGTCAGATACGCGCTGCTCGCGCCCGCCGACGCGAAGAACAGGACCACGCACCAGCAGGCCGTCAGCGTCGCCGCGCTGAGCGAGCCCCGGTCGAACAGCCAGGCCGTGAGGAAGAGCAGCACGCCGGAGACGATGTACGTCGACGAGATCATGATCCTGCGGCCCACCGTGTCGAAGAGCTTGCCGAGGAAGAGCGGGCCGAGGAAGTTGCCCGCGGCGATGACGGCGAAGTAGTAGCCCGTGCTGCCCGACGGGACGTCGAAGAACTTGGTCAGGATCGCGCCGAAGCCGAACGTGATCGCGTTGTACAGGAACGCCTGTCCGACGAAGAGCGACAGGCCGAGGACCGCGCGCTTGGGGTAGTCGCGGAAGACCGTCTTGGCGATCAGGCCGAAGCCGATGCTCTTGCGCTGGTGGATGGTGATCTCGCGGTCCGGCGGCGGCAGCGGCTCGCCCTTCTCCCGCTCGATCTCGCGCTCCACCGACGAGACGAGTTCCTCCGCCTTCTCCCCGTGCCCGTGGATGAGCTGCCAGCGCGGGCTCTCCGGGACGTGGCGGCGTACGAGGAGGATCACCAGGCCGAGTACGACGCCGAGGGCGAAGGTCAGCCGCCAGCCGAGGTCCTTGGGGAAGATGTCGGTGTTGAGCATGACGACCGAGAGCAGTGAGCCGCCGATCGCGCCGAGCCAGTAGCTGCCGTTGATGACGAGGTCGACACGGCCCCGGTACTTGGACGGGATCAGCTCGTCGATGGCCGAGTTGATGGCCGCGTACTCGCCGCCGATGCCGAAGCCGGTCAGGAACCGGAAGAGGAAGAACCACCAGGCGTCGAAGGAGAGCGCCGTGAGCGCGGTGGCACCGAGGTACACCGCGAGGGTGACCATGAAGAGCTTCTTGCGGCCGTACTTGTCGGTGAGCCGGCCGAAGAAGAGCGCCCCGGCGCAGGCCCCCGCCACGTACAGGGCCGCCGCGATGCCGGTGACCTGCGCCGAGGAGATAGCGAGACCGCTGCCCTCCTCGGAGAGGCGGCTCGCGATGTTGCCGACGGTGGTGACTTCCAGGCCGTCCAGGATCCAGACCGTGCCGAGGCCTACGACGATCATCCAGTGCCAGTGGGACCAGGGGAGGCGGTCGAGGCGGGCGGGGACGGCCGTGGTGACGGTGGCTTCGGGGGCAGTGCCGGAGCCGGGGCCCGAGCCAGGGCCCGAGCCGGGGCCCGAGCCGGGGTCCGAGCCGGGGTCCGGGGGCGGCTCGGAGGACGTGGGCGACGCGGTCATGGCGGGCGGCTCCTTCCGCTGTTCCCACGTCGCCGGCCCGCGGCTCGCGCTGCGCTGGCGACGGCTCTCTCAACGCTGAGAGAACTCCTCCAGAGTGCCCAGCAAACGCCGCCTCACGCGCGCTGGACCCGCCGGACGATCACAGGACACGCCGGGCCGCAGGGCACCCCGGCACCCGGTCTCCGCGAACCCCTACCCCACGAACACCCGCGACACCGCATAGATCGCGAGCCCCGCGAGGGAGCCGACCACCGTGCCGTTGATCCGGATGAACTGGAGGTCCCGCCCGATGTGCGCCTCGATCTTCTTCGAGGTGTGCTCCGCGTCCCAGCCCGCCACCGTGTCGGTGATGAGCGAGGTGATCTCGTCGCGGTAGGTCGTGACCACGTAGACGGCCGCGCCCTCGACCCAGCCGTCGACCTTCTGCTGGAGCCGCCCGTCCTGCGCCATCCGCGAGCCGAGCGAGAGCAGCGAGGCCCGCACGCGCAGCCGCAGTTCGCTGCGCTCGTCCTCGGCGGCGGCCACGATCATGGACCGTACGGCCGACCAGGCGGAGGCGATCAGGTCCTGCACCTCGCCGCGCGCCAGGATGTCCCCCTTGAGGCGCTCCACGCGCGCGCGGGTGTCCGAGTCGGACTGGAGGTCGGCGGCGAAGTCCGCGAGGAAGCGGTCGACGGCGCCGCGCGCGGGGTGCTCGGGCATGTCCCGCATCTCGGTCACGAAGCGCAGCAGTTCCTTGTAGACGCGCTCGCCGACCCGCTTGTCGACGAACCGCGGGGTCCAGCCGGGCGCCCCGCCCTGGACCGCGTCCATCACGGAGTCGGCGTGCTCGACCAGCCAGTCGTGCGCGCGTACGCAGACCAGGTCGACGACCCTGTGGTGGCCGCCGTCGGCGACGATCTTCTCCAGCATCTTCCCGATGCCGGGCGCGATCTCCTGGGCGTCGGCGCGGCGCGTGATGGCCTCGCCGACGACGGCCTGGACGTCCGAGTCGCGCAGGACGGTCAGGGCGCCGCGCAGCGCCGTGGCCAGCTCGGCGGTGACGCGGTCGGCGTGCGCGGGCTCGGCGAGCCAGGTGCCGAGGCGGGCGCCGATGCCGACGGCGTGCAGGCGGCCGCGGACGACGTCGGCGGAGAGGAAGTTCTCCCCCACGAAGTCGCCGAGCGAGGCGCCCAGCTGGTCCTTCTTGTTCGGGATGATCGCCGTGTGCGGGATGGGCAGGCCGAGCGGGTGGCGGAAGAGCGCCGTCACCGCGAACCAGTCGGCGAGCGCGCCGACCATGCCGGCCTCGGCCGCGGCGGCGACGTAACCGGCCCAGGTCCCGGCGCCCGAGTGCTGCGCCCACTTCGCGAGGACGTAGACGACCGCGACGAAGACGAGCAGCCCCGTCGCCGTGATCTTCATCCGGCGTACGCCGCGCCGCTTCTCCTCGTCGGCGGGGCTGTACGTGAAGCCACCCGGAGTCACGGGGGCCCGCGCTGCTCCGAACGGCGTACCCTCACCCGGTTCACGCCCCTTGCCGGGTTCGGAGGTTTTCTCCGCGTTTGCGCTCTCCACTCACTCCACCTGGCCCGTTCGCCTCGTCGTCGTCCTCATGGTCCTCGCGTCCTGTGTTCTCCGTCCCTTCCTCCCTACTCCTGGAACGAACGACAAGTTCCCGGCGTCGATATGAGCAGAGGGGGGCAGTGTCGGCCGCCTCACGGCCCATGCCGCATCATGGGGTGATCACACCGGAGCCTCGGGGCTCCCCCTGCCCGAGGAGAAAGAGCCCGCATGACCAAGCGTCACGGTTATGCCCTTCTCGCCGCGGTCATCGCGGTCATAGTGGTGATTTCCGCCGGTATATACGTCGGCGTCGCCGGCACCGACGACGGCTCGCGCGACACCATCAGCGCGGGCCCGCGAGGCCCCCGCAACTCCGCCGACCCCGCCTCCTCCGGCACCTGGGTCGGCTCCTGGTCCGCCTCGCCCGCGGGGTTCGAACCGGGCACCGAGCGCAAGGGGTTCGCCGGGCGCTCCATCCGCAACGTCGTGCACACCAGCGTCGGCGGCGAGAGCGCCCGCATCACCCTGTCGAACCTCTACGGAACCACGCCGCTGAGCGTCACGCACGCCTCCATCGCGCTGGCCTCCGCGTCGAACGCCCCGGCCGTCGTGCCCGGCACGCTGCGCCGCCTCACGTTCAACGGCAACACCTCGGTGCTCATCCCGCCGGGCGCCCAGGTGATGAGCGACGCCGCCCGCCTGCGCGTCCCGCACGACGCCGACCTGCTGGTCACGACGTACTCGCCGACGCCCTCGGGCCCGGTCACCTACCACCCGCACGCGCGCCAGATCAGCTACGTCGCCGAGGGCGACCGCACCGAGGACCCGGCCGGTGACGCGTACACCGAGCAGAGCCCGTTCTGGCGCTACCTCTCCGCCGTGGACGTGCTCAGCAACGAGACCGACGGCACCGTCGTGGTCTTCGGCGACTCCATCACCGACGGCATCTCGTCCACGATGGGCGCCAACCGCCGCTGGACCGACGTCCTCGCCGACCGGCTGCGCACCGAGTCGGGCGCGCCGCGCTACGGCGTGGTGAACCAGGGCATCAGCGGCAACCGCATCCTCTCGGACGGCCGCGGGCGGCCCGCGGCGAACCCGAGCGGCCTCTCCCGCTTCGACCGTGACGTCCTGAACCGCACGGGCGTCAAGGCCGTCGTCATCGCCCTCGGCGTCAACGACATCCTGCGCAACCCGCACCAGAACAATTCGGACCGCATCGTCGAGGGCCTGCGCGAGCTGACCCGCCAGGCCCACACGCGCGGGCTGCGGGTCGTCGGCGCGACGGTGATGCCGTTCGGCGGGCACCGCGGTTACGGGCCCGCTCTCGAAGCGGTGCGGCAGGGCGTGAACGAACAGATCCGCTCGGGGAAGGTCTTCGACGAGGTCGTCGACTTCGACCGGGCGCTGCGGGACCCGTACGACCCGCGCAAGCTGCGGGAGCGGTACGACTCCGGGGACCATCTGCATCCCTCGGACGCGGGGTTCCGCGCGATGGCGGAGACGTTCAATCCCGCGCACCTGAAGGGTTCGGCGGCGGCCGAGCTGTAGAGCGCCCGAAGGGGCGCCTCAGTCCCGCTCCTTGCGTCGTTCCAGCTTCTCTCTTCGCCGCTCCTCCTTGAGGCGCAGCTTCTCCGCCCTGCGGAGTTTGCGGTCGACGCCCACCCCGCCCATCAGGGCGAAGCCCTTGACGACCACGCGGGGCGAGCCGGGCGTGCCCGGGCCGGTCGCCTTGTCGTCGAAGCCGCCCATGATGCCGAAGCCCTTGACCACCACGTTCAGCTCCTGGGGCACGACGACCTGGAGCCCGCCCATGATGGTGAAGCAGCGGATCTCCACGTCGCGCTCCGCGAAGTAGGCCTCGCGCAGGTCGATCTCGCCGCCGCCCCACATCGCGAACGCGGTGAACTGCCGCCCCACCGTCCAGCCGCCCTTGCGGCTGAAGCCGCTCCAGAAGGCGAAGCCGCCGGTCGAGGTGGGCTCGTGGTCCACCATCCGCGCGGCCCAGTCGATGGCCGCGGGGTCGCCGCTCTCGGGCCGCTTCACCATGGAGACCTTGGCGCCGTGCGCCGGCAGGTCGCGGGTCAGCGGCTCCAACTCGCCGTACGTACGGGCCTTGTACGCGGCGTCGAGGCGCTCCTCGAACTCCGTCATGTCGAGGCGGCCCTCGGCCATCGCGTCCCGCAGCACTTCGGCGACCCGCTCTCGGTCGGCGTCGGAAGCCCGCAGCTCGGGGAGTTTCTCACTCATGGGGGGAAGCCTACGAGGTCGCCTTCTCCGCGTACATCTTGGCGATGACCGCCTCGATGTCCGGCTCCCTGATGGAGAGATCGGCCATCGGGTACCGCGCCGCGATCCGCGCGACAAGCGGAGCCGCCGACTCCGCGGCGGGGAAGGCCAGCCACTGGCGGGGGCCCTCCACCTTCACCACCCGCGCCGACTCCACCTCCATGGGCGGAAGTTCGCGCTCCAGATCCACCACGAGGGTGCGCTCGCTCTCCCCCACCTCGTGCAGACCGGCGAGCGGACCGTCGTACATCAGCCGCCCGTGGTCGATGACCATCACGCGCTCGCACAGCTGCTCGATGTCGGTGAGGTCGTGTGTGGTGAGCAGGACCGTCGTGCCGGACTCCGCGTTCAAGTCCCGCAGGAAACCCCGCACCTTCGCCTTGCTGATGACGTCCAGGCCGATCGTCGGCTCGTCCAGATACAGCACCTCGGGGTCGTGGAGCAGCGCCGCCGCGATGTCGCCCCGCATCCGTTGCCCGAGCGAGAGCTGGCGCACGGGGACGTCAAGCAGGGCGCCCAGTTCGAGGAGTTCCACGCACCGGTCCAGGTTCTCGTGGAAGCGGGTGTCCGGGATGCGGTACATCCGGTGCATCAGGCGGTAGGAGTCGATCAGCGGCAGGTCCCACCACAGCGTCGTGCGCTGGCCGAAGACCACGCCGATGCGCTGGGCGAGCCTCGTCCGCTCCCGCGAGGGGTCGATGCCCGCGACCCGCAGCCGGCCGCCGCTCGGCGTGAGGATCCCGGTCAGCATCTTGATCGTCGTCGACTTGCCCGCGCCGTTCGGCCCGATGTAGCCGACCATCTCGCCGCGCGGCACGGTGAAGGAGATCCCGTCGACGGCCCGCACCTCGTGCCGCTCGCGCCGCAGGAACCCCGTCTTCCTGCGTACGTCGAAGACCTTCTCGACGCCCTCCAGTTCGATGAGGTCGGCTGTGTCCACGGCGGTTCAGCTCCCTGTGCTGCGGTAGGAACGAAGGCCCGCGCGCCAGGCGAGACCGGCGAGAGCGAGGCAGGCGACGGCGACCGACGGGGGCGTGAAGGCCGCCCACACCGGCAGGTCGAGGGGGTAGGGCCGGCCCAGGACGTACAGCACGGGCAGCCAGTTCACGAAGGCCAGCGGCAGCACGAAGGTGACGCCCCGCACCAGGTCCTTGGCGAAGACCGACGGCGGGTACTGGAGCAGCGTCGTGCCCCCGTACGTGAAGGCGTTCTGCACCTCCGCAGCGTCCTGCGCCACGAACTGGAAGGCCCCGCCCGCCACGAACAGGGCCCCGAAGATGCCCGCGCCGCTGACCAGCATCAGCGGCACCATCAGGACCTTCAGCGGGCTCCATTCGATGTCCAGGACCACGAGCGCGTACGCGAGGACGAGCGCGCCCTGGGTCAGCCGCCCGAGCCGGTGCAGCCCGAACCGGTCGGCGGCGACCTGCGCGAGCACCGGGGCGGGCCGCACCAGCAGCGTGTCGAGCGTGCCGTCGCGCACCCGCCTGCCGAGCCGGTCCATGGATCCGAGGGACAGGTCGGCGAGCCCGAACGCGGTGCAGGAGGCGCCGTACAGGAAGGCGATCTCCGGCAGCGAGTAGCCGCCGAGCCGGTCCACCTGGGAGAACATCAGCAAGATCGCCGCGAAGTCGAACGCGGTCACCGCGAAGTTGCCGAGCGCGGTCATCGCGAAGGAGAGGCGGTAGGCCATCAGGGAGCGGATCCACATGGCGGAGATCAGCCGGTAGGCCCGCAGCCCGGAGCGCACCCGCGCCAGGCCGGGGTGCGGGTCGAGGTCAGCCACCCTGGACCACCACCCGGCGGGTCGCCGCGGCCTGGAGCAGCCGCCCGGCCGTCAGCAGCACCGCGGCCCAGCCGAGCTGGAAGACGTACGTCCGTAGCAGGCCGAGGCCCGTGTGCCTGCCCAGGAACACATCGGCAGGCACCTGGAGCAGCGCCGACCAGGGCAGCGCGCGGGCGACCTCGCCGAGCGCTCCGGGGAAGACGTTCAGCGGCAGCAGCATCCCGGAGAAGAAGGTGCCCGCGAGCATCGTCACCTGCGTGACGCCCGCGCCGTCCAGCAGCCAGAACGCGGTCAGCGCCACCAGGAAGCGCAGCGCGAAGCTGACCACCGCGCCGAACACCACGGCCAGCAGGAACGCCGCCCAGCGCAGCGGATCCGCGGGCAGCGCGAGCTGGAAGACGAGCGCGCCGGCCGCCACCGGCACGATGCCGCGCCCGAGCAGCTGGAACAGGGCCCGGCCCAGATCGCTCGCCAGCCACCAGGCCTGGAGGTCCGCGGGCCGGTACAGGTCGACGGCGATGTCGCCGGTGCGGATCCGCTCGATCAGCTCGCCCTCGAAGCCGCCACCCATCAGCGCCATCACCGTGAGCAGCGCCTGCCCCAGCCAGACGAACGTGATCGCCTGCTCCTGGTCGTATCCGCCGAGGCCCGGCCGCTCGTCCCAGAGCGCGATGTAGGTGTACGCGAGGATGAGCCCGAAGACCGTGTTGGTGAAGACTCCCGCCGCGGTCGCGACCCGGTAGGTGGCGTACCGGCGAAAGCTCCCCCGGGCGACGGCCGCGTACAAACGGAACCGTCCTGTACGCACACGCATCCCTTTCACAGTGGGCCTCACCACGCATCGGGCCGAAGCGCAGGATCGTAGTGTGATCGGGGCCACTCACGCCAGGCATTTTCGGTGCGGGGGCGCGTGCCGGGTGCCGACGCGTGGGTGGCAGTGTGCAATGGGGTCTACGAGGCGTACTGGACGTACGACGCTAACCGGGAGTTCCGCAAGACATGAGCGACGAGCCGCAGCAGCAGGGCCCTGCCGGGCAGGGCGGCGGGGCCACCGAGACCGGCAAGGCCAAGAAGCCGGGGCGCCCCAAGCGCAAGGGCTGGCGGCGGATCTTCCCGACCTGGCGCATGGTCCTCGGCGGCTTCATCCTGCTGGTACTGCTGGTCGGCGGCGCCTTCATGGCGGGCTACATGCTGGTCGAGATCCCCCCGGCGAACGCCGCCGCGACCAAGCAGAGCAACGTCTACCTGTACGCCGACGGCTCCGAGATCGCCCGCGACGGCGAGGTGAACCGCGAGAAGGTGCCGCTCAAGCAGATCCCGCTGCACGTCCAGCGCGCCGTGCTCGCCGCCGAGGACCGCGACTTCTACGGCGAGTCCGCGGTCGACCCGAAGGCGATGGTCCGCGCGGCCTGGAACACCGTCACCGGCAAGGGCAAGCAGTCCGGCTCCACGATCACCCAGCAGTACGTGAAGAACTACTACCTGGGCCAGGAGCAGACCGTCACCCGCAAGGTGAAGGAGTTCTTCATCTCCATCAAGCTGGACCGCGAGGTGAGCAAGGACGAGATCCTCTCCGGCTATCTGAACACCAGCTACTTCGGCCGCAACGCGTACGGCGTGCAGGCCGCCGCCCAGGCGTACTACGGCAAGAACGTCAAGGAACTCTCCACCGCCGAGGGCGCCTACCTCGCGACCCTCCTCAACTCCCCCAACGCGTACGACGTCGCCACGCACCCCGAGAACAGGCAGCGCGCGGCGGGCCGCTGGAACTACGTCCTCGACGGCATGGTCAAGGAGGGCTGGCTCGGCAAGTCCGAGCGGGCCGGGATCAAGTTCCCCGTGCCCGACGAGGCCAAGGGCGCGGCGGGCCTGTCCGGGCAGCGCGGCTACGTCGTCAAGGCCGTCGAGGACTACCTGACCGCCAACAAGATCATCGACGAGGAGACCCTCGCCAAGGGCGGCTACCGCATCACCACGACCCTCCAGAAGGACCGCCAGGAAGCCTTCAAGAAGGCCGTCGACGAGCAGGTGATGTCGAAGGTCGACAAGAAGGCCCGCAAGGTCGACCGCAACGTCCGCGCGGGCGGCGCCTCCATCGACCCGGCCACCGGCAAGGTCGTCGCGATGTACGGCGGCATCGACTACACCAAGCAGTACGTCAACAACGCCACGCGCCGCGACTACCAGGTCGGCTCCACCTTCAAGCCGTTCGTGTTCACCTCCGCGGTGGAGAACGGCTCGGTCACCCAGAGCGGGCAGCCCATCACCCCGAACACCGTCTACGACGGCACCAACAAGCGGCCCGTGCAGGGCTGGAGCGGCGGCACGTACGCCCCCGAGAACGAGGACCAGGTCTCCTACGGCGACACCACGGTCCGCGAGGCCACCGACAAGTCCGTGAACTCGGTGTACGCGCAGATGGCCGTCGACGTCGGCTCCGACAAGGTCAAGGACACCGCGGTCGCCCTCGGCGTCCCGGAGTCCACCCCCGACCTCACCGCCTCCCCTTCCATCGCGCTCGGCCCCGCCACCGCCAGCGTCCTCGACATGGCCGAGGCGTACGCGACGCTGGCCAACCACGGCGAGCACGGCACGTACACGCTCGTCGAGAAGATCACCAAGGACGGCGAGAAGATCGGCCTGCCGGAGCAGGACACCAAGCGGGCCGTGACCCGCGAGGCCGCCGACACCACCACCTCCATCCTCCAGAGCGTCGTCCAGGGCGGCACCGGAACCGCCGCCCAGGGCGCGGGCCGGCCCGCCGCGGGCAAGACCGGCACCGCCGAGAACGACACGGCCGCCTGGTTCGCCGGATACACCCCCGACCTGGCGACGGTGGTCGCCGTCATGGGCCAGAACCCGGAGACCGGCGCGCACACCCCGCTGTACGGCGCGCTGGGCGAGTCCCGCATCAACGGCGGCGCCTACCCGGCCCGCGTCTGGGCGCAGTACACCAAGGCCGCCCTGGAGGGCGAGCCCGTCAAGGACTTCGACCTGGAGCTGGCGCAGGGCGCGGACGTGCCGGTGGTGCCGGACCCGGCGACGGGCGGCACCCAGGACCCGGGAACCGACGGCGGCGCCACCACGGGCGACCCCACGGACGGCGGCGCGACGGACGGCGGCCCCACCGACGGGGGCGCCACCACCGGCGGCCAGGACACGGGCGGCACCACCACGGACGGCGGCCAGGACCCCGGCGGGCAGACCGGCGGCCAGACGGGTGACCAGAGCGACGGCGGGGCCACCGCGGACGGCGGCGCCGCCGACGGCGGAACGGTCGATGGAGGCGCCGCCCAGGGCGGCCCCGACGGCGGCGCGACCGACATCGGCGGGACCGACGACGGCGGCGCCTCGGACGGCGGCGAGATCGGCGGCCTGACGGACGGCTAGGGCGGACACCGACCCCGGCCGGGGTCAGTGTCCCGAGGTCGCCTTCAGCCCGATTACGGCCACCAGCAGCAGGCAGACGAAGAAGATCCGCGCGGCGGTGACCGGCTCTCCGAGGACGACCATGCCGAGCACCGCCGCACCGGCCGCGCCGATGCCGACCCACACGCCGTACGCGGTGCCGATGGGCAGCGACTTGGCGGCGTACGACAGGAGCATCATGCTCGCGACGATGCCCGCGCCCGTGAACACGCTGGGCCACAGCCGCGTGAACCCCTCGGTGTACTTCATCCCGATCGACCAGCCCACTTCGAGCAGACCGGCGACGATCAACAGAACCCAGGCCATGACGGCACCTCCGACGAGAAGGAACGCTCAGCGCGTTACCTGATGGGGGTGCGTCGTCTTTGCGATAACCCGGTACGGCGCGTCTCGTCGGGGTGGTTCCACGGTAGCAAACAGGCTGAAGAGGCCGCTTCCTACAGGTACAGGCCCGTCGAGTCCTCGGAGCCCTCGAAGCGGTCCGCGGCCACGGCGTGCAGATCGCGCTCGCGCATCAGGACGTACGCCACGCCCCGCACCTCGACCTCGGCGCGGTCCTCCGGGTCGTACAGCACCCGGTCACCCGGCTCGACCGTACGTACGTTCTGCCCGACCGCGACCACCTCGGCCCAGGCGAGCCGCCGGCCCACGGCCGCGGTCGCGGGGATCAGGATGCCGCCGCCGGAGCGGCGCTCGCCCTCGCTGGTGTCCTGCCGCACGAGCACGCGGTCGTGCAGCATCCGGATGGGCAGCTTGTCGTCGTGGTGGGTCTTCTCGCTCACACCACCGAACCTACCTGCCCCGGGGCCGTATGCGGCCCTCCGGGTCGGGTATGCGCCCCCCGGGTCAGCTGTTGCGCCGCCGCGAGGTGACCACGAGCAGGCCGACGACGCCCACGGCGACCAGGGCCACCGGGACGATCCGCTCGACGCGGGGCGAACCGTCCTCCCCGAGGAACCGGCCCTTCACCTCCGAGACGAATCGGTTCGCCCCGACGTACGCCCGGCCCAGGGAGTTGTCCACGCCGGCGACGACCTTCGCCTTCGCGTCACCGACGACCGTCTTCGGGTGGACGCGCACCCCGATCTCGTCGAGCGTCTCGGCCAGCTGGTCGCGCCGACGCTTGATGTCCGCCTCGATCTGCGCAGGGGTCCTGGCATCCGACACCGCGCTGCCTCCGTGGTCGTATCGACTATGTGGACGTGAACTGTGACCACAGTCTGTCAGCTTCACGCGCGCCGCACCCCACGGCACCCCTATTACGCTCGACTCCGTCACCACACCTTTTGCGTACGCCCCCCGCGAGGAGACCGAAGATGAGCGAGCGACTTCAGCCCGGCGACACCGCCCCCGCCTTCACCCTGCCCGACGCCGACGGCAAGGACGTCTCGCTGGCCGACCACAAGGGCCGCAAGGTCATCGTGTACTTCTACCCGGCCGCCCTGACCCCCGGCTGCACCAAGCAGGCCTGCGACTTCACCGACAACCTCGACGTGCTCGCGGCGGCCGGGTACGACGTCATCGGCGTGTCGCCGGACAAGCCGGAGAAGCTCGCGAAGTTCCGCGAGAAGGAGAGCCTGAAGGTCACGCTGGTCGGCGACCCCTCCAAGGAGACCCTGGAGGCGTACGGCGCCTTCGGCGAGAAGAAGCTGTACGGCAAGACGGTGACCGGCGTCATCCGTTCGACCGTCGTGGTCGACGAACAGGGCAAGGTCGAGCACGCGTTCTACAACGTGAAGGCGACCGGCCACGTGGCCAAGATCATCAGGGACCTCGGCGTCTGAGCCGTTCCGGCCGCCCGAGCCGTGATGTGACGTAAGCCCCTCTCGCGAGGGGCTTTCGTTTGCAACGGCCATCTTCGAGCAAGTGACCACACGGGGAACTTGTACGAAGAACGAAAGGAACCACTCCATGGCGGCCCACGAAGAGCTCGACGCCGAGGCCGACCCGGAGGCGATGAGACGCCACCGCACGCTGTTCCGGGCTGCCAACCGGCGCAAGAACCCTCCCCTGCGCCGCACCGACATCACGGTGACGGACGAGGCCGCGGTCAAGCGGGCCGTCAAAGCGGCCTCGCTCGGCAATGCCATGGAGTGGTTCGACTTCGGCATCTACAGCTATCTGGCCGTCACCATCGGCCACGTCTTCTTCCCTTCCGGGAACGAGACGGCCCAGCTGATCTCCTCCTTCGCCACCTTCGCGGTGTCCTTCCTCGTACGCCCCATCGGCGGCATGGTCTTCGGACCCATGGGCGACAAGATCGGCCGCAAGAAGGTCCTCGCGCTGACGATGATCCTGATGGCGATCGGCACACTCGCCATCGGCCTGATCCCCTCCTACGCCACGATCGGCTTCTGGGCGCCGGTCCTGCTGATCTTCTTCCGCCTGGTGCAGGGCTTCTCGACGGGCGGTGAGTACGGGGGCGCGTCCACGTTCATCGCCGAGTACGCCCCCGACAAGCGGCGCGGCTACTTCGGCAGCTTCCTGGAGATCGGCACGCTCGCCGGTTACACGGGCGCGGCGGGTCTGGTCCTCATCCTGAACACCGCCCTCGGCTCGGACGCGATGGACTCCTGGGGCTGGCGCATCCCGTTCCTCGTCGCGGGCCCGCTCGGGCTGGTCGGCCTCTACCTCCGCCTCAAGCTCGACGAGACCCCCGCCTTCCAGAAGATGGAGGACGCCACCTTCCACTCGGCGTCCGAGGGCGCCGCCACCGTGGAGACCACGGCCAAGGGCGACCTCGCGAAGATCTTCCGGCAGCACTGGCCCACGCTGATCCTCTGCATCGCCCTGGTCGGCGCGTACAACGTCACCGACTACATGCTGCTGTCGTACATGCCGACGTACCTCTCCGACGAACTCGGCTACGACGACTCCCACGGCCTCCTGATCCTCATCGGCACGATGATCGTCCTGATGCTGATCATGAACCAGGTCGGCAGGCTCTCCGACCGCTTCGGCCGCAAGCCGCTGCTGATGACCGGCATGGTGGGCTTCCTGGTCATCTCCGTCCCGGCCTTCCTCCTGATCAAGCAGGGCAGCCTGCTCGCGGTCTCCGCCGGCATGCTCCTCCTCGGCCTCTCCCTGGTCTGCCTGCTCGGCACGATGTCGGCGACGCTCCCGGCCCTCTTCCCCACCTCGGTCCGCTACGGCTCCCTCTCCGTCGGCTACAACCTCTCCGCCTCCCTCTTCGGCGGCACGGCCCCCCTGGTCATCACGTCCCTGATCAGCATCACGGGCACGGACATGGTCCCGGCGTACTACTCGATGGCGGCGGCGCTGGTCGGCATCATCGCGGTGGCCTGCATGAAGGAGACGGCCCAGCAGCCGCTGTCGGGCTCGCCGCCGTCGGTGGAGTCGAAGGAGGAGGCGGCGGAACTGGTGGAGGCCCAGTCCCCGTCCCCCAGGTTCTGACCCGCCCCCGCACCGCGCCACGGCCCGCCCCGCTCGTACAAGTGGGGCGGGCCGTTCTGCATATCGGGCGTGACGGTCCGATAAACGGTTCGTCACTCCGTACGGGCCACGAAGGCGTGGTCGGGAGGAGGGGATGACATGCCGGTTCGCTACACCCGCGAGCTGCTGGAGGAAGCAGCACGGGAGACCAGGACGTGCGATGAGGCGGTGCGGTGGTGTGGGGGTGAGCCGACGCGCTACAGCAAGCGCTACGTACGGCAGGTGATGGTGGACGCGGGCATCGACATCTCGCACTTCCCCCAGCGTTGGGTGCGGCACACCGAAGAAGCGCTGCGAGCCGCTGTGGCGGACTCGTACAGCATCAGGGACGTCGTGCGGCGGCTGGGGATCAGCAACGTCGGCGGCAACCACACACACATCAGCCGTCGGATCGTGAAGCTGGGCATCGACACCTCGCATTTCCGCCCTCCCGGCCCCAGGAGGCCCGGAGCGGCGAGGGACGTCCTGGCACTCCGCGATCCGGACGACGGGCGTGTCCCCGGTGAGCGGCTGCGCCGAGCGCTGCTGCGGACCGGGGTGGCCGAGCACTGCGCCCGGTGCGGGACCGGCACGGAGTGGAACGGGCGCCCGCTCCGGCTGGAGGTCGACCACATCAACGGAGACTGGTGGGACAACCGAGCGGAGAACCTGCGCCTCCTCTGCCCCAACTGTCACGCGGTGACAGACACCTACCGGGGCCGCAAGCGGAGGTCGGCATGAGCAAGTACCCACGTGAGCTGCTGGAATCGGCCGCTGCCGTCTCCACCAGCCTCGTCGACCTGATGCGGCGCGTCGGCGCCCCCATGGGCAGTGGGCCCCAGGGATACCTGCGTTCACGGCTCGGCCACTACGGCATCGACACCAGTCACTTCGCCGCACCGCGCGCCACGCGCGGCGCCGATCTCTTTCCCGAAGAGGAATTCACTCGTGCCGTGGCTGCCTCCCATGGCTTGGCCGACCTGATGCGACGGCTCGGACTGCCCCCGTTGGGCGGAGCCGGGCGTGCCAAGGCCAAACGCAGCATCGATGAATACGGGCTCTCCACGGAGCACTTCATGGGACAGGGTCACAACGCCGGCCGGCGCCCGCCCACCACCAAGGGCGCCGATGAGATCCTCATCCGGCTCGACGGCGGCTCGGCTCGTACGCGCACCCACCTCCTGCGCAGGGCACTCGACGACAGCGGAGTTCCGCACGTGTGCGCCGCATGCGGTCTGGGCGAGATCCGGCAGGGAATGCGGCTGGTTCTGGAGATCGACCACATCAACGGGGACCGTCTGGACAACAGGCGCGTGAATCTGCGGTACCTCTGCCCCTCATGCCACAGCCAGACAACATCTTTCGCCGTTCGCTCCCGTACGCGCCCGTAGGGACAGTAAGCTGTACAGCGACCTGCGCCCGTACGCCAAAGGCTGAGCGGCGTCGTTTAGGTCGACGTGTCTGTCGGTTCGAATCCGACCGGGCGTACCACCAGACCGAAGGCCCGGCTCGCGCCCCGCGAGCCGGGCCTTCGGCATGTGTGGGCCCTCAGCCCAACAACTCCCGCACCACCGGCACCAACCCCCGGAACGCCTCCCCGCGATGGCTGATCGCGTTCTTCTCGTCCGCCGTCAGCTCCGCGCATGTGCGGGTCTCGCCCTCCGGCTGGAGGATCGGGTCGTAGCCGAAGCCGCCGGAGCCCGCGGGGGCCGTGCGCAGGGTGCCGCGCAGCCGGCCCTCCACCACGCGTTCCGTGCCGTCCGGCAGCGCCAGGGCCGCCGCGCAGGCGAAGTGGGCGCCCCGGTGTTCCGGGGAGATGTCGGACAGCTGGGCCAGGAGCAGGTCCAGGTTGGCCCGGTCGTCGCCGTGGCGGCCCGACCAGCGGGCGGAGAGGATGCCGGGGGCACCGCCGAGTACGTCGACGCACAGGCCCGAGTCGTCGGCGACGGCGGGCAGGCCGGTGGCGCGGGCGAGGGCGTGTGCCTTGAGGAGGGCGTTCTCGGCGAAGGTGACGCCGGTTTCCCTGACGTCGGGGATCTCGGGGTAGGCGTCCGCGCCGACGAGGTCGTGGGTCAGGCCTGCGTCGGCGAGGATCGCCCTCAGTTCCGTGATCTTGCCGGTGTTGCGGGTGGCGAGGATGAGGCGGGTCATGCCCCCAGTATCCCGGGGAGCGGACCCGCGCCCGTCACGGCGTGCAGACCTTGGTGAGTTCGCCCGCCGCGTCGGTGACCGGGCTGACGTCGGGGGTGTTGTCGCCGCTCTTGATGGCGTCACGGACGTTGTCGACGGCCTTGTCGAGGTCGTCGACGGCCTTGTTGACGTCGGCGTCGTCGGTCTTGTCGCTGATCTTGTCGAGGTTCTTGCCGATGTCGTCGAGCGCCCGGTCGGCCTCGGCGGGGTTGTCGCCGGCGTTCTCGACGGCCTGTTGCAGGTCGGTGACGCTGTCGGCGATCGTGTCGGCGGTCTGGACGCAGTCCAGGGCCTTCGAGACGGCGTCGCAGCCGACGAGGCCGACGCCTGCCGGTACGACGATCAGGGCTGTGGCGACAGCGGTGGCGATACGACGGTGGCGCGCGGCCATGGTTCGGTCCCTCCCCGGGGTGCGTACGGGCGCCCGGCTTTGTCCGCGCGCCCGTACTCGTAACAACGCCCGGCAGGGGGTTGTCGGTTGCTCCAGTGTCGCTTAAGAGATGCGTGACGTACGTCGCTGCCCGCCCCGCCGGTAACGCCCTAGCGCGTGGCGGCCAGCGCCTCGCGCTGGAAGGCGGCGAGGTCCTCGCAGCCGCCGACGGCGAGGTCGAGGAGCGCGTTGAGCTCCTTGCGGTCGAAGGGCTCGGCCTCGGCGGTGCCCTGGACCTCGACGAAGCGGCCGTCGCCGGTGCAGACGACGTTCATGTCGGTGTCGGCCTTGACGTCCTCCTCGTAGCAGAGGTCGAGGAGGGGCACGCCGCCGACGATGCCGACGGAGACGGCGGAGACGGTGTCGGTGAGGGGCTTGCGGCCCGCCTTGATGAGCTTCTTGCCCTGGGCCCAGGCGACGGCGTCGGCGAGGGCGACGTAGGCGCCGGTGATGGCGGCGGTGCGGGTGCCGCCGTCGGCCTGGAGGACGTCGCAGTCGAGGACGATGGTGTTCTCGCCGAGCGACTTGTAGTCGATGACGGCGCGCAGGCTGCGGCCGATGAGGCGGGAGATCTCGTGCGTGCGGCCGCCGATCTTGCCGCGGACGGCTTCGCGGTCGCCGCGGGTGTTGGTGGAGCGGGGCAGCATCGAGTACTCGGCGGTGACCCAGCCCTCGCCGCTGCCCTTGCGCCAGCGCGGGACGCCTTCGGTGACGGAGGCGGTGCAGAAGACCTTGGTGTCGCCGAAGGAGATGAGGACGGAGCCCTCGGCGTGCTTGCTCCAGCCGCGTTCGATGGTGATGGGGCGGAGTTGTTCGGGCGTGCGGCCGTCGATGCGGGGGGAGGGCGTAGAGGACATGGGCTGAGCCTATCGGGACCCGGGGCATGGGTGAGGGGCCCTTCCCCGGCCGGTGCCTCGGCCGGGGAAGGGCCCCTCACCTGTGCGAGTCAGGAACTCACATCATGTCTTCGATGTCCGCGGCGATCGGGTCGGCGTCGGTGCCGATGACGACCTGGATCGCGGTGCCCATCTTGACGACGCCGTGGGCGCCTGCGGCCTTCAGCGCGGCGTCGTCGACGAGGTCGGGGTTGATGACCTCGGTGCGCAGGCGGGTGATGCAGCCCTCGACCTCTTCGATGTTGTCGATGCCGCCGAGCCCGGCGACGATCTTCTCAGCCTTGCTGGCCATGTGTTTCTCCCTGGTTCCAAAGGACGCGGCCTCAGCAGGCCGTAGGTCCGCTGTGTGACGGTCCGCTCTGTCACGTTAACGCACGGTTGGACCATCTTCGCGGGCGGTCACGGCGCACGCGCCCCATGATGACGATCAAGGTGTCGCCCCCTGCCGGAGGCGGCGCTCCCACCCGTTCCCAACTGGTCTACACCAGTCTAGGGCGACCGCCAAACCAGGCCTGTCCCGGGAGGACGCCGATGAGTTCCGACGCCGCAGCGGTGCCGCGGAAGAAGTGGTGGAACGGCCTGTTCCAGGGCTTGCAGAAGATGGGCCGCAGCCTCCAGCTGCCCATCGCGGTGCTGCCGGCCGCCGGCATCCTCAACCGCCTCGGCCAGCCGGACGTCTTCGGTGACGACGGGCTCGGCTGGACGAACGTGGCCAAGGTCTTCGCCGCGGCGGGCGGCTCCCTGCTCGACTCCTCCCTCGGTCTGCCGCTGCTGTTCTGCGTCGGTGTCGCGATCGGCATGGCGAAGAAGGCGGACGGTTCGACGGCGCTCGCCGCGGTCGCGGGTTTCCTCGTGTACTACGCGGTGCTGCGCGCCTTCCCCGAGGACTGCCCCGCGGATACGACGTTCGGCGCGGCCGGGATGTGGAGCGGCGTCTGTGTCGCGGAGGACGGCACGGTGGCGCAGGCCGCGTACCAGAATCCGGGGGTGTTCGGCGGCATCGTGATGGGTCTGCTCGCCGCGTGGTTCTGGCAGCGCTACCACCGCGTGAAGCTGGTCGACTGGCTCGGCTTCTTCAACGGCCGTCGGCTGGTGCCGATCATCATGGCCTTCGTCGGGCTGATCTTCGCGGGGCTGTGCGTCTGGATCTGGCCGCCGGTGGGTGACGCGCTGACCAGCTTCTCCAAGTGGCTGGTGGATCTGGGCTGGCTGGGCTCGGGCATCTTCGGCGTCGCCAACCGCGCGCTGCTCACGGTCGGGCTTCACCAGTTCCTGAATACGTTCGTGTGGTTCCAGTTCGGCGACTACACGAAGCCGGACGGCACGATGGTGCACGGCGACATCAACCGGTTCCTCGCGGGCGATCCGACGGCGGGCCAGTTCACCTCGGGCTTCTTCCCGATCATGATGTTCGCGTTGCCCGCGGCGGCGCTCGCGATCACGCACTGCGCGCGCCCGGAGCGGCGCAAGGTGGTCGGCGGCATGATGCTCTCGGTCGGTCTGACGTCGTTCGTCACGGGCATCACCGAGCCGATCGAGTACTCGTTCCTCTTCATCGCGCCGCTGCTGTACGCGCTGCACGCGGTGCTGACCGGCGTCTCGATGGCGGTGACGTGGGCGCTGGGCGTGAAGGACGGCTTCAGCTTCTCCGCGGGGCTGATCGACTACGTCATCAACTGGAGTCTGGCGACGAAGCCCTGGCTGATCATTCTGATCGGGCTCGGCTTCGGCGTCGTGTACTACTTCGTATTCCGCTTCGTCATCACCAAGTTCGATCTGGCGACTCCGGGGCGTGAACCACAGGAAGAGGCGGAGGCCCTGGACCGGGAGCAGACCAAGGCCTGACGCGGCGCTGCTGAGCGGCTCCCCGACTTCTTCGCATGGCCCTCGGACCTCGGGTCCGGGGGCCTTTGGCCAGTCATATACGGATATGGCCGAGCCCACAGGAATCGCGGGTTCCTTACGTCACCTTCACCGTGCTACAACAGGTCTACACCACTCAATGGTGTAGACCACGCGGCCTTCTCGTCGCGTCCCCCGGAGACGCCGCCGTCCCCCACTTAACTGTCCCCAGGCGGCGCCTTGCCCACTGGAGGAAGTTGTGTCCACGGCCAGTGCCGCCCCCGCGGCCAAGAAGAAGGGCTCCGGCGCGATGGCTGTCATGCAGCGCATCGGCCGCAGCCTGATGCTGCCGGTCGCCGTGCTGCCCGCCGCAGCCCTCCTGGTCCGTTTCGGCCAGGACGACATGCTGGGCCGGGAGTCCTTCCCGACCTTCATCAACAAGCTCGCGAGCTACATGGCGGCGGGCGGTGGCGCGCTGCTCGACAACATGGCGCTGCTGTTCTGCGTCGGCATCGCGATCGGCTTCGCCAAGAAGTCGGACGGTTCGACGGCCCTCGCCGCCGTGACCGGCTACCTGGTCTTCCAGAAGGTGCTCGCCACCTTCACGGACAAGAACCTGCCGAAGGTCGCCTCCGTCGTCGACGGCAAGATCGTCATGAACGAGGCGCCGGTCAACGCGGGTGTGCTCGGCGGCGTCGTCATGGGCATCATCGTCGCCCTGCTGTACCAGAAGTTCTACCGGACCAAGCTGCCCGACTGGGCCGGGTTCTTCGGCGGCCGCCGCCTTGTCCCGATCCTGTCGGCCTTCGCGGGTCTGGTCGCGGGCATCGTCTTCGGCCTGATCTGGCCGGTCCTCGGCACCGGTCTGCACAACTTCAGTGAGTGGCTGGTCGGTTCGGGCGCCGTCGGCGCCGGTGTCTTCGGTGTCGCCAACCGCGCGCTGATCCCGATCGGCATGCACCACCTGCTGAACTCCTTCCCGTGGTTCCAAGCGGGCACGTACAAGGACGGCGGCACGGACTACCACGGCGACATCGCCCGCTTCCTGCACGGCGACCCGAGCGCGGGCCAGTTCATGACCGGCTTCTTCCCGATCATGATGTTCGCCCTCCCCGCGGCCTGCCTCGCGATCGTCCACTGCGCCCGTCCCGAGCGCCGCAAGGTCGTCGGCGGCATGATGTTCTCCCTCGCGGCCACCGCGTTCGTGACCGGTGTGACCGAGCCGATCGAGTTCACCTTCATGTTCATCGCGCCGGTCCTGTACGCGATCCACGCGGTGCTCACCGGTGTCTCCATGGCGCTGACCTGGGCGCTCGGCATGAAGGACGGCTTCGGCTTCTCGGCGGGCGCGGTCGACTTCTTCCTCAACCTCGGCATCGCCAAGAACCCGTGGGGCCTGGCCCTGGTCGGCCTCTGCTTCGCCGCGGTCTACTACGTGGTCTTCCGCTTCGCGATCACCAAGTTCAACCTTCCGACGCCGGGCCGCGAGTCCGACGAGGAACTGGCCGAGCTCCAGAAGGCCGAGGCGAAGTAGCCTGCGGCCCAGCTGAACGGCGAAGGCCCCGGAACCGGTTCGGTTCCGGGGCCTTCGCCGTGCCCGGAGTCAGACCTCGTACGACGCGCCGGGCGCCGCGAGTTCCACCGGCCCCCCGTACACCGCGCGGGCGTCCGCGAGGTTCACCTGGGGGTCGGTCCACGGCGGGATGTGGGTGAGCAGCAGCCTTCCCGCGCCCGCGCGCTGCGCGGACTCCCCCGCCTCGCGGCCGTTCAGGTGGAGGTCGGGGATGTTCTCCTTGCCGTGGGTGAAGGCCGCCTCGCACAGGAAGAGGTCGGTGCCGGCGGCCAGCTCGTCCAGGGGCGCGCAGGGGCCGGTGTCACCGGAGTAGGTGAGGGTCTTCCCGGCGTGCCCGACGCGGATGGCGTACGCCTCGACGGGGTGGCACATCTTCTCCGTGCGCACCGAGAACGGGCCGATGTCGAACGAGGCCGGCTTGACCGTGTGGAAGTCGAAGACCTCGCTCATCGAGGAGGCCGACGGCGTGTCCGCGTACGCGGTCGTCAGACGCTGCTCGGTGCCCTCGGGGCCGTAGACCGGGATGGGGGCGCAGCGGCCTCCCTCGTGCCGGTAGTAGCGCGCGACGAAGTACGCGCACATGTCGATGCAGTGATCGGCGTGCAGATGGCTGAGGAAGATCGCGTCGAGGTCGTAGAGACCGATGTGGCGCTGCAGCTCGCCGAGGGCGCCGTTGCCCATGTCGAGCAGCAACCGGAAGCCGTCGGCCTCGACGAGGTAGCTCGAGCAGGCCGACTCCGCGGACGGAAACGACCCCGAGCAGCCGACGACGGTGAGCTTCATGAAGCTGGGACCTCCGCGCTGGCGAGGGAGCTGGGGGGTGGGTGTGCGGTCCGTCGAGCGTAAGGCGCGAAAGGCGCGGTCGCTCCTCCGTCGCGGGCCGTTGTGGGGGAACTCACCTGCGGTGTCACCGGTTCGGGTGGCGCACGGGGCGGGTGGTGGAGTGGCGGGCGGTATGGGGAGTGCGCCGGTACCGTCGTGGCTATGGACACGTCCTGGTGGCTGGCGCTCGCCGCCGTCGTGGTGCTCGCGCTGGTCGTCGCGCTGGTGGACGGATGGGGCCGCGGGCCCCGGCGGCGGAGCACCCGTCCGCCGGGCCGGACCCGGCCGCCGCGTGGGCCGCGGCGGCGGCTTCCCGCGCCGCGGCCCGCGGAGATCTGGTGGGCGCGGGTGCCGTTCGAGGACGGCCCCGGCGGGAAGGACCGGCCGTGTCTGGTCCTGTCCGTGCGCGGGGAGAGCGCTCGGGTCGCGAAGATCACCAGCAGGTACCACGACGAGCGGGCGGGTGTGATTCCGCTGCCGCCGGGTTCGGTGGGCGACGCGGAGGGGCGCCCCAGCTTTCTGGAGACGGACGAGCTGAGGGACGTACCGCTGTGGGAGTTCCGGCGCAGGGCCGGGGCGGTGGATCCGGTGGTGTGGGATCAGGTGCGGTACCTGGCGGGCTGAGCGTCGATATGCCGCTGCCCGGGCCGGTGAACCGCCCCGGGCAGCGTGGTTTCAAGCCCGTCCGGCGTTTGAGGACGAACTCGGCGGAGCCGGTGATGAACCGCACCCGGCTAGGCCCACAGCTGGCCCTGGAGTGTTTCGATGGCCGCCTCGGTCGTCTCCGCGGTGTAGACGCCCGTCGAGAGGTACTTCCAGCCGCCGTCGGCGACGACGAAGACGATGTCGGCGCTCTCGCCCGCCTTCACCGCCTTGTTGCCGACGCCGATCGCCGCGTGCAGCGCGGCGCCCGTGGAGACGCCCGCGAAGATCCCCTCCTGCTGGAGGAGTTCGCGGGTGCGCGTCACCGCGTCGGCCGAGCCGACGGAGAAGCGGGTGGTCAGGACGGAGGCGTCGTACAGCTCGGGGACGAAGCCCTCGTCGAGGTTGCGCAGGCCGTAGACGAGGTCGTCGTAGCGCGGCTCGGCGGCGACGATCTTGATGTCCGGCTTCTGCTCGCGCAGATAGCGGCCGACGCCCATGAGCGTGCCCGTCGTGCCGAGGCCCGCCACGAAGTGGGTGATCGAGGGGAGGTCGGCGAGGACCTCGGGGCCCGTCGTGGCGTAGTGGGCGCCCGCGTTGTCGGGGTTGCCGTACTGGTAGAGCATCACCCAGTCCGGGTGCTCGGCCGCCAGTTCCTTGGCGACGCGGACCGCGGTGTTGGAGCCCCCGGCCGCCGGGGAGGAGATGATCTCGGCGCCCCACATGGCGAGCAGGTCGCGCCGCTCCTGCGAGGTGTTCTCCGGCATGACGCACACGATGCGGTAGCCCTTGAGCTTGGCCGCCATGGCGAGTGAGATGCCGGTGTTGCCGGAGGTCGGCTCCAGGATCGTGCAGCCGGGTGTCAACCGGCCGTCCTTCTCGGCCTGTTCGACCATGTGCAGCGCGGGCCGGTCCTTGATGGAACCGGTCGGGTTGCGGTCCTCCAGCTTGGCCCAGATGCGGACGTCGGCCGACGGGGACAGGCGCGGCAGGCGGACGAGCGGCGTGTTGCCGACCGCGGCGAGCGGGGAGTCGTAGCGAGGCATCCGGGATCGGGCCTAGACCATGCCGCCGGCGACGGCCGGCAGGATCGTGACGCTGTCGCCGTCGGAGAGCTTCGTGGAGATGCCGTCGAGGAAGCGGACGTCCTCGTCGTTGAGGTACACGTTCACGAAGCGGCGCAGCTTGCCGTCGTCGACGATGCGCTCGGCGATGCCCGCGTGCCGCGAGTCCAGGTCGGTGAACAGCTCGGCGAGGGTGCCACCGCTGCCCTGGACGGCCTTCTCGCCGTCGGTGTAGGTGCGGAGGATGGTCGGGATGCGGACCTCGATGGCCATGGCTGCGGGCTCCTGTCGGAAGAGTTCAGGTGAGTGGGCGCGCGGCGGCCCGGTCGTGCGCCGATTGCGCGTTCGTACGCGGTGGGGCGCCGCGGCCCTTTTCTCGGCCGTACGGCGGCAGGGGTCAGCGCTGACAGATGGCGCTGCTGAGCCTGCACAGGTCGACGTGCAGACGCGCCACGAGCAGCATGCCCGGCATCTTGTCGCTCACGTCGTGGGAAACCATGCGCTCATCGTATCGATTCCCGGTCCGGGTTCTGGAATGTGATCTCACATGGTGGATACTTTCCGTCCATCACCTGGATGCGCACCTGGATGTGCGCCTGGATGCGGGAGGTAGGTGACTGTCGGCGCCCCCGTCGCCGGGTGCACCGCGACGTCCGCCGTCACGCCGTACACCTCGGCGAGCAGTTCGCTGGTCAGGACCTCCTTGGGGGTGCCTGACGCGACCTGGCGGCCCCCTTGCAGGACGTACAGGCGGTCGCAGTAGTACGCCGCGAGATTCAGGTCGTGCAGGGCGAGGAGATTGGCCGTGCCGAGGCCGCCGACCAGGGCGAGGATCTCCAGCTGGTAGCGGATGTCGAGGTGGTTGGTCGGCTCGTCGAGGACCAGGACCGTCGACTGCTGCACCAACGCCCGCGCCACCAGGGCACGTTGGCGTTCGCCACCGGAGAGCGCCGTGAAGGAGCGGTCGGCCAGGGCGCTCGCGCCGACGCGCCCGAGGGCGGCCCGCACCAGCTCGTCGTCCCGCTTTGTGTCCCCCTCCCAGAAGCGTTTGTGCGGGGAGCGGCCCATCGCGACGACCTGCCGCACGGTGAGGTCGAAGCCCGCCTGGCCGTCCTGCGGGACGGTGGCGATGTGCCGCGAGCGGGCCTTGGCGCCGACCCCCGCCAGGTCGGCCCCGTCCAGCAGGACGCGGCCCTCGGCCGGGGTGAGCGCCCCGTACACACAGCGCAGCAGCGTCGTCTTGCCGCTGCCGTTGGGGCCGACGACGCCGACCGTCTCGCCCTCGGCGACGGCCAGTGAGACACCGTCGAGGAGGCGCAGCCCGCCCGGGGTCCGGTAGCCGAGGTTCTCGACGCGCAGCGTCATGTGGCCATCCCTTCGTGGCTCTGGCCCCTGCGCAGCAGCCAGAGGAAGAACGGTCCGCCGGTCAGCGCGGTGAGCACGCCGACCGGGATGTCCTGCGGCGCGGCGACCGTGCGTGCGGCGAGGTCGGCGACGACCAGGAACACCGCGCCCATCAGCGCCACGACCGGGAGCAGCGGGCGGTGCGCGGCGCCGACCAGCATCCGGGCGGCGTGCGGCACCATCAGGCCGACGAAGCCGATGGCGCCGCTGTACGCGACGAGGACGCCGGTCAGCAGCGAGGAGAGGACGAACACGGCGGCGCGGAAGCGGGCCGTGTCCAGGCCGAGGACGGTGGCGCCCTCCTCGCCGACGAGCAGCAGGTCGAGCGGGCGGGCCAGCGCGATCAGCAGGGCCGTGCCGACGGCGAGGACCACGCAGGGCAGGGCGAGCATGTCCCACCGGGCGCTGCCGAGGCCGCCGAGCGTCCAGTAGAGGACTTCCTTGAGGTGGTCGGCGCTGTCGGCGGTGACGAGGATGAGGCTGGTCAGCGCGGTCAGGATGTACGAGACGGCTACGCCCGCGAGGATCAGCCGCCCGGTGGCGAAGCCCCCGCCGCCGCTTCTGGCCAGGGCGTAGACGAGGGCCAGGGAGATCAGCGCGCCCACGAAGGAGGCCGCGGGGATCGTGACGGCGGTGCTCAGCGCGGTGCCGACGCCGAAGACGCCGCCGAGGACGATCGCCGAGACCGCGCCTACGGAGGCGCCCGAGGAGACGCCCAGGAGGAACGGGTCGGCGAGGGGGTTGCGGACGAGCGCCTGGAGGACGGTGCCGATGACTGCCAGTCCGGCTCCTACGGTGGCGCCCAGCAGGACCCTGGGGAGTCTTACCTCCAGGACGATCGTGCGGAAGGGGGAGGGTTCCGCGCGCCCTGTGAGGATCTCCACGACCTGGCTCGGGGGGATCCTGACCGAGCCCAGAGCCAGGCCGGCGAGTATCGCTGCCGCGAGGGCCGCGGTCAGTCCCGTCAGGATCAGGAGGCGGCGCCCCTTGGAGTTGCGTCTGTCGCCCTTCGGGCTCGTCCTCAACCGCCGGACGGGCTGGGGGGTGCTCACAGCTGTGCCGCCAGCTTCTTCACCGCCTCCGGGGCTCGTACCCCTGTCACCGCGTCCGACAGCGGCAGGACCGCGAACCGCTTGTTCCTGATGGCGGGGACGTCCGCGAGGACCGGGTCGTCGAGGAGCCGGCGCTTCTTCTGGGCGACGGTCGTGGCACCGTAGTCGAGGATCACGATGACCTCCGGCTTGCGTTCGACGACCTTCTCCCAGGACGCGTCGCCGAAGGACTTGTCCACGTCGGCGAAGACGTTGCGGCCGCCCGCCCGCTCGACGATGTCGTTGCCGATGCCCCGGCCGCCCAGCGTGAACGCGGTCTTGTCGCCGCTGTCGTAGACGAAGACGGAGGCCGGCTTCCCGCCCTTCGCCTTCTTCTCGGTGGCGGCCAGTTCCCGCTTGGCGCCGCTCACCCACTTGTCCGCGCGCTCGCGCACCCCGAAGGTCGAGCCGACCTCGCGTACCTCGCGGTAGACGTCGTCCATGGAGATCGCCCGCTTCGCGCAGCCCTCGATGTTGAGGCGGCTCTTGATGCCGGACTTGGCGAGCGCGGAGCGGCTGCGGCCGTCGCCCGCCAGGAAGGCGCTGGCGTAACCGCCGTAGACGAAGTCGGGGTTGGCGGCGAGCAGCTTCTCGTAGGAGGGGTACTCCTTGGCGAGGACGGGGACGGACTTGTACGCCTTCTCGTACTTCGGCAGGACCTTGTCGTCGAGGTAGGCGGTCCCGGCGAGGCGGTCCTTGAGGCCGAGTTCCAGCATCACCTCGGTGACGTGCTGGTTCATGGTGACGGCCCGCTCGGGGGGTGCGTCGTACGTCGTGCGCACACCGCAGTTGGTGACGGTGTACGGGAATCCGGCGGCCTTGGCGGCGGGCTTGCCGGAGTCGGTGGAACCGGACGAGCCGCAGGCGGCGAGCGGGGCGAGCAGGGCCGCGGCGGTGAGGACGCGTAGGGCGCGGGACATGGCTGAACTGCCTCCTTCAGGGGATTTCCGCGTCCCCTGCGTTGCGTGGAGAGAAGGCGGCAGGTCAGTTCCTGACTCCCCCGCGCCCCCGGTGAGGGGGTGGGGTCACAGTGGCGGGACCGTGCCGGGTTCGCACCGGCTTCCTGTCTCCTGCCGCCCAGAAGTGGTCGGGGTCAGTATGCCTGTACGACCCGCACCTCTTCCTCGGTGACCTCGCCCTCGACGATCCGGAACGAGCGGAACTGGAAGGGGCCGGCGTCGTCGGTGTCCGCGGTGGAGACCAGGAGGTAGTGGGCGCCGGGCTCGTTGGCGTAGCTGATGTCGGTGCGGGAGGGGTAGGCCTCGGTCGCGGTGTGCGAGTGGTAGATGACCACCGGCTCCTCGTCGCGGTCGTCCATCTCGCGGTAGAGCTTGAGCAGGTCACCCGAGTCGAACTCGTAGAACGTGGGCGAGCGCGCGGCGTTCAGCATCGGGATGAACCGCTCGGGGCGGCCGGTGCCCGCCGGGCCCGCGATCACGCCGCACGCCTCGTCGGGGTGGTCCTGGCGGGCGTGCGCGACGATCTGGTCGTGGAGGGCCTGGGTGATGGTCAGCATGGCAGTCAGGATAAGCAGAGGGCCCGCGCCGTACCGGAGTGCGGTACGGGCGGGCCCACATGCTGGACAGCGGCTCCAGGGAGCCGGGGTCAGTCCTTGTCGACCGGCTCGGCCTCGGAGGCGACGACGCCGACCTTGCGCTTGTTGAACGCGGCGGCCTGCGGGTTGCGGCTCTTGAGGACCAGGTAGGTGACCCCGAGGATCGCGGCCCAGACCGGGGCGGCGTACAGCGAGATGCGCGCGTCCTTGTCGACGCCCATCATTACGATGACCATGCCGATGAAGAGCAGGGCGAACCAGCTCGTGTACGGGGCTCCGGGCGCCCGGAAGGTGGACTGCGGCAGCTCGCCGCGGTCGGCCTTGCGGCGGTAGCGGATCTGGCAGGCCAGGATCATGATCCAGGCCCACATGCCGGAGATGGTCGCGAAGGAGACGACGTAGTTGAACGCCTCGCCCGGCCACTGGTAGTTGATCCAGACGCCGACCAGCATGAACGCGGCGGAGAACGTGGTGCCGAGCAGCGGCAGGCCGTTCTTCGTGAGCTTGGTGAAGAGCTTCGGGCCCTGGCCGTTGAGCGCCAGGTCGCGCAGCATGCGGCCGGTGGAGTACATGCCGGAGTTGCAGGAGGAGAGCGCGGCGGTGAGGACCACGAAGTTCACGATCGCGGCGCCGACGCCGAGGCCCATCTTCTCGAAGGCCGCGACGAACGGCGAGACACCGGGCTGGAAGTGCGTCCACGGCACGACCGACAGGATCATGATCAGCGCGCCGACGTAGAAGACGGCGATGCGCCACGGCACGGTGTTGATGGCCTTGGGCAGGACCGTCTTCGGGTCCTTGGACTCGCCCGCGGTGACGCCGACCAGCTCGACGGCGAGGAAGGCGAACATCACGATCTGGAGCGTCATCAGCGTGGAGCCGATGCCGTTCGGGAAGAAGCCGCCCTGGTTCCACAGGTGGGCCACGGTCGCGGTGTCACCGGCGTCGGAGAAGCCGATGGTGAGGATGCCGACGCAGATCAGGATCATGCCGATGATGGCGGTGACCTTGACCATCGAGAACCAGAACTCCAGCTCACCGAAGAGCTTCACGGAGATGAGGTTCGCGCCGTACAGGATGACCGTGAAGACAAGGGCGTACGCCCATTGTGGGAACGAGTTGTGTGTCCAGTACTGCATGTACTGGGCGGCCGCGGTGACTTCGGTGATGCCGGTGACGACCCAGAAGAGCCAGTACGTCCAGCCGGTCACGAATCCGAAGAACGGGCCCATGAATTCGCGTGCGTACTCCGAGAAGGAGCCCGACACGGCGCGGTACATGAGGAGCTCGCCGAGCGCCCGCATGATGAAGAAGATGACGAGGCCCGCGATGGCGTACGCCAGGATGAGGCTGGGGCCGGCCTTGTGAATGGCCTTGCCTGCGCCGAGGAACAGGCCGGTGCCGATGGCACCGCCGATCGCGATCATCTGGATCTGCCGGGCCCCCAGACCGCGCTGGTAGCCCTCGCCCTCGCCGGACGGGCCGCCTGCGGCCTGCACGGCACCATTGCCGTCGTGCCCGTCGTGCTGCTCTTCGACCTGCACTGAGGTCATGGTGACGCCTTTCTCCATGCTGATCCGCGCCCGCGTTTCGCGTGATGGCTGCGGACCAGGTCCTGATCCCCCCGGATGTGAATGGAGTGCTTCCGGCGGTCTGCCGGATCGAGCGCCCTCGGCGACATGGGTGGCGTCGACCGAGCGGTCGTGAAGATTTATCACGACCGCAACAGTGCGAGAATCAGCCACGTGTGGCACACACCACAGGGAGAAGCGGACAAACTTCTCTTGGCGCGGTAAATGTGGGCAATGAAGTGACAGGATCGTTATCCGGATTTGAGCGTCCGTTGAGCGAACGGGCCGCCAGGTGAACGGCGGGCGTCCGGGGCGGCAAATCTCGGTGTCATATGCACCGGATTTCAGTCGAGCAACGTCCCGACCAGCGTCTCCTGGAGTCCACCCAACCAGAGGTAGGCCATCACCATCGGCTTGCGGGGGTCGGAGTCGGGGAGCCGGTAGAGCAGATCGGCGTCATCCTCGTCGGTGACCTCAAGGCGCGTGCCGATCGCGAGCCGCAGGTCATTGAGCGCCCCGAGCCACTGCCGGGACTCCTCGACCGACAGTTTCAGGACAGCTCCGCCCTCCCCCGAGGACGCCATCGAGTCGAGCGAGCGGATCACGGCCAGCGCGTCGTCCCGCTTCTTGGCCCGCAGGTCGTTCTCCGTGAAGCGGCGGAACTCCGCCGAATACGCCCGCAGCTCGTCCTCGTCACCCCGCTCACTGCCGGGACCGCCGTAGGCGTCCGGGAGCAGGCGCTGCATCACCGGGTCGGCGGGCGGCTCACTGGGGCCCTCGGCGAAGAGTTCCGCGAGGGGGTCGTCGGAGGGCTCGCCGCCCGGACCCGGGCCGATGAGTTCCAGGAGCTGCACGGCGAGGGAACGGATGATCGAGATCTCGACCTCGTCGAGGGCGACGGCGGCGCCGCCCCCGGGGATCTGTTCGAATTGTCCAGGCATCAGATGCGTCGCTACTTCCGGTCCTGCTGAAGGGTGGCCCACAGCCCGTACCCGTGCATGGCCTGCACGTCGCGCTCCATCTCCTCGCGGGTGCCGCTGGAGACGACCGCGCGGCCCTTCTGGTGCACGTCCATCATCAGCTTGGTGGCCTTCTCCTTCGAGTACCCGAAGTACGTCTGGAACACGTACGTCACGTAGCTCATGAGGTTGACCGGGTCGTTGTGCACGAGCGTGATCCACGGAACGTCCGGCTCGGGGACGACGACCGTCTCTTCGTCCGATTCGGGGCGGGTGATCTCTGCGGGAGCCGTACTCACCTGCCCCATGCTGCCACCCCCGGGGGTCACTCGCACAAACGGGCCCAGGAAATCGTCAAAGTGACGAGATGTGCGGTAGCATCCTTCGTATGAACACAGCGGACCTTGGCCTGCCGGTGGATGTTCCGTCGACGGCGCTCTTCACGGATCAGTACGAGCTGACGATGCTCCAGGCCGCACTGAAGGCCGGCACCGGCGCACGCAGGTCCGTCTTCGAGGTCTTCACCCGCAGACTGCCCGAGGGGCGCCGCTACGGCGTCGTGGCGGGCACGGGGCGGGTCCTGGACGCCGTGGAGAACTTCCGCTTCGACGCCGGGGTCCTCGGCTTCCTGCGCGAGCGGAACATCGTCGACGAGGCCACCCTGGAGTGGCTGTCCGGCTACCGCTTCAGCGGTGACATCTGGGGCTATCCCGAGGGAGAGGTCTACTTCCCGGGCTCGCCGATCCTGCGGGTCGAGGGGTCCTTCGCGGAGTGCGTGCTCCTGGAGACCGTGATCCTCTCCATCCTCAACCACGACTCGGCCATCGCCGCCGCCGCCTCCCGGATGTCCTCGGCCGCCGGGGACCGCCCGCTGATCGAGATGGGTGCCCGCCGCACCCACGAACTGGCCGCCGTCGCCGCCTCCCGCGCCGCGTACGTCGGCGGCTTCGCGACCACCTCGGACCTGGCCGCGGGCTTCCGCTACGGCATCCCGACCGTCGGCACGAGCGCCCACGCCTTCACCCTGCTGCACGACAACGAACGCGACGCGTTCCGCGCCCAGGTCGACTCGCTCGGCCGCGGCACGACCCTGCTCGTGGACACCTACGACGTGACCGAGGCCGTCCGCATGGCCGTCGAGGTCGCCGGGCCCGATCTCGGCGCGGTGCGGATCGACTCCGGTGACCTGCTGCTCGTCGCCCACCGGGTGCGCCAGCAGCTGGACGAGCTCGGCGCGACGAACACGAGGATCGTCGTGACGTCCGACCTCGACGAGTACGCCATCGCCTCGCTCCGGGCGGCGCCCGTGGACGCGTACGGCGTCGGCACCCAGCTCGTCACCGGCTCCGGGCACCCCACCTGCTCCATGGTGTACAAGCTGGTGGCCCGCGCCCACTCGGCGGACCTCAAGGCGCCTCTGGAGCCCGTGGCGAAGAAGTCGCTGGGTGCCAAGAGCTCCATGGGCGGACGGAAGTGGGCCGCGCGGCGGACCGACGCGTACGGCGTCGCCGAGGCCGAGGTCGTCGGCACCGGGGCCGTGCCGCCGGAGCTGGCCGACCGACAGCTCCTGGTCGAGCTGGTCAAGGGCGGCCAGGTGGTCGCCCGCGAGCCGCTGGACGCGGTCCGCGACCGGCACGCCGCGGCGCGCGCAGGCCTGCCCCTCTCGGCGACGCAGCTGTCGCGGGGCGAGGCGGTCATCCCGACGGAATACCTCTGAAGGACCCGGGAAGACGCCCCCTCCCGTAACGCGCGTGAAGTCTCTACGCTCGTAGTCACCCCACCAAAGGACACCGCCCATGCGCCGCGCACTGATCGTCGTAGACGTGCAGAACGACTTCTGCGAAGGGGGCAGCCTCGCGGTCGCCGGCGGAGCGGACGTGGCCGCCGCCATCACCGAGCTGATCGGCCAGACTCCCGCCTGCTACCGCCACGTGGTGGCCACCCGCGACCACCACATCGATCCCGGCGCCCACTTCTCCGACCGCCCGGACTACGCCGACTCCTGGCCGCCGCACTGCGTGGCGGGCACGGAGGGCGTCGGCTTCCACCCGAACTTCGCCCCGGCCGTCGCCTCCGGGGCCATCGACGCGGTCTTCGACAAGGGGGCGCACTCGGCGGCCTACAGCGGCTTCGAGGGCGTCGACGAGAACGGCCTCTCCTTGGCGGAGTGGCTGCGGGAGCGGGAGATCACGGAGGTGGACGTGGTCGGGATCGCCACGGACCACTGTGTCCGCGCCACCGCTATGGACGCGGCCCGGGAGGGGTTCAGGACCACGGTGCTGCTGGAGCTGACCGCAGGGGTCGCCGCGGCGACCACGGAGCGGGCCATGGCCGAGATGCGGGCGGCCGGGGTCGAGCTGGCAGGGAAGCCCGTCGTCTGAGGCGTCCCGTCGGGCGCGGGGCCTCAGGGCCTGCCTTTCAGCGTCTGAGCGCCCTGATCGGATGCCACAGCTCCCGCACGTCATCGGGTGCCGTCCGCCATATCAGCCCGTCGGGGTGGTGCAGCACCGCCGTGACCTCGTCCGGCGTGGGCGGCTCCGCGTTGCCCCGCAGATACACCGCCCGCAGGCCGAGGTTCCGCACCCGCGTCAGCGCCCTCGCGCGGTTCACGGCGTGCGCTATCACCCTGACCGCGCCGCCGCCCGGCGACGGGCTCGGCAGGGTCAGCGCCACCACCACGCTGCCGTTCGGCAGCTTGCAGAAACCTCCTGCGGACATACGTCGTCACACCCCCGTGAGACATCGCGCGGGGCCCCTGGCCGGACCCCGCGTCAATAAGAAGTACACAGCACGCACCTAAACACGATCGGCCGCCGCCCGCTAGAGGGCGACGGCCGATCATGGTTTGACCTGCGGAAACGCTGGGTTACTTCTTGGAGGGGCCCACCTGAACCGTGATCGAAGAGCCGTCCTTCGGCTGCTTCAGGATCTGGATCTTGGTGTTGGTGTCAGTGACCTTGACGCTTCCGGTGGGGTTGGACGCGTACCAGTAGGTGCCCTTGCGGTCGTCGAAGACCGAGACGCCCTTCTGGGACTTCAGCTTCGTCGCGACGTCCGCGTTGTGCAGCGTGAACTTGTCCGTCGCGTACTTGCTGAACGGGGCGTCGAACGGCTGGATCTTGTTGCGCATGAGCGAGCCGTCCTTCCACTTCAGCGGCTTGGCGTGCGCGTCGACCGGAAGGATCAGACCCTCACCGGGGTGCTGGCTGGTGTTGTTGTCCTTCTGGGAGGTGTCCCACTGCCAGACCATCAGGCCGGTCTGGTACGGGTAGTGCTCGACCCAGTCGGGACGGGTCCGCGAGAAGCCGAAGTTGTACGGGCCGACCTTGAGGGTCTTGTCGTACGACACGTACTGGCGGTTCTCGGCCAGGTAGTACTGGTCGTACTTCTTGGTGAAGGACTCCGCGATGCGGGAGAAGCCCTTCGACTTCCAGCCGTTGTCGCCGCCCTCGGCGCCGTCCTCGAAGACCTTGGCGCCGTCCGCGGTGATCGCGAGCGCGTCGGCCGCGAAGCCCTTGCCGCCCGCGCCGCCGTCCGTGGCGTAGCGGAAGCGGATGTCGATCTTCTTGCCCGCGTAGGCGTCGAGCGGGAAGACCAGCTTCTTGTACGCGCCCGAGACACCGGTCAGCGCGGGCTTGTCACCGGCGTCGCGGGTGATCGGCCTGCCGTCCGCGGTGCCGTCGACCGGCGTGTAGGTGGCGCCGCCGTCCGTGGAGACCTCGGTGTAGAGGTAGTCGTAGTTGGCCTCGATGTCCCACCAGCCCTGGAGGGAAAGCTCGGCCTTGGTCTTGCCGGTCAGGTCGACGGAGCGCGTCAGGGTGTTCTTCAGGTCGTCGCCCTGGTCGCTCCACCACTGCTTGGCGCCCTCGGCGGGCTTCACGATCTTGGTGGTGACGGCCTTCTTCGGCAGGTCGACGACGAGCGCCTGGCGGTGGCGGGTGTTGTACTCCGCGACGCCCAGCTTGTGCTCGGAGGTCGTGGCCGCCTTCGCCTTGGCGTAGTCGAGCCAGCCCAGCTGGAACTTGTCCCAGGCGGTCATGTCGCCCGGCAGGTCACCGATCGAGTCCTTGCCGGTACCGAGCCACGAACCGGCGGACATCAGCGACCAGAAGCCGACCGAGTTCTCGCCCTTGCCCGTGGTGTCGTACAGGTCCGGCAGACCGAGGTCGTGGCCGTACTCGTGGGCGAAGACGCCGAGTCCGCCGTTCTCCGGCTGCATCGTGTAGTCGCCGACCCAGATGCCCGAGTCGCCGATCTGGGTGCCGCCGGCCTTGTTGTCGCCGGGGCCGGTCCTGCCCGCGTCGTTGCCGTACGCGTACCAGCGGTGCGCCCACAGGGCGTTCTCGCCCTCGGCGCCGCCGCCGGCCGACTCGTCCTCGCCCGCGTGGACGATCTGGAAGTGGTCGATGTAGCCGTCGGACTCGTTGAAGTCGCCGTCGTTGTCGAAGTCGTAGCGGTCCCAGAGGTCGTACTTGGCCAGGTCCGCCTTGATCTGCGCGTCGGTGCGGCCCTGGGCCTTCTGGTCCTTGACCCAGGCGGTCACACCGTCCTTGACCGCGTCCCAGACGTTGGCGCAGTTGGTGTCGCCGCAGTAGTTCGAGCCGTAACGGGCCTCGTTGTAGTCGACCTTGACCCAGTCGGAGACTCCGCCGTCGACCGAGTAGCGGCCGGAGGAGGTCTTCTCGTAGTAGGTCTTCAGCGAGTGCTTGGTCTTGCCCTTGCTGTCCTTGCCCTCGCCGAAGTACAGGTCCTCGAAGTGCTTGCGGTTGTAGTCCTTCTGCCAGGCCGTGCTGTTGTCCTTGGCACGGTCCGGCTTGACTATCTTGTTGTGCAGCGGGCCGGGCTTGCCGCCGTACTTCTTGACGGGCTGCTGCGGGCCCTCGGGGCCGTCCGGGTCGTACATGGTCGTGTCGTCGACCTTGTTCCCGAACTCCACCAGGATCGTGAAGATCTTGTCGGTCTTCTCGCGGCCCAGCTCGACGTACTTCTTGTCGTCGAGCTTGACGACCTTCGAGGCGCCCCGCTTCTGCACCTTGGCGTCGCCCGCGACGACCTGCTGGAGGGCCGCCTTGCGCTGCTGCGCCTGCTGCTTGCTGAACGGACCGTCGAGGTCGTGGTCGGTGTGCGCCTTGGGCCGCGACGGGTCCTGCCGGTCGACGACCGGTGCCCCGGCCGGGGCACCGTCCCCGGGAGCGGCCGTGGCCGTCGCCGCCGAGTAGGTGGCGGCGGCAGCGGCCACCGCCACAGCCACGGCCGTGGCTCTGAACGTGCGTGTTCTGGCTGTCACTTGATGAATATCCTCCCCACGCGCCCGCGCGAATGGCGGACCGAGATCCCGGTCGGAGGAGGTCCGCGCGCGATGTACGCGTCACAAGTGACGACATTCGACCGGAAGTACGGGAGAAAAGACAGTCCTTGACTTGAACAGGCCAAGTGCACTATGCGACCCGCGGTTCCGCTATCCGAACGCGGGGCACATCCTCATGGAGAAGCCCAACGGGCGCTCCGCACCGTCCACTTGGTGGACGCCATGAACCCGTGCGCCCCCTGTGCTGCGGCACCGTGGGTTAGGTCACGCTTACCGCCCGTTCCCGTCGGGCATGCAGCGTCATAGAGTCAATCGACGGTGCGCAACCGCGCGAGGCGACACATCCCAAGTCACCGCCGTCAGGCACCCTTTGATTCGTATACAGCCGATACAGCCGATTCGTATACAGCTGCCCATACATCCGCATCCGCCCCCGTGGCCAAGAGCGCGGGGGGATCACTGCCGAGGACGGATCACGTCATGCCTCGACCCATGCCACGTCCGACCACCGCACAGATCGCCTACGGTTCGGTGACCGTCGTCTTCTCCACCCTCGCCATGCTGCTGCTCTCCCGGACCGCTTCGGGCGTCGGCGTCGCGGTGATAGCCGTGGCCGCGCTCGGCCTCGGCTTACTCGTGGCGATGACGGTCCCGACCCCCGAACCGGCCGCGCCCGCCGCGCCCTCGCTGCCTGCCCCGCCCATCACCCCGGAGCGCGTCCCCGCCCAGCGCGCCGCGCTCGCCGAGCCCGTACGCGAACCGGCGGGCCCGTGAACCACGGACCCGCCGGTACCGGTGCCGCCGCACCAGCCCTCACCCGAACCTGCCGGGCGTCGTCCTAGACGCTGACCACCACCGTCTTGGCGGCCTTGTCGTGCAGGCCCTGCTTGTAGGGCTTGTCGAAGAAGCTCCACCCGCCGCAGATGGCCGTCCAGATGCAGGCGCAGCAGAAGGCGAACGGCAGCCAGAGGACGGCCGCGCGGGCGAGTGCGGTCTGCATGCTCGGCGTGGCACCGTCGTTGAGGTTCGCGACGCGCATGCCCAGCCACTTCTTGCCGAGCGTCTGGCCGGTTTTGGAGATCATGAAGGTGTCGTACGCGATGTAGAGCACGGCGGCCAGCAGGGACTGTCCGAAGGACTTGCCCGTGTTCACCTTGTCCGGGTCCACGTCGTATTCGGACGTGTTGAACAGCCACGACAGCAGCCAGACGACGATCCCGATGAGGATCATGTCGACGATGCGGGCGAGGACGCGTTTGCCGCTGTCGGCGAGCGGGGGCATGCCGGCGAGGGGATCCTGCCCGCCGTAGCCGCCCGGACCGCCGCCGTAGGGGTCGCCGCCGCCTCCGTAGGGTCCCCCGGCTCCGCCGCCGTAGGGGTCGCCGCCCTCGGGCGGGGGCGGGACGCCGTAGGGAGAGCCGCCGCCCGGTGGCGGGGTGTCGTAGGGGGACCCGCCGCCCTGCGGGGGCTGCTTCTTGAAGGGGTCGTCGTCCGGGGGCGGGTATTGCGGCGGTTCGGTGCTCATGGCCCGAGTCGACCGCGACGGCCCCCGCTCCGCATCCGGCGAGCGGCTGACCGGGTTACCCGCCGCCTTGTGCAGGCCCTACTCCACGACGTACGTATGCACGGTCATCCCGCCACGAACGTGCCCGCCGCCTTGTCGTGCCAGCACTGCCGCCACGGCCTGTCGAAGAGGCACCACAGCACGCCGACGACGCCGATCACCAGGAGCCCCGGCACGCTGTAGGCGAGCCAGCGGCGCAGGGCCGCGCCGAACGTGGGCGTCTCGTGCTCCTCGATGTCCCGTACCTCGATTCCGCACACCTTCTTGCCCAGGGTGCGGCCCCACTTGGCGGTGGGCAGCGCCTCGTACACGACGCCGAAGAGGAGCAGGACGGCGAGGACGATGCCGAGGTAACCCGCGGTGGTGCCGTCGAGCAGCCAGACCGTGGTCTTCTCGCCCGACAGCTTCGCCGCGTCGATCTTGCTGTCGACGTGGTCGGCGGCCTCGGCTCCGAGCGGCAGGGCGGCGGCCCCGGTGACCGCGACGAGGACGGCCGTGTCGATGAGCCGTGCGGCGAGGCGCCTGCCGAGTCCCGCGGGCCTCGCCGAGGCCTGGGCTCGCGCGGCCGCGAGGAACGGGTCCTCGGTCACCGGCTTCCACGGCACGACGGGCTGCCCCTCGCCCTGCTGCTGCGGGACCGGGGAGGCCCCCGCGAGCTGATGCACCTGCTGGGCCCAGGAGGGCGAGCCACCGCCGGGCCCGGAGGTGAGGGGCGCGGCGCTCGGCTGGGGCTGTTGCATCTGCTGGGGTTGCTGGGCCTGCTGGGGCGCAGGGGCCTGTCCGGGCGCGGACGCCTGCGGCGGTACGGAGGTCTGCGCGGCGGCGGTCTGCCCGCCCCGCTGCCCGGACGCGGGCCGGATGGCACGGATCGCCATGGTGCCGTCGCTGCGGGGCGTGGGCGTGGGCGTGGGGGAGGCCGACGCGGGCGTGGTGGCGGGGGCGGGCGCGCCGCCCCGCGCCGAGGCGGCCCCGGCGGACCTGTTCGTCCCGGCACCGGTCGCGCCGGCTCCGGACCCCGCAGACCCGGCGGACCCCGCGCCCCCGCCCCCGGCGACCGGCTTGACCGGACCCGTCGGGCGGCGGAACGTCACCGTCCCCTCGCCGGCGGCCGGTTTCGGCGTGCTCGGCTTGATGGCGCGGATCGTGACCGTGCCGGGGTTGCTCTCGTCCCGCGCGGGTTCGGGCGAGGCCCGCTGCTCGGGGGCCGCCGCCTCCGCGCGCGGCGCGGCGTCCTCGCTCGGCACGCGCGGGTCCGCCTGCCCCGGGGCGCCCCACGAGATCCGGCGCTCCTGCTCGCCGCCGAGGCCGGTCTGGCGGCCCGCGTCGGCCTGCCAGGCGGAGGCGGGCTCGGGCCTGGCGCCGTGCTGGTCCACCGCGGGGCCCGCCGGGGCGGCGTCCGCCACCGGTTCCTCGTCGAAGAAGTGCGGCCCGGTCTCCTCCACGGGAGGCGCCACCACTGCGCCCGCACTCGCGCCGGGAGGAGCGGGCAGCGGTTCGCCGTCGGACGGCGCGGGACGGCTCGTACCGGGCACCCAGGCGGCGCCGTTCCAGTACCGGACGTATCCGGGAATGGACGGGTCGGGGTAATAGCCTTCGCGGGGCCTGTCGTCGCCTGGGGCCGGAGTTGGGGCGCTCATGTCCGTCGTCCCGTATCTGCTCGGGGGTCTTTTGAGGGGTCCACATCTATCAGACCTCCGTGTGCCACCGGGCGGCTCCCGCCCTTCGGACCACTTTCCGGGCACGCTCCCCACACATTCCCCGCGAACCCCACGCCCCCGCCGGTCACCTCTCCGAAGCCGCCCGGAGAAAGTTTCCCGAACCCGCGTAATGCTCCGGGGATCCCGCGCTCTCCACTCGTACGGGTCCGCTCCCAGGGCCCCTACGAGGAAGGAAGCACACCGACATGCACTCCGTGGTGGAACGCGAGCTTGAGCTCAAGCTGATCCTCTCGCCGGAACGGGTCATCCCCGTCCCGGCCCGCCTCACCTACCGCACCGCCGATCCCTACGCCGTCCACATCGCCTTCCACATCGGCTCGGCGCACCCCGTGCACTGGACGTTCGCCCGAGAGCTGCTGGTCGAGGGGGTGTTCAGGCCGTGCGGTCACGGTGATGTGCGGGTCTGGCCGACGAAGGTGGACGGCCGCGGCGTCGTCCTGATGGCGCTCAGTTCACCGGACGGCGACGCCCTCCTCGAGGCACCGGCCGCCGCGGTGTCCGCCTGGCTGGAGCGGACCCTGCGGGTGGTCCCTCCGGGTTCTGAGGCCGAGCAGCTCGGCATCGACGACGGCCTCGCCGAGCTGCTCGCCCCCGCCGCGGGCCGTTTCGGCGCCGCCGACGAGCTGTGGCTGCGCGACCCGTGGCCCTCGGACGAGTCCAAGGACGGTGAGTGAGCTGTCTCAGAACAGCTTGCCCGGGTTGAGGAGCGAGTGCGGGTCGAAGGCCGCCTTGACGGCCCGCTGCATCTCCATCCCGACCGGGCCGATCTCGCGCGCCAGCCACTCCTTCTTGAGGACGCCGACTCCGTGCTCGCCGGTGATGGTGCCGCCGAGTTCCAGACCGAGGGCCATGATCTCGTCGAAGGACTCGCGGGCGCGCCGGGCCTCGTCGGGGTCTGCCGCGTCGAAGCAGACGGTCGGATGCGTGTTGCCGTCGCCCGCGTGCGCGCAGACCCCGATGGTCAGCCCGTACCTGGCGCCGATGCGCTCGACCCCGTCGAGCATGTCCGCGAGCCTGGAGCGCGGCACGCACACGTCGTCGATCATCGTGGTGCCCTTGACGGCTTCGAGCGCGGTGAGCGACAACCGCCTCGCCTGGAGCAGGAGTTCGGACTCGGCGGCGTCCTCGGCCGGGACGACCTGGGTGGCGCCCGCGGCCTCGCAGAGAGCGCCGACGGCGGCGAGGTCGGCCGCCGGTCCTGGGGTGTCGAAGGCGGCGAGCAGCAGGGCCTCGGTGGTCTCGGGCAGACCCATGTTCGCCAGCGCGTTCACGGCCTTCACGGTCGTACGGTCCATCAGTTCGAGCAGCGACGGGACGTGACCGCCTTCCATGATCTTGCATACGGCGTCGCAGGCGGCCTTGGTGGAGGCGAACTCGGCTGCCAGCACGAGCTGTTGGGGCGGCTTGGGCCTCAGCGCGAGGACGGCGCGGACGACGATGCCGAGGCTGCCCTCCGAGCCGACGAACAGGCGCGTGAGGTCGTAGCCCGCGACCCCCTTGGCCGTGCGCCGGCCGGTGCTCATGAGCCGCCCGTCGGCGAGGACGACGTCGAGCCCGAGGACGTACTCCGCGGTGACCCCGTACTTCACGCAGCACAGGCCCCCGGAGGCGGTGCCGATGTTGCCGCCGATGGTGCACATCTCCCAACTGGAGGGATCCGGCGGGTAGTACAGGCCGTGCTCGCCGACCGCGCGGGAGAGCGTGGCGTTGACGACGCCCGGCTCGACGACCGCGATCCGGTCGACGGGGCTGATCTCCAGGATGCGGTCCATCTTGACGAGGGACAGCACGATGCAGCCCTCGCTGGCGTTCGCGGCGCCGGACAGGCCGGTGCGGGCGCCCTGCGGCACCACGGGGACGCGCAGCTCGGTGGTGGTGCGCATGACGTGCTGGACCTGCTCGACGGTGCGGGGCAGCACCACGACGGCGGGCACGCCCGCCTCGCAGAAGCTCGCCATGTCGTGGGAGTACGCGGACGTGACGTCGGGATCCGTGAGGACCGCCTCGGCGGGAAGGCCCTCGTGGAGGAGTTCGATGAGGGTGCGGCTCATGATCACAGCCTCGCACCCGGGGCCATCGGTGTGAACCCGTGTACGACGCCCGGCCCGTGCCGGGATGTGCTCTTCGTATTGACGCACAGTGAGCGGCATGAAGCGTTACAGGTCCTCCGCGAAGTCCTACGGGCCCCCCATGGGGTCCTACAGGTCCCAGATGGGGTCCTACGGATCCCCGATGGGGCCGTACAAATCCCCCGTGCGGCGTTCGGTGAAGCGGGCACTGGTCGCCTCCGTCGCGGGGGCCGTGGTGGCCGGTGCCGCGTATGTGCTGGTGCCGATGGACCGCGGGGACGGGAGGCCGCCCGCGCTCGGGCCCGCGGGGCGTGCGATGGCGGCCGTGGGGGCGGGGGCGCCGGCCTCGCTGCCGGATCTGGCGGCGCTCATCGGGGAGCGCGAGGCGCATCTGCGAGCGCACCCCGGCGACGACCACTCCTGGGCGGTGCTCGGCTCGGCCTATGTGGCGCGCGGCGCGCGCACCGCCGACTTCGCGTACTACCCGAAGGCCGAGCAGGCGCTGCGTACGTCGCTCAAGGCGAAGCCCCGGGGCAATCCGGAGGCCCTGACGGGGCTGGCCGCCCTGGCGAACGTCCGGCACGACTTCCGCGCGGCCCGCACGTGGGGCGAGCAGGCGGCCAAGCAGGCGCCGAAGCGGTGGACGGTGTATCCCGCGCTGATCGACGCCTACACCGGCCTCGGTGACGCCAAGGCCGTCGGCAAGGCCCTGGCGTCCCTCCAGAAGCTCGGCCCGGCCCCGGCGGTCAAGACGCGTACGGGGCAGGTGTACCGCGACCGCGGGTGGCGCGAGGACGCCAACGCCGCCCTCACCGACGCGGCGGCGCTCGCTCGGACCCCCGCGGAGAAGGCCGCGGGCCTGCACCGCGTCGGGGAGCTGGCGTGGGAGCGGGGCGAGCCCGCCCAGGCGCTCCGCTACTACGAGGCAGCGCTCGGTGCCGACCCCGACCACCACGCCTCGCTGGCGGGCAAGGGCCGCGCGCTCGCCGCCCTCGGCCGCACCTCGGAGTCGCTGCACGCCTACCGCTCGGCGCTCGCCAGGCAGCCGCTGCCCGAGTACGCCCTGGAGCTGGGCGAGCTGTACGAGTCGCTGAAGCTGCGCCCGGCCGCGCGCGCCCAGTACGACATGCTGCGGGCGCGGGTGAAGCAGGAGAGCGCGGGCGGCGTGAACAACGAACGGGTCCTCGGCCTGTTCGAGGCGGACCACGGTGACCCCGAGGCGGCGGTGGAGCGGCTGAGGGCGGAGTACAAGCGGCACGGCAATCCGCAGACGGCGGACGCGCTGGGCTGGGCGCTGCACCTCTCCGGGGACGGCGAGGCGGGCCTGAAGCTGGTGACGAAGGCGATGAAGGACGGTCCGCGCAGCGCGCTGTTCGCCTACCACCGGGGGGAGATCGAGCGGCAGCTCGGCTGGTACGGGGCGGCGCGACGGCACATCGGGGAGGCCCTGCGGATCAACCCCTACTTCTCGCCGCTGGCCGTGCGCGAGGCGAAGCAGGCCATGGAGGCGCTGGGCGAGCCGCCGGAGGGCGGGCCCGCGCAGATGTACGCGCCGGTGGAGCCCGCCCCGGCCCCGGCGGCGGCGCGGTGGACGAGCCCGCGCCAGCTGACACCTCGCGGCTCCTCGTCGCGCCAGACCACGCCGCGCCAGTCGACGACGCGCCGCGGAACACCGAGCACGCCCCGGCAGTCCACGCGGACCGCCCCGGCGCGCACGGCGTCACCGGGGAGCTGAGAGCCTGCGCCGCTGGTGACGGCGCGAGCCCCCAGATCGACGATCCGAAGTAGGCGTTCAGCGCGGGACCGGGCCCCACGGTGTCTCCAGGGCCGTGCGCAGGGCACCGGTCAGCTCCTCGCCGATGCGTTCGGCGAGCTGTTCCTCCAGGCGGGCGATGGCCGCCCTCGCCCGGCGGTGGGCGCGCTCGCCCTCGGGGGTGCGCCGGATGAGCCGTTGCCGGGCGGACGCGGGGTCCGGGACCTGTTCGAGGATTCCGGCAGCGACCAGGCCGTGCACGGCCTGGTGGGCGGTCTGGCGGGTGACGCCCATGCGCCGCGCCAGTTCGGAGACGGTGGTGCCCTCGTCGTCCAGTACGGAGCAGAGCTGCACCTGCGTCGGGGAGACCGGGGTCTCGCCGGCCGCGGCCATGGCCGCGGAGAGTCCTTCCTCGAACCAGCGGCGGGCCTCGCCGAGGAGTTGGGTCAGGTCGCGCTGATCGGACGGCATTCTTCCTCGCTGCTGTGCTCACCGGCTTGCTCACCGGCACTCGTTAATGTCAGGCTACCTGACATTTCTGTCGCCCCGAGGAGCACCCATGACCATCGAGTACGCCACGCGGTACCGCCCCGCCTCCCGCATCCCCGCGGAACCGGGCAAGCCCTACTTCATCGAAAAGGGCGAGGGGGACCGCGCCCATCTGTTCGGCGATCTGATCACCGTCTACGCGGGCGGCGAGCAGACCGAGAACACCTTCAACTTCTTCACCGTAGAGGGCCCCAAGGGCGACCTCATCCCCGCCCACGTGCACGCCGACACCCACGAGGTCTTCTACGTCACCCAGGGCGCCGTCCGCCTCTTCGTCGAGGACACCGAGGGCCTCCAGCAGGAGAAGCTGCTCACCCCCGGCGACTTCGGCTTCGTACCGAAGAACTGCGCGCACGCCTACCGCATGGAGCGCCACCACAGCCAGGTCGTCGGCGTCGCCGCGGGCCCCGGCGGCACCTTCGAGCGGTTCTTCGAGAACCTCGGCGCGCCCACGCAGGCACACGGCCTGCCGCACCGGCCGCTGATCCCCGAACCCCACACGTTCGGCACGGTCCCCGAGCGGTACGACGTGAACTTCCTGCCCGACCACCAGTGGCGCACCCGGTGACCGGGCCCGCGCTGCGAGAGCTGATCGCCTCCCCCCACCCGGACGTGGCCCCCCTGCCGCCCGCGGCCCCGCGCGAGCCCGGCGTGCGCGAGCTGCGCGGTGTGCCCTACTTCCAGGCCGACGGCAGCCGCCCCCTGGAACTCGACCTGTGGCTGCCCGGGGCCGCCGCCGGGGACGGTCCGGCCCCGCTGGTGCTCTTCGTGCACGGCGGCGCCTGGCGCATGGGGCGCCGCGACGACATGGGCCTGCGCACCCGGCAATGGTCGCCGGGGCCCCTCGCCCGCATCGGCCCGCTTCCCCGCCCCGCTGGACGACCTGCGGGCAGCCCTGCGCTGGCTCGCCCTGCGCGACGGGGAACTCGGCGTCGACACCGGGCGGACCGTGGTCTGGGGCGACTCCGCGGGCGGCCACCTCGCCTCGCTCCTCGCGCTGGGCGAACCGGGCCCGGCGGGCGCCGTGATCTGGTACGGCCCGAGCGATCTGACCACCCGGCGGGGTCACTTCACCCCCGAGGACCCCGCCACTCCGGAGGCACGCCTGCTGGGCGCGGCCCCTGCGGCCGTCCCGGAGCGGGCCGAGGCGGCCAGCCCACTGGCCCAAGTCGCCTCGGGAGCCCCGCCGTTCCTGCTCGCCCACGGCGACGCGGACACCCTGGTGGACCACTCGCACAGCGCGTCGCTGGCGGCCGCGCTCCAGCGGGCGGGGGCCGGGGCGGAACTGTGGACGGTGCCGGGGGCGGGCCACGCCTGGGGCGGTCTTGACGATGCGGAGGTGGAGAGCATCTTCACGCGCTCGCCGGATTTCGCCCGCGGCCGCGCGGGCCTCTGAGACGCCCGATCGCCGGACAGGCAGGGGTACTTGAGCCTGTCCGGCGATGGAGGACGAGCTGGGCGCAGCCCGCGGTCAACCCCGCTTACAGGTTGCCCCGCTTCTCCTGCTCCCGCTCGATCGCCTCGAACAGCGCCTTGAAGTTGCCCTTGCCGAAGCCCATCGACCCGTGCCGCTCGATCATCTCGAAGAACACGGTCGGCCGGTCCTGGACCGGCTTGGTGAAGATCTGGAGCAGATAGCCGTCCTCGTCGCGGTCGACGAGGATCTTCAGCTCGCGCAGGGTCTCCACGGGCACCCGGGTCTCACCGGCCCACTCGCCGAGGGTGTCGTAGTACGAGTCCGGGGTGTCCAGGAACTGCACGCCCGCCGCGCGCATCGTGCGCACGGACTCGACGATGTCGTTCGTGGCGAGCGCGATGTGCTGGACGCCCGCGCCGCCGTAGAACTCCAGGTACTCGTCGATCTGCGACTTCTTCTTGGCGATGGCGGGCTCGTTGATCGGGAACTTGACCTTCAGCGTCCCGTCGGCCACCACCTTCGACATCAGCGCGCTGTACTCGGTCGCGATGTCGTCGCCCACGAACTCCTTCATGTTCGTGAAGCCCATGACCTTGTTGTAGAAGGCGACCCACTCGTTCATCCTGCCGAGTTCCACGTTGCCGACGCAGTGGTCGATCGCCTGGAAGGTCCGCTTGGCCGGGGGCTCGACGAGGGGCTTCGCGGCGACGAAACCGGGCAGATAAGGACCGTCGTAGTCGGTGCGCTCCACCAGCGTGTGGCGGGTCTTGCCGTAGGTGGCGATGGCGGCGAGGACGACCGTGCCGTTCTCGTCCTTCTCCTCGTACGGCTCGGTGATGCCGCGCGCGCCGTGCTCGACGGCGTAGGCGTACGCGGCGCGCGCGTCCGGCACCTCGATGGCGAGGTCGACGACGCCGTCACCGTGCTCGGCCACGTGGGAGGCGAGGAACTGGCCCCGCTCGGTGGAGGCCTTGATGACGGAGGTGAGGACGAAGCGGGCGGCGCCGTTCGTCAGCACGTAACTGGCGGTCTCGCGGCTGCCGTTCTCCGGTCCGGAGTAGGCCACGAGCTTCATGCCGAAGGCGGTGGAGTAGTAGTGCGCGGCCTGCTTGGCGTTGCCCACGGCGAAGACGACCGCGTCCATTCCCTTGACCGGGAAGGGGTCTGCCTCGCGCGCGGTGTCCGGGGTTGTGTGGGTGGGGTTCGTCGAAGTAGCTGCCATGTGCTGAGGCTCCCGCCGATTGACAAGGTGCGCAATAGTTGGCGTTTTCAGTGGTCAAACTGCCCAGTGGTTGGCGAGGATGGCCGGGCTATCTGTACATGATGACCACCCCGGAGGGCGTATGGCGATCGATCATCTGGACGGCAGGCTCATCGTGCTCCTGGCGCGGGAGCCGCGTATCGGGGTTCTTGAGGCGTCCCGCAGGCTCGGTGTCGCGCGCGGCACGGTGCAGGCGCGGATGGACCGGCTTCAGTCCAATGGAGTCATCCGCGGCTTCGGCCCGGAGGTCGATCCGGCGGCGCTCGGCTACCCCGTCACCGCGTTCGCGACGCTGGAGATCAAGCAGGGCCAGGGCGCGGACGTACGGGCCCACTTGGCGACCGTCGCCGAGGTGCTCGAACTGCACACCATCACGGGCCACGGCGATATGCTCTGCCGCCTCGTGGCCCGGTCGAACGCCGATCTCCAACGTGTGATCGACCGCGTCGTGGGTTTTGATGGCATCGTCCGGGCTTCCACGGCGATCGTCATGGAAAACCCCGTTCCGCTGCGGATCATCCCGCTCGTGGAGCAGGCGTCCGAAGACCCCTGAGTCGACGACCCCTGAGCGCTTCGCCGAGCGAGGCGCTCCGGGAAAGGCGAGGTGAGCACTTCAGTGAACTTCTGGGACTACCTCGGCAACCGGCACCAACAGTTGCTGACGGACGCGTACCAGCACGCGAGCGCCGTCTTCCAGTGCATGGTCGTGGCGACCCTCATCGGCGTGCTGATCGGCGTCCTCACCTACCGCAGCGAGTGGGCGGGCAACCTGGCCACGACCACCACCTCCACCATCCTCACCATCCCCTCGCTCGCCATGATCGGTCTGCTGATCCCGGTGGTCGGGCTCGGTGTCGCGCCGACCGTCATCGCGCTGACCCTCTACGGCCTGCTCCCGATCGTGCGCAACGCCATCGTCGGCCTGCGCGGCGTCGACCCCTCGCTCGTCGACGCGGCGAAGGGCATCGGGATGTCGAGGATCGCCCGGCTCTTCAAGGTCGAGCTGCCGATCGCCTGGCCGCCGATCCTGACCGGCATCCGGGTCTCCACCCAGATGCTGATGGGCATCGCGGCCATCGCCGCGTACGCGTCGGGGCCGGGCCTCGGCAACGAGATCTTCCGCGGCATCGGCTCGCTCGGCAGCAAGAACGCGCTCAACCAAGTGCTCGCGGGCACGCTGGGCATCATCGTCCTGGCGCTGCTCTTCGACGCCGCGTACGTCCTGATCGGCCGGCTGACGATCTCAAGGGGTATCCGTGTCTGAGACCACCGCCGCCGCCACCTCCGGGGCCACGATCGAGCTGGACAACCTGACCAAGCGCTACCCCGGCAGCCACGAGCCGGCCGTGGACAGCGTCAGCATGGAGATCAAGGCGGGCGAGACCGTCATCTTCGTCGGCCCGTCCGGCTGCGGTAAGTCGACGACCCTGAAGATGATCAACCGCCTCATCGAGCCGACCAGCGGCCGCATCCGCATCGACGGCGAGGACGTCACCGACATCGACCCGGTGAAGCTGCGCCGCAAGGTCGGGTACGCCATCCAGTCGTCCGGCCTCTTCCCGCACATGACAGTCGCCCAGAACATCGCACTCGTGCCGAAAATGATCGGCTGGGGGAAGGCGCGGATCGCGTCGCGGGTGGAGGAGATGCTCGATCTGGTCGGCCTCGACCCGGGCGAGTTCCACGGCCGCTATCCGCGCCAGCTCTCGGGCGGCCAGCAGCAACGGGTGGGAGTGGCGCGGGCGTTGGCGGCGGACCCGCCCGTCCTCCTGATGGACGAGCCGTTCGGCGCGGTCGACCCGATCACCCGCGACCACCTCCAGGACGAGCTGATCCGGCTCCAGCACGAGCTGCACAAGACGATCGTCTTCGTCACGCACGACTTCGACGAGGCCATCAAGCTCGGCGACCGCATCGCCGTCCTGCGGGAGCGCTCGCACATCGCGCAGTTCGACACCCCCGAGGCGATCCTCACCAACCCCGCCGACGACTTCGTGTCCGGCTTCGTGGGCGCGGGGGCGGCCCTCAAGCGCCTCAACCTCACGCGCGTACGCGATGTGGAGATCGCCGACATCCCGACGGTGACCGTCGACGACCCACTCCAGACGATCTTCGACAAGCTGCGTGTGAGCGGCGTGAACGAACTGCTCCTGCTCGACAAGCGCGGCCGCCCCTACAAGTGGCTGCGCCGCGGCGACCTGATGCGCGCCAAGGGCTCCCTGGCCCGCGCGGGCACCCTCGTCCACGACACGGTGACCCGCGACGCCACGCTGCGCGACGCGCTGGAGGCGGTCCTCACGGACAACGCGGGCCGGGTCGCGGTGACCGGGCGGCGCGGCGAGTACACGGGCGTCGTCGACATGGAGACGCTGATGAACTCCGTGCACGAGATGCTGGAGGCCGACCGCCTCGATGCCGTCGAGCACCAGCACGAACTGGAGGAGCAGCGGGCCCGGCTGACCCACGAGGAGCAGGAGGGCGCGGGCCACGGGGACCTCGGAGGGGCGGCGAAGGCATGAGTGCCGACGAGCGCCGCCCCGAGGGGGAGGACCCGCCGCCCCGGGAGCCGGACCGGCAGCCGCGCCGGGTCACCTGGCAGAAGGTGACGTTCCTGCCCGCCGTGCTCGCGGTGGTCCTGCTGCTCACCTGGTGGTGGTTCCAGCAGGCCGAGCTCGACTCCATCTCCAAGAACGCGCTGGCGAACGGAAACGTGTGGCTGAGGCTGCGCCAGCACATCGAACTCACCGCGATCTCCACCTTCTTCGTGCTGATCATCGCCATTCCGCTCGGCATCCTGCTGACCCGGGGGAAGCTGCGCAGGGCGGCGCCCGCCGCGATGGCCCTGGCCAACATCGGCCAGGCGACGCCCGCGATCGGCCTCCTCGCCCTGCTGGTGATCTGGCTGGGCATCGGCGAGAAGGCGGCCCTGATCGGCATCATCGTCTACGCCGTGCTGCCGGTGCTGTCCAACACGATCGCGGGCCTGAAGGCGAACGACCCGACGCTGCTCGAAGCGGCGCGCGGCATCGGCATGTCCCCGCTGGGCGTTCTCGGCAGGGTCGAACTCCCCCTCGCCGTCCCGCTGATCCTCGCGGGCGTGCGCACGGCCCTCGTCCTGAACGTCGGCACGGCCACCCTCGCCACCTTCGGCGGGGGCGGCGGCCTCGGCGACCTGATCACGACGGGGATGACCAACCAGCGCATGCCGGTCCTGATGCTCGGCTCGATCCTGACGATCGCGCTCGCGCTGCTGGTGGACTGGCTGGCCTCGCTGGCCGAACTGGTGCTGCGTCCACGGGGGTTGGAGGTGCGGTCATGAGGGTTACGTGGCGTACGGGTGCGCTCGCCGTGATGGCGGGGGCCCTGCTGATGAGCTGCGGTCTCACCAGCGGCAGCCCCATGGTGGACGACGTGCGGCCCGGCTCGGTGGGCCGGGGCCTGCCCCTCAAGGGCGCCGATCTCACCGTCACCTCCAAGGAGTTCACCGAGCAGCTGATCCTCGGCGCGATCATGGGCATCGCCTTCCAGGCGGCGGGCGCGGACGTCCTCGACCGCACGGGCATCCAGGGTTCGATCGGCGCGCGCGAGGCCGTCAAGGGCGGTGACGCGGACGCCATGTACGAGTACACGGGCACCGCCTGGATCACGTACCAGGGCAACACCGAGCCCATCGACGACCCCCGGAAGCAGTGGCGGGCGGTGCGGGACGCCGACCTGGAGAACGGCATCACCTGGCTGGAGCCGGCCACCCTCAACAACACGTACGCGCTGGCGATGAACCGGCGGAACGCGCAGAAGTACAAGACGAAGACGCTCTCGGACGTGGCGGACCTCGCCAAGTCCGACCCGAAGGCGGTCACGCTCTGCGTGGAGAGCGAGTTCTCGTCCCGCGAGGACGGGCTGCCCGGCATGCAGAAGGAGTACGGGATGAGCGTCCCGTCCGCCAACATCACCAAGATGGACACCGGCATCATCTACACGCAGGCGTCCAAGGGGACGTGCACGTACGGCGAGGTCTTCACCACCGACGGCCGCATCAAGGCGATGGACCTGACGACGATGGAGGACGACAAGCGCTTCTTCCCCAACTACAACGCGGCGCCCGAGATCAACAGCGAGTCCCTCAAGGAACACCCCGAGATGGCGGAGGTGCTGGCCCCCATCACCAGGAAGCTGAACAACACGGTGGCGCGGGACCTCAACTCCAAGGTGGACGTGGAGGGCCAGGATCCGCACGCGGTGGCGAAGGAGTGGCTGATCCAGGAGGGGTTCGTGAGGGAGTAGACCTCCCGGAAGTTGCAAAGACTCCGTTGCAAAAACCGTTGCAACGGAGTCTTTGCATGCCTACGCTGACGGTTATGACAGCACCCAAGGCGCGCAAGCTGGTCACGCTGGACGCCCGCTCTCTGCGCGGGCTCGCTCATCCGCTGCGGATCCGCCTGCTGGGTTCGCTGCGGCGTGACGGCCCCGCCACCGCCTCCCAACTGGGCGTCCGGCTCGGCGAGTCGAGCGGGTCGACCAGCTACCACCTGCGGCAACTGGCGGCGCACGGGTTCGTCGAGGACGCCCCTGAGCGGGGCAAGGGGCGGGAGCGGTGGTGGCGGGCGGCGCACCAGGGGACGAGTTTCGACGACGCGCTGCTGCGTGACGCGGACCCGACCGTGCGCGGGGCTGCCCAGCTCTACCTCCACGAAGTGGCGTCCCTCTACATCGAAGCGCTGTCCACGTGGGTCGGCACGCGCCATGAATGGCCCGAGGAGTGGATCGCCGCCTCGGACATGAGCGACTTCCTGCTGCACCTGACCCCCGAACGGACCGCCGAGCTGAAGGACAGGATCCACGAGGTCATCGAGGGCTACCGCGAGTCGGCGAGCGACAAGGACGACCCACGAGCCGCCCCGGTCCGCCTCCAGACACAGCTCATTCCGACGCGCCCCACCGACTGAACGGCGGACGACCATGCACTCCGACCTGCACCTGAGGCTCCACCACGACCGCGCCGCCGACTTACGGCGAGCCGCACCCCCGCGGCAGAGGCGCCCCCAGCTGCGTACTCAACTCGGCTGGACCCTCGTCGAGTTGGGCCTGCGCCTGGTCAGCAGCTCGGGACCTCGCCGCCCTTGTTCAGCGCCCGCAGCGCCTCGACCGTTCCCTTCAGCGTCGTGACGGGGACGAGGCGCAGGCCCTTCGGCAGCTCCGCCCCGGCGTCCGCGCACTCGGCCTTCGGGACCAGGAAGACCGTCGCACCGTCGCGCCGCGCAGCCTTGGTCTTCAGGGCCACTCCGCCGACCGGGCCCACCTCGCCGGAGGCGGTGATCGTGCCGGTGCCCGCGATGTCCCGGCCGCCCGTGAGATCGCCGCCGCTGCCGTCGCCGTCCAGCTTGTCGATGATGCCGAGCGACAGGAACAGGCCCGCGCTGGGGCCGCCGATCTTGCCGAGGTCGGCCTGGACCTTCACCTTGCCGGTGTCGTCCGAGCCGGTCGCCTTCAGATAGGCCAGCGCCGCCTTCGTGGCGTCGTCCTGCGACTTCTTCATGTCGCCGAGGTTGTGCTCGCGGACTTCCTTCACGTTGTCGCCGGTCGGATAGACGGAGTCCTTCGGCATCACGGCCCGGTCGGTACGGAACCACCCGTCGACCACGTCACCGAGCCGCACGTCCATCTGCGGCCCCGTCGCCACGATGGTCGTCATGCGCAGGACGCCCTTCGGCTCACGGGTGGGCACGCCGGTGATCGTGAGCACCGGTTTGCCCTCGTGCTTCCCCAGGACGTTCGCCGTGCCGCCGGGCTGAGCCACGGCGAACGGCAACGGCGCGACCGCCGCGACGGCGACCAGGGCCACGACGGGCAGGGCGCAGACGGTGAGGGCCTGGGGCCGGGTGAAGTGAGGGAAGGAGAAAGCCACGGGATCAATCTAACGCGACGAAAAAGGTACCGGCCCGGCGGTCAAGGACGAGCGCGCGGAATATCCAGCCCGTCCGGCGATTGAGGACAAGCTCGGCGCAGCCGGCGGGATCAAGCCCGTCCGGCGTTTGAGGACGAGCCAGGCGCAGCCGGCGACAAACCCCGCCCCAGCTCAGCGCAGCGCGTCCGCGACCTCACGAGCCGCATCCACCACCCGCGGCCCCACCCTCTCCGGCACGGAGTCCGCCAGCATCACCACGCCCACGCTGCCTTCGATGCCCGTCACCCCGACCAGGGGCGCCGCGGCCCCGCTCGCCCCGGCCTCCAGCTCGCCGTGGGTGAGCGCGTACCCGGGGTCGGTCACCGGGCTCTGCCGGGCCGCGAGGATGGCGCGCCCGGCGGCGCCCCGGTCCAGCGGGTGGCGGAAACCCGTGCGGTACGCCACGTGATAGTCCGTCCACGTCGGCTCCACCACCGCGACGGCGAGGGCTTCCGTCCCGTCGACGAGCGTCAGATGCGCCGTCGCCCCGATGTCCTCGGCCAGCGACCGCAGGGCCGGCAGCGCGGCCTCCCGCACCAGCGGGTGCACCTGGCGGCCGAGGCGCAGCACACCGAGGCCGACGCGGGCGCGCCCGCCGAGGTCACGCCGGACGAGCGCGTGCTGTTCGAGCGTGGCGAGCAGCCGGTACACCACGGTGCGGTTCACGCCGAGCTTGTTGGACAGCTCGGTGACCGTGAGGCCATGGTCGGTGTCGGCCAGCAGCTTGAGGACGCGCAGTCCTCGATCCAGCGTCTGGGATGTCTCCGCGGTCACGACGCCCACTCCTTAAGTGAGGGTCGGCGGCCCCTTTACGCGGCGGTTGCGCCGCCGGTCCCGTGTGGCGACGCGCGTCAGAGGCCGCCGGTCGGAACACCGGCTGCGCTCCGCGGCGGCGCTGCCACGGGGCGTGTGCGTTGCGGGGACAGTAGCGAGGCCGTCCCGCTCAGCGGAAGACTCCGTCCAGAATCCGGTCAGGGAGACGTCCCGGGCGCCCCCGATTGCCCCGTTACGCGGGGGGTGTCACTTCATGCGGGTGGCCCATTCCTGCACCTTCTCGATGCGCTGCCGCAGCTGCCCCGCCGTGGCCTCCGCGCTCGGCGGCCCGCCGCAGGTGCGCCGCAGCTCGGTGTGGATCACGCCGTGCGGTTTGCCGCTCTGGTGGACGTACGCGCCGACCATCGTGTTGAGCTGCTTCCGCAGTCCGAGCAGCTCCTTGTGGGAGACCACCGGCCGCCGCTCGGCGGGCAGTTCGAGCAGGTCGGCCTCCTCGTCGGGCTTCTTCCTGCTGTGCGCGATCTGCCGGGCCTGCCGCTTCTGGAGCAGCATCTGCACCTGGTCGGGTTCGAGGAGACCGGGGATGCCCAGGTAGTCCTGCTCCTCCTCGCTGCCCGGGTGCGCCTGCATGCCGAACTCGGCGCCGTCGAACAGCACGCGGTCGAAGACGGCCTCGGACTCCAGCGCCTCGAAGGAGAACTGCTCCTGCTCGCCGGTGTCCTCGTCCTGCTCCTTGTTCGCCTCGTCCATCTCCTGCTCGGACTCGGCGTAGGGGTCCTCCTCCCCCTCCTTCTTCGGCTTGTCGAGGGCGTGGTCGCGCTCGACCTCCATCTCGTTGGCGAAGGTCAGCAGGTCAGGGACGGTCGGCAGAAAGACGGACGCGGTCTCGCCGCGCCGCCTGGACCGTACGAAGCGGCCGACGGCCTGCGCGAAGAAGAGCGGCGTCGAGATCGTGGTCGCGTACACACCCACCGCGAGGCGCGGCACGTCGACGCCCTCGGACACCATGCGGACGGCGACCATCCACCGGTCGGTGCCCTCGCTGAAGTCGTCGATGCGCTTGGAGGCCCCGGCGTCGTCGGAGAGGACGACCGTCGCCTTGGTGCCGGTGATCTCGCGGATCAGCTTGGCGTAGGCGCGAGCGGAGTCCTGGTCGGAGGCGATGACGAGGCCGCCCGCGTCGGGGATGGCCTTCCTGACCTCGGTGAGCCGCTTGTCGGCGGCCTTGAGCACGTTCGGCATCCAGTCGCCGCGCGGATCGAGCGCGGTCCGCCAGGCCTGCGAGACGGCGTCCTTGGTCATCGGCTCGCCGAGCCGGGCGGCGATCTCGTCCCCCGCCTTCGTACGCCACCGCATGTTGCCCGAGTACGACAGGAAGATCACCGGCCGCACGACGCCGTCGCCGAGCGCGCTGCCATAGCCGTAGGTGTAGTCGGCGGAGGACCGCCGGATGCCGTCATTCCCTTCCTCGTACGTGACGAAGGGGATGGGGTTGGTGTCGGACCGGAAGGGCGTACCGGTGAGCGCGAGCCGCCGCGTGGCGGGCTCGAACGCTTCGAGGCACGCCTCGCCCCAGGACTTCGAGTCACCGGCGTGGTGGATCTCGTCGAGGATGACGAGCGTCTTGCGCTGCTCGGAGCGGTTGCGGTGCAGCATCGGCCGCACGCCGACGCCCGCGTAGGTCACGGCGACGCCGTGGTACTCCTTGCTGAGCGGCCCCGCGCTGTACTCCGGGTCCAGCTTGATGCCGATACGAGCGGCCGCCTCCGCCCACTGCTTCTTCAGGTGCTCGGTGGGCGCGACCACGGTGACCTGCTGTACGACGTGGTGGTGCAGCAGCCAGGACGCGAGCGTGAGCGCGAACGTCGTCTTGCCGGCGCCGGGGGTGGCGACGGCGAGGAAGTCTCGCGGCTGCTCCTGGAGGTACCGCTCCATCGCGCCCTGCTGCCAGGCACGCAGCTTGTTGGCGGTGCCCCACGGCGCACGGCCGGGGAAGGCGGGCGAGAGGTGGTGGGAGGAGTTGGCGGCGGCGCTGGTGGTAGTCACGGTCTCCGGGATTTTGCAGCTCGGGTACGTACGACAACCGGGCCACCTTACCGGTGGGCCGCCACCGGGAACCCGTCAACGGCCCCCCGCGCCTCGATGTGGGAGGCGGGTCACAGAGCCCCGCCCCACCCCGGCCCCCCGCACCTGGCCCGGGGTTCGATGTCCGATTTCCGCGAGCGGGACGCGCCGCCGCTGATCATGCTGGCGGCATGACGATTCCCTCCAGTACGGACGCGGCGACAGCGACGGAGACCGTCCTCACCGGCATGTACGCGGCCGAGGCGGAGTACCTGGCGGCCGGGGGCCCCGGCGAGGCCTCCTTCGACCTGCTCGCCCCCTTCTTCGCGCCGGATGTCGAGCTGCGTCAAGCGGACTCTCTGCCCTACGGGGGCACGTGGCGCGGCCACGACGGCATGACGCGCTTCTTCCTCGCGATGGGGCAGGCCTGGGAGACCTTCGACATGGTGGAGCAGGAATTCCTCGCCACCGGTGAGACGGCGGTCGTGCTGACCCGGATCCGCGCCCGCGCCCGTGCGACCGGCCGCGAACTCGGTTTCCCGCTCCTACAGACGATCACGGTGAAGGAGGGCCGGATCACCGAGGTCCGCCCCTTTTACTGGGACACGCAAGCGATCGCCGAAGCCTGTGCCATGCCCCTTAGGGGCGGGCGGCGGTGTACGTGAGGAAGCGGGACCAGGTGGCGGGGGTGACGGTGAGGTGGGGGGCGGCGGGGGTTTTGGAGTCGCGGATGTGGATGGTGCGGGGGGTGGGGGCGGCGACTTCGACGCAGTCGTCTGTTTCGCTGCTGCTGCTGTAGCTGCTTTTGTGCCAGCCCTGCGCGACCTCTACGCAGTCGCCCGACTCGTTGCTGCTGCTGTAGCTGCTCTTGCGCCAGTCCAGGGCGACTTCGACGCAATCATCACCCTCACTGCTGCTGCTGTAACTGCTCTTGAACCACTCAAGCTCAGAGGCAACTCCGGCAGAGGCCTTGCGGATCATGTCTCTCCCAGCACTTGCTCGATGAAGGCCAGCGACTCCCGTGGCGTGAGAGCCTGAGCCCGGATCATCCCATAGCGCAGCTCAAGGAGCCTGAGCCGCTTCGGATCGGAGACGGGGTGGCCGTTGAACGCCCCTTCGGACCGCCCAATTGCCGTACCGTCACGGAACTTCAGCACTTCGATCAGGCCTCCCATTCCGGCGTGGGCCTCACAGTCGAGCGGCATCACCTGGAAAGTGACGTTGCGCAACTGAGCTACCTGGGCGAGATGTTCAAGTTGTCGCCGCAGCGCCATTCTCCCTCCGATGGTGCGTCGCAGTGTCGCCTCTTCCTGGACGAAGTTGAGAGCTGGGGCAGGATCACGCTCAAAGATCACCTGCCGGGCCATGCGAGCCCCGACATATCGCTCCACCTGGTCCTGCGAATACGACGGCTGCCGCATCTCGAACAGCGCCAGCATGTGCTCTGCCGTCTGTAGCAGCCCATGGATGTTGTGGTTGCTGTACAGCCCGATCTCAACCGCCCGGCCCTCCAGCTTCGCCAAGTCCCGCGTCTTCTTCGGATACCGGGCCTCCCGCATCTTCTCCTTCATGGCGGAGACGAGCCCATTGGCCCCCAGCACCTCATCGGTCTTGTCCAGATACTCGGGCCGGGGAATCCGCGCCCCGCGCTCGACCTTCCGGACCATGTCCTCCCCGTAGCCGACCGCGTCGGCGAACTCCGCGACGCGGAGCCCCGCCGCCTCCCTGCGCAGCTTCAGGTGCTGGCCGACCATCTCGACCGCCGCGCTGATCTCGTCCTCGGGGTCGACATCCCAACCGGGTTCATCCACACCGTCGTTACGTTCCTCCACCGCCACCGCGCCCACCTCCGACGTCCGACCAAGTCCAACGCGCACTCGTACCCGTACGTCACCCAAGACAGCCGAGACAACGCGGGACAAGTACGGGACAAACGCGGTACGCACAGCCCACAGCCCTGTTCACGGCGCACCCGCACCGCCACGCTGAGTGACGTGAACCAAGAAACCGCCGGGGTACACACCCCGTCCCCCACACACCAGTTCACGGTCCTGCTCTCCGCCACGCGCAGGGGCGCCGGCCTGGCCAGGCTCCTCGCGCGGGAGCAACTCCGCAGCTGGGGGCGTCCGTACGAGGCCGCGGAGCACATCGTCGCCGAGCTGGCGAGCAACGCCGTGCTGCACGGCCACGTGCCCGGCAGGAGCTTCCGGCTGGTGCTGACGGTCTCCGCGACGGACACACTCCGTATCGAGGTATCGGACACGCGGGCGGACCGAAGCCCGCCGTTGCACCCCCGGCGCCCCTCCTCCGAGGAGGAGTCGGGCCGGGGCCTGCTCCTGGTCGAGGCCCTGGCCGACCGCTGGGGCACGGACCTGCGGCCGCCCTCGTACGGCCCGTGCAAGACGATCTGGGCGGAGCTGGACGCGCCGACGTAGCTCAGGCCATGCTGAGGGCACCGTCGAGGGACTCGCGGATGATGTCGGCGTGGCCCGCGTGCTGCGAGGTCTCGCCGATGACGTGCAGCAGGACGCGCCGGGCCGTCCACGACCCGCCGGGCTCCCACCAGGGAGCCGCGGGGAGAGGATGGGAGACGTCGAGGTCGGGCAGCGCCCGTACCAACGCGTCCGTCGCGGCGGCGACTTCGGCGTAGGCGGCGAGGACGCCCGCCAGTGTCTCACCGGGCAGCATGCGGAACTCGTCCGCGCGCTGGGCCAGGTCCTCGTCGCTCATGGCGGTGAAGTCGCCGAGGGCCGCCGGGCCGTCCTGGATGAAGGCGGCCCAGACCCGCTCGACCGCGGTGACGTGCTTGATGATCCCGCCGATGCACAGCTCGCTCGCGGTGGTGCGCAGGCCGGCCTGCTCGTCGGTGAGGTCGCGTGCGGTGCGGCGGAGCATGTCCCGGTGGTGGTCCAACGACTCCAGCAGGTCGGCGCGCTCGCCGGTGGTCGCCGCCTGGTCGAAGGCCGTGGTGTCGGTTCCGGGCATGGTGGTGCCGCCTTCCTTGGGTACCGCTCCGTAAGGACAAGCACCACGCTAGAAGGCATATAGGTCAGCTGCTGACCTAGTGCTTCATGAACGGCACATGGCAGTCCCGTTGCGGCACCCCGTGACCGCTTGAGGTGTCCGCAGAGCCACGGCTAACTTCAGGGAGTCGATTCGACGAGACGACACCTCGACGACTCGACGTCTTGGCCGTGTGCCCGAGTGGCTGAGGGGCTGGACTGCAAATCCAGTAACGCGGGTTCGATTCCCGCCACGGCCTCCACGGCGAGGGTTCAGGCGACCCGCGCCTCTTCCAACCGCCCCAGAATCGCGTCCACGGTCTCCCCGACCGACATCTCCGAACTGTCCAGCCAGAGGCCGAGCCGCGGGGTCGTCTCGCGCAGGCCCGTGTCCAGGTCCTGGACCGTCCACGCGCCGTAGCCCGTCTTGCCGCGGCCGGCCTCGCGGGAGGCGACCACGTCGGGGCGCGGGGCGAGCACGATCACGTACAAAGGGCGCGTGCGGACGAGGTCCACGTACGCCTTCAACTGCTCGCCCAGGATGACGTCCTGGACGATCACCGTGAAGCCCGCGCTCGCGTACTCGTCCGCCGTGGACGCCGACAGGCCGTACCGCAGGCGGAGTTGGGCCTCTGCCTCTTCCCCCGCGCCGGGCTCGAACTCCGCGCCGCCCGAGACGATCATCCGTCGGTAGACGTCACCGCGCACATGCGCGGCCTTCGGCAGCCGCTCGGCCAGCGCCTGCGCCACCGTGGACTTTCCGGACGCCATGATGCCGGTGATGACGATGACACCGGTGGGGTGAGGGGTGGTAGTCATGGCGTCCATCGTGCCACCGGGGGTGTCCCGGCGGCTCCCGGTTATTGCGGTGCCGCCACCGCCGCCTGCGGGCGGATGGGGAGGCGGTTGACCGGGCGGCCCGTCGCCGCGCGGACCGCCGCCGCGATCGCCGCCGGGGACGTCACGACCGGGACCGCGCTGGCCGCCTTCGCCCCGAAGGGAGCGACCACGTCCCGCTCCTCCACCAGCTTCACGATGCGGATGTCGGGGGTGTCCAGGGCGGTCGGGAGGGCGTATCCGGTGAGGTCGGGGTGGCGGACGATGCCGCGCGGGGTGCGGAGGTTCTCCGTGAGCGCCGCGCCCACGCCCTGCGTGACGCCCGCCTCGATGCGGGCCCTCAGCTGGGTCGGGTTGAGGATGCGGCCCACGTCCTGGGCGACGGCCAGTTCGACGACCCGTACGGAACCGATCTCGATGTCGACGTCCACGACCGCGCGGATCGCGCAGAACGCCATGCCCACGAACGCGTCGCCCTGCCCGGCCTCGTCCAGCGGCTCGGTCGGATGCGGGCGGCACTGGGCCGTGGCCCACAGCTCCTTGCCGTCCAGCGCCTCGGTGACCGTCGTGGAGAGCACGCCGTCGTACGAGGTGATCTTGCCGTCGGTGATCTGGAGCAGCTCGGTGGACATGCCGAACTTGTGGGCCAGCGGCTGGAGCAGCTGGGTCCTGACCATCTTCGCCGCGCGCTCCACCGCGCCGCCCGACACCCAGGTGTGGCGGCCCCGGCAGCTCGGACCCGCTGGGGGCTGGTCGGTGTCGACGGGGGCGACCCGGACGTCGTCGATGCCCAGGGTCTCCTGGACGATCTGGCGGGCCAGCGTGGTGAAGCCCTGGCCCGTCTCGACGGCCGCGCAGATCACCGTCGCCACGCCGTCGTGGACCTTCACGGTGGCGGTGGAGACCTCGTCCGTGCCCTCGGCACCGAGGAGCTGGACCATGCCGAGGCCGTAGCCGACACCGCGCCGCACGGCGGCCGGTTCGCCCGCGCCCTCGGGGCCGCCGGGCAGCAGCCACTCGTCCTCGGGGGTGTCCTTGGGCAGCTCCGGCAGCGGGAAGTCCCGTACGGCGGCGAGGAGTTCGGCCACCGGCGCCGGGCACGTCACCGTCTGGCCGGTGGGCATGATGTCGCCGGTCGCCATGGCGTTGCGCAGCCGCAGCTCGGCCGGGTCCACGCCCAGCTTATTGGCGATCTTGTCCATTTGGGCCTCGTACGCGGCGCACACCTGCATGGCGCCCTCGCCCCGTACGTGCCCGGAGGGCGGGTTGTTCGTACGGACCGCCCAGCCCTCGATGAAGGCGTTCGGCACGACGTAGGGGCCGCAGGCGAAGGAGACGGCCGCGGCCAGGGCCTCCGACGAGGTGTCCGCGTACGCACCCGCGTCGAGCAGGATCTGCGCCTCGACCTTGACAAGCCGGCCCTCGGCGTCGGCGTGGTGGCGGTAGCGCAGGAGCGTGGGATGGCGGTGGGCGTGCCCGAGGAAGGACTCCTCGCGGGTCGCCGTCAGCTTGACCGGGCAGCCGGTCCGCAACGCGAGGAGGCCGAGCGGGAGTTGGAAGCTCGCGTCCTCGCGGTCGGCGGTCGCGCCCGGCACGCCCGTGACGACGACCTTGACCCGCTCGGGCGCCAGGCCGTAGCAGGAGGCGGCGCGGTCGCGGTCCGCGTGCGGGTCGGTGGAGGCGATGTACAGCTCCACGCCCCCGTCGGGGCGCGGCACGGCGAGGCCCGCCTCGGCGCCGATCGGCGCGGGGTCCTGGCGGCCGATGCGGTAAAGCCCCTCGACGACGATCTCGCCCGCCGCCTCCGGGTCGCCGTGGCGCAGCGGGATGTGCCGGATCAAGTTGCCGTCGGGGTGCAGCGGTTCGGCCTCGAAGGCCTTCTCCGGGTCGGTGACCGGTTCGAGCACCTCGTACTCGACGATGACGGCGGCGGCGGCCATCCGCGCGGTGTCGGGGTGGTCGGCGGCGACGGCCGCGATGGGCTCGCCGTGGTGGCGTACGACATCGGAGGCGAAGACCGGCCGGTCCGGCGTCCTGCGCCCGTGCGAGGCGTCACCGGGCACGTCCTCGTGGGTGACGACGGCCCGCACGCCCGGCATCTCACGCGCGTGGCTGGTGTCGATGGAGACGATGCGGGCGTGCGCGTGCGGGGAGCGCAGGACCGCCGCCCAGAGCAGGCCCTCGGCCCACAGGTCGGAGGCGTAGGGGAAGGTGCCCTCCGTCTTGGCGCGGCACTCCGCCGGCGGCAGGGACGCGCCGATGCCGTGCGGCAGCGGCTCCGGTCCCGGCGCGGTGGCGGCGGGCGTGGCCGTGGTGGTGGTCTCGTCGCTCACGCCTGGCCTCCGTCCTGGCCGTAGGGGCCGTGCGGTCCTTCGTACGTACCGTCGTCGTACGCGCTCTGGTGGACGCCGCCCGCGCCCGGGCCCGCCTGGTGCGGGATGCGGGCCTCGTCGGTCCGCTCGTCCGGCGCGGGGGCCGACGCCTCGGCCGCGGCGGACGCCTCGCGCTCGGCGACCACCTCCTGCACGGCGTCGAGCACACCGCGGTAGCCCGAGCAGCGGCAGAGGTTGCCGCACAGCGCGCGGCGGGTCTCCAGCTCGCTGGGGGCGGGGTTGCCCTCAAGAAGGTCGTGCACGGTCATGGCCATGCCCGGTACGCAGAAGCCGCACTGCACCGCGCCGCACGCGGCGAGCGCGCGCTGCACGTCGGAGGGCTGCCCGTCGGCGGCCAGGCCCTCGACGGTGCGGATCTCACTGCCCGCCGTGGTGGCGGCTGGCACCAGGCAGGAGGCGACGAGACGGCCGTCCACCTGGACGTTGCAGGCCCCGCACTCCCCCTGCGAGCAGCCGTCCTTGGCGCCCGCGAGACCGAGCCGCTCCCGCAGGACGTAGAGCAGGGACTCCCCGATCCAGGCGTCGGTGACGGGACGGTCGGTGCCGTTCACGCGCAGGACGTAGGAGCCGAGGGGGTGGTCGTCGTGGAGGGGGTTGGGGGCGATGACGGGGGCGTCGGTGCCGGTCGCCTCCACCAGTTCTTCCGGCTGGCCTACTTCACCCACTTCGCCCGCCGCGTCCGGCTCGTCCTGCTCCTCCGCTTCGCCCGGCTCGGGAGCGAATTCGGCCGATTCGGCGTGCTCAGCAGGTGTTTCGGGCGCTTCGGGCACTTCAGCTGCTTCGGGCACGCCGAGCACCTCAGGCGCCACGGACGTTTCAGCCGTGAGGGATACGTCGATGGGGGTGCCGAAGGCGTCCACGGGCCCGGGGGCCTCGTACGGCGGTTCCGGAACCGTCAGGGCATCAACGGCCTCGACGACCTCAATGGCCTCCTGAGCGGCCTCGACGGTCTCCTGCGCGGCTTCGACGGCCTCCGCGGCCTGCGCCGCCTGTGCCGCCTGCGCCGCCTCGACCCCCGACTGCCCGGCGGGCGGCACCTTGACCGCCCGCAGCAGCGTCGTCTGCTCGAACCGGCTCTCCCGCGGCTCCTCCTGAGAGGCCTCCTCCTGGATCTCCGGGGCCTGCGCACCCCAGGGCGCACCGGCCCCCGCACCCGTCGCCCAGGGCGCGGGCGCGCCGCCCGGCAGCGTCGCGGGAGGCATGCCGCCCCCGGGCCAGGAGTTCAGCTGCGTACGAACGGGGTAGCCCCCGCCCTCGGTCAGCGAGGAGGCGGTGAACTCGCCCGATTCGTCCGGGAGATCACCTTCGGCGACCGGGATCGACCACTGCCCCGTGATGTCGGACGAGGGAGCGGCGCCCCCCTGCCCGTACTGCTGCCCGTAGCCCTGGTCGTGCCCTTGCCCGCCGTACCCCTCGCTGAAGCTCCACTGCCCGGTCGCCCGGGGGTCGTAACCGTGACTCTCCGCCGGCTGCTGCTCCGGCTGAGGCTGGGAGGGCTGGGGCGCCTGCGCCGTGCCCGCGTCGGGCCACCGCACCGTCCGCCCGCCGTCGGCCGCCCCCGTCACCTCGGGCGGCATGACCCACGCGCCCGTGGCCGCCGGGTCGGTGGCATCGGCGGTGGTCGGGGTGACCGTTATCTGCGGCGGCACATAGCCGTGGCCGGGCGCGGCGAGCGGGGCGTCCAGCATGCCCTCGGGGAGCTGCACGAACGCCGTGGCGTCCGAGTCGTACTCGCCCTGCGGGTGCGGCTGCCAGCCGCCGCCGTTGTGGGTGTTCCGGTCGTCGCTCACGACAGCGCCCTCCCCAGTGCTCGTCGGGCCAGCGCGGCGACGGTGCGCCGCAGGTGCAGTACGCCGGGCGGCAGCGGCTGTTCGGTGCCGTCGGCCGCCGGGGGCTGGTCGGGGACGCAGGCGGCGGCCACGTACTCACCGAAGGCGGTGACCGCCTCCGGGACGAGGCTGCCGCGCTCGCCGTCCCAGTCGATCAGCGAGGCGACCCACTGCTCGGCCTCCAGGGGCCGCAGCGGCATCGGCGCGATGGCGCCGACCGCGCACCGCACAGCGCGCCGCGCGGGGTCGAGGACGAGCGCGACGGACGCGATGGCCCGGCCGGGGCCGGTGCGTCCGGTCGCCTTGAGGAAGACCTGGGGGGCGTGCAGCAACGGCACGCGCACGAAACCGATCAGCTCGCCGGGGCGGAGCATCTCCCGGCCCGCGAGCAGGTGCGAGACGGGGATCTCGCGGCGGGCGCCACCGGGCCCCGCGATGATCAGGACGGCTTCGAGGGCCGCGAGGACGGGCAGCGCGTCGCCGGTCGGCGCGGCCGATGCGATGTTGCCGCCGAGGGTGCCCGCGTTGCGGATCTGGGGCGGTCCCGCGGCGCGCGCGGCGGCGGCCAGGGCGGGGAACAGGGCGGCGAAGTCGGGGCGGCCCATGCGGGCGTGGGTGAGCCCGGCGCCGAGCAGGCCGTGCCCGTCCTGGTACTGCCAGCCGCGGATCTCGCTGATGCGGCCGAGGCCGACGAGGGCGGCGGGGCGCAGCTGTCCCGAGTTGACCGAGGCCATCAGGTCCGTGCCGCCGGCGACGGGTACGGCGGCGGGCATGGCGGCGAGTGCCGCCACGGCCTCGTCGAGCGTGGCGGGCAGCTTCACCGACTGCGGTGTCTGTGCCGCCTGCGGTGCGTGCGTGGTCAAAACCGGCTGCCCCTTCCCGATGCCCGGCCGCGTACTTCACCTACGTCGCGTACGTGAAGCGCTCGCCGTTCGCGACGTGTCGCCGTTACGCCTGTTCCGCCGTACGGTACGTGCTCCCAACCCGGACGTGGCAACTCTGGCACATTCTCCCCGGGCCCCGACGCGGGGGTCCGCTAGGAGGCATTCGTCCCCAGACCAGGGGGATATGCCGTTTTCGCACGGCTTCCGGCGGCCCGTGCGCGGGGCACTGGGCGCGGGCCGCCGGGTCCGGTCCGCGGCGGCCCGGCACTCGGACGGGACCTCACACGTTCGGGGGCGGCCCCTCGATCGGACGGCCGAGGTCACTGTCCGTCAGCCCTTCGGGGGCGGGCCGCCGCTGCCGGGGCAACGGGCCGCCCGGCGGCCGGTAGTCGACGCCGAGGGCGTCAAGTCGCGCGTAGTGAGCGGTCATACGCCGCTCGAAGTCGGCGAAGTCGCGCTCGGCGGGGGCCGGGAGCCTGCGCCAGGCGACCTCGCAGAACGCGGCCAGACGCGGGAACACCTGGTAGTCGACGCGTCCCTGGTGCTCCATCACCTCGGTCCACACGTTGGCCTGGGTGCCGAGGACGCGGGCGGCCTCCTCCTCGGTGAGTTCGGCGGGGACGGGCTCGAAGCGGTAGACGTCCTCCAGGGTGCGGACGAAGCCGATCGGCATCGGCTCGTGGGGGCCGCCGTCCTGCCGGTGGTCCAAGTACACGTGCTGCTCGGGGCACATGATGACGTCGTGGCCGGACTTGGCGGCGGCGATGCCGCCGCGATAGCCGCGCCAGGAGGAGACGGTGGCCCCCTCGGCGAGGCCGCCCTCCAGGATCTCGTCCCAGCCGATGAGCCGCCGCCCGCGGGCCGAGAGCCACTGGTCGAAGTGGCGGATGAACCAGCTCTGGAGCCCGTCCTCGCCCTCGACGCCCAGCTCCTTGACGCGGGCCTGCGCGGCGGCCGAGGCCTTCCACTGGTCCTTGGGGCACTCGTCGCCGCCGACGTGGACGAAGGTGGACGGGAAGAGGTCGAGGACTTCCTCGAAGACACCTTCGTAGAACCGGAGTACGTCCTCGGTGGGGGCGAGGACGTTCTTGCTGACGCCCCAGGTGTCCCAGACGGTCAGCGCCTCGGTGTCGACGACGTCCGCGTTGCCGAGGTGCGGGTAGGCGCTGATGGCGGCCTGCGAGTGGCCGGGGATGTCGATCTCGGGGACGACGGCGATGTGCAGGGACTCCGCGTACGCGACGATCTCGCGGATGTCGTCCTGGGTGTAGAAGCCGCCGTGCGGGCGCTCCTCCCACAGCGGCGAGTTGCGGTGCCCCCACTTGGAGCGGGCCCGCCACGAGCCGGCCTCGGTGAGCCTCGGGTGGCGCTTGATCTCCACGCGCCAGCCCTGGTCGTCGGTGAGGTGGAAGTGGAAGACGTTGAGCTTGTGGGCGGCGAGCAGGTCGAGGTAGCGCAGGACGCCTTCCTTCGGCATGAAGTGCCGGGCCACGTCCAGCATCATGCCGCGCCATCCGAAGCGGGGGGCGTCCTCGACGACGCCCGCGGGGACGGAGCGCGGCACGTCCGGGCGCAGGGGCGCCCGCCGGAAGGCGTCGGGGCCGAAGAGCTGGCGGAGCGTCTGGGCGCCCCAGAAGACGCCCGCGGCCGCGCCGCCGCGGATCTCGACGCGCTCCTCGTCGATGGTGAGCCGGTACGCCTCCGCCTCCAGGGAGCCGTCGAGGAGCAGGGAGACGGAGCCGCCCGCGCCCTCGGGCCCGGACGGCAGCGGCAGACCGAGGGCCGCGCCGAGCGTGGCGCGCAGCCAGCGCTCGGTGGACTCGGTGCCGGGGCCCGCCCACAGGGTGGTGGAGGGTCCGGCGGCGAAGGAGGAACCGGGCACGGCCTCGGCGCGTGCGGGCGCCGGGATGAGCTGGTCATGGGTCATGCCGCGCAAGGCTGTCACGCGGGGGCACATCGCAAAAGGGGCGTTGCGGTACACGCAACGCCCCTCGGGCTACGGGACGGTAAGCCACGGAGAAGTGGCCCCGCGAGGGTTACTTCTTGCCGTCCTTGCCGCCCTTGTCCTTGTCGCCGCCGGCGCCCATGGACTCGTAGATCTCCTTGCACATGGGACAGACGGGGTACTTCTTCGGGTCGCGGCCGGGGACCCACACCTTGCCGCAGAGCGCGACGACGGGGGTCCCGTCGAGCGCGCTCGCCATGATCTTGTCCTTCTGGACGTAGTGCGCGTAGCGCTCGTGGTCGCCGTCACCGTGCGACACCTGCGGCGTCGGCTCTACGAGGGTCCCCGTACCTGCCCCGCGCTCGGGCTCGGGCTCAAGAGTGCTCATAGGGGCCAAGGGTACTCACGCGCGGCGCGTCCCGGCAGCGGCTGGGCCCCGCCGGGTGCCCGTTCGGATCGTGCGGACCGGTGGGGGCTGAGCGCGCAGTTCCCCGCGCCCCTGGGTACGACCCCTGCACCCGCACCCAAACGCGAGGCCGCACCACGGGCCCGTCAGGGGCGCGGGGAACTGCGCGACCAGCCCCCACCGGCCCGCAGACCGAAGGAGTCGCTGCGGCCCCGCGCCGCGGACATGTGCAGAACGAGCCCCGCGAAAGCCACCCCCGCCGCCGCCCAAGGCAACGCACGGGCCGCGAGACCCACCGAAAGAGCGAGCCCCGCCAGCGCGGAGCCGACCGCGCTGCCCAGGTAGAGGGCGGAGTTGTTGAGCGCGAGGGCGACGGTGCCGCGCTCGGCGCGCAGCGCGAGGAGGCGGTGCTGCTGCGGGACCTGGAACGCCCAGCCCGCGGCGCCCCAGACGACGAGCGCGGGGAAGGCGGCGGCGCCGAGCAGCGGCAGCACGCCGATCGAGACGACCAGGGTCGACACGATCCCCGTAATGAGGAGAACCACCCGGCCCGTGCGGTCCACCAGCGGCCCGGCGACCACACTGCCCAGCACACCGCCGATCCCCCACGCCCACAGGTACGGCGCCACATCGCCCGCCCCCACACCGCCCGCCGAGGCGAGCACCGGCGCGAGGTAGGTGTAGAGGCCGAGGCTCGCCACCGCGCCCAGGAAGGAGACGCTCACGATGGGCAGCACCTTCCGGTCGGCGAGCGCCCCGAGCCGCGCCCGCACCGGCACCGGCGGCGCGGCGGGCACCTCGGGCAGCCCCACCGCGAGACCCAGGAGCGCGACCGCGCCGAGGCCCGTCACCAGCCACATCGTGGCCCGCCAGGACGTGTGGTCGGCGAGCAGCACCCCCAGCGGAACACCGAGGACCGTGCCCGAACTCATCCCGCCCATCACCAGCGCGAGCGCCCGCCCGCGGCGCTCCTCCCCCGCCAGCGAAGCGGCGGCCGCCGTGGACAGCGCCGAGTAGACCCCGGCGCCGACACCCGCCACCGCCCGCGAGACGAGGAGGACGCCGAGGCCGGGCGCGAGCGCGGTGAGGCCGTTGCCGAGCGTGAAGACGGCCAGCGCGGCGACGATCAGCACGCGCGGCCGCACGCCGGACAGCAGCCCGGTGACGAGCGGCGCGCTCACCGCGTACGCGAGGGTGAAGACGGTGACCATCTGCCCCGCGAGCGAGACGGTGGTCCCCAGATCCCCTGCGACGACGGGCAGCAGGCCCGCCATCACATAGGCGTCGAGCCCCAGAGTGAAGGCCCCCACCATCAACAACCACACCTTGCGCACGCCGCTCAACTCCCTTGTCTCCCTCGTCGGTCCTGCTCGGGAGAGGGAAACGTAGGCACCCTCCGCATCCCGGGGGAAATGCCCGGCGACCGGCATTTATGCTGGGGCGGCATGAATGACGTACGGCCTCAGGAACCCTTGGACGGCGTGGAGCTGCGGCACCTGCGCGCCTTCCTCGCCGTCGCCGACGAGCTGAACTTCACGCACGCCGCGGCCCTGCTCCGCATCGGGCAGCCCGTGCTCACGCGGACCGTGCGGGCCCTTGAGGACGCCCTCGGGACGCGTCTGCTGGAGCGCACCACGCGGCGCGTCGAACTCACCGACGCCGGATGCCGGCTGCGCGAGGAGCTGGCGCCGCTGCTGTCCCGGGTCGACACCGCGCTGCGGTCCGCGGGCAGCGAACCCCCGGTCCTGCGGCTCGGGTTCACCTCGGTCCTGCCCCAGGCCTGCGCGGAGTCCGCCCACGCCTTCAAGGCGGCCACCGGCGCGGGCGTGCGCCTGGTGCGCAGCGACACCCCGCTGGCGGGCCTGACCTCGGGCGCCTGCGACATCGCGGTCGTACGAGGTGACATCCCGCCCGGCGCCGCGGTGCGCTCACGGCTGCTGCTGCACGAGCCGCGGATCGCGGTCCTCGCCCGTGACGCGCCCGAACTCGCGGGCCGCCGCGTCGTGGACTGGCCGGACCTCGCGGACCTTCCCCTGGTCGTCAACACCGTCACCGGCACGACCGGCCCCGAGCTGTGGCCCGAGGACCGCCGCCCGCGCCTCGCCTGCACGGCCGACAACTTCGACGAGTGGCTGGAGGCGGTCGCCGCGGGCCACGGCGTGGGTGTGGCCCCGGAACCGGTGGCCCGCAGACACTCCCACCCGTCCCTGCGCTACGTACGCCTGAAGAACGCCCCGCCCGTCGCCGTGCGCCTGGCGGTTCCGGCCAGGGACGCGCATCCCCTGGCCGAGCGCTTCCTCGGTCAGTTCAGGGAAGGGTCGTCCGGATAGGTCGCCACCATCGCCAGCTCACTGCGCTGGCGTCTGAGCACCGCGCGCCACAGCCGCTCCGGATCCGGCGAGGAGACATCGCCCGGCTCGGACTCGACCACGTACCAGGCGCCGTCCGCCAGCTCGGTCTCCAGCTGGCCCGGACCCCAGCCCGAGTACCCCGCGAAGATCCGCAGACTGCCGAGGGCCGGGGAGAGCAGCTCCGGCGGGGCCTCCAGGTCCACGAGGCCGATCGCGCCGTGCACGCGGCGGAAGCCGACGGGGTCGACGCGGCTCGTGCGGAAACGGATGCCGGACGGCGTGCCCTCCTCGCCGGGGACGACCGCGACCCCCAGCGCCGAGTCCAACGACACCGGGCCGCCCTGGAAGACGACGCCGGGCGCGCCCGCCAGATCGCCCCAGCCCTCCAGGATGTCGGCGACGCCCACGGGGGTCGGGCGGTTCAGGACCACGCCGAGGGAGCCCTCCTCGTCGTGGTCGAGGAGCAGCACCACCGCACGGTCGAAGTTCGGGTCCGACAGGGCGGGTGTGGCCACGAGCAGCCGCCCTGTGAGCGAGGACACCTCGGTCATGGACCACATGATCCCGCATCTTCGCCGTGAGCGGGGAGGTAATGGCCGTACGTGAACCGACGCAGATCAGGGCGCATGAGTGCGACCGGAGCGCACGCCGCGGCCGGTGACCCGGAGTGCCCGGTTCCGCACGGTTCGTGTTGTGGCGAACTCATGACCTGTTTTGCGTGCCCTTGGCCTTACGGAAGGGGGGTACGCGGCCATTACGCTTGCCCTTTGGTCCCCCCGTCCATCCAATCGGAACGCGAGATTCATGACCGTCACCGACGATGTACTGCTTGTCCACGGCGGAACCCCGCTGGAGGGCGAGATCCGTGTCCGCGGCGCGAAGAACCTCGTGCCCAAGGCCATGGTCGCCGCGCTGCTCGGCAGCGCTCCGAGCCGGCTGCGCAATGTCCCCGACATTCGCGACGTCCGAGTCGTACGCGGCCTGCTCCAGCTGCACGGCGTGACGGTCCGCCCCGGTGACCAGCCGGGTGAGCTGATCATGGACCCGTCGCACGTGGAGAGCGCGAATGTCGCCGACATCGACGCCCACGCGGGCTCGTCGCGCATTCCGATCCTCTTCTGCGGACCGCTCCTGCACCGCCTCGGGCACGCCTTCATCCCCGGTCTCGGCGGCTGCGACATCGGCGGCCGCCCGATCGACTTCCACTTCGAGGTGCTCCGCCAGTTCGGCGCGACCATCGAGAAGCGCGCCGACGGCCAGTACCTGGAGGCCCCGCAGCGCCTGCGCGGCACCAAGATCCGCCTGCCGTACCCGTCCGTGGGCGCCACCGAGCAGGTCCTGCTCACCGCCGTGCTCGCGGAGGGTGTGACGGAGCTCTCGAACGCCGCGGTCGAGCCGGAGATCGAGGACCTGATCTGCGTCCTGCAGAAAATGGGCGCGATCATCGCCATGGACACCGACCGGACCATCAGGATCACCGGTGTCGACAGCCTCGGCGGCTACAACCACCACGCCCTCTCGGACCGCCTGGAGGCCGCCTCCTGGGCTTCCGCGGCCCTGGCGACCGAAGGCAACATCTACGTCCGCGGCGCCCAGCAGCGCTCGATGATGACGTTCCTGAACACCTACCGGAAGGTGGGCGGTGCCTTCGAGATCGACGACGAGGGCATCCGCTTCTGGCACCCGGGCGGCTCGCTCAACGCGATCGCCCTGGAGACGGACGTGCACCCGGGCTTCCAGACCGACTGGCAGCAGCCGCTCGTCGTCGCCCTGACGCAGGCCGCGGGCCTCTCCATCGTGCACGAGACGGTCTACGAGTCCCGCCTCGGCTTCACCTCCGCGCTCAACCAGATGGGCGCGCACATCCAGCTCTACCGCGAGTGCCTGGGCGGCTCCGACTGCCGCTTCGGCCAGCGCAACTTCCTGCACTCGGCGGTCGTCAGCGGCCCCACGAAGCTCCAGGGCGCCGATCTGGTCATCCCGGACCTGCGCGGCGGCTTCTCGTACCTCATCGCGGCTCTCGCGGCCCAGGGCACGTCCCGTGTCCACGGCATCGACCTGATCAACCGCGGCTACGAGAACTTCATGGAGAAGCTCCAGGAGCTGGGCGCGAAGGTCGAGCTGCCGAACGGCAGGACGGCCCTCTAAAGAGCCCGGCCGGCGTTTGAGGCCATCTCCTGCACAGCACGCGAAAGGGGCGGTCACCCACTGGGTGACCGCCCCTCTTCGCTGCTTGGGGCTTACTTGCCCTTGGCCGCTTCCTTCAGCTTGGAACCAGCCGAAACCTTGACGCTGTAACCGGCCGGAATGTTGATCGGCTCGCCGGTCTGCGGGTTACGGGCGGTGCGAGCGGCACGGTGGGTGCGCTCGAAGGTCAGGAAGCCGGGGATGGTGACCTTCTCGTCGCCCTTGGCAACGATCTCGCCGACCGTCTCGGCGAACGCGGCCAGCACGGCGTCGGCGTCCTTGCGGGTCACCTCGGCGCGGTCGGCCAGCGCGGCCACCAGCTCACTGCGGTTCATGTTTGTACTCCCGTGTTCTTTTGCCGTTGAGGCGTGATCGAAGCCGATGCTGCCAGGGTCCTCGGACAGTCCCCGGACCCGGGTCTTGCGTCAGACCCTCGCGCCCGATTACGCATCCTGCCCCCACCTGCGGCGGGAAAGCCAATCCGGCACCCTCCGAAGGGCCGCAGGGCCATGGTCCGCCACCCTAAAGGGGCGTTTACGACCGGGTGCCCCGCGACGCGCCGAGGGTCAGGCGGACGTGGGACCCGTCACAGCGGCCCCCGCGGCCTTCGCGGCGGTGCGCACCGCCCCGGCCACGGCGCCCGCGACCTTGTCGTTGAAGACGCTGGGGATGATGTAGTTGCGGTTCAGCTCGTCCTCGGCGACGACGTCCGCCAGGGCGCCCGCGGCGGCCAGCATCATCTCCGTGTTGACGGTGCGCGACTGGGCGTCGAGCAGGCCGCGGAAGACGCCGGGGAAGACCAGGACGTTGTTGATCTGGTTCGGGAAGTCCGAGCGTCCGGTGGCCACAACTTCCGCCGTCTGACGGGCGATTGCCGGGTCGACCTCGGGGTCCGGGTTCGCGAGCGCGAACACGATGGCGCCGTTGGCCATGGCCGCCACGTCGTCGCCGTTCAGCACGTTCGGAGCCGAGACGCCGATGAAGACGTCGGCGCCGACGACGGCCTCCTTGAGGGTGCCCGTGAGGCCCTCGGGGTTGGTGTTGTCGGCGATCCAGCGCAGCGGCGAGTCGACGTCGTGGGAGACCAGGTCCTCGCGGTCGGCGTGCACGACGCCGTGGATGTCGGCCACCACGGCGTTCTTCACACCGGCGGCCAGCAGCAGCTTGAGGATGGCCGTACCGGCCGCGCCCGCGCCGGACATGACCACGCGCACGTCGCCGATGCCCTTGCCCACCACGCGCAGCGCGTTGGTCAGCGCGGCCAGGACCACGATCGCCGTGCCGTGCTGGTCGTCGTGGAAGACGGGGATGTCCAGGGCCTCGCGCAGCCGCGCCTCGATCTCGAAGCAGCGGGGGGCGGAGATGTCCTCCAGGTTGATGCCCGCGAAGCCGGGGGCGATCGCCTTGACGATCTCGACGATGGCGTCGGTGTCCTGGGTGTCCAGGCACAGCGGCCAGGCGTCGATGCCCGCGAAGCGCTTGAAGAGGGCCGCCTTGCCCTCCATGACCGGCAGCGCGGCCTTCGGGCCGATGTTGCCGAGACCGAGAACGGCCGATCCGTCCGTTACGACCGCAACGGAATTGCGCTTGATGGTGAGACGCCGCGCGTCCTCGGGGTTCTCGGCGATCGCCATGCACACGCGGGCCACGCCCGGGGTGTAGACCATGGAGAGGTCGTCACGGTTCCTGATGGGGTGCTTGGACTGCATCTCGATCTTGCCGCCGAGGTGCATCAGGAACGTACGGTCGGAGACCTTGCCGAGGGTCACGCCCTCGATGGTGCGCAGCTGTTCGACGATCTCGTCGGCATGCGTCGTGGAGGACGCCGCGATCGTCACGTCGATCCGCAGCATCTCGTGGCCTGAGGCCGTGACATCGAGGCCGGTGACCGAGCCCCCGGATGACTCGACGGCCGTGGTGAGCTGGGAGACCGCGGTTCCGCTCGCGGGCACCTCCAGCCGGACCGTCATCGAGTAGGAGACGCTGGGCGCCGTTGCCATGGCCGACTTCCTCTGCTTTCACCTTGTAACTCTTGCCGTCCGATGGTCCCACCTACCGCCGGGTACGTGGTAGCCGCCCCGGATTGAGAACGTTTTGTTCACCGCCGGTACGGGAAGCCATCGGATCCTTCAGAACGCTTTTCGGAAACTTCTTTCCACCATACGAGAAGTCAGGGAAAACAGAAAGAGGCCCACGTCACTGGGTGACGTGGGCCTCTCCCGTACGTTCATGACACCGGCCCGCCATGCTCGCCTCGCGGCAAGTGGTCGCTCGTAGCGACGAAGGTTGGGCCCGGGGGCTTGGATCGAGCCGGTGCCACATCCAAGGTAACAAACGAATCCCGCAAGGCAATTCCGTCCCGGGAACTCAATCCCGGAGCAGATCCGGCACGCCCCGTCCGTCCGGGTCGTCCCGCTCTCCCGACAGGACCGTGAGCTGCTGGGTCGCACGCGTCAGCGCCACGTACAGGACCCGCAGGCCCGCCGGGGACTCGTCCGCGATCTCCGCGGGCGAGACGACGACCGTCGCGTCGTACTCCAGGCCCTTGGCCTCCAGGCTGCCGAGCGCCACCACGCGCTCGCCGAGCCCGTCGAGCCAGCGGGCCGCCTGCTCGCGGCGGTTCATCGCGACGACCACGCCGACCGTGCCGCTCACCCGCTCCAGGAGCCGGGCCGCCTCCTCGCGCACGGACGCGCCGAGATCTCCCTCGCGTACGACGGCGAAACGGGGCTCCACGCCGGTCGAGCGGACCGCCGACGGCGACTCGGCGCCCGGCATCGCGAGGGCCAGGACCTTGGCGGCCAGCTCGGCGATCTCGGCGGGGTTGCGGTAGTTCACGGTGAGGGTGAAGCGGCGGCGCGGGCGGCTGCCCAGGGCCTCGTCACGGGCGGCCGCCGCCTCGTCCGGGTCGGACCACGAGGACTGCGCCGGGTCGCCGACGACCGTCCAGGTGGCGTGCCGCCCGCGGCGGCCGACCATGCGCCACTGCATCGGGGTGAGGTCCTGCGCCTCGTCGACGATGACATGGGCGTACTCGGTGCGCTCCGCCGCCAGGCGCTCGGCGCGCTCGCGCTGGGACTCCTCGCGCTGCGGCATCAGCTCTTCGAGGCCGGTGAGCAGGTCGAGGGGGTCCAGCTCCTTCTTCCTGCGGGGCCTGTGCGGCGTACCGAGGATCGCCTGGAGTTCGTCGAGCAGCGCCACGTCGTGCACGGACAGGGCGTCGCGCTTGAGGGAGCGGGCGACCTTGCGGATCTCTCCGGGGTTCAGCACGCGGCGGGCCCATCGCCCGAGGCGCCGCTCGTCGCCCATCGCGGCCAGGACCGCGCGCGGGGTCAGCTCCGGCCACCAGGCGTCCAGGAAGCGGATGAAGTCGTCCTCGGAGGTGATGTCGTCGTCGAAGGAGGAGCGCAGCTCGGCGGCCAGCTCCGGGTCCGAGTGGCGTCCTGCGGCCCCGGACTGCGACCACAGGGCGTCCAGGAGGAGCTTGCGGGCGCGGGGGCGCAGGAGGTTGACGGGGGCGGTGCCGCTCAGCGCTGCGCGGCGGATGCGGTCCAGCTGGTCGGCGTTCAGCTCCAGGCGCCGCCCGAAGGCAACGACCCTCAAGCGAGTGGGAGTGCTCCCTGCCGCCTCGCCTCCGGCTTCGGGCTCGGGGTCGCCGAAGGTGAGTTGCTCGTTGATCGCCGTGCGCGACCGCCGGTCCGCTGTGCCCGCCCGTTCCGCCCCGGCGGAACGATCGCTCACAGCTGTGCGGGCTGCCGGTCCCAGCTCAAGCGCGCCGCGCGCCGCTTTGCGCAGCACGTTCAGCATCCGCGAGGAGCCCTTGACGCGGGCCACCGCCGGGGAGTCGTAGACCGTGGCCTCGACGGCGTCGACCAGGGAGCCGACCGCGCGGATCGCCACCTGGCCCTCCTCGCCGAGCGAGGGCAGCACGCCCTCCGTGTAGGCGACCAGGAGCGGGGTCGGGGAGACGATGAGGATGCCGCCCGCGTAACGGCGGCGGTCCTGGTAGAGGAGGTACGCGGCGCGGTGCAGCGCCACCGCCGTCTTGCCGGTGCCGGGGCCGCCCTCCACGTACGTCACCGACGCGGCGGGCGCGCGGATCACCATGTCCTGCTCGGCCTGGATCGACGCCACGATGTCCCGCATCGAGTGGCTGCGGGCCTGGCCGAGCGCGGCCATCAGCGCGCCGTCGCCGATCACCGGAAGCTTCTCGCCGTCGAGGTAGGCGGTGATCTCCGGGCGCATCAGGTCGTCCTCGACGCCGAGGACCTTGCGGCCCTTGGAGCGGATGACGCGGCGGCGCACGACGCGGCCCGGGTCGACCGGCGTGGAGCGGTAGAAGGGGGCCGCGGCGGGCGCGCGCCAGTCGATGACGAGCGGGGAGTAGTCCGCGTCGAGGACGCCGATACGCCCGATGTGCAGCGTCTCCGCGATCTCGGCCGTGTTGTTCTCGCTCACGGCCCCCTCGGCGGGCTCGACGGCCGTGTACGCGCCGTCCGGGCCCTTTTTGCCGTCCTTGCCCCGGAGCAGGTCGATACGGCCGAAGAGGAAGTCCTCGAACTCGTTGTTGAGCCGGTTGAGATGCACCCCGGCACGGAACACCTGCGCGTCGCGCTCGGCGAGGGCGCCCGGCGTGCCGACCTGGGCGCGCTTGGCGGCGTCGTTCATCAGGAACTCGGCCTCGTGGATCTTCTCCTCGAGGCGCCGGTAGACCCGGTCGAGATGGTCCTGCTCGACACTGATCTCGCGGTCGCGCGTGCCTGACGGCATGACTGCGTTGACGTCGGCCACCGGGGCCCCTTTCAAGCGTGCTGCTGCCCCTGTTGAGCAGCCGTCCACCGTACGCGAAAGGGACCGTGCTTGTGCACCTGTCCGCGCCTACACGTCGACCTCGACCAGACGGTCGCCGTCGAAGGTGGTCACTTCGAAGTGGTCGATCTCGTCGCGGTTCATGGCGGCGCCCCCGTGGACGTACAGAGGGCTGCGCGACCACTTGCTCGGGCTGTCCTTGATCCCGTAGCCCCACTTGGGCACCGACCAGGTGGTGACCGTCTCCTTCTCGCCGTTCTTGCCGACCGCGACGAGGGAGCACTTGAGCGGGCCCTTGACGTTCTTCAGCTCCAGGACGGCGTGGGTCCCCCAGGACTTCTCCTCCGTGCCGACCGTGGCGCTGACCTTCGTCGCCGGGTCCGTGGCCGCCGCCTTCTCGTCCATGTGGTGGAAGAAGGCGTCCTCGGCGGGGCTGGTGGGGTGCGGGTCGGCGGCGAGGTCCGTCGAGCCGCCGCCGTCGCCGGTCACCGCGAGGACCGTGAGCGGGCCGCCGACGATCAGCGCGACCGCCGCCGCGACCAGGAGCAGGCCGCGCCTGCGCCGCCGCTCGCGCCTGAGCGACACCTCGCCCGCCAGGCGCTCGGCGAGCCGCGGGCCGGGGCGCGCCGCGAGCTGTTCGCCGATCTCCGGTACGCCGTGGCCGCCGGGGAGGCCCGCGAGCGCGGCCAGCATCGGCTCCACGCCGGAGAACTCCTCCAGCTGCCGCGCGCAGAAGTCGCACACGGCGAGATGCGCCTCGAACCGCGTGGCCTCCGCCTCGTCCAGGACGCCGAGGGCGTAGGCGCCGACGGTCTCGTGAATGGTGTCGTCCTGCCACTCGCCATGGTGGCCGTAGGACCCGGTCATGCCGTCACCCCCCGCTCCTCGAGTGCGAGCTTCATCGAGCGAAGCGCGTAGAAGACCCGCGAGCGGACCGTGCCGCTGGGAATGCCCAGCGTCTCGGCCGCCTCATTGACCGTACGTCCTTTGAAGTAGGTCTCCACAAGTACCTCACGGTGCGCGGGAGTCAGGTCCTCCAGCGCGTCGGAGAGCGTCATGAGCCACAGCGCCTTATCGATCTCGTCCTCCGCGGGTATGACCTCCAGCGGCGACGGATCGACCTCCTGCGGCCGGGCCTGCCGGCTGCGGTGGCCGTCGATGACGATGCGCCGGGCGACCGTCACCAGCCAGGGGCGTACCGAACCGGTCGCCCGATTGAGCTGACCGGCGTTCTTCCAGGCACGGATGAGTGTTTCCTGTACGACATCCTCCGCACGCTGACGGTCCCCCGCCACCAGGCGGAGCACGTAGGCGAGCAGCGGGCCCGCGTGCTCGCGGTAGAGCGCGCGCATCAACTCCTCGTCAGGGCCGGGAGGTCGACCGAGACGGTGCCGGGGCGGCTGCGGGCGTTCATCGGCCACGGCGGAATCTTTGCGCACGTCTGCCTCCGGTGTCCGCGGTTCGAGCGGGTCGAGCGGGTCTGGCGGGTCTCACGTCGGAGATACGTGCGGACGGCGCGGGGTGTTCAACGCGCCGCCGATGAATACGGATTCAGGTGGGAGTGGGGGCCGGGGCGGTCATATGCGGGCGGGTATGGGCTGGTTCGGAGGTGGGTGGGTGGCGGGGTGACTTGGGGGGCATGGGCGGCTTGGGGGCGGGGGCGGTCGGCTCGGGTGCGGGCGGGCCCGGCGGTCAGCGCAGGCTCGGTCCGTGTCGGGTGGGTCGGGGGTGGGTGGGCCCCGGCAGGCCGGGCGCGGGCGGCGTCGGTGGGGTCAGGTGCGGGCGAGGGCCGCTCTGCGGCGGTGGCGGGCCACGCGTTCGCGGTTGCCGCAGACCTCGCTGGAGCACCAGCGGCGGCGGTGGCCGCGGGACGTGTCCAGGTACACGATGGGGCAGTTGTCGCCCGCGCACTGGCGCAGCAGGGCGCGGGCCGCCGGGTCCGTGAGCAGGTCGACGGCGTCCCTCGCGACGCACGCCACGAGCGCCGCGCACTCCGGGGCCTCGCGCAGGGCGCGGGCCAGGGTGCCGTCGGCGGTGCGGACCGCGCAGGGGGCCGGGGGCGCCGGCGCGGCAAGTGTGTTGACGCGCTCCAGGGCGCCGTCGGCGGGCGCCCCCTCGATCTCGCCCAGCACCAACTGCTCGATGGCGGAGCGGAGTTCGAGGAAGGCGGTGAGCCATGGCGGGCCCGCCCCGGGCAAGGAGGCGCCCGTCGGCACCAGGCCGGCACCCACGAGCCAGGCGCGCAGCCTCGTCACGGAGTCGAGCCGCTCCACGGGATGGCGCGTCGCCACGAGGTCCAGACAGCTCCGCCCGGAGTCGAATCGCAGCTCGTACGGAGCCGGGGCCGTGCCCAACGCCATGCGCCTGTCACCGCCTTGGGGGTCACCGGTGAGTGAATGCCGTGGTGCACCCCCTACAGTGCCCGTACCCCGGCGGGTCCGGAACCCCCGCCACCGGCGCCCGTCCGACGAACCGTCAGATACTGTCCTATTCCCCTACTGCCCTGATCTCCTGCCGCCCTATTCCCCGTACTTGGAGTCGGCCACCGGATCGACCGCGAGGCGGTACCCCCGCTTGACCACCGTCTGGATCAGCTTCGGCGCGCCCAGCGACGTACGCAGCCGGGCCATCGCCGTCTCCACCGCGTGCTCGTCACTGCCCGCACCCGGCAGCGCGCGCAGCAGCTCGGCGCGGGCCACCACCCAGCCGGGGCGCCGGGCGAGGGCGCGCAGAAGGGCCATGCCCGCGGGAGGCACGGCCCGCAGCTCCTCGTCGACCAGGACGGCGTGGCCGCGGATCTCCACGCGGTGCCCGGCGATCGGCAAGACCCGCGCACGGGAGGGCAGTTCCTGGCAGAGCAGCTGTACGAGGGGGCCGAGCCGGAAGCGTTCGGGCTGGACGGTGTCGATGCCGAGGGACTGGAGCGGCAGCGCGGTCACGGGCCCCACGCAGGCGGCCAGCACGTCATGGCCGAGGGCGGCGAGGAACTCGGCGCCCATGCCCCGCTCCTCCGCGCGGGCCAGCAGCGAGGCGGCGGCGGGCGCGCTGGTGAACGTCAGCGCGTCGACGCCCTTCGCGACCGTCGCGTCGAGCAGCCGGTCCACGGGCGCGAGGTCCTCCGGCGGCAGCCACCGGTAGACCGGCACGCCGACGACCTCGGCTCCCCCGGCCCGCAGCGCCTCGACGAAGCCGGGCAGCGGCTCGCCGTGCAGTTGCAGCGCGACGCGGCGCCCTTCGACGCCTTCGCCGAGCAGCCGGTCGAGGACCTCCGCCATGGACTCGGACGAGGGGGACCACTCCTCGGTGAGCCCGGCGGCGCGCACGGCGCCCTTCACCTTCGGCCCGCGGGCCAGCAGCTCGACCCCGCGCAGGCAGCCGAGCAGAGCCTCGCCGTACCCCCAGCCGTCGGCGGCCTCGATCCAGCCGCGGAACCCGATGGCCGTGGTGGCGACCACCACGTCGGGGGCGTGGTCGATCAACTCCTTGGTCGCGGCGAGCAGTTCACTGTCGTCGGCGAGCGGCACGATGCGCAGGGCGGGGGCGTGCAGGACGGTGGCGCCGCGCCGCTGGAGCAGCGCGCCGAGTTCGTCGGCGCGGCGGGCGGCGGTCACGCCGACGGTGAATCCGGCGAGGGGGCCGTGCGCTGCCGGGGAGTTCGCTGGGGTCGCGTGCATAGGGCTGTCTCGTCTCGACTGTCTCGTCTCGTCCCGCTCGTGGCTCGTGGAGGGCGGATCGTGGCTCGTGGGCGGCGGACGACCGAGCCTGTCAATGGCGCGTGACGGGCTCGGATCACAGCGATGTCCGCCGTGTTACGTCACACCTCGGCGTAGCTGAGCTGCGGCTTCGCGTCCGTGTCGGCCCCGGCGCCCGTACGCGTACGGGCGGACGCCTTCCCCCGAAGGTATACGGCCCAGGTGACCACCGAGCACACCCCGTAGAAGGCGAGGAACGCGACGAACGCCCCCGTGCCCGACCCCACGGTCTGGAAGGACTGCCGCAGGGCGAGGTTGATGCCGAGCCCGCCGAGCGCGCCGAGGGCCCCGATCAGACCCATCGCCGCCCCGGACATCCGCCGCCCGTGGGCCGCGGCCTCCTCCCCCACGAGCCCCTTGCCCTCGGCCTTGGCCTGGAAGATGCCGGGGATCATCTTGTACGTAGATCCGTTGCCGAGCCCGGTGAGCACGAACAGGGCGATGAAGGCGCCGACGAAGAGCGGCAGCGACTCCCTGACCGAGGCCAGCACAACGACGCCGGTCGCGGCCCCCATGCCGACGAAGTTCCACAGGGTGATGCGCGCCCCGCCGTGCCGGTCGGCGAGCCGTCCGCCCACGGGCCGGATCAGCGAGCCGAGCAGCGGGCCGATGAAGGTCACCTGCGCGGCCTCCAGCGGCGTACGCCCGAACTGCGTCTGGAGGACAAGACCGAAGGCGAAGCTGTAACCGATGAAGGAGCCGAACGTCCCCACGTAGAGGAACGCCATGATCCACGTGTGCGTGTCCCGGGCGGCGGCCTTGACGGCCCCCGTGTCGTTGCGCACGGAGGAGATGCTGTCCATGTAGCGGGCGGCGCAGAAGGCGGAGACGAGGATCAGCGGGATGTAGATCCCGAGCACCACCCGCGGCCCGCCGCTCGCCCCGATGACCGCGAGCCCGACGAGCTGCACGACCGGTACGCCGATGTTGCCGCCCCCGGCGTTGAGCCCGAGCGCCCAGCCCTTCTCCCGCAGCGGGAAGAAGGAGTTGATGTTGGTCATGCTGGAGGCGAAGTTGCCGCCGCCCACGCCGGTGAGCAGCGCGCACACCATGAAGGTGGTGTAGGAGGTCCCCGGCTCCATGACGACGAAGGCGGCGACGGTCGGGGCGAGCAGCAGCGAGGCCGCGATGACGGTCCAGTTACGGCCGCCGAAGCGGGCGACGGCGAAGGTGTACGGGACGCGGACGACGGCTCCCACCAGGGTCGCCATCGACACCAGGAAGAACTTTCCGGCCGGGTCGATGCCGTACTCGGGCCCCATGAACAGGACCATCACGGACCACATGCTCCAGATGGAGAACCCGATGTGCTCGGAGAGCACCGAGAACGCCAGATTCCGCCGGGCGACCCGCTCCCCTCCCTCCTCCTTCCAGAACCGCTCGTCCTCCGGGTCCCACCGCTCGATCCACATCACACGCCTCCACGGCTAGTCCACGGGCCTCGGCCGGCGCCCGCGAAGGTGCCGACGGTCCCGAAGGTAGGGAGGACGCGTTTCGGCCCTGTGGCGCGGAGTGACCGTCGGGGAACGTTGCTCTCACGTGGGGCGGGGCGGGGTGGTGAGGGCGGCGGTGAACGCCGGGCGGCGGGGCCCGGCGTCCGGTCACCGGTTGATGGACTGGATCTCCTCGACCTCTACCTGCTGGTCCGCGCCGAACCGGCCCTCGGGAAGGTCTCCGCCCTCGCCGGTGGTGCTGGTCCAGCTGATCTTCCAGGTGACGGTGGCCTGGAGGTCGTACGAACCGTCGCCGGAGGAGCGCAGGTACTTCACGCCGCACGGTGGGTCCGTGTCCGCGGGGGTGCCCTTGGCGCGGGGCACGCCGATCCGGTGGTCCTCGATCGGGCATTCCCCGGATGCGGGATACGTCTCGGCGTCCTCCGTCCCCGGCGCGATCGAGAGGGACACGGGTTCGGCGGTCGTGGTCGCGGAGAGGTCCGAGCCCGGGATGCTCGCGGTGACGGAGACCTTCTTGAACTTCGCCTTGTCCAGCCAGACCCAGGTCGGGAGATTGACCTTCGTCGTTCCCTGCGGGGCCATCGTGATCTCGGTGCTCGGTACGGGGAGTTCGTCGTAGGCGTACTCGGCGAGGACCTTGGGGGTCACCGCGAGGGGTTCCTCGGGAGTCGTCCCCTCATCGACCCAGAAGGGCTGCTTGTCGCACGCGCTGGCCTCGGGGTCGTCCTTGCGGTTCGGATTGACCGCCGCGGCCCAGAACATCCCCTTGCCCTGCTTGTCGAGGTTGTAGTCCTTGTACGGCTTGCCCTCCTTGTAGCGGTTGTCGAGGTAGTCCCCGACGAACTCCCCGACACCCTCGAAGAGCGGTACACCGTCGCCGAAGCTCCGCCACGCCTTGACCGTCTTCTCGATCTCCTTCGGCGAGAAGGCGGGCTCGTACCAGCAGGCGGGCGGATTCCAATTGCTGTCCGCCGACGAGAGATTCCCGGTCCGGGCCGAGCGCGTATCGCCGTTGACCGACGTCTGGACCTTCGTCTGGACGGTGATGGTGCGGCCGTTTCTGCCGCCCTTGGCTTCCTTCGTGGGGCTTGTGGTGTTCGTTCGGTCCGCCCAGGCCATCGGTGTGGCCTGCACGGTGAACAGGACGGCCGTGCATACGGCCAACGCCACGCTTTTGCGCATCACGGCTGGCAGACCTCGCTCCCGCGCTCCGCCGTGCTCTTGGTCACCTGCCACACCCCTTTGGAGTTCTTCCGGAGCCGGTCGCTGTAGAAGACGTACGAATTCTTCGTGGCCTTGGTGACGTTCGTCTTCTTCGTCTTGCGGTCCTTCGTGTAGCCCTTGGACTCGTCGGCGCAGTACGTGAGCCCGGCCGAACCGTCCTTACTGAAGGCGACCTTGCGGTTGAAGTAACGCACCGTGCCGGTCACCGTCGTGCCGTCCTTGATGAATCCGCTGACCCACTCCACCGTTCCGAGCAGAGCCGAGTCCTTGCTGTAGAAGACGATGGCCTCGGACTTGGGGTCCTGCTTCTCGATCGCCTCGTCAATGGCGCGGAGGTACTCCGCGTTGTCACGCAGCACCGCGTCCGTCCTGGCGTCGCCAGTGGTCTCGGGAGTGAAGACGAGTTCGTCACCCTTCGGCAAGGTGACCTTGGGCCGCTCGATCCCATCGGCCGAAGCCGAGGCCGACGGAGACTTCTTCGACCCGTCTCCCGAGTCGGCGCCCGCGATCTTGTCGTTGTCCTTCGCTCCTCCGTCGCCGCCTCCACAGGCGGAAAGCGAAAGGGCGGCGACCGCGGTCATGGCGGCCGCTGCGAGCAGGGCGGGTCGGCGGTTCACGGTCAGCTCCTGGTGAGACGGGAGTTCTCTGGAGTGCACCAAGCTATCCAGGAGGGAGAGGCGAGGTCACGTCGAGGTCAGCCCAGGTGCGTGTCCCCGAGTGACACCAACAGGCGGCGCAACGCCCAGTCGAGGGCCTCGCGGTCGGCGGGGGTGAGGGCGGTCAGCATGCGCTGTTCGTTGGCGATGTGGTCGACGACCGCTCGGTCGACCAGGTCCAGGCCGGCCTCGGTGAGGCGGACGCGGATGGCCCGGCGGTCGGCGGGGTCCTGACGGCGTTCGATGAGGCCCTTGCGCTCCAGCTTGTCGAGGCGGTTCGTGATGGCACCGGAGGTCACCATCGCGGTCTTGAGGAGGCCGCCCGCGGTCAGCTCGTGCGGGGCGCCGACCCGGCGCAGCGTGGCGAGGACGTCGAACTCCGCGAACTCCAGGCCGTACTCGGTGAAGACCGTCTTCATTCCCTTGCTCAGCAGGTGATCGGCGCGCTTGATGCGGCCCACCAGGGCCATCGCGTCCAGGCCCGCGAGGTCCAGGTCCGGGCGTTCGCGGCGCCACTGGGCGCGCAACTGGTCGATGGCGTCGGCGCGGGGCTCGTCCGGGGTCTCCTGCTGGGCTGTCTCTTGCTCGGCCATGGCGGCACAGCTCCAAATCTCTCAACGTTCAGATACTTGACGTTCGCGGATCGGGGGTCCATATTTATCTCAACGTTGAGAATAACAGCGTTCAGGGGAAGAGCGAGGGGAAGCGTCATGGTTGTCAGCAGGATCAGCATCGCGGAGCGCGGGTCGTCGACGCAGGGCCACGCTGGGGCACCCAAGCCCCCGGCATCCACATCGGCTCCCGCTCCCCGCTCCCCCTCCGCGAAGGCGGTGGCCGGCATCGCCGCACTGGCGGCCATCGGCCCGGCGACCTGGGGCACGACCTACGTAACGACCACCGAACTCCTCCCCCCGGACCGCCCGTTGCTCGCCGCGGCCCTGCGCGCGCTGCCCGCCGGGCTGATCCTGCTCGCGCTCACCCGACGGCTGCCGCGCGGCGACTGGTGGTGGAAGGCGGCCGTGCTGGGGGTGCTCAACTTCGGCGCGTTCTTCCCGCTGCTCTTCTTCGGTGCCTACCGCCTGCCCGGCGGCGTCGCCTCGACGGTCAGCGCGGTCATGCCGCTGCTGGTGGCGGGCTTCGGAGCCGGCGTCCTGAAGGTGCGGCCCACCCGCCGTACGCTGGCGGCGGGCCTCGTCGGTGTCGTGGGCGTGGGCCTGCTGGTCCTGCGCGGCAGCGCGGCGGTCGACGCCGCCGGGATCGTCGCGATGCTGGCGGCCACGACGCTGATGGCCCTCGCGGTGGTGCTCAGCAAGCGGTGGGGCCGACCCGACGGAGTCTCCCTGCTCACGCTCACCGGATGGCAGCTGACCGCGGGCGGCCTGGTCCTTGCGCCCATCGCCCTCACCGCCGAGGGCCTGCCCGACCACCTCACGGGCGCCAACCTCGCCGGTTACGCCTACCTCGGCATCATCGGCACGGCCATCGCGTACGCCCTGTGGTTCCGCGGCATCGAACGCCTCCCCGCCTCCTCGGTCTCCTTCCTCGGCCTGACCAACCCGGTCGTCGCCACGCTCGCGGGCCTGCTGCTCCTGGGCCAGACCCTGACCCCTTGGCAGCTGGGCGGCCTGGTCCTGGTCCTGGCGAGCGTCGTCCTGGGCCAGAGCCGCCGCGCGTAGCACCCCCCCGGGCCACCACCCCCCTGAACTGAACAGAGGAGCACCCCATGCACACCCCCACCCCCACCCCCCGCATCCGCATCACGGTCTTCGGGGCGGCGGGAACCGCAGGAAGCCGCGTCGTGACGGAGGCCCTGTCCCGGGGCCACGAGGTGACCGCCGTGGTCCGCGACGCCGCCCGCTTCCCCGAACTGCACCCGGACGCGACGCACCGCACAGGTGACGCGGGAAACCCGGACCACGTGGCGGAGTTGGCCGCGGGCCAGGACGTCGTCATCAACGCGACAAGACCCGCCCCGGGCCGCGAAGCCGACCACGCGGCCGTCATCGGAGCCCTGCTGGCGGGCCTGGCCGAGGCCCCCGGCGCCCGCCTCCTGGTGATCGGCGGCGCGGGCAGCCTGACGGTCCCCGGGACGGCGGGAACCCTCGCGATCGACGACCCCCGCTACGTCCCCCCGGCCTGGCGCCACATAGCGGCGGCCTCCAACGCCCAGTACGACGCGCTCCGCACAGCACCCACGGACGTGAACTGGACCTACCTGAGCCCTTCCGCGGTCCTGGAACCAGGCACCCGCACCGCCGCGTTCCGCCTGGGCGAAGACGAACTCCTGGTGGACGCGGAGGGCAACTCGTCCCTCTCGATGGAGGACTTGGCGGTAGCCCTCCTGGACGAGACGGAGAACCCACGACACCCCCGTGCCCGCTTCACGGCCGGGTACTGAGAGCCGGGCACTCGCCGACGCGGAGGTTGCGCGCATCCGCCTACTTCGCCGGGAACTTCCAGACAGCAGGCTCGCCCTCACTGTCCTCGGGGGCCCAGTGGACCTCAATCTCCTTGGTGCCGACCGGGACCAGGTAGGTCTGGCAGAGCACGTGGCTCTCGCCCTTCTTCCAGCCCTCCAGCTCCAGTTCGTCCTCGCAGCCGGCCGCGTCCTCGGAGGCGCCGATCAGGAGGCCGCCGCGGACGCCGTCGGCGTAGATCTCCGCGCCGTCGCCCACGTCGGGGACGTCCGCGAGCGGGGCGCCCGCCTTGTGCGTGTACTTCACGTGGGCGACCGCCGCGACCAGGCCCTTGGCCTTCTTCGGGTCCGAGACCAGCTTCTTGGCCTCGGCCTCCGTGCCCAGGTCGACCTTCTGCGCGGCGACCTCGTACGTGACGGTCGCGCTCTCCTCCTTGACCTTCGCCGTGGTGCTCTCACCGGCCGCGAGCGCGGAGGGCGCCTTCGGCTTCGCCTGGGAGTTGGCGGCCTCGCCCTTCGGCTTGTCCTCCGACTTCTTGTCGTCCCCACCGCCACAGGCGGTCAGCGCGAGGGCGAGTACGGCGACGGGCGCGGCGAAGCGCAGCGCGGTCTTCTTGCAGAGCAAAGTGATCTCCTGGCAGTGACGGGCCCGCCGCTCGGCAGGGGGCCCGGCCCCTGCGAGCGGCAGGAAGAGCCGTCAGCTTAGGAGTTGGCCGCGCGGCCCGTCGGTAGGGGAGGCCTGGAGCAAGGGGCGTCCCAACGCCCCTTTTTCCGCCTGCATTTCACGCCATTACGGTCGCCGGTGAACGCCTGGCGGTCGCACTTTGCAAGGATCCGAACGCAAATCTCTTCACAATCGCTCCACTTCGCTCTCCTTCACTTCACTGCTGCGACCTTCGCTAGGCGCGGGCGGACAACACCCCCGTACGCCGCAGCTTCTGCCAGCGGAGGCGGCCTCCCGTGAGGGCCGTGATCCAGGACTGGAGCAGTACGACGTACATCAACTGCCGGTAGAGCAACTGCTGGAGAGGCAGTGAGATCAGATGGGTCATGCGTTCGCGGTCGAGGCGGAAGGCGTACGCGGCGCAGAAAGCCTGCACGGCGAGCACTCCGAGCCAGGCGGCGATGGTCTTCTGCGTGGGGCCGAAGACCAGGCCATAGAGGAGGAACACGTCGATGAGGGGCGCCAGGAGCGGGGCGAGCACCATGAAGAGTGAGACCAACGGCAGGCCTACACGGCCGAAGCGCCCGGAGGGGCCGGACTCGACGAAGGCGCGGCGGTGCTTCCAGATGGCCTGCATCGTGCCGTACGACCAGCGGTAGCGCTGGGACCAGAGCTGCTGCACGGACTCCGGGGCCTCGGTCCAGGCCCGCGCCCGCTCCGCGTACACGACCCGCCAGCCGTCGCGGTGCAGGGCCATCGTGATGTCGGTGTCCTCGGCGAGCGTGTCGTCGCTCATGCCGCCGACCCGCTCCACGGCGGACCGCCGGAACGCGCCGACCGCGCCCGGGATGGTCGGCATGCAGCGCAGCACGTCGTACATCCGGCGGTCGAGGTTGAAGCCCATCACGTACTCGATGTGCTGCCAGGCGCCTATGAGCGAATCCCTGTTGCCGACCTTCGCGTTGCCCGCGACGGCGCCCACGCGCGGGTCGCCGAAGGGCTGCACGAGTTCGCGGACGGTGGACTCCTCGAAGACGGTGTCGCCGTCCATCATCACGACGATGTCGTGCCGGGCGTTCGCGAGGCCCCTGTTGAGGGCGGCCGGTTTGCCCGCGTTGAGCTGGCGCACGACGCGTACGTTCGGCAGCCGCAGGCCCTCCACGATCCGCGCGGTGCCGTCCGAGGAGCCGTCGTCTATGACGAGGACCTCGATGGGGTGGTCGCCCGCCATCAGGGAGCGGACGGTCGCCTCGATGCACTTGGCCTCGTTGTACGCGGGCACCAGGACCGAGACCGGTTCGGTGACCGGGGCGCCCCAGTGGAAGTCCCGCCGCCGCACCCGGCGTGCGTGCGCGGCGGAGAGCAGCAGCATCAGGCCGAACCGGGTGAGGACGAGCACGCCCACGACCGCGAGGGCCACGACGAGGGCGTCGGTGATCTGCGCGGAGGCGCCGACCAGGAAGACCCAGGCCTTGCCCTTCCACAGCTCGACGCCGCTGACCCGCGTGTGCGCGCTGGGTGCGTCCAGGGCCTCCGTGAGGTTCCCGAACTCGTACCCCTTCTCGCGCAGTTCGGGCAGGAGCCGGTCGAGCGCGGCGACGGTCTGTGAGCGGTCGCCACCGGAGTCGTGCATGAGGACTACGGCACCCTCGCCGTCCTGGGGCGTGGCACGCCGGACGATCTCGTCGACGCCCGGGCGCTTCCAGTCCTCGCTGTCGGCGTCGTTCACGACGGTGAGGTAGCCGCGGTCGCCTATGTGCCGGGCCACCGGATAGGAGTTGTTGTCCATGGCGTCGGCGAAGGAGGAGTACGGCGGCCGGAAGAGGGAGGTCCGGATCCCGGCGGCCCCGGCGAGCGCGAGCTGGTTCTGCGACAGCTCCCAGTCGATGCGGGACGCGGACTGGTAGGCGAGGTCGGGGTGGTTGAAGGTGTGCAGGCCGACCTCGTGGCCCTCGTCGACCATGCGCCGGACGAGGCCGGGGTGGCGCGAGGCCATGGTGCCGGTGACGAAGAAGACGGCGTGCGCGTCGTGCTTGTCGAGGACGTCGAGGACCTTGGGGGTCCACTCCGGGTCCGGCCCGTCGTCGAAGGTCAGCACGAGCCGCCGTTCGGGCACGCGCAGGGTGGCCTCGCGGCCGCCGCGGGTGTCTATGACGGGGCCGCCGTCGAGGATCTCCCGCGGTACCTGATCGGTGGGCGCGGGCGGCCGGACACGGTGGTCGGCGAGGATCTCGCTGTGCACGTACCCGCGCAGCATCAGCATGGCGAGCAGCGCGATGAGCAGCAGCGAGGGCAACGAGTAGCGCAACGGCAGGCGCCGCCGCCGGGGGGCGCGGGCGGCCGCCGCCTTGCGGGGGCGGGTTCTGCGGGGACGGGTCCTGCGGGGGCGGGCGTTGTCGGGCGTGGCGTTGCCTCCGGCGGCGCTGCCGGGTACGGCCTTGCCGGGCGTGGCGCTGCCGGATGGGGCCTTGCCGAGATGGGCCTTGCGCGGCCGCGCCCTGCCCGGCCCGCGGCGCTCCTCGCTGGCGGGTGGGGTGTGGCCGACGGGGATGTGGTCGACGGGAGTCTGCCCGGCGGGCGGGACGTGACCAACCGGAACCTGCCCGACAACCGGAACCTGCCCGACCAGCGGGACGTGACCAACCGGAACCTGCCCGGCGGGCGGGACGTGGCCGAGGGAAGTGCCGAGACCGTTCGGAGCAGGGCCGCCGGGCAGAGGCCGGTCACCGTGCGCGGCACGGCCGTCCTCGGTGCCGTCCGCCCACCCCCAGTCAGTGGTGCGGGAGTTCATCGCTGGGCGTCCCCGGAGGAGGACGACCGGGGGTCCGCGGGCGGCTGCTGGGCGGCGGGCGGGGTGAAGTCGGCGGGTACGTCACCGTCGCCGGGGACCGTCGGCTGCGCGGGCGGGGCGGGGGGCCGGGCGGCCGGTGCCGTGGGTCCGGACCCCGGTTCCGCCGCGCCACCCGTCGGGGCCGGGCCTGGGCCGCCGCCACCGTCCACGGGACCCGAACCCGGACCCGGCTTGCCGTCCGCCGCGGCGGGCGCCGCGGCGGGCGAGCCCCCCTCGTCCCCCCGGCGGGAGTCGCCGGACCCACCGGGCCGCGCCACCGCCTCGGTGCCGTCCACAGCCCCCCGCGACGGAGCGCCCGCACCGGCCGACGCTGACGGATCGGCGGGGTCATCGGGGTCGGCCGAGTCGGTGGAGTCGGCCGGCTCAACGCGGTCATACGGGCGCCCGGACGCGTCCGCCGTGCCCGCGGGCCCGTCGCCCTTGCCGGGCTTCCCGCCCTCGGGGGCCTGCACCGGCAGCCAGGGCGCGTGAGAGCTGCCCGAGAACAGCGTGCCCACGATGACCAAGGCATAGACCGCGCAGGCGACACCGATGATCACGCCTATCCGGCGGTACCTCCGCCCGCGGCGGCCCGTCTCGTCGACGAAGACAGGACCCTCAACCGCACCGCCCGCACCGGCCCCGGTCGCCAGATCCGCCAGCGTCCGCCCGAGACCGTCGATCTGTACGGTGACCTCGTTCGGATCATGGGTATGTCCTGGTAGCGCATCTTCTCGCCACGTCTCCATGCGTACGCACAACCCCCCACATCACAGAACTCGGCATCTCAGAACGCGGGTGCGCGTACGACTCCAGGCCCCTTGCCGTCCGGACCGGGCCCCCACCCGACCCGAGCGCCGCCCCTATCACATCCCGCCCGGGCGATGAATGTAGCGCACCGGAGTGACAGGCGTGGTTATCAGTCAGATCTGACTCATCATGATGAGTGCATCTGTGGCCGGAACCCACCCATCCGCAGGCTTCTCCAGCCATCCTTCGGCGGCGGCAAGCTCCGCGGCAGCGGACCGTACCGCTGTAACTCCCGGATGAATCAGACCTTTTCGCCATACGAGCGACACGGGCGAGAGCGGTACGGGATCGATCAGCGGCCGCAGCTCGGCACCCGGCATGGCCGGAAAGTCCACCACGACCAAGGCCGGATTGCGCTTCTTCGCCATGATCCGCCCGAACTCCTCGGGCCCCACCGCCAGCGGCGCGGGCGGCGCGACGCCGATGCCGCGCCCCGCGAAGAGCCGGTGCGCGAGGTCGGTCCACTCCAGCGTCCGCGGGTTGCCCGCCCCCGCGTACACGGTCTCCCCCGCGAGGGCGTCCAGCGGCACGGCGTCCAGCTCGGTCAGCGGGTGGTCGCTGGGCAGCAGCACCGCCATCGGCTCGTACCGCACGGGCTGCTGGGCGAGCGCGGACCGCAGTGCGGGGTCGAGCCCGGCGTACCGCCCGAAGGACATGTCGAGCCGCCCGGCGATCATCTCGGCGGCGGCACCCGTGAGGCCGCTCTCGAAGCGGGCCATCAGCTCGCACTCCGGGGCGAGTTCGCGGGCCCGCTCCAGGATCCGCCCGAAGACGAGCCCGGGGCTGTTCAGATCGACGAGCAGCGGCCGCGCGGGCCCCGTGAAGGCGGCGACCAGCTCGTCCTGCGCCGCGAGGACCCGCCGCGCGTACGGAAGGAGCCGCTCGCCGTCGGCGGTGAGCGCGACCTGCCGTGTCGTACGGGAGAACAGCTCGGCGCCCAACTCGCGCTCCAGGCGCCGCACATCACGGCTCAGCGCCTGCTGTGCCACGTACAGCCGGGCGGCGGCCCGGGTGAAGTGCAGCTCTTCGGAGACGGCGACGAACGCGCGCAGCAGGCGCGGATCCACGTCACGAGGCAGAGCGGGCCCATCGGCGGGGCGTGTACGGGGATCGGACGGGCGTATGCCGGGCTCTGCTGTCACCGCTGGAACTTACAACGTGGACGCGTGAATCGGCGCCCAGAAGGTGTTGGACCCCGCGGGCCCCCCGCGGCGAGCCTGAGACGCATGCCCCCCGCCAGACCCCGCACCACGCCCCGCAATCCCTACACCCGCCTCTTCGCGATACCCGGAGCCACCGCCTTCACCCTCGGCAACCTCATCGCCCGCCTGCCCATGGGCATGTTCAGCGTGAGCGCCGTCATCATGATCTCCGGCGCCCGCGGTTCGTACGCGCTGGCCGGCGCCGTCACCGCGACCGGCCTCGCCGCGACCGCCGTCGTGGCTCCCTGGACGGCGCGGCTCGTCGACCGCCACGGCCAGGCACGCGTCGCCGTGCCCGCCACCGCGATCGCCGCGCTCGGCTCGCTCTCCCTGCTGCTCTGCGTGCGCTACGGAGCGCCCGACTGGACTCTCTTCGCGTCGTACGCCGCCACGGCCACGACCCCCAACACGGGCGGCATGTCCCGCGCCCGCTGGGCGTACCTCCTGAAGGGCGACGCCCCTGCCGTACACACCGCCAACTCCTTCGAACAGGCCGCCGACGAACTCTGTTTCATGCTCGGGCCCGTCCTCGCCGCCTTCCTCTGCGGCGCGCTCTTCCCCCAGGCGGGCACCCTGATCGGCGTGGTCCTGCTGCTGACCGGCGTGCTGGTCTTCGCCGCCCAGCGCGCGACGGAACCGCCGCCCCAAGGACGTACGCACTCCTCCGAAGGCGCGCGATCGCCTCTCCGCGCGCGCGGGATGCCCGCCCTGTTGGTCGGCTTCCTCGCCACCGGCGCCGTCTTCGGCTCCCTTGAGGTCGTCACGATCGCCTACGCCGACGAGCGAGGGCACAAGGCGGCGGCGGGCGTGATACTCGCCCTCCAGGCCGCGGGCTCCTGCGCGGCGGGCCTCGTCTACGGAGCCGTGAAACCGCGCGGCCCGCTCGTGCGCCGCCACCTCCTGTGCGGTGCGGCGATGGCGGCCCTGATGACGCTGCCGCTGCTCGCCGTGACGCTCACGGGCTCGCTGACCGCCCTCTCCGGAGCGCTGCTCGTCGCGGGGATGGCGACGGCGCCCACGATGGTCACCGGAATGACGCTGGTCCAGCACCGCACTCCCGAGGGGCGGCTGAACGAGGGCATGACCCTCGCCGTGACCGGGCTCCTCGGGGGCATCGCGTGCGGCGCGGCGGGCGGCGGCTGGGCGGTGGAGCGCCTGGCGCCCGCCGCGGGCTACTGGGTGCCGGTGGCCGCCGCCTGCCTCGCCCTGCTGCTCAGCAGCGCGCAGGCTTGCGCCACGAGCACTCCACGTCGCCGTACCGCTCCGCCGCCCGCGTCGAGCGAGGCATGACCGGCACGGCCTCGTCCTCCGTGGACGACGCGAGGGTCACCACGATCGCGTCCTCCAGCGCCTTCACCGAGGGGGCCAGATGGTTGTTCAGGATGATGCTGAACACCAGCTCACGCCCGTTCCTGTCCTTCACGTAACCGGAGAGGCCGGACGCTCCCGTCAACGTCCCCGTCTTGGCACGGGCGTTGAGGGCCGCCGGGGTCCCGCACATCCGCGAGCGCAGGGTGCCGCCGACGGACTTGCCCGGCCCGCAGGCCACCGGCAGGGACGCGTACCAGTCGGCGAACCACGGCTCCCCCTTGGCAGAGCGCAGCAGCTTGACGTACTGGTCCGCGGGGGCGTTGTCCTTGCGCGACAGACCTGAGCCGTCGACCTGGCGCAGCTTGCCCGGGTCGACGCCGGCGGTCTTCAGATAGCCGCCGATCGCGGCGATACCGTCGTCCCAGCTCCCGGGCCGCCCGGTGGCCTTGTGACCCATGGCCTTGGTGAGGCTCTCCGCGTGCATGTTGTTGGAGAGCTTCATGAAGGGGACCATGAGGTCCTTGAGCTGCATGGAGTCGTGCGAGGCGAGCTGCCGGGCTCGCCCGGGGGTGGCGATTCCGGCCCTGGTCGGCCCGCTCACCTTCACGCCGTGCGCGGCGAGCGCGTCCCGGAAGACGGCTGCCGCGTACCCGGTCGGCTCCCAGACGGTGACCCACTCCTTGGTGACGGCTCCGCCGACCGGGACCGTGCCGCTGACGGTGATGGTGTTCCTGCCGTGCTGCCGCTCCACGGCGACGGTGTCGGCGCCGCCCGACGCGACGGTGGTCGCCCGCAGGTCGATGTCCACGTAGTCGGTCTTCGGCGTGACGCTGACGCGCGGCTCGTCCCCGGCCCGCGCGCCCGGCGCGACCTCCACGACGACCGTCCCGGTGTCGTAGTCCGTGTCGGGAGCAAGGCTCAGGGCGCTGATCTGCGCCGCGTAGTACGCGGACTCGTCGTCGGCGCTCCAGGTGTCGCCGACGCGCTTGGCGTCGAAGCGGGTGTCGTCGGCGATCAGGCGCCCCGAGACCCGCCGCACCCCCAAGGCGGCGATCTGCGCGGCGAGCCCGTCGTAGTCCTTGGCGAGCGTCGTCGGGTCGCCCGTGCCGCGCAGATACAGGTCTCCGTGCAGCACGCGGCCCCGCCGCCGTCCGTCGGCGAGTACGTCGGTGGTGAACCGGTGGCCGGGTCCCAGCAGCTCCATGGCGGCGGCCGAGGTGAGCAGTTTGGTGTTGGAGGCGGGCATGAGGCGCCCGCTGGACCGGTGCTGGTAGAGGACGTCACCGGACGCGGCGTCGGCGACGACCACACTGGCCACGCCGCCCTCCATCCGGGAGTCGCCGAGGATGGTGTCGATGGCCTCCGGCAGGCCGGACCGGTCGGAGTCCGCGCCGGCCGGGGAACCTGCGGAGAGCGTGGCCGCCGCGACGGCGAGCACGGCGGGCCAGATCCAGTGGCGCATACGGTGGTTGACGCGTCGCACGGGTCTACTCATGACCCAGGAGGATAAACCCGGGCGACCAACGGAAGAAGCCCCCTGGCCGGGGGCCAGAGGGCTTCAACCTCACATGGGAATTGTGGAGATGGCGGGAATCGAACCCGCGTCCAACGGTGCTGAACCAGGGCTTCTCCGAGCGCAGTTCGCTGCGATTTTCTCGGCCCCGGAGATCTCGCGAACAAGTCTCCGACGGGCCCAGTCACTGTTTGATTTCCCGTCGAACCCCGTGACCGGGTTCGACGGTTTAGTTCCCTAGATTATGCCAGGGTCCGGGTCGGGAACACCCCCGGGCTGACACCCATTTAGGGTCCTTCAGTCACTGCTTATTAGGCAGCGAGGGCGAAGGACTGGGAATCGCTCTTGGAATTGGCGATTATTTGTTGCGACATATGGTTTACGAGATCATTGCCGCTTCCTCGGCTCGCTTCCCCTGCTTCGACATCCGCTGTCGAAACCGATCATCCCCATGTTGTTTTTTCAATGTTCCTTCAAGGTGGGCCCCTGCTGAGCGGGGACCCGGTAGCCCCTGCTGTGAGGAGCACGACCCATCGTACGTGACCAACGCCCGACGGTGCCAGCCTATTCCTGAGGGCCCGGCTTCCTGAGGGCCCGGCCGGAGGCTAGGCGATCCCCTGGCGCCGCCGCACCGCCGAGATCGCGCGGTTCGTCTCGCGCGTGTCCTGCTTCTCGCGGAGCGTCTGCCGCTTGTCGTACTCCTTCTTGCCCTTGGCCAGCGCGATCTCGACCTTGACCCGGCTGTCCTTGAAGTACAGCGCGAGGGGCACGATCGTGTGACCCGTCTCCTTGGACTTGGACTCCAGCTTGTCGATCTCCGCCCGGTGCAGCAGGAGCTTGCGCTTCCGCGTGGCGGAGTGGTTCGTCCAGGTGCCCTGCACGTACTCGGGGACGTGGATGTTGTGCAGCCACGCCTCGCCGCGGTCGATGTGCACGAAGCCGTCCACCAGGGAGGCCCTGCCGAGCCGCAACGACTTGACCTCGGTGCCCATCAGCACCAGGCCGCACTCGTAGGTGTCCAGGATGTGGTAGTCGTGCCGCGCCTTCTTGTTCTGCGCGACCATCTTGCGGGCGGGGGCCTTCTCATTGGCCTTCGCGGCCTTGCGCTTTACCTTTTCCTTCGCCATAGTCCGGCCATTTTCGCACTACGAGGGGGGTCCGAGGCCAGTCAATACTGTCTCGGCCCGCTTCTCGGCCCCGTACTCGACCTCGAGGTCCGGTGTGATGCCCCGCCCGTCGACGGCCCGCCCCGAAGGCGTGCGGTAGTGGCCGACGGTCAGCTCGGCGACGGAACCGTCCGGAAGGCGGCTCGGCATCTGGACCGACCCCTTGCCGAAGGTCCTGGAACCCACCACGACCGCGCGGCCGCGGTCCTGGAGGGCGCCGGTGAGCAGCTCGGCCGCGCTCATCGTGCCGCCGTCGACGAGCGCGACCACCGGTCTGCCGGTGTCGCCGCCCCGCCGGGCGTGCAGCGCCTTCTGCTCGCCCCGTACGTCGTACGTCGCCACGAGGCCGCCGTCGACCAGCGCGGACGAGGCGGTGACCGCCTCCGAGACCAGGCCTCCGGAGTTCCCGCGCAGGTCGAGCAGGATGCCGGCGCCCTCGGGGGCCTCGCGCACCGCGGTCCGCACGGCCTCTCCTGAGCCCTTGGTGAACGCGGCGACCTTGATCAGGACCGCGCCGCCGCGCAGCTCGGTGACGGTGACGGAGTCCGTGGAGAGGCGGGCCCTGTGCAGCGTCTCGCTCCACGCGCGCGTGCCGCGCGCGAGGCCGAGGCGCACCGGGGTGCCGGCGCGGGTGCCGCGCAGCAGGCCGACGACCTCCGTGACGGGGCGGCCGGTGACGCGCTCGCCGTCGATGGAGCGCAGCCGGTCGCCCTCGCGGATCCCCGCGCGCTCGGCGGGCCCGTGCTTCTGGACCCGGGAGACTTCGATGCGCCCGTCGGCCGCGCGCCGGGCCCACAGTCCGACGCCCGTGTAGGCGCCGTCGAGGGCCTGCTCGAACTCCCGGTACTCCCCGTGCGAGTACACCGCGCCCCAGCGGTCCCCGCTGCGGCTGACGGCTTCCTCGGCGGCCTTCTTGGCGGACTTGCCGTCGGCCATGGCGTCGGCGGCGGCGTCCGCGGCCTCCTCGGCGGTGTCGGCGCCGCCCCTCAGCGGGGGCGAGGCGTCCGAACGTACCGAAGGAGGAGGCCTTTTCCGGCCGTCGTCCGCCGCCTCGCTCCAGGAGCCGGTGGCGGCCCCGGTGGCGAGGACGCTCGCGAAGACCAATGTCAGCGTCGCCCCGCGGCGGATGCGGCGGGGCACTGAGCACCGATCGGCGAACCGGTCGAGACCTGACATGACGGTGAGTCTAGGACAACGAAGGGTGCCGTACGGCGGGTTGAACCGTACGGCGCCCTGGAACGACGAGGGTACTTGTCACACCTTGAGGTACTTGCGCAACGCGAAGAACGCGGCAAGCGCGGGCATCAGAAGACCGATCGCGAGCACCAGCGGCAGCTTCGCCAGGACGGCGTCCCAGCCGATGAAGTTGATGAGGTTGATCTTCTCGGCGAGCGCGAGACCGTGGTCGATCATGAAGTAACGCCCCACGACCAGCATTCCGCAGGCGAGCGCGCCGCCGATGAGACCGGCGACGGCGGCCTCCATGATGAACGGCATCTGGATGTAGAAGCTGGAGGCGCCGACCAGCCGCATGATGCCGGTTTCACGTCTGCGGCTGAACGCCGAGACGCGCACGGTGTTGACGATCAGCATCAGCGCGACGACGAGCATCAGCGCCATCACCGCGAGCGCCGCCCAGTTCATGCCGTTGAGGAGCCCGAAGAGGTTGTCCAGGTAGCCCTTCTGGTCCTGCACGGCCTGCACGCCGTCACGGCCCGAGAAGGCGGTCGCGACGACCTGGTACTTCTCCGGGTCCTTCAGTTTGATGCGGTACGACTCCTGCATCTGGTCGGGCGTGAGGGAGCTGGACAGCGGGGAGTCGCCGAACTGCTCCTTGTAGTGCTTGTACGCCTCGTCCGCCGACTCGTGGGTGACCTTGTCCACGACCGGCATCTTCTTCAGATCCCCGAGGATCTGGTCCTTCTGCTCGTTCGTGACGGCGCCCTTGGCGCACTTCGGGTCCTGCTCGGCGTCGGCCTTGTTGCACAGGAAGATCGAGACGTTGACCTTGTCGTACCAGTAGCCCTTCATCGTGCTCACCTGGTCACGCATGAGCAGCGAACCGCCGAAGAGGGCGAGCGAAAGCGCTACGGAGACGACGACCGCGAAGGTCATCGTGAGATTGCGACGGAGACCGACGCCGATCTCCGACAGGACGAACTGGGCGCGCATGGCGGCCTTTCAGTGCTCAGGTGGATCAGGTGGAACAGACAGCGGTCGGGCCGCGCGGATGTCAGTGCTGGTAGCCGTAGACGCCGCGCGACTGGTCGCGCACGAGACGGCCCTTCTCCAGCTCGATGACCCGCTTGCGCATCTGGTCCACGATCTGCTGGTCGTGGGTGGCCATCACGACGGTGGTGCCGGTCCGGTTGATCCGGTCGAGCAGTTTCATGATGCCTACGGAGGTCTGCGGGTCGAGGTTGCCGGTCGGCTCGTCGGCGATGAGGAGCTTGGGACGGTTGACGAACGCGCGCGCGATCGCCACTCGTTGCTGCTCACCACCGGACAGCTCGCCGGGCATCCGGTCCTCCTTGCCGCCGAGGCCCACGAGATCGAGGACTTGGGGCACGGACTTGCGGATCTCGCCGCGGGACTTGCCGATGACCTCCTGCGCGAAGGCGACGTTCTCGCCGACGGTCTTGTTGGGCAGGAGGCGGAAGTCCTGGAAGACCGTGCCCAACTGGCGGCGCATGTGCGGCACCTTGAAATTGGACAGGCGCGCGAGGTCCTTGCCGAGGACGTGTACCTGGCCGTGGCTGGTGCGCTCCTCGCGCAGGACGAGCCGCAGGAAAGTGGACTTTCCGGAGCCGGAGGACCCCACCAGGAAGACGAACTCGCCCTTTTCGATCTCTAGGGAGACATCCCTGAGCGCGGGGCGGGTCTGCTTGGGATAGGCCTTGGAGACGTTGTCGAAACGGATCACGGATGCACCACGGGTTGCCGGGGGTAGGTGTGCGTGACCCTACGCGAAGGCGGTGCGCGAGCGCAGTCGGCGTCCGGAGTTGCGCGATTTGTCGTGGAAGTGCCGAGGTACGGAACGTGCCGAAACCGGCGGGAGGCGGCGGGCCGCGCCGAAACCCGCGGAAGCTGGCACAGTGGTAAGGGGAACGATTGGGTTCCCCGTAGCGTTGGGCAGGCTGAGACTGTGCGGGAGGAGAAGCGCATGACCCTGGATCGGTTGGTATGCGCGAACTGCGCAGCGCCCGTGAGTGAAGGCCGATGCCCCGTGTGCCGGGCCAATCGCGAGCGCATACAGCAGGAAGGGCCCTTCGCGGGCCTCAATCCCGCGGCACTGATAGCGCTGCTCGTGGTACTGATCGCGGCGGTCGCGCTGCTGGCGCGCGCGTAGGCACGCCGCGCCGACGGCACACCCCGTAGGCGACGGAGAAGGGCCCGCAGCTCAGGAAGCTCCGGGCCCTTCTTTTACGTACGTACGTCCCAAGGACGTACATCGCGTACGTGCCGTACATGCCGTACGCCTCGATACCTCGGGTACGCGGCGTACGTCAGCGCCTGTGTCAGGCGGCGGCGCCACGGTTGCCGACGAGGCGCGGCAGGATGCGGAAGCCGATGCCACCGGCGATCATCGTGGCGGCGCCGATCACCAGGAAGGTGATCTCGGCGGCGCCGGTCTCGGCCAGCTCGCCCTTGTCGCCCTTGTTGCCGCCCTGCTCGACCGGCTTGGAGCCGGTGTCGGAGAGGCTGTCCTTGCCCTGGCCCTGCTCGACGGGGTTGGAGCCGCCGGCGGGGTCGGTGTCGTTGCCCCCGCCGTTGCCGCCGCCGTTCCCGTTGCTGTTGCCGTTCCCGTTGCCGCCGCCGTTCCCGTTGCCCTCGTTGCCCGGGTCACCCGGGTCCGAGGTGGGCCGGCCCGGGTCGGTCGGGTCCGAGGTGGGCGGGTCGGTGGGGTCGGGCTCGGTCGGCTCCGGCGGCTCGGTCGGCTCGTTGGTCGGCTCGGGCGGGTCCGTCGGCTCCTCGGTCGGGATGCCCGGGTCCGAGGGGTCGTCGTCGGGCTCGACGTCGACGTCGACACCGACACCGCTGTCGTCCGCGTGGGCGCCGACGCCCACGGGGCCGAGGTCGACGTCGAGGGCCGAGGCGGCACCCGCGGCGGTCAGCGAGGCACCGGCGGCGATCACCGCACCGGCGGCTATCCGCGCGACACGGATCCGCGTCTTCTTGGTCATCTGGTTGCTACCCCCAGTAGCTGAATCGTCAGAGAGGCAGCGTCCGAGGCGGCGTTCCGGGGCGAACGATCAGCCCCCACAGATCCCACACACCCCAGGAATACGCATACCACTCGCTAGCCTTTCCACTTTTCAGAGCAGCGTCAAGGTCGTTGCGGGCGCGATGTCCGAAATCAGGGCAGTTGACCGTCGTAGGGAGATGTGACTGTGACGTAAAAGGCAACTGCCGCCTCATGGGCGGCAGTTGCCTTGTCGATAAAGCCGCTCTGGGCGGCTTTTACTTCTCCTGCTGCTTGCGCCAGCGAATTCCAGCTTCCAGGAATCCGTCGATCTCGCCATTGAAGACGGACTCGGGATTACCGACCTCGAACTCCGTACGCAGGTCCTTGACCATCTGGTACGGGTGGAGGACGTACGAACGCATCTGGTTGCCCCAGGAGTTGCCGCCGTCACCCTTGAGGGCGTTCATCTTCGCCTGCTCCTCCTGGCGGCGGCGCTCAAGGAGCTTCGCCTGGAGGACGTTCATCGCGGTCGCCTTGTTCTGGATCTGCGAGCGCTCGTTCTGACAGGAGACGACGATGCCGGTGGGGAGGTGGGTCAGCCGCACCGCGGAGTCGGTGGTGTTGACGCCCTGGCCGCCCGGGCCCGAGGAGCGGTACACGTCGATGCGCAGCTCGCTCTCGTCGATCTCGATGTGGTCGGTCTGCTCGACGACCGGGAGGATCTCGACACCGGCGAAGGACGTCTGGCGGCGGCCCTGGTTGTCGAACGGCGAGATGCGGACGAGACGGTGGGTGCCCTGCTCGACCGAGAGCGTGCCGTAGGCGTACGGGACCTGGACGGCGAAGGTGGTCGACTTGATGCCGGCCTCTTCCGCGTACGAGGTCTCGTACAGCTCCGTCTTGTAGCCGTGGCGCTCCGCCCAGCGCAGGTACATGCGCTGGAGCTTCTCGGCGAAGTCGGAGGCGTCGACGCCGCCGGCCTCCGCGCGGATGGTGACGAGCGCCTCACGGGCGTCGTACTCCCCGGACAGGAGGGTCCTGACCTCCAGCTCGTCCAGCGCCTTCCTGACGGACTCCAGCTCGGACTCGGCCTCGGCACGGGTGTCCGAGTCGTCCTCCTCCTCGGCCATCTCGAACAGCACGCCGAGGTCGTCGATGCGCCCGCGCAGCGCCTCGGCCTTCCTGACCTCCGCCTGGAGGTGGCTCAGCTTGCTGGTGATCTTCTGTGCCGCTTCCGGGTCGTCCCACAGGGACGGTGCGGCCGCCTGCTCCTCGAGCACGGCGATATCGGCCCTCATCTTGTCGAGGTCCAGGACGGCCTCGATCGACTCCATGGTCGAGGAGAGGGACTTGAGCTCTTCGGATACATCGACGACTGCCACGACTCCAGCCTAACGGCTGCGGCAACCGACCTGGCCCCGAGTGGGGTGAGCAGGGCCGGGAGCGGGTCAGGGGGAGACCGGGGAGGAGGTGTCGGGGGCCGAGGGGGGCGCGTCGGAGGAGCTGGCGGCGTACACGCCGACCCCCGCCGCCGCGGCGAGGACGACCCCCGCCACGCCGAGCGTGATCCGGCGCCGTCGCGCGGAGGCGCGGTGCTTGGCGGAGCCGGGGCGGGCCGCGCCGGCCGCCCGCGGCGCGCGGGCCGTGCCGCGGGCCCCGCCGGCCAGCTCGTCGGGTCCCGGCACCCGCATCGAGGTGTGCGTGTCCCGGTTGGAGTCGGCGGGCGCCGAGCCCGGCACCAGGGGGACCGCGCCCCGCCGGGGGGAGGGCTCGCGCGGCTCGGGGGCCGAGTCCTCGTACGCCTCCTCGGCCTGCGAGGGCTCCGTGTCCGGCTCGTCGACGTCCAGCGGCGGCATCCCCGCGACCAGCGGCAGCAGCTCCCGCAGGCGCGCGGCCAGCTCGGAGGCGCGCAGCCGGGACGCGGGAGCCTTGGCGAGGCACTGGACGAGGAGCTGCCACAGCTCCTCGGGGATGCCGGGGAGCGGCACCACCGTCTCGGTGACGTGGCGCCGCAGGACCGCCCCCGGATGTCCCCCGCCGAAGGGAGTGAAGCCAGCGAGCAGTTCGTACAGGACCGTGGCGAGGGCGTAGATGTCTACGGCGGCGCGCGGCGGCAGGCCCTCGATGATCTCGGGGGCGAGGTAGTCCGGCGTACCGATGATCTTCGTCGCGCGGGTCCGGCGCGGGGAGTCGATCAGCTTGGCGACGCCGAAGTCGGTGAGCAGGGCGGGGTGCGCCCCGCCGGGACCGAGGGGGCCCTGCATGTCCAGGAGGACGTTCTCGGGCTTGACGTCGCGGTGCACGATGCCCGCGGCGTGCGCGGCCGCGAGCCCGTCGGCGACGTCCGCGACGATGGCGACCGCGGCCTCGGGGGCCATGCGCCGCTCACGGTCGAGGCGGGTGCGCAGGTCCGTACCGCGTACGAGGTCCATGACCAGCGCCAGGTCGTTGCCGTCGACGACGAGGTCGTGGACGCCCACCACGCGCGCGTGGTCGAGGCTGAGCAGAGCCGTGCGCTCCTGGACGAAGCGGCCGACGAGTTCCTGGTCGGAGGCCAGGTCCTCGCGCAACAGCTTGATGGCGACGGGGCCTTCGGGCCCCTCGCCGAGCCACACCGTGCCGGCGCTGCCACGGCCCAGGATCTGGTGGGCGGTGTACCGGCTGCCGATCTTGCGCGTCAAGACTGCTCCTACGGATGCGTGTTGGCGACAAAACTACGCGGCCTTGCCGCCAACCTTCACTCCGGGAGCAGAAATCACTCTGCTGATGTCGACAAATCCCCAGAGCCGTCCGGGGATCGCCCCACGCGGGTGCGCCGCCAGGACCTGTCCGGCGGACAGGTCCTAGTTGCCGCCGAGCTTCCCGATCCAGCCACTGACCGTGCCGTACCAGTCCGTCAGCTGTTCCCAGTAGCCCTTCGTGGTGCCGATCCAGTCCTGGAGCGGGCTGAACTCCCAGACCAGCCAGCTCGCCACGAAGAGGATGAGGATCGTGAACAGACAGCCCTTGAGGCAGCCGAGCCCCGGGATCCGCATCGGGTTGGCGCTGCGCTGACGCGGCTGCCTCGGCTCGCGCGCGGGGCGCGGGGCGGGCTGCTGGGGCGGCGGCGCCTGCGGAGGCGCGGCGTACTGCTGCGGCTGGTGCTGCGGCTGATGGTGTTGGGGCTGCTGGTGCTGGGGCGCGGGAGCGTACTGCTGCTGGGGGCGCTGCCCGCGCGGCTGCTGCGGGGCGTACTGCTGCGGGCGCGGCGGCTGCTGCTGGGGCCGGGCCACCTGGCGCTGGGGGCGCCGGCGCAGCGGGTCCTGGTCGGGGTCCAGGTGCGCCTGGTACTGCGTCTGTTCGTTGCGGTCGCGGGCCGCGGCCATCTGGCTCTGCCAGGGGTGCGGGTCGTTCGGGTTCGCGCCGGGGCCGTTCGGCGGGACCGGCGGCATGACCGCGGTCGGGTCGGCGCCGCCACCGCGGTTGGCCGGCAGTACGGAGGTGGGGTCGGCGTCACCGTGACCCTGGCCCTGGCTGCCGGTGCTCTGCATGACGCTGGTCGCCGCGTTCGGGTCGTACGAGCCCGCGTTGCTCGGCAGGACCTGCGTGGGGTCGGCCGCGCCCGGGGCGTCCGGCACGGGGGCCGGCGACGGGTCCGGCATGAGCAGGGCGCCCACGCCCTCCGCGGCGGCGATCTGCGCCGGGGTGGAGTGCACGCCGACGCCCTCGGCGACGGCCCGCAGGCCGCGGGCGAGGTTCACGGCGCTGGGGCGGCGGTCCGGGTTCTTGTCGAGGCAGCGCTCGATGACCGTCCACAGCGGGTCCGGGACGGTCGAGGGGCGGCGCGGCTCGGCGCTGAGGTGCTGGTGCAGGACTTCGAGGGCCGAGCCCCCGGCGAACGGCGGGCGGCCGGTGACCAGCTCGTACAGCAGGATCCCGGCGCCGTAGATGTCGACGGCGCTGGTCTGCGGGCGGCCCTCGGCGGACTCCGGCGCGACGTACGCGGGCGTGCCGACGAATTCCTGGGTGCGGGTCAGGCCCGGGGAGTCCGCGAGGCGCGCGATGCCGAAGTCGGTGAGCATCGGGTGCATGCCCTGGGCGTCCTGCTTGAGCAGGACGTTCGCGGGCTTCAGGTCGCGGTGGACGACGCCGTCGGCGTGGCTCGCGGCCAGCGCGTCGGCGATCTGGGCCGTCAGAAGGGCCGCGGCGACCGGCGTGAACGGGCCGTTCTCGCGCAGGTAGCGGTGCAGGTCGGGGCCGTCGATCAGGTCCATGACCAGGGCGAGGAGGTCGCCCTCGACGACGAGGTCGCGGGTTCTGACGATGTTCTCGTGAGTCAGCCTGAGCAGGACGGACCGCTCCCTGAGGAAGCGCATCACCACGTCCGCGTCGTTGGCCAGCTCTTCCTTGAGGACCTTGATCGCGACGGTTTCGCCGGGCTGGCCGGCGACGGCCGCCTCGGCACCCGCGGTCTCCCGCTGGCGGGCTCGCCAGACGGTGCCCGTGGCGCCGCGCCCGAGCGGCTCCTCGAGCAGGTACTTGCTGCCTACCGGCCGCACGTCATGCGCTCCCTGCTGATCTGGCTGGTCCCGTCCGGACGCTGGTCCTGTCCGGGGGTCTGAGATGTTCCGACCCACTGTAGTGCTGCCGAACGGGGCACCGGTCGATCCGATTCCGCCCGGCCGTTCCCGTGGCTCGCTGTCCGGGGGGAAGACGCCCGCCCGTGGCCATTGGTTGCCGTGGAGTGCACGGTGCGACCTTCCTCTCGACCTTCCTCCACGGACCTTCGCATGTGTCCCCAACGGTCCAAGCAGGCACTTTTCCGAGCAGAGGCGACCAATCAAGATCACTTACCGGTGGCCGCCGGGCGTGTTGTCGGTCGCAGGTGCGAGGATGCCTCCAGTACTGGCCACGTGCCCGTGTGCGGTGGGGGGAAACACAGCGCGAGTCCCCGTGCCGGGCGCCCAGCGCAGAAGGGACCGCTGACGGCGATGCAGATCCGGCTGACCGTCCTCGGGCCGCGCAGCGGCCAGCCCGAGCAGCAAGGCCGCCCCCCGGCGGCGACCGGCGTCCACGGCGCCTGTGACGTGCTGGTCACCGCGCCCGCCGGGACCGCCCTCGCCGCGGTGGCCTCCGGCCTCGCCACGGCCGTCGCGGGCAGCGACAGCCCCCTCGTGCTGTACGCGGGCCCCGAGCGCCTGGACGCCCAGCGGTGCACGCTCGGTGAGCCCCCCTTGATCGACGGCGCGGTGCTCTCGCTGGGCGCCCCCGCCGAGCCCGGCCCCGAGCCGGCCGGTGCGGCCGCCCAGTTGCACGTGGTGGCGGGGCCCGACGCGGGCGGTGTCCATCTGCTGCACGGCGGCCAGATCCGGGTCGGCCGCTCCGCCGACGCGGACGTGCCGCTGGACGACCCCGACGTCTCCCGGCTGCACTGCGCGGTCACCCTCGCCCAGGACGGCCGCGTGACGGTCACGGACCTCGGCTCGACGAACGGCACCTCGGTGGACGGCACGGAGGTCACCGACCGCCCCGTGCGGGTCTCCCCCGGCTCCCTGCTGCGGATCGGCGAGTCCGCGCTCCGGCTGACCGGCGGCGGCCTCGGCGCGGCCCCGGGAGCGGGCGGCATCCTCTCGACGGCCCCCGACGGCGAGGGGCACGTGCGCGTGCGGGTCGCCGCAGCCCCCCAGCCCGCGTTCCTCGCGCCCTCACGCCCCCCGGAGGGGACCGCCCACCACGCGTACGGCTCGGCGGACTGGGGCGCGGCGGGAGGCGACGGCACCCACCGCCCGTCCGGCGCCCACGGGACCCACGGCGCTTCGGGGGCCCACGGCACTCCAGGGGCGTACGAGACGCACGGGCCGCACGGCTCGCAGGGGGACGGCCCGTCGCAGGCCTACGCCGGCGGGCCCGGGGCGTACGCCCCGGGAGGCGGCCCGGGTGCCGTGCCGCCGCAGGGCGGCGTGCCCGACGCCGAGCGGACCCGCGCCGGGACCCCGCCGCGCGGCACGACCGTCCCGCGCGCCCTGCGCAAGCGGAGCGGCCTCTCCGCCTGGGCCCGGCGGCTGGCCGGGGGCCGGGGCAGCGAGCAGGACGAGGGCGCGTACGAGAGCTATGAGGCCTACGCCGACGACGAGGACGGGGCCGACGGCGGTCTCGGGGCGCCTGAGCCCACGCCGGAGGACCTCGCCGTGGCCGCCGCCGCCCGGACGCCCGAATCCTGGCCGGATCCCGCCACCCTGCTTCTCACGGCGCTCGGCCCCGGCCCCCGTCTGTGGGAGCGCGGCCCCGGTCACCCGGAGGCGCTCGCGGTGCGGCTCGGCACGGTCGACCGGGTGGCCCCCGGCGATCAGGCGCCGCTGCCCGCCGTGCCCGTCACGGTGAGCCTGCGGGAGGCGGGCGCGCTCGGCCTCGCCGGGCCCCGGGAGCGGCTGACCGGCCTGGCCAGGGCCGTCGTCGCCCAGCTCGGCGCGCTGCACTCCCCCGACTGCCTGGAGATCGTGCTGATCAGCACGGACCGCACCCGCACCACCGCGGAACGCACCGCCGAGTGGGCCTGGCTCGGCTGGCTCCCCCATCTGCGGCCCACGCACGGCCAGGACTGCCGGCTCCTCCTCGCCTACGACCGTGATCAGGCGGCGACGCGCACGGGCGAGCTGATCCGGCGCCTTGACGACCACATCGCCGATGAGGGCGTCGCGAATGCCGGGAAAGCCGGTCCTTTCGGAGGCCCCGATCCCCTCGGAGGCCCGGGCTCCTTCGGAGAGCCCGGTTCCTTCGGGGCGCCCGGTTCCATGGAGTCCGCTGCCCGGGAGCCCGCGTGGCGCACTGTCGTCATCGTCGACGGCGACCCCGGGTCGGCCGCGCTGCGCGAGGCGACCGTCCGGCTCGCCGGTGAGGGCGCGCGGGCCGGGATCCACGTCGTGTGCCTCGCCGAGACCGAGGCCGCCTCACCCGCCTCGCCGGTCCTCGACACGTACGAGGCGGCCTGCTCGGTGTCGCCCGCCTTCCGCGCGTGCGGTGCCGTCGCGCTGCTCAGCGGAGACGTGGCGACCGCGCTGCGCCTGATGCGGACGGCGGGCGGGCGCCCCGCGGGGCACGGCACCGTCGCCGCCGTGGACGCGGTCTCGGCGGCCTGGGCCGAGCGGTTCGCACGGGCGCTCGCGCCGCTGCGGACGGACGGCACGGCCGGTGAGGGCCACGCGCGCGTGTCCGCGCCGCTGCCCCAGGCGGCCCGGCTGCTGGACGAGCTGGGGCTCGCCCGGGCCACGCCCGCCTCGCTGATGGCGCGCTGGGCGGCCGCGGCCGACGACGCGGAGGCGCTCGGCGGGCGGGCCGTCGCGGTGCTGGGTGCGGGACCGCGCGGGCCCGTCGTCGCGGATCTCGCCGCAGACGGGCCGCATCTGCTGGCCGAGGGGCCCGCGGGCAGCGGGCGTACGGAGTTGTTGCGCTCCATCGCCGCGTCCCTGGCCGCCGCCGAGCGGCCTGACCGGCTCGGCATGGTCCTCGTCGACGGGCGGGACAGCGGGGGTGCGGGCGGGGCCGCCGGGCGGCAGGGCGCGGGGCTCGGGGTCTGTACGGACCTGCCGCACGTCACCACGCACCTGGTGGCCAACGACCCGGTGCGCATGCGGGAGTTCGCGCAGTCCCTGGCGGCCGAGCTGAAGCGGCGGGCGGAGCTGCTGGGCAGGCTCGGATTCGCCGAGTGGCATACACAGCGGGAGGTCTCGGGGCGGATGGTGGCGCAGAGGTCGCCGTCGTCTTCCGGGGCGGGCGGGGCCTCCGGCGCTTCTGGGCCTTCCGCGGCGGGCGGGGCCTCCGGGGCTTCCGGGGCGCCATCCTTCGGGGCGTCGTCCTCCGGGGGCGGCGCGGAGGGCTCCGCCGCTGTGCCCGCGCAAGGGGGCGACGGTGATCTCGATCCGACGCCCACTTCCACGATGCGGTTGCGGCCCGCGGCGGCGCGGCAGCGGGCCGAGCCCGGGCCTCCGCTGCCGCGGCTCGTCGTGCTCGTCGACGACTTCGACGCGCTGCTCGCGCCCGCCCTCGGCTCTCCGGGGCGGCCGGCGGCCGGCTCGGTCGTGCGCGCCCTGGAGGCGGTCGCGCGGGACGGCGAGCGGCTCGGCGTGCATCTCGTGGCGGCCACGGGGCGCAGTGAGCGGATGCCGGAGACCGAGCTGGGGCAGCGGGCGTCGCTGCGCGTGGTGCTCGACGCGGTGGCCTCGGGGCCTGAGGAGCCCGCGCCGGGGCGGGGTGAACTCCGCTCCCCCGACGGGCGGGCCACCGCCTTCCAGGCGGGGCGGGTCACCGGGCGGATTCCCCGTACGGCGACGCTGCGGCCCACGGTCGTGCCGTTGGAGTGGGAGCGGATGGGGGACCCGCCGGCGCGGCGGCCCGTGCGGGAGCTGGGGAACGGGCCTACGGATCTGGCCTTGCTGGCCAGTGCGTTGGAGCGGGCGGCACGGTCCGTCTCGGCGGATCAGGTGCCGTCGCTTCTTTAGGCGGTGGGGGTGCTTCTGTTCCGTCCCCTGTGCCGCGGGGGCGCTTGCGTGCCGTATGCCCCTTGAATCCGTTCCCGGCGCCGGGGCGTTGTGCCCACCCTTCCCCAAGCTCTCGGCTCCGCTCGACCAGGGGAGACCCCAATCGCCCTGCGGCACGCCTGCCCACAACGGGCGGGCCGATGCCCTCAGCGGATCGTCGCCCCGTACACCCTCTCCACCCGCATCGTGATCAGTACGCGTCGCTCCGCGACCATCACCTCGCGGTACTCGTCCCAGTCCGGGTGTTCTCCCGCTGCCTTGCGGTAGTACTCCACCAGGGCCTCCACCTCGGGGCCCGCCGGGTCCGAGCCGGGGCCCGTGAGGGTGACCGTGCCCTCTGCCGTGGCCCAGGCCATGCCGTCCGGGTGGGTGACCTCCAGCGCGGCCCGCGCGTCGCGGCGCAGGTTGGTGGTCTTCGCGGTGCCCGCGGTCGTGGAGATCCGGAGGAGGCCCGTGGCGCGGTCGTACGACGGCAGAACCGGGGAGAGCTGCGGGCGGCCGTCGGCCTTGATCGTCGCGAGTACGCCGAGGCGGCTCCCGGCGAGCAGCGCGTGCGGGTCGAAGGCCTGAGCGGAGCTGGCGGTGGCTTCAGTCATGTCGGGGCCAACCCGCGCCCCGGTGGTGCCTATTCCCCCCCAGTGGTGCGACAAGGCCGGGCAAGCAATGATGACGGCACGTCACAACGCCATCACGATCGATGAGTTGACACCGCAGGCCATCTTGCCGCCCCTCCCCGCGCGGGCGTAGACAGACCGCACGGGACTCGCCAGGGAAGAGAACGGGGCAGTGATGCGCAGCACTCTTCGCAGTACACGCAGGGCGCCACAACATCGGCGCACCACCGCCAAATTCGCCGCTGCCGTCGTCGCGGGGGCGCTCGCGCTCACCGTCACCGCGTGCGGTGGCGACGACAGCGACGACGGGAAAAAGGGGGGCAAGGACGGCGGCAAGGGCGACGGCGCCTCGGTCCAACTGCCCAAGCTGGACGGGGAGAACGTCTCGGTGTCCGCCGTGTGGGGCGGCTCCGAGCGCAAGGTCTTCCTGAAGGTGCTCGACGAGTTCGAGGAGCGGACGGGCGCCAAGGTCTCCTTCGTGCCCGCCCAGGACCCGATCATCAGCTTCCTGGAGTCCAAGGTGGCGGGCGGGCAGCCGCCGGACGTCGCGATGCTGCCGCAGGTTGGCGCGATCGAGCAGGCCGTGGCGAACAAGTGGGCCAAGCCGGTCGGCGCCGAGGCGCAGAAGCAACTCGCCAAGAACTACGCCAAGGGCTGGCAGGACCTGGGAGCCGTCGACGGCAAGCAGTACGGCGTGTACTTCAAGGCCGCCAACAAGTCGCTGGTCTGGTACAACACCCGCGTCTTCGAGAACGCGGGCGTCAAGGCCCCGAAGACCTGGGACGAGTTCATGAAGGCCGCCCAGACGATCTACGACTCCGGTGTGCCGCCGGTATCGGTCGCGGGCGCCGAGGCGTGGACGCTGACCGACTGGTTCGAGAACATCTATCTGTCGCAGGCGGGCCCGGAGAAGTACGACCAGCTGGCCCAGCACAAGATCAAGTGGACGGACCCGTCCGTGAAGGACGCGCTGACCACGCTCGGTGAGCTGTTCGGGAAGAAGGGCTTCGTCGCGGGCGGCGCGGACGGCGCGCTCCAGACCGAGTTCCCCGCTTCCGTGAAGCAGACGTTCAAGGGCGGCGACCAGCCCAAGGCGGGCATGGTCTTCGAGGGCGACATGGTCTCCCTGCCGATCTCCGAGACCAAGGCGAAGGTGGGCACGGACGCGAAGGTGTTCCCGTTCCCGGCCGTGGGTGACGAGTCGCCGGCCGTGGTCGGCGGCGACGCGGCCGTCGCGCTGAAGGACAGCAAGGGGGCGCAGGCGCTGCTGACCTATCTGGCCTCGCCGGACGCCGCGCGGATCTGGGCCGAGGCGGGCGGGTTCATCTCGCCCAACAAGAACCTGGACATGGCGGCGTACCCGAACGACGTGCAGCGCAGCATCGCCAAGGCGCTCATCGCGGCGGGCGACGACATCCGCTTCGACATGTCCGACCAGGCCCCGCAGGCCTTCGGCGGCACGCCGGGCAAGGGTGAGTGGAAGGCGCTCCAGGACTTCCTGAAGAACCCGAAGGACGTCGAGGGGACGCAGAAGACGCTGGAGACGGCCGCCGCCAAGGCCTACAAGGACTGACGCGATGGCGTCCGCGAACGCCGGGGGCACTGCCAAGGCGGCGCCCCCGGCTCCGACCCCGCGCAAGAGCGTGACCGGCACCCGCAGGATGGTGGCGGTGCTCTTCCTGCTGCCGGCCCTGGTGCTGCTCGGCGCGCTCGTCCTCTACCCCATCGGGTACTCGCTGTTCCGCAGCTTCTTCGACTCGTCGGGCGACTTCACGGCGTTCGGCAACTACAAGACGCTGTTCACGGACGACAGCATTCTGACCGCCATCAAGAACAACGCGGTCTGGTTGGTCGTGGCGCCCACCGTCGCGACCGCGCTCGGCCTGATCTTCGCCGTGCTGACCGAACGGGTGCGCTGGGGAACGGCGTTCAAGCTCGTCATCTTCATGCCGATGGCGATCTCGATGCTGGCCGCGGGCATCATCTTCCGGCTCGTGTACGAGTCGGACCCCGACCGCGGTGTCGCCAACGCGGTGGCGGTGAGCGTGCACGACACGTTCGCCGAGTCGTCGGCGTTCCCGCAGGCGCACCCCAGCACGAAGTCGCCGCTGAAGTCGGCCGGTGACGGGGCCTTCATCACCAAGGAGCCGGTCGAGGCGGGCACGCCCGTGGTGCTGCCGCTGACCGGCGTGCCGCCGAACGAGATGCCGGACGACGCGAAGGCGGCCGAGCCCGCGCGGGCCGAGGCCGGCCAGGTCACCGGCACGGCCTGGCAGGACTTCACGCGCGGCAAGGGCCGGGGGAAGGTCAACGCCCCCGACACCGCCGAGCTGGGTTACGCGGGCATCAAGGTCGAGGCCGTCAAGGACGGCGAGGTCGTGGCGTCCACCGAGGCCGGGGCGGACGGCACCTTCGCGCTGCCGAAGGAGGCGGACGGCGCCCAACTGCGCTTCCCCGCCTCGAACTTCCGCGAGCCCTACAACGGCGTGGACTGGCTGGGACCGTCCCTGATCACCCCCGCGGTCATCGGCTCGTACCTGTGGATGTGGGCCGGTTTCGCGATGGTCCTGATCGCGGCGGGCCTCGCGAGCGTGCCGCGTGAGCTGCTCGAGGCGGCGCGGGTGGACGGGGCCAACGAGTGGCAGGTGTTCCGCCGGGTGACGGTGCCGCTGCTCGCGCCGGTCCTCGCGGTGGTGCTGGTCACGCTCATGATCAACGTACTGAAGATCTTCGATCTGGTCTTCGTGATCCCGCCGGGCTCCTCGAAGGACGACGCGAACGTCCTCGCGCTCCAGCTCTACAACTCGGCGTTCGGCGACCGTGACGCGGGTGTGGCCAGCGCCATCGCGATGCTGCTCTTCCTCCTGGTGATCCCGGTGATGCTGTTCAACATCCGGCGCATGCGGCGGGAGGGGCGACGATGACGACCCAGACGGAGATCGTCAAGGGCAAGCAGTCCCTCGGCGGGCGGATCGCGTCCGCGCTCGGGGGCACCGCGCTGCGCGTGTTCCTGGTGCTCGTCGGACTGTTCTGGCTGGTGCCGACCATCGGGCTGCTGATCGGCTCGCTGCGCACCTCCGCCGACATGAGCGAGAGCGGCTGGTGGAAGGTGTTCGGCGCGCCCTCGCAGATGACGCTGGACAACTACTCCAACCTCCTCAAGGACGAGACGATCACCGACTCGATCCTGTCCAGCGTCATGATCACGGTCCCGGCGACGCTGCTCGTCGTGGTCCTCGGCTCGCTCGCCGGATACGCCTTCGCCTGGATGGACTTCCCCGGCCGCGACTGGTGGTTCATCGGCGTGGTCGGGCTGCTCGTCGTCCCCGTGCAGGTGGCGCTGCTGCCGGTCTCCGAACTCTTCGGCGAGATCGGCATCTTCGAGACGACGGTCGGCGTGGTCCTCTTCCACGTGGCCTTCGGCCTGCCGTTCGCGATCTTCCTCCTGCGGAACTTCTTCGCGGAGATCCCCCGCGAACTGCTGGAGGCGGCGCGCCTTGACGGGGCGGGTGAGCTGCGGCTGTTCCTGCGGGTCGTGATGCCGCTCGGGACGCCCGCGATCGCCTCGCTCGGCATCTTCCAGTTCCTGTGGGTCTGGAACGACATGCTGATCGCGCTGATCTTCGCCGACTCGGAGAGTCCGCCGATCACGGTGGCGCTCCAGCAGCAGGTGCGGTTCTTCGGCGACAACGTGCACATCCTGGCGCCCGGCGCGTTCATCTCGATGGTGATCCCGCTGGCGGTGTTCTTCGCGTTCCAGCGGCAGTTCGTGTCCGGGGTGATGGCGGGCGCGGTGAAGTGACTCGCGCGCGGGCCGCCGCCTCCTTCCGTGTGTAGCGGCCCGCGTGGTGAGACGTACGGGGTAAAAGTGGGCAAAGTGTATAAATGCATTACTTTGGGTTCACGTCACCGCGCCGCCCAGGACCCCCGCCGCCCGCCCTGCGGCGGTTCCGCGCCGGCGCGCGCAGCACGCGGTTCCGGCTGGAGCGGGCCACCGCGGGACGGGTACGCGGAGCGGCCTGGCGCGCCGGGCCCCTGCTGACGCCCGTACACCTCTCGCTCCGGGACAGCCGCACGCTCAATCTCGCGCTCACCGCGGAGACCGAGGGCGCAGACGGGGCCGACGACGCGCCGGACCGGGCCCGGCTGCTGATCACGCGCGGCCACCGCAGACACGTCGTCCCCCTCGCCCTTGAGCGGCACTCCGCCGGGGCCCCGCTCCTCACCGCCACGGCCACGCTGCGGGACCTGCGGGACGGCGTGTGGCGGCTCACCGTCGAGACGCGGGGTGCCGACGGGCGCGTACGGCGGCGGGGAATCACGCCGGCCGGGGACGGCGCGCCGCCCTGGACGCCGACCGTGCCGCACGCTCCCGACCCGCTGACCGGCACTCTGGTGCGGATCGTCAGGACCCGCAGCGGGCGCGCCGTGCTCCAGGCCACGCGGTCACGGCCGCGCGCGGAGCTGGTGCGGTTCGAGCCGCGCGGGGACGGGATCACCGTGCGCGGACGGCTGGTCGGGGCGGCGTCCCCGCCCCGGCGCGCGGAGGCCGTGCGCCGCAGGGACAAGGTCGTCGTACCCGTCGAGGTGGCGGAGCGGGGGCAGGACGGCGCGTTCACGCTGCGGGTGCCGCTCGGCGCGATGACCGGGGCCGGGCCGGGGCAGTGGGTGTGGGACTTCCGGGTGGACGGGCTGCCGCTCGGGCGGTGGCTGTCCGACGTACGGGACCCCTCGGCCGCCTATCCGACCCCCTTCCGCGTCTTCGCGCTCCCCGACGGCGCGCTGGTCCGCGCGCACGCCCACTTCACCCGGACGGGCGCCTTCGCGGTGACGTGCTGGGACATCACCGACCTCACGCGCGAACCGGCCGCCCTCGCCTCCGGACCGAAAGGCCGCACGCCCGACCCCACACCCGAGCCCGCGAAGGAGACCGCATGAAGATCACGTACCTGCTCGGCTGGGGCGACGAGATGGGCGGCACCGAGCTGGCCACCTACACCCAGGCCAAGCACCTCGCCGAGCGCCCCGGCGTCGAGGTCGAGGTGATCTCCGTCTTCCGGACCCGCGCCGAGCCGTTCTTCCCCGAGGCGCGCGGCCTGCCCGTCCGCTACCTCGTGGACCGCACCACGACACCCGAACGGCCGGTACGGGAGACGGACCTGGACGACGCCGCGTGCCGCACGCTCGCCGCGCTGCCCAGCGAGCTGATCAGGCCCGCCTGGGAGGACACCTTCGACCGGCTCTCCGACATCGAACTGACCGCCGCGCTCACCGCCGTCGACACCGACGTGCTGGTCAGCACCACGCCCGCGCTGCTCGCCGCCGCCGTGACGCTCGCACCCGCGCGGGTCGTCACCGTCCATCAGGAGCACCGCCCCACCCAGCGGCGCGGCCCGTCCGGCGAACCGCTGCTCCTGCACGCCCCGCGCCTGGACGCCCTGGTCACGCTGACCGAACGCACCCGCGACTGGATCGCGGAGTCCCTCGGCCCCACCGCGCCGGAGCTGGCCGTCATCCCGAACGCCGTTCCGGACGGCTTCCGGCCGCGCTCCGACGGCGAGGGCAAGGTCATCGTCATGGCGGCGCGGCTGACCGGCGAGAAGCGCGTCGACCACGCCGTCCGCGCCTTCGCACAGGTCGCCGACGCGCACCCGGAGTGGACGCTGCGGATCTTCGGCGGCGGCCACCGCGAGCGGCAGCTGCGCCGCCTCGTCGACGGGTTCGGGCTGCACGACCGGGTCGAACTGCTCGGCCCCTGCCAGGACATGGCCGCCGAGTGGGCCAAGGCGGGGCTGAGCCTGATGACCGCCGGGCACAACGAGGCGTTCCCGCTGGTGCTCCTCGAAGCGCTCGCCGCCGGGGTGCCCGTCATCGCGTACGACGTGCTGACCGGGCCCGCGGAGATCGTGCGCCACCGCGTCGACGGACTGCTCGTGCCACCCGGCGAGGTCGGTGAACTCGCGTGCGCGATGGACGAGCTGATGGGCGGCGACGCGGCCAGGCGCGCCTACGCCCGCGCCGCCCGCGAAGGCGTCTACGCCCGCTTCTCCTCGGCGGACGTCACGGCCCGCTGGGAGGAGCTGTACACCCGGCTCGTGGCCGGGCGCGACCGGCCGCGGCGCCTTGCCGGGCGCGCGGACCGCGTGGCCCTCGGCGTCGCGTCCGGCGGCTGCGGCTTTCGGCCCACCGCCCCGCACACCTTCGACGCCGCGGCCGCCGCCGACGAGCGGGCCCGCGAGGACGAGATCATCGCCGCCGACACCACGGGCCGCGTCATCCGCTCGGTGGGCCGCCTCGCCGAGCGGCGCGACGACGTGCTCGCGCCGGACATGGCGCGGTGGAACCTCCGGCTCACCGCGTCCGCCCTGGAGGCCGAGGACGTGCCCTACATCCTCGTACGCACCAACGACGGCACCGCCCACACGCTGGCGGTGGCCGCCGACGACAAGGACCGCGCGCTGAAGGCCCTGGCGGGGGCGCTGCGCGGGCAGCCCGTCTACGCCGAGCTGGTCAATCCGCGCGACGCGGCGCCCGGGGCCGTCCTCGCCGAACGCCTCGACGGCATCGGCGAGTTGTCCGGCGTCAAGGTCTTCAAGCCGGTGACCACCACGACGCTCTCGCTGCGGCACGGCGCGGGGCTCGCCTGCACGGTGGCGTTCTGGCCCCGGGCGGCCCAGGGGACCCCCGCGGCGGAAAGCGGCTTCCGCGCGCCCTTCGGGACGACGCTCGCCGGTGCCGTGCTGCCCTCGCTCACGCCGACGGCGACCCTGCGCGTGGCGGACCGCGACTACCCCACGCTTGAGGTGTTCACCGAACTCCTCGTCAAGGACGTCGACTTTCCCGTCGACGCCGTCTACACCTGGGTCGACGACTCCGACCCCGAGTGGCGCGCCCGCCGCGCCGCGGCCCGCGGCGGCGCCGGGCGGGAGACGGCGGACGACGGAGCCGTGCGCTACCGCAACCGCGACGAGCTGCGCTTCAGCCTGCGCTCCCTGGCGATGTACGCGCCGTGGATCCGGCACGTGTACCTCGTCACGGCGGGGCAGGTCCCCGACTGGCTCGACCGGGACCACCCCGGCCTGACGGTCGTGGACCACCGCGACCTCTTCGCCGACCCCGACGCGTGCCTCCCGACCTTCAACTCGCACTCCATCGAGTCCCAACTGCACCGCATCGAAGGCCTGTCGGAGCACTTCCTGTACTTCAACGACGACATGTTCCTCGGCCGCCCCACCAACCCCGACACGTTCTTCCTCAGCAACGGCCTGGCCCGCTTCTTCTGGTCCTCCGCGTCCGTGCCCGCCCTGCCCCTGTCCCCCGACGACGAGGGCTATCTGGCGGCGGCGAAGAACAACCGCGAGCTGCTGCGCCGCACCTTCGGCAGGACGACGACGCACAGCTTCTTCCACGTGCCGTACGCGCTGCGCCGCAGCGTCCTGACGGAGATCGCCGAGCGCTTCCCCGAGGAGACGGCGGCCACGGCCCGCAGCCGCTTCCGCTGCGCCGACGACTTCGCCCTGGTCTCCTCGCTGCACCAGCACTACGCGTACCTCACGGGGCGGGCGGTGCCGGGCTCCATCTCGTACGACTTCGTGGACATCGGCGACCGTGCCGACCACGCGCGGCTGGGGCGGCTGCTCCAGAACCGGGACCGGACGGCCTTCTGCATCGGGGAGTCGCCCGACAGCGGCATGGCGGACGAGGAGATGGCGCTCGCCATCAGGTCGTTCCTGACGGCGTACTTCCCGGTGCGCTCGCCCTACGAGGCCTGAGCCCGGGAAATCTCAGGGCAGGATCAGGGCAGGAAGAGCCGCCGGACGACGCGTTCGGCGGCCTTCCCGTCGTCGTAGGGGCAAAAGCGCGCCCGGAACGCGGACCGCAGCTCCGCGGCCTCCGGGGTGTCCCAGCCGCCGCCGCGGAACAGCTCGGCCAGTTCGTCCTCGGTGGTGGCCACGGCCCCCGGCGTCTCGCCCGCCCGCCCGGAGAGCAGGTCGAAGTAGGTGCCGCGGGCCAGGCGGTAGGCCTGCCAGTCGGGGGCGTACGTCACGATCGGGCGGTCCAGGCAGGCGTAGTCGAACATCAGTGACGAGTAGTCCGTGACGAGCGCGTCGGCGGCGAGGCACAGGTCCTCCACGCGCGCGTGCCCGGTGACGTCGATGAGCTGCGGGTGCGCGTCGAGCCCGGCGTCGGCGCCGTAGAAGTAGTGGGCACGCACGAGCACGACGTACTGGGGGCCGATCCTCTCGGCGAACCGCCTGAGGTCGAGGCGGGGCAGGAAGCCCTTCTGGTAGTCGCGGTGGGTCGGCGCGTACAGCAGCACGGTCCGTCCGTCGCCGACGCCCAACTGCGTGCGGATGCGGTCGATCTCTCTCTCGCCCGTCGTGAAGTACACGTCGTTGCGCGGATAGCCCGCCTCCAGCGGCTCGTAGGCGGTGGAGGGGTAGACGCGCTCCCAGATCTCCGTGGAGTGCGGATTGGAGGAGAGGCTGTAGTCCCACTGGTCGGTGTGGTCGAGGACCTTCTGGAAGCTGATGCCGTGCGTGCCGGCCGGGTAGCGGCGCTGGTCCAGGCCCATCTTCTTCAGCGGGGTGCCGTGGTGGGTCTGGAGGTAGACCTGACCGGGGCGCTTGGTGAATCCGCCGGGGAAGCTGGAGTTGTTGATGAGGTACGTGGCTGTGGCCATCGCCTGCCAGTAGCGCCGGGAGCCTTCGACGACGTAGTCGACCCCGGCGGGCACCTTGTGCTTGTGGCGGCCGGAGACCACCCACACGCCCCGGATGTGCGGGGCCAGTTCGCGGGCCTTGGCGTGGATGGCGGCGGGGTTGCAGGAGACCGCGCGGTTCCAGTAGGCGCCATAGACCGCGAGGTGCGGGTCGAGGGAGCGGTGCAGGTCGGCGCGGTAGGCGGCGCGCATGGCGCGGGCGCGCAGCTTCTTCTTCTGCTCCTTGAGCCGCCGCGAGACGCGCAGGCGCCGGGACTCGGCCTTGCGCAGGCTCTCGTGGGCCGTGAAGGAGCCGGTGGCGAGGGCCTTCTCCCGCGGAGTGCGGGGCTCGGTTCCCGCGGGCGCGTACGTGCGGTGGACGCGGGCCGCCTCGCGGAAGAAGTCGCGCCGGTCGCCCGCGCGGATCCGCCCGGGGTCGTCGAGGACGGCGAGGAGGTGGGCCGCGGCGTGCGGCAGGAGCCGGGCGCGGTCGGCGGGCCCGGCGGCGGCGAGGAGTTCCTCGTACCGTCCGACGACGGCGAAGTGGTGTCTGCCCGGCGTCTTGGAGAAGCTGCCGCCGCGCCGCTCGCGCCAGCGCACGCAGCTCCGGTCGAGGACGACGAGGCGCTCGCCCGCGCGCAGGGTCGCGGTGTGGACCGGCACCACGTCCTCGTACGCCCCTTCGGAGAAGGACAATTGCCGCTCGCGCCAGAAGCCGCGCCGGAAGACGCGGTTCCAGGCGGCCGGGGTGACAGACAGGGGGTCGCCGGTGAGAGGGCCGCCGCCTGGGCGGACGGTCTCCCACCAGTCGACGCGGTCGTGCGCGAAGAGCAGGACGTCCGGGTCGCCCCGTTCCGCGAGGGCCGCGTCGAGGGCTTCGAGGGCGCCCGGCAGCAGGAGGTCGTCCCCGTCGAGGAAGAGGAGGTAGTCCCCGGTGGCGCGGTCGGCGCCGATGTTGCGCGCGGGGCCCGGGCCCGCCTGGGCGGGGACGCGCAGCAGTTGCACACGCGGGTCGCGCTCCGCATACTCCGCGGCGATCGCGGCGCAGGCGTCGGGCGAGGCGTCGTCGACGACGGTCAGTTCGAGGTCGCCGAAGGACTGGGTGAGCACCGAGTCCAGGCATTCCCGCAGGTAGCCCTGGACGCGGTGGGCGGGGACGACAACCGAGAAGCGCGACATGACAACCGACCGTAACCAGCGGGACACGGCCTGTCGAAGACCTCCCGTCACTCATTGGGGTGACAGAAGCCGAAGGGACTGACCGTCGGGAGCGACGAGCGGGCAAATGGGGCTAAATATGCCGTACTCCCATGAAAGGCCGGTCGCCGTGCAGCCCCGTCTCAGCGTCGTCGTGCCCATCTACAACGTCGAGGAGTTCCTGGAGGAGTGCCTGGAGTCGATCGCCCGGCAGACCGTGCAGACCGCGCAGACCGGGCGTACTTCATCCGGCCCCGGGCGACCGGGCGGGCCGGAGGGTCCCGGCGGCCTCGAATGCGTCATGGTCGACGACGGCTCGACCGACGCCAGCCCGCTCATCGCGCGTGCGTTCGCCGCCAGGGACCCCCGTTTCGTCTATGTCCGCCAGCGCAACGCCGGGCTGAGCGCGGCCCGCAACACCGGCGTGCGCAAGGCGTCGCCCACCGCCGAGTTCCTCACCTTCGTCGACAGCGACGACGTCGTGCCGCACGACGCGTACGAGCGGATGATCGCGAGCCTGGACGAGACCGGCTCGGACTTCGCGAGCGGCAACGTCTGGCGGCTCACCGAGCGCGGCCGCTCACAGGCCTGGCAGTACAAGTGGCTGACCGAGCCGCGCGCCCGTACGCACATCTCGCGCGACTTGGACCTGCTCTCCGACCGCGTGGCCTGGAACAAGGTGTTCCGCCGCTCCTTCTGGGACCGGCACCGCTTCGCCTTCCCCGAGGGCAAGCTGTACGAGGACACGCCCGTGATGATCCCGGCGCACTTCCTCGCCGGGTCCGTGGACGTGCTCAGCGACCACGTCTACTACTGGCGGGTCCGCGAGGGCTCCATCACCCGGCGGCGCACCGACGTCAAGGGCGTGCGCGACCGGATCGCGGCGTGCGCGCACGTCAGCGGCTTCCTCGCCGAGCACGCGCCGGAGATGAAGAAGACGTACGACGTCTCCTGTCTGCGCGACGACTTCGTGTACTTCCTGGAGGGACTGCCGATGGGCGGCCCCGAGTACCGCGCGGCGTTCATGGCGGACGCGGCGGCGTTCCTGCGCCGCGCGGACCCGTCCGTGATCACCGGCCTACCCGTCGACCTGCGCGTCAAATGGCAGCTCGTCCGCGAGTCGCGCACCGCCGAACTCATCGAGCTGCTCGCCTTCGAGCAGGCCAACGGCACCGCCTTCCACGTCCGCGGCGCCCTGCGCCGCAGCGCCTCCTACCCGGGCGTCGGCCGCGTGCCCGAGAAGCTGGCGCGGATCGGGCGGGGCGAACTGCCCGTTGTGGCGCGGGTCGGCGAGGCCCGGTGGGACGCCGAGGGGAAGCTGCGGATCAACGGATACGCGTACGTACGCAATCTGGCGGCGACCCGCCCCGGGCACTCCCTCAAGGCGGGGCTGCTCAAGTCGGCGCACAGCAGGGGGCAGTTCCGCCGCGTGCCGACGAGGACGGTCGCCGCGCCGCGGGCCACCGAGGAGTCGCGGCAGCGCCTGCACTGCTACGACCTGTCCGGCTTCGAGATGACCGTCGACCCCGACCAGCTGAAGACCGGCGGGAGGTGGCGGCCGGGGAACTGGCTGCTCGGCGTGGTCGTCGCGGGCCACGGCACGGTGCGGCGCGCGGCCGTGCGGTCCGCCGACGGGGCGTCCGCGCAGTCCCTGGTGCGCGAACTCGGCGACGGGCTGCGCCTGGTCCTCGGCTTCAGCAAGGGCCGGCTCGTGCTGCGGGTCCAGGAGTACGCGGCGCGCGTGGACGCCCACCGGCGCGACGGGGGCGACGTCGTGCTGAGCGGGATCCTGCCGGGGCGCGTGCGGCCGAGGGCCCTGCGGCTCACCCACAAGCACTCCGGCACGGACTTCGACTATCCGGTGGCGCTCGCTGACGACCGCTTCGAGGTCCGGGTGCGGCTCGCGGACCTGGCGGGCGTGCCGCCCACGCCGCACCTCGCGCCCAAGGAGGTCGAGCCGCCGCACGGCGACCGCTGGCAGGCCAACCTCGTGCTGCCCGACGGCAAGCTGAAGTCGCTGGCCGCGACGTTGGACCTGGCCCCGGGGCGGTACGCGTCGGAGACGGGCCGTGAGCTGTGCGCCACGGCCAACGACCAGGGCCAGCTGATCGTCGAGCTGACCCGGCAGCCGATCGCCGACCGCGTCGCGTGGGGCCCGGACGGCACGCTGACCGTCGAGATCCTGGCGAGCGGGTCCGGCTGGCCCGAGGCGGAGTTCGTCCTGCGGCACAGCAGCCGCGACGAGGAGCTGACGGTCCCCGCCGAACGCGTCGGCGAGCGGCTGCGCGCGGTGGTCGCGCCGGGGGGCGGGGCGCTGCGGGAGGGGCGGTGGTACGCGTTCCTGCGGGACGCGGGGGCGGGATCCGGGGCGGAGTCCAGGGCGAAATCCGGGGCGGAGTCCGGCGAGGGGGCCGGGCCGCAGGAAGACGGGCGGCGGGAGGACGGCATGCCCGTGCGGCTGCTCGCCTCCGTGGCGGCGGGGCTGCCCCTTCACCAGGTCGCCCAGAAGCGGGAGTTCACCGTCGACCGGCGCTTCGGGGACCGGCTGCTCGTCGAGGCGGGGTCCGTCCTCGCCCGCTCCGAGCGCGGGGCCTACCGGCAGCACCGGCTGCGCACCGCCCACTATCCGAGCCACCGCGAGCGGCCGCTGACGGACGCCGTCCTCTACTTCGACGGCGACTCGCCCCGCGCCGTCCACGAGGAGCTGGTGCGGCGCGGCGCCGACGTCGAGCACCTGTGGGTCACGCACGACCAGCAGACCCACGTACCGGCCGGCGCGAGAGGCGTGGAGGAGCACAGCGCCGCCTGGTACGAGGCGCTGGCCCGCTGCCGCCGCATCGTGACGGCGGGCCACCTCCCGGACTTCTTCGAGCGCCGCGAGGGCCAGACCGTCGTACAGACCTGGAACGGCGCCCCGCTCAAGCGCATCGGCACCGACCTCACCGGCACCCTCTACGCCGACCACGGCCACCTCGACGCGCTGCCGAGGCTGTCGCGCCAGTGGGACGTGCTCGTCTCGCCGAACCGCTTCTCCACCCCGCACCTGGGCCGCGCCCTCGCCTACGACGGCGAGGTCCTGGAAGCGGGCTCGCCCCGCAACGACGTGCTGTTCGGCGACGACCGCCGCAAGACCGCCGAGCGGGTCCGCCGCGATCTCGGCCTCTGCCCGGACAAGCGGATCGTGCTGTACGCGCCGACCTACCGGGACCATCTCGCGTACTCCCCGGGCCGGTTCCGCTACGAGCCCGCGCTCGACTTCCGCGCCGCCGAGTCGGTGCTCGGCGACGACCACGTCCTGCTGGTGCGCAAGCACCCGCTGACGGCGGGCCGGCTGCCCGGCGCCCGCGCGCCCTTCGTACGGGACGTGTCGGCCCACCCCCGCGCCGCCGAACTGCTCCTGATCGCCGACGTGCTGGTGACCGACTACTCCTCGCTGATGTTCGACTTCGCGCACACCGGGCGCCCGATGCTCTTCCACGCGTACGACCTGGAGCACTACCGCGACACCGTGCGCGGCTTCTACCTCGACTTCGAGACGAGCGCGCCCGGTCCGCTGCTCGCCTCCACCGGCGAGGTCGTCGAGGCGCTGCGCGATCTGGACGCGATCGCGGCCCGGCACGCGGACGCGTACACGGCGTTCCGCGAGGCCTACTGCGACCTCGACGACGGCAGGGCCGCGGCCCGCGTCGTGGAGAGGCTGATGCGGTGACCGGCACGCTCCTCGCCCGCAGGACCGCCTTCGGCGCGACGGCGCTGGGCGGCGGCCGGCGGTGGCGCCCCTCGCCCTTCCTGGTCTTCGGCGGCCTGTTCTGGCTGGTGATGTCACTGGCGTTCTGGCGGGTGCCGATGTGCTGCGACTTCGGGCAGCACGCGGCGGTGGTCGAACGGCTCAAGGACGACCTGCTCCATCCCGCGCACCCGATGGCGGACCTGCCGGGCGACGGCAGCGCGTACTACTCGCCGTACGCGGTCGCCCAGGGCCTGTTCGCCAAGGTGACGGGCCTCGCGGGCTGGCAGGTCGTGAAGCTCTCGGGCCCGCTCAACCTCCTGGTGCTGCTCACCGGCATCGGGCGTTTCGTGCGCGGCCTCACCCCCCGCCCGTGGGCGCCGGTCCTCGCGCTGTTCGCGATGGTGCTGCTGTGGGGCACGCGCATGGCGTGGTGGAGCGGCTATCTGGGCCTGATGTCGATGACGGGGAACCTCGGCTACCCCTCGACGTTCGCGATCGGGCTCGCGTTCTGGGCGTGGGCGTGGGCCGGTTCGCTGGCCAAGGGCCTGCGGCGAGGGCTCTGGCCTTACGTCGGTCTGGGCACCCTGTGCGGGCTCGTCCTGCTCATCCACCCGATCTCGTCGGTGGCGGCGGTGCTCGGCGTGGTCGCGTTCGCGGCGTCCGACCGGAGGGCGTGGGAGTGGGCGGGGCTCGGGGCGTGGGCGGCGACCGGTCTGACCGCGGCGGCCGTGGCGGCGCTCTGGCCGTACTTCAGCGTCTTCTCCCTCGTCGGTGACGAGAGCGTCGACTGGATCCACCGCCAGCTCTACACCGAGATGCCCCAGCGCTTCTGGCTGGCGCTGCTCGGCCTTCCGGCCCTGTGGCTGCGGCTGCGCAGGGACCGCAGGGACCCCCTGGTGCTGATGTTCGCCCTGGAGTGCGCCGTCGTCGCGTACGGCTGGGTCAGCGGTCACTACACCTACGGCCGCATCCTCGGTCTGACGCTGGTCCCGCTCCAGTTCGCGCTCGCCATCGAGCTGGCCGCGCCGCGGCCCTGGGGGTGGCGGCGGGGCGCGCTCGCCGGGGCGACGGCGCTCGGGGCGTGCGTCGGGTTCTTCCAGATCCAGGCGGGCGCCGTCGTGCCGCGCGCGCTCGACCCGATCGGCTTCGACCAGCCGCCGCGGTGGCCCGGCTACGGCTGGGCGGTCGGCCATATGGGCCGGGGCGACGTCGTCCTGACCGACGGCTACCGTCCCACGCGGTCCGTGCCCGGCCTCGGCGCCAATCTCGTCGCCCCCGCCTGGCCGGACGCCTCGCTCGCCGAGGAGGTACGCAACCGCCGGCTCGCGGCCGTGCGCGCCTATCTCGCCCCCGACTCCACGCGTGCGGAGCGCTCGGCGATCGTCCGCCGCTACGAGGTGCGGTGGCTGCTGCTCGGCCCCGACCAGAAGGTGCCGCCGGAGGCGGTGGTCGTCGACTGGAGCCGGCGGACCGGCGAGGTGCTGGCGCGGGTGGGCGGGGCCACTCCGGCGAATGCCCCCCTAATCGGATAATTACGAGCAACCTATAAAATTTCCTCCGTGGACCGCACCCTGTCTCACCCGACTGCCCAGAACTCACCCGCCCCTAACTCCCGCACCTCCCGGGTCTCCGTCGTCGTGATCGGCTACAACGACGCGGCCCACATCGCCGACGCGGTGCGCTCCGCGCTGGCCCAAGGGCCCGTCGTCCGCGAGGTGATCGCCGTCGACGACTGCTCGACGGACGGCAGCGCGGAGATCCTGGCCGCCCTCGCCGAAGGGGACCGGCGCGTGCGGGTGATCCGCCGGGCGAGCAACAGCGGCGGCTGCGGCACCCCCCGCAACGACGGGATCGACGCCGCCAGCGCGCCGTACGTGATGTTCCTCGACAGCGACGACGTGCTGCCGCCCGGCGCGGCCGTCGCGCTGCTCGCCGCGGCCGAGCGGCACGGCTGCGAGGTCGCCTCGGGCCTGTGCGTGCGCCGCGAACTGCCCTCGGGGCGCGAGGTGCCCTGGCAGCCGGAGCTGTACGCGAAGGCCCGGCTCGTCGCCCGCCCCGAGCTGCGCACCCGCCTCGTCCACGACACGCTCTGCGTCAACAAGCTCTACCGCGCCGACTTTCTGCGCGAGCACGGCATCCGCTTCCCCGAAGGCCGCTTCATCTACGAGGACTTCGTCTTCACCGCGCGCATGCTCGCCGCGGGGCCGCGCATCGCGCTCGTCCCCGACACGGTGTACGTGTGGCACGTGCGCCGCGCCGCCGCCAAGCTGTCGATCTCCCTGGACCGCGCCGGGATCGCCAACTGGCAGGCCCGCATGGAGGCGCACCGCCAGTCCGTGGAGATCCTGCGGGACGCGCGCGGCGCCGGGGGCAAGCGGCTCGCGCGGGCGGCCCGCGCCAAGTTCGTCGACCACGGGCTGCGCATGTACACCCGGGAACTCCCCGCGCGCGGCGAGGAGTACCAGCGCGAGTGGTGGTCGCTCACGCGCGCGTACCTGACGACGTTCGACGCCGCCGACCTCGACGCGGCGCCCGCCCCCGGCCGCGTCATCGCGCGCGTCATCCTCGCCTCCGGGCAGCCGCGCGACCTGGCCCGGCTGAAGCAGGTGGCGGCGCGGCCCGCCCGGCTCGTGCCGCCGTATCCGAGGGCGGCCGACGCCACCCCGGTCTGGGCTGACGACCTCCCCCACGTCACCCTGGAGCACCTGCTCGTACGCCCCATGCGCCTGCTGCCCCTTGCGGTGGACGGCGAGCTGCGCCCGCGCGCGGGCGGCACCCGGCTCACGCTGCGGCTGCGCGAGCTGTACGGGCGGGTGGCGCAGGCGGGCCCCGCCACCGTCGACGTCGAGCTGATCCACCGGCAGAGCGGGCTGCCGGGCCTGCGCAGGACGGCGGCGTTCGGTCCGGAGCGGCCCGGTGCCACGTGGACGGCCACGGTCCTGCTCGACCTCGGCGCGCTGGACGGGGCGGTGTGGGACGTACGGCTGCGGCTCCACTTCGACGACGGGACCTCGCGCGACACGACCGCGCGGGCCGTCGCCGGGCCCGGACTGCTGCGGCGCACGGTGGTGCCTGGCGGGCGGCGCGGCATCCTGCTCGTCCAGCCGTACGCCACCCAGGCGGGGAACCTCTCGCTGCGGCTCGCGCCCGGGGTGCGGGGCGTCGCCGGGGTCGTGAAGCGGCGGCTCGCCCGGTGGTTGCGCCGGGCCCGCTCCGTGGCGGGGGCCCGCGGGCGCTGACGCGGCCCGTACGGGCTCTCTGCGAGACTGCGGGTCGCCCTTACCGGACACCGGACACACAGAACGCAGAACACACGCACGACAGGACGGGACAAGACGACCATGACCTGGCTGATCACCGGCGGCGCCGGATACATCGGAGCGCATGTCGTCCGCGCCATGATGGAGGCGGGCGAGCGGGCCGTGGTCTACGACGACCTGTCCAGCGGTATCGCCGAGCGCGTCCCGGCGGGCGTCCCCCTCGTGACCGGCTCGACCCTGGACGCGGACCTGCTGGCCCGCACCCTGAAGGACCACGCGATCACCGGCGTCGTCCATCTCGCGGCGAAGAAGCAGGTCGGCGAATCGGTGGAGCGGCCCCTGCACTACTACCGGGAGAACGTGGAGGGCCTGCGGGTGCTCCTCGAAGCGGTCGTGGAGGCCGGTGTGCCCTCCTTCGTCTTCTCCTCGTCCGCCGCGGTGTACGGCATGCCGGACGTCGACCTCGTCACCGAGGAGACGCCGTGCCTGCCGATGAGCCCGTACGGCGAGACGAAGCTGGCGGGCGAGTGGCTGGTGCGGGCCGTGGGGCGCGCGCACGGTCTGGCGACGGCGTCCCTGCGCTACTTCAACGTGGCGGGCGCGGCCACGCCCGAGCTGGCCGACACCGGCGTCCTCAACCTCGTGCCGATGGTCTTCGAGAAGCTCACGGACGGCGAGGCCCCCCGCATCTTCGGCGCGGACTACGCCACCCCCGACGGCACGTGCGTACGCGACTACATCCACGTCGTCGACCTGGCCGAGGCCCATGTGGCGACGGCCCGCAAGCTCGCGTCGGCCGCGCCCGGCACGGACCTGACCCTCAACATCGGCCGGGGCGAGGGCGTTTCGGTCCGCGAGATGACGGACCTCATCAACGACGTCACGGGCTACGACACGCCCGCGGAGGTGACCGGCCGCCGCCCGGGCGACCCGGCCCGCGTGGTCGCCGCGGCGACCCGCATCACCACGGAACTGGGCTGGTCGGCCAAGCGGGACGTACGCGACATGATCGTGTCGGCGTGGGCCGGCTGGGTACGGCTGCGCCCGGAGGCGGGGCGCGACTGACACAGTCAGTGCGCGGCGGCCATCCTGCCGAACGCGGGGTCCGCCGAGCCCCCGCCGCGCCTCAGAGCGCCCGCAGCCCCGCCGCCGTGGCCGCCGCGAGCCTGCCCAGGTAGCCCTTGGGCAGGTCGGCCCGCACCACCACGGAACGCCAGTAGAGCGGTCCCGACACCAGGTCGAGGGCCAGCTCCTCGTCCACGCCCGCGCGCAGTTCGCCCCGCTCGACGGCCGCCCGCACGATGCCGCTCGCGACCCCGTGCTGCCCCTCCCGCAGCGCCTTCTGGAGGGCTTCGGCGATCTCGGGGTTGCGGGCCGCCTCCGCCTGGAGGTCCGGGATGATCTGGGAGGCGACGGGGTGCCGCAGCGCGCGCGAGGTCACCTCGTACAGCAGCCGCAGATCCCCCTCCAGGGAGCCCGTGTCCGGCGCGGGCAGGCCCTGGACCGCTATGGCCGAGACCAGGTCGAGCACGAGGTGCAGCTTGGAGCGCCAGCGGCGGTACACGGCCGTCTTGCCCACGCCCGCGCGGCGCGCGATGCCCTCGATGGACATGCGGGCGTAGCCGACGGAGGCCAGCTCCTCGAAGACCGCGGCCCGGATCGCCTCGGTCACGTCCTCGCGGAGCACGGCGGCCCCGGCGGGCGCCCTGCGGCGCGGCGGTTCGCCGCGCGGTCCGCTCGCCTGTTCACCCTGTGGCCTGCTCGTCGTCATACGGACAGCATAAACAGCGCGAAGCGTCACGACGATACGGTTGCGTTCCGACGTATCGTCGCCCTACGCTCGGCGTGGCGACGATACGGGCCCGTCCCGACGTATGCCGCAGCCTCCCGACGCCTCCCCGAGCGAAAGCCACGGATGTGAGCCAGGTCCTCGACGCACCCCCGCCGCCCCGTACGACCAGCACGGCGGCCGCCGCCCTCTCCCCCGCCGAACTCGCCGCCCGGCACGGCCTGACCGTCAGCGGCGCCCGCCCCTCCCTGCCCGCCTACGTCCGCCAGCTGTGGCAGCGGCGCCACTTCATCACCGCCTTCGCGACGGCCAAGCTGACGGCTCAGTACAGCCAGGCGAAGCTCGGCCAGCTCTGGCAGGTGATGACGCCGCTGCTGAACGCGGCGGTCTACTACTTCATCTTCGGCGTCCTGATGGACACCAAGCGGGACGTGGCGGACTACGTCCCGTTCCTGGTCACCGGCGTCTTCGTCTTCACGTTCACGCAGCAGTCCGTCATGGCGGGCACCCGCGCCATATCGGGCAGCCTCGGCCTGGTCCGCGCCCTGCACTTCCCGCGCGCTTCGCTGCCCATCTCATACTGCCTGCAACAGCTCCAGCAGCTGCTCTTCTCCATGGGCGCGCTGGTCGTGATCCTGCTCTGCTTCGGCGTCCCGCCGACGGTGTCCTGGCTGCTGGTGGTCCCCGTCCTGGCCCTCCAGTTCACGTTCAACACGGGCCTCGCGCTCGTCATGGCCCGGCTCGGCAGCAAGACGCCGGACATCGCGCAGCTGATGCCGTTCGTGCTGCGGACCTGGATGTACGGGTCCGGGGTGATGTGGAGCATCGACGCCGTCCTCAAGGACCGGCACCTGCCGCACGCCGTACAGGTCCTCCTGGAGTGCAATCCGGCCGCCGTGTACATCGATCTGATGCGGTTCGCCCTCATCGACACCTTCCACGCGGACCAGTTGCCGCACCACGTGTGGGCCTGGGCGCTCGGCTGGGCGCTGCTCGCCGGGATCGGCGGGTTCATCTACTTCTGGAAGGCAGAGGAGACGTACGGCCGTGGCTGAGACCCCACAGGTACAGGGGCGGGAGCACAACGCCCCCACCGTGATCGTCGACGCCGTCGACATCGTCTACCGCGTCCAGGGTGCGGGCGCCACGGCGGGCCGGGGCGCCGCGACCGCCGCGCTCGGCCGCATCCTGAGGCGGGGCGGCACCCCCGGCGCCCGCACCGTCCACGCCGTCAGGAACGTCTCCTTCACCGCCCGCAAGGGCGAGGCCATCGGCCTGATCGGCACCAACGGCTCGGGCAAGTCCACGCTGCTCAAGGCGGTCGCGGGCCTGCTGCCCGTCGAGCGCGGCCGGATCTTCACCGACGGCCAGCCCTCCCTCCTCGGGGTCAACGCGGCCCTGATGAACGACCTGACCGGCGAGCGCAACGTCCACCTCGGCGGCCTCGCCATGGGCATGTCGCGCGAACAGGTCAAGGAGCGCTGCCAGGAGATCGTCGACTTCTCCGGGATCAACGAGAAGGGCGACTTCAGCACACTCCCCATGCGCACGTACTCCTCCGGCATGGCGGCGCGCCTGCGCTTCTCCATCGGCTCCGCCAAGGACCACGACGTGCTGCTCATCGACGAGGCGCTGGCCACCGGGGACCGCTCCTTCCAGAAGCGCTCCGAGGCCCGCATCCGCGAGCTGCGCGAGCGCGCGGGCACGGTCTTCCTGGTCAGCCACAACAACAAGTCGATCCGGGACACCTGCGACCGCGTGCTGTGGCTGGAGCGCGGCGAGCTGCGGATGGACGGCCCCACGGCGGACGTACTGAAGGAGTACGAGCGTTATACAAACCAGGACAGGTAGCCCTTTTGTCGCACCAATGCGCGCATCCTTACACTATGGGAGCGTTTAGCAACAGAAGGAGTACGCGTGCAGCCACGGCTGAGTGTTGTCGTCCCCGTCTACAACGTCGAGCTGTACCTCGACGAGTGCCTGGAGTCCCTGGCGGCCCAGACCTTCACGGACTTCGAAGTGGTCATGGTCGACGACGGCTCGACGGACGGCAGCGCGGCCATCGCCGGGGCCTTCGCGGCGGCCGACCCGAGGTTCCGGCTGATATCCCAGGAGAACAAGGGTCTGGGCGCGGCACGCAACACCGGCGTGCGGGAGATGTCCCCGCACAGCGAGTACCTCGCCTTCGTGGACAGTGACGACACGCTGCCCGCCACCGCGTACGCACTGATGATCGAGACGCTGGACGAGACCGGGTCGGACTTCGCGGCGGGCAACGTCACCCGCTTCCGCTCCGCCGGGTACGTCCAGTCGCCCGTGCACCGCGTGCCCTTCGCGACGACCAGGCTGCGTACGCACGTCTCGAAGTTCCGCCCACTGCTGACCGACCGCACCGCGTGGAACAAGGTCTACCGCCGCTCCTTCTGGGAGCGGCACCAGCTCGCGTACCCGGAGGCCATGCTCTACGAGGACGCCCCCGTCAGCGTCCCCGCGCACTACCTCGCGGACTCCGTGGACGTCCTCAGCGAGCCGATCTACAACTGGCGCGAGCGGGAGATCGGCGAGCGCTCCATCACGCAGAACCGCACCAATCCGCAGGGGCTGATCGACCGTGTGAGGTCGATCCGCATGGTCCGCGAGTTCCTGCTCGCACGCGTCGCCGACGACCCGATGTACGCCGAGCACCTGCGCGTCTACGACCACAACGCGCTCGCCGAGGAGATCCCCCTCTTCTGGCGGGTCCTGCCGGGCTCCGACGCCGCGTACCAGGAGGCGTTCCTTGAGCACGTGGGCCGGCTCGTCCGCGAGATCGGGCAGGACGCGGTGCGGGCGCTGCATGTACCGCACAAGCTGAAGCTGTATCTGACCGTGCACCGGCGCCTGGACGAGCTGATCGGCCAGCTGGAGTTCGAGAAGGAGCACCCCGGCTCGATCCCCGTGACCGGCACGCTGCACCCGAAGGCCGACTACCCCTTCCTGGACACGGCCGCCCCCGCGCCGGACGCTGTCCTGCGCCTCGACCCGGAGCTGCGGCTGCGCAGCCGCCTCGACGAGGCCGCCTGGCACGACGGCAAGCTGTGGCTGTCCGGCTGGGCGTTCGCCCGCCAGCTCGGCGCCGAGTCCCGGAGCAAGGCGCTCAAGTCGCTGATCCTGAAGGAGAAGGGCAGCCGCCGCACGGTGCTCGTGCCCGCCCGCAGCCACCTCGACCCGGAGGCCACGGTGGCCTCCGGCGCGGAGTTCCGGCACGCCGACTGGGCGGGCTTCGGGGCGCTCGTGAACCCCTCGCGGCTGCGGCGGCGCGGCAAGTGGGTCGACGGGCTCTGGTACGTACGGATCGCCGTGGCCGGCACGGGCGCGACGCCCCGGCGCGGGCCGCTGTACGGCGCGGGCACGGGCTCCGGTCAGACGCCTCCCGCGCACTGGGTCACCGAGGACGTCCGCGTCGCCCCCCAGATCCAGAACGGTGAGCTGGCCATCCGGGTGGAGACGGCGCACGCGCGTGCGCTCGAGGTCCGCGCCGACGGCCCCGGCCTTCTCGTACGCGGCGTCCTGCGCACGGCCCCCGGCGGCGAGGCCCGCCTGCGCATGCGCCACCGCGAGTCCGGCACGGTCCTGACGGTGCCGCTGGACCTCGACACCCCGAGGGAGGGCCGCGTCCCCTTCACGGCCAGGGTAGACACGGCGGCCCTGAGGGACGCCCGCGAGGACCACGAGCGGCTGCGCCCGACGCAGGCGGAACGGTCGATCGGGCGGTGGGACATGTCGGTGGAGATCGTCACCTCCTCTGGAGCCGAACCCACGTCGACCCGCCTAGCCCTGATCCTGGACGACCGAGAGGGATTCTCCGGCGCCCAGTTCCCCCACGCCGACCGCACGGTCTACGCCCGGCGCAGCCCGGGAGGCTACCTCCAGCTCTGCGACCAGCCGGTCCAGCCCTTGGTGGACCACATCTCCGTACAGCCCGACGGCACCGTCACCCTCACCGGCAGCTACCCGGCACCCGGCGCCCACGACCTCGCCCTCGTCCTCCGCCAGACCTGGTCGGGCCACGAGTACACGTTTCCGGCGAAGGCGGCCGACGGCCGGTTCGAGGCCCGCTTCGTCCCCGCCCCCACCCACCACCACGCGGGCCGGACCCCCCTGCGCGCCGGCTTCTGGTGGCCGTCCGTCCAGAAGCCGGACGGCACCCGCACCGCCGTCCAGCTCGCCCCGCCGGTCCACGCCCACCTCCCCCTGGAGGCCGCGGCGCACGGCAAGCGCGTGGAGCTCCAGGCCCGCCAGTACGACCAGCTGGCGCTGATGGCGCACTCCGAGCTGCGCCCCGACGAGCGCAGCCGCTACCGCCAGACCCGGCTGCGCACGGAGACCTACCCCGCCGCCCGTCACGAACCGCTGCGCGAGGCCGTCCTGTACGACGTCTTCGGCGGCCGCATGTACGGCGACTCCCCGCGCGCCATCCACGAGGAGATGGTCCGCCGAGGGCTGCCGGTCGAGCACCTGTGGGTCGTCAAGGACGGCCAGTGCGAGGTCCCCGGCACGGCGAAGGCGGTCCGCGTGCACAGCCCCGAGTACTACGAGGCGATGGCCCGCTCCCGCTACATCGTCGGCAACACGCACTTCCCGCGCTGGCTGGAGCGCCGCGAGGGCCAGCAGATCGTCCAGACCTGGCACGGCACCCCGCTGAAGCGGATCGGCTTCGACTTCGACAACGACCACTTCGCCAGCACGCAGTACCTGATGGACCTGGACCGCGAGCGCCACCAGTGGTCGATGCTGCTCTCCCCGAACCGGTTCAGCACGCCGATCATGCGCAGCGCCTTCCGGTTCGGCGGCGACGTGGACGGCGAACTCCTGGAGGCGGGCTACCCCCGCAACGACGTGCTGCTCGCCCCCGACCGCGCCGAGCGTGCCGCGAAGGTGCGCCGCGCCCTCGGCCTTCCCGAGGGCAAGAAGGTCGTCCTGTACGCGCCGACCTGGCGCGAGGACAAGCAGCGCCACCGCGGCGGTTTCCTGCTCGACCTGCGCGTCGACCTGGAGAAGGCGCGGCACGAACTGGGCGACGACCACGTCCTGCTGGTCCGCCCGCACGCGCACATCGTGGAGCCGGTGCCGGGCGCGGGCGACGGCTTCGTGTGGGACGTCGCGAGCTACCCCGACATCATGGACCTGCTCCTGATCGCCGACGTGCTGGTCACCGACTACTCCTCGGTGATGTTCGACTTCGCCGTGACGGGCCGTCCGATGCTGTTCTTCACGTACGACCTGGAGCACTACCGCGACCGGCTGCGCGGCTTCTACTTCGACTTCGAGAAGCGCGCGCCGGGACCGCTGGTGCCGACCTCCGACGAGCTGATCGCCGCGCTGCGCGACCTGGAGTCGGCGACCGGGCCGTACGCGAAGGCGTACGACGAGTTCCGCGCCGAGTTCTGCGACCTGGACGACGGGCGGGCCGCGAGCCGCGTGGTGGACCGGATGCTCGCCCACCGAGGGACGGCGACCGCATGAACACACAGGAGGGGAGCACCGCCGTGCCCGAGAAACAGAGCGAGGAACTGGGCGGGAAACAGAGCGAGGAAGTGAGCGACGCGACCGGCCCCGCGCTGAGCGTCATCGTCCACGGCCGCGACGTCCAGGGCCGCCTCGGCGCCGGCCTGGACGCCCTCGCCGCGCAGGCCTCCCCCGGCGTCGAGGTGGTCGTCGCCGCGGTGGGCGCCTCCGCGCGGGCCGCGGCCGAGGACCGGCCCGGCGTCACCGTCGTACCGCTGCCCGAGGGCACGAGCGACGCGGCGGCGCGGGCGGCGGGCGCAGAGCGGGCGGGCGGCCGGTGGCTGCACTTCGTGCACAGCAAGGACACCGTGCCGACGGGCGCGCCGCGCACGGTGGCGGACCGCGTGGCGGACCTCCCCGACGGCGTGGACGTCCTGCTGGTCGACCACGTCCGCTCGACGTGGCGGCACCAGGGGATGCCGAGCCCCGACGGCACATTCCTCGCCAAGCAGGGCCGCAAGGACCTGCCGCTCACGGACTGCCCCGACCTGCTGCGGGTCACGCCGCTGCTCGGCAACCGCGTGCTGCGGGCGGACTTCTGGCGGGCGCACGCCGGTCAACTGGCCGTGGCGGACGAGACGTTCGCCGCGTACGCCGCCCTGCTGCTCGCGGGCCGTATCGCCGCACTCGACCAAGTCGCCCTGAACGTCAACGAGTTGCGGGTGGAGAGCCTGCCCCCGGCCACCCCCGCAGACCGATTCGGGGTCATCGAGCGCTACGAGTCGCTGCTCGCCCTGGCCGCGGACCTGGGCCTCCCGGCGGCGCCCCGCACCGCGCTCTACGACGTGATGGTCGGCGACTGCCTGCGGGTCGTCGCCCGCGAGAAGCTGCCCGACCCCGTCCGCAGGGAGTTCTTCCACCGCGCCTCCAAGGCGGCCGTCGCATGGCGGCCCGAGGGATATCAGCGGCCGGGCGGCCTGGAGGGCGTACGGCGCCGCATCCTCGAAGAGGACGCGTACACGAAGTACCGCGCGTTCCAGACCGCCAACCAGCAGCGCCGCAAGCTCAGGTCGGCGGTCGTCTCGCGCAAGCACAAGGTGGGCGTGAAGGTCCGCGACCTGCGCTACCGCAGGGAACTGGAACGCCCCGTCGACCCCCACCTCGCGGTCTTCACGGCCTATTGGGACCGGGGCGTCGCCTGCAACCCGGCGGCCATCGCGGCGAAGCTCGCCGAACTCGCGCCGCACATCCACCCGGTGTGGGTCGTCTCGGCGGCGAACGCGCCGCTGCTGCCGCCCGGCACCGAGCACGTCGTGCCCGGCACGCGCCGCTACTGGGAGGTGATGGCCCGCGCCAAGTACCTGGTGAACAACGTCAACTTCCCCAACGCGGTCGTCAAGCGCCCCGACGCGATCCACCTCCAGACCCACCACGGCACCCCGCTCAAGCGCATGGGCCTGGACCAGCTCGACTACCCGGCGGCGGCCAAGGGCCTGAACTTCCACAGCCTGCTGGCGCGCGTCGACAAGTGGACCTACAGCGTCTCCGCGAACAGCCACTCCACGCAGATGTGGGAACGCGCGTATCCGTCACGCTACGAGTCCCTCGACTACGGCTATCCGCGCAACGACGTCTTCTACAGCGCGACGGCCGCCGACATCCGCGCGATCCGCGAGCGGCTCGGCATCGCGCCCGGCAGGCGGGCGATCCTCTACGCCCCGACCCACCGCGACTACGAGGCGGCCTGGACCCCGCGCCTGGACCTGGCGACGCTCGCCGACCGGCTCGGCGAGGACACGGTCCTGCTCGTGCGCGGCCACTACTTCTACGGCGGTACGGCCTCGCCGCTCGCGGGCCTGCGCAGGAGCGGCCGGATCATCGACGTCTCCTCCTACGACCCCGTGGAGGACCTCTCCCTCGCGGCGGACGCCCTGATCACGGACTACTCGTCGATCATGTTCGACTACGCCAACCTGGACCGCCCGATCGTCATCTACGCCGACGACTGGGAGACGTACGCCACGACGCGCGGCGTGTACTTCGACCTGATGACCGAGGCCCCGGGGCCCGTGGCACGCACGCAGGAGGAACTGACGGAGGTCCTCACCTCCGAGGCGTGGCGCGACAGCGCGTCGGCCAAGGCGCGCAAGGCGTTCCGCGAGCGCTTCTGCGAGTACGACGACGGGCGGGCCGCCGAGCGGGTCGTACGCCGCGTCTTCCTCGGCGAGAGCGAGGAGTCCCTGCCGCCGGTGACCCCGGTCGACGAGCGCACGCCGGCCCCGACGCCCGAGGAGGCGACGACCCGATGACGCGGATACCTGACGTGACGGTCACGGTGATCGTCTACAACGACGCGGAGCGGCTGCCGCGCGCGGTGGCGTCCCTGCGCCGCCAGACGCACGAGAACATCGAGATCGTCATCAGCGACGACCACTCCACGGACAACACCCCGGCGGTCGCACGCCAGTTGGCGGCGGAGGACGACCGCATCACGTACCTGCGCCTCCCGGAGAACAGCGGCGGATGCAGCGCGCCGCGCAACCGGGCGCTGGACATCGCGCGCGCCCCGTACCTGATGTTCCTGGACAGCGACGACGAACTCCCGGAGCGGGCGGTCGAGTTGCTGCTGGCGGCGCACCGCGAACGGGAAGTGGACTTCACGATGGGCGCGGTGGAGCGGATCCGCGTCGACACGGGCCGCACCTCGACGTGGATGCCGCACCTGGTGGCGGAGCGCCGCACGGTGGAGGGCATCGAGGCGGAACCGTCACTGTTCTTCGAACACCTCTCGACGAGCAAGATGTACCGCCGCGAGTTCCTGGACCGCAACGCCCTCCGCTTCCCGGAGGGCATCCACTACGAGGACCAGCTGTTCTCGGCGCAGGCGTACTGCCTGGCGAAGTCCTTCACGGTGATCCCGGACCCGGTCTACCGCTGGTACATAGCCCCCTACGAGGCGGCGGAGTCGGCGTCGATCTCGAACCAGCGCCACAAGCTGTCGAACGTACGGGACCGGATCCACGTCCAGCGTCTGATCGACGACTTCCTCGTCACCAGCGGTCACGCGGCCGTCCGGGAGGCCAAGGACTACAAGTTCCTGAAACACGACTTCCGGATGTACGCGGGTGATCTGCCCTTCCGTGACGAGGAGTGGCTGACGGGCTTCGCGGACATCGTGAACCCGTATCTGGCGGAACTGTCCCCCGGCGCGTACGCCCGCCTCCCCCGAGCCGAACGGGTGGTCCTCCAACTGGTCCGGGACAACCGCCTGCCGGAGGCACAGCTGGCGGCGCGGGGCCTGGGCCACGGGGTGGCGCCGCGCGAGACGTCGATGGACGCGGAGGGCCGTGTCTACTGGGGCGGGCGCCTCCCGGAAACGGAACGGTCCCGCGCCGAACTGGACCTCACCGACCAGGGCCTGGACTCCCGCCCGTTCCCGAGCGCGCAGTTCCGCCACGAGATCACCCGCGTCGAACGCGGCCCTGGCGCCACGGTCGACCTCACGATCCGCACGTACGACCCGGGCCTGCGCCTCCCTGTGGGCCCTCAGGTGGCCACCCTCCTCCTGGCCCCGGGCCACCGCCGCATGAAGACCCCGTTCCGCCTGGACCCGGTCCGCCCCGGCGTCTTCGAGGGCAGGGCCCACCTGGACCTGACCCTGGCCCCCCTCCCCCTCAACGGCTTCGAGGGCACCCGCCACCCGGTCCTCCAACTGACGTCGGGCCCCCTGCGCAACACGTCCCTGCTCCTGGCCCCGCTCGCCTTCCCGACCTTGAGGGCCCGGATCGACTACCGGGGCGGCGCACTCCCCCACGAGGTGACGGTAGAACCGGAGGGCCGCGCCTCGGGCCGCCTCCAGCTCCGCTGGACCCCGGTGGGCGTGACGTCAAAGGTCATACGCCCGCTGGCGCGCAGGGCGGGGGCGAAGGCGGGGGCGCGGGTGCGGAGGGCGGCGGGGTTGGTGGCGAGTGTGGTGCGGTGAGGACGGGGGCCCGCTCCCCCGACGGGCGCCACACGCATGGCGCCGCCTCTTCCCCACCCACCACCCCCCGCCCGCCCTGCCCAGCCGTCACACCCCCAGTCGCCGCCCACCCCGGTCAGCCAGGAGCAGTGCGAGCGGCCCGGCAGGGAGGAGGAACCGCCCTTCGGTGGCGGCGTCAAGCGCGTCGGTCATGGTCCACCAGGACAGCTTGAAGTCCCGCTCCGACGGCGTCAGTTCCTGCGGCCCCAAGGACAACCCCCGGGCCTCGAAGAGGTGCACGCGGGCAGTTGACCCCAGGGTGATGGCGTACGTGCCCAGAGGGCACAACTGGGCGGCGATGACCCCGGCCTCCTCACGCAGTTCCCGCCGCGCGCAATCCTCCGGGCTCTCCCTTTCCTCCCGCCTGCCGCCGGGCAGGAACAGGTACTGGCCGCCGTGACGAGGAAAGTCGGCGCTCAGCAGTGCAACCAGCCCTTCGTCGTCACGGGCCACCACCACCGCTGCGTCGCGGGCCGGCCCGCGTCCGGGAACGTCGTCGCTCATGGCGCGCGAGCATAGCGGCGGGCTTCACCGGACCCAGGCGGCGAAGGGCACGTTCATCACGACGGGATGCACGATCCCCCGTCCGTGATAGCCCTCTTCTCCATACGCGTCACCGTGATCGGCGCACAGGATGATCAGCCACCGGCGCTGGTCGGTCAGGCTGGTGATCAGGCGCGCAAGGTGTTCGTCGACGTACGCGAGCGCGGCCTTTTGGGAAGCCACGGTATCGGTGCTCTCGCCCAGGTAGTGGCCGTGGGGCACGTGGGTGGCGGACACGTTGAGGAACAGGAACAGGGGCCCGGTTCGCGTGGCCTCGATACTCAACGCCCGTTCAACTTGGTGACGGGTGGAGTCCGGCTCGGCCGAGCTGAACTCAGGCCGCCAGTGGTCCTCGTCAAACATGTCCGGCAGCACACCGCCGAGCGGGGTTTCGCGGGAGAAGTAGGTGACGCCGCCGACGCACGCAGTCCGGTAGCCGTACTGAGCAAGGCCGGTGAGGAGGTTTGGGGCATCGAACACGAAGGTCCGTGGCGGGACCACCTTGAACGCGGGCGGGCGGCATTCCCACAGGCGGGAAGGCTGTTCTGGTTGCGGAAGCTTGGGCAGAAAACCGGAGAAGAACGCCATGTGGGCCGGAAGAGTAAAGGTGCCGGGGGTCTGCCTGCGTTCCCAGCCGTCCCGGGGCAGGAGGGTGGCAAGGCGGGGTGTGAGGCTTTCGTCGTAGGCGGCACGAGCGACGTCGTAGCGCAGGGAGTCGAGAGTGATGAAAAGGATTCCGGTGCCCGAGCCGATGAGTTCCGCTGCGTCGATCACCGCTCGCCGCCCTCTGGCCTGTGGGACTCCACACGCCCCCTGGCCTTCTCGTTCACGGGGATAGGTACGCGGTCCTCGGCGATCATCCTGCGAATCTTCCCCAGTCCGGCTTCCTCCTCCAGCACTCGTCCCCACTGGTCGTACAGGAAGATACGGATGCTCACCACTCCGCCACGGCTGGTAGTGGTGACGAGGGCACCGGGCACCTGACCCAACTCCTTCATCGTGTGCAACAGCTCCCTCTCCTCGGCCGCATCGAGATCGACGACACGGCAGGCGTAATGCTGTGCGTTCACCGCGCCACGGCGCAGGCGGTGGTGGAAGGCCTCGCTGATGGCGTGTCCGTCGTGGGCGATCGCGATGCACTCCGCCTCGGTGGCGACCACCAGGCAGGCGCCGGTCCACCAGGCGACGCCCTGATGAATCTCACCCGGGAACCGGCCGCCGACGCCACCGTCCCGGATCCCGACAGCGGCATCGAAGGGGCTAGTCACGTGTGTGCTCCGTGTGGTCGAGGATCCAGTCGGCGAGTTCACCCGGTGTTTTGCCGTCGGTGTCCAGGACGACAGCGGTGGGGTCAGCGGCGGCCACCGAATCGAAGTTGTCCAGGAGGCGAGCGAGGCGGCCGGGCACGCTGAACAACTCGGCATCATCCGGCGTGAGCAGACTGCCGGTGGCCTTCGCCGTCATCCGGTCCCGCAGGGCCTGTTCGGAACAGCGGAGGTAGAAGGTGTGGTCCGGGGGCTCCAGGTAGGGGTGGAACGGCTCCAGAAGCCTTGCCACATCGGCTAACGGGACGCCGTGCACTGCGCTGTGGCAGCTGATCACTGAGGACACGTAGCGATCAGCTACGACGGGCCCGGCCGTCCGGAACCCGCGTACAGCGTCGGCGGCGTGCAGAACCCCGGACAGATAGAACGCGAACTGAGGCAGTGCGTTCAGGCGCTCGTTGACCTGCGAACTCCATGCCGAATGCGGATCGGAGAGAGTGTGCAGACTGGTGGCGCCCAGCCGCGCGGTCAGTACTTCGGCGAGTGTCGACTTGCCGATACCGGAAACTCCTTCGAGGACTACGAACATCTCCCGGATGCCGTCATAGGGGATCGGCTCGTAGGCGGACGGCAGGATCACAGCGTTCCTTCCGTGAAGGCGGTGGTGTGCCTGCCGATCGCCGCTGCCAGCCGGTCAGGGGCGGCCAGGAGCGGATTGAGGTCCAGGCGTAGGTCATCGCGGAGCAGGCAGGGCTGGAGTCCGCCTCCGTGGTCGATGCGCAGGGCCCAGAATCCCTCGACGCACTTGGCCCGCACGGGGCAGGTACCGCACTGGCCGACGTGGTGGCGGCCCAGGTTGCCGTGGATAACGTCGATCTCCACGCCCTCGACGCGGAAGACCCGCCGCCCCTGCCCGACACCCACGACCTCGGTGTGCTCGTCGCTGGTGAGCGTGCGCAGGTATGCGACGGTCTCGTCGGCCGGGACGGCGGAGGTGGCCCGCCCCTCATTGAAGGTGGTTCCGACCAGCTCGATGAACTGCACCGGCAAGCGCCGTTCCAGGGCGAAGTCGAGGACCGAGCGGACCTCATGTTCGTTCTCTTTGAGGAGCAGGCAGTTCAGTTCGACCCGCTCGAAAATTCCCCGGGCCGCTTCGATGCCGTCCAGCACGGCCGCGATGCCGAGGCGAGTACCGGCGATGGCATAGAGGGACTCGTCGGAGAAGTAGTGCAACGACACCTTGACCTTGTCCAGCGGAACGCGGCGGAGCCAGTCCCGGTTGGCGCGCACGCGCGTGCCGTTGGTGATCAGAGCGTACGAACCGTCGGGGCCGGCAGGCGGGAGCTGTTCCAGTACCTGCCGGGTCATGGGGGAGATCAGGGGTTCCCCGCCCGTGAACAGGACCCGTTTGAGACCGGCTTCCATCAGCGCGGTGACGATCGAGACGTAGTGGGCGGCGTTCAGGGCGCGTCCACGCGGTCGCTGTGTTCGGTCCGCCCTCGTGACGGGCGGCGGCACATCCCCTTCGTTGTGGCAGAACCAGCAAGCGACGTTGCACTGTGGTCCGAAGGAGACCCGTAACTGGCCACGGAGAGCGGCGTAGTTACGAAAAGCGGTCCAGTCGACCCCTTCGGGGGCCGCCGGGGTGCGGGCAAGTGAAGCGTTCACGTCTTCCCTTTCCGAAGAGGGCGGCGGCCCGTCCGCCGAGGTGATGGGGCGAGCAGGCCTGATCGGGGAAGTGCTCACCGGTAGTCGTCGATCGTCCGGCGGTCCTTCCGAAGCCTGGTGATCCGGAGGCCGTCGGGGTCGGCGGCGGGCCATTCCAGGCCGCCGGGGCCGCGCAGGATCAGTACGCCTCGGCGCACGTCGGTCACGATGGCCCGGCAGTCCGGCGCGTACTCCACCTCGTCCCCCACCGCCGGCCTCCGCCCAGCACTCACCGTGCTTCCTCGATCGCGTCCGGGGAGGTGGTCCACTCCAGCCCTCCGTTCTCTGGAGCAAGCCACACGACAGGCGGCGTCTCCGGAATGCTGATGACCGGGCGGAGAGCGCCCCTGTCCACGTCGGGGGCGAATGCGCGGAAGACGCCGACACGGTCGCCGTGCGCGTGGTCGATGACCTTCTGGCCGAGCAGCGGATGCGACCAGTGGCCCATACCGAGGGGCCGAGTGCGGGACTGGGTCATGGCGGATGGAACTCCCTGCTGTGTCAAGGGTGTTCGCACTGCTACGTTCAGTGACGATGCGGAAGAGCGTGCCGCCCGGCCGGACGCATCTCTACCGCCATCGCACCGTCACGTTTCCCGGCACCGGTGACGGGAGCCGTCATCGGACCGTCATCGGACCGTCGACTTCGGCCTGAACGGCAGAAATGACAAGTCGGCGGGCAGGCACAGGCCTACCGTCTGCTCAGGCGCACCTCGACGGGTTGGAGGTCACCATGCGCACCCTGCTCCAACTGCTCACCGCTCAACGGGACTGGCAGTCGTACCCCACGTTCAAGGCACAGTTCGAACGGTCGGCGCGGGAGCTGGCCGAGGTGGAGGGGACTCCGCACCTCGCCAACCTCGCCCCGTCGGAACGGACCTACGAGCGCTGGTACTTGGGCGAGTCGAAGCCGGTCCCTGACGCCCGCCGCGTCCTGGCCCACATGTTCGGCCACCCCATCAGCGAACTCCTGGCGCCCCCGGTCGCGGGAATTCACCACCCGGTGGCGGCATCTCAGGTGCGCGGGCCGGTAGTTACGGATCACTTCACGCCGAACGCGAATGTCCAGGAAATGGGAAGGCAGGCAGCAATGGCGGCGAGCAGGGCACTGCGGTACGCGGTAATGGCAGAGACCAACTCGATCGGCCCGGAGACCTTTGGTCATATTCGGGACGAGGTAACGCGGATCGGCGCGGCGTATCCTCGCGTGGCTCTGCACGAAATCCTCGCCGACCTCACCGAGGTTCATGACCTGATTTTCCGGCTCCTGGAGTCCGGTCGGGCCACTCCGGCGCAAGGAGTCGACCTCCAACTGTTGGCTTCCATGGCCTGTGGCATGCTCGCCAAGGCCTCCCACGACCTCGCCGACTCCAAGTCGGCCATGATGCAGGCCCGCGCCGCCTACGTGTGTGCCGACCAAGCCGGGCACAACGGCATGCGTGCCTGGGTCCGAGGACTCCAATCCCTCATCGCCTATTGGGCTGGGCGCCCTGCCGACGCCGCCGCATACGCGGCCCGTGGCACCTCCGCCCTTGCCGCTCCCACCGGCACTGTCGGGGTGTGGCTCGCCGCTCTGGAAGCCCGGGCCCATGCACTTCTCGGCGACTCCGAGGGCGTCCGGGCAGCCGTCGTCCGAAGCAGCGACGCCCGAGAGACTGCGATCCGCGACGACCTTGACGGCATCGGTGGAATCCTCACCTTTCCTCAGCCTCGCCAGGCGTACTACGTCGCCGAAGCCCATGTTCTCCTCGGCGGCAGTGGCGCGGAGGCGGAGCGGTCGGCAGAAGAAGCAGTGCGGGCCTACGCCTCCGCTCCCGTCGATGAGTGGGGGTTCGGTGACATGGCAGGCGCCCACACCAACCTCGCCCTCGCCCGCATCATCCGCAGCGACCTCGAAGGTGCCGCCGAAGCCGTCCGCCCCGTCCTCGACCTGCCCCCGGCACAGCACAACCACGGAATCGTCGTATCCGCCCGCCGCGTCCACGACGCCCTCACTGCGAGTCCCCTGCGCGCGGAAAGTGAGGCCCGGGATCTCCGTGCCCAACTGGAGCTGTTCACCTCGACTCCGACCCCCGCGCTGCCCAGGTAAGGTCCCGCCCATGTATCCGGTCGAGCACAGCAGCGCCCGCCTAGTCCTACGGGAGATCGGCATCGATGACGTGGACGCGGTGCACGCCATCTACGGCGACCCGGAGGCGACCGCACATCTGTCGTTCGAACCCCGCACCCGCGACCAAGTAGGCCAGATCATCGCCCGCTCCATGGTCTCCGCCACCACCGAGCCCCGGGACGAATACTGCCTCGCCATCACCGAGCGCGAGAGCAGTCGGCTGATCGGCTACGCCCGCCTCGCCCTCGACCCGCACCAGCCGAAAGCGGCCACGATGGGCGGCGCCCTCCACCCCTCCGTCTGGAGGCTCGGCTACGGTACGGAAACCGTGGGTATCCTCCTGGGCCTCGCCTTCGACGACCTGGGCCTGCACCGCGTATGGGCAGCCCGCGCCCCCTTGAACACCGCCTCGCACAAGACGCTGCTCCGCGCCGGATTGCAGGAGGAGGGACGGATCAGGCAGCACGTCCTCGTGCACGGCGCGTGGCGGGACTCCATCACCTACTCGATCCTTGAGGATGAATGGAAGGGCGCCGCAGACGGGGGGCGCTGAAGGCACCCGCCGCCCCGGCAAGTGCGGCAGAACGCCGGTTCAGCTCAGTTCCAGCACACCCACCGTTTGGTCTCCGCTGGTCTCTCCGGTCGGGCGGAAGCCGAGTGTCAGATAGAAGCCCTCCGGGCCATCCGCTCCGGGATGCCACGTGGTCGTCAGCCGCGTGCCTCCTCGGCGCCGGATCTCGTTGGCAACGGACTGCACTGCGAAGCGTCCGCAGCCTCGGCCCTGCTTTCCATCGGCGATGTTGAGACGCCAGAGCCCGGAGCGGAAGTCGGTGCCCTTGCCGGTCCAGTCGATGTCGAAGAAGGCCATGAGGAACCCGACGACCTCGTCGTCGTCGCAGATGAGCCGGGGCCATGCGATGCCGGGATGGACGTATGCCTCGGCGAGTGACTTCACCACGGGAGCCACCAGGTGTTCCTGGTCGGGGCGGACTCTCAGGTCGACAGCGCTCTCGAAGTTGTCAGGAGTGATCTCTTGCAGGTGCAGCGAAGTTGGCATGTCCGCACTCTAAGTAGGTGCTGCAAGTGATTTCCGGAGCGTGCCGGCCATGATCAGCCGACAGACCGGTACTTCTTGGCCCAGTCGTCGGTGCGTGGGCGTACCGCCCCCGGGGGCCGGGCCCGGCGCGCAGGCCGGGATCAGCCCACCACCTCGTACAACACCTGCCCCCTCGGCCCCTCCCCCGCCACCCGCAGCGCGGGATCCCCGAGACGCAGGCCCCCGTCCCCCGGGTACGCGACGACCCACCGCACCCCGTACCGGTGCAGGATGCCGAGGCGTTCCGTGCGCGGGGTCGCGGGGGCGAAATAGGCGCGTACCGCCTCCACCCGCGCCTCCTGGTCCGGCAGGAAGAAGTCCGGGTAGCCGGGAGCCACCGTGTAGGGCCCGTACGCCGGAATCTGGCGGGACGGGAAGGTCTTCGCCATGACGACATCGCCGTGGCGGACCCGCGGGGCCAGCCAGTCGTAGCCCGTCCAGGGCGCCCTGTACTTGGCGGCCAGCGGTGCGGGCAGAGCGGAACGCGGCACCACGTACCCGAGCGTTCCCGCCTGTGTCCACGCGCCCAGCAGCAGAGCCACGCCCAGCAGTCCGCCGAAGGCCCGGCGTGCGGCGCCCGGCTCGAAGGCCTCCAGCGCCGCCGCCACCTGGGCGGGGATGAGGGCCGCGGGCAGCACCCTGCCCCACGAGTAGTGGCCGCTCACGCCGCCCACCACGAACATCGCCGCGCCGAGCGCGAAGAAGAGGGCCAACGGATCCCGGCGGTCCCTGCGCAGACGGGCCGCCAACGCCGCCACGCCCAGCAGCGCCAGCGCGAAGTGCGGCAGCAGGCCCCGGTACAGCGAGCGGTGTATCTCCTCCAGGCCGCCGACGCCGAGGAGGCCGAAGAAGGAGTAGTACGGCCATGCCGCCAGCACCCCCAGTCCGAACGCCAGGCCCCCGGCCAGGCGCAGCAGCACCACCCGCGCCGGCCACGGCCGCGCCCCCAAGACCATCGCGAGGGCGCCGAAGGACGCGACGACTCCCGTGAACTGGTGGGACAGGAGGATCACGGACCACAGCGCCCCCAGGCCGAGGAAGACGAGCCACCCTCCGCCCCCCAGGGACTTCCGCACCAGCGCCCAGAAGTGGAAGGAGAGGCCGAGCGCGAACGTACTCGGATACGAGATCGTCAGCGCGAGCGAGTTGAGGCCGAGGAACCCGCTCCAGTTGAAAAGGCCCGGGCCCCAGAGCAGCAGCAGGCAGAGCAGGGCCAGCGGCGTCACCCCGCGACGCGTACTGAACGTACGTACGAAGTGTCGTACGCCCGTCACCAGCAGGCCGAGCCCGATTAGCGCGGCCACCCGCAGCACCACGAACGCGCCGAGTCCGGTCACCTTGGCCAGGCAGGCAAGGAGCAGCATCCACGGGGAGTAATAGGGGCTCGGGGTATCGGCGTCGACCAGCGGATTGCCGGGGTTCAGGAGGTCACCGCGCAGGCGTTCGATCGTCGCCGCGTGGATGCCGAGGTCGCCCGCCCAGGGCAGGCGGACGATCACCAGGAGGAGCAGGAGGAGCAGCAGGAGGAGCAGGCCGAGCAGGGGCAGTACGACGGCGTACGGGGCGAGAACTCGCGGTGCCCGTATGACGCCCTTAGAGGCGGCGCGCATCGTGCTGGAAGACCCACGTCCGGTAGACCAGGAAACGGAACGCCGAGGCCAGGACGATCGACAGCGCCTTGGCGATGTTCGAGCCGAGCGGCCCGCTCATGTCCGCGCCGTGGTACGCCGCGTAGAACAGGATGCTCTCCATCGCCACGCCGATGCCGCTGAAGACGAAGAAGAGGGCGATCTGCCGCTTGGTGCGCGAGGCGCGGTCCCGGTAGGCGAAGAAGCGGAAGCCGAGGTAGTTGGTGCCCATGGCCACACAGCTGGCCAGGACCGTCGCCGTCATGGGGCGCGAACCGAGGCCGTGCAGGAGGAGGTTGAAGACGACGAGGTTGACGGCGACACCACTGCCGCCGACCAGGCCGAACTTCACGAGTTCCAGGGACAGCCTGCGCAGGCGGGCGAAAGGCGGCGCGGGCGCGGCCACCAGTGCGGGTTCCGGTGCCGGTGCGGGTACGGCCGCGGACACGGGTACGGACGCGGACTCGCCGGCCGGCGCCTCCCGCAGCGCGGGCCCCGTCATCCGCGCACCCCCGCGCCCGGCCGCGAGGCTCTCGCCCCGAGCCGCAGCTTCCACGGCATGACGATCGACTCCAGCTGCACCATCAGGTTCATCTTCGACTCGCCGACCGTGCGGTCCTCGAAGTGGATCGGCACCTCCATGACGCCGAAGCCGCGCCGCAGCGCCCGGTACTTCATCTCGACCTGGAAGCTGTAGCCCGCGCTGTCCACGGAGGCCAGGTCGATGGCGCGCAGGGCGTCCGCGCGCCAGATGTTGAAGCCGCCGGTGATGTCACGGACGCGCGTGCCGAGGATGGTGCCCGCGTACGCGTTGGCCCAGCGGGAGAGCAGCTTGCGGTGGGCGCCCCAGGCGTCGGAGAGCGTGCCGCCCTGCACGTACCGGCTGCCGATGACGACGCCCGCGTCGGTGGCGAGAGCGACGCCCAGCAGCTCGGCGGCCTTCGCCACGGGGTGGCTGCCGTCGGCGTCCATCTGGAGGACGTACTCCGCGCCCTCGGCGACGGCCCGCGTCATCCCTGCCGCGTAGGCCCGGCCGAGGCCGTCCTTCTCGGTGCGGTGCAGGACGCTCATCCGGGCACTGCCGTACCGTTCCGCGAAACGCTCGGCGATCTCGCCGGTGCCGTCGGGGCTGGAGTCGTCGACGACGAGGAGCCGCAGGCCGGACAGCGGGAGCGCCATCAGGGCCTCGGCCATGCCGGGCAGGTTCCCCGCTTCGTTGTACGTCGGCATCACGACGGTCAGCGGAGTGGCGGCCCAGGTTTCGGGCAGTCTCGCGGCGAGGCCGTCGGAGAGGTTCTCGGGGGTGTTCACAGTCACGGCTGGGGCCCTTCGGTGGTCCGCGGTCGATGGGTGGTCCGGTTCCCTGGGCTGTGGATCTCGTACCTCCGTCAGACAATCTCACCCACCTTAGACCAAATGCCCGAATTGGTGGGATATGGCGAATCTCATCACCCATTCCGCGCCACGCAGACAACCAATCAGGCCAAGGAGACCTCCGCCCGCGGTGGCCGTACCTCCGCGGCCGCCGAGCGGCAACACGAGATCCACCACCGAAGACGCCACGAGCCTCCCCCACGTTGCCCGGCGCCGCGATCAGCCCGCACAGCACGCCCGGCGCCGCGAGCGAGCGGCGGGCGGCCCCTCACAGCACGTGGCGCAGCACCAGCCCGGGAGCCCGGTGGACCAGCCAGGCACTGGCCATGCCGATCACGGCACCGACGGCCACGTCGCTGGGGTAGTGCGCGCCGGAGTGCACCCGCTCGACCGCGACCGCCGCCGCGGGGACCGCGCAGGCGGCGCCCCATCCGAGGGACGATCCGGCCACGGCGGCGGTGAAGCCGACGGCGGCGGCGGTGTGCCCGGAGGGAAACGAGGAGCTGTCGGGGCGATCGTGGACGCCGTCGTGCGGAATCAGCTCCTTCGGCGGCCTGCGCCGTTCGTAGAGCTGCTTGCACACCGCGTTGGAGGCCAGCTCCGCGACCCCCATGGCGGCCAGACCGGCCACCGCGGCCCTCCGCTCCCGATGGCCGCCGGTGGCGGACATGAGCACCGCCGCGGCCCACCACAGCTTGGTGTGCTCGGCCGCCGCCTCGACGGCCGGCAGCACGCGGCGCGTCAGCGGCGAGGTCCAGTGGGCCATGCGACGGGTGAGCCGTTCATCGCCTTCTTTGATGTCCGCCAAGCCGATCATGTGGCCCAGTTTCCCGCTTCCGTTCCCGCCATGCACAAAAGCGGGACGCATACGGTCCGGTTTCCCGGGCACCTGGAGTTGCAGATTCCAAGAAGTTTTTGGCAACAACAGATGGAGGAGCTGACGTGTCATTCCTGTGGGCCATCATCGCGGGTCTCATCATCGGCGTGATCGCCAAACTCGTCCTGCCGGGACGTCAGCCCATTCCCCTTTGGCTGACGGTCATCCTCGGTATCCTCGGCGCCGTCATCGGCAACGCGCTCGCCAGCGCCTTCGGCGTACGTGACACCGGTGGCATCGACTGGATCAGGCACATCTTCCAGATCGGTGTCGCCGCCGCCCTGATCGCGCTGGTCACCCCGCTGTGGGCCCGACGCGGAGCGCGACGACACGCCTGACCCGCCGCGCCTGCCCCCATAAGGGAGAGAAAAAAGGGGGGCGCCCCGAGCCACAAGGCTCGGGGCGCCCCCCTTTTTCTCACGTACCGGATACCGGATATCGGATACCGCCGGCAACGCCTACGAATGCGTACGCAGCAACGTCCGCATCGTCCGCATCGCCACCGACAGATTCGCCAGATCGAACGCGTCGGAGCTCTGGATCTCCTCCAGCGTCGTCCGCGCCCGGCTCAGGATCGGCGCGTTCTTCTCCTCCCACGCCTTGAAGCGCTGCTCGGGCGTCGACTCGCCGTTGCCCACGGCCAGCACGTCGGCCGTCAGCGCGGCGTGCGCCGCGTACAGGTCCTCGCGGATGGAGGCACGCGCCATGGACTGCCAGCGGTCGGCCCGCGGCAGCTCGATGATGCGGTCCATGAGCTGGGTGATCCGCAGTCGGTCGGCGAGGTCGTAGTAGACCTCGGCGACGGCCATCGCGTCGCTGCCCATCCGGTCGGCCACCGCGACGATGTCGAGCGCCGGGAAGGCGGACGAGAACCCGGCGACGCGCGTGGCCAGCTCGTCGGGCACGCCCGCGCCCGTCAGCTCGTCGCGGATGCCCTGGTACCACTCCAGGTCCGAGCCGCGCAGCAGGGTCGGCAACGCGTCCCAGACCTGTGCGACGCCCTCACTGAAGAAGTCGATGGTCTCGGCGAGCTGGAGCGGCTGCGGCCGGTTGTTGAGCAGCCAGCGCGAGCCGCGCTCGACCAGGCGGCGCGAGTGGAGCCGTACGCGGGTCTGCACGTCGGCGGCGACGACATTGTCGAGCGCCTCGACGGCGTCCCAGACCTCGCTGAGCCCGAAGATCTCCCGCGCGGCCAGCTGGGCCCGCACGATCTCCTCCAGGGAGGCCCCGGTCTCCTCCCGCAGCCGGTGCAGGAAGGTCGAACCGCCCGTGTTGACGGTGTCGTTGACCAGGATCGTCGTGATGATCTCGCGGCGCAGCGCGTGCCCGTCGACCTGCTCGGGGAACCTCTCCCGCAGCGCCTGCGGGAAGTACGCGTGCAGCAGCCGCCGCAGGTACGGATCGTCGGGCAGCGTCGTCTGGATCAGCTCCTCCGCCGCCGTGATCTTCGTGTAGGCGAGGAGGACGGCCAGCTCGGGCTGGGTCAGACCGCGCGTGGAGTTGAGCAGTTCACGGATCTGCCGGTCGTTGGGCAGGAACTCCAGGCTCCGGTCGAGGTGGCCCTGCTTGCCGAGCCGGCGCATGAAGCGCTGGTGGGCGTGGAGCAGGGACGGCGACTGGGCGACGGCGTTGCCCAGCGCGGTGTTCTGCGCGTAGTTGTTGCGCAGCACCAGATGGCCGACCTCGTCGGTCATCTCGGCGAGCAGGACGTTGCGCTGCTTGACCGTCATGTCGCCGTCCGTGACGACCGCGTTGAGCAGGATCTTGATGTTCACCTCGTGGTCGGAGGTGTCCACGCCCGCGCTGTTGTCGATCGCGTCGGTGTTGATGCGGCCGCCCTCGCGCGCGAACTCGATACGGCCCAGCTGGGTCAGACCGAGGTTGCCGCCCTCGCCGACGACCTTGACGCGCAGGTCGGAGCCGTTCACGCGGATCGCGTCGTTCGCCTTGTCGCCGACGTCGGCGTTCGACTCCGCCGACGACTTCACGTACGTACCGATGCCGCCGTTCCACAGCAGGTCGACGGGCGCCTGGAGGATGGCCTTCATCAGGTCGGCCGGGGTCATCTTGGCGACGCCGGTCTCGATGCCGAGGGCCTCGCGGATGTGGGCGTTGAGCTGGATCGCCTTGGCGGAGCGGGGGAAGATCCCGCCGCCCGTGGAGAGCAGCTCCTTGTCGTAGTCGGCCCAGGAGGAGCGCGGCAGTTCGAACAGGCGGCGGCGCTCGGCGTAGGAGGTCGCGGCGTCCGGCTTCGGGTCGATGAAGATGTGCCGGTGGTCGAAGGCGGCGATCAGGCGGATGTGCTCGGAGAGCAGCATGCCGTTGCCGAACACGTCACCGGACATGTCGCCGACGCCGACGACCGTGAAGTCCTCGGACTGGGTGTCGCAGCCCAGCTCCCGGAAGTGCCGCTTCACGGACTCCCAGGCGCCGCGGGCGGTGATGCCCATGCCCTTGTGGTCGTAACCGGCGGAACCTCCGGAGGCGAACGCGTCGCCGAGCCAGAAGTCGTAGTCCTCGGCGACCTTGTTGGCGATGTCCGAGAACGTCGCCGTGCCCTTGTCGGCCGCGACCACCAGATACGTGTCGTCCTCGTCGTGGCGTACGACGTCCGAGGGCGGCACGACCGCGCCGGCGACGAGGTTGTCGGTGATGTCGAGCAGCGCCGAGATGAACGTCTTGTAGCAGGCGACGCCCTCCGCCAGCCAGGCGTCGCGGTCCACCGACGGATCAGGCAGCTGCTTGGCGACGAAGCCGCCCTTGGCGCCGACGGGCACGATGACGGTGTTCTTGACCATCTGCGCCTTGACCAGACCGAGGATCTCCGTACGGAAGTCCTCCTTCCGGTCGGACCAGCGCAGACCACCGCGTGCGACCTTGCCGAAGCGCAGGTGCACGCCCTCGACGCGCGGCGAGTACACCCAGATCTCGTACGCGGGACGGGGCGCGGGCAGGTCGGGGATGGCCTGCGGGTCGAACTTCATGGAGACGTACGAGTGCGGCTCGCCGCTCTCCGTGCGCTGGAAGAAGTTGGTCCGCAGGGTCGCCTTGATGACGGTGAGGAAGGACCGCAGGATCCGGTCCTCGTCGAGCGAGGCGACCTGGTCGAGCGCCCCGTCCAGCTCCTCCAGGAGCCCGTCGGTCAGCTCGGTCCCGGCGCGCTGGTGGTCCGGCGACATGCGCGCCTCGAAGAGCGAGACGAGCAGCCGGGTGGTGTGGACGTTGTTGCGGAGGGTGTCCTCCATGTAGTCCTGGCTGAACGTCGAGCCCGCCTGGCGCAGGTACTTGGCGTAGGCCCGCAGGACCATCGCCTGACGCCAGTTGAGGCCCGCGCGAAGGACCAGCGAGTTGAAGCCGTCGACCTCGGCCGCACCGGTCCAGGCGGCGGCGAAGGCCTCCTGGAAGCGCTCGCGGCCGTCGTCGCCGAGGTAGTCGCCGTGGCCGTTCGCAGACTTGGGCATGCGCAGCCCGAAGTCGTAGATCCACGCGTGTGTGCGGTCGGAGCAGCGCAGCTCGTACGGGCGCTCGTCGGTGACCTCGACGCCGAGGCGCTGGAGGACGGGCAGCACCGCGGAGAGGGAGACCTGCTCACCGGAGCGGTAGATCTTGAAGCGGCGCTCGTCGGGGGCCGCGCCCACCGGCTCGTACAGGGAGAGCGCGAAGTCCTTGCCGCCCTGGACGAGCTGCTCCAGGTGCTGGAGGTCGGCGACGGCGGCGCGCGGGGTGTGGTCGGCCTTGTAGCCCTCGGGGAAGGCGCTCCCGTACCGGCGCAGGAGTTCGGCGGCGCGCTCCTCGCCGCACTCGGCGGTCAGCGCCTCGGCGAAGCCGTCGGCCCACGAGCGGGCGGCGTCGACGAGCCGTCCCTCGATGCGCTCGACGTCGGCCTCGGAGAGGTCGGGGACCTCGGCGCCCTTCGGCACCCTGACGACGAAGTGGATGCGGGAGAGGATCGACTCCGTGTTCCAAGCGGTGAAGTCGACGCTCGCGCCGTTCAGCTCCTCCTTGAGGATGTCGATGATCCGCAGCCGGACGCCGGTGGTGTAGCGGTCGCGCGGCAGGTAGACGAGGGCGGAGTAGTAGCGCCCGTACTCGTCCTTGCGCAGGTACAGCCGCAGCCGGCGCCGCTCCTGGAGGTAGAGGACGCTCGTCACGATGGAGCGCAGCTCGTCGGCCGGGGTCTGGAACAGCTCGTCGCGCGGGTACGTCTCCAGGATCTGGAGGAGGTCACGCCCGTCGTGGCTGTTGGCGGAGAAGCCCGCGCCCTTGAGGACCTCGGCGACCTTGCGGCGGATGACGGGCACGCGGCGCACGGACTCGGTGTACGCGGCGGACGAGAAGAGGCCGAGGAAGCGCCGCTCGCCGATGACGTTGCCCTCGGCGTCGAACTTCTTCACGCCGACGTAGTCGAGGTAGCTGGGGCGGTGCACGGTCGCGCGGCTGTTGGCCTTGGTCAGGACGAGCAGCTTGTGCTCGCGGGCCTTGGCGCGCGCGTCGGCGGGCAGCCGGTTGAAGGACGGGCTGACCGGGTGGTGGTCGTCGCCGTGCTGCGGGTCGGCGCGCAGGATGCCGAGGCCGGTGCCGGGGACGGCGGCCAGCGAGTCGTCGTCCGTGAGGTTGTACTCACGGAAGCCCAGGAAGGTGAAGTGGTTGTCGGCGAGCCAGCGCAGCAGCTCGCGGGCCTCGTCGACCTCCTGGTCGCGCAGGTCGTCCGCGGTGGGCTCGGAGGGCAGCTCGTCGGCGATGCGCAGGGCGGCATCGCGCATCTTCTCCCAGTCCTCGACGGTCTCGCGCACGTCGGACAGGATCCGCAGCAGATCGGCGGTGATCTGCTTCAGGTCGGCGCGGTCGGTCTCGCGGTCCATCTCGACGTGGATCCACGACTCGACGAGCGCGTCGTGCGGCCGCTCGCTGACCGGCTCGGTGGCCAGGACCTCCAGGAGCTTGCCGGTCAGATCACGGCGTACGACGACCTGGGGGTGGATCACGACGTGGATGCCGCGGCCCTGGCGGGAGAGTTCGTTGGTGACGGAGTCGACGAGGAAGGGCATGTCGTCGGTGACGACTTCCACCACGGAGTGACTGCACGTCCAGCCGTTCTCCTCGACCGTCGGGGTGTGCACCCGTACGTTGGCCGTCCCCTGGGGGCGGTTCTCGGCGAGCCGGTAGTGGGAGAAAGCGGCACCGAAGACGTCGACCGGGTCGCGGTCGGCCAGGTCCTCGGGGGCCGTGTGCAGGTAGTAGCGCCGGAGGAACGCGAGAGCCGTGTCCTGGTCCGGCGCGGCCTCGCTCGTCTCCCCGGTCGGTGCACCGCTCGGCAGGCGCCCCCCGACCGGGCTGTTCTCAGCTACCCGGGCGGCCCGCGCGAGCAGCTCGGTCTTGGCTTCGTCCAGCTTGGTCTGCATTGTCCTCTTGGCTCCTGTCGCGCGCCATTGCGCGACGTAGAAGGAAGTGAAGTGACGTAACGTCCTCGGACGGGGTCTCCGGCCTGTTCGACGTTATGCCGCGATGCGGGAAGAGCAGTCGGCTTTCCGCCATTTTCGGCGGTTCCGCTGGCGGATGGCCCGCCCGGCCCGGTCGGCCGCACCGCGAAGAAGCGTCAGCGAGGTCCCGGGCACGGATGTCCTCCGTGTTCCCCGGGCGCAGGGCGGAGGCACCGATGCCTCCGCGGGATATCGCGCTGATCACGGGTCAAGGCTATCGCTCCGCAGCGGGTAAGAGTCACGAGCCTTTTGTATACAAAACCAGGGGCAGAACCTGGACAGTCTGCACAGTGCGGCCGAGCGTTCTGCTGGTGCGCCCCTGGTGCCGGCCCTCTTGGCAAACCGGACGCGGGCGTGCACGTTGAGCGGGACGGACAAAGGGACATGCGCGACGGACTCGGGAAGCGGGCACCGATGGCAGCCAAGATCCTTATTGTGACCGGCGACGCGGCCGAGTCGATGGAGGTCCTCTACCCCTACCAGCGGCTGCGCGAGGAGAGGTACGACGTCCACATCGCCGCCCCCGCGCGCAAGACGCTGCGGTTCGTGGTGCACGACTTCGAACCGGGCTTCGATACGTACACGGAGAAGCCGGGTTACACCTGGCCCGCGGACCTCGCGTTCTCCGAGGTGGATCCCGGCCAGTACGCCGCCCTGGTGATCCCCGGCGGCCGCGCCCCGGAGTACCTGCGCAACGACCCGGAGCTACGCAAGATCCTCAAGTCCTTCTTCGACGCGGACAAGCCGGTGGCCCAGATCTGCCACGGCCCGCTCCTGACGGCGGCGGTCGGCGCCCTGAGCGGCCGCAGGGTCACGGCGTACCCGGCACTGGAACTGGACATGCAGACGGCGGGCGCGACCTTCCAGGACGCGGAGGTGGTAGTCGACTGCACCCTGGTCTCGGCCCGCGCGTGGCCGGATCACTCCGGGTGGATGAGGGAGTTCCTGACGGTGCTCAGGGCCAAGGCTCCGGTGACGTGAGGCGCGGCACGGCTGAGGGACGCGGGGCACGGCGCGGGTGACGTGGACGCCGGGTGACATCCGTACGGGCAGCCGGTGGAGCCTGCGCATCCGCTAGGTATACGGAGTTCCGCGACCCCCGCGCCACATCGGTATGCCGATCCTCGGGCATACCGATGCCGGGATGCGGCCGCGGAGGGCAGGCTCTGTTCTGCGCCGCCTCGCCCGAGCCACGGGAACGGGCGGCGGGGTGCCGACAGCGCCTGGTCCATTCCCCCACGGCTGTCATGGCGAGGCACCCCGCACCCGCCTCACGGCTCCCGGCGACGCGGCCGAAGCGGCGCCTGCCCTCGTCGGCGAGGGCAGGCCCGCGCCCACCCACCCCGGCCGACCGCCGGGCCCCGAGCGCACACTCCCCTCGCCCGCCTACCACGGAGGGCAGGCCCGCGCACCCATCCGCCCCCGGCCACCCGCCGGGCCCCGCGCACGCTCCCTCGCCCGCCTACCCCGCGGCCCCGCAGCCCCGCCCCTCCACCGCCGCCCCCGCGATCTCCGCGATCTCCGCGGCGACCTCCGACGCGCCGGCGATCTCCGTGCGCGAGCCCACGCCCAGCTTCGCGAGGATGTGCTCGACATGCGCGTCCGCGGTCCGCTTCGAGATGACCAGGCGCTCCGCGATCTCCCGGTTGGACAGGCCCTGGGCGACCAGGACGGCCACCTCCCGCTCCCGCCGGGTCAGCACGTCACCGGCCGCCCGCCGACCCGACCCCCGCTGGGCCGCCGGCCCGCCCGGCGTGTCCGCGTCGGCCCGCACCGCTTCCAGGACCTGCCGCCCGGAGAGCCGCGCCCCCACCGCGTGCCACCGGTCGAACTGCTTGTCGCCCAACGCCTCCCGCGCCGACTTCCGCGCCGCCTCCTGCTGCTCCATGAGCGAGGGGAGCATGGCGACGGGGTCACCGCTGAGCCGCCGCGCGTTCTCCGCGTACCCGAGGAGCCACGCGGCCCGCGTATGCCGCCCGGCCCGCGCCGAGGCCCACGCGAGGCCGTGGCAGCACATCGCGGCCACCAGGATCTCGTCTACCTCGCTCGCCGCCTCAAGACCGCGGCACAGCGACGCGACGCCCGCCTCGCGCTCCCCCACGAGCCACAGCACCAGGCCCTGCGTCGTGAGCGTGGACCCGTAGATCTGCCGCTCGCCCGTGCCCTCCAGCAGCTCAAGACCCTCCGCGCACAGTTCCAGCGCTCCCTCGGTGTCCCCGAGCACGGCCCGCAGCAGAGCCGCTTCGGAGCCCATCACCACCAGGCCGAGGAGGCTGTCGCGCTCGGCCATCCGCCGCCGCACGTCCGCGAGCCGGTCGAGCCCCGTCTCGTCCCCGCACAGCCCGGCGAGCCCGCTGGCGTACGCCTCGGCGAACTGCTCGACGTCCTCGTCGCCCGCCCGCGCCGCGCACTCCCGCGCCAGGTCCATCTGCTCGACGGCCGTCGTCAGATCCGCGGTCCACACCGCGAAGGCGCCGCGTACGAGCAGCCCCCACGCCCGCGCCGAACAGTCGTCGGGGACGAGCCCGAGCCCCTTCTCGACCCAGTACCCGCCCTCGGAGAGCGCCCCGAAGGCCCGCCAGTGGGGCCACAGCCGGGCGGCGAGGTGCAGCCCCTCCGGGGCCCGCCCCTCGGTCTCGTACCCGTACTCCAGAGCGGCCCGCAGATCGGCGCTCTCCGCCCGGACCGTGCGGTGCAGCTCCGGCTGCCCGGCGCCGAAGAACCCCTCCTCGAAGCGCCGCCCGAGATCCCGGTAGTACGCGAAGTGCCGCGCCCGCAGCGCCGCGCCCCCGTCCGCCTCGACCACGCCGAGCATCTCGGCCCCGTACTCCCTGAGGGTGTCGAGCAGCCGGTAGCGGTTCCCCGACTCCCCGAGCCGCTGCACCACGGACTTGTCGACGAGCCCGATCAGCTGCCCGAGCACCTCACCGACGGGCAACTCCCCGCCCCCGCAGACCTGTTCGGCGGCACCCAGCTCGAAGGAGCCCGCGAAGACCGACAGCCGGGCCCACAGCAACCGCTCCGCCGGAGTGCACAGCTCGTGCGACCAGTCGATGGCCGTACGCAGCGTCTGGTGCCGTGACAGAGCGGTGCGCCGCCCTCCGGTGAGCACCTGGAACCGATCGTCGAGCCGCGCCACCAGCTCCTCCATCGACACCGCCCGCAACCGCACCGCGGCCAGCTCCAGGGCCAGCGGAATGCAGTCGAGGCGATGGGCCAGCGCCAGCAACTGCCCGCGATTGCCCTCATGCGCCGTGAACCCGGGCACGACACCGGCGGCCCGCTGCGCGAACAGTTCCACGGCGTCGTCCGGCGCGAGCGGCGCGACGGGACAGCAGTGCTCCCCCGGTACGTCCAACGGCTGCCGACTGGTCGCGAGCACGCACACATCGGCGGCCTCGCGCAGCAGGATGTCGGAGAGCATCGCGCACGCGTCGACCAGATGCTCACAGGTGTCGAGCACGATGAGCAGCCGCCGCCCCTGCAAATGCGCCACGACCGCGTCGAGCGGCGCCATCCCCGGCTGCTCGGGCAGTTCGAGGACCGCGGCGAGCGTGGCGGGGACCAACTCGGGGTCGCGCAGCACCGAAAGCTCCGCAAGCCAGACCCCGTCGGGGAACCTCTCCCCGAGCCCCGCGGCGGCCCGTAACGCGGTCCGGCTCTTCCCGACACCTCCCGGCCCGACCAGGGTGACCAGACGCGCGTACGCGAACGCGGCCCGCACCTGCGCCAGTTCGTCCGCCCGACCGACGAACGAGGTCAGTTCGGCGGGCAGTTGCCCACCCCGCCGCTGCCCGAAGCCGAAACCCATCGCGCTACCGCCCCCGTCACGTCGTCCGGTACAGAGGATCCCACCTCAGCGTACGCAGAACAGCGCGGAGCGTGAACGGAATCCCCCAACCACCCCCACCGGCCCCCTCGGGCGACGCTCAGGCACCCTCAGGCCGCAAGCCGCTCCGCCACGACCACGGCCTCCTCCAGCGTGTCCACGACGGGCACCCCGGCCAGCTCCAGACTCCCCCGGCTGTGCGAGCCCCCGGTGTAGAGCACGGCCCGCGCCCCCACGTGCGCGGCGGCCACCGCGTCGTCCACCGCGTCCCCGATCACGACGACCCGCTCGACGGCGGCGACGACACCCTCCAGCGCGGCGAGGTGCCGCACCATGCGCTCGGCCTTGCCGGCGTGCGAATCGTCGGTGCGCCCGTCGATCCGCACGAAGTGCTCGTGGATCCCGTGCCGCCGCACGATCGGCACCAGATGCTCGTGCGGAGCGAGAGACAGCAACGACTGCGTACGCCCGTCGGCCCGCCGCCCGGCGAGCAGCTGAGCGGCCCCTTCGGTGAGCCCGCAGGCCTCGGCCCGAGCCCAGTAGTGCCGATGGAAGACGGCGTCCATGACCCGCCACTCGCTCTCACTCGGCAGCCGCCCCATCAGCCGCTCGTAGAAGAGCGGGATCGGCACGCAGTACAGCTCCCGGTACCGCTCCAGCGTGATCGGTTCGATCCCGATCTCCGCGAAGGAGGCGTTGGTCGCCTCGATCACCGCATGAATGTCATGCAGGAGCGTCCCGTTCCAATCCCAAACGATATGCGCCCCGCGCCGCGTCCCCATCCCTGAAATCTACCCTCCCCGAGGGGCCGGGCACCTGCCCCTACGCCACGGCACCCACGCGCCGATCCGCCCACCCACGACCGCACCACCACGGCGAGACGACGACCCACCCCACACCACGGTGTCATCACGGCGAGACGGCCCCCGCCCCCACACCGACACACCACCACGGCGAGCCGACCAACCGCTCCTACCTCGCCATGTCATCGCAGCGAGACGGGCGGGTGGGTGGGAAAGATCCGCCGCGAAGCGGGCGGCCTGGAACCCCTCACAACCCGCGCCGCCCCGCGGCAACCCCAGTCCCCCAGCCCCCAGCCCCCTCAAGGCGCCCCCGCCAGCCCAATCAGCCCAGGAATCTCCTGCGTGGCGAACCAGAGCAGGTCATGATCCTCCGCCCCGTCCACCACGAACCGCGCGTCGTCGTCGCCCTGATCCGCCGCGCCCAGCGCCGCCGCGGCCGCCGCGACATCCGCCTCCGCGTCCCCCGCGTCCACGTGCACGGCCGCCACCTTCCCCAGGGGAAGCCCGTCGGCGAGCCGCACCTCGCCGAGCGCCCCCTGGTCGAGACCCCGGCCGGGGTCCGCCACAGCCGCCCCGTCCGGCACGTCGGCCGCGAGAACGACCCGGCGCCGCGGCGCCCCGGGATCCACCGCCACCAGCCGCAGCGACGCCGCCGCCGCCCGGTTCAGCGCCGCGTACTCGAGCTCCTCGATGTCATCGGAGACGTACCACTCCCGCAGGGCGGGGGTGACGGCGTAAGCGACAAGCGGCCCCGGCCCCAACTCCTTCGCCTTGTACGCCTCAGCGAGCCGGGGCAGGGTCAGAGGAACGTAGACGCGCATGACTGACCGCTTTCGTTCGTGTACGGAGAAGGCCGTGTCCGTAGAGGGCCGTGTACGTGGAAGGCCTCCAGGATACGTCCGCGAGTCCCCGATCGAGGTGCCCCCACCGCCCCCGGAGCCGTCCACACGCCTCCGCGGATTCACCCGGCACAACCCGGCAACCACCGCGATCCCGGACCCTCCGTCCCCCCGGATAGGTGAACCTCGCAGCCCTCCCCCGAGGCACCGCCAGGCCCTTGCACCCTCCCTCGCCGCCCCCGTACAAGATCCCCGGGACAGAAAAGTTACCCACCGGTAAAGGCGACGAAGGAGGCACCCCGTGCGCAAGGTGATGACAAGGCCCCGCCCCCGCCCGTCAGCGGCCCGCCCCCCGGCAGGCCGCCCACCCACCCGCAAAGACTCCCGCCGCCCCGCGGACCGCACTCCCAGGCCCGTCCCGGCCAAACCACCCCCGCACCCCACAGAGGTCTTCACCGAACGCCTCCTGCTGGTCCTCAGCGGCCAACGCCCCCTGTACTGGGTGGCCCGCCACATCGCCAACACCGCCTTCGACGACCTGGCGCGCCTGGCCGAGCGCACCCCCCTCCGCGCGAACGGCCACCGCCCCACGGTCCACCGCATCGGCCACTACCAGCCGCACCCCGAGGCCTACGAGGTCTTCGCCCGCATCGCGACAGGCCCGAGACTGCGCGCACTGGCTTTCCGCCTGGCTCTCGGCCCGGACCGGAAATGGCGCTGCACAGCGGTGGAAATGGAAAGGACCTGAACCGAAAAAAACCTGAGCCGAAGGGGCCGGGGAATCCCGGCCCCTCCCACTCAGGTCACGGACGAGGCAGCTCGGCCCAAGCCGAGGCCCGCCCCATCAGAGCGACAGCGACAACGTCACTTCTTGCGCCGCCGCCCCCCGCCCTTCTGGGCCTTGCGCCGCTCCGCGCGGGTCATGCCGTCCGCCTCGGACCGCACTCCGGAGCCGTCCGTGGTGAAGTCGCCCTCATCCACGCCGCCCTCGGCGTTGGGCGCCTGGAAGTGCAGCCGGTCGGGCCGCTGCGGAGCCTCAAGGCCCTTGGCGCGGATCTCGGGCCGCGCCTGGGCCCCGCCGCCCGCACCGGCCGGGACCGCGTCCTGCACGCCGTCCTTGGTGAGCGAGGCGGCACGCGCCCCGTCCTCGACCGGGACCTCCTCGACCTGCTGCTCGACCTGGACCTCCAGGTTGAACAGGTAGCCGACGGACTCCTCCTTGATGCCGTCCATCATGGCGTTGAACATGTCGAAGCCCTCGCGCTGGTACTCGACCAGCGGGTCCTTCTGCGCCATGGCGCGGAGGCCGATGCCCTCCTGGAGGTAGTCCATCTCGTAGAGGTGCTCACGCCACTTGCGGTCGAGCACCGACAGGACGACCCGGCGCTCCAGCTCACGCATGATCTCGGAGCCGAGCTGCTCCTCGCGCGCCGCGTACTGCTCGTGGATGTCGTCCTTGATGGACTCGGAGATGAACTCGGCGGTGAGGCCCGCGCGGTCACCCGCCGTGTCCTCCAGCTCCTCGATGGTGACCTTGACGGGGTAGAGCTGCTTGAAGGCGCTCCACAGCCGGTCCAGGTCCCACTCCTCGGCGAAGCCCTCGGCGGTCTCGGCGGCGATGTACGCGTCGATGGTGTCGTCCATGAAGTGCGCGATCTGCTCGTGCAGGTCCTCACCCTCCAGGACGCGGCGACGCTCTCCGTAGATGACCTCGCGCTGGCGGTTGAGGACCTCGTCGTACTTCAGGACGTTCTTACGGGTCTCGAAGTTCTGCTGCTCGACCTGCGACTGGGCGGAGGCGATCGCGCGCGTGACCATCTTGTTCTCGATCGGCACGTCGTCCGGGACGTTGGCCATCGACATCACGCGCTCGACCATCTGCGCCTTGAACAGACGCATCAGGTCGTCGCCCAGCGACAGGTAGAACCGCGACTCGCCCGGGTCGCCCTGACGGCCGGAACGACCACGCAGCTGGTTGTCGATACGACGCGACTCGTGCCGCTCCGTGCCGAGGACGTAGAGCCCGCCCAGGGCCTTGACCTCCTCGAACTCCTGCTTGACGGCCCGCTCGGCCTTCTCCAGGGCGGCGGGCAGCGCCGCGGCCCACTCCTCGACGTGCTCGACGGGGTCGAGGCCGCGCTGGCGCAGCTCCGCCTCGGCGAGGTCGTCGGGGTTGCCGCCGAGCTTGATGTCGGTGCCTCGTCCGGCCATGTTCGTGGCGACGGTGACGGCGCCCTTGCGGCCGGCCTGGGCGACGATGGTCGCCTCACGGTCGTGCTGCTTGGCGTTGAGCACCTCGTGCTGGATGCCCCGCTTGGACAGCTGCTGCGAGAGGTACTCCGACTTCTCCACGGAAGTGGTGCCGACGAGGATCGGCTGCCCCTTCTCGTGCTTCTCCGCGATGTCGTCGACGACGGCGGCGAACTTCGCGACCTCGGTGCGGTAGATCAGGTCGGACTGGTCGGCGCGGACCATCGGCCGGTTCGTCGGGATCGGCACGACGCCCAGCTTGTAGATCTGGTGGAACTCGGCGGCCTCGGTCATGGCCGTACCGGTCATGCCGGACAGGCCGCTGTCGTAGCCGTCGCGCTTGTAGAGGCGGAAGAAGTTCTGGAGGGTGATCGTCGCGAGCGTCTGGTTCTCGTCCTTGATGTCCACCCCTTCCTTCGCCTCGATCGCCTGGTGCATGCCCTCGTTGTAGCGGCGGCCGGCGAGGATGCGGCCGGTGTGCTCGTCGACGATCATGACTTCGCCGTCGATGACGACGTAGTCCTTGTCCTTCTTGAAGAGTTCCTTGGCCTTGATGGCGTTGTTGAGGTAGCCCACCAGGGGCGTGTTCACCGACTCGTAGAGGTTGTCGATGCCGAGCCAGTCCTCGACCTTGCTCACGCCGGACTCATGGATGCCCACGGTCCGCTTCTTCTCGTCGACCTCGTAGTCCCCGGTCTCCTCGAGGCCTTTGAGGGGGTTGCCGGGCTCACCCTTGGTGAGGCGGGTGACGAGCTTGGCGAAGTCGCCGTACCACTTGGTGGCCTGGTCGGCGGGGCCGGAGATGATCAGCGGCGTACGGGCCTCGTCAACCAGGATCGAGTCGACCTCGTCGACGATCGCGAAGTTGTGGCCGCGCTGCACCAGCTCGTCCTGCGACCACGCCATGTTGTCGCGGAGGTAGTCGAAGCCGAATTCGTTGTTCGTGCCGTACGTGATGTCGCAGTTGTACTGCTCACGGCGCTGGGCCGGCGTCATGTTGGCCAGGATGCAGCCGACGCTCAGGCCCAGGAACTTGTGGACGCGGCCCATCATCTCGGAGTCGCGCTCGGCCAGGTAGTCGTTGACCGTGATCAGGTGGACGCCCTTGCCGGACAGGGCGTTCAGATAAGCGGGCAGGGTGCCGACGAGGGTCTTGCCCTCACCGGTCTTCATCTCGGCCACATAACCCATGTGCAGCGCGGCGCCGCCCATCATCTGGACGTCGTAGTGGCGCTGGCCCAGGACGCGCTTGGCGGCCTCACGGACCGTCGCGAAGGCCTCGGGCAGGAGGTCGTCGAGCGTCTCGCCGTCGGCGTAACGCTCCTTGTACTCCTGGGTCAGCGCGCGCAGCTCGGCGTCGGAGAGGCTGACGAAGTCCTCTTCGATGGAGTTGACCTGGTCCGCGATGCGGTGCAGCTTGCGCAGGATCTTGCCTTCGCCTGCACGCATGATCTTCGAGAGGACGGACACGGGGGTTGGTCTCCTTGCCGGTCGGGCCTGGCATGGTCGGTTTTACTCGTAGGGCAACGGTCATCGTATGCGAGGACCCGGCTGCGCCGGGAGGTCTGCCATGAGGTCAACGGGCGAGGGGCGCCGAAGGTGCCGGGTTGTGCCCCTGAGTGCTCCGTGAGCAGTGATCAGGAAGGGCCGGTAAAAACCCTGGCCCCCAGGACGGCACCCCCGCATCATCGCTTGATGGAGCCCGTCACACTCACCACCGAACGCCTGAACCTGCGCGCCTTCACACCCGAGGACGTCGACGAGGTCTACGAGGCCTGCCAGGACCCCGAGATCCAGCGCTGGACCACGATCCCCTCGCCGTACGCGCGCGTGGACGCCGAGAACTTCGTCGGCCGCATGGTCCCGGACGGCTGGCGCAACGACCGGGAGTACACCTTCGCCGTACGCCCCCGGGGCGGCGGCCCCCTGATCGCGGCCACCAGCCTGCACCACCCGCGCTCGGGCACCTGGGAGGTCGGCTACTGGACGGCCAAGGAGCACCGGGGCCGCGGCTATATGACGGAGGCCGTGCTCGGCCTCGCCCGCTGGGCCTTCACGGACCTGCGCTGCCCCCGGCTCGAATGGCGCGCGGAGATCGGCAACACCGGGTCGCGGGCGGTCGTGGAGAAGGCCGGTTTCACCGTCGAGGGCGTGCTCCGCTCGAGCCTGCTGAACAAGGGCACGCTCCGGGACGGCTGGGTGGGCGCCCTGCTCCCCTCGGACATCGCCATGCCGTCCCCGCAGCCGTACCTGCCCGCGAAAACCTGAGGCTCAGCACGCCGCCGAAACCCTCCCTGGCCGGGTGGGATATCCCACCCGACTGTCAGTGCCTCCCCCTATCGTTTCGACCATGACGAGCCTGCCGCGCCCCGCCACCGAACTCTCCGCCGACGACGCCCGGCGCATCGCGCTGCGCGCCCAGGGCTTCCTCGGTGCCCCGGACCGCAAGTCCGGCGTGCGGGGCGTCCTGCGGCACCTCGGCGCGGTCCAGCTCGACACGATCTCGGTCCTGGCCCGCTCGCACGAACTCATTCCGTACGCGCGTCTGGGCCCCGTGGGCCGCGACACGGTCGAGGCGGCGTACTGGACCCGGACCCACGCGTTCGAGTACTGGTCGCACGCCGCGTGCATCCTGCCCGTCGAGGAGTGGCCCCACTTCGCCTTCCGCCGCCGCGCCTACCGCTCCCGCCCGCACTGGCACCACGACCTGCCCGACGGCGCGTACGACCAGGTCATCAAGCAGCTGCGCGCCGAAGGCCCGCTGACCGCCACGGAGTTGGGCGGCGCGAAGAACAAGGGCGAGTGGTGGGACTGGTCCGAGTCGAAGATCGCCGTCGAGCGCGCGCTGATGTACGGCGAGGTGGTGTGCACGGAGCGCCGTTCCTGGAAGCGGGTGTACGACCTGGCGGAGCGCGCGATCCCGGAAGCGCTGCTGCACGACGACCTGAGCGACGCGGAGTGCCTGCGCCGCCTGGTGCGCCTGGCCGGTGAGGCGCTGGGCGTCGGCACCCGCGCGGACATCGCCGACTACCACCGTCTCAAGGGCGAGCAGTTCGACGCGGTGGTCGCGGACTCGGGCCTGGTGCCGGTGACCGTCCAGGGCTGGTCCAAGCCCGCCTGGGCGGACCCGAAGGCCCTGGAGTCGGCGCCCCGCGGCCGGCATCGCACGACACTGCTCTCGCCGTTCGACTCCCTCATCTGGGAGCGGGCGCGCACGGAGCGGATCTTCGGCTTCACCCACCGCCTGGAGGCGTACGTGCCCAAGCCGAAGCGGATACACGGCTATTTCGCGATGCCCCTGCTCGCGGGCGGCAGGCTCCTCGGCCGGGTCGACCCCGCGCGCGAGGGCTCCACCCTGGTGGCCAAGCAGGTCTCCCTCGACACCCCGAAGGCGGTCGAGCCGATGGCTCAGGCGCTGGTGGAGGCGGCGTCCTGGGTCGGCAGCGATTCCGTACGGGTGGAGCGGGTCGACCGCCCGGAGCTGACCGCACCGCTGATCGCCGCGGTCCGCCAACGGATCTGAACGGATCCGGAGGAGACCGGCTAGCGGATCTCGAGGATCTTCTCCCGCATCGCGTAGACCACGGCCTCCATCCTGGAATGCAGCTGCAGCTTCTCCAGGATGTTGCGCACGTGGTTCTTCACGGTGTTCTCGGAGATGAACAACTCCTTGGCGATATCGCGGTTGTTCATCCCGGTGGCGACCAGTTTCAGCACTTCGAGCTCGCGATCCGTCAGCCGGGGCGCGGGCACGAGTCTGCGCTCGTCGGTGCGCTGGATCATCGATTTGAACTCCGTGAGGAGCTTCGATGCCATGGAGGGGCTGATCTGGGACTGCCCGTCTGCGACCGCGCGAATCGCGGTGGCCACCTCGTCCGTGGAGATCTCCTTGAGGAGATAACCGGTGGCACCCGCCTTGATCGCGTCGTAGAGGTCGGCCTCCTCATCGCTTATGGTCAACATGATGATCTTGGCGCTGGGTGCCACCTCCTTGATGGAGGTGCACGCCTCGATGCCGCCGCGTTTCGGCATGCGTACGTCCATGAGCACGATGTCGGGCAGCAGATCGGCGGCCTTGTCCACCGCCTCGGCGCCGTCGCCCGCCTCGCCGACGACCTGGATGTCCTCCTCGGCGGCGAGGACGATCTCCAGGCCGCGGCGGAAGAGGGCGTGGTCATCCACCACAAGGACCCTGATGGGCTCCTTGCGCGGGGCGCTCGCGTCCGTGCCGATGCCGATGCCGTCCCCGGCACCTTCGTGACGCATCGGTCCGAAGCTGTCCGCCATCGTTCCTCCCCCATGAAGGCCGTGGCCTGTTGTGCCTCTGCTGCGCCAACCCGAGGCGGCAGCACGCCGGTTGGCCGGCCCGCCCATGATTTCATGCCCGGCGCCCGCGCGGTGCGCGCACTGGTCGCACGAGGGTGCCCCTGGGGGCGCACAGAGCGCTCCAGGGGCACCACCACGGCGGTCGGGTGCGGTGTCAGCCGCCGAGAGCCCCGCCTCCGCCGCCCGTCTCGACCTGGGCGACCATCGGGTCGGTGTTGAGGCGGATGACGCCGTAGTCGTATGCGTGCCGTCGGTAGACGACGCTCGGTTCCTTGGTTTCGGAGTCGACGAACAAGTAGAAGTCGTGTCCGACCAGTTCCATCTCGTAGAGCGCCTGGTCGAGCGACATGGGTGCCGCGACGTGCGTCTTCTCGCGGACCACGAGGGGGCCTTCGCCCTGGATCTCCAGCGAGCCGATCCTCTTGACCGGCACGCCCTCGGGCTCTTCGTCGCGTACGACGGTGCCGTCTCCGTTGAGCGTCGCGGCGTCCGGGACCCGCTCGGCGACCTCGGCGGCGGAAAGCCTGCCGGTGCCGCGCCGGTTGTGGCGCTTTTCGTGCTGCTTGCGCAGCCGGGCGTCCAGCTTGGCCGTGGCCAGGTCGAGCGCCGCGTACGGATCGGCTGCCGAGGCTTCCGCTCGGATCACGGGTCCGCGTCCGCGGAGGGTGATCTCCACACGGTCGGAACGGTCGGCCTGCCGCGGGTTGGTTTCCTTGGACACCTCGACGTCGAGGCTGATCACCTTGCCGTCGAGCCTCTGGATCTTGTCCAGCTTCAGCTTCTCGGCCACGTGCTTGCGGAACCGCTCGGGCACCTCGGTCTTGCGGCCCTTGACGACGATGTCCACGCAGAACTCCGTTCCCGGATTGCTCCGCTTCGGTGGCGGAGCATCTCCCTTTTGCACCAGACCCCGGTGACTCCCGGGGCCTCGGACTCGGTGACTTCCACCTCCTCCTCCCCCGTGGGCGAGATCTCCACCCCACCGGCCCGGGTGATTGCGGAAACTCACGAATCCGCACCCACCGGCGGCGACCGGCATTCCGATATGCGAGGTGCGGCGTTCGCCATTCCTCACAACCGAACATATCTCGCCCGGGCGGATGTCGTCACCCTCTACTGCGGCATACCTCCATTCGGGTGTATCCGACCTCTCATCACCTGCAACGATGCAAGTTCTCCATCAGTTCCGGTTTATTTCGAAAGAATCCGGCGACGCCGCGACAACGGCAGCACAGATCGCGTTCTCACGGCCCAATACCGCCCTTCGCGCGACGCCCGTTCCCGGATCCCGCACGGCATCCGCTCGCGCACTACTTTCCATGTGTATGTCACGTACCGCACGCGCGGCCTCCGCCAAAGAGGCGCCCGTGGTCATCAGGTCATCCACGACCACGATCCGGCCGCCGTCCGCGAGCAGTCGGCGGCCCCCGGCGCTCACCTCGAGGGCACCCGCCAGATTGGCCTGCCGCTGCCGGGAGTCGAGCCCCGACTGGTCGGCCACCACGCGCCGTTGACGCAGCACCGCGAGCACGCGCGCCGGGATCCCCCTTTGCCGCAGCTCACCCGCCGCGGCGAGCGCGATCCGCCGCGCCGGGTCATGACCACGCGCCCGCACAGAGGCGCGCGCCGACGGCACGGGGACGAGCGACAACGGCACCGCACGCCCCTGTGAGCCGCCGTGTGTGCCGACTACCCACGATCGCGCACCCCTATCACCCCGCCCGCCACTTTCGCCCCGCAGACCGGCGCGCACGGCTTCGGCAAGCGCCACCCCCAGGGGACCGGCAAGCCCCAGGGCGCCACGCTCCTTGTGCGCGAGCAGCACGGCCCGCACGGCATCCTCGTACGCCGCCGCGGCGTGCACGACCGGCAGCCCCCACGGCTCAGGCACCGGCCGCACCCGGCGCGGCGCGGCGCCGCACAGGGCCGCGCGGCACTCGGCGCAGAGCACCGCGCGAGGCCTCCCGCAGCCTCCGCACTCAGCCGGCAGCACCAGGTCGGTCAGGTCCCGCCACCACCCCCGCATGCCCCCACTGTGCCAAGACGGGACCCGCGCGACCACCCCTGTGGATAACCCTCTGTGGACGGTGGGCCGCTGGACGAGGGGCCACCGGACGGCGACGCCGCTGCACAGCGGGGCCGCCCGGCAGCGGGGCCACCGGACGGCGCGAAAGGGAGACGGGCTCACCCCGGATAGACCGGAGCCGACCCCTCCTTCACCACGGTCTGCCACTGCGACCCCGCCGGCAGCCGCACGATCCCGTCGTCCGAATGCGCCACCAGCGGCTGCTGCTCGCTCTCGGACGCCGCGATCTCCTTGACGCCCGTAAGACCCGGCAGCGCCGCGCGCGAGAGCACCGACCCGTCGCACTGGACGTACCGCATCTGCTGCACCCCGCCGGACTCGCGCCCGACCACCACGAGGCGGCTGCCACCCGCCCACGACATGGCCGTGACCTCCTCCATCCGCGGCGCCGCCTGCGTGGGATCGAGTACCGAGATCGTGGGCCGCTCGCCCTCACCGCGCTCCACCCGGCCGATCCACAGCGACGTCTTGCCGTCCTTGCCCTCCACCAGCAGCGCGATGCGTACGCCGTCGGCCGACACCCGCACCGCCTCGATACGACCGTCGAGACCGGGCACCTCGACCTGGACCGGTTCGCCCTCGCCCTTGCCGAGCCAGAGCAGCCGCGGCCGCTTCGGATCCCGGTCGGCCACCCACAGGTCGCCCCTGCCGTCCCAACTGGGCGTGGAGAGACGGTCCTCCTCCGCCGTGGCCCTGCTGCGCACCTGCGCCTTGCCGAGCGTGTCCTCCAGGACCAGCGACCCCGTGTACAGCGCCTTGCCGTCCCGCGACACCCCGGCCGCGCGCTTCTCGTCCCGCGAGACCGCCGCCGAGCGCAGCGGCTGGTCACCCGTGCCGAGGATGCCGTTAACCGGCGCCGGATTCGCGTTGCTCCCGGCGTTGGCCGGCATCCGGACCAGCCGGTGCTTCTCGTCGATGAAGTACTGGTAGTCGGGCCTGTCCGCGCTGCGATGCGCCGCGACGCTCTCGGCGTGACTCTGGCTCAGGACACAGAGCATCGAACCGTTGGAACGCTGCAACGTCACCTGCTCGACCCCCGAAGGCGTCAAGTCCTGCAATGTGAAGAGCAGTTGCGCCGCCATCTCCCGGCACCGCGTCTGGCTGGCGTCATCGGCCTGGCTGTTCAGCTGCACGGTCAGCCGGTTCTGGTCGTCCGGCGCCAGCGACTTGCCGGGATCCTTGAGCCGCGTGCCACTGCGGAACCTCGAATCCACCACCTGGTCCAGCCAGTTGGTCGGCCCCTCCAGCAGCGCCTTCACCGTCTCCGTCAGCGGTTCGATGCGCTGACGTATGTAGATGGGGTCGGCGACGAGCCCCCTCGGGCCGTTCGCACCCGTGCCCGACGGCCCGGCGAAGTAGTACTTGTTGACGGAACGGTAGATGCGCTGGAAGTCCGACTGGCCGAGCACCACGCCCGGCGGCGGCTTGTCGATCCGCCACTCCTTCCGGCCCGGCCCTCCCACCTGGCTCAGATGCACGAACTGGCTGTAGGACGCCGCCGCGGGCCGGTACGCGTGCTGTTTGTCCACCGTCGCGACCTGCTGGCCGGTCAGGGAGAAGCGGCGGCTGCCGTCGGCGTCGTTACCCGCGTTGCCCGCGTCCGTGTTCGGGCCGTCCGCGAGCACCGTCGTGGACCCCTCCGGATCCCAGTCCTTCGACGCCTCCTTGGTCAGATACTTGCGCGCCATCGCGAACTGCGGATCATCGCTGGTCAGCGCCTCAAGGAAGCCCTGCACGATCTCCACGGGCAGCGCGCCCTCGCGGGGCGGCATCGCGTAGACCCGGACCTGCGACTGCGAGTCGGGCCGCTGCGAGGCGTCGACCGACTCCAGGTTCCCGCTGTCGGGCATCGAGGCACAGCCGGCCAGGAGCGCCCCGCAACCGCCCAGCAGCAGCCCCTTGCGCAGCGGGCGCCCACGGCGCACACGACGGCCTCGCCTCTCCCGGTCAGCGCCCACGAGTACTCTCCCCTTCCCTCGCCGAACCCGCACCGGCCTCACCCGCACCGGCCTCACCCGCAGGATCCGGACGCGACTCCAGCGGCTGTGACTCCTGAGGCTGCTCCTCGTCCGGCGACCGGCGCGACACGACCCGCGCCCCGTTTCCGGGCAACGCCGTCAGGTCCACGGCCCCGGCCTGCGCGAGCCGGGGCGCTATCGGCCCCTTCGCCGGTACGGGCGGCGGCACCCTTCCGAACGCCCCGGCCGCCCCGGAGATCCCGGACGCCCCGGACCCCCCGGACGGCTGCGCCGGCACGGTCGCCAGCTTGTTCGAGCCGCCGAGCGGAAGCCCCGCGTCGTTCAGCCCGCGGTGGCGCCGCGAGTCATCGGGCTCCAGCGGTATCGGCGAACCCCGCAGCGGCTCGTCCGCCGTCCTCGGCAACGTAAGCCTGAACTGCGAGCCGCCCCCCGGCTCACCCCACGCCTGAAGCCACCCGCCGTGCAACCGCGCATCCTCCAGAGCGATGGAGAGCCCGAGCCCCGTACCACCGGTGGTACGCGCGCGTGCCGGATCCGCCCGCCAGAAGCGGCTGAACACCCGGGTCGCCTCGCCCGGCTTGAGTCCCACACCGTAGTCACGCACCGCGACCGCCACCGCGCCGCCCGCGGCGGCGAGCCGCACCACGACGTCCTTGCCCTCACCGTGCTCCACGGCGTTGACCACGAGGTTGCGCAGCACCCGCTCCACCCGCCGGGCATCAGCCTCGGCGACCACGGGCTGCTGGTCCCCCACGACCCGTATGTGCGTTCCCTTGCGCTCGGCGAGCATCTCCGCGCCCCCGACCACCCTGCGCACGACCTCACGGAGGTCTATCGGCTCCGCCTCCAGCGCGGCCGCCCCCGCGTCGAACCTACTGATCTCCAGCAGATCCGCGAGCAGCGACTCGAAGCGGTCCAGCTGATCGGCGAGCAACTCCGCCGACCGCGCGGTCACCGGATCGAAGTCCACCCGCGCCTCATGAATCACATCGGCAGCCATCCGCACAGTCGTCAACGGCGTACGCAGCTCATGCGACACGTCCGACACGAACCGCCGCTGCATCCGCGACAGCTCCTCCAGCTGCTGGATCTTCAACTGGAGATTCTGCGCCATCTTGTTGAAGGCCTCACCGAGCCGCGCGATGTCGTCCTCCCCGGTCACCTTCATACGTTCCTGAAGGCGTCCGGCGGACAACCGCTCGGCGATGCCCGCTGCCATACGCACGGGCGTGACCACCTGGCGCACCACCAGCCAGGCGATGGCCCCGAGGAGCACCACCACGAAGAGCCCGGCGGTCGCGAGAGTGGTCCTGACCAGGTTGAGGGACTCCTCCTCCTGCGTCAGCGGAAAGAGGTAATAGAGCTGGTACGGCTCACCGTTGAGGTCGTTGAGCCGCTTGCCGATCACCAGGCCCGGCTGCGCCTCACGCCCGTCGTCGTAAACGATGCGCGTATTGGCCTGGAGGACCTCCGTGCCCTTGTCGACCCGCCCGCGCAGCTCCTCCGGCACGCTCAGGATCGGCTCCACCCCGCCCGAGGCCCGCGAACCGCGCACGCTTCCCGCGTCACTCGTGGAGGTCAGCGTCACCACCGCGAACGCGTTCTGCCCGCCGCTGGACAACTGCTCGACGAGATCGGACATCCACACGGCGGCATTCCGCCCGTCGACCGTGCTGCCGTCAGGCCCCTGGCCCTGCCCCTGTCCCTGCTCGGTGCTCTGCCGCGCCGCGTTCACACTGTCCTGAGCGGCCCGGAAACCCCCGTCGGCCTGGCTCTGCGACGCCTTCACCTTGGCCTTGAGCAGGCCGTTGTTGACCGAACTCAGCACGGCGAAGCCCAGCATCAGGACCACGCCGAGCGACATCAACAGGGTCGTGACGACGACCTTCAGCTGGATGTTGCGCCGCCACAGCCTTACGGCGGGCAGCAGCGGACGGCGCACCCAGCGCACGAAGAGCCGCAGCACCGGGCTGCCCTGCACGCCGCCCTGCAACAGCAGCCCGCCGTCGGCGAGCCGCCCGAACCGCGACGCGCGCCGCGCCGGTCCAGTCCGCCCCGAACGAGCCCCCGGACCGCCGGGCGCCGAGGAGGAACTGTCCCGGGACACGTCAGCTCGGTCCGGCCTTGTAACCGACACCCCGGACGGTCACCACGATCTCCGGCCGCTCCGGGTCCCGCTCGACCTTGGAACGCAGCCGCTGGACGTGCACGTTCACCAGTCGGGTGTCCGCCGCGTGCCGATAGCCCCAGACCTGCTCGAGCAGCACCTCACGCGTGAACACCTGCCACGGCTTGCGCGCCAGCGCCACCAGCAGATCGAACTCCAGCGGCGTCAGCGCGATCGACTGCCCGTCCCGCTTCACGGAATGCCCCGCCACATCGATGACCAGGTCACCTATGGCGAGCTGCTCCGGCGCGGGCTCCTCCGACCTCCGCAGCCGCGCCCTGATCCGGGCCACCAGCTCCTTCGGCTTGAACGGCTTGACGATGTAGTCGTCCGCCCCCGACTCCAGACCGACCACCACATCCACGGTGTCGCTCTTGGCGGTGAGCATGACGATCGGCACCCCGGACTCCGCCCTGATCAGGCGGCACACCTCGATGCCATCCCGCCCCGGCAGCATCAAGTCGAGCAGCACAAGATCCGGCTTGGCCTCCCGGAAAGCGGCCAGCGCCTTGTCGCCATCAGCTACGAACGACGGCTCAAAACCTTCACCACGCAGCACAATCCCGAGCATCTCGGCCAGTGCGGTGTCGTCGTCGACGACAAGGACTCGTCCCTTCATGCCTGACATCATCCCATTCTCGTAACAGTGACAGGGGCGCTGGTGAGTGAGGTCACTGGCCTGTGACGATAGTCGTATCAGGCCATCACTCTGCGCCGATCGGCCGCTGCGGACCTCACATGAAGGTCATCCGACCAGCCCGGTAACGGACGCTGCGCGGGATCACCCATGACACTTCGGCCGCGCGGGACCACCCGTCACACATCAGTCCGAGACGCCCACCGACATCCCCCGCGGCCCGAAAACCCCGGTCGCCACGCCGACCACGCCAAGCACGGCGACCACAAAGCAAGCCTGCTTACGCCTGCGCCATCAACCGATGGGTACGCCCTCAACCGATGGTGACCTGCCGCGACCTGGCACACAGCTCGGCCAGCCCCTCCGCCGTCACCGGCGACAGCACCCCCTCCTCCGTCACGATCGCCGTCACCAGCTCCGGAGGCGTCACATCGAACGCGGGGTTGTACGCCTGCGTCCCCAGCGGCGCCACCGGAATACCGCCTCCCGCCTCCATCCCGATCACCGGCACATGCGGCGCGGTGACCTCCGTCACCTCGTGCCCGGCCCGCTGCTCCACCTCGATGGACGCACCGTCCGGCGTCTCCGGGTCCACGGTCGTCACCGGCGCCACCACGATGAACGGCACATGGTGATACCGCGCGAGCACCGCGAGCGGATAGCTCCCCACCTTGTTCGCCACCGACCCGTCGGCCGCGATGCGGTCGGCACCGATCAGCACGGCATCCACCTCCCCCGCCGCGAACAACGAACCCGCCGCGTTGTCCGTGAGCAGCGTGTACGCCATACCGTTCCGCGCCGCCTCGTACGCGGTGAGCCTGGCCCCCTGCAACAGCGGCCGCGTCTCGTCCACCCACAGCCTGCGCAGGCTCCCCGCCCGATGCGCCCTGAGAGCCACCGCGAACGCCGTGCCCTCCCCGCCCGAGACCAGCGCCCCGGTATTGCAGTGCGTCAGGATCCGGTGCCCACCCCCCGGCAGCATTTCGTCGAGCAGTGCCAGACCGTGCGCCGCCATCCGGGCGCTCGCCTTGGCGTCCTCGGCATGCAGAGCCCGCGCCGCCTCCAGCGCGGCGCCCGCCGCCCGCTCGGGACCGGCCCCGCCCGCCATCGCGGTGCGGTACGCCGCCTGGGCCCGCCGCGCGCCGTACGCGAGATTGACCGCGGTGGGCCGCGCCCCCGCCAACGCGTCCGCCGCCTCGTCCACATCGAACCCACGGGCAGCGGCGAGCGCGACGCCGTACGCCCCCGCGATGCCCAGAAGCGGTGCCCCGCGCACCGCGAGCGTGCGGATCGCCTCCACCAGAGCCGGTGCGTCGGTGCACACCAGCTCGATCTCCTCGCCCGGCAGCCTGGTCTGGTCGAGGAGGACCAGCACGGGGCCTTCAGGTGGGTCGTCCCAGCGGATCGCGGGGATCGCCGGGATCCCGGTCGGCCGTATGTCCTCGCTCGATTGCGCGTACTGATCAGCCATCCGCCCAGTCTGCCCCGTACCCGGCGGACAATTGAAGGTGTCCCACCTCTACGGCACCCGGTCACCCGACCGGTACCCCGTGGCACGATGGCTGGCAACCTGCCGCCGCACCCGCGGACGGGCACCGTGAAGGAGCGACGATGAACGACACTCCGGGCTGGGCTTCGCCCGGATCCGCCCCCTCCGACGGACAGGACTCCGGCAAGCCGGACGCCGCCGAGCCCGCGGACGACGGCCGGCAGAGCGGCCCGTCCAAGTGGTCCAAGGAGCAGCCGCCGCCCGCCCAGTGGTCCCCGCCCAGCGACCCGGGCCCGGGCCGGACCCCGCCTCCGCCACCCCCGCCGCCCGGCCAGGGCGGCGGCTGGGGCTGGGGCAACCAACCCCCGGGCGGCCCCGGCGGCCCAGCGGGCCCCGGCCCCGGCGGCGGCTACCCCGGCTGGGGCGCCTGGCAGGGCCCCCCGCCCGCCGCCAAACCCGGCGTCATCCCGCTCCGCCCGCTCGGCGTAGGCGAGATCCTCGACGGCGCCGTGTCCACGATGCGCGCCCACTGGCGCACGGTCCTCGGCATCTCCCTGACCGTGGCCGTGCTCACGGAGATCGTCGTCGTCCTCCTCCAGGGCCTCGTCCTGAGCGAATCCGCCGACACCGACGCACTCGACGACCCGAGCGCGACCGTCGGCGAGCTGACCCGCGCCATGGGCGACGCCATGCTGAACTCCGGAGTGGTCCTCGTGATCACCCTGCTCGGCACGATCGTCGCCACGGCCCTGCTCACGATGGTCACCAGCCGCGCGGTGCTCGGTAAGTCGGTTACCACCGCCGAAGCCTGGCGGGACTCCCGTCCCCAGCTCGCGAAACTGTTCGGCCTGACCCTGCTCATCCCGGTCATCGCCATCGCGATCGTCGCCGTCGGCATCCTGCCCGGCGTGCTGATCGCGCTGTCCGGCCCCTCCGACGCCGGGGCGAGCCTCGCCGCACTCGGCGGCCTCGCCGCGGGCGTCGCCGCCATCTGGGTCGTGGTCCGCCTCTCCCTCGCCTCCCCCGCGCTCATGCTGGAGAAGCAGGGCGTCAAGAAGTCCCTGACCCGCTCCGCCAAGCTGGTCCGCGGCTCCTGGTGGCGGGTCTTCGGCATCCAGCTGCTCGCCACCGTCATCGCCAACGTCGTGGCGTCGATCATCGTCATCCCGTTCACCTTCATCGCCGGCGCTCTCAGCGGCGAAGGCGTCAGCGGCTTCCTCAACGGCACCGGCGAGCTGGGCTGGACGTTCCTGATCGTCAGCGGCGTCGGCTCCGTCATCGGCTCCACTCTGACGTTCCCGATCACGGCCGGAGTCACCGTGCTCCTCTACATCGACCAGCGGATCCGGCGCGAGGCCCTCGACCTCGAACTCACCCGCGCCGCCGGCACCCCCGGCCAGGGCACCACCCCGCCCGGTACCCCGGGGAGCTGATGCGGTGACCGCGGCGGGGGCAGTGCTCATGGGGCTCGGAGCGGCACCGCTCCTGCCGCGCACCGGGGACGACCCACCGGTGACGATCCCGCGCGTCCCCGGCCGCGAAGCGGCCGAGCGCGAACTGTCCAAGCCGATGTACCACGAGAACGACCCGAGCCTCCTCCACCGCGCCCTGAACGCCTTCTGGAACTGGGTCGACGACCTGTTCTCCGCCGCCGCGGGGGCCACCCCGGGCGGCGGATTCGGCCTCCTCGTCATCGTCCTCGCGGTCGTGGCCCTGGGCGCCGCCCTCTGGTGGCGCCTGGGCACCCCGCACCGCACCCCCGCCTCCGCACCGCTCCTCTTCGACGACCGCCCCCGCAACGCCGCCGAACACCGCGCCGCCGCCGAGGCCCACGCCGCCCAGGGCCACTGGACCCAAGCCGTCCAGGAACGCATGCGCGCCATCGTCCGCGCCCTGGAGGAACGCGCACTCCTGGACCCCCGCCCCGGCCGCACCGCCGACGAAGCCGCAGCGGAAGCAGGCCGCACCCTCCCCGCGCACACCCGCCGACTCCGCTCCGCCGCCCACGAGTTCGACGACGTCACATACGGCGGCCGCACCGCCGACCAACCCGCGTACCGCCGCCTGACCGAGCTGGACCGGGATCTCGAACGCGCCAAGCCGAACCTGACCAGCACCCCCCACACCACCGCGAGCAGCAGCTCCCAGGGAGCCGCCGAATGACCGGCTCCACCCGCCCGGCCGAGCCACCCCAGCCGGCCGCACCCACCACCCCGCGGCAGCCGGACAACACCGCCCCCCTCTCTACGTCGGTCTCCCCGACGCCCCGCCAACTCTGGACCCGCTCCCGGGGCATCGCCCTCGCCCTGGTCACCCTGCTGGCAGCGGCCGTCGCCATCGCCGCAATCCGCTCCGGCGCCCAGCACGGCCGCCTCGACCCCCGCTCCACCGACCCCTACGGCAGCCGAGCCGTCGCCGAACTCCTCGCCGACCACGGCATATCCACACGCGTGGTCACCACCACCGAAGAGGCCCGAACCGCGGCCGGCCCCGACACGACCCTCCTGGTGACCAACCCCGACCTGCTCACCGACGGCCAGCACACTCGCCTCCACACCGCCACCAAGAACTCCGGGGGCCGCACCGTCCTCGTCACCCCCGGCGCCCCGTCGATCGATGCCCTCGCCCCCGGGCTCACCGCGAGCGACACCCCCAGCGCACAATCCACCCTCTCTCCCGGCTGCTCCCTCCCAGCCGCCCGCCGAGCGGGCACCGCCGACATGGGCGGCATCCGCTACGACACCCTCGCCCCCAACGCCGAGGCCTGCTACCTCAGCGACGGCCTCCCCAGCCTCCTGCATCTCCCCGCCCCCCGCGGAAAGGGCGACACCGTCGTCCTCGGTGCCCCCGACATCCTCTACAACGACCGCCTGGACAAGCACGGCAACGCCTCACTCGCCCTCCAACTCCTCGGCACCCGACCCCACGTGGTCTGGTACCTCCCCTCCCTCTCCGACGACCGGGCGGCCGACTCCGAACCCCGCGGCTTCTTCGACCTGGTCCCCTCCGGCTGGCGTTGGGGCACCCTGCAACTCGCCATCGCCGCCGTGCTCGCCGCACTGTGGCGCGCCCGCCGCCTGGGCCCCCTCGTCACCGAACGCCTCCCCGTGGCCATCCGCGCCTCAGAAACCGTCGAAGGCCGTGCCCGCCTCTATCGCAGAGCGAACGCCCGCGACCGCGCGGCCACCGCCCTGCGCACCGCCACCCGCACCCGCCTCGCCCCCCTCGTCGGCGTCTCCCCCGCCCAGGCGCACGCACCCGAGACCCTGATCCCCGCACTGTCCACGCGACTTCGCACCCCCGGCCAAGACCCGCTCCCCCTCCTCTTCGGGCCGCCCCCGGGCAGCGACGCAGCGCTCATCGCCCTAGCCGACCAACTCGACGCCCTCGAAAGTGAGGTACGCCACTCATGATGGACCCGACCACTGACAACGGGCCCACCGGAGATCCCCGCGGCCCCCGCGCTTCCCTCGAAGCCCTGCGCGCGGAGATCTCCAAGGCCGTGGTCGGCCAGGACCCCGCCGTCACCGGCCTCGTCGTCGCCCTCCTCTGCCGCGGCCACGTCCTCCTCGAAGGAGTCCCCGGGGTAGCCAAGACGCTGCTTGTCCGCGCCCTCGCCGCGAGCCTCGAACTCGACACCAAGCGGGTCCAGTTCACCCCGGACCTCATGCCGAGCGACGTCACGGGCTCTCTCGTGTACGACGCGCGCACCACGGAGTTCTCCTTCCAGCCCGGCCCGGTCTTCACGAACCTCCTCCTCGCCGACGAGATCAACCGCACCCCGCCCAAGACCCAGTCCTCGCTCCTCGAAGCGATGGAGGAACGCCAGGTCACGGTCGACGGCACACCCCGCCCGCTCCCCGAGCCCTTCCTCGTCGCGGCCACCCAGAACCCCGTCGAGTACGAGGGCACGTATCCCCTCCCCGAAGCCCAACTCGACCGCTTCCTCCTCAAACTGACGGTCCCTCTCCCCTCCCGCCAGGACGAGATCGACGTCCTCACCCGCCACGCCGACGGCTTCAACCCACGCGACCTGCACGCCGCCGGCGTACGCCCCGTAGCGGGCCCCGCCGACCTGGAGGCCGCCCGCGCGGCGGTCGCCAAGACCTCCATCTCTCCCGAGATCACCGCCTACGTGGTCGACGTGTGCCGCGCCACCCGCGAATCGCCCTCCCTCACCCTGGGCGTCTCCCCGCGAGGCGCCACGGCCCTGCTCTCGACGGCCCGCGCCTGGGCCTGGCTCACCGGCCGCGACTACGTCACCCCCGACGACGTCAAGGCCCTGGCGCTCCCCACCCTCCGCCACCGCGTGCAACTCCGCCCGGAGGCCGAGATGGAAGGCGTCACCGCGGACTCCGTCATCACCGCGATCCTCGCCCACGTCCCGGTACCCCGCTGATGGCCCTCACCGGTCGCGCCGCCCTCCTGGCGGCACTGGGCACCCTCCCCGTAGGCCTCTGGGACCCCAGCTGGACAGGCGTCCTCGCCGTCAACGCTCCCCTGGCCCTGGCCTGCGCCTGCGACTTCGCGCTGGCCGCCCCGGTACGCCGCCTCGCCCTGACCCGCTCCGGCGACACTTCCGTGCGCCTCGGGGAAACCGCCGATGTCGAGCTGACCGTCACCAACCCCTCGGGGCGCCCCCTGCGCGCCGACCTCCGCGACGCCTGGCCACCCAGCAGCTGGCAGCCCGGCACCGAAGTGGCCGCGTCCCGCCAGAGTCTCGCGATCCCGGCCGGCGAACGCCGCCGCCTCACCACTCACCTGCGCCCCACCCGGCGCGGCGACCACCGGTCGGATCGCGTGACGATCCGCTCGTACGGCCCTCTACGCCTCTTCGCCCGCCAGGGCACCCACAGAGCCCCCTGGACCGTACGTGTCCTGCCGCCCTTCACCAGCCGGAAGCACCTCCCCTCCAAACTGGCCCGCCTACGCGAACTCGACGGCCGTACAAGCGTGCTCACGCGCGGCCAGGGCACCGAGTTCGACAGCCTCCGCGACTATGTCCCCGGTGACGACACCCGCTCCATCGACTGGCGCGCCACGGCCCGCCAGTCCACCGTCGCGATCCGCACCTGGCGCCCGGAGCGCGACCGGCACATCCTCCTGGTCCTCGACACGGGCCGCACGTCGGCCGGCCGAGTGGGCGACACCCCCCGCCTCGACGCCTCCATGGACGCCGCGCTGCTCCTCGCCGCCCTCGCCTCCCGCGCCGGCGACCGCGTGGACCTTCTTGCCTACGATCGTCGAGTACGGGCCCTCGTCCAGGGCCGCTCAGCCGGCGACGTCCTTCCCTCCCTGGTCAACGCTTTGGCCATGCTGGAGCCCGAACTCATCGAGACGGACGCCCGGGGCCTGACCTCCGCGGCCCTGCGGACAGCACCTCGCGGTTCCCTGATCGTGCTGCTGACGAGCCTCGACCCGGCCCCCATCGAAGAGGGCTTGCTTCCCGTACTTTCGCGGCTCACGAAGAGCCACAAAGTCCTGCTCGCATCGGTCGCCGACCCCCAACTCGAAGAAATGGCGAATGCCCGCGGCACAGCAGAAGCGGTCTACGACGCGGCAGCAGCCACCCAAGCCCAATCCGAACGACACCGCATAGCGGAGCACCTCACCCGGCGCGGCGTCACGGTAGTGGACGCAACTCCGAACAACCTGGCACCTGCTCTGGCCGACGCCTACCTCTCCCTGAAGGCAGCCGGCCGCCTTTAAGGAAAAGGAGACAAAGGGGGCCTGGGGCCAAAACGCAAAAAAGCCTCAGGCCCTGGACAATGTCCAGGGCCTGAGGCTTTATCAAATTTAGTTCGGCGGCGTCCTACTCTCCCACAGGGTCCCCCCTGCAGTACCATCGGCGCTATGAGGCTTAGCTTCCGGGTTCGGAATGTAACCGGGCGTTTCCCTCATGCTATGACCACCGAAACACTATGAAACTGTCAACCGCACCGCACGTGACCATGTACGGGGTTGTTCGTGGTTTCAGAACCAACACAGTGGACGCGAGCAACTGAGGACAAGCCCTCGGCCTATTAGTACCAGTCACCTCCACCCGTTACCGGGCTTCCAGATCTGGCCTATCAACCCAGTCGTCTACTGGGAGCCTTAACCCCTCAAAGGGGGTGGGAATACTCATCTCGAAGCAGGCTTCCCGCTTAGATGCTTTCAGCGGTTATCCTTTCCGAACGTAGCCAACCAGCCATGCCCTTGGCAGGACAACTGGCACACCAGAGGTTCGTCCGTCCCGGTCCTCTCGTACTAGGGACAGCCCTTCTCAATATTCCTACGCGCACAGAGGATAGGGACCGAACTGTCTCACGACGTTCTAAACCCAGCTCGCGTACCGCTTTAATGGGCGAACAGCCCAACCCTTGGGACCGACTCCAGCCCCAGGATGCGACGAGCCGACATCGAGGTGCCAAACCATCCCGTCGATATGGACTCTTGGGGAAGATCAGCCTGTTATCCCCGGGGTACCTTTTATCCGTTGAGCGACGGCGCTTCCACAAGCCACCGCCGGATCACTAGTCCCGACTTTCGTCCCTGCTCGACCCGTCGGTCTCACAGTCAAGCTCCCTTGTGCACTTACACTCAACACCTGATTACCAACCAGGCTGAGGGAACCTTTGGGCGCCTCCGTTACTCTTTGGGAGGCAACCGCCCCAGTTAAACTACCCATCAGACACTGTCCCTGATCCGGATCACGGACCGAGGTTAGACATCCAGCACGACCAGAGTGGTATTTCAACGGCGACTCCACGAACACTGGCGTGCCCGCTTCAAAGTCTCCCACCTATCCTACACAAGCCGAACCGAACACCAATATCAAACTGTAGTAAAGGTCCCGGGGTCTTTCCGTCCTTCTGCGCGAAACGAGCATCTTTACTCGTAGTGCAATTTCACCGGGCCTATGGTTGAGACAGTCGAGAAGTCGTTACGCCATTCGTGCAGGTCGGAACTTACCCGACAAGGAATTTCGCTACCTTAGGATGGTTATAGTTACCACCGCCGTTTACTGGCGCTTAAGTTCTCAGCTTCGCACACCCGAAAGTGCACTAACCGGTCCCCTTAACGTTCCAGCACCGGGCAGGCGTCAGTCCGTATACATCGCCTTACGGCTTCGCACGGACCTGTGTTTTTAGTAAACAGTCGCTTCTCGCTGGTCTCTGCGGCCACCCCCAGCTCACGGAGTAAATCCGATCACCAGTGATGGCCCCCCTTCTCCCGAAGTTACGGGGGCATTTTGCCGAGTTCCTTAACCATAGTTCACCCGAACGCCTCGGTATTCTCTACCTGACCACCTGAGTCGGTTTAGGGTACGGGCCGCCATGAAACTCGCTAGAGGCTTTTCTCGACAGCATAGGATCATCCACTTCACCACAATCGGCTCGGCATCAGGTCTCAGCCTTAATGTGCGACGGATTTACCTATCACACGGCCTACACCCTTACCCCGGGACAACCACCGCCCGGGCTGGACTACCTTCCTGCGTCACCCCATCACTCACCTACTACCACCTTGGGTCAGCGGCTCCACCACTTCCCTCAACTCCGAAGAGATCAGGACGGCTTCACGGCCTTAGCATTAATGGGCTCGATGTTTGACGCTTCACAGCGGGTACCGGAATATCAACCGGTTATCCATCGACTACGCCTGTCGGCCTCGCCTTAGGTCCCGACTTACCCTGGGCAGATCAGCTTGACCCAGGAACCCTTAGTCAATCGGCGCACACGTTTCTCACGTATGTATCGCTACTCATGCCTGCATTCTCACTCGTGAACCGTCCACCACTGCCTTCCGGCGCAGCTTCACCCGGCACACGACGCTCCCCTACCCATCCCAGCAGGCGTTGGCCCTATATGCTGGAATGACACGACTTCGGCGGTACGCTTGAGCCCCGCTACATTGTCGGCGCGGAATCACTAGACCAGTGAGCTATTACGCACTCTTTCAAGGGTGGCTGCTTCTAAGCCAACCTCCTGGTTGTCTCTGCGACTCCACATCCTTTCCCACTTAGCGTACGCTTAGGGGCCTTAGTCGATGCTCTGGGCTGTTTCCCTCTCGACCATGGAGCTTATCCCCCACAGTCTCACTGCCGTGCTCTCACTTACCGGCATTCGGAGTTTGGCTAAGGTCAGTAACCCGGTAGGGCCCATCGCCTATCCAGTGCTCTACCTCCGGCAAGAAACACACGACGCTGCACCTAAATGCATTTCGGGGAGAACCAGCTATCACGGAGTTTGATTGGCCTTTCACCCCTAACCACAGGTCATCCCCCAGGTTTTCAACCCTGGTGGGTTCGGTCCTCCACGACCTCTTACAGCCGCTTCAACCTGCCCATGGCTAGATCACTCCGCTTCGGGTCTTGAGCGCGCTACTAAACCGCCCTATTCGGACTCGCTTTCGCTACGGCTTCCCCACACGGGTTAACCTCGCAACACACCGCAAACTCGCAGGCTCATTCTTCAAAAGGCACGCAGTCACGAGACACCAAGCAAGCTTGATGTCCGACGCTCCCACGGCTTGTAGGCACACGGTTTCAGGTACTATTTCACTCCGCTCCCGCGGTACTTTTCACCATTCCCTCACGGTACTATCCGCTATCGGTCACCAGGGAATATTTAGGCTTAACGGGTGGTCCCGCCAGATTCACACGGGATTTCTCGGGCCCCGTGCTACTTGGGTGTCTCTCAAACGAGCCGCTGATGTTTCGACTACGGGGGTCTTACCCTCTACGCCGGACCTTTCGCATGTCCTTCGCCTACATCAACGGTTTCTGACTCGTCTCACAGCCGGCAGACTGTGAAAGAGAGATCCCACAACCCCGCATACGCAACCCCTGCCGGGTCTCACACGTATACGGTTTGGCCTCATCCGGTTTCGCTCGCCACTACTCCCGGAATCACGGTTGTTTTCTCTTCCTGCGGGTACTGAGATGTTTCACTTCCCCGCGTTCCCTCCACACTGCCTATGTGTTCAGCAGCGGGTGACAGCCCATGACGACTGCCGGGTTTCCCCATTCGGAAACCCCCGGATCAAAGCCTGGTTGACGACTCCCCGGGGACTATCGTGGCCTCCCACGTCCTTCATCGGTTCCTGGTGCCAAGGCATCCACCGTGCGCCCTTAAAAACTTGGCCACAGATGCTCGCGTCCACTGTGCAGTTCTCAAACAACGACCAACCACCCATCACCCCACCAGCAAAACCAGTGAGTGTACTGGGGTCGGCATCCCGAAGGACAGGCTTGACAGCCCGTACCTTCAGATACCCAACAGCGTGCCCGACCGAGTCCCGTCCGAAGATCATGCTTTCCACGCCCCGAAGAGCAGTACTTGCAGCCTCCGACCCGTGAACCAGGCCGAGTAGTCAACGTTCCACCCATGAGCAACCACCGTCGATCGTTTGCCGACGTAGTGGCCTCTGAACCAAGCAAGCTTGGCTTAGAAGTGCTCCTTAGAAAGGAGGTGATCCAGCCGCACCTTCCGGTACGGCTACCTTGTTACGACTTCGTCCCAATCGCCAGTCCCACCTTCGACAGCTCCCTCCCACAAGGGGTTGGGCCACCGGCTTCGGGTGTTACCGACTTTCGTGACGTGACGGGCGGTGTGTACAAGGCCCGGGAACGTATTCACCGCAGCAATGCTGATCTGCGATTACTAGCAACTCCGACTTCATGGGGTCGAGTTGCAGACCCCAATCCGAACTGAGACAGGCTTTTTGAGATTCGCTCCACCTCACGGTATCGCAGCTCATTGTACCTGCCATTGTAGCACGTGTGCAGCCCAAGACATAAGGGGCATGATGACTTGACGTCGTCCCCACCTTCCTCCGAGTTGACCCCGGCGGTCTTCTGTGAGTCCCCATCACCCCGAAGGGCATGCTGGCAACACAGAACAAGGGTTGCGCTCGTTGCGGGACTTAACCCAACATCTCACGACACGAGCTGACGACAGCCATGCACCACCTGTACACCGACCACAAGGGGGGCACCATCTCTGATGCTTTCCGGTGTATGTCAAGCCTTGGTAAGGTTCTTCGCGTTGCGTCGAATTAAGCCACATGCTCCGCTGCTTGTGCGGGCCCCCGTCAATTCCTTTGAGTTTTAGCCTTGCGGCCGTACTCCCCAGGCGGGGAACTTAATGCGTTAGCTGCGGCACCGACGACGTGGAATGTCGCCAACACCTAGTTCCCACCGTTTACGGCGTGGACTACCAGGGTATCTAATCCTGTTCGCTCCCCACGCTTTCGCTCCTCAGCGTCAGTAATGGCCCAGAGATCCGCCTTCGCCACCGGTGTTCCTCCTGATATCTGCGCATTTCACCGCTACACCAGGAATTCCGATCTCCCCTACCACACTCTAGCTAGCCCGTATCGAATGCAGACCCGGGGTTAAGCCCCGGGCTTTCACACCCGACGTGACAAGCCGCCTACGAGCTCTTTACGCCCAATAATTCCGGACAACGCTTGCGCCCTACGTATTACCGCGGCTGCTGGCACGTAGTTAGCCGGCGCTTCTTCTGCAGGTACCGTCACTTTCGCTTCTTCCCTGCTGAAAGAGGTTTACAACCCGAAGGCCGTCATCCCTCACGCGGCGTCGCTGCATCAGGCTTTCGCCCATTGTGCAATATTCCCCACTGCTGCCTCCCGTAGGAGTCTGGGCCGTGTCTCAGTCCCAGTGTGGCCGGTCGCCCTCTCAGGCCGGCTACCCGTCGTCGCCTTGGTGAGCCATTACCTCACCAACAAGCTGATAGGCCGCGGGCTCATCCTTCACCGCCGGAGCTTTTAACCTCCACCCAGGAGAGTGGAGGTGTTATCCGGTATTAGACCCCGTTTCCAGGGCTTGTCCCAGAGTGAAGGGCAGATTGCCCACGTGTTACTCACCCGTTCGCCACTAATCCACCCCGAAGGGCTTCATCGTTCGACTTGCATGTGTTAAGCACGCCGCCAGCGTTCGTCCTGAGCCAGGATCAAACTCTCCGTGAATGTTCTCCCGTAATCGGGATGACACCACGAGAGCGGAACGGTCGGGAGGAATAATCCCGTCCGTTCACAGCGTCCTCGCTGTGTTTCTTCAAAGGAACCGCGTCCCAGCTGATGCTGGAGACGGGGTTATCAACATATCTGGCGTTGACTTTTGGCACGCTGTTGAGTTCTCAAGGAACGGACGCTTCCTTTGTACTCACCCGCAGAACATTCTCTGGGGCTTCCCTCCGGGCGCTTCCCTTCGGTATTTCGTGTTTCCAACCTTACCAGATCCGTTTTCCGTTCCGTTTCCGGTTCGGATTTCATTTCCGGTGGCCGTTGGAGGGCCTTTGCCTTTCGGCTGATCCGACTTTATCAGAAGCTTTCGGCCGGACTTACCGGCTTCAGTTTCGATTAATCGGGGGGCGGCTTCTCTATTTGATGTGATTCGAGAAGCAAGCAGACTTTAACCGCCGCCGCTGGACTTGTCCAGTTCTAGGCAACTGTTCGAATCTACCTCCCCAGTCCTTCCGTGTCAACGGTTTTTCCGGGGCGAAGAGGAGACTAGCAGCTCTGGAGGGCCCTACGCACATCACGCTGCGGTGGGGGCGGAGGCGCTGCGGTCGGTCAGGTCCAGGTCGCCCGTTTCACCCGCACGGGCCGCCCTGCCGCCCAGGACGTAGACGTACGCGAGGAACGCCAGCTCGGCGGCGATTCCGATGGCGATGCGGGCCCAGGTCGGCAGGCCCGACGGGGTCACGAAGCCTTCGATGGCGCCCGACACGAACAGGACCAGGGCCAGGCCTATCGCCATGCCGAGGGCCGCGCGGCCCTCCTCCGCCAGGGCCGTGCGGCGGGTGCGTGGGCCCGGGTCGATGACGGTCCAGCCGAGGCGCAGGCCTGTGCCGGCGGCTACGAAGACTGCCGTCAGTTCCAGAAGGCCGTGCGGGAGGACCAGGCCGAGGAAGGTGTCGAGACGGCCCGCCGAGGACATCAGGCCGATGCCCACCCCGAGGTTGAGCATGTTCTGGAAGAGGATCCAGATGACCGGGAAGCAGAGGAAGGCTCCCAGGACGAGGCACATCGCGGCGGCTTGGGCGTTGTTCGTCCACACCTGGGCCGCGAAGGACGCCGCGGGGTGGCTGGAGTAGTACGACTCGTACTGACCGCCCGGCCGGGTGAGCTCGCGCAGTTCGCTGGGGGCTGCGATCGAGGACTGCACTTCGGGGTGGGTGGCGATCCACCAGCCGATGACTGCCGCGAGGGCCGTCGAGAGCAGTGCCGTGGGGACCCACCAGCGGCGGGAGCGGTAGACCGCTGCCGGGAAGCCGTGGGCGAGGAAACGCGTCACGTCTCTCCAGGAGGCGCGGCGTGTGCCTGTCACGGCGCTACGCGCGCGTGCCACGAGGTGCGTCAGGCGTCCGGTGAGCTGGGGGTCCGGTGCGCTGGACTGGATCAGGGAGAGGTGGGTGGCGGTGCGTTGGTAGAGGGTGACGAGTTCGTCGGCCTCGGCGCCGGTGAGGCGGCGTTGGCGGCGCAGCAGGGCTTCCAGTCGGTCCCACTCGGCTCGGTGGGCGGACACGAAGACGTCGAGGTCCATCGGGGAGCTGCTCCTCGTACTGCGGCGCGTGGCTGCTCAGCTTGGCAGACTGGCGAGTCCTACGGCAGGGCAGGGAAGGGCGGCGGGCGTGAGTGAGCTAGTGACGGGTGAGGCGGTGGCGCTGGAGTTGCGTCCCGCGAAGCTGCCGAGCCGGGCGCTGGCCCTGCTGATCGACATGGCCGTGGCGTGGGCGGTCTATATCGCGGTGACGGTCGGGATCGTCGCTTCGACCTCGTCGTTGGACGACGCCGCGGCCGCCGCGGTCGCGGTCGCCGGCTTCGTACTCATCCTGGTCGGTGGTCCGATCGCGGTGGAGACGCTCAGTCATGGGCGGTCGTTGGGGAAACTGGCGTGCGGGCTGCGGGTGGTGCGGGACGACGGGGGGCCTATTCGCTTCCGGCACGCGCTGGTGCGGGGGGCCGTCGGGGTCGTCGAGATTCTGATGACGTTCGGGGTGGTGGCGTGCGTCGCGTCGCTGGTGTCGGCGCGTGGGCGGCGGCTCGGGGATGTGTTCGCGGGCACGTTGGTCGTACGCGAGCGGGTGCCCACGGGGCGGACGGCGTTCGTGCCTCCGCCGCCGCCCTGGTTGATGGGGCGGTTCGCCGGGCTGGATCTGTCCGGTGTCCCTGAGGGGCTGTGGCTGGCGATTCGCCAGTACCTGACGCGGATGGGGCAGTTGGATCCGCAGGTGGGCTGGGCGATGGCGGAGCGGCTTGCCGGTGATCTGGCGGAGCGGACGGGGGCTCCTGCGCCGCAGGGTGTTCCGCCGGCCGCGTATCTGGCCGCTGTCGTGCATGAGCGGCAGGCGCGGGATGCGCGGAAGGCATTCGGCGGGGAGGCGGGCTCTGCCGTGCCTGGGTCGGGGTCCAGCGATCCCGCTGCCAGTGCCGGTGCCGTGCCGCGGCCCGTGCCGCCGTCGGGCGGGCGCGGAGGTGATGAGGCCGCGCCTCCTGGCACGGGGTTCGTGCCGCCTGCCTGAGCGGGCGCGGGCGTCAGGCGAAGGCCGACGGTGGGGTTTCGAGGTGCTCCAGCTCCATGCCGGGGGCCGCGAGGACGACGTCGCCGGTGATGTGGACCGCGTGCTGTTCGCCGGTGTCCAGGGCTGTGACCTGGTATTCGTCCACGGTCAGCGGGCCGTTGTCAGTGGCGTGTGCTTCTCTTTTCAGCAGGGCCCAGGACTGGTCGAGAGTGCGGGGGGCGAGGACCGGGTCCGTGAAGGCGACCAGGCGGATTCGGGTCGCGGGGGCAGCGGGGGTCAGGCGCAGCAGCCGGGCCGTCGCGATGAGGAAGGCGGGGGATGCGCCGGTGAAGGCGTGGGCGGGCGCGTTGTCTTCGGTGGCATGGGCTCCGGTGGGGTCGGTGCGGACCCAGGTCACGCCGTTGAGGGCGGCGGCGCGGACCTGCCAGTCCCCCGCGTGCAGTTCGAGGCGGATGGGGCGGCCGTGGTCGTCGACCGCGAGGTCGACGGAGCCTGCGGGGGTGCCGGAGGGGGAGGCGCGTTGGGAGACGTAGCGCCAGCCGGAGGGGCCGGGTGCGCAGTGGAAGTGTTCTTCGCCGAGGGGGGTGCGATCGTGCGGATCATGGAGCGAATATCGGCCGCGGGGCATGGGCTTGGGTCCTCGGGTCAGTACCTGCGGTGAGCGGTGGGGTCGGTCCGGACCGGCCCCACCGCTCCCAAAGGGGCAGGCCCCCGCCGCGGGGGCGAGGGCCTGCTGAGGTGGGGCTGACCGGTGGCCGGCCGGCTGTCAGTAGCGGTAGTGGTCGGGCTTGAACGGGCCCTCTACCTCGACACCGATGTACGCGGCCTGCTCGGGGCGGAGCGTCGTGAGCTTCACGCCGAGCGCGTCGAGGTGGAGACGGGCGACCTTCTCGTCCAGGTGCTTGGGGAGCACGTAGACGTCGGTCGGGTACTCGTCCTGCTTGGTGAACAGCTCGATCTGGGCCAGGGTCTGGTCCGCGAACGAGTTGGACATCACGAAGGACGGGTGGCCGGTGGCGTTGCCCAGGTTGAGCAGGCGGCCCTCGGACAGCACGATCAGGACCTTGCCGTCGGGGAACGTCCAGGTGTGGACCTGCGGCTTGACCTCGTCCTTGACGATGCCGGGGATGGCGGCCAGACCGGCCATGTCGATCTCGTTGTCGAAGTGGCCGATGTTGCCCACGATCGCCTGGTGCTTCATCTTGGCCATGTCCGAGGCCATGATGATGTCCTTGTTGCCCGTGGTCGTGACGAAGATGTCGGCCTTGTCGATGACCTCGTCGAGCGTCGTGACCTGGTAGCCGTCCATGGCCGCCTGGAGCGCGCAGATCGGGTCGATCTCGGTGACGATGACGCGGGCGCCCTGGCCGCGCAGGGACTCCGCGCAGCCCTTGCCCACGTCGCCGTAGCCGCAGACGACGGCGGTCTTGCCGCCGATGAGGACGTCCGTGGCGCGGTTGATGCCGTCGATCAGCGAGTGGCGGCAGCCGTACTTGTTGTCGAACTTCGACTTGGTCACGGCGTCGTTCACGTTGATCGCCGGGAAGAGCAGCGTGCCGTCACGGTGCATCTCGTACAGGCGGTGGACGCCGGTCGTGGTCTCCTCGGTCACGCCGCGGATCTCCGAGGCCAGCTGGGTCCACTTCTGCGAGCCCTCGGTGATGGTGCGGTTGAGGAGCTCGAGGATGACGCGGTGCTCGTCGTTCTCGGCGGTGTCGACGGCCGGGACCTTGCCGTCCTTCTCGTACTCGACGCCCTTGTGCACCAAAAGCGTGGCGTCGCCGCCGTCGTCCAGGATCATGTTCGGGCCGCCGGTGGGGGTGTTCGGCCAGGTCAGCGCCTGCTCCGTGCACCACCAGTACTCCTCCAGGGTCTCGCCCTTCCAGGCGAAGACCGGGACGCCCTGGGGGTTGTCCGGGGTGCCGTTCGGGCCGACGGCGATGGCCGCGGCGGCGTGGTCCTGGGTGGAGAAGATGTTGCAGGAGGCCCAGCGGACCTCGGCGCCGAGGGCGACCAGGGTCTCGATGAGCACGGCGGTCTGCACGGTCATGTGCAGGGAGCCGGTGACGCGGGCGCCGGCGAGCGGCTGGGCCGCGGCGTACTCCTTGCGGATCGCCATCAGGCCGGGCATCTCGTGCTCGGCGAGGGTGATCTCCTTGCGGCCGAAGGCGGCGAGGGAGAGGTCGGCGACCTTGAAGTCCTGGCCGTTGGTGGCAGTCGTCATGAGTGAGCTGCTCCTCGTGGGGTTGGTCGAGGGTGGGCATGGCTGACCTGCGGCGTCGGGTACAAGGGTGCACCCACGCGCGCAGCGCAGTCCGTCGGAGGCCCTCTCTCCCTCGGCCGGTCCACGCCTCTGTCCGCGCGCGGGCCGCCCGACCGCCATCAGCAGCGACGTCTGGCTCAGTCATCCAAGCTACACCGGTCGGCCCAGCGAACCCCAGCCCGCCTCCGGCCACCGGCAGGCCACGGGGAGGCGATGGGGAGGCGATGGGGGAGGTGACGGGGATGCGATGGAGTCCGGCGGACAGGGCAGCAGACCCGGACGACAGGGGACCTTCGCTCTTTTGATCCTGTGCCGACTGCTCTTTTGATCCTGTGCCGACGTGTTGCAGGATGCCTTGGGATCGGGAACATTTGCGCGATCTCGGTTGGCAAAGGCGTGAGGAGATCCAGGTGACCAGTCCGGCCGGCCCGACCACGGGCGGCGACAGCAGCGGGCGGAAGAGGGTGAAGCTGCTCGCGGTGACCGCGTGCCCGACCGGCATCGCCCACACGTACATGGCGGCGGAGAAGCTCTCGCAGGCGGCGGAACGTCTCGGGGTCGACATGAAGGTGGAGACGCAAGGTTCCATCGGGGCCGAGAACGTCCTCACTGACAACGATGTCAAAGACGCCGACGGCATCATCATCGCGGCGGACAAGGACGTGGACCGCAGCCGTTTCGCGGGCAAGCGCGTGCTGTCCGTCGGGGTGTCCGAGGGCATCAGTCGTCCGGAGCAGCTGATCGAGCGGGTGCGGAGCGCGCCGGTGCACGGCGGTGGCGGGGGTGGTGGCTCCGTCGAGGCCCCTGCCGTGGGCGGTGGGGGCGGCCGGGAGCGGAGCGTCGCGTACAAGGCGCTGATGAACGGCGTCTCGTACATGATTCCGTTCGTGGTGGTCGGCGGGCTGCTGATCGCGATCTCGCTGGCGCTCGGCGGTGATGCCACGTCGAAGGGCTATGTCATCCCGGAAGGGACCTTCTGGGCGCATGTCAACGCCATCGGGGTCATCGGCTTCACGCTGATGGTGCCGGTCCTGTCGGGGTACATCGCGTACGCCATCGGGGACCGGCCCGCGCTGGTGCCGGGCATGATCGGCGGGTGGATCGCCAACACCGGTGAGCTGTACGACTCCAAGGCGGGGGCGGGCTTCATCGGGGCCATCGTGACCGGGTTCCTGGCCGGTTATCTGGTGGTGTGGATCAAGAAGGTCGAGGTCCCGAAGTTCGTCCGGCCGATCATGCCGATCATCGTGATCCCGATCCTCGCGACGACGGCGCTCGGACTGTTCTTCATCTACGTCATCGGCAAGCCGATCTCGTGGGTCTTCGAGCATCTGACGGACTGGCTCAGCGGTATGACCGGGACCAGCGCGATCCTGCTCGGCGCGATTCTCGGGCTCATGATCGCGTTCGACATGGGCGGTCCGGTCAACAAGACCGCGTTCCTCTTCGGTACGGGGCTCATCGCGACCGGCAACCAGACCGTGATGGGCATGTGCGCCGCGGCCATCCCCGTGATGCCGCTCGGGCAGGGGCTCGCCACGCTGATCCGGCGCAGGCTCTACTCGGAGCAGGAGCGCGAGACAGGCATGGCCGCGCTGTTCATGGGGTTGTTCGGGATCTCGGAGGGAGCGATTCCGTTCGCTGCCGCGCGGCCCGCGCAGGTCATCCCCGCCAATATGCTCGGCGGCGCGGTCGCCGGTGCCGTCGCCGGTATGGCGAGCGTCAAGGACGCGGTGCCGCACGGCGGGCCGATCGTGGCGGTGCTGGGCGCCGTCGGCGGCGTGCCGATGTTCTTCGTGGCCGTCGCCATCGGCACGGTCGTCACCGCGCTCGCCACGGTCACGCTGGTCGACCTCAGCGAGCGCAAGGGGCGGGGGGCCTTGCCCGTCGGCGACCGGGTCGGCAGGCCCGAGCCGGCGCTCGCGGGGGCAGGGGTGGCCTCGGGTGGCGCGACGGTCGCGGGCGGGGCGCTGCGGAAGGGGCCGTCGGCTCGGCCTGCGGCTCCGGCTTCGGATTCCGCTTCCGCTTCGGCTTCGGCTTCGGCTTCGGCTTCGGCCGACGCCCCCGAAGTCCTCTCCGGTTATCTCACCGAGCGGACCGTGAAGGTCCAACTGGACGCCCGCGACAAGGACACGGCGATCCGGGAGATGGCCGCGCTCCTCGCTACCACGGGCAGGGTCAACGACCTGGAGGAGCTGGTGCGGACCGCGCTGAGGCGCGAGGAGCAGGGCACCACCGGGCTCGGCGAGGAGATCGCCATCCCGCACGCGAAGACCGATGCCGTGGACGCGCCGGTCGTGGGGTTCGCCCGGTCCGCCGAGGGCGTCGAGTGGGGTTCGCTCGACGGGACGAAGGCCAAGTTGATCTTCATGATCTCCGTACCGGAGGCGGCCGCCGGGGACGAGCACCTGCGGATTCTCGCGCTGCTCTCGCGGAAGCTGATGGACACGGACTTCCGGGAGCGGCTGATGGCGGCGCCGGATGACGCCGCGGTCCTCGACGTGTTGCGCGAGGTGCGGTAGCCGGCGATCCGCTTCCGTCGTACGTCGACGGGCCCCGCACCAGCGTCGATGGGGCCCCGCACCAGCAAGGTGCGGGGCCCCATCGACGTACGTACGCGGCTACGGGAGCAAGGTCAGTGGCCGCCGGGCGACTTGCCCGGGTTGGTGCCCTCGGCTGCCGCCGCCTCACTGAAGATGTCCGGTTCGAGGTAGATCACGCGGGCGATCGGGACGGCGGCGCGGATGCGGTCCTCGGCGGCGTTGATCGCGGCGGCGATCTCGGTGGCCGTGTCGTCGTGCTGGACGGCGACCTTGGCGGCGACGAGGAGTTCCTCGGGGCCGAGGTGGAGCGTGCGCATGTGGATGACCTTGGTGACGGTGTCGCCGTCGACCAGGGCCTTCTCGATCTTCGTGACCTCTTCGGTGCCCGCGGCCTCGCCCAGCAGGAGGGACTTGGTCTCCGCGGCGAGGATGATCGCGATCGCGATGAGCAGTACGCCGATGCAGAGCGTGCCGATGCCGTCCCAGACGCCGTCACCGGTGGCCAGGGCGATGCTGACGCCGCCGAGGGCGAGGACCAGGCCGACCAGCGCGCCGAGGTCCTCCAGGAGGACGACCGGCAGCTCGGGGGCCTTCGCGCGGCGGACGAACTGCGTCCAGGAGAGGTTGCCGCGCAGGAGGTTGGACTCCTTGATGGCGGTGCGGAAGGAGAAGCTCTCCGCGATGATCGCGAACACCAGGACCCCGACGGGCCAGTACCAGTGCTCGATCTCGTGCGGGTCCTTGATCTTCTCGTAGCCCTCGTAGATCGCGAACATGCCGCCGACCGAGAAGAGGACGATCGAGACGAGGAAGGCGTAGATGTAGCGCTCGCGGCCGTAGCCGAAGGGGTGCTGCGGGGTCGCCTCGCGCTGGGCCTTCTTGCCTCCGACGAGCAGCAGCCCCTGGTTGCCGGAGTCGGCCAGCGAGTGGACGCTCTCGGCGAGCATCGATGAGGAGCCGCTGAAGATGAACGCGACGAACTTCGCCACCGCGATCGCGAGGTTCGCGGCGAGTGCCGCGACAATCGCCTTTGTTCCGCCTGACGCGCTCATAAGTGCCCGGGGTCCCTTCGCCTTCGAATGTGCTCGGCCATCGCCGGCGGGCTGTGCTTTGCCCGCCCTTTGCGGTGGGTCATTGTTGCAGCACGGGAGGGTGCCGCCGTGTCAGGCCACCACAGTGGCCCGGAAAACCGTGCCCACTCCGGACACTTCGACTCCTTCTCCCGCGGGGACGAATGCGGACTGGCCGGGCGTCAGGGGCAGTTCGCCCGCGCGGACCGAGCCCGCGGTGCAGAGCAGGATCTGCGGGGTGGTGGCGGTGAGGTCGTGCGGGGCCGCGCCCTCGGGCAGTACGAAGCGGGAGAGGCGGAACTCGTCGATCGGGGTTTCGTAGACCTCTTCACCCGTGGGCGCCGCCTCGGGGCGCAGGACGCCGGGGTCGGTCGCCTCGAAGCGGACCACGCGCAGGAGTTCGGGTACGTCGACGTGTTTGGGGGTCAGGCCGCAGCGCAGGACGTTGTCGGAGTTGGCCATGATCTCGACGCCGAGGCCGTCGAGGTAGGCGTGCGGGACGCCCGCGCCGAGGAACAGGGCCTCGCCGGGCTGGAGCCGTACGTGGTTGAGGAGCATCGCCGCGATGACGCCCGGGTCGCCGGGGTAGTGGTGGGCGATGCCCGCGTACGGGGCGTAGACGCCGCCGAGGCGCTGGGCGGCGGCTGTGAACTCGGTGACCGTCTCGGCCATCTGTTCGGGGTCGGCGCTCAGTACGGCCGTCAGGACCTCGCGCAGGGCGGCGTCCTCGGGGTGGGCGCGCAGCAGGTCGACGTACGGCTTGAGGGAGTCGACGCCGAGGGCGTCCAGGAGGTCGGCGGTCTCACCGGGGGCGCGGAAACCGCACAGGCCGTCGAACGGCGTGAGGGCGCAGATCAGTTCGGGCTTGTGGTTGGCGTCCTTGTAGTTGCGGTTCGGGGCGTCGACGGGGACGCCGCGGCGCTCCTCGTCCGCGTACCCCTCCTTGGCCTGCGCGAGGTCGGGGTGCACCTGGAGGGAGAGCGGCGCGCCCGCGGCGAGGATCTTGAGGAGGAAGGGCAGGCGCGGGCCGAACCTGTCGACCGCCGCCGGGCCCAGCTCGCGCTCCGGGTCCGCCTCGATGACCTCGTTCAGCGCGCCGCGGTCGGTGCGCGAGGGCGCGCCCGGGTGGGCGCCCATCCACATCTCGGCCTGCGGATCGCCGCTCGGCTCGACGCCCAGGAGTTCCGCGATGGCGGTGGTGGAGCCCCAGGCGTAGGGGCGGACGGTGTTGGTGAGGCGGTCCACGGAGGGGCTCTCCCTTACTGCGTACGCGAATGCTGAACTGCCGCCGGTTCGGCCGGCGGGGCTGTGACCTGCGGGGTCATGATCGGTCCCCCGAGGCGAGCGCCAGGTAAACGGCGGCGAAATCCGTGACGGCGATCAGCTCCGCGAGCGCTTCCAGTTCGTCGTCCGCCTCCGGTTCCAGCTCGCTCAGCGCGACGTCGTGGCCGTGCGCCAGTTCGCGGGCGGCGGGCGCAGCGGTGAGCCCTCCGGCGTCGACCGGGCGGTCGCGGAGCAGCACGACGCGCGCGCGGAGGGCGGCCGGGTCGTCGACGCGGTCGCGGAAGAAGTCGTCGGTGCCGTCGGTGTCCACGCCGCCCGCGGGGTTGCCCGCGAGGAGCGCGCCGTGGGCGGGCAGGGCCTCGGGAAGCTCGGAGGCGAGAGCGGCGTGCCCGGCCAGCTCGGCGAGGGTGGCGGCGAAGCGGCGGCCCGCGGCGCCCGCGGCACGGCCCTCGGTCCAGATCAGCGGGAACGCGTCGGCCAGCTCGGCGGCGAGCGTCTTGGCGGGGTTGCTGTAGGTGGCGATGGCCGGTCCGCAGCGTTCCGCCACGCGGTCGAGGCGGTCGGCGACCTTCTGGAGGGCGTCGACCGGGGCGGCGATCAGGCCGGTGCGGTCCAGGAGCACGAGGAGCGGGACGAGGAGGGCCCACAGGGTGCCGGGGGCGCCGGGCGCGGCCTCGTCCTCCACACGGCGCGCCTCGTACGAGCCGGAGTCGCGGTCGGCTTCGTCGTGCACGCCTTCGTACGCGCCGTAGGGCGAGGTGGCCAGGGGGACGGTGAGGCCGTGGCTGCCCTCCACGCTCTCGGCCAGGGGGGTGCGCGCGGGGGCGACGGCGACGACCGTGCAGCCGCGGCGGTACGCCTGTTCGGCGAGGAGCGTCAGGCCCGGTTCCGAGCCGTCCGGGGTGGCGATGAGCAGCAGGTCGACGGGGCCGACCCAGCCGGGGAGCGCCCAGCGCAGGGCGCCCGCGGCGGGGGCGACGCCGGTCGGCGCCAGCCGGACGACGGGGCAGCCGGCTCCCGCGAGCCCGTCGAGGAGGTCCGCCACGCAGACCGCGGCGGTGCCGGGGCCCGCGATCAGGATGGCGCGGGGGCGGCCGTCGGGCTTGAGGTCCGTCAGCCCGGCCTCCGTGGCGTGCCGGACCGCGGTGCGGACGCGGGCGCCCGCTTCGGCCGCGCCGCGCAGCAGGCCGCGTCGGTCGGCGCGGGCCAGCGCCTCGGGGGCGTCGAGCAGCGACTCGTCGAGCATGGGGGTGAGGCCTCCGATTCGCCGTGCGCGGCTTGGCGCGCGCTGCTGGGTCGTGCCGGGGCGGGTGCCCCTGCGCGGGGTGTGCCTGCGGGGTGTCCCTGCTCGGGGTGCGCCACGCGGGGTGCCCCTGCGCGGGGGTGCTCCACCGTTACGCGGGGCGGCGGGCCTCGTCGACCAGGAGTACGGGGATGCCGTCGCGGACCGGGTAGGCCAGGCCGCACTTCTTGGCGTCCGCCGTGCAGAGCAGCTCGGTGTCCGTCTCCTTGAGGGGGGCGTGGCAGGCCGGGCAGGCGAGGATCTCCAGGAGGCCGGCTTCGAGCGCCATGGGGTGGGTCCCTTCGAGCTGATGTGGTGAGGTTTTCCGAGCCAATGGGGTGCGGCTCGCGCGGTGCCGCGGTGGCGGTGTCCGGTGCTGCCACATCGCGGGCCGCGGCCTGGTCAGCCTACCTCCGCGCGGGGTGGGGCGCGGGGGGTGCGGGGAGGCCGGCGCCCCGCACCCCGGGCGGGCGGCGTCAGCCGCGGATGATGGCCAGGGCCTCGTCGCGGACCTTGGTCATCGTGGCCTCGTCCCGCGCCTCGACGTTCAGCCGCAGCAGGGGTTCGGTGTTGGAGGCGCGGACGTTGAACCACCAGTCGGCGGCGGTCACCGTCAGGCCGTCCAGCTCGTCCAGGGTGACCCCGTCCTGTGCCGCGTACGCCGTCTTGATCGCGGCCAGCCGGGCGGTCTGGTCGTCGACCGTGGAGTTGATCTCTCCGGAGCCGGCGTAACGGTCGTACTGGGCGACGAGTCCGGACAGCGGCCCGTCCTGCTCGCCGAGGGCGGCCAGGACGTGGAGGGCGGCGAGCATGCCCGTGTCCGCGTTCCAGAAGTCCTTGAAGTAGTAGTGCGCGGAGTGCTCGCCGCCGAAGATCGCGCCGGTCCTCGCCATCTCCGCCTTGATGAAGGAGTGGCCCACGCGCGTGCGCACGGGCGTGCCGCCGTTCTCCTTGACGACCTCCGGGACCGACCAGGAGGTGATCAGGTTGTGGATGACCGTGCCGCTGCCGCCGTGCTTGGCCAGTTCGCGGGAGGCGACCAGGGCGGTGATGGCCGAGGGGGAGACCGGGTCGCCGTTCTCGTCGACCACGAAGCAGCGGTCCGCGTCGCCGTCGAAGGCGATGCCCAGGTCGGCGCCCTCGGCGCGCACGCGCTCCTGGAGGTCCACGATGTTCGCCGGGTCCAGGGGGTTCGCCTCGTGGTTGGGGAAGGTGCCGTCCAGCTCGAAGTACATCGGCACCAGCTCCAGGGGCAGGCCCTCGAAGACGGTGGGGACGGTGTGCCCGCCCATGCCGTTGCCCGCGTCCACCACGACCTTCAGGGGGCGGCTGGAAGTCAGGTCGACCAGGCCGCGCAGGTGCGCGGCGTAGTCGGTGAGGGTGTCGCGCCGGGTCAGCGCGCCCGCGCTCGCCGCGTCCTCGGGGGCGCCGTCGGCCAGCCAGCCCTCCACCAGGGCGCGGATCTCCGCGAGGCCGGTGTCCTGGCCCACCGGGGCGGCGCCCGCACGGCACATCTTGATGCCGTTGTACTGGGCGGGGTTGTGCGAGGCGGTGAACATCGCGCCCGGCAGGTCGAGCGCGCCCGAGGCGTAGTACAGCTGGTCCGTCGAGCAGAGCCCGATCTCCGTCACGTCCACGCCGCGCGCCGCCGCCCCGCGCGCGAAGGCCCGCGACAGGCCCGGCGACGAGGGGCGCATGTCATGCCCCACCACGATCGCGTCCGCCGCCGTGACCTGGGCGAAAGCCGCTCCGAACAGCTCGGCCAGCGACTCGTCCCACTGATCCGGGACCACCCCGCGAACGTCGTACGCCTTCACGATCTGGGACAGATCAGCAGTCACGGCCAACCCTCTCTGCAAGCTCTGCGCGTTACGTCGGTACGTCGGTCACCCCACGTCGGTCACCCCACGTCGGTCGTCCCAAACTACCCGCAACGACCGACAAGAAGCCGTCCGCGGCGGCACACGGTGACCGGTCGCCCGTCACGGCAGCATCCAGCCGAGGACGACCGTGCTCTGCCCCACCACGATCAGGCACATCACGAGGAGCAGTCCGAGGCTCCACGGCAGCACCTTGCGCAGCAGATCGCCCTCCTTGCCCGCGAGCCCGACGGCGGCGCACGCGATCGTCAGATTCTGCGGGGAGATCATCTTGCCGAGGACCCCGCCGGAGCTGTTGGCGGCGGCGAGCAGTTCCGGTGAGAGTCCGGACTGCTGAGCGGCCGTCACCTGGAGCGCGCCGAACAGGGCGTTGGCGGAGGTGTCGGAGCCGGACACCGCGACGCCGAACCAGCCGAGCACCGGCGACAGGAAGGCGAGGCCCGCTCCCGCGCCCGCCACGTAGTGCCCGATCGTGGCGGCCTGCCCGGAGAGGTTCATGACGTACGCGAGCGCCAGTACGGACGTCACGGTGAGAATCGCGAAGCGCAACTCGTGGACGGTGGCGGCCCATTCCCGCACCGCCACGCGCGCGTGCACCCCGAGGACCATGGCCGTGAGCACGCCGGCGAGCAGCACGAGCGTGCCGCCCGTCGACACGAGCGGCAGCGAGAAGACGTTGCCGCCGACCGGGTCCCCCGAAGGGTCGGCGACAGCGAGGAAGGGCCATTCGAAGGTGCGGGTGGCCTTCGCGAGAGTGTCCTTGACGGCCGGTATCTGCGCGAGGGAGAAGACGGCGACGATCAGGGCGTAGGGGGCGTAGGCGCGCAGCACCTCGGGGCGCGGGTCGTCCTGGTCGAGGTCGTCGCTGCGTACGCCGGTCAGGACCGCGGCGCGTACGGGCTCGGCGGCCGGTCTGCGCGCGTGCGGCACCGCCAGGAGGGCGCCCGCGCCCGCGAGGGCCGCCCCGATGTCGGCGAGCTGCGCGGAGACGTAGTTGGAGGCCGCGAACTGGGCCGCGGCGAAGGCGAACCCGCATGCGACCGCGGGCACCCAGGTCTCGCGCAGCCCGCGCCGTCCGTCCACGAGGCCCACCAGGAGCAGCGGTACGACGAGGGCGAGCAGCGGGGTCTGGCGGCCGACGACCGTGGCGACGGTGTCCAGGGGGAGGCCGGTGACCTGAGCGAGCGTCACCACGGGTGTGCCCATGGCTCCGAAGGCGACGGGCGCGGTGTTGGCGACGAGGGCGACGACCGCGGCGCGCACCGGGTCGAAGCCGAGGGCGACGAGCATGACCGAGCAGATCGCGACGGGCGCCCCGAATCCGGCGAGCGCCTCCAGGAGCGCCCCGAAACAGAAGGCGACGACGAGCGCCTGGACGCGGGGGTCGTCGGAGAGCCGCCCGAAGGAGCGGCGCAGGATGTCGAAGTGCCGGGTGCGGACCGTCATGCGGTACACCCACAGGGCGTTGACGACGATCCACAGGATGGGGAAGAGCCCGAAGAGGGCCCCTTGCGCGGCGCTGGACGCGGTCTGGCCGAGTGGCATGCCGTACGCCAGCCAGGCGACGAGGACGGCGACCGCGAGGCCGATGAGCCCCGCCCTGTGCGCCTTCATGCGGACGGCGCCGAGGAGGACGAGGACGGTCAGAAGGGGCAGGGTCGCGGCGAGCGCGGAGAGGCCGAGCGAGTCGGCCACGGGCTCCAGTTGCTGCACGTACACGGAACGCCTCCCGGGCTGTGGGGTGGCGAAATCGTCGTGGCCTCGACGATCGGGCGTCAACGTGCGGAGCGGCGAAGATCCGGTGAAGGGGGCTCAGAAGTCCTGTGGAAGCTCAGCGGCCCAGTGGCCGCGGCCCGTTCAGGAGTCGGGAGAGCGCAGCACCCGGAGGTGGCCGCGGCGTGCGACCTCCATCGGGTCCGCCCTGCGGGCACCGCCGCCCGCCTCGGCCGCGCGCTCCTGCGGGCGGGCCGCCTCGCGCACGGCGTTGGCGAGCGCTTCGAGGTCGTCGCCCGAGGGGCGGGCCGGACCGGAGGCGTCGGCGAGCCGGACGACCTCCCAGCCGCGGGGCGCGGTCAGGCGCTCGGAGTGCTCGGCGCACAGGTCGTAGCAGTGGGGTTCGGCGTAGGTGGCGAGGGGGCCGAGAACCGCGGTCGAGTCGGCGTAGACGTACGTCAGCGTCGCGACGGCGGGACGGCCGCAAGCGGTGCGCGAACAGCGACGTACAGGGCTCACGACGTTGGACGGTACCGCACTCTTGAGCGGGCCGCGACGACTCCCCATGAGGTCACTCCCCCGTGTCGTGCCGTGCTCCCCGAGCGAGTGGGGCGCGGGGGTGCGGTGTTGACCTGCGCAGACCCTGGTGACTGGAGGGGCGGGTGGTGTTGAATTCGGTCACCACATGGCGTGAATCACGTCATTTGGCGTCAGCTCGGCGGTCCGGGAGAGATACGAAATCGAGTCCAAGCCCGGCTGGATCGGTCAGGAAGCGACATGCCGCGCACCGCACGGAAAGGGCGATCTCGGGGACTACGCTTCATCAGTGATGGACGACCCCGTACAGCCCCGCTCCGCAGACCCGAGGCCCCGCCGCCGCGACCGCCACGGCCGGGGCATGCGCGGCCCCGTGGCGCCGCCCCAGGTACCGCTCTCCGCGAGCCGCGCGGAGGCGTTCACGGACCTCGTGCAGGACTCCGTGGAGCGTCTTGAGCGCCGCTGGCCGCAGCTCGCGGAGGTCGACTTCCTGGTGCTCGAGGTGCCGCCCCTGGGTGGTCCCGACGGGGAGTGGCAGGACGAGGCGGTGCCGCTCGGCGGCTCCCTCCCGGCGTCCGAGGAGCGGCCCGCCCGAATCGTCGTCTACCGCCGGCCGGTGGAGATCCGCACCAAGGGGCGTGACGAGCGGGCCGCGCTGGTGCACGAGGTGGTCGTCGAGCAGGTCGCCGACCTGCTCGGCCTCTCCCCGGACTCGGTCGACCCGCGCTACGGCGACGAGGACTGACAGAGCCGACGGCGGCGCCTACTTCTGCAACACCGTCAGGTCCCGCTCCGCGTCCGGCACCGACACCGTCCCCCGGTCGTCCGGCAGCGTCTGGACCGTGAACATGGGGATGCCGTCCTCGGGCAGCGACAGCATCCGCGATCCGTAGACCTCGCCGCCGGACACGGGCTCCACGGTGAGGGCGTACGCGCCCTTGAGGCCGGCCGGTACCGGCGGCTTGGCGATCTCCAAGGTCGTGCCGCCCTTGACCGTGTACGTCTTCGCGGCCGGCGTGCCGCCCTCGGTGCCGGGCGAGGCGGTGACCTTCACCTTCGCCGTCCTGCCGGGGGCCACCAGGGAGAGCGTGGAGCCCTTGGCGCGGTTGTCGGCGACCGTCGCGCGCGTGCCCGCCGCGTTCGTCGCCGGGATGAACGCGGTCTCCTTGTCGCTGCCCTTGCCGCGGGTGACGCGCAGGGCGGCCACCACGGGCACCGCCTTGTCGGTCGGCGAGAGCAGCAGCGAACCGGCCTCCCCCTTGGTGATGTCACCCAGGTCCACGGCGGCGGTCATCCCGGCCTTGATGTGCAGGTTCTCGTGCCCGGCCGGGGTGATCGTGCCGGTCGGCGAGGCGAGCTGGAGCTTCACGTCGGCGTCCTCGGAGCCCGGCGCGAAGGCGACCAGGCGCACCGAGGTGGCGTCCTTCGGGATGCCGGGCAGGACGGCTTCGGCGGCCGGGTCGGCGGAGGCGGGCAGCCAGTCGCCGCCGAGCTTCTCGTCGGAGGACTGCACGGCGGCCGCGACCCGGCCGCTGCGCGCGGTCACGTGCATCGTGAGGTTCGTGTACTGCTTGTCGGCGAGCGTGGAGAGCAGCACCGGGACGCTGGAGTGCGGCTGGACCTGGATGGCATCGCCCACCGGGGAGGTGACCTCGCCGTCCGGGCCGAAGAGTTCCACGTCGACGACGGCCGCGGAGTCGTCGGGGTTGGTCAGGTGGATGTAGTCGCTGCGGTCCTTGGCGGTGCTCGCGGCCGGGAACCAGAAGTCCGTGTCGGGCGCGGTGCAGTTGGTTCCCTGCGCGCCTCGGCCACTGCCCGCGGAGTACGTCGTGGTCTGCTGCACGGTCCAGCCCGGGGCGAGCGGGCCGTCGGCGGTGCCGATGAGCGCGGGCGCCTCGGCGCCGGACTCCTCGCCGCCGACCGCCTCACCGGGCTTGTTCTGGGTCAGGAAGGGCTTGGCCTCCTTGCCCTTGGCATCCTCCTGCGGAGCGTCCGTCAACTGCTTGGTCACGGGAAGCAGTTCCGCCTTGCCCGTGCCCCCGGCGCCGCCCGCCTTCGGGGTGAACGCGGTGTACGAGGTCTCCGCGAGGTCGGAGGCGCTGGGCACCGGGCAGAGCAGGCTGGTGCGTTCGACGGGCAGCCGCGCGGCGGATTTCGCCCGGTCGTCGCCCTTGTCGTCGGGGCCGCTGGTCGCGGCGTACCCGGTGACGGCGCCGAGCGCGACGACCACGGCGATCAGGGACTGGGTGGTGCGGTTCACTGCTGGCTCCCGTCGGGGCGCTCACTGTCGGTGCCGTGGGGCGGCCGCGGGGGCATCGGGGACTGCTGCCCGCCGTACGGGTCCTCTCCGTAGGACTGGCCGTACTGCTGCCCGCCTCCGTAGGCGCCGCCCGCCCCGCCGTAGGAGGCGTACGGGTCGTACTGGCCGCCCTGGTAGGCGTCCGCCGGGTGGGACGGCTGTTCGTAGGAGCCGGGCGGGTACTGGTCGCCCTGGTACTGCTGCTCGCTGCCGTAGGTGCCCTGTTCGGTGCCCGCGTGGGCGGGTTCCTCCCACGCGCCGTACGACTGCTGCGGCGGGACGGCCGCCAGGGCCTCCTCCGAAGGAGGAGGCGGTACGTCCGTCTCCTGTGCGGCCTGCTCGCTCTGGGCCCGCAGCCTGCGCGCCCTGCGGCCCTCGCCCTCGACCGCCTGGGCCGGGATCGCTGGCTCATCGGGGAGGTCGTCGTCGACGTCGCGGCGCCGCCCGGGCAGCGCGAGCACCACGAGGACGACGGCGAGCGCGCCCTGCGCCCACAGCCAGGCGGTGTGGCCCACCGGGGTGTCGTATGTGACGTCCAGGCGGCCGCCCGACGCGGGCAGTTCGAAGCCCTGCGCCCAGCCGTCCAGCGTGGTGCGGGTCAGCGGGCGGCCGTCGAGGGTCGCCGTCCAGCCCGGGGCGGCGGAGTCCGCGAGCCGCAGCACACGGCCCGCGTCCCCCGAGGGGATCTTCGTGTGCAGCTCGACGGGGCCCGCGGCGACGGGCTCCGGGTCACCGGCCTTCGGGACGATGGCGGCGCGGGAGACCTGCCGGTCCACGCGCCACAGGGCGCTGCCGTCCTCCTGGCTGAGCCGGGTCAGTCCGGGGGTGGCGTCCAGCGTGCGGCTCATCTGGCGGGGGGCGCCCTCGCGTACGAGGACGTAACGCACCGCGTAGCCGCCGAGCTGATCGGCCTGGTCGGCGCCGGAGCCCGCGACGAGCCGGGCGACGATCTTGTCGAGCCTGCCGTCGGGGCCCGCCGACGCGGCCAGTTCGGCGTCGCCGAGCCGGGCGCCCGAGCCTCGTACGAGCGTGTAGGCGACCTCGGCCGCCGACTCGCTGTCGAGGACGAGGGTGCGGGCCTGGTCCTGTGTGCCGCTCTCCTCGGCGACGAACGCGGGCACCTGCACCGGATCGCGCCGCTCCAGAGGGCCGTCGGCGCCGCGGACCATCCATCCGGCGGCGACGAGCAGCGGCCCGGCCGCCGCGGCGAGGGCGATGAGCGCGGCCACCGGCTGCCGCCAGCCGAAGCTCTGCTCGGCGACACGCGCGCGTGCCCCGTCGGCGCCGAGCGCGGCGGCGGCGAGGAGCGCGATGCCGTAGCCGAGGGTGGCGGGGCCCGCCCACGCCGAGCCGTTCGACAGGACGGCGAAGACCAGCGAGACCAGAGCGGCCGTCCACGCGGTGCGCACGGCCAGCTGTCGCTCGGTGCGCAGCAGGGCGCCGAGGGCGGCCAGGACGATGCCGACGAGCAGCAGTCCGTCCACGGTGCCGGGGCCGCCGGGGCTGGTGCCGAGCAGGTCGAGCGCGCTCGCGGAACCGGCGCCGAACTCCAGGCCCGCTTCCTTGAAGAAGCCGAAGGGCAGCAGCGTCAGCGACCACGGGGCGAGCATGAGCAGCGGCGTGCCGACGGCGGCGAGGAAGCGCGGTCCGTAGGCGGTGATGTCGCGGCGGCGCAGCACGAGGAGGGCGAGGCCGAGCACCAGGGCGATCGGCCAGACGACCGGCGTGAAGGCCGTGGCGAGGGTCAGCAGCAGTGCGTACGCCCACGTGGCGCGCCAGGTGCCGCGGGCGGTGCCGGAGGCCGTCAGACCGGCGGCCGCGGCGCCCGCGCGCGCGATGAGCGGCAGCAGGACCGCGAGGACGGCGGTGCCGATGCGGCCGCCGGCGAGCGCGCCGGTGGCGGCGGGCAGGAAGGCGTAGGCGACGGAGGCCCAGGCGCGCAGCAGGCGCGAGGTGACCAGCGGACGGGAGGCGAAGTACGCGGCGATGCCGGCCAGCGGCACGGAACCGACGAGCAGCACGGTGACGGCGAGCCCGGTGGAGCCGAACAGCAGGGTGGACAGTCCGGCGACGAGCGCGAGGTAGGGGGGCGCGGCCGCGGTGCCGCCGGTGCCGACGGGGTGCCAGCCGTCCACGTAACGCGCCCACAGGCCCGAGGAGTCGGCGGGGGCGGGCAGCAGCGCGCCGCCCGCGAGCGCCCCGCTGCCGAGCAGGGCGCGGCAGGCGACGAGGGAGACGAACAGGAGCACTACGAAGAGCATCGGTCCCGGTTTGCGGGCGATGCGCTTGAGGCGGGCGAACTGCTCGATCTCCAGGAAGTCGGCGTCGTCGCCGCCGGGTCCGGACTCGACGGCGCCGTGCCGTCCCGCGCCCGCGGGGGCCTCGGGGTCGGAGCGGCCGACGAGGCTGCCCGCGGCCTGTTCGACGGTGGCCCGCACGGTGGCGCCGGGCGGCGGGAACAGGGCCCGCATCTCCCCCGCGTCGAGCACTGACTTGCCGCGCTGTTTGCGAGCGGTGAGGATCCGCCCCGGCCGCAGCAGGGTGGCCAGGAGTCCGGCGATCTCGTCGAGGGCCTGTCCGGGCGCCTTGCCGACGAGATACGTGACGGTGCGCAGGAGCGTGCCGAGGACGAGTCGGAAGAGCACCCAGGGCAGCACGGCCGTGCGGGCGTTGACGAGCAGGGTGTAGGCGGCGCCCGCCTTGTCCACGCGGTGGGGCGAGGTCGACGTACGGCCGACGCAGTCGACGGTGCGGCGCTCGCGCGAGGACGCCTCCGCGTGCCGCACGACGGCGTCGGGGGCGACGAGGACGCGGTGTCCCGCGGCGTGCGCGCGCCAGCACAGGTCGACGTCGTCGCGCATCAGCGGCAGGCGGCGGTCGAAGCCGGCGAGCTGTTCGTAGACGTCGCGGCGGATGAGCATTCCGGCGGTGGACACGGAGAGCACGGGCCGTACGTGGTCGTGCTGCCCCTGGTCCTGCTCGCGCCGGTCGAGGCCGGTCCAGCGGCGGCCGCTGTTGGCGATGGAGACGCCGACTTCGAGCAGCTGCCTGCGGTCGTACCAGCCGCGGAGCTTGGGGCCGACGACGGCGACGTCCTTGCCCAGCTCGTGTTCGTTCTCGACGGCGCGCAGCAGTTCGGCGAGGGCGTCGGGTTCGGGCGCGCAGTCGTCGTGGAGCAGCCACAGCCACTGCACGGGCTCGCCGTGCGGCAGGTCCGGCATGTCGTACGCGTCGTCGCGCCAGGACCGGCTCACCGGGTCCCAGCCGCTCGGGCGCTTCAGGTACGGCAGCTCTTCGGGGGTCGGCGTCCCGGCGCCGCGGACCGCCTCGTCGACGGCGGTGCCGAAGCCGGCGCGGCGGGCGAGGTGGAGTACGCGGTCGGGGCCGAGGGCCTCGGTGACCAGGCGGGCGGAGTCGTCCGCGCTGCCGGTGTCCGCGGCCACGGCCTGCTGTACGGGCCGCTCCTGGCCGAGCAGCCCCGCCAGGGCGTCGGGCAGCCAGCGGGCGCCGTCGTGGGAGACGAGGACGGCGGTCACGACGTGCCGCGGGAACTCGGGCGGGCGGGTCGGGTCGAACCCGGCGGCAGCGTCGTTATGGGCTGCCGAATGGCTGTGCACGGACATCGAGGTACGGGCCCCGGTTCGATGGACTGTGGTGGACGCCTGCGCCCTGCGGGGGCGCCGGGGCGTCCTGGACGGGGCCCCACACTAACGGCTGGCACCAGGACGGCCCGCCGCCTGTGGATGACCCACGGGCGACGGGCCGTTCGTCGCGCATTGATTGGGGGAGATGTGTGCCGAATTGCGGCGGCACCTGCGCGGATGCGCTTCCGTTCACACCGCTGCCTTCTTCAGTCGTCGGCGCTCACGCTCCGACAGGCCGCCCCAGATTCCGAAGCGTTCGTCATTGGCGAGCGCGTATTCGAGGCATTCGGAGCGGACCTCACAGGCGAGGCAGACCTTCTTGGCCTCGCGCGTGGAGCCGCCCTTCTCGGGGAAGAAGGACTCGGGGTCGGTCTGGGCGCACAGCGCGCGCTCCTGCCAGCCGAGTTCCTCGTCCGCGTCCTCGACCAGCAGTTCCTGAACCAGCTCGGTCATCTGCGCCCCTCGTCTGTCTGTGCGTCCCCGTGGTGCTGCCGTTACCGGTTTCGGCTGAACGACACGAGTGAAATTACAAGTGCGCCGATCCGGGCCAGTCAAGCCGAGATCTGCTATTGGGCCCCTTATTCACTCTGCGGAACCAAGGCTATGCGGAAAGTGTTCAAATCGGCATAAACCATGACACCCATCGGCGACCCGCCGGCACTCCCCTCCAGGAGGCTCCGGAAGGGGCCACACCGGGAAGGACGTCGATGTTTGAGTGCCGGTTGCTGCGCCATGTGTCCCGTGAACCCGGTGCACAAACCTTTCGCCTGCCCGAACAACCGGATGAGGTGAAAGCTATCCCACATTTCGGACATTGAGTTGACAGTGAAGGTGTAAGCAGGTGTTCTGGTGGGCATGCTCGCGAACCTGGCTCTTTCGATGACCCGCACCAGCGGGTCCATCGGTGCTGCCCACGCGCGCTGTTGCTGTTCCTGCTCCAGCTGTTGAGTCCATCCAGCTGTCGAGCCGCTTTCCCCGCGTCACGCTTCCCCGCATCACGCATCGCCGCCTGACCCGTCTTTCTCCGCTTTCTCCGCGTTCCCGCGCTCCACCCATCCCTCGCGACACCCCAGCACTCTTACGTTGAGGAACCACCGCACGATGAACAGCGACAGCGACCTCCAGATCGCCGGCGACATCCTCGAAGTCCCGCACCTCCTCCAGCCCGCCCGCGAGCACCCCGCCACCGTGGCCGAGTTCGTCGGCCTCGCCCGCGCCATCGCCGCCGACCGCTCCCAGTGGGAGCACCTCGTCCAGTACGACACCACCAGCCGCTGGTACCACCGCCTGCGCACCGGACCCGGCTACGAGGTCTGGCTGCTCTCCTGGGTGCCCGGGCAGGGCAGCGGACTGCACGACCACGGCCGCTCCTCCGGCGTGCTCACCCTCCTGGAGGGCGAGTTGACCGAACGCACCGAGCGGGGCACGCGGGCTCTCACTGCGGGCGCGCAGCGCGTCTTCGCGCCGGGGTACGTCCACGAGGTCGTCAACGACTCCCTCGAACCGGCCGTCAGCCTGCACGTCTACTACCCCGGCCTGACCGAGATGCCGATGCACGCCGCCCGGTGCGCGGCCACCGTCGCGGACGGCGTCGCGGAGGATGTCGTAACCGCCTGACGCACTGTCGTACCCGCCTGACATGCTGGGGACCATGCGCATTGTGGTTCTGGCCGGCGGCATCGGCGGCGCCCGTTTCCTCCGCGGGCTCAAGAAGGCCGCGCCCGACGCGGACATCACGGTCATCGGCAACACCGGTGACGACATTCACCTGTTCGGGCTGAAGGTCTGCCCCGACCTGGACACCGTGATGTACACGCTCGGCGGCGGCATCAACGAGGAGCAGGGCTGGGGGCGTACGGACGAGACGTTCAAGGTCAAGGAAGAGCTCGCGGCCTACGGCGTCGGGCCCGAGTGGTTCGGGCTCGGCGACCGGGACTTCGCCACGCACATCGTGCGGACGCAGATGCTGGGCGCCGGCTATCCGCTCAGCGCCGTCACCCAGGCGCTCTGCGAGCGCTGGCAGCCCGGGGTGCGGCTCATCCCCATGTCCGACGACCGCGTCGAGACGCACGTGGCCGTCACGGTCGACGGTGAGCAGAAAGCCGTGCACTTCCAGGAGTACTGGGTCCGGCTGCGCGCCTCCGTGGACGCGCACGCGATCGTGCCCGTCGGCGCCGAGCAGGCCAAGCCCGCGCCCGGCGTCCTCGAAGCCATCGCCGAGGCCGACGTCGTCCTCTTCCCGCCGTCCAACCCCGTGGTGAGCGTCGGCACCATCCTCGCCGTGCCCGGCATCCGCGAGGCGATCGCCGACGCGGACGTGCCGGTGGTCGGGCTCTCCCCCATCGTCGGCGACGCACCCGTCCGGGGCATGGCCGACAAGGTGCTCGCCGCCGTCGGCGTGGAGACCAGCGCCGCCGCCGTCGCCGAGCACTACGGCAGCGGACTGCTCGACGGATGGCTGGTCGACAGCGTCGACGCGGGCGTGGTGGAGCGCGTGGAGAGCGCCGGCATCCGCTGCCGGGCCATCCCGCTGATGATGACCGACGTCGACGCGGCGGCGGAGATGGCGCGGCAGGCGCTGGCGCTGGCCTCGGAGGTGCGGGCGTGACCTCGCCGGACGGCACGGGCCCGTCCTTCCGGGTGTGGGCCGTCCCCGGACTGCCCGAGGTGCGGGAGGGCGACGACCTCGCCAAGCTGATCGCCGCCGCCGAGCCGGGCCTCGCCGACGGGGACGTCCTGCTCGTCACGTCCAAGATCGTCAGCAAGGCCGAGGGGCGGATCGTCGAGGCGCACGACCGCGAGGCGGCCATCGACGCGGAGACCGTACGGGTCGTCGCGCGGCGCGGGACCCTGCGGATCGTCGAGAACCGGCAGGGCCTCGTGATGGCCGCGGCCGGGGTCGACGCGTCGAACACGCCCTCCGGGACGGTGCTGCTGCTCCCGTCGGACCCCGACGCCTCGGCGCGTGCCGTGCGGGACGGGGTGCGGGACGCGCTGGGGGTCGAGGTGGGGGTCATCGTCACCGACACCTTCGGGCGGCCCTGGCGGGCCGGGCTCACCGATGTGGCCATCGGGGCGGCCGGCGTGCGGGTGCTGGACGATCTGCGGGGCGGTGTCGACGCGTACGGCAATCCGCTGAGCGCGACTGTCGTCGCCACGGCCGATGAGCTGGCCGCCGCGGGAGATCTCGTCAAGGGGAAGGCCGCGGGGCTGCCGGTCGCGGTGGTGCGGGGGCTCGCCCATGTGGTGGGCGGCGGCTCCGGCGGCTCCGACGGCTCCGACGGCTCCGACGGCTCCGGTGACTTTACGGACGTAGGGGCTCGGGCGCTGGTGCGCGGGGCGCGGGACGACATGTTCCGGCTCGGGACGTCCGAGGCGGTGCGGGAGGCCGTGGCGCTGCGGCGGACCGTGCGGGAGTTCACGGACGAGGAGGTCGACCCCGGGGCCGTGCGGCGTGCCGTCGCCGCGGCGGTCACCGCGCCCGCGCCCCATCACACGACTCCGTGGCGGTTCGTCCTGCTGGAGTCCGCGGAGGCGCGGGTCGAACTGCTGGACGCCATGCGGGACGCGTGGGTCGCGGATCTGCGGCGGGACGGAAAATCGGAGGAGGCCGTCGCCAAGCGGGTGCGGCGGGGGGACGTGTTGCGCGACGCGCCCTATCTGGTGGTGCCTTGCCTGGTGATGGACGGGGCCCATACGTACGGGGACGAGCGGCGGGACGGGGCCGAGCGGGAGATGTTCGTGGTCGCGGCGGGCGCCGGTGTGCAGAACTTCCTGGTCGCTCTGGCCGGGGAGCGGCTCGGCTCCGCGTGGGTCTCGTCGACGATGTTCTGCCGCGATGTCGTGCGGGACGTTCTCGGACTGCCGCGGGAGTGGGATCCCATGGGGGCGGTGGCTGTGGGGCATCCGGCGGTTTCGCCTCCCGCTCGGGGCGTGCGGGATGTGGAGGGCTTTGTCACCGTCCGGTGAGGGGGCGGGGTCGCCTTCTCGACGCGCCTGGTCAGAGTAGGGCGATGTCTGTTCTGCGCATGCGCGGGGCTCTGCGCGGTGGTGTGTGGCCGCTCAGGAGGATCAGGCGGGTGGCGCGGTGGCGCTGGCCCTCGTAGGGGGTCAGGAGGCTCAGCATCGCCTCGTCGTCCGCCTCGCGGTCGTTCGCCAGGGCGTGGCCGACGATGCCGGGGAGGTGGAGGTCGCCGACCGTGACCGCGTCCGGGGCGCCGTTGCTGCGCTGGACGGTCTCCGCCGAGGTCCAGGGGCCGATGCCGGGAATCAGTTCGAGGCGGGCCCGGGCTTGCACGGGCTCCATCGCCGCCGCCTCCTCCAGACGGGCGGCCACCTTCGCCGCGCGCAGGATCGTCGACGCGCGCTTGTTGTCCACGCCCGCCTTGTGCCACTCCCAGGAGGGGATCAGGGACCAGGTGCGGGGGTCCGGCATCACGTACAGGTTCGGAGTGGGGCCGGGGGCCGGCTCGCCGTGGCCGCGGACCAGGAGGCGCCAGGCGCGGTAGGCCTCGTCCACCGTGACCTTCTGTTCCAGGATCGACGGGATCAGGGACTCAAGGACCAGGCCCGTGCGCGTCAGGCGCAGCCCCGGGCGGCGGCGGGCCGTCGCGGCGACGAGGCGGTGGCGGGGTACGAAGGCCGAGGGGTCGTCCGACGCGCCGAGGAGCGTCGGGAGGCGGTCGAGGAACCAGTCGGCTCCGGGGCCCCAGGCCTCCGCCTCCACCGTGCCGGAGCGCAGCGCCAGGCGGAGGGTGCCGGGGCCCTCCGGTGTGCGGCTCGCACGCCAGACCGAGCCGTCCGGGGTCGTACGGAAGGTGGGGTCCGCGGGGCCGCGCCGCAGGGGGCCGACGGTCACGCCGAGATCCAGCGGGAACGGCGGCTTCCACGTACGGGTGCGGACCGCCGTGGCCTGGCGGGGGACGCCCGCGGGTACGGCGGTTTCGCCACCGCGCACAGTGGTGCGAGTGGGGCGCGGGGCGAAACGGGACGACATCTCTATGAGGGTAGGCGACGGCCGTCCTCGCCGGGGCGCTCAGCGGCTCTCACTGGTCCGAGGAGAAGCGGATGGCGCCCGGCGGGAGCGTGGCCCCGCACCAGACGCGTGCGCCTTCGCGCAGTTCGTTGTCGGCGCCGACGCTCGCGCCGTCGCCGATCACCGCGCCCGAGAGCACCGCACGGGCCCCGACGCGGGCGCCCGAGCCGACGAACGAGTCGGTGATCACCGCGCCCGGTTCGACGACCGCGCCGGCCAGGACCGTGCTGCCGGAGATCCGCGCGCCCTCTCCGATACGGGCGTTCTCGCCGACGACCGTGCCGCCGGTGAGCTTGGCGCCCGGCGCGACGGAGGCGGTGGGCAGGGCCAGGCCCTCGCCGCGGCGCCCCGGGACCGCCGGGGAGGGCGCACGGCCGAGGACGAGGTCCGCCGAGCCGCGGACGAACGCCTGGGGCGTGCCCAGGTCGAGCCAGTACGTCGAGTCGACCATGCCCTGGAGGTGGGCCCCCGAGGAGAGCAGATCGGGGAACGTCTCGCGTTCGACCGAGACCGGGCGGCCCGCGGGGATCGTGTCGATGACCGAGCGGCGGAAGACGTACGCGCCCGCGTTGATCTGGTCGGTGACGATCTCCTCGGGGGTCTGCGGCTTCTCCAGGAAGGCGGTGACCCGGCCGGTCGCGTCGGTGGGGACGAGGCCGAACGCCCTCGGGTCCTCGACCCGGGTCAGGTGCAGCGAGACATCGGCGCCGGACGTCCGGTGGGTGTCGACCAGGGCGCGGATGTCCAGGCCGGTGAGGATGTCGCCGTTGAAGATCAGGACGGGATCGTCGGGGCCCGAACGCAGGTGCGACGCCACATTGCGGATGGCGCCGCCCGTGCCCAGGGGCTCGGTCTCGGTGACGTACTCGATGTGGAGGCCGAGGGCCGAGCCGTCGCCGAAGTACGGCTCGAAGACCTCGGCAAGGTAGGAGGTGGCGAGGACGATGTGTTCCACGCCCGCCGCGCGGGCCCGCGCCAGCTGGTGGGTGAGGAACGGGACGCCCGCCGCCGGAACCATCGGCTTGGGGGTGTGGACCGTGAGCGGTCGCAGCCGGGTTCCCTTGCCGCCGACCAGGAGGATCGCTTCTGTCACCTGTCGTCTCTGCTTCCTGCTGGGGCCGGCCGAACTTGAGTTTCGGCCGGCCAGTGTATGCAGACGGGTTTGCAGATCGTGCAGTGCGACCAGGGCTCAGCGGCCCTGCATGCGGGCCGACGAGGACCGGGCCTTGCCGAGCTTGTTGTACAGGCGGCTGCCGGGGCACTCGGTGGCGAATCCGTCACGGTGCCCCGAGATCACCCTCAGCCGGACGTTCCTGCCTTTCTTGTACAGGTTGCCGCCGCCGGACTTCAGGTAGGTAGTACCGCGCGGGTTGGCGCCGTACAGGCCGAGCTTCCACGCGGTGAGCCGGGCGATGGCGTTCACGGCGGCCTTCGGCGGGGTGGCGCGGCTGTACGTGCCGAGGACGGCAATGCCCATGCTCTTCGCGTTGAAACCGCGAGTGTGGGCCCCGAGGACCGGCTTGGCCACACCTCCGGCACGTCCTTCGTAGATGTTTCCGCACCTGTCGACCGCGAAGTTGTACCCGAAGTCACGCCAGCCGCTGCTTCTCACGTGGTAGCGGTAGATGCTGCGCAGTACGGATCCCGACTGTGAGCAGCGGTAGTTGTTGCCGGACGCGCTGTGGTGCACGAAAGCGGCCTTCACGGTCTTCGTGTACGCGAAGTTCCGCTCGCGGATCCGCTCGTCGGCGCCCCAGCCCTTGCGCGTGATGATGCGCGGGCGCGGGCCGATGTAGGGCCGCGCCTTGCCGACGGCCTCGGAGCCGCCGCGGGCGGCGATCAGGTCCGCCTCCGTCCGGCGCTTGGTCAGCGCCGGGATCACGGCGGCGTCGAGCGGGGCCAGCTCCGCGTTGACGGCCGAGGCCGCGGCGGCCTCGGCGGTCATGGCGGTGGCGCGCGGCACCTCGGCCGGGCCGCCGCGCGGCGGGGGCTCGTCGCCCGGGTCGACGAGTTCGAGGCGCAGGCCCTTGGGGAGCAGGGAGCCGGTGGGGGCGCGGTCGGCGTGGCGGTCGGCCTCCGCGCGTACGCGGATCTCCACGCCGTCGGAGTCGCCGACCCACAGCGGCGCCGTGGAGCCGCGGACCTTGCCGGTGCCGCGTTCCAGGGTCCCCGGGTCGGCCGCGTGTTCGTGGTTGTGCGTCTCGACGTGCTGCCAGCCGGACCAGGTGCTGGTGCCGCTCGCGCGGGTGCGGACCTGGACGGTGCCGTGCAGTTCGTCGGCCGGGTCGTCCCAGACGACGCCCACCAGCGAGAAGGGGCGGACGTCGCGCCGGGTCAGGCCCTGTTCGCGCTCCGCGGGGCCGGCGGAGCGGTCGGAGCCGAGGGGGGCGAGCGGCAGCGACTGGGTGCTGCCGGGGATCCCCTCCGCGCCGGGAGCCGCCGCGGCGACGGGAGCCTCCTTCGCGCTGGAGGCCGTCTTCACTCCGGGGGGTGCGGCCCGGGCTGTGGACGACGGCAGGGTGAGGGGCAGGGCCAGAGCGGCCGCGCAGGTGACGCCGATCGAGGAAGTAAGGAATCCACGCATACGTCTGATGGTCGGCATAGCGGAACGTATCTGTCCATTGGGGAATTGACGGACCGTCGGCCCGGCGCGTTCGATCGGTGGCCCGCGCTTCCCCGCCACGCCGGGGGGCGCGCGGGTGCCCGCGTACGCTTGCGCCCGTGAACGCCAACGACCGCACCCCTGCCGACCTGCTGCGATCCGCGCTCGCCTCGGATCCCGGCCGTCCCCTGGTGACCTTCTACGACGACGCCACGGGTGAACGCGTGGAATTGTCCGTCGCCACCTTCGCCAATTGGGTGGCCAAGACCGCCAATCTGCTCCAGGGCGATCTCTCCGCCGAGCCCGGCGACCGGGCCGTGCTGCTGTTGCCCGCGCACTGGCAGACGGCCGTGTGGCTGCTCGCCTGTTCGTCGGTGGGTGTGGTGGCGGACGTGGGCGGCGACCCCGCGTCGGCGGACCTCGTCGTCAGCGGGCCGGACACGCTCGACGCGGCGCGCGCGTGCTCCGGGGAGCGGGTCGCGCTCGCGCTGCGGCCGCTCGGGGGGCGCTTCCCTCAGACGCCGGACGGCTTCGCCGACTACGCCGTCGAGGTGCCCGGTCAGGGGGATCAGTTCGCTCCGTACGCGCCGGTGGATCCGGACGAGCCCGCCCTCGTGGTCGGCGGCGAGGAGCTGACGGGCTCGGAGGTGGTGGAGCGGGCCCGCGCCGATGCCGCGCGACTGGGCGTGGAGGCGGGGTCCCGGGTCCTCTCGGGGCAGTCGTACGAGGCCTGGGAGGGCCTGAGCCACGGTCTGTACGGGGCGCTGGCGGTGGGCGGGTCCGTGGTGCTGTGCCGGCATCTTGAGCGGCTTGGCGAGGAGGGCCTGGAGAAGCGGGTCGTGGAGGAGCGGGTGTCCGTCACCGTGCGGTAGGCCTCGCGGCGGGCGGCGGGGGATTTCAGGTGCGGGGCCGTTTGGGCTTGTCGCGCAGTTCCCCGCGCCCCTGAGGGGCGCCTCCCCGGCCGCACATCGCGTGCGTGCGTCGTGGCTTGGCGCGCAGTTCCCCGCGCCCCTACAGGGCGCTTGCTCTCCGCCGCACATCGCGTGCGGCTCCCTCGTGGCTGAGCGCGCCGTTCCCCGCGCCCCCTGCGGGGCGCCCCCTATGCGTACGTCGCCCGTTCGGCCTACGTGCGGTGCTGGTCCAGAGGCCCCTCGCGGCGTGGCGGGCCATGGTCGTAAGGGACGTATGAACGCACCGACGCAGCCATGAGGGGTGGACGCTCACGTGACCGAGACCGCTGGGGCGCCTTCCGGGCCGGATGAGGATCCGGGGCCGAAGGGTGCGTACGGGCCCGGGATGGGCGCGAGCCCCAGTGGGGTGGGTGCCGTGCGTCGCAGGCGGCGTTGGCTGCGCGGGCTGGCGATCGGGGTCGCCGTGGTGGTGCTCGCCGCGGGCGGCGCGGGATGGGCCGCGTACCAGAAGCTCAGCGGCAACATCACCAAGGACACCGACGCCGCCGCCGAGCTCTCGCGCTACGAGAAGGAGCGGCCGACCCCGCTGGTGCACGACGCGCAGAACATCCTGCTCATCGGCTCCGACACCCGCGCGGGACCGGCCAACCGCAAGTACGGCAGGGACCCCGGCACCCAGCGCTCGGACACCACGATCCTGCTGCACCTGGCCGCCGACCGGCAGAGCGCGACCGCCGTGTCGATCCCCCGTGACCTGATGGTGGACATTCCCGGCTGCCGCAGGCCGGACGGCTCGCGGACGCGGGCCCAGTTCGCACAGTTCAACTGGGCGTTCGAGTTCGGCGGGACGGCCTGCACGATCCGTACCGTCGAGAAGCTCACCGGAATCCGCGTCGACCACCACATGGTCGTGGACTTCGCGGGGTTCAAGGACATGGTCGACGCGGTCGACGGGGTGGAGGTGTGCCTCAAGGCCCCGATCGACGACGACGACGCCCACGTACGGCTCGCCCCTGGGCTGCGGACCCTCGACGGCGAACAGGCGCTCGGTTACGTACGCGCCCGCAAGAGCCTCGGCAACGGCAGCGACACCGAGCGGATGGACCGCCAGCAGGAGTTCCTCGGCGCGCTCGTCAACAAGGTGCAGAGCAATGACGTCCTGCTGAACCCGGCGAAGCTCTACCCCGTACTGGACGCGGCGACGTCCTCGCTGACGACCGACCCCGCCATCGCGAGCCTGCGCGGCCTGTACGAACTGGTGCGCGGCATGCGCAATATCCCCACGGAACGGGTGCAGTTCCTCACCGTCCCCCGGCAGTCGTACACCTACGACGCCAACCGCGACGAGCTGGTCGAACCGGCGGCGGAACAGCTCTTCACGCGCCTTCGCACCGACAGCCCCGTCTCGGTGGTCCCGGAAAAGCCCCGGAAACCGGCGCCGAGCCAGGAACAGGCGAGCAGCGACGGGAAACCCGACGACCCCTCGCATACGCCGTCACCCGCGCCGACATTCCGGGGCAACACGGCGGCGGAGACCGCCTGCGAGTAAAACGATCTTCAAGGCAAGGCCGCTTTCGACTAAGAAATAGGGCGGATTGCCCAGTTGTAGGGGAGTGGAATTTGTCACCGGCGTCGTCCGGCGCTGAACTGGGCGGATAGTGTGAGCGATCCGGTGCGCCGGGCCCTCTCGGCCACGCACCGCTGGAACGACTGACCGAGCGCCTTCTTGAGGGGGTAAGGCGCCGCGTGGCCCCGACGGAGGACGCAAACAACCGTGGACGCGCAAGGCCGTGGGCGGGCGGAGAACATCGATCCCGCAGACCAGTGGGTGCTCAACCCGGACACCGGTGACTACGAACTGCGACTGAGCCCCTCCGCAGGGCAAGGACAGTCGACGGTGCCAGGACCCCGTAGGGCAGCTCCCCGTCAGGGTGGGCGAGGCCGCCCCACGCCGGGCCGCGACCGCGAACGCCCGCGACAGGGCGAGCGCGACGAGCGCCGCGAGGTGCCCGGGCAGCGCAGGCGCCGCGTCAAGGAGCCGGAGCCGGCCGCCGGCGGCGGCAGGCGCAAGCAGCGGCCGAAGAAGTCCAAGGGCAAGAAGGTCCTGGTGTGGACCGGCGGCTCGCTGGCGTTCCTGCTGGTCACGGGCTGCGTCGGTGGCTATCTCTACTACCAGCACCTCAACGACAACATCACGTCGATCAACGACGACGGCGCGGGCACCGGCGGCTTCAGCAAGGACCGGGCCATCAACATCCTGGTGGTCGGCACCGACAAGCGCAGCGGCAGCGGCAACAAGGGGTACGGCGACGAGGGCAGCCTCGGCCACGCGGACACCACGATCCTGCTGCATGTCTCCAAGGACCGTACGAACGCGACGGCGTTGAGCATCCCGCGCGACATGATCACGGACATTCCGGACTGCCCCACCACCATGAAGGACGGCAGCAAGAAGACCATCCCGGGCTCGACGAACGTCCGCTTCAACGAAAGCCTCGGCCAGAACGAGCGGACGCCGAGCTGCACGATGCGCACGGTCACGAAGATCACCGGGATAAAGCTCGACCACTTCATGGTGGCCGACTTCAACGCGGTCAAGACGCTCTCCAGCGCGGTCGGCGGTGTGGAGGTCTGCCTCGCCAAGGACATCGACGACCCCAAGTCGCATCTGAAGCTGTCCAAGGGCACGCACACGATCGAGGGCGAGAAGGCGCTCGCGTTCGTGCGCACCCGGCACACGGTGGGCAACGGCGGCGACTTGAGCCGCATCGCGCTCCAGCAGCAGTTCCTCAGCGCGCTGATGCGCAAGCTGAAGTCGAGCGACACCCTCACCAACCCGACGAAGATGTTCTCCCTGGCGGAGGCCGGCACCAAGGCACTCACCGTCGACTCCACGATCGGGGACATCATGAAGCTCCGTGACCTCGGCATGGAGCTGGGCAAGCTCGACATGAAGAACCTGAGCTTCGCCACGCTGCCGGTCAAGGACAACCCCGCCGAGAAGACCCCCATCACGGTCGTGCCCGACCCGCCCAAGGCGGACCCGCTCTTCGCGATGCTGCGCGCCGACCAGTCGCTGACCGAGGTGAAGAAGAAGCAGAAGCGGGAGAAGGCCGCGGTGGCCGCCCGCCTCAAGGGTCCCAAGGCCGACGCCTCCGAGGTGCGGGTCGACATCTACAACGGCAGTGGCAAGACCGGCGCCGCTCAGACAACTCTCACGTGGCTACAGAACAATGAGGGCGTGCTCAAGTCCACCCAACTGGGGAACGCGCCCTCGGTCATCAAGAAGACGACGCTGGAGTACGGACCGGCCCAGGCGGACCAGGCCCGTCGGCTCGCCGACATCATGGGGCTGCCCGCCTCCGCCCTGAAACCGGGCAAGAGCGAGAAGAACGCACAGGGACTCCCTGCCATGAAGCTGACGCTCGGCGGCGACTTCAAGGGCGCGGGCGTGCCCATCGCCCCGCCGAAGAAGGCGCCGGAGGGGATCCAGAAAGTCGAAGCCGACAAGACTGTGTGTGCCAAGTGACCTGAAGCGGTCGTTCTGCGTCTAACAACGCGCCAAGGACAAGACTCCAAGGCGTCGCGGAGCGGCCGCGGTTCGGGAATGGGGCGGGGAGGGGCTGGGGATGAGGCAGAACAGCGTGCGTAAGGAGGGGGCGCGACAACGCGCCCCGCACGCAAGTGATCACGGCTGGGACGACGGCCCGCACGACGGCGGCCCGCGCCGGGGCCGCTCGCGCCAGGACGACGCGCGCTCCGGGGAGCCCTCGGGCAGCGCAGGCACGCCCCCCAAGGACGGTGGACGGCCCCCCGGCCACCGGCGCAAGCGCGGCTCGGGCGGCGGTGGCGCACGGCCGCCGCGCCGCAAGCGCCGCGTCCTGCGCTGGTCGGCGACGATCCTGTCCGTACTGATACTTGGCACGGCCGGCGCCGGATACCTGTACTACCAGCACCTCAACGGCAATCTGGAGACGGACGACCTGAACCTCGGCGAGCACCGGGCCCCCGAGCCCACGCCCAACGCCGCGGGACAGACGCCGCTGAACATCCTGCTCATCGGGTCGGACGCGCGGGACTCCAAGGAGAACCAGAAGCTCGGCGGCGCCAAGAACACCTTCGGCTCGCCGCCGCTCGCGGACGTCCAGATGCTGCTGCACCTCTCGGCCGACCGCTCCAACATGTCGGTCGTCAGCATGCCGCGCGACACGCTGCTCCAGATCCCCAAGTGCACGGACCCCGACGACGGCAGGGTCTACCCCGAGACCGGCCCGCGGTACATGACCAACGAGTCCCTGGGCCGCGGCGGCCCCGGCTGCACGGTCGCGACCTGGGAGAAGCTCACCAACATCCACATCGACCACTTCATGATGGTCGACTTCTCGGGTGTGGTCTCCATGGCGGACGCCATCGGCGGCGTACCGGTCTGCGTGGACAAGAACATCCACTCGCGCGACAGCCAGGGCCACGGCTCGGGCCTGAAGCTGAAGAAGGGCACCACGGAGGTCAAGGGCGAGCAGGCCCTCCAGTGGCTGCGCACCCGCTACGGCTTCGAGGGCGGCACCGACATCAGCCGCGCCAAGGCGCAGCACATGTACATGAACGCGCTGGTCCGCAAGCTCCGCGAGAACACCGGCCTGACCAGCCCCAACCAGCTGCGCAAGCTCGCCGAGGAGGCGACGGACGCGCTGAAGGTCGACGACGGCCTCGGCACCATCAAGAAGCTGTACGACCTGGGCAACGAGCTCAAGAAGGTCCCGCCGAGCCGTACGACGATGACGACCATGCCGTTCGAGTACGTGGGCGCCCGCGTCATCCCCAAGCCCGGCGACGCCGAGCAGCTCTTCCGCCTCGTACGCGACGACATCCCGCTGGACGGAAAGGGCAGGAAGAAGCCCGCGAAGGAGAAGCTCTCGGACGATCCGGCGGCCGCCGACGACCAGATCGCCGTCCAGGTCCAGAACGGCACGCGGACCGCCACGGAACCCCCGACCTCCGGCCGGGCCAACACGGTGGCGCAGCTCCTCACCGGCAAGGGCTTCACGAAGGCGACGGCGGACACGACGACGGTGCTGACCGAGGGCAAGACCGTCATCCGCTACCCCAGCGCCGAGCTCGAGGGCGACGCCCAGCGGATCGCCAAGGCGCTGAAGCTGCCGCTCAGTTCCGTGAAGAAGTCCACGGACGTCTCCGGGGTGACGCTCGTCGTCGGCGCCGACTGGCGCGAGGGCGACGCCCCGCCGAAGCCGTCGAAGAAGGACGACAGGACGCCGGACTCGGCGGACGCGCTCAGCGGCTCCGACAAGAAGGCCTGCATGAAGGTGGACCCGGACTTCACCTGGTAGCCCCCCGCCGGCCCCCGAGGGTGGCCCCCCGCGCACGCGAGGGGCCGTTCAGGCCTGCTGGGTCTCCCCGAGGACCGCCGGGCGGCGCGAGGCGATGACCTTCCTGGCCAGCGAGCGCGGGCTGGTGAGGAAGCCCCAGCCCCACGACATGTGCATGGTCGCCAGCGCCACCGGGATCTGGAGGCGCGCCTTCAGCGGCAGGCCCTTACCCGCGGGGACGGACCCGGCCGCGATGGCCGCGAGATAGCCGCCGGGGATCACGAAGCCCCACGGCGTGAGCGCCGCGCCCACCACGACGCCGGCCGCGATCGCGCAGAGCGCGGTCGGCGGCGCGAGATAGCGGAGGTTGATGGAGCCCGCGTGGTAGCGGGCGACGACGTGGCGCCAGCGGCCGTAGTCCTTGTACTGCTTGGCGAGCGCCTTCACGCTCGGCCGCGGGCGGTAGGAGACCAGCAGGTCGGGCGAGAACCAGATCAGGCCGCCGGCCTCGCGGATGCGGAAGTTCAGCTCCCAGTCCTGGGCGCGGATGAACTCCTCGTTGTAGCCGCCCTGCTGCTCCAGGGCCTCACGGCGGAAGACGCCCAGATAGACCGTCTCGGCCTGCTGGGCCTCGCCGCCGGTATGGAAGGCGGCGTTGCCCACGCCGATCTTCGACGTCATGGCGGCGGCGACCGCGTGCTCCCAGTCGTTCTGGCCCTCGGCGTGCATGATGCCGCCGACGTTCATCGCGCCGGTCTCCTCCAGGAGGCGGACGGCGGTGGTGATGTAACCCGGCGAGAGCGCGGCGTGGCCGTCCACGCGGACCACGATCGGGTGACGGGAGGCCTTGATCGCGGCGTTCAGTGCCGCCGGCGTACGTCCCGTCGGGTTCGGGACCGTGTGCACCCTCGGGTCTTCCCTGACCAGCTCCGCGGCGATCTCGTCCGTGCGGTCGGTGGAGGGGCCGAGCGCGACGACGACCTCCATCTCACCCGCGTACTCCTGACGCAGGATCGCGTGGACGGCCTCGCGCAGATGCCGCTCCTCGTTGAGGACGGGCATGATCACGGATACGGCGGGCGGCTGCGCCTCAGACTTCGCGTTCATCACGCGTCACGTTACCGCGAATGGGGGACACGGGCGCGCGCCGTCCGGGTCGCTACCCCGGGCCGCATTTCGTATGGGCTTACGTTTCTCGGGTCCCCCAGGCCGCCGCCCACCCCCAGCCACAGCCCGTCTCCGCGGAGGTGTCCCCCACGTGCCCACACCGCCCCGCTACCCCGCTCCCCCGCCGCGCCGCCCGCACCCGCAGGGCCGCAGGCCGCCCGCACGCCGGTCCGCAGGGCGGGGCAAGCGGCGGCCGCGCTGGGCGATGCGGGTGGCGATCACGTGCTCCGTGACGGTGCTCGCGGCGGCCGGGATCGGGCACACCGTGGTGACCAGCCTCGACACCGGCATCAAGCGGGTCGACGCCTTCAAGGACATGAAGAACCGGCCGGCGTCGGGCAACGGCATGAACGTCCTGCTCGTCGGCACCGACGGCCGCGACAGGATCACCCCCGAGGACAAGCAGAAGTACCGCCTCGGCGGCGCGCCCTGCCACTGCACGGACACGATCATGATCGTGCACATCTCGGAGGACAGGGACCGCGCCAGCGTCGTGAGCCTGCCGCGGGACTCGTACGCCGATCTGCCCGCCCACACCGACCAGACCAGCGGCAAGCAGCACCGGGCGCACCCCAACAAGATCAACGCGGCGTACGCGGAGGGCGGGCCGAACCTCACGGTCCGGACCGTCGAGCACATGACGAAGGTCAAGATCGACCACTATCTGGAGGTCGACTTCACCAGCTTCATCAAGACCGTCGACGTGCTCGGCGGCGTCGAGATCTGCACGGCCAAGCCGCTGAGGGACTCGCACACGGGCCTCAACCTGGCGGTCGGCACGCACGCCATGAACGGCGGCGAGGCGCTTCAGTACGTACGTTCGCGGTATGTCGACGGGGCGTCCGACCTCGGCCGGATGCAGCGCCAGCAGCGGTTCCTCGCGGCGCTCATCGCGAAGGCGACCAGCAGCGGAGTCCTGCTGAACCCGGTCAAGTTCCGCGACGTGACACTGACGCTGCTCGGCTCGGTCCGGGCGGACAAGGGCTTCGGGACGAGCGACATGCTGGACCTCGGGCGGGCGATGCGGGGCTTCTCGCCGTCGTCGTCGGAGTTCACGACCGTGCCGCTGAGCGAGACGGGCCAGGTCCTGCCGGGCATCGGCTCGACGCTGAAGTGGCATCCGGAGAAGTCCGCGAAGCTCTTCAAGGCCCTGCGCGAGGACCGGCCGCTGGCGTCGCACCGCGTCAAATCCAAGTACACGCTGGTGGACGTCTCGCCGCAGCAGATCCGGGTGCAGGTGGAGAACGGCACGGGGACGCCGGGGCTCGGCAAGCGCGTGGACGCGGAGCTGCGGGCCACCGGGTTCCGCACGACGGGCCTGCCGACGGACGTGCCGAACGCCCAGCGGGCCCCGGCGCCCCGGACCGTCGTCGCCTACGACCCGCGCTGGGACCGCTCCGCGACCTCCCTCGCGACCGCCCTGCCGGGCTGCGAGATGCGCAAGGTCGACCGGCTCGGGCCGACGCTGAAGGTCGTCGCGGGGACGGACTTCAAGGCGGTGCGGCCGGTGCGGGCGGAGGACGAGCTGCAAGGGGAGTTCGGAGCGGTCACGGGGGATCAGGTGGTCTGTCCGTAGCCGCCGTCAGTCCTCACTCGGCTGCTGCGCCCGCAGTTCCTTGATGGCTCGGCGACGGGCCAGTCGATGCGTACGGCGAATCTGCGCTTCCTTGAACCGCCGCTCGTTCCGTTCCGAGTCCGGGACGACCGGCGGGACCGTGCGGGGCTTGCCGTCCGCGTCGACGGCCGCGAAGACGAGGTAGGCCGAGCCGACCTGCTGCGCCGGCGTCGACTCGTTCCAGCGCTCGGCCATCACGCGTACGCCGATCTCCATAGACGTGCGCCCCGTCCAATTGCACTGCGCGTGCACGTGGACGAGATCACCGACGCGGACCGGCTCCAGGAACACCATCTCGTCCATGGACGCCGTGACCGCCGGCCCGCCCGAATGCCGCCCCGCCACAGCCCCGGCCGCGTCGTCCACCAGCTTCATGACCACACCGCCGTGCACCGTCCCGAGAAGGTTGGTGTCACCCGCGGTCATGATGGTGCTCAACGTGGTGCGCGAGGCCGCGGTCGGCTTGCCGGGAAGCTCGTTCCCGGTCCCTATGGGGGCGTGATCTGTCATGCCCTCCACCTTATGTCGGACCTTTGAGCGAGCCCTCCCCGGCCGTTTTGCATCAGCTCTGCAACAGCCCTGGCCCGAATTCCCGACCGCCCTGTATGCCGCCCCGTCCGGCATAGCACACTGGGCCACATGAGCGATTGGCCAGACGATCAGGCGGGCGGCCGTGGTTACGGCCGCGGCAGCGGGAACCCCCAGCCCGACGGCGCCCGCGTGATGCGGCACGTCCAGCGCGGGGGGCCCGCCCGCCCCGCGGGGCCGCCGCCGGGCAACGTCCCGCAGCAGCCTTCGTACGACGACGGGTACGACGACGCGTACGGGAACGGGCAGCCGTACGGCGACGCCCGCGACGAGGTCTTCGAGCCCCGCACCCCGCGCCGCGACGCGTACGGCCAGAGCTACGACAGCGGCTACAACACCGGCCAGGTCTACGGCCAGCCCGCCGGCGGGGGCGGCCAGGGCGGCGCGGGCCGGCCGCCGCGCGCCGGGCGTCCCGCGCCGGACTGGCGGCGCCGCATCAAGATCGGCTCGATCACCCTGGTGAGCGTGCTGCTCGTGACGACGGTCGCGACGTACTTCTGGGCCGACGGCAAGCTCAAGCGCGAGGTCGACCTCTCCAAGGTCATCGAGCGGCCCGAGGGCGGCGCGGGCACGAACTACCTGATCGTCGGCTCGGACAGCCGCGAGGGCATGTCCGACGAGGAGAAGAAGAAGCTCCACACGGGCTCCGCCGAGGGCAAGCGCACCGACTCGATGATGATCCTGCACGTCGCGGACGACGGCGGGAACACGATGATCTCGCTGCCCCGCGACTCGAACGTGACGATCCCGTCCTTCAAGGGCGCCGAGTCCGGCAAGCTCTACCCGAACCAGGGCCGCCAGGTGAAGCTGAACGCCGCGTACGCGGAGGACGGCCCCGAGCTGCTCGTGCGGACCGTCGAGTACAACACCGGCCTGCGCATCGACCACTACGCCGAGATCGGCTTCGGCGGCTTCGCCAAGATCGTGGACGCGGTCGGCGGCGTGGAGATGGACATCCCCAAGGCCTTCAAGGACAAGTACTCGGGCGCCGACTTCAAGGCCGGCAAGCAGACGCTCGACGGGCAGGACGCCCTCGCCTTCGTCCGCACCCGGCACGCCTTCAGCAGCGACCTGGACCGCACGAAGAACCAGCAGAAGTTCCTCGCGTCCCTCGCCAACCAGGCGGCGACGCCCGGCACGGTCATGAACCCGTTCAAGCTCTACCCGACGATGGGCGCGGGCCTGGACACCCTGGTCGTCGACAAGGACATGGGCCTGACGGACGTGGCCTCCATGTTCTGGGCGATGAAGGGCGTCACGGGCGGCGACGGCAAGTCCATGAACATCCCGATCGCCGGTATGGCGGGCGGCAACGTCCTGTGGGACAAGGCCAAGGTCAAGCAGCTCGTCAATCAGCTCAACAGCGACGAGAAGGTGACGGTCCAGGGCGGCTGAGCGGGCCCCTTGGCGGACGTGCGGCGCATCGGCGTACCCCGAACGGCCCGCCTGGCGCGAACCCACGGCTCCGGCATGCCACGGTGGTGCGAACTGCCGCCACCGCCGATGTCCGGAGCCCTGCCATGGCAGACCTACAGGACGAGATCAACGCCACCGCCGAAGCGGGGAAGCTCGACCAGCCCCCCGCCCCACCCGACCCGCATGCCGAGCCGCGTCCCGAGCCAGTCGATGAACGGGAGCCCGGGCTCGACCCCGACGCCGAGTCCGATCCTGAGTCGGAGCTTGAGCCGGGTCCCGCGTCGGTACCGGCCGACGACCCGCTCGCGCGGGCCCGTGCCGTGCTCGCCGCGCATCCCGTCGCCGACGGATACAGCGGTCTGCCGGGAGCGCTGCGCGACCTGCCCTGGTACGACTTCGAGACGGGCGACAGCGGCCTGGAGAGCGACCTGCCGAGGCTGCGCGCGGGGCGGGTCGGAGCGCAGTTCTGGTCCGTACACGTGCCCGAGTGGCTGAGCGCCGACCGGGTCGTGCGGGCGACGCTGGAACAGATCGACCTCGTGAAGCACGTCGTCGGCGCCCACTCCGAGGGGCTGCGGCTGGCCCGTGACGCCTCGGAGGCCACCGACGCCCGCAACTGCGGCCGCATCGCCACGCTGATCGGCCCCGCCCGCGGCGCCGCGCTCGGCGACTCGCTCGGCACGCTGCGCGCACTGCACAGCCTGGGCGTGTGCGCGGTCACCCTCTGCGGCACGTCCTGGGCGGGCACGGCCGGGCTGAGCGCGTTCGGCGAGGAGGTCGTGCGGGAGATGAACCGGCTCGGGGTCCTCGCGGACCTGTCCGGCGCCTCCGAGGCGACGGTGCGACGGGTGCTCGCCATCTCCAAGGCGCCGGTGATCTTCACCCGCTCCGGGGCCCGCGCCGTGCACGACCACCCGGACAACCTCTCGGACGAGGTGCTCGCCGAGGTGGGCGCCGCCAAGGGCCTGTGCATGGTGCCGCTGGCCGCGGAGCGGACCGGTACGTCGGTACGCGACGTGGCGGACCACGTCGAGCATGTGCGCGGCGTGGCGGGGCCGGAGTGCGTCGGGCTCTCGGGGACGTACGACACTCCTGACGTGCACCCGGACGGCCTCGTCGACCCGTCCTGCTATCCGCGGCTGATCGCCGAACTCATCGAACGCGACTGGTCCGAGGCCGACGTGGCGCTGCTCACCTGGGGCAACGTCCAACGCGCCCTGCGCGGCGCCGACTTCACGGCACGGGCCGCGCGGGAGCGCAGGACGGCGTCGACGGCGACCATAGAGCACCTGGACGGCTGATCCTCGGCCGCCTTCGGTCAGGGGATCTTGCAGAGGCAGAACGGGTGCCCGACCGGGTCGGCGTACACGCGGAAGTCGCGCTTGCCCCCGTCGTCGTCCAGGTCGAGGGGGCGCGCGCCGAGTGCGAGCACCTTCTCCTGGGCGGCGTCGATCTCCTCGTCGGTGCGGCCCGCGTCGAGGTCCAGGTGGACCTGCTGGGCGTTGAGGTCGCCGCGCGGCCACTCGGGCGGGCGCAGGTCCGGCACCCGCTGGAACGAGACCTTGACGCGGCCGGGGGCCACGAGGTCGACCCAGTCGCCGTCGCCCTCGATGGTGCCGCCGATGACCGCGGCGTAGAACTCCGCGAGTTCACGGGGGTGCGGGCAGTCGAAGACGACGTTGCGCAGGTGTGCGATGGGGGCGGTGGAAGGGGTGGGATCGGTGTCGTGGCGGTCGGTCATGACTCCTCCTTCTCGTCCGTCTCAGCAGTGCGGTTCCTGCTCAGCAGTGCGGCTCCTTCTCAGCAGGCGCAGAGGCAGAACGGGTGCCCTGCCGGATCGGCGTAAACCCGCCAGTTGCGGTCGCGGTCGGCGGCGTCCAGGACCGTCGCGCCGAGCGCCAGGGCCTGCTTCTCCGCGGCGTCCATGTCTTCCACTGTGAGATCCAGGTGGAACTGCTGCGACCCGTCGGGCGCGGGCCACTTCGGCGGTACGAACCCGGGGGCCTCCTGGAAGGCCAGCGGCGTGCCGCCGTGGCCGGCGAGGTCGACCCAGCCCTCGTCGGCGGGGGTGGGGGTGCCGCCGACGACCGCGGCGTAGAACTCCGCGAGGGCGAGCGGGTCGGGACAGTCCAGGACGACGGCACCGAGCTTGGCGAAAGCCATGTTTCCTCCAGGTCAGCTACGGATTACCACATGAAGGCTTCAGGCAGTAACGGTTACTTCATACTCCCCCAGAAGAGGTAACGTCGCAACCATGAACGACAGAGCACCCGCGCCGGGAGGGCTCGCACTGATCCAGGAGCTGGTGAACTCACTGGACCTGGAGTCGGGCGCCGACCGCCTGGACACCGAGGAGGGGCGCAACGCCTTCGGGCTCGCCCCGGGGGACGTGGCCGCGGCGCGCGAACTCCGGGAGTCCCTGCGGGCGGCCTGCCTCGCGCACGCCGGGCACCCGGCACACGCCCCGGTGCGGGAGCTGAGCGAACTCCTCGCGGCGGGGCCACTGTTGGTGAAGGTGGACGGCGCGTCCGGCGCGGCGTCGCTCGCCCCCGCGGACGGTTCGGCCCTCACCGCGCGGGTGGCCTCGGCGATCGCCGAGGCGCTCGTCTCCGGTACGTGGCTGCGACTCAAGGCGTGCGAGGCGGTGACCTGCCGCTGGGCCTACTACGACCGCAGCCCGGCCGGGCGGAGCCGGTGGTGCGACATGGGGGTGTGCGGGGCCCGCGCCAAGATGCGGGCGTACCGCGCACGGAAGTCGGCGTCGTCCCCGCCGGACAGGCCAGGCTAGGGATCCGCCCGCCCTGAAGTGACCTGCGCCACAAACTGTCACAGCTATGAAGCGCCCGGTGTCTTGAGGCCGAACCCCTTCGAGGGGACTTCAGGCGGACTTCAAGCGGAGGAGACACCATGGCTGAGAACACCGATGTGGTCGTGATCGGCGGCGGTTACGCCGGCGTGATGGCGGCCAATCGTCTGACGCTGCGCGGCGACGTGACCGTGACGCTGATCAACCCGCGCCCGGACTTCGTCCACCGGATCCGCCTGCACCAGCTGGTGGGCGGGACCGGCGACGCGGTCGTCGGCTTCCGCGAGGTCCTGAGCGAGCGCGTCCGGCTGACCGTCGACTCCGTGGCGCGGATCGACACGGCGGGCCGCAGCGTGGCGCTGGCGTCGGGCGGCACGGTCGGCTACGACTACCTGATCTACGCGGTGGGCAGCGGCAGCGCCGACCCCGGCGTGCCCGGAGCCGCCGAGTTCGCCCACCCCCTCGCGGACCTGGAGGAGGCGGAGCGGCTGCGGCCGGTCCTCGACGACGCGCCCGCGACGGCCCCGGTGACGGTCGTCGGAGCCGGTCCGACCGGCATCGAGACCGCCGCCGAGCTGGCGGAGGCGGGCCGCGCCGTGACCCTGGTCTGCGGCGGCGTACTCGGCCCGTACCTGCACACCAAGGGCCGCCGGTCGGTGGCCACGCGGCTGGCGCGGCTCGGGGTGACCGTGCTCGACGGTTCCGGTACGAAGGTGACGGCGGTGACCCGCGACGCCGTACGGCTCGCCGACGGCCGCGAGCTGCCGAGCCGCGTCACCGTCTGGACCGCCGGTTTCGGCGTGCCGGACCTGGCCGCCCGCAGTGGGCTGAGCACCGACGCCCTGGGCCGCCTGCTCACGGACGAGACGCTGACCAGCGTGGACGACGAGCGCGTCGTAGCGGCCGGGGATTCGGCGGCGCCGTCGGGTCTGCCCCTGCGGATGAGCTGCCAGGCCGCGATGCCGCTGGGCGCGCGGGCCGCCGACACGGTGATCAGCCGGATCGCGGGTGAGCGGCCGGCGGATCTCAAGCAGTCGTTCGTCGCCCAGTGCATCAGCCTGGGCCGCAGCGACGGCATCTTCCAGTTCGCCAACAGGTCCGACGTGGCGGTGGGGTTCCACATCGACGGTGGCCTCGGCGCGAAGGCCAAGGAGGCCGTGTGCAAGGGCGTCCTCAAGCATCTGGCCGACGAGGCGGGCAAGCCCGGTTCGTACCGCCTGCACCGCGTCCCGGGAGACGCCAGGCGCCGCCACCTGCTCCGGGCCGGACACGGCGGGACGCCGGTGGCCGTTGAGCGGACGGCCTGACCGGACACCGACAGGTGGGGCAAGATCGGACGGCTGCCGAAGAAAAGGACGTCGAGACATGAGTGACCGCCCCGCCGACCCCGCGACCGAGACGTTCGTCGCCCACCGCAACCTCCTCTTCACCGTCGCCTACGAGATGCTCGGCTCGGCGGCCGACGCGGAGGACGTCCTCCAGGAGACCTGGCTGCGGTGGGTCGGGGTCGATCAGGAGCAGGTGGACGACGAGCGCGCCTACCTCGTCCGGATCACGACCCGGCAGGCGCTCAACCGGCTGCGCACCATGAAGCGCCGCAAGGAGGCGTACGTCGGCCAGTGGCTGCCCGAGCCGCTGCTCACCGCGCCGGACGTGGCCGAGGACGTCCTGCTGGCCGAGAGCGTGTCGATGGCGATGATGCTCGTCCTCGAAACGCTGTCGCCGACCGAGCGCGCCGTCTTCGTGCTGCGCGAGGCGTTCGACATCGGCTACGAGGAGATCGCGGCGGCCGTCGACAAGAGTCCGGCCGCGGTCCGCCAGATCGCGCACCGCGCCCGCCGGCACGTCGACGCCCGCCGCCCGCGCCAGAAGGTCTCCCCGCGCCGGGCCCAGGCGGCCCTTGAGGCGTTCCAGCGTGCGCTGGACACCAGGGACATGCAGGGCCTCCTCGACGTGCTGGCACCCGAGGTCGTCCTCGTGAGCGACGGCGGCGGCATCAAGCGGGCCGCGCTGCGGCCGGTCGTGGGCGCCGACAAGGTGGCGCGCTTCTACCTCGGCGGTACCGCCAGGGCCGGAGTCACGATCACCACCGAGCCCACCGTGGCCAACGGCTCCCCCGCGCTCCTCGTGCGCCTGGACGGCGAACTCGACGGCGTCCTGGCGGCCCACGTCGAGGACGCGCGCATCACTGGCCTCTACTACGTACGCAACCCGGAGAAACTGTCGCGTGTGGCGTCGGAAACGCGGCTGACGCGCTGGGGATAACGCGGGGCAAACGGGCGGGTGGGTGGGAAACACCCGCCGCGAAGCGGGCGGACCAGGGGATAACGCAGGCCAACCGCTCAAGGCAGGCGGAACGGACCCCCGCTAGGCCGCAGGCCTGCCCATCGCTCGGTAGGTCCAGCCCGCCGCCCGCCACACCTCGGGGTCGAGCGCGTTGCGGCCGTCCAGGACGACCGGCGCCGCCGCCACGGAGGCGAGTTCCGCCGGATCCAGCTCGCGGAACTCGCGCCACTCCGTGAGGTGCAGCACGACGTCCGCGCCGCGCACCGCGTCCTGTGCCGTGTCCGCGTACGCCAGCGTGGGGAAGAGCCGGCGCGCGTTCACCATGCCCTTGGGGTCGTAGACCGTCACCTGCCCGCCCTGGAGGTGGATCTGTCCCGCGACGTTGAGGGCGGGGGAATCACGGACGTCGTCGGAGTCCGGCTTGAACGTGGCGCCGAGCACCGCGACCCGCTTGCCGAGGAAGGACCCGCCGCCCAGCGCCTCGCGCGCCATCTCGACCATCTGGCCGCGCCGCCGCATGTTGATGGAGTCGATCTCGCGCAGGAAGGTCAGCGCCTGGTCCGCGCCGAGTTCACCGGCCCGCGCCATGAAGGCGCGGATGTCCTTCGGCAGACAGCCGCCGCCGAAGCCGATGCCGGCCCGCAGGAACTTCTTCCCGATCCGGTCGTCGTGCCCGAGCGCCTCCGCCAGCTTCACGACGTCACCGCCCGCGGCCTCGCACACCTCCGCCATGGCGTTGATGAAGGAGATCTTCGTGGCGAGGAAGGAGTTGGCGGAGGTCTTGACCAGTTCCGCCGTGGGGAAGTCCGTGACGACGAACGGCGAGCCCTCCGCGACCGGCGTCGCGTACACCTCGCGCAGCAGCTTCTCGGCGCGCTCGCCGCGTACGCCGACCACGATCCGGTCGGGGTGCAGCGTGTCCTGGACGGCGAAGCCCTCCCGAAGGAACTCCGGGTTCCACGCCAGTTCGACCTCGCCGCCCGCCGGGGAGAGTTCCAGGACGCGGGCCGCGAGGCGGTCCGCGCTGCCGACCGGGACGGTGGACTTGCCGACGACCAGAGCGGCCCTGTTCAGGTGCTTGGCCAGCGACTCCACCGCCGAGTCGACGTACGACATGTCGCAGGCGTACTCACCGTGCTTCTGCGGGGTGTTCACGCAGATGAAGTGGACGTCGCCGAATTCGGCGACCTCCGCCCAGTCCATGGTGAAGCGCAGCCGCCCGCTGGAGCCCTCGATGCCCGCGACGTGCTTGCGCAGCAGCTCCTCCAGGCCGGGCTCGTACATGGGGACCTCGCCCCGCTGAAGCATGTCGATCTTCTCGGGGACGACGTCGAGACCGAGGACCTCGAAGCCGAGTTCGGCCATGGCCGCGGCGTGCGTGGCGCCGAGATAGCCGGTGCCGATCACGGTGATCTTGAGGGCCATGCGGTGCTCCAGACGGTCTGCGAGGGCTTGTCGCTACGGTGCGCTGACCGAGCATAGTCGGGCGTGTCAGGGCCTCTCACCGGGCATGTTTGCCGCTGTCGCCAAGCTCACGTATCCCCCGCACCGGGGGCGGCACTAAAATTTGGGTTACTTAACGGTAATTAGCATCCTTGGAGCGTGAGAGACCTTGGCCGGATCGGCTGATTTCGACCTGTACCGCCCGTCCGAGGAGCACGACATGCTCCGGGACGCGATCCGCTCGCTGGCCGAGGCGAAGATCGCGCCGTTCGCCGCCGCGGTGGACGAGGAGGCCCGCTTCCCGCAGGAGGCCCACGACGCGCTCGTCGCGAACGACCTGCACGCCGTGCACGTCCCGGAGAGCTACGGCGGCGCGGGCGCCGACGCCCTGGCGACCGTCATCGTGATCGAGGAGGTGGCGCGCGTCTGCGCCTCGTCCTCCCTCATCCCGGCCGTGAACAAGCTCGGTTCGCTGCCCGTCATCCTCTCCGGCTCCGAGGAGCTGAAGAAGAAGTACATGGGCCCGCTCGCCGCCGGAGAGGGCATGTTCTCGTACTGCCTCTCCGAGCCGGACGCCGGTTCGGACGCGGCGGGCATGAAGACCAAGGCCGTCCGCGACGGCGACTTCTGGGTCCTCAACGGCGTGAAGCGCTGGATCACCAACGCGGGCGTCTCCGAGTACTACACGGTCATGGCCGTCACCGACCCGACCAAGCGGTCGAAGGGCATCAGCGCCTTCGTCGTCGAGAAGTCCGACGAGGGCGTCTCCTTCGGCGCCCCGGAGAAGAAGCTCGGCATCAAGGGCTCCCCCACCCGCGAGGTCTACCTCGACAACGTCCGCATCCCCGCCGACCGCATGATCGGCGAGGAGGGCACGGGCTTCGCGACCGCCATGAAGACCCTGGACCACACCCGCATCACCATCGCGGCCCAGGCCCTCGGCATCGCGCAGGGCGCCCTCGACTACGCCAAGGGCTATGTCCAGGAGCGCAAGCAGTTCGGCAAGCCGATCGCCGACTTCCAGGGCGTGCAGTTCATGCTCGCCGACATGGCGATGAAGATCGAGGCCGCCCGGCAGCTCACGTACGCCGCGGCAGCCAAGTCGGAGCGCGGCGACAAGGACCTCACCTTCCAGGGCGCGGCCGCCAAGTGCTTCGCCTCGGACGTCGCGATGGAGGTCACCACGGACGCGGTCCAGCTCCTCGGCGGCTATGGCTACACCCGTGACTACCCCGTCGAGCGCATGATGCGCGACGCGAAGATCACGCAGATTTATGAAGGTACGAATCAGGTGCAGCGGATCGTGATGGCGCGGAACCTGCCGTAGCTGGGTTTTCGCAGGTCAGCGGCTCTTTTCGACGGCTCTGGGCGGATAATCGCCCCTCACCTGCACAAACCCGAACGGCCCCCGGCGCTTGCCGGGGGCCGTTCGCATGGGCTGGGTCAGGTGACCTCCGCCCGTCCTTCCGTGGGCGCCGGGCGTCAGCTTCGTTGGTCAGCGTCGCAAGCGGTTATTCGTCCTTCGGCGGAATGACGAATCCTCGCATCGGTCCCGAACCCGGTTTCTCCTCCGGGAACTTGGCGGCCACGGCTGCCAACGCATCAGCCGTCGTCTCCCGGCGCGTGGCAGCGTCGGCCGTGTCGTACACGCGCCAGGGCCCCGACGCATTCTCCGGGTCCTCGGGTCCGACCACGCCGGGGATACCCAACTGCCGCAGCACGGCGTCGACCTGCCGGGCCTGCTCAGCGTTCACGCTTCCGCCTTCCGTCTACTCGCGGCCAGCCTAGCTACCGCCACCGCCCGAGCAGTGCGAAGCGCACTTGCCCGGATTGATCGGGCCGCAACCGCCGGGCTTGGGTGTGTGGGAGCAGTTCGCCGCCACCGATACCAGGGCCTCGGTCGGGCCCGTCCACAGTTCGCTGTCCAGGGTGTGCCCGGCCTGCTCGACGATGGCCACCGTACGTGTGAGCGCGTGTTCATGGTGCCGCTCTTCGTCGGGACGCTCGGGCCAGTGATGCACGAACCGCCCCAGACGCGCGCACAGCTTCTCGTACAGGTTTGTATGCAGAATCAGCGCGTGCCATCCCTCGTCCACCACGTTGGAGGGCGTGATCTTGACGGTCGGGAACTGCGCGGCGGCGTCCATGAACTTGAGCGCTTCCACCACGATCCGCTCGGCCGTAGCCTCCTCCATGCCGGGGTTGTTGTCGATGACGGTTGCGACGACACCCCCGAACGCGGCAGGGGTGAGTAATGCGCGTACATCGTGCATGTGCGTTCCTCCCTGTTGTGGCACTTCACAGCCCACCCCGGCGACTCCGCTCCTTGACCTCGGCAACCCTGGCGCCGAGTTCTCCCTCGCTCCCGCTCACCATGCCCGCCCTTCCGATCGTTCCGCGTCGATGTGGCGACCGTAGGAAGCGGGGAGGACCGGGCTCCACAAACTTGCATGACCTTGCAGGCCAATTCATTGGGCTCGTTGCGGTATTGACGCCTTCTTCCCAGTTCAAAGATGCTGGCGCAAGCCCGAGCAAGTACCTGGACCAGGGAGCCTGCCATGGCCGTAGAGTTCGTTGGGATCGACCCCGACACCGACACCGACCGGGACCACTGCCCCACAGTGTGGGCGGACGCGGAAACTCAGGAGATCTTGTTGCAGGGGTGGAAGCCGAGCCCCGAGACTCAGGCGGTGTGCGAGGGAAGCAGTCCCGCGAACGGTCCGGTGCCCGAGACCGAAGCTATCGTCAGGATTCCGGCCCGGATGATCCCGATGATCAGGGAGGCGTGTGATGCCGTCGAGCGTGCCCAGCTTCGCTGAGCTGCTTGGCCAGTGCGAGCGGTCGGCCGTCCACCTGGAGTTGCGCGACTCGTACGCAGCCACGGAACGGTTCGAGGCGTGGAAGCGTGGGGAGCGGATCAAGTGGGAGGATCGCGAGTCCTGGTGGCATCCCTATGACCAGTTGATCGCTGACGCCGTGGCCAGGGGCGTGGTGATCCGCAGGGCGCGTGTGGTCTCCGAGCCGGTATCGGAGTACATCCACTGGGAGCTCTCAGGTGACGGCGCGGTGGTGGAGGACGAGATCACGGCCGATCCGGAGGCAGTGAAGCTGTGCTTCGCTGCATTTGAAACGGTCTGGGAACGAGCGATCCCGCACCACCAGTACAAGGTCTGACGAAAGCCGGCTCCATGCCCCCGCACCCCTCGACACGCGTTCAGAAGGCCCGCGAAGCCCTGGCTGGCCGACTGCGTGAGATCCGGAAGGACGCGGGGATCAGCGGGCGGGAGCTGGCCGTCAGGTGCGGTTGGTCCGAGTCGAAGTCGTCCCGGATCGAGAATGCCAGGACGCCTCCGTCCGATGCCGATATCCGGGCATGGTGCCGGGCCTGTGCCGCCGGGGACCAGGCCCCGGACCTGATCGCGGCCAACCGGCAGTCCGCCGAAGCGCATGTGGAGTGGAAGCGGCTTCAGCGGACTGGCCTCCGGAGGCTCCAAGAGAGCACCGGCGACCTGTACCAACAAACCAAGTCCTTTCGCGTCTACGTATCCGACGTGATCCCTGGCTTCCTTCAGACACCGGGGTACGCCTCCGCCTTGCTGTCCTCCATCGCGGGGTTCCGAGGAACACCGGACGACGTAAGCGAGGCCGTGGAAGCTCGGATGTGGCGTAACGAGGTACTCAGGAAGGGCGAGCACCGATTCTCCTTCGTGCTGGAAGAGTCGGTGTTGCGCTACCGGCTGTGCAGCGCCGAAACCATGGCGGCCCAGCTCGGGCACCTGCTCGGCGTCATGGGCCTTCAGAACGTCGCCGTGGGCATCGTCCCGTTCTCGGAGCCACGGGCCGTGTGGCCCATGCCGACCTTCACGATCTTCGATGAAGGCAGAGTGCACGCGGATACGCTCGACGCCGCTTACACGCTCACGCAGCCCAGCCAGGTCGAGCTTTACGCCCGAGCCTTTGAAGGTCTCTCGCAGCAGGCCGCGCGGGGAGCGGGGGCCCGCGCTCTCATCGCGGACGCAGTGGCCTCCCTGGGCTGACCAGCGACGGCGACAAATGTACGCCGATGGGGTGCCGCCCGACCCGGGCGGCACCCCATCGGCGTATCCGCGAGCGCCGGCCGCGTCAGCCGTCCAGCTGTTCCAGCGTCGCGATGGACGGGCCCCTGCGGGACTGCACGTCCCTCGCCACGTCCTCGGCCGCGCCCAGTACCCGTACCGCGTTCTGCCACGTCAGCTTGGCCAGGTCGGGCTTCGACCAGCCGCGGTCGAGCAGTTCCGCGATGAGGTTCGGGTAGCCCGCCACGTCGTCCAGGCCGTCCGGGGTGAACGCCGTGCCGTCGTAGTCGCCGCCGATGCCGATGTGGTCGATGCCCGCCACCTCGCGCATGTGGTCGAGGTGGTCGGCGACCGTGGCCGCCGTCGCGAGGGGGCGGGGCGTCGACTCCTCGAAGGCCGCGTGGGCCTTCATCGCCTCGGGCGTCGTGTCGAGGTGGTGGAAGCCGTGCGCGCGCATGTTCTCGTCTGCGGCCACCGTCCAGTCGACCGCCGCCTGGAGCACGAACTTCGGTACGAACGTCACCATCGCCACGCCGCCGTTGGCGGGCAGCTTCTCCAGGACGTCGTCGGGGATGTTGCGCGGGTGGTCGCACACCGCCCGCGCCGACGAGTGCGAGAAGATCACCGGGGCGACCGAGGTGGCCAGTGCCGCCCGCATCGTCGTCGCCGCCACGTGGGAGAGGTCGACCAGCATGCCGGTGCGGTTCATCTCGCGTACGACCTCGTGGCCGAAGGGCGACAGGCCCCCGACGCCCGGCTCGTCCGTCGCAGAGTCCGCCCACGCGATGTTGTCGTTGTGCGTGAGCGTCATATAGCGGACGCCCAGCGCGTGCAACGCCCGCAGCGTGGCGAGGGAGTTGTTGATCGAATGACCGCCCTCGGCTCCCATCAGGGAGGCGACACGCCCTTCGGAGCGCGCCTGCTCCATGTCCGCCGCGGTCAGCGCGCGAGCCAGGTCCGCGGGGTGGCGGGCCAGCAACCGCTCGACGCAGTCGATCTGTTCGAGCGTCGCGCTGACCGCCGCGTCGCCCGCCAGATCCGTCCGCACGTACACCGACCAGAACTGCGCGCCGACACCGCCCGCCCGGAGCCGGGCGATGTCCGTGTGCAGGCTGCCCGTCTGGTCCGCCGCGATGTCGAGGCGGTCCAGGTCGTAGCCCGCCTTCTCACGCAGGGCCCACGGCAGGTCGTTGTGGCCGTCGACGACGGGGAAGTCGGCGAGCAGGGCGCGTGCTTCGTCGAGGGAAGTCATGCGATCACTTTCCCGAACCGAAGCCGAATCCGGAACCCACTCCCTCGACCTTGGTGCGCAGCCGCTTGCCCTTCTCCGTCGCCTGGTCGTTCAGATCCTGCTGGAACTCCCGCATACGGGACAGGAGTTCGGCGTCGTGCGAGGCCAGGATCCGGGCCGCGAGCAGACCCGCGTTGCGCGCGCCGCCGACCGAGACGGTCGCCACCGGGACGCCCGCGGGCATCTGCACGATGGACAGCAGGGAGTCCATGCCGTCCAGGTACTTCAGCGGTACGGGGACACCGATCACCGGCAGCGGGGTCACCGAGGCCAGCATGCCCGGCAGGTGGGCCGCGCCGCCCGCGCCCGCGATGATGGCCTTCAGGCCGCGGTCCGCCGCCTGCTCGCCGTACGCGATCATCTCGTGCGGCATGCGGTGCGCGGAGACGACGTCGACCTCGTAGGGGACCTCGAACTCGTCGAGGGCCTTGGCGGCGGCCTCCATGACGGGCCAGTCCGAGTCGGAGCCCATGACGATGCCAATAACGGGGGAGGTCATTCGGTGATCGTTCCTCTGAGGTAGCCGGCTGCGTGGCGGGCGCGGTCGAGGACCTCGTCCAGGTCGTCGCCGTAGGTGTTGACGTGCCCGACCTTGCGGCCGGGCTTCACGTCCTTGCCGTACATGTGGATCTTGAGCTGCGGGTCGCGCGCCATGCAGTGCAGATACGCGGCGTACATGTCGGGGTAGTCACCGCCCAGCACGTTGGCCATCACGGTCCACTTGGCGCGCGGGCGGGGGTCGCCGAGCGGCAGGTCGAGCACGGCCCGCACATGGTTGGCGAACTGCGAGGTGATCGCGCCGTCCTGCGTCCAGTGGCCCGAGTTGTGCGGGCGCATCGCCAGTTCGTTGACGAGGATGCGGCCGTCGGGCGTCTCGAAGAGTTCGACGGCGAGGTGGCCGACCACGCCCAGCTCCTTGGCGACGCGCAGCGCCAGCTCCTGCGCCTCGCCCGCGAGGGCCTCGTCCAGGCCGGGCGCCGGGGCGATCACCGTGTCGCACACGCCGTCGACCTGCTGGGACTCGACGACGGGGTAGGCGACGGCCTGGCCGTGCGGCGAGCGGACGACGTTCGCCGCCAGTTCGCGTACGAAGTCGACCTTCTCCTCGGCGAGCACCGGGACGCCGGCCCGGAAGGGGTCCTCGGCGTCCTCGACGGAACGTACGAACCACACCCCCTTCCCGTCATAGCCGCCACGCACCGTCTTCAGGATGACCGGAAACCCGTCGCCCTCGGCCGCGAAGGCGGCCACGTCGGCCGGGTCCCTCACGATCCGGTGGCGCGGGCACGGCACGCCGATCGCCGTGAGCTTCTCGCGCATCACGCCCTTGTCCTGGGCGTGCACCAACGCGTCGGGCCCCGGGCGGACGGGGATGCCGTCCGCCTCCAGGGCCCTGAGGTGCTCGGTGGGTACGTGTTCGTGATCGAAGGTGATCACATCGCAGCCCCGCGCGAAGTCACGCAGCGTGTCCAGGTCGCGATAGTCGCCGATGACGACATCGCCGACGACCTGCGCCGCGGAATCCTGCGGGGTGTCACTGAGGAGCTTGAATTTCAGGCCGAGGGGGATGCCCGCCTCGTGGGTCATGCGGGCGAGCTGACCGCCGCCGACCATGCCGACTACCGGGAACGTCACACCCCCAGGGTATCGGCCGCTCCCGGCCACCCGGGAACGGCCGGATCCCGTCGCCCGCGTTCCCTTCCGTCACGGCGGTGCCGCGGTGTCCGGACGCCCGCGAGCGCCCGAGGGGACCGCTGGTTAGCATGGCTGGGTCGACACGACCGAAACACCAATCCGTCGGCACGTACACGACCGGCCGCGCGGCCGGTGCGAATCGACGGGGGCTGGGGCGACCACCATGACGGAACGGGGTGCGCTGCGGGCGCGTCTGGATCGGCTCGCGCGCGAGGTCGCCAAGTTCGGGGCCGTCGGAGCGGTCGGCACGCTGGTGAACTTCGGCGTCTTCAACCTCGTACGCCACTTCACGGATCTGCACGTCGTGCGCGCGAGCGTGATCGCCACGCTCGTCGCGATCGTCTTCAACTACGTGGGGTTCCGCTACTTCACGTACAAGGACCGTGACAAGACCAGGCGCACCCGGGAACTCACCCTGTTCCTGCTGTTCAGCGCGGTCGGCCTGGTGATCGAGAACGGCGTGCTCTACGCGGCGACGTACTGGTTCGGCTGGGACGGCAGGCTCCAGGCAAACTTCTTCAAGTTCCTCGGCATGGGCATCGCCACGCTCTTCCGCTTCTGGTCGTACCGCACCTGGGTGTTCAAGGCGCTGCCCGCGGGCGAGGACGTGGCCCCTGCGGCCCCTGCGGAATCGTTCCTGAAGAAGCCCCCGCTCGATGAGTCGGACGAGCGCCGGCCCGCGGTGCGCCGCGCGAGCTGACGCCTACGGGCTTACGGGCTTTACGGGCTCATTGATTCGCCGCTCGCTGGCTCATCGGACCGTCTTTTCCGCGGCCGTCTCGTTCTTCGAGAGCGGGGTGCGTGACAGGAAGAGGCCGAAGATCGGTGGCTTCGTCTGGAGCATCTCCAGGCGCCCGCCGTCCGCCTCGGCCAGGTCCCGGGCGACCGCGAGGCCGATTCCCGTCGAGTTGCGGCCGCTGATGGTCCGCTCGAAGATGCGCGCCCCGAGGTCGGGCGGGACGCCGGGGCCCTCGTCCGTGACCTCGATGACCGCCTGGTTGCCGGTGACGCGGGTGCGCAGCGCGACCGTGCCGCCGCCGTGCATCAGGGAGTTCTCGATCAGCGCCGCGAGGACCTGCGCCACCGCGCCCGGCGTGCCCACCGCCTCCAGGTGCCGCTTGCCGGAGCTGACGATGGCGCGGCCCGCGCTGCGGTAGGCGGGGCGCCACTCCTCCAGCTGCTGCTTGATGACCTCGTCCAGGTCGAAGGCGACGGCGGATCCGGTGCGCGGGTCGCGGGAGTTGGTGAGCAGCCGCTCCACGACGTCGGTGAGCCGCTCCACCTGCGCCAGCGCGATGGTCGCCTCCTCCTTCACCGTGTCCAGCTCGTCGGTGACGGTGATCTCCTCCAGGCGCATGGACAGGGCGGTCAGCGGGGTGCGCAGCTGGTGGGAGGCGTCGGCGGCCAGGCGCCGCTCGGCGGTCAGCATGCGGCCGATCCGGTCGGCGGAGGCGTCCAGGACGTCGGCGACGCGGTCCAGCTCCGGTACGCCGTACCGCTTGTGGCGGGGCCGGGAGTCTCCGGAGCCGAGGCGTTCCGCGGTCTCGGCGAGGTCGGTGAGCGGCGAGGCGAGACGGTTGGCCTGGCGCACCGCGAGGAGCACCGCGGCGACGATGGCGAGCAGCGCCACGGCGGCGATGATCAGCAGGGTCCGTCCGACTTCCCTGGTGACGGCTGCGCGCGGTTCCTGGACGGTGACCCGCTCGCCCTGCTCGCCGGGGCTGGTGGCGCTGATCACGTCGCCGGTGGGGCGCTTGCCGATCTCGATGGGCGCGCGGCCGGGGATGTCGATACGGGCGTAGCGCGCGGTGGCGACCTGGTCGCGCAGGATGGCGCCGCTGATGTGCTCCTGGCTGATCAGGCGGCTGTCGACGATGCTGGCGAGGCGCATGGCCTCGGAGTCGACGCGTTCCTGGGCGCTGCTGCTGATGGTCCTCGTCTCTACGATGACGAGGCTCACTCCGAAGACGGCGATCACTACGAGGACGACGGCGAGGGTGCTGTTGATCAGGCGGCGGCGCATCTACTCAGTGTCGCGGATCTCAGCTGGCGGGGCGCCCCTCACGCCGCTCAGAACAGCGCCCCGAAGGGGCGCGAGGAACGGCGCGGCCAGCCGACCACGACCCGCAGACGCGTCTGCCCACGGCGGTTCAACGGCGGGCGCGGCCCCGCGGTGGCTGATCGCGCAGTTCCCCGCGCCCCTGACGGGGCACCCCTCACGCCGCTCAGTACAGCGCCCCGAAGGGGCGCGGGGAACGGCGCGGCCAGCCGACCACGACCCGCAGACGCGGACGGGGCACCTCCCCGAGGCCGCTCCCAGCCTGCGGGGAACCGCTCAGCTCTTCTCGAAGCGGAAGCCGACGCCCCGCACCGTGGCGATGTAGCGAGGGTTCGCCGCGTCGTCGCCCAGCTTTTTGCGCAGCCAGGAGATGTGCATGTCCAGCGTCTTGGTGGACGACCACCACGTCGTGTCCCAGACCTCCCGCATCAGCTGGTCGCGCGTGACGACCCGGCCCGCGTCGCGCACGAGGACCCGTAGAAGGTCGAACTCCTTTGCGGTGAGCTGGAGTTCGTCGTCGCCCATCCAGGCGCGGTGCGACTCGACGTCGATCCGCACGCCGTGCGTGGACGGCGCCTCCTTGTGCTCGGTGGCGCCGCGCCGCAGCAGGGCCCGGACCCGGGCGAGCAGTTCGGCGAGGCGGAAGGGCTTGGTCACGTAGTCGTCCGCGCCCGCGTCCAGGCCGACGACCGTGTCCACCTCGTCGGCCCGCGCGGTCAGGATGAGGATCGGCACCGTGAGCCCGTCGGCGCGCAGGCGGCGGGCGACCTCCAGGCCGTCCATGCCGGGGAGCCCCAGGTCGAGTACGACCAGATCGACACCGCCCTGGAGTCCGGCGTCGAGAGCGGTCGGGCCGTCCTCACGCACTTCGACCTCGTAACCCTCCCTGCGCAGGGCGCGGGCCAGCGGCTCCGAGATGGACGCGTCGTCCTCGGCGAGCAGTACACGGGTCATGGAGTGATGGTAGTCCGCGGTGGACAAGGGTCGTGCGGTGATCGCACAGTGGGGGGCGGGACCTTCGTCTATAGGACGTGATCCTGACAAACACCTTTGTTTGTGCGTCGTTGGTTGCATGGAAACCTGTGATCCATCTCTCAAGTCCTTCCATATGCATCCCTGCCGTGTCGTATGGTGACCCAACGCCTGATGCACTATTCAAGGACCTTTGGCCCGCTGTGCGCGCCTTAGGTCTCTTTTATGTGCGGGCCGGCTTCGGCCAGCCTTGAATCGAATGACCTGTGGTCGGGCCCTGCGCGCGAGGATGCGCCCAGGGTGCGGATCCCGGAGTTCGCCTTCCCTCTCCCCCTCACCGGGGGTGGACCTCCCCCCGGGCGTGGGGCAGGGGCGGGCGGAACCGGTGCCGACCGCCCCCCACCGGGCGCGCTCACGCTCCTGCCGCGCGTCCCGAACCCACGAGGATCGACCCATGGCGTCCAGCCTGACGAAGGACTCCGCCAGTACCCCTGGCTCCGAGAAGACCTTCTTCGGCCACCCCCGCGGACTGGCCACACTGTTCATGACCGAGATGTGGGAGCGGTTCTCCTACTACGGCATGCGCGCCCTTCTCCCGCTCTACCTGGTGGCCCCCGGCGGCCTGAACCTGGACGCGGGTACGGCGATCGCCATCTACTCCGTCTACATGTCGACGGTGTACCTGCTCGCCCTGCCGGGCGGCTGGTTCGGCGACCGGGTCTGGGGTCCGCGCAAGACGACGGCCATCGCGGCCTGCGTGATCGTGCTCGGCCACCTGATCCTGGCGCTGCCCTCGGACGCGACCTTCTACCTCGGTCTGCTGTTCGTCGCCATCGGGTCCGGCCTTCTGAAGGCCAACATCTCGACGATGGTCGGCCACCTCTACAACGGCCCCGCCGACCCGCGCCGTGACGGCGGCTTCACGCTGTTCTACATCGGCATCAACATCGGTGCCTTCGTCGCGCCGCTGACCATCGGCACCGTCGGCCAGAAGGTCAACTGGCACCTCGGCTTCGCGCTCGCCGCGCTCGGCATGGCGTTCGGTCTGATCCAGTTCCTGGTCGGCAGCCGCCACCTCGCGGAGAAGTCCAGCTTCGTCCCGAAGCCGCTGGACGCCGCGGAGCGTGCCTCCACGCTGAAGAAGTCCATGCTGTGGCTGCTCGTCGCCGTGGTCTTCTACGCGATCGTCGTGGGCACCGGCACGTACACGCTGACCTGGGCGACCGTGCCGCTGCTGCTCATCGGTCTGGCCGTGCCGATCATCGTGCTCGCCCGCATCAAGCGGGACAAGGAGCTGACGGCCACCGAGCAGTCCAAGGTCTCCGGCTACATCTGGTTCTTCGTCGCCGCCGCCGTCTTCTGGATGATCTACGACCAGGGCGCGTCGACCGTGGCCCTCTTCGCGGAGAAGCACGCGGACACCAGCGTCTTCGGCTGGGAGTTCCCGGTCTCCTGGTTCCAGTCGGTCAACCCGGTCCTCGTCATGGCGCTGGCCCCGGTCGCCGCCTGGCTGTGGCTCTACCTGAACCGCAAGAACAAGGAGCCGAACACCGTCGTCAAGTTCGGTGCGGGCCTGGCCCTGACCGGCATCTCCTTCTTCGTCTTCCTGCTGCCGCTGACGATGGCCGGCGACGGCAAGGTCAGCCCCTGGTGGCTCGTCCTGATCTACTTCTGCCAGACCGTCGGCGAGCTGTGCATCTCCCCGGTCGGCCTGTCGGTCACGACCAAGATGGCCCCGGCGAAGTACGGCTCCCAGATGATGGGCGTCTGGTTCCTCGCGGTGACCGCTGGTGACGCGGTGGCGGGGCTGCTCTCCACGTACGGCGTCGACCTGAACAAGACGGGCGTCGTGGCCGTGGAGGCCGCGCTCGCGGTCCTGGCCGGCTTCGCGGTCTTCATGTACCGCAAGAACGTCAAGCAGCTCATGGGCGACGTCCACTGACGCACCCCGGTTCAGGCCTCCCGGTTCAGGCCTCGACCTAACCGAACGCAGGGCCGCCGCACCACCCGGTGCGGTGGCCCTGCGTGTTTATGCGGGTGCCGGGCGGCCCGCGGGTGAACCATCAGCCCATGCGCCGCACCTTGCTCTCCCTCGCCCTCTGCGGGGCGCTCCTGTCCTCCAGCGCCGCCACCGTCGAGGCGGCCGCGCCCCGGCCTCCGGACGGGCAGGTCTTCCCGTACGGCGCCCACGCGCGCCAGAACATCACCGTGTACGGGCCCCGGTCCGCGCACCGGCCCGCCCTGGTGATCCTGCACGGTGGTTCGTGGGCCAGGGACACCGACTGGAGCGGCCGGGCGCGGTGGTTCGCGGCCCGTGGCTTCACCGTGTACGACACCGACTACCGGCTGACCTCCGACGCGGCCTGGCCCGCGCAGCGCGACGACGTGCTGGCCGCGCTGCGGTGGGTCCGGCACCGGGAGGGCGGCGAGCGGCCGCTCGTACTCGGCTCGTCGGCGGGCGGGCACCTGGCCGTGCAGGCCGGGACCTACGGGGCGGGGCGCTCGCGGGCGCGGGCGGTCGTGGCGCTGTCCCCCGTGGCCTCGCCGTACCGTGCGTGGGCGGACGGCGGGGCGCCCGGTGCCTCCGCCGAGCGGCGGTCGCTGCGCAGGGCCGCCGAGCGGCTCGCGGGGTGCTCGCCGGACCTCGGCGGGCTGCGCTGCTGGGCCCGGTGGGACGACCTGGCGGCCGCGTCGCACGCCTCCGGCGCGAAGGACTCCCCGCTCCTGCTGATCCACTCCGTGGGTGACTTCGTGCCGCCGGCGCACTCGGCCGAGCTGGCGTCCGCGCAGCGCCGGGCGGGCCTGACCGACGTCAGCACCCGCACGGTCCGGGGCGCGGCCCACGGCGGCACTCTCCTCAAAACCCCGAACACGGAGCGGACGACCCTCACCTGGCTGAGGGCACACTCGTAACGCCCTCGCGACAGCGCCCCGTCCGGGGCGCGGGGAACGGCGCGAGCGACCCAAAACAACCCGCACCCGCCGAACCCCCCGACGGTCACATACGCGACTGCGGACCGCCGCCGACTGACCGCGCAGTTCCCCGCGCCCCTAAGGGCGCCTACCCGACGCGGGCCCCCCGGGGTCCGCGTCGGGGGTGAACCACGGCAGAGCCGTCGTCGGCTCAGCGAGGCGAACCGGCCGCCCGCCCCGATGGCGGCCGCCCCCGCGCCGCCGCCTCGGGCGGAGGCGGTCGACCACGGCCATGCCGGCGCGGAAGACGGCGGCGGGCACCACAAGGCAGAGCAGGAGCCAGAAGACGGTGACGCCCCAGGGCCTGCCCACCTCCCACGGCTGCTCGGCGAGCACCTTCCCGCCGGACTTCAGCGAGACCAGATAGTCGCCGTGCGCCCCCGCCGCCAGCTCCACCGGCAGCTTGATCCGCGCCTTCTCGCCGGGCGCGATGGTGCCACGCCACTGCTGCTCCTCCCACTGCGGAGCGAACACGCCATGGGAGGTGCCGACCTGGAAGATCGGGTCCTTGACCGGCTCCGAGCCGATATTGCCGACGGTGAGGACCAGCGTGCGCCGCGGCGGGGACCCGAACCAGGTCAGGAGGCCGCTGGAGCCTTCGAGGCCGGTGTCGGTGAGGATCGAGAGACTGCCGCCCTCGGCCCGCTGGGGCAGGGGCTTCACGGGGTGGCCCGCGACCTTGAACTCCGCGTCGGCCCGCGCCTTCCTGCCCGTCACCGTGGCGACGTGGACGACACAGGGGCAGGGCTTGGGCGGCTCAGCGACCGGAAGCTCCTTGCGGAAGGCACCGTCCTCGTCCGTGGTGACCGCGCGGCCCTCGGAGTTGGCGCAGGAGTTGGTGCCGCCGACGACGCCCCTGCCGGGCGCGGACTGGCCGCAGACCAGCATCATGAGCAGGGCGTTCGGCCGCCACCCCGTGCCCGTGACGGTGACGGAACCCCCCTGGCCCGCCTGCGACTTGGAGAGTCGTACGGTCGGCTTGTCCGTAGCCGACGCGGGCGCCTGCGGCAGCAGAAGGAGGATAAGGACTAAGCCAAGCGGCGCGAGGGGCGTCAAGGCCCTCAGGCCGGACAGGCCGGGGCTCTTTCGCTTGCCGTTCACTGCTTCCCCCCTGCCCCCGGACCCGTCCCCGTCCCCACCTCCGCCAACTCCCGCCCGGCGCAAGGCTCCTGCCCCTGCTCCCCGGCCGGTTCCGGCACCTCGGAGTCACGTCTGCGTCCGCGTACGACATGAAAGGCACCGCCCGCCACGGCGAGCAGCCCCGCTCCCCCGCCCGCCACCGCGCCCCACGGCACGAAACGGGCCGACGCCGTGGCGCTGTCGCGGGCACCACCCGGGGCCGACACCGTCAACCGCACGGACGCCGCGTCCAGAGCGGGCGCGTCCGGCCAGGGCTCGGTCAGGGAGACGCGGCGGCCGGGCGGCAGTTCGACCGGCAGCGTGCGGGGCGGACGGTCGACGAGCGTGCCGAAGACGCCCTCGGCATGCACCGCGAGCTTCGGGGCCAGCACCGTGTTACCGCGGTTGACCAGGTCGTACGTGATGCGCTTGCCGCCCTTGTCGGCCTCGCTGACCTTGACGTGCTCGATGGTGAGCGCGGCGAGCGTCGGCCCCTCGACCCGCAGGTGCAGCCGCACCCTCTCCGTACGTCCGCCGACGCTCGCGACGATCATCCCGGGATGGTCGCCCGGCACCGCGCCCGGCGGGACCGTCACGGTGAACGGCACCTCGGCGCGGGTGCGCGGCGGCACCTCCACCCGCCGCTCCCCGAACCGGATCCACGCCCCGGAGCCACTGCCGCCCGCGTCCGCGCCCCGCAGCGACACCGTGCGGGGCCTCGGCCCCGGGTTGGTGACCGCCACCGTGTCGTGGAGCACCGCGCCCGGGGCGCCCTCGGCATAGAAGGAGGGCCGCCCGTCCTTCGCGGGGCGCGTGCCCTCCCCGGCGGAGGGCGCGACGGACCAGGCCGAGGGCCCGGCGCCGTCCGCGTGCGCGGGGCTCGCGGCCGCCGCCAAGCCGAGGGCGGCGGCACACAGCACGGCGGCGCGCGCGGAGGACGGCATCGACGGCATCGGCGATATCGACATCGGCGGCTCCAGGCTCCAGGCTCTTCGTTCGGCGGGCCGGGCTGTCGGTCGCGGGCTACCGGGAGCGCGTCGCCTGGTTCCTGCGGGTCAGCCAGAGCGCGCCCGCCGCGCCCGCGAGCAGCACGGTGCCGCCGAGGGTGCCGAGCGCGATCGCGGAGTCGGCGGGGCCGGTCTGCGGCAGTTCGGCGCCACCGGACACGGCGGCGTCGGAACCGCCGGACGTACCGCCGGACGTACCGCCGGACCCGGTGTCGGACCCACCCGAATCACCGGGACCACCCGAACCGCCCGTTCCGCCCGAGCCCTTGACGTCCAGTTCCAGGGACGGCTTCGGGTTGTTGGACGGCGTACACGTGGTGGTCGTCCCGAGCGCCTTGATCGTGAGGACCCCGGCGGTGAAGGTGACCTTGCCGCTCTTCTTGGGTGTGTACGTCCCCGACAGGTCACTGATCTTGATGGGGGTGTTGGCGGGAATCGCCTCCGAGTTCGGCGCCCCGGAGACCGGCACGGTGCCGCTCTCGGCGCCGCCCAGCTTGATCACCGCACTTGGCTTCATCGCGCCCTTGCCGAGCTCCACGGGGCTGGAGGAGACGCCCTTCTGGAAGGACATCGTCAGCTTGTAGCCGCCGCCGCTCTTGACGCTCTTGATGTCGATCGGCGACACGGCGCTCTTGTCCCCGATCGGCGTCTTGCACTTGTAGTCGACGTCCTGGACGGTGGCCTGCGCGGCAGGGGCGGCCATCAGCACCGCTGAGCCGCCGGCCAGGGCGGTGGCAAGCGCGAGCGCGGCCGATTTCTTGTACGACACCTCGTGATCCCCTCATGCCGGTCGTCGTGGCGTGCCGCGGTGCGGAGTAACGCTGGATTACTGACGGCACATCAGATTGGGCGCTCAAGGTACGCCCGGGACCTTGCCGAGGGAAGACAAAAGACGCGCCGGATCGCGATGATCCGGCGCGTGCGCGAACCGCGGGTGACGCGCGGGCGCGAGCCGCGGGTGACAGCCGCGGAGCTAGGCGGGCGCGCCCAGTTCCGCCCAGACCGTCTTGCCCGTGGCGTCGGGGTTGCGGACGACGCCCCAGTCGAGGCAGAGCCGCTGGACGATGAACATGCCGTGCCCGCCCGGGCGCCCGGCGCGGTGCGGGGTCCGTGGCGCGGGCTGTCCCGCGCCCTTGTCGGAGACCTCGATGCGCAGCACCTTGCCGTCGCAGGAGAGCCAGAGCTCGTCCGGGCCCTCGGCGTGCAGGCAGGCGTTCGTGACGAGCTCGGAGACGACGAGCAGGACGTCCTCGGCGGCGGCCTGCCGGTCGGCGCCGTCCGCGGGCAGCCAGCCCCACGCGTGCAGCGCCTGGCGCGTGTAGTCCCGGGCGAGGGGGACGATGCCGCTCGCGCCGTTCAGGCTCAGCCTGCGGACCTGGCGAGCCGCGGACTCCCCGGAACCCCGGTCCGCGGGAGCGTCCGCGACGGCGGCCTCGGACTCCGGACCACGGTCGCCCGGCGAACAAGGCCGGGTGGTGCTCATCAGCGCTTCACCTCACCGACAAGAGGACTGAGCACTCTGGACGCGCAGAGGACTCTGGACAAGTGGAGGACTCGGGACGAGTAGGGGACATCGGCTGCTTGCCGTTCTGACAGATGACGGATCCAGGTCTCTCCTGCCCGGACGAAGCGTGAGAACACCCACTTGTTCGTCCCGGCCCGTGTGACGCTGGTAACGCCTTGATCACACAGAGACAACTGACGCGTAACTCTCGCGTTGCACCGTCATGGACTCAGTCCGCCAGCAGGGCAGCTTCGAGGGTCTCGTGAACAGTGAAGACGGCCTCCGCACCGGTGATCTCGAACACCCGGGCCACCACCGGCAGCATCCCGGCCAGATGGACTCCGCCACCCGCGGCCTCGGCCTTGAGCCGGGCCCCGAGCAGCACGTTGAGCCCCGTGGAATCACAGAACTCAAGACGCGAGCAATCGACGACGAGCCGTGCGTAGCCGTCCGCGAGACAGCTTTCCAGCGGTTCGCGCAGGAGATCGGCGGTGTGGTGATCCAGCTCACCCGCCGGAGTCACGACGGCGCTCGAGTCCGCCTTCCGCACTTCGACCAGGAGTCGGCCCCTGTGCGCACTGCCGACCGTGCCGCGGTCCATGCCGTCACTCTCTTCCGACCGTCGTGACTGTTGATGACGCCTCCGAACATTACGCCCTCTGAACGGTTCGGGGTACCCGAACATCCCCCCGAAATCGGACATTTAGCCGCACAACGCACTTGCAAGCGGTGCGCGGAAGCGGGTAGGGGTAGAAGAGACACCAATCGACACGGACGGCTTTGGAGGCGCCGCACACCGCAGTGCACGTATTGGCATCGGCAGCCATATGCCGAGAACGATGGAGGACACCATGTCACCCCGGCTCGACGAATCGCATACTGACCAGGCGACGTCGACACTCCCGCCGCACCGCTCCGCCACGATCCCGGGCCCGTCCCACGAGCCCCTGCCCGCCCCGAAAGCCCTCGAAGCATCCGAAGGTCCCGAAGCCCTGGAAGGGCTCGACGACCTTCCCGAGATCCCGCCGTACGCCGAGGTGGGGGCACTGGACGCGCGGGCCCTCTCCAAGACTCTCTTCGGCCGCCTCGAATCACTTGAGGAAGGCACGCACGAGTACGCGTACGTCCGCAACACCCTGGTCGAGCTGAACCTCGCCCTGGTGAAGTTCGCGGCCTCCCGGTTCCGCTCCCGCAGCGAGCCGATGGAGGACATCATCCAGGTCGGCACGATCGGCCTCATCAAGGCGATCGACCGCTTCGAGCTGAGCCGCGGCGTCGAGTTCCCCACGTTCGCGATGCCGACGATCGTCGGTGAGATCAAGCGCTTCTTCCGCGACACGAGCTGGTCGGTGCGCGTACCCCGCCGCCTCCAGGAGCTCCGCCTGGACCTCGCCAAGGCGGGCGACGAGCTGGCCCAGAAGTTCGACCGCGCCCCCACGGTGGGCGAACTCGCCGAGCGCCTGGGCATCTCGAACGACGAGGTCGTCGAGGGCATGGCCGCGTCCAACGCCTACACGGCCAGCTCGCTGGACGCCCAGCCCGAGGAGGACGACTCCGAAGGCGCGCTCGCGGACCGCATCGGTTACGAGGACCACGGACTCGAAGGCATCGAGTACGTCGAGTCCCTCAAGCCGCTGATCGCCGAACTGCCGCCGCGCGACCGCCAGATCCTCTCCCTCCGCTTCGTCGCCAACATGACGCAGTCGGAGATCGGCGAGGAGCTGGGCATCTCGCAGATGCACGTCTCGCGACTGCTGTCGCGCACTCTCGTCAAGCTCCGCAAGGGACTGACGGTCGAGGAGTGAGCCGGCACGGCGCCGCTGTGCGCTTGAACGGCCCAGTGGGGCCCGCCCCTTGACGGGGGCGGGCCCCACGGCCGTTCTCCCCCACGCCTACCCCTCCCCCAGCTCGCACCAGACGGTCTTACTGCTCTCCCCCTGCTCGACGCCCCACCGCAGCGAGACCGCGTCCAGCAGGGCCAGACCGCGCCCCGCCTGACAGGGAGTTCCCCGGGGGGCCACCCGCGAAGGTGGCCCCCAGCGGTGCTCAGCGCCTCGGCGGCTTGACCCACCCCTTCTTGACCAACTGGTCACAGTGCCACTTGCCCTGCTTCGGGCTCTCGCCCTTGTCCGCGGTCGCCTTGAGGCAGTCCGCGTAGGGGAAAGGGGGCCCCTGAACGGGGGCAGCGGGGGCGGCCTGGGCGGTCGCCGCCGACAGGCCGAGCCCACCGGCGGCCAGGGCGAGGGCCAGGGCCATGCTCATTCGACGCACAGAGTTCTCCTCTTCTCGTGCCGAGGCGGAACGCCCCGGCGATCGCTCAACGAGAGAGGCGGTCAGCGGGAAATCACCCATCCGCTTTAACTCGGTACCGGGCGTCAGACCTGCCGGACACCCCGCCGCCACACCCCGCTGACCAGCGGCACCCCCGGCCGGTACGCCAAGTGGACATGGCTCGGGGCGTCGAGGAGGGCCAGGTCCGCGCGGGTGCCCTCGCGGAGTACGCCGATGTCCGTGCGGCGCAGGGCCGCCGCGCCGCCCGCCGTCGCCGACCAGATCGCCTCGTCGGGGGTCATGCCCATGTCCCGTACCGCCAGGGCGATGCAGAAGGGGACCGAGGACGTGAAGGACGAGCCCGGGTTGCAGTCCGTGGAGAGGGCCACCGTCGCGCCCGCGTCCAGGAGGCGGCGGGCGTCCGGCCACTGCGCCCGGGTGGAGAACTCCGCGCCCGGCAGGAGCGTCGCCACCGTGTTGCCCTGCGCCAGGGCGTCCACGTCCGCGTCCGTCAGATGCGTGCAGTGGTCCGCGCTCGCCGCGTCCAGTTCCACCGCCAGCTGGACGCCGGGGCCGTACGAGAGCTGGTTCGCGTGGATGCGGGGGTGCAGGCCCTTCGCCTTGCCCGCCGTCAGGATCGCGCGGGCCTGGTCCCCGTCGAACGCCCCCTTCTCGCAGAAGACGTCGATCCAGCGGGCGTGCGGGGCGCAGGCGTCCAGCATGGGGCCCGTGACCAGGTCCACGTACGCCGCCGGGTCCTCCGCGTAGTCCGGGGAGACGATGTGGGCGCCCAGGAAGGTGACCTCGTCCGTGTGCCGCGCCGCGATCCGCAGCGCGCGGGCCTCGTCCTCCGTCGTCAGGCCGTAGCCCGACTTCGTCTCGAAGGTCGTCGTGCCCTGGTGGAGGGCCTCCGCCAGATAGCGGGTGAGGTTCGCTTCCAGGTCCTCGTCCGTCGCCGCGCGGGTCGCCGCGACCGTGGTGCGGATTCCTCCCGCGGAGTACGCGCGGCCCGACATACGGGCGTTGAACTCCTGGGTGCGGTCGCCCGCGAAGACCAGGTGGGAGTGGGAGTCCACGAAGCCGGGGATGGCGGCGCGGCCTTCCGCGTCGTACGTCTCGTCCGCCGCCGGGGCCTTCGCCGCCGGGCCCACCCAGGCGATGTGCTCGTCCTCCAGGACCACGGCCGCGTTCGTCAGAAGGCCGAGGGGCGTTCCGTCGCCCTGCGCGGGGTCATTGGTGACGAGGCTCGCGATGTTGGTGATGAGGGTGGTGGTCACAGGGGTCACAGGTGTCACAGGTGCTCCATGGGGGGGGCGGGGCAAACGCCGGAGAGGGGTCTGGGGATTGCGGGCGCGGGGCCCCGGGGGGTCACTCTCGTAGTGCCGCGATCGCCTCCGCCAACGCCGACGGCACGTCGGGGACCAGGGCGTGCGCCCCGTCCCGTACGACCACCCGGCCCCCGGCAACGACATGGCGGACGTCCGTCGCCGTCGCCGCGAACACCGCCGTCTCCGCGCCCAGGCGGGGGACGGGGCCCGCCGTGCGGACCGAGTCCAGGGTGATCGTGGTGAGGTCCGCGAGCGCGCCGGCCTCGATCGTGCCCGCGTCCGGCCAGCCCAGCGCCCCGTGGCCGTCCGCCGTGGCCGCGCGCAGCAGCGCCGCCGCCGTCCAGTGGCCGCGCGTGTGCGAGCGCAGGCGTTCGTTCAGTTCCATCGCCCGCGCCTCTTCGAGGATGTCGATCACCGCGTGGCTGTCGCTGCCCAGGGAGAGGGGGCTGCCCGCCCGCTGGAGCGCGACGGCGGGGCCGATGCCGTCCGCCAGGTCCCGTTCCGTCGTCGGGCACATGCACGTGCCCGTGGCGGTGCGGCCGAGCAGGCCGATGTCCTCCTCCGTGAGGTGCGTGTTGTGGACGCCGGTCGTGCGCGCGCCGAGCACGCCCCGGTCGTGGAGCAACTGCGTGGGCGTACAGCCGTGTACCGCCTGGCACGCGTCGTTCTCCGCCGTCTGTTCGGAGAGGTGTACGTGGAGGGGCGCCCGGCGTTCGGAGGCCCACTGGGCCACCACGCCCAACTGCGCGGCCGGGACCGCCCGTACGGAGTGGACCGCCGCGCCGACGCGGGCGTGAGGCCGCTCCTTGAGGGACGAGGCCCGTTCCGCCCACGCCTGTGCCGTGCCGTCGGAGAAGCGGAGCTGGTGGTGGTTCGGGGGCTCGCCCCGCGTCTCGGAGAGCAGGCCCGAGGCCACGTACGCCGTGTCCAGGAGCGTGATGCGCACGCCCGCGTCCGACGCGGCCTGGATCAGTGCCTCGCCCATCGCGTTGGGATCGGCGTACGGGGTGCCGCCGGGCCCGTGGTGGAGGTAGTGGAACTCGCCCACCGTCGTGATGCCCGCCAGCGCCATCTCGGCGTACACCGCGCGGGCCAGCGCGTGGTACGTCTCGGGGGTCAGGCGGTCCGCGACGCCGTACATGACCTCCCGCCACGTCCAGAACGTGCCCGAGCCGACCTGGACGGTGCCGCGCAGGGCACGGTGGAAGGCGTGCGAATGGGCGTTGGCGAGGCCGGGGAGCGTCAGGCCGCGCAAGGCCGTCGCGCCGGGCGGGGGTGCCTCGGTGCCGGTGCGGACGGCCGTGATCCGGTCGCCCGTCACCTCCACCGCCACGCCTGGCTCGACGTGCGTGCCGAGCCAGGCGTGTTCCAGCCAGTACGTGTCCGTCCTGCCCGCCTGTGCGCCCGTCTGTGCGTCCGTCGTCACGTGCACGCCAGCCCTTCCAGTACGTCGGCGAGTGCGGTCACCCCGGCCAGGCAGTCGTCCTCGGCGGCGTACTCGGCCGGGGAGTGCGAGACGCCCGTGGGGTTGCGTACGAACAGCATGGCGGTCGGGACCGAGCCGGACAGGATTCCGGCGTCGTGTCCCGCGCCCGTGCCGAGGACGGGGACCGGCCTGTCGGAGTCCCCGCGCAGGATCGTGCTCAGCTCGTCGCGCAGAGCGTGCCCGAACTCGACGACGGGTGTGAAGGACTCGCGTACGACGTCGAGGTCGACGCCGTGCCGCTCCGCGTACTCGCGGGCGGCCTTCTCGACGCCGGTGACGACCGTGTCGAGGGTCGACTGGTCGGCCGCGCGGGAGTCGAGCCAGCCGCGCACGAGGGACGGGATGGCGTTGACGCCGTTCGGCTCGACGGAGATCTTGCCGAACGTGGCGACCGCGCCCGCCAGTTCGGCTTCGCGGCGGGCGGCGAGGACCGTCTCCGCGTACGTGAGCATCGGGTCCCTGCGGTCCACCAGGCGGGTCGTGCCCGCGTGGTTGGCCTCGCCCCGGAAGTCGAAGCGCCAGCGGCCGTGCGGCCAGATGGCGGACGCGATGCCGACGGGGTCGCCCGACAGGTCCAGGGCGCGGCCCTGCTCCACGTGCAGCTCGACGAACGCGCCGATGCGAGCGAGGCGTTCGGGGTCGGGGCCGATGCTGTACGGGTCGTAGCCCGCCGCCTCCATCGCCTGCGGGAGCGTGACGCCGTCGCCGTCGCGGAGCTTGTGCGCGGCCTCGATGGTGAGCTGCCCGGCGGTGAGCCTCGATCCCACGCAGGCCAGGCCGAAGCGGGCGCCCTCCTCGTCACCGAAGTTGACGATGGCGAGGGGCTTCGTGAACTGCGCGTTCCGGGCGCGGAGTGCGTCCAGGGCGGCGAAGGAGGAGACGACACCGAGGGGGCCGTCGAAGGCGCCGCCGTCGGGCACGGAGTCCAGGTGCGAGCCGGTGACGACGGCGTTCCCCCGGGCCGGGTCGCCCAGCCAGGCCCACTGGTTGCCGTTGCGGTCCAGTTCGTAGGTGAGGCCTCTGGTTTCCGCTTGGGCCTTGAACCAGGCGCGGCAGTCGGCGTCGGCGGGCGTCCAGGCGTGGCGGCGGTAGCCGTGGCTGGCGGCGTCCCTGCCGATGGGCTTCAGGTCCCTCCACATCTCCTGGAACGTCGGCGTGGACCGAGCGCCGCTCACGCGCCGTCACCCTCCCGCATCGGAACCCGCACACCCTTCTCGTCCGCCACGGACTCCGCGCTGTCGTACCCGGCGTCCACGTGCCGGATGACCCCCATCCCGGGGTCGTTGGTGAGGACGCGGCGGATCTTCTCGCCGCCCAGCTTCGTGCCGTCGGCCACCGAGACCTGCCCCGCGTGGATGGAGCGGCCCATGCCGACGCCGCCGCCGTGGTGCAGGGAGACCCAGCTGGCGCCCGATGCCACGTTCACCATGGCGTTCAGGAGCGGCCAGTCGGCGATCGCGTCGGAGCCGTCGAGCATGGACTCCGTCTCGCGGTACGGGGAGGCGACCGAGCCGCAGTCCAGGTGGTCGCGGCCGATGGCGAGGGGGGCCTGGAGTTCGCCGGAGGCGACCATGTCGTTGAAGCGCTCGCCCGCCTTGTCCCGCTCACCGTAGCCGAGCCAGCAGATGCGGGCGGGCAGGCCCTGGAAGTGGACGCGCTCGCCCGCCATCCTGATCCAGCGGTGCAGCGATTCGTTCTCGGGGAAGAGGTCGAGGATCGCCTTGTCGGTCTTGTGGATGTCGGAGGCCTCGCCCGACAGGGCCGCCCAGCGGAAGGGGCCCTTGCCCTCGCAGAAGAGCGGGCGGATGTAGGCGGGGACGAAGCCGGGGAAGGCGAAGGCGCGGTCGTAGCCCGCGAGCTGGGCCTCGCCGCGGATCGAGTTGCCGTAGTCGAAGACCTCGGCGCCCGCGTCCATGAAGCCGACCATGGCCTCGACGTGCTTGGCCATCGACTCGCGCGCGCGGGTCGTGAAGCCCGCCGGGTCCTTCGTCGCGTACGACTGCATCTCGTCGAAGTCGACACCGGTCGGCAGGTACGCGAGCGGGTCGTGGGCGGACGTCTGGTCCGTGACGATGTCGATGGGGGCGGACTCGGCGAGCATGCGCGGCAGGAGGTCCGCGGCGTTGCCGAGGAGGCCGATGGAGAGGGGACGACGGGCGTCGCGGGCCTCGACCGCGAGCTGGAGGGCGTGCTCCAGGGAGTCGGCCTTCACGTCGAGGTACTTGTGCTCGATGCGGCGCTCGATCGCGCGCGGGTCGCAGTCGATGCAGATCGCGACGCCGTCGTTCATCGTCACGGCGAGAGGCTGGGCGCCGCCCATGCCGCCGAGTCCCGCCGTGAGGGTGATCGTCCCGGCGAGCGTGCCGCCGAACTTCTTGGCGGCGACGGCGGCGAACGTCTCGTACGTGCCCTGGAGGATGCCCTGCGTGCCGATGTAGATCCACGAACCGGCCGTCATCTGGCCGTACATGGTGAGGCCGAGCTGCTCCAGGCGGCGGAACTCCTCCCAGTTCGCCCAGTCGCCGACGAGGTTGGAGTTGGCGATCAGGACGCGCGGCGCCCACTCGTGCGTCTGCATCACGCCGACGGGGCGGCCGGACTGGACGAGCATCGTCTCGTCCTGCTTCAGGGTCTTCAGCGTGCGCACCATGGCGTCGAAGGAGCGCCAGTCGCGGGCCGCCTTGCCCGTGCCGCCGTAGACGACGAGCTTGTCGGGGTGCTCGGCGACCTCGGGGTCCAGGTTGTTCTGGAGCATCCGGAGGGCGGCTTCCTGCTGCCATCCGAGGGCGCTGAGTTCCGTGCCGCGCGGTGCCCGTACGGGGCGGGGTCCGGACATGGGGCGGTGCCTCCTCGAAGCCGTGCGTCGTACGTCTGTTATTCACATCCTGGAGTTATGAATAGAGCTAGTCAATAGCGAACGAATGCGCGAGTACGCCAGCGGGGGCCCTGCCCGGATGATTGGCTGGATCACATGGCCCACGACGAGGACGACCAGCAGACGGACCAGGACGACCAGCGGACACAGGTACTCCCGACAGGCGCCGCAGCCCCCGCCGCCCGCCGCGACCAGGCCGTCCGAGCCGCCGTCGAACAGGGAGTCGTCGGTCCCGCCGCCCCCCTCGCGGGCCTCCTCGACATCGCCGGCATCCGCGCGAGCGCCGCGGCCCTGCGGGACGCCTTCGAGACGGTCACCCCGCCCGGCACCCCCGTCCTGCACGCCTTCGCCGTGAAGGCCACCCCACTCGTCCCGGTCCTGCGGCTGCTGCGCTCCTCGGGCATCGGCGCCGAGGTGGCGAGCCCCGGCGAGCTGGCCCTGGCGCGGGCCGCCGGTGTCACGCCCGCCGACACGGTCCTCGACTCCCCCGCCAAGACACCCGCCGAACTGCGCCAGGCCCTCGCGCTCGGCATCGCCGTCAACGCCGACAACCCGCAGGAGCTGGCCCGCATCGACTCCCTGGTCGGGTCGGCGCCGACCGGCTCACCCGTCGGACTGCGCGTGAACCCGCAGATCGGCGGCGGCGCGATCGGCGCCCTCTCGACGGCGACGCCCACCTCCAAGTTCGGCATCCCGCTGCGCGACGAGGGCGCCAGGGAGTGGGTGATCGGGGCATGCCTCGACCGGCCGTGGCTGACCCGTCTGCACGCGCACTCGGGGTCGCAGGGCATGCCGCTGGAGATGATGGTGCGCGGGGTCGGAGCGACGTACGAACTGGCCGAGGAGATCAACGAACGCGCCGGGCGGCGTCAGATCGACACGATCGACATCGGCGGCGGTCTGCCCGTCAACTTCGGCTCGGACGAGGAGAGCCCGACCCACGCGCAGTACGCGCGGCGCCTGAAGGCGCGGTTGCCGGGGCTGCTCGACGGGCGGTACGGCCTGGTGACCGAGTTCGGCCGCTCGCTGCTCGCCAAGCACGGCACGCTCCTCGCCCGCGTCGAGTACGCGAAGAAGGCGGGCGGCAGGCCCATCGCGGTGACGCACGCGGGCGTCCAGGTGGCGACGCGGACGGTGTACGCGCCGCTGTCGTGGCCGCTGCGGATCGCCGCGTACGACGCGAAGGGGCGGCCCAAGAGCGGGCCCGCCGTCGGCCAGGACATCGCGGGCCCGGCCTGCTTCGCGGGCGACCTGCTCGCCGAGAACCGGCCGCTGCCGCTGCTCGAACAGGGCGACTACGTGGCCGCGTTGGACACGGGCGCCTACTACTTCGCGGCCCACTACTCGTACAACAGCCTCGCAAGGCCCGGTATCTACGGCTTCACGACCCACGCCGACGAGGTGCGGTTCGCCGCCGCGCGGGAGCCGCAGACGGTCGACGAGATCGTGGCGGAGGCGGGCGGGGGCGCCGAGCGGGACGCGCTGCGGTATCTGTAGCGCCCCTGACGGCGCGCACGTGCGAGGCCGCTCCCAGGCTCTGAGGTTGCTCAACTCGCGCATAGTGACGTGGCTCACGGGCAGACCCCTTCTCCCAGGCCACGTTCTCGGGGGAGGCACCTGTGACGACATCCGGCACGCCCACCGCCGCACCACAGCCGGCGGAGGAACCCACGCTGCACCGGGCCATCGGCCCCAAGCTGCTGATCCTCTTCGTGATCGGCGACATCCTCGGCACGGGCATCTACGCCACCACCGGCAAGGTCGCGGGAAAGGTCGGCGGCGCGCTCTGGCTGCCGTTCGCGATCGGGTTCGTCGTGGCGATCCTGACGGCGGCCTCGTACGTCGAACTGGTCGGGAAGTACCCGAAGGCCGCCGGGGCCGCGCTCTACACCCAGAAGGCGTTCAAGACGCCGTTCCTCACCTTCATCATCGCCTTCATGGTGATGTGCTCGGGGCTCTCGTCCGCGAGCGCCGCGGCCCGCGCCTTCAGCGGTGACTACCTCGCCGAGCTGACGGGCGACGCGCTGCCGCCGACGCTGATCGCGATCACGTTCATCGTGCTGCTGGCGGCGCTGAACATGCGGGGCGTCTCCGAGTCCGTGAAGACCAACGTGGTCCTGACCCTCGTCGAACTGACCGGCCTCGCGATCATCCTGGGGATCGGCGCGTACGCCGTACTGTCCGGGGACGGCTCACCCTCGCGCCTCACCGAGTTCGAGGCCGGGGGCGGCACCGCGTACGCCCTGATGACCGGGGTGCTCGGCGCGACCGCGCTCGGCTTCTTCGCCTTCGTCGGCTTCGAGGACTCGGTGAACATGGCCGAGGAGACCAAGGACCCGGTGCGCACCTTCCCCCGCGCGATCTTCATCGGGGTCGCGGTGACGGGCACGATCTACGTCCTGGTGGCGCTGGTCTCCTCGCTCCTGGTCGACTCCGGCACGCTGGCCGGTTCGAGCGGCCCCCTGCTGGAGGTCGTGAAGGCGGGCGGCGTCGACTTCCCGCACAAACTCTTCGCGCTGATCGCCCTGTTCGCGGTCACCAACTCGGCACTGATCAACATCATGATGGCCTCCCGCCTCTGTTACGGCATGGCCAACGAACGCATCCTGCCGCGCGCCATGGGCCGCGTACTCTCCAGGCGCCGCACCCCGGTCGTCGGCATCGTCTTCGTCTCCGTGCTGGCGATCGGCCTGGTCTCGACGGGCGAGATCGAGGGGCTCGGCGACACGACGGCGTTCCTGCTGCTGTGCGTGTTCGCGGTGGTCAACGTGGCGGTGCTCGTCCTGCGCAAGGACCGCGTCGACCACGCGCACTTCCGTACCCCCACCGTCCTGCCGGTCCTCGGCGCGATCACGGCCCTGATCCTCGCGAGCCCGCTGGCGGACCGCCCGGCGGAGGTCTACATCCGTGCGGGCGTCCTGATCGCGATCGGGGTCGTGCTGTGGGTGGTCAACAAGGCGGTGATGAGGGGACGGGACGAGGAGTGAGCTGCGCTGCGCTCTGCTCGTTCCGCTCTGCTCGTTCCGCTCTGCTCGTTCCGCTCTGCTGAGGGCTAATACCGGCGCGCCCGGAGCCGGCGATCACTACGGTCCGTTCACATGACTCATACGACGCATGTGACGGCGACGACGGCGATCACGACGCGCACGGTCGAGTACCCGGCCGACGGCCTGACGATGGTCGGGCACCTCGCGCTCCCGGCCGGTACCGACCGCAGGCCCGCGGTCCTGATCGGGCCCGAGGGCCCGGGCCTGAACGACTTCCAGCGTCGCCGGGCCGACGCTCTCGCCGAACTGGGTTACGTGGCACTGGCCTTCGACATCAACGGCGGGCGCTGGTTCACCGACCCCCAGGAGATGCTGGCCCACACGACCCCGCTGCTCGCCGACCCCGACCGGATGCGGGGCATCGGCCACGCGGCGCTCGACGTGCTGCTCGCGGAACCGCGTACCGACCCCGACAGGATCGCCGGCATCGGCTACGGCACCGGGGGCGCGATCGTGCTGGAACTCGGGCGTGCCGGCGTCGACCTGCGCGCGATCGGGACGGTCAACGCGCTCCTCACGGGCCGGCCGGGCGAGGCGGCGCGCATTCGCTGCCCGGTGTGGGCCGGGGTCGGCTCGGAGGACCCGATCATGCCGCCCGCACAGCGGGACGCGTTCGCCGCCGAGATGCAGGCCGCGGGCGTCGACTGGCGCCTCGTGGTCTACGGCGGCGCGCTGCACGCCTTCCACCACCCGCGGATCGACCATGAGCAGACCGTCCTCCCCGGCATCGGCCCCCACCCGCTGCACGCGCAACGAGCCTGGCAGGACATCGTCGGCCTGCTCGCGGAGTGCGTGCCCGTGACGTGACGGAGTGATCCGCGAGGCAGCGGCGGTTCAGGACCGAGGCCCGGCCCGCCGCCCACGCACCCACGGAGGCGGCGCGACGCCGTCGGCCGGCGCACCGGGTACCCGCCCGCGACGGACTGGCTGATTCACCCGACGGCCGCGGTTCGGAACCGAGACGCGGGCCCGGCGGCCGCACGGCCCCAGGGGCAGGCGGCGCCGGGGCCCGCGGGCACGACAGCGCCCACCTGCCCACCGAATGCCCGCCCGCCACGGGCTGATCCGCTCGGCAACCACCGTTCAGGACCGAGCTGCGGGCCCTTCGGTCACGCTGGTGCGGAAGCCGTGCGGCGTCGGGCCCCGCCCGGTGCCGCGTCGCCCGCTGCCGGGCCCGTCGTGCGGTACGCCTTGGCCGTCTTGCCCGCGGGGGCGCCCGCGCCGCGGTCGAGCCAGTCGACGCGTACCCACAGCAGTACGTCGCCGTCCTCCTCGCGGCGGCCGAGCCAGGCCGCCTTCGCCCACAGGCCCGCGCCCGCGCCCGCCAGGACCGCTCCGCCCGCCGCGGGGACGGCGAAGCCGCTGGTGAGTGCGGCGAGGAAGGCTGCGGCGAGCCACCAGCGGTGGCCCCGGCGCCAGTTGCGTACGGTCACGGAGCGGCTCTGAAGCACGTCGTACTTCCCGGCGCGGGTTGCCTCACGGGCCAGAGCGAGGTAGCGCTTCCTACGGGCGTACGCGATGACGGCGGCGGTCACGAGGAAGAGCGCCGCTCCGGCGAACGCGCCGATACGGCGGCTCGTGAGCCCGTCCGGCAGCGCCCCGGCACCGGCGGCCGCCACCCCCAGCCACCACAGGGGCGCGGCCCCGGCCCGCACCACCACCGGCACCCTCGCCAGCCCATGTCCACCGCGTCCCACGTCGCCTCCCGCTCCCGTGCCTCCTGCCGTGCTGCTTCGGCGCAGGAGGGTAGCGCCGGAATCTGAGGAGAGGGTGAGAATCGTCAGGCTTCCAGTGAGCGCGCGAGGCGGAACTGCCGCTCGGCCTCCACCGGGTCGCCCGCTGCCGCGTACGTGCGTCCGAGGCGGCGCCGGACCTCCATCTCCAGGGGCCTGCTGGTGTGCTCGGTGAGCGTGGCAAGGGCCTCCCGTTGGAGGGTGATGGCGAGCGGCAGGTCCCCGTGGCCGTGTTCCGCGGCGCCGAGCAGGGACAGGCTCGTCGCGCGCAGTTGCAGGTCGCCGACCTCCTGGGCCAGTTCCACCGCCCGCCGGGCCAGGTCCTTGACCTCGGTGTGCCGGCCGAGTGCCAGGTAGGCCTCGGCGGTGAAGCACAGGGTCTTGCTGATCATTCTGGGGCGGCCGATCTTCTCGGCGAAGGTGAGGGAGGTGGCGTAGTACGTGAGGGCCTCCTCGTGCCGGCCCTGCTGGTCGCGGAGGGCGCCGAGATTGCAGGTCGACATCCCGGCCAGCCAGTCGTCGTCGAGCCGGGCCGCCATTTCGATGACCTCGTTCAGATGGGCGACCGCTTCCGGGAAGCGGCCCAGCGCGCGCTCCGCGGCGCCCATGCCGGCGGTCGCCCGGGCCTGTTCACGCAGGTCGCCCTGGTGGCGGGCGAGGCGCAGCGCGTCGGTGCACCAGGCGTGCGCCTGCTTGAAGCGTCCCTGGTAGATGTCCGCGATGGCCAGGCAGTTGCGCAGGGAGGAGGGCATCCGCCGGTCGTCGGCCAGGTCGGCGCCGGGCAGCGCGAGCTCCAGGGCGGAGCGGCACTCGTGGTAGCGGCCCTGGCGGACCAGCGGGTCGACCAGGGACTCGGCGATCCAGCAGGCATGGTCGTGCTGCCCGGCGGCGGCCGCGAAAGCGACCACGTCGAGCAGTTGGGCGCCCGCGGCCTCCAGCCACGCGTCGGCTTCCCGCCAGTCCGAGAAGGGGGAGCGGGAGACGTCGGGGCCGGTCGGGAAGCCCTCGGGGCCCCAGTCGCTGGCGATACGACCCGCGGCCGTATAGAGGTGCAGCACGGCGGCGCGGTCCGCAGCGGCCTCCTCGGGCACGGCGGCGGCGAGGCGGCGCGTGTGGTCGCGTACGAGATCGTGCAGCCGGTAGCGGCTGGGCCGGGGCTGCTGCAACAGGCTCGCGTCGACCAGGCGTTCCAGAAGATCCTCGGTGTCCTGGAACGAGCGGCCCAGCATGACGGCGGGGGTGAGCCCGTCGAACTCGGCGGTCGGCGACTGCCCCAACGCCCGGAAGCCGCGCCGCAGTTCGGGGGCGAGCAGGTCGTAGGACATCCGGAAGGCGGCTTCCACGCTGCGGTCCTCGGCCCGCAGCTCGCCCAGGCGGCGCTCGTCGTCCGACATCCGGCCGACCAGGTGGGCCAGCGTCCAGGACGGGCGGTTCTGCAACCGGGCCCCGGCGATGCGCAGCGCCAGCGGGAGGCCGCCGCAGCGGCGGGCGAGTTCCTGCGCGGCCTCCGGTTCCTGTTCGGCGCGCGGCTCGCCGAGGAGGCGCGCGAGCAGGGTGACCGCCTCGCCCGTGTCCAGCGGCTCCACGGTGAGCCGCCGGTCGGCGTCGAGACCGGGCAGGCGCTGGCGCCCGGCCACAAGGACCCGGCTGCCCGGGCCGGCGGGCAGCAAGGGGCGCACCTGCTCCGCGCTGAGGGCGTCGTCCACGACCAGCAGCAGCCGCAGGGAACTGGTGGCGGCGCGCCAGGCGGTCACCAAGTCGTGCAGCTCATCGGGGAGTTCGTCGCCGACGCCGTTGACGGCACGAAGCAGCCGGTGCAGCGCGCGCTGCGGGCGCAGGCTCTCGTGGGGGGCGCCGTGCGTGTGCAGGTCCACGAAGAGGCAGCCGTCCGGGTACTGGTCGTGGAGCGTCCAGGCGGCGCGGACCAGCAGCGCGGTCTTGCCGACGCCTGCCGTGCCGTCGACGGCGGCCACGGAGACGGAGCCGGGGGCCGCCGGCGCGGTGAGCAGGGCGAGCTCCCGCTCCCGGCCGATGAGGCAGGCGGTGTCGCCGGGGAGTTCGTTGCGGCGGGGGCGGGAGGGGGGTGTGGGGGATGCGGGCGGGGCACTCTCGGGGGGCGGTACTGGCGTGGGCGCCGGTGCCGGTGCGGCTGCCGCTCCGGGCGGCACCTGCGCGGCCACCGGGCCCGTGGCGCGGGGTGCGGACGAGGCGGCCGGTGCGGGCGGGGAACTCTCGGGTGGGGGTACTGGCGTGGGCGCCGGTGCCGGTGCGGCTGCCGCTCCGGGCGGCACCTGCGCGGCCGCGGGGCCCGTGGCGCGGGGCGAGGTCCGGCCGAGCAGCAGCAGATCGTCCCGGCGCAGCACACCCTGGTGCACCCGGCACAGCTCCTCGCCGGGCTCCACTCCCAGTTCGTCACGGAGCCGGTCCCGGGTCTCCTGGAAGACGGCGAGCGCTTCGGCCTGTCGGCCGCTGCCGTACAGCGCGCGCATCCGCAGGGCGGCGAGTGGTTCGTCGTGCGGCTGCGCCGCGGGCGCGGCCAGCAGCCCGTCCAGAGCCTCCGCGTACCGCCCCAGGAGCAGCAGGCACTCAGCCCGCTCCTGGTGGAGGGTGCGCCGCTGCCGGACGAGACGTCGGCGCTCGGCCTCGGCGAGTGGTCCTGGCAGCCCTGCTAGGGGCTCCCCGCGGAACAGGTCCAGTGCCCGCGTACAGCTGTCGAGCGCGGCGGTGAGGTCGCCCGCGGCTCTCGCGCCGCGCGCCACGGCGGACCGCCGGGCCAACTCCCGGATATCCGTTCGGACTTCGCCCGGTACGAAGCGGTAGCCGCCGCGCTCACCGCGGATCACGGAGTCGGCGGGGCCGGCGCCGGGCGCGTCCAACGCCTTGCGCAGGGGGTAGACGTAGCTGGGCAGGACCCGGCGGCCCGTGCCCGGGGGTTCGAGTCCCCATACGTCGTCGAGGAGTTGCTGATGGGTGACCAGTGCTTCGGTACGCAGGACCAGTGCGGCCAACACCGCCTGACGCCGCACGGGCCCCAGGTCGAGAGGCACCTCGCCGCGGTGGGCGCGGACGGGTCCGAGCAGGGCGAGGCGCAGGGGGCCTGCGGCCGCCTCAACGGTCGCACCGGCCACGTCTCCCGGGTACACCTGGCCTCCCGCACCCGCCGGGCCCGTGTCACCTGCCGCGCCTCCCGCGCCCACCAGGCCCGCATCGCCCGCATCGCCCGCATCGCCCGCATCACCCGCTGAGGCCGGACCGCCCGCCGCACCTCCCGGGCCCGCCCGGCCTCCCCGGTCCGCCGGGTCCGCCGGGCCAACCGCGTCCGGCCAGCACCCCGCACCCCGTACGCCCCCCGCATCCCTCGCGTCCCCGGCATCCCCCACATCCCCCGCCTCCGCCGCGCCCCCTGCATCCATCCCATGCGTACTCACCCGAACTCCCCCCGTGATCCACGCACTTCCCCGCAGCTCCCTGCGGTTCCCCGTTTCCCTGCGGCAGCCGAATCCTCTGCTTCAGCAGAATTTCATCGGCATTGCAGTGTCTCGCGAGAGGGTTCGGCGCGTCGTGTCCGGTCCCGGTCAAGGAAGCGAGCTGTGCCGTGAGTGAGAACCCGCACGTGGACCCCCGGCAGGGCTTCGGCGCGAGCCCCCAGGGCTCCCAGGGCCACCAGGGCCCCGGTCAGGCGCCGCCCCCGATGCCCGGCCAGGCGCCACCGCCCGTCCCGCCGCAGGCGCCGAACGCACCTTCGGCCTGGTCGCAGCCTGTTCCGCCGGGCAACCCCGGCGGCCCCGGCGACTCGGGCCCGCCCGGCGGCCGGCGCGTCTGGCTGATCGGTGGCGCCGCGGCCCTCGCCGTGGCCGTCATCGTCGGCGTGGTCGTCGTCACGTCGGGGGACGACGACAAGGGGGATACCGCGGCGAGCAAGCCCCCGAGCGCACCGGGCGGCGCCGCCAAGCCCAAGGCGCCCTCGGTGGGGAAGTCGTTCACCAAGGTGCCCAAGGGGTGCGAGCTGATCAAGGCGTCGACCATCGAGAAGATCGCGCCCGGCGGCAACAAGTGCACGCCCGGCCTGATGGACAAGAAGGACCTGCCCACGATGATCACCAGAATGCCGAGGTGGGAGCCCAATGACTACGGCGGCCCCTACCAGAGCCTGACCGTGAGCCTCACCGTCAGCGCGGGCGTCAAGGGCCAGTACGACCTCAAGAAGAAGACGGCTCTCAGCGACCTCAGCGGTCTGCGCAAGGTGGAGGGATCCAAGCCGGTCAGCGGACTCGGTGAGGAGGCCGTCGTCGTCAGCACCATCGACGCCCAGGGCGGGTCACTGGCCGTGAGCGAGGTGGTCGTCCGTGAGGGCAACGCCGCGCTCGCCGTGGACTTCACCTACAGCCGGGAATCCTCCGACACCACCCGGAAACAGGCCGAGGACGCCGCCGTCGCCGCCGCCCGCGACGTGCTCGCCTCGATGAGCTGACCGCCGCGACGACGACGTGCACACACATCCTTATGAAGGCGACGGCCCCACGGCCGCGCAGCCCACGCAAACCGCCGTGCAGCCGACGCAAACCGCTGTGCAGCCCCCGCACACCACGCTGCCGCGGCCGCCGAGCCAGGCCCCCGGGCAGCAGAGTCCCGCCCGCATCGGCCCCTACGAGGTCTTCCAGCTCCTCGGCGAGGGCGGCATGGGCAGGGTCTTCCTCGCCAGGTCGCCGGGGTCGCGGCTGGTCGCCCTGAAGGTGATCCGGCCCGAGTACGCCGAGGCGCCGAACTTCCGCGGGCGGTTCCGGCGCGAGGCCGAGTCCGCGCGCCGCGTCAGCGGCTTCTTCACCCCGCCGGTGCTCGACGCGGACGCGGACGCCCCGCAGCCCTGGCTGGCCACGGCCTACGTCCCCGCGCCCTCGCTGCACGACGTCGTACGCGGCTTCGGCGTGCTGCCCGAGACCGGCCTGCGGGCCCTCGGCACCGGCCTCGCGGAGGCGCTGCTGGCCATCCACGACGCCGGCATCGTCCACCGCGACCTCAAGCCCGGCAACGTACTCATCGCCGAGGACGGGCCCCGCGTCATCGACTTCGGCATCAGCAGTGCGGTGGACGCCACCCAGGTGACCCGGACGGGCGCCGTGGTGGGAACACCCGGGTTCATGGCGCCCGAGCAGATCATGTCGAGCCGCGAGGCCGGACCCGCGGCCGACATCTTCTCCCTGGGCTGCGTCCTGGCCTTCGCGGCCACCGGGCAGGGCCCCTTCGGTTCCGGCGGGACGGCCGAGATCCTCTACCGGGCCGTCCACCACCCGCCCCAACTGGACGGCGTGCCCACGGCGTTGCGGCCGCTGATCAGCGCTTGCCTGGACAAGGACCCCGCCCGCAGGCCGTCCGCCGCGTCGGTCCTGGCCGGGCTGGGGAGCGCCGACCCGGCCGCGCTGCTCACGGACGGCCTGCGCGAGGACCTGGCGCGACGGGAGGCGCACGCCGCCGTCCTGGTGTCCGCGCCGCCCGTACCCATGGTGTCCCTCGCACCGTCCGCCGACCCGTCCGCCACCGGCGCCCCGAGCGGCCCGAGCCGGCGCAGGTTCCTGTGGATCGCCGCGGCCGGTACGACCGTCGCGGCGGGCGGCGGGGCCGCGGCGCTGGCCGGGTGGCGGTCGGAGCGCGACAAGACCCCCGCCCGGGGAGGCGGCGGCGCCGCGGGCACCACCGGCCGGCCCGAGCCCGAGGTCCCCGCCGGCCCGAAGCCGCAGTGGTCGGTGCCGTTGAAGAAGCTGGAGGGCGCCCGACTCCAGCTGCTCGGCGACACGTTGGTGCACTGGGAACAGAGACGCGCGATCGCCTACGACCCCGCGACCGGCAAGCAGCGCTGGACGGGCTCGCTGCGCCTGCCCTCCGACGTATCGAGCGACCCGAAGTGGCTCGGCGTGCGCGGCTCGACGCTGTTCGCCGCGGCCTGGAGCGGCGAGCAAGGCTATCTGTCCGGCGTCGACGCGGCGGGCAAGCAGAAGTTCACCCACGCGGTCACCAAGACGCGGGCCGGCGCCTCGTCCGCCGACTTCGTCGACGACATCCTGTCCGCCGACGGGTCGGTCGCGGTCGTCGGCACCAGCGGCCACAAGGGTTACGGGGTGCTCGCGGTCGACCTCGGCTCGGGCGAGGTGCTGTGGTCGCGCCCGATCAACGGCAGCGACTTCCAGGCGTACGCCGCCGGGGGCCTCTGCTTCCTCCAGGACAACGGCACCCTCCGCGGCCTCGGCCTGCGTTCGGGCGCCGAGCGCTGGAAGGTCCGGGACGTCGTCAAGCCGGGCGCCTATCCGCACCTGGCCACCGACGGCAAGACCCTGCTCGTCACCAGTACGAAGGCGCAGGCCTTCCGCGCCACCGACGGCAAGAAGCTGTGGACCGCCGTCAACGAGACGACCACCATCAGCGCGGCCAGGGTGCGCGGCGAGCGGGCCTACCTCTACGACGGTCCGGGCACCGCGTTCGCCCTGGACATGCGCGGCGGTAAGCAGGTGTGGCACACCGCGAGCCCGGTGCGCCTGACGACCCCGGGCGGCGCGAAGTCCGAGGGACCCACCGTCTCCTCGTCCGTGGTGGCCATCGCCACCTGGGCCACCGGTGACACCCCGGGGTTCGTCGTCCTGCGCGCCTCCGACGGCAAGCCGCTCTGGGCGCACCAGCCCACGCGGAAGACCGGCGGCAAGAGCGACTGGCTGCTTCAGATCTCCGGCAGCACCCTCTTCGCCGCATCCGAGACCACCCTCCACGCCTTCCGGAGCGACAAGCCGTGACCACGCCGCCCACGCCACCCATGCCGCCGTCCGCGCCGACGCCGTCCACGCCCCCGCCAGCCGCCTCCTCCGCGCCCCCCACGCCCCCCGCCTCCTATATCGGCCCCTACCGGGTGATCCGGGAACTCGGCGCGGGCGGCATGGGCCGCGTCCACCTCGCCGCGTCGCGCAGCGGCCGTGCGGTGGCCGTCAAGGTCGTACGTGCCGAGCTGGCCGCCGATCCCGACTTCCGCCGCCGCTTCAAGGCCGAGGTCGACGCGGCCCGCGCGGTCTCCGGGGCCTTCACCGCGCCGGTCGTGGACGCCGACCCCGAGGGCCCGCAGCCGTGGCTGGCCACCGCGTACATCCCCGGCCCCTCCCTCACGGACGCCCTGGATGCCCACGGGCCCATGCCCGAGCCCACCCTGCGCGTACTGGGCGGCGGTCTGGCCGAGGCGCTGGCCGCGATCCACCGCGCCGGGCTCATCCACCGCGACCTCAAGCCGTCCAACATCCTGCTCACCCTCGACGGCCCCCGGGTCATCGACTTCGGCATCAGCCGGGCCGTCGACGGAACGGTACTCACCGCCGAGGGCCAGGTCGCGGGCTCGCCCGGCTTCATGTCGCCCGAGCAGTCGAGGGGCGGCGAACTCACGCCCGCGAGCGACGTGTTCGCCTTCGGCGCGGTGCTCGCCTTCGCCGCGACCGCCGTTCCGCCCTTCGGTACCGGCGCGGCGCACGCCCTGCTGTACCGGGCGGCGTACGAGGAGCCGCAGCTGGACGGCGTGCCCCAGGGCCTGCTCGGCATCGTCGCCGCGTGCCTCGACAAGGACCCCGCCCGCCGCCCCACCGTCGAGCAACTACAGGCGTGGCTGCGCCCGGAGACCACCGCGGGCTGGCTCGGGGCGGTCGAACTCCAGGTGACCGAGGACCAGCGCACGCTGCAAGGCGCACTGCGCACCCCGCTGCTCAGCCGGCGCCGGCTACTGACCGGCGGCGCCGCGCTCGCCGTGACGGCGGCGGCGGGCGGTACCGCCTGGTACCTGCTCTCGCGCGACGGGGGCGGCACGGACACGGCCGCGACCCCCGAACTCGACTGGACCAAGGAGCTCCCGCGGCCCGCCATGGCCCTACAGGCGGTGACCCGGTCCACCCTGCTGTGCAGTGAGAAGGCCTCCGGTGCCTGCTTCGACCGGGACACCGGCAAGCTCCTGTGGAAGGATCTCGGCGGCCAGAACACCGACGCCCTCCCCGACGACAAGCGCGTCTACACGGTACGTACCGACGGCAAGGTGCACGCGTTCGACGGCCGGTCCGGCAAGGAGTTGTGGGACGCGTCCCCGCCCGGGGACAGCGCCCCCGAGCTGAACTTCTCGGACGGCGAGCTGGTCATGATCACAAGCGGCGGGCGCTTCCACGCCCTGGAGGCGTCGAGCGGTGACGTGCGGTGGACCTCGCGCGACGAGAAGGACGTCAGCATGATCATCGGCGCCACCCCGGCGGGCGCGATGCTCGCCTGGGCGGGCGCGTCGAAGGCGGAACCGGGCGCGATGCTCAGGGGCTACTCCGCCCTCGACCGCAAGACGGGCGAGCGCCTCTGGGCGAAGGACCTCGTCACCCTTGACCCACCGGGCAAGGGCAAGGTGCTCTACGGCCTCGACGCCAAGATGAAGCTGCTCGCCGTCGACCCCGACGACGGCAGGACACTCTGGAGCGAGCCCACCGAACTCCCGCCCACGAACAGCGAGATCCTCGGCTGGACAAGGTCCATCAGCCTGCTGGAGGGCACCCTGTTCTGCTACCCGAGCACCAACTTCGGCGGCTCGACCCGAGGCCTGCTCGCCGCCTTCGACCCCAAGTCGGGCAAGACCCTGTGGTCGGTACAGACCGCCGCCCGCGGCAACCGCGGCTACGCACGCTCCGGTGCGACCGTCTGCTACCTGGACAAGAAGGTCCTGTACGGGCTCGACGCCGAGACCGGCGCGAAACGCTGGACGGCCGGGGCGGGCCTGGCCGACCTCACCTTCCTGGGCGCCCTGCGCGGACTCTTCCTGGCCTCGGGCAGGAAGGGCCTGTACGCCTTCCACGCCGACACCGGCAAACAGGCCTGGCACTACCGGGCCACCGGCGGCTCCGGCCACTGGTCGACGGACACGTCCGGCGACCGCCTGTACGCGACGTGGTCCGGCAAGCTCTTCCGCTTCTCGGTTCCGAAGGGGTAGGGGCTTGACCTCAATCGCGCTTGAGGTCCTACGGTCCACCCCATGACGACGAACCAGCAGATCTCCGACGCCCGACTCGCCGCACAGCCCGCCGCTCCAAGAACGACATCTCACCCGATCGCGAGGGGATGACCCTCCCCGAGCTGCGGGACGCCATGGCCTCCTGCATACGGCCCGAGGACGACCTGGCGGCCGAGGCCGAGGTGCTCGTCGGGCGTGGCTGGCTGGCCCGGGACGCCGAGGAACGGCTGTGGCTCACCGAGGAGGGGGAACAGGCCCGCGTCGAGCTCAAGCGCAGCGCTCCCGCGATCCGCGCCGCCCTCCACGAGGGCATCGACGACGCGGACCACGTCACCACGATGAAGGTGCTCCAGCAGCTGATCCGCAACGCCGGGGGCACGGTCGCCTGACCGGCCGAGGAGCACCCGGGCCCACCGTGCACCCGCCTGCGGCTCACTCCACGAAAAGGCCGCGCGCCGCCGCCCCCGCGTCGAACTCCTCCAGGCGCGCCTGCGCGTCGGGGAGGGCGTCGCACATGGACTCGAGGAGGGCGCGGCCGAGGAGCATCGGGGCGCAGGCCGTGTCGAAGGCCAGGCCCGTGCCGACCGCCGCCGGGAGCAGGACGTGGGAGTGCGCGGCCACCGGCGCGAACGGCGAGTCCGCCACCGTGATCACCGTCAGGCCCGCCTCCCGCGCGTGGGCCAGCGCGTCCACGACCTCCCGGGGGTGGCGCGGGAGCGCGAAGCAGAGGAGGGCGGTGGCGCCCGCGCGGACCGCCGCGTCGACGCGGTCGGTCAGCATCGTGCCGCCCTCGTCGAGGAGGCGTACGTCGGGGTGGACCTTCGCGGCGAAGTACGAGAAGCCGTACGCCTGGGCGGCGGCGGCCCGCAGGCCGAGGACGGGCAGCGGGTGGGAGGCGGCGAGGAGGCGGCCCGCGCGCTCCACCTTGCCCGGGTCCGCGAGGGCCTGCGCCAGGTGCCGCAGGTTCTCGATCTCCGCCTCGACGGCCTGTTGATATTCGTTGAGGGCGTCCTCGACGGCCGTCTCGGCGGGCGCGACCTCCCGCAGGTGCTTGCGCAGCGCGGGATAGCCGTCGAAGCCGAGCGCCACCGCGAAGCGCGTGACCGAGGGCTGGCTGACCCCGGCCAGCTCGGCCAGCTCGACGCTGGAGAGGAAGGGGACGTCCGCCGCCCGCCGCACCATGCAGTGCGCGATGCGGCGCTGCGTGGGCGTGAGCCGGTGCCCCTCGAAGAGCGCTTGCAGCCGCGCCGCAGGACTGTCACTCATACCGTTCCCCTCACCGCGCCCGTTCCCCGACACCCTATTCAGTCAGCAGGAGCCCTGCATGACGATATACAGCCCCGGCGGACCCGGGCCAGGCGCGACGCCCCGGCGGGGGCTTGGCCCCGGGCGGAAAGGGGGGTTACCCCCACCGCGGGGGAGGACCGGGCGCCGTAACGTAGACCGGTATGGAAGCCCGTGACGCCGAACTCAAGGCCGACCTCAAGAAGGAACTCGACGCCACTCTGCACGCCCGCAGAGAGCTCGGCGAAGAGTACGACTCCGCCTTGGTCGACTCGTTCCTCGGGAAGATCGAGCAGCGCCTGGACGGCACGGTCGACCGCCGTATGCGCCGTCACCTGGCCGAGCAGCAGATGGCCGCCGCCCGCGGCGCCCGCTCGCCCGGCAACCCCCTCGACTCGTGGAGCGAGCGGTTCGGCTTCGGCGTGATCTCGCTGATCCTCGCGGTCCCGCTCTCCGCGATCGGCGCGGTCAACGGCGGCCTGACCGGCCTCCTCGTCACCTGGGCGGGCATCTTCGGCGTGAACGCGGTGCACGCGACGCGCGGCACCCGCGCCCATCGCGACAAGGGCCGCACCTCGGAGTGGGACGACTGAGCCCCACCCCGAGGGGGCTCATGCCTGGCGCGTGGGCAGTACGACCAGCTGGCGCAGGTTGACGTGCCGGGGGCGGCTCGCCACGTAGGCGATGAGGTCCGCCACGTCGTCCGAGGCCAGTGACCCGATCGCGTCGAACATGCCGTCCAGCTCTCCGCTCAGCTCCTCGTTGTCGATGTGTCCGCGCAACTCCGTCTCCGTCAGGCCGGGCTCGATGTTCGTGACGCGTACGCCGCGCGGGCCCAGCTCCGTGCGCAACGACTCGGAGAGGTAGGTCAGCGCGGCCTTCGTCGCCCCGTAGACCGCGTAGTGCGGGAACGCGGTGTGCGCGGCGATCGACGAGATGTTGACCAGGTCCGCCGTGCCGCCCTCCCCGGCCGCCGCGATCAGGTCCGGCGTGAACGCCCGGATGATCCGCAGCGCGCCCGCCACGTTTGTGTCCAGCATGCGCTGCCACTCGTCGGTACGACCCTCGGTGACCGGGTTGGGGAACATCACGCCCGCCGCGTTCACCACCAGGTCCACTCGCCCGTACGCCGCCCGGACCCGCTCGGCGACGGCGTCCACCGAGGCCTGGCCGGTGACGTCGGCGGTGAGGGCGAGCGCGCTGCCGCCGTCCGCCTCGATCTTCCCGGCCAGCTCCGCCAAGCGCTCCGCCCGCCGGGCGACGAGCACGACCCGTGCGCCCCGGCCCGCGAGCAACCGGGCCGTGGCCTCTCCGATGCCGCTGGCGGCTCCGGTAACGAGGGCGGTACGGCCCTCAAGTGCGGTACGGCCCTCAAGTGCTGTGTACGTCATGGGGGTTCTCCCTGGTGGTCCGATCGCCGGGGCTGCCCCGGCGGTGTCGGTGGCCAACTCTGCGACGGCCACGCACCGTTACCCAGGGCTGTGCTCTTCCTGGGTCCGGCAGTACCAGGTTCGAACCGCTCGCGCCGCCTACGATCGAACTCATGGACGGCGATCTCGGAGATTTCCTGCGCTCACGGCGCGCCCGCATCCAGCCCGCCGACGTGGGCCTCGCCTCGCACGGCCGCCGCCGCGTGCCCGGCCTGCGCCGCGAGGAGGTCGCGCAGCTGGCGGGCGTCAGCGTCGACTACTACATCCGGCTCGAACAGGGCCGCGGCCCCTCGGTCTCCGACGCCGTGCTCGACGCCATCGCGCGCGTGCTGCGCCTGGACGAGACCGAGCACACCTATCTGCGCACAGTGGCTCGCCCACGCCCGCGCCCGCCGAAGGACAAGTCGGCCGCGCAGCGGGTCCGCCCCGGGCTGCGGCTCCTGCTCGACACCATCGACCGCGCGCCCGCCTTCATCTTCGGCCGCCGCATGGACGTCCTTGCCTGGAACGCCCTCGGGGACGCCCTCAACGGCTGGTCCCGGCTGTCGCCCGCCGAGCGCAGCGTTCCCCGCCAGGTCTTCCTGGAGGACGCGGCGCGCGGGTGTCATCCGGAGTGGGAGGCGGTCGCTGCGGAGACCGTCGCGTATCTGCGCATGGACGCCGCGCGATGTCCCGGGGACACGGAACTGTGCGCCCTGGTAGGCGAGTTGTCGGTCAAAAGCGAGGCCTTCCGGCGCCTGTGGGCGGACCACCAGGTCAAGGAGAAGACCCACGGCGTGAAGCGGATCAACCACCCCGTCGCGGGCGAACTGATCCTCCCGTACGAGACGCTGACCCTGCCCGGCGACCCGGAACAGACCCTGGTCGTCTACCTGGCGGAACCCGACACCGAGGCCGCCGAACGCCTGGCGATGCTGGGCAGTTGGGCACTGAGCGCCCCGTAGGGGGCGCGGCGCGTCGTCGCGGGGACCGCCGCACCCCCGGGTCACCCAGGGGGCGGGACGACGGCGGTCCCCGCGAGGGACGTGGGCCGGGTCAGGGCCAGGTCACGTCCCGGCGTCCATGGAGGTCCGGGAGCCGCTCCGGAGTTCCTGACGCCGACAACAACCAAGGTGCCGCAGCAGTGTTAAGCGAGTGCTGCGCGAACGTGTCGCACGCGTACCACTTCCACGAAGTCCGCCCGGCGGCTCCCGACGGCCCCCGGCGCACCCCGGCTCTACTGCCCCTGCTGCTCCGCGAGGAACGCGAGCAGGTCCTGACGGCTGACGACACCCGTGGGCTTGCCCTCGACCAGGACGATCGCCGCGTCCGCGCCACCGAGCACCGACATCAGGTCGCCCACCGGCTCACCGGAGCCGACCTGCGGCAGCGGGTCCGACATGTGCTTCTCCAGCGGGTCGGAGAGCGAGGCGCGCTGCGTGAACAGGGCGTCGAGCAGCTCGCGTTCGACGACCGAGCCGATGACCTCCGCGGCCATCACGTCGGGGTGGCCGGCGCCCGGCTTCACGATCGGCATCTGCGAGACGCCGTACTCGCGCAGCACCTCGATGGCCTCGCCCACCGTCTCCTCGGGGTGCATGTGCACCAGCGAGGGCAGCGCGCCGCCCTCCTTGCGGCGCAGCACGTCACCGACGCGCGGCGCGTCCCCGGCCTGCTCCAGGAAGCCGTAGTCGTTCATCCACTCGTCGCTGAAGATCTTGCTCATGTAGCCGCGCCCGGAGTCGGGCAGGAGGACGACCACGACGTCGTCGGGGCCGAGCCGCTCCGCGACCCGCAGCGCCGCGACGACCGCCATGCCGCAGGAGCCGCCGACCAGCAGCCCCTCCTCCTTGGCCAGGCGCCGCGTCATCTGGAAGGAGTCCTTGTCGGACACGGCGATGATCTCGTCGGTGACGTTACGGTCGTACGCCGTCGGCCAGAAGTCCTCGCCGACGCCCTCGACGAGGTAGGGGCGCCCGGAGCCGCCGGAGTACACGGACCCCTCGGGGTCGGCGCCGACGACCTTCACCCGGCCCTCGGAGACCTCCTTCAGGTATCCGCCGGTCCCGGAGATGGTGCCGCCGGTGCCGATGCCCGTCACGAAGTGGGTGATCTTCCCCTCCGTCTGCTCCCACAGCTCGGGGCCGGTGGAGTGGTAGTGGGAGAGCGGGTTGTTCGGGTTGCTGTACTGGTCGGGCTTCCAGGCGCCGGGCGTCTCACGCACGAGGCGGTCGGAGACGTTGTAGTACGAGTCCGGGTGCTCGGGGTCGACGGCGGTCGGGCAGACGACGACATCGGCGCCGTATGCGCGCAGTACGTTGATCTTGTCGAGGGACACCTTGTCCGGGCAGACGAAGATGCACTTGTAGCCCTTCTGCTGGGCCACGATGGCGAGCCCGACCCCGGTGTTGCCGGACGTCGGCTCGACGATCGTCCCGCCGGGCTTCAGCTCCCCGCTCTGCTCGGCCGCCTCGATCATGCGCAGGGCGATGCGATCCTTCACGGATCCGCCGGGGTTGAAGTACTCGACCTTGGCCAGGACGGTCGCCTGGATGCCCTCGGTCACGTTGTTGAGTTTCACCAGCGGGGTGTTGCCGACGAGACTGATCATCGAGTCGTGGAATTGCACCGTTGTCTCCGGGCTGCGATGTAGTGCGACGAATAACGAATGGGTGCGGTCAGCCTAAAGGGGTGCGGTCGGGCCGGGGTCCATCTCATCCGTTCACCTCCCGTTGCGATTGGCCGACCGTGCTTACGGGGCAATGAGTGGATGTACGGCTGTACGGCGATTCGGCACGAGGAGGTGGCTGCGGGGCATGTCGAGGGCGAGGGTGGCACGGCGGATCGCCGCGGGCGCGGCGTACGGCGGCGGAGGCATCGGGCTCATCGGGGCCGCGACGGTCGGTGTGGTGCTCGCCGAGGTGCAGCTGGCGAAGCGGTCCGTGGGCGGCGGCCACGCGGTCCCACCGCGGTGCGACGGCCGCTACGGCAGGGCGTACACCGAGGACGCCGGCCAAGACTCCGGCCGCCCCGACTGCTCCGAACCGGTGCTGTTCGCGATGCTGGGCGACTCGACGGCCGCGGGGCAGGGCGTGCACCGGGCCGGACAGACCCCGGGGGCGCTGCTCGCCGCCGGGCTCGCCGCGGTCGCGGAGCGGCCCGTCGACCTGCGGAACGTGGCGCTGCCGGGCGCCCAGTCGGACGACCTGGACCGGCAGGTGACGCTGATCCTCTCGGACCCCGCCTGGGTGCCGGACGTCTGCGTGATCATGATCGGGGCGAACGACGTGACGCACCGGATGCCGCCGACGCGGTCGGTGCGGCACCTGTCGGCGGCGGTGCGGCGGCTGCGGACGGCCGGGGCGGAGGTGGTCGTCGGCACGTGCCCCGACCTCGGCACGGTGGAGAACGTCTACCAGCCGCTGCGGTGGCTGGCCCGCCGGGTCTCGCGGCAGCTGGCCGCGGCGCAGACGATCGGCGTGGTCGAGCAGGGCGGGCGGACGGTGTCGCTGGGCGATCTGCTGGGCCCCGAGTTCGCGGCGAACCCGCGGGAGCTGTTCGGTCCCGACAACTACCACCCCTCGGCGGAGGGGTACGCGACGGCGGCCATGGCGGTGCTTCCCACGCTCTGCGCGGCGCTCGGGCTGTGGCCCGAGGAGGAGCGACCGGACATCTCGCGGCGCGAGGGCTTCCTGCCGGTGGCGCGGGCCGCGGCGCAGGCCGCGGCGGAGGGCGGCACGGAGGTCACCGCGGCGATGCCGGTGGGCCCCCGGGGGCCGTGGGCACTCCTCAAGCGCCGTCGCCGGCGCCGCATCCACGCCCCCGAGCCGTCACCGCTCCCCCACTGAGCTTCGCGCCGCGGTCGCGCAGTTCCCCGCGCCCCTTTCCCGGCATCCTCGCCCTCGCACGCCGGACCAGGCAGACCCCCCAGGGGCGCGGGGAACTGCGCGACCTGCCACTACGCACCCGCACCGCGACGTCGGTCACGTCGGCCACCCGCGGGCCCGGCGGAGGCTTGGCGCGCAGTTCCCCGCGCCCCTGACGGGGCACTCCTCAGGACCTCGGCGGAGAACGCGGCCCGTACGCCCAGGGCCCCGCCGGCCTGAGCAACCGCTTAGAAATGCGTCCCGCGTCACACGCCCCACCCGATGACCGACAGCAATACGTGCAGGTAACTTCCCAGTGAGTCCTGCCCCCTCGCCACTGGAGCGTCCTGATGCCCGAAGCCGTGATCGTCTCTGCCGCCCGTACCCCGATCGGCCGCGCCTTCAAGGGCTCGCTGAAGGATCTGCGCCCCGACGACCTGACCGCCACGATCATCGAGGCCGCCCTCGCCAAGGTTCCCGAGCTGGACCCGAAGGACATCGACGACCTGATGCTCGGCTGTGGTCTGCCCGGTGGCGAGCAGGGCCACAACCTCGGCCGCATCGTGGCCGTGCAGCTGGGCATGGACCACCTCCCCGGCTGTACCGTCACCCGCTACTGCTCCTCCTCCCTCCAGACCTCCCGCATGGCCCTGCACGCCATCAAGGCCGGAGAGGGTGACGTCTTCATCTCCGCCGGCGTCGAGATGGTGTCCCGGAGCGTGAAGGGCACCAGCGACGGCCTTCCCGACACCCACAACCCCCTCTTCGCCGACGCCGAGGCCCGCACCGCGGCCCGCGCCGAGCAGACCGGCACGGACTGGCACGACCCGCGCGAGGACGGCCTGATCCCGGACGCGTACATCGCGATGGGCCAGACCGCGGAGAACCTCGCCCGCGCCAAGGGCGTCACCCGCAAGGACATGGACGAGTTCGGCGTCCGCTCGCAGAACCTCGCCGAGGAAGCCATCAAGAACGGCTTCTGGGAGCGCGAGATCACCCCGGTCACCACCCCGGACGGCACGGTCGTCAGCAAGGACGACGGCCCGCGCGCCGGTGTCACGTACGAGGGCGTCCAGGGCCTCAAGCCCGTCTTCCGCCCCGACGGCATGGTCACCGCCGGCAACTGCTGCCCCCTGAACGACGGCGCCGCCGCCCTCGTGATCATGAGCGACACCAAGGCCCGCGAGCTGGGCCTGACCCCGCTCGCCCGCATCGTCTCCACCGGCGTCACCGGCCTCTCCCCCGAGATCATGGGCCTCGGCCCGGTCGAGGCCTCCAAGCAGGCGCTGCGGCGCGCGGGGCTGACCATCGACGACATCGACCTCGTCGAGATCAACGAGGCCTTCGCCGCCCAGGTGATCCCCTCCTACCGCGACCTCGACATCCCGCTGGAGAAGCTGAACGTCAACGGCGGCGCCATCGCCGTCGGCCACCCCTTCGGCATGACGGGCGCCCGCATCACCGGCACGCTCATCAACTCCCTCCAGTTCCACGACAAGCAGTTCGGTCTGGAGACCATGTGCGTCGGCGGCGGCCAGGGCATGGCGATGGTCATCGAGCGTCTGAGCTGACACAGGGTCGGCGCGCGTTGACGCTCCGTTTCTGCATCTTTTCGTGACCCAATCTCCCCCAGGATGTGACCTATCTCCTGGGGGAGATGCATATGCCCAGCTCACAGCAGATCTGAGCAGGTACACCAGGCCAAAAGACCTGTCCACTTAGTGACGTTATGCACTGACAGGTGGATCGTGCAGGCTTCAAGCTGATGTAGGAAGTCGGGGGTCGACTTGAAACCGGGAGTACGTCAGTGAGCGCCTTGCCTCTTGCCTTGCTGCTCTCCACGGCCGCTGCCACGGCCGTGGGCGCCGCCGCCCTGCACGCAGTACACGGCCTTCGGAAGCAGCTCGCCGAGATCACGGCACTGCGGACCGAGCTGGCCGAAAGCCGTGCCGCCGCCGACCGCCCGCACCCGACGGTGCCGGGCGCCCGTAGCGCCGTGGACGCCGACGAGATACGCGCGGCGGTCGCCGAGGCGCTCGCCGAGGAGCGGGAGCGGGAGCTGGCCGAGGCGCGCGCCTTCTGGGCCGCCCAGGAGGCCCGTGAGGGCTCGGACGCGCCCTCCCTGCTGCACGGGCTGCCCGGCATTCCCGACGGGATCGCCGAAGAGCTGTTCCTGCCGCGCCAGGCCGACTTCGCGGGCCTTGAGGCGGACAGCCTGGAGCCGGTGATCGAGCCCTTCGCCGACCCCGCCGCCGACGAGAGCGCCGGGGACTCCCCCGAGCTGGCCGCGGCCCGCCGCCGCCACCCCTCGCACCCGGACTTCGTGCCGGTGCAGACGCCCGCGTCGGAGGCGTACGGCGACCACGAGCGCACGGTGGCCTGCCTCGAAGAGCTGGCCGACGCCCGCACCGCCCTCGCCGACGTCCGCCCCGGCCCGCTGGGCACCCTCGACGTGTACGTCTTCGCGGACGGCACCACGCTGTGCATGACCCCGGGCCACCGCGAGACCGCGGAGCTGCTCGCCGAGGCGCTGCGCGAGGGCCACGCGCCGGTCCTGCTCGGCGGCTCCGGCATCTCTGGCGCGTACGCCCTGACCTTCGAGTGCGGCGCCGAGAACGTCTACATCCTCGCCGACCGCGTCATCGCGTCGGTCTGACCCGGGCCCGTCGGTCCGATCCGGGGCCCGGCTCCGGGGCCCCGGGCGTCAGACCCCGGCCCGCTTCTGCGCCTGCGCCACCAACTCCAGCGCCCGCGCCAGTTCGTCGGGGTCCTCCAGTACGAGGGCCAGATCTCGGCCGGCGACGGTGATCTGGTCGGCGGCGGCGAACATCCCCGCGTCCGGCATCTCGCGCGGCGGGGTGCCCGGCTCCTCGATGGCCTGCGCGCGCACCGCCAACTCCCTGGCCAGAGCGAGCGCTTCGGTCGCGGCCCCGCGTTGCAGCCGGCTCTGCGGCGCGGCCCGCAGGCGGTCGGCGAAATGGTCCACTGCGGCTGTCAAAGGCGTCGTATCGAGCACCCCGCGACCTTATGCGCCTTTCCGGGACTGTTGCCAACGCCCGCACGCTCAGGCACGGTGGCGTGAAGGACGGAACACATCGCGACGCGTCCGGAGGCGCCGATGTCCCAAGTCTTCTCCGAGGAGACCCACCGCAACCTGCTCGCCCGAATCCCCCACTGCACCGGTCGTGAAGTCTCCGACTGGTTGCGCGCCGTGGAGGAAGGCCCCTCTCTCTTCCGCTTCGAGGAGAAGGTCAGCTGGCTCCGAGCCGAACACAACCTCGCGTACGGCCATGCGAAAGCGATCATCCACGAGTACGACCTGAGGCGGGCCGCCCGCAAGTTCCTCTGACCCCCCACCCCCGACACAGACGCGAACACACCCCCGGCACGACGAAGGGCCCGCGGATCGGTTCCGGTCCGCGGGCCCTTGTGCCGTAACGGTTCAGCCGTCGAGCGGCCTGCGTCAGTCGTTCCCCTGGAGGATCGCGATCAGGCGCAGGAACTCGAGGTAGATCCAGACGAGCGTCATCGTCAGACCGAACGCCGCGAGCCAGGCCTCTTCCTTCGGCGCGCCGTACGCGATGCCGTCCTCGACCTGCTTGAAGTCCAGGGCGAGGAAGCAGGCGCCGAGCAGGATGCCGACGATGCCGAAGACGATGCCGAGGCCACCGCTGCGGAAGCCGAGACCGTCACCGCCGCCGAAGACCATGAACAGGAGGTTCACGGCGGTCAGCAGCAGGAAGCCCATCGCCGCGGCCATCACGAAGCCGTAGAAGCGGCGGTTGACGCGGATCCAGCCCGCCTTGTACGCCACGAGGACTCCGACGAAGACCGCCATCGTGCCGAGCACGGCCTGCATGGCCGCCCCGTCCGCGATGCGGTTGTCGACGACGCTGGAGACGACGCCGAGGAAGACGCCTTCCAGCGCGGCGTACGTCAGGATCAGCGCGGGCGAGGCCTTGCGCTTGAACGACTGGACGAGGCCGAGCACCATCGCGATGAGACCGGCGCCGATGGCGATGCCGTACGACTTGCCGATGCTGGCGTCGTCGACCGGCAGCAGCGCCCAGGCGAGCGCCGCCGTGACCAGCAGCGTGCCGAGCGTGGTGGCGGTGCGCATGACGACGTCGTCCATCGTCATGCGGCCGGTCGTGCTTACGGGCGCCTGGGGGGCGCCGTGCTGCACGTCCTGCTGGGCGTACGGATTGGTGGCGTACGGGTTACCCGCGGGGGCCTGCTGGCCGCCGTACGGATTGCCCTGCGCGTACGGGTTGCCCTGGGTCTGGGTCGCGGCTGCGGGTCCCCCGGCCTGCGGCTGCGCGCCGAAGCCGGCGTAGCCGTTGTCGCGGCTGAACCCCCGTCGCGAGAAGACCGGGTTGCTGCTCCTCATTTCACTCCTCCATGGCCACCGTGCGTGGCTTTGCCCTCAAGAGTAATGCGTAGGCAAAAGGATGGACCTAGTGCTTGGGGAGGATCTTTCCCTCTCTGTGACCGAGAACGCCCGGGACGGCCCCTACTGTTCCCGGATCGGAACCGTTCCCCCGCACGAGTGGCACCAGCGAGATCGCGACGGCGCCGAGGACGGCGGCGGCCGCGAAGGTCGTGAAGCCGAGCGAGGCGTTGCCGCCCGCGACCACCGCGCCGCCCAGCCACGGCCCGACGACCGCGCCGGTGCGGCCGACGCCGGCGACCCAGCCGAGCCCCGTGGCGCGCTCCGCGGGGCCGTAGACCGAGGATGTGGCCGCGTACACCATGACCTGCGCGGAGAAGAGCCAGACACCGGTGACGAAGACGACGGCGTAGGCGATGGGGAGCGGCAGCTGGGCCTTGAGCAGGAAGGCGCCGCACGCGGTGAGCACGAACCAGATCGCGGACACCCTGACGGCCCCGAAGCGGTCGGCGGTGCGCCCGGCGACGAGCATGCCGACGATGCCGCCCGCGTTGATCACCAGCAGGAAGGTGACGGAGGAGGAGAGGGAGTAGCCGGAGGCGCGCATCAGCTCGGGGAGCCAGGTGGAGACGCCGTAGACGAGGAGGAGCCCGGCGAAGGAGGCGAGCCACAGCAGCGGGGTGGCCAGGCGGCGGCCCGGTGCGAAGAGCGAGGCGACGGCGGCGAAGCGGCCCCTCGCCCCGGCCCCGGGGGCCTCGGCGGGGGTCGGGGGCGGCAGGTGGTAGCGGGCGGCGACCGCCTCGGCCTCGCGCACGCGCCCCTTGGCGAGCAGGACGCCGGGCGACTCGGGCAGCCACTTGACGACGAGCGGGACGGCGACGAGCGCGGGGATCACGCCCGTCCAGAAGACGACGCGCCAGCCGTGGCCGGGACCGAGCGCGAGTCCGAGGCCCGTCGCCGCCATGCCGCCCGCGTGGTACGAGGTCATCATCAGACCGGTGGCGAGCGCCGCCCTGCGCGGTGGTGCGAACTCGGCGACGATCGCTAGGCCGATCGGCATCAGCCCGCCGAGCCCGAGCCCGGAGACGAAGCGCCCCGCGCCGAAGAAGGCGGCGCCCGGCGCGAGCGCGCACAGCGCGGAGCCCAGCGAGAAGAGGACGACGCTGCCCGTCACCATGGGCTTGCGCCCCGCCCAGTCGGTGAGGGTGCCGCAGCCGAGGGCGCCGATCAGCATGCCGAAGGTGGTCCAGGAGCCGATGGTCCCGGCGGTCGACGTACTGAAGCCGAAGCCCTCGTCGTCGAGGAGGTGCGGCATGACGGCGCCGTAGATGTTGACGTCCATGCCGTCGAAGAAGACGACGAGCCAGCACAGGGCGAGGACGGGCGCGACGGAGCGGAAGGTGCGCTCGGGGGCGGGAGGGGTCACGTGCTGCCTCTCTTCCTACTGCGGCTCGTCGAAGGGGAATCCGGTGTAGGCCTCGGCCAGGTCGGTCTCGGCGGCGCGTGCGGTGGTGATCCGGTCGAGGCCTGCGAGCTGGATGCGGTCGTCGAAGGGGGTGGCGCCGGGGGCGCGGTGCAGCAGGGTCGTCATCGCGTACGAGAAGCGCTCGGCCTGCCAGACGCGGCGCAGGCACGTCTCGGAGTACGCGTCCAGGCCGCTCGGGTCGCCCTTCTCGCGCAGCAGGACCAGGGCGCGGGCGAGCGTGACGACGTCGCCGACCGCGAGGTTGAGGCCCTTCGCGCCGGTGGGCGGGACGATGTGCGCGGCGTCCCCGGCGAGGAGGAGCCGGCCGTGGCGCATGGGCTCGTGGACGTAGCTGCGCATGGGTGTGACGGACTTGGCGGTGACGGGGCCGCGGCGCAGGGTCCAGGCGGGGTCGTCGGTCTCCAGGCGGCGGTTCAGCTCGTCCCAGATCTCCTCGTCGGTCCAGTCGTCGGCGTCCGTGCCCTCGGGAACCTGGAGGTACGCGCGCGTGACGCTCGGCGAGCGCATGGACAGGAGGGCGAAGCCGCGCTCGTGGCGGGCGTAGACCAGCTCGTCGTGGGAGGGCGGCACGTCGGCGAGGATGCCGAGCCAGCCGTAGGGGTACGTGCGCTCGAAGACCCGGGAGAGTTCCGGGGGCACCGCCTTGCGGGCCACGCCCCGGAAGCCGTCGCAGCCCACTACGTAGTCGCACTCCAGGACGTCTTCGCGGCCCTGGTGGCGGTAGCGGACCAGAGGACCGTCGGTCTCCGCGTCCTCCACGGCCAGCGCCTCGGCCTCGAAGAGGAGCGGGCCGCCCGTCGCGAGCCGCAGGGCGATGAGGTCCTTGCAGACCTCGGTCTGGGCGTAGACGGTGACGGACTTCCCGCCGGTCAGCGCGGGGAGGTCGACCCGGTGCCTACGGCGGTCGAAGCGCAGTTCGATGCCGCCGTGCCGGAGGCCCTCGCGGTCCATGCGGGCCCCCGCGCCCGCCGCGCGCAGCACGTCGACGGTGCCCTGTTCCAGGATCCCGGCGCGCTGGCGGCGCTCCACGTAGGCGCGGTCGCGGCTCTCCAGGACGACGGAGTCGATCCCCGCCTCGTCCAGGAGGCGGGCGAGGAGCAGCCCGGCCGGCCCCGCCCCGATGATCCCGACGGTGGTTCGCATCCCTCGCCCCTCAGCTTGTTCGCCTGGTGAACTTTCGTTCATAATGCGCTGACGGGAGTCTCGGGCCGCGCCTGCCGGGTGTCAACGGTCGTGCGGCGCCCGGTTCCGCGAGGGGCATCTGGTCCGCGAGGGGCACCCGATCCCGCGAGACATGAGGAGCGGCCGCCATGCCGGAAGAGTCCGTACGCCCCCTGGAGCGCGGTCTGGCCGTCCTGCGGGCCCTCGCCGTGGCGGAGCCGGGTCAGCTGCGGGCCGGTGACCTCGTACGGGCCACGGGCCTGGCCCGCTCCACGGTGGACCGGGTCGTGACGACCCTGGGCCGCCTCGGCTACGTACGCACGCGGGGGCAGCAGCTCCACCTCGCGCCGCGCCTCATGGAGCTGGGCAACGCCTACCTCGCCGCCAGCGGCCTGACCGGCGAGGTGGCCGCGCGCACCGCCCGGCTCGCGGACGAGCTGGACGAGTCGGTGTCGCTCGCGGTGCCCGACGGCGACGGAGTGCGCTTCGTGACGCAGGCGGCGCGGCGGCGCGCGATGTCGGTGGCGTTCCGCATCGGAGACCTGCTGCCGCCCGAGCGCTGCGCCCCCGGGGCGCTCTTCGCGGACGCCTGGGGCGAGCAGGAGTGGGCCGCCTGGCACGCGCGCGTGGCGGCCGTCCCCGCGCACGAGGCCTACCCCGCACTCCCACCGGGCCCCGCCCCCACGGCCGCCCCCGACCTCCACGCGCGCGTGGCCCGCGCGAGGGAGACCGGCTGGGCCCTGGACGACCAGCTGATCGAGCCGGGCCTGATCGCGGTGGCGGTCCCGGTGCGCGACACCACCGGCCGGGTCCGGTACGCCCTGTCGGCGGTGAGCCACACCAGCCGGTACACGGCGGAGGCCCTGGCGGAGGCGATGCTGCCGCGGCTGCGGGCGGAGGCGGCGCGGCTGGAGGGCTTGTCCGGGCCGGAACCGGAATCGGAACCAGAACCGGGAGTTCCGGTGACCGTCAAGGAGGAGCCGGGTCCCGGCTTCCTCCAGTCCCTGGCCCGCGGACTGGCCGTGCTGCGCGCCCTCGGCGAGGCCCGCGGCGAAGGGCTGCCGCTCACCGCGCTCGCCGCGGCCACGGGGCTGCCGAGGGCCACCGCGCGGCGCTGCCTGCACACCCTGGAGCAGGCGGGGTACGCGGCCCACGACGGACGCCTCTTCCGCCCACTGCCCCGCGTCCTGGAACTCGGCCACGCCGCCCTCTCCCGGCTCACCTTCGCCGAACTGGCCGAACCGCACCTGCGCGAGCTGGCCGACCGGATGCACCAGTCGGCGTCCGTGACGGTCCTGGACGGCACGGACATCCGGTACGTCGCGCGGGCGGCCACGGTCCGCGTGATGAGCGTCCGCATCACGGTGGGCACCCGCTTTCCCGCGTACGCCACCGCGATGGGCCGGGTGCTGCTCGCCGGGCTCCCCCGGCAGGAGCGTGAGCGCCTCCTGAAGGCAGCGCCGCCCCGCGCCCTCACCCCGCGCACCCCGACGGACCCCGTCGAGCTGGCCCGCGTCCTCGACCGCGCCGCCGCCGACGGCCACGCCACCGCCGACCAGGAGCTGGAGGACGGCCTGCGCTCGGTCGCCGTACCGGTGAGGGACGCGGCCGGGCAGGTGGTCGCCGCGCTGAACATCGCCCAGCACGCGGGCACCGCCCCGCTCTCCCGGACCCGGGACGCCCTGCTCCCCGCGCTGCGCGCCACGGCGGCCGCGATCGAGACGGACCTGCACACGGCGGCCCGCTTCAACGAAGTACGAATGAGCTGACCGGCGGGGCAGTTGACCTGCATGGCGGAGGTGCCCGGAGCCGGACTCGAACCGGCACGCCCCCGAGGGGCAGCGAGGTTTAAGCTCGCCGTGTCTGCATTCCACCATCCGGGCAGGCCATGGGCCCCGCAGCAAGGATTCGACCCTATCGGGAGGCGTCCCCCGGACAGCGGATGGGGGACCCGATGTTGTCTTATTTTATTGACGTCTGAGGGAGCATCAGCCCCCGGTACGGACCATCGGTACTTGCCAAAGGCCTTATCCCCACCTCCGGCCGGCCTCATGGGCCTCTGCGCGGAATGACGGAATTTAGCCGCCCGCCCGTCCTCCCTCCTCCGGGACACCCGTCATCCCCAGGTATGACAAGGCGCCCCGGGGTCCGACCCGAGAGGGCCCCCGGAACCCGATCAGCGGCTGACTCCTGGGCACTGATCAGGCAGCACGATGGAGTACGTCCCCACTCGTCGTCCCGACAGGAGCACCGTCCCGTGACCACCACCCCTTACGCCACCCGCGCCACCGCCGTGGCCGCGCGCGCCACGGATCTCTCCAAGGTGTACGGACAGGGTGAGACCCAGGTGGTCGCCCTGGACCACGTCTCCGTCGACTTCGGGCAGGGCGAGTTCACCGCGATCATGGGCCCCTCGGGCTCGGGCAAGTCGACCCTGATGCACTGCGTCGCGGGCCTGGACAGTTTCAGTTCCGGGTCGGTCCGGCTCGGGGAGACCGAGCTGTCCACGCTCAAGGACAAGCAGCTCACCAAGCTCCGCCGGGACAAGATCGGCTTCATCTTCCAGGCGTTCAACCTGCTGCCGACCCTGACGGCCCTGGAGAACATCACGCTCCCCATGGACATAGCGGGCCGCAAGCCGGACAAGCGGTGGCTGGAGCAGGTCATCGAGATGGTCGGCCTGTCGGGGCGGCTCGGCCACCGGCCCACGGAGCTGTCCGGCGGGCAGCAGCAGCGGGTCGCGGTGGCCCGCGCGCTCGCCTCCCAGCCGGAGATCATCTTCGGTGACGAGCCGACCGGAAACCTCGACTCGCGGTCGGGGGCGGAGGTCCTCGGCTTCCTGCGGAACTCCGTGCGGGACCTCGGGCAGACCGTCGTGATGGTCACGCATGACCCGGTGGCCGCGTCGTACGCGGATCGCGTGATCTTCCTCGCCGACGGGCGGATCGTGGACGAGATGCTGCGGCCCAGCGCGGAGGGCGTGCTTGACCGGATGAAGGACTTCGATGCGAAGGGGCGGACCAGCTAGGCGTCCGGTCGCTCTGTTCTTCGACTGCGGGTCGGCCGTGGCCGGTCGCGCAGTTCCCCGCGCCCCTTCGGGGCGCTAGCCCAGCCCCGCGTTCTTCGGGGGCACTCCCCTCACCTGGACTCACACCCATGTTCCGTACTGCCCTGCGCAACGTGCTCGCGCACAAGGCCCGGTTGTTGATGACCGTGCTCGCCGTCATGCTCGGCGTCGCCTTCGTCTCCGGCACGCTGGTCTTCACCGACACCTTCGGCAACGCCTACAAGAACAAGTCGGCGAAGAGCTTCGACCACGTCTCCGTCGCCCTCCTCTCCGACGGCGGGTCCGGGGACGAGGAGAAGCAGAAGCCCCGGCTCACCGACTCCCTCGTGAAGAAGGCCGGCACGCTGCCCGGCGCCGACTCCGCGATCGGTTCCGTCGCCGGGTTCACCGCGCTCGCCGACAAGGACGGCAAGCTGGTCGGCGGCGAGTGGGGCACCACCGGCGCCAACTACTACCCGGGCAAGGGCGGCAAGGACCCGCGCTACGACCTCGTCGACGGCGCCGCCCCGAAGTCCGCCGGCGAGCTGGCCCTGGACTCCCGCACCGCCGGGCGCACCGGCTACAAGGTGGGCGACACCGTCCGCTACTCCACGGACGGCCCGGTGCGGACCGCGAAGGTCAGCGGCATCTTCGACACCGACGAGGGCAGCGTCGTCGCGGGCGGCAGCCTCGTGGTCTTCGACAACCAGACCGCGTTCAAGGCGCTCAACAAGAACCAGTACGACGAGATCGACGTGAAGGCGGCCGCGGGCACCTCCGAGGCGTCCCTGGAGAGCGCGATCGAGAAGATCGCGCCCAAGGACTCGTCGACGACGACGGGCGGCGAACTCAAGTCCCAGCAGGACGAGATGATCGAGGAGCAGACCGAGTCGATGAGTCAGGTGCTGCTCATCTTCGCCGGGATCGCGCTCTTCGTCGGCATCTTCATCATCGCCAACACCTTCACCATGCTGGTCGCCCAGCGCACCAAGGAGCTGGCACTCATGCGGGCCGTCGGCGCCTCGCGCCGCCAGGTGACGCGCTCCGTGCTGATCGAGGCCTTCATCGTCGGCATGATCGCCGCCGTGACCGGTTTCGCCCTCGGCATCGGTGTGGCCGTCGGCCTGGAGTCCCTGATGAACTCCGCGGGCGCCTCGCTGCCCGACGGACCGCTCGTCATCGCCCCGACCACCATCGTCGTAGCCCTGATCATCGGCGTGGTCGTGACGATGCTGGCCGCCTGGCTGCCGGGCCGCCGCGCCGCGAGGATCGCGCCGGTCGCCGCGATGAACAGCGTCCACGCGACGCCGACCATGCGCGGCCTCGTGGTCCGCAACACCATCGGTTCGGTCATCGTCGCCCTCGGCGCGGTGATGCTCTTCATGAAGGACAACTACGTGAAGTCGGGCGGCGCGGGCGTCATGCTCGTCGGCGTCATCGTCCTCACCCCGCTGCTGTCCCGCCCGTTCATCGCCGCCTCGGCGCCGCTCCTGAAGCCGTTCGGCGTCACCGGCAAGCTCTCCCGCCTCAACTCGGTGCGCAATCCGCGCCGTACGGCGTCCACCGCCGCGGCCCTGATGATCGGCCTGACCCTCATCACGGCGATGACGGTCGTCGCCACCTCCATGAGCAGCGCCATCAACAAGATGGCCGCCGGTTCCATGAAGGCCGACTTCAGCGTCTCCATGGCGAACTTCCAGCCGCTGGCCCCCGAGGTCCGCGAGAAGCTGGACAAGATCCCGGACGCCGAGGCGACCAGCCCGGTGCGCCAGGCCTACGGCGAGGCCGACGGCTCCTTCACCACCATCTCCGGTGTGGACCCGAAGACCTTCGGCAGCCTGGTCGGCTTGGACTTCACCGGCGGCTCGATGGACGGCCTGAAGGCCGGTGGAGTACTCATCGACGAGAAGCTGGCGAAGGACCAGGACCTCAAGGCGGGTGGCACCCTCCCGCTGAAGTTCGACGACGACGGCAAGACGGTCAAGGTGAAGGTCGCCGGGGTCTACGAGGGCAACGAGATGCTCAACGGCGTCTTCGCCCCCACCTCCGTCGTCGACCCGCACCTGACCAAGGTCGTCGACAAGCAGGTGCTCGTGAAGATGAAGGGCGGCGCCTCCGACAAGGCCGAGGACGCCATCGTCAAGGCCCTCGGCGAGAACCCCGCCATCACCGTCCAGGACAAGGACGCGATCAGCAACGCGGTGGCCGGCGCCATCAACATGATGCTGAACATGCTCTACGGCCTGCTGGCCATGGCAGTCCTGATCGCCGTGCTCGGCGTCATCAACACCCTGGCCATGTCGGTCTTCGAGCGCAAGCACGAGATCGGCATGCTGCGGGCGATCGGCCTGGACCGCGCGAAGGTCAAGCAGATGGTGCGCCTTGAGGCGGTCATCATCTCCCTGTTCGGCGCGGTGCTCGGCATCGGCCTCGGCCTCTTCATGGGCTGGGTCGCGGGCGGCACCATCGCCGACTCGGTCTCCACGTACGCCATGGAGGTCCCGGTCGGCCGGATCGTGATCTTCCTCGGGATCGCGGCCCTGGTCGGTGTCCTCGCGGCGGTGTGGCCGGCCCGCAGCGCGGCGAAGCTGAACCCGCTGATGGCCATCAAGAGCGAGTAGCCCGCGTACGTACGCGAAAAGGGGCCCCGGGCGGATCACCGTCCGGGGCCCCTCCCGCGTACGTACGCGGCTACGACTCCCACGTACGTACGCGGGGCTACGACGCGCGCCAGTCGCGCGCCCGCAGCGGCATCCCCGAGGCGCCGTCCTCGGGGGTCCGCACCGCGAGGACCTGGTTGACGCCGATGCGGTTGCGCTCGAAGGAGAGCGCGGACGCCGCCATGTACAGGCGCCAGATGCGGGCGCGGCCGGGCGAGGTCAGGCGCTGGGCCCTCGGCCACTGCGCCTCCAGGTTGGCGACCCAGCGGCGCAGGGTGAGGGCGTAGTGCTCGCGGATGGCCTCCACGTCGCGCACCTCGAACCCGGCGCGCTCCAGCTGCCCGACGGTGGACCCCACCGGGGCCAGCTCGCCGCCGGGGAAGACGTAGGCGTCGATGAAGGCGTCGACCTCGTACGCCGACTCGTCGGCCTGCGGGCGGCGCGCGATCTGGTGGTTGAGGAGCCGTCCGCCCGGCTTCAGCAGGGCGTGCAGGTCCTGTGCGTACTCCAAGTAGCGCTCGGAGCCGACGTGTTCGGCCATGCCGATGGACGAGATGGCGTCGTACGGCCCGTCGCGCACGTCACGGTAGTCCTGGACGCGGATCTCGATCCGGTCCGTCAGGCCCTCCTCCGCGATGCGCTTCCTGGCGTAGGCGGCCTGTTCCTGGGAGAGCGTGACGCCGACGACGGTGGCGCCGTGCTCGCGGGCCGCGTGGATCGCCATGGAGCCCCAGCCGCAGCCGACGTCGAGCAGGCGCGTGCCGGGCTTCAGGGCGAGTTTGCGGGAGATGAGCTCCAGCTTGTCGCGCTGGGCGTCCTCCAGGGTGCCGTCGGGCGAGGCCCAGTAGGCGCAGGAGTAGACCATCGAGGGGCCGAGCACCAGCTCGTAGAAGTCGTTGCCCACGTCGTAGTGGTGGCTGATGGCCTGCCGGTCGCTGCCCTTGGTATGCAGATGGAGGCGGCCGCGGCCGCGCATCTCCTCCGGTGGCGGCGCGGGCGGCAGGAAGGGCGCGGAGAGGGCGAACAGCGAGCGGGCGGCGGCGCGCACCTCGGGGTCGCGCAGGGCCTGGCGCAGGCTCCTCGCGTCCTCGCCCCGCTCCCAGACGAACTCCGCCATCCGGTCCAGCGTCTCGTAGAGGTCCCCGTCGACGTCCAGGTCACCGGCCACCCAGGCGCGGGCCAGGCCCAGTTCGCCCGGTTTCCACAGGAGGTGGCGCAGGGCACGGCGGTTGCGTACGACGAGGGTGGGGGCGCCCGGGGGCCCGGCCTCCGAACCGTCCCAGGCCCGGATCCGTACCGGCAGCTCGGCTCCCATGAGCTGCTCGGCAAGGTTCTTCAGCCGCAGTGCGGCTTTCTGCATGGCGCACACCTCCGTGAGGTCGACCCCGGAACGGTCCGAATCGTCCCAACGGTCCGACACCACGTAAACACCGAAGAACCCCGTGCGCAGTCCCGCCCGCGCGTCATGGAACGGCAAAATAGATGCCGGGAACACCTATCTGCAACCCGGTACGCGGGTACGCCGAAGGGGGCCGCCCGCACCACGGATGGCGAGCGGCCCCCTTCGGGGTGGATCAGTGACGCGAGGTCAGGAGGCCTTGGCCTTCTCCTCGGCCTTGACCGCCGGGGCGGGCTCGGCCGCGACCTGCGGCTTCGGGGCCGGCTTGGCGGCCTCGTAGAACTCCTCGCGAGGCGCTTCCAGAGCACCGAGGGAGACGACCTCGCGCTTGAGGAACATGCCGAGCGTCCAGTCCGCGAAGACGCGGATCTTGCGGTTGAACGTCGGCATCGCCATGCCGTGGTACGCGCGGTGCATGTACCAGGCGAGACGGCCCTTGAGCTTGATCTTCATCTTGCCCATGACGATCATCGCGACGCCCTTGTGCAGGCCGAGACCGGCGACCGCACCCTTGTTGGCGTGGCTGTACTCCTTCTGCGGGAAGCCCCGCATGCCGGAGATCACGTTGTCGCCGAGGACCTTCGCCTGACGCAGCGCGTGCTGGGCGTTGGGCGGGCACCAGGCGTTCTCGTTGCCCGCCTTGCGGCCGACCATGTCCGGCACCTGGGCGTTGTCGCCCGCGGCCCAGATGTAGTCCGTGCCCTGCACCTGGAGCGTCGTCTGGGTGTCCACGTGGCCGCGCGGGCCGAGCGGCAGACCGAAGCGGGAGAGCGCCGGGTTCGGCTTGACGCCCGCGGTCCACACGATGGTGTTGGAGTCGACCTCGAGGCCGTTGTTCAGGACGACGTGGCCGTCGACGCAGGAGTCCATGCCGGTCTTGAGGTAGACCTCGACACCGCGGCCCTCCAGGTGCTCCTTGCCGTACTGGCCGAGCTTCGGGCCGACCTCGGGGAGGATCTTGTCCGCGACGTCGACGAGCACGAAGCGCATGTCCTCGCGCTTCACGTTCTTGTAGTACTTGGCCGCGTCGCGGGCCATGTCCTCGACCTCGCCGATGGTCTCCGCGCCCGCGAAGCCACCGCCGACGAAGACGAAGGTCAGCGCCTTGCGGCGGACGTCCTCGTCGGTCGTGGAGTCAGCCTTGTCCAGCTGCTCCAGGACGTGGTTGCGCAGGCCGATGGCCTCCTCGATGCCCTTCATGCCGATGCCCTGCTCGGCGAGGCCGGGGATCGGGAAGGTGCGGGAGACCGCGCCCATCGCGATGACGAGGTAGTCGAAGGGCAGCTCGTACGCCTCGCCCACGAGGGGGGCGATGGTGGCTACCTTCCGGTCCTGGTCGATGGTGGTGACCCGGCCGGTGAGTACCTCGGCCTTGGGCAGCACGCGTCGCAGCGGGACGACGACGTGCCGCGGCGAGATGCTGCCGGCGGCGGCTTCGGGGAGGAAGGGCTGGTAGGTCATGTACGACCGGGGGTCGACGACCGTGACGGTCGCCTCTCCGAAGCGCATCTTCTTGAGAATGCGCCGAGCTGCGTACAGGCCTACGTACCCACCGCCTACTACGAGGATCCTGGGACGCTCCGTGGTGCTCATGCCATCGAGTATCCACCTGCCGGGCGGGGGTCGCTCGTGCGCCCCTTCACAAGCATGGAGAGGGCCTCTGCTACACTTCGCCGCCCACGTGACCGAGGTCATGGTGTCCCGGGGGAACCACGGTGCAACGCGAGTCGTTGTCCACCCCTTGTGAGCTGCCGCTCTGGCCCCGCCCCCGGAGTGGACCACCGCGCCGCTCCACCCCTCGGCCGCCCTCCCGCAAGGTCCCGGCCACCCCCCGGGAAGCGCGCGGATGACCTTTTCGGGGGCTCGACTGCCCCCAACCTCGCTCATGAGGGCCGAATTCCTTGTGAAGAACTTCACGAACTTTCCCGACGGTCCGTCGTCGAAGGGCTCCGGAGTCAGTCGTTCCGGGTGCGCAGCCCGCTCAGGAGCCGGTCCAGCGCCCGCTCCGCCCCGCCCGGCGCCCCCGGATCCTCGGACCGGGCCAGCCACAGCGCCGCCTCGTTCATCGCCCCCGACAGGAGCCGCGCCAGCGGTTCGACCGGCTGGTCCTCGATGACCCCGGCCCGCACGAGGGCGTCGAGCGCCTCGGTGAGATGCCGGGCGGAGGAGTCCTCGTCCATGGCCCGCCACTCGTCCCACCCGAGCACGGCCGGGGCGTCTGTCAGCACGACGCGGCGCACCACCGGATCGCGCCCGGCGGCGAGGAAGGCCCGGCAGCCGGCCCGCAGCTGCTCCCAGGGGTCCACGTACCGCCCGGCGGCCTCGGCCACCCTCTCGCCCAGCTCTCGCTGCACCTCGGCGACGACGGCCCGGAAGAGCCCCGCCTTGCTCTCGAAGTGGTGGTAGGCCGCCCCCTTGGTCACCCCGGCAGCCTGCGCCACCTCGGCGAGAACGACATCGTGATAACCGTCGACGGCGAATCTCCGACGCCCCTCGGCGAGCAGCGCCCGCCGGGTCGCCGCCCGCTGCTCGGCCCGCATGCCAGCCATGCCCGACCCGCCCTTCCTTTTCGCATACCCCAGGTATGTTACCGTCCCCTCCTCGCATACCCGGGGTATGCGAGGAGGCCCGCACAGGCAGAGGGAGACAGCCATGACGGTCAAGCTCGGCAGCTTCTACCCGGTGATCGCCACCAGCGATGTCGCCGCGGCACGCCACTTCTACACCCGCCACTTCGGCTTCGAGGTGACCTTCGAGGCCGACTGGTACGTGAGCCTCCACCGCCCGGACGCCCCGCAGTACGAGCTGGCCCTGCTCGACCACACCCACCCGACCCTCCCCGAGGGCCACCGCACCCCGCTCAGGGGCGGCCTCCTGCTCAACTTCGAGGTCGACGACGCCGACGCGGAACACCACAGACTGGTGGGCGAGGCGGGCCTGCCCGAACTCCTCTCCCTGCGCACGGAGGAGTTCGGCCAGCGCCACTTCATCGTCGCGGCACCGGACGACGTCATGATCGACGTCATCACGGTCGTGCCGGCGACCGGGGAGTACGCGGGGCAGTACGTCCAGTAGACGCCGCTCAGTCCAGCAGCCGCTCGTCGTCGATCTCCCGCGCCACCTGGTACGCAATGCCGTCAAGGATGTCGTGCTCGCTCACGACCACCTCCTCCGCGCCGATCCTGTCCATGATCGCCAGCAGCACCAGGGCGCCCGACGCGATCACGTCGACGCGGCCCGGGTGCATTGCCGGGATCCCGGCGCGCTCGGCGTGCGTCGCGGTCATCAGGCGCTCGGTGATGGCGGCGACCTGGTCGTACGCGAGGCGGGAGTGGTGGATCGCGGCGCTGTCGTAGGTCTCCAGGCCGAGCGCGATCGCGGCCAGCGTGGTGACCGAGCCCGCGAGGCCCACCAGGGTGCGCGCCTCCTTCAGCGGGACCGTGTCCTCGGCGAGGTCGAGCGCCGCCTCGATGTCCGCGCGGACCGCGGCGAACTGCTCCCGTGTCGGGGGGTCCGCGACGACCCCGTCGCGTACGAGATGACGCTCGGTCATCCGGACGCAGCCGACGTCCACCGAGCGGGCCGCCCGCACCTTCTCCGCGCCGACCACGAACTCCGTGGAGCCGCCGCCGATGTCCACGACCAGATACGGCTTGGCGAGGTCGTCGCGGCCCGTCAGCTCCTTGGTCGCGCCGGTGAAGGAGAACTCCGCCTCCTGCGCGCCGGTGATGACCTCCGGCTCGACGCCCAGGATGTCCAGGACGCCCCGCACGAACTCGTCGCGGTTCTCCGCGTCGCGGGACGCGGAGGTGGCGACGAAGCGGACACGCTCGGCGCCGTGCGCCTTGATCGCCTCGGCGTACTCGCGGCAGGCCGCGAAGGTGCGTTCGAGGGCCTCGGGGGCCAGCCGCCCCGTCCTGTCGACGCCCTGGCCGAGGCGGACGATCGTCATCCGTCGGTCCAGGTCGTCGAGTGCGCCCGTGACCGGGTCGGTGTCCGCGACCAGGAGGCGGATCGAGTTCGTGCCGCAGTCGACGGCGGCGACACGGGTCACGCGTCGTCCTCGGGCGCGCACGGGGTGACACAGGGGCCCTTCGCCCACCACTCGGGCAGCATCGCGATCGCCTCGTCGCCGAGCGGGTTCACCCCGGGGCCCGCGGCCAGGGAGTGGCCGACCAGGACGTGCAGGCACTTCACGCGGTCCGGCATACCGCCCGCGCTCGGGAAGCCCTCCAGGACCTCGATGGCGTCGCGGCGCGCGATGTAGTCCTCGTGGGCCGCGCGGTAGGCGGCGGCCAGCTCGGGGTCGGTCGTAAGCCGCTCCGACATCTCCTTCATGACGCCGTTGGCCTCAAGGGTGCCGATCGCGGACGCGGCCCGCGGGCACGTCAGGTAGTACGTGGTCGGGAACGGCGTCCCGTCCGGGAGGCGCGGCGCCGTCTCGACGACGTCCGGCTGTCCGCAGGGGCAGCGGTGCGCGATGGCCCGCAGCCCGCGCGGCGGACGGCCGAGCTGCTGCTTGAAGGCCTCGACGTCGGCGTCGGTGGGCTCGGTGCGCGGGGTGGTCGGCGGGGGCGTTTCCATGCCTGTCTTTCCATCAGTGGTCGATCGACGAGGCGATCGACGGGTCAGTCGTCCGAGCGGTCGGCCTTGTCGACGCCGTCCCAGACGTTCGAGTACCAGGGGCGCGAGGCCGCCCCCTGATCCGCGCGCCGGCTCTTCGCCGCCGCGGGGTCGATCACGGTGAAGCCGGTCTCGCCCGGCATCACGTAGTGCAGCCGGTCCCGGATGCGCTGCTCCGCGTACGCGTCGTCCTGCCAGCGGGCCTTCTCGTCGCGGAGCTTCTCGACGTCCGCCCGGTGCTCGGCCTTCTGCCGGCGCAGGTCGTCGATCTCGGCGCGCTGGGAGACGTACTGCCTCATCGGGTACGCGAGCGCGACGACCAGGGAGCAGATGACGAGCGCGAGCAGGGCCGCGCGGCCGGTGAGCCGGGAGCGGCGCGCCTGGCGCTTGGTCTGGGATCGGTAGACGCGCTCGGCGGTCTGTTCGCCGAGCAGCCGCAGACGGGTAGCCGTGGAGAACCGGTCCTTGGTCCCGGCCTTGGCCATGGTTCCGCCTCCCCAGAGCAGCGCGGCGCGTAAACGTACGTACGTCCCCGCACACGGTACGGGACCGGGTGCGGGGACGTAGGTAACTACGTGGCTGCGCGAGCGTGCTCAGCCCGTGGCGCGGCTCAGCCCTTGAAGCGCGGGAAGGCGCTGCGGCCGGCGTAGACCGCGGCGTCGTCGAGGATCTCCTCGATGCGCAGGAGCTGGTTGTACTTGGCGACGCGCTCGGAGCGGGCCGGGGCACCGGTCTTGATCTGGCCGCAGTTGGTGGCGACGGCCAGGTCGGCGATGGTGACGTCCTCGGTCTCGCCGGAGCGGTGGGACATCATGCACTTGAAGCCGTTGCGCTGGGCCATCTCGACGGCGTCCAGGGTCTCGGTCAGCGAACCGATCTGGTTGACCTTGACGAGCAGGGCGTTGGCCGAGTTCTCCTCGATGCCGCGGGCCAGGCGCTCCGGGTTGGTGACGAACAGGTCGTCGCCGACCAGCTGCACCTTGTCGCCGAGCTTCTCGGTGATGGTGTTCCAGCCGGCCCAGTCGTCCTCGAACAGCGGGTCCTCGATGGAGACGAGCGGGTACGAGGAGACCAGCTCCGCGTAGTACTCGGTCATCTCGGCGGCCGTGCGGGACTTGCCCTCGAACTGGTAGGTGCCGTCCTTGTAGAACTCGGACGCGGCGACGTCGAGGGCGAGCGCGATCTGCTCGCCGGGCACGTAACCGGCCTCCTTGATGGCCTCCAGGATGAGGTCCAGGGCGGCGCGGTTGGAGTCGAGGTTCGGGGCGAAGCCGCCCTCGTCGCCGAGGCCGGTGGCCAGGCCCTTGCTCTTCAGGACCTTCTTCAGCGTGTGGTAGACCTCGGTGCCCCAGCGCAGCGCCTCGGAGAACGACTCGGCGCCGATCGGCGCGATCATGAACTCCTGGATGTCGACGTTGGAGTCGGCGTGCGACCCGCCGTTGAGGATGTTCATCATCGGGACGGGCAGCAGGTGCGCGTTCGGGCCGCCGAGGTAGCGGAAGAGCGGCAGGTCGCTGGCCTCGGAGGCGGCGTGCGCGACGGCCAGGGAGACGCCGAGGATGGCGTTGGCGCCGAGCGAGGCCTTGTTGTCCGTGGCGTCCAGGTCGAACATCGCCTGGTCGATGAGGCGCTGCTCGGTGGCGTCGTAGCCGACCAGCTCCGGGCCGATCTGCTCGATGACGGCGAGGACGGCCTTCTCGACACCCTTGCCCTGGTAACGGTTGGGGTCACCGTCACGGAGTTCGATGGCCTCGAAGGCACCGGTGGAGGCGCCGGACGGGACGGCGGCACGACCGGTGCTGCCGTCGTCGAGGCCGACCTCGACCTCGACCGTGGGGTTGCCTCGGGAGTCCAGGATTTCCCGGGCTACGACGACGTCGATGGACGGCACGAGCATCTCCTTCTGGGAGTGTGACGCGTAAACACGATTACGCGGGGCCGCTTCGGCCCTGCGTCTCCCGAGCCTAACCGGCCCGGAGGCTTCGGCCAGCCGACCGCCCGTCCCGTGGGACGGGCAACGGCCCAAATACTGGGGAAACGGGACGGAAGCCCGTGTTTCTACTCACCGGTAGCCAGGTCTGCTCGCTGTCGGCGAACAGCGGGCGGACAGCAGTCGGACGGCGGGGGGGCAGCGGCCGACATGGCCCCGCCCCGGTGCGTACGGGGGATACGCGCACCGGGGCGGGGAGCCCGTGGGGACGGGGAAGCGGCCGTGCGTCCGCCGAGGCACGGCCGCGGGAGGGGTCAGCTCAGGTGGAGCTGCTGGCCCGGGAAGATGAAGTCGGCGTCGTCGATGATGTCGCCGTTGAGCTTGTAGACCTTCTGCCAGCCGCCCTTGACGTCGTGCGCCTCGGCGATCTTGGACAGCGTGTCGCCGGTCTTGACCTTGTACTCGCCGTCGCCCTTCTCGACCTTCTTGCCGGTCGGGGTCTCGACGGTCTTCTTCGACTCGGTCTGCGGCGCGGGCTGCGGCTTCGGGGCGGCCTGCTTCGGCGCGGCCTGCTGCTGCGGGGCGGACTGCTGCTGCGTCTGCTGCGGCTGCGGCTTGCTCTGCTGCTGCGGGGCCTGCTCCTGCGAGCCGCCGCCGCTGCTGGGCGAGGCGCCCGAGAGGCCGACGCCGCAGGACGGCCAGGCACCCTTGCCCTGTCCGGCGAGGACCTTCTCGGCGATCTCGATCTGCTGGGCCTTGGAGGCCTTGTCGGCGGTGGGCGCGTACTTCGTACCGCCGTAGGCGGCCCAGGTGGACGGCGAGAACTGGAGACCGCCCTGGTAGCCGTTGCCGGTGTTGATCGACCAGTTGCCGCCGGACTCGCACTGGGCGACGGCGTCCCACTCCTGGGGGGTGGCGGCGGAGGCGGAGCCCGCGGCCATCAGCGGGGCGGCCACGGCGGCACCGGTGACACCGGCGAGCGTGACGACACGGGTGGCCTTGGACGGACGGCGGTGCTTGCCCTTGCTGGAAAACAGCATGAGTTGATCCCCTCACCGACGCCTGCGAGGTGAGCTGTCGGGTTCGGGCCAGTGAAGTTGCCCGGTCGCACTCTCCCGAGTGCGACTTCACCCCTAGCCGGTCCCGTACGTCCCGCTCCCTCTCGGAAGCCGGCGTCCGGACCCGGCGCTTACCTTGGGTCCCCCGCTCCTGCCTACGGCGCTATAAGCGACGACTGTTCCCGTCCGGCCGTTGGCAGGATTCGGCGTACCGACCGGCGGGGCCCACCAATGGCGAGCGGTGACGACCGTAGTCACGCGATCGCCGGAATTTCAAAGACGATCAGGGCTTCTGAGACCCATCTCTCACTCGCGCCAATGCGGACATTCAGCGCGAAGTACCCCCCGGACGGTTCGTCAACTACCCCTACTTTTCGCCCAAATCGAGGCTCTGACCGGGGAGGATGAGGTCCGGGTCGTCGCCGACGGTCTTCTTGTTCTCGGCATAGAGGCCGTGCCAACCGCCCTTGACGTCGAGGTCGTCGGCGATGACCGAGAGGTTGTCCCCGGAGCGGACCGTGTACGTCCCGTCGGCGACCTTCTCCGTGCGTTCGGCGCCGCGCGAGGCGTGCCGTCCCGGACGGTCGCCGCCGCTCTCGCTGCCCGCGGCGGGGCCCTCGGCCGCGCGGTCGCCGCGGTGGCGGCCGGGGGCGGAGTCGTCGGAGGGGGCGGCCGGGTCACCGGAGTCCGAGCCCGAGGCATCCGAGGCGTCGGAGGAAGTGCCGTCCTTGCGGCCGGACTTGCCGGAGTCGCCCGCCTTGCCCTTGTCGTCCTTGTCGCCCGACTCGTCGTGATTCTTGTCTCGTGAGGCGTCGTCGGAGCCGGGCGTGGCGCTCGCGTCGTCGGCGGAGCCCGGGGCGCCTGACGCGTCGTCGGACGGGTCGGCGGAGTCGGAGGACTTCTCGTCCGACGCGCCGCCCTTCTCGCCCGTCCCCTTGTCCGCCTTCTTGTCGGCCTTCTCGTCGGCCTTCTCGTCCGTCCCCTTATCCGGGTTGTCCGGGGCCTTTCCGGAATCGGCCGAGTCGGTGGACTCCGGCAGGACCGGGTCGCCCGGGTCCACGTCGGCCTCGGCGCCGCCGTCGGTGAGTCCGGCGATCGGGGCGCAACTCGGCCAGGCCTTGGGGCCCTGGGCGTCGAGGACCTTCTCGGCCACGGCGATCTGCTGGGACTTGGAGGCCTGGTCCGCGCTCGGCGCGTAGTCGAGGCCGCCGTACTGCTCCCACGTCTCCTGGGAGAGCTGGAGTCCTCCGTAGTAACCGTTCCCCGGGTTGGCGCTCCACGCGCCGCCGCTCTCGCACTGGGCGAGCTTGTCCCACGTCACCGTCTCGGCGGCGCTCGCGCCGGTGGCTCCGAGGAGCGGGATGGCGATGGCGGATCCGGTGACTCCTGCCGCGACGATCAGGGCCGGGGCCTGGCGGGGGCGTCGGTGACGACCATTGCCGGAGAGCATGCGGTTGCCTTTCACGAGACTATTGCGGCGACTTGGGCACCGGGTGCCCGAGTCGACGTGAACGTAGCCGCAGTCGAACACTTGTCACAAGTCGATGCAGCGGAGATCACGTGAACATCACATTTGTGACGGCCCGTCAGCTACAGCTCGAACGGCGGTCGATTCTGTGCGGTTGTGAACTCCACCGGCAGGGTGCGCAGTCCGCGCATGATCAGCCCGCCACGCCACCGCAAATCGGCGGGATCCGAGGCGAGTCGCAGATCGGGAAGGCGCCGCAGGAGGGTGGCGAGGGCGGCCTGGGCCTCCAGGCGGGCGAGCGGGGCGCCGAGGCAGTAGTGGATGCCGTGCCCGTATCCGAGGTGCTGGTTGTCGGTGCGGGAGAGGTCCAGGGTGTCGGGCCGCTCGAAGCGTTCGGGGTCGCGGTCGGCGGCGGCGAGCACGACGAGTACGGGGTCGCCGGCCGCGATGCGCTGCCCGCCGACGGTCAGCGCCTCGGTGGCGAACCGCCAGGTGGCCAACTCCACGGGCCCGTCGAAGCGGAGCAGTTCCTCCACGCCCGTCTCCAGCAGGCCCATGTCGCCCTCCGCCAGCGCCTTTTGCAGACGCGCGCGTTGCTCGGGGTGGGTGAGCAGGGCGTACATGCCGTTGCCGATGAGGTTGACGGTTGTCTCGAAGCCGGCGAAGAGAAGGATGAAGGCCATGGCGGCGGCCTCGTTCTCCGTGAGGTGCTCGCCGCGGTCGGAGGCGCGGATGAGACCGGAGATGAGGTCGTCGCCGGGGGCCAGGCGCTTGCGGTGGATCAGATCGGCCAGATAGCCGCGCATCTTCTTCACCGACCGCGCGACCCCGCCCCGGGGTCCGCCCCCGTGGCGGATCATCATGCCGGCCCAGTCGCGGAAGTCGTCCTGGTCCTCGCGGGGGACGCCGAGCAGGTCGCAGATGGCGTAGATGGGGAGCGGGAAGGCGAACTCGTGGATGAGGTCGGCCTCGCCCCGCCCGGCGAAGTCGTCGATCAGGCCGTCCGTCAGCTCCTGTACGCGCGGTGCGAACTCGGCGACGCGGCGCGGGGTGAACGCCTTCGACACGAGGCGGCGCAGGCGGGTGTGGTCCGGCGGGTCGATGTTGAGCAGATGCGTCATCAGCTCGGCCTTGCGCTCGCCGGGGATGCCGGTCTTGCCCTTGGCGTGCGCGGACTCGTCGTGGTGCGCGGGGTTCTTGCTGAGCCGCTGGTCGGCGAGCGCTTGCCGGGCGTCCGCGTACCGGGTGACCAGCCAGGCCTCGATGCCGCTGGGCAGCGTGGTCCTGTGCACCGGGGAGTTCTCCCGCAGCCAGGCGTAGGCGGGGTAGGGGTCGGTGGCGAACTCCCAGGTGAAGAGCTCTGGCCCCTGGGCCTTGGGCGGTGTCTGCTGGGGGCACCCGGCGGGGGGCTGGTCGGGCTGCTGGTCGGGCATGGGACGACGGTACTGGCCGGGGGCCTTGGGTGGGGTGGGGGGCTTCGGTGGGTGGGCGGTGGGTGGCGGGTTTCGTGTGGTCCCTCGCGGTTCCTCGCCGGGGGCGGTCTGAGCGGGCCTCGCCTGCGGCGGGGCTGGGCGGGGCTTGCCGCCCTCCCTCGCCGTGGACGGGTGCGGGTCTATTTGTGGTTGCTCGCGCCGTTCCCCGCGCCCCTGCGGCGCGCTTCGCGGCCCTCCGCTGTGCGCACCGCGTCTCGGTAGGCCCGTGCCGCTGCTCGTAGGGAGGCTTCCGGGTCGATGCCCTCGGCTTCTGCTCGGAGTGCCAGTGCGAGGAGTTCGTAGCCCACGCCCTCGCCCTTCGGGAGCTGGACGTCCAGGCCCGCCGTCCGGACGCGTGAGGCGAGCTTCGCGGTGAGGGCCAGGGACGGCTGGCCCAGCGGGATGCCCTCCGTGAGCGAGGTGCGCCGCTTCTCCTCCGCCTTGGTCCGCAGCCAGTGCGCCTTCACTTCCTCGGGAGTGTCCGCCGAGTCGTCGCCGAACACGTGCGGATGGCGGTGGATGAGCTTGTCCACGATGCCGCCCGCCACGTCGTCCACGGAGAAGGGCGCCTCGGGGTCCTCCTGGGCGATGCGGGCGTGGAAGACGACCTGGAGCAGCACGTCGCCGAGTTCCTCGCGCAGTTCCTCGCGGTCGCCGGTCTCGATCGCCTCGACCAGTTCGTACGCCTCCTCGATCCCGTACTTCGCCAGGCCCTTGTGCGTCTGCTGCGAGGACCAGGGGCACTCCTCGCGGATCTGGTCCATGACCTGGACGAGGTCCAGCAGGCGGGCGCCCGGCAGGTCGTAGGAGGCGGGGAGCAGTTCCAGGTCCGGCATCGCGACCCGGCCCGAGCCCGCGAGGCTGGCCAGGCCGTCGGTGAGGGGGCGGTCCCCCTCGGCGCCGGCGACGACGAGGACCGTGCGCCCGCCCGCGCAGGCGTCCACCAGTTCCTCGGCGGTGGGCGACGCGTGCGTCACGGCCACGCCGGCCTCGCGCAGATACGGCAGCTGGGGGTGGTCGGCGTCGCCGCACAGCACCTCGTCGGCGTCGCGCAGGGCCTGCCAGGCGGGCCAGGACAGGAGGCCGGGCGCCACGCGGTGGCTGGTGGTCAGCAGGATGACTCGGCCGACGGCCGCTGCGGCGGTGGCGGCCGTGGTGGTGGCGGTGGTGTCGTTCACCTGACGAACGTAACCCAGCCCCCCGAGGGGAATTGTTCCCGGCTCCCGCCCGGCGGCCCCTATGCCTGGCGGTCCCCGGCGGCCGCCCCGGACTCCGTCACCTGGCGCACCCACGGCGTCTTCGCGTCCGCGCGCTTGTTCTTGTCGACGTCCCAGGTGCCGTAGCGCGGGTTCAGGTCGATGTCGAGCTTCTTGGACGCGGCCGTCAGGGCCTTCCAGAAGAGCGCCTGGCCCTGCGGCGAGTTCATGTCCGCGTCCAGCTTCTTCGCGAGCTTCTGCGCCTCCACCTCCGTACGGAGGCTGTCGTCGAGGCGGGCCGGGGCGACGCTGTACTGCTGGAGCCAGGCCTCCTCCAGTGCCTTCCTGCCGCCCGCCTGCTGTTCCAGGCCCGCCCGCATGGTCTGGACGTCGCGGCGCGTGACGCTCACCCCGGCGTCGGCGGCCGCGCGGTGCAGCACCTCGTCGAGGACCATCGTGTGCAGCGTGGCGCGGGTGAGGCCGCCGGACTTGGAGATGGCCTGCGCGTACTGGGCGTCGTCGGGGATGGCGGCCCGCTGCGCGTCGCGCACCTCGTTCACCCGGCCCTCCAGCTGCGCGACCGTGATGCGGTCGCCGCCGATGACGGCCGCGGCGCCGGGGTGCGCCTCGCTGCCGCAGGCGGTGAGGAGGGGGGCCGCGGCGAGCGCGGCGGTGGAGAGGATGAGCGCTGTGCGACGACGGCGGTGCAAGTGAGCCTCCCGAGGAGATTGTGCGGCGGTGCACAAAGTCTTGCGGTGATCGATGGTAGGCAGTGGCCGTCTTCTCGGCCAGCTATTCGACCAACGATTCGGCGGGAGTTGGGGCACCCAGGGTCACCCGGCCCGCCCAGGGGCCGACCGCTCCCGCTGTCAGCGGCCCGCTCCCACTCCCGCTGTCAGCGCACCTGCCCGAGCCACTGGAGGGTGCGCCGGATCTCCGCGGGGAAGGGGTGTCCGGGGCCGTGCACGATGTCCGCGTCGTGCAGCAGCCGCGCGAGCGTGTCGTGGGCGGCGGCCCGGTCGCCGAGGGCGAGCAGCAGGTGGCCGATGCGGCGGCGGATCTCCAGGGACTGGCGGCGGTCGTCCGTCGCGTACTGGTTCTCGTAATAGGGGAGCAGCGCACGGTACTCGGCGAGGGCCGCGGCCGGTTCGCCGAGCTGCTCCAGGCACTGCGCGGCCTCGTAGCGGAACTGGAGGGAGTGCGGGTCGGCGTGGCCCGACTCGGCGGCCCGCTCGTCGGCGAGGCGCCGCAGTTCGGGCAGGGCGCGGCGGTACTGGCCGTCGTCCATGAGCGTGGCCGCGTACTGCTTGCGGAGTGTGCGGACGACCGGTGAGTTCTCGCCGTGCTCGGCGGCGGCCGCGGGGAGGATCGCGCCGAGGATGTCCACGGCCTGGGTGATGCGGCCCTCGCCGAGGAGCCGCTTGACGTCCTCGACGGCCCGGACGACGTCCTGGCGCGGCGGCGGACTCGGCGGCCGCTGCGGCATGTCGGGGGCGGGCGCGGGCGTCGCGGCGCGGTCCGGCCAGGGCGCGTGCGGGCGCAGGAAGGGCCGGGTGGGGTCGAGCGGGCGGCCCGAGGGGACGCCGCGGGCGGGCAGCAGCGGCGCCAGTTCCTCGTAGACCTGCTGGGCGCTCCCCGGCCGGTGCTGGGGGTCCTTGGCGAGCAGGCGCAGGACCAGGGATTCCAGGGCCTCGGGCACCTCGGGGCGCAGTCGGCGGACCGGCAGCGGCGGCTCGTACAGGTGGCGGTGCAGGACGCCGAGGGCGGTGGAGCCGGAGAACGGCACGTCGCCGCTGAGGAGTTCGTGCAGGAGCACGCCGAGCGCGTAGAGGTCGGTGTACGGGCCGACGGCGCCGCCCATCGCCTGCTCGGGCGCCATGTACGCGGGGCTGCCGATCGGTGAGCCGGTGTGGGTGAGGCGGGTGGTGTCGGTGTCCATCACGGAGGCGATGCCGAGGTCGAGGACGCTGATCGTGCCGTCCTGCTTGACCATCACGTTCCGCGGTTTGAGGTCGCGGTGGACGATCGGCACGGCGTGCACCGCGGAGAGCACGGCGCACAGCTGGGCGGCGACGGCGACGGCCCACGGCCACGGGTAGGGGTCCTGCTCGGCGAGGTGGTCGCCGAGGTCCGCGCCGTCGACGTACTGCATGACGAGGAAGAGGGCCCCGTCCTCGGAGGGCTCGCTGCCCGCGTCGTGCACGGTGACCAGGCCCGGGTGGTCGACCTGCGCGGTGACGCGGCACTCGCGTACGAAGCGGCGGCGCAGCTCCTCGGCCTCGGCGCCCGCGACCCGGTCGGGACGGAGCAGTTTCACGGCGACGCGGCGGTCCAGTCGCTGGTCGTAGGCCGTCCAGACCTGGCCCATGCCGCCCTGGCCGATGAGCGTGGACAGTTCGTAGCGTCCGGCGACGATCCGGCCGCCGGTTCCGTTCCCCGGTACCACGGTCAGCCGCCGCCCTGCTGCTTGCGCAGGTAGTCGCTCAGCTCGTCGAGTTCGGCGCGGACCTGGTGGATGCGGGCGGGCGCGGGGGGCGCGGACGGGGGCGGGGTCTGGTGGACGGGAGGCTGCTGGGCGGGGGGCTGCTGGGCGGGGGGCTCCGGTGCGGTCGGCTGCTGCGGCTGCGGCTGCGGCTGCGGCTGCGGGTAGCCGTACGCAGGCCGCGTCTGCTGGGTCGCGTACCCGTGGAAGGACGGCTGCGGGAGGCGGCTGAAGTGGCGTATCTCCGCGAAGAGGTAGTAGGCGACGGCGGCCATCAGCGTGCAGAGCAGGACCACCATGCCCGCGTTGCCGGGCCCTTGGAACTCCTCCTCGCCCGGGTCCACGCCGATCAGTACGAGCCCCGTGATGTCGAGCGCCGTCACGACGCCGAGGACGATCCAGTCGTGTGCCTTGCGGGTCACGATCGCGAGCCGCACAAGCGGCGCCCACGCGAGCAGGCCGCAGGTCACGACGGCGAGCACTACGAACATCACGCGCAGCGTCACCAGGGTGCCCCCCGGCGGGGGCGGCGGTTGCGGCTGCGCGTAGCCGTGGCCGTGCATGGCTGCTCCTGGTACCTGAAGGACGAACGAATCCGGATCGAGCGTATAGGCCGACCACCGGAAGCGATCCCGGGTTGTACGGAACCGTTGCCGTACTGGTCACGCCGCCGCGGCGGGCCCGCTCGCGTCACCGCGGCGGAAGCGTGCCCTCCGTCAGTCCGTCGTGCATGCCGCGCACCAACTGCTCGCCGAGCCTGCCCGCGAGCCGCAGCGCGTCCTCGAAGGCGGCCAGTTCACGGAACCGCTCGCTGTAGCCGCGCTGCCCGGCAAGCGGCAGCCGGGGCAGCCGGAGCCGGCGGACGTCGAGCCGGGCGGAGGTGGAGGCGTAGCTGCTGGCCCTGCGGTGGCCCGCGGTGCCGCGCAGGAAGCCCGCGACGAACCACGGGTCGAGCGCGGCCGGGTCGGGGCGCAGCAGGGTCAGACCGCGGCCGAGCGCGGCGCCCGCGGTGGCCTCGTCGATCACGCGGGCGGCGGCGCCGCCGCCGAAGACGGGCACGACGACGTCGCCTGGTTCGGTGCGCACGACGGCCTCGTCCGGGGTGCTTTCGTGGGCGCTTCCGGAGGGTGCGCCGCCGTTCAGGACGTCGTGGTCGGTGAGGACGGGCACGCCGGGGCCCCCGGCGCCGGTTCCGGTGTGCAGGGTGAGGGCGCCCGCCCTGGCCAGTTCGCCGACGGTGGTGGAGGGCGGGTGCGGGGTGTCCGCGGGCTCCCGCTCCGGGCAGGCCGTGAGGGGCGGGGTCAGGTCCGCGGCCCGGCGCAGCGCCTCGCCCAGGTCCTCCCGTACGGTCGCCAGCTCGGTGCCGCCGCCCGGGGCCGGGGGCGGCAGCCTGCGGGCGGGGGCCAGGTCGACCTCGTCGTCGAGGAGTTCGAGGACCGGCACCGAGCGGGCGAGGCCGGGGCGCTCCTCGGCCGTGCCGTGCCGGTCGAAGGAGCGCCAGGCGTCGAGGACGGTGTCCTGGACGGCGGGCCACAGCTGCTTGTCGCGGCCGTCGGCGGCGAGGATCCCGGCCGCCTCCACGAGGAGCAGTTCGGGCGCGGGCGGGGTGGCCGGGCCCGGCCTGCGCAGCACCCAGACGTGCAGGGGCAGGTTGTAGGGGGGTGCGGCGCCGGCCGGCAGGGCGATCACCGCGCGCAGGGCGCCGCGGCGCAGCAGGTCGGCGCGGATGCGGCGGCCCGAGCGGCGGGAGGCGGCGGCGGGCGGCATCAGCAGGACGGCGGTGCCGCCGTCGACGAGCCGGGCCAACGCGTGCTGGACCCAGGCCAGTTCGGACTCGGCGCGGGCCGGGAAGCCGTACTCCCAGCGGGTGTCGTAGGCCAGTTCGTCATGGCCCCAGTTGCGTTCGTTGAACGGCGGGTGGCAGAGCACGGCGTCGGCCCTGCGGTCGGCGTAGGCGTCGGCACGCAGGGTGTCGGCGGCCATGGTGCGCACGGTCGCGTCGGAGTGCAGGGCGAGGCGCAGCGCGGTGAGGGCGGCCAACTCGGGTGCGCTGTCCTGGCCGTACAGGTGCCGGCCGGGGCGCGGTGGCACGGCGCGCAGCAGGGCGCCGGTGCCGCAGGCGGGGTCGAGGACGGTGCGGGCGGGGGCCCCGCTCACGGCCAGCTCGGCCATGAGCGCCGCGGGGCCCGCCGGGGTGAGCGTGTACTGGCGGGGGTTGGCGTCGGTGTGCCGGCCGAGCAGGAACTCGTACGTCTGCTTGGCGCCCAGCTCGGCCGCCAGCTCCGCGACGCCGCGCAACAGCGGTACGGACGGCAGGAGTTCGGCGGGCTCGGGGAGGTGGACGGCGCGCTCGCCCCGCGCCCCGAAGCGCATCGCGACGACCTCGTCGAGCCGGTCGGGCAGGAGCTGGGCCATCCGCTCGTCCGAGACGGCGCTCACCGCGAGCCAGGCGGGCGGCCTGTCGCGGAGCAGGAGCAGGGCGCAGCCCGTGTGCAGGAGGGCGGTGACGGGCCCGGCGGGATGTCCGGCGAGCTGCTGCCAGACGCGTTCGCGCAGGGGGACCTCGACGAGCTTGCCCTGGGCGCGCAGCCAGCGTTCGACGTCGGCGAGCGCGAAGGAGGGGCTGGTCTCCGTGCCGCCGACGGGCCTCGGGAAGTCCCCATGCCTGCGGCGCCAGTTGCTGACGGCGGCCCGGCCCACCCCGGCCAGCCTGGCGATTCCGGCGGCGGTCACCTCGGTCGCGTCGTCCCGCGGCTTCATTGCAGCAGCTCCCCTCGTCGCGCGGGGTCAGTCGCGCGGAGTCGAGCATACCCAGAGCGCCCGCCGCACGGAGGGCTTCACGCGTGTTAACAACTGTTTCACATAGCGTCAGGTTGACTCGGTTCACAGCATTCTGCTGTGATGACTCCACCGAACGACTTCTCTGGGGGGTCCCCATGCGTCACCACCTGCGTCACCCGCGTCTGCGCCGTACCGCGATCGCCGCCGTCTGTCTCGCCACCGCCGCCACGGCGGGCCTCACGGCCTGCGGCAGCGAGGGCGGATCCGCGAAGAAGGCGGAGAAGGGCCCCTTCGCCGGCATGTCCGGCGGCGAGATCGCCGAGAAGGCCGTCGAGACGACCTCGGACGCCAAGTCCCTGCGCATCAAGGGCGATGTCCCGGACGGCGAGGGCGGGATGCTCGCGCTGGACATGGCCATGGACACCAAGGGCAAGTGCGCGGGCACCATGGGCATGAACAAGGAGGGGTCGATCGAGCTGATCGTCCCGGGCAAGACCGTCTACATGAAGTACGACGAGAAGTTCCTGCGCGCGCAGAGCAAGGGCGAGCCCGAGGCCGACGTGCAGGCCACCGTGGACATGCTCGCGGACCGCTGGGCGAAGACGAAGGCGACGAGCGCCGACGCGAAGGAGATCGCCGCGTTCTGCGACCTCGACACCGTGCTCGCCGACTTCAAGGGCGTCAGCTCCGTGGCCCGCAGGGGTGGGACGACCAAGGTCGACGGCACCCCCGCGATCAAGCTCACGGAGACCGACGGCAAGGAGAAGTACACCCTCTACGTCGCCACCGAGGGCAAGCCGTACCTGCTGCGGGTCGACACGGAGAAGGGCGCGAAGGTCGACACCCTGAACTTCCGTGACTACGACAAGCCGGTCAAGGCGACGGCGCCGACCGGTGACGTCCTCGACCTGGACAAGCTGTAAGGCTGACGCGCCTCGCTCACAGCGTGTACGGGGCCCCTTCGGGGCCTCGGGTATGCGCCCCGAAGGGGCGCGGGGAACTGCGCGATCAGCCCCACACGCCCGCAGAAATCGCCTCAGTCGGCACGGAAGCGTGGCGGCGCGCTCGTCGGGGCGGCGCCGGTTGGAAGCTTCCTGTCAGGGCAAGCCGACAGCACCTTCTTCATCGCGTCCCGTTCCGCCGCCGTCACCCACACCCCGTACTTCTTCTTCACCCCGACCTGCCCGGCCACGTACGCGCAGCGGTACGCCTTGTTCGGCGGCAGCCAGGTCGCCGTGTCGCCGTCGCCCTTGCTGCGGTTGGGGCCCGCGTCGACGGCGAGGAGGTTCAGGGGGTCGTTGGCGAAGGCGATGCGCTTGCCCGGCTCCCACCGGGCGGCGCCCTTCTGCCAGGCGTCCGAGAGCGCGACCAGGTGGTCGATGTCGACCTGGCTGCGACCGCGCCGGAACGTCACGTCCTTGCCGGAGTAGGGGTCGGGCGCCAGCCTGCCCGCGGCGACCTGGCAGTCCCCGCTCCGGTACGTGACGCCCTTCAGGTCCCGCTTGAGTATGTCGTCCCGGGTGGGGCAGCCGTTGGAGTCCGTGTCGGCCCAGGCGCTGCCGAACCGCGCCCGGTCGTAACCGGTCTTGGGCGCGCGGCCCTTGACGGTGAGCGTGTCGACGGCCGCCAGCGCGGACCCCGCCTTCGCGTCGGGCCCACCGGCGCCGCCCCCGCCCTCTTTGCCGGTGTCCAGCTCGCAGCCCGTGAGCAGCGCGGGCACGGCGACGAGCGCCAGCAGCGCGGACGTGGTGCGGCGGTTCACCGGGCCACCACCGTCGCGCCGAGGGCGAGCGGGGCGGGCGTGACGACCTCCGCGTAGACCCCGACGCACATGTCGCGGTCGGCGGTGAGGGTCTTCAGGACGCGGCTGTCCGCGGGCAGTTCGAGCTGCGCCTGGGTGGTCATCACACAGCGCTTGATCCGCTTGCCGACCCGCAGCCGCAGCGGATCCCCCGTGCCGGCGGCGCCGAAGGTGATCTCGCCGCCGACCCAGCTCTCCTCGATCCAGGGTTCGTCGGTCTCGACGACGATGTTCTTGCGCAGCCGCCGTACGTCCACGGGGTCGGCGTCGCCGAGCAGTTCGCCGAGCGCGCGGAGCGAGGCGGTGCCGACGAGGGAGACACCGGCGGCGTCCTGGTGACCGACCTCGCCCTCGCGCGCCAGCTCGGTGCCCTCGCCGAGGAGTTCGGGGATACGGGGGTCGCCGGGGCGCAGGGTCGTGCCGTCCGGCGCGGTGACGACGGGGATGCCGTCATCGTCGTACGCGGCGCGGTACTCCAAGAGGCCCGGGATGCGGCGGAAGCGGCGGCTGTTCTTGCCGCTGCCGAGCTTGCCGTCCGCGTGCCGCACGGCCCACAGCCGGTCGCCGACGGCGCCGCGAGTGTCGAAGACGAGGCGCTCGTGGTCCATACCGAGCATCGACTTCACCGGATAGCTGGCCAGACCGACGACCGTGAGCGGCACGGCGCTCCCCCTCCCCCGGGCGGAATCTCCCCCGGCCACCACCGTAACGGGCGGCCGGCCCGGACCGTTCGAGGGGCCCGGCCTCTTTACCCGCCGGGTAATCGACCGTCCCCCTCCTCCCCCGGCAGGATCAGGCACACCGCCTCAGCAGCCCACTTCCGAGGAGAGCGCCATGTCCGCCACGCCCACCGCCGCCAACGGCCCCGCCGACCGGGCGGACGCCACCCGCGCCACCGTCCAGGAGTTCCTCGCCGCCCGCATCGCCGGGGACACGGCGCGCATGACCGCCCTCTTCGCCGACGAGGTCGACTGGCTGCTCGCCGAGAACCCCGGCGTGCCGTGGATACGGCCGCGCTCCACGGCCGCCGAGTGCGCCGCCCAGTTCACGGAGTTGATGGCACACACCGTGCCCGAGGACGCCCGCGCCGACGTCGACACCTTCCTGGTGGACGGCGCCGACGCGGTCCTGATGGGCCACGTCTCGGGCACCGTACGCGCCACGGGCAAGTCCTTCGCGGGCCCCTTCGCGCTGCGGCTCACCGTGCAGGAGGGCCGGATCACCCGGCACCACCTCTACGAGAACAGCCTGTCGATCGCGCAGGCCTGCACCCCCGCGACCTGACGGCTACGACCCCAGGATCGACGTGAGGAACTCCCCGGTCCAGCCCAGCAGTTCGCGCCCGACCAGCGGCTTGCCGCCCACCTTCGCGGTCTTGGGACGCGGCACCAGGATCTGCTGGGCGTTCGCCTTGATGACCGTGCCGGGGTAGAGCCGCTTGAGCCGCAGCTCCTGCGACTCCCGCAGCTCCACCGGCGCGAAGCGGATGTTGTTGCCCTGGAGGACGATCTCTCCCACCTCGCAGGCGCGGGCGAGCATCCGCAGGCCCGCCACCAGCAGGAGGTTCTCCACCGGCTCGGGCAGCTTGCCGTAGCGGTCGGTCAGTTCCTCGCGTACCGCCCTGATGTCCTCCTCCGTGTTGGCGGAGGCGATGGCGCGGTAGGCCTGGAGGCGCAGCCGCTCGCCGGGGGCGTAGTCGTGCGGGACGTGCGCGTCCACCGGCAGCTCGATCTTGACCTCCAGGGGCGGCTCCTCCTCGACCCCGCCCTCCAGGGACGCGCGGTAGTCGGCGACGGCCTCGCCGACCATGCGTACGTACAGGTCGAAGCCGACGCCCGCGATGTGCCCGGACTGCTCGCCGCCGAGGAGGTTTCCGGCGCCGCGGATCTCCAGGTCCTTCATCGCCACGTACATGCCCGCGCCCATCTCCGTGTGCTGGGCGATGGTCGCCAGACGCTCGTGGGCGGTCTCGGTGAGCGGCTTCTCCGGGGGGTAGAGGAAGTAGGCGTAACCGCGGTCGCGGCCACGGCCGACGCGGCCGCGCAGCTGGTGCAGCTGGGAGAGGCCGAAGTTGTCGCCGCGCTCGACGATCAGGGTGTTGGCGTTGGAGATGTCGATGCCGGACTCGACGATCGTCGTCGAGACGAGCACGTCGAACTTCTTCTCCCAGAAGTCGACGACGACCTGTTCGAGGGCCTGTTCGGACATCTGGCCGTGGGCGGTCGCGATGCGGGCCTCGGGGACGATGTCCCGCAGCCTCGCCGCGGCGCGGTCGATGGACTCGACGCGGTTGTGGATGTAGAAGACCTGGCCCTCGCGCAGCAGTTCGCGGCGGATCGCGGCGCCGATCTGCTTCTCCTCGTACGGCCCGACGAAGGTCAGGACCGGGTGGCGCTCCTCGGGCGGGGTGGTGATCGTGGACATCTCGCGGATGCCGGTCACGGCCATCTCCAGCGTACGGGGGATGGGGGTGGCCGACATGGTCAGCACGTCCACGTTCGCGCGGAGCTTCTTCAACTGCTCCTTGTGCTCGACGCCGAAGCGCTGCTCCTCGTCGACGATGACCAGACCGAGGTCCTTGAACTTGGTCTCGGAGGAGAACAGGCGGTGCGTGCCGATGACGATGTCGACCGAGCCGTCGCGCAGGCCTTCGAGCGTCGCCTTGGACTCGGTCTCCGTCTGGAAGCGGCTCAGCGCCCGTACGTTGACCGGGAACTGGGAGTAGCGCTCGGAGAACGTGCCGAAGTGCTGCTGGACCAGGAGGGTGGTCGGGACGAGGACGGCGACCTGCTTGCCGTCCTGCACCGCCTTGAAGGCCGCGCGGACCGCGATCTCCGTCTTGCCGTAGCCGACGTCGCCGCAGATCAGGCGGTCCATCGGGACCGTCTTCTCCATGTCCTCCTTGACCTCGGCGATCGTGGTGAGCTGGTCGGGCGTCTCCGCGTAGGGGAAGGCGTCCTCCAGCTCGCGCTGCCAGGGCGTGTCGGGGGCGAAGGCGTGGCCGGGCGCGGCCATGCGGGCGGAGTAGAGCTTGATGAGGTCGGCGGCGATCTCCTTGACCGCCTTCTTCGCGCGCGCCTTGGTCTTCGTCCAGTCGGCACCGCCGAGGCGGTGCAGCGTCGGGGCCTCGCCTCCGACGTACTTGGTGATCTGCTCCAGCTGGTCGGTGGGGATGTAGAGGCGGTCGCCGGGCTGACCGCGCTTGGCCGGGGCGTACTCCACGACCAGGTACTCACGGGTGGCGCCCTGGACGGTGCGCTGCACCATCTCGATGTAGCGGCCGACGCCGTGCTGCTCGTGGACGATGTAGTCGCCGGCCTCCAGGGTCAGCGGGTCGATCGTCTTGCGGCGCCGCGCGGGCATGCGCTGGCCGTCCTTGCCGGCCGCCTTCTGACCGGACAGGTCGGTCTCGGTGAGGACGGCGAGCTTCAGCGCCGGGTCGACGAAGCCGTAGTCGATCGAGCCGCAGGAGACGTGCACCAGCGACGGCGTCAGCTCGGTGAGGTCGCCGTCCAGGCGGGCCGCGATGCCCTCGCCGCCGAGGACCTCGACGGTGCGGGCGGCGGGGCCGTGGCCCTCGGTGACGTAGACGGTGCGCCAGCCGTCGGCGAGCCAGCCCTTGGTGTCGGCGAGGGCCTTCGCGGTGTCGCCGCGGTAGGTCTCCGGGGCGTGCATGCCCAGCTTGAGGGTGTTCTCGTCCAGGCCCTCGTCGGCGGCGAAGGGGCTCACCGACCACCACATCATGCCGAGGTCGCGCGCGTGGTCCCGGACGTCCGCGATGCCCCACAGGGAGGCGGCGCCCACGTCGATCGGGGCCTCGCCGCCACCGGCCGTCGCCGCCCAGCTGGCCTGGAGGAACTCCTGCGAGGTCGCCACCAGGTCGGCCGCGCGCGTGCGCACCCGCTCCGGATCGCAGACCACGGCCATGCTGTTCCTCGGCATGACGTCGAGCAGCAGCTCCATGTCGTCCACCAGGACCGGCGCGAGGGACTCCATGCCCTCGACGGCGATGCCCTCGGCGATCTTCCCGAGCAGCTCGCCCAGCTCCGGGTGCTGTTCGGCGAGGGCCGCGGCCCGCTCCCGCACTTCGTCGGTGAGCAGCAGCTCACGGCAGGGCGGCGCCCACAGGCCGTGCTCGGCGACTTCGAGGGAACGCTGGTCGGCGACCTTGAAGTAGCGGATCTCCTCGACGTCGTCGCCCCAGAACTCGACGCGCAGCGGGTGTTCCTCCGTTGGCGGGAACACGTCGAGGATGCCGCCGCGGACAGCGAACTCGCCGCGCTTCTCGACCAGTTCCACCCGGGAGTACGCCGCTGCCGCCAGCGCCTGCACGATCTCGTTCAGGTCGGTGGTCTGACCGGAGCGCAGGGCCACGGGCTCCAGGTCGCCGAGGCCCTTGACCTGCGGCTGGAGCACCGAGCGGACCGGCGCGACGACGACGGAGACCGGGCCGGTCTCCGGGTCGTCCGGGCGGGGGTGCGCGAGGCGCCGCAGGACGGCGAGGCGGCGGCCGACCGTGTCGGAGCGGGGCGAGAGGCGTTCGTGCGGCAGCGTCTCCCACGAGGGGTAGTCGACGACGCCGTCCGGCGGCAGGATCGTGCGCAGCGCCGCGGCCAGGTCCTCCGCCTCGCGGCCCGTGGCCGTCACGGCGAGGACGGGGCGGCCGGAGTCGCGGGCCAGGGCGGCGACGACGAAGGGGCGGGCCGCGGGCGGTCCGACCAGGTCGACGTGCGCGCGGTGGCCGTCGGTGGCGGTCTTGACCGCCTCGGCGAGTGCGGAGTCCTTGACGACAGCGTCGAGCAGACCGTGCAGGCTCATGGAAGGCTTTCTCTCGGGCCGGGGGGCCTCCAGCCTACGACTCCGGGTCGGCCGGTGCGGGTCCTCCACTCGGGGCGCCTGGCGGGGGTGGGCTTTGCCTGACGCACAATGTTCCGACGGCGGGACTGTCGTCCTGCCGCGGGGCTCCGCCCCGGACCCCGCTCCTCCATCTCCCCCAGACTCCGTCCGGGGGGACCCCCAGGGGCTGAATTCTGCTCCCCTCTCCGACCAGAAAGCGCACCCCATGCCCGGAGCCAAGTCCGACGCCCCCGCCCCGGTGTGCGGCGACGGGCTCATACCGTCGCGGGACCAGACCTCTCCCGGCCCTCGCAAGGGGGCCCGCTCCGTCTGGGACCGCGTCCCGTATCTTCTCGCCGCCGCGCTGTTCCTCGCGTACGCCGCGGTGTCCGTCGGGCGCTACCGGCGCATGGAGAGCCGCTCCTGGGACCTCGGGATCTTCGAGCAGGCCGTGCGGGCCTACGCGCACCTCCAGGTGCCGGTCGCCGACCTCAAGGGGCCCGGCGCCAACATCCTCGGCGACCACTTCAGCCCCGTCACCGCACTCCTCGCGCCCGCCTACCGGCTCTTCCCCTCGCCCCTCACACTGCTCGTCGCGCAGGCGCTGCTCCTCGCCGTCTCCGCGATTCCCGTCACCCGCGCGGCGACGCGGCTGCTCGGGCGCGGCTCGGGGCTCGCCGTGGGCATCGCGTACGGGCTTTCCTGGGGGATCCAGCGCGCCGCCGACTTCGACTTCCACGAGATCTGCTTCGCCGTACCGCTCATCGCGTTCTCCCTCGAAGCCCTGCTGCGCAGGCGCTGGCGGGCCGCGCTGCTGTGGGCGCTGCCGCTGGTCCTCGTCAAGGAGGACCTGGGGGTGACGCTCGCCGCGATCGCGCTCGTCGTGGCGGTCCGGGCCCACCGCGGCGGCCACTCCCGGGCCGTGCCCTACGCCCTGGCCGTGCTGGCCTTCGGCGCCGTCGCGACGCTCGTCACGCTCACCCTGATCATTCCGGCGTTCAACTCGGGGGGCGCGTACGACTACTGGGACAAGGTCGGCGAGGGCGGCGCGGCCGCGGGGGCGTTCGGCGGGCTCGACACCAAGCTGCGCACGCTCGCCTGGCTGCTGATCCCCACCACCGGGCTGCTGGCCCTGCGCTCACCGCTGCTGCTCGTCGCGCTGCCCACGCTCGGCTGGCGCTTCCTCTCCGCCGACGACCACTACTGGGGAACCGACTGGCACTACAGCGCCGTCCTGATGCCGGTGGTCCTGCTCGCCCTCGTCGACGCCGTCGACATCCTCCGCCGAAGTGAGCGGCCGTGGCTGCGCCAGTACGCCGACCGGCTGCCGGCCTGCGCGGCCGCCGCCGCGCTGGCCCTGACGACGTCCCTGCCGCTCGCGGGCCTCACCGAGGCGAAGACGTACGAGAAGAGCGAGCGCGTCGTCGCGGTGGAGAAGATGCTCGACCGGGTGCCGGACGGCGCCACGGTCGAGGCGAACATAGGGCCCATCAGCAGGCTCACCTCCCGCGCCCGCGTCTTCTGGGTGGGCGCGGCCCGCCCGGTCGTCCCCCAGTACGTCGCCCTCGACGTGCGGTCCGGCTGGACGAAGGACCCGGTCGCCTACGCCGAGAAGCTGCACCCGGGCACCGAGTACGTGCCCGCGGACACCGCCTACGGATACGTCCTGCTGCGCCGGGACCGAGAGCCCGGCACCCGCTCCTGACCGGCGCACCGGCCCCGGTGGACGCGACTCGCGCGCCCGCCGGGGCCGGTGCTCCCCCGCACCCCCGTGGCGGTGGCTACTCGGTGGCGATCGCGTTCAGGACGTTCATCCGGCCCGCCCGGAAGGCCGGGACGAGCGCCGCGAACAGGCCCACGAACGCGGATCCGACGAAGACCGCGATGATCGTCGGCCAGGGGATCTCCAGGATCTTCAGCCCCTCCAGGGCGAGGAGCTGCTGCGCCGTCGCCCCCCAGCCCATGCCGAGGCCGAGGCCGAGCAGCGCGCCGAAGAGGGCGATGACCACCGACTCCATGCGGATCATGCGGCGCAGCTGGCGGCGCGAGAGGCCGATGGCCCGCATCAGGCCGATCTCGCGGGTGCGCTCGACCACCGAGAGGGCGAGGGTGTTCACCACCCCGAGGATCGCGACGATGATCGCGAGGCCGAGCAGGCCGTAGACCACGTTCAGCAACTGGCCGACCTGGTCCTTCAGGGTCTGCTTGAAGTCGGTCTGGTCCATGACCTTGTACTGCGGGTACGCGGCCAGGGCGTCCTTCAGCGACTGGTACGCGGCGTCCTCCTGGCCCTTGGCGGCCGTGGCGAACATGATGTCGTTCTGCGGCATCCGGTCCGCGGGGACGTACTCCTTGAGCGTCGCGATGTTCATGTACATCGCGCCCTTGTCGACGGAGCTGTCGTCCGAGGTGATCGCCGCGAGCCTCAGCTCGGCCGTCCTGCCGTGCTCGAAGGCGACCTTCAGCTTGTCGCCGACCTTCAGGCCGTGCTTCTTGGCGAACTCGTCGCCGGTCGACATGGCGTTCTTGCCGTACGCGGCGGACAGTTCACCCGCGACCGTCTCGCGCCGCAGGTCCTTGGCGTACGTCGGGTCGGCGGCGCTCAGGCCGACGCCGTCGACGGTCTTGCCGTCGGGGGTCGTCATGTCCGCGTTGATCTGCTTGTAGTGGGTGATGTGGCCGACGTGGTCGGCCTTCTCCAGCGCCTTGGCCGCCTTCTCCGTGATGGCGACGCCGGGCTGGGTGGGCTGGACGATGAAGTCCGCGCCGACCGACTTGTCGAGTTCGTCGGTGGCGGAGGCGACCATCGAGGAGCCGACCACGGAGAGGCAGGCGACGAGCGCGAGGCCGATCATCAGGGCCGCGCCGGTGGCGCCGGTGCGGCGCGGGTTGCGCAGGGCGTTGCGCTCGGCCATCCGCCCGACCGGGCCGAACGCGCGCAGCAGGACCACGCTGATCACACGGACCACGCCGGAGGCGAGCACCGGGCCGATGACGACGAAGCCGATGAGGGTGAGCACGACACCGCCGCCGAGGAGGAGCGAGCCCTCCTTGGCCTCGTCGGCCCGCGAGGCGGCGTACAGGCCGAGGCCGCCGACGCCGGTGAGGACCAGGCCGATCACGGCGCGCAGCACGCTCGCCCTGCCGTCGGCCGGGGTTCCCGCGTCGCGCAGGGCGGCCATCGGGGAGACCTTGGCGGCCCGTCGTGCGGGGAGGTAGGCGGCGAGGACGGTGACGACGACGCCGAGGACCATGCCGACCACGGGGGTCGTCCAGTTGACGGTGAGGTCGCCGGTGGACAGCTTCATGCCGATGCCGGACATGAGCTTCATCAGGCCGACGGCGAGACCGACGCCCGCGCCGACGCCGAGGACGGATCCGACCACGCCGAGCAGCAGCGCCTCGACGAGCACGGAGCGGTTGACCTGCTTGCGGCTGGAGCCGATGGCGCGCATCAGGCCGATCTCGCGGGTGCGCTGGGCGACCAGCATCGAGAAGGTGTTGATGATCAGGAAGATGCCGACGAGGAAGGCGATCCCGGCGAAGCCGAGCATCGCGTACTTCATGACGTTCAGGAAGCTGCTGACGTCCTTGCGGTTGTCGTCCGCGGTCTCCTTCTGCGTCTTGATGTCGTACGAGGCCTTGTCCAGGGTGCTCGCGACGTTCCGCTTCAGCGCCGTGTCGCTGACGCCGGCGTCCGCGGTGACGTTGATGTGCGTGAACCGGCCGGTGGCGCCGAGGAGTTCACGCTGGGCGGTGGCGGTGTCGAAGTACACGATCGCGGCGCCGGGGTTGGTCACCTTGAAGGTGGCGATGCCGCTGATCCTCGCGGTGTGGTCGCCGGTGGCGGCGATGGTCCGCAGCTTGTCGCCGATCTCCAGGTGGTGCTTGTCGGCGGTGTCGGCGTCGATCATCACCTCGGTGGGGCCGCGCGGGGAGTGGCCGGTGGTGATGTCCATCGAACGCAGGTCGTTGCGCGTCCAGTTGCCGGCGATGGTCGGGCCGCCGTTGCTCGGGCCCAGGTTCTTGTTGTCGGAGTCGACGACCGTCACGCTCTGGCTGGCGACCGCGCCCTCGGCGTCCTTGGCGCCGTCGGCCTTCCTCGCCTCGGCGACGACGGAGGCGGGCATCGATTCCGGCTTGCCGCTGCGCGGCGCGTCGTCGGAGTCCTCGGCGGACTTGGGGGAGACCGTGACGTCGGCGGAGGTCGCCGCGAAGAGCTTGTCGAAGGTGGTGTTCATCGTGTCGGAGAAGACGAGCGTGCCGCACACGAACGCCACCGACAGGACCACGGCCACGGCGGACAGCGCCATGCGGCCCTTGTGCGCGAGGAAGTTGCGCATCGAGGTCTTGAGGACGGTCATGAGGTGCGCCCCCGCGCGTCGAAGGACTTCATGCGGTCGAGGACCTGGTCGGCGGTCGGGTGGTACATCTCGTCGACGATCCGGCCGTCGGCGAGGTACAGGACGCGGTCCGCGTACGAGGCGGCGACCGGGTCGTGCGTGACCATCACGATGGTCTGGCCGAGGTCGGTCACCGAGCGGCGCAGGAAGCCCAGCACCTCCGCCCCCGCACGGGAGTCGAGGTTTCCGGTCGGCTCGTCACCGAAGATGATCTCGGGCTGCGAAGCGAGGGCGCGGGCCACGGCGACGCGCTGCTGCTGGCCCCCGGACAGCTCGGTGGGACGGTGCTTGAGGCGCCCGGCGAGGCCGACGGTCTCCACGACCTGGTCGAGCCAGGCACGGTCGGGCCTGCGGCCCGCGATGTCCATCGGCAGCGTGATGTTCTCCAGGGCGTTCAGCGTCGGGAGCAGGTTGAACGCCTGGAAGATGAAGCCGATCCGGTCCCGGCGCAGCCGCGTGAGCTTCTTGTCCTTCAGGCCCGTTATCTCGGTCTCGTCCAGGTGGATCCGGCCGGACGTGACGGTGTCGAGGCCCGCGAGGCAGTGCATCAGGGTGGACTTGCCGGAGCCGGAGGGGCCCATGATCGCGGTGAACTGCCCGCGGGCGATGTCCACGTCGATGTGGTCGAGCGCGACGACCCGGGTCTCCCCCGAGCCGTACGCCTTCACGACCTGGCGCGCCCGTGCCGCCACGGCCGTACGCCCTCCAGTGCCCCCGTGCCTGGGTGTGGTCACAGCCGTTGTCACGGTAAGTCTCCTATGTCGGTCATGCGGTGAGCCGGGTGTCTGCGCTGCGCGCTTCAGTCTGGTGTCCCGACGGGCCCCGGCGCGCTGGTGCTCAGCGCAGTCTCTTCCGGGGGTAAACCCCACCTTCCGAGGTGCGGTACGCCCGCCGCTCGGCCCCCGGGTGCGTCGTAAGGACAATCTAAGGACCGCCACCGGGACCTCTCATCCTCCAGTGGTACGAGCCCTCCCCCGGCCGTTCTACGGACTTCCCCCTAGGGGATCTCCCCCTCGCCCACGGAGATCTCTCAGGGTTGCCGCGACCCCTGCCCCGCAGCCCCACCGGATGGGAAGGTGGCCCGCAGCAACTGGTGCAGGGGGAAGGGATCGTCGTGGGCACACAGGACGCGATACGGACCGGTGGCGGGGGCGGCGGCCGGGGCGCGGTCGTCGCCGCGCTGATGCTGTCCATGGCGCTGGTCGCCGTCGACGCCACGATCGTGTCGACCGCGGTCCCGCAGATCGTGGGCTCCCTCGGCGGCTTCCCGATCTTCTCCTGGCTCTTCTCCGGGTACCTCCTCGCGGCCACCGTCACCCTGCCCGTCTACGGCAAGCTCTCCGACACCTTCGGCCGCAAGCCCGTGCTCATCGCGGGCAGCGTGCTGTTCCTGCTCGGCTCGGCGCTGTGCGCGCTCGCCTGGAACATGGAGTCGCTGATCGCCTTCCGCGTCGTCCAGGGCCTGGGCGGCGGCGCCCTCCAGGGCACCGTGCAGACGCTCGCCGCCGACCTGTACCCGCTCAAGGAACGGCCCAGGATCCAGGCGAGGCTGTCGACGGTGTGGGCCGCCTCGGCCGTCGCGGGCCCCGCGCTCGGCGGCCTCATCGCCTCCTGCGCCGACTGGCGCTGGATCTTCCTCATCAACCTGCCGATCGGTGCGCTCGCCCTCTGGCTGATCGTGCGCCACCTCCACGAGCCGGACCGCGAGAAGGTCCCGCGGGGCCGCGTCGACTGGCCCGGCGCGCTCACCGTCTTCGCCTGCGGCGGCGTCCTGCTGACCGCGCTCGTCCAGGGCGGCGTCGCCTGGCCCTGGCTCTCCGCGCCCTCGCTCGCGCTGTTCGCCGCCGGATTCGCGCTGGTGGCCCTCGTCGTCCTCGTCGAACGGCGGGCCGCGGAGCCGATCATCCCCGGCTGGGTGTGGCGGCGGCGCACCATCGCCGCGGTGAACCTCGCGCTCGGCGCGCTCGGGCTGCTGATGGTCGCCCCGACGGTCTTTTTGCCCACCTACGCCCAGTCCGTGCTCGGACTCGCCCCGGTCGCCGCCGGTTTCGTACTCTCCGTCATGACCCTGAGCTGGCCCGTCTCGGCCGCGCTCAGCCAGCACGTCTACCGCAGGATCGGCTTCCGGAACGCCGCGGTCGTCGGCAGCTCGGCGGCGGCCCTCATCCTGTTCGCCTTCCCCCTGCTGCCCTACCCCGGCTCGGCCTGGCAGCCCGCCCTGATCATGCTGCTCCTCGGCGCGGCACTCGGCGTCTTCCAGCTCCCGCTGGTCGTCGGCGTCCAGTCCACCGTCGACTGGGCCGAACGCGGCACGGCCACCGCGTCCATCCTCTTCTGCCGCCAGATCGGCCAGACGCTGGGCGCCGCGCTCTTCGGAGCGGTGGCCAACGGCGTCCTGAGCGCGCGGCTCGGCGGCTCCGGCTCCCTCGACTCGGTCGCGCGCGTCCTTGACGACCCCGGGTCCGTCTCCGGCCCGGACCGCGAGCGCTTGCGGCGAGCGGTGGACGGGGCGGTCGACGCGGTGTTCCTTGGGGCGGGGGCTGCGGCGTGCCTGGCCCTGCTTGTTCTCCTCGCCCTGGCGCCGAGACGCTTTCCGCTCCTTCCGGAGCAGCGGCGGACCCCTTCTGACCAGGTGTCCCCTGCGCGGCGGCCTGAATAGGCCCGGGGGGTGGGTCGTTGCCTGGTGCCGACTGCGGGGAACTGCGCGACCAGCCCGGCACGACCCGCACGTTGCCACGCCCACCCGGGAGGACCGGGACCTCGGCTAGGGGGCCTCTTCGGCGGGGGCGCGGCCGGTCAGGGCGGCCAGGCTGGAGCGCACGTGGTCCATGTGGGCCCGTACCTCGTCCCACCGCTCCCCGTGCTCCCGAAGGAGCCGCTCCGTCTCCCGGGTGATCCGATCCTCCCGCACCCTCGCCTCCGCGATGACCTCCGCGCCCCGCGCCGCCGCGTCCTCCTGGCCGTGCCGGGCGGACTCCTCCACCTCCGCGAAGGCCCGCTTGGCCTCGGACAGGCGGGCCTCCGCCGCGGCGATCAGCTCCGCGTCCCGCGCGTCGGACGCCGCCTCGCGCTCGGCGATCTCCCGCTCGGCCGCCTCCCACCGCTCGGCCTGCTCCTTCTGCTGCTCGGCGAGCAGACCCTCGCAGCGCTGCCGCATCTCCCGCAGCGCGGCCAGCGCCTCGCCGCGCCACTCCTTCACGTCCCGCCGCGCGGAGATCCGGGCGGCGTCGGCCGTGGCCCGGTCGTCCAGCAACCGCCGCCTGACCCATTCGTCGGCATCCGCGCCCACCTCATCGGCGTACGCGCGAGCCGCCTCCCGCACCCCGCGCGCCCCGGCCTCGGCCTCTCCGGTCACGGCCTGCGCCTGCGCGCGAGCCGCCTCGCGCACGGCGGCCGCCTCCGCCTCGGCGAGCGCGAGGATCCGCTGGGGCCGCTCCCCCAGCGTCTCGTACGTCTGGGGGGCGAGCCGCGACACCGCGTCCCGCAGATGCTCGGCCTGGACCTCCATGTCCTTGGCCAGGACGGTCAGCCGGGCGGCACGCTCCCACGCCCCGTCCCGCTCCTCGGAAAGTCCGGCGGCGTACGCCTCCACCTGCTGGGGACGGTAGCCGCGCCCACGCACGGTGGTGAAGCCGTGCGGCGACGACGATGCACCGCTGCTGCTCATCCTGGGAACCCCTCTCCGACGTACCTCGCACGTACAGCGCGATTGGCGCACATCTTGATGGATCAAGCGGAAGCGCTCATAACGCGACACTCCGCCCACTCCACCCGGTCAAGGATGCGGCAATCGCCGCCGGAAGCCGGAACCGGGATGGCGGAAGGCGCCCGCCCCGTCACGCGGGCCGAGCGCCTTCCGCGTACGTCCGTACGTACGCCCGTACTTCACACCCCCGCTACAGGAGCCCGTCCCACATCTGCTCCAGCAGCACCGACCACCAGCCCTCCGGCGACGCGAGCGCCGCCGGGTCGAGGGCGGCCAGCTGGTTCTGGAAGTCGACGGTCCAGCGGCCCGCCTGCTCCTGGTTGAGCCCGAACCGCAGCCGCCACATCCGGCCGAGCAGCGCCAGGCAGCGCGCGAACTCGGGCAGCCCCGTGTTCACGAACTGCGGCGGCACGGGAGCACCGCCGGGCCCCGCCTCCACCGGCACGGCCACGATGTTCGCCGTCCCGTACTGGACGCAGAGCGCACGCCCGAAGTCGCTGCCCATCACCAGGTACGAGCCCGCGTCGGACGCCGGCTGCACGCCCCGCTCCTGCGCCAGCTCCGCCAGCGTCGGCACCGGCCGGCCCGGCTGGGCCTGCGCCCAGAAGAACGGCCCGAAGTCGACGGGCAGACCCGCCACCACGAGGGTGTGCGCCACGATGTCCGGCACGCCCTGCCGGGACACCGCCCGCTGGTCGAAGCGGAAGACGCCCGGGCCGAAGGCCGCGACCAGCTCCTGCGCGACGCCCTCGGGCGGGATCGGGGGCACGGGCGGCATCTGCTGCAACGGCGCGCGCACCGGCGCCGGGCGGGCCGGGCCGTCCGCGACCTGGTGCAGCTCGCCCTGGTGCGCGAGCAGCTGCCGCATGCCCTGCTGACGGGACGCGTGGTCCCTGCCGTACGGGGCGATGGACGTGATCCGCGCCTGCGGCCAGGTCTCACGGATCATGCGGGCGCAGTACGCGCCCGGCAGCTCGCAGGACTCCAGCTCGGTGTGGAGCTCAAGGACCTGCTGCGGGGGCACGTTCATGCCGCGCAGCTCGTGCAGGATCTGCCACTCCGGGTGCGGGGTGCCGGGCGCCGAGCGGCGGATGACCTGCTGCTCGGAGCCGTCGGCCGCGCGGTAGCGGAGCACGGCCTGGTAGCCGGGGCCCACGGTCGGCATGCCGACGGGCGGCTGCGGATAGCCGTACGGCTGTCCGGGCGGGCCGGGCTGTACGGGTGCCGGAGCGGGCGCGGGCGGAGGCGGCATACCGGGACCGCCCGGGCCGCCGACCGCGGGGCCCGCGAGCATCGTCGCGGCGTGGTGGACGCCGCCACCCGGGGGCGGCGGGGTGCCGGGAGCACCCGGGGCACCGGGAGCGCCGGGAGCCCCCGGAGGCTTGGGCGCGCTCGGACCGCCGATGCTCGCGTCGGCGAACATCGTCGCGGCGTGATGCACACCCCCCGGAGGCGTACCGGGAGCACCGGGCGGCCCGGGAGGCTGCGGAGCACCAGGCGCACCAGGCGCACCGGGCGCCGCGGGCGCGGCAGGCGGCTTGGGTCCCTCGGGGCCGAGCGCGGAGACGAGCTGCGTCGGCACGTACCCGCCGGCGGGGGTACCTGGTGCTCCGGGCCCGGAGGGCGGCGGCGTACTCCCGGCGGGCGGCAGCGGCGCACCGCCCCCAGAGGCGCCCGGAGCACTGGCAGCACCGGGCCCCTGCGGATAGCCGTATGCCGAGGCGTCCGGCGCACCCGGCGGCGGAGGCGGAACCGGCGAACCGGCGGGCGGCAGCGGCGCGTTCGCCCCGGCGGCACCCGGCGGCGGCGTGGCCGGTCCCGCGGGCGGGGGCGGGGTGTCCAGAGCGGGGGCGATGGCGGTCGCCGGGAGGTGGCTGCCTCCGTGCATCAGGGCCGTCTTGGCCTCCGGCGCCACACCCGGCGACGGCGGGCCGTCCCCGTCCCCGGAGACCAGCGGCGGCGCGAACACCGTCGCGGGCGCCGCCACCGAAAGGTCCTCGCCACCATCGGCGTTGGTGTCCGTACCGGCCCACGGAGTCGCGCCCACCGGCACGCCCGGCGAGGTCGCGGGCAGGCTGTCGTCGCGGGCGGGCACGGCGTCCTCCACCTGAGCACCGGCCGCGGGCCACGCCGTACCGCCGTCCGGCGCTACGGGAGCCGCGCTCCCCGAGCCGGGCTCCGAGCCGGGCTCCGCGCCGGACACCACCTCGGCGGGAACCGAGTCGGCGGGAACCTCGTCGCCGGAAACCGCCCCGTCCCGCGAACCGGACCCCGAACCGGACTCCCGCCGATCGGGGATCCCCATCTTGTCCGCCGCCTCCTGGAGCCACTCCGGAGGCGTCAGCAGGAACGACGTCTGATTGAGGTCGACCCGCTCGGGCGGCGGCACCACCGCGTCCTCCGGTGCCGCGTCCGGGAGCCCGTACTCCTCCTCGTACCGGCGGATCACCTCGCCCACGGGAAGCGCGGGCCAGAGCGTGGCCTCGCCGCTGTCCCGGGCGATGACCAGCCGCTGGCCGCCGCCGTCGGACACCGGGCCGTCCTGGCGGTCCTCGGCCCAGACGACGAAACCGAGGTCGAACTCCCGGACCCGCACCTCACGGTGCTGGTAGCCCGGCACTTCGCCGTTGATCCACTCTTCGGCGCGCTCCTGCGCCTGCGCGAAGGTCACCATCGCCTAGTCACTCCCCAGCCGAGGACACGGGGACGGCGCGCGCGAAGCCGCCGTCCACCATCAGGTTCGCCACGGTCTCCAGCTCCGGCGGATTGCCGGCGAGCCGCGTCAGGAACGCGTCGAAATCGTCGCCGCACGGCAGCAGCAGCCGCCGCACCCGCTCCGCGGGAGGCCACGCCGCCGCCTCCGAGACGTCCCGCACGTCGTCGTACGCGCAGAACCACACCGAGCCGACCCGGTCCCCCTTGACCTTCACCGCGAGCAGCCCGCCCTGCACGAAGCCGACTCCCAGGTAGTCCTTGGTGAGGTGGTCGCGCAGGCACTTGTTGACGTACACCAGGTCGTTGACCGCGGCCTCGTCCCGGACCGTGAAGAACGGCTGGTCCACCAGGAGACCCAACTCGGCGTCCAGCGCCGCGCCGACCGGCGCGCAACCGCCCGCCGCCTTCAGGAAGGAGCGGTAGGCGCCCGGCAGCCGGTAGCCCAGCTCCTCCTCGACCCCCTGGACCTGCTGCTCCGTCACCGCGACCGCGGCCTTCGGCAGCCCGAAGTGCGCGGGACGCGTCTCCTGGAGCGGGCGCGTGCCCCGCTTGTCCTGGTCCACCGCCGTCGTCGCGAGGCCGCCGTGGTGGCGCAGCAGCGCCTTCACCTCGACCGGTACCAGCTCCAGGCGGCGGCTGCCCGGCGCGTGGTGCCAGGTCCAGCCGTGCGGGGTCGCCACCGGGGGGATCGTGTCCCACAGGTCATGGCCGTCCGCCGCCAGCGCCGCGTTCGCCGACACGTAGTCCGTCAGGCGCAGTTCGTCGACGCCGAAGCCCTCCGGGGGCTCCGCGATCTCGGCGGCGGCCCGCGCGTAGGGCGAGAAGTCCGGATAGCCCCGCTCGTCAACCCGCACCCCTCTGGGATGGCGGGCGGCGCGGACCGGATCCGGGAAGTGCACGACCTGCCCGGCGTAGGCCGCGTTCGGCGGCGCGGACTGCTGCCCCAGCCGACCTGTCGTCATGGCGGTTGCCCCCTGCGGCACTGTGAAAAGTTCTGATTCTGCGGATTTGGTTCCGCGGATTTTCGTTTCCGCGGCTTCCGGTACTGCGGATGCCGACACAGCCTATGCGCAAGGACGGCACCGGTCACCGGGCCTCCGGTTCCATGACCAGCAGCCACCGGACCGTCACCGTGCGACGAATCCCGACGGAAAGCCAGGCGTGTCGCAGTGCCCCAGCTTCCGCACCACCCGCCCCATTTGGCAGGCTGTCCCCCGCGACGCGGGGGCGTGGCACACACGCGGTGACGACCGCGAGCGCAAGGGGGAGGGGAACAGCACGATGCACACGGCACAGAGCACGACCGGCCACACGCTGTCCACGACGGCATCCGCCACGGGGCACGGCATGGCCGCCACCTCGGGATCCGTCCCGAAGGCCACCGCGGGAACCGTCCCGAAGGCCACCACGGCATCCGCCTCGGCGAGCGGGGCGGCGTCCGGCGACCCACGCGTCGGCTGGAGCAGCACCGCCGCCCACGCGCCGATCCTGCGCCAGCGCCGCGACGGCATCCTGCCGACCGTCGCCGCCGCCCTCTCCGTACGCGGCCAGACCACGCTCACCTGTACCGCGGGCCGCGGCGAGGAACCGCCCGCCCTCCACCCGCTCGTCCAGGACTTCCTCGACACCCTCACCAGCGGCCAGCGCGAACGCTTCACCGGCCGCTGCGCCGAGGCCATCCTCATCTCCCGCCACCTGACGGCGGCCGACGCGGGCCGCTCCAAACGGGCCTCGCGCAAGCCCATGACCAACGGCGAGGCCCGCAAGGCCCTCAAGCACGCCAAACTCACCGCGCGCCGCATCCGCGAGGACGGCGACCCCCTGCACGGCTCCTTCGCCCAGCCCTGCCGCTCCTGCACGGCCCTCACGGCGCACTTCGGCGTACGGGTCGTGGACCCGACGAACACCGAGACCTGACCGTCACCGGACACCAGCCGGACCGACGCCCCACCGTCCTCCGCCCGTCCACCCGACCGTCTCGGGCCGATACCGACCGTCTCCGACCGTCTCCGACCGAACAAGGGCCACCCCCATGCACGCCGACCACTCCGCCACCACCGCCGCGCCCGCGGGCGGCAGCACCCGCTTCCCCGTCCCGGTGGACGCAGCCCTGCGCGCGGCCGGCTGGCGCCAGGGGCGCTGGGACATCAAGCAGGCCGAGATCTGGGCCGACGTCCTGCGCCGCCACACCTCACCGGCGGGACACCGCCACGCCGTCTTCCCCGCCGCCGTCGAGGCCTGGGCGGAGTTCGGCGGACTGCACCTGACCCCGCAGGGCCCCGGCCGCCAGATAGCGCCCGCCACCGTGCACTTCGATCCCATGTACGGCCTGCACCTGGCCCGCACCCTCGGCGACCTCGGCCGGGCCCTCGACTCCGCGGTGTGCCCCATCGGCGAGGAGACGGAGACCCAGGCGCTGCTCGCCATCGACACCGAGGGCCGCGTCTACAGCCTCGACCACAGCGGCGACTGGTTCCTCGGCGCCCATATCGACCAGGCCCTGGCCACCCTCGTCACCGGCGCCCAGCCCACCCGACTGACGGCGAGCTGACCCCGCCCCGCTACCCCGCGGCCGCCGGGAGCACTGCGGAGACACGGAAGCCGCCGCCGTCCGTGGGGCCCGAGACGAACACCCCGCCCAGCTCCGTGACCCGCTCCTTCATGCCCACCAGGCCGTTGCCCCCGCTCGGCAGCCCGGCGTCGGCCGAACCGGCCTCCGGCGGCGGTTCGTTCTCCACCTGCATCGCGATCTCCGCCGCGCGGTGCGCGAGCCGCACGTACGTCTTGGCGCCCGCCGCGTGCTTGTGCACGTTGGTCAACGCCTCCTGCACGACGCGGTACGCGGTCTGCTCCACATCGGCGGCATAACCGCGCGGCTCGCCCTCCACCGACAGGTCGACCGCCATGCCCGCGTCCCGCGACTGCCCCACCAGCTCGTCCAGCTCCGCCAGGCACGGCCCGTCCTCGTCCTGCGCGCGCGACGCCGCCGCGGCCGCCGCGTGCGCCACGGCGGCCAGCGGCACCGGCTCCACCGGCTTCGCGCTCTTCACACCCTCACCCGTCCGCAGCACCCCGAGCATCTGCCGCAGCTCCGTCAGCGCCTGGCGCCCCATGTCGCCGACCAGCGCCGCGTTCTTGACGGCCTTCTCGGGGTCCTTCCTGGCCACCGCCTGCAACGCCGCCGCGTGGACGACCATCAGACTCACCCGGTGCGCCACCACGTCGTGCATCTCACGGGCGATCCGCGTCCGCTCTTCGTTACGCGCCCACTCCGCGCGCTCCTCCGCGCGCTCGGCGAGCAGTTGCAGCTCCCGCTCCAAGTCGTCCGCCCGCTCCCGCAGGCTCTCCATCAGCCGCCGCCGCGCCCCCACGTACAGGCCGAGCAGCACCGGCGGAGCCGTGACGCCTATCGACGCCGCGACGGCGAAGAACGGCACGAACTCGCTTCCGATCGGCGGATGCGTACCCTCCTTCGCCAGATCCTGACTGGCCCGCACCAGCGCGACGATCAGCGTGCCCGCCATCGACATGCCCGCGAGCGCGCCGGTGATCCGGCGGGGCAGCTCCGAGGCCGCCAGCGAGTACAGGCCGACGACCGTCAGCAGAACGCCCATCTGGGCGGGTGTTATCGCGATGGCTATGAGCACCACGGCGACGGGCCAGCGCCGCCGGAAGAGCAGCGAGGAGCCCGCGAGGACCCCGAAGCCGACCCCGACCGCCGTCGGCAGCCCCGCGTCCCGCGCGAAGACCACCCCCTCGCCCCCGCACTCCGCCGCGGACACCACCGCGAGCCCCACATCCAACGCGGCCCCAAGCCGCCTCTCCCACCACCACGGCCCGGTCATGGCCGTGGTGCGGTCGTCCCCCGTCGTGGTCATGCCTTCCAGCGTACGGGCGTTCCATGCCGGTTTTCCGGTGAGTTTCCGGCGCCCCCTGCCGTCGCACACAAGGCCCTTGGTGCGGCATAGTGTTGGATGCCTATTCGGCGGACCGGCCAGATGTCCGGTTCAGTCGGATTATTCCCCCGTGGTGTAATTGGCAGCACTGTGGCTTTTGGTGCCATCTGTCCGGGTTCGAGTCCTGGCGGGGGAGCCCTCATCGGTGCGGGTCCCGGCCTCAAGGTCGGGACCCGCCCCCATTTCCACCCCCCTACGCCCCGGTATCCTGCGGATGTCCACCCCACAGAGGCACAAGCCATCCGAAGCCGAAGGGCATCCCCGTGAGCGCAACCTGCCCGGCAGCCGTCGTCGTCCTCGCAGCGGGTGAGGGCACCCGTATGAAGTCGGACCTTCCCAAGGTCCTGCACGAGATCTGTGGCCGTTCGCTCATCGGTCACGTGCTGGAGGCGGCCTACGCGCTCACTCCCGAGCAGCTCGTCACCGTCGTCGGCTTCCAGAGCGACCAGGTCAAGGAGCATCTGCGCACCGTCGCCCCGCAGGTGCGCACCGCCTACCAGGCCGAGCAGAACGGCACCGGTCACGCCGTGCGCATCGGTCTCGAGGAGCTGGGCGGGCCGGTCGACGGCACCGTCATCGTCGTATGCGGCGACACGCCCCTGCTGACGGGTGCGACACTCCAGCAGCTCGCCGCCACGCACAGCGCCGACGGGAACGCCGTGACCGTGCTGACCGCCGAGGTGCCCGACGCGACCGGGTACGGCCGCATCGTGCGCGACGGCGAGAGCGGCGCGGTCACCGCGATCGTCGAGCACAAGGACGCCACCGACGCGCAGCGCGCGATCCGTGAGATCAACTCCGGGGTGTTCGCCTTCGACGGGCGGCTCCTCGCGGAGGCCCTCGGCAAGGTGCGCACGGACAACAGTCAGGGCGAGGAGTACCTGACGGATGTTCTGGGGATTCTGCGCGAGGCCGGGCACCGCGTGGGCGCGTCCGTCGCCGGGGACCACGAGGAGATCGCGGGCATCAACAACCGCGTCCAACTCGCGCAGGCCCGGCGGACGTTGAACGACCGGCTGCTGACGGAGGCGATGCTCGCGGGCGTCACCGTCGTCGACCCCGCCTCCACCTGGGTCGACGCCACGGTCACCTTCGAGCGGGATGCGGTCGTGCACCCGGGTACGCAGCTCCAGGGCGCCACGCACCTCGGCAAGGGCGCCGAAGTGGGCCCGAACACGCGACTGAGGGACACGAAGGTCGGCCCGGGCGCCCGGGTCGACAACAGCGTGGCGGACAGCGCCGAGATCGGGGAGCGGGCGAGCGTCGGTCCGTTCGCGTACCTGCGGCCGGGCACCCGGCTTGGGACGAGGTCCAAGGCGGGTACGTATGTGGAGATGAAGAACGCGACGATCGGCGAGGGTTCGAAGGTGCCTCACCTGTCGTACGTGGGCGACGCGACGATCGGCGAGTACTCCAACATCGGCGCGGCGAGCGTCTTCGTGAACTACGACGGCGAGGCCAAGCACCACACGACGGTGGGCTCCCACTGCCGCACCGGCTCGGACAACATGTTTGTGGCTCCTGTCACGGTCGGGGACGGCGCCTACACCGCCGCCGGGTCCGTGATCACGAAGGACGTGCCGGCGGGTTCGCTGGCCGTCGCCCGGGGCCAGCAGCGGAATATCGAGGGCTGGGTGGCCCGCAAGCGTCCGGGGAGCGCGGCCGCGAAGGCGGCCGAGGCGGCGTCCCGGGAGGCGGACAGCGCAAGCTGACCGGAAACAGGTGCGTCTGACACGGCGTACCGTGATAGGTGCACACATTCGGCCGACTCGACGCATATGGACGCGTGAGTACGGCAGCGGGAAGAACTCTCTGAGGAGACAGTGCTGTGACCGGGATCAAGACGACCGGCGAGAAGAAGTTGATGCTCTTCTCCGGCCGCGCCCACCCCGAGTTGGCCGAGGAGGTCGCACACAAGCTGGGTGTCGGCATCGTGCCGACGAAGGCCTTCGATTTCGCCAACGGCGAGATCTACGTCCGCTACCAGGAGTCGGCGCGTGGCGCCGACTGCTTCTTGATCCAGAGCCACACCGCTCCGATCAACAAGTGGATCATGGAGCAGCTCATCATGATCGACGCGCTGAAGCGCGCGTCGGCCCGCTCCATCACCGTCATCGTGCCGTTCTACGGTTACGCGCGGCAGGACAAGAAGCACAAGGGACGTGAACCGATCTCGGCGCGTCTGGTCGCCGACCTGATGAAGACCGCGGGTGCGGACCGCATCCTCACGGTCGACCTGCACACGGACCAGATCCAGGGCTTCTTCGACGGCCCGGTCGACCATCTCTTCGCGCTGCCGATCCTCGCGGACTACGTGGGCGCGAAGGTCGACCGCTCGAAGCTCACGGTGGTCTCCCCGGACGCCGGCCGCGTGCGCGTGGCCGACCGCTGGTGCGACCGTCTCGGCGCGCCGCTGGCGATCGTCCACAAGCGCCGCGACAAGGACGTCGCGAACCAGGTGACCGTGCACGAGGTCGTCGGTGAGGTCAAGGGCCGCGTCTGCGTCCTGGTCGACGACATGATCGACACGGGTGGCACGATCTGCGCCGCGGCCGACGCGCTGTTCGCGCACGGCGCGGAGGACGTCATCGTGACGGCGACGCACGGCGTGCTCTCCGGACCGGCGGCGGACCGGCTGAAGAACTCGAAGGTGAGCGAGTTCGTCTTCACCGACACGCTGCCCGACCCGGGCGCGCTCGAACTCGACAAGATCACGGTGCTCTCGATCGCGCCGACGATCGCGAACGCCGTGCGTGAGGTCTTCGAGGACGGCTCGGTGACGAGCCTCTTCGACGAGCAGTAGAAGCTCAGCGGAAGATCAATAGAAGATCCTTTTGGTGCGGCCTCCGTCGCCGAGTAGACTGCTGAAGTTGCTCGGCGAGGGAGGCCGCACACGCTTCTGATGAGGCGCGGTGTGGCGGTCCGTTATCGACGCGCTCTTCGTAGCAGGCCAGTCGTATGGCCGGGTAACCCCATCCGACACCTGTTGTACGAGGAGTGCACATGTCCGAGGTCAAGATCACCGCTGAGACCCGCACCGAGTTCGGCAAGGGCGCCTCGCGCCGCGTCCGCCGCGAGAACAAGGTCCCCGGTGTCCTGTACGGCCACGGTGCCGACCCGGTCCACCTGACGCTGCCGGGCCACGAGCTGCTCCTGGCGCTGCGTACCCCGAACGTCCTGATCTCCCTGGACGTCGACGGCAAGACCCAGCTGGCCATCCCGAAGGCCGTGCAGCGCGACGCCCTCCGTCAGGGCATCCTGAAGCACGTCGACCTGCTCCTCGTCCGCAGCGGCGAGAAGGTCACGGTCGAGATCCCGGTCCACACCGAGGGCGAGCTGGCCCCGGGCGCCAACCTCCTTGAGCACGTGCTGAGCACGCTGCCCGTCGAGGCCGAGGCCACGCACATCCCGACCGAGGTCACCGTCTCCATCGCGGGCCTGGAGGCCGGCGCGTCCATCCTCGCGAAGGACATCCCGCTGCCTTCCGGTTCCAAGCTGGCGATCGACGAGGACGCGGTCGTCCTCCAGGTCCTGGCCGCGCAGGCCGAGGAGGCCCCGGCCGAGTCCGCCGAGGGCGACGCGTCCGCCGAGGCCTGATCCTCGCGACGTACATTCGGCACGGCAGCCGCCGCTCCCTCGGGGGGCGGCGGCTGCCGCGTATGAAGGAGACATGCACGTGACGACCGACGCCAACGCCCCTTGGCTGATCGCGGGCCTCGGCAACCCCGGCCCCGAGTACGCCATGAACCGGCACAACGTGGGCTTCATGGTGGCCGACCTGCTCGCGCAGCGCGTGGGCGCCAAGTTCAAGCGGGCCGCCAAGGCGCAGGCCCAGGTGGTCGAGGGGCGGATCGGCGCGCCGGGTCCGGCGAGCCGCCGCGTCATCCTGGTGAAGCCGATGTCGTACATGAACGTCTCGGGCGGTCCCGTGACGGCGCTGCGCGACTTCTACAAGGTGCCGACCGAGCAGATCGTGGCGGTCCACGACGAGCTGGACATCGACTACGGCACGCTGCGGCTGAAGCTGGGCGGCGGCGACAACGGCCACAACGGTCTGAAGTCGATGACGAAGGCGATGGGCCCCGACTACCACCGGGTGCGGTTCGGGATCGGTCGCCCGCCGGGCCGGATGCAGGTCGCGGACTTCGTACTGAAGGACTTCTCCTCGACGGAACGCAAGGAACTCGACTACCTGGTGGACCGGGCGGCGGACGCGGCCGAGGCCCTGATCATCGAGGGCCTGGAGCGGGCGCAGAGCACGTACAACTCCTGAAACGCTTAAGGGGCGCCCCGGGGAGCGCCCCTTAAGGGGCGCGGGGAACTGCGCGACCAGCCCCCACGCGCCCGCAGAAAATCAGCCGGTATTCCGCAACCCGGCCGCAACACCGTTAACGGTAAGAAGCAAGGCCCGCCCAAGCAACGGATCAGGCTCCTGGCCGGCGGCCTGCGCGTCCCGCTGCCGCTTGAGCAGCGCGACCTGGAGGTACGAGATCGGGTCGAGATACGCGTCCCGGATCGCGAAGGTCTGCCGAAGCGCCGAGTGGGAGCCGAGAAGCTCGTCCTCCCCGGTGACCCGCAGCACCTCGCGAACGGTCAGCTCATGCTCTTCCTCGATCGTGGCGAACACGTGCTTCAACTCGTCCGGGACGAGCGTGTCCACGTAATGCCGCGCGATGCGCAGATCCGTCTTGGCCAGCGTCATCTCGACGTTCGAGATGAAGTTCTGGAAGAAGTGCCAGCGCTCGTGCATCTCGTCGAGCACGGAGTCGAGACCGGTCTCGCGCAGCGCCTTGAGGCCCGAGCCGACGCCGAACCAGCCGGGCACGATCTGCCGCGACTGGGTCCAGCCGAAGACCCAGGGGATGGCGCGCAGGCCGTCGAGCGAGACGCCCGAGCCGGGGCGGCGGGACGGCCGGGAGCCCAGGTGCAGGTCGGCGAGCTGGTCGACCGGCGTCGACGCGAGGAAGTACGTCGGCAGGTCCGGGTCCTCGACCAAGCGCCGGTACGCGGAGTGCGCGGCGTCCGAGACGACGTCCATGGCGGCGTCCCAGCGGGCGAGGGCCTCGTCTGACTGGCGGGGGGCGGTGTGCAGCGCGGAGGCCTGGAGCGTCGCCGCGACGGTCAGCTCCAGGTTCTCCCGCGCCAGGGACGGCACGAGGTACTTGTCGGAGATGACCTCGCCCTGCTCGGTCACCTTGATCTCGCCCTCCAGGGTGCCCCAGGGCTGGGCGAGGATCGCGTCGTGGGAGGGGCCGCCGCCGCGGCCCACCGTGCCGCCGCGGCCGTGGAAGAGGCGCAGCCGCACGCCGTAGCGGTGCGCGACGTCGCGCAGCCTGCGCTGGGCGCGGTGGATCTCCCACTGGCTGGTGGTGATGCCGCCGAACTTGGAGGAGTCCGAGTAGCCGAGCATGACCTCCTGGACGTCACCGCGCAGCGAGACCAGTCGGCGGTAGGAGGGGTCGGCGAGCATCTCGTCGAGGATGACGTCGGCGGCGCGCAGCTCGTCCGTGGTCTCCAGGAGCGGCACGATGCCGATCTTCGCCCAGCCGGCGTGCAGGTCGATGAGTCCGGCTTCGCGCGCGAGGACGGCGGCGGCGAAGACGTCGTCGGCGCCCTGGCACATCGAGATGATGTACGACTCGATGACCTCGGGTCCGAAGACCTCAAGGGCCTTCTTGACGGTGAGGAAGACGCCGAGGGTCTTCTCACCGGCGGCGTCGAGCGGGGCCGGGGACGGCGCGAGGGGCCGCCGCGAACGCAGCTCCTTGGCGAGCAGCTTCTGGCGGTACTCGCGGGGCATGTCCGCGTAGCGCCAGGACTCCTCCCCGAGGCGGTCGAACAGCTGGCCGAGCGCGTGGTGGTGGGCGTCGGCGTGTTCGCGTACGTCCATGGTGGCCAGCTGGAGGCCGAAGGCGGCCAGCGTGCGGATGGTGCGGTTCATCCGGCCGTCGGCGAAGAGGGCGCCCTTGTGCTCACGCAGGGAGGTCTGGATGAGCGTGAGGTCGTGCAGCAGTTCGGCGGTGCCGAGGTAGTCGCGGCCTTCCTCGTGGGCCGTGCCCTTGGCGAGGCGCTGCTTGGTGTTCTCCAGCTTCTGCCGGATGCAGGTGGCCTTGAGGCGGTACGGCTCCTCGGCGTTGAGCCGCTTGTAGCGGGGGCTGATCTCCGGCAGGCGCTCCAGGTCGCTCTGGAGGGAGGTCTTCAGCTCCTCGGTGGCCCCGGTGTAGCGGATGGAGTTGGAGAGGAAGCCGCGCAGCTCGTCGATCATGTCGAGCGCGTCGTTGATGCCGTGCTCGTGCTGGAGGATCAGGACGTCCCAGGTGACGGCGGGCGTCACGTTCGGGTTGCCGTCGCGGTCGCCGCCGATCCAGGTGCCGAAGCTGAGGGGGCGGGTGCCCTCGGGCAGCTGGACGCCGACGCGCTCCAGCTCCGAGGTGAGGTCCTCCAGGACGTCGCCGACGGCGCCGGCGTGCAGCTCGTCGAGGTAGTAGATGGCGTTGCGGGCCTCGTCGGTGGGCTCCGGGCGTACGACGCGCAGCTCGTCGGTCTGCCACACCAGGTCGATGTTCTCGGCCAGACGGGTGTCGTGGCGGCGCCGGTCGGACTCGATGACCGGGGTCTCAAGCAGTTCGGCGACGCGGCGGAGCTTGTTGAGGACCGAGCGGCGGGCGGCCTCGGTGGGGTGGGCGGTGAAGACCGGCCGCACGTTGAGGTGCTGCACGGTCTCGCGCAGGTGTTCGGGATCGGCGTCCTTGAGGCGGTCCGCCGTGCGGGCCAGCAGACCGCCCTCGGCGGCACGCCGGGCACGCAGCTCGCGGCCTCGGTGGACCTGCTCCGTGACATTCGCCAGATGGAAGTACGTGGAGAAGGCGCGGACCAGCTTGGCCGCGGTCTCCAGTTCCGTACCGCCGAGCAGCTTGGCGGCGGCCTCGCCGTCCTCGCGCGTGAGACGGCGGACCTTCTCGACCAGTTCGAGGAGTTCGGGACCCTCCTGGCGTACGAGGGTCTCGCCCAGCAGGTCGCCGAGGCGGCGGATGTCGGCGCGCAGCTCGGTGCTGGCTGTACTGGTGGCCTGACGGCCCTGGTCGTCGGCACTGCTCACAGGTGCGGCTCCTTGCAGTGTTTGAAGCACGTCTGGGAGGGGTCCCGGTAAGGATCCGGGGAGATTCAGAGCGGACCGCGCTGTCCGACCGTTTCCAAGGATAGGTGTCACTTCGGGGCACGGAAGTTTCGGCCACTTGCCGAGACGCTCCGCGCTGCCATACTTACGTCGCCGTAGGTTACGGAACCGTAGGAACGTGGGTAGTGCAGCGGAAGTGGCTGCCGGAGTCACAGCGCCCTGCGTCACCGTGCCCGTGCGCCTCTCCCACCCCAACCTTCGACCCCACAGGGGACGTGCCCATGACGACAACGTCCGATGCGCCTTCCGAGCCCGATGTGATCGACGCCGCTCCCGGCCGGGAGAACGGCTCCCCCGCAGACCTGCCGCCCGCGACCCTGGGCGGTGAGCAGAAACGGTCCCTGGAACAGCTGACGCTGCTCCTGTTCATCGTCGTACCCTTCGTCGCCCTGCTCGGGGCGGTGCCGCTCGCCTGGGGCTGGGGGGTGAGCTGGCTGGACCTCGGCCTGCTCGTCTTCATGTACTACCTGGGCTGCCACGGCATCACGATCGGCTTCCACCGCTACTTCACGCACGGCGCCTTCAAGGCGAAGCGGCCGCTGCGGATCGCGCTCGCGGTCGCCGGTTCGATGGCCGTGGAGGGCCCGGTCGTGCGCTGGGTGGCCGACCACCGCAAGCACCACAAGTTCTCCGACGCGGAGGGCGACCCGCACTCCCCCTGGCGCTTCGGCGAGACGGTCCCGGCGCTGATGAAGGGCCTGTGGTGGGCGCACATCGGCTGGATGTTCGACGAGGAGCGGACGTCGCAGGAGAAGTACGCGCCCGACCTGGTCAAGGACCCGGTGATCCGCCGCATCTCCCGCCAGTTCCTGTTCTGGACGATCGTCTCGCTCGCCATTCCGCCGCTGGTCGGGGGCCTGGTGACGATGTCGTGGTGGGGCGCCTTCACGGCGTTCTTCTGGGGCTCCCTGGTCCGCGTGGCGCTGCTGCACCACGTGACCTGGTCGATCAACTCCATCTGCCACGCGGTCGGCAAGCGGCCCTTCAAGTCCCGGGACCGCTCGGGCAACGTGTGGTGGCTCGCGGTGCTGTCCTGCGGCGAGTCCTGGCACAACCTCCACCACGCCGACCCGACGTCGGCGCGGCACGGGGTCATGAAGGGGCAGCTCGACTCCTCCGCGCGGATCATCCGCTGGTGCGAGCGGCTCGGCTGGGCGTACGACGTGCGGTGGCCCTCGAAGTCCCGCATCGACGCCCGCCGCCAGCCGCAGGCCGCTGACGCGGCATGATGGACGACGTGGCGACCGACTCCAGTAATTCCAGCCCTGCCGGCAAAGAGAAGCAGCCCCGGCGCACCCGCCGGACCCGGATGACGGGTGCCGAGCGCCGGGAGCAGTTGCTGGACATCGGCCGCACGCTCTTCGCCGCGAAGGGGTTCGAGGGCACGTCGGTGGAGGAGATCGCGGCGAAGGCCGGGGTCTCGAAGCCGGTGGTGTACGAGCACTTCGGCGGCAAGGAGGGGCTGTACGCGGTGGTCGTGGACCGCGAGATGCGGCAGCTCCTCGACATGGTGACGAGCGCGCTGACCGCCGGGCACCCCCGGGAACTCCTGGAACAGGCCGCGTTCGCCCTCCTGGACTACATCGACACGTATACGGACGGCTTCCGCATCCTGGTCCGCGACTCCCCCGTCGCCCAGTCGACGGGCACCTTCGCCTCCCTCATCTCCGACATCGCGACGCAGGTGGAGGACATCCTGGGGCAGGAGTTCAAGGGCCGCGGCTTCGACCAGAAGCTTGCCCCGCTGTACGCGCAGGCGCTGGTCGGCATGGTGGCGCTGACGGGCCAGTGGTGGCTGGACGTCCGCAAGCCGAAGAAGGCGGAGGTGGCGGCGCACCTGGTCAATCTGGCCTGGCACGGCCTGGACGGCCTGGAGCCGAAGCCACGCCTGATAGGCCACCGGAAGAGCTGAGGCCGATCAAGCCATGGCCACATATTGACCACAAGATTAACATCGTGCACTCTTGATGCATGACCGAGATTGCGATCAGCGCAGCCCGTGCACAACTCGGCGACCTGGTGCGCCGCGCCGCCCACGGGCGCGAGACCATCGCCCTCACCGACCACGGGCACGTGGCCGCGCTGCTCGTCTCGCCCCAGGTGATAGAAGACCTCGAAGACGCCCTGGCACTCGCCGACTTTCAGCGCCGCAAGGCGGAAGGGACCCTCGAAGAGGGCATCCCGCACGAGGAAGTCGGACGAATGCTGGGGCTGCGTACGTGACCTACCAGATCATCTGGGAGCCGGCCGCCACCAACGCGGCCGTCCGCTTCCTCAAGGACGACCCCATGGGCCTCGCCGCGCTCTACGAAGCCGTCGACGCGCTCGCCGAGCAGCCCCGCCCAGCCGACTCCACGGCGTACGGACCCACCGCGCGGCGCCTCCGGGTCGGCGACTACCGCGCCCTCTACCTCATTGACGACGACGTCATCCGCATCCTCGTCACACACCTCGGCCGGACGCCGTAGCCACCGCGAACACCCTGCGGAAGGGGAGGACCGTGCCATGAGCCGTGGCCGGGTAGGCCTTCCGCAGGAGTGCGCGGTACACCGCGAGGAACGCCTCCGTCGCGCCCAGGTCGTCCGCCAGGGCCGTCAGGACCGGGCGCAGGCCCGTGCCCTTGACCCAGTCGAGGACCGGGTCCTCGCCGGTCAGCAGGTGGTGGTACGTCGTCTCCCAGGCGTCGACCGCGCAGCCCAGGTCCGCGAGCCGTGCCAGGTACGCCCCCGGCGGGAGCACCGCGTCGCCGTGGCGCAGCACCCCGCCGAGGCGGTCGCGCCAGCGCCGGGACGCGGCGAGGTCACGCATCAGCGTGTGGCTGGGGGCATCGAAGTTGCCCGGTACCTGGAAGGCGAACGTGCCGCCGGGGGCGAGGGCGGCGATCCACGCCGGGAAGAGGTCCGGGTGGCCCGGCACCCACTGGAGGGCCGCGTTGGAGAGGATCAGGTCGTACGTGCCGGGGGCCGGTGTCCAGTCCGTGGCGTCGGCCGGGGCGAAGTCGAGGCGTCCGCCCCCGGCGGTGGGGCCCGTCAGCGGCTCCGCGCGGGACAGCATCTCCGGCGAGTTGTCGAACCCGGTGATGTGCGCGGCGGGCCATCGCTCGGCGAGGAGCCGGGTGACGTTGCCGGGCCCGCAGCCGAGGTCGGCGACGCGGTGCGGCCGGTCGGCCGTAGCGGGGAGATCCGGCACGCGGGCGAGCAGGTCGACGAAGGGGCGGGACCGGTGGTCGGCGTGGCGGAGGTACTGGAGCGGATCCCAGGTCGGGGTGGCTGCGGGCACGGGGCGGGCCTCCTCGGGTGACGGGGGTCTGGCGCCATCCTGAACGCTAGGTATCTTGACGTCAAGAGACTTCACGTCGACAGACCCCCTACACTGATCGTCATGGAGGACGAGGTCGATCGGCTGGTCGCGGCGTGGCGCCGGGAGCGCCCGGACCTCGACGTGGAACCACTCGAGGTGCTCAGCCGCGTGAGCAGGCTCGCGCGGCACCTGGACCGGGCCCGCAGGCTCGCGTTCTCCGAGCACAATCTGGAGCCCTGGGAGTTCGACGTCCTGACGTCGCTGCGGCGCGCGGGCGCCCCCTATCAGCTCTCCCCCGGCCAGCTCCTGACGCAGACCCTGGTGACGTCCGGCACGATGACGAACCGCATCGACCGCCTCGCGAAGAAGGGCCTCGTCGAGCGTCTGCCCGATCCGAGCGACCGGCGCGGCGTGCTCGTACGGCTCACGACCGAGGGCCGGGACCGCGCGGACCAGGCCCTGGCCGGACTCCTGGAGCAGGAGCGGGCGATCCTCGCGGAGCTGTCCCGCGCTCAGCGGGGGGAACTGGCCGGGCTGCTACGCCAGTTGACCGCCCCGTTCGACAACATCCCCGGCTAGGTCGACCGGGCCGACTCCCGCGCGCCGGGCGAGCGCGACCGCCGCCAGCGTGGAGTGGACGCCGAGCTTCCCCAGGACGTTCTGCATGTGTGTGCGCACCGTGTGGGGGGAGAGGAAGAGGCGCTCGGCGACGGCTTTCCTGCCCAGGCCCGCCACCATGCAGCGCAGCACCTCGCGCTCGCGCGGGGTCAGGGACTCCACGAGGCGCTCGGACTCGGTGCGGTGCTTGCGGGCGGCGGTCAGCTCGCGCAGGACGCCGGTGAGCAGGGCGGGCGGCAGGTGCGTCTCCTCCCGCAGCACACCGCGTATGACCGTCAGGAGGCGGGAGAGCGAGCAGTCCTTGGCGACCCAGCCCGAGGCGCCGGCCTGGAGCGCGAGGGCCGCGCGACGCGGGTCGTCCTTCTCGGCGAGCACGACCGTGCGCACGGCGGGCTGGCCGGAACGGACGCCCGCGACCAGGGAGATGCCGTCGACGAGACCGTCCGCGCCGCCGTCCTGGACGGGGGCGGCGATGGGGGTCCCCCCTGTTCGAGCGAAGCCGAGAGCCTGGGGGAGGGTGCCCTGGAGCGCGTCGGCTGTGGCGCCGAGATCGGCGTCGACGAGCAGCACGTCGTATCTGCGGCCTTCGGAGACCGACCGCTCCAGGCAGCGCAGCGCGGCGGGGCCGCTGCCCGCCGCGGAGACCTCCACGTCGGGCTCGGCCGCCAGCGCGGCCGCGAGCGACTCGGCGAAGATGCGATGGTCGTCGACGACCAGAACTCGGATGCGAACCACAGAAACCCCCTTCCCCGCGCCCCGCAGGGAGCAGGGGACACCCCCGTCGGATACCGTCCGAGAACGATCGGCGCGGGTACGGCGCCCGGAACGGGGGTCGCCGAATCGCCCGGCCGCCGCCGCGCGATGACTGCCACCCCCGCCGGGCGTCGTACCCGACTGTCTCGCCCCCTGATCGGCGCCGGCCCCCACCGGCACTGTTCTTCAGAGTAGAGCCGCGGGCCACGAGCGGAAGGCAATTTGCAGAACTGATGGGCGGGCGCGTTTATGGTGAGCCGTATGTTTCGCATGGAGACAGGAGTCGACAAGGAGCGGCTGGCTCTGCTTCGTTCGCGGCTCGCCGCGACGAATACGGCGGCGTCCCCGGCGATCCGCGCCCTCCGCGGCACGGCCGACGACGAGGAAGTGCCCCTGGCGCTCTGGGCGTTGGACCAGGCGGGCGGCCTCGCGGCGGGTCTCGCCGCGCACACCTGGGGCCGCTGGCTGCATGTGAACCACCTCTGGGTCGACGACCGCCATCGCGGGGCGGGTCTCGGCTCCGGGCTGCTCGCCGAGGCGGAGCGCGTGGCCCACGAGGACCGCGGCTGCCGCAACTCCCGTGTGGAGACGTGGGACTTCCAGGCGCCGGGCTTCTACCGTGCTCAGGGATACGAGCTGGTGAGCGTGATCCCCGACTACCCGGAGGGCGTCAAGGAGTTCACGCTCACCAAACGGCTGGGGTGAGAGTCCGCCGGCTCAAGCCGCGAGTCCCCCGGCTCAGGCCGCGAGTCCCAGGGCGAGCGCGGCGACCACCGGCGCCGCGTACACCAGGGGGAAGGGGATGTGCGCGTACCAGCGGGCCCGTACCACGGCGACGACCGCCCCGGTGAAGTACAGGACCAGGCCGATCCCGGCGGCGGCCCCGACGTACGGCACGAACAGGCCGACGACGAGGCCCGCGGCGCCCGCGGCCTTGGCGGCGCCGAGCCAGGGCAGCCACGTCATGGGGATGCCGTAGTCGGCCATGGGCCCGACGACCCACTTCGAGCGCAGGAAGACCGAGGCGGCCGAGAAGCCGGTCATCGCGGCGGCCAGGAGCGTGACGACAACGTGAGCGGTGGACATCGGGGATGCTCCTCTTCAGGCAGGTGCCGGTGCGTCTGTGCGCCTCGGCCGGGGTGTCGTTCACTGCCATGACGAGCCGCTCCCCGCGGATGTGACCGCTCGGCGGCACCTATTTCTCCCGGCGCGCTCCCGCCGACGCCACCGCCGGGAACACCCGGGGCGCCGTGTGGCCCGCCTCGGCCGAGGCCCCCAGGACCGCCTCGGTCACCGCGTCGGTGTCGCCGCTCTCCACCAGGACGATCACCGAGCCGCCGAAGCCGCCGCCGGTCATCCGGGCACCGAGCGCCCCCGCCGCGTTCGCGGTGCTCACCACCAGGTCCAGCTCCGGGCAGGAGATGCGCAGGTCGTCGCGGAGCGAGGCGTGGCCCTCGGTGAGGACGGGGCCGATCGCGCGGACGTCACCGGCGTCGAGGAGGCCGATGACCTGTGCGACGCGGTGGTTGTCGGAGACGACGTGGCGCACATAGCGGCGGACCTTGTCGTCCGGCAGCCGCTCCAGCGCGGCGGGCAGTTCCTCGTACGGGATGTCGCGGAGGTGGCTGACGCCGAGGGCCCGCGCACCCGCCTCGCACCCGGCGCGGCGCTCGGCGTAGGCGCCGTCGCCGAGCGCGTGCTTGACGCGGGTGTCGACGACGAGCAGCCGCAGGCCCTCGGCGGCCAGATCGAAGGGGACCTGGCGCAAGGACAGGTCGCGGCAGTCCAGGTGCAGGGCGTGGCCTTCGGCGCAGCACGCCGACGCCGTCTGGTCCATGACGCCGCAGGGCACGCCGACGAAGGCGTTCTCGGCGCGCTGGGCGAGGACGGCAAGCTCGGGCCGGGTCAGCCCGAGCCCGAACAGTTCGTCGAGGGCGAGCGCGGTGACGACCTCCAGCGCGGCCGACGAGGACAGGCCCGCGCCCGTCGGGACCGTCGAGGCCAGGTGCAGATCGGCGCCGGTCACGGGGTGTCCGGCGTCCCGCAGCGCCCAGACGACCCCGGCGGGGTAGGCGGCCCAGCCTCCGTCGGACAGCGGGGTCAGCTCGTCGACGCGCAGTTCGGCGAGCGGGGCGTCGATGTCGGCGGAGTGCAGCCGCAGGATGCCGTCGGTGCGCCGGGCGACGGCGGCGACCGCGGTGTGCGGGAGGGCCAGCGGCATCACGAAGCCTTCGTTGAAGTCCGTGTACTCGCCGATGAGGTTGACGCGGCCGGGGGCCGACCAGACCCCGTCCGGCGCGTACCCGTACAACTCCTCGAACCGCGCGGCGACTTCGGATGCCGTGGCCATGAACTATCCCTCCCGCCGGGCGGACCGCTGGGCGAACGCCCAGGCGTCGGCGACGATGCCCGCGAGGTCCGCGCGGGACGGCTGCCAGCCGAGCTTCTCGCGGGCGGTGGCGGCGGAGGCGACGAGCACCGCCGGGTCGCCGTCGCGGCGCGGGGCCGTCACCTCGGGGACGGGGTGGCCGGTGACCTGGCGGACGGTCTCGATGACCTGGCGCACGGAGAAGCCGTTGCCGTTGCCGAGGTTGCAGATCAGGTGCTCTCCGGGGGTGGCCGCCCCGACGGCGAGGAGGTGGGCCTCGGCGAGGTCGGCGACGTGGATGTAGTCGCGTACGCAGGTGCCGTCGTCGGTGGGGTAGTCGTCGCCGAAGACGCTGATCGCCTCGCGCCTGCCCTGCGCGACCTGGAGGACGAGCGGGATGAGGTGCGACTCGGGGTCGTGGCGCTCCCCGAACTCCCCGTACGCGCCCGCGACGTTGAAGTAGCGCAGCGAGACGGCGGCCAGGCCGTGGGCGGTGGCCTCGCCGCTGATCATGTGGTCGACGGCGAGCTTGGAGGCGCCGTAGGGCGAGGTGGGGGCGGTGGGGTCGGTCTCCGTGATGGGGGTGCTGACGGGCTCGCCGTAGGTGGCGGCCGTGGAGGAGAAGACGAGCTTGCGCACGCCGGCGTCGCGCATGGCGGCGAGCAGCGCCATGGTGCCGCCCACGTTGTTGTCCCAGTACTTCTCGGGCTTGGCGACAGACTCGCCGACCTGCGAGAAGGCGGCGAAGTGCAGGACGGCGTCGAAGGAGGGGTCCAGCCACTTGGCGGCGTCGCGGATGTCGCCCTCGATGAAGGCGGCGCCGGCGGGAACGCCCTCGCGGAAGCCGGTCGAGAGGTTGTCGAGGACCGTCACCTCGTGCCCGGCCTCGATCAGGTGCTGGGCCACCACGCTTCCGACATAGCCCGCTCCACCGGTGACCAGGTACTTACCGCTCATGAACTCGCTACCTCTCGCAGTCGATCGGCCGCGGCTTCCGGCGGCACGTCGTTGATGAACACGCTCATGCCGGATTCGGAACCCGCGAGGAACTTCAGCTTGCCCGAAGTGCGGCGGATCGTGAAAAGTTCGAGGTGGAGGGCGAAATCGTCGCGGCTGATGCCGCCGTATCGGTCGAGCGTGCCGAACGGCGCCTGGTGCCAGGCCGAGATGTACGGGGTGGGGGTCTCCCCGGCGCCGAAGATCCGGTCGAAGCGCCTCAGGAGTTCCAGGTAGAGGCGCGGGAACTCCGTGCGCGCGGCCTCGTCGAGCCCGAGCAGGTCGGGCACCCGGCGCTTGGGATACAGGTGCACCTCGTAGGGCCAGTGGGCGGCGTACGGCACGAAGGCCACCCAGTGCTCGCCCTCCAGGACGACCCGCTCACCGGCGCTCTCCGCGGCGACGATGTCGTCGAAGAGGTTCTGGCCGCCCGACGACTCCTTGAACGCGGCGAGCGAGCGCAGCATCAGGTCGGTGCGCGGGGTGACGAACGGATAGGCGTAGATCTGCCCGTGCGGGTGGCCGAGGGTCACGCCGATCTCGGCGCCGCGGTTCTCGAAGCAGAACACCTGCTCGACGGAGGGCAGGTGGGACAGCTCGGCGGTGCGGTCGGTCCAGGCCTCCAGGACGAGGCCGGCCTGCTCGGGGGTGAGGTCCGCGAAGGACGAGTCGTGGTCGGGAGTGAAGCAGACCACCTCGCAGCGGCCCGCGTCGCCCGCGAGCGAGGGGAAGCGGTTCTCGAAGACCACGACGTCGTAGGAGGACTCGGGGATCTCGCTGAGCCGCTCCCCGGCGGACGGGCACAGGGGGCACTCGTCGGCCGGCGGGTGGTAGGTGCGCCCCTGGCGGTGCGAGGCGATGGCCACGGCGTCGCCCAGGAGCCGGTCCGCGCGGATCTCCGACGTCGTGGAGACGGGTCCGAGCGGGCGCCGGTCGACGGCCGCGCGGACCGCGTCGTCGCGTGCGTCGTAGTAGATGAGCTCACGACCGTCGGCGAGACGGGTCGAGGTCTTCTTCACGTCCGGGGCTCCTCACCACCCACCCAACAGAATCAAACATAAAAAACCACACACCAACAGCTACGTCAATGTCCGATCACAGTCAAACAAAAAACTTCAACAGAACTGTTCATTTATTGAAGCGAGGGGCGTAGGTTCCCGTCTGATCCGTTCGCGCAACGAAGCGAGTTCACCCATGCAGTCCCCCACTGAAACCCTGGCCGAGGGACTTCGGCTGCCCACCAACGGCCTCGACTACGCGATCCTCGCCATCTACTTCGCCGTCGTCCTCGGCATCGGATTCGCCGCCCGGCGCTCCGTGCGGACCAGCCTGGACTTCTTCCTCTCGGGCCGCTCGCTGCCCGCCTGGGTCACCGGCCTCGCCTTCGTCGCCGCGAACCTCGGCGCCACCGAGATCCTCGGGATGGCCGCCACCGGCGCCCAGTACGGCGTCGCGGTCGTCCACTGGTACTGGATCGGCGCCATCCCCGCCATGGTCTTCCTCGGCCTGGTCATGATGCCCTTCTACTACCGCAGCAAGGTCCGCTCCGTCCCCGAGTTCCTGCTCCAGCGCTTCGACAGGTCCGCGCACCTGCTCAGCTCGGCGCTCTTCGCGTTCGCGGCGATACTCATCGCGGGCGTGAACCTCTACGCCCTGTCGATCGTCGTCGAGGCACTGCTCGGCTGGCCGCAGTGGGTGGCGATCGTCGTCGCGGGATTCTTCGTGCTCGCGTACATCACCATCGGCGGTCTCTCCTCGGCGATCTACAACGAAGTGCTCCAGTTCTTCGTGATCCTCGCCGCGCTCATCCCGATCTGCGTCATCGGCCTGAAGAAGGTCGGCGGCTGGGACGGACTCACCGGCTCGATCGAGGAGCAGCACGGCGGGAACTTCATGACCGCCTGGGGCGGCACCGGCATCGGCGACGCCAACCCGCTCGGCGCCAACTGGCTGACGATCATCCTCGGACTCGGCTTCGTCCTCTCCTTCGGCTACTGGACGACCAACTTCGCCGAGGTACAGCGCGCGCTGTCCGCGAAGAACCTGAGCGCGGCGCGGCGCACCCCGCTGATCGCCGCCTTCCCGAAGATCTTCATCGTCTTCCTGGTGATGATCCCGGGCCTGGTCGCCGCCGTCCTCGTGCCGAGGATCGGCACGGCCGGTTCCGACCTGACGTACAACGACGCGATCCCCTACCTGATGCAGGAGTTGCTGCCCAACGGCGTCCTCGGCATCGCGGTCACCGGTCTGCTCGCCGCGTTCATGGCGGGCATGGCGGCGAACGTCTCATCCTTCAACACCGTGTTCACGTACGACATCTGGGCGAAGTACGTGGTCAAGGACCGCGAGGACGGCTACTACCTGAACTTCGGCCGGCTCATCACGGCGATCGGCGTGCTCGCCTCGATCGGTACGGCGTTCATCGCCTCGTCGTTCTCGAACATCATGGGCTACCTCCAGACCCTCTTCTCCTTCTTCAACGTCCCCATGTTCGTGGTCTTCGTCATCGGCATGTTCTGGAAGCGGGCCTCGATGAGGTCCGGTGTGTGGGGCCTGGTCGCGGGCACCACCGCCGCGATGGCCAACTACTTCTGGATCTACAAGCAGGGCGTCATCGACATCCCGACCGACCAGGGCGCCAACTTCGTCTCGGCGATCGTCGGCTTCGCCGCGGGTGCCGTCGTGATGGTCGTCGTCACCCTCTTCACCGCGCCCAAGCCGGAGGCCGAACTGGCCGGGCTGGTCTACGGCACGGTCGCACCCGGCCTGGCGGACGAAGGAGCCGAGGCGGGTGACGACGCCTGGTACCGCAAGCCCGCGCTGCTCGGCTGGGGCGCCGTCGTACTCGCCGCCGCCTGCTACCTGCCGTACTCGCTCTAGGACCTGTCCGGCGGATCATGCCGCGGGCCGCGGGGTCTGGCACGCCGATCTGCGCAGAAAAGTGACCGCCGCCCAAGTACGGCCTGATCCGCCGGACAGGCCCTAACCCCGATCGGAGGACCCAATACCGTGTCCGACCTGCACAAGCACGTCTCCGACCTGGAGGCGAAGTCCGCGACCGCGGCCCGCCTCTTCGACATCCGGCGCATCATCGGCGGCCTGTTCGTCGTCTACGGGATCATCGTGACGACCGCCGGGATCACCGCGTCCGACGCCGACCTGCGCAAGGCCGAGGGCATCAACATCAACCTCTGGACGGGCCTCGGCATGCTCGCCCTCGGGCTCTTCTTCCTCGGCTGGCTGTGGCTGCGCCCCACGGCGGCGCCCACCGCACCGGCAGCCGAGAGCGAGTAACCCCCTTGCGGCCGGGCCCGGTTCACCGCGGTGAGTCGGGCCCCGCCCGCGTGTCCCTGTTCTCGGCGTTCTCGGCGTTCTCGGCGTTCTCGGCGTTCTCGGCGTTCTCAGCACCCTCGGAGTACACCGACGCGGGCCGCTCGGCGCGGTCCAGCAGGCCCGTGCGCGCGGCGAGCGCGGCGGCCTCAAGGCGCGAGCCGACCCCCAGCTTCATCAGGACCCGCTGCACGTGCGTACGCGCCGTGCTCGGGGCTATCCCCATCCCCGCCGCGATCAGCCGGGTGTCCTCGCCGTCCGCCACCCGCACCAGGACCTCGACCTCGCGGGGCGTGAGCATCTGCAACAGGCGCTGCCCCTCGTCGTCGGGCTGCGCGGCCGGATTCAGCAGTTCGCCGAAGGCCCCTTGCAGCAGCTGGGGCGCCACGGCGGCCTCCCCCGCGCGCGCCTTCATGATGGCGCGCTCCACTCCTTCGATGCGCTCGTCATGGCGTACGTACCCGGAGGCACCGGCGGCGAACGCCGCGGCGATCCCGCGCGGGCTCGGCACCGGGCCGAGCACCAGGACCGCCACCTGCGGGCGCTCCCGCTTGATCTTCACCACCGGGTCGAACATGCCCGGCTCGGCAGGTGTGGCCGTACCCAGCAGGCACACCTCCGGCGCCCTGCTGATCACCAGCTCGGCCGCTCCCGCCGCGGGCGCCGCCGCGGCCAGCACGCGGTGCCCGCGCAGCTTCAGCGCCGAGGCGAGCGCCTCGGCGAGCAGTCGGTGGTCGTCGACCACCATGAGCCGCACACCCATAGAAACCCCCCAGTTCCCGCAGGCCCCCCGGCCCTCCATCTCCCGGAAGCTACACGCTTGTTCGACGTTGCGCGCCCCCTACCCGCCAGAAGCGGCCCGGAATGCCGAAAGCCGTGCCCTTCGGGGGTGACTGGGAGTACGGGACGGCGCGGCAACGGCAGCGGCCGCCCCCTCGTGGTGCGAGGGGACGGCCGCGTGCGCTGGACGGGAGTGCTACTTCGCGACGAAACCGAGCGCCACGAACTTCTTGTCGTCCTTCGAGTAGGGCCTGCTGAGCAGCTCCTTGCCCATGAACAGGTGCCCGTTGGCGTAGAGCAGTTCGTTCGACTCCGGGACCATGCCGCTGATCGCGTCGGTCACGGTCTCGGACGACGGGGTCTCCAGAAGCTTGGTCTCCTTCATCGTCTTGCCGTCGAGCGAGACGATCTGGGCGCCCTTCTGGTAGCCGTGGGCCTTGTACGCGATGACGTTGCCGCCGTCCATGCGGAGCGGGAAGATCTCGCCGTTGTCGCCCGCGACGGCGCGGTCGCTGGTCGACTTTCCGGTGGCCAGCGAGAAGGAGACGATCTCGTTCGTCCGGTTGTAGCTCTCGCCGCTGCCGTCGTGCTGGCGGGTCGGGACGTACAGCCGGTCGTTGCCGACCGTGATCGACGTGCAGTCGTGGACCACGTTGACGCCGCAGTCGTGGTCGTACTTGCCGTCCTCCAGCGAGATCTTGGCGCGCAGCTTGCCGTTGCTGCCGAGGGAGAAGACGTCGGTGACGCCGCTCGAGGTGATCTCGGTGGTGTCCTGGCCGAAGACGACCGGGTTCGTCGAGATGATCTTGGCGTTGTCGATGCCGGCGGCCAGCGGGTACGTCCACTTGTCGTCGCCGGTCTTCGGGTCGAGGAGCTGGATCTTCAGCTTCTCGTCACCGTACGAACCGCACTTGCGGACCGCGACCAGCTGGTCGCCGCCGGCGTAGCCGACGTCCTGGCACTGGCCGACCTTCGGCTTCCACAGGGACTTGCCGGTGACGTCCCAGGCGGCGCCGCCGTTGCTGGTGCCCGCGCCGGCGGCGATCGTCGTACCGGAGATGGTGACCTCCTTGAAGGTCGCCTTCATGCCGTTCGTCTCGATGCTCTCGGTCCAGAGCTTCTTGCCGGACTTCAGGTCAACGGCGGAGACGTTGGTGCACTGTTGGTAGTCACCCTTCTTGTTCCGCTTGGCCTCTTCGGTGATGATCGCCGCGATGCCGTCCTTGGTGGTCTCCCGCGACATCGCGCAGGTCTGACCGGAGAGCGGGAGCGACCACTTCTCCTTGCCGGTGTCCGGGTCGTAGCCGTTCAGTTCGTTGATGCCCGACTTGGCGTAGGTGTCGTCGGTCAGCAGCGACCCCGTGGCCTGCCAGATCTGGTCCTTGGGGACCGCGGGCTGGGGCAGCTGCATGACGACCTTGGCCGTGGGGTCGGCCGGGGCCTTCTCCTTGGCCGGACCCTGGCCCGCCGGGGCGTCGCCGCCCCCGCCGCCCTTGCCCTTCTTGCCGCCGCCCTTGCTGTCGGAGCCCTGCGCGGTGTTCTTGGAGTCGTCGTCCTTGGACGAGGCGTACCAGACGCCGCCGCCGACGATCAGCGCGATCGCGACGACCGCCGCGACGATGATCGCCATCTGGCCGCTGAACTTCTTGCCGCCGCCGGAACCGGTGCCGCCGGGCTGCGGCTGCATCGGCATGGTCGGCGGCTGCTGGTAGCCCTGCGGGTACCCGGGCTGCTGGTACTGCGGCTGGGCGGGCTGGGTCGGGTAGCCGTAGCCCTGCGGGGCCTGGGGTGCCTGAGGCGCCTGCGGGTAGCCGTAGGTCGGCTGGCCCGCGGGCGGCTGCGTCTGCGGCGGCGGGCCCGGAGGGGCCGGGGGCGCGGCGGGCGGCGGCGTCTGCGGGGCCGGCGGCTGCTGCGGGTAGCCGTAGGACGGGTCCGGGGCCTTGCCGAAGCCTCCGGGCGGAGGGTCCTGCGGGGCGCCGAAACCGCCGGGCGGGGGGTCCTGGGGCGCGCCGAAGCCGCCCTGCGGGGGCTCGTTCGGTGGCTGCTGCGGGGGCTGGGGCGGCTGGGTCATGAGGTCGTCTATTCCTTGGGGACGCTGAGGGGCGAGAGGGTGAACGGGGCGGCTCGGAAGGTCACTTGCCGTAGGCCAGCATCAGCTTCCCGTCGCCGATGGAGCTGCCCGTGATGCTGGTGGTCGAGATGTAGAAGCGCCCGTCCACGTAGTCGACGTCCTTCGAGTAGAAGCCGCTCTCGATCTTCGATGTGCCCGCCGGGTGCTGGAGCAGGGTCTTGGGCTTGTGCGAGCCGGACGTGGGGATGGAGACGACGCGGCCGCCGGCGTCGTACGACGGTTCGACGTACGCGACCAGCTCACCGTTCTCGACCTTCAGCGGGAGCATCGTCTCCTCCAGCGGCGACTTGGTGCGCCAGGCCTCCTTGCCGGTGGCCAGGCTGATCGCGACGATCGAGTTGGCGCCCGTGTCGTCGGTCGGCAGGTAGAGGTACTTGTCGTCGGACGCCACACCGAGACAGCCGTCCAGCTGGTCGTTGATGATCGAAGTGCCGCACTGGGGAGCGAAGTTGTCCTTGCTGCTGACCTCGGAGCGGGTCTCGTCGCTGTTCCCCTTCAGCACCGAGATGTTCCACTGCTTCTTGTCCTCGTTACGGAGGTACACGATCGTCGGGCTCGTCCCGTAGACCTTGCGGACCTGCCAGCCCTTGGGGAACTTCTTGGTCCACAGGGCCTTGCCGGTCTTCGGGTCGAGCTGCTGGAGCTCGTCGTGCTCCTTGGGACCGGCCGCGCCGCAGGACAGCGACATCAGAAGCTTGCCGTCACCGCCGGCGAACCCGCTGGGGAAGCAGGTGCCCTCTTCCTTCTTGTCCGCTACGTACAGCTTCTTGCCGTCGCTCATGCGCAGCGCGGTACCGGACTGGTCGCGGCCCACCATGAGCACGTCACCGATGAGGACGAGCTGACTCTGCATGGAGAAGTCGAAAGCGCCCTCCTCCTTGACCGGCTTGCCCCAGCCCCTGTCACCGGTCTTCAGGTCGACGACCTGGATCTGGTTGCACTTGGCGGTGCTCTTGGTGCCGTCCTTGAACGCGACGACGATCTTGCCGTCGTCAGTGGCCGTCTTCGTCGCGGCGCAGATCTTCTGCGGGAACTTGATGGCGGGCCACGCGGTCTTGCCGGTCTCGGCGTTGTACGCGTACAGCTCCTTGTACGCGGCCTTGACCACGGTGTCGCCGTCGATCCACATGCCCGGGGCGTCGCCGCCGGAACCGGGCACCTTGGGCGCCTCCTTGTACCAGAGGACCTTCGCCTCGCCGGCCTGACGGCCTTCGTTGAGGTCCTCCTCGCCCTCGGTGGCGTCGTCCTCGTCGGGGCCCGGGCTCGACGGGGCGGTGGCGGAGGGCTTGGGGTCCTTGTTCTTCGCCTCGGACTTCTTCTTGCCCTCGTCGTCACCGCCGACGACGGCCCAGGTGACACCGCCCGCGACGAGCAGTGCGGCCACGGCCGCGGCGCCGATCACCAGAAGCTTCTTGCGCTTGCCGTTGCCGCCGCCGGGCGCACCGGGTCCCGCCGGGAACTGCGGCTGCGTGGGCGGCTGCTGGGGGTAGCCGTACTGCGGCTGGCTCGCGTAGGGGCCGGGCTGCTGGGGCTGGGAGCCGTAGGGACCGGGTTGCGCGTACGGGCCCGGCTGCTGGGGCTGACCGTAGGGGCCCGGCTGCTGCGGCTGGCTCGCGTAGGGGCCGGGCTGGGCCGGCTGCGCGTACGGGTTGCCGGCCGCGGGCGGCGTCTGCGGATAGCCGTAGCCGGGCTGCGGCTGCGGCTGCCCCGGTGGCTGCTGGGGCGGCTGCCCCGGCGGTGGATCCTGCGGAGCTCCGAAACCGCCGTGCGGCGGCTGGTTGGGCGGCTGAGTCATCAGCGCTTCCCCCTTCACTGATTTTCGGCACGCCAAATGGTGCTCAGGTCAGCCTTTCTATCACCCTGAGCCCGTTCGAGACGGGGCCGGTCCTGCCCCTGTTCCCAAGGGAGGACCGGCCCGTGATGCGTCCGTTACGCGAGCTGCACGAGAGCTCTACGCGTCCTCCGCCAGCTCCAGCCAGCGCATCTCCAACGCCTCGCGCTCAGCGGTCAGTTCACGCAGCTCGGCGTCCCATTTGGCCACTTTCTCGAAGTCCGTGGCGTTATCGGCGATCTGGGTGTGGAGCTTGGTCTCCTTCTCGGAGATCTTGTCAATCTGCCGCTCGATCTTCTGGAGTTCCTTCTTCGCCGCGCGGACGTCCTTGGACGACCCCGTCACGGCGGTCTGCGCGGGGGCGGGCGCCGCCGGTGCCGAGGCGGAGGCGGTCTCGGCCATCCGCCGGCGCCGCTCCAGGTACTCGTCGATGCCGCGCGGCAGCATCCGCATGGTGGCGTCACCGAGGAGGGCGAACACCTTGTCCGTCGTCCGCTCGACGAAGAACCGGTCGTGGGAGATCACGACCATGGAGCCGGGCCATCCGTCGAGGACGTCCTCCAGCTGCGTGAGCGTCTCGATGTCGAGGTCGTTCGTCGGCTCGTCGAGGAAGAGGACGTTCGGCTCGTCCATCAGCAGCCGCAGCAGCTGCAACCTGCGCCGCTCGCCACCGGAGAGGTCGCCGACCGGCGTCCACTGCTTCTCCTTGTTGAACCCGAACGTCTCGCAGAGCTGCCCCGCGGTCATCTCCCGGCCCTTGCCGAGGTCGACGCGCTCGCGCACCTGCTGCACGGCCTCCAGCACCCGCAGCGTCGGCTTCAGTTCGGCGACCTCCTGCGAGAGGTAGGCCAGCTTCACGGTCTTGCCCACGACGACCTTGCCGCCCGCGGGCTGTACGTCACCCTGGCTGCGGGCCGCGTCGGCCATGGCGCGCAGCAGCGAGGTCTTGCCCGCGCCGTTCACACCGACCAGGCCGATGCGGTCGCCGGGGCCGAGCTGCCAGGTCAGATGCTTGAGCAGCAGCTTCGGGCCGGCCTGGACGGACACGTCCTCCAGGTCGAAGACCGTTTTGCCGAGCCGCGTCGTCGCGAACTTCATCAGCTCGCTGGTGTCCCGCGGCGGCGGCACGTCCGCGATCAGTTCGTTGGCGGCCTCGATGCGGAACTTCGGCTTGCTGGTGCGGGCCGGGGCGCCGCGCCGCAGCCAGGCCAGCTCCTTGCGCATCAGGTTCTGCCGCTTGGTCTCCTCGGTGGCGGCGATGCGCTCACGCTCGGCGCGGGCGAAGACGTAGTCGGAGTACCCGCCCTCGTACTCGAAGACGGAGCCCTTCTGCACGTCCCACATGCGCGTGCACACCTGGTCGAGGAACCACCGGTCGTGCGTCACGCACACCAGCGCCGAGCGCCGCGTCCGCAGGTGCTCGGCGAGCCAGGCGATGCCCTCCACGTCGAGGTGGTTGGTCGGCTCGTCCAGCACGATCAGGTCCTGCTCGGCGATGAGCAGCTTGGCGAGCGCGATGCGGCGCCGCTCGCCACCGGAGAGCGGGCCGATGACGGTGTCGAGCCCCTGCGGGAAGCCCGGCAGGTCGAGGCCGCCGAAGAGGCCGGTCAGCACGTCCCTGATCTTGGCGCTGCCCGCCCACTCGTGGTCGGCGAGATCACCGATGACCTCGTGCCGGACGGTGGCGGCGGGATCCAGCGAGTCGTGCTGGGTCAGCACGCCGAGCCGCAGCCCGCCGTTGTGCGTGACGCGCCCGGTGTCGGCCTCCTCCAGCTTGGCGAGCATCCGGATCAGGGTGGTCTTCCCGTCACCGTTGCGCCCCACGACACCGATCCTGTCCCCCTCGGACACGCCGAGTGAGACGCCGTCGAGCAGGGCACGGGTGCCGTACACCTTGCTGACTGCCTCGACATTGACCAGATTGACGGCCATTTCTCTCCTGACAGGGGGGACGATCGATCCTCAAGCGTAGTCGCCCGCGCGGGAGCGCCCCGCCCGCTCCACCAGCACCCACCCGGCAAGGGCCATCGCCACCGCCGCCGGAGCCGTCACATGGACGGCGACCAGCATCGCCGTGCGCCCCTCCAGCAGGCCGCCGAAGCCGACCATCGACAGGCCGAGCACCCCGAAGAGGCAGAGCGTGACGCCGAGTGCCGCCGTCGGGCCCGAGGCCGTTCCCGCGGGGCCGGGCTCTCCCGTCGCGCCCGGCCGCTCGAAGCGGCGGAAGGCCGCCACGAGCGCCGCCGTCAGGGCCGCGGCCACCGCCATCCGCAGCGGCACCTGCGCCCACCACCCGGCGCTCGCGGGCTCGGGCAGCGGGACGTCGAGGGCGAGCAGGGTCCCGTACACCCCGAGCATCGCCGTCAGGTGCCACAGGAACGCCGTCATGGAGATGCCGTTGGCCGCCACCACGCCGCGCCAGACTCGGGGCCGCGCCAGCCACCGGCTCGCCGGGGCGCGCAGCAGTTCCACCGCGCCGACCAGCCACATGCCGTGGCAGAGCAGGGCGAAGGTGGGCGGTGCCATGTTCGAGACGCGTTCGCCGGGCATGCCGACCATGGAGAGGGGATAGGGGCCGAGGGCGACCAGGAGCGAGGCTCCCGTGAGGCCTGCGCCCGCCAGGGCGTACGGCAGTCGCAGCTTGCCGTCCGCCCGCAGGAAGCCCAGCTGGTGCACCGCGAGCCAGACGAAGGCGAAGTTCAGGAACTCCACGTACGGCACGTCGAAGGTGAAGCGCGCGACGTCCACCGCGGCTGCGGCCGCCACCAGCGCGCCGAACGCGCCCCACCCCCATCGCTCGTGCAGCCGCAGCAGCGGGGGCGTGAGGGCGACCATCGCCAGATAGATGCCGATGAACCACAGCGGCTGGGCGACGAGCCGCAGCGCCACGTCGAGCAACCCGCCTCCTTGGCCGCCCAGTTGGAGGACCAGGGCGAGCGCGCCCCACACGCCTATGAACACCATCGTGGGCCGCAGCAGCCGCTGGAGCCGTGCCCGCAAGAAGGCGGAGTAGACGGAGCCGCCCCCGGCCCCCCGGCTCAACGAGCGGTACGACAGCGCGTGCGCGAAGCCGCCGACGAAGAAGAACACCGGCATGATCTGCAAGGCCCAGGTGAGGAGTTGCAGCTCCGGTACGACGGCGAGGAGGTTGCCGACCTCGGCGCGGCCGTCGTCGCCGACGGTCACGGCCGCCATCAGCCAGTGCCCGAGGACGACCGTGCCCAGCGAGGCGACCCGCAGCAGGTCGATGTACCGGTCACGCCCGGCGGGCGTCTTCTCGGCCAGTTCGCGAACGCTTGATCCCATGGACGTACGGTCGCGCGCGATCGGCCCTCGGCGTCAGCGCGCCCGTACTCATCCGGGAGTGAGTACCTGCGCGCCCCGCGCCGGGGAGGTCGCCACCCGCGCCGTGCGGCACGTCCCCGAGGCCGTCAGCGCGTCGGCCACCTTGTGCGCGGACGCGGCGTCGGCCGTGAGGAACGCCGTCGTCGGCCCGGACCCGGAGACCAGCGCGGCCAGGGCGCCCGCCGCCGTGCCGGCCGCGAGGGTGTCGGCGAGGGAGGGGAAGAGGGAGAGGGCGGCGGGCTGGAGGTCGTTGGTGGCCGTCGCGGCGAGCGCCTCTGTGTCGCCCGTGCGCAGGGCTTCGAGGAGCGCGGGGGAAGCCTCGGGGGCGGGCGCGTCCGGGGTCAGCCGGTCGAACTCGCGGTACACGGCGGGCGTGGAGAGCCCGCCGTCGGCGACGGCGAACACCCAGTGGAAGGTGCCGCCGACCTCCAGCGGCTGAAGCTTCTCGCCGCGCCCCGTGCCGAGCGCGGCGCCGCCCACCAGGCTGAACGGCACATCGCTGCCCAACTCGGCGCAGATGTCGAGCAGTTCCTCGCGGGACGCCTGCGTCCCCCACAGCGCGTCGCACGCCACGAGCGCGCCCGCCCCGTCCGCGCTGCCGCCCGCCATGCCCCCGGCGACGGGGATGCCCTTGGCGATGTGGAGGTGGACGCGGGGCGGGATGCCGTACCGCGCGGCGAGCAGTTCGGCGGCGCGGGCGGCCAGGTTCGTACGGTCCAGGGGTACTTGATCGGCTCCGGGCCCCTCGCAGGTCACCCGCAGCTCGTCGGCGGCCGTGACCGTGACCTCGTCGTAGAGGCCCACGGCGAGGAAGACATTGGCGAGGTCGTGGAAACCGTCGGAGCGGGCGGCGCCCACCGCGAGCTGGACGTTGACCTTCGCGGGGACCCGGACGGTCACGGTCGCGCTCACGCGCCCGCCTCCTTGTGCTCCGCGATGCGGGCGAACTCCTCCACGGTCAGCGCCTCGCCGCGCGCCTGCGGCGAGACCCCGGCGGCGACCAGGGCGGCCTCCGCGGCGGCCGCGGATCCCGCCCAGCCGGACAGGGCGGCCCGCAGCGTCTTCCTGCGCTGGGCGAAGGCGGCGTCGACGACGGCGAAGACCTCGCGCTTGGAGGCGCTGGTCTTCACCGGCTCGGCGCGGCGCACCAGGGAGACGAGCCCGGAGTCGACGTTCGGAGCGGGCCAGAAGACGTTGCGGCCGATCGACCCGGCGCGCTTCACGTCCGCGTACCAGTTGGCCTTCACGGACGGGACTCCGTACACCTTCGAGCCGGGGGCGGCGGCGAGCCGGTCGGCGACCTCGGCCTGGACCATCACGAGCGTGCGCTCGATGGTCGGGAAGGTGTCGAGCATGTGCAGCAGGACGGGTACGGCGACGTTGTACGGGAGGTTCGCCACCAGCGCGGTCGGGGCGGGGCCCGGCAGCTCGCGCACGAGCATGGCGTCACTGTGCACCAGCGCGAAGGAGCCTGCCTTCTGCGGCAGGCGGGCCTCGATGGTCGCGGGCAGCGCGCCGGCGAGTACGTCGTCGATCTCGACGGCGGTGACGTGCGCGGCGGTCTCCAGCAGGGCCAGGGTCAGGGACCCGAGGCCGGGCCCGACCTCGACGACGACGTCGTCCGGGCCGACCTCCGCGGTGCGGACGATGCGGCGGACGGTGTTGGCGTCGATGACGAAGTTCTGGCCGCGCTGCTTGGTGGGGCGTACGCCCAGGGCAGCGGCCAGTTCGCGGATGTCGGCGGGGCCGAGGAGGGCGCCGTGCTCAGTGCTCACCGCACCAGGTTACGGTGCCTGGCCTGGCCCCTGGGCCTTGGGCGGAGGCTGCGTCTCGTTGTCGGCTGGCCGCCGGTGGGGGCTGGTCGCGCAGTTCCCCGCGCCCCTGACGGGGCAACGGTCGAGGTCGCTACCCGTGGAGGCGTCGCCCGCAATGGGGCCAGGGGCTGGCCCCGCGCTGAACGTAGAGTTTTTTCGCTCGGAACGTCTGTTCCGAGGGCGACGCGTCCTGGGGGCGGCCCGAGCCGCCGAGGCCCTGCCAGGTCCGCGTGTCGAACTGGTAGAGGCCCCCGTACGTGCCCGACGCGTCGACCGCCCCCGGCCGTCCCCCCGACTCGCACTGCGCGAGCGAGCCCCAGTTGAGGCCGTCCGCCCCGGCCACCGACGACGGCATCTGTCTCGTGCCGACCTTCACGATCCGGTTCTGCGGCTCCCGCACCACCTCGGAGCCGATCATCCGCGGCTTCTGCCTGACGCCGTTGACGGTCCGCAGCGCGTAGGTGACGCGCCGCGCGCCCTGCCGCCCGGCCTGCACCACGACCTCCGTACCCCGGAACAGCGTCGGGTCCTGCGTCCTCCTGACCTCGAAGGGGATCGCCTCCTCCCGCACCTCCCGGGAGCCGGTGATCCGCATGACGGTGACTGTCATCCCGTCGCGCGGAAAGCTGTCGGGATCCACCGACGTGGTGTCCTGCCCGCGCAGGGTGACCCCGGCCTCCGCGACGGCCTCCCCCACGGTCGCCGCGTTCGTACGGATGGTCCGCTCCCGGCCGTCCGCCATGATCGTGACGGTGCGTTCCGTGCGGACGGCGAGGTCGAGGCCGCCCCTGCCGATGCGGCGGCTGCGCGAGGCCGACAGGTGGGCGCCCTCCGCGCGCACCCCGAGCTGGCGCAGGGCGCCGTCGACGGTGCGTGCCGTCGTCCACACCTTGCGCCGCTCACCGTCGAGAGTGAGCCGTACGGGCCGCCCGTAGCGGACGGCGATCTCGTCGCCGCTGGCCAGTGCGGTGCCCGTCGCGGGCGCGACGATGTCGTGGGCGCCGACCGCGACGCCTTCGTCGGCGAGCAGCTCCCCGACGTCGTCGGCGAAGGTGTGCAGGGTGCGCGGCTCGCCGTCGACGCTGAGCCGCACGGCCTTGTCGTCGGCGACGAACGCGGAGGTGCCGCCCGCGAGGAACGCGACGACGAGGGCCTGCGGAACCAGGCGGCGCAGCGCCTCGGCGGACCGCTCGGGGACTGCCTGCTCGTCGTCGGCGGCCGTCTTCCCGCGGCGAGCGGCCCGCCGCGCCTCGGCCCGCCCGCCGCCGGAGACAGCGGTCGCCTGCCGGGGGATGCCGCCCTCGGGCTCGACGTTCTCGTAGTTCTCGTAGTTCTCGTTGTTCTCGTTGTTCTCGTACACGTACGCCTGGTCGTACGGGACGGTCGGTGCGTACGCCGTCTCATACGGCGGCGCGTACGGCACTTCATACGTCTCGTACTGCGAATTGCTCACGATGACGCTCCAGGGGTCCGGACCGGGCGGACAGAACCTAGCGGAGCTTTCGTCACTCTCCAAAGTCGAGCGACTACGTTGTGTCGTGGCGTTATCGGTTAGTAATCGTCAGTATCCGAAGGCGCGCGCGGTGTTCGAGGCGAGTGCCGTGGCCATCGCGTCCTCGTCGATTCCGCGGACCTCGGCCATGGCGCGCACTGTGACCGGAATGAGATACGGAGCGTTGGGCCGTCCGCGATAGGGGGCGGGCGTGAGGAAGGGCGCGTCCGTCTCGACGAGGACGAGGTCGAGCGGCGCGACGGCCAGGGCGTCCCGCAGCGGCTGCGCGTTCTTGAACGTGACGTTGCCCGCGAACGACATGAAGTAGCCGTGTTCCGCGCAGACCTGGGCCATCGCGGCGTCACCGGAGTAGCAGTGGAAGACGGTGCGCTCGGGGGCGCCCTCCTCCTTCAGGACGCGCAGCACGTCCTCGTGGGCCTCGCGGTCGTGGATGACGAGGGCCTTGCCGTGCCGCTTGGCGATCTCGATGTGGGCGCGGAAGGACCGCTCCTGGGCTGCCATGCCCTCCGGTCCGGTGCGGAAGTAGTCGAGGCCGGTCTCGCCGACGCCCTTGACGTGCTCCAGCGCGGCGAGCCGGTCGATCTCGGCGAGCGCCTCGTCGAGCGCGCCGTCGCCGCCCGCCTCGCGCGCGCCCTGCCGGGACCAGCCGTCGGGGTCGCCGAGCACGATGCGGGGCGCCTCGTTGGGGTGCAGGGCGACGGTGGCGTGGACCCGGTCGTGCTCGGCGGCGGTGCGCGCCGCCCACTGGGAGCCCCGGACGTCGCAGCCGACCTGGACAAGCGTCGTGACCCCCACCGAGGCCGCCTTGGCGAGGGCCTCCTCCACGGTGCCCGACTGCATGTCGAGGTGGGTGTGCGAGTCGGCGACCGCCACCTGGAGCGGTGCGGGCAGGGGCGGCGGCGCGTCGGAGTTCTTCGAAGGCATGCTCCGATCCTACGAAGCGGCGGCGCGCGCCGGATCGCCCGCGGTGTCAGCGCGCCTTGCGGTGCTGGAAGGGGTGCAGCAGATCGGACAGGTGCCAGTGGTGGCCCCGTCCGCCCGCCTCCGTCACCGGCACCGGCCCGGGTCCCGGCACCGTCACCGCCCCGGCTCCCCGGGCGCCGGCCTCGGTCGCGCCCGCAGAACCGGTCTCGCCACGCCCGGCCTCGTACTGGCGCCGCATCGTGTCGAGCACCGACGAGACCTGGCCCGCGCGCATGATCCGCACGACGTGGCCGCCGCAGTTCAGGCAGGTGGGGCGGGAGAGCGGGGAGGGCACGTGATGGCCGTCCGCCCGGTACACCACGTATTCCTGGCCGCCGGCGTCCACGTGATGCTCGATCTCGTACGACTGTTCCCAGCCGTGCCCGCAGCGCATGCAGGCGAACGCGTAGGACTCGTGAACCACATTCAGTGCCGTGCGGGGGTGACCGGTGTCCGCGATCTCACTCATGCCGCTGCTCCTCTTGTCCGAGGGACGGGCACTGCCGTCCCTTCGACCAGTGGACGCCTTTCCCGGAGCGAGCGCATCAGACCTGTCGAGCGTTGGAGCCGATTTGGCCTTTCCTTAGGAAAGAGGCCTGGCGCGCGGCCCGCGCTTTGCCTTTCACGATAGTCCTTTGCCCTCCGATGGGCCGCTTCGATCCGCGTTCTTTGCCGCGACGACGGCATCGAACACCTCGCGCTTGGGAAGGCCCGCCTCGGCGGCGACCGCGGCGATCGCCTCCTTGCGCCGCTCCCCCGCCTCCTCGCGCACCCGCACCCTGCGCACCAGCTCCGCGGGGCCGAGGTCGTCCGCGCTCTTCTCGGGGGCGCCCTCGATGACGACGGTGATCTCGCCGCGCACGCCGTCGGCGGCCCACTCGGCGAGGTCCTTCAGCGAACCGCGCTTGACCTCCTCGTACGTCTTGGTCAGCTCGCGGCAGACCGCGGCCCTGCGCTCATCGCCGAACGCCTCGGCCATCGCGGCGAGCGTGTCGTCGATGCGGTGCGGGGCCTCGAAGTAGACGAGCGTCCTGCGGTCCTCGGCGACCTCCTTGAGGCGCGAGAGCCGCTCGCCCGCCTTGCGCGGCAGGAAGCCCTCGAAGCAGAACCGGTCGACCGGCAGGCCCGACAGGGCGAGCGCGGTGAGCACGGCGGACGGGCCCGGCACGGCGGTCACCTTGATGTCCCGCTCCACGGCGGCCGCGACCAGGCGGTAGCCGGGGTCGGAGACCGACGGCATCCCCGCGTCCGTCACGAGCAGGACGCGCGCGCCGCCCGCCAGCGCCTCGACCAGCTCGGGCGTGCGGGCCGATTCGTTGCCCTCGAAGTAGGAGACGACACGGCCGCCGACCTGCACCCCGAGCGCCTGGGTGAGCCTGCGCAGGCGCCGCGTGTCCTCGGCGGCGACCACGTCGGCGGACGCCAGCTCGGCGGCGAGGCGCGGCGGCGCGTCGGCGACGTCGCCGATGGGGGTGCCTGCCAACACGAGGGTTCCGGGGGAATCTGCGCTTCCTGTCACGGATCCATCCTCGCAGGGCCGACGGGCGGGACTCGCACAGTCTGGTTCCCTACGATGGCGCGGTGACCAGTACCGCGCCTTCCCCGGACACCCGCGAGAGCCAGGCGGCCGAGGGGCAGCAGCCCTCCTGGCAGCGGCGGCTGCGCCGATTCGGCTACGTGGCGCGGCCCAGAGAGGACGTCACGGCGCGGCTGGTACCCCCGTACACGCGGCCGAGCCCCCGCCTGTGGACGACGCTCGGGCTGTCCAGGGCGGACGCCGACCTGGTGGTGCGCTGGTCGGCGTGGGCCGGACCGCTGCTGATCACACTGGTCGCCGGGGTGATGCGGTTCTGGAACCTCGGCAGTCCGAGGGACGTGATATTCGACGAGACGTACTACGCGAAGGACGCCTGGGGGCTCATCCACCGCGGCTACGAGGTCAACTGGCCGGACAAGATCAACGACGACGTGCTGCGGCAGGGCAGCGACATCGCGCTCCCGCACGACGCGGCGTACGTGGTGCACCCCCCGGTCGGCAAGTACGTGATCGGCCTCGGCGAGTGGCTGTTCGGCTTCAATCCGTTCGGCTGGCGGTTCATGACGGCGGTGCTCGGCACGCTGTCGGTCCTGATGCTGTGCCGGATCGGGCGGCGGCTGTTCCGCTCCACGTTCCTCGGCTGTCTGGCGGGCGCGCTGCTCGCCATGGACGGCCTGCACTTCGTGATGAGCCGCACGGCGCTGCTCGACCAGGTCCTGATGTTCTTCGTGCTCGCGGCCTTCGGCTGCTTCCTCATCGACCGGGACAGGGCGAGGGAGAGACTCGCGGCCGCCCTCCCGGCCGACGAGGACGGTCTCGTACGCCCCGACCCGTACATCGCCGAGACGGTCCGCCTGGGGTGGCGGCCCTGGCGCTGGGCGGCCGGTCTCTGCCTGGGGCTCGCCTTCGGCACCAAGTGGAACGGCCTGTACGTCATGGTCTTCCTCTGTCTGATGACCGTGTTCTGGGACGTCGGCGCGCGCCGCGTCGCCGGGGCGGTGCGGCCCTACCGCGCGGTCCTGCGGCGGGACGTGCTCCCGGCGTTCGTGTCCACGGTCCCGGTGGCCCTCGCCACGTACGTCGTCTCGTGGCTCGGCTGGATCCTCTCCCCGGCGGACGGCTCCGGCGGCTACTACCGCGACTGGGCTGCGACGCAGGGCCGGGGCGGCAGCTGGACGTGGCTGCCGGACTGGGTGCGCAGCCTGTGGCACTACGAACACGCGGTCTACGAGTTCCACGTGGGCCTCTCCTCGCCGCACACCTACCAGTCCAACCCCTGGAGCTGGATCGTCGACGGCCGCCCCGTCTCGTACTTCTACGAGTCGCCGCGGCCCGGCAAGCACGGCTGCCCCGCCGACACCACCGAGAAGTGCGCCCGCGAGGTCCTCGCGCTCGGCACCCCGCTGCTGTGGTGGGTCGGCGCGTGCGCGCTGCTGTACATCCTGTGGCGGTGGGGGCTGCGGCGCGACTGGCGGGCGGGCGCGATCCTGTGCGGGGTGCTCGCGGGCTATCTGCCCTGGTTCTTCTACCAGGAGCGGACGATCTTCTACTTCTACGCGGTCGTCTTCGTGCCGTTCCTGTGTCTCGCGGTGGCGATGCTGATCGGCGCGATCCTGGGGCCGCCGGGATCCGGCGAGCGGCGCCGGGTGGCGGGTGCCGCGGCGTCGGGAGTCGTCGTTCTGCTCATCTTCTGGAATTTCATCTACTTCTGGCCGATCTACACCGGCACCGCGATCCCGATCGATTCCTGGCGATCCCGAATGTGGCTGGATACGTGGGTGTAATGGGCCGCGTATCGGACACCTTCGGATAACGGCCGTCCCGGATTTCCCTTCCCCCCCATAAGGTGCCGGACGGACAGCCTTTCCGGACATCTCCTTCGGACAGGCTCCTGGGGAGGGGAGCGCATCGTGCGCAGGGGAGTAAAGGCCGCTCTGGTCGGCGGGGTCTTCACCGCCATGGTGGGGGGCGCCGGTTTTGGCGCGTACACCTTGGTGAACGGCGTGAACGGCGTGAGCGGGGGCGGCGGTTCGTCCGGGGCGGATCCGGCCGCCGTGAAGACGGGGCCGCCCAGCGGTGACGAGGTCCGCGAGACGGCGCGGAAGTTCCTCGCGGCGTGGGCCGAGGGCGACGCCGGGCAGGCGGCCGCGTACACGAACGACGCCACGACGGCCTCGTCCGCCCTGACCGGCTACCGGAAGGACGCGCACCTGACGAAGGTGAAGCTCACCCCGCGGCGGGCGTCCGGCACGCGCGTGCCGTTCGACGTGTCGGCCACGGTGTCGTACAAGGGCAGGAGCAAGCCCTTCGCGTACGACTCCGCACTCACCGTCGTCCGGGGCCGGACCACCGGCCGCCCGCTCGTCGACTGGTCGTCGGCCGTCCTGCACCCCTCGCTGGAGAAGGGCGACACCCTGGTGACGGGCGAGGCCGCTGCGCCGCCCATCCGGGCGGTAGACCGCGCGGGCGTCGTCCTGCGCGAGAAGGAGTACCCCTCGCTCGGCCCGGTCCTCGGCCAGCTGCGGAAGAAGTACGGGCGAAGCGCGGGCGGCAGGGCGGGCGTGGAGCTGTACGTCAGGCACGCCGACGAGGAGGCGGGGACACACGCGCTGCTCACCCTCGCCAAGGGCAGGCCGGGCAAGCTGCGTACGACACTCAGCGCGGCCGTGCAGAAGGCGGCCGAGCGGGCGGTCCTGCGGTACGACGACTCCTCGGTGGTGGCGGTGAAGCCGAGCACCGGCGAGGTGCTCGCGGTCGCCAACAACCGCACGGACTCCTGGAACGCGGCGTTCCTCGGCAAGGTGGCGCCCGGCTCGACGATGAAGATCGTCACGGCGGCGATGCTCATCGACAAGGGGGTCACCAAGGCGGGCGGGGCCGCGCCCTGCCCGGCCACCGCGACCTGGCAGAGCCAGACCTTCCACAACCTGAAGGGCATGGCGCCGAACGAGTCGGCGACGTTCTCGGAGAGCTTCGCGCGCTCCTGCAACACCGCGTTCGTGAAGCTCGTCGACGAGGAAGGCCTCACGGACGCCTCCCTCACCGAGGAGGCGCGAAACGGCTTCGGCCTCGGCCGTAACGACTGGAAGGTCGGCATCCCCTCCTTCGACGGCTCCGTCCCCGCCTCCGCGGGCCCCGACCGCGCGGCCAACGCCATCGGCCAGGGCCAGGTCCAGATGAGCCCGCTGAACATGGCGTCGGTCACCGCGACCGCGATGACCGGCACCTTCCGGCAGCCGGTGATCGTGCCGAGGTCGCTCGACGACCGTGAACTGGCCACCGCCCGCGGCCTGCCCGCCGCCACCGTCACGCAGCTGCGCCGGATGATGCGCCGCACGGCGGTCAGCGGCACCGGGGCGCGGACCATGGCGAGCCTGACCGGGGACATCGGCGCGAAGACCGGCTCGGCGGAGGTGGACGGCCAAAAGACGTCCGACAGTTGGTTCACCGGCTACCGGGGCGATGTGGCGGCCGCCGCGATGACGCAGCGGGGCGGGCACGGCGGAGACGCGGCGGGGCCGATCGTCGCGGACGTCCTGCGGGCGGACACCCCCTAGCGGGGCCGCAGGGTAGGGGGTCCGCCTGACGGGCGTCCGGCCGGGCGGCAAAGTGGTCGAGGGCTTCTTCGTACGCCTCTAAGGTGGCCTTCCGGTGAGGAACCGGTGAGGAGCATGGGGGCTCCGGGGAACTGCGGAGGGTTTGTGGGCAAGCGAAGGCGCGCCGCCGAGCGCAAGGGCGTCGGATTCAGGAACACCCGGGTGCACCCGGGTGTGCTCGGCGGGGCGGCGGTCGTCGTCGTGTGCGGGGTCGGGGCCACCGCGTTCGCGCTCTCCGGCGGCTCGGGGCCCGGCGGGTCCGGCGGCGACGCGAAGCCGGTGCCCTCGGGGCCGCCGACGTCCGCCGAAGTGCGCCACACCGCGCGGGCGTTCCTCGCGGCGTGGGCCGAGGGCGACGCGGCCCGGGCCGCCGCGCTGACGGACGACCGTACGGCGGCAAAGAAGGCGCTGACGTCCTACCGCGAGGAGGGCCACCTCACGAAGGTCCGGCTGACCCCCGGTAAACCGGCCGGGCGGGCGGGCGCCGAGGTGCCGTTCAAGGCGGCCGCCACGGTGTCGTACAAGAAGCAGAACAAGCCCTTCGCCTACGAGTCCGAGCTGACGGTGGTGCGCAGGAAGAGCGACGGCAGGACGCTGGTCGGCTGGCGCCCCTCGGTCCTGCATCCGGAGCTGAGGGCCGGCGACCGCCTGGTCACCGGCGAGGCGGGCGACCCGCCGATCAAGGCGGTGGACCGCGACGGAGGGGAGCTGACGGCGGCCAAGTACCCGTCGCTGGGCACGGTCCTCGACGGGTTGCGCGAGAAGTTCGGCAAGAAGGCCGGCGGCAGGGCGGGCGTGGAGCTGCGGGTGGTCCGGGCGGACGGCGGGGACGCCGCGAAGTCCGCGCGGGATGGCGCCGATTCGGCGAAGAGGGCCGACGCGAAGGCGAGGCCCGACAAGACGCTGCTGGCCCTCTCGCCCGGTACCCCGGGGACGCTCAAGACCACGTTCAGCGGTTCGTTGCAGTCGGCGGCGGAACGGGAGACGGCGAAGCGGAAGCTCGCGTCCGTGGTCGTCGTCAAGCCGAGCACCGGCGAGATCCTGGCCGCCGCCAACTCCAACCCGACCGGCTTCAACACGGCCTTCCAGGGTTCCCTCGCGCCCGGCTCCACGATGAAGGTCGTCAGTGCGTCGATGCTGCTGGAGAAGAAGCTCGCCGGGGTGGACAAGAAGCACCCGTGCCCGAAGTACGAGACGTACGGCGGCTGGAAGTTCCAGAACGACGACAAGTTCCAGATCAAGAACGGCACGTTCCGGGCGAGCTTCGCGCGCTCCTGCAACACGGCCTTCATCAGCCAGGCCAAGAAGCTGGAGAACGACTCGCTGACCAGGCAGGCGCAGGACGTCTTCGGGCTCGGCCGCGACAACTGGTCGATCGGTGTGCCGACCTTCGACGGCGCGGTCCCCGTGCAGAGCCACGCCCAGATGGCGGCCTCGCTGATCGGGCAGGGCGGGGTGCGGATGAATCCGCTGAACATGGCGTCGGTGGCGGCGACGGTGAAGTCGGGCACGTTCAAGCAGCCGTACCTGGTCTCGCCCGATGTCGACGACCGCGAGCTGGCGACGGCGCCGCGCAGGATGTCGGGCGCGACGGCGTCGGCGCTGCGGGACCTCATGCACTACACGGCGGTGGCCGGCACCGCCGTGAAGCCGATGCGGGGCCTCGGCTCCGACACGGGCGCGAAGACGGGCTCGGCGGAGGTCGACGGCCAGAAGAAGCCGAACGGCTGGTTCACCGCGTACCGGGGCGACCTGGCGTCGGCGGCGGTCGTGCAGCAGGGCGGCCACGGCGGGGATTCGGCGGGGCCGCTGGTGCGGGCGATGCTGCTGGCCGGGGACTGAGCGCAGGGCCGGCGTGGGGCGGGCCCCGTGTCCGCCATGCGGATACGCGGTCGCATGTCCTGTACACGGACCGCTAGCGTGCCGGGCATGAGCGCCACAGAACCCGCCGAGCCGACCGAATCCGCCGCCCCCACCGAGCCCGCGGCCCACCCCCGTTTCGCCGCCGCCCTGCGCGAGTTGGGCCTGGCCGAGGTGATCGGCCGGGCCCGCCGCTTCCCGGAGCAGACGCGGACCGCGCAGGAGGCGGCGGCCGCGATCGGCTGCGAGCTGAGCCAGATCTGCAAGTCCCTGATCTTCGCGGCGGACGGTGTGCCGGTCCTGGTCCTGATGGACGGCGCGTCGCGGGTCGACGTCGACCTCGTACGCCGGGAGTTGGGCGCGGAGAAGGTCACCCGCGCCAAGGCGGACGTCGTCCGGGAGACCACCGGTTTCGCGATCGGCGGCGTGCCGCCCTTCGGGCACGCCACCAGGACCCGGGTCCTCGCCGACCGCTCGCTCCTCGGCCACGACGTGGTGTGGGCGGCGGCGGGCACCCCCTACGCCGTCTTCCCGATGGCCCCGAAGGCGCTGATCGCCCACGCGGGCGCCGCTCTGGTGGACGTGCGCGAGACCGCGAAGTGACTCCGCTGGTCGCGGCGGCGGTGCTGCTCGCCGCCGTCACGCACGCCAGCTGGAACGCGATCGCCCACCACATCACCGACAAGCTGGTCGGCTTCACGCTGATATCCGGCGGCGGCACGCTGATCGGCCTGCTCCTGGCCCCCTTCGCCGCGGTCCCGGCGGCGGGGGCCTGGCCGTATCTGATCGTCTCCGCGCTCATCCACGTCGGCTACTACGCCCTGCTGATGCGGTCGTTCAGGCTCGGCGACTTCGGCCAGGCCTACCCGATCGCGCGCGGCACGGCCCCGCTGGTGGTCACCGTGCTCGCGGCGCTCTTCGCGGGCGAGGTCCCGGACGCCTGGCAGGCGGCGGGCATCGCGGTGTCCTGCGCGGGTCTGACGGGCCTCGCCCTGTGGGGCATACGGGGCTCGGGGCGCCGCCCGGACTGGCCGGCGATCGGCGCGGCTCTGGCGACGGGCGTCTCCATCGCGGCGTACACGGTGGTGGACGGCCTGGGCGTACGCGCCGCCGGTTCCTCCCTGGGCTACACCGCGTGGCTGATGGTCCTGGAGGGCGTCGCGGTCCCGCTCTACGCGGCGTACCGCTGGCGCGGCGAACTTCCCTCGAAACTCCGCCCGTTCGCGGCGGTGGGCCTGCTGGGAGCGGCCTTGTCGGTCGCGGCGTACGGCCTGGTCCTGTGGGCCCAGACGCGGGCGCACCTGGCCCCGATCTCCGCGCTCCGGGAGTCCTCGATCATCGTCGGCGCGGCGATCGGCGCGCTCTTCTTCAAGGAACGGTTCGGCGCACCGAGGCTGGTGGCGGCGGGGCTGATGGTGGTGGGGATCGGGTTGATGCTGCACGCGGGGTAGGCGCCCGCGGCCCTCACTCCGGTACGCGTGCGACGGGCAGCCGGGCGCACCGGCGGCAGGCTCGGGCCGAGGTGGCGACTGTCGCGTGGGCGGCTGCCGCGAGGGCGCCGGCGAAGGCGAGCAGGGGCCAGTCGGCGGCCAGGGCCGCCGCCAGGGCGAGCGCCAGGGTCGCGGCCGCCATGGAACCGCTCGCCGTGGTGCCGGCCCAGGCGACCACGAGCGGGAGCCGGCGTGGCGTGGGCAGGCGGCGGGCGAGGCTGCCGGTGGCGGCCAGGGTCGCCGCGGCCAGCAGCGCGGCGCCGGTCGCGACGGACGCCAGGTGGACGGCGAGCAGTTGGGCCGTGCGGGGCAGGTACGCGGTCAGGTCGTGGCCCGCGGTCCTCGCCAGGTACCAGCAGCCGATCAGGAACGGGGCGGTGAGCGTCACCGCCCGCGCGGTGTGCCGGGCCTGGGCGACGGTCAGCTCCCGCTGGCAGCTGGGGGCGAGTTCGCCGACGGACCCGAACTCCCGCACCGCCTGCCGGGCCGCCTCCTCCTCGGGAAGACCCCCCTCGGCATGCGCCGCGGCCGTGTCGACAAGTCCGTCGCGTATCTCGTCGACCAGCCGGGCCTTGGCCTTGGCGGGGCCGTGCAGAGCGGCGGACAGGTCGGCCGCGTACTCCTCGACGAGGCGTCCTGTGGCGTTCACGTGGCGAGCCCGGGCCGCGTGCCGGGGTTCAGGACCGAGCCGATCGCCGCGGTGAACTCGCTCCACGCCGCCCGCTCCCCGGCCAGCGTCGCCCGGCCCGCGTCCGTCAACTCGTAACACCTGCGCCGCCTTTCGCCCTCCGACTGCCAGCTGCTGCTCAGCAGGCCGAGCCGCTCCAGGCGGTTCAGCGCGGGGTAGATCGTGCCCGTACGCAGTTCCAGTACGCCGCCGCTGCGGCGCTGCACCGCGGCGATGATCGCGTAACCGTGCAGCGGGCCCTGTTCCAGCACGGCCAGCAGCAGTCCGTCGAGGTGCCCTCGCACCGCATCCACCTTCATGAGTAGGCAGCCTACACAAGAGAGGCGTAGGCAGTGTATGTATTGGCAGGCAATATATTCCGCGCCCTGGAGGAACCCGTGACCAAGCTGCTGTTGTCCGTGCACGTCCTCGTGGCGATCCTCGCCGTCGGGTCGATCACCGTGGCCGCCTCGATGTTCCCCCGCCAGGCGCTGCGGGCCATCGGCGGCGCACAGGCGTCGGTCGCCGCGCTGCTGCACCGGGTCTGCCGCGGTTACGCGGTCGCGGGGATCGCCGTACCGGTGTTCGGGATCGCCACCGGGGCCCAGCTCGGCGTCCTCGGCGACGCGTGGCTGATCGCCTCGCTCGCCCTGACGGCTGCCGCGGCGGCCCTGCTGGGACTGGCCATCCTGCCCGGGCAGCGGAGTCTGCTCGCGCTGGCGCAGGGCGGGGGCGCGCAGCCCGAGGGCGCCGAGGTGGCGGCGCGGCCCGCCGCCGCCCGGCTGACGATGCTCACCGGGATCTTCAACCTGCTCTGGGCGGTCGTCGTCGTCCTGATGATCGTCCGCCCCGGCTCCACCACGGGAGCGTGAACCCCATGCGCGCCCTGCGCCTCGCGGCCACCGCCGAAGCCCTCTCGCTCGCCCTCCTGCTGGGCAACCTCCTCACCGTCCACGCGCCAGCGCTCTCCGCACTGCTCGGCCCACTGCACGGCACGGCGTATCTCGTCGTCATCGCGGCCACATGGACGGTCCCGTCGGCCGGGGCGCCGGGTGCCCGGTGGCGTGCGCTGGTCCCGGGCGCCGGGGGCCTGCTGGCCCTGCGGCGGATCGAGGCCCGCGCCCCCGCGGGCCACTCCGCGCCCTGACCTACGCCTCCCGCAGCGCCCGCACCAGCGCCTGTGCGCGCGGGTCCGCCGTGACGCCCTTGTTCATTCCGTTGGTCACGTATCCGAAGGCGGTCCCCGACTCCGGGTCGGCGAAGCCGAGCGCGCCACCCCGGCCGGGGTGGCCGAAGGAGCCGGGGGCGAGGAGCGGGGACGCGCCGCCGTGCAGCATGTAGCCGAGGCCGAAGCGGGTGGGCACGACCAGGACGCGGTCGGGTCCCGCGGACGCCTCCGCCCGGGCCGCCTCCACCGTCTCCGGAGTGAACAGCCGCTCCCTGCCGTCCACTTCGCCGATCAGCGCGGCGTAGAAGCGGGCCAGGCCGTCGGCCGTGGCGACGCCGTTGGAGGCGGGCAGGGCCGCCGCCCGGTACGCCGGGTCGTTCTCGTCCGGCAGGGGATCGATCGCCCCGAAGGCGCGGCTGGTCAGCGAGGCCGGGTCCGCGTAGGCCTCGGCGACGTTCCGCTTGGGCCGTACGCGCAGGCCGCCCGGCCCGGCCGGCGCTTCGATACGGCCCATCCGGCCGACTCGCGCCGCCTCCGCTTCCGGCAGCCCCACCCACAGTCCGAGGCCGAGCGGCCGGGCGATCTCGGTGTCGATCCACTCCCCGACGGCCTTGCCCGTCACGCGCCGCACCAGCTCGCCGGTGAGCCAGCTGTAGGTCTGCGCGTGGTAGCCGTGGTCGGCGCCCGGCTCCCAGAACGGGGCCTGCGCCGCGACCACCGCCGCCGCGAGGTCGGGGTCGAGCGCCTCGGCGGGCGTCAGCGGGCGGTCCAGGGCGGGGACGCCCGCGCGGTGGGCGAGGACGTGCCGCACCAGGACGCCGTCCTTGCCACGCGCCTTGAACTCCGGCCAGTAGGCGCCGACCGGCGCGTCCAGGTCCAGCTCGCCGCGCTGATGGAGCAGGAGCAGGGCGGCGGCGGCCACGCCCTTGGTCGCCGAGCGGACGACCTGCGCGGTGCCGGGCCCCCACGGGGCGTCGCCGGCCGCGAGGTCCCCGTCGACGTCCTTCGTGCCGCCCCACAGGTCCACGACCTTGCGCCCGTGCCGGTAGGCCGTGACGGCGGCCCCGCGCTCCCCGCGCTCGTCGAAGTTGCGTACGAAGGCCTCGCGCACCGCCTCGAACCCGTCGGCGACCGTGCCCTGTACCCCACCCATGAAGTCGTCCATGCCAAGACCAACAGCCGCCATCAGCCGCTGATTCCCCGACTTCTCGCCTCCGCCGCCTTCGGATCGAAGCCGAAGGGCAGTTCCAGGCGGTGCTCGCTCATCAGCTCCTCGTCGCCGAGGAGTTCGCCCGTCGGGCCGTCCGCCACGATCGTCCCGCTGCTGAGGATCAGGGCGCGGGGGCACAGCTCCATGGCGTACGGCAGGTCGTGCGTGACCATCAGGACGGTGACGTCCAACGACCGCAGGATGTCGGCGAGTTCGCGGCGCGAGGCCGGGTCGAGATTGGAGGAGGGCTCGTCGAGGACGAGGATCTCCGGCTCCATGGCGAGGACCGTGGCGACCGCGACCCGGCGGCGCTGCCCGAAGGAGAGGTGGTGCGGCGGGCGGTCGGCGAACTCCGCCATGCCGACCTGGGAGAGGGCCTTCAGCACACGGGCCTCCAGCTCCGGGCCCCGCACCCCCGAGGCCGCGGGCCCGAACGCCACGTCCTCGCGGACCGTCGGCATGAACAGCTGGTCGTCGGGGTCCTGGAAGACGATGCCGACCCTGCGCCTGATCTCGGCCATGTGCTTCCTGCCCACGGGCAGCCCGGCGACCGTCACCGTGCCCGCGCCGGCGGTCAGGATGCCGTTCAGATGCAGGACGAGGGTCGTCTTGCCCGCGCCGTTCGGCCCGAGCAGCGCGACGCGCTCGCCGCGGCCGACGCGGAAGTCCACGCCGAAGAGGGCCTGGTGCCCGTCGGGATAGGCGAAGGCCAGTCCGGCCACGTCCAGCGAGGGTGTCGCGGTCACAGGGTCCATCCCAACAGGCAGACGACGAGGGCGGCGGACGGGAGGGCCAGCGCGTACGTCCACTGCGCGCGCGAGGCGGTCACCTCGTCGATGACCGGCATCGAACCGGCGTACCCCCGACTGACCATCGCGAGGTGCACCCGCTCGCCCCTCTCGTACGAGCGGATGAAGAGGGCGCCCGCGGACTTGGCGAGGACGCCCCACTGCCGTACGCCCCGCGCCTCGAAGCCGCGGGACTCCCGGGCGATCTTCATGCGGCGCATCTCGTCCGTGATGACGTCGCCGTACCGGATCATGAAGGAGGCGATCTGGACGAGCAGCGGGGGCAGCTTGAGGCGCTGGAGGCCGAGGAGCAGTTCGCGCAGCTCGGTCGTGGAGGCGAGCAGCACGGAGGCGGCGACGCCGAGCGTGCCCTTGGCCAGGACGTTCCAGGCACCCCAGAGGCCGTTGACGCTCAGGGACACACCGAGTACGTCGACGCGCTCGCCCTGCGCCACGAACGGCATCAGCACGGCGAAGGCGACGAACGGCACCTCGATCAGCAGCCGCTTGAGGAGAAACCCGGTGGGAACCCGGGCGGCACGGGCAACCGCCGCGAGCAGCACGGCGTACCCGCCGAAGGCCCACATCGCCTCCCGGGGCGTGGAGACGACGAGGACCACGAAGCAGAGGACGGCGACGAGTTTGGTGTGCGCGGGCAGAGCGTGCACCGGCGAATGCCCGTGCCGGTAGAGGCGGTGGGCGTGTCCTGCGCCCATGTCAGGCCTTCTCGGGCGCGGACGCCCTGGGGGCGTCGCCTGCCCCGGACGCCTCAGCCGCCCCGTCCACCCCTGTAGACGCAGGCCCCGCCTCCCCCGTACGACGCCTCCGCACCGCCCAGAACACCGCCGAACCGGCGACGACCGTCACGCCCACGCCGATCGCGCCCGCCAGGCCTCCCGAGACGCGGGTGTCGGTGATGTTCCTGACTCCGTAGTCCGCCAGCGGCGAGTCCTCCGTGGCGTGGTCCCTGGCCTCCTTGTCGATGCCCTTGTCCTGGGCGACCTTCTCCAGGCCGTCGGGGTTCGACGAGGCGTAGAAGCTGACGACGCCCGCGAGGACGAGGGAGGTGGCGAGGCCCGCCAGCCACACCTTCCGGTGGGAGCGGCGGGCCGGAGCGGTCGGGTCGGCGGCGGCCGGGGCGTCCACCAAATCCCCGCCGATCCGCAGCTTCAGCGGCCGCGTCAGCCCCCGGGCCCCGTGGACGAGGTCCGGCCGCACCGCGATGACCGCGCCCACGGTGAGCGCGGTGATCGCGGCCTCGCCGACGCCGATGAGGAGGTGGACGCCGACCATGGCGGTGGCGACCTTGTCGAGGGAGACGTCGGTCGTGCCGCCCACGGCGTAGAGGAAGGTGAAGGCGACCGCGGCGGCGGGCACGGACAGCAGCGCCGCCACGAAGGAGGCGACGGTGACCGTGCGGCGCCCGCGCGGCAGCACCTTCACCAGGCCGCGGAAGGACAGGCAGCCGACGACGGTGGTGACGACCGCCATGTCGAGGATGTTGACGCCGAGCGCGGTCAGCCCGCCGTCCGCGAAGAGGACGCCCTGCATGAGCAGGACGACAGAGACGCACAGGACCCCGGTGAAGGGGCCGACGAGTATCGCGGCGAGGGCCCCGCCGAGGAGATGCCCGCTCGTCCCGGCCGCGACGGGGAAGTTCAGCATTTGCACCGCAAATATGAAGGCGGCGACAAGACCGCCGAGCGGAGCCGTCCGTTCGTCCAGCTCACGCCGGGCGCCTCTGAGGCAGACCGCCACCGCGCCCGCGGCAAGGACCCCGGCCGCGGCGGACACGGGGGCATTGATGAATCCGTCGGGGACATGCATGGGCGCGCTCCTGGGCAGGGGCTCTAAGAGGGCAGACCGCTCGTGGACCGTTCAATGATCGGGCTTGTTGCGAACGGTTTGCAAGAGCACCGCGGTCCCGATACGGCTACGCCCGCTTGGTGGATCCCCCACCGCCACCTCGGGGCGAGTAGCCGGACATGTGGGACATTAGTGAGGAAGCGCCCGTACTGATGAGGAGTTCAGCGATGTCCGCAGTCGAGCAGTACGCACGCGCCCACCTCGTCACGGACTCCTCCGAGGGCCACCACGCCGTCCCCGTCGTCCTGCACTACGACGCGGAGGCCGACCCGCACACGGTGCGGATCGGCCTCCCCGGCCGCCGCGAATGGGGCTTCGGCCGCCAGCTGCTCGAACAGGGCCTGCGCGCCCCCGTCACCGCCGGTGACGTGCACATCTGGCCGTGCGGCCGGGTCCAGACGATCGTGGAGTTCCATACGCGGGACGGGGTGACGGTCGTCCAGTTCGACGCATCGGCGCTGATCCGCTTCCTGCGTCGTACGTACGCGGCCGCCACTCCCGTCTCCCGCTGAGACCCCGGCGGGGCCCGACCGGACCCGGCCGGTCCCGGCGCGAGGTCAGACGCGCGCCAACTCCCTGTCCCCGTCCGGGTCGGCGCCCCGGTCCGCGGCCGTGCGCAGCCCCTCACCCTCGACGTCGACGTCGGGCAGCGCGCGGTCCAGCCACTTGGGCAGCCACCACGCCTTGTCGCCGAGCAGCGCGAGGACCGCGGGCACCAGCGCCATGCGGACCACGAACGCGTCGAAGAAGACCGCGATCGCGAGGCCGAAGCCGATCATCTTGACCATCTGCTCGCTGGAGCCGATGAAGCCCGCGAACACCGCGATCATGATGACGGCCGCCGCCGAGACCACCCGCGCCCCGTGCCGGAAGCCGGTCACGATCGCCTGCCCCGGCCGCTCCCCATGGACGTACGCCTCCCGCATGCGCGTCACCAGGAAGACCTCGTAGTCCATCGCGAGGCCGAAGACCACACCCACCATGAAGATCGGCATCATGGACATGATCGGGCCGGTCTGCTCCACGCCGAGGAGCGAGCCGAGCCAGCCCCACTGGAAGACCGCGACGACCGCGCCGAGGGCCGCGAGGACCGAGAGCAGGAAGCCGAGGGCCGCCTTGAGCGGGACCAGGATCGAGCGGAAGACGACGATCAGCAGCAGGAAGGCGAGGCCGACGACCAGGGCCAGATAGGGCAGCAGGGCGTCGTTGAGCTTCTGCGAGACGTCGATGTTCATGGCCGTCGTGCCGGTGACCATGATCTCGGCGCCGGTGTCGTCGGTGATCCTCGCTCCGGTGTCGCGGATCGAGTGGACCAGGTCCTCGGTCTCGACGCCGCTGGGCTTGGAGGACGGCACGACGCTGATGATGGCGGTGTCGCCCGCCTTGTTGAGCACGGGCGGGGCGACGACCAGGACGTCGTCGAGCTTCGAGACCGTCTTGGCGATCCCGTCGGCCGCCGCCTTCGGGTCGTCGGCGCCCTTGAGGTCGCCGACGACCATCAGCGGGCCGTTGAAGCCGGGCCCGAATCCGTCGGACACCAGGTCGTACGCCTTGCGCTGGGTCGTGGACGTCGGCTGCGCGCCGTCGTCGGGCAGGCCCAGCTCCAGCTGCGAGACCGGGAGGGCGGCGGCGCCGAGCCCCACGATGCCGACGAGCAGCACCGCGATCGGGCGGCGCACGACGAAGCGGGCCCAGCGGGTGCCCATGTTCGGCTTCCCGTCCTGGTCGGCGGTCGCCTTCCTCCCGCCGCCGAACAGCCTGCTCTTCTCGCCCATGGGCATGACCCGCCTGCCCGCGTACCCGAGCAGCGCCGGGATGAGGGTCAGCGCGATGAGGACGGCGATGACGACCGTGCCGGCCGCGGCGAAGCCCATCTTGGTGAGCATCGGGATGTTGACCACGGCGAGGCCGACCAGCGCGATGACCACGGTGAGCCCGGCGAAGACGACCGCGGAGCCCGCCGTGCCGACGGCGCGCCCGGCCGCCTCCTCGCGGTCGCGGCCCTCGGCGAGTTCGCCGCGGTAGCGCGAGACGATGAAGAGGGCGTAGTCGATGCCGACCGCGAGGCCGATCATCATGGCGAGCGTCGAGGTGGTGGTGCCGAGGTCCAGGGCGTCGGCGAGCGCGGTGATGGACGAGACGCCGATGCCCACGCCGATCAGCGCGGTGAGCAGCGGAAGTCCGGCGGCGATCAGCGAGCCGAAGGTGATGACCAGGACGACCGCGGCGACGGCGATGCCGATGACCTCGCTGGAGCCGGTCTCGGGTACGGCCTGGAGCGCGTCGCCGCCGACCTCGACGGTGAGTCCGGACGCGCGGGCGTCGTCGGTGGTCCTCTCCAGCGCGTCCCGGTCCTCGTCGGCCAGCTCCATGGAGGTGACCTTGTACGAGACCGAGGCGTACGCCGTGGAGCCGTCCTTGCTGACGGTCTTGGCGCGGAACGGGTCGTCGGCGCGGGCGACTTGGTCCGAGCCGGACCTCAGGGCGTCGACGACCTTGAGGATCTCGGCCTTGTTGGCCGGGTCCGTCACCTTCTCGCCGTCGGGCGCCTTGAAGACGACACGGGCGCTCGCGCCGTCGGCGCTGGCCTCGGGGGCGCGCTTCTCCAGCAGGTCGAAGGCCTTCTGGGCCTCCGTGCCGGGTATGGAGAAGGAGCTGGAGGCGGCGGTGGGCGCCGACGCCGCGCCGACCCCGGCGAGGGTGAGGAGCGCCACCCAGATGAGGGCGACGAAGTGCCGCCGCCGGAAGGCGAGTTTGCCGAGTTTGTAAAGGAATGTGGCCACGGGGGCGTACTCCCGGTCAGGTCGTGGTGCAGAGGTGACTGCGGGCAGGGGGGTTCAGCCCGACGACGTGAGCGGTTCGCGTCAGGTACGGGGCAGGTGGGTCGGGGTGGGTCAGACGCCGAGCACGGGGAGGACCACGGCGTCGACGTACGAGGCGAGGAAGGCGCGGTCGACCGGGCGGTCCTCGATGAGGTCCCGGGCGACGAAAGCGCCGGTCATCATGTGGACGACGTACTCCAACGCCGGATTGTCCGCGGCGACCTCGCCGCGCTCCACCGCTCTGCGCAGCAGGTCGTTCAGGCCCGTCAGCTCCGGCTCGATGAGCAGGTTCCGCAGCGCCTGGCGGAGTTCGGGGTTGTCGTGGACGGCGTGGAAGAGGCCCCGCATCAGCGCGGCGTCCTTCTCCATCTGGCAGTCGTCCGAGCGGGCCACCATCTCGTTCAGGTCGCCGCGCAGCGAGCCGGTGTCGATGTCCGCGAGGGACACCGGCTTGTCGTGCCGCAGCGCCTTGGCGATCAGCTCCGGCTTGCTCCCCCACTGGCGGTAGAGGGTGGCCTTGCTGCAGCGGGTGCGAGCGGCCACGGCGTCCATGGTGAGGGCGTCGTAGCCGACGTCGCGGAGCAGGTCGAGCACGGCCTCGTACAGCTCGGCCTCGCGCTCGGGGGTGATCCTGCTGCGCCGCGTCGCCGCCGTGTCAGTCATGATCGCCGCCTCCTGTTCCGGTTGTTCCGGCCGCATCCTGTTTCCGGACACATCTCGTTCCGACCGCATTCGGACCATTCCGAACGAAACGGTTTCGTACACCGGGGAGCGTACCGCGAGCACCTATCGAAACGAAACGGTTTCGTACGCACTCCCGTGTGCGCTGCGTCACGCCATGCGTACGAGTTGCCGGGGCCCCCGGAGCGGAAAAGCATGGTGAGGTGACCGACGAGCGCGAGAACGCCCAGGCAGACCACGCCTACCTGCGATTTCCCCACCTCAGCGGCGACCGCCTCTGCTTCGCCGCCGAGGACGACCTCTGGGTGGCCCCCCTCACCCCCGAGGGCGTCCCGGCCGACCGGGCCTGGCGGCTCACCGTCGACCGCACCAAGGTGGGCCATCCCCGCTTCTCGCCCGACGGCCGCCACATCGCGTACACGACCTGGCGCAGCCTGGACCCGGAGATCCATCTGGCGCCCGTGGACGGCGGCCCCTCGCGCCGCCTCACCTACTGGGGCAGCACCGACACCCGGGTCTGCGGCTGGTCCCCCGACGGCGGCGTCCTCGCCGTCTCCTCGCACGGCCAGCCCTTCTCGCACTTCTGCTGGGCCTACAGCGTGCCCGTCGACGGCTCCCCCGGCGGCCAGCTGCCCTGGGGCCCGGTCGCCGACATCGCGATCACCGACACGCTCGCCGACGGCGACTGCGACCGCAAGACGCTGCTCCTGACGGGCAAGCCGCCCCACGAACCGGCCGCCTGGAAGCGGTACCGGGGCGGGGCGACGGGCCGCCTGTGGATGCACGGCGAGCAGATCCTCGGCCACCTCGACGGGCATCTCGACTCGCCCATGTTCGTGTCCGGGCGCATCGCCTTCCTCTCCGACCACGAAGGCGTCGGCAATCTGTACTCCTGTCTGCCGGACGGCTCCGACCTGCGGCGCCACACCGACCACGACGCCTTCTACGCCCGACACGCCGCCAGCGACGGCACGCGCGTGGTCTACCAGTGCGCGGGCGACATCTGGCTGGTGGACGGGCTGGACGCCGACTCGGTGCCGCGCCGGCTCGACGTGCGGCTCGGCGGTCCGCGCACGGGGCGGCGGGTCTACCAGGTGCCGGCCGCGCAGCACCTCGACGCGCTCTCCGTGGACCCGACCGGGCGGGCCAGCGCGGTCGTCGTACGCGGCAGCCTGTACTGGCTCACGCACCGGGACGGCCCGGCCCGCACCATCACCGACACCCCGGGCGTCCGGGTGCGTCTGCCCGAGATGCTCGGCACCGGCGGGCAGGTCGCGTACATCACCGACGCCGCCGGCGAGGACGCCGTGGAGATCGCCTATCTGCCGCGCGCCAGCGGCGACCGCCCGCCGCGCAGGCTGGCGAGCGGCGGCCTCGGCCGCGTCCAGGAAATGGTCTCCGACCCCGACGGCGACCGGCTCGCCATCGCCTCGAACGACGGCCGCCTGCTGCTGCTCACGGTGACCGACGAGGCGGGCGCCACGGAGCCGTCCCGTCGCCTCCACGAGGTCGGTGAGATCCGCGAGGCCGCCGAGGCCGCCGAGGACGGGGAGGCCGACGGGGGCGGCGAGGTCACCGAGCTGATCCGTTCCCTCAACGGGCCCGTCCGCGACCTGGCCTTCTCTCCCGACGGGGCCTGGCTGACCTGGTCGCATCCCGGCATCGGCCGCTCCCTGCGGCAGATCAAACTGGCCCGCATCTCCGGTCCTGGACCCCATACGGTCGTCGACGTCACCAACGGCCGCTTCGAGGACGAGAACCCCGTCTTCACCCGCGACGGCCGCTACCTCGCCTTCCTCTCCTGGCGCGGCTTCGACCCCGTCTACGACGTGCACACCGGCGATCTCTCCTTCCCCCTGGGTTGCCGCCCCTATCTCGTACCGCTCTCCTCGGCGACCCCGTCGCCCTTCGCGCTGCTGCCCGACGGGCGCCCGGCGGCGGGGGGCCTGGACCCGGCCGACAACAGCGGGGGCGACGGCACCACGACGGTCGAGACCGAGGGCCTGGAGGCGCGGGTGACGCCGTTCCCCGTCGCCGCCTCGAAGTACTCGGCCCTGCAACCCGTCAGCGGCGGCGGCCTGGTCTGGCTGCGCTGGCCGATCTCGGGCGCGCTCGGCGAGACCTTCGCCAACCCGGCCGACACCACGGGCCGCCCCACCCTGGAGCACTTCAACATCGCCAAGGCGAAGAAGTCCCAACTCGTGGAGCACCTCGACTGGTTCGCGCTCAGCGGCGACGGCTCGCGCCTCGTGGTCGTCGACGAGGGCGAGCTGAGCGCCGTACCCGCCACCGAGCAGGGCGACGGCGATACGACGGTCTGGATCGACCTGCGCCGCATCCTGCACGAGGCCGACCCGGCCGCCGAGTGGCGCCAGGCGTACGAGGAGGCCGGCCGCATCATCCGCGCCTACTTCTGGGACCCCGAGATGTGCGGCATCGACTGGGACGGCGTGCTCGCCCAGTACCGCCCGCTGGTCGAACGCGTCGCCTCCCCCGACGAGTTCGCGGACCTGCTGCGGGAGGTCCTCGGCGAACTGGGCACCTCCCACGCGTACGTCTCCCCGGCCCGCCGCAACGAGGGCCCGCCCCACTACCAGCGCGCGATGGGCCTGCTCGGCGCGAACCTCGTCCGCAGGGACGACGGCTGGACGGTCAAGCGGATCCTGCCCGGCGACTCCTCCGACTCCAAGGCGCGCTCCCCGCTGGCCGGCGCGGGCATCCGCGAGGGCGCGGTCCTCACCCACGTCGACGGCCGCCCGGTCGACCCGGTGACCGGGCCCTACCCGCTCCTCGCGGCGGCGGGCGGCACGACGGTCGAGCTGACGTTCCGCCCGGCGGAGGGCGAGGGCCGCGCGCGGCGGGTCGCGATCGTCCCCCTCGTCAACGAACGCCCGCTGCGCTACCAGGACTGGGTGGCCAAACGCCGCGAGGTCGTCAGGGAGTTGAGCGGCGGCAAGTGCGGCTACCTCCACATCCCCGACATGGGCGGCTCGGGCTGGGCGCAGTTCAACAGGGACCTGCGTCTCGAAGTGTCGCGGCCCGCCCTGATCGTGGACGTACGCGGCAACGCGGGCGGTCACATCAGCGAGCTGGTCGTGGAGAAGCTCACCCGCAAGATCCTCGGCTGGGACCTCACGCGCAACGCCCAGCCGGTGTCGTACGCCTCGAACGCGCCCCGGGGGCCCGTGGTGGCCCTCGCGGACGAGGCGACCTCCTCGGACGGCGACATGATCACGGCGGCGTTCAAGCTGCTCGGGCTCGGCCCGGTCGTCGGACAGCGCACCTGGGGCGGCGTGGTCGGCATGACCGGGCGGCACCGGCTCGGCGACGGGACGGTGATCACGGTGCCGATGAACGCGGGCTGGTTCGACGAGTACGGCTGGTCCGTGGAGAACCACGGCGTGCCCCCGGACCTGGAGGTCCTGCGGACGCCGCTGGACTGGGCGGAGGGACGGCACGCCCAACTCGACGACGCGGTACGGGTGGCGCTGGACCTCCTGGAGAAGAATCCGGCGGCGGACCCGCCGGGCTACTCGGACGTCCCGGACCGCCGCCGCCCGCCGCTGCCGCCGCGCTCCTGACCCTGGGCCGGTAACTCTGCGCGATTGATCGAAATGCGCGGAATGTCCGCCCATGCAAATCTGGTCGAGGCCCCATCCCCCCTCACCCACAACGGGAGTGAAACGCATGGGCATCAAGGACCAGTTCCAGGACAAGGCGCAGGAGCTCGCCGAGAAGGCCAAGGGCGCCGTGGGCGACCGGCAGGACGAGGCGAGCGACCGCGCCTCGCAGGACCCGGACGAGGCCCAGCGGGCGGCGCAGGAGCAGCGGGACAAGTTCGACCGGGACTACGACGCGTAACGCTGCGCTGTACTTGAACGGGAAGAGGCCCCCGGTATTCCGGGGGCCTCTTCGGCGTGCCGGGACGGGCACGGCTCGACGCGGGGTCACGGGTGGGTGAGTGGGAAACATCCGCCGCGGAGCGGTGGCACAGGGAAGACCCCGGGCACCGTCAGGAGCCGCCCGAGCCCGCGCCGCGCCACGATCGCTCGTCGGCGGAGCCCCCCGCCCCCACCAGCCCGGTGTGCACCGCGCCCAGCCTCGGCTCGAAGCGCCGCATCTCGCGCCGTCCGGCCGCGCCGATGAGGCCCGGCAGATAGCCCCGTACGCCCTGCATGCCCCGCAGCCACCACTGCGCGTACACATGGCTGGAGCGCCGCTCGATGCCGGCCACGAGGCGGTCCACCGCCGGGCCCAGCGGATACGTCTTGTTGGACGGCCACGGCAGCCGCTGCCGCAACTCCCGCATCACGTCGTCCTGGTCCGCGCCCCGCACCATGTCCGTGTCCGTCCAGGACAGATAGCCGACGCCGACCTTCACCCCCTTGTAGCCGACCTCGGCCCGCAGCGCGTGCGCGTACGCCTCCACGCCCGACTTCGACGCGCAGTACGCCGTCATCATCGGCGCGGGCGCGATCGCGGCGAACGAGGCGATCTGGAGCAGGTAGCCCCGGCTCTCCATGAGGACGGGAAGGAAGGCGCGGCCGGTCACCGCGCTGCCGATGAGGTTCACCTCGATGACGCGGCGCCACGCCTCGGGGTCGGACTCCACGAAGGGCCCGCCCCCGGCCACCCCCGCGTTCGCGACGACGACGTCGACCTTCCCGAAGCGCTCCTTGACCTCCTGCGCGACCTGAGCCATCGCCTCATGGTCGGTGACGTCCGCGTACCAGTGCCCGGACTCGGTGTGCAGCCGCTCCGAGACCCGCTTCAGCTCGTCCGGCTCCAGACCGACGAGCGCCACCCGGGCGCCCCGCGCCGACAGCTTGCGCGCGAGCAGCTCGCCGACTCCGCGCGCCGCACCCGTGACGACCGCGACCTGACCCTCCAGGCTGACCCTGCTCATGCGCCCTCCTTCACCTGTACGTACGTTCCGACGAGTTCCCTGATGCGCGCGGTGACGGCCTCGGGCGCCTCGATGGGCGTCATATGACCGACCCCGGCCAGCTCGGTGAGCCCCACGCACTCGGGCAGCGCGGCCGCGATCCGCCGCGCGTGCACGACGGGCGTGAGCCGGTCGACCAGGCCGACGAGGACGGCGGTGGGCACCCGCAACGCGCCCACTTCGACGTCCAGTTCGAGCGTGCCGAGCACCTGGGACCACCCGTGGCGCACGATCGTCGGACAGGCGTGCACGATCCGGGCGCACGCGTCGACCTTGTCCGGCGCCGCGCCGGGCGCCATGGTCCCGTACTTGAGGACGCGCCTGGTCAGTGCTGTCACCGGCCCGAGCGGCGCCCGCGCACCGAGCACCGACCGCGTGATCCGCGTCCGCACCCGCCCGGCCCGCAACGGCACGACCAGCGACTCGGCGACCAGACTCGAACTGCCCGTGCTGCACAGCAGTACGGCGGCCGCGTGCTCCCGCACCGCCTCGCGCCCGCCCGCCGCCATGATCGTCATGCCGCCCATGGAGTGCCCGACGAGCAGGGCCTTCTCGCCCGGCGCGAGCGTCGCCGCGAGGACCGCTTCGAGGTCGTCGGCGAGCGCCCGCGTGCTGTACCCGTCGGTGTCCGCGGGAGCGGCACTGCGCCCGTGGCCGCGCTGGTCGTACGCGATCACCCGGTGGTCGGCGCCGAGGGCTCGCAACTGTGCGGCCCAGAAGGCCGTCGAGCACGTCCACCCGTGCACGAGCACCACGGCGGGCGCTCCCTCCGACCCGTGTATCTCGACGTGGATGCGGGCCCCGTCGGCGGAGACGGCGGTCAGTCGGCGCGCGGCGGCGGGCGGCGCGTAGGGCCCGCTCAGGGCGTGGGTCGGCCGGCTCATGCCCCGGCCTCCACCTTCGCGCCGCCGGACTCCTTCTCCGTACGCGACACCGGCGTCGCCGCCTCCGACGGCCCCGGCGGGCGCAGCACCTCGTACTCGGAGAGGTCGACCCGCCGTGTCGCCGCCCTGAACTCGGTGGTCGTACCCGGCCAGACCGTGGTGTTGACGCCGTTCGCGTCGAGGTACCAGCTGGTGCAGCCGCCGGTGTTCCACACGGTGCGTTTCATCCGCTCCTGCACCCGGGTGTTCCAGGCGCTCACCGCGCTCTCGCGCGCGGCGAGCGCGACGCGGCCTCCGAGGACATCCAGCTGCCGCAGGTAGTCGGCCATGTAGTTCAGCTGGGACTCGATCATCAGGATCATGGAGGAGTTCCCGAGGCCGGTGTTCGGGCCGATGATCGTCATCCAGTTGGGGAAGCCGGCGGCGGTCGCGCCCCGCAGCGCGTTCATGCCGTCCTTCCAGCTCTCCATGAGGGTGTGTCCCCCGTCCCCGATGACACGCTCGGCGATCGGCATGTCCGTGACGTGGAACCCGGTGCCGAAGATGATCGCGTCGACCTCGGTCTCCGTACCGTCCGCGGCGACCACGGTGCCGCCCCGCACCTCGGCGAGGCCGCTCGCGACGACGTCGACGTTGGGCCGGGCGAGCGCCGGATAGTACGTGTTGGACAGCAGGATGCGCTTGCAGCCGATGCGGTACGTGGGTGTCAGCTTGGCCCGCAGCGCCGGGTCCTTGATGGCCCGGTACATGTTCCGCTTGGCGATCCGCTCGACCAGGCCGAGTTCGTTCGGCCGCTTGGTGAACGCCTGGACCTGCAACTCCCGGATCCCCCAGAGGATTCCGCGCCGGGCCTGCGTGGTGAACGGCAGCTGCCTGTGCAGCCAGCGCTCGGCGCCGCTGATGGCACGGTCGGCGCGCGGCATCACCCACGGGGGTGTGCGCTGGAACAGGGTGAGCCGGCCGACCCTCTTCTGGATCTCGGGCACGATCTGTATGGCGGAGGCGCCGGTGCCGATCATCGCGACGCGCTTGCCGCGCAGGTCGTAGTCGTGGTCCCAGCGGGCGGAGTGGAAGATCTTGCCCGGGAAGGTGTCGATGCCGGGGACGTCCGGGGTCTTGGGGTCGGAGAGCGGCCCGGTGGCCGAGACGACGACATCGGCGGTGAGGGTGCCCGTGCTGGTCTCTATCTCCCAGCGCAGCCGCTCGGCGTCCCACCGCATCAGCTTCACCTCGGTGTCGAGGCGGATGTGCGAGCGCAGCCGGAAGGTGTCGGCGATCCGCTCCAGGTACTCCTGGATGTGCTCCTGCCCCGAGAAGGTGCGCGGCCAGTCGGGGTTGGGCGCGAAGGAGAACGAGTACAGGTGCGAGGGCACGTCGCAGGCGCAGCCCGGATAGCTGTTGTCCCGCCAGGTGCCGCCCACCGCGGCCGCCCGCTCCAGGACGACGAAGTCGGTGATGCCCTCCCGGCGCAGCCGCACGGCCGCCCCGAGGCCACCGAACCCGGACCCGATCACCGCCACCCGTACGTGCTCGTGCTCGCGCCCCTGCTCAGGGCCACGCTCGCGCTCGGCCATGCCGCCGCCTCCCGAAGTCACGACTCTGCCAGTAACTACTGGCGCAATGGGGAGAGTAGAACACGTACGTACTCATGGGTAGGGGGTGGCCGGGGAAAGTTACCGACGGTACGACATGGGCCCGCGCCGGTACGGCCCAGGCTTCGCCGCTACGGCATAGGCTTCCGGCGTGGCAGACCGAGCAGACCGACCCCAAGGCGAAGGCGGCGTCCGCGAGTACCGCATGACGGAGCTGGCCGCGGCGGCCGGCATCACCGTGCGCACCGTGCGCTTCTACCGCGAGCGCGGACTGATCCCGCCGCCCCGCCGCGAGGGCCGCATCGCCTGGTACGACGACCACCACCTGGCGCGCCTGCGCACGATCGCCGCCCTCCTGGAGCGCGGCCACACCCTGAACGGCATCGCCGAGCTGGCCGACGCCTTCGAGAAGGGCCGCGACGTCGGCGAACTCCTCGGCCTCGGCGAGCCCACCGAGGAGCAGCCGGTCCGCCTCACCCCCGAGGAACTGGCCGACCACTTCGCGGGCGAGGTCACCCCGGAGAACCTCGCCGCCGCCCTGGACCTCGGCTATCTCGGCACCGACGGCGACGAGCTGGTCCACATCAGCCGACGCCTGCTCGACGCGTCATCTACCCTCGTACGCAAGGGAGTTCCGCTCGCCGCGGTCCTTGAGGCGGGTCAACTCGTACGCGAACACGCGGACGCGCTCGCGGAGTTGTTCATCACGGTCATGCGCACCCACACCCCCGACACGGCCGAGGTGGACATCGAACAGCTCCGCCCGGTGGCCAAGAGCGTGGTGGAGGCGGAACTGTCGATGGCCCTGGACCGCCGCCTCAACCAGTCCTGACAACGCGCCGCGTCAGCGCGGGAGCCACCAACGTGCCTTGTAGATACCGCCGTTGACGAGCTTGTAGCCACTCTCGGGCCGGTGGACGCTCACCGTCGTCGTCCACCACGTCTCCTCAAGGCCCTTCTCCGGCGCGGTGGTCACGACCTGCCCGGTACGCGGGTCGTCGCCGACGGCCTTCACGGACTTCCGGGAGATCGCCTCGGCCCCGGCGAAGTCCCGCACGAAGACCCCGCCACGCATCTCGTACTGGAAGACGGCCGCGTTCGTCGTCACCCACAACCGCCCCGGGCGCCCCGCCACGGGAAAGAGGTCGTGCCCGCCCGGCGTCCGGCCCGGCGTCCCCACCGGCAGTCCGACCGCGGACGTCCGCGTCAGCGTGGGCCGCGCGGCCGTGCCGCCCACCGCGTACGTCACCAGCTCGTCGTCGCCGATCGCCCACAGCACCCGGCGCACGCCGTCCCAGTGCAGCCCGTGCGCGCCCTTGAGCGTCGCCTCCGCGTACCGCGTGGCACGGGGGCCCTGCGACGCCGCGTACAGCCGCACGAGCGCGCCGGTGCTGCACGCGACGGCCACGTTGCCGTCGGGCAGGATCTCCGCGCTGTGCGGATTGAACAGATCGTCCCCGCCCCCGAGCGCCGCGCCCCAGTACCGCCTGCCCGTCGGATGCTCGACGACGGCCACGAACCCGAACGACGCCGTCGTCAGGACGTACGTGCGCTTCCGGTGCACCCGCACCTTCGCCTCGCACGGGTACACCCAGCTCCCGTCCGGACGCAGATCCTCGTAGCGGCGGTCGCCGAGCGGCGAGAACTGCCACCGCACCACCGACGGGTCGGCATCCGGGTCCCAGACGCGCCGCCGGGGGTCGAGGACGAGGATGCGCCTGCTCGCCTGCTCGGTCAGCAGGACGGGCGGCGTCCGGGCGGGCCGGCCGCCCCCGCTCGCCCCGTGCGCCGCCGGGGCGGGCAGTGCCGCCGAGATCCCGGCACCCGCGGCGCCCAGCACCACGGCACGTCTGGAAGGCATGGCCGACACGAAGTACCCCCCGGTCCACAGCAGTTGGTCACACACGCGACCGCATTGGTCATGTACGCGACCGCAATCTGCCATGCCCGGCGGGCCCGGGACAGCCCTCCGCCGGACTTTGTGGCCGTGTCCCTCCGACGACCACTCCCCTGGCGGATCCGGCGCGGGCCCTACAGGTCGTAGACCACCGTGACGGGAGCGTGGTCGCTCCACCGCTCGGCGTGGCTCGCGGCCCGCTCCACATACGCCTTGACCGCGCGCCCGGCGAGGCCCGGCGTCGCGACGTGGTAGTCGATGCGCCAGCCCGTGTCGTTGTCGAAGGCGCGCCCGCGGTAGGACCACCACGAGTACGGGCCCTCCACGCCCGGGTGCTGCGCCCGCACGACGTCCTCGTACTCCTCGAAGACCTCGCTCAGCCAGGCGCGCTCCTCCGGCAGGAAGCCGGAGTTCTTCTTGTTGCCCTTCCAGTTCTTGAGGTCGGCCTCCTGGTGGGCGATGTTCCAGTCGCCGCAGACGACGACATGCCGCCCCTCGGCGGCGGCCCGCTCCTTCAGCTCCTTCAAGTACGGGAGGAACTCCCCCATGAACCGCAGCTTCTCGTCCTGCCGCTCGGTGCCGACCTCCCCGGAGGGCAGATACAGGCTGGCGACGGTGACGCCCGGCAGATCGGCCTCCACATACCGCCCGCTGCCGTCGAACTCCGTCGACCCGAAGCCGACCCGCACCCGGTCCGGCTCGCGGCGCGTATAGAGGGAGACACCGGCGCGCCCCTTGGCCGCGGCGGGCGCGTGCACGACATGCCAGCCCTCGGGCCCGCGGACCTCGTCCGGCAGCTGCTGCGGCTCGGCGCGCACCTCCTGGAGGCACAGCACATCGGCCGTGGTCCCGCCGAGCCACTCCACGAAGCCCTTCTTGGCGGCGGCACGCAGCCCGTTCACATTCACAGAGGTCACTGTCAGCACAACACTCGCCTAACTCGTCCTTGGCCACTTCCACCTCGGGCCAGGGATCAGGCTCCCATACGACGGTGGCGCGGCCGGCGCCCGAGGGCGGGGGCCAGGAGCCGCCACCCTCGGAGCGCCGACGTCACCGCGTGGTGCCGGTCTTAGTCCATGACCAGGTCGCCGAAGGCGGTGATGGTGGTCTCCTCCACCTCGACCTCCTGCTCCCAGCCGTTGTTCGCGGACGCCGCGGTGGCTCCGGCCAGGGTGGCCGCGGCGGCCAGGGCGAGGGCGGCGAACACCGTACGAATGCGCATGGAACTCTCCTTCATGAGGTTTGTCCGACGCTCAGAAGGATCCTCCGGCACGCGCGCCGTCCCCGGCTCGGACACCCCTGATCAACCCGAACGCACGGCATCTTCGCCCGTACGGCCGGTCTCCGGTGCCACCAACGGACCCTGCACACTAGAACGCATGTTTCCCATAGCCACCTCTGTCCACCTGCGCACGGTCACGTTCGCGCACCCGCACGCGATCGAGCTGAACGACCGCGTCCAGCTCGAATACGCGGAGCGCTACGGCGACGAGGGCGACGTCACCTTCCTCGACCCGTCCATGTTCGAACCACCCCGGGGCCGCTACCTCATCGCGTACGACGGGAGCGGCACCCCGCTGGCCACCGGCGGCTGGCGCGCGATGGACGAGAACGACATGGGGTACGCCGACGGCGACGCCGAGCTGAAGCGGATGTACGTCACACCCCAGGCACGCGGCCTCGGCCTCGCCCGCCGCATCCTGGCGGCCCTGGAGGACGACGCGAAGGCGGCAGGCCGCGCCCGCATGGTCCTGGAGACGGGCACGAAGCAACCGGAGGCGATAGCGCTCTACACCTCCAGCGGCTACACCCTGGCCCCCGTGAAGTTCGGCCACTACCGCTTCGAGAACCTGAGCCGCTGCTACGTGAAGGCGCTCTAAGACTTACCGACACTTACCGGCACTTACCGACTCGGAAACGACGAGATCCCGCCCGATCAGATGATCGGACGGGATCTCGTGAACCACTCACGCTTTGACCCGTGAACGGTCTTGCAGGTGGACCTGTGGGGATTTGAACCCCAGACCCCCTCGATGCGAACGAGGTGCGCTACCGGACTGCGCCACAGGCCCTTGCAACGAGTGAAACTCTAGCACCCTCTACCGGGTGCTCGGAAATCCGCTCCCTGGCTGGTCAGCCCGGGCGGACCTCACGCCGCCTCACTCGTTGGCGGCACGGGGGCGGTCCCCGTCCTCGTACTGGTCGAAGAGCGGCGTACGACCGCGCTCGCGGGCCCGCCGCGCGGACGCGGCCCGGCGCTTGTCGCTGCGTCCGCCCGTGGCGTCCGCCCCCTCAACGGCGTCGATGTCCCCCGCACCCCCGGGGACCCGCCGCGGCTCTTCGGCGGTCGGCTCGGCGGTGCTGGAGCGCGCCGAACTCCACGCGTCGGGGGCGCCCAGGTCGACGCTGCCCGTGGCGCGCGGGGCGACCGGCGCGGTCACGTACGTCGGCAGGGGCACCGGGACCGGGTCCCAGCTGTCGCCGCGACCGGGACCGCGCTGCCGCTCGCGCTGCTGGTCGACCCACTCCGCGTGGTCGGTCTGCTCGACGAGGGCGCGACGGTCCGCGGCCAGCGCGGACAGGCCGGTCTCCGTCTCGGGCGCGGCGGCGTCCCGCGCTTCGCCGACGACGGGCTCGGCGCTCGTGGGCCCGCGGCGCGGCTGGCGCTCACGCAGTCGCTGTGCCGCGGCCTCGGCCCGCCGCCGGTCCATCGTGTACGTGAAGCGGCGCCGCTCCTGGCCGCGCAGATAGACGATGTACGCGCTCAGCAGCGCCGCGGGTCCCGCGGGCGCCCACAGGAACGCGAGGCCGCCCACGCCCGCGACGACCGCCCCGGCCGTGAAGGCGAGGAAGAGCAGCATCGTCGTACGACGGCGGCGCGCGAGGACCTTCGAGCGGCGGGCGCGCGCGGCGGCCTCGGCCGAGGCGGCGCGCTGCGCGGGCGATGCCTGGGCGCGCGGCGGCTGCTCACGTTCCGGTTCCGGTTCGGGCTCCGACTCCAGCTCGGGTTCCAGTTCCGGTTCGGGGCGCGCCTGCTGACGGGCCGGAGGCTCCGCCCGCGCCGCGGGCGGTAGCGCCGGGTCCGTCAAAGGCGCGACGAAGGCCCGGACGTCCACCGAGCCGGTGACGTCGTCCGGGTCGCCGCGCGTCTCGCCGTCCTCGGGCGAGCGGGCTTGCAGGTCCCTGGCGTATCGGCGCTCCATCGCCGCCCGTCCGGACAGCAGCCGGATGGCGGTGCTGAAGCGTTCCGTCGGACGGGCTTCGTTCAGCTCGTCCTGCCTACGGAGCCACATCGGCACCAAGTAGGCGGCCCAGGCCCCGACGATGACTGCGTAGATGAGGCCGCTGCTGCTCACGCTCACACGGTAGAGGGGTTTCGTTGAGGCCATCTGCCAATTGCGCCGGTGTGTCGCACGATCTGGCTGATATCTCGAACTTTTTTTGTGACTGATGCGATCAACAGGGGATCAACAGGCAGTCGCGGACGTGAAATTCCGATCGATTTCGAACACATATTTCATTTACGCGGGCCCGGCCGGGAACCGGAATCGGCTAGGCGGTGTTCCGAGGTCGCGCCCGGTGCCAGCGGCTCAACAACCCCTCCGGCACCTCTTCCGCGGTGAGCGCGAAGACGAGGTGATCGCGCCAGGCCCCGTCGATGTGGAGATAGCGTGGACGAAGCCCCTCCTCGCGGAATCCGAGTTTCTCAACGACCCGTCGGCTCGGCGTGTTCTCGGGGCGAATACAGACCTCGATACGGTGCAGCCCGACCGCGCGGAAGCAGTGGTCCACGGCGAGCGCCACGGCGGTCGGCATGACCCCCCGGCCCGCGACGGACTCGTCGACCCAGTAGCCGACGTGGGCCGAGCACATCGATCCCCAGGTGATGCCCGCTACCGTCAACTGCCCGACGAGGCGGCCCTGGTACTCGATGACGAACGGCAGCATCCGGCCCGCCCCCGCCTCGGCGCGCAGATGGCGGACCATCTGGCGGTAGGTGGGCCGGTGCACGATCGGGCCGCTGGCCGTGGGCGGCGGGATCGTGGCCTCCCAGGGGCGCAGCCAGTCGCGGTTGCGCCGGTTGACCTCACGCCAGGCACGCTGGTCGCGCAACTTTATCGGGCGGAGGGAGACATCGCCGTCCGTCAGCTCGACGGGCCAGGAAGGGCTGTTCAGCTCGTACCCCCCGATGGTCCGGACTGGCCGCCCGATCCGGGATGGTCGCCGCCGCGCAGCTGGTCGACGGCGTGCCGCAGCAGGGGCCCCAGGACGGCGAGACCGTCGCGTACGCCTCCTGTGGAGCCCGGCAGGTTCACGATGAGCGTGCGGCCCGCGACTCCGGCGAGGCCCCGGGAGAGCACCGCCGTGGGGACCTTGTCCCTGCCGTACGCACGGATCGCCTCCGCGATGCCGGGCACCTCGTGGTCGATGACGCGGCGGGTGGCCTCCGGGGTGCGGTCGGTGGGTGAGATGCCGGTGCCGCCGGTGGTGACGATCACGTCGTGGCCGGCCTCGGCCCCGGCGCGCAGGGCCCGCTCGACGGGGTCGCCGTCGGGGACGACCCGCGGCCCTTCGACGGCGAAGCCGAGCGCGGTCAGGCCCTCGGCGATCAGGGGGCCGCCCCGGTCGGCGTAGACGCCCGCTGCCGCGCGGTTCGAGGCCGTCACGACCAGCGCCGTGTACGGGGCTTCCGGGCCGCTCATGCGCCCGCTCCTTCGCGGCTCCAGTCCCCGGACTTGCCGCCCGTCTTCTCCTCGACGCGTACGTCCGTGATGACGGCGCCCTTGTCGACGGCCTTGACCATGTCGATCACCGTGAGGGCCGCGACGCTCACCGCGGTGAGGGCCTCCATCTCGACGCCCGTACGGTCCGTCGTCCTGACCGTGGCGAGGATCTCGACGGCGTCGTCCGTCACGGAGAGGTCGAGCTTCACTCCGGAGACGGCCAGCGGGTGGCAGAGCGGAATCAGGTCAGGGGTGCGCTTGGCACCCATGATCCCGGCGATCCGGGCGGTGGCCAGGGCGTCGCCCTTGGGGACGCCTTCGCCCCGCAGGAGTTCGATCACGCGCGGCGAGACCAGGACGCGGCCGCTGGCGTGGGCGGTGCGCGCGGTGACGTCCTTCGCGGAGACGTCGACCATGCGGGCCGCGCCCGCCTCGTCGATGTGCGTCAGTCGCTGCTGCTCAGGGGATCCGGGGGTGTCCCCCCGGGAAATCGCGGTCATGTGCTGTGGCGCTCCCGGTCCGGGCCCCGCGCGGTGCGGCGCGCACGGGCCTGTTGTGCGCGACACGGTACCGCGCGGGCGGCGTTCTCAGCCGAGCAGGACCACCTCGACGTCCGTGCCGGGCTCCACCGATGTGGTGCCCTCCGGGACGACGATCAGTGCGTTGGCCTGCGCGAGCGCGGCGATCAGATGGGAACCGGAGCCGCCGACGGGCGTCACGCTGCCCGCCTCGGCGTCGTACTTCCCCCGGAGGAACTGGCGGCGCCCCGCGGGCGAGCGCAGCGCCTCGTCCGCGGCCAGCTCCACGCGCGTGGTGGACCGGTGGACCTCGGGGAGGCCCATCAGGGTGCGGATCGCGGGACGGACGAAGAGTTCGAACGAGACGTACGACGAGACGGGGTTGCCCGGCAGCGCGAGCAGGGGGGTGTGGTCGGGGCCGATGGAGCCGAAGCCCTGCGGCTTGCCCGGCTGCATGGCCAGCTTGCGGAACTCCACGCCGCTGCCCGCCCCGATGCCGGTCTCCTCGTCCGGGTCGCCGATGGAGGTCAGGGCCTCCTTCACGACGTCGTACGCGCCCACGCTGACGCCTCCGGTGGTGACGATGAGGTCGGCGCGGATCAGCTGGTCCTCGATCGTGGAGCGCAGTGTCTCGGCGTCGTCGGCGACCGCGCCCACGCGGTAGGCGATGGCTCCGGCGTCGCGGGCCGCGGAGGTGAGGGCGAAGCTGTTGGAGTCGTAGATCTGACCGTCCGCCAACGTCTCGCCGGGCTGGATCAGTTCGCTGCCGGTGGACATGACGACCACGCGCGGGCGGGGGCGCACCTTCACCGTGCCGCGGCCGATCGCGGCGAGCAGGGCGATCTGCGGCGGGCCGAGGACGGTGCCCGCGGTCAGGGCGCGGTCGCCTGCCCGGACGTCGCTGCCCCGCGCGCGTACGTGCGCGCGTGCCTCGGCCGGGCGGTGCACGCGGACCTCTCCGGAGGCGCCCTCCGGGGCGGCGCTGTGGGCGCGCATCCCGGAGACGGGGCCCTCCCCGAGGCCCCCGTCGGTCCACTCCACGGGGACGACGGCCTCGGCCCCGGGCGGCAGCGGGGCGCCGGTCATGATGCGGGCGGCCTGGCCGGCGCCGACGGTGGGCTGCCGGCCCGCGCCCGCGGCCACGTCGCCGATGACGCGCAGGACGGCGGGGAACTCCTCGCTCGCGCCCGCGACATCGGCGACCCGCACCGCGTACCCGTCCATGGAGCTGTTGTCGAAGGGCGGCAGCGAGACGGGCACCGTGACGTCCTCGACGAGGACACAGCCCTGGGCGTCGAGGAGCTGGAGCTCGATGGGTTCGAGCGGGCGGACGGTCGTGAGGATGTCGTCCAGATGCTCTTCCACCGACCAGAGTGCGTCCTGGCCGGTGGTCGGTGTCGTCGTGCTGCTGCTCAAAGTGCTACATCTCCTCGGTGACGTAACGGCGGAGCCAGGCCTTGAAGTCAGGCCCCAGATCTTCACGTTCGCACGCGAGTCTGACAATGGCACGCAGGTAGTCGCCCCGGTCGCCGGTGTCATAGCGGCGGCCCTTGAAGACGACGCCGTGCACCGGGCCGCCCACCTTCTCGTCGGCGGCGAGCTGCTGGAGGGCGTCGGTGAGCTGGATCTCGCCGCCGCGGCCCGGCTCGGTCTTGCGCAGTACCCCGAAGATGTGGGGGTCAAGGACATAGCGGCCGATGATCGCGTAGTTGCTGGGGGCGTCGGCGGTGTCGGGCTTCTCGACCAGGTCGGTGACCTTGACGACGTCGCCGTCCTCGGTGGTCTCCACGGCGGCGCAGCCGTAGAGGTGGATCTGCTCCGGGGCCACCTCCATGAGGGCGATGACGCTGCCGCCGTGCCGCTCCTGGACCTCGACCATGCGGGCGAGGAGGGGGTCGCGCGGGTCGATGAGGTCGTCGCCGAGGAGGACGGCGAACGGCTCGTGGCCGACGTGCGGAGCGGCGCACAGGACGGCGTGACCGAGCCCCTTGGGGTCGCCCTGGCGGACGTAGTGCATCGTCGCGAGGTCGCTGGACTCCTGGACCTTGGCGAGCCGCGCCTCGTCGCCCTTCTTCAGGAGGGCCGACTCCAGTTCGTAGTTGCGGTCGAAGTGGTCCTCCAGCGGGCGCTTGTTGCGGCCCGTGATCATGAGGACATCGTCGAGACCCGCGGACGCGGCCTCCTCGACCACGTACTGGATCGCCGGCTTGTCGACGACCGGCAGCATCTCCTTGGGGGTCGCCTTGGTGGCAGGCAGGAAGCGGGTGCCAAGGCCTGCCGCCGGGATGACCGCCTTGGTGATCCGGGGGTGGGGGGGTTGAGACTCAGTCATGCGGCCACCATATCCGGTACGTATGTGCGGAATCTGTGGGTCCGGATAATTCCATGGCATATGCGCCGACCAGGAAGGAATTGTGACAACCCCATGAGCGGAACCGAGGCCGACGGCCAGCCAACCAAGCGCGTGTTGCGGCGAGACTTCCTCGCGGTGAGAAGCGGGTTGACTGGAGATGACGCACGGAAGGCGGCCGCGGTTCTCGCCGAGCACGCGCTGGAGCTGCCGGAGTTGGCGCAGGCGCGGACGGTCGCGGCCTACGTCTCCGTGGGGAGCGAGCCCGGCACGCGCGTACTGCTCGACGCCCTCCACGCGCGCGGGACGCGGGTCCTGCTGCCCGTACTGCTCCCGGACAACGACCTGGACTGGGCCGCCTATGAAGGCCAGGACTCCCTCGTGCGCGTGCGGCACCAGGGCAAGATCGAGCTACTGGAGCCCTCCGGAGCACGGCTCGGCCCTCACGCCGTCCTGGAGGCGGACGCCGTGCTGCTGCCCGGGCTCGCGGTGGACGAGCACGGGAACCGGCTCGGGCGCGGCGGCGGCTCGTACGACCGTGTCCTGGCCCGGCTGGAGCGCTCGGGCGCAGATCCCGCGCTCGTGGTCCTCCTGTACGACTCCGAAGTGGTCGCGCACCTCCCCGCGGAGGCGCACGACCACCCCGTGCACGCCGTGGTGACGCCGTCGGGGGCGCGCCGCTTCCGCTGACCCGCCCGGACGCACGAAAGGGCCCTCCACGCGCGCGTGGAGGGCCCTTTCGGGGTGTGCCGCGGTCAGGGGCGAAGGACGAGCTTGTCGCTCGTGCCCTTCTCGACCGCCTTGTCCTTGTAGGCCCACGGCAGGAGTTCGCCCTTGGCCCACTTCTCCGTCTGGTCGGTGTAGTGCGCGTTGTACGCGTGCCCCGAGGCGCCGGTGAGGTTGATCCACTTGGACTTGTCGAAGTCCTTCAGGTTCACCACCATGCGCATTGACGGCACCCAGACCACGCCGTAGCCGCCCGCCGCGTTCCAGCCGGTGGCGTTCACCGCGGCCTCACCGCCGCCGAGGTTCCAGGGCCCGCGGTTCAGCACGTACTGGACCCAGCCGGGGCCCTCGGTGCCGAGGGTCTGGTTCTTCAGCGTGAGGCGGTGCAGACGGCCCCAGCTCCAGGTGTCGACGTCCTTGCCGAGCTTGGCCGTCAGGTCCCAGCGCGCGTCCTCAAGGGCCCGCGCGAACAGCTGGTCGCGGTTCTTGGTCTCCTTGTCGGTGCGGGTCGCCGGCGCCTTCCACCAGTCATTGGTCTCGTCGTCGATGATCTTGCGGATCACCTCGTAGTACCGGTCGCCGCCGTCGGGCTGCGCCGAGTCCGCGTCGCGCTGACCGCACTCGCGCACCTTCTTGCCCTCGTCGGCGGGGCCGGTGTTGCCGGCGGGCTCGACGTTCAGGCACTGGCCCTTGACGCGCAGCTCCTTGGGCAGCTTGTTGCCGATGGCGAGCTTGAGGATGTTGCGCCAGACCGAGTTGAAGTACGCGGCGGCCGCCGAGTCGGCGTCCTGGGTGTAGTCCCAGCCCTCGAGGAGCTTCTGCGCCTCACGGACGTACTTGTCCTTGACGTCGATCTTCAGCAGCTTGGGCACCAGCAGCTTGGCGATCTCGCTGCTGTTGTCCATCTGCATGAGGCGCATGTCCTCGGTGGAGATCTTGCCGCCGTTCTGGGTCTTCGACCGGATGAGGTCGTCGATCCGCTGGCTGCGCGCGCCGTAGCCCCAGTCCGAGGTGAGCTTGTACGGGTACTTGGCCTTGTCGCTGTCGTCGATCACGGCCTGGTTGGCGGTGACGATGTAGCCGCGCTTGGGGTCGTACTCGTAGGGCAGCGCGTCCTGCGGGATGTAGCCCGTCCAGCGGTACTCCGGGTCCCAGCCGGGCGCCGGGAGCGAGCCGTCGCCCTTGCCGCGGACCGGGATCCTGCCGGGCGCCTGGTAGCCGATGTGGCCGTCGGTGTCGGCGTAGATGAGGTTCTGGGAAGGCACCTCGAACAGAGCGGCCGCCTTGCGGAACTCCTTGAAGTTCTCCGCCTTGTTCAGGTCGAAGACGGCGTCCATCGACTTGCCGGGGCTCAGCGCGGTCCAGCGCAGCGCCACTCCGTAGCCGTCGCCCCGGTCGGGGGCCGCGGTGTCCACGTGGGCCTTCTTGCCGACCTTGACCAGTTCGTCGTTGCGGTCGGAGATGAGCGGGCCGTTGTTGGTCTCACGGACCGTGATCTTCTTCGACTTGCCGCCCGCGACCTTGATGGTCTCCTCGCGCGAGGTGAAGGGCAGCACCTTGCCGTCGAACTGGTAGCCGTCCCCGGTGAACTTCTCCAGGTACAGGTCCGTGACGTCGGCGCCGAGGTTCGTCATGCCCCAGGCGATCTTCTGGTTGTGGCCGATGACCACGCCGGGCATGCCGGAGAAGGTGTAGCCCGAGACGTCGTACTGGCACTTGTCGGAGACCGACCGGCAGTGCAGGCCCATCTGGTACCAGACGGAGGGCAGCTGCGGCGCCAGGTGCGGGTCGTTCGCGAGCAGCGGCTTGCCGGTGATCGTGTGCTCGCCGGAGACGACCCAGGAGTTCGAGCCGATGCCGTTGCCGTTCGGGCCGAGGATCGCGGGGACCTCGTCCAGGACGTCGGAGACCCCCGAGAGCTGCGACTGGAGCCCGCTGGGCGCCTGGGCGCCGCCGGCGAGGCCGGAGCCCGCGGTGCCGCCCGTACCGCCGGTGCCGCCCGTGCTCGCTGTGCCGCCCGCTCCGGTCTGCGTGCCGGTGGCGGTGCCCTTGGCGTCGTACTCCTTGGTGACGCCGTCGTAGGCGCCCTCCCGTACGACGGGCTTGTTCCGCTTGTACGGGTACTCCGGGTACAGGTCCTTGATCTGCGACGGGCCGAGGCGGCTCGTCATCAAGGAGCGGTCGATCTCGTCCTCCATGTTGCCGCGCAGGTCCCAGGCCATCGCCTTGAGCCAGGCCACGGAGTCGACGGGAGTCCACTTCTGCGGCGCGTAGTCGTTGGTGAAGCCGAGCGCGGCGTACTCGACGGAGATGTCCTTGCCGTCCTTGCCGGCGAGGTAGGCGTTGACTCCCTTGGCGTACGCCTGGAGGTACTTCTTCGTCTCCGGGGAGAGCTTGGAGTCGTACTCCTTCTTCGCCACCCGGTGCCAGCCGAGCGTGCGCAGGAACTCATCGGTCTTGACCTGGCTCTTGCCGAACATCTCGGAGAGCCGCCCGGAGGTCATATGACGGCGTACGTCCATCTCCCAGAAGCGGTCCTGCGCCTGGACGTAGCCCTGCGCCATGAAGAGGTCGGCGTCGGACTCGGCGTAGATCTGCGGGATTCCGTTCCCGTCGCGCTTCACGTCGACGGGACCCGAGAGACCATCGAGCTTGATGGTTCCCTTGGTCTGCGGGAAGGAGGCGCGCACGGTGCTGATGCTCCAGTACGCGCCGAAGCCGATGCCTCCGACGATGGCCAGGACCAGGACGATCACGACGAGTCGGGCTCGGCGCCCCTTCTTCTTGCCGGACTTATGACCGGAAGAGGCGGTGGTGTTGGAGGGCATCGCTGTCCTTGCTGTCCTTACGCGAGCGGCAGGGCGGGCTGTGCTGTCGAGTGGGCGGCTCTGGGAGCGCTGGAGCAACCATAGGCGCAGGGCGCCGCGGCTCCGGACGCGGAGTCAGGAACCGGACCCCTGAAGATCGTATGCGCGTTCGAAGGCATCAAGAAGGCGTTAACAATTAGGTAAGGTAACGAAGTACTTGGCCCGCAAGAAGTACTTGCGTGCGCGCGGCGGAAGGAACGGCCCCTGACTGTCCACCACCTCAACCAGCTCCTGCTCGTCTGCTCGCTCGTTCTGCTCGTCGCGGTGGCGGCGGTCCGCATCTCGTCGCGCAGCGGGCTCCCCAGCCTGCTCCTGTACCTCGGCATCGGCGTCGTCATAGGGCAGGACGGCATCGGGGACGTCCACTTCGACAACGCCGAGCTGACCCAGGTCATCGGCTACGCCGCCCTGGTCGTGATCCTCGCCGAGGGCGGCCTCGGGACGAAGTGGAAAGAGATCAGGCCCGCCCTGCCGACGGCCGCCGTGCTGTCGACCGTGGGCGTCGCGGTGAGCGTCGGCGTCACGGCGGCGGCCGCGCACTACCTGGTGGGCCTGGACTGGCAGCCCGCGCTGATCATCGGCGCGGTGGTCTCCTCCACGGACGCGGCGGCGGTCTTCTCGGTGCTGCGGAAGGTGCCGCTCCCCTCGCGCATCACGGGCATCCTGGAAGCGGAGTCGGGGTTCAACGACGCCCCTGTGGTGATCCTCGTCGTGGCGTTCTCCACGGCGGGACCGGTGGACGACTGGTACGTACTGATCGGCAAGATCGCCCTGGAGCTGGTGATCGGCGCGGCGATCGGCATCGCGGTGGGCTGGATCGGCGCCTACAGCCTGCGGCACGTGGCCCTGCCCGCCTCCGGCCTCTACCCCATCGCCGTCATGGCGATCGCCGTCACCGCCTACGCGGCGGGCGCCATGGCGCACGGCAGCGGCTTCCTCGCCGTCTACCTCGCCTCGATGGTCCTCGGCAACGCCAGGCTGCCGCACTGGCCCGCCACCCGCGGCTTCGCCGAAGGGCTCGGCTGGCTCGCCCAGATCGGCATGTTCGTCCTGCTCGGGCTCCTGGTCACCCCGCACGACCTGCTCGACGACGCCTGGCCCGCACTCGTCATCGGACTCGTCCTGACGATGGTGGCGCGCCCCCTGGAGGTCGTCCTCAGCCTGCTGCCGTTCCGCATGCCCTGGCAGGAGAAGGTGCTGCTGTCCTGGGCCGGTCTGCGCGGCGCCGTGCCCATCATCCTGGCCACGATCCCGATGGTCAGCGGCGTCGAGGACAGCCAGCGGATCTTCAACATCGTCTTCGTGCTCGTGGTCGTCTACACCCTCATCCAGGGCCCCACGCTGCCCTGGCTGGCCAAGAAGCTGCGGATCGGGGGCTCCCCGGAGGCCGCCGACCTCGGCATCGAATCGGCGCCCCTGGAGCGGCTGCAAGGGCACCTGCTGTCGGTGGGCATCCCCAAGGGGTCGCGCATGCACGGCGTGGAGGTGGCCGAGCTGCGGCTGCCCGCCGGGTCGGCGGTCACGCTGATCGTGCGCGAGGGCGAATCGTTCGTGCCCCTGCCGACGACGGTGCTGAGGCGCGGCGACGAGCTGCTCGTGGTGGCGACCGACCCGGTGCGGGACGCCGCCGAGAGGCGGCTGCGCGCGGTCGGACACGGCGGAAAGCTCGCGAGTTGGCTGGGAACCGACGGAGAAAAACACTAATCGCAGGTGTCGGACGTCTCATCCGCTGCAATCACAGGGGCGGATGGGACCTGGGCCTGTACGATAAAGGGACCAGATCGAACCAACTCTGCCTGACGCAGAGCTGGCGCGACCGTATGGCGGCCGTGGCGCCCTCGCAGTGGGCCCCGGCATCTACCGCAGTTCCGCGCAAGAGGACAGCTCTCGGCGCCGTCGCCCTACAAGGGGGACCGCGCTACCAGGCGGCAGAAAGGCACGGGCCGTGGCATCCACGGTCACCGAATCCCGCCCGGGTTACGGACAGCTCCTGCGCACCCCTCGCGCCTGGACGTTCCTGCTCCCCGGCTTCGCGGCGCGACAGCCCTTCGCGATGCTGACCATCTCCATCGTCCTGCTGGTGCAGCACACCACCGGCTCGTACGGTGCCGCGGGCGCCGTATCGGCCGCCACCGGCGTCTCCATGGCGCTGTTCGCCCCCTTCAGCGGCAAGCTCGCCGACCGGTTCGGCCAGCGCGCCGTGCTGGTGCCCGGCGTGCTCGTCCACACCGCGTCCGTCGTCACCCTGACGGTGCTCGCGCTCTCCGACGCCCCCTTGTGGGCCCTTTTCGTGGCGGCCGTACCCGCGGGCGCGTCGACGCCGCAGATCGGCCCCATGGTGCGGGCCCGCTGGGGCGTCAAGCTCCAGGGCTCGCCGCTGGCCACCACCGCGGCCGCCTTCGAGTCCGTCACCGACGAGCTGACGTTCGTCCTCGGCCCGCTCATGGCGACCGCGCTGTGCACCGGTATCGACCCCTCCGCCGGTCTGCTCACGGAGGCCGGGCTCACCCTGATCGGCGGTCTGCTGTTCGCCGCGCAGAAGAGCACCCAGCCGAAGCCGTCCTCGCAGACCGAGGGCCACGCGCGCGTGGAGCACGTCTCGGCGCTGCGGGTCCCCGGAGTGCGCGTCCTGATCGTGACGTTCCTCGGGATCGGCGCCGTCTTCGGCGGCATGCAGGTCGCGCTGGCCGCCTTCACCGAGTCGATCGGCGAGCCTGGCCTGAACGGCGTCCTGTACGGCACGTTCGCCGCGGGCAACATGCTCTCCGGCCTGGCCTGCGGCGCCATCGCCTGGAAGATCTCCCCGCAGCGGCGCCTGCTCGTCGCGTACGCGGCGCTGACGCTGATGGCATCCGGCCTGTGGGCCGCTCACTCCGTGCTGCTGCTCGCCGGGATCGGCCTGCTCGTCGGCGTCTGCATCGCGCCCGCGCTGATCACCGGCTACACCCTGGTCGACAAGCTGGTCGCGCCGACCGGCCGCACCGAGGCGTTCACCTGGCTGACCGGCGCGGTCGCGCTCGGACAGGCGGCGGCCGTCACGGTCGCCGGACAGCTGGAGGACCGCCTCTGGGACGGTGCCGGGTTCCTGGTCCCGCTGGGCGGCACGGCACTGGCCCTCATGGTCCTCGTCACGCTGCGCTCGCGGCTCGTTCCCAAGGCCGCGGGCCGCACGGTGGCGCGTGGCGTCGGTCACCGCGTGCCGGTCACGGTGGACTGATCCCGCGGAATAGGTCACTATGGATCGTCGTTAGCACTCATCGAGTGAGAGTGCCAGGAGGAAGCAAGTGCCGACGTACCAGTACCAGTGCACCGAGTGCGGCGAGGGCCTCGAGGCGGTGCAGAAGTTCACGGACGACGCCCTGACCGTGTGCCCGAGCTGCGACGGACGCCTCAAGAAGGTGTTCTCGGCGGTCGGCATCGTCTTCAAGGGATCCGGCTTCTACCGCAACGACAGCCGCGGCTCGTCGTCGAGCAGCACGCCGTCGACCTCGACACCGTCGAAGTCCACGTCCGACGCGAAGTCCTCGTCGTCGACGGCCGCCTCTTCGGCTTCGTCGTCGTCCTCCTCGTCCTCGGGGTCGACGTCGTCCGGCTCGTCGACGGCGTCCTCCAGCTCGGCCGCGTAAGGCCTTCAGACCTTCCCTGCCGGACCTCGCCGTTCATCGACGGCGAGGTCCTCGGCGTATCCGGGGCCGGATACTGTGCGGCCCATGGTGAATACGGCGAACGCGATACGGGCCGAGATCGGTGTGATCGGCGGCTCCGGCCTCTACTCCTTCCTCGACCACGTGACCGAGATCCAGGTCGACACCCCCTACGGGGCTCCGAGCGACTCCCTCTTCCTCGGCGAGGTCGCCGGACGGCGGGTCGCCTTCCTGCCCCGGCACGGGCGCGGCCATCATCTGCCGCCCCATCGCATCAACTACCGCGCCAACCTCTGGGCGTTGCGCTCCGTCGGCGTACGGCAGGTGCTCGGCCCGTGCGCGGTCGGCGGGCTGCGGGCCGAGTACGGGCCAGGGACGCTGCTCGTGCCCGATCAGCTGGTGGACCGCACGAAGGCGCGTACGCAGACGTACTTCGACGGGCTCCCGCTGCCGGACGGCAGCGTCCCCAACGTCGTGCACGTGTCGCTCGCCGACCCGTACTGCCCGACCGGCCGGGCCGTCGCGCTGAAGGCCGCGCGCGGCCGTGACTGGGAGCCGGTGGACGGCGGAACGCTCGTCGTGGTCGAGGGGCCGCGCTTCTCGACCCGGGCCGAGTCGCTCTGGCACGCCGCTCAGGGCTGGTCGGTGGTGGGCATGACCGGGCACCCCGAAGCGGCGCTCGCACGGGAACTGGAGCTCTGCTACACGTCATTGACGCTGGTCACCGACCTGGACGCGGGTGCGGAGACCGGCGAGGGCGTCTCGCACGAGGAGGTGCTCCAGGTGTTCGCCGCGAATGTGGACCGGCTGCGGGGCGTGCTGTTCGACGCGATCGCCGGGCTGCCGGTGGCGGCGGACGGGGAGCGGGAGTGTCTGTGCGCCGGGGCGCTCGGCGGGATGGATCCGGGGATTCGGCTGCCGTGACGTTGTGAGGCCGAGGGGGCGTGGCTGAGGGGGGCCGAGGGATGCGGCATCGGTGGAGGCGGCATCGGTGGAACCTCCCCTTCGGGTGAGGGAGTTATCCACAACCGGTGGGTAGTCCACGGGCCTCAGCGGGAATCGGCGCGGGCCTGCATCGTGGGAGCGCAAGCCCAGCTCCTCGCACCGCAGGCGGTGGTTGTCGTGACCCAAGTCCCTTCCCAGGCCCGGCCGTCGGACGGCTGCCCGGTCCCTCACTTCCCGCCCGTGCGGGTGCGCGGCGGGCATCCGCGGCTGCGGCGGCTGCTGCGGCACCGCCGACGGGCCCTGGCCGTGGGACTCGCGATGACCGCCGCCGCCCTCGCGGCCACGGCCCCGGGGGACGCGGGCCGGCCGCGGGGGCCCGCCTCTGCCGGGTCCTCGCGGGAGCGTGAGCCCTTGGAGGCGGTGACCGCGCCGGTGCGGATCGCGGACGCGGCGGCCGTGAGGCTGTTGCGCCCCGGCGACCGGGTCGACGTGATCGCCGCCGAGGGGTCGCCCGGGGGCGGTGCGAAGCCGCGCGTGGTGGCCGCGGGCGCGCGGGTTTCCGAGGTGCCCGGGCCGCTGGAAGGGCCCGCCGAGAGCGGGGCGTTGGTGGTGCTTTCGGTGCCGCGGGACACGGCGGCGCGGCTCGCCGGGGCCGGGGCGAGTGCCCGGTTGGCGGTGACCCTGCGATGAGCGCGACTGTTCACGATCGCACTGGCACCCGGTCACGTCGCTCGTCCGTGAGAGCGAATTGGACAGGCCCGCCACGGTCTGACGTAGGTTGCGAAGCTGTCTGTTCCGCAACCCGCACATGCAACGAAAGGCCTCGTGGTGAGCGAGAAGAAGGAACCGGGCGTCTGGGAGGGCTTCAAGGCCTTCCTGATGCGCGGCAACGTGGTCGACCTGGCGGTCGCGGTGGTCATCGGCGCCGCGTTCACGAACATCGTGAACTCGGTCGTGAAGGGTGTCATCAACCCGCTGGTCGGTGCCTTCGGCACGAAGGATCTCGACCACTACCACTCGTGCCTGAAGTCCCCGTGCGAGATGAACGCCGCGGGCGAGGTCAGCAAGGGGATCCCGATCATGTGGGGTTCCGTGCTCAGCGCGGTCCTCAGCTTCGTGATCACGGCGGCCGTCGTGTACTTCCTGATGGTGCTGCCCATGGCCAAGTACCTCGCGAAGGTCGCTGCGAGGAGGGCCGCGAAGGAGGGCACGCAGGAGATCGTCGAACTCTCCGAGCTGGAGGTCCTCAAGGAGATCCGCGACGCCCTGCTGGCGCAGCGCGACGCCGGGCAGAGCGGCCCGGGGCAGGGGTCGGGGCAGGCGGGGCCTGGGCAGGACGGTCCGGAGCAGGGCGACCCCGGGCGCGGCGAGCGCTAGGGCGTGTTCAGAGGTGGTGGGGCGGCTTCTCGTCGAGGAAGCGTGCGAGGTCGGCGGCGCTGCCGCCGCCGGACTCGGCCCGCTCGCCCCACCCTCGGTCCGTATCGTCCGAAGACTGCTGCGACAGCGGATCGTCGAAGATCAGCACGTTCTTCGGCTTCTTCGGCTCCTCCGGATCGCGCGATTCGGGGGCGGGGGCGGTACTCATGCTTCCAGGGTACGTCGGCCGCGCCCGCCGACGACGGACAGACGGCTGCGAGGCCCTGACCCACGAAGATCTCCTTGGCGGCGGCGACCCGCGCCGGGCTCGGCGAGGGCGTGCCGCGCAGGGTGAAGCTCCTGGCGAGCGCGTCCCACAGTGGCCCCGCAATGGTCCTCAGTTCGGGGCCGAACGTCCTGACCTGGCAGAGAGCCGGGCCTGGTGGTCACCCACCCGGCCCGGCCCGACATCAGTGCTCGCGCTGCCGCCCGGGGCGTCAGCTCGGCGACTCGGCGCCCTTACGGGCGTAGAACCACCAGGCGACCGCGATACAGCTGGCGTAGAAGGCCACGAAGCCCCACATCGCACTGGTCACCGCGAAGTTGGCGAACATCGCCGGGATGAAGAAGAAGCCGTACGCCGCGACGGCGGAGGTGAAGCCGGTGACGGCGCCCGCCTCCATCTCGGCCTGCTTCAGCGCCTTGCCGTAGGCGGGTGTGCCCTCGGCGAGGCCCTTCACGTGCTGGTTGCGGAAGATCACCGGGATCTGGCGGAACGTCGAGCCGTTGCCGATGCCCGAGAAGAAGAACGCGCACAGGAAGCAGGCGAGGAAGCCCCAGAAGTCGCCGTGGTCGCCTCCGGAGGGCAGGAAGTTGATGACACCGATGATCGACAGCGCCATCCCGGCGAACGAGATGATGGTGACCCGCGCGCCGCCGATCTTGTCGGCGATCCAGCCACCGGCCCAGCGGGCGAGCGCACCGACGGCCGGACCCAGCCAGGCGTACGTGGCCGCGGAGTAGGCCGCGTCGATCGGCGTGAACGTCGTCTTGATGAGCATCGGCAGGGCCGCCGCGAAGCCGATGAAGGAGCCGAACGTACCGACGTAGAGCCAGGTCATCAGCCAGTTGTGCTTGCGCCTGAAGATGATCTTCTGCTGCTTGAAGGGGGTGGACGCGACCTTGAGGTCGTTCTGGCCGAACCACGCGACGGCGGCCAGGACCACCAGGACCGGCACCCACAGGAACGCGGCGTTCTGAAGCCAGACCGGCGTGCCGTCGGCCTTGTGCTGGGCGGAGCCGACCGCGATGACCGAGCTGGTGATGACGATCGGGGTGAGGAGCTGGACGACGGAGACGCCGAGGTTGCCGAGGCCGCCGTTGATGCCGGTCGCGTTGCCCTTGTCCCTCTTGGGGAAGAAGAAGCCGATGTTGGCCAGCGAGGAGGCGAAGTTGGCGCCGCCGACACCGCACAGGGCCGCGACGGCGATCATCACGCCGTACGGGGTGTCGGGGTTCTGTACCGCGATGCCGAGCCAGATCAGCGGGACGACCAGGACGACCGTGGAGAGCGCCGTGAAGCGGCGCTGGCCGATCAGCGGGCCGAGGAAGGTGTAGCAGATCCGGGCCGTGCCGCCGGTGAGGCCGGGGGCCGCCGTCAGCCAGAAGAGCTGGGAGGTCGAGAAGGCGAAGCCGACGTCGGCGAGGCTGGTCGCGGTGACCGACCACACCTGCCAGACCACGAAGGCGACCAGCAGGGCGGGGACGGCGATCCACAGGTTGCGGGCAGCGACCTTCTTGCCGGTGGACTTCCAGAAGAGTTCGTTCTCCGGTTCCCAGTCCCTGATGGTCCGGCCGGGGCGGTACTGCGCCGGGTCGTACGACGTGCCCGTGGGCGCGGGCCGTGTCTCTTGGGCGGCAGTCGATGTCATGTGGGTTCCCGGTTCGCTCAGGGTCCCGACCTTGTTACGGGGCCTGACTCCTCCAAGGTCGTCTTCCGCGACCGTCGGCGGCAGAGGCGTAGGGCATGCGGGGCCGAGCCCAAAGACATGCAGGTCAGCGGGACTTCGGACCACATGTGCCGTCCGGGTGGCCCTCCCGCGCCGCCGGGCGGCGCAGCCCGGTTCGGCGTACGCCTTCTGCTGTTGTGGGCACATGACGTCCACAACAGACACTCCCGGGTCTTCCGGCTCCTCCAAGCTCTTGCGGCCCCTTCTCCCCCGGGGGCGCGACGAGGAGCACCGGGTCGCGACACCTCTGGAGCTATTCTTCGACCTCTGTTTCGTCGTGGCGGTCGCCCAGGCCGGGGCCTCGCTCGTGCACACCGTCGCGGAGGAACATCCGGGCGACGGCGTCCTTCACTACGCGATGACCTTCTTCGGGTTGTACTGGGCCTGGGTCAACTTCTCCTGGTTCTCCTCGGCGTACGACAACGACGACGTGCTCTACCGCGTGGTCACCCTGGTCCAGATCGCCGGTGTGCTGGTCTTCGCCGCCGGGGTGTCGAGGGCCTTCGAGGAGAACGACTTCCTCCTGATCTGGCTCGGCTACCTGATCATGCGGCTCGCGCTCTCCTCCCAGTGGCTGCGGGTAGCCAAGGCGGCGCGGGGGGCCGAGCGGACCACCGCACTGCGGTACGCGTTCGGCGTGCTGCTCTGCCAGGTCGGCTGGTCGGGGCTGCTGTTCCTGCCCGAGGGCGGCCGGCCCTGGCTGTTCCTGGTGATGGCGATCGCCGAGATGGCCGTGCCGGCGTTCGCGGAGCGCGGGTACACCACGGCGTGGCACCCGCACCACATCTCCGAGCGGTACGGCCTGTTCACGATCATCGTGCTCGGCGAGACGATCGCGGCGGCGACCATCGCCGTGAAGTCGGGCATCGAGGAGAACGACGCGCTCGACGAACTCCTGCCGATCGCCGCCGGCGGCCTTCTCATCGTCTTCGCCGCGTGGTGGATCTACTTCGTCGTCCCCTTCCACGGCCGGCTGCGCGGCAACCGCCAGGCGTTCCTGTGGGGTTACGGCCAGTACGTGGTCCTCGGCTCGGCCGCGGCGATCGGCGCGGGGATCGAGGTGGCCGTCGAGCAAGCAGTGGGCGAGGCGCACATCTCGACCCTGGCCGCGTCGGCCGCGGTGACGGTCCCGACGACGCTGTACCTGATCACCGTGTGGGCGCTGCACTCCCGCTACTTCAAGGTGGGCCTCGCCCAGCAGCTGGTGCTGCCGGTCAGCGCGCTGGCGACGCTGGCGAGCACGTTCGCGGGGCGATGGGCGGTGCTGGTCGCGGGCCTGGTGGCGGCGGCGACGGTCGCGACGGGGGTGACGCTCACGGCTCGGACGAACCGCGCGGACCGGTCCGCGTGACCGACGCCGATAGGGCGCCGATAGGGGCGCCGCGGGGGTAGGGGTGAACCACCGCGCGTGGTACGCATCGTCGTATGAATACTGACTCCTTGACCGATGTGGCGGGCCTGCGGGTCGGGCACGCGACCCGCACCGGCGACGGACAACTGACCGGCACCACCGTGGTGTTGGCGCCAGAAGGGGGCGCAGTCGCGGCCGTCGACGTGCGCGGCGGCGGGCCCGGCACCCGCGAGACCGACGCCCTCGACCCGCGCAATCTCGTGCAGCGCGTCGAGGCCGTCGTCCTCACCGGCGGCAGCGCGTACGGGCTGGACTCCGCGTCCGGGGTGGTGGCGTGGCTGGAGGAGCGGGGCCGCGGGGTGCGGGTCGGGCCCGACCCCTCCCACGTCGTGCCCGTCGTCCCGGCCGCCTGCGTCTTCGACCTGGGGCGCGGCGGTGACTTCACGGCCCGTCCCGACGCGGCGACCGGTCGGGCCGCGGTGGAGGCGGCCGCCCGCACCGAGCCGTTCACCCCGGTGCAGGAGGGCAACGTCGGCGCGGGGGCCGGCGCGGTGGTCGGCAGGCTCAAGGGCGGTATCGGCAGCGCGAGCGTCCGGCTCGACTCGGGGATCACGGTCGCGGCGCTGGTCGTGGCGAACGCCTCGGGGTCGGGGTTCGACCCGGCGACGGGAGTGCTTTACGGGCGGTACTTCGCGGGGCAGCGGGTCGGCTACCCCGCGCCGGAGGTGCACGAGGAGGCCGAGCGCCGCCTCGCCGAGGCCGTCGCCGAGAACGGGCCGCCGCCCCTCAACACCACCCTCGCCGTCGTCGCCACCGACGCCGAACTGACCAAGGCGCAGGCGCAGAAGCTCGCCGGGACCTCGCACGACGGCATGGCGCGTGCCGTGCGGCCGGTCCACCTGCTCAACGACGGTGACACGGTCTTCGCCCTCGCCACGGGCGAGCGCCCCCTGGACGCCGCCGCCCCCCTCGCGCTCAACGAGATCCTCGCCGCGGGCGCGGACATGGTGACGGCCGCGATCGTGCGGGCGCTGCTGGCCGCGGAGTCCGTCCGGACGCCGGGCGGGACGTTCCCGGCATACCTCGACCTCTACGGAAAGGGCCACGAGTACGAGAGGGGCCGCGAGCGGCCTTCGTGAATGTGCCCGCGCTCACACCATGCGGAGGGAACTACTCCGCGTGTCGGGCCGCTCTTTAGTCGTACTGGATCAGAACACGTACTTGGAGCAGCTCGTGACAAGGTCAGTCATAGTCAACCCCCGGCGCCGTGCCCTGCTGGCAGCCACCGCGCTCGCTGCCGTGGGCGCGCTGACCCTCACAGCCTGCGGCGGAGACGCGGACGCCGACAACGACAAGAAGGGTGCGAGCGCCTCCGCCAAGGGCGCCGACATCACCATCTCCTCCAAGGACGGCGCCACCGACGCCTCGATCAACGCCACCGGCGTCAAGGTCAAGGGCGGCAAGCTGACCAGCGTGAAGATGACGTCCGTGACGTCCGGCGCCGCCGTCGAGGGCACCATCTCCGGTGACGGCACCACCTGGAAGCCCAAGGCCCAGCTGGAGCGCGGCACCAAGTACAAGGTGACCGCCAACGCCAAGGACCCCAAGGGCAACGCGGCGACGGAGAACGCGACGTTCACCACCGTCTCCTCGGCCAACAGCTTCATCGGCAGCTACACCCCCGACGGCGGCGCCAAGGTCGGCGTCGGCATGCCGGTCTCCTTCAACTTCGACAAGCCGATCACGGAGAAGAAGGACGTCCAGTCGCACATCACGGTGACGTCCACCAGCGGCCAGAAGGTCGTCGGCCACTGGTTCGGCAATCAGCGTCTGGACTTCCGTCCCGAGGAGTACTGGAAGGCCGGCTCCAAGGTCACCATGAAGATCAACCTGGACGGCGTGAAGGGCGGGAACGGCATCACCGGCGTGCAGCACAAGACGGTCACCTTCACCGTCGGCCGCGCGCAGGTCTCCACCGTCGACGTCAAGACCAAGAAGATGACGGTCGAGCGGGACGGCAAGGTCATCAAGACCGTCCCGATCTCCGCGGGCAGCCCGTCGAACCCGACGTACAACGGCAAGATGGTGATCTCCGAGAAGTTCACCCAGACCCGTATGAACGGAGACACGGTCGGCTTCGGCGGGGAGTACGACATCAAGGACGTGCCGCACGCCATGCGCCTGTCCACGTCGGGCACCTTCATCCACGGCAACTACTGGGGTTCGCCGTCCATCTTCGGCAGCGCCAACACCAGCCACGGCTGTGTGGGCCTCCAGGACGCGCGCGGCGCCGGCGACCCGAACACCATGGGCGCGTGGTTCTTCAACAACTCCCTGATCGGTGACGTCGTGAACGTCACGGGCTCCCCGGACAAGACGATCGCCCCGGACAACGGCCTCAATGGCTGGAACATGTCCTGGAGCGAGTGGACGGCGGGCAGCGCGAGCTGACGCACCCCTTTCGGGGGGCGCGTCTCCCGACGACCGGCGCGCGCCTCGCGCGCCCCTCAACTGAGCGAGCCACGTGGGAACTTCCCTCGTGGCTCGCGCGTTTTCCCGTTCCCGGACATGATGTCCGACCCAGGGGCTACGGTATGCACTCACCAGGTGACATGCAGCAACGCCGGGAGAAGCCTTGAGCGTTCCGTACGAAACGGCGTACGAGCCACCCGAGTCGCCCGAGCCACACTCTCCGGAGGAGCACCTCGAGCGACTCCTCGGCCGTGCCCTGAACTCCTTCGACCTGCCCGACGAGGTCATAGGCCGCCTCGAGTCGGCTCTCGCGCACGACAGTTCCCTGCACTCCGCGCACCACAGCGCGGGCCTGCACCGCGAGACGTACAGACACACCTGGCTGCTCGCCGACGCCTCCGTGCTCACGCTCTGGGAGCTGGTCCACAACACCACGCCGGGCAGCGCCCCGACGTATGAGGTCTACGCCGACGAGGAGGAGGCGGGCGTCGCCACCTCGCGGCTGCCACTGCCGCCCGACCCGCCGCCGTGCGGCCGGCCCGTCATGCTCCAGCTGCCCGCCGACTCCGGGCCCAGCCACGCGTACTCCCCCGACAACTCCGCGGACCACGCGCGCCGGCTGCTGCGTCGCGCGGAGAACGCCGAGGACCGGCCCGGGGAGGACATCGCGCGCCTGCTGCGCGCGGCGTTCGCGCACCAGATAACGCAGGCGTTCGGCCGTCCCGGCCTGAGCGGTGAGGCGCGCCTGAGCTTCTCGCTCTACGAGCACGCGTTCCTGCTCTTCGACGGCGGCGAGATCAGCCTGTGGGAGGTCGAGCACACGCTCACCCCCGACGGGCGCCACATGTGCGAGGTGTACGCCACCGAGGACGCGGCCCGCGCGGCGATGGAGCGCAGGGCGACGGGCGCGGCTCCGGGGCAGTAGGCCCGTGGGCCTTAAGGGCGGCCGTCGCCGTACTGCTGTACGAGACCGGCGAAGGCCGCCCGCTCGTCCGCGGTGAGTTCCACGGCCTCCGCGCGCGGCGGGCCCTGCTGACCCGGGAGCGCGCGGAGTGCCTGTGGCGCGCGCCACGCCTGCGCCTCGGGGCGCTCCCTGCGCATCACCCGCACCAGACCGACGGCCCAGACCGCGGTCGCCACGGCGAGCACGGCCAGGCCTATCTGCTGAACGATCGAGATATCCCGGAGCATGCGGCCCAGTAGACAACACGCCCCGAGGCTTCCGACAGGGGAGTTATGGGGCTTAGGTCCCGAAGTGACGCATGTCGCATCCCTCCCTCCCGTCCCGGATCAGGCGGCGGCCGAGGACGAGCAGGTCATGAACAGAGTCCTGATGCTCCATCAGCAGGCCTCCATACCAAGACTCGTACTACCCCGAAGGCCGTCGCCTGTGCCCAGCGTCAGGGAATCAACACGGGCTCCCGCTCGGGCAGTTCCTCCGCGGCCGCCGCCTCTTCGGCGCCATTCACCTGGTGCTTCGGCTTCGCCGGGAGCGCGAACATGACGAGGAAGATGACCGCGAGCACGCCCACCGCCCACCACAGCGCGTTCTGGAAGCCCGCCACGTACTCCGCGGGGAGCCGGCTCGGTGCGACCCCCTCGTCGATCACGCCGTAGAAGACCACCGACACCAGGCCGAGGCCGAGCGCCGTGCCCATCTGCTGCACGGTGTTGATGAGTCCGGAGGCCGAGCCCGCGTGTTCCCGCGGCACGCCCGAGAGGACCGCGTCCGTCAGCGGCGCCACGATCAGGCCCATGCCCACGCCCATCACGGTCAGCGGAAGCGCCATCTGCCAGGACGTGAGGCCCGCGCCGTACCGGCCCGCCTCCCAGATGTAGAGGAGCAGGCCCGCAGCCATGGCCAGGGCGCCCGCCTGGAGCACCTTGCGGCCGAAGCGCGGCACCAGCTTCTGCACGGACGTGGCGGCCGCCACCGAGACGGCGACCGAGAACGGCACCCCGGTCAGGCCCGCGTGCAGCGGGGTCCAGCCGAGGCCGTACTGCATGTACAGGGTCCAGACGAGGAAGAAGATGCCCATCGTGACGCCGAACACGGTCTGCACGGCGATGCCCGCGGCGAAGCTCTTCACCTTGAACAGGGACAGCTCCACGAGCGGCGAACCGTCCTTCGCCGTCTTCCACTTCTCGTACCCGACGAGGGCGCCGAAGACGACGAGGGAGCCGGCCATCATCAGGTGGCCCCAGACGGGCCAGCCCAGCTCACGGCCGCGCGTGAGGGGGTAGATCAGCATCAGCAGGCCGAGCGTGACCAGGACGACGCCGACGAGGTCGAGCTTGAGGGCCCTCGGGGCCTTGGACTCGGTGATGAACTTGCGGCCCAGGATGATTCCGGCGACGCCGACCGGCAGATTGATGAGGAAGATCGGCCTCCACTCCAGGCCGAGGATGTTCCACTCGGTGAGCAGCGCGCCCAGCAGCGGCCCGGAGACCGCGCCGAGACCGACGACCATGCCGAAGAGCCCGAAGACCTTGCCGCGCTCGTGGGCGGGGAAGGTCGCGTGCACGATCGACAGCACCTGCGGGACCATCAGCGCGGCCATGCCGCCTTGCAGGATGCGCGAGGCGACCAGCATCTCCGGGTTGACCGCGAAGCCGCAGAGCGCGGAGGCGACGGTGAAGCCGGTGATGCCTATCAGGAACAGCCGCTTGCGTCCGTGGATGTCACCGAGCCGTCCGCCCGTGATGAGTCCGGCGGCGAAGGCGAGGGTGTAACCCGCGGTGATCCACTGGATCTGGCTGAAGGTGGCGCCCGCGTCCCGCTGGATGGACGGGATCGCGATGTTGACGATCGTGACGTCGACCAGGTCCATGAAGGCGGCGGTCATCACGATGGCCAGGGCGAACCAACGTCGCCGGTCCGACCGGGGCCCGGCGTCGGGGAGGGTGCTGGTGGGAGAACTCATGCCGGAAGGCTAGGAGCCATATAGGTCATAAGAGGTCCTACATCACCGGCATCCTGATCCCATGAGGACGAGAACAGGAATGGGAACGAGGGCGAGAACGACGACGAGGATGAAGAGGATGAAGAGCGTGAAGGCAATGACGCCTCGGGCGTACGCGTGACAGGGGCGACGGGCGCGCAGACTCCCATCCGGCTGCTGCAACTGCTCTCCCTCCTCCAGACCCCCCGCGAGTGGCCCGGCAGCGAACTCTCCGAGCGGCTCGGGGTGAGTCGGCGGACGGTGCGGCGCGACGTGGAACGGCTGCGGGAGCTGGGCTATCCGGTGCAGGCCGCGCAGGGCTCCCTCGGCGGCTACCGCCTGGTCGCGGGCAAGGCCATGCCGCCGCTGGTCCTCGACGACGAGGAGGCCGTGGCGATCGCGGTCGGGCTGCGGGTCGGGGCGGGGCACGCGGTGGAGGGCGTGGAGGAGGCGTCGGTACGGGCGCTCGCCAAGCTGGAGCAGGTCCTGCCGGCGCGGCTGCGCCACCGGGTCTCCGCGCTCCAGACCGCGACGATGCCGCTGACCAGCGGGGACGGTGCGAGCATCGCGCCGGAGACGCTGACGGTGATGGCGTCGGCCGCGGCGGGCCACGAACGCCTGCGGTTCTCCTACCGGGCGGGGGACGGCACGGAGACCCGCCGCCTGACCGAGCCGTACCGCCTGGTCTCGACGGGGCGGCGGTGGTACCTCGTGGCGTACGACATCGACCGCGAGGACTGGCGGACCTTCCGCGTCGACCGGGTGACCGAGCCGTTCGCCACAGGGGCGCGGTTCGCACCGCGGGAGCTGCCGCAGGGGGACGCCGCGGAGTTCATCCGGCAGTCGGTCCGGCGCGGGCAGCAGTCGGCGTACGAGATCGACGTGACGTTCGCCGCGTCGGCGGAGTTCGTCAGGGCGCGGCTGCGGTCGTCGCTCGGCACGGTCGAGCCGCTGGGCACCGGCCGCTGCCGCCTGCGCGGCACGGCGACGGACTCCGTCGAATGGCTGGCGGTCCGCCTGGCCGTAATGAACTGCGACTTCACGGCCCACGGTCCGCCGGAACTGGTGAGGTGCCTCAGCGAACTGGGCCACCGCCTGACCCGGGCAGCGGAATCCCGGCCCGAGGAGTGAGGCGCGGGGCAGCCAACTCCCCAGCCGGGGCAAGGCAGCCGAGGGCCGGCCGCCCCTAGGCCACCGCGTCGAACCCCGTGTCCCGCGCCAGCTTCTTCAGCTCCAGAAGCGCGTGCTTCTCGATCTGCCGGATCCGCTCGCGGGTGAGGCCGTGCTCCTTGCCGACCTCCGTCAGCGTCCGCTCGCGGCCGTCGACGATGCCGTACCGCATCTTGATGATGGACGCGGTGCGCTGGTCGAGGCGGCCTATCAGGTCGTCCAGCTCCTCGCTGCGCAGCAGGGAGAGGACGGACTGCTCGGGCGAGACGGCCGAGGTGTCCTCCAGGAGGTCACCGAACTGGGTGTCGCCCTGGTCGTCCACGCCCATGTTCAGCGAGACGGGGTCGCGGGCCCAGTCCAGGACGTCGATGACGCGCTCGGGCGTCGAGGACAGCTCCGCGGCGATCTCCGCGGGCTCCGGCTCCCGGCCGTGCTCGCGGTTGAACTCGCGCTGGACGCGGCGGATCCGGCCCAGCTCCTCCACCAGGTGGACGGGGAGGCGGATGGTGCGGGACTGGTCGGCTATCGAGCGCGTGATGGCCTGGCGGATCCACCACGTGGCGTACGTGGAGAACTTGAAGCCCTTGGCGTAGTCGAACTTCTCGACGGCGCGCACCAAGCCCGCGTTCCCCTCCTGGATCAGGTCGAGGAGGGGCAGGCCGCTGCGTGGATAGCGGCGGGCGACCGCGACCACCAGCCGGAGGTTCGAGCGGATGAAGACGTCCTTGGCCCGCTCACCGTCGGCGACGAGGGCTTCGAGCTCCTCGCGGTCCGCGGTGACCTTGCTGTCCTCGACCTCGCCGTCCAGGATCTTGCGGGCGTACACACCCGCCTCGATGATCTGGGACAGCTCCACTTCCTTGGCGGCGTCGAGCAGTGGCGTACGGGCGATCTCGTCGAGGTACATGCCGACCAGGTCGCGGTCGGCGATCTCCCCGCCTACGGCGCGAACACTGCGTGCCGCATCGGTCTCGCCGGAGGCGGCGGACTTACGACGGGCGACGGCACGGGTTGCCATGCGTGCTCCCTTGCGTGTGGTTGTCCTGGTCGGCCCTGGGGCCTCTGTGTCGGCCCTTACTGGGGCCTCTGTGGCGGATGGCACACCTTCGAGTGCCCTGCATCCGATGGAAACAACGACTGGAATCCGGACAGAATTCCCAAGCCGCGCATCTTTTTTCCCGGCGGTGCAGTACCCTGTGGCGCCACGCGGGGAGGCCGGATGATTTCGGAACGTACAGAGGTGCAGGTCAGGCCGGGGGTCGAGACGGATCTCGAAGCCCTCACAGACCTCTACAACCACTACGTACGTGAGACGGCCGTCACCTTCGACACCGTCACCTTCCTGCCGGAGGAGCGCCGCACCTGGCTGCTCTCCCACCCTGAAGACGGCCCTCACCGCCTCTTGGTTGCTCAGGAGCGGCAGACCGGCGCCCGCCCGGGCCGGCTGCTCGGGTACGCCACCAGTAGCCCTTTCCGCCCCAGGCCCGCTTACTCCACTTCCGTGGAAGTCAGCGTGTACTGCGCGCCGGACGCCGCCGGGCGCGGCATCGGCACGCTGCTCTACAAGACGCTCATCGAAGCCCTGGAGGGCGAGGACCTGCACCGCGCCTACGCCGGGATCGCCCAGCCGAACGCGGCCTCGGTCCGCCTCCACGAGCGCTTCGGGTTCCGGCACGTGGGGACGTACGAGGAAGTGGGCAGGAAGTTCGGGCGGTACTGGGACGTCGCCTGGTACGAGCGCCCCCTCGGCCCGCGGACCTAGGCCGCGAGGCCGATCCGGACGAGTGGATCAGCGGCCTACCGTCCCCGCATGACCGACACCACCGGCATTCTCGACGAGGCCCTGACACGACTGCACGGCTTCGGCCCCGAACGGGAGGGGCGGCTCACCAATCACGCGCCCATGGCCGTCGAGGCGCTCGCCGCGCACGGACAGTCGAGAGCGGTCCATCAATGGCTTGATCTTTACGCCCGGAAGTTGGAGGACCTTCCCGCGCCCTTCGCCCCGATCACCGACGCCGACCGCGAGACCGCGCTCGGCGACCCGCGCCGGGCCGCGGACTGGATCGCCTACTTCCGCCGGGAGATCGAGGAACGCCCCTGGCGCGAGGTGCTCGCCGAGTGGTGGCCGCGGCTGCTCCCCGGTATGTACGGAGGTTCGACGCATCCGGTGATCCGGGTGGGCCACGCCGTGCGCGCCCTGGAGCAGGGCGAGGCCACCACGCCCCGCCTCGCCGAACTCGCGCACGGCCTCGGCTACTGGGCCGCCCGGCACCACCCGGTCACCGGCCTGGTCGAGCTGCCGGGCGCCGCGACCGCGGCCGACGCCCTGGACGCGGTGGTGCCCATCGACGACCGGACGGAGGGCGGCTTCCCCGCACGGCTCGGCCGCGTACGGGCGCTGCCGGTGGGGGCCGGCTGCGTGAGGAGTCCCGACGACGCGCGGCGCATGCTGACCGAGCTGGTGGAGGCGGCCACACATCGGTACGCCACGCACGGCCACGGCGACGAGATCATGCTCGTGCACGCGGCGACGGCGCCGAACGCCGTGCTGCGGGCGCTGCCCGCGCTGCCGCGGGAGCTGTGGGCGCCGAGCCTGCGAGCCGCCTGGACGGCGTCCGCGGCGGTCACGGCGATGTACGCGCCGGACGCGGCGGTCGCGTACGAGCCGCGTGGCACGTTCGCCGCGGAGGAGGTCGTCGAGCTGGCGCTCGCGCACGGGGACGAGCACGTCATCAAGCTGACGGACACGGCTCTGGACGTGGGCGGCGAGCGGGCCCTGGCCGCGGCCCTGCGGGCCGTCGAACTGAACGAGCCGCTCAGGTGACCTGAACGGGCCGCTCACACAGGCGAGCACCCCGCGCGGTTCGTTCAAAGTTCAAGAACAGGCCTCGTACAGTGGAGTACATGGATATGGCACCCACTCCTCCCCCGGACGGCGAGCCCCGCTGGCTGAACGGCGACGAGCAGCGCGTCTGGCGGGCCTACCTCCAGGCGACCACGCTCCTCGACGACTTCCTCGACCGTCAGCTCCAGCGCGACGCGGGCATGCCGCACGTGTACTACGGACTGCTGGTCCAGTTGTCCGACGCCCCCCGGCGGCGGCTGCGGATGACCGAGCTGGCCAAGATCATGAAGATCACCCGCTCTCGGCTCTCGCACGCCGTCGCGCGCCTGGAGAAGAGCGGCTGGGTGCGCCGCGAGGACTGCCCCTCCGACAAGCGCGGCCAGCTCGCGATCCTCACCGACGAGGGGTTCGAGGTACTCGCCAGGACCGCCCCGGGCCATGTCACCGCCGTACGCCAGTCGCTCTTCGACCGGCTCACCCCGGAACAGCAGAAGTCCCTCGGCGAGATCATGACGATCGTCGCCGAGGGACTTCAGCCGAAGGAGGCCGGGGCCGACCTCCCGTGGCTTCGCTAGGTGCTCCGCCGAGGGGGACCGGTCAGTGCACGAGCACCGGGACCTTCAGCTCGTCCTCCGCGCCGTCCTGCGCGGACGCCTCGGGGCCGCCCTGGTGGCCGGTGTTGATGAACGTCGCCGCGATCACCGCGGAGACCACCAGGATGCCGACCGCCCACCAGATGGCGCTGGTGTAGCCCTCGACCATGGCCTGGGCCTGGACGAGCTTCGGGTTGGCGGCGCCGGCCGCGTGGTCGGCGAGGTACGCGGACGTGGCGGAGGCGGCGATGGTGTTCAGCAGGGCCGTACCGATGGCGCCGCCGACCTGCTGCGAGGTGTTGACCATCGCGGAGGCGACACCGGCGTCACGGGGCTCGACCCCGTGCGTGGAGAGCGACATGGCGGGCATGAACGCCGTACCCATGCCGAGGCCGAGCATCAGCTGCGCCGGCATGATCAGCCCGGCGTACGAGGAGCCGACCTCCAGCTGCGTCAGGAGCAGCATGCCGACGGCGGCGAGCAGGAAGCCCGGGCCCATCAGCAGACGCGGCGGGACGCGCGTCATGAGGCGGGCGCCGATCTGCGTGGAGCCCACGATCATGCCCGCGATCATCGGCAGGAAGGCGAAGCCGGTCTTGACCGGGGAGTAGCCCTCGACGATCTGGAGGTAGTAGGTGAGGAAGAGGAACAGGCCGAACATCGCGATGACGGCGAGGCCGAGCGAGAGGTAGACGCCACCGCGGTTGCGCTCGGTCAGGACGCGCAGCGGGAGCAGCGGCGACTTGACCTTGGCCTCGGTGAGGACGAACGCGGCGAGCAGCACGGCCGACGCGACGAACATGCCGATGGTCACGGAGTCCGACCAGCCGTCGGACTCGGCGCGGGTGAAGCCGTAGACGAGCGCGACCAGGCCGAGGGTGGACAGGACCACGCCGGGGATGTCGAGCGGCGAGCGGTTGCGGGTGCCGGCCGGCTCACGGATGACGAAGTAGGCGCCCAGGGCCGCGACCACCGCGAAGGGGATGTTGACGAAGAACGTCCAGCGCCAGTTCAGGTACTCGGTGAGGAAGCCGCCGAGGATCAGGCCGACGGCGCCGCCGCCACCGGCGATCGCGCCGTAGATGCCGAAGGCCTTGGCGCGCTCCTTGGCGTCGGTGAACATCACCGCGAGCAGGGAGAGCGCGGCGGGCGCGAGCAGCGCGCCGAAGACGCCCTGGAGGGCGCGGGCGCCGAGCATCATGGCCTCGCCGGTCGCGGCACCGCCGAGCGCGGAGGCCGCGGCGAAACCGATCAGGCCGGTCACGAAGGTGCGCTTACGGCCCCACAGGTCGGCGATGCGGCCGCCGAAGAGCAGCAGACCGCCGAAGGCGAGCGCGTAGGCCGTGATGACCCACTGGCGGTTGCCGTCGGATATGCCGAGGTCCTCCTGGGCGGAGGGCAGCGCGATGTTCACGATAGTCGCGTCGAGGACGACCATCAGCTGGGCGAGGGCGATGAAGACGAGGGCTTTCCAGCGCCTCGGATCCGTTTCTGACATGGAGAGAGCCACCTAGCGGTACGAAATGGTCAAATACAGCGAAAGAACAGGGATACAAACAGGGATAACGAAGCGAGGTCAGCGCTGCCGGAGGTCCTCCAGAGTCGCCGCCTCCCCCGGAAGTTCGGAGCGGGCGGGCGCCATCAGGCCGTCGAGGAACAGCTGGAGATGGCGGTGGACGAAGCGGTCCATGTTCGGGCAGGGGGTGCCGGGCAGGGGCCGCCCGAGCTGGGAGAGGGCGACCAGCAGGTCGCCGACGGCGATGTCGGTGCGCAGCTGCCCGGCCGCGCGGGCCCGCTCCACGAGGTCCTCGATGGAGCGCTCCAGACGCTCACGGGCGTCCAGCAGGTCGGGGTGGTCGGGGTCGAAGCCGGTCTGGAGCATCGGGCACAGGGCGCCGATGCGCTCGTCGGCCGCGGCGTGCACGAAGGTGCGCAGCGCCGCGAAGGAGGCGTCCTGGTCGGCGTCCGCCGTGGCCACGCCCTGTTCGGCGAGGGCCGCGACGCGGTCCGTCACGGAGAGGACGACCTGACGCACCAGCTCGCCGCGGTCGGCGAAGTGGCGGTAGACCGTGGCGTTGCCGACGCCCGCCCGGCGCGCGACCTCGTCGAGGGGCACGTCGGGCCCGTGCTCCACGAACATCTCGCGCGCGGCGGCGACGATCCGCTCCCGGTTGCGCAGGGCGTCGGCCCGCGGGCGGGGGGCCCGGCGCTGCGGGGCGGTGGCGGTGTCCACGGCTTCTCCTCTGGTCCTCTGCCGGTCTGCTGGGTGCTGGTCTGCCGACCGGGTCTGCTGGTTCGGTCCGCTGCCGGCTCGTCCCCGGTGATGCGGGGAGTCAGTCCCCGTTTCGCGCGAACACAGGTCTAAACGGGGAAGGACTCCCCGGATATTTCCGGTCCGCGCCCGCATTCCGTGTGACCTGCCTCACACCCGAATCGGCGAGAAACCCACGATCGGTCGCACCCAGCGAGCGTCCGCGCACCCCCCGGCACAGGGTGATCGGACAGGGTGCAGCCAGGTCCGGCGGCTGCCGCGGAGCGGAAGGGCCACGTATGCAGCAGCCGATCCGGCGGCGGATACGCCCCGCCCGCCGCGGTGTCGCCCTCGCCTCGGTCACGGTCCTCGCCCTCGCGGTCACCACCTCGGCGAGCACCGGACGCCTGATGGAGGACTCCCCCAGCGCGGCGGGCCCCGTGTCGATGGCGCGCGGCAGCGCGCTCGGGCCGTGCATGATCGGCGGCACGATGGGCGTGCAGATGTCGGAGGGCATGCCCACCCCGCCCGGCTACTCGCGCTCGACCGGCACCGTCCGTGCCCTGAACCTCATGGTCGACTTCTCGGACGCGCCCGGTCAGGGCAGCGCGATGGACCGGCTCGCGGAGTTCTTCCCGCAGACTTCGAAGTGGTTCCGCACCAGCTCCTACGGGCGCCTGGACTACCGGCCGGAATCCCCCGTGCCGGACTGGCTGCGGATGCCGAAGTCCTTCGCGGAGTACGGGATAGAGCGCGGCGCCCCCTTCGATCCGGGCTACCGCGAGCTGGTCGAGGACATCGTGGCCGCGGCCGATCCGGACGTGGACTTCCGCAGTTACGACCTCGTGAACGTCCTGGTGACCCCGAACGCAGGGCCCTCCGCGCTCGACACGGTCCTGTCGGTGACCTTCGCGGGCAACCACGAGGCGCCGGTCGCGGACGGCGTGCCCGTCTCCAACGCGTCCTTCGTCTACAGCCGTCAGGACGACGGCTCGGGCAGCTACCACGAGACGGGCTACCGCGTCCTGCCGCACGAGAACGGCCACGTCTTCGGCCTGCCCGACCTGTACACGCAGGAGGGCGGCGGCGCGGTCGGCCACTGGGACATCATGAGCGAGGACTGGGGCGCCAACAACGACCTGCTCGCCTGGCACAAGTGGAAGCTGGGCTGGCTCGACGACGACCAGATCGGCTGTGCGGCGAAGCCCGGCAGCAGCGAGCACGTCCTGTCGCCGCTGGCCCGCACCGGCGGTACGAAGCTCGCCTTCGTGCCGCTGAACGCGAAGACGGGGTACGCGATCGAGGTCCGCACCCCCGGCGGCAACGACGAGGCGGTCTGCAAACCGGGCGTCCTGGTCTACCGCGTGGACGCGGACGTCGACACGGGACACGGCCCTGTCACGGTCTCCGACTCGGCCGCCGACAGCGGCGGTTGCACCCGCCGGCCGAACGTCCACGCCGAACTCTCCGACGCGCCCTACGGCCCCGGCGAGACCTTCACCGACCGCGTGACGGGCGTACGGATGACGGTGGCGGAAGTGACGGACGACGGCGACTACCGCGTGCACGTCACGCGGCCGTAGAGCCGTCCGCCGCCGAGGACCCCGACCCGGCCCCGGGGACCGTCTGCTGCACCTGCCGCAGGAACGCGGCGTTCGTCGGGGTCTTCTTGATGCGGTCGAGCAACGTCTCCAGGGAGCCGGCGCCGTCCCTGCCCTGGAGGGCCCGACGCAGTCCGCGTACGGCGGTCAACTCGTCGCCTGTGATGAGCAGTTCCTCCCTGCGCGTGCCGGAGGGCGTGACGTCCACGGCCGGGAAGAGGCGCCGGTCGGCGAGGGTGCGGTCGAGCCGCAGCTCCATGTTCCCGGTGCTCTTCAGCTCCTCGAAGTAGTAGTCGTCGGCGCGTGATCCGGTCTCCACGAGGACGGTGGCGAGCATCGTGAGGGAGCCGCCCTCCTCGGCGAGGCGCGCGGCGCCGAAGAGCCGCTTCGGGCCCTGGATCGCGGCGGCGTCGACGCCGCCGCTGAGGGTCTTTCCGCCGCTGGCGGCCGCGTTGTTGTAGGCGCGGCACAGCCGGGTCAGCGAGTCGAAGAGCATGACGACGTCGCGCCCCTCCTCGACCAGGCGCTTGGCGCGCTCCACGGCGAGTTCGGCGAGCGCGATGTGCTGCTTGGCGGGCCGGTCGAAGGTCGAGGAGAGCACCTCGCCGTGGACCGAGCGCCGCATGTCGGTGACCTCCTCGGGCCGCTCGTCGAGGAGGACGACCATGAGGTGGCACTCGGGGTGGTTCGCCGCGATCGCCGCGGCGATCTGCTGGAGCAGTACGGTCTTGCCGGTCCTCGGCGGCGCGACGATCAGGCCGCGCTGCCCCTTGCCGACGGGCGCCACCAGGTCGACGAGGCGCCCCGCGACGGCGCCGCCCGCGGTCTCCAGGCGGAGCCTTTCGCGGGGGTGCAGGGGGGTCAGATCACCGAAGCGGGGCCGCGCCGCCAGCGCTTCGGGGACGCGTCCGTTGACGCGGTGCACGCCGGTGAGCGTCCGGGCCCGTCCCGCGCACTCGCCGTCGACGAAGTCGCCTGTGCGCAGGCCGAGTTGGCGGATGAGCGGCGCGGGAACCTGTACGTCGGCGGAGGCGGGCAGGCATCCCTCGCTCCGCAGGAATCCGCGCCCGTCGCGGGCGATGTCAAGAACTCCCTTGCAGCTCATGGGAGTTACCGGGCGAATGGTGTGGTCGGTACGTGTGGTCGGTTCGGTCGCGGTGGCGGTCATACGGGTGGTCCTTTCGCGGACATGCGAATGAGGGGCCCGGCGGGGCGGCGATGTTCACGCCCCGTACGACGGGCGAAAGGGAGACTGCGGTGATCGCAGTACAGGAGAAGGCCCGGTCGGCCTGACAGATCCCGGGGAACGGGTCCCGGGGAACGGATCCCGAAAAAGGGAAAAGGTTCAGTACGGGCGCCCCGAGATGAGCCGGGGCGTACACACGTACTGATGGCAAGGTAACACACGGCCTCCGCGGCGCACCGGCGCACGCGCACCGGGCAGGCGGCGGAATCAGGCCGTTTTCAGCCGCGGGCGGCGGCCCGGACCGCGGGAACCACCACCGGCGCGCCGTCGGCGGAGGCGCGCAGAATCTCCGCGTCGATCCCGTAGAGCGTCTTGACGAGCCCGGCGTCGACCACGTCCCGCGGCGCGCCCGTCGCGACGATCCGGCCGGCCAGCATGGCGACGACGACATCCGCGTACCGCGCCGCCGCGGCGAGGTCGTGGACGACCATCACGATCGTCCTGCCCTCCGCCGCGACCTCCCTGACCAGGTCGAGGACCTCCACGGCGTGGCCGATGTCGAGCGCACTCGTGGGCTCGTCGAGCAGGACGACGGGTGTCTCCTGGGCCAGCGCCATCGCGAGCCAGCACCGCTGCCGCTGCCCGCCGGAGAGCTGATCGAGGCGCCGCTCGGCCAGCTCCGCCGTACCGGTGGCCTCCAGCGCCCGCGTCACGGCGTGCTCGTCCTCGGCGGACCACTGGCGGAACAGGCCCTGGTGGGGGTGGCGCCCGTACCGCACGAGTCCCGCGACGGTCACCGCCTCGGGGGCCTGCGGGGACTGCGGGAGCAGGGCGACGCGGTGGGCCGTCTCGCGCTGCTTGAGCCGCCAGATGTCCGCGTCGCCCGCGAACACCCGCCCGGAGAGGGGCTGGTGGAGCCGCGCCATGCAGCGCAGGAGCGTGGACTTGCCGCAGCCGTTGGGGCCGACGATGGCCACGACCTGGCCGGATTCGACCGTGAGGTCGACCCCGTCGACGGCGGTGTGCGCGCCGCCGTATCCGGCGGTGAGCTGCTCGACGCGGAGTTTCACGGGATGCGCCTTTCCGGGTTCGAGGGGCTCACCCCTTGCCAGCTTGACCTAAGGTAAGGCTAACCTTAGCCAAAACCACGGTCGCTGACGACCACTTCTTCATGTCCCCTTGATCCCGGAGCTGTTGATGACCGTCCCCCGACGCCCCCTCTCCCCCGCCTCCCGACGCGCGACCCAGGCGGTCGCCGCACTCGGCGCGGCGGCGCTGCTCCTGACGGGCTGCGGCTCGGACGACGGCTCCGACAACGCCTCGTCCGACAAGGGCGGCTCGGCCTCCGCGGGCACCCGCACCATCAAGGACGCCACCGGCACGGCCGTGAAGGTCCCGGCCCACCCGAAGCGGATCGTGACGCTGACCCAGGAGGACCTGGACGCCGTCCTCGCGCTCGGCGTGAAGCCGGTCGGCATCACCAACGGCCAGGGCCTCGACAAGCCCCCGGCCTACCTCGCCGGCAAGGTAAAGGGCATCGACGTGGTCGGCAACCTCCTCCAGCCCGTCATGGACAAGGTCGTCGCGGCCAAGCCCGACCTGATCCTCGCCGGTGACATGCAGGACGAGCAGGTGCTCAAGCAGCTGCGCGAGATCACGCCCGCGACCGTCGTCACGATGGCGCCCACCGACGACTGGAAGCTGACCCTGCGGGGCATCGGCAACGCCGTGGGCGAACTCCCCAAGGCCAACAAGGTCATCAGCGACCACAAGCGCGCCGCGAAGGCCGCGGGCAAGAAGCTCGGCGCGAACAAGGGTGCCGAGGTGTCGATCGTGCGCTGGAACCCGGACGGCCCGAGCTGGATGGAGAACAAGCAGTTCGCCAGCGGTGTCGCCCTGGAGATGGGCCTGAAGCGGCCGAAGAACCAGAACAAGGACGGCAACGCGCACACCCCCTCGCTCAGCCTGGAGAAGATCAACGAGATCGACGGCGACTGGCTGTTCCTCTCCACCCTGACCTCGGACGGCGAGAAGGCCCTGAAGGACGTCCAGAAGAAGCCCGCCTACAAGGACCTCGGCGCGGTCAAGAAGAAGCACGTCGTGACCGTGAACGGCTCCGTCTGGTCGACCCGTGGCGGCCCGCTCGCCGCCGACGAGGTCATGAACGACATCAGCGAGGCACTCACGAAGAAGTAGCCGCCACGATCCGGGCGTTCGCGAAGTCGGCCGCCGTCCACGCCATGGCCAGCGCGCCGTCGAGCAGGGCGCGCTCGGCGGCCGGTGAGACGGCGGCCGCGGCGAACTCCGGTTCGTGCGGTCCGCAGGCGCCGCCGCTGATGTCCAGGACGGGGTGGATGGACGGTACGAGGTGCGAGACGTTGCCCATGTCCGTGCAGGCGAAGGGCTCGCGCTCGACGGGTTCGGGCCGGCCGAGCGCCCGGGCGTTCGCCGTCCACAGTTCGAGCAGTCCGGGGTCGCCTCGGAAGTCGAGGTAGTCGGGCTCGGGCCGCTCCAGGGTGACCTCGCAGCCCGTGGCCAGGGCCCCGGCGCGGAAGCAGTTCTCGACGCGCTCGCGCAGTTCGCGCAGGTCCTCGGCGGCCAGCGCGCGGATCTCGTACTCGGCCGTGGCGCGGTCCGGTATGGCGTTCGGGGCCGTGCCCGCGGCGGTCGTGATGCCGTGCACCCGCCACTGCGGCGGGAGTTGCTGGCGCAGCAGGCCGAGCGCGACCTGGGCGACGGTCAGGGCGTCGGCGGCGTTGCGGCCCTCGTGCGGGTTGAGGCTGGGGTGCGCGGCCTTTCCGGTGTACGTGACCGAGAGCGTGCCGAGCGCGAAGGAGCGGAAGTCGGCCATCTCGAACGGGCAGGGGTGGATCATCATCGCCGCGTCCACGCCGTCGAAGGCGCCCGCGTCGATGAGCAGCGCCTTGCCCGCGCCGCGCTCCTCGGCCGGTGTCCCGATCACCCGTACGGTCAGGCCGAGCGCATCGGCGTACGACTCCAGGGCGAGGGCCGCTCCCACACCGGCGGCGGCGATCAGGTTGTGGCCGCAGGCGTGGCCGAGGCCCGGCAGGGCGTCGTACTCGCAGACGATGGCGACCGTGACGGGGCCGCTGCCGACGGTGGCGCTCATCGCGGTGTCCAGGCCGTAGGCGGGCGCGGTCACGTCGAAGCCCTGGGCGGCGAGGAGTTCGGCGCACCAGGCGGCGGCGCGGTGTTCCTCGAACGCGGTCTCCGGGTGCGCGTGGATGCGGGCGCTGAGGGCGAGCAGGTCGTCTCGGTGTCCCTCGATCTCCTTGCGGAGGGCTGTCTTGAACACCATGGGGGTCGTCTTCTCCATAGCGGCCAAGATAGCTTAGGCTTACCTAAGTTAGTACTGGTGGGCCTGCGTGCGGGCCCCGTCCCCCAGGCCAGCAGGTCAGTTCAGGTCACGTCAGGTTCAGGTTCACGGGAGTCGTCACACACATGCATCAGCGCCCTGATCGCCTTCCCCTGCTCACCGCGCAGGCCGGCATCCTCTACGCGCAGCAGCTGGCCCCGGAGAGCACCGCGCTCAACACGGCGGACCGCGTGGAGATCCAAGGCCCCCTGGACTCCGCCCTGTTCGAGACCGCACTGACGCGCACCACGGCCGAGGCCGAGACCCTCGCGCTGCGGGCGGGGGAGGACGCGGACGGCACACCCTGGCAGGAGGTCGTCCCCGGCGGCGCACGGACGCGCCTGCACCATCTGGACCTGCGTGCCGAGGCCGATCCGGAGGAGGCCGCCGAGGCCTGGATGCGGGCCGACCTCGCGAGACCGGTGGACCTCACCCGCCCCGCCGACGACGCGGACGGCCTCGTCACCCAGGCCCTGATCCGCCTCGCCGACGACCGCCACTGGTGGTACCAGCGCGTGCACCACTTCGCCGTCGACGCGTACGCCCTCCAGCTCATCGGCAGCCGCGTCGCCGAGCTGTACACCGCCCTCGCCACCGGCCACCAAGGGCCTGCCGAGCGGCGGTTCGCCCCGCTGGCCGAACTGGCCGACGACGAGCGGCGCTACCTCGCGAGCGAGCAGTACGCCACCGACCGCGCCTTCTGGGCAGAGCGCACCGCCGGGCACACCACCCCCGCCACCCTCGCCGCCCGTGCCACTCCGTCCGATCTGCTGCACCGGCGCGCCACCGACCTGCCCGACGGCTCCTTCGAGCGGCTCAGCCGTGCCGCGCAGGCCGTGAAGGCCACCTGGGCCGAGCTGGTCATCGCCGCCACCGCCGGGCATCTGCACCGCGTCACGGGCGCCGAGGACATCGTGCTCGGCCTGCCGCTGACCAACCGGCGCGGCCCCGCCGCCCTGCGCACCCCGGCGATGACCGTCAACGTCCTGCCGCTGCGCATCGCCGTACGCCCCCGCGACACCGGCGCCGAACTCCTGCGCCGCGTCGTCCTGGAGATCCGCGCGGTCCGCCGCCACCAGCGCTACCCGCAGGCCGACCTCCGCCGCGACCTCGCGCTCGGCACGGCGGGCGAGCCGCTGACCGGGCCCATGGTCAACATCAAGCCGTTCGAGACCGACCTGGACTTCGCGGGCCTGCCCGGCACCGTCCGCAACCTCGCCGCCGGGCCCGTCGAGGACCTCGCGGTCGGCGCCGCCCCGCGCGCCGACGGCACCCTCCGCCTCACCCTGGACGCCAACGCCGGACGGTACGACGACGCCGAACTCGCCCGCCACGAACGTACGTTGGTCACCTATCTGAACGCCCTCGCCGACCTCCTCCTGTCCGACCCGCACCGCCCCATCGGCACCCTCGACCTCCTGGCCCCCGACGAGATCCGCGCGGCCACCACCGGACGCGCCGAACCGCCCGCCGAGCACACGCTGCCCGAGGTGTTCGCCGCGCAGGCCGCCCGCACCCCCGACGCCGTGGCCGTCCGCAGCGGCGGCGCCGCCCTGACCTTCGAGCATCTCGACGCGGCCGCGAACCGGCTCGCGCACCGGCTGGCCGCCGACGTGCCCCCCGGCACGGCCGTCGCCCTCGCCCTGCCCCGCAGCACCGACACGGTCGTGGCACTGCTCGCCGTACTGAAGGCGCGCGGCGTCTGCCAGCCGCTGGACCTCGGCCACCCGGCCGCGCGGACCCTGGACGTCCTGGCCGACGCACGCCCCGCCTACGTCATCGGCACCCGGGCGACCCTCGCCGCGCTCCCGGACCACGGGCTGCCCGTCCTCGCGCTCGACGACCCGGACACGGCGGCCGCGCTCGCCGCGCTCCCCGCGTCCGCCCCGGACATCGCGCCGCGGTTCGACGACCCCGCCTACGTCATTCACACCTCCGGTTCCACGGGACGCCCCAAGGGCGTCGTCGTCACCCACGCCTCGCTCGCCAACCTCCTCGCCGGGCACGGCACCGACCACATCGCGCCCGCCGTCGAGCGCGCGGGCCGGGACCGGCTGCGCGTCGCGCACAGCGCGTCGTTCGCCTTCGACGCCTCCTGGGACCCGGTGCTGTGGATGGTCCACGGCCACGAACTCCACCTGCTCGACGACGCCGCCTACCGCGACCCCGCGGCGCTCGCCGCGTACGTCGACAAGCACCGCGTCGACTACCTCGACGTCACCCCCTCCTACGCCGAGGCACTGGTCGCCGAAGGCCTGCTCGACGAGGGCAGGCACCGCCCCGCCGTCGTGGTCGTGGGCGGCGAGACCGTGCCAGGGCCGCTGTGGGACAGGCTCGCGGCGATCGAGGGTTCGCGGCCGATCAACCTGTACGGGCCGACCGAGACGACGGTCGACGCCTACTACTGGCTGCCGGGGCCCGGCGGCAGCACGACCGGCCACCCCGTGCGCGCCTCCCGCGTCTACGTCCTCGACTCCTCCCTCCGTCCGGCGCCCCCCGGCGTCACCGGTGAGCTGTACGTCGCCGGGGCCTGTCTGGCCCGCGGCTATCTCGGGCGCCCCGACCTGACCGCCGAGCGCTTCGTCGCCGACCCGTTCGGTGCCCTGCACGGCGACCCCGGCGGCCGCATGTACCGCACCGGGGACCTCGTGCGGCGCCGAGCGGACGGCACCCTTGAGTTCCTGGGGCGCGGCGACGACCAGGTGAAGATCCGGGGCTTCCGCGTCGAACTCGGCGAGATCCAGGAACGGCTGGCGGCCCACCCGGCGATCGCCCAGGCCGCGGTGATCGCCCGCGACACCGCACACGGCAAGCGGCTCCTCGCCTATGCCGTGGCCGTCTCCGAGGGAACCCTCATCCCCGACGACCTCCGCTCCCACCTCGCCGAGACCCTGCCCGAGCACATGGTCCCGGCCACGGTCACGCTCCTCGCCGAGCTGCCTCGCACCGCCAACGACAAGCTGGACCACCGGGCCCTGCCCGACCCGGAGCCGGCGCTCGCCCCCGGCGGTGCCGCCCGCGATGTGACCGACCCGCACACCAAGGCCTTCTGCGATCTCTTCGCCGACGTCCTCGGCCTGGAGTCCGGGTGGCCGTCACCCGACGCCACGTTCTTCGACCTCGGCGGTCACTCGCTGCTCGCGGGCCGCCTCGCCGCCCGTATTCGCGAGCGGTTCGCCACCGCGCTCGGGATCGCCGACATCTTCAAGGCGCCGACTCCCGCCGCGCTTGCCGCACTTGTGCCCGCCACGGCCGCCGCGGCCGCCCCCGCCGCCGAGACCGCCCCGCTCGTCCCCGTCCCCCGCACCGACACCCTCCCCCTCTCCCCCGCCCAGCAGCGCCTGTGGTTCCTGCACCGCCTCGAAGGCCCCAGCCCCACCTACAACATCCCGCTCGTCCTCACCCTGGACGGCCCCGTCGACCACGCCGCGCTCCAGCTCGCCCTGCACGATCTGGCCGCGCGCCACGAGACCCTCAGAACGCTGTATCCCACCACTGACAACGCCCCTGACGACCAGCCCCACCAGCGCGTCCTCGCCCCCGAACACCCATTGGCCCGCCCGGTCCTGCACCACGAACCGCTCGCCCCGGACGCCCCGGACGCCCCGGACCCCCTGGCCGACGCCGTCCGGCACTGCTTCGACCTCGCCGCCGAGCCCCCGCTCCGGGTCACCCTGTTCACCGACCCGCAAAGCCCCACCCGTCACACCCTCCTCCTGCTCCTCCACCACATCGCGGGCGACGGCGCCTCCACCACTCCCCTCGCCCGCGACCTCGCCTCCGCTTACGCCGCCCGCGCGGCCGGACGCGCGCCCGACTTCGCCCCGCTGCCCTTCCAGTACGCCGATCACGCCGCCCACCAGCAGAAACTCCTCGCCGACGGTCTGGCGGCCACCCATCTCGGATACTGGAAGGACGCCCTCGCGGGCCTGCCCGACCAGCTGGAGCTGCCCACCGACCGGCCGCGCCCGGCCGTCGCGTCGTCCCAGGGCGACACCGTTCCCTTCTCCCTCGGCCCCGCCGCGCACCGTGCCCTCAAACAGCTCGCCGCGGCCACCGGCACCACCGTCTTCATGACCGTCCAGGCCGGTCTCGCCGCGCTCCTCACCCGGCACGGCTGCGGCACCGACATCCCGCTCGGCACGCCCGTCGCCGGGCGCGACGACGACGCCACCGCCGACCTCGTCGGGTTCTTCACCAACACCGTCGTACTGCGCACGGACACCTCCGGTGACCCCGGCTTCCGCGCGCTCCTCGACCGAGTGCGGGGCGCGACGCTCGCCGCGTACGAGCACGACGCACTCCCCTTCGACCAGCTCGTCGAGGAGATCAACCCGCCCCGCTCGCTGGCCCGTCACCCGCTCTTCCAGGTGATGCTGGCCTGGCAGTCGATCCCCGACGGGCAGTTCGCACTCGGCCCGGACACCACGGCCCGGCTGGCCGCGGTCCCGTCCGGCACGGCCAAGTTCGACCTGACCCTCAACGCGGGCGAACTCGCCGACGAGCAGGGCATATCCGGCTTCCTCGAATTCCGCACCGACCTCTTCGACCGCGCCACCGCCAAGGCCCTGGCCGACCGCCTGGCCCGCCTCCTCACCGCGGCCGCGCACACGCCCGACCTCCCCCTCGGGCTCCTCCCCCTGCTCAGCCCCGAGGAGCACCACCACGCCCTGGTGACGGTCAATGCCCAGCCCGGCCGGACGGCTTCGGCACCCACCACCCTCGCCGACGTCTACGAGGCCGCCGCCGCCCGGCACCCGCACCGCACCGCCGTCTCCCACGACGGCCGGGCGCTCACGTACGCCGAACTGTCCGCCCGCGCCCACCGCCTGGCCCGCCTCCTCGCCGGCCGCGGCATCGGCCCCGGCTCCATCGTGGCGCTCGCCCTGCCCCGCTCCGCCGACCTCGTCACCGGCCTGCTCGCGGTCGCCCTCTCCGGTGCCGCCTACCTCCCCCTCGACCCGGACTACCCCGCCGACCGCCTCTCCTACATGCTCGGCGACGCCCGCCCGGCCGCGCTGCTCACCGACACCGCGACCGCGCCCCGGCTGCCCGCCGAGGCCCACGCGCTGCCGCTGATCGCCGTCGACGGCGACACCCCGGACGCGTACGAGGAGAGCCCCCTCACCCAGAGCGACCGCACCCGCCCGCTCACCCCCGACGACCCCGCCTACGTCATCTACACCTCGGGATCGACGGGCCGTCCCAAGGGCGTCGTCGTCACGCACCACAACGTGACGCGGCTGCTGACCGCGACCGACCACTGGTTCGGCTTCGACGAGCACGACGTGTGGACGCTCTTCCACTCGTACGCCTTCGACTTCTCCGTGTGGGAGCTGTGGGGCGCGCTGCTGTACGGCGGCAAGGTCGTCGTCGTACCGCATCTGACCAGCCGCGACCCGGGCGCCTTCCGCGCGCTGCTCGCCGACGAGCGGGTCACCGTCCTCAACCAGACCCCCTCGGCCTTCTACCAGCTCGCCGCCGCCGACCGCGAGGCCCGCGACGGCCGCGAACTCGCCCTTCGCTACGTCGTGTTCGGGGGCGAGGCCCTCGAACTGGCCCGGCTCGACGACTGGTACGAGCGGCACGCGGACGACAGCCCCACCCTCGTCAACATGTACGGCATCACCGAGACGACCGTGCACGTCTCCTACTTCGCGCTGGACCGCGCGACCGCCGCCGCCTCCACGTCGAGCACCATCGGCGTCAACATCCCCGACCTGCGCGTCTACGTCCTCGACGAGCGCCTCCAGCCGTGCCCGCCGGGCGTCACGGGCGAGATGTACGTCGCCGGTGAGGGGCTGGCCCGCGGCTATCTCGGCCGCCCGGACCTGACCGCGACCCGCTTCGTCGCCGACCCGTACGCGCACCTCTTCGGCGAGCGCGGCGCCCGCATGTACCGCTCCGGTGACCTCGCGCGCCGCCGCGCGGACGGCGCCCTGGAGTACTTCGGGCGCGCCGATCACCAGGTGAAGATCCGCGGCTTCCGCATCGAACTCGGCGAGATCGAGGCCGTCCTCGCCGCCCACCCCGCCGTGTCGGACGCGGCCGTCGTCGTCCGCGAGGACGTGCCCGGCGACAAGCGGCTCGTCGGCTACGCGGTGGCCGACGGCACGGCCACGACCGCCGCCGCTCTGCGCGAGCACGCGGCCGGTGAACTCCCCGTCCACATGGTCCCGTCCGCCGTCGTCCTCCTGGACCGGCTGCCGCTCACCAGCAACGGCAAGCTGGACCGCAAGGCCCTCCCCGCGCCGGAGCGGCCCGCCGCCTCCGCCGCGGGCCGCGCTCCGCGCACCCCCCGCGAGGAGCAGCTCTGCGCGATCTTCGCGGAGGTCCTCGCGCTGGAGGGAGCCGTGGGCATCGACGACAACTTCTTCGAGCTGGGCGGACATTCACTGCTCGCGGTGCGCCTCGCGGGCCGTGTGAAGTCCGCGTTCGGCGCGGACGTCTCCATCGGCACGGTCTTCCAGTCCCCGACACCCGCCGCTCTCGACGCGGTCCTCGACGCGGGAAGCGAGCAGGCCGACCCGCTGGACGTCCTGCTCCCGCTGCGCCCCGCCCGCGAGGGCGACCGCGCCCCCGTCCACTGCGTCCACCCGGCGGGCGGTCTGAGCTGGTGCTACGCGGGCCTGATCCGCCACCTCCCGGCCGACGTGCCGATCTACGGCCTCCAGGCCCAGGGCGTCGGGGCGGCCACCGCCGCCGACCCGCTCCCCCGAACCCTGGAGGAGCTGGCCGCCCACTACGTCTCCCGGCTGCGCGAGGTGCAGCCCACCGGCCCCTACCGCCTCCTCGGCTGGTCGACCGGCGGCATCATCGCGCACGCCATGGCCACGCACCTCCAGGAACTGGGCCACGAGGTGGAACTCCTCGCCATCCTCGACGCCTACCCCGCGGAGGGCTTCCGCGAGCTGCCCGAGTCCGACGAGGCCGAGGCCCTGGAGTCGCTGCTCACGATGGGCGGTTACGGCCCGGACAGCCTCGCGGGCGACGACCTGACCACCGAGAACGTCATCGGCGTCCTGCGCCGCGAGGGCAGCCCCCTTGCGGCCCTCCCCCCCGCCACCTTCGAGGCGCTGCGCGACATCTACCTCAACACCAACCATCTCGTGCGGGGTTACGACCACCGCCGCTTCGAGGGCGACGTGCTGTTCTTCCGGGCGACCGTCGACACCATCGACGCGACCCTCACGCCCGAGACCTGGACCCCGTACGTCGGCGGGCGCATCGCGAACACGAACGTCGCCTGCTCGCACAAGGACATGACCCTGCCCGAGCCGATCGCGCACATCGCCCGCGTGGTCGCCGACCGACTGACCGAGCTGGAGACCCCGCGATCATGAGTGACGCACCCGCCAACCCCTTCGACGCCGACGGGGAGTTCCTGGTCCTGGCCAACGACCGGGGCGAGCACTCGCTGTGGCCGCTGTTCGCCGCGATGCCCGACGGCTGGACGGCCGTGCACGGCCCGTGCCCGCGTCAGGACGCCCTGGCCTGGGTCTCCGGCCGGTGAGCGGCGGCCTGCTGGTCACGCCCCGGATACGGCCCAGGGTCGCCGTCGTCCTCGTCTACACCGCCGCGATGTGCATGAACGGCCTGGATTCGACGATCGTCAACCCGGCGCTCTTCACCATCGCGGGGGACTTCGGGCGTCCGGTGTCGGCGGCGAACACCGTCGAGACGGCGTTCCTCGTCGCCCTGGCCCTCGCCCTCCCGGTGGCGGGCTGGCTCGGTGACCGCCTCGGCACGAAGCGGGTCTTCCTCGGCTCGCTGGCCGTCTTCACGGCGGCCTCCGCCGTGTGCGGTCTCGCGCCGGACCTCACCACCCTGGTGGTGGCGAGGGCGGCCCAGGGCCTGGCGGGCGGGCTGCTCACGCCGGTCGGCATGACACTGCTCTTCCGCGCGTTCCCGCCCGAGGAGCGCGTGAAGCTGTCCAAGGTCCTGATCGTCCCGACCGCGCTGATGCCGGCGCTCGGCCCGCCGCTGGGCGGTTTCCTCACCGAACACCTCTCCTGGCGCTGGCTGTTCTTCGTGAACGTCCCCGTCGGCGCGGCGGCCGTCCTCCTCGGCGCGGTGGCGCTGCGCGAGCACGTGGAGGGGACGCGAGGGCCCTTCGACCGCGTCGGCTTCCTCCTCGCCACCCCGGCCCTCGGCCTCCTCACGTACGCGCTGGGCTTCGGCCCTTCGCAGGGCTGGTCGCGGCCGTCGGTGGCGGTCAGCGCGGTGCTGGGCGCGGCGCTGCTGGTGGCCACGGTGGTCCACCAACTCCGCGTCCAAGAACCCCTCCTGCGCCTGCGGCTGCTCGCCGACCGCGTGTACGGGGCCGCCTCGGCCCTCGCCCTGGTCAGCGCGGCGGGCCTGATGGGCGTCCTCTTCGTCTTCCCGCTGCTCTACCAGGCCGCGCTCGGGGCGTCCGCGCTGGACGCCGGGCTGAGCGTGTTCCCCGAGGCGCTGGGCCTGATGCTGGCGTCCCAGGCCGTGGACCGCCTCCTGCCCCGCCTCGGCCCGCGCCGCCTCGCGGCCCCGGCGCTGCTCCTCGCCGCGGGCGTCTTCGCCGCACTTGCCGCGCCCGGGGTCGCGGAGAACGCCTGGGCGGTGCGGGGGCTGATGTTCGCGGTCGGGCTCGTGCTCGGCACGGCGGTCCTGACGATCCAGATCGCCGGGTTCGAGGGCATCGCCCCCGCGGACATGGGGCAGGCGATGGGCCTCTTCCAGATCGTCCGGACGCTGGGCGGGGCGGTGGGTATCGCCGCCTGTGCGGCGCTGATCGGGGGGCATGGGGTGGGCTTCTCGGACGCGGGTCCGTACCGGGTTGCCGTGCTTCTCACGGCAGTGTTCGTGGGCGTGGGCGCGGGGCTGGCGGTGCGCCTGCCAAGGGTGATCGCCGGGCCGCCGGTCTGACTGCTCGGGAGCTGGGGGCGCCGTTCTGCGCAGTTCCCCGCGCCCCTTACGGGGCTCAGCCAGCTAGCAGGGACGTCAGGCCTGTTGCCAGGCCCCCCCGCCAGCATGCGTAGTCGTGGCCGCCGTTGAACTCCTCGTACGTCACCTCGTAGCCCCGTGCTCGCAGGACGTTGCGCAGGCGGCGGTTCTGGGGGAGGAGCATCCATTCCTGGGTGCCCACCTCCAGGTGGAGGCGGACCGGGCGGCGCGGGGTGCGGGCGTATTCGCGGGTGAGCCATTCCGGGCCCCGCCCGTCGGGGGCGTTCTCGTCCGGCCACCAGAACGAACCCGACTGGCTGAGCGCCGCGCCGAAGCGGTCCGGGCGCCGGTGTGCCGCGTACGCCGCCGTGAGGCCACCCGCGCTCTGACCCGCGATGACCGTGCGCTCGGCGGGGGCCGAGAGGTCGTACGCGTCCGCCGCCCACGGCAGCAGCACGTCCGCCAGCCAGTCCACGAAGGCACCGCTGCAACTCAGGTCCTCCATGCGCCGCCCCATCGTGTCGACGAGGAGCGCGGCCGTCGGCGGCACCGCTCCGTCGGCGTGCAGCGCGTCCAGCGTGGCGCCGATGCCGAGCACCGGGCCCCACATCTCGCCGTCCAGGAGGACGGCTGTCGCGCGCGGCCGCTCGGCCGCCGGCAGGTGGACGGTGACGCGTCTGCCGTCCACCTCGGCCTCGACGGACCTCCCCGGCGCCCCTGCGCGGCGGCCCACGTACGGCTGAGGCGGCGCCTCTGGCAGCGACATCACGGAGGCGGGGTTGCGGCCGTCGCGGGCGGGCAGCCGCGGATCGCCGTTGAGCGGGTCGGGGACGGCCTCGGCGAGGACGCGCAGCCACGCCTCACGGTCGGTGCGGAGGGTGTCCTGCCGGGTGCCGTGGGCGACGTAGAACTGGTACGAGGCCCGGTGGTCGGCCCGCAGGCGGTGGCTGAGCGCCCACACGTCCGTGCCGGGCAGGCGTTCCATCAGGTGCGGGGTGAGGTCGCCCGCGTGGCGGTCCTTGTCGGTGACGGTGTGCAGCAGCGCCAGGACGTCCGTGGCGGGGCGTGCGGGGTCGTCCCGCCGGAGGAACGTGACGAGTCGGTGGGCCGGGTCGCCCGAGGGGTCGGGCTCGACGAGGGGTGTGCCCGTCGTCTCGACGCGGTTCCAGAAGGCCCGTTCGGCGCCGGGCACCCGGGCTCGTACGGCGTGAAGGAGCGTCCGCAGCAGCGGGCTTCGCACAGGGGTGGCCTCTTTCGGGTTAGGTGGTGTCATACGCGTGTCGCCGCCGAGCGGCCCAGCAGCACCCACAGCAGGAACGGGCCGCCGAGGACCGTCGTGACGACGCCGACCGGCAGCTCGGACCCGTCGAAGGCGATGCGCCCGAGCGTGTCGGCCACGACCACGAGCGTCGCGCCGGTCAGCATCGAGCCGACCAGCGGCACCCGCAGCGGGCCCGCGAGGCGGGAGGCGATGACGGGCGAGGCGAGGGCGACGAAGCCGACGGGCCCGCAGATGCCGACCGCGAGACCGGCCAGCGCGACGGCGAGGAGCAGGCAGATCAGGCGGGTGCGCCCGGCGTTGGAGCCGAGCGAGGCGGCGGTGGAGTCGTCGAAGCGGAGGACGCCGAGGTGGCGGGCGACGGCGAGGGCGAGCGGCACCAGGACGGCCAGGCCGATGAGGACGGGCACGACGACGGAGTAGCCGCGGCCGTTGAGGCTCCCGGACGTCCACACGTACAGGGAGCTGGCCGAGTTGAGGGACCGGCGCGAGAGCACGACCTGGGTGGCGGCGGAGGCGAGCGCGGACATGGCGAGGCCGACGACGAGGACGCGGTAGCCGCGCTGTCCGAGCCCTCCGGAGACCAGCGTGACGACGACCACGGCGACGAGCGCGCCGATCGGCCCCGCCCACCAGGCGCCGAAGGACCCGGAGGCGCTGAAGGTGACGGAGACGAGGACCGCGGCCGTGGCTCCGTCGTTGACGCCGAGGAGTTCCGGGGTGGCGAGGCGGTTGCGGGCGAGGGTCTGGGTGAGGCACCCGGCGAGGCCGAGCGCCGCGCCCGCGGTGAGCCCGGCGACGATGCGGCCGAGGCGGAACTTCTGCACGAGGAGCACGTCGAAGTGGTCGCCGTATCCGAGGACGGCGCGGAAGGTGCGGCCGACGCTCATGTCGCTCTGTCCCGCGTACGCGGAGAGGACGACGGCGACGACGAGCAGCGCGGCGAGCAGCAGCGAGGCGAGGGTCGCGCGGCGGGCGACGAGGAAGGAGAGGGGGCCGCGGCGCAGGACGAAGGTGTCGGTGCCGACGGGGCGGACGCGCTTCGGGGTCCGCGCGCTCGCGCGCTTCGGCAGCCGCGGCCGGGGCAGGCGGCGCGGCCAGGGCACGCGGCGCGGCTTGGAGGGGGCGCTTTCCTCCGTCGCCGGCTCGGTCATGCCCATCGTGGTGAGGGACTTGGAGCGGACGATGAGGATCAGTACGGGCGCTCCGATCAGCGCCACGATGACGGACACCGGGGCCTCGTACGGGCGGGAGACCACGCGGGCCGCGACGTCCGAGACGGTCAGGACGCAGGCGCCGACGAGTCCCGCGAGGAGCAGCCTGGCCGGGAGCCGGGTGCCCGCGATGGCGCGGGCGAGGAAGCCCGCGAGGAGGCCGAGGAAGGAGATGGGGCCGGCGAGCGCGACGGCGGCGGCGGTGAGCAGGGTGACGCCGACGGCGACGACCGTACGGATCAGGGGCGGCCGGTGGCCGAGGCTGCGGGCGAGGTCGTCGCCGAGGGCGAGGGCGGACAGCGGCCGGGCGACCAGCAGCGCGACGAGGAAGCCGGCGGCGAGAACGGGTGCGAGGCGCCCCAGTTCGCCGTATCCCTCGACCCCGGCGAGCGAGCCGAGCACCCAGAAGCGGAACCTGTCGTAGGTCTCCGCGGAGTTGACGACGATGACGCTGGTGAGCCCGCCGAAGGTGGCGCCGAGCGCCGATCCGGCGAGGACGAGCCGCATGGGAGAGCCACCGCCCTTGCGCCCGGCGATGAGCAGCACAAGCCCGCTCGCGACCACGGCGCCGCCGAACGCGCAGCCCAGATAGGCGAAACCGGAATCGAACCCGAGCAGCGCGATGCCCGCGACGACCCCGAGCGAGGCACCGGCGTTGACGCCGAGCAGGCCGGTCTCGGCGAGCGGGTTGCGGGTGACCGCCTGGAGCAGGCAGCCGGCGACGCCGAGGGCGCCGCCGACGAGCAGAGCGGTGAGGGTGCGCGGGATGCGCAGGTCGCCGACGACGAGAGCGAGGCGTGAATCGTCGCGCGCCCCATGCCGGTTGAGCAGGTAGTCGAGGACCCCGCCGGGGCCGACCTCGCCCGCGCCGACGCTCAGGGAGAGGGCCACGAGCAGCAGCAGGGCGAGGGTGAATCCGGTGACGGCGAGACCGACCGTGCGGCGCGCGGCACGCTCGGGCGCCGGTCCGCGACCGTCCTTTTCAGCCAACTCCCTTGACAATTCGGGCGGTTGGGGTGCTGGGGGTGTGGTGCCCACGGTCGGCATGCGCATAAGGTGAGGCTAGCCTAACTATATCGGCAGGGTCGCGACCTCTGGGCAGAAGTTATACGTTAGGTTAGGCTTACCTAAAAAGTAGGGGGAGGTCGCTCACACATGCCTGACCACATACCGCCTGACCACCTAGCGGACGAGTCGCGCGCCGAGGGCGAGTTCGCCGGGCGTACGGCTCTGGTGACCGGCGCGGGCCAGGGCATCGGCGCCGCGGTGGCCACCGCGCTCGCGGCCCGGGGCGCGCACGTCGTCGCCACGGACCGCTCGGCGCACGGCATCGACGAACTGGCCGCCGCCGCACGGGACCTGGCCGGCACGGTCACCCCGCGCGTCATGGACGTCACGGACCCCGTCGCCGTCACCGCCGTCGTCGACGACGTCGTACGCGACCACGGCGCCCTCGACCTCCTCGTGAACGTCGCGGGCATCCTCCGTGCCGCGCCCGTCGCCGAACTGACCGACGCCGACTGGGCCGACACCTTCGCCGTGAACACCACCGGCGTCTTCCACACCTCGCGCGCCGCCGCCTCCCACATGACCGCGCGCGGCCGCGGCTGCATCGTCACCGTCGCCTCCAACGCGGCCGGGATCCCCCGCACCGGTATGGCCGCGTACGCCGCGTCGAAGGCGGCGGCCACGATGTTCACCAAGTGCCTCGGCCTTGAGGTCGCCCGCAGCGGCGTGCGCTGCAACGTCGTCGCGCCGGGTTCCACGGACACCGCGATGCAGCGGGCCCTGTGGCCCGACGGGCAGACGGAGGTGCCGCTCAGCGTCATCGACGGCGACCCGGCGACGTACCGCACCGGCATCCCCCTCGGCCGCATCGCCGCGCCCCGGGACATCGCCGACGCGGTGCTCTTCCTCGCCTCGGACCGGGCCCGGCACGTGACCTTGCAGGAGCTCTACGTCGACGGAGGCGCCACGCTGCGCTGAGCCTGGGTGGTTTCCTGGGCCGCCGCTTCGCGGCGGATGCTCTCCCACCCACCCACCCGTTTACCCCGAACCATCGCCCCCACGTAGGGGCCCCTGCCCCAAGAAACGGAGCCCCCCGTGTCGACGGCACCCGAAGTCGCCACGCACGTCACCACGGCCGAGCAGGCCCACCCCGCCGTAGGAGCGGCCACCGCCCTCCTCGACGCCTACAGACCCGGCGAACGCTTCCTCGCGACGCCGACCCGCACCCTGCTCACCGAAGGCGGCGTCCGCGCCCACGTCCCGCACGACGACAGACCCCTGCCGCTCCGCGTCGCCGCCACCCTGGCCGACGCCCGCCGTGCCGGGTCCGCCAAGCCCTACGTCGTCGGCGCCATCCCCTTCGACCACACCGCGCCCGCCGCGCTCGCCGTCCCCGAAGCGGTGCGCACCGCGCCGCCGCTGACCGCGGACCCGCTGATCGCGCTCCCCGCCGAGACACCGGACGCCACCGACTGGCGGATCCGCCCGGTACCGGCCCCCGAGGAGTACGGCGCCGGCGTGGCCGCCGCCGTGGAGCGCATGTGGCGCGGCGACTTCAGCAAGGTCGTCCTCGCCCGCACCCTCGAACTCACCGCGCCCGCCCCGCTGGACATCCCGCTGATGCTCCAGCGCCTGGCCCGCCGCGACCCCTCCGGCTACACCTTCGCGCTGCCCACGGCCCCCGGCCGCACCCTGATCGGCGCCAGCCCCGAACTGCTCGTCTCGCGCCGCGGCCACCAGGTCGTCGCCAACCCGCTCGCGGGCTCCACGCCCCGCAGCGACGACCTCGCCGAGGACGTGCGCCGCGCCGCCGCCCTCCTGGAGTCCGCCAAGGACCTGCACGAGCACGCGGTCGTGGTCGACGCCGTGCACCAGGCGCTCGCCTCCTTCTGCACGGACCTGACCGTCCCGGCCCGCCCCACCCTGATCCGCACGGCGACCATGTGGCACCTGTCCACCACGGTCACCGGCACCCTCGCCTCCCCCGACGCCTCCGCCCTCGAACTGGCCTGCGCCCTGCACCCCACCCCCGCGGTCTGCGGCACCCCCACGGCCACGGCCCGCGAGGTGATCCGCGAGACCGAGCCGTTCGACCGCGGCTTCTTCACCGGCATGATCGGCTGGGGCGACGCGAACGGCGACGGCGAGTGGGTCGTCACCATCCGCTGCGCCGAGGCCGAGGAACGCTCCCTGCGGCTGTACGCGGGCGCGGGCGTCGTCGCCGCCTCCGACCCGGCGGCGGAGACCGCGGAGACCGGCGCGAAGTTCCGTACGTTCCTGAACGCGGTGGGAGCCGAGCTGTGAGCGGCGTCGACGCACCCACGTGGCCCGAGGAGTTCGCCGCCCGCTACCGCGCCGCCGGCTACTGGCGCGGCGAGACCTTCGGCGGGCTCCTGCGCGACCGCGCCGCCGAGCACCCCGACCGGATCGCGATCGTCGACCCCGGCGGGGCGAGCGGGACGGCCGACGCCTCCGGGGTCCGCCGCTGGACGTACGGCCAGCTCGACCGCAGGGCCGACCGCCTGGCGGCGGGCTTCCTCGCCCGTGGCATCACCAAGGGCGACCGGGTCGTCGTCCAACTCCCCAACATCGCCGAGTTCTTCGAGACGATCTTCGCGCTCTTCCGTATCGGCGCGCTGCCGGTCTTCGCGCTGCCCGCGCACCGCGAGACGGAGATCCGCTACTTCTGCGAGTTCACCGAGGCCGCCGCGTACGTCATCCCCGCCGAGCACGGCGGCTTCGACTACCGCGACCTCGCGGCGAAGGTCCTCGCCGAAGTCCCCACCCTGCGCCACGTCTTCGTGGCCGACGGAGATCCCGGCGCCTTCGAGGCCCTGTCCGACGTACCCGCGGCCCCGGGGCCGATCCCGCACCCGCCCGCCCCCTCCGACCTGGCCTTCCTCCAGCTCTCCGGCGGCTCGACCGGCGTACCGAAGCTGATCCCCCGCACCCACGACGACTACATCTACTCGCTGCGCGGTTCGAACGAGCTGTGCGGGGTCGACGCGGACTCCGTCTACCTGGTCGCCCTCCCCGCGGCCCACAACTTCCCGCTGTCCTCGCCCGGTTCGCTCGGCGCGCTCCACGCGGGCGCCCGCGTCGTGCTCTGCCCGCAGCCGGGCCCCGAGGTCGCCTTCCCGCTCATCGAGTCCGAGGGCGTCACCATCACGGGCCTCGTACCGCCGCTCGCCCTGCTCTGGACGGAGGCGGCGCCTTCGTCGGCGTACGACCTGTCCAGTCTGGACGTCCTCCTGGTCGGCGGCGCGAAGTTCAGCGAGGAGGCGGCGCGCCGCGTCGGACCCGCCCTCGGCTGCACGCTCCAGCAGGTCTTCGGCATGGCGGAGGGCCTGGTCAACTACACGCGCCTGGACGACCCGGACGAGACGATCGTCACCACGCAGGGCCGCCCGATCTCCCCCGACGACGAGATCCGGATCGTCGACGACGAGGACGAGGAGCTGCCCGTGGGCGCGACCGGGCACCTCCTGACCCGCGGCCCGTACACGATCCGCGGCTACTGGCGGGCGCCCGAGCACAACGCCCGTTCCTTCACGGCGGACGGCTTCTACCGCACCGGCGACGTGGTCCGCCTCACCGAGACCGGCCATCTGGTCGTCGAGGGCCGGGCGAAGGACCAGATCAACCGGGGCGGCGAGAAGATCGCGGCCGAGGAGGTCGAGAACCACATCCTCGCCCACCCGTCAGTGCACGACGCGAACGTCGTCGCCGAGCCCGACCCCTATCTGGGCGAGCGCACGTGCGCGTACGTCATCCTGCGCGCGGGCGCCGAGCCGCTGAAGCCGGTCGCGGTCAAGAGGTTCGTACGGGAACGGGGGCTCGCGGCGTACAAGGTGCCCGACCGCGTGGAGTTCGTGGAGGCCTTCCCGCAGACGGGCGTGGGCAAGATCTCCAAGAAGGACCTGCGCGCGGCCGCGTCCGCCCGGCCGGACTCCCCGGGTCGGCCGGACTCCCCGGGTCGCCCCGTCTCCACCTCTGAGCCCGCGCAAGCGTGACCGCCGGAGTCCGCGTATGCCTGCCTGACCGCCCAGTCCGCGCATATCTGCCCGACCGCCTGCCGCCAGCCTGAAACGGAACCCTCCACCACCATGGCACTCCCCACCATCACCCCGTATCCCATGCCGTCGGCCGACGAGCTGCCCGCCAACCGCGTCGACTGGAAGGTCGACCCGTCCCGCGCGGTGCTCCTCGTCCACGACCTCCAGAACTACTTCCTGTCGGCGTACGACCGTGACGCCTCGCCCGTCCCGGAACTCCTCGCGCACGTCGCCGAGTTGAAGCAGGCGGCGGACCGGCTCGGTGTGCCGGTCCTGCACACCGCGCAGCCCGGCGGCCAGACCCTCGCGGAGCGGGGCCTCCAGCAGGACTTCTGGGGGCCGGGCCTCCCCGACGACGAGCAGGCCGCGGCGATCGCCCCGGAGATCGGCCCGGCGCCCGCCGAGACGGTCATCACGAAGTGGAAGTACAGCGGCTTCGTCCGCACCGACCTGCTCGAACGGCTCCGCGAACAGGGCCGCGACCAGCTGGTCGTCGTCGGCGTCTACGCCCACATCGGCGTCCTGATGACGGCTTGCGACGCGTGGATGCAGGACATCCAGGCGTTCGTGGTCGCCGACGCGGTGGCCGACTTCTCGGCCGACGACCACGCGATGGCGCTGCGCTGGGCGGCGGACAAGTGCGCGGTCGTCACGACGACGGAGGCAGTCTTCGGGGACGCCGGCCACGCCGAACCCACCGAAGCCGAACCCACCGAAGCCGTGCCCCTCGACCACCTGACCCGCGACGAGCTGACCCTCGACCAGCTGCGCGCGGACGTGGCGGATGTCCTCGGCGAGGACCCGGCGGACATCCCCGAGGACGAGAACCTCGTCGACTACGGCCTCGACTCCGTACGTCTCATGACCCTGCTGGGACGCTGGCGCCGCGACCACGGCGTGACAGCGTCCTTCGCGGACCTGGCGGAGGAGCCGGCGCTGGAGAAGTGGGTGCGGGTGCTGGCGCGGTAGCCCCGGCCGGCCTCAGAACGCGGAGTGGGCGAACCACCGGTCGAGCAGGCCGGTGTCCCCCGCGACCTCGAAAGCGCCGGAATCCCGACCGAGACGCCCGTAGAGGAGCAGCAGCAGATCAGCGGCGCTTCCGTGCACGGACGCGTCCACGGACTGCTGCTCGCGGTCGACGAGCCCGAAGCGGTCGGCCGACAGCCGAACCACCCAGTCCCGCCCCCGCCCCCGACCCTGCTCCTGCTGGTCGGTGGCGCGGAAGCGGATGGTCTCGCCCTGGCCGCGAAGTCGGGCGACTCCGGGCGCGAACGGCGTGGCGAAGGGCAGATTGACCAGGAACTCGTCCACGCCGTCGGCCGCGAGCGCCGGGTCGATCACGGGCCGCAGCCCGAGGGCGGCCTCCGCGTCGACGCGGTGCACGAGCGTCTCGTGGAGCATGCGCCGCACCCAGAAACGGGCGTGCGGGTCGGCGCCCCAGGTCCACATGGTCGCGTCGGGATCGACCTCGGCGAAGGTCCGGGCGGCGAGGTCGGCACCGGCGGCGAGCCAGGCGGCGTACGCGTACGAGTCCTCGCGCTCGGGCAGGTCGAGGTCGACGGCCCGCGTCGTGGGAGCCTCCTGGACGTTGGTCCGCAGCAGCACGGAGAACCACCGGTGCACGCTTCCGGTGTGCCGGACCAGATCGAGGAGCGTCCACCCCGGGCACCCGGGAACGGGAGTGGAGAGATCGGCCCCCTCCTCAAGGATCGCCACGAACCGACGGCTCTCGGCCGCGACGGCACCGGCGTGAGCCTCACCGAACGCAGTCACTGGCGCCACCCTCCACGTCGGCCCCGACTTCGGCCCCGTCGAGGGCGGCGGTCAGGGTGTTGAGCCGCGCGCGCAGCTCCCGCACCTCGTCCAGGGAGAGCCCGGTGGACGCGGCGATGGTGCGGGGCACGGCAAGAGCCTTCTCGCGCAGGGCGTTCCCCTGCCCGGTGAGCCGCACGGAGACGGACCGCTCGTCCTCGACACTGCGCCGCCGCTCCACGTGCCCGGCCGCCTCCAGCCGCTTGAGCAGCGGCGACAACGTGCCGGAGTCGAGCCGCAGCCGCTCCCCGATCTTCTTGACGGGCAGCTCGCCGTGCTCCCAGAGCACGAGCATCACCAGGTACTGCGGGTAGGTGAGCCCAAGATCCTTCAGGGCGGCCCGGTAGACGCCGTTGAAGGCACGGGCGGCGGCGTGCAACGAGAAGCAGATCTGGTGATCGAGCAGCAGAAAATCCTCGTCGCGCGAGAGTGCCGGGCCACCGGCGGGTACGCGTTTCTCCATACCCCCACCCTACAACGCACCCAACTAAGTTGCGCACAACTAAATAGGGTGCTCTACTGTCTCTCAAGGGTCCCAGGGGTGGCCGCCGAACCGCCGAGCCGCTGGGCACCCTCCCCCGCCGCGAACAGGAAGAGGAAGAGAAACTCATGGACGCGCTGTACACCGCCGTAGCCACCGCCAACGGCCGCGAGGGCCGCGCCGTCAGCTCCGACGGCCAGATCGACCTCCCCCTCGGCTTCCCCACCGCCCTTGGGGGCAACGGCAAGGGCACCAACCCGGAACAGCTCTTCGCCGCGGGCTACGCGGCCTGCTTCGCCAGTGCGATGGGCAACATCGCGCGCCAGGAGAAGATCGACGTCTCGGACGTCTCGGTGACCGCGGAGGTCAGCATCGGCAAGGACACGGACGGCGGCTTCGGCCTCTCCGTGATCATGCGAGCGGAACTCCCCGACCACCTCCAGGGCCCCGCGGGCGAGGACCTCCTGAAGAAAACCCACGCGTACTGCCCCTACTCGAAGGCGACCCGCGGCAACATCCCCGTGGAACTGGTCATCGAGTAACCCGGGAGCAACCCCCGGCCCCCGAACGACCACCCGCTACACTGAGCGGCGGTGACACGGTCCCTCCGGACCCGCGCCACCATGCCCCGCCTCCGTAGCTCAGGGGATAGAGCACAGCTCTCCTAAAGCTGGTGTCGCAGGTTCGAATCCTGCCGGGGGCACCAGGTCGGCACGGCAAAGGCCCAGGCCCCGGATGACAGATCCGGGACCTGGGCCTTCGTCTTGCGCAGGCCGGCTACGCCTCCGGACACTCTCGATACAGACTCACTACCGGATCCCGGCTCCTAAGTCGCTCCTAAACGATCTCTGCGTTTCCGCAGGTGAGCGGGTCTGCCAGGTCGAGCAGCTGCCGCAGGCATGGCCCGCACAGCACGAGAGCCGGGTCCGGTGCTGCGGGGCCGCTCATCAGCGGACCGTCCGCATGGCCATGCGCAAGGCCTTGCCGACGGAGCAGTTGAGGAAGTCGTCGGCACACTGCTCGCAACTCTGGGAGTGGTCGAGGAGCGCCGCGTGGAGGTGCTCGAAGCCGCAGGGGTTGCAGCAACGCGGGTACCAGCGGGCTCCGCAGCTGTGCGCATCCGCTTGGCGTGCGCCGAGGTCGAGCGCGGTCGTGTTGTGGAGAGCGGCCGCACACCAGACACAAGCCCTGCCGCACACCTGCTCCTCGGCCAGCTCAGCCGGATCCGGCAGCTCGGTCAGCAACGCCTGGAGGATTCCGCCACTGCTTCCCGCGACGGATGTTGGGACCGTGATCTCACCCATGTCGACTCCTCACCAGTCGGCCATACCCCGGGCCGCACGCGCGCGGTTGCCGGGGCTCTGTCCGTCTCATGGAAGCGACTCACTACAGAGCGTGACAGGGATGCAGCGTCCTACTTTTCCGATGCTATTCGCCGACCCCGAGGTATTCGGCCAACGGCCGCAGCCCCGGAGGGTGGTTGGGGAGCGCCCAAAGGTCACGCACGATGGCGACGGCCAACGTGTGGTGCTGCATCCACGTCGGTGCCACGCGACGCAGCGATTCAAGGGCTTTCACGGCCCCGACCGCGTCCCCGAGATCCGTGTGGGCGCGGGCTACGTCCAACAGCAGCCACGTCCGCCAGGAGGACGGCACGTCTTTGCTCAGCCGCATGCCCTTGGCCAGCCTCAGGGCGTCCTCGGGGTGACCGTACTGAACGGCCAGACGGACGCGTTCAATGCGTACTGACGATGGGCTGAAGACGCTCACCATGCGGCTGTCGCCGCCCTGCGGCAGCTTGTCCACCCGGGCCGCTTCCTTCTCGGCGTGCGCCATCAACGCAGCTGCCCGTTCGTACTCATTGCTGCGCGCGGCCGACGTGGCGGCGGACATGGTCAGCGCGCCCCACACCTTCAGGCCGTCAGCGGTGTCCGTGTGCCCGCTGTCCTTGGTGTCGTCTGCGGCGCGCAGGGCGATGTCGAGGGCGTCGCCGAGGCGTCCTTGCCGCTGGTAGGTCCACGCAACGGAATTGACGATCATGGGACGCAGTAGGGGGTCGGGGGACCGCCCCGCGGCGTCTATGGCGCGCTCCAAGCTGATGAGCGCGAGGTCTGTTTTCCCCATCCGGACGGCGACGTGCCCGGCGAGCTGGAGAGCCTTGCCCAACGCTGCGAAACCGGCGCCCCGGCCGTCGTCGTTGGTCGACGCCGTGGCCGTGTGCGCATCCGAGATCATGTCGGGCAGTGCCTTCATCACCGTGTCGAACTCGGCGGCGTGGTACTGCGTCCAGCCATCCGCGATCTGCTCGCGCAGGTGGTCCATGGAGAAGTCGGGGTCCGGTGACTTCGGCTCCGGTCCCCACAGCGCCGGCATGATGGCGCGACGCATGGCCACGAAGCGGGGCCCGTCGTTCTCTCCCGTGGATGAGACAGCAGGTGGGTCGCCCAGAAGCGTCGTCAGCTCCACGCCGAGACCATTGGCCAACGAGTGCAGCGTGGGTAGACGCGCCGAGTGTTTCCGCCGCTGTTCAAGCTGCCGGATCACGTCAACGGAAACCTGGGAGCGCTCAGCCAGCTCTTCTTGGGTGAGGGAAGCCAGGAGGCGCAACCGTCGAAGAGTTCGTCCCAGTTCGTCGTCTGCCACGCTGTCACGGTACGCCGACCCGACTGCGAGGGAGCATGGCAGTCGAGTTCTCGGTGTCAGGGCCTATGCGCAGTCGTCCAAGGGCAGGAAAACGCAGCGCGCCGGCGTAGACGTAGCCCCTAAGGTTCGGCCCATGGTGATCGCGACTGTCCGTGAGTGGCACGAGGAGGAGGGGTGGGGCGTGCTCGACTGCTCTGAGACTCCTGGCGGCTGCTTCGGCCACTTCTCCGACATACAGATGACCGGCTTCCGCAGCCTGACGCCAGGTCAGCACGTGGACCTCACCTGGGAAGCCCCCGGTTTCAAACAGGACGGGTACGACTATCGCGCGGTGAGCATCGTTCCTCGGTGATCGCTGCGGTACCTAGGAGGCACAGTCATGGCTACGCCGATCCCTGGGCCCCAGTGGCAGAGTGATGGTGGTGTCGGGGCCGTTGCCGCCGCCGGGGGGTTGCATCTCTATCAGTTGGCTCTGCATGAGCGGTACGGGCCCGTCGTGCGGTTTCAGTTGCCCGGGGCCGGGCGCGGGGGCGCCGTGTCCGTTGCCGATCCTGTGTTGTTGGAAGCCACCGCTCACGTCAACAAGCGGCCCGCCAAGCTCTTCGAGTTCCTGGCTCCGCTGTGCGAGGCGGGGAATTTGCAGGTGCTGGACGCCGAAGAGCACGGGCCGTGGCGGCGGTTGCTGCTCTCCGTGCTGGCGGGGCGGCCCTCGCACGAGCGGCATTTCGCGGGCTTCACGGCGCTCGTGACCGACCTCGCCGACCGCTGGGCCGAGCAGGCCGGTCGTGCGCACGTCTCGCTCCAGAAAGATCTCACCTCGCTCTCGCTGCGGATGATCTGCGAGTACGCCCTCGGGGACGCCGCCACCTCGGACATCGTGGACCCGGACCGGGTCACCGCCGCCTTCGAGAACGTCCTCGTCGAGCATCTCGGGCGGAGCGAGCCCTTGAGCGGGGGACAGGGCGGGGCCGACTCCCTCGCCTATCTGCGCGCCACCGTCGATCGCATCATCGCCGCGTACCGCCGCCCCGGCCGGCCCGTACGCGGCGACCGGAGCGATCTCATCGGGGCACTCCTCGCGGCCGGCGAGCGGCCCGCCAGAATCCGCGACACCGTCATGGTCACCATGCTGGCCGCCCACCACACCACCGGGGTCGCCGTCTCGTGGGCCCTGCATCTGCTGGGGCGCCACCCGGACGTGGCCGCACGCGTCGCCGACGAGCTGGACCGGGTGCTCGGTGAGCGTGCCGCCCCCGACTACGCCGACCTGCGGCGGCTCACGTATCTGGACATGGTCCTCAAGGAGTCGATGCGGCTCTACCCGCCCGGCCCTTACGGCGCCCGCGAGGCGACCGAGGACTTCGTCCTCGGAGGGGAGGGGGAGAGTGAGGGGGAGGGGGGTGGCAGCCAGTACGAGATTTCGGCCGGGACCACGATCTTCTATCCCTTCTGGGCCATCCACATGAACCCCGCCCACTGGCCCGACCCCGGCTCGTTCCGCCCCGAGCGGTTCACCCCGGAAGCGGTGGCCGCGCGGCCGAGGTTCGCGTACGTCCCCTTCGGGCTCGGGCCGCGCAGCTGCGAGGGGGCCGGATTGGCCATGGTGGAGGCCGAGTTGATGCTGGCCGTGCTGCTCAAGCGGTTCCGGTTCCGGCCCGTGCCGGGGCACGAGGTGACGCCCGTCGAACGTTTCGTACTCTGGGCAGCCGACGACATCCGTATGACCGTCACCCCACGCGGCCTCTCCCACGGTGCGACCTAGTCGGCCTCACCGCCCACGTGCCTGGGCAGGAAGCAGAACGCGGATGACAGCGATGACTTTTCGGCCCGCCCGTCGTCATACTCCCGACAGCGACGCACACCTGTGCGAGCAGAGGAACAGAGAGGCAGCAGTCCTATGAGCGACGCCGTGGTGAAGGGCCCCGCCAGCTACTTCCCCTCCATCGAGAAGAAGTACGGGCGGCCGGTCGAGGAGTGGAAGCAGTTGGTGCGGGACTCGCCGCTGACCCGGCACATGGAACTCGTCGCCTGGCTCAAGACCGAGCACGGGATCGGGCACGGGCACGCCAACGCGATCGTCGCCCACACGCTCGCCGAGCCCCGGGGCCGGTAACGAGGCCGGTGACGGAGCCGGCGGTGAGGCCAGTGGCGGCCCGGTGACGGGGTCCATGACGGGGGCGCCCGGATCGCACCCGTTCCGGATGGTTCGGCGGGGCGGCCCCGGGTACCCGGGGCGCCAAGCGCAGGAGGCGCCCGGGAGTTTCCTGCGTCAGGCTCTCCTCGTTGGAAACGCAGCGTGGAGAGCTGCCCCTACCCTACGACCCGCTACGCCGTCGGCCCCGAGCACTCGGAGGTCTCCTGCGCGCGGCCCAGGCTCGCGTCCAGCTCCCTGCGGACGTCCTCCGGCAGGTCGCCCGCGCAGCCCCAGGCGACTATCAGGTCGGCGACGCGGCTCAGTTTGATGTTGGTGTGCTGCGAGGTCTCCCGCAGCACGGTCCAGCCCTGGTCGGGGGTCAGCCTGCCCATCGCGACGACGATGCCGATCGCCTGGTCCACCGTGGCATGGGATTCGACAGCCCGTTCCAACTGGCTGACTTTGCGTTGCAGCTCGACGACCTTGTCACCCTGCTCGATCGAATCGGCCGGCTCGTCCGGTCGTCGTTGCGGATCCACGTCTGATGACGTCACATCGCCTCCGGGCGGGGTAGGGGCCAGCGCCAGAATGCCACGGTGCATTCGACGGGCACCACAATTCCTTCACGTCCGCTCCCCGCCGATGCCGGAGACTGGCCGTACGCGCGGGGGCATATGCCGCGTGCAAGCTACCAGGAGGACGGCGGCCTGCGGGCGGGCCGGACGGGCTTCCGGCCCGCCCCCCTCACGGGCCGCGCCACCGCCTTCCTCGCGGACCGCGCCACCGCCCTCAGCCCCCGCCCTCAACCCCGCGTACGTGACATCCATCGCATCGTGCGCCTTGAATACCCCTTGCGCGCAGGGGAGTTGATGCCACCGCGCTATCACCGAACGGCATCGGTCCAGCGCCGCCCGCACTCCCGATACTCGTCCCGACCGGAGGTCGCACCCGCAGGCCTCCATCCCGGAAGGGACACACCCCCATGAACAAGACCAGAACGGGCGTCCTCGCCGCCCTCGGCACCGCGGCGCTCGTGGCCACCCTGACCGCCCCCACGGCGTTCGCGGCCCCCGCCCCCGCGTCGGCCCCCGCCGACAAGAGCGCCGGCCAGTCCGCCCCCGCGTTCCGGACATCGGCGTACGCCTCGTCCTCGTACAACGGCGAGAGCCAGGCCGCCAACCGGCAGTTCTTCGAAGCCGTCATGAAGTCGGCGCTGAAGAAGCAGTCGGCGAAGCCCGGCATCCAGGCCGTCACCGTCACCTACAGCACGCGCAGGGCCCCGAGCTTCCGCAGTCAGATAGCCCAGAGCACCCAGATCTGGAACTCCTCGGTCAGCAACGTGAAGCTCCAGGAGGGCAGCTCCGGGACCGACTTCGAGTACCGCGAGGGCAATGACTCCAGGGGCTCCTACGCCTACACCGACGGGCGCGGGCACGGCTACATCTTCCTGGACTACCGGCAGAACCAGCAGTACAACTCCCTGCGCGTGACGTCCCACGAGACGGGCCACGTCCTCGGGCTGCCCGACCACTACTCGGGCCCGTGCAGCGAGCTGATGTCCGGCGGCGGGCCCGGCCCGTCGTGCACCAACGCGCGGCCCAACGCCCAGGAACGGCAGCGGGTCGACAGCATCTGGGCCCGCGGGGTCGCCGTCCTCAAGGACGAGGGCGAGCTGACGAAGATCCGCTGAGTCCGGTTCCGGTTCCACCGGGTCCGGCCGGGGGCCGTAGAGTCCGGCCCCCGGTCGCCCGTCTCGTACCGCGAGAAAAACGGAATCCGGACCAACCCGGCCGCGCGTGGCAGACTCTCCCACGACATGGGGACTCATGCTCAGGGGAAGCAGCCGGGCCGCCGCGGCCGGCGCCGCCGTGTGCGGACGGGCCTCCAGGGGCTCCTGAAGCGCCTGGAACTGCCGGTCTTTTCGGGGCTCCTGGAGCGGCTGCGGCACCTGAAGCGCCCCGGCGGTCAGGCCCGTCCGGTCCGCCCCGCCCGCCGGGCCCGCCGCCGCTTCCTGGACTACCCCCGCTCCGGCCGCGAGGGCATACGCCGCTGGCTGCCCTCCTGGCGGCAGCTGTTCGGCGCCACCGGCCTCCTCGTCCTCGTCACCACGGCGCTCTTCGTCACCGTGTACGTCAGCGTGGACATCCCCGACGAGAACGAGGCGGCCCGCCGCGAGGCCAACGTCTACTACTGGTCCGACGGCTCCCAGATGGTGAGCACCGGCGAGGTCAACCGGCAGATCGTGGAGCTGGACCAGATCGCCCCGTCCGCCGTGGACGCCGTGATTGCCGCCGAGAACGAGACGTTCTACGAGGACTCGGGGGTCTCCCCCACCGGCCTGCTGAGGGCGGCCGTCGCCATGGTCGGCGGGGGTGAGAAGCAGGGCGGCTCCACCATCACCCAGCAGTACGTGAAGAACACCTACCTCTCGCAGGACCAGACCGTCACGCGGAAGGTCAAGGAGTTCGTCATCGCGCTGAAGGTGGACCGCAAGAAGAGCAAGGACGAGATCCTCAAGGGGTACCTCAACACCAGCTGGTTCGGGCGCGGGGCCAACGGCATCGAGGCGGCGGCCCACGCCTACTACGGCATCCCCGCCAAGAAGCTGAACCCCAGCCAGGGAGCCATGCTCGCCGCACTGCTGAAGGGCGCCGAGCTGTACGACCCGGCGGGCGGACCGGGAAACGACCGGCGGGCGCGCGAGCGCTGGGCGTGGATCCTGGACCGGCAGGTCGAGGTGGGCCTGATGACGAAGAAGGAGCGGGCGAAGTACCGCACCTTCCCCGAGCCGCGCAGGCAGTCGCGCTCCACCAGCCTCGGCGGCCAGACCGGCTACCTCGTCGACATCGCCAACCGGTACGTCAAGCAGCACACCGGCCTCACCGACGAGGAGCTGGCCCGCGGCGGCCACAAGATCCACACCACCTTCGACCGGGGCAGGACCCGGGACCTGGAGCGCGCCGTGCGCGGCGTGCTGAAGCGCGACCTCGCGCCGACAACGCGCCCCGCCGACAAGCACGTACAGGTCGGCGCCGCGTCCGTACGCCCGTCCGACGGGGCGCTGGTGGCGCTGTACGGCGGCCCCGACGCCACCGAGCACTTCACCAACAACGCGGATACGTCCGGCGTCCCGGTCGGCTCGGCCTTCAAGCCGTTCGTGCTCGCCGCCGCGCTCCAGCACGGCGTATCCATAGGGGCAGACAGCCACTACGCCCCCGACGGCACCCTGCGCCGCTCCAAGGGAAAGCCGGACCCCGACCACCCCACGCTCGGCGCGGCCCTGCACACCGGCGGCAACGCCACCTACGTACGCCTCGGTGAGGACATCGGCCGGGAGCAGGTGCGCCGCACCGCCATCGACGCGGGGCTGCTGCCGGAGAGCATGGCCCCTCTGGAACCGACCTTCTCCGTCGGCACGTCGACGCCCAGCGCGATCCGGATGGCCACCGCCTACGGCACGTTCGCCAACGGCGGGCTGCGGCACGCCCCGTACTCGGTCACCAAGGTCGTCAAGGACGGCGCGAGCCTGCCCGGTCTTGAGCGGCCGGGGCCGGGGCGCGCGATGGACGAGGGTGTGGCCCGCGAGGTCACGGACGCCCTGCGCGCGGGCGCCGAGGACCTCGGCCCCGGGGTCGCGGCGGGCCGCACGGGCGACCAGGACCGGCTGCGGACGGCGTGGTGCGCGGGGTTCACGCGGGACCTCTCGACGGCGGTGACCGTATTCCGCGTGCGCCGGGGCCAGTCGGCGCTGCTGCCGATGTCGGGGGTCGGCGGGGACAAGTCGGGGCGCGGGAACGCGCTTCCGCCCAGGATCTGGAGCGCGTACGCGGAGGCCGGAGGCGGCCGTTGACCTTGCCCCTGGGGCAGAGCCCAGAGTCTGCGTCACCGGGCCGACCGGCCCGGTGACGGAGGATGGACCCGTGAACGCGCAACCGCATGACGAACTGCTCTCCATCGGCGTGTTCGCCGCCCGCGCCCGGCTCTCGCCGAAGGCGCTGCGGCTCTACGACCGGCTCGGGCTCCTGGAGCCCGCGTACGTCGACGAGGTCAGTGGCTACCGCTACTACCGCGTGGACCAGGTCGAGCGCGCCCGCACGGTCGCGCTGCTGCGCCGGCTCGACATGCCGCTCGCGGGCATCGCCGAGATGGTGCGGCTCGACGGGGAGCGGGCGGCGCTCTCGCTCGACGCCTACTGGGCGGGGATCGAGGAGCGCTTCGCCGAACAGCGGACGCTCGCGGCCTACCTCCGTGGACGACTTTCGGGAAGGAACGCCGAGTTGTACGCGACATTCGAAGTGAAGACCGTGGACGTGCCGGAGACGCACGTCCTCAGTGAGACCCGGCACGTGGTCGCCGGGGAGCTGGCCGCCTGGATCGGCCCCTCGGCCGAGCGTCTGGAGAAGGCCGCGAAGGAGTGCGGGGGCATCGCCGCCCCGCACTTCGTCGTCTACCACGCGGACGTGACCGAGGAGAGCGACGGGCCCGCCGAGTCGTGCGTGCCGGTCGTGGACGCCGAGGCGGCCCGGGCCTGGGCGGCCGCGCAGGGGCGCGCCTCGGACGCCAAGGTCCGCGTGGAGCCCGCACACCGCCTGGCCTACACCCGGATCACCAAGGCGCAGGTCGCCTATCCGCAGATCATCGCGGCCTACGACGCCGTGGAGGCCTGGGCCGCCGAGCGGGGGCTGACCATCACGGGACCGTGCCGCGAGGTGTACTTCGCGGACTGGGGGCGCAGCGGCCCGGAGGACGAGGTGTGTGACGTGGCGTTCCCGGTCTCGGCCGGATAGCGGCACCCGCCTCCCCACGCAACCCGGGCGTCATCGCCCTCCCCCGCGCCTATCCTGAGGAAGCATGGGGGACGGGGACGGTAAGCGCGGAGTAGCGGCCGGGGGCGTCAAGCCCTGTGCGGCTCAAGGGAGTTGGCGCGTCCGGCTGCGGCGGTGGGCCGCGTCGGGGAGCGGCGACGTGCTCGGCGCGGGGGTGCTGTTCGGCAGCGATCGCGTGCTGACCTGTGCCCATGTCGTACGCGACCCCGCGACGGGCCTGCGCCCCGATCGCGTACAGGTCGAGTTCCCGCTGCTCCAGGGCCTGACCCGCACCCCGCACCGCACCGCGACCGTGGCGGCCGGGCACTGGGTACCGCCCTTCGGCAAGGCGCAGGGCGACCTGGCGGTGCTCGTCCTGGACGAGCCCGCGCCGGTGCCGTCGCCGGTCAGGCTGCACCGCACGCTGGACTACCGGGGCGCCCCGGTGCTCATCGACGGCTTCCCCGAGTTCCAGTCGGGCGGCCAGTGGCTCACGGGCGCGTGCATGGGGCCCGGCGGCGAGGGCGACGAGCGGGTGCAGATCGACCTCACGGGGGCGGGCAGGCTGCGAGGCGGGTTCAGCGGCTCCGGGGTGCGCGAGGAGGGCGGCGACCGGCTGCTCGGCATCGTCGTGCAGGCCGACGAGAGCGGTGAGCACGGGTACATGATCCCGGCGGCCACGGTCGCCAAGTACTTCCGCCGGTTCGCCGAGCGGTACGTGACGGGGCCGCACGCCGTCCCCGGCCACCGTGTCGTCTCGGCCGAGGCGGCCCGCGCGGCCCGCCCGCACGGCCTCCAGCGCACGGTGGCCCGCTGGCTGAACGCCGACCAGGACGCCTGGGACACCGAGGTCCTCTTCATCGCCGAGGACGACGAGCGGGCCCGCCAGGCGCTGTACGTCGTCCTGAACATGGCCGACAGGGAACAGGCCCCGCAACTGGCGGCCGGTCCCCTGGACTTCGACGTGGGCGAGCCCAGTGCCACGCCGCTCCTGTCCCGCGCCGGGATCGCGCCGCGCGTCGGGAGCATCGGGCTCGTACTGGATCTGGAGGACGTCGCCCTCGACGAGCCCTCCCGGCCCGAACTGCGCGAGGCCATGGCCGTGTTGCGGCACGAGCTGCGGCACGCGGCGCGGCCGCGCACCAGTTCGCCCCGCCGCCCCGCCGTCGCCGTGCTGTACGCCGACCGGTCCCCCACCGAACCGGCGGCCGCCGTGCGGATCCTGCGCGAACTGGCCGACGGCGGAGCGCGGTTGCTGCTGGTCGTGCGCGACGCCACGCACGGCTTCCCGTACGCGGTGGCCGAGCATTTACTGCCCGCCGAGCGGGCCGCGCAGTGGTTGCAGCGGATCGGCGCCCGCGTCGACGTCCTCGCCGACGCCGAGCGGCGCGCGCGGCGCCTCTTCCACCGCGTGGAGCCGCACGTCGTGGACCCGCCGGCCGCCACCGCGTACGCGGCGCGGGCCGCGCTGTGGACGGTGCAGCTCAGCAACGAACTGCGGCCCCTCGCCGGGCGGGGCGGACCGCGCTTCCTGGAGAAGCTCTCGTACGCCGAACAGGCCGTGGACACCTACCTGTTGCGGGCCGAGGCCGCCGAGAGCGAGCTGCGGCAGGTACTGGACGAGCATCTGCGGCTGCGCGGGCTGCTCCGCGACCACCTGGCGCGCCTCGCCGGGCGCGGCCTGGCCGAGCACCCCGCCGCCGTCGGCCCCTACCGCGAGGCGCAGCAGCTCCTGATGGCCGGGCCGTGCCCGCTCGCCGACGCGGAGCGGGCGGTGGAGGCGTTCGCGCGGGTGGTGCGGCGGCTCGCCGAGGCGGAGGGCGGCGCGTGAGCCCGGTCAGGCCCTGCCCGCACCCCGGCTGCGCGGGCACCCTCACGCCCACCGGGTACTGCCTGGCCGGCGGGGAGCGCGTGGACCCTGCCACCGGGCGGCACTCCACGGAGCCGTACCCCGCGCACCCATCGAGTCCCGCGCACCCTTCGTATCCTTCCTCCTGCCAGGAGTCCTCCCAGCGCTGGATCGTCGAGCCGGGCCTCGCCGCCGCTCCCCCGCCCCGCCCCGCCCGCGTCACGCTCCCCGCGGAGAACCCCGACCCCACGGTCCTGCCCGAGATCACCCTGCGGGACCGCGCGGACAGCGAGGGCGCCGGTCTCGCGGCGCCGAGCGGGCTTCCGCTGCCGCCCGGCACGCTGCTCGGCGGCCAGTACCGCCTGGTGCGGGCCCTCGGCTACGGCGGGATGGGCGAGGTGTGCCTCGCCCGCGACACCAACGTCGATGACCGCGCCGTCGCCATCAAGATGCTCCACGCGGAGCTGGCCGAGGACTCGTACCGCCTCCTCAAGGGCGAGCGCAGAGAGCTGGTCGAGCTGAACCACGACGGTTTCATCCGGGTGTTCAACTACGGGCACCACCCGGGGGTGGGGGACTTCCTGGTCCTCCAGTACGTCGACGGGCTCAACCTCGAAGAGGTGCGGGCCCGCGCCCGCGAGCACCCGGAGGAGTTCGGCCACGAGCGGTTCCGGGAGTTCGCGCTCGCGTACGGCGTACGGATCCTGGCCGGGCTCGCGTATCTGCACGCCCCCGAGCGCGGCAAGGTCTACGGCGATCTGAAGCCCCCCAACGTCATGCACGACGGCTCCACCACCAAGCTCATCGACGTCGGAAGCGTGCGCCGCGCGGGCGCGCCCGGCCTCACCACCCCGCTCTACCGCGCCCCCAGCGTCGGTGCCCACGGCGAGTCGGAGTCGCAGGACGACCTGTTCAGCCTCGGCGAGACGCTGCGCACCCTGTGCGGCCTCGGCGCGACCCGCCACGACCTCGCGGACCTGGCCGCGCTCGGCCCGCTGGACGACGCGTCCGCCGGGCACCGCGGGCTCGGCCTGGTCTCCCTCGCCCGGGCCCTGCGCCGCGCCACCCGCACCCGGCGCGCCGACCGCTTCGCCAACGCCCGCGAGATGTCCGAGCAACTCCGCGGCGTCTTCCGGGAGTTGAGGTCGCTGCGGACGGGCGCGGAGACCTTCGAGCCGTCGCCGCTCTTCCTCCAGTCCGCGTACGCCCTCGACGGCGGGCTCGGCGCCGCCCCCGAGGTGTCCCGCTGGGCGGCCCCGCCCTCCGCGCCCCGCTACCCCCCTCCCGGCCCGCCCGAGGTCGCCCGGCGCCTGCCCGTGCCGCGCCCCGACCCGGACGACGACCACCACGGCGAACTGAGCAGGCTCAGCGACGACGACCCCGCGGCGCTGCTCCAGCACACCGGCGACTGGCGGGACTCCCCCGAGGTGCACCTGCTGCGCTGCCGTCTGCGGCTGCGGCTCGCGCCGGACACCGACCCCGACGCCCTGCCCGCCGCCGAGACCGCGCTGGCCCTGGCCGAGGACGCCATAGGCCCCGCGAAGGCCCCGTACGACTGGCGCCTCGACTGGCACCGCGGCCTGCTCGCGCTCGCCCGCTCCCGCGTCGCCGAGGCCCGCGACCGTTTCGACCGGGTGTACGGCGCGATCCCCGGGGAGTACGCGCCGAAGCTGGCCCTCGGGCACTGCGCCGAGCACCTGCGGCGGCCCCACGAGGCCCTGACCTTCTACGAAGCCGTACGGCTGCGCAATCCGTCGCTGGGCAGCGCGGCCTTCGGCGCCGCCCGCGCACGGCTCGCCCTCGGCGGCCCGGACGCCCTCGCCGACGCGATCGCCGCGCTGGACGCCGTGCCCCAGCACTCCCGGCACCGCACCGCCGCCCGTACCGCCGCCGTCCGCATCCACGCCGACCACGCCCGGGACGCCGACGGCCTCGGCACGGCGCTGCGGGGCCTCGCCGGCCTCTTCTCGGCGCACGGCCTCACCGACGAGCAGGCCCGCGTGCGGATGAAGGCGGAGGTGTGGGGCGTGGCGCACCGGCTGCTCGCCCCGCCCGACGGCGCCCCGCGGATGACCGGCGCCGAGCTGCGGGCGGTCGCCGCCAGGGCCGACCCGCTGCTCGAATTCCCGCCGGACGAGCGGCGGTTGCGCAAGGACCTGTCCCGCTTCTACCGGGGCCTGGCCCTCCAGGCCGCCCGCGACGCACCGCCGCGGGACACCGAGGTGCCGCTCGCCGAACTCCTCCTGGACCGCGCCTACGCGGTACGCCCCTTCGCCTTACGACACCACAGGGACACCCCATGGCCGGGCAAGAAGATCAGGAACTGGATCAGGAACAACGCTCCGACGCAACAAGGTGGTTGAGCCGCGAGATGAGGGGGCCGCGGGCCCGCGTCGGCCTGGAGGTGAGCCAGGTCGTCGAGCTGCCCCGCCCGCGCCCGCCGGGGACCGCGGAACCGGCGCGGATGTACGCGGTCCTCACGGTGACGGTCCGCAGACCCGGCGCCCACGCGCCGGACGGCCCGGCCCCGGACCGGCCCCGCCCCCGCCTCGCGGAGGTGCTGCTCATCGACCACTCGTCCTCGATGGTGATCCCGCCGAGCCGCCTCGCCGCCGCCCGCGCGGCCGCCGTCAGCGCGCTGGCGAAGATCCCCGACGGAGCGCTGTTCGCCCTGGTCGCCGGGGGAGACAGAACCGCCATGATCTATCCCAGGCGGCCCGGCCTCGCCGTCGCGCACGCCGAGTCGCGGGCCGCCGCCGAGGCCGCCCTGTACGACTGCACACCGGGCGGCGGCACCGCGATGGGCACCTGGCTGGAGCGGGCCAGGCTCCTCTTCCGCGATCTGCCCGCAGGCGGATCCGGCGCCTACGTACGGCACGCCCTGCTGCTCACCGACGGCAAGAACGAACCCGGCTACGAGTCTCGCGAGGACCTGAACGACCGCGTCCGGCGCTGCGCGGGGGTCTTCGACTGCGACGTGGTCGGCATCGGGGACGCCTGGGAGACGGAGGAACTGCTCTTGATCGCAGGCGCGTTGGGCGGGCGGACCCGGGCCGTGGAGGATCTGACGCGGCTGCCGGGCGAGCTGGCCGCGCTCACCGGCCGGGCCGCCGAACGCGACGTGACCGGCCTCCGGCTGCGCCTCTACCACCGGGCCGGGGCGCACCCCCACTCCCTCGAACAGGTCCACCCCACCCGGACCCCGCTCACCCCCGCCCGCACCGACCTGACCGGCGTCGAGACCGGCGCGGGCGGCCCCGTCGAGGAGTACGAGCTGGGCCCCTGCGGTGAGGAGACCCGTGCCTACCTGCTCTGCGTCGGCGCGCCCTACGACCCGGCGCAGCTCGGCAAGGAACTCCTCCTGACGGAGGTGGAGATCGACGCCGGTGAGCACGGCACGGAGCACCTCGAACTCCCCGCCCCCCAGCCCGTCCTCATGCGCTGGACCGACGACGCCGACCTCTACAGCCGCCTCGATCCGCAAGTGGCCCACTTCCAGCACGAGGAGGAGCTGCACCGCACCTTCGAGCGGGCCTGCGCGGAGCTGAAGCGCGGTGCCCGCGAGGAGGCCCGGACGCTGCTCGGCACGGCCTGGCGGCTCGCGGGAGAGACCGGCGACACGGCGATGCGGGACCATCTGCGCCGCCTCGTCCGCGTCCGCGACAGTGAGCGCGGCACGGTGGAACTCCTGGATCACATCGCCAGGTTCGACGTCGAGGCGGCCCGCATCCAGTCGAGCATGACGGTCCTGCCAGGCGGCCGCCCGCCCCGCGCCCGCACCCCCGGCGGCCCCCGGTGACGGCCTCCTGGCACACCGCCCGGCTCGTCGCCACCGACGCCCTGCGCCGGCTGCGCCGCTTCCTGTGGCCCGCCCCGCTCTCCCGGCGGCCGCGCAACCACGCCTACGTGCGGGAACGGATGATCGCCCTGCCGCTGCTCGCCGTCGTCACGTCCGTCGCGTTCGGCTGGGCGTACGCGGAGATCCGCGCGGACTCCGCGGCGCTGCGCGGCAGTTACACGCCCGCCCTCGGCGATCTGGCCGACGCGGAGATGTCCCTGCGCATCGCCGACCGCGAGGCGGAGAAGAGCCTCGCCGCCGGGGAGTCGGTGCGGCTCTCCGGCATCGGCAAGCGCTACCTCACGCGCACGACGCGGGCCACCCAGAGCCTGAACCAGGTGGCCCGCAGCGGCGCTCTGACCACCGCCGAGCGCCAGGAGCTCGACGTGGTCTCCGGGCTCGTCGCCGACTACGGCAACTGGATCGTCTTCGCGCAGAACCACGTCGGCGACCCTGCCCTGCGGGACGCCGGTCTCTCGTACGCCCGCAGCATGCTCTGCACACCACCCGTGCCCCCGCGCGAGACGGGCCCCGGCGGCTACCCGCCGTGCGAGCCGGGCACCGGTTCCGACGCGACCGCCGTGGTGGACCGCATCTCCGCGCTGGAGACAAGCCTGCGTGGCAGGCTGGCGGGCCGCGCCGCCCTCGGCGGCGGCGTGTGCGGCGCGGCCGTCGTCGCGGCGACCGCCCTCGCCCTGCTCGCCCTCGGCCTGTGGCGCACCCAGGTCTTCCTCCACCACCGCTTCCATCTGCGCGTCAGCGTCCCCCTGCTCGCGGCCGCGCTGCCGCTGCTCGCCGTGCCGTTCCTGACGGCCGACGCGGTGCTCGCCCACCGCGCGCAGCAGCGGGTCGTGGCCACGGCGGGCGCGCTGTCCCACGCGACCTCACCGGCGATCGAGTCCACCGCCGACGAGCGGCCCTTCGCCGACCCGGACCCCCGCCTCATCGCCTCGCTGGACGCCCGCGCCGACCGTGACCTCGCCGAGGGGCGCCTGTCCTCGCTCGACGGGGCCGCGCCGTGGGTGGCGCCCGTGGGACTGCTCACCGCGGGCCTGATCTACGCCACGCTGCACGCCTACCGCCGCGAGTACGTCCTCATCTCCCGCTCCGGAGCCGCCGTATGAGCCGGGCCCTCGCCGCCCTCCGCACCCTCCGTGCATTCCTCGCGGCCTGTCTGCTCGCCGTCACCGCCGGTGCGTGCGCGGGCGAGAGGGACGAGACGCTCGTCGTCCTCGGCCCCTGGACCGGCGACGAGGGCGAGGCGTTCGAGGCGATGCTGAACAGGCTCGACGACGGCACCGGACGGACGTACACCTACCAGGGGACCCGCTCCCTGCGCGAGACGCTCGTCGCACAGCTGGAGGCGGGCGACCCGCCGGACGTGGCGATCCTCAACAGCGTCGGCGAACTCACCGAGTACGCCCGCGCGGGCCGCCTGCGCCCGCTGCCCGCCGCGGCCGCCGCCCGCGCCTACCCGCCGTGGGCGCCGCCGCTCGCCGTCGACGGCACGCGCCGCACGTACTGGGTACCGCTCAAGGTCGACCTGAAGAGCCTGGTGTGGAGCAGGGAAGGACAGTCGGCCGCATCCCCCGAGTGGTGCGTGGGCCTCGCCTCGCAGGCCACGTCGGGCTGGCCGGGCACCGACTGGATCGAGGACATCCTGCTCCATCAGGCGGGCCCCGACGTCTACACCCGGTGGGCCACCGGCCGCCTCCGCTGGCGCGACCCGCGGGTCCGTGAGGCCTGGACGACCTGGGCCGACCTCCTCGGCGACCGCTCCAAGGCGTCCGTCGACCAGTCCCTCACCATGTCGTACGTGGGGACCCCCGACCCGGCGGACAAGGGCGGGGCGGACCCGCGCGGGCTGCTCGGCTCCGTGACCCCGCGCTGCACGCACGAGCACCAGAGCGCCTTCATCCGGTACGTGTACGCCGGCGACCCGGTGCGCGCCGATCCGTCGGCGGGCTTCCTGCGCGGCCGCTCCGCCCACGACGGCGCCTACGAGGTGGCGGGCGACATGGCCGCCGTGTTCAGCGACGACCCGGCGGCCCGCACCCTCGTCGAACGGCTGTCGGGCAAGACGGCCCGCACGCTGTGGCGCTCCGAGGCGAAGGAGGAGCTGCGGCCGTTCTTCCCGGACGCCACCGACCCCCAGCCCACCGATCCGACGGGCCGGCGCATCGCCGCGATCCTCACCGAGAAGGCGCGCACGCTCTGCTTCGACGCCTCGGACGCGATGCCGCCGGTCCTGCGCGACGCGTTCCACCGCGCCGTCCTCCAGTACTTCGGGAACCCGACGGGCGAGCGCCTCGACGAGCTCCTCGGACAGCTGGACGCGGTGCGCGAGGACGCGGCGCCGGACACGGGGCCCGGCCGCCTGCCCGCTTCCGGGGTCTGCGCGGCGCCCGGCGGCTGAGAGCCGGGCGGGCGCGGGCTCTCAGCGGCTCAGCTCCTCCGGGCAGGGCGTGCCGCGCGGCAGCTGGTAGGGGGAGCCGAGCCGGTAGGTGCCGGCCTTCGGGGCGAGCAGTTCGATCCACTCGTCGCCGTTGTGGTCCTCCTTGGCCTCCACCAGGCAGCCGTGGACGTTGGCGTACTCCTTGGGGCGCCGGTCGTTGAGCGCGCGGCGCTGCTTCGAGGCCTCGGTCTCCTGGGGCCGCGCCACGCCCTTGCCCTCGGCGTCGACGACGCTCAGCCACGGGGAGTACGGGATGCGGATCAGGACGCGTCCGGGCCGCTCCACCCGCAGCTTCATCTCGCCCTGCTCGGCACGCTCCACGACGGCGTGCGGCTCGGCGAGCGGCGTCGGGTCGAGGACCTCGTACAGCCGCCAGTCGGAGTCGACCCACACCTGCTTCAGATACGGCAGGCCGTCCTTGATGAGCTGCGCCTCGCGCTTGCCGCCGTCGCCGTCGGGCTCGCCCTCGGGCAGCACCACGTAGTGCACGGCCCAGCGCTGGAGCCATTCGCGGTAGTTCGCGGAGTTGAGGGTGTCGTCGTAGAAGAGCGGGTTGCGCTCCATGTCCGCCTGCCTGTTCCAGCCGCGGGCGAGCTGGACGTGCGGGGCGAACGCGGACGCCTCGCGGTGGCTGCGGGCGGGCACGATCTCGACGCGGCCCTTGGCGGCGCCCACCTCCCGCAACTCGTCGATCAGGGGCGACACCTCACGCGTCCAGGACGCGACGGGCCTCGTGTGCACGATGTCGTCGCCGGTCTTGTACCCGATCCACCCGGTGAACCCGGCGAGGGCCAGCACGATCGCGTACCACTTGCGGGACTTCTTCACGGTGTACGGCAGCGCGGCGAGCAGCACGACGCCGGTGAAGCACATCGCGAGGCGGGTGATGTTGGAGCCGATCTGGGAGTTGATCACCCAGACGCCGAGCACGAACACGGCGTACACGGCCGTCGTGATCCGCACGGTCTTCCACTGCTTCGGTACGCAGAAGTAGACGCAGACCGCGCAGATCAGCGGCGGGGACGCCGAGCCGATCGACATCGGCTGGGTGCCGGAGAACGGGAAGAGCCACGCGGACAGGCCCACGACGACGGCGGGCGCGACCCCCAGCGCGTACGCGCCCGGGTAGCGCTTGCTGAGGAAGAGCGCGACGGCGACGAGCCCGACGAAGAGGCCGGCCACCGGGCTGCCCATCGTGGCGAGGGCGGCGAACGGCGCGGCGACCAGCGCCTTGGCCCACCGCTTGTAGCGCCAGCGGTACGGCCAGCAGAAGACGGCGGCGACCGCCATGAGCGCGAACATCTGGCCGAGGCCGTAGGTCACACGGCCCGACACGGCGTTGCAGAACAGTGCGAAGACACCGGCGAGGGCGGGCCACATGGGCTGCTTCACGGCCCGGCTGCGGACCAGGATCATCGTGAGGAAGGTGGCGGAGAGCGTCCCGGCGATCATCATCGTCGTCCGCACGCCGAGGACCGACATCAGATACGGCGAGACGACGCTGTACGACACCGGGTGCATGCCGCCGTACCAGGCGAGGTTGTACGCCGAGTCGGGGTGCCGCCCGACGAACTCGGCCCAGGCGTCCTGCGCCGCGAGGTCGCCGCCGCTGTTGGCGAACGCGAAGAACCAGATGATGTGCAGCACGGCGGCGAGCGCCGTCGCGAGGGTCACCGGGTGGCGCAGGAGGCGCGGCAGCCGCTGGTCGTCGGCGGAGTCGGATTCCCGGGAGGGCGGCGTTGGTATTCGCGGGCCCGTGCCCGGGCTCTCGCCCTCGCTGCTGTCCGGCTGTGCGTCGTTTTCGGCGCGCGTCGGCTCTGTTGTGGCCACTGAAGGCTCTCCCCGTGTCGTCCTGTCCCCGGGGTCGAGGCCTGCGAGGAGTCCGTCCCGGAACACCCCGTCCTCGGCTCCGGCGTACTGCCCCCCGAGCTTGTGACGCTAGCACGCGCGCGCGGGGGGAGGCCCGGGGTGGGGCTTCCCCCCGCGGGGGTGCGGCTGGTTCCCGCCCCGGCTCAGCCGACGCGGCGCAGCTTGGCGCCGAGGCCCGGTTCCGCGAGGTCCTTCTGGAGGGCCACGGGCACCTCGACGGCGTCACCCTTGCCGTCGCCGACGCTCAGCACGCCGACCTTGGTTCCGGCCTTCGCCGTGTGCGGTACGGGCTTGCCCTTGTTCTCCTCCAGCATCAGCTTCACGGTGAGGCCGGACCAGCCCGCCGCGGAGACGTCCTTGGTGGCGACGACCGGAGTCGTGCCGCCCAGGCCGTCGTCGACCTGGCCCACCACGTCGCCCTTCTTCACGATCTTCTTGGCGGTGAGCGCGTCCTGACCGGCCTCGATGAGCTTGCGGGTCACGCCGGTGACCTCGTCGATGTTGGCGACGCCGTTCTTCCCGTACTGGCCGAGGGCGGCGCCGATGATCGTCTGGGTCTCGCCGCCGACCTTCTTCTCCGCGGCGAAGAGGATGTTGCCGCCCGCTGCCGTGGTGGTGCCGGTCTTGATGCCGATGGCGACGGTCGGGACGAGGCCGAAGTAGTTGTTCTGCTGGTCGCCGTTGAGGTCCTTGTAGCTGGGCTGGCGGGAGATCTCGTTGAAGACCGGGTTCTCCATCGCGGCGCGGCCGAGCTTCACGAGGTCCTCGGCGGTGGAGACGGTCGTCTTGTCGAGGCCGCTGGGGTCCGTGTAGTGGGTGTTCTTCATCCCCAGCTCCTTGGCGGTCTTGTTCATCTTCGCGACGAACGCGTCCTCGGAGCCGCTCTTACTGTCCCAGCGGGCGAGCAGCTTGGCGACGTTGTTGGCGGACGGCAGCATCACCGCTTGCAGCGCCTCGTACTGGGTGATCTTCTGGCCCTCGGTGACCTTGACGACGGACTCGTTCTCCGGCTTGCCGGTCTCGTAGTGCTTCTGCGCGGCGGCGTCGACGGGGATCTTCGGGCCGTCCTTGCCCTTCTCCAGCGGGTGGTCGCGCAGGATCACGTAGACCGTCATGACCTTGGCGATGCTGGCGATCGGTACGGGCTTCTGCTCACCGGACGTGCCGAACGAACCGAGGCCGTTGACGTCCATCGCGGCCTGCCCCTGGGACGGCCACGGCACGGACGGCTTGTCGCCCTCGAAGGACACGGACTTCTGCGCGGTGAGGGTCAGGGTGGGCGCGGGCAGCGGCCGTACGGCCTGTACGACCGCAAAGACGACCACCAGGAGCAGCACCAGCGGCGTCCAGATCTTGACCCGGCGCACGGCGGTGCGGACGGGGGTCTCGGGCGGCGGCGGGGTGTTGGTCAGCTCGGCGAGCAGGTCGATGGGGGGCTTGGGGGGCAGCGGCTGCTGCGTGGTCCGTTCCACTGGGGGCGGCGGCTGGGGGGCGCCGGCCTTGGGTCCGCCCGCGGCCGGGGCCGCGGGGCCGGCCTTGGGTCCGGCTTTCGGCTCGGCCTTCGCCCCGCCCTTCGGCTCGGTCTTCGGCTCCCCGGCCTTGGGCGCGGCCTTGCCGGCGGGCTCGTCGAGGGGCTTCAGAGCGACGAACTTACTGGTCCGCTCGGCGTCCCGCTCAACTTCCCGCCCAGCGTTTGCAGCGCCCTTTGCGGGACCCTTGCCTGCACCCGTGCCGGCACCCTTGGCGGGGGCCTCGCCGCCCAGCTTGAGCATGGTGGTCGGCTGATCCACCGCAGGCTTCAGGGAGGGAGCCTTGAACACGGCGGTAGCTTGATCAACCCCGGCGAACTTGTCGTCGGGGGTGGGGGGCTTGGTGCCGGTGGGGGCCTTGGGGCCCTCTTCAGCGGGGGCGTCGCTCTTGGCGGCGGGGGTTTCCGCGGCCGGGGCATCGTCCTCGGCGGCCGGGGCTCCCTTGGCCGGGGCACCGCCCTCAGCGGCCGGGGCTTCCTTGGCTGGGGCATCGATCTTGGCAGCCGGGGCTCCCTTGGCCGGGGTGCCACCCTCGGCAGCCGGGGCTCCCTTGCCCGGGTTGCCACCCTCGGCAGCGGGGGCACCCTTGGCCGGGGCATCGTCCTCGGCAGCCGGGATTCCCTCGGCCGGGGTGGCACCCTCGGCAGACGTGGCTCCCTTGCCCGGGGCGTCGCCCTCGGCAGCGGAGGTCTCCTCGCGGGAGGCAGCGGAAACCTCTGCCTCGGCAGAAGCGCCCTCCACCTGGTCGGCGCCCTCGCCGGGAAGCTCGGCCCCCTCGGCAGAAGCGTCCACCCCGGCGCCCTCGCCAGAAACCGCGCCCTCGCCAGACACAGGCTTCACCGAAGAGTCACCCTCACCGGAACCAGCACCCTCACGGGACGCACTGCCCTCGGCAGAAGCACCCCCCTCCGCACCGGCGCCCTCGCCAGAAGCCGCGCCCTCGCCAGAAGGCTCGTCCGACGTGGCGACCCACGCCGCCACCGCGTCCCGCAGCCGCGCGTCACCCTTCACCTCGCCACCGGAGGACTCCGGGGCACCCGAGTCACCCGATTCACTCGGGGCACCCGAAGTACCCGGAGTACCCGAGTCACCCCCGGCCTCCGACGCCTCGGAGGGCTCAGGAGCCTCGTCCTCCCCGCCCGCACCGGCGCCCCGCGCCGCCGGGATCTCGCGGGCCACCGCGAGGCGCGGGTCCCGTTCCCCCTGTGCCGGCGCGGAGGGATCCGCCGCAGTCGGGTTCCCCGACGACTTCCGCTGCTTCGACCTGTCGGGGGTCTCGCCCGCCACCGATGCCTCCTCGTACGCCATGCCGTATGCCGATGCTGATGCTTGCCGTGTGCTGGCCGTGCGCCAAATCCGGTCCGGACCCACTGTCCGAACCGTGTACCAGTGTCCTGTGTGAGGGCTTAACCCCCGTGGTAGACGAGAACGACATACCTACTGGTTCCCGTACATCCCGCCCACGCGCTCTCGACAGATGAATGTGAGAGGGGTCACCCTGTCATTCATCCACGCGGGGAGGCATGGATGGGCAGGAGCCGCAGAACAATTCCGGAGGAGCTTCTGCTGCTCGCTTTGGACCCGGCCACGGGTACCACAGCGCAGCCGCAGTCGCTCGACCTCGGTCTGGCCGGAGCACAGCTAGTGGAGCTGGCACTGGCCGGACGGATAGCCCCAGACGGGGATCGTATCGCCGTGGTGATGCCACGGCCGACCGGAGATCCGACTCTGGACTCCGCACTGGAACTGCTGCGCAGGCGCGGCAGCCCGGTCCGGGCGGTCCACTGGATCGGCGGGCCCCGGCTGGGGCTGCGCCAGATTTACCTCTCGCATCTGGAGCGGTGCGGCATGGTGCATGCCGTGGCGGGCCAGATGTGCGGAGTGCTGCCGACGACTCGCTATCAGGCGACGGACACGGCGATCAGCCGGGACATCAGGGCCCGGCTGGATTCGGCGATCCGCACCGGCGTACCGCCGGACCCGCGGACCGCGGCGCTCGCCGCGCTGGCCCACGCGGTCGGTCTCGGCAAGCATCTGTACCCCGGGAACGAAGGGCGTTCATCGCGCTCCCGCCTCCGGGACCTGATCAGGCACGACCCCATGGGCGGTCTCGTGGCGCACGCCGTGATGGACGTCCAGAACGGCGTGGCCGCTCAGCCGCGCCGCAGCGCCGCACCGGCAGCCCCCACGGGTGCCGGCGGCCGGCAGCCGGCCAGGGCGGCGGCGGACCCGGACCGGATCCCGATGCAGCCGCGCCGCGGATCCATGGCACGCGCCGTGGCCCACTGAGCACGGCACCACCAGCACGTTCACCGCTCGGCATCACCAGTGCATTCACCGCTCGGCACCACCGCACATTCACCGCTCGGCACCATGAGCGCGTAACCGCTCGGCACCACCCGCACGTAACCGCTCAGCACAAGGCACCTACGCACCAGCGCGCACGCACCACCACACCAGCGCCGCACCGCAGTCCCCCAGACCCGGTTCGGGAGCCGCTGGGCCGCGCGGGGAGTGGGACCGGACCGTCCGGACGACGACACCCCGGCACCACCACCCGCGCGGCCGCACACCCTCCGGCGCCGCCAGGGACGGCCCGCACCCCACACAACCGCCCGCACGTTCGCACATCCGCTGTTTCCCAGCGGTGCCCCACACGTTGGTGGCACTCTGCTGAGCAGTAGATACGCAAAATCGTGGCAGGCAAGCCGGAGGTGCACGTCCCGTGGCGTCCAATGTCAATCCCACCGTCAGGCGACGTCGCCTGGGCCAGGAGCTGCGCCGGCTCCGTGAGCTGAAGGGCATGACGGCCGAAGAGGTCGCCGAGCGTCTGCTCGTCTCGCAGTCGAAGATCAGCCGCCTCGAGAACGGCCGCCGCTCGATCAGCCAGCGCGACGTCCGCGACCTGTGCGGTGTCTACGAGGTCGAGGACCACCGCATCGTCGACTCCCTGATGCAAATGGCCAAGGATTCGCGGCAGCAAGGCTGGTGGCACTCCTTCGGCGACATCCCGTACAGCGTGTACATCGGCCTGGAGACGGACGCCGCTTCCTTGCGCGTGTACGACCCGCAGGTCGTCCCCGGCCTGCTCCAGACCCGCGCCTACGCCGAGGCGCTGATCACCGGCGCGCTCCCGGAGACCACGACGAGCGACATCGAGAAGCGTGTCCAGGTGCGCATGAGACGCCAGGACCGCATCGCGGCGCCGACGAATCCGCTGCGTCTGTGGACCGTCCTCGACGAGTCCGCGCTGCGCCGCGTCGTCGGCTCCGAGCAGCTGATGCGCGAGCAACTGGAACACCTTGTGGAGCAGTCGCAGCTGCCGCATGTGACGGTCCAGGTGATCCCCTTCGAGCTGGGCGCGCACCCGGGCCTCAACGGCCAGTACGCGATTCTGGAATTCCCCGACGCCGCCGATTCCAGCGTCGTCTACATCGAGGGCGTCACCAGCGACCTGTATCTGGAGAAGGCGAACGACGTCCAGCAGTACAGCGTGATGTACGAGCACCTGCGGGCCCAGGCGCTGAACGTGGAGCAGTCACGCAGGCTCATCACGGAAATCTCGCAGGGCTACGCCCGCTGACCGAGGGGCTGCGGCACCGCCCCCGCGCGGAAAAACCGGCACGGTACACCCTTGCCGCGTCGGGGCGGAAGACCCCCCTGGTATATGCCATCCGGTCGAGTGAATAGCCCCTTCACGCGCCGAAGTTGGCGAGTAGCGTCATTCACGCCATCGAGCAACAGCGTTGGCGCACACCGCGATGCGCGGTGAAAGCAACTCATCAACTGGTCGAACCGGAGTGAACATGGCAATCCAGCAGGGTGTTTCGCATACGTGGGTCAAGTCCTCGTACTCCACCGGGAACGGCGCGTGCGTGGAGGTCAAGTCCCCGCAGCCGACCGGCATTTCGGTGCGCGACTCCAAGGTCGCGGCGGGACCGGTCCTCGCCTTCCCCGCCGACTCGTGGAACGCGTTCGTCAGCGAGGTGAGCCGGGGGGCTGCCGATCTCGCGTGACGCCGACACACAACCGCATAAGCAGCACCGAATGAGCCCTCTCGACTGGCCCGCCGTCCCGGCCGAGGGGGCTCGGCCCTGCGCCGGGCCCCCTCGCCCTCGCCTCCCGTCAGCGCAACTGGTCGACATACAGGTCCGTGCCCGGGACGGTCGGGATGAAAGGCGCCACCAACTCCACCTGGCCGAGGCCGGATTCGGCCACCGACGTGTCCCGACCGGCGAAGTGCGCCTCCCAGCACGCGCGCGGGTCCTCCTGGAGGAACCACAGCAGCGTCAGCCGGGTGTCCACGCCCTCGACCTGCTTCACGTACGTCATCCGGTCACCCGGCAGCGGGGTCGGCCGGAAGACCGTGACCATCGCGGCCGGCGAACCGGCGAGCACACTCGGCAGGTGCCGGCTGCGCAGCCACTCCAGCAACTCGGCTCTGCGCACGGCGCTTCCGGCGTCCACGACCTCAAGGACGAGGCCCTGGTAAGGGTGGTCGAGCGCATGGAAGTCGCGCGGGCCCGCCGCGCCGTCCCGGTAGACGGTCGCCTCGTGGTCCTGGAACGCGGTGAAGACGTGGGTGCGCTCCTGATGGACGCGGCCGTCGCGGTTGAGGCGCTTGTTGATCCCCACGGTCCACTTCATGTGGTCGTCGTAGCGGCCCTCCGTGATCCAGTACGTCGAGAGGTAGCAGCCCGCGGTGACCGGCTCGGCGACCGCGGACTCGGCCGGGTAGCGCAGGAGTCGCAGCTCGCGTGTGGCGACCCAGCGGCGCCCCGCGTACATCCACGGCATGGCCATCGCCCCGGCGTAGTAGTGGTCGTCCTCGTACCAGCGGTTGTACGCGTACTCGTGCCCCGGGTGCGGCTCGACCAAGGTGATCAGAGCGTGTCCCGGGCGCACTCCGTAGGGCCCGACGGCAGCCAGTTCGGCGTATGTGTCGCTGCGGGTCTCGTGCGTCATGCCGCTGCCCTACCCTTCTCTTCCTTCGCCCGGTGGACGCCCATACTCTGACGCTCCGTCAGTAAAACTGCCAGAGCCTGGAGGCGCCCATGTCGTCGTCGCTGCTCACCGGAAAGACCGTCATCGTCTCGGGCGTCGGCGCCGGGCTCGGCCACCAGGTCGCGGCGGCCGTCGTGCGCGACGGGGGCAACGCCGTGCTCGGGGCGCGCACCGGGGCGCGTCTCGCCGCGTCGGCCGCCGGGATCGACCCCGGGGGCGCGCGTACCGCGTACCGGGCGACCGACATCACCGACGAGCGCCAGTGCGAGGCCCTCGCCGGGCTGGCGTGCGACCGGTTCGGGGGGATCGACGCCGTCGTCCATGTCGCCGCGTGGGACAGCCACTTCGGCGGCCTGGAGGACGCGGACTTCGATACGTGGAAGGGGGTTGTCGACGTCAATCTGCTCGGCACCCTGCGAATGACCCGAGCCTGTCTGCCCGCGCTCAAGGAGCGGCGGGGCGGTTCGGTGGTCTTCATCGGCACGCAGTCGGCGGTGGCGGCGCCCTCGCAGGTGCGGCAGGCCGCGTACGCGGCGTCCAAGGGGGCGCTGACCTCCGCCATGTACTCCCTGGCCCGGGAGCTGGGGCCGCACCGCATCCGGGTCAACACCGTGCTGCCGGGGTGGATGTGGGGGCCTCCGGTGGAGGCCTACGTCCAGTTCACGGCGGAGTCCGAGGGGGTTTCGGCGGCGGAGGTGCGGGAGCGCCTCGCCGCGCGGATGGCTCTTCCCGATCTGGCGACGGACGGGGATGTGGCCGACGCGGTGGTCTTCTTGGCGTCGGAGCGGGCGCGGGCGATTACGGGGCAGTCCCTGCTGGTCAACGCCGGGGAGCTGATGCGGTAGTTCGTCGTCTCAGGCGCGCGGGTAGCGGGCGAGCCAGCCCGGCGAGGAGACGGCGGGCCCGTGCAGGGCGGGGCCCTGGGTCATCTCCATGGCGAAGTCGTCCGCCAGCTCCAGCATCGTGGGGCGGCCCTCCAGCTCCGTGAGCCAGCCCGGCGGGAGCGCGGTCTCCCCGTGCAGCGCACCGAGCAGCGCCCCGCACAGCGCGCCCACGGCTGCCGACGCCCCGCCGTGGTTGACGGCGAGCCGCACGCCGTGGCGGATGTCCTCACCGACCAGGGCGCAGTACACGGCGGCGGCGAGCGCCCCCTCGGCCGTGCCCTCCGCGAGCAGCTCCTCGACGCGCGCGGGCGTGGGCATCCCCTGGCGCACGGTGCCCAGCGCGTGCCGGAGCGCGTCCGCGACGGGCGGGTGGCCGGGGTGGGCGGCGAGCAGGGCGAGGGCCCGCTGGACCGCCCCGTCCAGGGACTCGCCGCGGGCGAGGCCGTGCACGATGACGGCGTGGGCGCCGGCGGAGAGGTAGGCGGTGGGGTGGCCGTGGGTCTGGACGGCGCACTCGACGGCCAGTTGCAGGACGAGCTGCGGCTCCCAGCCGACGAGAAGGCCGAAGGGCGCCGATCTGACGGCGGCCTCGGGGCCGCGCTCGTCGGGGTTCTTGGGGGTGGCCACGGTGCCCATGACGATGTTGCCGAGCCCGAGGAGGCAGGCGCGGGGCGGGTTGCGGCGCGCGTAAAGCCACTCCTCGCGGGCCAGCCAGCCGTCCTCCTCGCGCCGCTCGTCCGGGCCCCAGTCGCTCTGGGTGGCGGCCCAGCGGCGGTAGGCGCGGTGCAGGTCGGTCGGCGGGTGCCAGGCGCCGGTGTCGCGGCGCACCTGGGCGCGTATGAGGCCGTCGACAGTGAAGAGGGTGAGCTGGGTCGCGGCCGTCACGGCGCCGCGTCTGCCGTAAGCGGAGGCGGGCTGGGTGAGGCCCGCGTCGCCGTGGGCCTTTCGTATCTCGTCGAGGGAGAGCCCGTCGACGGGCGCCCCGAAGGCGTCGCCCACGGCGGCTCCGAGGAGCGTGCCGCGCACGCGGCTGCGGAAGTCCTGCTGCTCGGCGCGGCCCCAGACACCGGTGGCTGCTGCTGTGGCCACAGGACCTCCCTCAGTGCCTCGATGTGCCTCGCCCGGTTGCGGCTGCGCAGCACTGTAATCGAACGGGAACGATCGATCCTGACGGCAAGGGGAATGCGAGGAGTCGCCCTCGGGGTCGCTTGTGAACGACGTTCACCGGACCTTCGCAGTCGCTGCGAATCCTACGGAATTTCTCGTTCCGAATCGCCCAGGATCCGCTCCCTCTGCTCCCGCGCCCATGCGTACCCGGGATCGACCCGCAGCGCCTCCTCCAGGGACGCCACCGCCTCGTCCAGGCGACCAAGCGCCTCCAGGGACAGGGCCCTGCTGCCCCCCGCCCACGCGTAGGCGGGGTCGAGGTCCAGCGCCGACTCGTACTCCGCGACAGCCTCCTCGTGACGGCCCGCCGCGCGCAGGACGTCGCCCCGCTCGCCCCGGATGCCCGGCATGTCCGGGGCGAGGCTCTGGGCGCGGTCGAGGTCGGCGAGGGCGCCCGGCCCGTCGCCGAGCTGGTGCCGGACACGGGCCCTTCGGGTCAGCGCCCAGACGTAGTCCGGCCACAGGGCGATCGCGCGGTCCAGGTCGGCGAGGGCCTCTTGGGGGCGGCCGAGGACGAACTTGGACTGGCCGAGGCTGCCCAGGGTCAGCGGGTCCTCCGGGTCGAGGCCGTGCGCCCGGTCCAGCCAGGGCAGCGCTTCCTCCGGGCGGCCCATGCGCCGGTAGGTCTCGCCGCGCTGGCGCGCCACCCACGCCGCGTCGGGCGCAAGATCGGCGGCCTCGGCGAGGTGGCGCAACGCGCTCTCGTACTCGCCGAGCGCCCGGTAGGTCACCGCGAGGTCGTGGTGGCCCCAGGGGTCGGCCGGGGCCAGCGCGATGGCGCGCTCGTGGTCGCCGAGCGCCTCCCGCAAACGGCCGAGGAGGAAGAGTCGCAGGCCGTGGGCGTTGTGCGCGGCGGCCCTGCCCGCGTCGTCGAGACCGCCGCGGGCCAGCAGCAGCTCCAGGACGCGCAGCGGCCCGGACACCTCGTCGGCGAGCGCCGCCCGGCAGTCGTCGGACCAGGACCGCAGGTGCCCCGCGTCCGTGTCGTCGGCCGCGTCCGCGACGGCCCGCGCCCACTCGCGTGCCACGGCCGTGTCCACGCGGCACGCGTCGACCCCGTCCCGCAGCACCGCCGGCAGCGCGGCACGGGGCCGGGCGCACAGCCGGTGGTACAGCTCCTCCACCCGCACGGCCCGCCACGCGGGACGCGTCCAGGGGTGCCCCGGCCCGCGCCGGTCCTCCTCCTCCAGCGCGCCGCGCCGCCGCCCGTACAGCTCCGCGAGCCCGGTGTGTCCCGCGCTCCACCGCTCGGGGGCCGAGCTGCGGCGCAGGCGCAGCATCGGGGCGCGTACGACACTGTGGTAGCGGGCCGCGCCCCCGCGGTCGGTCCCTACGAACGGCATCGCGCGCAGCCAGGCGTACAGCTCCGCCGGGCTCTCGCCGCCCTCGCCGCCCTCGCCGGTGGCGGCGCGGACGACCTCCTCGTCGAGGCGGCGGGGCAGCGCGCACGCCAGCGCGGCCGCGCGGCGCGCCGGGTCCTGCTCCCCCTTCAGGAAGCGCTCGACGGCCGTGGCGCTCGGGTCGCCCACGTCGCCCGGGTCCGCCGGGCCGCTCTCGGCGAGGGTGGAGACGAGTACGGGCAGCCGGCCCGAGAGGCGCAGCACCTCCGTGACCACCGGCTCGTCGGTGACGCCCTTGGCGGCGAGCAGGACGCGCGCCTCGGCGTCCGTGAAGGGCCGCAGCGGCAGATCGGCGGCGAAGTCCGCGGCGCCCTCCCAGCGGGTGGGGTCGAGGGGGCGCTGGCCCGCGGTCACCAGGACGACGTTGGCGGGGAGTTCGCCGTAGCGGTCGGTCGTCATCATGTCGTGCAGCCAGCGGTCGAGGAACGGTGCCGTCCGCTCGTACGTGTCGAAGAACAGGGCCAGCCAGGGCGCGGTGTCGGCGGCCTCGGCCAGTTCGTCCAGGAGCACGGGGGTGAGCACGCGCTCCGGTTCCAGGACGAGGCGGGCGTCCTCCTGGGTGCGGAAGCGGGACCGCAGCCGGTCGGCGCCCCGCGCGAGGCGGTCCGCGTCGACGACCCCGGCGAGGGCGCCCACCACCGGCACCATGCCGAGGCCGACGACCCCGGCGCGGGCCGCCACGGCGCTGCCCGTGGACGGCGCGTCCGGATCGGGCTCGCGCACGGCCGCCGCGACGGCCTCGTGGCTGCGCTGCCGGTAGGTGGCGAGGGCCCGCTCCAGCCGCTTCACGCCCCGCCCCTGCTGGGCGAATTGGGCGGACAGCTCGGCGACTGCCTCGGGGATGGAGGCCGCTCCCTCGTCGATGTGGGCGACGAGCGCGCCGCGGTCCCTCGCCAGCTGCGCCAGCTCCCGCACCAGGGAGGTCTTGCCGACGCCCGCGGGGCCGTGCACGTGGAAGAGGAACCGGTGGCGGTCGTCGTCCGGCGGCAGCTCGAAGTTCTCGCGGAACATCCGCAGTTCCTCGCGCCGCCCCACGAAGCCCGCCCGCCGTCTGCGCCGGATCAGCTCCTGCATCGACACCCTCGCCCGCGCCATCCCGCCCCTCCCGTGTCCTCCGGCGTACGGCCAGTCTCACGCACGCCTACTTGGCGCGGGGTGAACGGCGGCCGTCGGCCGTCGAACGTCCGGATCACGTAACGGAGTTCCTGCGGTGTACAACCTTCACTTTCGGCCACCTGTCTCCTGTTGTGTCACAGACGTACCTCACAGGAGGCTCAGTGCCCCGCCGCACACTCATCACCGCCATCGCCGTCGCCGCCCTCACGGCCCCGCTCGCGATCTCCGCCACCGCCGGTACCGCGACGGCCGCGCCCCAGCCGCCCCGCACCCCGGTGACCGACTTCAACCACGACGGGTACGCCGACCTCGCGGTCGCCGCGCCCTTCGGCACGGTAGACGGCGTCGAGAAAGCGGGCTACATATCCGTCGTGTACGGCACCGCGTCCGGGCCCGGCACGGCACGCCACCAGGTCATCGACCGCTCCACGCCGGGTGTCCCCGGTGCGCCCGCGGGCACGTACGCCTTCGGTTACCAGATGTCCCCCGGCGACCTGGACGGTGACTCGTACACCGACCTGCTCGTGTCCGGCGGTGACGACGACGGCAACAAGGCCACCGTGCTCTGGGGCTCCAAGGACGGCCTGACCGGCCAGGACACCGTCCTGCCGTACCGGTACGCCGATTTCGCCCTGGGCGACTTCAACGGCGACGGCAAGCGCGACCTCGTCGTGAACTCCGACCCGAGCGACGACCCGAACTACTCCGGGATGACGATCCAGTACGGGCCCTTCACCCGGGACGGCAAGACGCGCACCCGCGACAGCATCACCACGGACGACAGCGGCAACTCGGGCCTGCGCTCCTTCATCACCGGCGACATGACGGGCGACGGCGTCGACGACATCGTCACCACGCACGGCTTCGAGGAGATGCAGCACGAGGCCCGCTTCTGGAAGGGTTCGAGGACCGGCGTCAGCCACACCTCGAAGTACCTCGACACGGCGTACAGCGGCACCGTCGGCGACGTCGACGGCGACGGGTACGGCGACCTGATCACCCGCGACATCGGCGGGGTGAGCGAGGAGATCGACTCCGCCCCCGGCAGCATCACCATCCAGTACGGCACCTCCACCGGCCCCACCAACGCCCGCAAGAAGGTCATCACGCAGGCCACCGCGGGCGTCCCCGGGGCGAGCGAGCAGGGCGACGCCTTCGGCGCGTCCCTCAGCGCCGGTGACGTGAACGGCGACGGCAAGGCGGAGGTCGCCGTCGGCGTCCCCGGCGAGAGCCTCGACGCGGCCACCGGCACCGGCGGGGTGATCCTGCTGAAGGGCGCGTCCAAGGCCGCGGGCGGCATGACGGGCAAGGGCGCCGTCGCCTACAACCAGACGACCGCCGGGGTCCCCGGGGTCTCCGAGGCGGGCGACGACTTCGGCCGCCAGGTCTCCCTCACCGACCTGAACAAGGACGGCAAGGCCGACCTGACCGCCACGGCCCCCGGCGAGGACGGCACGTACGCCGACTCGGGGGCCCTGTGGAACCTCTTCGGCTCCGCGACCGGCCTGACCACGACGGGCGCCACCACGCTCAGCCCGGTGAAGCTCGGCGCGCCGGAGAAGGACGCCAAGTTCGGCCACACGCTCGTCGGCTGACCACCCCCGCCCCGAACCCCTCCCCCTCTCTCTGGAGAACCAGTTGCGACGCTCCCTCACGGCCGCCCTCGCGGTCACCACGCTCCTCACGCCGCTCGCCCTCGTCGCCACGGCGGGCTCCGCGTCGGCCGCCCCGGTGCCGCCGCGCACCCCGCTCGTCGACTTCAACCACGACGGGTACGCCGACGTCGCGATCTCCTCGGTCGGCGGCTGGCAAGGCACGACGCCCGGCACGGTCACGGTCATCTACGGCTCGGCCTCGGGCCCCGACACCGCCCATGCGACCTTCGGCCGCGCCACCCCGGGCGTCCCCGGCGACCCGCAGGACGGCGGACGCTTCGGCTCGCAGACGGCTGCCGCCGATCTCGACGACGACCAGTACACGGACCTCGTCATCAGCGGCGACGGCAACGCCGTCGTCCTGTGGGGTTCGGCGTTGGGCCTGCACGGCGAGAAGAGCACCGAGCTGCCCTGGCGCGGCAGCGACGTCACCGCCGGCGACTTCAACGGCGACGGCAAGCGCGACCTGGTCACGGGCGACATCGAGGGCGAGCCCGACCCCGGCGACGACCTCTTCGGGATGTCGGTGTCGTACGGACCGTTCACCCGCGACGGCAAGGCCGCGAGCAAGCAGCAGGTGCCCACCCAGCGGGAGTTCGGCGAATCCGCCTTCGTGGTCGGCGACGTCACGGGTGACGGCGCCGACGACATCGTCTCCAGCCACGGCTTCGAGGAGCGGGCGTACGGCAGCCAGTTCTGGAAGGGCGGCAAGAACGGTGTGAGCACCACGTCCACACCGCTCGCCGCCACCTACAGCGGGGCGATCGCCGACGTCGACAAGGACGGCTACGGCGACCTGATCGTCCGCGACATCGGCAACAACTACGAGGACATGCCCTACCAGAAGGGCACGGTCCTCGTCAGGTACGGAACGCCGGACGGGCCCTCCGCGACCCGCACCGCGAAGATCACCCAGGACACGGCGGGCGTCCCCGGCGTCGGTGAGGTGGGTGACGAGTTCGGCTCCTCGATCAGCGCGGGCGATGTCAACGGCGACGGTTACGCGGACGTGGCCGTCGGTATCCCGGGCGAGGACATCGACGCCGTCACGGACGCGGGCAGCACCGTGCTCCTGAAGGGCTCCCGCACCGGCCTGACCGGCACGGGCGCGCAGGCCTTCCAGCAGTCCACGACCGGGGTGCCCGGCGTCTCGGAGAAGAACGACAAGTTCGGCGCCCAGGTCCTGCTCTCCGACACCAACAAGGACGGCAAGGCCGACCTGACGGCGACCGCGCCCACGGAGGACGGCACCTACGCCGACTCCGGTGCCGCCTGGTACCTGCGCGGCGCCGCGCGCGGCCTCACCGTCACCGGCATCGCGTCCTACAGCCCGAGGTCGCTCGGACTTCCGGAGGACCGCGTGGAGTTCGGCGGCGCGCTGACCCGCTAGGGCCTGTCCGGTCAGCGCCCGCCCTGCTGCCGCTGAGGGACGTCAGTCCACCAGCGGCAGCAGCTCCGGCAGCTGTCCGTCCGAGGCCTTCGCCGCCCGCTGCCGCTCCTCGGGCACCTCTCCGTAGAGCGTCGTACGCGGCTTCGCGGGCCGCCCAGCAGTCTCCGCGATGGCGATCAGGTCCTCGATGGAGCGGTAGGAGCCGTAACTGGAGCCCGCCATGCGGGAGATGGTCTCCTCCATCAGCGTGCCGCCGAGGTCGTTCGCGCCGGACCTGAGCATCTCGGCGGCGCCCTCCTGGCCGAGCTTCACCCAGCTGGTCTGGATGTTGGGGATGTGCGGGTGCAGCAGGATCCGCGCCATCGCCGTCACCGCGCGGTTGTCGCGGGTGGTCGGCCCCGGCCGGGCGATGCCCGCGAGATAGACCGGCGCGTTCGTGTGGATGAAGGGCAGCGTCACGAACTCCGTGAAGCCGCCCGTCTCCTGCTGGATCGCGGCCAGCGTGCGCAGGTGGCCGAGCCAGTGGCGCGGCTGGTCCACGTGGCCGTACATCATCGTGGACGAGGAGCGGATGCCCAGCTCGTGCGCGGTCTTGATGACCTCGATCCAGGTGGCCGTCGGCAGCTTGCCCTTGGTGAGGATCCAGCGCACCTCGTCGTCGAGGATCTCGGCGGCCGTCCCCGGGATCGAGTCGAGCCCCGCCTCCTTGGCGGCGGTCAGCCACTCCCGTATCGAGAGCCCGGTCCTGGTCGCGCCGTTGACGACCTCCATCGGCGAGAAGGCGTGCACGTGCATGCCCGGCACCCGCTCCTTCACCGCCCGCGCGATGTCGAAGTAGGCGGTGCCCGGCAGGTCGGGGTGGATGCCGCCCTGCATGCACACCTCGACGGCGCCGACGTCCCAGGCCTGCGCGGCCCGGTCGGCGACCTGGTCGAGGGAGAGGGTGTACGCGTCGGCGTCCGTCCTGCGCTGCGCGAAGGCGCAGAAGCGGCAGCCGGTGTAACAGACGTTGGTGAAGTTGATGTTGCGGGTGACGATGTACGTGACGTCGTCGCCGTTGACCGTCTTGCGGATGTCGTCCGCGACGGCGCAGAGCGCGTCGAGCGCGGGCCCGTCGGCGTGCAGCAGCGCGAGCGCCTCGTCGTCGGTCAGCTTCGTCGGGTCGTCGGCGGCCGTGGCGAGGGCCGCGCGGACGTCGCCGTCGATGCGGGAGGGGACCATGCCGGGCGCGGCCTGCTCGCGCAGCGCCTCCCAGTCGCCGTACACCTCGTCGAAGTCGTCGCGCCGGTCGGCGGTGCGGCCCTCCGTGTCGATGGTGCGGTGCAGGTCGGTGCGGCCGGAGGAGGCGACGTACCCCTCGTCGGGCTCCTGCCAGGGGTGGCCCTCGACGACCGCGTCGGGGAGGGCGAGGCCGGTCTCCGGGTCGGCGAGCGCGCGCAAGTGCGGGAGCAGGCGCGGGTCGAGCCAGGGTTCGCCGCGCTGGACGAACTCCGGGTAGACGCAGAGCCGTTCGGCGAGCGTGAAGCCCGCCGCCGCCGACCGCTCGGCCAGCTCGTCCAGCCGCGGCCACGGCTTCTCGGGGTTGACGTGGTCGATCGTCACCGGGGACACGCCGCCCCAGTCGTCGATGCCGGCGCCGATGAGCCGCTCGTACTCGCCCGCGATGAGATTCGGCGGGGCCTGGAGGTTGCCCGCCGGGCCCATGATGTGCCGGGCGACGGCGATCGTGGCGACCAGGTCGTCGATCTCGGCGTCGGGCATGCCGCGCATCGCCGTGTCCGGCTTGGCGCGGAAGTTCTGGATGATCAGTTCCTGGATGCCGTGGTAGGAGCGGGCCACGCGGCGCAGCGCGAACAGTGACTCCGCGCGCTCCTCGTACGTCTCGCCGATGCCGATGAGCAGCCCGCTGGTGAACGGCACCGAGGAACGTCCGGCGTCCTCCAACACCCGAAGCCGCACCGCCGGTTCCTTGTCGGGCGAGCCGTAGTGCGGCTGGCCCGGCTCGCTCCACAGCCGCTCCGACGTCGTCTCCAGCATCATGCCCATGCTGGGCGCGACCGGCTTGAGTCGCTGGAAGTCCGTCCACGACATCACTCCGGGGTTGAGGTGCGGCAGCAGCCCCGTCTCCTCCAGGATGCGGATCGAGATGGCACGGACGTACGCGATGGTGTCGTCGTACCCCTCGGCCTCCAGCCACTCGCGGGCCTCGGGCCAGCGGTCCTCCGGCTTGTCGCCGAGCGTGATCAGGGCTTCCTTGCAGCCCATCGCGGCGCCGCGCCGCGCGATGTCCAGGACCTCGTCCGGGGACATGAACATGCCGTGCCCGTCGCGGCGCAGCTTGCCGGGGACGGTCGCGAAGGTGCAGTAGTGGCACTTGTCGCGGCAGAGCCGGGTGAGCGGAATGAACACGCTCTTCGAGTACGTGATGACGCCCGGCCGGCCCGCCGCCTCCAGGCCCGCGTCACGCACCCGGGCCGCGGACGCCGTGAGGTCGTCGAGGTCCGCGCCGCGCGCCTGGAGCAGGACGGCGGCCTCCGTCACGTCGAGCGCGACGCCGTCCCTGGCCCGCCTGAGCGCGCGTCGCATGGCGTTCGCGGTGGGTCGTCCGGCCTTGTCGGGCTGCGCGCTGTTGGTCATGTCTCCGAGCATACGAGCGACAACACCTGACCTGTACAGATACTTCCGACCACTCCGCCGGGGGCGTCCCTGGCTACGGATTCACGTGCCGCTGTGCCGCGTCGAGCGCCCCGCACACCTCCGCGTCCCCGCCCGCGGGCAGCTGCACGATGACCTCGTCGACGCCCAGCTCCGCGTAGTGCGCGAGCTTGCCCGCGTCGGGGACGACGCCGGTCAGCGCCACGTACAAGTCGTCCGGCTCGCGTCCGGCGTCCACCCACGCCGTGCGCAGCGCGGGCAGCGCCTCGCGCAGGCCGCTGCCGCCGATGGGCATCCAGCCGTCGGCGTACTCCGCGATGTGTGCGAAGAGCCCGGGGCCCGCGGCCCCGCCGATGAGCGTGCGCGGACCGTACAGCGGCCCTCTCGCGAGCCGCTTGCGGGGCGCGCGCCGCGGCTTCGGATGGGCCTCGCTCGGCCGCACCGACCCGAACTCGCCCTCGTACTCCGTGGGCTGGTCCGCCCACAGCGCCCGCATGAGCGCCATCCGGTCCCGCACGACGGCCCGCCGCCGGGGCCACGGGACGCCGTGGTCCTCGGCCTCCTCGCGGTTCCAGCCGTAGCCGATGCCGAGGGTGACGCGGCCGCCCGAGAGGTGGTCGAGGGTCGCGATCTGCTTGGCGAGATCGATGGGGTCGTGCTGGGCGACCAGGGCGATGTTGGTGCCGAGGGCGATCCGCTCCGTGACGGCGGCGGCCTGGGCGAGGGCGAGGAAGGGGCTGAGCATCCGCGTGCACTCGGGCGGCAGCTCGCCGCCGGGGTAGGGGGTTTCCGGGGGCACGGGGATGTGGGTGTGCTCCGGGACGTAGAGGCCGTCGAACCCACGCCCCTCCAGCTCCCGGGCCAGCCGCACGGGGCCGATCGTGGCGTCGGTCAGGTACAGGGTCGCGGAGATGCGCACGGGTGCCTCCGGAGGTGTCGGTGCTTCCTCGGTGCTTCCTCGGCACTTCCTATCCCCGCAAGGCCGGTTGGTCCAGGGCCGCGCGCATGTGACTAGGCTCCGGGGATGACCGACGACAGCTCGCCCGTCACGTTCATCAACGTCTTCGAGATCGCCGCGGACGAACTCGACGCGTTCGTCGAGAAGTGGGAGCAGCGGGCCCGCCTCATGCGGGACAAGCCCGGGTTCATCGACTCCCGGATGCATCGCGCCCGGTCGTCGGACTCCCGCTTCCAGCTCGTCAACGTCTCTCACTGGGAGAGCCAGGAGGCGTGGGAGGCGGCCACCGCCGATCCCGATTTCGCGTCCCGTACGCAAGCCGCGCGCGAGCAGACCCGGCAGCCGGTCACGCCCAACCCGGCGGTGTACGACGTCGTCGTGGAGCTGACCGCCCCCTAGGGCGGGATGTTTCGCGGCCACCGGGTGGAAATCCGTCAATCGTCTTCCCTTGCCGCACAGTTCACGGCTCAATACCAGGGTTGCCCGCACCACCCACGTCACCATCGACACCCTGGGGAGCCGCACATGTGCGAGGACGCCGTACGCCCGGCACGCGAGGGACTGAACCGGCGCGGACTGTTCGTGACGGGAGCCGCCGCCGCGCTTACGTTGAACAGCGTGAGCTTCGCGAGCGGCGCCGAGCGGCGCGGCCCGGCGCGGACGCCGGGGAGCAAGGAGACCAGAACGGTCCGCGGCACGCTGCCCGTCGGATCACCGGACTTCGTGTACCTGCCGGTGGAGGTCCCCGACGGGGTCGCCGAGCTGCGCGTCGCGTACACCTACCAGAAGCCGCCCGTCCCCGCCGGCACCCAGGGCAACGCCCTGGACATCGGCGTCTTCGACGAGCGCGGCACCGAGCTGGGCGGCAAGGGCTTCCGGGGCTGGTCCGGCGGCGCCCGCACCGAGTTCTTCATCCGCTCCGACGACGCGACGCCCGGCTACATCCCCGGCCGGATCCGCGCGGGCACCTGGAACATCGCGCTCGGCCCGTACACGGTGGCCCCCGACGGGCTCCCCTACGAGGTGACGATCACCCTCACCTACGGGGCGCCCGGCAGGACCCCGAGGCCCGTCTACCCTCCCGAGCGCGCGAAGGGCCGTGGACGCGCCTGGTACCGCGGCGACTGCCACCTGCACTCCGTGTACTCGGACGGCAGGCGCACCCTCGCGGAGATCGCCGCGCTCGCCCGCGCCGCCGGTCTCGACTTCATCAACAGCTCGGAGCACAACACCCACTCCGCGCATGCCCATTGGGCCGAGCACGCGGGCGACGACCTTCTGATCATGCTCGGCGAGGAGGTGACGACCCGCAACGGCCACGTACTGTCCCTCGGCGCGGACCCGGGCACGTTCATCGACTGGCGTTACCGCGCCCGTGACAACCGCTTCGGCAGGTACGCGCGGAAGATCCGTGACGCGGGCGGCCTCGTCGTGCCCGCCCACCCGCACGCCACCTGCGTCGGCTGCAACTGGAAGTTCGGCTTCGGCGAGGCGGACGTGGTGGAGGTGTGGAACGGCGCGTACACGCCGGACGACGAGGTGTCCCTGGCCGACTGGGACAGCATGCTCGTCACCTCCGTACGCGGCGGGCGGCCGTGGATCCCGGCGATGGGCAACAGCGACGCGCACCGCGACCCGGACCGCGTCGGCGGCCCGCAGACGGTGGTCCTCGCGGACGACCTGACGCGCGAGGCCATCCAGGAGGGCCTGCGGCGCGGCCGCTCCTACATCGCCGAGTCCAGCTCCGTCGAGCTGACCTTCTCCGCGGCGGGCGGCCGGGGCAGGCACGCGGGCATCGGCGAACGCCTCGCCGTGGACCGCGACACCCCGGTCACGGTCCGCCTGGACGTCGAGGGCGCTCCCGGCCGCACGGTCCGGATCGTCACGGACCAGGGCGTCCTGCACACCAGTGCCGCCCTCCCGGAATCCGGCGCGGGCACGGTGGAGTGGCGCACGACGGCGTCGTACGCGGCCTACGTCCGGGCGGAGGTCCGCCACGCCCCGACGACCCCGGGCCTGCCCGGTCCCCTGTGCGCGTTCACGAACCCGATCTTCCTGGGCCGCTGACCGACCGGCCCACCGGGACCACCGCCGAGCGGTAGTGATCTAGCGTCTTCCCATGCGTGCCGATCGGCTGGTCTCCCTGGTCCTGCTGCTGCGCCAGCGCGGCCGGCTCTCCGCGGTCGCGCTCGCCCGCGAGCTGGAGGTGTCCACCCGCACGGTGCTGCGCGACATCGAGGCGCTGTCCACGGCCGGCGTCCCGGTCTACGCCGAGCGGGGCAGGCACGGCGGCTTCGCGTTGCAGCCCGGTTTCCGGACGCGAGAGGAGATCGGTCTCCGGGTCGATGAGCAGCCGCTCCGCCACGTGGGCCGCGGTGTCCCGGTGGCTCTCGGGAAGCGCGTCGACCACCTTGAGCATGGGCGGCAGGCCCCCGAGGAGGTGCCGGACGCCATCGGGGGCGAGGTCAGGCGCGCGGTGTTCGCCGGACACAGGCTGCGGATCCGCTACGCGGCGGTGGGCCGGGCCCCGGCATGGCGCACGGTGGACCCGGTCGGCCTGGTCACCGTGCGCGACCGGGGCTACTTGATGGCCGTACGGTCCGGCGCCGACCGCACCTACCGGCTGTCCCGGATCCTGGCCGCGGAGGAACTCGCCGAGCCCGCGTGCCGGCCGGACCGGGTCGACCTGGACCGGGCCTGGCAGGAACGCGGCAGGCGGTTCCGGTCCGGCGGCGACCACGTCACCGCGCTGGTGAGCGTGGCTCCGACGCGGCGGGAGGACCTGGTGGGCACCGCCGTCGCCGTCCTCACCGAGGAGACCGAGGGGGACGGCAGACTGCGGATCGAGGTGGCCTTCCAGGACGCGCGGCACGCCGAGTGGGCGCTGTGGCAGCTCGCCACGGATGCCGAGGCCCTCGCCCCGCAGTGGCTGCGCACCGCCCTGCGCGACCGCGCCGCCGCGCTCGCCACGCGCTACGGGTAAGCCTCCGCGTGACCTCCCTCAGCCCCCGCGTGGACTTCCTCAGCCCGGCCAGACGATCGCCTGCGACTCGCTGTACGCGTGCAGGGCGTACGAGCCGACGTCGCGGCCCACTCCGCTCTTCTTGAAGCCGCCGAACGGGGCCTCCATGTTGCGGCCGACCGTGTTGACGCCGACGCCGCCCGACCGCAGGCGGCCCGCGACGCGGAAGGCACGGGCCACGTCGCCCGACCACACGTAGTCGATCAGGCCGTAGTCGCTGTCGTCCGCGAGGGCGATCGCCGTCTCCTCGGCGGCCTCCGGGGTGGAGCCGTCGAAGGGGACGACCACCACGACCGGGCCGAAGATCTCCTCCCGGACGACCCGCATGTCCGGGGCGCAGTCGGCGAGCAGGGTCGGAGTGACGTAGAAGCCCTTGGCGAACCCCGGCCCGGCGGGACGCCCGCCGCCCGTGACGATACGGGCGCCCTCCTTGCGGCCAAGTTCCACATACGACTCGACGCGGTCGCGGTGCGCGGCGGAGATGACGGGCCCGACGACCGTGTCCCGCGCACGCGGATCGCCGACCCTCAGGTGGCCGGCATAGGCGGCAAGGCCCTCCACCAGGCGTTCGTACACTCCGCGTTGGGCGATGACGCGCGTCGGTGCGGTGCAGATCTGGCCGCTGTAGAAGGAGAAGGTGGTGCCGATCCCGGCGACCGCCGCCTTCAGGTCCGCGTCGTCGAAGACGATCGCCGCGCCCTTGCCGCCCAGCTCCATCAGCTGCCGCTTCATGCCGCGCCCGCAGACCTCGCCGATGCGCTGCCCGACGGCGGTCGACCCCGTGAAACTCACCATGTCGACCTGCGGGGAGTCGACGGCGGCCTCGCCCACTCCCGCGTCCGTGCCGGAGACGACGTTCACGACACCGGGCGGCACCCCGGCCTCCTCCAGCGCGGCCGCCATCGCGTAGACGGAGAGGGGGTCCTGCGGGGCCGGTTTGACCACGACCGTGTTGCCCATGGCGAGCGCGGGCGCGACCTTGCCCGCCGCGTTCGCCCAGGGGTTGTTGTACGAGGTGATGCAGGTGACGACACCGACGGGCCTGCGCACGGCCACCGCACCCATCACCCCGGCCCGCCCCATGGGCCCCGCCTCGTTGATCTGCGGCGGCAGGGCGGTCTCCACCGGTTCGAGGGCCCCTTTCGCGTACCGCTCGAAACGGGCCACGGCCACCGCGACCTGCATGCCGCGCGCCGTGGCGGTCGTCGCGCCGGTCTCGGCGCACGCCAGTTCGGCGTACGAGGCGCTGTCGCGCCGGATGACCGAGGCCGCGCGGGAGAGGACCGCGGCCCGCTCCTCGGGGGGCGTACGTGACCAGCTCGCGAAGGCGTCCCGGGCCGCCGACGCCGCCGCGTGGACCTGCTCGCGGCTCGCCTCGGGCGCGAGGCCGACGACCTCCTCCGTCGCCGGGTCGATCACTTCGTAGTGCCCGCCGTCGGGCCCGACCCACTCACCACCGATGAACAGTCGCCGCTCGCGCGTCACTTCGTGCTCACCGTCCTGGTGTCCCGCCCGGAGCGCAGGATCTTCCCCGGCACCGCGCCCGTGATGACGTCGTCACGAATGACCTCGACGCCGTTCACCCAGACCGCGTCGACGCCGATCGCCTTGGAGTCCAGGCGCGGGCTGTCGCCGGGCAGGTCGTGGACGAGCGTGGCCTTCCCCGCGTCGATCCGTTCCGGGTCGAAGAGGACGAGGTCGGCGTGGTAGCCCTCGGTGATCCGCCCGCGCTCACGCAGCCCGAAGAGCCGCGCCGGGTCGTCGGTGAGCATCCTCACGGCCTGTTCGAGGCCGACGAGCTTGCGTCCGCGCAGGCAGTCCCCGAGGAAGCGGGTCGTGTACGGGGCTCCGCACATGCGGTCCAGGTGCGCGCCGGCGTCGGAGCCGCCCAGCAGGACGTCCTCGTGCTGCCAGGTCTCGGCGCGCAGGGCCCAGGAGTCGGGGTCGTTGTCGGCGGGCATGGGCCAAAGGACCGTACGCAGTTGGTCATGGGCACATATCTCGACGATGCACTCGAAGGGCTCCTGGCCGCGTTCGGCGGCGATGTCGGCCACGACCCGCCCGGTAAGACCTGCGTTCGCCTCGGAGTAGGTGTCGCCGATGACGTACCGGTCGAAGCGGGCCAGGCGCCGGAAGACGCCCGCTTCCTCGCTGTCCGCGTGCCGCAGCATCCCGGCGCGCACCTCGGGGTCGCGCAGCTTCGCGATCCGCTCGGGCACGGGCAGCCCGAGGACGTCGCCCCAGCCCGGGACGAGGTTGAGGGCGCAGAACGTGCCGAGCGACATGTTCATCGGGGTGAGGATCGGCATGGTGAGGGCGACGACGCGGCCCCCGGCCTTCCGGGCGCGCTCGCTGGGCACGAGCTGGCGGGGTACGCGCTCGGGGACGGCGGCGTCGATGGTGAGGACGTTCCAGTTGAGCGGACGCCCGGCGGCGGCGCTCATCTCCACGAGCATGTCGATCTCCTCGTCGCCGAACCGGTCGAGGCATCCCGCGACGATCGCTTCGAGCTGCGTGCCCTCGTGCTCGCCGACGGCGCGGGACAGGGCCAGCAGCTCCTCGGGCCTCGCGTGCCGGGAGGCCACCGGCTGCCCGTCGGCGTCGGAGTGGGTCGAGGACTGCGTGGTGGAGAGCCCCCACGCGCCGGCGTCCATCGCGTCGTGAAGCAGCCGGACCATCTCGTCCAGCTGCCCGGCCGTCGGCTGCCCCCCGACGGCGTCCGCGCCCATCACGTACCTCCGCAGGGCGCAATGCCCCACCATGAAACCGGCGTTGACCGCGACGCGCCCCTCCAGGGCGTCCAGATACTCCCCGAACGAACTCCACGTCCAGGGGGCGCCCTCCTCCAGCGCCGCCAGCGACATGCCCTCGACCTTCGCCATCATCCGCCGTGTGTAGTCGGCGTCCTCGGGCCGCCCCGGGTGCAGCGGGGCGAGCGTGAACCCGCAGTTGCCGCCCGCGACGGTCGTCACGCCGTGGTTGAGGGAGGGCGTGGCGTACGGATCCCAGAACAACTGGGCGTCGTAGTGCGTATGCGGATCGACGAACCCGGGCGCGAGCACCCGCCCCCTGGCGTCCTCGCCGGTCGTGGCGGGCTCGGTGAGGGTGCCGGGTTCGGCGATGACGGCGATGTGCCCGTCGCGTATGCCCACATCCGCGACGAAGGCGGGGGCGCCGGTCCCGTCGACGACGGTCGCGCCCTGGATGAGGTGGTCGAGCATGGCGGAGGTCCCCTTTCAAAGTCGATGATCACCGGCTCGTCCGGGACCGGCGGAAATCAGCCCGCCCGGCAACGACTCGGCCCGTCCGGCGTTTGAGGACGAGCCCGAAGGGCGATGGGGGGTCCGGGGCGCGGCCCCGCGTCGGCAACAAGAGCCCCCCGCCCAAGCCCCGCAGGGCCCCGGCCTCCGTCCGGGAGGGGAAGCCGGGGCAGCTGAAGGGCGGCCCTCAGGAAGAAGAGGCCGCCGCCCGGAACCGGGAGGTCCGATGCACGGGGTCCGTATCGATCTTCGGGATCACATGCTCACCGATCAGCTTGATCGTGTTCTTCGTGTCCTCGGGCGAGATCCCGATCGGCAGCCCGAAGCTGAGCTGGTCGGCCCCGGCCTGCTCCCACCGCTTGCACTGCCGGAAGACCTCGTCCGGGTCGCCGCAGATCATCAGCTCCTCGGCGATGAGCAGCTCGATGATCTCCTCGCTGTAGGCGGGGAGGAGTTCGGGCCACTCGGGGATGCCCTCGGGCCGGGGGAAGGTGTCGTGGTAGCGGAAGAGCAGCGACTGGAGGTAGTTGAGCCCGCCGCCGACGGCGATCTCGACGGCCTCGGCGTGCGTGGGCGCGCAGATGGCCGTGGACGTCACCATGACGTTGTCGTTGACGAAGTCCCCGATGGCCTCCGCCTCCTTGACGGCGTTCTTGTAGGACTCGACGACCCACTCCATGTCGGAGACCTTCTGCACACTGAAACCGAGGACGCCGAGGCCCTTCTTGCCGGCCATGGCGTACGAGGACGGGGACCCGGCGGCGTACCACATGGCGGGGTGCGACGCCCCGTACGGCTTGGGCAGGATCTTGCGCGGCGGCAGGGACCAGTGCTTGCCCTGGAAGCCGGTGTACTCGTCCTGGAGCCACATCTTGGGGAACTCGGAGATGGTCTCCTCCCATATCTCCTTGGTGTGGTTCATGTCGGTGATGCCCGGCATGAAGCCGAGGATCTCGTGCGAACCGGCGCCGCGTCCGGTCCCGAACTCGAAGCGGCCCTCGGAGAGGTGGTCGAGCATGGCGGCCTTCTCGGCGACCTTCACGGGGTGGTTGACGGGCGCGAGCGGGTTGAAGATGCCCGATCCCAGGTGGATGCGGTCGGTGGCGTGGGCGAGGTATCCGAGGTAGACGTCGTTGGCGGAGAGGTGCGAGTACTCCTCCAGGAAGTGGTGTTCGGACGCCCAGGCGTACTTGAAGCCGGACTTGTCCGCCTGGATGACGTACTCGGTCTCCTCGATGAGCGCCTTGTGCTCCGCTTCGGGGTCGACCTCGGCCCGCGCGGCGGGCACGTATCCCTGTACAAAGAGACCGAATTCCAAGGAGGTTCACCGTCCTCGTGAGGGTCCGACCGGCTTTCTGACGGCCCGTCAGATCTTGATGCGTCGACTGTTCCACCGGCCCACCGGACCGTCAATAGCTGATGCGCCGTCAGCTAGGTGGGGGCGCTGCCGGCTCAGATGACACTGACCCCGGCCAGCCATCCGCCGTCGATGACGAAGGGCTGACCCGTGATGTACGCCGAGTCGTCGCCGGTGAGGAAGAGGGCGAGGGCCGCGATCTCCCGGGGCGTGCCGATCCGCCCCATCGGCACCAGCTTCTTGTACAGCTCCGCGACCGCCTCCTTCGCCGCCTCGGGGTCGGCGGCCGGATCGAGCTGCGCGGGATCGGTCATGGGGGTGTCGACCGCTCCCGGGCACACGGCGTTGACGCGGATGTTCTTGGCCGCCAGCTCCAGCGCGGCGACCCGGGTCAGACCGAGGATGGCGTGCTTGGTGGCGGCGTACGCGCCGACGTACGCCATGCCCGTGAGCGCCGTGTAGGAGGCGGTGTTCACGATGGTGCCGCCGCCCGCGGCCTCGATCTCGGGGGCGACGGTGCGGATGCCCAGGAAGCAGCCGACCTGGTTGACCTGGATGACCTGCTGGAACTCTTCGAGGGGCGTGTGGACGAGTTCGTTGAAGCGGAGGATCCCCGCGTTGTTGACGAGCCCGTCGATCTTCCCGAAGGCGTCCTTGGCGGCGGCCACCGCGGCCTGCCAGTCGGCCTCCCTGCCCACGTCGAGGTGGACGTACTCGGCCGCGCCCTCCCCCAGCTCCTCGCGGATCTCCTTGGCGAGTGCCTCCCCCTGGGCGTCGAGCACGTCCGCGACGACGACCTTGGCCCCCTCGGCGGCGAACAGCCGCGCCTCCTGCTCGCCCTGGCCGCGTGCGGCGCCGGTCACGATGACGACGCGGCCGTTCAGTTTGCCGGTGCCCATGCCCATGGGGTGCTCCTAGGTCGTCAGGTGAGGTGGGGTGCCACGTCGGCGGCGAACGCCCGCATCTGATCCGTGAGTTCGGTACGTGTGCGACTGCGGAAGCGGACCTGGATCTGGTCGACGCCCATCGCCGCGTACGCGCGCAGCGACTCCGCGAGGGCGTCCGGCTTGCCGTGCAGGGTCCGGCGCCCGACGGGCCAGCTCGGCTCGCCGACGTACAGGACCTCGGTGATCGCGCCGACGGTGATCGGCTCCTCGTTCCCCGCCTCCTCCCGCAGCCGCCTGAGCCTCGCGATCCGGGCGGGCAGCTTGTCGCGGGGGTCGCCCTGCGGAAGCCAGCCGTCGGCACGGGTCGCAGCGCGGCGGACGGCGGCGGGCGAGGACCCGCCGACCCAGACGGGCACACGCGGCTGAGCGGGCCGGGGCCGCTGCCCGAGGCCACCGAAGTCGAAGAAGGCACCGTGGTGTTCGGGATACTCCTCCGCCCCGAGCGCCGCCTTCAACGCGTCGATGCTCTCGTCGAGCAGGGCCCCGCGCCGCTCGAAGTCGACACCGAGCACCTCGAACTCCTCCTGCACGTGCCCCGCCCCGACCCCGAGGATCAGCCGGCCGCCGCTGAGGTGGTCCAGGGTCGCGTACTGCTTGGCGGTGACGAGGGGGTGGCGCAGGCCGACGACGGCGACGTGGCTCATCAGCCGGACGTTCTCGGTGACGGCGGCGAGGTGGGCGAGGGTGGCGACGGGGTCGTACCAGGTGGTGCCCATGCCGTCGGCGAGGCGGCGGGGGATGGCGACGTGGTCGCAGCTCGCGAGGTAGGCGAAGCCGGTTTCGTCCGCGGTGCGGGCGATCTCTCTCAGGTCGAGGGGGGTGGCGGTGGCCTCCCAGGGTTCGGCGTAGAGACGGCTCTGGGACTGGATGGGCAACTGCATCCCGTACGGGAGGGACGAATGCCTCTGCGCCTGCGGGGCCATGGGCGACCACCTGCCTCTCTGCAGGGCTGGACTTGACGCAGCGTCATGTATGTGTCGGCGGCCAGCTTGATAGCTGACGGCACGTCAGGCAAGGGGCGGGGTGTCACAGGGGCCCCACCCCGCCTTCGCAGCGCGGGGCAAACGGGTGGGTGGGTGGGAAAGCATCCGCCGCGGAGCGGCGGGACAGGGGCGGCCACGACGGCGAGGACAGGACGAAATCCACCCCCAGCCCCGCCAGGGTCAGGCCCCCGCCCAGAGCCCCTCCCCCGTAAGACCGAGAAGGCCAATCGCGTTGCCCCGCACGATCCGCTCCACGACGTCCCCCGCCAGGTGCCCCATCTGCGCCTCCCCCACTTCCCGGGACTTCGGCCACGTCGAGTCCGAGTGCGGGTAGTCCGTCTCGTAGAGCACGTTCCCGACCCCGATCGACTCCAGGTTCCGCAGCCCGAAGGCGTCGTCGAAGAAGCACCCGTACACGTGCTCGGCGAACAGTTCGGACGGCGGGCGGCGGACCTTGTCGGCGACCCCGCCCCAGCCGCGGTTCTCCTCCCACACCACGTCCGCCCGCTCCAGGATGTACGGGATCCAGCCGATCTGACCCTCCGCGTACATGACCTTCAGACTGGGGAAGCGTTCGAACTTGCCGCTCATCAGCCAGTCCACCATCGAGAAGCAGCAGTTGGCGAAGGTGATGGTGGAGCCGACCGCGGGCGGCGCGTCCGCCGAGGTCGACGGCATCCTGCTGGACGAGCCGATGTGCATGGCCACGACCGTGCCCGTCTCGTCGCACGCGGCGAGGAAGGGGTCCCACGCGTCGGTGTGGATGGAGGGCAGGCCGAGGTGCGGCGGGATCTCGGAGAAGGCGACCGCCCGCACCCCGCGAGCCGCGTTGCGCCGCACCTCGGCGGCGGCCAGCTCGGCGTCCCAGAGCGGAATGAGGGTCAGCGGTATGAGGCGGCCCCGGGCCTCGGGGCCGCACCACTCCTCCACCATCCAGTCGTTGTACGCGCGTACGCCGAGGAGGCCCAGCTCACGGTCCCCGGCCTCCGTGAACGTCTGCCCGCAAAAGCGCGGGAAGGTGGGGAAGCAGAGGGCGGACTGGACGTGGTTGACGTCCATGTCGGCGAGGCGGTCGGGCACGCTGTAGGACCCCGGGCGCATCTGCTCGTAGGTGATGACCTCCAGTCTGATCTCGTCCCTGGCGCAGCCGACAGCCGTGTCGAGGCGGGTGAGCGGCCGGTGCAGATCCTCGTATATCCACCAGTCCCCTATGGGCCCTTCGTCGCCCTGCCGCCCTATCACCGGCGCGAACTTCCCGCCCAGGAAGGACATTTCCTTCAGCGGGGCGCGGACGATGCGGGGGCCGCGGTCCCGGTACTTCGACGGGAGCCGGTCCCGCCACACGTGCGGGGGTTCGACGGTGTGGTCGTCCACCGAGATGATCTTCGGGAAGGCCCCCACGCCACCCGCGCCCACCGCGCCACCCACACTTTCCGCACTCTTCGTGGTCTCCATACGGCCCACGGTAGCGCCGATCTGACGGGCCGTCAGCTATGCGTACGCCGCCCCATGACGCACACCGGAACACCGCGCCACGCGGGACGCCATGCGGAACGCCGTGCGGAACCCCGTGCGAGGACCCTGTGAGAGCCGTCTCCCACGGCTGACGCATCCGCCATGGACAAGGCAAACTGGCGGGGTGCACGAACCGAGGCACGGCCCGCGCCGCCCGAAGCGGCCGCGGCCCCGCCGCGGCATGACCGAATACGGCAAGACGCGGGCAGGGCAGGCCCGCGACCGGCAGGACTTGGGAACGGCAGGGCGGCAGGGGGAGCGATGGTCGATGTACCGCGAGTACCGGAGCAGTGGCGTCCGGCCTCGGGGAACACCCCCGGGGCACGGGCCGAGGGGCACCCCGAGGCCCGGACGTCACGCTTCAGCGTGCTCGGACCGGTGCGCGCGTGGCACGGCACGGAACAGCTCCCGACGGGCTCGCCACAGCAGCGGGCCCTGCTGGCGGCCCTGCTGCTGCGGGATGGCCGTACGGCCACGGCCTCGGAGCTGATCGACGCCCTCTGGGGCGAGGAACCGCCCTCGCAGGCCCTGGCGGCGGTACGTACGTACGCGTCGCGGCTGCGGAAGGTGCTGCCTCCGGGAGTTCTCGTCAGCGAATCCGGCGGGTACGCCCTCCAGGTCGCGGACGGCGCCCTCGACCTGGCCGTTGCGGAAGATCTCTGGGCGACCGCCGAGAAGGCCCGCGGCATCGGTGACCTCGGCCAGGCCCGCGCACTGGTGAACAAGTCCCTCGGCCTGTGGGACGGCGAGCCCCTGGCCGGCGTCCCCGGCCCCTACGCGGACACCCAGCGCACCCGCCTCGACGAGTGGCGACTGCAACTGATCGAGTCGCGCCTCGACATGGACCTCGAAGCCGGCTGCCACGCGGAGGCGGTGTCCGAGCTGACCGCCCTGACGGCCGCCCACCCCCTGCGCGAGCGCCTGCGCGAACTGCTGATGCTGGCCCTCTACCGCAGCGGCCGCCAGGCCGAGGCCCTCGCGGTCTACGCGGACACGCGCCGCCTGCTCGCCGACGAGCTGGGCGTGGACCCGCGCCCCGGCCTCAAGGAACTCCAGCAGCGCATCCTCCAGGCCGACCCGGCCCTCGCGGAACCCTCGGCCGCCGGCCCGGAACCGGCCACGACCGCCGTCCGGCCCGCCCAACTCCCCGCGACCGTCCCGGACTTCACCGGCCGGGCCTCCTTCGTCGGCGAGCTGAGCGACATCCTCTCCTCGGCCGAGGGGCGGGTGATGGCGGTCTCGGCCCTCGCGGGCATCGGGGGCGTCGGCAAGACGACCCTCGCCGTCCACGTCGCGCACGTGGCCCGCGCCCACTTCCCCGACGGCCAGCTCTACGTCGACCTCCAGGGCGCGGGCGCGCGGGCGGCGGAGCCGGAGACGGTCCTCGGCGCGTTCCTGCGCGCCCTCGGCACGCCCGACTCCGCGATCCCGGACTCCCTGGCGGAACGGGCGGCCCTGTACCGCTCGGTCCTCGACGGCCGCCGCGTCCTCGTCCTCCTGGACAACGCCCGCGACGCCGCGCAGGTCCGCCCCCTGCTCCCCGGCATGGAGGGCTGCGCGGCGCTCGTCACGAGCCGCGTCCGGATGGTCGACCTGGCGGGCGCGCACCTGGTCGACCTGGACGTGATGTCCCCCGAGGAGGCCCTGCTCCTGTTCACCCGCATCGTCGGCGAGGAACGGGTCACCTCGGAACGGAAAGCGGCCCTGGACGTCGTCGCGGCCTGCGGCTTCCTGCCCCTCGCCATCCGCATCGCGGCGTCCCGCCTCGCGGCCCGCCGCACCTGGACGGTCTCGACGCTCGCGGCGAAGCTGGCGGACGAGCGGCGGCGCCTCGACGAACTCCAGGCGGGCGACCTCGCGGTCAAGGCCACCTTCGAACTCGGCTACGGCCAGCTGGAGCCGAGTCAGGCCCGCGCCTTCCGCCTCCTCGGCCTCGCGGACGGCCCCGACCTCTCCCTCGCCGCGGCGGCGGCGATCCTCGACCGCCCCGTAGAGGAGACGGAGGACCTCCTGGAGGCGCTGGTCGACACCTCGCTCATCGAGTCCGCGGCACCGGGCCGCTACCGCTACCACGACCTCGTACGCCTCTACGCGCGCGCGTGCGCCGACCGCGACGAACAGCCGCCGAGCGAGCGGGACGCGGCGATGTCGCGCCTGCTGGACTTCTATCTGGCGACGGCGGCGCGGGTCTACGCCATCGAGCGGCCCGGCGACCGCACGGTGGACCACCTCGAACCCACCGGACACCTGGGCCAGGACTTCAGCGACGACGCGAAGGCCCTGGACTGGCTCCACTCGGAGGCGGCCTGCATCCTGGCCTGCGTCCAGCAGTCCCTGGGCCCGCACACCCTGCGCCGCGCCGTGGACCTCCTCCTGGCGTCCAAGGACCTGGCGGAGTCGGGCGCAAGCTCGCTGCGCTACGAACTGGCCGCGTCGGCGGCGAGGGACGCGGCATCGGCCCTCGGCGACGCGCACGCGGAGGGGCGGGCGCGGGTGACGCTGGCACAGGTCCACAACAACGCGGGCCGCTTCGAGGCCGCGCGGCTGGAGGCGGAGCACGCCACCGGCCTCGGTGAGACCACCGACGACCCGTGGACCGGCAGCAACGCACCCAATGAGCTGGGCATCGCCGCGAACTGCCTGAACCGGCCCGCGGCCAGCGAGCGCTATCTGCTCCGGGCGATCGACGCCTTCCGCGCGGACGGCAACCGCCCGGGTGAGGCCAGCGCCCTGTGCAACCTCTCCCGTGTCCTCGTCGCCCTGGGGCGCACCTCCACGGCGATCGACCTCGTGCGGCAGGGCATCGCGATCTACGACGACCTCGGTCTCACCTTCCGGCTCGCCAACGCCCGGTACGCCCTCGGCATCGTCCTCAGCCACGCGGGCCGCCACCCCGAGGCGATGGACCAGCTGACCGAGGCCTTGCAGGTCTTCGTGGAGAACCGGCAGCGGCTGTGGGAAGGCACGACGCACTACCGCATCGCGCAGGTCCACCTCAGGTCCGGCCGCACCACCCTGGCGGCGCAGCACGCCGAGCAGGCGCTCACCACGGGGTTCATCGGCGGCGACTGGATGCGGGCCAACGTACTCACGCTCCTGGGCAAGGCCCTCGACAGCCTGGGCCAGCTCGACCGCGCACGGGCGTGCTGGCGCGAGGCCCTGGCCATCCACGAGCGGACAGGGGCTCCCGAGACCGGTGAGGTGCGCGGGCTCCTCCACCCCGTCGCGGCGGCCTGACGAGGCCGTTCACCGCGTTCATCGAACGTTTATGAGCAGCTGTCACTCTCAATGCATCGACCCGTCGCGTCGGGGGGCAGACGGGTCGCACCGGGCCCCACAGATAGGGTGAGCGGCCCTGGAACGCCCGTTCGGCGACCCTCGGGGGAGTTGCCGAGCGGGTGTTCGCCCCAGCGAACCGTCAAAACCACGGGGGAGATCCATCATGAGCGACACCACGAAGAGCCCGGACATCACGACCATGGGCGACAGCCACATGCCCGCCCCGCCGAAGGACGGCAAGGCCGCCACGCAAGGTGACAGCCACATGCCGACTCCGCCGAAGGACGGCACGCTCACCACGCAGGGCGACAGCCACATGCCCGCCCCGCCGCCCAAGGGCGCCTGAGGACTTCATTCCCGACGGGGGTCGGCCGCGGCGGCGCGGAGGGGGAGCCGCCGCGGCCGACGCATGACTCACCACTGGTTCAATCGCGCACAACGCACCGCTCGCACAGATCGCACCGATTGCATAGATCGCACCAACCGCACAGAACGCACACAGGAGTTGACATGACTCGCACCAAAAAGGCTTTCGTCGCGCTGGCCCTCTCGGCGGCGGTCGCCGGCGGCGCGGCGACCCCGGCGTTCGCCGGCCACCAGGCGCCCGTCACCCCGAAGGGAGCCGGCACCGGCCCCCTCTCCCCCCTGGGTGACAGTCACATCCCGGTCACGCCGCAGGGCGACTCCCACATCCCTGTCACGCCGCAGGACTGATCGCGGCCGCCGGTTGGGCACGGAGGCCGGCCTTCACGGCCGCCACGAACGCGTCCCGCGTCTCCTCGTCCAGCAGGTCGAGGGACAGATACGGGTTCAGGTCCTCCAGCTCGACCAGGAGCAGGCCGCCGGACGGGGTGCGGCACGCGTCCACCCGCTGGATTCCGTGGTCGATCGTGTTCCAGTCGACGAAGCGTTGCGCGAAGGCCAGGTCCTCAGGGGTGGGGGCGTAACGCTCCAGGTGCCAGCGGCGCTCCGGGTCGGGGGCGTAGAGGGCGTACTGGAAAGCGCGGTCGACGAAGTAGAACGACACCTCGTACGTGAAGTCGATGCGCGGCTGGATCAGGATCCCGGAGGCCGCGGCGGGCGTCAGGGCCGCCAACGCCTCCCTCGGCAGGAACTCAAGGCCGATCGAGTCCGCGCCCTGCTTCGGCTTGACCGCGTACGTGGCCGCTTCCGGGAGCCGGTCGGCCTGCCGGGGGTCGTCGACCGTCGGGATCACGGGATACCCCGCGGCCGTCAGGTCCAGCAGGTACTGCTTGCCCAGCATGTCCGCCCTGCCGGTGAGCTGGTTGTAGACCCGCGCCCCGCACCTCGCCGCGCGCGCCCTGAAGTCGTCCCAGTCGGCCTGGTAGTTCAGGACCGGGCCGCTGTTGCGGACCATCACCGCGTCGAAGGCGGACGTCTCCATGAGGGACGCCGCGTCCAGCGGGTGGCACAGGGCCACGTCGAAGTCCTCGCGGAGGCGGGCGGTGAGGTAGATGTCCTCGTCGCAGTAGCGGCGGCCCTTGGCCTCGTAGGCGAGGTCCGTGACGAAGAGGATGCGGGAGCGGGGCGGTGCGGCGTTCATCGCGCAATCGTCGCAGAGTCGAACTCCAGAGCGGAGTGGCGAGGTCGCCTCTGCGTGGCAGAGTCATGCACATGGTCACCTCGCCTACGCATCGAAGACGCCTCCGGGCCGCCGCCCTCCTGCTGGCGGCCGCCGCGCCGCTGACCGCCTGCGGGAGCGAGACACGGGCCGGGTCCGCCTCGGACGCGCCCCGCGACGACACCTCCCCACAGGCCTCCCGCAGCCCGTCGGCCCCCAGTCCGTCGGCCCCCAGCCCGTCGGCTCCCGGCGCCTCCCCCTACGTGGAACCCGGAGTCGTCGACGGCGCTCCCCACAACGGTGAGAACAACGCCTACCGTCGCCCCGGTGAGATGTCCTCCGCCGACAAGAAGGCGGCGCTGGCGGAAGCCGCCCGTATCAAGCCCGTGCTGAAGCGGCTCTGGCAGCAGAAGGAGTGGGACCCGGACCAGGTGCGCGCCGCGCTCACCGGCGAGCTGGGGTACGAGGTCCGCGAGACGACCAGCGGGGGCGAGCTGCTCGGCGGGGAGCTGGACGTGCGGGAGATGTACGAGCGTTACGAGGAAGGTGGCAACGTCACGCCCGAGGGCGCGATGATCGGTCTCTACGTAGGGGACGACGCCTGCGTGACCGCCTTCGTCCAGAAGACCAACTACGAGGTCAGGGCCACCGGACGCTTCATGGAGACCGGTTGCATAGAGCCGCCGACCGGCCACTGAACAGCCCCCGGCCGCTCGGGCCGCCCGGCCCCGCCCCACGCCCCCGGGGACGGCCCGCCCCGAAATCCCGTGGACAGCCCGGCCCCCGGCCCGGATAGTGCCGCCCATGACCTCCCTTGTGCGCCACCTCACATTCGACTGCCACGACGCCCACCGCCAGGCCACCTTCTGGGCCGGGGTCCTCGGCGGATCGCTCGCCGACGACGACTTCCCCGGAGATCCCGAAGCCCTCGTCACGGCGGAGGGCATCACCCTCCTCTTCGTCACCGTGCCCGAAGCCAAGACCGTCAAGAACCGGCTGCACGTCGACCTCCAGCCGCAGGACCGCACCCGCGACGAGGAGGTCGAGCGGCTCGTCGCGCTCGGCGCGAAGCTGGTCGACGACCACCGCAAGCCCACCGGCCGCGGCTGGGCCCTCCTCGCCGACCCCGAGGGGAACGAATTCTGCGTGGAGTGCGGCGAGGCGGAGCGCGCGGCCCTCATCGCGGCCGAAGCCGCAGAGGCCCCCGCACGCACCCCGCGGCCCTGACCACCGCCGGGCCGGCTACCTCACCCCCCTCCGCAACTCCCCCTTCACCACCTTCCCACTCGCGTTCCTCGGCAGCTCCGCCACGAACTCCACCCCCCGCGGCACCTTGTAGTTCGCCATCTCCCGCCGCGACCACGCGATCAGGTCGTCCGCCGTCACCACGGAACCCGGCCGCCGCACCACGTACGCCCTGCCGACCTCGCCCAGCCTCGGGTCGGGCACCCCGATCACCGCGACGTCCGCCACATCCGGGTGGGCGCCGAGGAGTTGCTCTATCTCGGCGGGATAGGCGTTGAAGCCGCCGACGATGAACATGTCCTTGATGCGGTCCGTGATGCGGAGGTACCCCTCCGCATCCAGGACGCCGACGTCGCCGGTCCGCAGCCAGCCGTCCGCCGAGATCGCGCGGGCCGTCTCCGCGGGGTCCTCGAAGTAGCCCCGCATGACGTGGTGGCCGCGGACCAGGACCTCGCCGGGGTGGCCCGGTGACAGCGTCTCCCCGTTGGGGGACACCACCCGGATCTCCGTGTCGGGGATCGCCCGCCCCGACGTCGACGCGATCAGCTCGGCCGGGTCGCCGCGCCGGCACATGGTGACGATGCCGCTCGCCTCCGAGAGGCCGTACGCGGTGAGGACCGTGCCCACGCGCAGTTCGCCGCGCAGCCGCTCCACCAGTCGGAGCGGCACGACCGCCGCGCCCGTCACCACGAGCCGCAGCGCCGACAGGTCGTACTGGCGGCGGGAGGGGTGGTCGAGGAGGGACTGGTGCAGGGTGGGCGGGCCGGGCAGGACGGAGACGCGTTCCGCGGCGATGTTCGCGAGGACCGTGTCGACGTCGAAGACCGGCTGCGGGATCATCGTGGCGCCCCGCATCAGGCAGGCGATGATCCCGGCCTTGTAGCCGAAGGTGTGGAAGAAGGGGTTCACGATCAGATAGCGGTCGCCCTCGCGCAGCCCCGCGAGATCGCTCCACACGTCGTAGCAGCGCAGTGTCTGGGCGTGGGTGATCACGGCGCCCTTGGGCCGGCCCGTCGTACCGGACGTGAAGATGATGTCCGAGGGCGCCGAGCCGTCCACCGACGCCGCCCGCGCGCGCACGGCGGCCGCGTCCACGGCCTCGCCGCCCGCCAGGAAGTCCTTCCAGGTACGGAAGTCCTCCGGTGCGTCGTCGGAGAGGACGACCACCTGCTCCAGGTGCGGGATGCCGGGCAGCGGCCCGTCCCCCGGGCCGTCGGCCGCCGCGCGGCGCAGGGAGGCCACGTACGACGTGCCGAGGAAGGTGCCGGTGACGAAGAGGAGCCTCGCCCAGGTGCGGGCCAGGACGTAGGCGGCCTCCGCGCCCTTGAAGCGGGTGTTCAGGGGGACGAGGACGGCGCCCGCCGAGACCGCGCCCAGTGCGGAGACGATCCAGTCGAGCGTGTTGGGGGCCCAGACGGCGACACGGTCGCCCGGCTCGACACCGCTCGCCATGCAGGCGGCCGCGGCACGCTCCACGCGCCCGCCCAGTTCCTCGTACGAGATACGGGTGCGGCCCTCGACGACCGCCTCCCGCTCGCCGTACCGCTCGGCGGCCGCCCCGACCAGCCCCGGGATGGACCCCCACCGCAGGTCGCCGCGCATCGCAAGCCCCTCCCACCGCAGTAGCTGACTGCCCGTCAGATTAGCGGTAGCCTGACGCCCTGTCAGCAGTCGAGACGGCGACCGAGTCGCCTCTCCCGCGGAGGTGCCGCCGCCCATGCCCGCACTCAAGGACGCTACAGCGATAGCCGGGATAGGCCAGACCCCCTTTGCCAGACAACTCCCCCAGAGTGAGAAGGAGTTGGCGTGCCGGGCCATCGTCGCGGCGCTCGACGACGCGGGCATCGCGCCCTCGGAGGTGGACGCCTTCGCCTCGTACACGATGGAGGAGACCGACGAGGTGGAGGTGGCCAAGGCCATCGGCGCGGGTGACGTCACCTTCTTCAGCAAGGTCGGCTACGGCGGCGGCGGTTCCTGCGCCACCGTCGCGCACCTCGCCTCCGCGATCGCCACCGGCCAGGCGGGCGTCGGCGTCGCGTGGCGCTCCCGCAAGCGCGGCAGCGGCCCCCGCCCCTGGCGGAACACCGCCGTCCAACTCCCCACGCCCGCCCAGTGGACCCGCCCCTTCGGCCTCCTCCGCCCGGCCGACGAGATCGCGATGCTCGCACGCCGCCACATGCACGAGTACGGCACCACCCGCGACCACCTCTTCAACGTCGCCCTCGCCTGCCGCAACCGCGCCAACCAGAATCCGGCCGCGATGATGTACGAACGTCCGCTGACCCGCGACATGTATATGACCTCGCGCTGGATCAGCGAGCCGCTCTGCCTCTTCGACAACTGCCTGGAGACGGACGGGGCGTTGGCGTGCGTCGTGGTGTCGGCCGAGCGGGCCCGGGACTGTCGTACCACACCCGTGTACGTCCACTCCGTCGCCCAGGGGCTCCCCTCCCAGCACCACGGCATGGTCAACTACTGGAACGACGCCCCGCTCTCCGGGCCCGCCTGGACGGCGGCCCGGCACCTGTGGAAGCAGGCCGACTTCGGACCGCAGGACGTGGACGTCGCCCAGATCTACGACGCGTTCACCCCGCTCATCCCGCTCTCCCTGGAGGGCTACGGCTTCTGCGGACGCGGTGAGGGTGGCGCGTTCACCGAGGGCGGCGCCCTGGAGAGCGGCGGCAGGCTCCCCATCAACACCGGCGGCGGCGGCCTCAGCGAGGCCTACGTCCACGGCTTCAACCTCATCAACGAAGGCGTGAAGCAACTGCGGGGAACCTCCACCGCACAGGTCCCGGACGCGTCGACGTGCCTGGTGACGGCGGGCGAGGGAGTCCCGACCTCGGCCCTGCTCCTGCGAGCTTGACGGGGACGGCGCGAAGGGCGCCCCGTCAGGGGCGCGGGGAACTGCGCGAGCAACCACAACAAACCCGCACCCGCAAAGGAACCCCACATGGCAGACGCGGAAACGACCGGACTCGAGCCCCTGCTCACGCCCGCCATGGACGATGACGGCACCCCCTTCTGGACCTACGCCGCCCGAGGCGAACTCCGCGTACAGACCTGCGCCGAACCCGCCTGCGGCGCGCCCCGCTTCCCGCCCCGCCCCTGCTGCCCCCACTGCCAGTCCTTCGACAGCACGTGGCGCAGGATGAGCGGCCGGGGCCGCATCTGGTCCTACGTCGTCCCCCACCCGCCCCTCCTCCCGGCCTACGCCGCCCGGATGCCGTACAACGCGATCGTCGTCGAACTGGCCGACGCCCCCCGCATCCGCCTGGTCGGCAACCTCGTCGCGGCCCCCGACGCCCCCCTGAACTCCGTCGACCCGGAGCGCCTGCGCATCGGCGCGAGGGTGCACGTGGTCTTCGCGGATCTGGACGGCATCACGGTCCCGCGCTGGGTCCTGGAGCGCCCGTGACCGCGCGGGAGGCGGCGGCGGGCGCCCTGCGCACGACCGCCGACAAGGACACCGGCGTGGCGGTCCTCACCCTGGACCGCCCGGCGCGGCACAACGCCATCGACCTGGAGACGGCAGCCGCACTCGGCGCGGCCTGGCGGGAGTTCCGGTACGACGACTCCGTACGCGCGATCGTCGTGACCGGCGCGGGCGAGAAGGCCTTCTGCACGGGCATCGACCGCTCCGTGAAGGTGCCGCAGCCGGACTCCCCCTACACGATCGACGACCCGCTCCTCACGATCGGCCCGAAGGCCAACGACCTCTGGAAGCCGGTGATCGCCGCCGTCAACGGCATGGCGTGCGGAGGCGCCTTCTATCTGCTGGGCGAGGCGGAGTTCCTCGTCGCGGACGAGAACGCCACGTTCTTCGACCCGCATACGACGTACGGCATGGTCAGCGCGTACGAGTCGGTCCACATGGCGCAGCGCATGCCGTTCGGCGAAGTCGCGAGGATGTCCCTGATGGGCACGGCCGAACGCGTATCCGCGCGACGGGCGTACGAGACGGGCCTGGTCTCCGAGCTGACCCCGCCGGGTGGGGCGCTGCCGGCGGCCGTGCGGGCCGCCGCGACCATCGCCTCCTACCCCACGGAGGCGGTCCAGGGCACGGTCCGTTCGCTCTGGTCGGCGAGGGAGGCGTCCCGTGCCCACGCGATGGCCCACGCGCCGCACCTGATCGCGCTGGGCAACCTGCCGCCGGAACGCCAGGCGGAGCTGTTCGAGAGCAGGCGGGGCGGCGGCTTCCGGATCCGGTGACCGTCCGCGTGGCAGGCGGCACGCACCCGGCGTAGCGTCCATCTTGAGAGACGCGTACGGGTGCGCGCGGCGCTTCACGTGGTCACGCGGGGCGCGGCGCGTGGTGACGTACGAGGAGGCCCGTCATGGTCCGCAACGTCCTCGGGACGGTCCTCGCTCTCATCGGAGCGACGGCCGCCGTATGGAGCCCCTTCCGAGCCTGGTACGACGGCCGTCACGGGCGCCACTTCCGCCTCGACGAACTCTTCTCCGGGACCGGGGTCACCGGCGCCGACGCGGAACTCTTCGGCTCGCTCTTCCTCCCCTTCGCCTTCGCGGCGCTGCTGACACTGGCCGGGCTGCTGCTGCGGTCCCGGCTGCTCGTGACGGCGGCGGGCGTGGTCGTGCTCGGCTTCGCGGTGCTGTGGATGGTGCGGCAGGGGCAGGCGGCGGGCAGCCTCTCGGTGTCCGGCGACGGCTCGGGTCTCGGCCTGGGCGTGCTCGGCGCACTCGGCGGCGGAGTCCTCCTGCTGTTGTCGGCAGCGCTGCTGTCCGGCCGCCACCGGACCGCTCCACGACGATTCGCCCACCGCCGGCCCGGCCGGGAGCGCGAGAACGGGCCCTACGCCCCCGAGCACGGGAACGGACCCCGCGACCCCGCGTACGGGTACGGGTACGGGTCCCGCACCCCCGAGTACGGGAACGGACCCCGCACTCCGGAGTACGAGGACGACCCCCACGCCCGCGACACGGCCGCCATCCCCCACACCTGGCAGAACGGCACCTACGCCCGAGGCACCGACCCCGTCGCCGCCCATGAGCCGCCACCGCCACCGCCACCGCACCCGCAGGCCCCGCCCGCCGACCCGGACGACCCGGCCGGGTGGCGGCAGCCGCCGGAGCGGTGAGCCGGCGGACCGGCGGCTACGGCCGGGGTGACGTCCCCGTCCCCCGCTCCGCGTCCAGCGCGTACACGCACCGGTCCTTGCTGCACGCGTACACCACGCCGTCCCGCACCACGGGCGCCCCCGTGATCTCGCCGCCGGTGGCCAGCTTCCAGCGGAGGCGGCCGTCGTCGGCCTTCAGCGTGTACAGCAGGTGGTCCGTCGAGCCGAAGTGGATGCGGCGGTCCGCGACGACGGGCGCGCCGACGACCTCGCCGCCCGCCTGGAAGCGCCACTTGGGGGTGCCGGTGACGGCGTCGAGGGTGTAGAGGCCCTTGCCGCTGCCCACGTGGACGTGGCCGTCCGCGACGAGGACGGGCTCGATGGAGGAGCGGGACTCCGTGGCGATGCGCCAGCGGTCGCGGCCGTCCGTGGCGTCGAGGGCGTACACCGTGCCGAGGTAGTCGGCGAGGTACACGCCGCCGCCCGTCACGGCGGGCCCGGACGCGAAGGCCGGCGGGCAGAGGAAGGCGGCGGGCGCCTCGAAGTGCCAGCGGACGTGCCCGGCGGCGACGTCGATGGCGAGGACGCGGCTGCCGGCCGAGACGTACACGTAGCCGTCCTGCGCCTGGGTGAGCCGGACCGGCACGCCTCCGCAGGAGGCCGCGTCGCCGACGGGGTAGGACCAGCGCTCCTCACCCGTACGGGCCTCCAGGGCCCGCAGCCTCGCGTCCTTCCAGACGTACACCGTCCCGTCGAAGACGGCGGGCCCCGCCTCCGGCGTCTCGAAGTCGGTCTGGGCGCCGGTGATCTCCCAGAGCTTCTCGCCGTTGGCGGCCTCCCAGGCCTGGACGCCGCCGCCGCGTGTGCCGGTCACGACCGTGCCGCGGGCGGCCTGGAGGGAGTACACCCAGGCGTCGGTCGGCAGCCGCCACAGGTCGGAGCCGTCCGCGCCGTCGAGGGCGTAGAGCGTGGGGCCGTCTGAGGCGTGGACGCGTCCGTCGGCCACCGCCATGGACCAGGCGACGTCCCGCGTCTTGAAGCTGCGGCGGCCCGTGCCGACGTCCAGGGCGTGGACCTCGAAGGAGGTGACGTAGACCAGGTCACCGGCCACGACAGGGGTGCCCCACACGTCGTTGGACATCCGGAACCGCCACGGCCGCCAGGCCTTGGCCGCCTCGGGACCCGGGTCCGGCGCCGCCGAGGGCGCGGGCACGGCGGGCGCCGCCGGGGCGACGCCGTTGGCCGCGGCCTTGGGCGAGGCGGACCGCGACCAGGACGCGGCGAGCCCGGAGTCGCCGGGCACGGAGCAGGCGCGGGAGTCGGCCACCCGCGGCCCGGGTCCGATCGGCACCTTGGCCCCGGCGAGCCGCACGGGCCCGGAGTCGGGCGTGGCCGCGAACGGCGGCCGGGACGGCGGCGCGGGCGGCGGCTGCTGCGGGGGCGGCGGGGCGGTGGCGGGCACCGCCGCGGGGACGGCGGCACCCCGGCCGCCGCTGCGACCCGCCGTGGCCGGTACCCGGGCCGGGGGACGGCCGCCCCTGCGGGCCTCGATGAGCGCGACGGCCCGCTCGGGCAGCCACGCGGAGGCCGTGCCGCTGTCGTCGTTGTCGGCGCTCTCGGAGGCGAAGAGGTGCGGGGCGAGCTGCGCCTGGAGGTCGGCGGGGCTGGGCCGCAGCGCCGCCTCCATCTGCATGCAGGACTCGATGAGGGGGCGCAGCTCGTCGGGCAGCCCTTCGAGGTCGGGGCCCTCCCTGAGCAGCATGAAGACGGTCTCGACGGGGTTGGCGCCGTGGAAGGGGGCGTGGCCGGTGGCGGCGAAGACGAGCGTGGAGCCGAGCGAGAAGACGTCGCTCGCGCCGGTCACGCTGCGGGAGTCCTTGGCCTGCTCGGGTGACATGTACGCGGGCGTGCCGACGGCGACGTTCGTCATGGTCAGCCGCGTGTTGGAGACGCCGGACGCGATGCCGAAGTCGATGACGCGCGGCCCGTCCTCGACGACGAGGACGTTCGACGGCTTGAGGTCGCGGTGGACCAGGCCCGCGCCGTGGATGGACTCCAGGGCCTCGGCCACGCCGGCCGCGAGCCAGCGCACGGCCTGGGTGGGCAGCGGCCCGTGTTCATTCACTATTTCTTCGAGCGAGGGCGCGGGGACGTACGCGGTGGCGAGCCAGGGCACGGCGGCCCGCGGGTCGGCGTCCACCACGGCGGCCGTGTAGAAGCCGGACACGGCGCGCGCGGCCTCGACCTCGCGCGTGAAGCGGACGCGGAACAGCTGGTCCTCGGCGAGTTCGGTCCGCACCGTCTTGATCGCCACGCGCCGCCCCGACGCGGAGCGCGCGAGATAGACCAGGCCCATGCCACCGGCGCCCAGCCTGCCGAGCACCTCGAACGGTCCGATCCGCCTCGGATCGTGCTGCGTCAGCTGATCCACCACTTGCCCTGCCACCTCCCCGTACGCGGCCGCCGAAGAAGACAGCCCCGTGCAGCGTCTCACCACCCGAGCCGCTACGGCGGCACGCACCCTGATTCTTCCTGTCCGAGGCGGCCGTGGCGAACCCGGGGCGGGATCGGGGTGTCTCGGGGTTTCTCGGAGTCTCTCGGGGTTTTGCGGGACAAAAACCCACGCTTTCAGTCCTGGAGGACCGCGAAAACCGCCCCCTGGTTGTCCCTGAGCACGGCGACGCGTCCGTACGGGATGTCATGGGGCGCCAGCTGCACCCGCCCCCCGAGCCGGGTGACCGCCGCGGCCGTCGCGTCCGCGTCCGTGACATTGAAGTAGACGAGGAAGTGCGGGGGCGTCTCGGGCCTGCTGTAACCGTCGGTGGCGGGGGACATCACGCTGCGCCCGCCGACCGCCGTCCCGGGCCCGGCGGCGGCCCCGGCGGGCGACCAGGTGCGGAAGTCGATGCCGTCGAGGTCCAGGTCGTGGACGCCGTAGCCGAAGAGGGTCTCGTAGAAGGGGTCGACGAGGGCCTTGTCCCGCGAGTACACCTCGGTCCAGCAGAACGACCCCGGCCGCATGCTCCTGCCGAACCCCTGGTGGGTGCCGCCCTGCCAGAGCCCGAAGACGGCGCCCTCGGGGTCGGCGGCGAGCCCCGTCGTCCCGAAGGGGCCGACGGGCAGGACCTCCCTGACCATGGAGCCGCCCGCCCGCTTGACACGCCGGGCGAGCGCGGCGGCGTCCGGGGTGGCGAGGTAGACCGTCCATACGGTGGGCATGCGGCCGTCGGCCTTGGGCGCGAGCGCGGCGACGGGCCGCCCCTCGTCGTACGCCTGGGTGTAGTACCCGTACTCCGCGCCCGCGCCGTCGTCGAAGGTCCACCCGAACAGCTCGCCGTAGAACCTCTTGCCGCCCTCGACGTCGGGGAGCATCGCGTCGACCCAGCAGGGCACGCCCTCCGCGTAGCCGCCCGCTGTGTCCTGCTCTGCGTAGTCCATGCCAGTCAAGCTAGCGGCCGTTTCCGGCCTCCGCAGAACCCGAGATCGAACGTTTGGCCGATTCTCATGGAGTAGCCCCTCGGCCGCTCTCACACGCCCCAACCCCATTTGCACTCGGCCGAATCGCGCTCCGATCACCCCTCGGTAAGCTGACGGCATGACAGGACAGGTACGTACCGTCGACGGCCGTGTGGCCGGTCGGCGTGGTCAGGCGACGCGTCAGAAGCTGCTCGACTGCCTCAGCGAGATGCTCAGCTCCTCGCCCTACCGGGACGTCAAAGTCATCGACGTCGCCCGGAAGGCGGGGACTTCACCCGCGACCTTCTACCAGTACTTTCCGGACGTCGAGGGCGCCGTCCTGGAGATCGCGGAGCAAATGGCCGCGGAGGGTGCCGAGTTGACCCAGGTGCTCGACGGCCGCTCGTGGGTCGGCAAGGCGGGCTGGCAGACCTCCCAGGATCTGGTCGAGGGCTTCCTGGACTTCTGGCGCAAGAACGACGCGATCCTCCGGGTCGTCGACCTCGGTGCCGCCGAGGGAGACAAACGCTTCTACAAGATCCGGATGAAGATCCTCAATTCGGTCAACAACTCCCTTACGGACACCGTCAAGGAACTCCAGTCCAAGGGAAAGGTCGACAAGGACGTCAGCCCGGCGGCCATGGCGGGCTCCCTGGTCGCGATGCTCGCCGCGGTCGCCTCGCACCAGCGCGGCTTCCAGACGTGGGGCGTCAAACAGACCGAACTCAAGCCGAATCTCGCGATGTTGGTGCATTTGGGCGTCACCGGAAAGAAGCCGACGAAGTAGCCCTTTCGGGCTTCCGCTCTCCCTAAGTCCTGTCAGCCTGGCGGCGGATCACTGTTGTGGTCCGCCGTTGTGGTCTCCGGGGGCAGAGGGTGTCCATCTTTCCTGCGGGTGGGTTGTGGCTGGCCGCGCAGTTCCCCGCGCCCCTTACGGGGCCGTGAACAGGCCCGCTTGTTCCGCCGCCCGGGACCTCAGCCGGTGTGCGGGGCCGAAGAGGAGTTCGTCGCCCGAGGCTCGCTTGAAGTACAGGTGGGCGTCGTGCTCCCAGGTGAATCCGATGCCCCCGTGCAGTTGTACGGCCTCGGACGCGGCGGCCCGCAACGCGTCGAGCCCCTGCGCGAGCGCGAGACCACCCGCCGCTTCGGCCCCCGCGGCCCCAGAGGCCCCTGCGGCCCACGCCGCGTAGTAGACGGCCGAACGTGCGGCCTCGATCTGCACATACACCTCGGCCAGGCGGTGCTTCACGGCCTGGAAGGACCCGATGGCCCGCCCGAACTGCTCACGCTGCCGCACATGGTCGAGGGTGCGTTCGAGCGCCCGGTCCGCGGCGCCGACGGCCTCGGCGGCCACGACAGTGGCGGCGACATCCCCGATGGCGGCGAGCGCGCCCGGCACATCGACTTCGTCGCCCCCCAGCAACTCCGCTTCGACATCCCGCAGTTCGACACGCCCCTGGGCACGGGTCTCATCGAGCGAGGTCTGCCGCGCCCGCGCCATGCCGCGCGCTCCCTCACGTACGAGGAAGAGGAGCGTACGGGAGCGGGCGAAGCCTCCCGCGTGCGCGGCGACGACGAGCAACCCCGCGCTGTGCCCGTCGAGCACCTGCTCGGCCTGCCCGTACAGCCGCCAGACCCCGTCGCGGACCCTGGCCTGCACGCCGCCCGCACGCCCGCCGCCCGCCCAGTCCCCGGCGTTGTCGCCGACGAGGCCGAGCGCGGTGGCGAGCCCGGTGCCGGGCACGGCGAGGGCGGCGGTCAGCTCCCCGGCGGCGATCCGGGGCAGCTGGGCGGCGCGCTGCTCCTCGGTGCCGAGGGCGAGGATCACCGGGGCGGCGAGGACGGCGGTGGCGAGGTGCGGAGAGGGAGCGAGGCATCGGCCCAACTCCTCGCAGGCCAGCGCGAGTTCCGCCGCCGTACAGCCGACGCCCCCGTACGCCTCGGGCAGGGCGAGGCCGGGCAGGCCGAGCCGTTCGGCGAGGGCGGCCCACAGGGCGGGGTCGTGGCCGGAGGGGGTGCGCACGGCTGCCTTGACCTCGTCGGGCCCGCAGCGCTTGGTGATGAGTTCGCGAAGAGTGCGGCGGATCTCGTCCTGCTCCGCGCTGAAGGCGGCGTCCATCGGCAGGCTCCTCCCCCGGGGGCGGCCCGGCGGCCGAACCCGTTGCTGACGGGCCGTCATATTAAGGCGGCGCCAGGGAGATGCCCAGAGCCGGGCGCGAGGGAACCGGTCGCGCCGCCGCCCGTGCCTCGGACCGGGTCCGGCCTCAGCGGACCCGGCCCGAGAAGGGCGTCAGCGGCGCTCGGGCAGGTCGGCCTCCGCCGGCAGCGCGGTGAGAGCGCGCGGCGCCTTGGCCGACGGTGCCGAGGGCACCGGCTTCTTCCCGCAGAAGGCCGCCTCCAGCGTGCCGCCGAGCGCCGTGTTCGCCGCGCCCCGGTTCGAGGTGTTCGCCATGGCGGAGAGCGCGCGGCGGCCGTCACGGGTGGCGAAGGTGTACGTGTAGTAGCCCTGCACCGTGCCGGTGTGGCCGTACACCTGGGTGCCGCAGGACAGGTCGTAACGGCGCAGTCCGAGCCCGTAGAAGCGGGTCTGGGTGGTGTCCGTCGGGGTGACCGTGGTCATGGCGTCCAGCATCCGGGGCGAGAGCAGCTTGCCCCGCATCAGCGCGGTCGTGAAGGTGTTCAGGTCGACCGGGTCGGAGATGACCGCGCCGGCGCTCTGGGCCCAGGAAACGGTCTGCTCCGTGGAGTCGACGAGCGGCGCTCCCTCCTCGTCGGGGTGGAGGTAGCCGCGTACGTGCGTCCCCTCGATCCGGGTCTCCGGGTGGACGTAGGAGGTGTGGCGCAGCTTCAGCGGCTTGATGATGCGCCGCTCGTACTGCTCGGCGACCGGGGTCCCCGCGGCCTTCTCGATGAGCATGCCGACTACGACGAAGTTGGTGTTGGAGTACTTGTAGGACACTCCGGGCTCGGTGGTGCGGGGTGCGGCCAGCGAGAGGTCGACCAGCTCCTGGTAGGTGAAGACGCGGTTGCGCACGGCCTCGAAGCCGGGCACGGTCTTGGCGAACATGGCATCCGTGTAATCGGCGAGGCCGCTGCGGTGGGTGAGCAGGTGGCGGACCGTGATGCGGTCGTCGGGCAGCAGCCCGGGGAGGTAACGGTTGACCGGCGCGTCGAGTTCCAGCCGTCCCTCGTCGACCAGTTGGAGCAGTACGACGCTGGAGAAGGTCTTGCTGACGCTGCCGATGCGGAAGCGGGCCCGGGTGTCCATGGCCTTGCCGGAGACGCGGTCACGGACACCCTCGGTGCGCGTGCGGACGCCGTCGGGACCGGTGAAGCGGGCCATCGCGCCCGGAGCGCCGTTGGCCATGGCGGCCTTCAGGGCGGCGGTCACGCCGTCCATGTCGGGGGCGGGGGCGGAGGGGGCCACGGGGCCGGCGGGGGCTGTGGGTGCTGCCGGTGCGGCGGGGGCCGCCGGTGCCGCGGAGGCCGCGGTGGCGGGGGCGAGAACGCCGGCGAGCGCGGCGATCAGGGTGGTGCTCATGGCCAGGCGTCTGGGTGTCGACAGGGGCACGTGACTTCCTCGTTCTCGGCTCAGCGGGGGCCGGCACGCGCGTGCGGCGTGCCGTGGGGGCCGGGGAGGGGCGACCACTGCGCTGCCCCGGATCCTCATGGAGCATGAGTGCCAACGCGCCATGCCGGTTCCTGTCACGGGCCGCCGATATCCGACGGTGAAACCCCCTCCGAACGCTCCACCCGAAATACAGACGACCTACTCCACGGACCATGACCTGATGTACCGTCAGATCCATGCCTCCGGCCATCCCTTCCCGTTCCCGCAAGGTCGCCGCAGTCGGTATCGCCCTCTCGGACTGCGGCCGGGTGGATGGGGTCACGCCCTTTGCCCTGCACGCCCAGGCGGCCCGCCGCGCACTCGCCGACTGCGGCCTGGACCGCGGAGTCATCGACGGCGTCGCGTCGGCGGGCCTCGGCACGCTGGCGCCCGTGGAGGTCGCCGAGTACCTCGGTCTGGCGCCCCGCTGGGTGGACTCCACCTCGGTCGGCGGCGCCACCTGGGAGGTCATGGCGGCGCACGCGGCGGAGGCGATAGCGGCGGGGCGGGCGAACGCCGTACTCCTCGTCTACGGCTCGACGGCCCGCGCCGACATCAAGGCGGGGCGCCGCACGTCCAACCTCTCCTTCGGCGCGCGCGGCCCCCTCCAGTTCGAGGCACCCTACGGACACTCCCTGATCGCCAAGTACGCGATGGCCGCGCGCCGCCACATGCACGAGTACGGCACGACGCTGGAGCAGCTCGCCTCGGTGGCCGTGCAGGCGCGGGCCAACGCGGCGACGAACCCGGACGCGATGTTCCGCGCCCCGATCACGGTGGACGAGGTACTGGCAGGACCGATGATCGCGGACCCGTTCACCAAGCTGCACTGCTGCATCCGCTCCGACGGCGGTTGCGCGGTGCTGCTGGCGGCGGAGGAGTACGTGGCGGACTGCGCGTCGGAGCCGGTGTGGGTGCTCGGCGCGGGCGAGCACGTCTCGCACACGACGATGTCGGAGTGGGAGGACTTCACGGTCTCCCCGGCGGCGGTGAGCGGCCGCCTCGCCTTCGAACGGGCGGGGGTCCGTCCACAGGATGTGGACGTGGCGCAGATCTACGACGCGTTCACCTATATGACGCTGGTGACGCTGGAGGACCTGGGCTTCTGCGGAAAGGGCGAGGGCGGCGCGTTCGTGGAAGAGGGCCGCCTGCTGCGCACGGGCGCCCTCCCGACGAACACGGACGGCGGCGGCCTCTCCGCCCAGCACCCGGGAATGCGGGGCCTGTTCCTGCTGGTGGAGGCGGTACGCCAGCTGCGGGGCGAGGCGGGCCCCGGCCAGGTGAGACGCCCGGACGGCACACTGCCGGAACTGGCGGTGGCCTCGGGGACGGGAGGCTGGTTCTGCTCTTCGGGGACGGTGGTGTTGGGGAGGGAGCGGGGGTGAGGGGGCGGGGATAAGAGGCCCCGGAGGTGAAGGCTGACGTTCACCGACGTACGTACGGCGCCACAATCGACGTATGACGACTTCCGGCTCACCACGGCCCGCCGACCCGCAGGGTCACTCCGCGCACCCCGCGTCCGAGTTCCAGAAGCTGCTGAGGGCGCAGCGCGTCTGGGACGTCGAGTTGCCCGGCTTCGATCCGGCGGCGGCGCCCGCGGCGCCGCTGCCCCTCTTCCGCACGTGGTTCGCGGAGGCGGTGGGCGCGGGGCAGGCCGAGCCCCACACGATGGGGCTGGCGACGGTCGCCGAGGACGGCGGGCCCGACGTACGGACCGTGATGCTGCACGACGCGGACGAGCGCGGCTGGCACTTCGCCTCGCACGCGAGCAGCAGGAAGGGCCGCCAGCTCGCCGCCCGCCCGGAGGCCGCCCTGCACTTCTACTGGGCCTCGCAGGGCCGGCAGATCCGGATCCGGGGCCGGATCACCACGGCGCCGCACGCCGAGAGCCTCGCCGGCCTGCACGCCCGGTCGACGGGCGCGCTCGCCGCGGCGCTGGTGGGACGGCAGAGCGAAGTTCTGGACTCCTACGAGGAGTTGGAGCGCTCTTCGTCCGCCGCGTGGGACCGGGCCCAGGCCGAGCCGGACGCGGACGCCCCGACCTGGACGCTGTACGTGCTGGAGCCCCTGGAGGCGGAGTTCTTCCAGGGTGACGCGCGGCGTCGGCACGTCCGGCTGCGGTACCGGAGGGCGCGGGCCGACCAGGCCTGGACCCGGGAGCTGCTCTGGCCCTGAGCCCGGCTCGCCTGGTCAAAGGTCCGGGGTTCATACGCTGAAGTCGTACTGGGTGAAGTCCCGTACGGGTCGGTAGCCGATCCGCTGGTAGAGGCCGTTGCTGGTGGGGTTGGCGAGGTCCGTGAAGAGCAGCACCTCGGCGGCGCCCGCGTCGAGCGCGGCGCGGGTGACGGCTACGGTGGCGGCACCGCCGTAGCCGCGGCCGCGGAGAGCGGCCGGGGTGTACACGGGGGCGACGCGGACCTGCCCGGCGATGAGGCGGGTGGCCCCGGCCATCGCGGCGGGCGTGCCGTCCGGGGTCTCCCAGAGGGTGATGCCTCCATAGGCGAGACGGGCGTTCACCCACGCCCCGGGTTCCCTGGCGGGCGGCTCGCCGACGGCCTCCGCGAACTCCCCGTGCCAGCGCGTCAGCAGCTCCCGGTCACCCTCGTCGGCGAGGCGGGCGCGGCCCGGCGGGGCGGGCTCGGGCGGGGTGAGGGTGCCGAGCCGGTAGAGCCGCTGCCGGTAGCCGGGCGTGGCGGTGGCCCCGGTGTGCTTCTCCCAGGCCCGGGCGAAGGTCCCCGCGGTCTCCTCGTCGGCGCCGACGCCCGGCAGATCCGGCGTGACGTCGGCGAGCTGCCGGGCGAGGGCCTCGACGGCCTCCGGGGCGAGGGGGCTGAGGGCCGGCCGATACGGCGGGGTGCGCAGAAAAGCCCCCTGGACGATGCCCCCCTCATCGACGTACGTACCGAAGTGGGGCGCCTCCTCCCCGTACGCGTGGAGCCCCGACACGCGCAGGGTGTCGGTGACGCTGAGGAGAGCGGTGTGCAGGGCGGGCTCGGACCGCAGAAACGCATCGGCGCGGGCACGGAAGAGGTCGAGGTCGCGGGTCAACTGCCAGCGGGGATAAGGGTCATTGGCCATAAACGATGATCGCGCGCTCCGCGCACCGGCCTCAAGGTATTTCACGGCGGTGGACGGCGTACCTATGGGGCGCGGTGACGGGTGAGAACCCGCGCGGCCCGGCGATCACCGCCTGGTACGCCATCGGGCACTTGACTGATCCTGTGGGCGTCCGGGGCGCCAGAGCACTCCGTGCCCCACCCCGCGCACCGGCAGCGTGACAGATGCCGGGCACGTGGGGCGTGGTCGGCCGCCGCCGAACCAGCGCAACGGGCAGCCGATCTGGCGTCCTGCCGGGGGATCCTCGACGAGATGAAGACGAAGAACGAGAAGCAGAACGAGCGCATCGACCAGCTGGGCAGCCTCGTGCTCGCCTACCTCTGGACCGTCGACCGGCTGATCCACCGCATGTGGGACGCTGGCGTCACCTCCGATCCGCGCGACATACACGACCAGACCCGCGAGCACATGCGCGCCAGATGATCCGGCCCCCTTTCACCTTCGGGCGGGAGGGGGCCTTTCGCTATGTATCAGCGTGGTCGACGGCGTTGAGGGCCTGCGCGATTAGAGAGCGCGCCTCCGCACCGTAGACGGCCATACGCCGTAGCCGCTCGAACGTTTCCAAGTACTGCGCGACTTCACCGGGCTGCGTCACATTCACCTCAGCCGAGACCAGCTCAACCGAGACGAGCCGGTCGTCGTAGACGTGGAACGTCTCCTCTGGCCAGTGGGAACGCCGAGCACTCATAGGGATGACACCGAGAGAGACGGCAGGCATCGCGCCCACGGTGAGCAGGTATCCGAGCTGGGCTGCCATCGCATCCGGGCCGACGATCTGGCAGTACAGTACCGACTCCTCCACCACCACGACGAACCGATGCCCCTGTTCGTGGATGATGCGCGAGCGCTCAAGCCGGACGCGCGCGGCCTCCGCGCTGTCGTCCACAGGTAGGTGGTGAATCTCAGCGGCCAGTCCCAGCACGGCGAGCGCGTATCCCTCGGTCTGTAGCAGGCCGGGAACGAGGCTCGAGGAGTACATCCGAAAGTTGCCCGTCTCGCGGAAGAACCGCGAGCGGCTCTCCTGGATGTACCGCAGACCGCTGCGAACTTGGTCCCTCCACTGCCGGTACATCGACTCGGCGTTGATCGACTGCACAACGAGATCATGCGCCTGGCTCTCGGCGTGGACGGCAGCACACCAGCGGCGGATGTCAGTGGCCGATGGTCCCGTAAGGGCGTTCTCAATGCGGGACGTCTTGGAGTAGTGCCACCCGCATTCGGCAGCCAACTGAACGACCGTGAGGCCCGCCTCCTTGCGAAGCTCACGCAGACGCCACGCAACGGCTTCGCGTGCGGCTTGGGCAGAGGATGAGGGTGAGGTGGGCATGGATTGGCGGCCGAGGCTTCCTGGTCAGCGAATCTGATAGGCATCGTGCGGGATGGCCCGATCCCAGACGGCGTCAAAAGCTTCGGCGCACAGCTTGGCCACGCGCGGGTCCTCGCAGGTCTCGTGACCGACCATGGCACCGTCCCCGGAGAAGAAGCCCCAGCGGATCACCTGGTCATCGAACAGCCAGAAGTCATTGCCGGGGAGCGCGATGTCAGAGGCACGCCTTCGTGGGAGCCAGCGCACCAGTTCGCCGGCGGCTACGTTCACGGAGGTGGAGGCGTGTTCGTAGCGGATGTACTGAGTCACCGGCTCGGACACGATGCGGGCGCGCCGCACGGTGACGCCACGCCCAACCGCGTGCGAGACGAGGCTGACCCAAGGCGCCCAGTCCGGCGATCCTGGGTCGGTGTCGAGGCGGCCGGTCTCGAGCCACGTCTGGAAGTCCTCCGCTTCCTCAGCGGCGCCGTACAGATCCCGCATCTCGAGGTGCACGGCGGAACGTGTGCAGTCGCCGAACAGTTCAGCGATCGTGGGTGCTGTCGATGACATCGCACGCCTCCCTGATCATGTGCACCATCCTGGCGGGGACGCGGACAATCGCCTCATCCTCCGGGATTCCAACGGCATGCCCTGGCACCTCGAACGCCTGGCACTCTTCCTCAAGTGCAGAGCCCGGCTTCCACCCCTGGAAGACAAGTTCCTGCCTCTCCTCATCGACCCAGACGGTGGGAGAGTCTGCTGTCTTCGTGTCGGGGTCGATCCCGATGAACCGTAGCGACATGGCTGTCTCCGTCCACGTGGTGTGCAGTTCTTTGCGCCACGGTCAGGGCATGCGGGGGAGCGGGTCAAGAGGGCGAGGAGGGTAAGCGCTCTGGGCAAGGCCCTCCCTGCACAGATCTGCACATCGCTGTCAGCGGTGCACATCACGCCTTTAGCGTTGCTTGCCACAGCGAAAACCCTGGCGACCGTGTGCGTGCGGCCCCAGGGCGTGGCCGACTGAGTAAGAGCCGACATGGGCGAGGTTACGGTCCCAGCATCCGGTGCGGGAAGTAGAGACGGAACTCTCCTGACGGTGCCGGTCGACCTGCCCGATCCCTCCGGGCTCGCCGAGGATCAGGTGTGCGGCCGGCGCTGCGTCTGGTGTGTGACCAGCCTCAGCACCGACGCCGCCGTCGACTTCGGGGAGCGTCGTGAAGTGAGCCCACACGGCGGCGTCAGCAGCTGGCACCCCCGCTGCTGCCGCCCGTGCGGCTTCGAGCACGTCTATCGGGCGCTCCTCGACCACACCCAGTCCTGCGAGCAGTGCGCCGACGACCTCACTCGCTGCGCCGTCGGAAAGGCGCTGCGCATGGCCATGAGGCAGGTGCGCGCGTGAGCGAGGGCGTGCGGTACTGCGGGCACTGCGACGAGCCGATCACCCCGGAGAATCCCGGCACGGTTACCGTGAAGATCTCCATCTCGGCCGGCGGCGCCGTCATCCGGCGGCACGACAAGTGCCCGCAGCTGCCCGCGTACGTGCGGCGCACGCCCCGCTAACCCCCCGACCGCAGCCCTGGGAACGGCTGTGGCCGGGGCCGGGCGGCCCGCCCGACGGCACTCGAGGAGCGGGCCGCCCAACACCCCGGCAGAGCAGGGAAGGAAAGCCATGCCGAAATCCGACCCCGCGGTACCGCCCCCGGCTCTCGTCCCGTGCGGGCCGTGCCTACGCCAGCTCCTCACCGCGGATCCGGCCGCCCCTCACGTATGCGCTCAGGGCACGTCCCTCGGTATCGAAGGCGGTCAGTTCTACCTCGTACCGGAGGAAGCGTGCCCGTGCCCATGCCAACAGCAGGAGGAGAGTGACGCGCTGACGGCGGCCAGAGCGGCAGCCCGCACGGCGACGAGCGCTGAGTGATCCACGTCGATACACGATGTCGCGGAGCGGCACCCCGATGACGTCGGCGATACGGATGAGGCTGTCGAGCGTAGGGGCCTGCTGGCCGGTCTCGATGCGGGCGATCGGCGGCGGGCACGGGCAGCCGAGCACGAGCGGCGGCACGAACGGCGGACGCGAGGGCCGAGCGCGGGCGGCGGACGCGGGGGGGGGGTGAGCGCGGGCGGCGGACGCAGGGGGGCGAGCGCGGGCGGCAGGCCCGGGCGGCCGACGCGAACGGCGGACGCGGGTAGCCGAACCCGGGCGCCGAGCCACGCGCCCCCACGCCCGACGCCCCCCACCCATCAGGCCACCCCAGCCCTAATCACCCGCCCCCACCCCAGCCTCCGCCCCCGCCCTAACCCTCACCCTGAACACCGGCACCACGAACCCCCCGCCCTCCCGGAACGTCACCTCCAGCGCCATCCCGATCCGCAGCTCCCCCGGCCTACTGTCCACCACCTCCGTCATCATCCGCGGGCCCTCCTCCAGGTCGACGACCGCGGCCACGTAGGGGACCCGCTTACCGAACGGCGGCAGGTCGTTTCTGTGCACCACCGACCAGGTGTAGAGCGTGGCCCGGCCGCTCGCCCGCTCCCAGGTGACGTCCTCGCTCCAGCACCGTGGGCAGAACTCGCGCGGATAGTGGTGCGCCGCGCCGCACGCCCCGCAGCGGCGGATCAGCAGCCGCCGCTCGGCCGCCGCGTCCCAGTAGGGGCGGGTGAAGGCGTCGGGCTCCGGAAGGTCGAAGCGGGCGGTGGCGGAGGAGGAGGGGGAGGGGGAGGAGGGGGAAGAGGGGGAAGGGGAAGGGGAAGGGGAGGAGGACGGGTTCTTGCTCATTGGCAGCCCTTCTTGTTCGACGACCCCACCTGACGGAACGTCAGTTCAGCGCACCGGCCCCGCCGGGCACAAGAGCACCCACCCCCCGCGCCCGGCGCACGCCGACAACCCCCCGTGATCAATTCGCAACCGGTTCCGGACTTGACCGATACCCATCAAGTAAGCGCGCGGTTACTCTCCAGTTATGGCCGACTCGAAAGTCCCGCCGTCGCCCCAGCAGGACCGCCCCGTCTACGTCATCGGCGCAGGCCCCGGCGGCCTCGCCACCGCGGCGGCCCTGCGCGCACGCGGCGTCCGCGCGGTCGTCCTGGAGAAGTCCGAGCGCGTCGGCGCCTCCTGGCGCGGCCACTACGACCGCCTCCACTTGCATACGACGCGCCGCCTCTCCGCCCTCCCGGGGCTCGCGATCCCGCGGCAGTTCGGCCGGTGGGTGTCGCGTGACAACGTCATCCGCTACCTGGACAAGTACGCCGAACACCACCGCCTCGACATCGTCACCGGAGTCGAGGTCACCGGCCTCGAACGCACCGCCGACGGTACCGGCTGGCTCCTGCGCGCCACCGGAGGGCGGGAGCTGACCGGCAGCGCGGTGGTGATCGCCACCGGCTACAACCACACGCCCCACGTCCCCGACTGGCCCGGCCTCGCCACCTACACCGGCGAACTCCTCCACGCCGCCGACTACCGCAACCCCCGCCCCTTCACCGGCAAGGACGTCCTGGTCGTCGGCGTCGGCAACACCGGCGCGGAGATCGCCGTCGACCTGATCGAGGGCGGCGCCGGCCGGGTCCGCCTGGCGGTGCGCACCGCCCCGCACATCGTGCGCCGCTCCACGGCGGGGTGGCCCGCGCAGCTCTCGGGCATCCTGTGCCGCAGGCTGCCCGTCGCCCTGGTCGACCTGCTCGCGGCGCCGCTCGCCAAGGTCAGCGTCCCCGACCTCTCCTCGAAGGGGTTGCCGCGCCCCGACACCGGCCTGTACTCGCGGGCCAGGCAGGGCGCGATCCCGGTCCAGGACGTCGGCCTGGTCGACGCCGTACGCAAGGGCCGGGTCGAACCGGTCGCCGCCGTCGAATCCTTCGAGGACGGCAAGGTGGTCCTCGCGGACGGCAGCCGGATCGGCCCGGATACGGTGATCGCCGCGACCGGCTACCGCCGCGCCCTGGAGGGCCTGGTCGGCGACCTCGGCATCCTCGACGCCCGCGGCAACCCGACCGCCCACGGCCCCCGCCCCCCGAAGCGGGCCCCGGGCCTGTACTTCACCGGCTTCACCAATCCGATCAGCGGCATGCTCCGCGAACTGGCCAAGGACGCCCAGAAAATAGCCAAGGCAATCGCCCCCTAGCCCTCCAAATCCTTCCGCGATGACGCCCCGCCGGGGGGGCGGGGAACTGCGTGACCAGCCCCCACAACCCCACCCCCGGAAAACCGCAGAATCCGCCACCCCGGCCGGATAGGGGCTTGGCACCAAGACGATCCCCCGCTTCCCTGGTCGAGGGCACACCGAACCCCCGCAACGCGCCCCCGCGAGCCCAGCCTTTGCCTGCACAGCCATTCCTGACACCGCGTCAGTTCAGTAATCTGACTATGCGTCAGTTAGTTGCTGTCACACAGGAGCGGGCGGACCGATGCTTGGATCGACTCACGGCACCTTCACCACCGACCCCCGCCGCGCGCATGTCGTGGCCTGCGGCGAACTCCCTCCCTCCGCCGTGCACGGAAAGGCCGGCCGCCCCCTCACCGCGGACGACCTGGACGTGAGCGGCCGGCCGCTGCACGCCGACGTACCCGATCTGGACCGCTTCTTCCGCCCCGAGTCCGTCGCCGTCATCGGCGCTTCGGATGCCGAGGGGCGGCCGGGGGCCGGCATCACCCGCCAGCTCATCGCCTGGGCCGAGCGGGTCGGCGCGCGGCTGCACCCCGTGCACCCCACCCGGCAGGCGGTTTTCGGCATCCCCTGCTCCCCTTCCGTCGCCGAGCTGCCCGAACAGGTCGATCTGGCCGTGCTGTTGGTCGCCGACCCACTGCCGGTGATCGAGCAGCTCGCCGAGGAGAAGGTGCGGTTCGCCGTCGCCTTCGCCTCCGGGTTCGCCGAGACCGGCGAGAAGGGCGCGGCCGCCCAGGCCCGCCTCGCCGCCGCCGTGCGGAGTTCGGGCCTCAGGCTGCTCGGGCCCAACACCAATCTCAACGCCTTCGAGAAGTTCCGCGACGATCTCGAAGGCCCCGCCATCGCGCTGATCACCCAGTCCGGCCACCAGGGCCGCCCCCTCTTCTCCCTCCAGGAACTCGGCATCCGCCTCTCCCACTGGGCGCCCACAGGCAACGAGGCCGACCTGGAGACCGCCGACTTCATCTCCTACTTCGCCGAACGCCCCGAGGTCGGCGCCATCGCCTGTTACGTCGAGGGCCTGAAGGACGGCCGCGCCTTCCTGCTCGCCGCCGACCGCGCGGCGAGGCAGGGCGTGCCCGTCGTCGCCGTCAAGGTCGGCCGCACCGAGGCCGGCGCCCGCACGGCCGCCTCACACACCGGCAAACTGACCGGCGCCGACGCGGTGGTCGACGCGGCGATGCGGCAGTTCGGCGTGATCCGCGTCGACGGGCTCGACGAACTCCAGGACACCTCCGCCCTGCTGGCGCGGGCCCGCGCGCCGCTGGCCGACGGCGTCGCCGTCTATTCGATCTCGGGCGGCACGGGCGCGCACTTCGCGGACCTGGCGACCGAGGCGGGCCTCACCCTGCCCACGCTCCACGACGCCAAGCAGGCGGAGCTGCACCAGTGGATACCCGAGTACCTGAACGTCGCCAACCCCGTCGACAACGGCGGCCACCCGGTGGGCGACTGGCGCGGCCGGAGAATCATCGACGCGATCCTCGACGATCCGCAGGTGGGGGTGCTCATCTGCCCCATCACCGGACCCTTCCCGCCGATGAGCGACAAGCTCGCACAGGACCTCGTGGACGCGGCGGAGGAGACGGAGAAGCTGGTGTGCGTGGTGTGGGGCTCGCCGGTCGGGACCGAGGACGCCTACCGCCGTACGCTCCTCGGCTCCTCGCGCGTGGCCACCTTCCGTACCTTCGCCAACTGCATCACGGCGGTGCGCGCCCATCTGGACCACCACCGCTTCACCACCGGCTACCGCTCGCCCTTCGACGAGGCGCCGCGCACCCCCTCCCCGTCCTTCCGCAAGGCGCGGGCCCTGATGCGGCCCGGCCAGCAGCTGAGCGAGCACGCGGCGAAACAGCTGCTGCGCGCGTACGGGATTCGCGTACCGCGTGAGCAGTTGGTGACCAGCGCGGCCGCGGCCGTCCGCGCGGCCGGGCTCGTCGGCTATCCGGTCGTCATGAAGGCGTCGGGCCCCCAGCTCGCGCACAAGACCGAACTGGGCCTGGTGAAGGTCGGGCTGACCTCCGCCAGCCAGGTCCGGGACGCCTATCGGGAGCTGACGGACATCGCCCGGTACGAGGACGCGCCGCTGGACGGTGTGCTGGTCTGCCAGATGGTCGAGCGGGGTGTGGAGATGGTCGTCGGCGTCACCCAGGACCCGCTCTTCGGGCCGACCGTGACGGTCGGGCTCGGCGGCGTACTCGTCGAGGTCCTTCAGGACGCGGCCGTGCGGGTGCCGCCCTTCGGGGAGGACCAGGCGAAGGCGATGCTCCGCGAGCTGCGGGGGCGGGCCCTGCTGGACGGAGTCCGGGGGGCGGCGCCCTGCGATGTCGACGCGCTCGTCGAAGTCGTACTCCGTGTGCAGCGGATGGCGCTCGAGCTGGGCGGTGAGCTTGCGGAGCTGGACATCAACCCGCTGATGGTGCTGCCCCGGGGGCAGGGGGCGGTGGCCTTGGACGCGCTCGCCGTCTGCCGGTGAACGGGTCCTCGACGCGCCGCCCCGCGGCAAGGCTCGCCCACGCACCCACCCGTCCGCCCCGCGCCGGATCAGCGCCGAGCACGACCTCGCGTGCCTCGCCACCCGCCGCCTCGCCCAACGGAGCCACCCCATGACAACCTCCCCCGGTTCCTCCCCCGATCCCCTCGACTCATTGATACTTCACGCCACCGACAACGGCGTCTCGTGGATCACGCTCAACCGGCCCGACGCCATGAACGCCGTCACCCGGGACCAGCGCGAACGCGTCATCTCGCTGCTCGGCGAGGCCTCCGACGACCCCGCCGTGCGAGCCGTCGTGATCACCGCGACCGGCAAGGGCTTCTGCGCGGGCGCCGATCTGCGCGGCGCGCCCCCCGGCCCCGCACCCAGCCCCACCCACGCCTCCGCACCAACGCCCGCTCCCGCCGAGCGCGTGGCCGGTGACGTGGCCCGCACCATCAGACGGGGTGCCCAGCGGCTGATCTCCGCCGTCCTCGACTGCGAGAAGCCGGTGATCGCCGCCGTGAACGGCACCGCGGCCGGCATCGGCGCGCATCTCGCGTTCGCCTGCGACCTGGTGATCGCCGCCGAACCGGCCAGGTTCATCGAGGTGTTCGTCCGCCGCGGGCTCGTTCCGGACGGTGGCGGCGCCTATCTGCTGCCCCGTCTCGTCGGGCCGCAGCGAGCCAAGGAGCTGATGTTCTTCGGGGACTCCGTGTCCGCCGCCGACGCCGAACGGCTCGGCCTCGTCAACCGCGTCGTACCGGCGGAGGAGTTGGAGAAGACGGCCCGGGAGTGGGCCGAACGCCTGGCCTCGGGACCGACCCGCGCCCTCGCCCTGACCAAGCAGCTGGTCAACGCCTCCCTGGAGTCGGACCGAGCGACCGCCTTCGCGGCCGAGGCGAACGCCCAGGAGATCAATATGACCACGGCCGACGCGAACGAAGGCGTCGCCAGTTTCGTAGAGCGCCGCACCCCCTCCTACGGAGGTCACTGACCCCACCCCGCCCGCCCTACGGAGGCCCCCGTCAGCCGCCCTCCCGCACCAGCTTCTCGATGTCCTGCGAGTCCGGGTCACCGAACAGCACGAACAGTTCGGGACGCGACTCCGTGCCGCCGACGGTCCACGTCTGTTCGTGACCGCCGCAGCCCTCCGCCTCCAGGACGACGGCCGGGCGTCCGCCGTAGGGGGCGTTGCCCACCGTCCAGGTGCCGGTGCCGTCACAGCGGGGCCGCCGCTCCCGGGCGCCGGACGAGTCGTACGAGCTTCCGGTCCCGCCCTCGTACGGAATGCTGTCCAGCTCCGCGCCCCCGCCCTCCCGCAGCCGCAGCACGGCCCCCTCGTCCCGCTCGCCCCGCCACACGCCGGACAGCTGCTCGACGGACAGCTGTGGGGGCTCGTACTCCTTGATGAGGCCCGTCGCCGTGCCCACGAGGGCCGCACCGATGACCGTCACGCTCAGGCCGAGCGAGGCGAGCCCCGACAGGAGCCACACCTTCCGCAGAGGCCTGCCGAGGCGTTCCTCGCGCCGTCGGCAGTACGCGGTGTTCAGGACGGGCAGCACGCCGCTCGCCGCGATCCACAGCGCGGGCCCGGCGAAGGAGGTGCCCAGCGCGGCGAGACAGGCAGCCCACGCGGCGCCGGCCGGCAACAGGCAGACAAGCGACCAGGCCCACTCCCGGTTGACGGCGGGAGCGCGGCCGAGGCGAGCGGCGATCGTGCGCCCCAGCCAGGACGCCGGGAGCGTGAGGGCCGCGGAGTGCAGCAGGCCGACGACCGGCAGCAGGAGCGGACCGAAGAGGAGGAAACAGGCCAGACCGAGAGCGGGGCCGCCCGCCCCGTAGCTGTCGTCGTCGATCGACAGCGTGAACGCCACCGCGCCCGCCACCGGCAACTGCGCCGCGCTCGCCGCCGCGGCGGCCCGCAACCGGCTGCCGCCCCAGGCGCCCCAGTCACTCCCCCCGCCGCCCCGCGGTGCGTTCCCCTTGGCGTACCCCTTGACGCTCCCTCTCGCGTTCCCCCAGCTCATGAGGCCGAAGATACGCGTGGGGCGGGAGGGCCCGGCCCCCGCCCTTCCCATCTGACGATCCGTCAGCTTCAATGGTCCTTGTGATGGGACACGCGGGAATGGCGGCCGCCGCCGTTCGATACCTCAGGTCGGTCGGGGCGCCCACCACGGGCCCCCTGGAAGCTCTGCCCCGCCCGGAGCTGCGGGCCGTCCGCGACGACGAGCGGGCGCCGCTCGACCCGGTCGAGTTCCGGCGGGTACTGGGGAACTTCGCGACCGGTGTCACCGTGATCACGGCGCCGCCCTCCGAGGACGGCGGCGCACCCGCCGGCTTCGCCTGCCAGTCGTTCTCGTCGCTCTCCCTCGACCCGCCCCTGGTCTCCTTCATGGTGGCGCGTACGTCGACGACGTGGCCCCGCATCGCGCGCGCGGGCGTCTTCTGCGTCAACGTCCTCGGCGCCGACCAGGGCGACCTCTGCCGCGGCTTCGCGGTGAGCGGCGCCGACAAGTTCGCCGGGGTGCCCTACGACGCGGCGCCAGCGACCGGCTCCCCGCGCCTGGCCGGTGCCCCCGCCTGGATCGACTGCACCCTCCACGCCGTGCACACCGGCGGCGACCACCTCATCGTCGTGGGCAGGGTGGACGCGCTCGGCACCACCGACGGCGACACCGAGCCGCTGCTCTTCCACAAGGGCACCTTCGGCCGCTTCACGCGCTGACCGTCTCGCGCCGCCGGATCACCAGCGCCATCAGCGCCGCAGCCGCGCACAGCGCCCCGGAGGCGTACCAGATCACGTCGTACGACCCGAAGACGTCCCGCGCGACACCCCCGGCGAACGCCACGACCGCCGCGCCCACCTGGTGCGAGGCCAGGACCCAGCCGAAGACGATCGCGCTGTCGTCGCCGTAGTGCTCGCGGCACAGGGCGAGGGTCGGCGGGACGGTCGCGACCCAGTCCAGGCCGTAGAAGACGATGAAGAAAATCATCGGCGGGTGCACGTTCGGGGCGAGCAGGATCGGCAGGAAGAGCAGCGAGACGCCGCGCAGCGCGTAGTAGACGGCGAGCAGGCGCCGCGCGTCGAAGCGGTCCGTGAACCAGCCCGACGCGATCGTGCCCACGATGTCGAAGACACCGATGACGGCGAGCAGTGAGGCGGCGGCCGTGATGGGCATGCCGTGGTCGTGCGCGGCGGGCACGAAATGGGTCTGGATCAGGCCGTTCGTCGAGGCCCCGCAGATCGCGAAGCTGCCCGCGAGCAGCCAGAACGGGCCGGTGCGGGCCGCCTTGAAGAGCACGGTCATCGTGCGCCTGGCGGCCCCCGTGACGGGCGGCGGCTTCGCGACGAACTCCTTGGCGCCGTAAGGCTTGAGGCCCACGTCCGCCGGGTGGTCGCGCAGCAGCAGCCATACGAAGGGGACGACGACCAGGGCCGCGAGCGCGACCGTCACGGCGGCCGGCCGCCACTTGTAGTTGTCGACGATCCAGGCGAGCAGCGGCAGGAAGACCAGCTGGCCGGAGGCGGAGGCGGCCGTGAGGATGCCGGTGACCAGGCCGCGCCGCTCGGTGAACCACCGGTTGGTGACGGTGGCGGCGAAGGCGAGCGCCATCGAACCGGAGCCGAGCCCGACGAGCAGCCCCCAGCACAGCAGCAGCTGCCACGCGGAGTTCATCCACACGGTGAGGCCGGACCCGAGGGCGATCACGATCAGGGCGACGGCGACGACCCTGCGGATGCCGAAGCGGTCCATCAGCGCGGCGGCGAACGGCGCGGTGAGCCCGTACAGCGCGAGGTTGACGGAGACCGCGAGCCCGATGGTCCCGCGCGACCAGCCGAAATCGTCGTGCAGCGGGTCGATGAGCAGACTCGGCAGGGAGCGGAAGGCGGCGGCGCCGATGATCGTCACAAAGGTGACGGCGGCGACGAACCACGCGCGGTGGATACGGGGAGTACGGCGACGGGGGGCCGGGGCGGTCCCCACGGGCGGCTCGGTTGTCTGGATCACGTCGACCAGGATCCGCTCGGAGATGACCCGGAACGAGTGGCCCGAGGGACACGGTTCGCTAGGATCGGGCCATGGCCGATTCCGAGGGATCGCACGCCCGCCCCTCCCCACTTCCGCAGCCGCCCCTGCCACCCCAGCCGCGCCCGCACCGCGTCGCCGTCCTCGCCATGGACGGCGTGATCCCCTTCGAACTGGGCATCCCGCAGCGGATCTTCGGCCTGGCGCGCGATGCCGAGGGACGCCCGCTGTACGAGGTCGTGACCTGCTCGGTCCGGCCGCCTGGCCCGGTCCGCTCGGACGCCGACTTCGCGATCCTGGTCGAACACGGCCCCGAGGCGCTGGCCACCGCGGACACGGTCGTCGTCCCCGCGTCGTACGAACTGGGCCCGGTCTACGAGGAGGGGCGTCTCACCGACGAGCTGGCCGCCGCGTTCGCCCGCATCAGGCCGGGCACCCGCCTGGTCTCGATCTGCACGGGCGGATACGTCCTGGCCGCCGCCGGTCTCCTCGACGGCCGCCCGGCGACCACGCACTGGGCCTCGGCCACCCACTTCCAGGAGCTGTTCCCGCGGATCAGGGTCGACGCGGACGTGCTGTTCATCGACGACGGCGACATCCTCACGTCGGCGGGTGTCGCCGCGGGCGTCGACCTCTGCATCCATCTCGTACGCCGTGACCAGGGCGCCGCGGTCGCCAACGACGTGGCCCGCCGGACCGTCGTGCCGCCCCACCGCGACGGCGGCCAGGCCCAGTACATCCAGCGCCCCGTCCCCGAACCGCAGTTGGCGACCACGCGGTCGGCCAGGGCGTGGGCGCTCGACCGCCTCGACGAGCCGCTGCGCCTGCACGACATGGCCGCGCAGGAGGCCATGTCCGTACGCACGTTCACGCGACGCTTCCGTGAGGAGGTCGGCGTCAGCCCCGGCCAGTGGCTGACGCAGCAACGCGTCGACCGGGCGCGGCACTTGCTGGAGTCCAGCGACCTCTCCGTCGACCGGATCGCGCGTGAGGCGGGCTTCGGCACGGCCCAGTCGATGCGCCAGCACCTCCAGGCGGTGCTCGGCGTCACCCCCACCACCTACCGGCGTACGTTCCGCGCGGTCGCCGCCACCGGGTGAGGCGGCGCCCTCGCCCGCCGGCGCCGGCGGCACACCGGGGCGTCAGTACCTCAGAACGTCAGCACCGCCCTTGCCACCCGCCCCGCCCCCGCGTCCGCCATCGCCTTCCCGAAGTCCTCCAGCGCGTACGTGTCCGTCACCAGCTCGTCCAGCATCAACCGCCCGGCCCGGTACATCTCCGCGTACAGCGCGAAATCCCGCTGCGGCCGCGAACTCCCGTACCGGCACCCCAGGACCGCCTTGTCCAGGAACAGGGAGGCCACCACGAACGACGCCTCCGCCGTCGCCCCCGGCATCCCGAGCAGCACCGCCTGCCCGTGCCGGCCCAGGAGGTCGATCGCCTCCCGCACCAGCGAGGTCCGCCCCACGCACTCAAACGCGTGGTCGACGCCCTGGGGCAGGACCTCCCTGACCCCTTCCGTGGCCGGGAAGAAGTGTGTGGCGCCGAACCGCCGGGCCATCGCCTCCTTCTCGGGGTTCGCGTCGACGGCGACGACGGTCCCGGCCCCCGCGATCCGCGCCCCCTGCAACACGTTGAGCCCGATGCCCCCCGTCCCGATGACGGCCACCGAGTCCCCGGGGCCGACCTCGGCCCGGTTGAGGACCGCCCCCACCCCCGTGACCACCGCACACCCGATCAGCGCGGCGGACGTCAACGGAATGTCGTCCGGGATCCTCACGGCCTGCACGGCCTTGACGAGGGTGCGTTCGGCGAAGGCGGAGTTGGCCGCGAACTGGTACACCGGCTCGCCGCGCCGCGAGAACGGCTGGTCGGGCATGCCGATCGCCTTGCGGCACATGGTCGGCCACCCCCGCGCGCACTCGGCGCAGGACCCGCAGTTCGCGATGGTGGACAGCGCCACGTGATCCCCGGGAGCCACATGCGTCACCCCGGCCCCCACCGCCTCCACGACGCCCGCGCCCTCGTGCCCCAGCACCACCGGCAGCGGGAACGGAATGGTCCCGTCGATCACGGACAGATCGCTGTGGCACAGCCCGGCGGCGGCGACGCCGACCAGCACCTCCCCGGGCCCCGGGGCACGGATGTCCAGATCGTCCACGACCTCGACCCGCTGCCCGTCAAATACGACGCCCCTCATGACGCACGCACCCCTCACCGAGGCCCCCTGGCCTCTCTCGGCAGGCCGAGTACTCGCTCGGCGATGATGTTGCGCTGAACCTCGTCCGCGCCGCCGTAGATGGTGTCGGCGCGGGTGAACAGGGCGAGCCGCTGCGTCGGATCCAGCTCGTACGGGGCGTCCGGCCGCCAGTCCGAGGGCCCGACGGCGCCCGCGGCCCCCCGCACCTCCAGGGCCAGCTCACCGAGCCGCTGATGCCACCGCCCCCACAGCAGCTTCGCCACGCTCGGCGCGCCCGGCAGCACACCGGCCCCCGAACCCCCCAGCGTCCGCAGCGCGTTCCACCGCATGATCCGCAGGTCGGCCCACTGCCGCACAAGCCGCTCGCGCACCACGGCGTCCCGCACCGCCCCGAAGTCGACCGCCTCACGCACGACCTGCGCCAACTCCTCGGCGAAACCGATCTGCTGGGCGAGTGTCGAGACCCCGCGCTCGAACCCGAGCAGGCCCATGGCGACCCGCCAGCCCTCCCCGAGGCCGCCCACCACATGCGCGGCACGCGCGCGTGCACCGTCGAAGAAGACCTCGTTGAACTCGCTGGTGCCGGTCATCTGGCGGATGGGCCGCACCTCGACGCGTCCGGGCTGGTCCATGGGCACCAGCAGCAGTGAGAGCCCGCGATGCCCCCGGGAGCCCTCCTCCGTCCGCGCCAGCACGAAGCACCAGTCGGCTTCGCGCGCCAAGGAGGTCCAGATCTTCTGCCCGGTGACGAGCAGGGACTCCCCGTCCCGCACGGCCCGCGTCCGCACCCCCGCCAGGTCCGACCCCGCCCCCGGCTCGCTGTACCCCTGACACCACAGCGCCTCGCCCCGCGCGATCGGCGGCAGGAACTCGTCCCGCTGCTCCTGACTGCCGTACGCCAGGAGCGTCGGCGCGAGCAGGTTCTCGCCGATGTGGCCGCAGCGGCCGGGCGCACGCGCGCGGGCGTACTCCTCGGCCCAGACGACCTGCTGGGTGAGCGTGGCCCGCCGGTTGCCGTACGCGTCGCTGCTCCAGCCGAGACCGATCCATCCGCCGCGCCCCAACACGCGCTCCCAGGCGCGACGCTGGGCCGTCCCCCCGTGGCGGCCACAGTGCTCGCCGCCAAGGCCGCCACGCCCACGCGCGCGGGCGTGGTCCCCGGTGAGGTGCTCGGCGAGCCAGCCGCGCGCCTCGGCGCGGAACGCCTCGTCCTCGGGCCCGAAAGCGAAGTCCACCGCCCGCCCCTTCCCGTCTACGCGTTCGGACGCGTCTGGTCGGCCGCCGCCTTGGCCATGGCCTCCAGCTGGGCCAGCAGCGGCATGGGGTCGGTGCCGACCGTCCCCGGCAGGAAGTCCGCGATCTTCTCCGGGGTCCAGGCCCCGTCCGCGTATCCGGCGCGCAGCTCACGCGGCTGCGCCCATACGGCGATCTTGGGCCCGGCGACCGTGTAGACCTGCCCGGTGATGCTCTCGGCACGGGCCCGGTCGCTGAGCAGGTACGTGACGAGCGCGGCGACGTCCTCCGGCTCCCCGTTCTCCTTCAGCTCCATCGGTACGTTCGCCGACATCCGCGTGCGGGCGACCGGGGCCACGGCGTTGGCCGTCACCCCGTACTTGTGCAGGCCGAGCGCGGCACTGCGCACGAGCGAGATGATCCCGCCCTTCGCCGCGCTGTAGTTGGCCTGCGCGACGGATCCCTGGTGGTTGCCGCTGGTGAACCCTATGAGGGTGCCCGAACCCTGCTTGCGCATCACCGCGGAGGCGGCCCGGAACACGGTGAACGTGCCCTTCAGATGCGTGGCGAGGACCGGGTCCCACTCCTCCTCGGACATGTTGAACAGCATCCGCTCGCGCAGGATCCCCGCGACGCACACCACCCCGTCGACGCGCCCGTACTCGGCGAGCGCGACGTCGACGACCCGCTGTCCGCCCGCCATGGTGGAGATGTCGTCCGCGACGGCGACGGCCTCCCCGCCCGCGGCCCGGATCTCCTTGACGACGGCGTCCGCCACCTCACTGGCCGGCTCGCCGCCCGCCACGGAGACGCCGTAGTCGTTGACGACGACCTTCGCCCCCTCGGCCGCCGCGGCGAGCGCGACGGCCCTGCCGATGCCGCGCCCGGCGCCGGTGACGGCCACCGCCTTGCCTGCCAAGAAGTTCCCCACGCCGGCCCCTTCCCGTGGTTTCTGACGCCCCGTTAGATTCTATGGCCCGTCGGACACGTCAAGACAAGCCCCGCGGAGGACTCATGTCACTGCCGGCCGAGTTCCACGACATCGCCAACCGCGTGAACAACTGGGGCCGCTGGGGCGCCGAGGACGAGAGAGGCACGCTGAACCTCATCACCGACGACGTCGTACGGGCGGCCGCCGCCGAGGTCCGCTCCGGGCACCGCGTCCCGCTCGCGCTGCCCCTCAAGGAGGACGGCGTGCAGACGGGCCTGATCCCGGGCCGCGTGAACCCCCTGCACACGATGGTGCAGATCAACCACGAGCTGTTCGGCCCCGGTACGGTCGCCACCAGCGACGACGCGGTGACGATGGGCCTCCAGACCGCCACCCACTGGGACGCCCTCACGCACGCCTCGCACTCCGGGAGGATCTACAACGGCCGCCCCGCAGACAGCATCACGGCCCACGCGGGAGCGCGGTTCAGCGGCATCGACAAGGCGCGGCACGTCGTCTCGCGCGGGGTCCTGCTGGACGTCGCGCGCGCCAAGGGCCTCGAACGCCTTCCGGGAGATCGCGCGGTGACACCCGAAGACCTTGACGAGGCCGCGGAGTTCGGGGGTGTCGCGGTCCGCTCGGGAGACATCGTCCTCGTGCGCACGGGGCAGATCCAGGTCTATCTGGCGGGCGACAAACACGCGTACGGCCATCCGTCGCCCGGCCTGTCGCTGCGTACGCCCGAGTGGTTCCACGCCCGGGACGTGGCCGCGGTCGCCAACGACACGCTGACCTTCGAGATCTTCCCCCCGGAGACCGAGAACCTGTGGCTGCCCGTGCACGCGCTGGATCTGGTCGAGATGGGGATGCTGCAAGGCCAGAACTGGGATCTCGAAAAGTTGTCCACAGCCTGTGCAGAAGTTTCCCGCTACGCCTTCCTGCTCTCCGCCATGCCCGAGCCGTTCGTCGGCGGAACGGGGACGCCCGTGGCACCGGTCGCCGTGCTGTGAGCCCTGGGACCCCTGCCCCCCGGACGGCGGCGCGTCAGCTTCCGCCCCGAGCGCGATGCCACGCGCCGCCATCCGGCTCGGCGCTCGACAGTGCCCCTCGTGACCCCGAGGGGACCGACGCCGAAATCGCGACCCACATCTCGTCAAGGACCTCCGTCACCGAGCGCCCTCGACGTCCCCTCGCGGCGAATCGCTGCACACAAGCGTGATCAATCGGACACGCCACGTCAACACCCTGCCGGGGATTAGTGGCCAATGCCCCTTTTGTCCAACCCGCGCACGGGTGCGCGCATCGTGGCACACGACGGCGCATCCGGGCTCAGAGCCCGACGCGGGCTGCCGGGGAGGGGCACTTCCGTACGCCGGTCAGACGGCTTCGTACGCCACGTCGGCATCGGCGTCGCTGTCGCCGTAGGACACCCCGTCGAAGGTCACCGCGGCGACGCCGGGATCGCACCGGTCGACCTCGCACCAGATGCTCTTGCCGCCGCCCTCGGGCTGCCAGCCCCAGCGGTCGGCGAGGCCGTCGACCAGCTCCAGGCCGCGGCCGTTGGTGTCATCACCCTCGGCGTGCCGCTGCTTGGGCGGGCGGGCGCTGCGGTCGGCCACCTCGACCCGGACCGTGCCCGGGGTGTGGTCGGGGACGCCGGGGAGGAGCATGCGCAGGACGGCCGGACAGCCCGTGTGCACAACGGCGTTGGTGACCAGCTCGGAGATCAGCAGGATCAGCGTCTCGGCCACCGGCTCGTCGACCTCTATGCCCGAGCCCGCCAGACGCGAACGGGCCCACCGCCTGGCCCGCCCCACCTCCGCGGGGTCGGCCCCGACCTCCAGCTGAACTTGAAGCACCTGCACCGCTCACACCATCCGAACCGGCGGACACATCGCCTCGCGCCTCCACGGGGTCACGGAACGTGATCCCCTTGGGAGACAGCATGATTGACGTTCAGTCACCCCAACAAGCGCTTCGGGCATATTCCAGCGCGAAGGAGTACGCGTGCTGCATACTGTGCGACGCGTGCCGCGGGGGGTCGAACAGGCGGGCCCGAGACCCGGTCCTGCGTCGCGAGCGGCGCGCATTGCCGGGCCCGGAGGCGCCTCAGGGGCGACACCGGGATGGCTCAGCCTCAGAACCACTCGCATCTGACACAAGGTACCCGAGGCGGGCGCCGACTCCGCGCCGTGACGAGTCACACGTAGGACACAACCCGATATCAACGCTCCGTAGTCTCACGGTCGCGCGGTTACAGAGCGGAGGCGAGCGCCTCCTCCGCCTCGTCGGCCACCTGTCCGAGCCGCGCCCGCACCCAGGCCCGTTTGAGGTGCAGATGCACATCGGCCTCCCAGGTGAACCCCATGCCGCCGTGCACTTGCAGACAGTCGCGCGCGTTGCGTACGGCGGCGTCGTCGGCCAGCAGCTTGGCACCGGCCGCCTCCAGCGCGTCCCCGGTCACGGCGGCGGCGTAGACCGCGGCACGGGCGACCTCGGCGCGTACCAGCATCTGCGCGCAGAGGTGCTTCACGGCCTGGAACGCCCCGATGGGCTGCCCGAACTGTTCGCGCTCACGCGCGTATTGCACGGCCGTCTCGCAGGTCCGGACGGCGCTGCCGAGCTGCTCGGCGGCGTGCAGGAGCACCCCCCGGCCGGGGCGGGGCGCGCCCGGTACGCGATGCAGCGGCGTCAACGGATCGACCGATCGCAGGGGGACGGCTCCGGTGACGTCGCCCTGGACGACGTCCGCCTCCTCCAGCCACGGGACCAGGGTGCCGTCGACCGCCGTCACGACGGCCTCCCCCGTCCCGGCACCCACCACCTCGCCCGCCGCGAGGAACGTCGCCACGGCGGGCCCCGGGAGCAGCACCCGCCCCGCTTCCTCGAAGGCGAGTACGGCCTCCGGCGGCCCGAGCCCGACGCCGCCGCGGTCCTCGGGCAGGGCGAGGGAGAAGAAGCCCGCCTCCCCCAGCTCCCGCCACAGGCCCCGGTCGATCCGGCCGGCGGTGTCACGCAAGGAGGCCCGCGAGGAAAGGCGCCCCTCCAGCAGCTCCCGCACCCCCGTACGCAACGCCCGCTGGTCATCCGTCAGTTGGAAATCCATACGGACCGTCACCGCCCCTTCGGGAGGCCGAGGATCCGCTCGGCCACGATGTTCTGCTGGATCTGCGAGGTCCCCGCGGCGATCGTGTACGCCAGGGAGGACAGCCGGTCCAGGGTCCATTCGTGCCCGAGGTCGAGCGCGTCCTCGCCGAGCACGTGCGCGGCGGCGTCGTACAGCTCCTGGCGTGCGTGCGAGTACCGCAGCTTGAACACCGAGCCACCCGCTCCGGGCACACCGCCGGTCCGCTGCGCCTCGCTCACGTTCCACTGCGTGAGCCGCCACAGCGCCGAGAACTCCGCGGCGAGGCGTCCGAGCCGGCGGCGCAGCGCGGGGTCGTCCCAGCGGCCGTTCCTACGGGCCTCACGCGCGATCTCGCCGAGCACGCGACGGCAGGCCACCACCTCGCCCACGAAGGCGGTGCCCCGCTCGTAGGAGAGGGTCACCATGGTCACGCGCCAGCCGTCGTTCTCGTCCCCCACGCGGTGGGCCACCGGGACCCGCACCTCGTCGAGGAACATCTCGGCGAACTCCGTCGAGCCCGCGAGGGTCCGCAGCGGGCGCACGGTGATCCCGGGGGCGTCCATCGGCATCGCGAGCCAGGTGATGCCCCGGTGCTTCGGCACGGCCTCGCTCACCGGTGTCGTACGCACGAGGAGTTCGCACCAGTCGGCGACCTCCGCGTGGGAGGTCCAGATCTTGGACCCGCTCACTACGTAGTGGTCGCCGTCGCGCCACGCGCGTGTGCGCAGCGACGCGAGGTCGGAGCCCGCGTCGGGTTCGCTGAAGCCCTGGCACCACACCTCCTCGCCGCGCAGCACGGGCGGCAGCCATCGGGCGCGCTGTTCCGGCGTGCCTTCGGAGGCGATGGTCGGCCCCGCGTGGAGCAGGCCCACGAAGTTGGCGCCCACATAGGGGGCGCCCGCCTTCTCCGTCTCCTCCAGGAAGATCAGCCGCTGGGTGGGGGACGCGTCCCAGTGCACGTGGCCGTATCCCGCGTCGTACAGGGTGCGCTGCCACGCGGTGTCGTACGCGCGCCGTCCGGGCCAGTCGTGGGGAGAGGGCCTGTCGGGGAGCTTCAAGAGCGCCGTCGCGAGCCATTCCCGCAGGACCGCCCGGAAGGCTTCCTCCTCCTCGGTGTACGTGAGGTCCACACGCGTCCCCTCCGCGGTCTCTCCGGCCACACCCGAGACCTGATGGCCCGTCAGGCAGCAGGCTAGCGCCGCGCCTCTGGACCGACAAGGCGCCGGGACTTACGCTCTCCGCACGATCTGACGGCTCATCAGTTACTGGCCCGACCGTCCCGACCCGAGGGGATCGCATGGGGACTTCGCAGCACGAGCCCTCGCAAGGGTGTGACGGGACCGCGTACGAACTGGCCGCCTCCCGCACCCTCTGGGAGCTGATCGAGCGCCGCGCGGCCCTCACTCCCGACGCGCCCGTCCTCATCCAGGCCGCCGCCGACCCCGCCGACGACCGCACGCTCACCTTCGGCGGCCTGCGCGAGCGCGCCGAACGCGTCGCGGCCGGCCTCTACGGCATGGGCGTGCGCCCCGGCACCGTCGTCGCCTGGCAGCTGCCCACGCGCGTGGAGACGGCCCTGCTCTCCTTTGCCCTCGCGCGCGTGGGGGCCGTCCAGTCGCCGGTCATCCCCTTCTACCGCGACCGCGAAGCAGGCTTCGCGCTGCGGGAGTCGGGGGCGGAGTTCTTCGCGGTGCCCGGTGTGTGGCGCGGCTTCGACCACACGGAGATGGCCCGGCGGCTCGGCGCCGCAGGAGTCTTCGAGGCGTACGACGACCTGCCCGAAGCCGACCCGTCCGTCCTGCCACCGCCGCCCTCCGAGGGCACGTCCGTGCGCTGGATCTACTGGACGTCGGGCACCACGTCCGACCCCAAGGGCGTGCGCCACACGGACCGTTCACTGATCGCGGGCGGCTCGTGCCTGGCCCACGCCCTGCGTCCGAAGGCGACGGACGTCGGCTCGATGGCGTTCCCCTTCGCGCACATCGCGGGCCCCGACTACACGGTGATGCTGCTCCTGTACGGCTTCCCCGCGGTGATGTTCGAGCACTTCGCGCTGCCGGACGCGCTCGACGGCTACCGGCGGCACGGCGTGAGCGTGGCGGGCGGTTCGACGGCCTTCTACTCGATGTTCCTCGCCGAGCAGCGCAAGCGGCCGGCGGGCGAGAAGGTCATCCCGACCCTGCGGCTCCTGGCGGGCGGCGGGGCCCCCAAGCCGCCGGAGATCTACCACGCCGTCGTACGCGAGCTGGGCTGTCAGCTCACCCACGGGTACGGCATGACCGAGGTCCCGATGATCACCATGGGCGACCCGGACGACACGGCGGAGAACCTGTCGACGACCGAGGGGCGGCCCCCGGCCGGCATGGAGATCCGCGTCACGGGCCCCGACGGCGAGGAGCTGCCCCCGGAGACGGACGGCGAGATCCGGCTGCGCGGCGAGGCCGTCTGCAAGGGGTACGTCGACCCGGACCAGAGCGACGCCGCCTTCGACGCCGAGGGTTTCCTGCTCACCGGCGACCTCGGCCACCTCAGGAAGAGCGGCCATCTGGTGCTCACCGGGCGGGCGAAGGACATCATCATCCGCAAGGGCGAGAACATCTCGGCCAAGGAGATCGAGGACCTGCTCCACCGGCATCCGGCCGTGCAGGACGCGGCGGTCGTCGGCCTGCCGGACCCCGAACGCGGGGAACGGCTCTGCGCGGTCGTCGAACAGCGCGCGGGAACCGAGCCGTTGACCCTGGACGAGGTCACCTCGTATCTGCGCGGGGAAGGCCTCTCCCCCTACAAGCTGCCGGAACAGCTGGAGGTCGTCGAGGCGCTTCCCCGCAACGAGACACTGCGCAAGGTCCTCAAGTACAAACTGAGGGAGCGCTTCTCACCGGCGTAGAGCCCACGTCGGCGGCCCTCACTCGGGAACCGTGAAGTACTCCGCGAAGGCCGTCACGATCTCCTGCTCGGCCACCTTGCCGTCGCCGTCCGCGTCGAGGGCGCCCGCCGTCGCCGCGGCGGTGTCCTCGGGCACGCCGAGCGCCTTGAGCGCCCGCTCGACCTCACCAGGGGCGACCGCCCCGTCGCCGTCGGCGTCGGCGATCCCGATCGCCGCGTGCAGAAAGGGCCGCGCGATCTCGGCGAACCGCTCGGGGCTGTCCCGCAGCCGCTTCACCGCGCCGCCCACGAACTCGTCCCGGGTGATCCGCTGATCCCCGTCGCGGTCCGCGATTCCGGCCATGCCCTGCCAGAACGCCTCGGCGCCGATGTAGAGCGCCTGCCCCTTGTCGGACCGCGCCGTCGCGCCGAACTCCTTGCACAGGGCTGCCGCCGCCGTGCTGAAGTCCTCACGGGAGATGTACTTGTTGCCGTCCTGGTCGAAGGTGGCGAACCGGGCCGCGATCTTACGCTCGTACTCGGCACTGTCCATGGTCTTCGGGCCGCCTCACTTCCGCGGTTGGGTGCAGTTCAGGGGGTGGGTACCCCGGCAGCGAGCGTACGTCGTCGCAGGCCGCCCGGAAGCCGGAAAGCACCGCTTGTGGCAAGACCGCCCAAATTCCGGGACAAGGGTGTGGCACGGGGACGATGTGCTGCACTGTGCGCGTGGAAGCGGTTGCGGCGAGTGTCATAGCGGTGTTGGGAACTCTCCTGGGCGCGGGCATCACCCACGCCTTCCAGCGCAAGGCGATCGAACGGACGGAGGAGTTCACCCGCGGCGAGAAGCTGCGGCAGGAGCGGATCGACGCCTACTGCGCGTACGCGGGCGCGCTGGTCAACTACCGGCGGGTCCTGGTCGACCGCTGGTTCAGCAGGCACGAGAACCGCCCCGAGGACGGCGAGGAGGCACGCTTCCGCTCCTACGAGATGCGGTCCGAGGCCCAGGAGGCGCTGTTCCGTGTGCAGTTGCTCACCAGCGACGCCGAACTGGTGCGGCTGGCCTGGGAGACGCTCGACCAGGTCGCCGACGTGCACAGGGCCGACGACCGCGACGAACTGGCGGAGCGGCGCCGCGTCTCCCGGGACGCGATCAACGCCTTCGTGGCGGCGGCCCAGCGGCAGGTGTGACTTCCTGGGCCGGTTCAGGCGGAGAGCGGGGTCGCCTTTTCGTCGAGGGCCGCCACGACGTCCGGGTAGACCTCGAAGAGCCTGCGTACGCCGAGGGCGGCGAGGACGCGGTTGACGTGCGAGCCGTCGACGGCGCCCTGCGCGGGCAGGATCAGCCGCAGCCGGCCCTGGCAGGAGCGGATCAGACGGCGCGTGGCGATCAGCACGCCGACACCGCTGGAGTCGCAGAACAGCACGTCGGAGAGGTCGAGGACGACGCTGCGGCGGCCGTCCGCCACCGCGTCGTGCACGCGCTGGCGCAGCACGGGTGAGGTCAGCAGGTCCATCTCGCCGGACACGCGCAGCACGGCCCAGCCGGACTCCTCGCCCACCACCACCTTGAGCGTCACGCGCCATGCCTCCCGCTCGCCATGCCCGTCCCGCCCGTCCGGAGTGCCCCGGCGCCCGGAGTGATCCGGAAGCGGTCCTTACGCTTCGTTCTGCTGCGGCTGCCCCACCGCCCTCCCATGAAACACCAAGGGTCCGCCGTCAATATCATCCGGTGTCGGCCCGGGCTCGCGCTTTGCCATAAACAGGAGCCCGCTGTCAGTGCCGCCGACTACATTCGAGGGATAGTCAGAAACAGGCGGTACCGTCGAAGGACAGGTCCGAAGCACAGGTCCGAAGCACAGGGCAGGGCAAGGCAAGCGCACGAGGGGGCCGCATGCCGAAGGACGCGCCGCGGCGCTGGGACCGCCGGATGCAGCAGCGGCTCGCGCACGGGGAGGCCGCCGCGCTCGGCGAGCTGTACGACCGCTTCGCCTCGCTCGTGCACGGCCTCGCCCACCGGGTCCTCGGCGACGAGTGCGCCGCCGACCGCATCACCCGCGAGGTCTTCTCCCACGTCTGGGAGAACCCCGACGCGTACGACCCCCGGCAGGGCCCCCTGCGCTCCTGGATCGCCACGCTCACCCACCAGCGGGCCGTCCGCAGGCTCCGCCAGACCGAGTCCGCCGCCCTCGCCCTCGGCGGCGAGGGCACCCCGGAGGACCTGGAGCGCAAGGTCCGCCGCGCCTCGGCCGCGGCCCGCGCCGACTACATCGTGACGGCCATGCCGACCCCGCTGCGCAAAGCCCTGGAGCTGGCGTACTTCCAGCGGCGTGACTACCGCCAGACGGCGGCCGACCTCGGCGTGACCGAGGACGAGGCCCGGCGCAGGCTCCGCCTCGGCCTCCAGCTCCTTTCGACGGCCCACGACACCGCGGACCCCTCCGCGAGCCCGGCCCCCGGCCCGCCCGGATACGGGACAGCGCTGTGACCGGCTCCGACCGCCCCGAGCCGTACGAAGAGCCCGACGGCCCCGAAGGCCCCGGCCCCGCCGGGCAGCAGCGCGGTGCCCCGCGCATACCGCTGCCGCGCTCCTCCATAGAGGACACCGGCCTTCCCCTGCCCGACCCGGACCCGGACGCGATCACCTGGGAGGTGCCACCGCCTCCCCCGCCCGAGCCGCTCGTCCTGGAGCACCGCGTCCTGAAGTCCCTGCTCGGCGCCTGGGCGCTCGCCGCGTGCTCCGCGGCCGAGGCGACCGCCGTGGAGGAGCACCTGGGCGACTGCGGGCCCTGCGCGGAGGAGGCGCTGCGGCTGCGTGACGCCGTCGGCCTGCTGCACCCCGAGGAGAGCCTCGATCTCGACCCCGGGCTGCGCACCCGCGTCCTGGAGAGCTGCCTCGGCCGGCGCCCGCCGCGCATCCCGGTGCCCGAGTGGGCCGTGCCGTACGACGCGGAGAGCGCCCGCCTCGACGCCCTGCTGCGGGACATCGGCGACTCGGAGTGGCACGCTCCGGTGCGGCTGCGCTGGTTCGAGCAGGACGGCCCGGTGAACAGGAAGTCCACCGTCGCCGGGGTCATCGCGCATCTGCTTGCCGTCGACGGCCTGGTCGGGCTCGCCCTCGGCCTCGACGACCCGCTCGGACCGGGGACCGCGGGCCCGCAGCACCCCACCCGGCGCACCGAGGCGTACTGGCACGCCTCGCGCTTCCCGCCCACGCGCGCGGTGCGGGGCCCCTGGCGCGACCAGACGCACGAGATCGTCCGCACGGTGTCGTTCGCGGGCGACGGCTCGGGGCGGCTCCCCGTGCCGTACGGGACGGTGCCGGCCGCCGACCCGGCCGCCGGCGCCGAGACCGGGCAGAAGATCGAGCTGCCGCTGCGGGACGCCATGGTGGACCGCGCCTTCGAGTGCTGGATCCACGCGGGCGATATCGCCGAGGCCGTCGACTACCCCTACGACCCGCCCGCGCCCCGGCACCTCCACCACATGATCGCCCTCGCCGTCCGGCTGCTCCCCGGCACGCTGGCCGACCGCCGGCGCTCCGGGCTCGCCGCGCCGCCCCGCGGCCTGGTCGCGGCGGGCACGCCGGGCCGCACCCTGCGTCTGGAGATCGAGGGACTCGGCGGCGGCGAGTGGCTCATCCCGCTCGACTCACCGGCGGCGGTCGCCTCGGCGGACCGGGAGGTCGCGCATGTGGCCCTGGACGGCGTCGAGTTCTGCCGCCTCGCCGCGGGCCACGTCTCCCCGGTGGAAGCGGCCGCGGGCCAGGACGGCGACCGCGAGGCGATCCGGGACGTCCTGTTCGCGGCGGCCTCCCTGAGCAGGCTGTAGCCCCGGCGGCCGAGACGGGTGGGTGGATGGGCGGGCGGGAAGCTCGCCGCGCAGCGGCGCTCAGAAACCCACGACGGCCCGCACCCGGGCCACCCGCGGAGCTACGCGAAGACCACCGTCCGCCGCCCGTTCAGCAGAATCCTGCGCTCCGCGTGCCACTTCACGGCCCGCGCCAGCGCCTGGCACTCCACGTCACGGCCGATCGCGACCAGCTGGTCGGGGGTCACGCCGTGGCCCACCCGCTCGACCTCCTGCTCGATGATCGGCCCCTCGTCGAGGTCGGCTGTCACATAGTGCGCGGTGGCACCGATCAGCTTCACCCCGCGCGCGTGCGCCTGGTGATACGGCTTCGCGCCCTTGAAGCTCGGCAGGAACGAGTGGTGGATGTTGATGATCCGCCCGCTCAGCTCCTTGCACAGGTCGTCCGAGAGCACCTGCATATAGCGGGCCAGGACGACCAGCTCCACGCCCTCGGACCGCACGATCTCCAGCAGCTGCGCCTCGGCCTGCGGCTTGTTGTCCCGGGTCACCGGAATGTGGTGGAAGGGGATGTCGTACGAGGCGACCAGCTCGGCGAAGTCCGTGTGGTTGGAGACGACCGCGGCGATCTCCACCGGCAGCGCCCCGATCCGCGAACGGAACAGCAGGTCGTTCAGGCAGTGCCCGAACTTCGACACCAGCAGGACGACCCGCATCCGGTCCTCGGCACGGTGGATCTGCCACTCCATGTGGAAGGAGTCGCCGATCGCGGCGAAGCTCGCCCGCAGCTTGTCGACGGTCACCGGCGCCTCGGCGGAGAAGTGGACGCGCATGAAGAACAGCCCGGTGTCGTGGTCACCGAACTGCTGGCTGTCCTCGATGTTGCAGCCGGTCATGAAGAGGTAGCTCGACACGGCGTGCACGATGCCCTGCTTGTCGGGGCAGGAGAGGGTGAGGACGTACTGCTCAGCGGGAGCGGCGGAGGCGGCGGGGGCGGCGGCGGACTGCTCATTCATGCGGCCAAGGTTCCCATATGCGACGGGCGCCGCGGGCAGGCGTCCGGCCGGGCTCAGGCGGACCTGGTCAGGATCCGCAGCACCTCCAGCGTCCGCGGGGCCTCGTCGGGGTCCTCCCCGTCCCCAGCCGCGAGCCGCACGTGCGCGTCCCGCGCCGCCCGCACGGCGTCAGGCCAGCCCGGGTGCTCCAGGTAGACGGAGACCATCGCGTCGGGCCCGACCTCGTGCATGATCCGCAGGACCCGCAGCACGGCCGTGTCGACGAGCGCCGCCTCCTGCGGGTCGCGGAAAATCGTCCCGACGTATTTCTCCGCGGACCAGTTGTCCAGCCACGTGTCCTCGACCAGCCGGTACACGGCGTCGGTCACGTCCCCGTACTCCTCGCGCCCCGCGAGCCAGCACTCACGCTGGAAGTCGGGGTCGGAGAGCATGTGCAGCGCCGAGCGCACGTTGCTGCGCCAGCGCCACCACGGCATGTCATTGGTCGGCATGCCGCCCATGGTGCTGGAGCGACGGCCGCGACGGGAAGAGTTCTCCGAACCTTGCACGGTCATCGATCGTACGTTCCCACCTCATGCACTCGAATCGGCCCCCGCCCGTTCACCTTCATGTCACAGTCCGTTGAGAACGAGTCACTCCACGGTTGGCCCTCCAACGGCATCGTGCGGGGACATGACCGGCCGGCGACGCACCTTCCTCCCCCGCCCCTCCAAAACCGCGGTACTCGCCGCGGCAGCGGCGGCGTGTACGTCCCTGATAGCCGGGTGCGGGGTCATCCCTGGGACCACGGGGGGTTCCAGGGACGACCCCATCACCGTCATGACCTGGGCGCCCGAGAAGACCAAGGCCACCAACAAGCCGGGCGTCCCCGCGATGGCGCAGGCCTACGCGCGCTGGGTCAACGCGCACGGCGGCATCGACGGCCGCGAACTGAAGGTCCTCACCTGCAACGACCACAACGACCCGGTCGGTGCCGCCGACTGCGCCCGCGAGGCGGTCGACGAGGACGTGGTGGCCGTCGTCGGCGCCTACAGCCAGCACGGACGCTCCTTCCTCGCCCCGCTGGAACTGGCGGGCATCCCCTACATCGGCGGCTACGGCATCACCGACGACGAGTTCAGCAGCCCGCTGTCCTACCCCGTCAACGGCGGCGAACCGGCGCTCCTCGCGGGCAACGGCCGCCAGCTCGCCGCCCGCTGCGACCGCGTCGCCCTCGTCCGCCCCGACACCCTCGCCGGTGACGAGCTGCCCAAGCTGCTCAACTCCGGGCTCCGCGACGGCCACCACAAGCCCGTCGCCGACATCCGCGCCCCCGAGGACGGCACCGACCTGACCCCGCAGGCCGAGCAGGCCCTCAAGCACGCGGGCGCCGAGCACGGCTGTGTGACGGCCGCGCTCGGGGCCCGCACCGACACCTTCTACGACTCGTTCCGGCGCACCAAGGACGACTATCCGCCGGTACGGATCTCCTCCGTGCTCGGCAGCGTCGACCAGTCGCTCGTCGACCGCACCGGCGGCGCGAGCGGCCCCTACGAAGGGGCGTACGTCACCGGCTGGTACCCGCCCGCGAGCGACCCCCGCTGGTCCGAGATGCGCAAGGTCATCCGCGAGCAGGCGTTCGGCGACAACCGCGTCGACCCGGCCGACGCGGGCGTCCAGACGACGTGGATCGCGTACACCGTCCTGAAGCAGGTCGTCGAGTCGCTGGACGGCGGCGAGGTCTCGTCCCTCTCGCTGCGGCGCGCCCTCGACGGCGGCCTGCGCGTCGGGACGGGCGGCCTCACACCGACGCTGCGCTGGCGCTTCGAGGACCTGATCGCGGCCAGCGAGTTCCCGCGCCTGATCAACTCGGGCGTCACGTTCCAGGTCGTGCGGGACGGGAAGTTCGTCCCGGCGCGCAAGGGGTTCGTGGACGTGGAGCAGACGCTGGAGCAGTCCGCGTAAACCGCCCCGGCGGTTCACGCGGACCGTCCCGCCGGGACCTACAGCTGGGACTTCTCGCGCGTGGTCAGCCCGTACTTGCGGGCGATCGCGTTCCAGTGGTTGGCCGCCTGCTCCTTGGCGCTGGTCGCCTGGCCGCTCGCGCGGTTGCCCGCGCCCTGCTGCGGGGTGCTTCGGGCGTGGCCCTTCCTGCACCCCTTCTTGCCGGCCACCTGGTCCGCCCACGCGGCGTAGTGGTTGTCGGCTGACGCGGACGCCTTCCAGGCCCGGTTGAGGGACGAGGTCAGCAGGTCGTTGGCCGGGAGCTTGTCGACCTTCAGCCCGGCGAGGCGCGTGACCAGGCCGTTGCGCTGCTTGGCGGCGGCGCGCAGGTCGGTCGCCGACTGGCTCAGGTTCTGGCACTTGCCGACGTTGCGCACGGCGGCGATGACCATGTCACGGCTGTTGTTGCTGTCGGCGAGCAGCTTGTCCAGGGCGACCGCCTGCGCCTTGGCGGGGTCGGCGGTGGGTGAGGGCCGCTCGTCGGCGGGGGCGGGCGCGGAGACGGGCTTGCTGTCGTCCGCCTCCGCGTCGTCACCGCCGCCGGAGCTGAGGAGCGCGCCGGCGCCGACGCCGAGCACGGCGATGCCGACGCCGATCGCGGCGATGAGCGGCACCTTCGATCCGGTGCGGCTTCGGCGCCCGCCATGCCCGCCCCCGTGAGCGGGAGCAGCCGCGGGAGCCGGGGCGGGCGCGGCCGCGGGGGACTCGAAACGGGGCATCTGCTGCGTGGAGGCGGGGCCCTGTGCCCCGGCGTCCGGTTCGGTGCGGAAGAGGCTGTCGAACTCGGCGGGCGGCTGCCGGTCACCGGGGGCGCCGGGGCGGATGCCGTAGGGCGCGGCGCCCGGCTCGGGCGGCCCTCCGTGACCCGCGGGGCCGCTGCCGCCGGGGACGGGCGCGATGTACTGGGTGGGTTCGCTGTCGGACGCGGCGGCGGGCGTGGGGTCCTGGGCGCGACCGAGGAACTGCGTGGCGTCGGCGGCGGGAGCCTCGGGCGGCAGGGCCCCGGGTCCCACCGGGGGTATGTACTGCGTGGCCCCTTCGTCGGCACCGGCGGCGGGCACCGGCGCGATGTACTGCGTGGCCTCGGCGTCGGATCCGCCGACGCCGGGCATCGGGGCGCCGGGCGCGGCGACGGGGGGCAGCGGGGCGCCGCCCTGGCCGAGCGGCGGCAGAGGCATCCGCTGCCCGCCGTAAGAGGCGTCACCCTGGGCGGGCCGCTGGGGCTGCTCGGGGGACTGAGGGGCGTACCCCTGCTGACCGCTGTACCCCTGGCCCTCGTACGCACCATAGGAGGCACCAGTGCCGTACGAGGCATCCGTGCCGTACGGAGCATCCTGGCCGTACGAGGCGCCCGTGCCGTACGCGGCGCCCGCGCCCTCCGGGGGCAGCGGCATGGCCTGCGGCTGCTGGGTCTCCCACTGCCCGCCCCGGCCGCCCGGCGGCGGGCCGGCCGTCTCGGGCCCCCAGGGCTGGCCCCAGGGGGTGCCGCCCGCCGGGGTGGTCTCCCGGCCCGCGGTGCCGGGAAGCAGCGGTTCGCTGCCGTCCGCGGGCAGCACGACGCCCTCGTGGGCTGGCCGATCCGCGGGCTGCCGCGGATCGGAGGAAGCAGCGCCCTGACCGCTCTGCTGCGTCACCGGGACTCCTACGTATGGGGGACCTACGGAACCGTCGGCTCACGCTACCGGGTCCCCGCGGCCCTCTGCCACGCAGCTCGGAACAGCAGCTCATGCCCAGTGGCGGGAGTAACGAAACCTCCCGCCCGGACGCTGTACAACGCGCGCCCGCGCGCCTCACGCCGCCTGGACGTCGACCCGCGCCCCGAACTCCCTTACCACCGGCTCCTCCCGGTAGGGCTCAAGGCGCTGCTGGAAGTCCTCCAGGTACTCCGCGCCGCGGTTGGACCGCAGGGTGCCGAGGAGTTCGACGGCCTTCATGCCTGTGTGGCAGGCCTGTTCGACCTCGCGCCGCTGGACCTGTGCCGTGGCGAGCAGGACCAGACCGATCGCGCGGCGCCTGGCCCGCGTCTCCGGATGTCCGTCGAGGGACTCCTGCGCGCTGCGCGCCGCCGCGTCCGCCTGGCCCAAGTCCCGGTGACAATGCGCCATTTCATCGGCCAGATACGCATGGTCGAAGTGCCGGATCCACACCGGGTCGTCGCCCGAGTCCGCCTCGCCGGCGGCCCGGTCCATCGCCTCGATCGCCCGGCCCGCCACCACCTGCGTGGCCCGCGCGTCCCCGAGCAGCGCGTGCCCGCGCGCCTCGGCGGCGTAGAACATCGCCTCGGCGCGGGGCGTGACCCGCCCGCGCGTCCCCTCCTGCGCGGCCCGCGCCAACTGCGCGATCTCGCGCGGATTTCCGAGCTGGGCGGCGAGGTGGCTCATCGAGGCCGCGAGCACGTACCCGCCGTAGCCCCGGTCTCCGGCCGCCTGCGCGAGCCGCAGCGCCTGGATGTAGTAGCGCTGGGCGAGGCCCGGCTGGCCCGTGTCCACGGCCATGTAGCCCGCCAGCTCCGTCAACCGCGCGACGGCGGCGAACAGTTCACGCCCGACCGCTTCCCGGTAGGAGCCCGCGAGCAGCCCGGAGACCACGGAGTTGAGGTAGTGCACGACGACGGGACGGACATGCCCGCTGCCGTACTGGTGGTCGAGGCGGGTCAGCGCCTCCGTCATCGCCTTGACCGCCGCCACGTCCGCCATCCCGACGCGCGGCCCCGCGGTCCGTCCGACCTGCGGGTCGGTCGAGGAGATCAGCCAGTCGCGGCTGGGCTCGACGAGCGCGGAGGCGGCCACGGTCGAACCGGAGAGGAAGTCACGGCGGCCCACATCGCTGCGCCACAGCTCGCAGACCTGCTCGATGGCGCCGAGGACGGTCGGCGAGAACTGGAGCCCCACGCCCGAGGCGAGGTTCTTGCCGTTCGCCATGCCGATCTCGTCGATGGTGACGGTCCGGCCCAGCTTGCGGCCGAGTGCCTCCGCGATGATGCCGGGCGCCCGCCCGCGCGGCTGCTGCCCGCGCAGCCAGCGGGCCACCGACGTCTTGTCGTAGCGCAGATCGAGACCGTGCTCCGCGCCGCACATGTTGACCCGGCGGGCGAGACCGGCGTTGGAGCAGCCGGCTTCCTGGATGAGCGCTTGCAGCCGTTCGTTGGGCTGCCGTGCGACGAGTGGCCTGGCGGCCATGGCTTACCCCCTGTGTGCACCGTGGACCATCGGAGACAAGGCGGCCGCCGAGGCCGCCTCACGACGATCAATGCCCTTGGGGCAAGGCGAAGATGCGCCACGAAAGAGGCATAAGAAGCAATGAAGAACAACAAGTACTAAAATGTACGAATCTCCCCAGAGGCTTCCTCCGAGGCGCCTTCTGATTGCCCTTGAGCTGGCTACCCGCACATGGATGCCATTTCCCCTGCGCGCCCCCGGCCGTGCACCCATGCGCCCCGCTCGCAGGATCGATGCTCCTCCTCCGCCCTCGCGTGCGCCCGTAACCCGCGGTGGTGGCGGGAGTTGAGAACTCCGTGGAAGAGACCATCGGAGTCACGTCAGCCGCGCAGATCCCGAAGCAGCGCGGAGAAGCCTTGCTGGACACGGCCGTGCGATACGCGGAGGAGCGCCACTGGGACATCTTCCCCGGTACCTGGCTGGAGTCGGCCGAGGGCACCGAGCGCTGCTCGTGCGGCGACACCGCGTGCGCCTCACCCGGCGCACACCCGGCGCGCGAGGACTGGCCGACCCAGGCCACCGGCAGCGCGACCGTGGCCCGGCGGCTGTGGCAGAAGCAGCCCAAGGCGTCGATCCTGCTGCCCACCGGGCGTACGTTCGACGCGATCGACGTGCCCGAGACCGCCGGGTTCCTCGCCCTCGCCCGCATGGAACGCATGGAGCTGACGCTCGGCCCCGTGACCTGCACGCCGGACCGGCGCATGCAGTTCTTCGTACTCCCCGGCGCCACCGCCAAGGTGCCCGAACTCGTCCGCAAGCTCGGCTGGCCGCCCGCCGCCATCGACCTGGTCGCGCTCGGCGAGGGCACCTACGTGGCCGCTCCCCCGACCCGCTTCGGCGCCTCGGGCGCGGTCCAGTGGGCCTGCCGCCCGACCGCCGCCAACCGCTGGCTGCCGGACGTGGAGGAGATCATCTCGCCGTTGGCGTATGCGTGTGGCCGGGAGGCCCGGCGCTGAATCGCCCCAAAGGGGCGCGGGGAACTGCGCGACCAGCCACAACCCGGCCCGCAGGTCCCCGAGCACACAGAAGCCCCCGTATCGTGCGGGCACGGGGCAAGCTGTGACGGAGGGCGGCGCGGTGACCGAGGTGGCTTCGGCGGCGGTACGGGTTCAGGGGCTCTGGAAGCGGTTCGGCGAGCAGGTAGCCGTGGCCGGGATCGACCTGGATCTGCCCGCGGGCAAGTTCATCGGTCTGGTCGGGCCGAACGGTGCCGGGAAGACCACCACCCTCTCCATGGTCACCGGCCTGCTCCGACCGGACCAGGGCACCGTCGAGGTCGTCGGCCACGACGTGTGGCGCGACCCCGTCCAGGTCAAGGCCCGCATCGGCGTACTCCCCGAGGGCCTGCGCCTCTTTGAGCGGCTCTCGGGGCGCGAACTGCTCGCGTACACCGGACGCCTGCGCGGCCTGCCCGGCGCCGAGGTCGACAAGCGCGCGACCCAGCTCCTCGACGTCCTCGACCTCGCGGGCGCCCAGCACAAACTCGTCGTCGACTACTCCACCGGCATGCGCAAGAAGATCGGCCTCGCCGCCGCGCTGCTCCACAACCCCGAAGTGCTGTTCCTCGACGAGCCGTTCGAGGGCGTCGACCCCGTGTCGGCCCAGACGATCCGCGGCGTCCTCGAGCGCTACACCGCGTCCGGCGCCACCGTCGTCTTCTCCTCCCACGTCATGGAGCTGGTCGAGTCGCTCTGCGACTGGGTCGCCGTCATGGCCGCGGGCCGCATCCGCGCCCAGGGCACCCTCGCCGAGGTGCGCGGCGCGGCGCCCTCGCTCCAGCGGGCGTTCCTCGAACTCGTCGGCGCGCACGGCCGTGACGCGGGCTCCGATCTCGACTGGCTGGGCGGTGGGGCGCGATGACGGCCGTCGCGAACGCATCGGCGATCACCCCCGTCCTCGTACGCCTGAAGCTGTCGCTGCTGCGCAACGGCCTGCGGCAGTCGGCCGGGCGCCGGGCCGCCTACATCGCCTCGGTCGGCTTCGCCCTCCTCTTCGCCGCGCTCCAGCTCCTCGGCCTGATCGCGCTGCGCGGCAACCCGCACGCCGCCACCGTGTGCGTACTCCTCGTCGCGGTCCTCGCGCTCGGCTGGGCGGTCATGCCGCTGTTCTTCCCGAGCGGCGACGAGACCCTCGACCCGACCCGCCTGGTGATGCTGCCGCTGCGGCCCCGGCCGCTGGTGCGGGCGCTCCTCGTGGCGTCGCTGGTCGGCATCGGTCCGCTGTTCACGCTCTGCCTCGCCGTCGGCGCGACCATCGCGCTCGCCCGCGGCGCGGCGGCCGCGGTCACCGGCGTCCTCGCGACCGCGCTCACCGTCCTGACCTGCGTGACCCTCGCCCGCGCGGTCGCCGCCGCCAACATCCGCCTGCTCACCAGCCGCAAGGGCCGTGACCTCGCGGTCCTGAGCGGCCTGCTCATCGCGCTCGGCGCGCAGGCCGTCAACTTCGGCGCCCAGAAGCTCGGTTCGTCCGGGCTCTCCACGCTCGACCCGGCGGCGGCCGTCGTGCGGTGGATCCCCCCGGCGGCGGCGCTCGGCGCGGTGGACTCCGTGAGCGAGGGCTCGTACGCGACCGGCGCGGCGCAACTCTTCCTCTCCGCCGCCGCCTTGGTGGCGCTCCTCGCTCTCTGGCAGCACAGCCTGACCCGCCTGATGACGACACCGGACGGCTCGACACTGGCGGCCGCGGAGCCGGAGAAGGGCACCTCACGCGCCTCGGGCGCCCTCGGCGGGCTGCTCCCCGCCGGGCGCACCGGCACCGTCATGGAACGCGGCCTGCGGTACGTCCGGCGCGACCCGAAGACGAAGGCGGCCTGGGTGACGTCCCTGGCCATCGGCCTGATCGTGCCGCTCTTCAACGCCCTCCAGGGCACGGGATCGGTGTACTTCGCGTGCTTCGCGGCGGGGATGCTCGGGATCCTCATGTACAACCAGTTCGGCCAGGACACCTCGGCGTTCTGGATGGTGGCGATGACGATCTCCTCGACCCGCGACGCGTACGTGGAGCTGCGGGGCCGCGCCCTGGCGCTGCTGGTGATCACCCTCCCGTACGCCACGCTGGTCACCGTCCTCACCACGGCGGTGCTCGGTGACTGGCCCGCCCTGCCGGAGGTCCTCGGGCTCTCCTTCGCGCTGCTCGGCGCGATGCTGGCGACGGGCGCCTGGTCCTCGGCCCGGTTCCCGTACTCGATCCCGCAGGAGGGCTACAAGAACGTGGCCCCCGGCCAGGCGGGCCTCGCCTGGATCTCCATCTTCGGCGGGATGGTCGCGGCGGCCCTGCTGTGCGCCCCGGTCCTCGCCCTCACGATCTGGCTGCACGCCTCGGCCGCCGACTCCTGGAGCTGGCTCCTGCTTCCCCTGGGCGCGGCGTACGGCTGGGCGCTCTCGGAGGGCGGGCTGCGCCTCTCGGCGCCGCGTCTCGCCCGCAGCCTCCCGGAGATCCTCACGGCGGTCAGCAAGGGCTGACAGCGGGGCCGGCAAGGAGCGCCGACAACGGGGCCGGCCACCGACCGATGACTTTCTCGGCTCCCGCCGGTCAAATGTGTCGTCAGTTGCTCAACGAGGTGCACGAGATGCACGAGATACCTGGAGACCCGACATGCGCACCCTGATCAGCTCTGCCTTCGTCTCGCTCGACGGCGTCGTGGAGGCCCCCGGCGGCGAACCCGGCTACCGGAACTCGGGGTGGACCTTCAAGGACATCGAGTTCCTCCCGGAGGCGTTCGAGATCAAGGGCCGTGAGCAGGAGGAAGCCACCGCGATACTGCTCGGCCGGGTCAGCTACGAGGCGTTCAGCCCGGTCTGGCCCAGCATGGAGGACTTCGCCTCCTACAAGACGATGCCCAAGTACGTCGTCTCCACCACCCTCGGCGAGGGCGACCTGGTGTCGGACTGGGGCGACACCACGATCCTGCGCTCGCTGGACGAGGTGGCCGCGCTGAAGGAGACCGAGGGCGGCCCGATCATCATGCACGGCAGCGCCGACCTCAACCGCGCCCTGTCGGACGCCGGCCTGATCGACCGCTACCACCTGCTGGTCTTCCCGCTGCTGCTCGGCGCGGGCAAGCGGCTGTTCAGCGACACGGACAAGGACAAGCAGCAGCTGAAGCTGGTCGAGCACGCGGCGTACGCCAACGGCCTCCAGCTGAACGTCCTCGACGTCGTCCGCTGACGCAGACGACCCGCGAGCCGTGGTTCCTGCCGCACCGGACGGGCCGGGCGGAGGAAGCCGGCCGGACGTACCGGCGGCTCGCGGGTCGGGTGACTGCTTGGGAATAGGGCCGGCTGCACACACCACACGTGCGGGTCCGGCGCCGAATTCGAGTTGCGACGACGGGCCGCTAGCCCGCAGTCACCTCACGCGTCCGGTTTCGATACATCTGCCGAACCACCTCCCTTCTCGTGTGCACGCCAGCCTAGGAACCGCCCCTCGCGCCGCACAACCCAATTTCCGCGCACCGCCGAATCCCTCCGACTTCCGGGAATTCGCTGTGGGCTGCGTCACGTTCGAGTTGAATGATCTGAGGACACGGTCTGTAGGGGGTTCGGGGTGAGTGCTGCGCGGCAGAGCGGAACTACTGACGAACTGGGCCCTGAAGAGCCCGAGCCCGGCGGGGCGGAGCTGCTCGCGGCGTTGCTGGACGGGATGGACGCGGCGCTGTGCGCGTTCGACGCCGACGGTGTGGTGACGCACTGGAACCGCGAGGCGGAGCGGGTTCTCGGGTGGTCGGCGGCGGAGGCCGTCGGGCGGCGGGGCTTCTCCGGGTGGGCCGTGCGGCCCGCCGACGCCGGGGAGGTCGAGGGGCGGCTGCTGTCCGCGATGGACGCGCCGGGGCGGCAGGTGCACGAGTTCGCGCTGGTGACCAAGGACGGCGGGCGGGTCCTCGTACGGATGCAGTCCGCGGCCGTGCGCGGCGGGGACGGGAAGCCCGCGGGGGTGTACTGCGCCTTCAGCGAGGTCCACGCGCAGATAGACCTGGAGCGGTCCATCGCCCTGAGCGAGGCGCTCTTCGAGAACGCCACCTGGGGCGTGGTGCTCGTCGACGCGGATCTGCGGCCCGCCGTGGTGAACGAACACGCGGCCCGCGCCCTGGGCGTGGGGCGTACGGCGGTCCTCGGGCGGCCCCTCGCCGATCTGCTCGGGCAGGGCGTCGAGGAGCTGGAGAGCGCGCTGGCCCACGTGCTCGCCGAGGGGGCGCCGCCCGCACCCGCCGAGCTGTGGGTGTCGGTGCGGGCCGGGGACGGCCAGGAGGACGGTTTCGAGCGGCGGTGCTGGCGCAGCGGCTTTCTGCGGCTGGCCTCCCCGCTGGCGGAGGAGCCGGTGCCGCTGGGCGTCGGCTGGCTCTTCCAGGACGTGACGGAGGCGAAGCTGACGGAGCAGGAGGCCTCGCAGCTGCGCTTCCGCTCCCAGCAGCTGCACCGTGCGGCGCGGGCCGCCGCCGAGTGCGAGGACCCCATGGAGGCGGCCACCGTCCAGCTCGACTTCGCGCTCGCCGGGTTCGCCGATCACGCGCTGGTGGATCTGCTGGCGGGTGAGGAGCCGGTGCGGCTGGTGCGGGTCGCGGCGACGCCCGCGGGGCCGCCGGGGCCGTGCCTTCCGGTGACCATGGCGGGCATCCCGGTGCGCTATCCCGAGGGGCATCCGGCGCCGCAGTGCGCGGAGCGGGCGGGGTCGGTCCGGGCCAGCGCGGGGGCGGCCTCGGCGGAGCGGGCCCGCGCGTGGGCGAGCGCCCGGCAGTGGCCGGAGGACTCCGTGCACGCCTTGTGCGCGGTGCTGCGCAGCCGGGGGCGGACGCTGGGCGTGGTGACGTTTCTACGAGGGGCGGGGCGGGGGCAGTTCGAGCGGGCGGACGCGGTGTACGCGGAGAGTGTCGCCGCGCGGGTCGCGGCCTCGCTTGATCTGGCCGGGGGGCCTGGGGGGTGAGGGCTCGGGTGCTGGTGGCTCAGGTGCTGCCTGCTCGGGTGCTCGTGGCTCGGCAAGAACCTTTCCCACCCACCCGTTTGCCCCGCGCTTCACCGCTCGGTAGGGGCCTCCTCAACGCCGATAGAAGATTCGGTCCCCGTACTCCTGGAAGACCCGGCCGTTCCAGTCGTGGCCCCCGTCCACGTTCCCCGAACGGAGCAGCGGCGGCTGGATGCCTCGCGAGGTCAGTTGTTCGACGGCGGACGCGGTCATCGCCTGCATGAGCGCGTTCGTCACGACGCCGGACGCGGGACCGAACGGCGCGTCGACCCCGTCGAGGGAAAGCTCCGCGTCCCCCACCGCGATCTTGGAGTCGACCACGAGGTCGCAGTGGTCCTTGAGGAAGGTCCCGGAGACGTGCCGCGAGCGGGTCTCCGTCGCGTACGCCACGGAGGTCACCCCGATGACCTTCAGGCCGAGCGCGCGGGCGTTCATCGCCATCTCCACCGGCAGGGAGTTGCGCCCCGACAGCGAGATGATCACGAGTACGTCGCCGGGGCGGGCCGGGGAGGAGTCGAGCACGGCGCCCGCGAGGCCGTCGACGCGCTCCAGGGCGGAGCCCAGCGTCGCGGGCATCACGTCGACGCCGACCACGCCGGGCACGGCGAGGAGGTTCATCAGGGCGAGGCCGCCCGCGCGGTAGACGACGTCCTGCGCGGCGAGCGAGGAGTGCCCGGCGCCGAAGGCGAACAGGCGCCCGCCGGACGCGACCGCGTCGGCGAGCAGGGTGCCGGCCTCCGCGATGGTTCCGGACTCCTCGTCGCGGACCCGCTGGAGCAGGTCGATGGCGGCGTCGAAATACTGACCGGCCAGCTTGCTCTCGCTCTTGGAGCTCATTCGCATCACGTTGCGGTCTGGACCAGCGCCCTGTCAACACGGTCACCGGACGTCCCGGGGCGGGTTTTCCCACGGCGCGACACGGTTGTCAGTGGTATGCGTCAGAATTGAGGGCAGGGCCAGCGCACGAGCGAATTCTGAGGGGCACCCATGTCGGGGCTGATTGACACCACTGAGATGTATTTGCGCACCATCCTCGAGTTGGAGGAGGAAGGTGTGGTCCCCATGCGCGCCCGGATCGCCGAGCGGCTCGACCAGAGCGGACCGACGGTGAGCCAGACCGTGGCGCGGATGGAGCGCGACGGCCTGGTGGCGGTCGCCAGCGACCGCCACCTGGAGCTCACCGAGGAGGGCCGCCGTCTGGCCACCCGTGTGATGCGCAAGCACCGCCTGGCGGAGTGCCTGCTCGTCGACGTGATCGGGCTCGAATGGGAGCAGGTGCACGCCGAGGCGTGCCGCTGGGAGCACGTGATGAGCGAGGCCGTGGAGCGCCGCGTCCTCGAACTGCTGCGTCACCCCACCGAGTCTCCGTACGGCAACCCGATCCCGGGTCTTGAGGAGCTGGGCGAGAAGGACGGCGCGGACCCGTTCCTGGACGAGGGCATGGTCTCCCTGACGGAGCTGGACCCGGGCACCGAGGGCAAGACGGTCGTCGTGCGCCGTATCGGCGAGCCGATCCAGACGGACGCCCAGCTGATGTACACGCTGCGGCGGGCCGGTGTGCAGCCGGGCTCGGTGGTGAGCGTGACGGAGTCGCCGGGTGGCGTGCTCGTGGGCAGCAGCGGCGAGGCCGCCGAGCTGTCCTCGGAGATCGCCTCGCACGTCTTCGTCGCCAAGCGCTGAGCAAGCACTGAGCAGTGCTGAGCAGTGCTAAGCAAGCACTGAGCAAGCACTGAGCAAGCGCCGAGCCAGCACTGAGGGCACCGGCTTTCGAGCGCACCGCCACCGCATGCGGACACGGGCGTCAACTTCCGCTACTAGCGGGATAGTTGACAGGGTTTCAAGATCTCCGTCAGATCTTGCGGAATCCAAGATTCAGTGTGCGGAACCGCAGCGCGCGAGCGTTTCGCGTGCGAGGCTGTCGCGAGAGGCATATGACTTGAGGGCTCTTGACCGTGTCGGCGCCGGGTCTGGCCGCGCGGCCGGAGAGGGGGCGGGAGGATGTGCCCGTCTGGTGAGCTTGGACGTGAGGGTCCCGGCGCCCGAGGGCGCCGGGACCTGTCCTCCCCTGTGCTGACCCGGAGCCCCGAGCTCCCAGGGTCGTCCCCCACGGGCCGATGTCCCCGAGCGGCCCGCCTCCCGATGAAGATCTCCCCTCGGCCACGCCGGTCAATCCTTGAGCGTGGTCACCCGAACGAGGGGTGTTACCGGCAATCCCGCCGCTTTCGAAAGGGAGTTCGATAGCGTGCGGGGGTGTGGGGCAGGACCAGGCGTGGATCCCGAGCGGAATCTAGGGGGGTGCCAGGAAACATGGTGCGGCGCATCGACGTGACGGGCGCGGGTGGCGTACGCCTCGCCGCCTGGGAGTTCGCCGATCCTCCCAAGCTGAGGGAGGCCGAGGGGTCGCAGGGCGGGGTGCTCCTGCTGCACGGCCTGATGGGCCGCGCCTCGCACTGGGCGGGCACCGCCCGCTGGCTCGCCGAGCGGCACCGCGCGGTCGCCCTCGACCAGCGCGGCCACGGGCAGAGCGAGAAGCCCCCGGAGGGCCCCTACACCCGCGAGGCCTACGTGGAGGACGCCGAGGCCGCCCTGGTGCAGCTCGGCCTCGCGCCCGCGGTCCTCATCGGGCACTCCATGGGAGCGCTCACCGCCTGGCAGCTGGCCGCGCGCCGGCCCGACCTCGTCCGGGGTCTGATCATCTGCGACATGCGGGCCTCCGCGCTCGGCGCGGCCTCGCAGCGCGAGTGGGAGCACTGGTTCAAGTCGTGGCCGGTGCCGTTCGCGACCCTCGCCGACGTGCGCAAGTGGTTCGGCGAGGACGATCCCTGGGTGGAGCGGCCCAACCCCGCGCGGGGCGAGTTCTTCGCCGAGGTGATGGCCGAGGGCCCCGACGGCTGGCGGCCCGTGTTCGACCGCGCCCAGATGCTCAAGTCCCGCGAGACGTGGGTGCACGACGCGCACTGGGAGGAGCTGATCCAGGTCCGCTGCCCCGCGCTCGTCGTGCGCGGCCTGGACGGCGAGCTGGGCCGGGCCGAGTCCCAGGAGATGGTCCGCGTACTGCCCCGGGGGGAGTACGCGGAGGTGGCCGACGCGGGGCACCTCGTCCACTACGACCAGCCCAGCGAGTGGCGCGCGGCGGTCGAGCCGTTTCTGGACAGGGTCCTGGCGGGATAGGCGCGGCGCCCCGGGTGTGCCGTGCCGCCTGTCGTGGCCTTCGGCCTACTCGTCCTCGAACGCCGGACGGGCTAAACCCTCACGGGCTCAGGCGTTCCAGGTGCCAGTCCTTGCCGTCCGGCGTCCGGACGTAGCGCAGGCGGTCGTGGAGGCGGTTTCTGCGGCCCTGCCAGAACTCCACCTCGCGCGGGGTCACGCGGAAGCCGCCCCAGTTCGGGGGGACGGGGACCTGTTCGCCCTCGGGGTAGCGGGCCGCCAAGTCGGCGTACGCGCGGTCCAGTTCGGCCCGCGAGGTGAGGACGGACGACTGGGCGCTGGCCCAGGCGCCGAGCTGGGAGCCGTGCGGGCGGGTGCGGAAGTAGGCGACCGTCTCCTCGCGCCCGACGCGCTCCGCGGTGCCGGAGACGATGACCTGGCGGGCCATGGGGTGCCAGGGGAAGAGCAGCGAGACATGCGCGTTGGCGGCCAGCTCGTGGGCCTTGCGGGAGTCGTAGTTGGTGAAGAAGACGAAGCCCCGCTCGTCGAAGCCCTTCAGGAGCACCGTGCGGGAGCTGGGCCTGCCCTCGGCGTCGACGGTGGAGACGACCATGGCGTTCGGCTCGTGCACGGCGCCCGTGGCGGCCGCCGCCTCCTTGAACCAGAGCGCGAACTGTTCCATGGGGCCGGCGGGCAGCCCCGCCTCTTCGAGCCCCTCGGTGACGTACTGCTCGCGCATGAGGGCCGGCTCGGGGAACGGTCCGGAGAGAGAGGCACTGGAGTCGGTCACCCGATCATCTTGCCGTATACGTAACGGAGCCGGCGGGCGCACTCCGCCACGGAGAGGTGACGTGTGGCACTGAGTGCCGCATCCCATCGCCAAAGGTGGCACCAGGGGATATCGTCCTGCTGCCGAATCGACCGCGAAACCGGATCGAAATCGCCCACCGTCATGCCGAACCCATCACGAGGAGCCGCCTGATGTCCGACTTCGTACCCGGTCTTGAAGGAGTCGTCGCGTTCGAGACGGAGATCGCCGAACCGGACAAGGAAGGCGGCGCGCTTCGCTACCGCGGCGTCGACATCGAGGACCTGGTCGGCCACGTCTCCTTCGGGAACGTGTGGGGCCTGCTCGTCGACGGCGCGTTCAACCCCGGTCTGCCGCCCGCCGAGCCCTTCCCGATCCCGGTGCACTCCGGGGACATCCGCGTCGACGTCCAGTCCGCGCTCGCGATGCTCGCCCCCGTGTGGGGCCTGCGTCCGCTGCTCGACATCAGCGAGGAGCGGGCCCGCGAGGACCTGGCGCGCGCCGCCGTCATGGCCCTGTCCTACGTCGCCCAGTCGGCCCGCGGCCAGGGCCTGCCGATGGTCCCGCAGCGGGAGATCGACAAGGCCGACACGGTCGTGGAGCGCTTCATGAAGCGCTGGCGCGGCGAGCCGGACCCCAAGCACGTCCAGGCCGTCGACGCGTACTGGACCTCGGCCGCCGAGCACGGCATGAACGCCTCCACGTTCACCGCCCGCGTCATCGCCTCCACCGGCGCGGACGTCGCGGCGGCGCTGAGCGGGGCCGTCGGCGCGATGTCCGGCCCGCTGCACGGCGGTGCGCCCTCCCGCGTCCTCGGCATGATCGAGGAGATCGAGCGCACGGGTGACGCGGTGGCGTACGTGAAGCAGGCGCTGGACAAGGGCGAGCGGCTGATGGGCTTCGGCCACCGGGTGTACCGGGCGGAGGACCCCCGGGCGCGGGTGCTGCGCCGCACCGCCCGTGAGCTGGGCGCGCCCCGCTTCGAGGTCGCGGAGGCGCTGGAGAAGGCGGCCCTCGACGAGCTGCACGCCCGCCGGCCCGACCGGGTCCTCGCCACCAACGTGGAGTTCTGGGCGGCGATCGTCCTCGACTTCGCCGAGGTGCCGGCGCACATGTTCACGTCGATGTTCACCTGTGCGAGGACCGCCGGGTGGTCGGCGCACATCCTTGAGCAGAAGCGGACGGGGCGGCTGGTCCGCCCCTCGGCCCGGTACGTGGGGCCCGGCTCCCGTAGCCCGCAGGAGATCGAGGGTTTCGGGGCCATCTCGGGCTGACGCCTCTGGACTCACCGCCTCGGGGCTCCGCCCCGGACCCCGCTCCTCAAACGGCGGAGGGGCTGGATCTCAGAGCCCCCTCCACCAGCACCGTCCACTGCGCCACCACCCGCTCCCGTCGCGCCCCGTCGTCCGTCAGCAGGTTCGCGAGGCCCAGGCCCCGCGCCATGTCCAGGAGGCCCTGGATGGTCTCGCGGACGCCGGGGCGGGACTCGTCGGCGTCGAGGAGTTCCACCGCGATGCGGTGCGTCTCGCGGCCGACGCGGGATTCCAGTTCCGTGACGCGCGAGCCCAGCTGCGGCTCGTTGGACGCGGCCACCCACAGATGGAGCGCCGCGCGGAAGAGCGGGCCGGTGTAGAGGTCGACCAGGGCGGCGACCACCGAGGCACGGTCCTGTGCGGGCAGGGCGCGCAGGGCCGTGGAGCGCTGTTCGGCGACGTACTCGACGGCGGCGGTGAACAGGTCCTCCCGGGTCGGGAAGTGGTGCTGCGCCGCGCCCCGCGAGACGCCCGCCCGCTCGGCGACCACCGAGACCGTCGAGCCCGCCCAGCCGTGCTCGGCGAGGCAGGACACCGCGGCCTCCAGGAGCCGCAGCCGTGTCGCGCGGCTGCGGTCCTGCTTGGGCGCCCGGTCGGCGGTGGTCACAGCACCCATGGGGGCTCCCGTCGTTCGAGGAACGCCTCCGTCCCGTCCCGTGCCTCGGTGGAACCGAAGAGCCGCGCGGACAGGGCGGTACAGGCGTCCGAGTGGTCGTCGAATGCGTCGAGCACCCTAGCCGTGAGCAGCTTCTTCGTCTCGGCCAGGGCGCCCGGTGCCGCCCGCCGCAGCCCGTCGAGCATCGGTGCGAGACCCGCGTCGACGTCGGGCGCGTACGCCGTGACCAGGCCGATCCGCGCCGCCTCCGCCCCGTCGAAACGCTCCCCGGTGAGGCAGTAGCGGGAGGCGGCGCCCGGATCGAGGCGGGGCAGGAGCGGCAGCGAGATCACCGCGGGCGCTACCCCGACGCGTACCTCCGTGAGCGCGAACGACGAGCCGGGTCCCGCCACCGCCAGATCGCACGCGCCGAGCAGCCCGAGCCCGCCCGCCCGCACATGCCCGTCCACCCGTGCGAGGACCGGCTTCGGCAGCTCCACGATCCGCCGCAGCAGCGCCACGAACGCGGCCGGGTCGGGCGGCTCCCTCAGGTCGGCACCCGAGCAGAACGTCGTTCCCGTGTGCGCGAGGAGGACCGCGCGGGTGCCGGGGTCCCGGCCGAGGTCGTGGAGCGCCTCGGCGAGGGTGCCCACCAGGGCCGCCGAGAGTGCGTTGCGGCGCTCGGGGACGTCCAGGGTGACGGTGGTGATGCCGCGCGCGGGTGAGGAGACGGACAGGCTCATGAGGGAGGGCTCCTCAGTACGACTTGGGCAGGCCGAGGGTCTGGTGGGAGACGTAGTTGAGGATCATCTCCCTGCTGACGGGGGCGATCCGCGCCACGCGTGAGGCGACGATGAGCGAGGCGAGGCCGAACTCCTTGGTGAGGCCGTTGCCGCCGAGGGTGTGGACGGCCTGGTCGACGGTCTTCACACAGGCGTCGGCGGCGGCCAGTTTCGCCATGTTGGCGGCCTCGCCCGCGGCCATGTCGTCGCCCTCGTCGTAGAGCCTGGCGGCCTTCTGTGTCATCAGGCGGGCCAGTTCGATCTCGATGTGGCACTGGGCGAGGGGGTGGGCGATGGCCTGGTGGGCGCCGATGGGTGTCTTCCAGACGGTGCGTTCCCCGGCGTACTCGGTGGCGCGGCGCAGGGCGTAGCGGGCCATGCCGAGCGAGAAGGCGGCCGTCATGATCCGCTCGGGGTTCAGCCCCGCGAAGAGCTGGAGCAGTCCCGCGTCCTCGTCCCCGACGAGCGCGCCGGCCGGCAGCCGTACATCATCGAGCGTCAGCTCGAACTGCTTCTCGGCCGCCTGGAGTTCCATGGCGATCTGCCGCCGTTCAAAGCCCGGGGTGTCGCGCGGGACGATGAACAGGCACGGTTTGAGGCTGCCGGTACGTGCGTCCGACGTGCGGCCGACGACGAGGGTGGCGTCGGCGATGTCGACGCCGGAGATGAACACCTTGCGGCCGGTCAGGAGCCAGTCGCCGGAGTCGGGGTCGCGGCGGGCCGTGGTGGTGATGCGGTGGGAGTTGGAGCCCGCGTCCGGCTCGGTGATGCCGAAGGCCATGGTGCGGGAGCCGTCGGCGAGGCCGGGCAGCCAGGCCCGCTTCTGCTCCTCGGTGCCGAAGCGGGCGATGACGGTGCCGCAGATCGCGGGCGAGACGACCATCATCAGGAGCGGTGAGCCTGCGGCGCCCAACTCCTCCAGAACTATGGAGAGTTCGGAGATGCCACCGCCTCCTCCGCCGTACTCCTCGGGCAGGTTCACCCCGAGGTAGCCGAGCTTGGCGGCGTCCGCCCACAGCTCGTCGGGGTGGCCCCCGTCCGCGACGACGCGGGTCATGTAGGCGCGGCCGTACCGCTTGCCGAGGGCGGCGACGGCGGCGCGCAGGGCCTGGTGCTCCTCGGTTTCGAGGGCGGCGCCACGAGGGCTGCGTGCGGTACTGCCGGTGGAACTGCGGGCGGTGCTCATACGGACTCCTCCGGGACGGCGGCCTGGACGACGGCGAGCAGCGCGCCGACCTCGACCTGGCGGCCGGGCACGGCGTGCAGCGCGGTGAGCGTGCCGGAGGCGGGAGCGCAGACGCGGTGCTCCATCTTCATGGCCTCCAGCCAGACGAGGGGCTGCCCGCCCGTGACCTCCGCGCCCTCGGTGAGCCCTTCGGCGACGCGGACGACGGTGCCCGGCATCGGGGCGAGCAGCGAGCCGGGTGCGCGGCGGGCGGTGGGCTCGGGGAGCAGTGGCAGCGCGGTGAGGGCGGTGTCGCCGCGGGGCGTGGTGACGTGCACGCGCTCGCCGTACCGCGTGACGGTGAACTTCCTCCGTACGCCGTCGACCTCGAGTTCGACGCGCGTCGGCGTCACGGCGAGGACCCGCACTCCCTCGGCGACCGGGCCGGTCCGGGTGTGGTCGTAGCGGACCTCGTGCACGGCGGCGTCGGGCTCGGTGCGGTAGCGCTTGGTGTGGGGCTGCGAGCGGAGGTTGCGCCAGCCGCCGAACCGGGAGCGGCCGTGGGCGTCGGCGAGGGCGGCGGCGAGCGGGGCGTGCGGGTCGGGCTCGGGGGCGGCCAGCTGTGCGGCGTACCGGTCGTAGAAGCCGGTGTCCATGCGGGCCTCCGCGAACTCCGGGTGCCGCAGGGAGCGTACGAGCAGGTCGCGGTTGGTGACCGGCCCGTGCACGACGGCCCGCTCCAGCGCGCCCGCCAGCTTGCGGACCGCCTGCGCGCGGGTCGGCGCGTACGCGATGACCTTGGCCAGCATCGGGTCGTAGTGGACGCCGATCGAGTCTCCGCCCGCGTAGCCCGTGTCGAGGCGGACGCCCGGCACCTCCAGGTGGTGCAGGGTGCCGGTCTGCGGGGCCCAGTCGGCCGCCGGGTCCTCGGCGTACAGGCGGGCCTCGATCGCGTGCCCGCGCGCGGGCGGGGGTTCCTTCTCCAGGGCGTGGCCCTCGGCGATCTGGATCTGGAGCGCCACCAGGTCCAGGCCGAACACGGCCTCGGTGACGGGGTGTTCGACCTGGAGGCGGGTGTTCATCTCCAGGAAGTGCGCCCGGCCGTCCGCGACCAGGAACTCGACCGTGCCCGCGCCCCGGTACTCGGTCACGCGCGCCGCCCGCACGGCCTGCGCGTGCAGCTCGGCGACCAGGTCCGGAGCGAGTCCGGGCGCCGGGGACTCCTCGATGACCTTCTGGTGTCTGCGCTGGAGGGTGCAGTCGCGGGTGCCGAGCGTCCACACGGTGCCGTGCGCGTCGGCCATGACCTGCACCTCGACGTGCCGCCCGCCCTCGATGAACGGCTCGACGAACACCTCGCCGTCCCCGAAGGCGCTCGCGGCCTCGGCCCGCGCCGCCGCCAGCTCCCCCGCCAGATCGGCCAGATCGCGTACGACACGCATGCCGCGCCCGCCGCCACCGGCCGCCGCCTTCACCAGGACGGGGAGGTCGGTCTCCGTGACGTCGCCGAGCGGCTCGACGCCCATCAGTTCCTTGGCGCGCGTCTTGGACGCCATCGCCTCGATCGCCTCGGGCGGCGGGCCGATCCAGACCAGGCCCGCGTCCAGGACGGCCCGCGCGAAGTCCGCGTTCTCGGAGAGGAAGCCGTAGCCGGGGTGGACCGCGTCGGCGCGCGCGGCCTGCGCGGCCTTCACGACGAGGTCGCCGCGCAGATACGTCTCGGCGGGCGCCGCGCCCGGCAGCCGTACCGCCGTGTCGGCCTCACGGACGTGCAGGGCGTCCGCGTCGGCGTCGGAGTACACCGCGACCGTGGCGATGCCGAGGTCCCGGCAGGTGCGGAAGACGCGGCAGGCGATCTCGCCGCGGTTGGCCACGAGTACTGACTCGATCATGGTCACTGCCTCACATCCGGAAGACGCCGAAGCCGCCGCGCGCGCCTTCGTAGGGGGCCGTGTGGATCACGGACAGGCACAGGCCGAGGACGGTGCGGGTGTCGCGCGGGTCGATGATCCCGTCGTCGTAGAGCCGCCCCGACAGGAACATCGGCAGGGACTCCGCCTCGATCTGCTGCTCCACCATGGCGCGCAGGCCCGCGTCGGCCTCATCGTCGTAGGGCTGGCCCTTCGCGGCGGCCGACGCGCGGGCGACGATCGACAGGACCCCGGCGAGCTGCTGCGGGCCCATGACGGCCGACTTGGCGCTCGGCCAGGCGAAGAGGAAGCGGGGGTCGTAGGCGCGCCCGCACATGCCGTAGTGCCCGGCGCCGTACGAGGCGCCCATGAGGACGGACAGGTGCGGCACGCGCGAGTTGCTGACCGCGTTGATCATCATGGCGCCGTGCTTGATGATGCCGCCCTGCTCGTACTCCTTGCCGACCATGTAGCCGGTGGTGTTGTGCAGGAAGAGCAGCGGGATGTCGCGCTGGTTCGCGAGCTGGATGAACTGGGCGGCCTTCTGGGACTCCTCGCTGAACAGGACGCCTTGTGCGTTGGCGAGGACGCCGACCGGATAGCCGTGCAGGGCGGCCCAGCCGGTGGTGAGGCTCGTCCCGTACAGCGGCTTGAACTCGTCGAAGTCGGAGCCGTCGACGATACGGGCGATGACCTCGCGTGGGTCGAAGGGCTTCTTCAGGTCGCCGGGGACGATGCCGAGGAGTTCGTCCTGGTCGTACTCGGGCGGCTCGGCCGGGCCCGGATCCGCGTACGCCTTGCGCCAGTTGAGGCGGGCGACGACCCTGCGGGCCTGCCGCAGCGCGTCCCGCTCGTCCTCGGCGAGGTAGTCGGCGAGACCGGAGGTGCGGGCATGCATCTCGGCGCCGCCGAGCGACTCGTCGTCGCTCTCCTCGCCGGTCGCCATCTTCACCAGCGGCGGGCCGCCGAGGAAGACCTTCGCGCGCTCCTTGACCATGATCACGTGGTCGCTCATGCCGGGGACGTACGCGCCGCCGGCCGTGGAGTTCCCGAAGACGACGGCGACCGTCGGGATCCCGGCCGCCGAGGACTGCGTGAGGTGTTTGAAGAGGGCGCCTCCCGGGATGAAGATCTCCTTCTGGGACGGCAGGTCCGCGCCTCCCGACTCCACGAGGTGGATGGACGGCAGCCGGTTGGCGTGCCCGATCTCGTGCGCCCTGAAGGCCTTCTTCAGCGTCCAGGGGTTGGAGGCGCCGCCCCTGACCGTCGGGTCGTTGGCGGTGATCAGGCACTCGACGCCCTCGACGACACCGATGCCGGTGACCATGGAGGCGCCCACGGGATAGTCGCTGCCCCAGGCGGCCAGCGGGGACAGCTCCAGGAACGGCGTGTCCGGGTCGAGCAGCAGCTCGATGCGCTCGCGGACGAGCAGCTTGCCGCGCTCGCGGTGGCGCCGGACGTACTTCTCGCCGCCGCCCTCCAGCGCCTTGGCCTGCTCGGCGTCGAGCGCGGCCAGCTTCTCCAGCATGGCCGCGCGGTGCTCGGCGTACTCGGCGCTCGCGGGGTCGAGCGCGGAGGCGAGGACGGTCACAGCAGTACCTCCGGTATGTCCAGGTGGCGGGCGCGCAGCCACTCGCCGACGCCCTTGGCCTGCGGGTCGAAGCGGGCCCGCGCGGCGACGCCCTCACCGAGCAGGCCCTCGACGACGAAGTTGAGGGCGCGCAGGTTGGGCAGGTCATGGCGCACGACGGTCAAGTCGGCGCTCTCCGGTACGAGTTCCCGGAAGCGGTCCACGGTCAGCGCGTGGGCGAGCCAGCGCCAGGCGTCGTCGGTGCGCGCCCACACGCCGACGTTGGCATCCCCGCCCTTGTCCCCGCTGCGGGCCCCGGCGACGAGGCCGAGGGGGGCGCGCCGAGTGGGGCCGGGCGGGAGGGGCTCGGGCAGCGGTGGCGGCGGCACGTCCTCCAGGACGAGGGTGCCCGCGCCGGGCGGGACCGGGCGCCGCTCCCCGTCCGGGAGGACGGCCACGTGCGCGACGCCGGAGCGGTCCACGTACACCGCCTCGAAGACGCCGTAAGGCGCGCCCTTGCCGGGGGGCGCGGTCACGTGGAAGCCGGGGTAGCTGCCGAGGGCGAGTTCGACGGCGGCGCCGCTGAGGGCGCGGCCCACCGCGCCGGCGTCGGGGTCGCGCGCGACGAGCCGCAGCAGGGCGGAGGCGGTCTCCTCGGTGGCGGCGTCGGCGCGGTCGGTGCGGGCCAGCTCCCAGCGCAGCTCGGCGGGGCGGGCCTCGGCGCGGCCGAGGGCGTCCTCGATCTGCGCGCGGACGAGCGCGGCCTTGGCCTCGATGTCCAGGCCCGTGAGCACGAAGACGACCTCGTTGCGGAAGCCGCCGAGCCGGGTCAGGCCGGCCTTCAGGGCGGGCGGAGGCGCCTCGCCGCGCACGCCGTCGACCCGTACGCGGTCGGGCCCCTCCTGGGTGAGGGTGGCCGTGTCGAGCCGGACGGTGACGTCCGGGCCCGCGTACCGGGCGCCCTGGGTCTCGTACAGGAGTTGCGCGGTGACCGTGCCGACGTCGACGAAGCCGCCGGTGCCGTCGTGCTTGGTGATGACGGCGGAGCCGTCCTGGTGGATCTCGGCGAGCGGGAAGCCGGGGTGGCGTACGGACGTGGGGCCGTGCTCGGCGAAGAAGGCGTAGTTGCCGCCGGTGGCCTGCGTGCCGCACTCCAGGACATGCCCGGCGGCGACGGCGCCGGCGAGCCTGTCGTAGTCCGCGGGGCCCCACCCGAAGTGGGCGGCGGCGGGCCCGGTGACGAGGGCGGCGTCGGTCACCCGCCCGGTGACGACCACGTCGGCCCCCGCGCTCAGGCAGGCCGCGATCCCGCCGCCGCCGAGGTAGGCGTGGGCGGTGAGCGCCCCGGGGAAGCGCTCCCCGAGGTCGTCGCCCTCGACGTGCGCGACCCGCACGGGGACGCCGACCCGCGCGGCCAGCTCCCGTACGGCGTCGGCGAGACCGGCCGGGTTGAGCCCCCCGGCGTTGGCGACGATCTTCACGCCCCGCTCGTGGGCGATCCCGAGACAGTCCTCCAACTGCCGCAGGAAGGTCTTGGCGTACCCGCGGGAGGGGTCCTTCAGCCGGTCACGCCCGAGGATGAGCAGGGTCAGCTCGGCGAGGTAGTCCCCGGTGAGCACGTCGAGTTCCCCGCCGGTCAGCATCTCCCGCATGGCGCTGAACCGGTCGCCGTAGAAGCCGGAGGCGTTGCCTATGCGCAGAGGCGGGACCGTCGCCCCACCCGGCGGCTTCACCGCCCCGCTCCCGCACGCGGCTCGCGCCCCGCGCCCGGGGGCCCCGCGAAGGCCTGGGCGAGGGACAGCCAGCGGTCCGCGTCGGGGCCCTCCGCCCGCAGGGCCAGGTCGGTGCGGTGGGCGCGCTGGGTGACCAGGAGGCAGAAGTCGAGCGCGGGGCCCGTGACACGCTGGCGGGCGTCCTGGGGGCCGTACGCCCACACCTCCCCCGTCACGGGCGACGTCAGCTCGACCCGGAATTCCTCCCCCGGCGCGCCGAGCCCCCGTACGGCGAAGGCGAAGTCCCGCGTCCGTACGCCGATCCGCGCCACGTGCCGCAGCCGGTCGGTCGGTGTCCGCGGCACGCCGAGCGCGTCCGCCACGTCCTGGCCGTGCGCCCACGTCTCCATGAGCCGCGCGGTGGCCATGGAGGGCACGGCCATGGGCGGCCCGTACCAGGGCAGGCGGGCTCCGGCCGGGGCCTCGCTCAGGGCCCGCCACAGCCGGTCGCGGCCCGACCGCCAGCCCGCGAGCAGCTCGTCGGGCGGCAGCGCCGCGCCCTCCTCGGCGCCCTCGTCCACGAACGAGCCGGGTGCCGCGGCCGCCTTCTCCCCCTCGGCGGCGAACGCCCCCGGGTCGGTGGCGGCGAGCAGCGCGGCCCGGTCGGTCCAGGCGAGATGCGCGATCTGGTGGGCGACGGTCCAGCCGGGCGCGGGGGTCGCGAGCGCCCAGCGCTCCTGCGCCAACTCCGCTACGAGCCGGTCGAGTTCCTCGCTCTCGCTGCGCAGGTCGTCGAGCACGGACAGGGCATCGGACACGGAACGCTCCCCTCGGGGCAGGCGGTTAGCCAGGGAGCATGGCAGGACGCACAGAAACAAGCAAGCGTGCTTGCATTAATTTTGCCCGGCCCCGTGGCGGGCGTGCGGCGTGCGTGCGTACGGCGCGTGCGCGTGCGGCGGGACGGCGGCCCGAGGGCCGCCGTCGGTCGGGCACCGGCTCAGGCGGTGCAGGCCTGGTAGAACCGCTTCCAGCCGTCGCCGGGCATCGCCGGCGGCTCCGCCGGGGTGCCGTGCTCGCCGTACTTGTACTGCTGGTCCGAGTCGTAGCGCCCCGGCCCGCTGCCCGGCTTCGTCAGGCGGACCTCCCGGTCCCACACCCCGTCACCGGCGTTGTTGAGGATCGCGAGGTCCGGGTACGCGTCGTCGCCGTAGTTGGCGATCCGGAGCTGCTTGACCTCGCGGCTGTCGCCGATGTCGAGGTGGCGGGTGCGGGCGGAGCCCAGGTTCGCGCGCTTGAGCGGGCCCGGACGGTAGTCGGCGACGCGTGCCGTCGCCGGGTCGTCGACGCCGGACGGCTTGACGATGTTGACGACCATGTCCAGGGTGCCGTCCTGCTGGAAGTCGGCGACCGCGGCGGTCGCGACCTCGCCCGGCTTGGCGCCGAGCAGCTTGCCGACGGAGTGCTCGGTGCCGAACGAGCCGTCCGCGGCGCCCCACTGGACAGTCATCCTGGTCCCGGTGTGCCCGGGGTTCGAGATCTTGTCCGGGCGGCCGTCACCGTCGAGGTCGCCGACCAGCGTCGTGGCACCGGCCAGGCACGGGACCGGCGCCGCGGCCTCCCTGCCGGACGCACCGGAGGCGCCGGACGCAGCGGTCCCACCGGACGCACTGGCCTGGTACCCGGCGACGGTCAGCGTCAGGGCGACGGCCGCGATCGGCGCGGCGATCAGACGTGAACGCTTGCGAAGCATGTACGGACTCCTCAGGTCGTTGCCGTTGTGCCGTGGTGCGGACACGGCTCGACCATGCGGGGTGATCCGTCCCGAAAGCCACGAAAGTCCGGTAGTACGGGACGCTGGAACGCGGCAACAAGTCCTGACCAGGGGAGACGTAAGCCGCCTGGAACGCGGGAGCGGGACGCGCGCCGCCCCTTTCAGGCGCTGTCGCGTGCCGTGCGCGCCTTCCCCCGCCCCACCTGCGTCCGCACCGCGCCCATGCTCGCCGCGATGACCAGGGAGATGGCCAGCGCCTCGGCCACGGTCAGGGCCTGGCTCAGGACGAGGAATCCGGCGATGGAGGCGATGGCCGGTTCCAGGCTCATCAGGATCGCGAAGGTGTGCGCGGGAAGGCGGCGCAGCGCGAGGAGTTCGAGGGTGTACGGCAGCACGGACGACATGACCGCGACCACCGCGCCCAGCGCCAGCGTGCCCGGCTCGACCAGCTTCGAGCCCGACTCGACGATCCCGAGCGGCAGGAACAGCACCGCCGCGACCACCATCGCGAGGGCGAGGCCGTCCGCCTGCGGGAAGCGCCGCCCGGTACGCGCGCTGAAGACGATGTACGTCGCCCACATCGCGCCCGCGCCCAGTGCGTAGGCGACGCCGACCGGGTCGAGGCCGCTGAGACCGCCCCCTCCGCCGAGCAGGAACACGCCGCCGAGCGCGAGCCCGGCCCAGATCAGGTTGACCGCGCGGCGCGAGGCGATGACGGAGAGCACGAGCGGCCCGAGGACTTCGAGGGTGACGGCGGGGCCCATGGGGATGCGGGCGACGGACTGGTAGAAGAGGCCGTTCATCCCGGCCATGGCCACGCCGAAGGCGACGACCGTGCCCCAGTCGGCGCGCGAGTGCCCGCGCAGCTTCGGCCGGCACACGGCGAGCAGCACGAGCGCGGCGAAGGCGAGCCGCAGCGTCACGATGCCGAGTGCCCCGGCCCGCGGCATCACGCTCACCGCGACCGCGCCGCCGAACTGCACGGATATGCCGCCCGCGAGGACGAGCCCGACGGGCCCGAGCCTGGCGCGGAGGCTGCTCACGGCCCCACCCGGGGCGGCCTCGGCGGTCGCCGCCGCACCGGCGACTTCCGGCTGCTGGGCCACCACGGGGGCCGCTGCCGGTGCCGCCTGATCGCTGCGCGAGACGTTCACGCCTGAGCCTTCCTGCCGTTTGCCACCACTCCCAGCAGTCCAGTGTTCTGGACTCCGCCGTCCAAGGTAATGGACCAGGACAGGATTGTGGAGCGCGTTCACTCCTGTACGCAACCCAGGTCCGCCTCAACCGCGTCCAGCGCCTCCGCGAGGACCTCCGCCAGATGCCGCCCCCGCACCCCCGCAAGCTGCCCCAGCTGCGTCCGGCAGGAGTAGCCGTCCGCGAGGACCACCGCCTCGCCCGGCGCCTGCCGTACCGAGGGCAGCAGCTGTTCCTCGGCGCAGGCCGCCGACACCTCGTAATGGCCCCGTTCGAAACCGAAGTTCCCCGCGAGTCCGCAGCAGCCGCCGCTCAGCTCGCCCTCAAGACCCGCCTTCGTACGCAGCCGCCGCTCCGCCGCGTCGCCCAGGACCGCGTGCTGGTGGCAGTGCGTCTGGCCGGCGACCGGGCGGCCGATGTGCGGGGGACGCCAGTCGGGGGCCAGCTCTTCGAGTGCCTGCGCGAAGGTGCGGACCGACGCGGCGAGGCGGTGGGCGCGCGGGTCGTCGCCCAGGAGTTCGACGAGGTCGGTCTTGAGAGCGGCCGCACAGCTCGGCTCCAGGACGACGACCGGCGCCCCCGCCGCGAGGAGCGGGCCGAGACGGTCCAGCGTCGCGCGCAGTACCGCGCGGGCACGGTCCAGCTGGCCCGTCGAGACATACGTGAGCCCGCAGCACACCCCTCGCGGCGGCAGCGCGACGGTGAGCCCGGCCGCCTCCAGGACACGCACCGCGGCCCGGCCCACGGAGGGCGAGAGGTGGTCGGTGAAGGTGTCGGGCCACAGCACGACCCGCACGACCCGCGCCCCCGGCGCCCCCCGCCTCCGCGGCCTCCCGCGCCACCACTGCCGCAGCGTCTGCGGCGCCACCGCCGGAATCGAACGCTCCGGCGCGATCCCGCCGAGCCGCTTGCCGAGCGCCGCCAGCGGCCCGATCCGGGCGAGGGCGTTGACGACGGGAGCCGTGCGCGTGCGGGCCACGGCCCGCAGCCAGCGCGGCAGCCACCCCATCGCGTAGTGGGCCGCGGGCCTGCGGCGGCCTTCGTAGTGGTGGTGGAGGAACTCCGCCTTGTACGTGGCCATGTCGACGCCCACCGGGCAGTCCGACCGGCATCCCTTGCAGGACAGACAGAGGTCGAGCGCGTCCCTGACCTCCGTGGACCGCCAGCCGTCCGTGACCACCTCGCCCGCGAGCATCTCGTGCAGGAGCCGCGCCCGGCCGCGCGTGGAGTGCTCCTCCTCGCCGGTCGCCCGGAAGGAGGGGCACATGACGCCGCTGGGCGATGCCGCCGTCGCCGTACGGCATTTGGCGACGCCCACGCACCGCCTGACCGCCGCCGAGAAGTCCCCGCCGTCGTGCGGGTAGCCGAAGGCGACGTCGACGGGCTCGCGCGGCAGGGGCGCGAACCGCAGGCCGGTGTCGAGGGGCGCGGGGCGCACCAGCATGCCCGGGTTGAGCAGGCCCGCCGGGTCCCAGACGTCCTTCACGCGCTCGAAGAGCCGGACGAGTGCGGGCCCGTACATCTTCGGCAGCAGCTCCGCGCGGGCCTGCCCGTCCCCGTGCTCACCGGAGAGCGACCCGCCGTGCGCGACGACCAGGTCGGCCAGCTCCTCGGAGAAGCGGCGGAAGCGGGCCACGCCCTCGGTGCTGAGCAGGTCGAAGTCGATGCGTACGTGGATGCAGCCGTCGCCGAAGTGCCCGTACGGCGTGCCGCGCAGGCCGTGTTCGGCGAGCAGCGCCCTGAAGTCCCGCAGATAGGCGCCGAGACGGGCGGGCGGCACCGCGCAGTCCTCCCAGCCGGGCCACGCCTCGCTGCCGTCCGGCATCCGGGTGGCCGTGCCGCTGGCGTCCTCCCGCACCCGCCACAGCGCCCGCTGCCGTGCCGGGTCGTCGACGACCACGGCGTCCAGTACGTCGGCGGCGCGCACGATCGTCTCGGCACGCGCGCGTGCCTCGGCCGGGCTCGCGCCGCCGGTCTCCACGAACAGCCAGGCGCCGCCCTTGGGCAGGGCGCTCTCCTGCGCGGTGTCGCGTACGAGGTCGGCGGCCATGCCCTCCACGGTCAGCGGGCCGTGCGGCAGGAGGCCCACCGCCGCCTCCGCCGCCGCGTTCTCGTCGGCGTACCCGAGGACGGCGAGCGCCCGCGCGCGGGGCGCCTCGACGAGCCGCACCACCGCCTCGGTGACGACGCCGAGCGTGCCCTCCGAGCCGCAGAACGCGCGGGCCAGGTCCGCGCCGCGCTCCGGGAGCAGCGCGTCCAGGGCGTATCCCGAGATGCGGCGCGGCAGGTCGGGGAAGCCGGTGCGCAGGAGGGCCAGGTCGCCCTCCACCAGGGCGCGCAGGCCGGTGGGGGCGCCGTCCCAGCCCCGGCCGAGGCGGAGGGTGTCGCCCTGGGACCTGACGACCGTCAGACTCCGGACGTTGTCGGCCGTGGTCCCCCAGGCCACCGAGTGCGAGCCGCACGAGTTGTTGCCGATCATGCCGCCGAGCGTGCAGCGGCTGTGCGTGGAGGGGTCGGGGCCGAAGGTCAGGCCGTGCGGGGCCGCCGCGGCCCGCAGGTCGTCCAGGACGACTCCCGGCTGGACCACGGCCGTACGCGCCTCGGGGTCGAGGGAGACGACGCGGTTCATGTGCCGGGTGAAGTCGAGGACCACGCCGGTGCCCGTCGCCTGCCCGGCGATCGAGGTGCCCGCGCCGCGCGCCACGACCGGCACGGCGCGCCTCCGGCAGACGTCCAGGGCCGCCGTCACGTCGTCGGCGTCGCGCGGGGCCACGACGGCGACCGGCACGCGGCGGTAGTTGGAGGCGTCCATGGTGTGCAGGGCCCGTGCGGTGACGGAGAGGTCCACCGCGCCGCGTACGGCCGCGCGCAGGTCCCGCTCCAGGCCGCCGAGGTCACCGACGTCACCGACGCCGCCGACGCCGCCGGGTCCTGCGAGGTCGCCGAAGTCGCCGTCGAGGTCGCTCATGCGGTCCAGGATGCCCTCGCCCCGGGACCCCGGCGCCACCCCGCCTCACCCCATATGTCACGATCCGGAAGGGAACATTCCCAACACGCTCATCAACTCTCCTATAGTGACCAGAACTTGAGCAGAGTGTGTCGCTTCCGATCGAGGACCCCGATTGATGACCGCGCCAACCCCCCTAGCGCGCCCCGGGACGGAGCGCCCGCCGCTGCGTCCTTCCGCGCTCGTCCTGCTGGCCTGCGCCCTCGTCACCGCGGCGCTCGCCGGGACGGCCGTCGCCCTCGCGCCCGCGTCCGCGCGAACCCCTCTGGCCTGGGGTGCGAGCGCCGCCGCCCTCGCGCTCAGCGCGGCGGTGACCGTCGCCTTCCACGCCCTGCGGTCACTCTCCCTGTCGCGGCGTCAGCTGGCCGCCGCACGCCAGGAGACCGGCCGCCTCCAGCAGGAACAGACGCGGCGCGCCGCCGAGTTCGGGCAGGAGCACGCCCGCCTCACCGCCGCGCACGCGCGTGAACTGGCCGAGCTGACCGCCGAGCAGGCCCGGCTGCGGGAGAAGCTCACCGCCGAGCACGACCGCGTACGTACGTCACTCGCCTCCGAGCTCGACCGGGTACGCGCGGAACTCACCGCCGAGAACGCGCGCGTGCGGACCGAGCTGACCGAGCGCGTACGCACCGCCGAGTCAGAGCGCGCCGCCGCGCTCGCCGCGTGTGCCAACGCGGCGGGGCGGATGCAGGCGCTGGCCACCGGCATGCTCGCCGACCTGCGCGAGATGGAGGGCAGGCACGCCGACGAGGACGTCCTCACCGACCTTCTCCACCTGGACCACAGGACCGCGCAGGCCGGCCGCATCGCCGACTCCGTGGCGGTCCTCACCGGCGCCCGCTCCGGGCGCCGGTGGGCCCGGCCCATCGTCATGGAGTCGATCCTGCGCGGCGCGATGGGCCGCATCGGCGGCTACCAGCGCGTGCGCCTGCACTCGGCCAGCGAGGTCGCGGTCGCGGGCCACGCCGCCGAGGGCGTCATGCACGCCCTGGCCGAAATCCTCGACAACGCCGCGAACTTCTCGCCGCCCACCTCCGAGGTGCACGTCTACATCGAGGAGGTCGCGGCCGGGGTCATCGTCTCCGTCGAGGACAGCGGCCTGGTGATGGGCCCGGTGCAGCAGCGCCGCGCCGAGCGTGCCGTGTCCGGGGAGACGACGGGCCTCGGCGGCCTGAGCGGCACCCGGCTCGGCCTCGCGGTGGTCGGCCGCCTGGCCCGCAAGTACGGCCTGACGGTGTCGTTCCGCCCCTCGGCGCGCGGCGGCACGGGCGTACTCCTCCTGATCCCGCAGGAACTGCTCTCCCGCCCCTCGGACCCGGCCCCGCTCCCCGCGACTCCCCTGCCCCGCACCCCGGCCCGCGCCCAGCTCCCGGCGGTCCCCCAGGACGTGGCGCCCGCCCAGGAGCCGGTGGCCCCGCAGCCCTCGGCCCCCGCCCAGGACCCGACGAGCGCCCAGCACCTGACGGCCGCGCAGCCCCTGGCGCCCTCGCCGAACCCGCAGACTCCGGCGCCCTCGCCGAACCAGCCGTCCCTGCCCCCGGCGGACGCCCGGTCACCGAAGGCCCCTCACCTCCCCGGCACCGTCCCCGACCCCCTCACCGACCGCGTCGACCGCGACCCGGTGCCGACCCACCACTCCCCGGCCGACCGCCCGGCCGGAGCGGGGGCCGAGGCCGAGGGCGTCGCGATGCCGCTGCCCAAGCGGCGGCGGGGGCGGACCCTCGCTGCCGCCGAGCGGGCCCGCGCCGACAGCGACACCGGGGAGAGCCCGCGGCCGCGCCCCGCGGACGCCGCCAGTACCGCGGCCCGCTTCAGCAGCTTCCGCCAGGCCGTCCGCACCACTGCCCCGGACCCCTCCGAACCGTCGACTCCCCCGCACCCGGAAGGCGGCACCCCCCGATGACCACCGGCACCACCCACGCCACCACCGAAGCCAAGCTCACCTGGCTCCTCGCGGGCCTCCTGGAGCGCACCCCCGGCGCCCGGCACGCCCTGGTGCTCTCCCGGGACGGCCTGAAGCTGTGCCGCACCCCGGAGCTATCCGTCGACCAGGCCGACCAGCTCGCCGCGATCGCCGCCGGCATCCAGTCCCTGGCGCACGGCGCCTCCGCCGAGTTCGGCGACGGCACCGGCGGAGTGCGCTCGGCGATGGCCGAGTTCTACGGCGGCATCCTCTTCATCGTCGAGGCCGGCGAGGGCGCGCACCTCGCGGTCGTCGCCGACGAGGACGCCGACGCCGGCCTCGTCGGGCACACCATGAGCGAGCTGGTGGAACAGCTCGGCGAGCATCTGCGCGCCGCGCCCCGCGGGGACGGCGGCCCGGGCGCCAAGACCACCGCATGAGCGTGCGCCGCCCCGGCCGCGACGACTCGCCCGACCGGCTGTACACCCTCACCGGAGGCCGCAGCCGGTCGGCGCCCGACGCCCCCTTCGACCTGGTGACCCTCATCGTCGCCGAGTCCGGCCCCCTGCCGGGCATGCAGTCCGAGCACGCCGCGATCCTGCGGATGTGCGAGCTGCCCACGGCGGTCGTGGAGATCGCCGCCGACCTGGGCCTGCCGGTGAGCATCACCCGCATCCTGCTCTCCGACCTGCTCGACGCGGGCCGGATCAGCGCCCGGCACCCCCGCTCGGGCCCCACGCACAGCCTTCCCGATTCCGAACTCCTGGAGCAGGTGCTCGTTGGACTCCGCAATCTCTGAACGCAAGCCGGCCGGCGAACGCGAGCCGGCCGGTGCCGGCCGAAGAGAGCTGACCGCGACCGCCGACAACGGCCTGAAGATCGTCGTGGTCGGCGGCTTCGGCGTCGGCAAGACGACGCTGGTCCGCTCCGTCAGCGAGATCCGTCCCCTCAACACCGAGGAGACGATGACGCAGGCCGGCCGGGGCATCGACGAGACCGGCGGCCTCGAAGGCCTCGACGGCAAGACGTCCACGACGGTCGCCTTCGACTTCGGCCGCATCACGCTCGACGCGCGCAACGTGCTCTACCTGTTCGGCGCCCCGGGCCAGGAACGCTTCTGGTTCCTGTGGGACCGCCTCTTCGCGGGCACGCTCGGCGCGGTCGTCCTCGTCGACACCCGCCGCCTGGAGGACTCCTGGTACGCGATCGACCGCCTGGAACACCACGGCACGCCGTTCATCGTGGCCCGCAACGACTTCGGCGGGCCCCAGCACACCCCCGAGCAGCTGCGCGAGGCGCTCGACCTCGACCCGTGGGTGCCCCTCGTCGACTGCGACGCCCGCTCCCGCGAGTCCAGCAAGGGCGTACTGATCACGCTCGTGGAACACCTGAAGTCGCTGTACGCCGCTCAGCCGAACGCCCCCCAGGAGAACGCCCAGTGACCTGCCCCGTGACCGGCGCCGCCCCCGGTCCCGTACCGCTCTCCGGCCCCCGCTTCGCCACCGAACCCGCCCAGCTGTACCGGGAGATGCGCCGCGACCACGGCCCCGTCGCACCCGTACTGCTCGACGGCGACGTGCCCGCCTGGCTGGTGCTCGGCTACCGCGAGCTGCACCAGGTCACCGGCGACCCCGTGCTGTTCAGCCGCGACTCCGAGCTGTGGAACCAGTGGCCGGCCATCCCCGCCGACTGGCCCCTGCTCCCGATGATCGGCCACCGGCAGCCGTCCATCCTCTACACGGTCGGCGAGCGGCACACCCGGCGCGCCGCGATGATCTCCCACGCCCTCGAAGCGGTCGACCCCTTCGAACTCCGGGCGCACGCCGAGACGTTCGCGGACGAGCTGATCGACCGGTTCTGCGGCACGGGCGCCACGGACATCATCGCCGAGTACGCGATGCTGCTCCCGGTGCGGGTCCTTGCCCGTGTCTACGGCTTCTCCGACGAGCAGGGCCCCGGCCTCGTCACCGCCATGAACGACATGATCGACGGCCGTGAGCGGGCTCTCGCGGGCCAGCAGCACCTGGCCGGTTCGATGATGCGGCTCATCGCCGACAAGCACGAGAAGCCGGGCCTGGACGTCGCCTCGTACATGATCGAGACGCAGCTCACCGAGGACGGCTCGGACTTCACCGACGAGGAGATCGCGCAGGACCTGATGGTGATGATGGCCGCGGGTCACCAGCCGACCGCCGACTGGATCGGCAACTCGCTGCGCCTGATGCTCACCGACGACCGCTTCGCCGCCTCCCTCTTCGGCGGCCGCAACAGCGTCGCCGAGGCCATGAACGAGGTCCTGTGGGAGGACACCCCCACCCAGAACGTCGCCGGGCGCTGGGCCTCGCGCGACACCCGGCTCGGCGGGCGCCACATCAACGCCGGTGACCTGCTGCTGCTCGGCCTCGCCGCCGCCAACGCCGACCCGCAGATCCGCACCGACGGCTCCGCCCTGACCGGCGGCAACAGCGCCCACTTCGCGTTCGGGCACGGCGAGCACCGCTGCCCCTTCCCCGCCCAGGAGGTCGCCGAGGTCATCGCGCGGACCGGCATCGAGGTGCTCCTGGACCGCCTGCCCGACCTGGACCTCGCGGTACCGGCGGGGGACCTCACCCGCCGCCCGTCGCCCTGGCTGCGCGGCCTGACCGATCTGCCGGTGCGCTTCACCCCGACCCCGACCTCAGCGTTTGGAGACCCCAGATGACGCGCATCGCCCTGGACCCCTTCGTCACCGACCTGGACGGGGAGAGCGCCCGGCTGCTGGCGGCGGGCCCGCTCGCCGAGGCGGAGCTGCCCGGCGGCGTGCCGGTGTGGGCGGTCACGCACCACGCGGAGGCGCGTCAGCTCCTCACGGACAAGCGGCTGGTGAAGGACATCGAGGTCTGGGGCGCCTGGCGGCGCGGCGAGATTCCCGCCGACTGGCCGCTGATCGGCCTCGCCAACCCGGGCCGTTCCATGCTGACGGTCGACGGCGAGGAGCACCGCCGGATGCGGACACTAGTGGCGCAGGCCCTCACCCCGCGCCGGGTGGAGCGGCTGCGCGGCCGCATCACGGAGCTGACGCACGCCCTGCTCGACAAGCTCCCCGCCTCCGAAGTGGTGGACCTGAAGGCGGAGTTCGCGTACCCCCTGCCCATGTACGTCATCAGTGACCTGATGGGCATCGACACGGCTGACCATCCGCGCCTGAAGGTCCTGTTCGACAAGTTCTTCTCCACGCAGACCCCGCCGCAGGAGGTCGTCGCGACGCTCGGCGAACTGGCCGCGATGATGGGCAAGGTCGTCGCGGCCCGCCGCGCGGAGCCCGGCGACGACCTCACCAGCGCGCTGATCCAGGCCTCCGAGAACGGCGACCACCTCACGGACGAGGAGATCGTCTCCACCCTCCAGCTGATGGTGGCGGCGGGCCACGAGACGACGATCTCCCTCATCGTCAACGCCGTCGTGAACCTGTCCGCACACCCCGAGCAGCGCGCGATGGTCCTCTCCGGCCAGGCCGGCTGGGACGCCGTGATCGAGGAGACCCTGCGCTACTCCACACCGACCTCGCACGTCCTGATCCGCTTCGCCGCGGAGGATGTCCCGGTCGGGGACAAGGTGATCCGCAAGGGTGACGCGCTGATCGTGTCGTACGGGGCGATAGGCCGCGACGAGCGGGCCCACGGCCCCACGGCCGCCGCCTTCGACATCACGCGCACCTCCCCCACCCGCCACATCTCCTTCGGCCACGGCCCGCACGTCTGCCCCGGTGCGGCGCTCTCCCGCCTGGAGGCGGGGGTGGCGCTCCCGGCCTTGTACGAGCGCTTCCCGGACCTGGCCTTGGCGGTCCCGCGCTCGGAACTGCGCAACAAGCCGGTGGTGACGCAGAACGACTTGTACGAGCTGCCGGTGAAATTGCGCCCCTCCGGCGTTTGAGGAGCGGGGTCCGGGGCGGAGCCCCGTGGTATGGACACCCAAGGGGCAGTGGATCTCAGCGGCCGGACACCAGGAGAACCCCGCGCCCTGAGCCGCTAGGCTCCCCCCGTGGCTGAGATCCAGATTCCCGCTGACATGAAGCCCGCCGACGGCCGTTTCGGCGCGGGCCCCTCCAAGGTGCGTACGGAGGCGCTGGAGGCCCTGGCCGCCACCGGCACCTCCCTCCTCGGTACGTCCCACCGCCAGGCCCCGGTCAAGAACCTGGTCGGCCGGGTGCGCGAAGGCGTCAAGGACCTCTTCTCCCTCCCCGAGGGGTACGAGGTGATCCTCGGCAACGGCGGCTCCACCGCGTTCTGGGACGTGGCGACGCACGGCCTGATCGAGAACAAGTCGCAGCACCTGAGCTTCGGCGAGTTCTCCTCCAAGTTCGCGAAGGCGGCCAAGCTCGCCCCGTGGCTCGCCGAGCCCACCGTGATCACGAGCGACCCGGGCACCCACCCGGCCCCCCGGGCGGAGGCGGGCGTCGACGTCTACGCCTTCACCCACAACGAGACCTCGACGGGCGTCGCGGCTCCCGTCAAGCGGGTCGCGGGCGCCGACGAGGGCTCCCTCGTCCTGGTGGACGCCACGTCCGGCGCGGGCGGCCTGCCGGTCGACATCGCCGAGACGGACGTCTACTACTTCGCCCCGCAGAAGTCGTTCGCCTCGGACGGCGGCCTGTGGATCGGCGTGTTCTCCCCGGCGGCGATCGAGCGCGCCGAGCGGATCCACGCGTCCGGCCGGCACGTGCCGGAGTTCTTCAGCCTGCCGACGGCGATCGACAACTCCCGCAAGAACCAGACGTACAACACCCCGGCGCTCGCCACGCTGTTCCTGCTCGGCGAGCAGCTGGAGTGGATGAACTCCCAGGGCGGCCTCGCCTTCACGACGGGCCGCACCGCCGAGTCGGCGCGGACGCTGTACGGCTGGGCCGACGAGTCCAAGTACGCGACGCCGTTTGTCACGGATCCTGCCAAGCGGTCTCAGGTCATCGGCACGATTGACTTCTCCGAAGAGGTTGACGCGGGCGCCGTTGCTAAGGCTCTGCGGGCCAACGGGGTCGTTGATACCGAGCCGTATCGGAAGCTGGGCCGGAATCAGCTGCGCGTCGCGATGTTCCCGGCGATCGACCCCGCGGATGTCGCTGCGCTCACCCAGTGCGTTGATTACGTGATCGAGCGCCTTTAATGCTCCCAGCTGCGCGGCCAGCCACCTGCGGGTGCGTCGTGGCTGGTCGCGCAGTTCCCCGCGCCCCTATCGGGGCTTATCGGCTCAGCTGCTTGAACTTTCGTACCGCCAGGGGCAGGAACACCAGCGAGATCACGATCGGCCACACCACCGCCATCAGGACCGCGTGCTGCTCCACCCAGGTGGAGCCCCCCGCACCGGGGTTGCCGAACAGTTCACGCGCGGCCGTGCCCGTCGACGAGACGGGGTTCCACGCCGCGATCGGCGCCAGCCAGTCCGGCATCAGGGACGGCGCCACGAAGACGCTGGAGATCATCGTGAGCGGGAAGGCCACCGCGTAGAGGCCGCCCGCCGCCTCCGGGGTCGGTACGAGCAGGCCCAGGAAGACCCCCACCCAGATCAGGCTGAACCGCAGGAACAGCAGCAGCCCGAAGGCGAGCAGGGTGTCGAGCACGCCCGCGCTGGAGCGCCAGCCGATGGCGAGGGCGGTCAGCGCGAGGATGGTCAGTTCCGCGCAGGCGACGACGAGGTCGGCGACGCCCCGCCCCGACGCCACCGCCGAGGGGGCCATCGGCATCGAGCGGAAGCGGTCGATGACACCCTTGGAGGCGTCGGTGACCACGGCCATGGCGGTGTTCATGAAGCCGAAGGCCATGGTCATCACGAACATGCCGGGCATCAGGAACTGCTTGTAGTCGCCGTCGTCCCCGCCGCCCGGCACCTTCATCGCCTCGCCGAAGACGAAGCCGTACAGGAGTACGGAGATGATGGGGAAGCCCAGCTGCCAGGCGATGGTGACGGGCTGGCGCACGAAGTGCGTGAGGTAGCGGCGGGTGACGTTCCAGCAGTCGGCGAGGGCCCAGTAGAGCCGTCCGCGCGAGGTGTCGGCGGTGAGGGCGACGCTCATGCCGCGACCTCCTTCTCAAGGTGGGTGACGGGGTCGGCGGCCTCGGAGGTCTGGCCGGTCAGGCGCAGGAACACATCGTCCAGACTCGGCCTGCGCAGGCCGATGTCCTCGACCGGGACGCCCTCGTCCTGGAGGGTCCGCGCCACGTCCGTGAGGGCGGCGACCCGGTCGGTCACGGAGGCCTGCACGCGCCGCTCCACCTCGATGACGAGCGGTTCACCTGCGCAGACCCGGCTGACGGCCTTGACGGCGGCGGGCAGGTCGGCGGCCTCGCGGACCACGACGTCGAGGTGGCTGCCGCCCACCGTGTTCTTCAGGCCGTCGGGGGTGTCGTCGGCGATGGCCCGGCCGCGGTCGATGACGGTGATGCGGGAGGCGAGCCGGTCGGCCTCCTCCAGATACTGCGTGGTGAGCAGCACGGTCGTGCCGCCCGCGACCAACTCCCTTACGGTGTCCCAGACTTCGAGGCGGCTGCGCGGGTCGAGGCCGGTGGTCGGCTCGTCCAGGAAGAGGACGGCTGGCGCGAGGATCATCGAGGCGGCGAGGTCCAGCCTGCGCCGCATGCCGCCGCTGTACTGACCCGCGCCCTTCTCCGCCGCGTCCTCCAGGTGGAACTGCTCCAGGAGTTCCTGGGCGCGCAGGGCGGCCCGCTTGGCGCCGAGGTGGAACAGGCGGCCGAACATCTCCAGGTTCTGCCGCCCGGTGAGGATCTCGTCGACCGCGGCGTACTGCCCGGTCAGGCCGATGCGACCGCGGACCAGGGCGGGTTCGCGCACCACGTCGGCGCCGGCCACCTCCGCGCACCCGCCGTCGAGCCGCACGAGCGTGGACAGGATCCGTACGGCGGTGGTCTTGCCCGCGCCGTTGGGTCCGAGCAGTCCGTGCACCGTCCCCTGCCGCACGTGCAGGTCGAAGCCGTCCAGCGCGTACTTCTCGCCGTACCGCTTCTCAAGCCCCTCGGCCCGTACCGCGAGGCCGTTCCCGTTGCCGTTCATGCCTGACCCTCCAGGTCGTCGTACATGCGCGAACCGTGCCGCGCACCCTCTGGGTACGCCGTACTCATTTGAGAGTACACCGTACTCAGTTCGTCGGGTACACCGTACCCAGTTTCGTGGGTACGGTGTACCCAATTCCAGTACGGGCGATTAGGGTGAGCCCATGACGAGCAAGAACGGCGGCGACGACCGGCGCACCGGCAGCGACATCACCCGCAGTCTGGAGCTGCTCTGGGAGGGGAGCGGGCGCCCGGCGCGCGGGCCGAAGCCGGCCCTCACCCTCGACCGGATCGTCACCGAGGCGGTACGCCTCGCCGACGCCGAGGGGATCTCGGCGGTCTCGATGCGCCGCCTGTCCACGGAGCTGGGCACGGGCACGATGTCCCTCTACCGCTACCTCCCCGGCAAGGGCAGCCTGCTGGACCTGATGCTCGACCGCGTCTACACCCCGCCGGAGGAGGAGGGCCCCTGGACCGGCGGCTGGCGCGAGGGCGTCGAGACGTACGCCCGCGAGACCCTCTCCCTCTACCGCCGCCACCCCTGGCTGCTCCACGTCAACCAGGCCCGCCCGGTGCTCGGCCCCGGCGCGGTCGGCGGCCTCGACCGGACCCTGTCGCGGATCAGGCCGATGGGGCTGACCGACCCCGAGCTGATCGGCGTCATCGTCATGGTCGAGGGGTACGTCACCGGGGCCGCCCGCACCCAGGTGCACGAGATGGAGGCCGAGCAGCGGACCGGCCTCTCCGACCAGGCGTTCTGGGAGGCGCAGACGCCGGTCCTGGAGGAGGTCATGAAGAGCGGCCGCTATCCGTCCCTCGCGACGCTGGGCGAGGACGCGTTCGGCCCGGACTTCGACCACTTCGAGTTCGGGCTCCAGCGCCTCCTGGACGGCCTGGACGTCCTGGTCGCCCGGCGCGGACAGGCCGCCTGAAGAGACCGACGAGGCGGAGGAGCCTGCGGGCTCAGCGTTTGCGCAGCAGCCGCTTCAGGCCGAAGAAGGCGAGCAGCACGGCGACGACCGCGACGGCGCCCGTCCTCAGGTCCCCGCCGAACCCGCCGGGCCCCGCGTCACCGCCGTCCGAACTCCCGCCCCCCGTACCCGAGCCGGAGTCGCCGCCCTTCCCCGGCACCTCCACGGGCGTGACCTCGCTCTGCGCGCCCTCGGTGCCGTACATCAGGGTCGTGCCGTCCGGGGTGTACGTGATCGACTCGCCCTGCCGCTGGATGGGGACGCTGAGGCGCCCCTCCCGCGCGGGCTTCTCGCCCTCGCCCTTCCACGCGTAGGAGACCCCGCCGAAGTACCCGCGCAGGGCCAGCTGCCGTCCGTCGGGCGAGAAGGCGCCGTCGGTCACCCACAGGTCGGTGGCGGCGACGCGCTTGAAGACGTTCGTCCTGGAGGCGGACATCTCGGCGGGCCCCTCATAGAGGCTGCCGCCCTCCTCCTTCTTGTCGGCGATGTAGATCCGCCCGGTCTTCGGATGCACCATCAGCGCCTCCGCGTCCCGCGCCCCGTCGGCGTACTTCACGACGTACTGCGTGGCGCGGACCGTCTGGTCCTTGAGCGTCTTCGGCTCGGGCAGCTTGTAGATCCACACGTTCGACCAGGTGCCGCCGAGGTTGTCGCCGATGTCGCCGACGTAGAGGTTGCCGTCGGCGCCGACCGAGATCGCCTCGACATCGCGCGGGGCGCCCACGCCGGTCATCGTGACGGTGGCGACGGTCTTGCCCGTCCGTGAGTCGACCGCGTACAGGAAGGCGCCCTTGTCCTGGTCGTTGTGCGTCCAGTAGATCCCGGGGTGGGCGCGGGACGCGGCGAGGCCGCTGGACTCGACGATCCGCGGGTCCTTGATGGTGAACCCCTCGTGGTCGTCGGCCGCGGCGGGCCCCGCCGCGGTCAGGAGCAGCACGGCACCGGCGAGGAGGACAGAGGGAACAGCCCGAAGCGAACGCATGGGCCCAAGCGTGCCATCCGCGCGGCGAGCCGGGGTGCTCAGCCTCACATCGCAGGTGGCGGGCGTGATCCGCGATGATGTGCGGATGCTCAGGTTCATGTTCGTCGGCGACTCGATGACGATCGGAAGCGCCGGTGAACACACCTGGCGCTACCGGATGTGGCAGCACCTGCGCGACACCCTCGGCGACGGGGGCTTCGCGGTGGTGGGGCCCCGCGACACCCTCTACGACCAGTCCGCGGGGGAACCCCTCTCCCACGACTACGCCGACGCGGACCCGGACTTCCCCCGCCACCACCTCGCGGGCTGGGGCGAGGGCTGGCTGCACATGGCGCCGCGGGTGGCCGGCGCGCTGGCCCGCGACCCCGCGGACGTCCTGCTGATCTCGCTGGGCCTGATCGACCTCGGCTTCTACACGAACGCGGAGCAGACGGCCGCGAACGTCCGCGCGTTCATCGGCCGGGCCCGCTCGGCCCGCCCGCACATACGCATGGTCCTGCTCCCCGTCATACCGAACATCCGCGCCGAGTCGGACGCGCCCTTCGCCGCCGAGGTGGCCCGCTTCAACGAACTCCTCGCGAAGACCGTCGCCGACCTGGACACGGGCTCCTCCCCCCTCCTCCTGGCCTCGTCCCCGCCGTCGTACGACATCCACCTCGACACCTACGACGGCACGCACCCGAACACGAGCGGCGAGCACAAGCTGGCCGGGGCCTTCGCGGACGCGCTGGGGCAGGCGTGGGGCATCGGCGGCCCCTACGCGCCGCTGCTCACGCGGCCCACCGGCTGACCGCGAACTTCGCCCCGTCCCGCCGGACCTCGGCGGCGCCCGCGCCCCGGAAGTGCGCCGGGACCACCAGCTCCCGCTCGTCCGCGGCCCGCCCGAGGATCCGCACCCGGGTCGCGGCGGCCTCCCGCGGGTCGGCGCACAGGCAGCTGCTGTGGCCGGGTTCGAGGATCTGCACCGGGGTGTGCAGCAGGTCACCGACGAAGACGGCCCGGTCGGTGCCCGAGGCGAGGCGCAGGACGGACGAGCCGGGGGTGTGGCCGGGCGCGGCCTCCAGGGTGAGGTGGGCGTCGATCCGGTGGGTGCCGCTCCACAGCAGCGTCTGACCGGCCCGGTCCACCGGCGCGACACTGTCCGCGAAGACCGGGTCGCGGCTCTCCTCGTCCGCGCCCCGCGGGCCGAAGTGGGCGTGGTCGGCGGCGGGCATGAGGTAGGTGGCGTTGGGGAAGGCCGGCACCCAACCGCCGTCCCCCGCGCGGGTGTTCCAACCCACGTGGTCGGCGTGCAGATGGGTGTTGACGACGACGTCGACGTCCTCGGGGCGGACTCCGGCGGCGGCGAGGCGGGCGAGGAAGTCGGTGTCGAGGTGCGCGAAGTGCGGCGCGTCGGGCCGTTCCCGGCCGTTGCCGACCCCGGTGTCGACGAGGATGGTCCTCCCCTCGCTCCTGAGCACCCAGGTCTGCACGGCCGCCACGGTCCGGCCACTGGCGGGGTCCCAGAAGTCGGGCGCGAGCCAGTCCTCGTTCGCGCGCCACACCCCCTCGGGCACTCCGGGCACGAGCGCGGCGGCCGGGAGGAAGGGCGCCTCCAGCTCCACGACCCTGCGGACCTCGACCTCGCCCCACATCATCTTCATGTCCATGCGTACGACCGTAGGGACCGGGCGCTGAGCGCCTCAATGCCCCCAACGCTCATCTGAATACGCGTACGCCTCACCAGCGCCCCTCTACGCTGCCCTCATGGATGTAGTCAGCGACGCGATCGCGGCCGCGCGGATCGGGCGGCCCGACGCCCACCGGGTCAGGGCCTCGGGCTCGTGGTGCAGTCGGCTGCCCGCCTACGACGGGGTGGGCTTCCACGTGGTCCTGGAGGGCGGCTGCTGGCTGCTGCCGGACGACGGGAGCGCGCCGTTCACGCTGGCGACGGGCGATGCGGTGCTGCTGCCGCGCGGGGCGGGACACGTGCTCGCGGACGCCCCCGCCGACGCGCACACCGTCGCACGTGCGGTGCCCTTCGAGCGGTGGCGGCAGCCGGAGACGGAGGGCGAACAGCAGGGCGCGGCAACGGAGTTGCTCTGCGGCAAGTACCGCTTCGACGGCCGCCACGCCCACCCGCTGCTCGCCGAGCTGCCGGAGGTCGTGCACCTGCCCCGGCGGGAGGGGCGCCACCCGGAGCTGGGGGCGGCGATCGGCCTGCTGGGCCGGGAGACGGGCGCGGCGCGCCCCGGCGCGGACGTGGCCGTCCCCGGCCTCCTGGACCTGCTCCTCGTCTACATGGTGCGGGCCTGGACGACGGACGGCCCGCCCGCGTCCGCCGCCGCCCGCTGGCCCGCCGCGCTCGGCGACCCGGTGGTCGCCGAGGCCCTGCGCCTTCTGCACTCGGCCCCCGAGGCCCCGTGGAGCAACGACCGGCTGGCCGCCCGCACGGGCGTCTCCCGCGCCACGCTCGCCCGCCGCTTCACGGCCCTGGTGGGCCGCGCCCCGATGGCCTACCTCACCTGGTGGCGCATGACCCGGGCGGCCACGCTCCTGCGCGACACGACGGACCCGCTGGAGACGGTGGCGCGCCGGGTGGGCTACGGCTCGCCGTACGCCCTCTCCCACGCGTTCACCCGGACGTTCGGGACGACGCCGGGGCGCTACCGGACGCGGTACGGCTCAGGTTTACGGGCCGTTACACCGCTGGTTTGACGCGTACGTCCTGTGCTGTGGGCGACCCTGATGCCCTGCCGCCACGAGCAGCCGCCGGCGGTCCACCTCACGGACGGGACGTACTCATGAAGCGCTCACTGATCGGAGTCCTCGCCGCGGCCTCCCTGGCGGGGGCGGCCCTGGCCACCGCCGCCCCGACGCAGGCGGCGGCCCTGCCGACCTGCACCACCTACCGGGAGTACCAGGGCCTCTACGTGTTCTCCACGGCGAGCGGCTCGATCAACTGTCAGCTGGCCGCGGGGACTCGGAGCAGCGGTGCGGTGCCGCAGCTCCAGCGCAACCTGCGGGACTGCGACCGCTACCAGCGCGACGTCACCGTGGACGGCATCTTCGGCCAGCGGACGGTGGCGGCCCTCAGGTGGGTGCAGAACAAGGAGGGCGTGCCCCCGACCGGCGCCTACGGCCCCGCCACCCGCGACAAGATGTACTTCATGGTGGCCGGCAGCCGGACCGAGTGCCGGCCGCTGAACGCCTGACCGGCACACCTGCCGACTGCCTGGCAGGACGCCTACCGACTGCCTGACCGGTACGCCGACACTTTGGTCGCCGCTCCCTAGCCATTGGACGGACGCGGCCGGGCCACCCGTCTCCCTACCGTCCAGGCATGACGACCGAGACCACGAAGACAGAGCGGGCCCTCGCCCCCGATCTGGCCCGAGGGCTGATGCTCCTGCTCATCGTGCTGTCCAACACGGGCTTCCACCTCTGGAAGGCGGAGCGCGGGCCCTCCGGGTGGCAGCCCGTGGACGGCGGGGCGCTCGACCACGCCGTGCAGTTCACGATGATCACCACCCTCGACATGCGGGTGTACCCGCTGTTCGCCTTCCTCTTCGGGTACGGCATGACGCAGCTCTACCTGCGTCAGACCTCCGCGGGAGCTTCGGGACGCGACGCCGCGCGGATCCTCCGCAGGCGCAGCCTCTGGCTGATCGTGATCGGGCTCGCACACTCCACGCTCCTGATGGCCGGCGACATCGTCGGCTACTACGGGCTGCTGAGCCTCGGCCTCGGCCTGCTCTTCCTGCGCCGGGGCGACCGCGCGCTCAAGTGGTGGATCGGCATCGGCGCCGCGCTGCTGCTCTTCGGGGCGCTGGAGCCCGTCGTATCGGCCTGGCTGCGGGGCGAGTTGGGGTCGCTCGGCGACGCGGGTGCCGAACCCGGCGCCGCCGCCTATGCCGCCGACGAGCCGAGCTGGCTCGACGCCGCCGGCACCCGCCTGGAGAGCGGCCTCTTCGTCACGTTCGTCGCCGCGCCGCTCTCCCTCGTCGGCGGCGGCTTCACCGTGTTCCTGCTCGGCTTCTGGGCCGCGCGCCGCCGGATCCTCGAAGCACCCGGCCACCACCTCCCCCTCCTGCGCCGCACGGCGGTGCTCGGCATCGCGGTCGGCTGGCTCGGAGCCCTTCCGGCGGCCCTCGCCCACATCGGCGTACTCGACGTACCGGACGACGCGCAGAGCGAGACGGGAGCGCTGAGCCTGCTGCGCGACGTCACCGGGAACGCCGCCGGCCTCGGCTACGTCGCCGCCCTCGCCCTCTTCGCCCACTGGTGGACCCGGCGCCCGACGAGGCGCGGCGCACGGGCGGTCACCGCGGTCTCCGCCGTCGGCAAGCGCTCCCTGTCCTGCTACCTCACGCACTCGCTCCTCTTCGCCCCGCTCCTCGCCGCCTGGGGCCTCGGCCTGGGCGCACACCTGACCAGCGCGACGATGGCGCTGGTCGCCACCGGGGTGTGGCTGGTGACGGTGGCCGGGGCCTACGCCCTGGAGCGGGCGGGGCGGCGAGGCCCGGTGGAGGCGGTGCTGCGGCGCCTGGTCTACCGGGCGTGAGGACGGTCAGGTCGCTCGCGTCAGCCGGTTCGCGAGCGTCGACATCGTGTACGCACCGAGGCCGAGGACGACTTCGAGGGCGTTGCGCTCGGTGTAGCCGTGGGAGAGGAACGCCTTCACGTCCTCGTCGGGGACGCCGCCCGCCGTGGCCAGCACTGTCAGGGTGAACTGGCGTACGGCTTCGAGCCGTTCGTCCGGCAGCTCCCGCTGCTCGCGCAGGGCGGTGATCAGCTCCGTCCCCGCACCCAGCTTGCGCAGCTTGCCGGTGTGCATGGTGACGCAGATGTGGCAGTCGTTGCGCGTCGCGAGCGTCATGATGACGACCTCGCGGGCCACGGGCTCCAGCGTCGTACGGTCGAAGGCCGCGCTCATCTCCAGGAAGCCGTTGAGGAGTTCCGGCGACTCGGCGAGGCGCGCCACCGCGTTCGGGAGCTGGCCGAAGGCCTGGGTCACCCGCTCCATGGCGGGGCGGGACTCGGCCGGCGCGGTGTCCACGGTGTGCTCGACGAACATGGTGTTCCCCCTACTATCGACAACATGGTTGACGACATGAAGGTAAACCAGGTTGTCGATGAGCGCAAGGGACATGCGGGAGGAGAAGAGGAGGGCGCAGGCAGGGGATACGAACTTCCCTTCCTCCTCCTCGCCGGCTTCCGCTCCCTCATCGACCGCCTGCACTCAGAACTCGCCCACCAGGGCCACCCCGACATGCGCCCCGCCCACGGCTTCGCCATGCAGGCCATCGGGGCCCGGGGCGCGACCGCCAGCGAGATCGGCCGCCGCCTCGGCGTCTCCAAGCAGGCCGCGGGCAAGACCGTCGACCGCCTCGTCGCCCTCGGCTACGCGGCCCGCGCCGACGACCCGGCCGACGCCCGCCGCAAGCTGGTCCGCCTGACCCCGCACGGCGTCGACGCGCTGCGCCGCTCGGCGGTCGTCTTCGACGAGCTGCGGGCGGAGTGGGCGGCGACCCTCGGCGCGGACCGGCTCGGCGAGCTGGAATCCGGCCTGCGCGCGGTCGTGCCGCCGGAGGCGTTCCGCCTTGACGCGGCGGGGTGGCTGGGCGGTTCGTGACCGGACGTGACCTTGCCTCCGTGCGTATCGTTGTACTGCGCGGCTGCCCACCCAAAGAGGCAGCCGGGGAGGAGCGCCACGATGACTCTTGTGGACGACAGGATCAAGATGGCCGACAACAACACCGCGCGCCTGGACGAGATGTTCGAGGCGCTTGAGCGGGGGCCCTTCCTCGAGGGATACAAGATCGACATCATCGATGGGGCCGTCCACATGACGCCGCAGCGGGCCAACCACTGGGACATCATCGCGGGTGTCTACGACCAGTTGAGGACCAAATACCCGCGTCAGCGCACACTGTCCGACGTCCGCATCGACTACCCCGGTGAGCTGAATGCCTTCTGTAGTGACGTGGCCCTGGTCGCCGAGGGTGCCGAACGCACGGAGCGGGGCGGTTTCCTGTGCGGCGACGTCGAGTTCGTCGCCGAAGTGATCTCCCGGAGCACGGGCCCGAACGACTACGGCCCCAAGAAGTCCGGATACGCCACCGCCGGCGTCGCCGTTTACCTGATCGTCGATCCCTACAAGGGCAAATGCCACGCCTACACTCAGCCCGAGGGCGATGACTACCACGTCCGGACGACCGTCGACTTCGGCGAAAAGGTCGACTTGACCCACACCCCCCTCGGCCTCGTCCTCGACACCTCCGACTTCTGCCGCGACTGACCCGAGCCCTCTAAACCCAGCCCCTCAACCCCCTTGGCCAGGACCTCATGAAGTACACGCAGCTGGGACGGACAGGGCTCAAGGTCAGCCGGCTCGCGCTCGGCACCATGAACTTCGGGCCGCTCACCAACGAACCCGACAGCCACTCGCTCATGGACACCGCGCTCGACGCGGGCGTCAACTACTTCGACACCGCCAACGTGTACGGCCAGAGCGCGGGCAAGGGCCGCACCGAGGAGATCATCGGAACCTGGTTCGCCCAGGGCGGCGAGCGGCGCGACAAGGTCGTGCTCGCCACCAAGGTGTACGGGAACATGACCGCCGACGGCGAGCCCGTCTGGCCCAACCACGACCGGCTCTCCGCGCTCAACATCCGCCGCGCCGTCGAGGGGTCGCTCAAGCGGCTCCAGACCGACTACATCGACATCTACCAGTTCCACCACATCGACCGGCACACGCCGGTCGAGGAGATCTGGCAGGCCGTCGACGTCCTGGTCCAGCAGGGCAAGATCCTCTACGCCGGGTCCTCCAACTTCCCCGGCTACAAGATCGCCCAGGCCAACGAGACCGCGGCGCGCCGCGGCGGCTACGGCCTCGTCAGCGAGCAGTGCCTGTACAACCTCGCCGTGCGCGACGCCGAGATGGAGGTCATCCCGGCCTCCCAGGAGTACGGCGTCGGCGTCATCCCCTGGTCGCCGCTGCACGGCGGCCTGCTGGGCGGCGCGCTGAAGAAGGCGGAGGGCGCGCGCCGCAGCGGCGGGCGGGCCGCGGCCGAGCTGGCCAAGCCGGAGGTGCGCGCGCGGGTCCAGGCGTACGAGGACCTGCTTGACAAGCACGGCCTTGCGCCCGGCGAGGTCGCCCTGGCCTGGCTGCTGACGCGCCCCGGCGTCACCGCGCCGATCCTCGGCCCGCGCACCGCCGAGCAGCTCGACTCCGCGCTGCGCGCCGTCGAGCTGGAGCTGTCCCGGGAGGTTCTCGACGCGCTGGACGAGATCTTCCCCGGTCCGGGCCCCTCACCGGAGTCCTTCGCCTGGTAGCCCCTCGGGGTGAGCGGGGCGGCCGCGGCAGGCCCTAACCGCCGAGCGCGGCCGCCACCGCCACCACGACGAACATCATCACGAGCACACCGGCCATGATCCGGTTTCTGGTCTTCGGGTCCACACCGTCGAGGTTAACCGGCCGCCCCCGGAAGCCGGGCGCCGCCTCCCAGTGGCCAGCGCCCGATCGTCTCGTACCGGGGCCGCTCGCCCGGCACCCCGCTCCTCGGCAGCTCACTGCGTACGAGCGTCAGCTCCTGAACCGTCCAGGGCGCGCCCTCGAAGGGGGCGAGGGCTTCGGCGTACGGGCGGAGGTCCGTCTCTCCCCCGCCGCGCGCCAGCGTGAGATGCGGGCGGTAGGGCCGGTGCTCCTCCCTCGGGAGGCCCGCCTTGCGCGCCGCCGCGTCCGCCCGCGCCGCCAGCAGCCGCAGCGCCGCCGCGTCACCCGTGGCCCCCGCCCACAGCACCCGGTCCCCGAAGTGCCCGCCTCCGCGCAGGGCGAGCGCGAAGGGCGGCGTGCGGTGCGCCGCCCGCTCCAGGCGGGCGGTGAGGTCAGGCACGGTCTCCTCGGGCACCTCGGCCATGAAGGCCAGCGTGAAGTGCCAGCTGTCGCGGGGCGCCCAGCGCAGGGCCTCGGCGCCAGGGAGCTTCCGCAAACCGGCCGCGGCGGCGGCCAGTTCGGAGGTCACGGCGTCCGGAGGGAGAACCGCGGCGAAGAGTCTCATGGGGAGAGTCTCCCCGCGGCTCGGAGAGCTGTCGCGGGCCCTCGGCACGCCCGCCGCCCGGCCGGGCCACCCCGCACGCCCGCCGCCAGGCCGGGCTACGCCGCGGTCGTCAGCTCCCGCTCCCTCGGCACGAAGCGCAGGTGCTGCCTGCCGCGGCGCAGGTCCACCTTCAGCCGAAGGTTCGCCGCGCGCGCCAGCATCAGGCCCACCCCGACCGCGGCGAGCGCGCAGACCAGGCCGCCGACGGCCATGCTGAGCCGCACGCCGTAGGCGTCGGCGAGCCAGCCGAAGAGGGGTCCGCCGAGCGGCGTGCCGCCCACGAAGACCATCATGAACAGTGACATGACGCGGCCCCGCATCTCGGGGTCGGTCGCCATCTGCACCGAGGAGTTGGCGGTGACGTTCACCGTCAGGCCGAGGATGCCGATGGGCACGATCAGCGCGACGAACATCCACAGCTCGGGGGCGAGGGCCGCCACGATCTGGAGCACGCCGAAGGCGATCGCCGCCCCGGCGAGCAGCCGCAGCCGCGAGGTGCCGCGGCGGGCCGCGAGGAGCGCGCCGGCCAGCGAGCCGAGCGCCATCAGCGTGTTGAACAGTCCGTACATCCCGACGCCGCCGTGGAAGACGTCGTCCGCGAAGGCGCTCATCCAGATCGGGAAGTTGAAGCCGAAGGTGCCGATGAAGCCGACAAGGACGATCGGCCAGATCAGCTCGGGGTGCCGGGAGACGTAGTTCAGGCCCTCCCGCAGCTGCCCCTTGCCGCGCGGCTTGCGCGGGGTGGGGTGCAGCTCGTCGGGGCGCATCAGCAGCAGGCCGGTGAGCGGTGCGAGGAAGGACAGGCCGTTGGCGAGGAACGCCCAGCCGGGTCCGACGGCCGCGGTCAGGCCACTCGCCACGGCGGGGCCGATGAGGCGGGCGGACTGGAAGTTCGCCGAGTTGAGCGAGACGGCGTTGCGGACCTGGTCGGGGCCGACCATCTCGGAGACGAAGGACTGCCGCGTCGGGTTGTCGACGACGGTGACGAGACCGGTGAAGAAGGCCGCCACGTAGACGTGCCAGACCTGGACGTGCCCGCTGAGGGTGAGCGCGGCGAGGAAGAGGCCGCTGACGCTCATCGCGCCCTGAGTGCAGAAGAGCAGGTTCCGCTTGGCGAAGCGGTCGGCGATCACGCCGCCGTAGAGGCCGAAGAGCAGCATCGGCAGGAACTGCATGGCCGTGGTGACACCGACGGCCGCGGAGGAGCCGGTGAGGCTCAGCACCAGCCAGTCCTGGGTGATGCGGGCCATCCAGGTGCCGGTGTTCGAGACGACCGCGCCGGTCGCGAAGAGCCGGTAGTTGCGGATCTTCAGCGAGCTGAACATCGAGGACTTGCGGGGTTCAGGCTTGTCGAGGGTGGTTGGTGCGGGGGCGGAGTCTGCTCCGGATCCCGTACTCAAAGTGCGTTCGCCTCCTTTTGCGTACGAAGGGTGTGTGAGGTGGTGCGGGACCGGCGGCTCGGTGCCGGCGGTCCCCGGTGGCTTCGGCGGCTCAGAGGTGGGCGAGCTTCTCCAGGACGGGGGCGGCGGCGCGCAGGCGCGCCCACTCGTCCTCGTCGAGGTGCTCGACCAGCCCGGCCAGCCAGGCGTTCCGCTTGCGGCGGCTCTCTTCGAGCATGGCCTCGGCGGTCTCGGTCTGGGTGACCACCTTCTGGCGGCGGTCCTCGGGGTGCGGTTCGAGCCGGACCAGGCCCTTGGCCTCAAGCAGCGCGACGATGCGGGTCATCGACGGCGGCTGCACGTGCTCCTTGCGGGCCAGCTCGCCCGGAGTGGCGTGGCCGCAGCGGGCGAGGGTACCGAGCACCGACATTTCGGTGGGGCTCAGCGACTCGTCGACACGCTGGTGCTTGAGTCGACGGGACAGGCGCATCACAGCGGAGCGCAAGGCGTTCACGGCGACGGCGTCGTCACCATGGGAGAGGTCCGGCATGTTCGTTAGAGTAACTCATTACCCAAGCTAAAGACCACCCACTTCCCCCACCTCTCGACCACCAAACCCATTGGTCACCCGTAAGAGTGAGTGGACGACGGAAAGACGGGTGTCCCCCGTGAGCGGCCGGGACCCTGTCCCGCATGGGATCGACAGTGCTCAGCCTGCGGATAGACGGTGAGCTGCACGACCGGCTCCGGGCGCACGCCGCGAAAAGAGGAATGAGCGTCCAGGACTACGTGGTCCGGACGCTCATTCGAGACGACTTCGACGAACGGTTCGCGAGGTCCGTCGAGGAGACGGAGAAGTTCTACGGGGCGGCGTGACGCCCGGTGCGCGGCTGGCAGCACGCGCCCTGGTACCAGCCCGGTATCACGGGCGTATGGCAATGACACTCCGACTCCCCGACGACCTCGACGCGAAGCTCACCGAACGCGCGCGCCGCGAGGGCCGCAGCAAACAGGAGCTTGCCATCGAGGCCATCCGTGAGGCTCAGGACCGGGCCGAGCTGAAGGTCGACGACGTCCTGGCAGAGCTGATGGACAGCGACGCGGAGATCCTGGACTACCTGAAGTGACCGACGTGCGCTATGTGCAGATCGACGAGATCCTCGCCATCGCCCGCGCGGTCAACGGCACCAGCCACAGCGTGCGGGACATGGGGCTTCCCCTCGGCGGTCGAACGGCCCCGGACCCACGTGTTCGGTGCCGAGCTGTACCCCACCCTCCACGAGAAGGCCGCCGCCCTGCTGCACTCGATCGCCCGCAACCACGCGCTGATCGACGGCGACAAACGCACAGCGTGGCTCGCCATGCGCTTCTTCCTCCGCGTCAACGGCGTCAGCGCGGCCACCCGCCCGCCTCACGTCTCCGTCGCGGGGCCGTTCGTCGAGGATGTCGCGCAGGACGACATCGACGTCCCGACCGTCGCCAAGCGCCTCGCGGCTTGGTTCCCCGTCTCCTGACGGGGAACCGTGCGCGGCTGAGCGGAGCGCGGGGGCGCCACCGTGCCTACGTCAGATCCAACGCCGGCATCAGGTAATAGAAGGCGAACACGGCCGACACCGCGTACATCGCAGCCGGAACGTCCCGCCCCCGGCCCGCGGCCAGCCTCAACACCGTGAAGGTGATGAAGCCCATGCCGATGCCGTTCGTGATCGAGTACGTGAACGGCATCATCAGCATCGTCACGAACGCGGGGATCGCGATCGTGTAATCCGCCCAGTCGATCTGGCGGATGGAGCCCGACAGGATCAGGAAGCCCACCGCGAGCAGCGCGGGGGTGGCCGCCTGGGACGGGACCATCGTGGCGAGCGGCGTGAGGAAGAGCGCGACGGCGAAGAGGCCGCCGGTGACGACGTTCGCGAGGCCGGTCCTCGCGCCCTCGCCGACGCCCGCCGTGGACTCCACGAAGCAGGTGGTGGCCGAGGAGGACGAGGCGCCGCCCGCGGCGACCGCGATGCCGTCCACGAAGAGCACCTTGTTGATGCCGGGCATGTTGCCGTTCGCGTCGGTCAGCTTCGCCTCGTCGCCGATGCCCATGATCGTGCCCATCGCGTCGAAGAAGCACGAGAGCAGCACGGTGAAGACGAAGAGGACGCCGGTCAGGACGCCGACCTTCTCGAAGCCGCCGAACAGGCTGATCTCACCGACGAGCCCGAAGTCGGGCGTCGAGACCGGGTTGCCCGGCCACTCGGGAGTGGTCAGACCCCAGGACGGCACCTCAGCGACGGAGTTGATGATCATCGCGACGAGCGTCATGACGACGATGCTGATCAGGATGGCGCCCGGCACCTTGCGCACCATCAGGGCCAGCGTCAGCAGCACGCCGAGCGCGAAGACGAGCACCGGCCAGCCGTTGAGGTGACCGTCCCCGCCGAGCTGCAACGGCACGGTGGTGTGCGCGGCGTCCGGCATGCGCGAGACGAAGCCGGAGTCGACGAGGCCGATCAGCATGATGAACAGGCCGATGCCGATCGCGATGCCCTTGCGCAGGCCGAGCGGCACGGCGCTCATCACGCGCTCCCGCAGTCCGGTCGCGACGAGCAGCATCACGACGAAGCCCGCGAGGACGACCATGCCCATGGCGTCGGGCCAGGACATGCGGGGCGCGAGCTGGAGGGCGACGACGGTGTTCACACCGAGGCCCGCGGCGAGCGCGATCGGGACGTTGCCGACGACGCCCATCAGGAGCGTGGTGAAGGCGGCGGTGAGCACGGTCGCGGTGACCAGCTGCTTGTTGTCGAGCTGGTGCCCGTACATGTCCTTCGCGCTGCCCAGGATGATCGGGTTGAGCACGATGATGTACGCCATCGCGAAGAAGGTGGCGAAGCCGCCGCGGACTTCCCTGACCAGGGTCGAGCCCCGCTCGCTGATCTTGAAGTAGCCGTCGAGCCCGCCCTGCGGGGGCTTCGGGGGCTCTTTACCGGCGTCGACCGGGGCAGTGGCCGAGGGGGACATGGAAAACCTCGTGACTTGTATTTTCGTACGAAAGCAACCGGCCATTCATAAGCCGTTTCAGTATGAATACATAAAGCGGAAATCGCTATCTCCGCGCGTAGACCCCGGCGGGGCAAGGGCACGGCCGGGGGCCGCGGGTGCCGCGGGGCCCCCGGCAGGGGCCCCGTAAGCTAGGCCCCATGGCCAAGTGGACCCCCAAGCACGAAGCGCCGGAGCCCCTTGAGGGCCCCGTGGTCGCCACCATCACGGGCGGCACGATCCTCTGGTTCGTCCTCTTCCTGGCCCAGCTCCCCTTCTACGGCTGGTTCGACGACCGCGACGCCACCTGGTGGGTGTGGACCTGCCTGGCCGGCGGCGGCCTCGGCCTCATCGGCATCTGGTACGTACGGGTGCGCGACGCCGCGATCAAGAGGTCGAAGGTCACTCAGTCCGACTAGCCCGTACGACCACGGGACCGGGCCCGTCCTACCGTGGTCGGATCTTTGGGGCATTCAAGGGGTGAAGCCCCAGCACCGCCCTTACCGTCGAATGCATGACGCATATCGACGCGGGCGCCGAACTCGACCCCGTCCACCCCGTGCAGCCGCCCGAGGGGCCGCCCAAGGGGCTGAGCGCCGCCGAGGTCGCCGAGCGGGTCGCCCGCGGCGAGGTCAACGACGTACCGGTCCGCAGCTCCCGCTCCCTCGCCGAGATCATCCGGGCCAACGTCTTCACCCGCTTCAACGCGATCATCGGCGTGCTCTGGGTGATCATGCTGTTCGTCGCGCCGATCCAGGACAGCCTCTTCGGCTTCGTGATCGTCGCCAACACCGGCATCGGCATCATCCAGGAGTGGCGCGCCAAGAAGACCCTCGACTCCCTGGCCGTCATCGGCGAGGCCAAGCCGACCGTGCGGCGCGACGGCAGGGCCGCCGAGATCTCCGCCTCCGAGATCGTCCTCGGCGACCTGGTGGAGCTGGGCCCCGGCGACAAGATCCCGGTGGACGGCGAGGCCGTGGAGACCGACAGCCTGGAGGTCGACGAGTCGCTCCTGACCGGCGAGGCAGACCCCGTCGTCAAGAAGCCCGGCGACAGGATGATGTCGGGCTCGTTCGTGGTCGCGGGCGGCGGCTCGTTCACCGCCACCAAGGTCGGCCGCGAGGCGTACGCCGCGCAGCTCGCCGAGGAGGCGAGCCGCTTCACCCTCGTCCACTCCGAGCTGCGCTCCGGCATCTCCACGATCCTCAAGTACGTGACGTGGCTGATGGTGCCGACCTCCGTCGGCCTGGTGATCTCCCAGCTCGTCGTCAAGGACGACAACTTCAAGGAGTCCATCGCATACACGGTGGGCGGGATCGTCCCCATGATCCCGGAGGGGCTCGTCCTCCTCACCTCCGTGGCCTTCGCGATCGGGGTGATCCGGTTGGGCCGCAAGCAGTGCCTCGTCCAGGAACTGCCCGCGATCGAGGGCCTCGCGCGCGTCGACACGGTCTGCCTGGACAAGACCGGAACCCTCACCGAGGGAGGCATGGACGTCACCGAGCTGCGCCCGCTGAACGGCTCCGACGAGGAGTACGTACGTAAAGTCCTCGGCGCCCTCGGCGAATCCGACCCGCGCCCGAACGCCTCCCTCCAGGCCATCATCGACGCCTACCCCGACAGCGAGGAGTGGCGCTGCACGGAGTCCCTGCCCTTCTCCTCGGCCCGCAAGTACAGCGGCGCCTCCTTCAGCGAGGGCGACGGCACCGCGTCCGCCTGGCTGCTCGGCGCGCCCGACGTGCTGCTGCCCGACGACGACCCGGCCCTCACCGAGATCGAGGAGCTGAACGAACAGGGCCTGCGCGTCCTGCTCCTCGCCCGCGCCGCCGGCGACCTCGACGATCCCGACGTGGCCGACCGGGCGGACGCCGCCGCCCTGGTCGTCCTGGAGCAGCGGCTGCGCCCCGACGCCGCGGACACCCTGCGCTACTTCGAGGAGCAGGACGTGGCCGCCAAGGTCATCTCGGGCGACAACGCGGTCTCGGTGGGCGCGGTCGCGGGCAAGCTCGGCCTGCCCGGCGCGCAGAACACCGTGGACGCGCGGCGGCTGCCCGCCGAGAAGGACGAGATGGCGCGAGCCCTGGACGACAACGCGGTCTTCGGCCGGGTCACCCCGCAGCAGAAGCGCGACATGGTGGGCGCCCTCCAGTCACGGGGGCACACGGTCGCGATGACGGGCGACGGGGTGAACGACGTACTGGCTCTGAAGGACGCCGACATCGGCGTCTCGATGGGTTCGGGCTCGGAGGCGACGCGGGCCGTGGCCCAGATCGTGCTCCTCAACAACAGCTTCGCGACGCTGCCCTCCGTCGTCGCCGAGGGCCGCCGCGTCATCGGCAACATCACGCGCGTGGCCACACTGTTCCTGGTGAAGACCGTCTACTCGGTGATCCTCGCGCTGCTCGTGGTCTGCTCGCAGGTCGAGTACCTGTTCCTGCCGCGCCATCTGACGCTGCTGTCCACGCTGACGATCGGCGTCCCGGCCTTCTTCCTGGCCCTCGCCCCCAACAAGGAGCGCGCGCAACCGCACTTCGTCCGCAGGGTCATGCGCTACGCGATCCCGGGCGGCGTGATCGCGGGCGGCGCCACCTTCGCGACGTACCTTCTGGCCCGGCACCACTACGAGGGCGCGGGCGCGCGGGAAGCCGAGACAAGCGCGGCCACTCTGGCACTGTTCCTGATCGCCATGTGGGTCCTCGCCATCATCGCCCGCCCCTACACGTGGTGGCGGATCGGCCTCATCGGCGCGATGGGTCTCGGCTTCCTGCTCGTGCTGACCGTGCCCTGGCTCCAGGACTTCTTCCAGCTGAAGCTGGTGGGCACGACGATGCCGTGGGCGGCGGTCGCGATCGCGGCGGTGGCCTCGCTGGCCATCGAGGTCATCTACCGCTGGGTGGACCGCCGCGTGCCGGCGTGAGCCGTGACTACTGGACGTCGATGGCGTCGCTGGTGGCCGTGACGGGCGCGGTGGTGGACGAGCCCGCGAAGACGTAGCGGTAGTTTCCGTCGACGGAGGCCGTGACGGTGGTCTTCAGCGCGCCCTTCGAGCCGGACTTCACCGTCTTGACGGTGGAGTACGTGCTCGCGCCCTTCTTCTTGAACTCCAGCTTCACGGACTGGCCGGTGTAGCCGGCGTACTTGTAGGTCTCCCAGTTGGCGCGGGTCAGGGCGCCGGTGACCGTGATGGTCTTGCCCTTCTTGACCGGCTCCGGGGAGGCGTTGGTGGTGAGCTTGGCGGCGCGCAGGACCCGGGCGTCCGAGGGCGCCTTGTCCTTGCTGATGAAGTCGCCGTCCTTGCCGATCGCCGAGGCGCCGACGTGCCACTTGCCGGCCACGATGTTGCTGTAGAAGTCGCTCTTCGGGTCGGCGGTGATCGCGACCGTGCAGGTCGAGGTGGTCGCGTTCACGACCGTGCACTTGGCGTCGCCGTCCGCGATCATCAAGCCGTCGATGCCGTTCTCGCTGTCGAGGTCCGTGCCGTGCCAGAGGAAGGCGTTGGCGCCGTAGATGCCCTCCGGATCGGTCGCGGTGACATCGATGGTGAACTTCTTCTTCTCGGTGGTGCCGAGCACAAGGGCCTTGCCGCCGTTGACGGTGACCTTCGTGATCTTGGTGTCGCCCTCGGCCTCGTCGGCCGGAGCCTTGGCGACCAGGGCGTCGAGCTTCGAGAGGTTCGGCCCGTCGGCGGCCTGGGCGGCCGGGAGAGCGAGTGCGGACAGAGCCAGGGTGCCGGACAGTGCGGCCACGGTGGCACGGATGCGCATGTGTTTCCCCAGTCGGAGAAGGGGTTCCCACGGTGCGTGACGCCTTCACGCGGGAACCGAGTGATCTAGGAGTCTGTTGACTCGCAAGATCAGACTCGCGTCAAAGGCGAACGGTTGTACGACGATTGAAGAAAACGCAACCAATCTACGGAATGCCCGCTTCCGCCCCGTTGGCCGGGACGGAAGCGGGCATTCCGGGTAACGGTCGCCAGCCGTCCGTCAGTCGAACCAGCGGTCCCGCGCCAACTCCGCCGTCCGCGAGGGGTCTTCGAGCAGCGCCGCCACCTCGAAGCGGCGCGGCCACTGCCCCGCCGCCCAGGCGAGCCCGGCCGCGACCCCCTCCAGGGTCGCCGCGTGCACGGTGCCGTCCGGGGTGCGCCGCCAGTCCAGCTCGACACCGCCCGCGATCAGTTCGTCGTGCTCGACGTACGTCCGCGGGGTCGTCGCGCCCAGCAGGATCCGCACCGGTTCCGGCACCGCACGCTCGACGCCCTGTCCCGCGGGATCGACGGCCGCCGTCTCGCTCAGCCTGCGCACCTGGAACAGCTCCGCCAGGTCACCGGCCCTGCGGGGCTCGACGGGCAGCAGCGCCACACCCTCGGCCAGCGGCAGCAGGTCGGGGGCGTCGGCGACCACCGCGTCCGCCGCGTCGACCACCACGACCTCGCCGTCCACCACCGCGCGCAGCTCGTCGGGGAGCGTCACCCGCTCCGGGTCGAGATCCGCCAGCGCGCCGTACAGGGCGTGCAGTTGGCCGGGCGAAACGGGCCGCTCGGGGTCCGCGAGCCGGTCGAGGAGTTCGGCGGCACCGCCCGGCTCCTCAAGGAGGGCCGCGACGGACGTGCGTACGCCGAGGGCGCGCAGCACCTGCTCGTCGCCGAACCCGGACGCGTCCGCCGCGTCGTACAGCCCCACCAGGAGCGGATCGCCGCCTTCCGCGCGCAGTCCGGCGGGACGGCGCCCGTCGAGGACGGGGTGGCCGCGCAGCCACCAGGCCGTGTACGAGCGGACGGTCTGCGTCGTGCCGTCCGGCAGCAGCACCCGCAGCGGCTGCGTCAGCGCGTCCCGCAGCGGCGGGCGCGAGAGCATCGCGAGCGCCTGCGGCCAGCATTCGTCGTCGACCAGGTCCAGATCCCGTACGGCGACGATCTCCGTGGCGACCGGCGGCACCGGGGTGTCCGGCAGCCGGTCGAGCAGGTCCTCGCACCACACGTCGACGGCGTCGAGGAGCCCTACGTCGTCGGGCTCGGCGAAGTCGCCCTCACGCGGCTCCAGTTCGTCCGGGTCGAGGACGACGTCGGTGGCCCGTACGAGCGCGAAGGTGGCGAGCACACCACAGGCGGCCAGCGGCTGCTCGCCCCAGCGCTCGGTCAACTCCTGGTCGGCGAGGGCCAGTTCGTCCTCGCGCATGACGGCCGCGAAGTCGCTGCCCGGCAGGACGAGTTCACCGGCGGGTGCCAGTTCGCCGTCCTCGTCGGGCAGGGCGAGGGCGGCGAGCCACGGCTCGTCACCGGGCGCGAGGTTCGCGTCCCGCACCAGCGCGAGCACGACGTCCGCCAGCTCCTCGGCGTCCAGGGCGTCCTCGTCCCACGTGTCGTCGTCGAGGGAAACGGCGACGGCCGCGCGCACCTGCGGCGTGGTCAGGACGGCGCGGGGCGTGGCGGGGAGCGCGCCGAGCTTTTCCAGCAGCGGGTGGGCGGCGTCCGGGTGGGCGACCTTCAGGCCGAGGCGGGCCAGCGACGCGGGGTCGCGCTCGTCACCGGGGGCGGGCAGCAGCACCTGCCGGGGCCCGATCGTCGTACGCCTGTCGGCGAGCGGCACCGGCAGTCCCGAGAGCCGCTCCGGGTCGACCCCGGCGAGGGTGTCGTAAAGGCGGCGCCACCAGTCGGGCTCCCGCTCCAGACCGGCGAGCCGGTCGATCGCCTCGGTCAGCGGGACGCGGGCGACACCGAGGGTGCGCAGCTCGGCGCGGCGCTCAAGTCCCGCGGGCAGCAGGCTGGGCAGCACCTCGGCGAGCACCCGGACCGTGTCGGCACCGGCGCCCTCCACGACCTCCGCGTCCCGGGGCCGCAGCGTCTCGGGCAGACCGTCCTCGTCCTCCTCGCCCCGGGGCAGGGCGGGCGGCAGGAAGGCGGTACGCGGCAGCCGCTCCAGAACGGCCCGGCGCAGGGCGCCGTCCAGCTCGCTCTGACCGAGCGGCCCGGGCACCAGGCCGATGATCTCCTCGCCCACCGGCCGCCATTCGCCGAGGAGTTCGACGTACGCGTCCGCCGCCCGCTCCACGAGGAAGTCGGTCAGCGGACCGGGCGCGGCGTGCCGCCGTGCGGTGTCCAGCGGGAACGACGCGATGAGCAGCGCCGGTACGCCGAGCGGCTCGTCGCTGGGTGTCGGCGCGTGCACGACGGGGGTGGTGCGGGGCCGCTCCGGGGCGCCTGAGCGGTCCGCCGGCACGGCCCAGGTGACCGACCAGTGCGGGCGCAGCCGCTCCTCGACGGGCCGGTCCTTCAGGAGGGCGGCGTCGAGGGCGCCCTGGCGGCTGACGGTGCGCCAGCGGGTCGTGCCGTCCCTGCTGTCCTCGACGACGGTGTACGGGGCCTCGGCGCGGCGGCGCAGGGTGCGGGTGGTGCCGTCCGGGGTTTCGATGCTGACTTCCTCGAGCCCCGGGAGGGCGAGGAGCAGGGCGTCGTCGACCTCGCCGAGGAGCCGCGCGACGAGGTCCTCGGCGGCGGCGTCGCGCAGGGGCAGGATGACGACGGTGTCGTAACCCTCGGGAGCGATGCCCTCGGCGGCCAGTGGCAGCCGCAGCAGCGGTACGTGCCCGTCCCTGCGCCGGATCTCGTCGCCGAGGCCGGGGCTGAACCGGGCGGTCTCCGCGGCCAGTTCCCTGGCCTCGGACAGCGACCAGCGGACGCCGCCGGTCCGCCCCACGACGGCGGGCTCGTCGCTGACGGCGAGCACGGCGGCGAACCCGACGCCGAACCGTCCCACGCTCTGCCCCTTCTGGTCCCTGCTCTCCTCCCGCTTCGCGGAGGCGCGGAGGGTGGACAGGGACTCCACCCCGGCGGCGTCGAGGGGGGCGCCGCGGTTCGCCGCGGCGAGGACGCCGTCGCGCAGCGTCAGAGCGAGCCGTCCGGGGACGCCCGCGCGGGCGGCGGCGTCGGAGGCGTTCTGGGCCAGCTCGACGACCAGGCGGTCGCGGTAGCCGCCGAGGGCGAGGTCTTCCTCGGCGTTGGCGTCCTCACGGAAGCGGGCGGGGGCCGCCGCCCAGGCGTCGAGGACTCCGTGGCGGAGGCGGGCGGTGCCGAAGGGATCCGTACCTTCGGCCGCCGGCCGCACGGTCTTGCTCACGGGCGTGACTCTCCTCTGCGGTTCCGCTGCGCTGGGCTTGGCGGGGTCGGACTGGGTCGGACTGGGCTGCGGCTTTCCCCTCCACTGTGGGCCGGGGTCGCCCTGCGGGCGAACGCTACCGCCTCCTGGCGCGGGCGCCTGAGGACACCTGGGGATGCCGGCCGGGAGGTCCCGGCGGGCTTATGCGCGCGTCAGCGCGAACGACGCCACCGACATGACGATCATGACGGCAACGCAGAACACGACGTGCCGGCGCGGCATGACGTACGTATCGCGTGTCACGCCCTCGTTGATCTCGCGGGCGTACGTCGTGAACAGCTTGCGGGACGGAAACAGCCCGATCGTCAGACCGGCCAACGCGAACGAGTAGAGGACGAGGAGCTCACGCGGGGCGATTCCCTCCGCCCACCCGGCTATGCCCAGGTAGACGACCCCGGACAGGACCCCTTCACTGCTGGGAACCGGCAACGTCCGGGCTCGGCTCCGTACCGGAGTCGGTCGCCGAGCCCCGGGGCCGGGGCTAGCTGTGGCCCAGTTCTTCGCTCGGGCCCTCCACCGAGACCGACCCCGAGTCCGCCGAGGGCCGAAGGGGCAGTACGTCCACCCGCGTCTCGTCGAGAACCGGCGGCGCCGGCCGGGGCGGCTTCGGCATGACGGCTGCCTCCGAGTGCCCGCCGCAGCCGTACGAGAGCGAGACGACATGCCCGTCCGCAGGCCCGAACTCATTGGCGCACACCCCGAACGCCTGCCCGAGCGAGCCACCGATCGCGACCAGGAACCCGCAGCTCACGCACGCCGCCGGCGCCGCCTGCGCCATCGGGGTCTTCGCGCCGTGCGACTCCTCCCAGCGGTCGGCGGCGACATGCAGCCCGTACCGCGAGAGGACCCGCGCCCTGCGCATGCCCAGCTCATCGGCGATCGCCGCGATGGAGCCACGCGCCGGGGCCACCGGCAGCTCGGCGGGCGATCCCGCCGTGACCTCGGCGTCCTCGGCCTCGGCGAGCGCCGCCATCTCCTGCGACACGATCGAGTTCGGCGGCGGCTCCTCCTCGCCGGTGAAGCCGGGCTCGAGACGGAGATCCTCGGCGTCGGTCGGCAGCAGATCACCGGGGCCCATGTCGCCGGGGCGGAGCCGCTCGCTCCACGGCACCCACTCGGGGGCCAGCAGGGCGTCGGGGCCCGGCAGCAGTACCGTCTCGTCGAGCGTGACGACCTTCGCCCGCGAGGCACGGGCGACCGTCACCGCCCAGCGCCAGCCGCGGTAGCCGAACTCCTTGCACTCGAACAGGTGCGTGACGACGCGGTCGCCCTCGACGACGACCTCGACATGCTCACCGACCACACCGGGCGCGGCGGTCTCCTCGGCCGCGGCGCGCGCGAGGCCGACCGCCTCGGCGCACAGGCGGTCGGGGGTACGCGGGGTGCGCTGGGTACGGCTTCGCGTTGTCGCTGCGCTCACAGGTATCGCTTCTCTCCTACGCCGTCTCACGAGTGCGCCACCCTTACGCGGGGGGCGGACGGAGCGGACCAGGGGGCCGCGTCAACGTCCGCGCCCGACGTTCTCGGGCGCACCTACGTCACCCATTCTGCGGGATGACCGAGAGGCGCGCGGCCAAGAACAACCGCCGCAGGCGCGCTACGCACGCTACCTTCTCCTGGCCCCTGGGCCTACACCGACGTACGCGCCCGGCCCGCGCGCTCCCCCCGAACTCCTCGCCCGCCCCCCTCCCCGCGGGACCTCCACTCCCCCGGCACCACCCCCCGAAGCGCCGCCGCTCCGCGCCGCCTTCCCCACCCACCCGCCCTCACAACCCCTCCAACGCGGGGCAAACGGGTGGGCGGGTGGAAGATGCGGCGAAAGCACCGCCACCCCCGCAGCCCAGCGGGCGGGCCCCACCCGACACCGCCCAAGGCTCACAGCCAGTCTCCGCGCTAGTAGTCCCCCCAACAGGGCACTATGAACGACGTGGCCCCCACAAGGTCGACATCCGTAGGAACCGTCTCGCCGGGCCCGGCGAGGCGGGCCGCGCGTGCGCTGGGACGTGCCCTGCATCTGCCGTTCACCGGGACGGCCCGCGGTATCCGCAAGGCGACCCACGCCCACGGCGCGGGCGAGTCCGGCCTCGGCAAGCTGATCGAGCTGCACGCGGTGAACGGCGCGGGCGACGTCATGGTCACCGTGGCTCTCGCCTCCACCGTCTTCTTCTCCGTGCCGACGGACGAGGCCCGCGGGCGCGTCGCGCTCTACCTCGCCATCACGATGGCCCCCTTCACCCTCCTCGCCCCCGTCATCGGCCCGCTCCTCGACCGGCTCCCGCACGGCCGCCGCGCCGCGATGGCCGGTGCGATGCTGGCCCGTGCCCTGCTCGCGCTGGTCCTCTCGGGCGCCGTCGCCACCGGCAGTGTGGAGATGTATCCGGCGGCGCTCGGCGTACTCGTCGCGTCGAAGGCGTACGGCGTGGTGCGCAGTGCCGTCGTGCCGCGCCTTCTGCCACCCCGGTTCTCGCTGGTCAAGGCGAACTCCCGGGTGACGCTCGGGGGCCTTCTCGCGACGGCGGTGGCGGCGCCCGCGGGCGCGGGGCTCCAGGCGATCGGCCCGCGCTGGCCGCTGTACGGGGCGTTCGTGATCTTCGTATCGGGGATGTTCCTGTCGTTCTCGCTGCCCCGCAAGGTCGACTCGGCGAAGGGCGAGAGCAAGGCGCTGCTCGCCGCCGACGAGGAACACCTGCATCTGCACGCGCGCGCCGAGGCCGCCGCCGACACCACCCGCAAGCGGCGCCTCGGGCTGCGGACGGTCGGCCCCGCCGTCACCCACGCCCTGGCCGCCAACGCCACGCTGCGCTGTCTCTCCGGCTTCCTCATCTTCTTCCTGGCGTTCCTGCTGCGCGAGCATCCCCTCGGCGGGCAGAGCGCGGCCGTCTCGCTCGGGATAGTGGGCGTCGCGGCGGGCACGGGCAATGCTCTCGGCACGGCCGTGGGCGCCTGGCTGAAGTCACGGGCCCCGGAGTTGATCATCGTGACGGTCGTCGCGGTGGTGCTGGGCGTGGCGATCGCGTCCGCGGTGTTCTTCGGGCCGGTGGGCGTGGCCTGCCTCGGCGCGTGCGCGGGCTTCGCGCAGGCCCTCTCGAAGCTGTCCCTGGACGCGCTGATCCAGCGGGACGTCCCCGAGCAGGTCCGCACCTCCGCCTTCGCCCGCTCCGAGACGCTGCTCCAGGTCGCCTGGGTGGTCGGCGGCGCCATCGGCATCGCCCTGCCGCTGAACGGCTCGCTCGGCCTGTCGGTGGCCGCGGGGATCCTCGCGCTCGGCTGGCTCTCGACCGTGCGGGGGCTGCTCAGGACGGCCCGCGGCGGCGGCGCGCGCCGCGCCCGGGTGGTGTGACCGCCCCGTGCGCCACGCCCGGACGTACCCACCCCGGCCTGCCGGACGCGGCACGCCCGCGACCCCCGCGTAACAGGTCCCCACAGCGCGCCCGATAGCCTTCGCCCATGACCTCCCTGCTCCGCGGCGGAGCCGCGAATGTGAACAGCGCGGCGCGCCGCCGCCGCACCGTGGCCGCCCTTGGCGCCGTCTCCGCCGGACTCCTCGTCCTCTCGGCCTGTGACAAGCCGACGCCGCTGGCCACCGTGACGGTCGGCAGCGACTCGGTGAACACCGAGGCCTCCTGCTACAACGACGGCAAGGAGCTGAAGCAGTCGCAGCTCAAGTCCTGTCTCCAGGACAAGGACGTGAAGACCGTCAAGATCGATCCCGACGAGAAGGTCCGCTTCGGTGTCGACCCCGAGGTCGCCGAGAAGGGCTGGACGCTGCTGATGAACGGTCAGCCGCTGACCGAGGCCAGCAAGAAGACGTACGTCGTCATCCCCGGCAGCGTCTTCTTCAACCAGCAGTACGGCGGTGGCGGCAACAAGTCGACCGTCAGCCTCCTGGAAGGCGGCAAGGGCGGCACGCAGAAGGCCACGGGCCTGTGGTCGTTCAAGTTCGAGAAGGACTCCTGACCTCCGGTCCGGTGCCTCACCCGCGCGTCCTCGTCGCCACCGCCGTCCCGGCCGAACGGGACGCGGTGGCCCGCGCGCTGCCCTCGGAGGGCCGCCTCGACGCGCTGGCCGTCGGCGTGGGGCCCGCGGCCGCCGCGGCCGGCACGGCGACCGCGCTCGCCCGCGCCGCCGCCGCCGGCAGGCCCTACGGCCTGGTCGTCTCGGCGGGCATCGGAGGCGGCTTCCAGCCCGACGCCCCCGTGGGCTCCCTCGTCGTCGCCGACGAGATCACCGTCGCCGACCTGGGCGCCGAGACCCCGGACGGCTTCGTGCCCGTCACCGAGCTGGGTTTCGGAGCCGTCACCCACCGGCCGCCGCGTTCCCTCGTACGAGATGTCGCCGCTGCCTGCGGTGCCGCGACCGGCACAGTCCTGACCGTCTCCACCGTCACCGGCACCGCCGAGCGTGCCGCCGGGCTGCGGCTGCGCCATCCGCGTGCCCTGGCCGAGGCGATGGAGGGTTTCGGTGTCGCCGAGGCGGCGGCCCTGCACGGCCTGCCCGTCCTTGAGATACGCGCGGTCTCCAATCCGGTCGGACCGCGCGACCGCGCCGCCTGGCGGATCGGCGAGGCGCTGGCCGCGCTGAGCGACGCGTTCGGGAAGTCCACGCCGGTACTGAAGGGTTGGAACACGCATGACAGGAACGACTGAGTCACCGCTGCGCATCGCGTACTCGCCCTGCCCCAACGACACCTTCGTCTTCGACGCGTGGGCGCACGGCCGGGTGCCCGGCGCCCCCGGCCTGGACGTGACGTTCGCGGACATCGACATCACGAACGGCATCGCCGAGCGCGCCGCGTCCGCCACTCCGGCCGCCTCCGACCTCGACCTCGACGTGCTGAAGGTGTCGTACGCCGTTCTGCCGTACGTCCTCGACGAGTACGCCCTGCTGCCCTGCGGCGGCGCGCTCGGCCGGGGCTGCGGACCCCTCGTCCTGACCCGTGAGCCGGGTGTGGACCTGGCCGGCCGGACGGTGGCCGTGCCGAGCGAGAAGTCGACGGCGTATCTGCTCTTCCGGCTCTGGGCCGCGGACACGCTCGGCGGCGACGGCGTCGGTGAGATCGTCGTGCTGCCCTTCGACCAGATCATGCCCGCGGTGCGCGACGGGAAGGTCGACGCGGGTCTGGTCATCCACGAGGCGCGCTTCACCTACCAGAACTACGGTCTGCACCGCCTCGCCGACATGGGCGAGCACTGGGAGGCCACGACGGGCCTGCCGATCCCGCTGGGCGCGATCATCGCGAAGCGGAGCCTGGGCGCTGCGGCGCTCGAACAGCTCGCTCAGGCGGCCCGCGCCTCGGTCCGCATGGCCTGGGACGACCCCGAGGCATCCCGGCCCTACGTACTCGAACACGCCCAGGAGATGGATCCGGCCGTCGCCGACCAGCACATCGGGCTGTACGTCAACGAGTTCACGGCGGACCTGGGCGAGGACGGCTACGCGGCCGTGCGGGGGCTGCTCACGCGGGCCGCGGCCGAGGGGCTCGTGCCCGCGCTGCGGCCGGGCGCGCTGGCGTTTCCGTGAACGCCGGGCGGGCCGGACAGGCCCGCCCGGTACTCGGGTCGTGCGGTACTCGGGTCGTGCGGCTATACGTCCAGCTGGTCCGCGACCGCCCTCAGCAGGCCCGCGATTTTCGCACCCGACGCCTTGTCGGGGTAGCGGCCCTTCTCCAGCATCGGGGTGATGTTCTCGAGCAGAGTCGTCAAGTCCTGGACGATCGAGGCGAGTTCGTCCGGCTTGCGGCGCTGCGCGGCCGCCACCGACGGGGTCGGGTCGAGAAGGGTGACGGAAAGGGCCTGGTCTCCGCGCTGCCCCGCGACCACGCCGAATTCCACGCGCTGGCCGGGCTTGAGTGCGTCGACGCCGGCGGGCAGTACGGAGGAGTGCACGAAGACGTCGCCGCCGTCGTCGCGGGAGAGAAAGCCGAAGCCCTTCTCACTGTTGAACCACTTGACCTTGCCGGTAGGCACGTGAAGTCCTCGTCCTCGTCGTACTCGTCTATGCCGGTCCGCCCAGCCGGGAACGACCGGGCGAAAACGGCTCTGGATAGCACTACAGCGGGTCTTCCGACCCGCCGGGACCAAGACTATTGGTCCGGGAGCCGGTGACAAGACGTCCCCGATCTCTTCCTTCGGGTTCCTCCTTCGCGCTGGGAACTACCCTGGTGGGGTGCGTGACAAAACCCAAGCGAATTCGGCCGGGCCCGGCGACGGGATGGTCCGGATCGGAGCAATCGTCTTCTTCGTCGGCGCCGTGGCCACCATGGTCACGGTCGCCCCGCTGTTCCTGGGCACCGACCCCTTCCCGCCGCTCGCCTACGCGGTGTGCATGCTGATGGGCGTCGGCTTCCTCATCGCGGCCGCGGGCGTGCTGCGCGGCATCGCCGTGCAGCGGCGGCAGGCGAGGTCGGCGGCCGGCTAGGGCCTGTCCGGCGGATCGGGCCGCACTTGGGCGACGGTCACCTTTCCGCGCCGGTGAGCGGGGTCTGGTGCGTCGCAGATCGGCGTGCCAGACCCCGCGGCCCGCGGCATGATCCGCCGGACAGGCCCTAGACAGGCCCCGCTGCGGCGTACGCGTCGAGCCAGTCCGCGAACTCCGTCAGTCCGCCGAGGACCACGTCCGCGCCCGCCGCGCGCAGTTCCGCTGCGTCGCACGGCCCGGTCGCCACCGCGACGGACAGCGCGCCCGCCGTACGCGCGCCGCGTACGTCGCCGGTGTGGTCACCGACGTACACGGACGCCTCGTGCTCGCGCAGGGCCTCCGCCTTCGCCTCCGCCCAGAGCCAGCCGATGACCGCGTCGGCCTCGATGCCGAGGTGGGCCAGGTGCAGCTTCGCGTTCGGCTCGTGCTTGGCGGTCACCACGATCGCGCGGCCGCCACGCGCGCGGACCGCGGCCACCGCCTCGCGGGCGCCGGGCATCGCGAGCGTCGGCGCGATGGCGTATGTGGGATAGATCTCACGGTAGCGGTCGCCCATTTCCCGGATCCTCTCCTCGGGGAACCAGTTCCGCAGCTCCTGCTCCAGCGGCGGCCCGAGGCGCGTGACGGCCAGATCGGCGTCTATGTACGTCCCTGTCTCCGCGGAAAGCGCCTGGTAGGCGGCCTTGATGCCGGGGCGGGAGTCGATCAGCGTCATGTCGAGGTCGAAGCCGACGGTCAGCGCGCGTGAGGTCATGCGCCCATTCTGCCCAGGCGGTCACTGCCCCCACCCTTAGACTGTGCGCGCTTAGCCAAGCCTTACCAACGTTCAGCTCTCCGCACTCCGAAACGAGTCCAGCCGATGCGTGTGCCCGTCCGACGCGCTGCCGTGATGATGGCGGCCGTCGTGGCCCTGCTGCTCGCGGTCCTGCTCAGCCTCGCGGTCGGCGCCCGCGCGATCGCCCCCACCACGGTCCTCGACGCGCTGCTGCACGGCGGGCACAGCGACTCCGCGGAGGTCGTCCGCGAGATGCGGGTGCCGCGCACCGCCATCGGTCTGATGGTCGGCGCGGCGCTCGCGCTGGCCGGGACGGTGTTGCAGGGCATCGCCCGCAACCCCATCGCCGACCCCGGCATCCTCGGCATCAGCCAGGGCGCCTCGGTGGGCGTGGTCACCGCGATCGCCTTCGCCGGCGTCCACACACTGACCGGATACGTCTGGTACGCCTTCGTGGGCGCCGGTCTCGCGTCGGTCGCCGTGTACGCGATCGCGGCGAGCGGGCGGGGCGGGGCGAGCGCGGTGAAGCTCGCGCTGGGCGGCGCCGCCATCAACGCCCTGCTGGTCTCGGTGACCACGGCGATCCTCACCACCAAGGCCTCCGCGCTCGACGAGTTCCGCTTCTGGCAGGTCGGCTCGCTCTCCGGGCGGGACTCCGAGATCGTCGGCCAGATCTGGCCGTTCCTCCTCGTGGGCCTCGTGCTCGTCCTCGCGGTCGCGCGGGGCCTGGACGCGCTGGCGCTCGGCGAGGACGTGGCGAAGGGACTCGGACAGAACGTGGCGACGGTACGGATCGTGGGCGGGCTCGGGGCGACGGTCCTCACCGGGGTGGGGGTCGCCGCGGCGGGGCCCATCGCCTTCATCGGCCTGGCCGTCCCGCACATCGCCCGCGCGGTCGTGGGCAGCGACCATCGCTGGGTGCTGCCGATGGCGGCGGTGCTCGGTCCCGTGATGCTGCTCGCCTCCGACGTGGTGGGGCGCGTCGTGTTCCCGCCCAGCGAGGTGCCCGCCGGGGTGATGACCGCGCTGATCGGGGTGCCGTTCCTCGTGGCGCTGGTGCGCAGGAAGGCGGTCGCCGCGTGAGTTCCGTGCCGTGTGCCCCGCGCCGGATCCGTCCGATCCGTCCCGTCGGATACGCCGTCGTACGCGTGGGCCGTGCCGCCTTCCTCCTGCACCGGCGGGCTGCCCTCGTCGCCCTCGGGCTCGGCGTTCTGCTCGCCGCGAGCTGTCTGGCGTACCTGTGTGTCGGGGAGTCGTACGTCCAGCCCGTCGAGGCGCTGAAGGTCGTCCTCGGGCAGCCCTCCGCCGATGAGCTGGTCGTGGGCACGCTGCGTGAGCCCCGCATGGTCGTGGGGCTCCTCGTCGGCGCCGCGTTCGGGGTGGCCGGCGGGCTCATCCAGACCGTGGCCCGCAATCCGCTCGCCAGCCCGGACATCATCGGCATCAGCCACGGCGCGAGCGCGCTGACGGTCGGCGCGATGACCTTCGGCGTCACCTCGTACGCGGTGCTGCCCTACCTGTCGGTGATCGGCGGCATCGCGGCCGCCGCCCTCGTGTACGTCTTCGCGTGGCGCGGCGGCCTGCACGCCGCCCGGTTCGTGCTCATCGGCATCGGCTTCGCGATCGCGCTGCGTTCGGTGACCACGCTCTTCATGACCAAGGGCGACTACCTCGTCGCCCAGCAGGCGCAGATCTGGATGACGGGCTCCCTCAACGGCCGCGGCTGGGCCGAGGCGGACCCGCTCGCCCTGACGCTGCTCGTGCTGCTGCCGTGCGTGTTCTGGGCGGCCCGCGCGCAGCGTTCGGTCGCCCTGGACGACGACACGGCGACCGCCCTCGGGGTGCGCCTCGGCCGCGTACGCCTCGGGCTCGTCCTGCTCGGCGTCGTCCTCGCCTCCGTCGCGACCAGCGCCGCGGGGCCCGTCGACTTCGTGGCGCTGCTCGCCCCGCAGATCGCCCGCAGGATGACCCGGACCGCGCAGATCCCGCTGCTCTGCTCGGCGCTGATGGGGGCGCTGATCGTGGTCCTCGCCGACCTGCTCGCCCGCCGCCTGTTCTCGCCCACGGAGCTGCCGGTGGGCGTGCTGACGGCGGCCGTCGGTGCCCCGTACCTGATCTGGCTGATCGTCCGCAGCCGTTCCGTCCGCAATGGAGGCACCTCGTGACAGCCGCCCGACTCTCGGCCCGCGAGCTGACCCTCGCCTACGAGGACCGCACGGTCGTCGACCGCCTCGACCTGGCGATCCCCGATGGCAAGGTCACCGTGATCGTCGGGCCCAACGCGTGCGGCAAGTCCACGACGCTCCGGGCACTCGGCCGTCTCCTGAAGCCCAAGAGCGGCGCGGTCCTCCTGGACGGCGAGACGCTCGCCAAGCTGCCCACGAAGAAGATCGCCCAGCAGATCGGGCTGCTCCCGCAGACGCCCGTCGCCCCCGAGGCGATCACCGTCGCCGACCTCGTCGCGCGCGGCCGCCAGCCGCACCAGCACTGGTGGCAGCAGTGGTCCGACGCCGACGAGACGGCGGTGACGGAGGCCATGGAACGTACCGACGTGGCCGCCCTCGCCGAACGCGCCGTCGACGAGCTGTCCGGCGGCCAGCGGCAGCGCGTGTGGATCGCGATGGCCCTGGCCCAGGACACCGACCTGCTGCTCCTCGACGAGCCGACGACGTACCTCGACATCTCCCACCAGGTCGAGGTCCTCGACCTGGTGCGCCAGCTCAACCACGACCGCGGCCGCACGGTCGTGGTCGTCCTGCACGACCTCAACCAGGCCGCGCGGTACGCCGATCACCTCGTCGCCATGAAGTCGGGCGAGGTCGTCGCCGAGGGCGCCCCCTCGAAGATCGTCACCGAACAGCTCGTACGCGACGTCTTCGGCCTGGCGTGTGTCGTCGTAGCGGACCCCGTGACCGGCTCCCCCCTCGTCGTCCCCGGGGCGCCGTGGTCCGCGGCCGCGCCCGCCCCCAGCAGCACCCCCGTTTAACGCATGAAAGGCGTCCCCATGACCCTCCCCACGCACCGCTTCCGCTCCCCGCTGCGCCGCCGCGCGCTCCTCACCGGCTCCCTGGCCCTGACCGGCGCGCTCGCGCTGTCCGCCTGCGGCTCCTCGGACTCCGACAAGGACTCCGGCTCGGGCAAGACCCGTACCCTCAAGACGGCCATGGGTGACGTGAAGGTCCCCGTCGCCCCCGAGCGGGTCGTCGTCCTCGACACCGCCGAGCTGGACTCCGCGATCTCCCTGGGCGTCAAGCCGGTCGGCGCCACGCACGTCGAGGCCGAGTCGGGCTTCCCGGGCTACCTGCCGAAGGACAAGGTCAGCGGCATCAAGGACGTCGGCGAGATGATGACCCCCAACATGGAGGCCATCGCCGCGCTCAAGCCCGACCTGATCCTCACGTCGAAGATCCGGCACGCCGCCAAGTACGACCAGCTGAAGAAGATCGCGCCGACCGTCATGACGGAGACGACGGGCTTCCCCTGGAAGGAGAATTTCCAGGTGCACGCCGACGCGCTGGGCAAGCGGGCCGAGGCGAAGAAGGTCGTCTCCGACTACGAGGCCCACACCAAGAAGGTCACCGAGGCCATCGGCGGCCCCGCGAAGGCGAAGGCGACGAAGGTCAACGTCCTGCGCTTCATCGAGGGCGCCGACATCCGCCTCTACGGCGAGCAGACCTACATCGCGACGCTCCTCAAGGACGTCGGCCTCGGCCGCGCGCCGATCGCCGCGAAGGCGAAGGACGGCTTCTCCTACGACCTGTCGCCCGAGAAGATCGACCTCGCCGACACGGACGTCATCTTCCAGTCCACGTACGGCGATCCGAAGAAGGCCAAGCAGACGCAGACCGTCGGCAGCGGCCTGTGGAAGAACATGAAGGCCGTGAAGTCCGGCAACGTCCACACCGTCAAGGACGAGCTGTGGATCCAGGGCATCGGCTACACCGCGGCCAACAAGATCCTCGACGAGATGCAGGCGGATCTGACGAAGAAGTAGGGCTCCCCGTGCGGGGTGCGGCGTGAGGCGTGAGGGGTGCGGCGCTCACGGCCGTCGTCGCTGCGATCTCCACACCAGGAAGAGCGCCGAGGCGACGGCCGCGCCGCGCACCACCCACGGCCACGTCTCGGCGATGGCGCCGCTCATCCGCCCGTCCCGGATCGGATCGCCCCACCGGCCGTCCGTACGCCCCCACAGCCAGGTGAGCCCGGCGGCCACCGCGAGCCCCGGCATCCCCAGCACGGCCCACTTCGCCTCGGCGCGGGAGAGCCTGCGGGAGGCGTAGGCGATGAGCCAGCCACCGCCGAGCGCCAGCCAGTTGCCGAGGACGGCACCGGCGATGAGCAGGGCGGCGGCGAGGAGGAGCAGGGGGTTGCTGAGGCCGGCGCCTTCGCCGGGGCGGCGGGGGAGGCGGGGGCGCCAGCGGCGGCGGCTCTCGGCCTCCCCCACTTTTTCCACTTCCTCCACTTCCTCCTCGGCCTCCGCGCCGGCCTCCGCAGCGGCCTCCTTGCCGAGGCGCGGGGGGTCGTCCGGGTCCGGTGGGGGTTTCAGTATTTCGGGGATCTCCACGCCGCCGACGAAACCGGGAACGGTGTCCGCGCCGCCGAAGGGGCTGCTGTCCAGCCGCCACCAGTCCGGCTCGGAACCGCTCGGCCCCAGCTCGTCCGAGCCCGCGAGATGCGGCGGGGACGGGCGGGGGTCGTCCAGGTCCAACAGGTCCTGCGGCGGCGGGGTCTTGGGGGCACGGCGGGGCCGGGGCACGATGCGGCGAAGCCGCTTGGCTGCGTCTTCTCCTCCTCCGTGCTGCGGGGGTACGGCCGCGGGGGCGTCTGGAGTGCCGGGAGTGCCGGGGGTCTCGCCCGCCGCGTCGACGATGTCTTCCGGGGTGCCGAGCCGCGCCAGGATGCGGCGGACGGCGGCGGGGCTGTCGCCGCCCGCGCCCGCGCCGGCCCTGCCCCGGTCGATCTGATTGCGCAGGTCGGCGACCAGGCGCATGCGGGCGCCCGACGGCAACTGCCGCTGCTGGGCCAGGTCTCCGACCCTGCTCAGATAGTCGTAGACCAGCTGGTCGCTCTCGATCCCCACGAAGTCCCCTCCGGGGCGGCTGCGTTGGTAATCCCCGAGGTCCGACGTTACCGGGTCCGCCTCGGGAAACACGCGGGCGGTCGCTCATGAGGCCACGACCGGGGAAGCTGTTTGTGTGCGTGATTACGTAGAGGTTCCCGGTCAGTTGGTTCTGCGCCCGTGGTCGCTTCGGGACCGTGACAGCTTGGTGGCGGCATTCAAGGAGCCGGAGATGGGTCGTCAGGCTGATCAGCCCGTCGATACGCCGACCGCCGCGGCCGACTGGATCGAGCGGCGTGCCGGTCGGTGGGCCGACGGTTCGGAGTATTCCTTCGCGGTGACCGGTGCCGACGGCGTGGTGCTGGGCAATGTTGCCGTGGGTGCGGTCGATCGGGTGCACGGCATCGGATGGGTGTCGTACTGGACCACGTCCGGCGCACGCGGACAGGGAGTGGCCACGAGAGCATGTGTCGCGCTGGCCGACTGGGCCTTCGAGGACGCGGGTCTGTTCCGGCTGGAGCTGGGGCATCGGGTGAACAACCCGGCCTCGTGCCGAGTCGCCATGGGCGCTGGGTTCACGATAGAAGGCAGGGAGCGCCAGAAGCTCGTCTATGACGGCACGCGCTACGACGTGGAGTTGCACGCTCGCTTGGCCAGTGACCCCTTCCCCATCTGACACCTCCTCCCTGGAGGGGCGGGGGCGGGTGGGGAGCCCCCGGGCAGAAGGCGTCCCGCCCGATAGGCGTTCCGCCCGATAGCCGTCCCGCCCGATAGCGTCCCCCCGTGAAGCCACGTACAGTCACCTTTCTGTCACTCTCCGCCCTCGGCGCCTCCCTCGCCGCCCTCGCCGTCCTCTGCCTCCTCCAGCGCATCCCCATGGCCGACGCCCTCGTCTATCGCGCTGAGGGGCAGGCCGTCGTCGGCGGTGCGGATCTGTACGGGTTCACCGTCACCGAGTGGGAACTCCCGGCCACCTACCCCCCGTTCGCCGCGCTCCTCTTCGTGCCCGCCGTCTGGCTCCCCCTCCCCGCGCTCAAGGTCGTCTTCCTCCTCGGCAACACCGCCCTCGTCGCCCTCCTCCTGCACCTCTCCTGTCGTCTCACCGGCCTCCGCCCCCGGCCCAGTCACCTCTGCGCCGCCACGGCCCTCGCCCTGTGGCTGGAGCCCGTCTTCCAGACCGTCGTCTTCGGGCAGATCAATCTCGTCCTCGCCTGCCTGGTCCTCTGGGACCTGACCAGACCCGAGGGCGCCGTCGGCAAGGGGTTCGGGGTGGGGGTCGCCGCGGGGATCAAGCTCACTCCGGCGCTGTTCATCGCGTATCTCTTTCTCGTCGGCCGCGTACGCGAAGCCGTCACCGCCCTGGCGGCGTTCGCCGGGACCGTGCTGTTCGGCGCGCTCGTCCTGCCGTCGGCCACCGTCGAGTTCTGGACGCGCCGCGTCTTCGAGACGGGGCGCGTCGGCAAGGCGTGGATCGTCGACAACCAGTCCTTGCAGGGCCTGATCGCCCGCGCCCTGCACGACGCGGAGCCCGGCCTCGCGTGGGCGCTGCCCGCCGCCCTGACCGCCGCCGCGGGCCTGTGGCTGGTCCGCCGCGTCCCCGCCGACGCTCCCGGAGGCGTACTCCTTGCCGCCCTCACGACCCTCCTGATCTGCCCCATCAGCTGGTCCCACCACTGGGTGTGGTGCGTGCCGCTGCTGGCCTTCCTGATCGCGGAGGGCAGGGCGCGCCTGGCCGCCGCCGTGACCGTGCTCTTCACGGCCCGCACCTTCTGGGTACTCCCGCACCAGGGCGACCTCGACCTCGGGCTCCCCTGGTGGCAGCAGCCGCTGGCCTCGCCCTATCCACTGCTCGCCCTGGCGCTGTTGCCGCTGCTGGCCTCGGCGCCGTTGTTGAGTACGTACATGAGTACGAGGACCGAGGTGCCGTCTCCGCGCGCCGGGGTTGACTGGCCGCATGGAACGAGCCCGGCCGAACACGGAGACCGCGACCGCCGCCGCACCGGCGCGGACCGAGACCACCGCGGAGCCCCGCGCCGCGTGGGCCGCCCGTAACGCCGCCTACGCCGCCGCCCACCCCGTCCCGCCGCCCTCCCGCATCGCGGCCCTGGCCCTGGCGACCCCCGCCGTGCTGCTGCTCCTCGCGCTCGGCTGGCTGATCGTCGCGCTCGACGGGAGCATCGGCGGCGCGTCGACGCCGGAACACCGGGACCTGGTGGCCCGCTACGTCCTCGCGGTGTTCGCGGGCCTCGGCTGCCTGACGGCGGGCTGGCGCACGCCCCGCGACTCATCCGTGGCATGGCTGCGGACGGCGTTCGCCTGCGCGTCGGTCGCGGTGGTCCCGGCGGCGATGCTGCTGGGGCTCTGAAGCGGGCGTTCTCAGCTGCCGGCGAGCAGTTCGTCCGCGTCGACGATCCGGTACGCGTAACCCTGCTCGGCGAGGAAACGCTGCCGGTGCGCGGCGAAGTCCTGGTCGATGGTGTCCCGCGCGACGACGGAGTAGAAGCGGGCCTCGTGCCCGTCCGCCTTGGGCCGCAGCACGCGCCCGAGCCGCTGGGCCTCCTCCTGGCGCGAGCCGAACGTGCCCGACACCTGGATGGCGACGGTCGCCTCCGGCAGGTCGATGGAGAAGTTCGCGACCTTCGACACGACGAGGACGGAGATCTCGCCCTGCCGGAAGGCGTCGAAGAGCTTCTCCCGCTGCGCGTTCGTGGTCTCGCCCTTGATGACGGGCGCGTCCAGGTGCTCGCCCAGTTCGTCGAGCTGGTCGATGTACTGCCCGATGACCAGGGTCTGCTCACCGGCGTGCTTCTTGACCAGCGCCTCGGTCACCTTCCGCTTGGTCGCCGTGGTGGCACAGAAGCGGTACTTCTCCTCGGCCTCCGCGGTGGCGTACGCGAGCCGCTCGCCGTCCGTCAGGTTGACCCGCACCTCGACGCAGTCGGCGGGCGCGATGTAGCCCTGGGCCTCGATCTCCTTCCACGGGGCGTCGAACCGCTTGGGGCCGATGAGCGAGAAGACGTCGGACTCGCGGCCGTCCTCGCGTACGAGCGTCGCGGTGAGCCCGAGGCGGCGGCGCGCCTGGAGGTCGGCGGTGAACTTGAAGACCGGCGCGGGCAGCAGGTGCACCTCGTCGTAGATGACGAGGCCCCAGTCGCGCGAGTCGAACAGCTCAAGATGGGGGTAGATGCCCTTCCGCTTGGTCGTGAGCACCTGGTACGTGGCGATGGTGACGGGCCGGATCTCTTTCCTGGTCCCGCTGTACTCACCGATCTCGTCCTCCGTCAGGGAGGTCCGCTTCACCAGTTCGTGCTTCCACTGGCGGGCGGAGACGGTGTTGGTGACCAGGATGAGGGTGGTGGCCTTGGCCTGCGCCATGGCCCCGGCGCCGACGAGGGTCTTGCCCGCCCCGCAGGGCAGGACGACCACACCGCTCCCGCCGTGCCAGAACCCCTCGACGGCCTGCTGCTGGTAGGGCCGCAGCGCCCAGCCGCTCTCGTCGAGGTCGATCGTGTGCGCCTCGCCGTCGACGTACCCGGCGAGGTCCTCGGCGGGCCAGCCCAGCTTCAGGAGCGTCTGCTTGATCTGGCCGCGCTCGGAGGGGTGGACGGCGACGGTGTCCGGGTCGAGCCGGGCGCCGACGAGCGGCTGGACCTTCTTGGACCGCAGGATCTCTTCGAGCACGGGCCGGTCGGTGGTGGTGAGCACGAGCCCGTGGGTGGGGTGCTTGGAGAGCGTGAGGCGTCCGTACCGCGCCATCGTCTCGGCCACGTCGACGAGCAGCGCGTGCGGCACGGGGTAGCGGGAGAACTCCACGAGGGCGTCCACGACCTGCTCGGCGTCGTGCCCGGCGGCGCGCGCGTTCCACAGGCCGAGCGGGGTGACGCGATAGGTGTGGATGTGCTCGGGCGCCCGCTCCAGCTCGGCGAAGGGGGCGATGGCACGGCGGCAGGCGTCGGCCTGCTCGTGGTCGACCTCGAGCAGCAGTGTCTTGTCCGACTGGACGATGAGGGGACCGTTCACGCGAGCGCCCTTTCCTTAGGCCAAACGTCCAGTGTGCCGCATGTCGTCCCCGAAGGGGGCGGGCTCTCCCTGGGGCGGGTCCCGGGGCGCCCGGCGTGGCCCCGTAAGGGGCGCGGGGAACTGCGCGCTCAGCCCCCGCGCACCCGCGGACGAAGCACAGGCCAGCCCCCACAAGCCCCGCCCCGGCGCCCCGCAAGCTCCGCCAGCCCCGGCAAGGGGCCGGAACCCGCTAACGTGAGCCGGATGAGCACCGACGAGCCGCCGCACCCCAAGGCCCCCGCCCCCAAGGCGCCGCGCCCCGCGGAGACCCCCCGCTCCCTCGCCGAAGCGCTCCGCTCCCGCGAGGACGACGCCCTCGCTGAGCTGCTCCACGCCCGCCCGGACCTCCTCAGCCCCGTCCCCACCGATCTGACGCAGCTCGCGAGCCGCGCCGGCACCCGGGCCTCCGTGGTCCGCGCCCTGGAGCGGCTCGACCGCTTCACGCAGCAGGTGGCGGAGACCCTGGCGGTGGCCCAGGAACCGACGACGTACGAGGAAGTGCTCGGGCTGCTCACCGGTGACGAGGGGGACGCCGCCGTCGAGCGGGCCCTGCCCCGCGCCCTCGGCACCCTCCACGAGCAGGCCCTCGTCTGGGGCCCCGACGACCGTCTGCGGCTGGTCCGCACCGCCCGCGAACTCCTCGCCCCCGGCCCCCAGCACCCGTCCCCCACGGGCCTCGGCCCGACCGTCGCCGAGGCCACGGCCGGCATGTCGCCCACCCGCGTCCAGGACATCGTCGCGGCGGCCGGCCTGCCCACCACGCACGACCCGGTGTCGGCGGTCGGCTCCCTCACCGCCCTGTTCACCGACCGCGCCCGTATGTCGGCCCTCCTGGACGAGGCGCCCGCCGAGTCCGTGGAGGTCCTGTCCCGTCTGGTGTGGGGCCCTCCCTACGGCCAGGTCACCGCGGATCCGGCCCGTCACCTGCGCTGGCTCATGGACCGCGGGCTGCTCCTGCCCACCGCACCCGGCACGGTCGTACTGCCCCGCGAGGCGGCCCTGCATCTGCGCGCGGGCCGCGCCCACCGCGTGCCCGAGCCGACGCCGCCGCCCGTCGAGGTGGCGCGCGAGCACCGTCCACAGGTTGTGGACGCCACGGCGGCCGGCCAGGCCTACACGGCGCTCGCCACCATCGAGGAGCTGCTCAAGGAGTGGGACGAGGGCGGCCCCGCGGTGCTGCGCGCGGGCGGCCTGAGCGTGCGCGACCTGAAGCGCACGGCGGTGGCGCTCGACCTGCCCGAGCCGATGGCCGCGTTCTGGGCCGAGCTGGCCTACGCGGCGGGCCTGGTGGCCTCCGACGGCGAGGCCGACGAGCGGTACGCGGCGACGCCCGCGTACGACGACTGGCAGGAGCTGCCCGCCCCCGAGCGCTGGGCGGCGCTCGCCGAGGCCTGGCTGGCGGCGACCCGCACGGCGGGCCTGATCGGGGGCCGCGACGGCAAGGACCGCACGCTGTCCGCGCTGGGCCCGCATCTGGACCGCTCGGCGGCGCCCGAGGTACGCCGCCGGGTCCTCGCCCTGCTCGCCGGGCTTCCCGAGGGCGCGTCACCCGACCCCGAGTCGCTCCTGGCCCGCCTCCGCTGGGAGCGCCCGTCCCCCGCGTCGCGGGACCTCCGCGCCCGCATGGCCCAATGGACGCTGAACGAAGCGGAGTTGCTGGGCGTCACGGGCCGAGGGGCGCTCTCGACGCACGGGCGTGCGCTGCTCGGGCCTTCGGCGGGCGGGGCCGAAGCGGGTGTGGCGGCGACCGCGCGGGGGACTGCCGGCACACCCGCACCCGCACCCGCACCCGCACCCGCGAAGGCTGAAGGCGTCGCACCCGCCACCGGCGCCGAGCGTGCCGTCGCCACCGCGCGGGCCGCGCGGCTCCTCGCCCCGCTGCTCCCCCAGCCGCTCGACCACGTCCTGCTCCAGGCCGACCTGACGGCCGTGGCGCCCGGCCCGCTGGAGCGGCCGCTCGCCGAGGCGCTGGCCGTGCTCGCCGACGTCGAGTCCAAGGGCGGCGCGACCGTCTACCGCTTCACGCCCGGTTCCGTACGCCGTGCGCTCGACGCCGGGCAGGCGGCGTCCGATCTGCACGCGTTCCTGGCCGCGCACTCCCGTACGCCGGTCCCGCAGCCCCTCGCGTACTTGATCGACGACGTGGCCCGCAAACACGGCCACCTGCGCATCGGCGCCGCGTCCGCCTACGTGCGCTGCGACGACGAGGCGCTGCTCAACGAGATCCTGGCCGACAAGCGCTCCCAGAGCCTGCGTCTGCGCCGCCTCGCGCCGACCGTGCTGGCCGCGCAGGCGGACCCCGGAACGCTCCTCGAAGGACTGCGCACGATGGGCTTCGCACCGGCCGCGGAGTCCCCGGAGGGCGACGTCCTGATCACCCGCGCCCACGCCCACCGCACCCCGCCGCGCTCGGCGCCCGAGCCGGTGCCGGACGGGCCTCCGCTGCCCGACGCCACGCTGATCGGCGCGGCGGTGCGGGCGATCCGCGCGGGCGACCTGGCGTCGACCGCGCCCCGCAAGGAGACGCCGCGCACCCCGAGCGGCGGGCTCCCCCGCACGACGTCCGCGGAGACCCTCGCCACGATGCAGGCCGCGGTGATGACGGGCGAGACGGTATGGATCGGCTACGTCAACGCCGAGGGCTCGGCGAGCCAGCGGATGATCGCCCCGGTTCGGGTCGAGGGCGGCTTCGTCACGGCGTACGACCATACGGCGGACGAGGTCCGCACGTTTCCTCTCCACCGGATCACGGGCGTGGCCGAACTGGCAGACGACTAGTGCCCCGTCGGGGGCGCGGGGAACTGCGCGACCAGCCCACGCGGACCCGCGCCCGAAGAACTCGCCCTGCCCGGTCCTCGCCCCCGGGGCCCGTCCCCCGACCGCGGGCCCGTCGTGGCTTGGCGCGCAGTTCCCCGCGCCCCTGACGGGGCTTTCCCTACGCCGCTGAAGTGTCGGGTCCGTCGGAAAACCGTTGGCGGCGCCACGGGCCCCCCGCCTAAGCTGCCCCCTCCCCCGGCCTCCCCCGCGGAGCGCCGCCGCCCGGACGGAAACCGGGCGGCAGCACCAGACCACCCCGCTGAACCGCCGGAGGCACCCCGTGCAGGCGCACGACCAGACGACCGACCCCCTCGCCCGTGAGCGGGGGCACCTCGCCGCGTCCCGTTCCGCGCTGCGCGCCATGCGCGCGGACGCCGAGGCCCTGGACATCCGCGATGTCACCGCGAACTGGGTGAACGCCGCCGTCCTGGAGCGCCAGATCGGCGAGCGCGTCAAGTCACTCGCCGACCTCGCCCACACGCCGCTGTTCTTCGGGCGGCTCGACTATCTGCACGCCCCGGGCGCCGACCAGGCGGAAGGGGCCGGAGGCGAGCAGTTCTACATCGGGCGCCGGCACGTGCACGACGCCGACGGCGACCCGATGGTCATCGACTGGCGCGCGCCGGTCTCCCAGCCGTTCTACCGGGCCTCCAAGAAGGACCCGATGGACATCGCGCTGCGCCGCCGCTTCGGCTACACGGGCGGCGACCTCACCGCGTACGAGGACGAGCACCTCAGCGACCCCGCCGAGGACGAGCGGGCGAGCAAGCTCCTCCAGCGGGAGATCGAGCGGCCGCGCGTCGGGCCGATGCGGGACATCGTCGCCACCATCCAGCCCGAGCAGGACGAGATCGTCCGCGGCGGGCTGAGCGGGAGCGTGTGCGTGCAGGGCGGGCCGGGCACGGGGAAGACCGCCGTCGGCCTCCACCGTGTCGCCTACCTCCTCTACGCCCACCGCGAGCGGCTGGCCCGCACCGGGACGCTCGTCATCGGCCCCAACGCGTCCTTCCTGCACTACATCGAGCAGGTGCTGCCCGCGCTGGGCGAGCTGGAGGTCAAGCAGGCCACGGTCGACGACCTCGTCGCGCATGTGGAGGTGCGCGGTACGGACGACTCCGCCGCCGCCCTCGTCAAGGGTGACGCCCGCATGGCGCGGGTGCTGCGCGCGGCCGTACGCTCCCACGTCACGCTGCCGGCCGAGCCGGTCGTGGTCGTACGCGGCTCCCGGCGCTGGCGGATTCCCGCGTACGAACTGGAGGAGATCGTCAGCGAGTTGCTGGCGCGGGACATCCGCTACGGCGCCGCCCGCGACGCCCTGCCGCAGCGCATCGCCCACGCCGTCCTCGTCCGCATGGAGCAGGCGGGCGAGGCCCCGGACGACCGGGTGCAGGACGCCGTGGCGCGCAACGCCGCGGTGAAGGCGGCGGTGAAGGCCATCTGGCCGCCGGTCGATCCCGCGAAGCTGGTGCTGCGGCTGCTGTCCGACGCGGAGTTCCTGGCCGCGCACGCCGAGGGCGTGCTGAGCGAGGACGAGCAGAAGGCCATCCTGTGGACGAAGCCCGCGCGCAGCGTGAAGTCCGCCAAGTGGTCCGCCGCGGACGCCGTGTTGATCGACGAGGCAACCGATCTCGTCTCGCGCACGCACTCCCTCGGGCATGTCGTGCTCGACGAGGCGCAGGACCTCTCCCCCATGCAGTACCGCGCGGTGGGGCGGCGCTGCACGACCGGTTCGGCGACCGTGCTGGGCGACCTCGCGCAGGGCACGACGCCCTGGGCGACCCGTAGTTGGGCCGAGGCGCTCGGCCACCTCGGCAAGGCGGACGCGGTCGTGGAGGAGCTGACGGCCGGTTTCCGCGTGCCGCGCGAGGTCATCGCGTACGCGTCGAGGCTGCTGCCCGACATCGCGCCGGGCCTGACGGAGGTCGCCTCGGTCCGCGAGTCGCCGGGTTCGCTGGCGGTGCGGCGGGCGACGAAGCGGGGCGCACCCGCCCCGGACGCGGCCGACCTCGACGCGGCCTGCCTGGAGGCGTGCGCGGAGTCGCTGCGGCAGGAGGGGTCCATCGGCCTCATCGCCGCGGACGCCCGTATCCCCGCGCTGGCGAAGGCGCTGACGGCGGCCGGGATCACGTACCTCTCCCCCGGCGAGGAGACGACGCCCGACACCCGGCTCACGCTCGTGCCGGCGTCCCTCGCGAAGGGCCTGGAGTACGACTACGTGGTACTCGACGAGCCCGCCGCCGTGGTCGACGGCGAGCCCGACGAGCGGACGGGCCTGCGCCGCCTGTACGTGGCGCTGACCCGTGCCGTCTCCGGCCTGATCGTCGTCCACTCGGCGCCGCTGCCGCCACAACTGGCCTAGGGCGTGTCCTTGGAGCCGTCCGCCGCAGCTCCGGCGGACGGCAGGTGGTTCACGATCAGCACGATGCCCGTGAGCGTCACGACGCGGATCGCCGCGTCCAGGCCGTTCCAGTTCTCGGACTGCCACATGGCGAACCACTCACCGCCGACACCGATGAACCCCGCCCCGAAGAGCAGCAGGATCATCAACAGCCCGACACTTCCGAGGCGTTGGGCGCGCGCGAACCCCGCGCGGCGCCGCAGCGCCGCGGCCCACAGGGCAGTCGCGGCGATGAGGACCAGCGCGGCGACGCTCTCCCACACGATGATCGCGATGTACGCGGCGTCCTGGAGCGCGGTGGACTCCACCGCGCGCCACATCAGGTCGTCGTCCTTGAAGGTGGTGTCCATCGCGAGGACATGGCGTACGAATTGCTGGTTGGTGCCGAAGTCGGTGATGTTCCCGAACGCGACGAGCGCGATGTAGAGCGCGACGGTCCCGGTGAGCAGCGCGGCCGCGACGGGCTGCGTACGACTTGCGTGTGCGGTCATTGAGGTCCCCTCCGTTTCGGCCCAGTTGTATCGCGGGCCCCACTGAGGCGCCCCGTCAGGGGCGCGGGGAGCTACCCCCGCCGTCCCCTATCCCTCAAGGGCCTCCCGCCACTGCGCGACGGCCGCCGAGGAGACCTGGCCCGACCACCCGTCGGGCCTCGCCGCTCCGCCGATGTGGAACGCGTCGACCCCCGCCGCCCGAAGCCGCGGCAGGTGGTCCAGGCGGAGGCCGCCGCCTACCAGGAGTTGGGGGTCGTAGGCGGGCTCTCCCCGGCGGGCCGCCTCGGCGAGCAGTGTCGGCAGGCCCTCGTCGACTCCGCCCGCGGCACCCGCCGTGAGGTACGTGTCCAGGCCGGGCAGGTCCGCGAGCTGCTTGCGCAGGGCGTTGCGGTCGGCGGCCCGGTCGATCGCCCGGTGGAAGGTCCAGCGGCAGCCGTCGAGGGCGGCCAGCACGGTCTCGACCGCGCCGAGATCGGGGGCCCCGGCCTCGTCGAGGAAGCCGAGGACGAACTCGTCGGCGCCCTCGCTCCTGAGTTCGCGGGCGCGGCGGACGAGCGCGTCGACGTCGCCCGCGGCGAATCCGTCGGCCAGCCGCAGCATGACGCGCAGCGGGATGTCGACGCGGGCGCGGATCGCGGCGAAGGTCTCCCGCGAGGGGGTCAGGCCGTCCGCGGCCATGTCGGTCACCAGCTCGAGGCGGTCCGCGCCTCCGGCCTGGGCGGCGACGGCGTCCTCGGCGTCGAGGGCGATCACCTCCAGGACTGCACGCTTGCTCATGGATGTCTCTTCCTTCTCGTCGAGGTCCCGGAGCCCCGGAGTCCCGGAGTTCCGTGGTCCCGTAGTTCCGGCCCGCACAGGTCTAGTCCAATTGCCAGCCTACGCGCAGAACACCCCGGCGCGAGCCGAGTAGCTCGCACCGGGGTGCGTCGGACGAGCGGACGGAACGCTCACGCCAGCGGCTTGAACCCCCTCAGCCGCAGGCTGTTGCCGACCACGAAGACCGAGGAGAAGGCCATCGCGGCTCCCGCGATCATCGGGTTGAGCAGCCCGGACGCGGCCAGCGGCAGCGCGCCCACGTTGTAGGCGAAGGCCCAGAAGAGGTTCGTCCTGATCGTGCCCAGGGTGCGGCGCGAGAGCCTGATCGCGTCCGCCGCCGCCCGCAGGTCACCTCGTACGAGCGTCAGGTCCCCCGCCTCGATCGCGGCGTCCGTCCCCGTGCCCATCGCGAGGCCCAGGTCGGCCTGGGCGAGGGCCGCGGCGTCGTTCACGCCGTCGCCGACCATGGCGACCGAGCGGCCCTCGGCCTGGAGCCGCTTGACCACGTCGACCTTGTCCTGCGGCATGACCTCCGCGATCACGTGCTCCGGGGAGATGCCGACCTCCGCGGCCACCGACGCCGCGACCGCCTTGTTGTCGCCGGTCAGGAGGATCGGGGTCAGGCCGAGCGCCCGCAGCCGCCGGATCGCCTCGGCGCTGGTGTCCTTCACCGCGTCGGCGACCTCCAGGACCGCGCGGGCCTCGCCGTCCCAGGCGACCGCGATGGCCGTCCGTCCGGCCGCCTCGGCGTCGGCCTTGGCGCGCTCCAGCTCCACCGGGAGGCGGATCTCCCACTCGGCCAGCAGCGATTCCCGGCCGACCAGGACCGCGTGGCCCTCGACGATGCCCTGCACTCCGCGGCCCGGCACGTTCGCGAAGTCCTCGGGGACGGGCAGCGTGCCCACCTCGGCGGCCGCCCCGGCGGCGACCGCCTGGGCGATGGGGTGTTCGGAGGAGTGCTCCAGGGCACCGGCCAGGCGCAGCACGTCGGCGGCCGAGGTACCGGGAGCGGTGCGGGTGGCGAGCAGGGTCATCTTGCCGGTGGTGACGGTGCCGGTCTTGTCCAGGACGATGGTGTCGACCTTGCGGGTGGACTCCAGGACCTCCGGGCCCTTGATCAGGATGCCGAGCTGGGCGCCGCGTCCGGTGCCGACCATGAGGGCGGTCGGGGTGGCGAGGCCGAGGGCGCAGGGGCAGGCGATGATCAGTACGGCGACGGCCGCCGTGAAGGCGGCGGTGAGGCCGGCGCCGTTGCCGAGCCAGAAGCCGAGGGTGGCGAGCGCCAGGCCGATGACGACCGGTACGAAGACCGCGGAGATCCTGTCGGCGAGACGCTGGGCGGCCGCCTTGCCGTTCTGCGCGTCCTCCACCAGCTTGGCCATGCGGGCGAGCTGGGTGTCGGCGCCGACGCGGACGGCCTCGACGACGAGGCGTCCGCCGACGTTGAGGGTGGCTCCGGTGACGAAGTCGCCCTCGCCGGTCTCCACGGGCACGGACTCGCCGGTGAGCATGGAGGCGTCCACGGCCGAGGCGCCCTCGATGACCTTGCCGTCGGTGGCGATCTTCTCGCCGGGCCGGACCAGGAAGCGGTCGCCGGTCCTCAAGTCGCCCACGGGGATGGTCTCTTCGCGTCCCCCGTCGCGCAGCACGGTGACGTCCTTGGCGCCGAGCTGGAGCAGCGCCTTGAGGGCGGCCCCGGCCTTCCTCTTGGAGCGGGCCTCGAAGTAGCGCCCGGCGAGGATGAAGGCGGTGACGCCCGCCGCGGCCTCCAAGTAGATGTTCCCCGCGCCGTCGCTGCGGGCGATGGTGAGTTCGAAGGGGTGGGTCATGCCCGGCGTGCCCGCGGTGCCGAGGAACAGGGCCCACAGCGACCAGAGGAACGCCGCCGAGGTGCCGACGGAGATCAGCGTGTCCATGGTGGCCGCGCCGTGCCGGGCGTTGGTGAAGGCCGCCTTGTGGAAGGGCCACGCGGCGTAGGTCACGACGGGCGCGGCGAGGGTGAGGGAGAGCCACTGCCAGTACTCGAACTGGAGGGCGGGCACCATCGCCATCGCGATCACCGGCACCGAGAGCAGCACCGCGGTGATCAGCCGCTCACGCAGCGGCCGCAGCGCCTCATCGGCCCGCCGGGCCTCATCGGCCTGCCGGGCCTCATCGGATTGCCGGGCCCCGCCGTCACCCGTGAGCGCCGCGGTCTCCTCCCGTACGGCCGTGGGCTCCTGCGCCGTGTAGCCGGTGGCCTCGACGGTCGCGATCAGGTCCTGTACGGAGATGTCCTCGCCGCGGTAGCTGACCTTGGCCTTCTCGGTGGCGTAGTTGACGGTCGCCTCGACGCCGTCCATGCGGTTGAGCTTCTTCTCGATCCGGGCGGCGCACGAGGCGCAGGTCATGCCACCGATGGCAAGTTCCACCTCTGCGGTGGAAGCGGTGGGGGCCGCCTCGGGGGTGCCGGGTGTGGTGGTGGACATGGTGCGGGCTCCTCGTGACGCGCTCATGGTGCTCCCTGATACCCGGGGCGGGTATCGACGTGATGAGGCCAGTTATACCCCTGGGGGGTATCAAGCGCAAGAGCGGACCACTCGGCACCCCGGACTTGACTTGGTACCCCGGGGGGGTATCTTCGAGGCATCGAGTATCGCGTATCAGCCAAGGAGTCGTCATGAACACCGGCCTGAAGATCACCGCATTCGCCGCCGCCGTCGCCGCGACCTTCGGTACCGCGTATGGAGTGGGCAAGGGCGTCGGCCCTGTCACGGACCGGACGCCCGCGGCTCAGCACGGTCACGGCGAGGAAGAGGGCGCCGGGCACGGCGGCGAGAAAACCGCCCCCGGCGGCCTCCAGATCTCCGAGCGGGGCTACACGCTGGACCTGAAGACCTCGCGGGTCGACGCGGACCGCGAGGAAGAACTGCGCTTCGCCGTCGTCAAGGACTCCACGGGCCGGAACGTCACCGCGTACCAGCGGGAGCACGACAAGGAGCTGCACCTCATCGTCGCCTCACGCGACCTGACCACCTACCGCCATCTGCACCCGGCCCGCGCGGCGGACGGCACCTGGTCCACCCCGGTCGACCTCCCCGAGGCGGGCGGCTACCGCGTCTTCGCCGACTTCCGCCCCGAGGGCGCGAAGGAGGCCCTGACGCTCGGCGCGGACCTCGCGGTGGCGGGGAAGTCCGCGCCGAAGGAGCTGCCCGCGCACAGCACGACGGCGAAGGTGGACGGTTACGACGTGACGCTGAAGGGCGAGCTGAAGACGGGCGCGGGCGGCGATCTCACCCTGGACGTGGCGAAGAACGGCAAGCCGGTGACCGACCTCCAGCCCTATCTGGGCGCCTACGGCCATCTGGTGGCCCTGCGCTCCGGCGACCTCGCCTACCTCCACGTCCACCCGAACGGCGAGCCCGGCGACGGCACGACCAAGGCGGGCCCCGGCATCTCCTTCACGACGACGGCACCGAGCAAAGGCGCGTACCGCCTGTTCCTGGACTTCAAGCACGAGGGGAAGGTGCGCACGGCGGCGTTCACGGTGCACGCGGGCGGCGCCGGGCACGCGGAGAAGGGCGGAGCCGGGCACGCCGAGAAGGACGGCGCCGGGCACGCGGAGAAGGGCGGTGGCCACCAGCACTGACCACCCCCCTGGCGCCACGCACGTGCACCCTGGACGCCTACGCGCCCGGCGCCACCGCCGCAAGCTCCTCCACACTGCCCGACATGACGGCCCGCACATGCTGGGTCAGATGCTCGACCGGCCAGTCCCACCAGGCGAGTTCGAGCAGCCGCGCGATGTCCTCGTCGCCGAAGCGGCGCCGGATGAGCCGGGCCGGGTTGCCGCCGACGATGCCGTAGTCCGGCACGTCGTCGACGACCACCGAGCCCGAGGCGATGACCGCTCCGTGCCCGATCCTGACGCCCGGCATGACCGTGGCGCGGTAGCCGAACCAGACGTCGTGGCCGACGACGGTGTCCCCGCGCCCCGGCAGCCCGGTGATCAGGTCGAAGTGCTCGCCCCACGATCCGCCCATGATCGGGAAGGGGAACGTCGAGGCCCCGTCCATCCGGTGGTTGGCGCCGTTCATGATGAACCGCACGCCCTCCCCCAGGGCACAGAACTTCCCGATCACCAGCCGCTCGGGGCCGTAGTGGTAGAGGACGTTGCGGGTCTCGAAGGCGGTCGGGTCGTCGGGGTCGTCGTAGTACGAGAAGTCGCCGACCTCGATCAGCGGTGAGGTGACGAGCGGCTTGAGCAGGACCACGCGCTCCTGGCCGGGCATGGGATGCAGCACGTTCGGGTCGGCGGGCACGAGGGGGGCACCGGGTTCGGAGGTACCGGGTTCGGAGGTACCGGGTTCGGGAGTACCGGGTTCGGAGGTCATCCCTCCATGATCCACCTCAGTCGAACAGGCCCAACTCCTTTTCCGTGGCGCCCGCCAGCTCGTACCGCGTCCCCGTCAACGGCCGCCCCGCGCAGATCCGGATGAGGGTGGGCGCGTCGCCGATGTAGCGGGCCGGGGGCCGTCGGCCGTCCGTGGCGCCGAGGACCAGCGGCTCGTCCCAGCCGTCCACGTCGGCGTGGACCGCGAGGCCGGGCGCCGCCGCGCTGAACGGCGAGCGGCTGTGCTGCCCGAGGAGCGGCAGCGCGTCCGTGAGCCCGGCACCGGCGTACGCTCCCGGCTTCCCCCACGCCTCGCGTACGTCACCGGCGTGCACCCACTCGCCGAGCGCGATGCCGTCCAGGCGCCCCTTGGCGGCGGCCATGATGGGCCCGACCTCGGACATGCGGCGCTCCAGCTCGTCCACGACACGGGAGTTCGGCCAGTCGGCGCACTCGGCGATGTCCCTTTCGTTGCTCTCCGGGCTGAAGACGCCCTCGCCGTAGCGGCTCTCCACGACCCGCGTCAGCACGGTGGCGCAGTGCGCGACCACATGCCGCACGGTCCAGCCGGGACAGCAGGTGCGGACCGCGAACGCCTCGTCGGGCGCGGACCTCAACAGGGGGATCAGAAGGTCGCGTTCGGCCCGCAGGAGCCGTCCGGCGCGCTCAGGTTCGTACGTGTCTTCGGGTGCAGTCGTCATACCGGAACCCAACCGCCCGACACCCGCACCTGGCAACGGCCGGGCAGGACAGATCGTCCCCGGCGGGCGATTGATTACGCTCGCCCCATGGCCCACGACGAGAACCACGAGCTGCGGGAGCGCTGGCTCGGCACGCTGCTGCGCGCCCGGGACACCGACCGTTGCGTCTACGACCCGTACCGGTTCGCCGACGACCTGCTCGCCCGCTGGGCCGAACCCCAGCGCCGCTATCACACGATCGCCCACCTCACGGCGGTCCTGGACCACATCGACGTACTGGAGGACCACGCCGACGACCCCGAACTGGTGCGGCTCGCGGCCTGGTTCCACGACGCGGTGTACGCGCCCGACCGCTCCGAGAACGAGGAGCGCTCGGCCCGCCTCGCGGAGCGGGCCCTCCCCGAAGCGGGCCTGTCCGACCGGCGGACGTCCGAGGTGGCGCGCCTGGTCCGCCTCACCCTCACCCACGACCCCGCCGACGGCGACCACAACGGCGAGGCGCTGTGCGACGCCGACCTGGCGATCCTGGCGGCCGCCCCGGACGCGTACGCGGCCTACGCCGCGGCCGTCCGCGAGGAGTACGGCTTCGTGCCGGACGAGGTGTTCCGCGCCGGCCGCGCGGACGTGCTGCGCCAACTCCTCGCCCTTCCCCGCCTGTTCAGGACCCCGCACGGCTCGGCGAACTGGGAGGGCCCGGCACGCGAGAACCTCACGACGGAGCTGGCTCTGCTCGACGCCTGAGACCGCACCCCGGACCCCTGAAAACCCGGGGCGCTCCCGCCCGTGTGCCCGTACTCTCTGCGCATGCTGCTCATGGGTGGGGACAGAATCGACGAGGCCGTCGCGCACGCGGCGCGGGTGCTGCGTACCGCGGTGGACCGCGACTGGGACGTCAAGGCGGGCGGGCTCGACTGGAGCTGCCTGGAGACGGCGGAGCACATCGCGGGCGATTTCGTCGCGTACGCCGGGCAGCTGACGGGGCGGGCCACCGACGGCTGGGTCCCCTTTGAGGTCACGCTCGACGAGGGCACGGGCCCGGAGGGCGCGATCCAGGTGATCGAGGCGACCGGCCGCCTGCTCACGGCGACGGTTCGCACGACGCCCCGCGGGGTCCGCGGCTTCCACCCCTACCCCTCCGGCAGCGCGGACGCGACGGGCTTCGCCGCGATGGGCGTCACCGAGGTGCTTCTCCATACGTACGACATCTGCGAGGCGCTCGGCGTCGACGCGGAGCCGCCCGCGGAACTGTGCGGGGCGGTGCTCGGGCACCTCTTCCCGCACGTGCCGCCCACGGGAGGCACGCCGTGGCAGGTCCTGCTGTGGGCCACGGGCCGCGGTGAGCTGCCGGGACGCGCGCGGCTCTCTTCCTGGCGCTGGCACAACTCCCTCTCCCTGCCGGCCGGTCCGCTCGCGCTGCGCGAGGTGTCCCCCGCTGCCGCCGCGGATCTCGCCGCGGGCGGCACGGGCGGGCTGACGTGGGTCGAGGGCGGCCCCTTCGACGGGACGCGGGGCGCCTCGGGGAAGCTGGCGAAGGCGTACGCCGACGGGGTGCACCGCCCCGGGTGGGGCGTGTACGCGCTGGTCCGCACCGAGGACGAGCTGGCGGTCGGCGCCATGGGCTTCCACGGCCCGCCGGACGACGAGGGGTGCGTGGAGGTCGGGTACGACCTGGCGGAGGCGGCGCGGGGCCGTGGTTACGCCACGACGGCGCTGCGGTCCCTCGCGGAGTGGGCCCTGTCCCGCCCCGAGGTCACGTCGCTGCTGGCACGGGTGGACCCGGGAAACACGGCATCCGAGGCGGTACTCGCCCGAGCGGGCTTCACCCGCCTGCCGGACCGGGACGACACGCACGTATTCGGCTTGCGCCAAAGCTGACGGTGGCGCCCCGCAGGGGGGCGCGGGGAACAAACACGGCGAGGACGCCCCCTCACCGCCCTCCCAGGGCGAGCCGCACCGGCTCCCGACTCCCCGCCCCCTCCGCGAACGCGGAGGCATAAGCCCCCTCGCCAAGGGCCTCCCGCACCAGGCGCTCCGCCAGAACGTGCGCGTCGTGCAGCGGCTTGAGCCCCCCGAGCGCGACGCCCGTCGTCCGCAGAAGCCGCGCCGCCGCCCCGAAGAGGCGAGCCGCATGAGCGTGGTCGCCCGTCGCGGTGGCCGCCCAGGCCATCGTCTCCACCCCCCACACCGGGCCCCACCGGTCACCGATGCCCCGCTGCCGCCGCAGCGAGTCGCGGAAGAGGCCGACCGCCCGGTGCGGGTCACCGTGGCGCAGCTCCGCCAGGCCCATCCCCCACAGACCCCAGGAGTGCGCCCAGCCCGCACCGTGCGCGGCGGCCTCCGTCACGTACTCCCGGCCGGCCGTCAGCGCCTGCTCCCGCTCGCCGAGGAACGCCGCCGCCATGGCCCACAGCATGCTCGCCATGTGGGCGTCGCCCACCAGGCCCGCGGCCCGGAACCGGTCCCGGGCCCGCGCGAGGAGCGCCACGGCCGCCGCGTCGCCGTGGGCGAGGAAGGCGAAGGCGCCCTCCATGTACGCGAGTACGCCCAGCGTCTCGCCGTCCGTGGCGCCCTCGCCGAGCCGTACGGCCCCGGCCAGGAAGCGTTCCGCGGCGGGCCGGTCCCCCTGGCACAGGGCGATCCACGCGGCGAGCGCGAGGCCGCCGACCCGCAGCGGGACGGGGGCCTCCGGCGCCAGGTCCAGCGCGCGGGTCAGCCACAGCCGCCCCTCTCCGAGCGAGCTGCTGAAGAACCAGTAACGCGTACGCGTCAGATTCGCGGCGATCGCGAGACCGGCCGCCGCGTCGCCCTCCCCCGAGACGCTGAAGTCCAGCGCCGCCCGCAGGTTCGGCGTCTCCAGGCGGAGCCGGGACAGCCACGCCACCTCGTCGGGACCGCACCAGCGCGCGGCCGCCCGCGCGGCCATGTCCCCGTAGTACGCGCAGTGCCGCCGCCGCAGCGGCACCTCGCGGCCCAGCTCCCCGAGCCTGCCCTGCCCGTACTGGCGCAGGGTCTCCAGCATTCGGTACCGGGCCCGGGAGCCGGTCGTGTCGACGGTGAGGACGGACTTGTGCGCCAGCGCGGCCAGGACGTCCACGACATCCTCCCGGGGGACGTCCACAACGTCCTCCCGAGGCCCGTCCTCGCCGGGGCAGACCGCCTCGGCCGCCGCGAGGTCGAACCCGCCGGAGAAGACGGACACCCCCGCCCACAGCCGCCGCTCCCGCTCGTCGCACAGGTCGTGGCTCCAGTCGACGACGCCGCGCAGGGTGCGCTGGTGGCGGCGCCCCGTCCGCGCCGCCCCCGTGTCCGACAGGAGCCGGAACCGGTCGTCGAGGCGTTCCAGGATCTCCTGTGCCGAGAGCGTGCCGAGCCGCACCGCGGCCAGCTCGATCGCCAGCGGAATACCGTCGAGACGCCGGCACAGCCGCCCCACCGCCTCCTGGTTGCGCGCGGTGATCCGGAAGTGCGGGGCGCACGCCTCGGCGCGGTCGGCGAGCAGCCGCACGGCCTCGCTGCGCTCCAGCGTCGGCGGCTCGCCCCGGTCCGTGGGAACGGCCAGCGGCGGTACGGGCAGCAGATACTCCCCCGGAACCCGCAGCCCCTGTCGGCTCGTGGCCAGCACGCGCAGCCCCGGGGCCGCGCACAGCAGGGTGCCGAGGAGGTGGGCGGCGGCCTCGGCGACGTGCTCGCAGTTGTCGAGGACGAGCAGCAGCCGGCGTTCCCTCAAGTGTTCGACGAGCACTTCCGTGCCGGGGCGCAGGGACTGGTCGGGGATGCCGAGCGCGTCGGCGACCACGCGGTCGAGAAGACCCGGATCGGTCAGCGGTGCGAGGTCGGCGAGCCAGGCGCCGTGCGGGTACGCCCAGGAGGCCTCGGCGGCCGTACGCAGCGCGAGCCGCGTCTTGCCGACCCCGCCCGGCCCGGTGAGCGTGACGAGGCGGGCGCCGTCCAAGAGCTTGCGGGTCTTCCTGAGCATGGCTTCGCGGCCGACGAACGTCGTCGTCTCGGCGGGCAGATTGCCCTCCGTCCGTGGCCCGTGGGGTGAGTCCGGCGGCGCCGGGGCGGCCAGGGCGGGGTCGGCGGTGAGGATCTGCTGGTGCAGCCGCCACAGCTCGGCGCCCGGGTCGACGCCCAGTTCGTCGAGGAGCAGCGCGCGGACGGTGCTGTAGCAGTCCAGGGCCTCGCCCTGGCGGCCCGCGCGGTAGAGGGCCAGCATCCGCTGCGCCCAGAAGCGCTCCTGCAAGGGATGCGCGGCGGTCAGTTCACGCAGCCGCGGCAGGACGTCCGCGTGCCGGCCGAGCCGGAAGTCGGCGTCGGTGCGCAGCTCCAGGGCGCTCAGGCGACGTTCGTTCAGCGCGGGGACGACTTCCTGGCGCAGCCGCTCGGACGGCACGTCCGACAGCGGTTCACCGCGCCACAGCGCCAGCGCCTCGCCCAGCAGCGCCGAGGCCCGCTCGGCTGTGCGCGCGGTCTCGGCGGCTCGTGCCGCGTCGACGAGGGCGTCGAAACGGTGCAGGTCGAGGGCGTCTTCGGGTACGTCGATGGCGTACCCCTGCGCGCAGGTGCGGATGGGGCCCCGGGCGGAGCCGCCCAGGGTGCGGCGCGCCCTGAGCACGTAATTCTGGAGGGTGTTGCGGGCGCCGTCCGGCGGCTCGTCCCACAGCCGGGCGATCAGGGTGTCGACGGGAACGACCCTGTTGGCGTCGACCAGCAGTGACGCGAGCAGGGCCCGCTGCTTGGCCGCCCGGACCACCACGGGCCTGCCGTCGCGGACCACTTCGAGCGGCCCCAGGATCTTGTACTCGAACTTCTCGAACTTCTCGGACTTCTCGAACTTCTCGGGCTCCGTGTCCCCCACCCCAACAGTCACGTTCCGTCATGCTTCCATCACCTGAGGTGAGTGTCGAGTGACTGTCGAGTGACCGGCGTGACAGGCCTGCTTGGAAGCATTCACAGCGACGGAAAGCAGCTCCATTCGCTTCAGAAAAGGGAGACCGAACCATGAACGAGCCTCGCCGATCCACCCGCCTCGCCCTCAAGCTCGCGACCCTGGCGGCCGCCGCGACACTGCCGGTGGCGGGCCTCGCGCCGAGCGCGGTGGCGACCCCGTCGCAGGAGGCGTCCGCGGCCGCCAACATCCTCACGTGCCACACCGATACGGACGGCAGGTGGGGTCACGCGCACTGCAAGAACAACACCAACGTGGTGAAGGCCTTCCGGGTCACGGTGGTCTGCGGCGTCTGGCCCGACACGTCCGGCCCGTGGAAGACGCTGAGGCCGGGCCACTCCGACGTGTCGAGCGCCCGCTGCAATGGCGGCACGGGGGTGGGCAGCGTCGGCTGGCAGGAGGGCTGACCCCGCCCCGCCTCTCGGCGGGCAGAGCCACTCCCCCGCCCTCACGGCGGGGCCGCCCGGCCCCGCCTCTCGGCGGCCAGAGCCACTCCGTCGCTCTTCCGGCATGGCCAGCCGGTTCCGCCTCTCGGCGGAGAGAGCCACTCCCCCGGCTCCCCCGCCCCCCCCCCCGCCACGCGGGCTCCGCCCAACGGCAGACAGAGCCACGGCCCCAACTCCTCCTGCCTGCCTCACGGCACGGCAAGATCCCCACCCACCCAAATCCCGCCTCGGCGAGGAAGCAGCCGCTCCCCCGGCTCCCACCCCTCACCGCGCGGCAAGATCCCCACCCACCCGCCCGAACCCCGCCCCACGGCGAGGAAGCAGCCGCTCCCCCGGCTCCTACCCCGCCGCCCGATGCGGCGAGACGGGCGGGTGGGTGGGAAAGCATCCGCCGCGAAGCGGCGGCCCAAGGACCCGGGGGTGCCCCGTGGCCGCGAGGTGGGCGGCGGAGGGCAACGCGACGCCGTCGCCGACGCGCACGCGAGGGCCGATGACCCGCACCTGGAGGCCCGCAAGGGCTGGGCCGGCCTCCTGTCGTGGCCGGGCGCGCCCGCGCAGCGGAGCCGTATGTCGACACGGCCCCGCGCCCCTCAGGGCGCTACCGCTCAGGGCCGCAGGTGAGCAAGCAGCGCGTCCGCGGCGGGATAGACCGGCTCCTCAGGGAGGAGCGCACGGGCACCGTCGAGGTCGCCTTCACGTACCAACTCCCTTACGCGCCCGGCCTGCTCGGTGACGTCGGTGACCGAGACGATCCACTCGTCCGCGTACCGCCGGGAGGCCTCCCCCGCGAGGCCGAGCTGGAGGGACCGGTGGGGCAGCGGACGCAGGTGAAGGTCCCGCTCCGGGTCCCACTGCACCCGCGCGGGCGCCTGCTTGAGCTGCCGCTTCCAGTCCGCGGCGTCCGCGTGCACGCCCGGCTCGTAGTGCGAGAGGCACGCGTGGGCGAGGGCCCAGTCGAATCCTTCCCTGCTGATCTCCAGTGCGAGGACGGTCTCCTGCCCCTCCTTCGTGCCCCAGCCGCAGCGGTACATCATCCACAGGAACGAGGGCTTGATCCACGTCATCCGCTCCCGCCGCCACGCGGCGGGGAAGCGCCCGTCCCGGGCGGCGGGCTCCCCGATGTGCGGGGCGTACGCCTGGTAGACGGTCACGGTGGTGTCGGTGTGGGCGGCTCGGATCTGGTGCTCGGGGTGTTTCACGGGGCCAAGCGTGCGATGCCGGGACGATCGCGCGCCAGCGATTTCGCCCCGCTGGGGTTCTTGTGGGAGGTGGTTCCCGCCGCGGTGAGGAGTTCGGGGGTTTCAGGGTGGGGGCCTTCGTTGGCCCAGTCCAGCGGGGAGCGGCCCCTTCCGTGCTCTCCGCGCCAGCGGGAATGCCCCGAACCCCCCAAACGTTCACCCCTGATATGCCGTCCCCCGCCCAGCGCGCAGCGCCCCGCATGCCCATAGCCGTATACATGCTCGGCCTCGCCGTCTTCGCCCTCGGCACGAGCGAGTTCATGCTCTCGGGGCTCCTGCCGCCCATCGCGGACGACATGAACGTCTCCATCCCCCGCGCGGGCCTCCTCATCTCCGCCTTCGCCATCGGCATGGTCATCGGCGCCCCCCTGCTCGCCGTGGCGACCCTGCGCCTGCCCCGCCGTACGACCCTCATCACGCTCATCACGGTCTTCGGCCTGGGCCAGGTCGCCGGCGCCCTGGCACCTTCGTACGAAGTCCTCTTCGCGTCCCGCGTGATCAGCGCGCTGGCCTGCGCCGGGTTCTGGGCGGTCGGCGCGGCCGTCGCCATCGCGATGGTCGACTTCAACCAGCGCGCCCGCGCCATGGCGGTGATGCTCGGCGGCCTCTCCATCGCGAACGTCCTCGGCGTCCCGGCCGGCGCGTTCCTCGGTGAGCACTTCGGCTGGCGCTCGGCGTTCTGGTCGGTGGCCGGGGCGTCCGCGGTCGCGCTCGCCGGGGTCCTGACGCTCATCCCCCGCATCCCGCTCCCCGCCGAGAAGCCGCAGCTCAAGAAGGAACTGTCCATCTACGCCGACCGTCAGGTCTGGCTGTCCATCGCCGTCACCGCGCTCGCCGCGGGCGGCGTCTTCTGCGCGTTCTCCTACCTCTCCCCGCTGCTGACCGATGTGGCGGGCCTGGACGGCGGCTGGGTCCCGTCGGTCCTCGGCCTGTTCGGCGTCGGCGCCCTGGTCGGCACGGCGATCGGCGGCCGGTTCGCGGACGCGCACCTCTTCGGGGTGCTGCTCAGCGGCATAGCCGCGTCGACCGTCTTCCTCGTCTGCCTGGCCCTGTTCGCCGCCACCCCGGCCGCGGCGGTCACGCTGTCGTTCCTCATCGGGGTCTCCGCGTTCTACACGGGCCCGGCGCTCAACGCCCGTATCTTCAACGTGGCGGGCGCCGCCCCCACCCTCGCGGGCGCGACCACGACAGCCGCGTTCAACCTCGGCAACACGGGCGGCCCCTGGCTCGGCGGCACGGTCATCGACCTCGACTTCGGCTACGCGTCCACGGCGTGGGCGGGCGCGGCGATGACGGCGACGGCGCTCGTGGCGGTGGCGGTGTCACTGCGCCTGCACCGGAAGACACCGAGCCGCGTGATCACGTCCTCGACGCGGTCGGAAAACACACAAGCCGAAACCACCGCGGCCCGAACCCCCTGACTCCCCGGCCCCCTGCCCCCTGATCTCCTGCCCCCTTACGCAGACGCAGGCCGCCCCTTGGGCCTCCGCAGCCCCGCCCCCGTGAGCCTGCGCACCAGCTCCTTCGACCCGACCTCCACCGCCCCCGCCCGCACCGCGTCCTCGTACCGGTGCGACGGGATGTCGTAGTGGTCGCGTTCGAAGGCGCGCGGCGGGGCCCCGATGGACGCCGCGAACGCGTGCAGTTCCTCGTACGAGACGTCGCTGATCAGGTGCGACCACATGCGGCCGTGTCCCGGCCAGGTCGGCGGATCGATGTAGACCGTCACGCGGTCAGCCCGCCCACCGGCGCCACGACGACTCCCGCCTTGCCGCACACCCAGTGCGGGTCGGGCCCCAGCTCCGGTTCCACGTCGAGGGCGTGCGGGTCCCCCGAGCCGCACACGGGGCACAGCGGCCAGCGCCCGTACCGCTCCAGGAGCGCGTCCTGTACGTCCTGCGCGACGAGCCCCGCCACATAGGCGATGCCTTCGGGCCACTGCTCGACCCACCAGCGGCGGTGCGCCACGGACTCCTCGACGAGCGAGACGACCTCGGCCTCGGCGACCTCACGGGCGACGAGGTCGGCGAGGACAAGTGCGCGGGCGGCGTGCAACGCCTGCTCCAGGGGGTCGATCGCGTCCATGCAGCCATTGTCACCCCACACGCCCCGTCGCACGGAGCAGAGCCGCCCCATCTCACGGAGCGGAGCCGCCGTGCCCCTCGGAGCGGCACCGCTGTCGCGGACCTTGACCCCACCCCCCGCTGAAAATACGTTTCAAGCGTGACCCAAGACGTGAAGGAAATTTTCGCGGGCGCCGCACCCCCGGCCCCCGCCGCCCTCGCGGCCAAGGTGCGGACCCTGGCGCCGTCGATGACCCGCTCCATGCAGCGCGTCGCCGAGGCCGTCGCCGGCGACCCCGCCGGCTGCGCGGCCCTGACCGTCACCGGCCTCGCCGAGCTGACCGGCACCAGCGAGGCGACGGTGGTCCGCACCGCCCGCCTCCTCGGCTACCCGGGCTACCGCGACCTGCGCCTCGCGCTCGCGGGGCTCGCCGCCCAGCAGCAGTCGGGCCGGGCGCCCGCCGTCACCGCGGACATCGCCGTCGACGACCCCATCGCCGACGTCGTCGCGAAGCTCGCCTACGACGAGCAGCAGACCCTCGCCGACACCGCCGCCGCACTCGACACCGTGCAGCTCGGCGCCGCCGTGGCCGCGCTCGCGACCGCCCGCCGCACGGAGATCTACGGCGTGGCCGCGTCCGGCCTGGTCGCCCAGGACCTGGCGCAGAAGCTGCTGCGCATCGGCCACATCGCGCACGCGCACTCCGACCCGCACCTGGCCGTCACGAACGCGGTGACGCTGCGCGCGAAGGACGTGGCCATCGCGATCACCCACTCCGGTTCGACGGGTGACGTGATCGAGCCGCTGCGGGTGGCCTTCGAGCACGGGGCCACCACGATCGCGATCACCGGCCGCCCCGACGGGGCCGTCTCGCAGTACGCCGACCACGTACTGACCACCTCCACGGCCCGCGAGAGCGAGCTGAGGCCGGCCGCGATGTCGTCCCGTACGAGTCAACTGCTCGTCGTGGACTGTCTGTTCGTGGGCGTCGCCCAGCGGACGTACGAGACGGCGGCCCCCGCGCTGGCCGCGTCCTACGAGGCGCTGGCGCACCGCCACAGCCCGCGCGGCGGCCCCAGCGGCCGCTGAGCCGACCCGACCGGACCCGACCCGAGCCGACCCGAGCCGATCCGAGCCGCCAACCCCCCACCTCCGCACACGAAAGAGCCACACCCACCATGACCTTTCCCGAATCCGCCTCCGCCTCCGCCGCCGAATCCGAATCCGAATCCGAGACCTACGGACAGCTGCGCGCCCAGCTCGCCACCCTCACCACCGAGGCGTTCCGCCCCGAGCTGTCCGAGATCGACCGGCTGGACACCCTCGACATCGCGCGGATCATGAACGGCGAGGACGCGTCCGTCCCCGCGGCCGTGGCCGCGCAGCTGCCCGCGATCGCCGCCGCGATCGACGCCACCGCCGAGCGGATGGCCCGCGGCGGCCGCCTGGTCTACGCGGGCGCGGGCACGGCGGGCCGCCTCGGAGTGCTCGACGCGTCCGAGTGCCCGCCGACCTTCAACACCGACCCGGGCGACGTCGTCGGCCTCATCGCGGGCGGGCCGACCGCGATGGTCAGGGCGGTCGAGGGCGCGGAGGACAGCAAGGAGCTTGCGGCCGAGGACCTGGACGGCCTGAAGCTGACGGCGGACGACGTCGTGGTCGGCATCTCCGCGTCGGGCCGCACGCCGTACGCGATCGGCGCGGTGGAGCACGCCAAGGACCGCTACGGCGCGCTGACCATCGGCCTGTCCTGCAACGCGGACAGCGCGCTCGCGGCCGCCGCCGAGCACGGCATCGAGGTCGTCGTAGGCCCCGAACTGCTCACCGGCTCCACCCGCTTGAAGGCGGGCACGGCGCAGAAGCTCGTACTCAACATGCTGTCGACGATCACGATGATCCGCCTCGGCAAGACGTACGGGAACCTGATGGTGGACGTGCGCGCGTCGAACGAGAAGCTGCGCGCCCGGTCGCGCCGCATCGTCGCGCTCGCCACCGGGGCGCCCGACGAGGAGATCGAGGCGGCGCTGGCCGCGACGGACGGCGAGGTGAAGAACGCGATCCTCACCATCCTGGGCGGCGTCGACGCCCCCACGGCGGCGGACCTCCTCACCACCACGGACGGCCATCTCCGCGCGGCCTTGGACAGAGCCCGTACAAGCTGACTGAGGCGTGGCGGGACGGGTAGCCCGCGTCGGCGCTCCTCATCTCGTGCTGTCAAGCAAGTACGCGGGTACACGGTCGAGCAGGTGTTCAGACAAGTAGGGCGAGCGGACAATGCGCGAGGCTGGCATTGAGCTAGCGGCGGTCGAGCTGATCCTGAACGCCCGACGGCGGTCTCCGGGTCCAACACCCGTGCGCAGGACGCTGCCGACCGCAACGAGCCGCCGGGCACGGCTCGACAACCCGGGCAACTCCTGCCCCCTGACCACAACCTGACTGCCCGCCGGCCTGTTCGCCGTTGCGGTCACAACTACCCAGGCTCCAGCACTTATCGGCCATAGTCCGCAGTCGACACGGAAGAGTGGTCTCCATCACAGCGTGTGACGTTAACTCCTGGTTGGGTGATCTTCACCGAACGGGCACAGAGTCATCACCGATATCGGGAACTCCGCTATGCCCAAGGCCATTTCCTGGAGGGGGACTTCTCACACCATGCCTACCGCTACAGCCAGACGCCGCACACTCGCCCGCACCTCCGCAGTTCTCGTGAGCGCTCTCGCAGCGACCACACTGCTCACCTCAGCCGCCACCGCCGACGACACCGGCCCGGCCGGGGACACCGTCGACATCACCGACGACGCGGGCACCGTCAGCCTCGACGAGGAGGGCCTGTTCGAACTGCCGGCCTCCAACGACGGCGAGATCCAGCCCCAGAACTTCACCAGCAAGATCGTTGAATGGAAGCCCGGCAACCACGAATCCAGTCACTGGTCGGACAACGACTACACCGAGATCAAGTTCACCGGCTGCTCATTGGAGGGCGTCTCCGGAGGGGGTAGGTCCCTTCACGTGCAGCTTCATCAGGCCATTCCGTTCAGCCTGGACAGGAGTCTGGGCTCGAAGCGTTTTACGAACTGCTTCAAGGGCTCGGGCAAGACCTCAAGGGGCGAGTGGGACACGCACGAATCCGGCGGCGACAACCGCTACTTCACCATCCCCAAGCACAACGACTCCGAGTACAGCCGTACGTCCTTGGACGTCAGGAAGGTCTACGTCGACACCTCAAAGGCAGACTAGTCACAACCGAAGTGGCATGACGCAGAGCCGGGAAGCGCCCACGCGCTTCCCGGCTTCCCCCATTTCTTCACAGAGCGGCCTCGGCACCTTGAACCTTCGCACCCGACTGCGCACCACTCCGGCCGTGTGGACCGCGCCGATCTGGCTCGGGATCATTGGCTTCTACTACTTCTACGCCCTGCACTTCGAGGACTCCTACCAGGAAGTCATTAACGGCCCGCTCTGGGCACCCGAACAGGTCGAGGTGGCACTGTCGTACTTCTATGCCTTCGCCTATGCCATCACTCTCGGGCTCGCTGTGTGGGAGGGCGGGCGGTTGAAGCGGGACGGGGTTTGGCAGCTCGTCCCGGGCCGGTCCCGCTATCGCGTGGCCGCTCACACACTGGCACCTGTAGTCGCCGCCGGCTGGTTGGTGCTTGTGTTGCCGGCGGTGATGCGTCTGATCGAGACCCGGCTCATGCCGACACCGGCAGCAGTGGCGCCCCTGGTCATGGCCATGGGCATCGTCTGCGCGTACACGGTGATCGGCTGTGCCCTCGGACACCTCACCCCCCGCATGATCAGCGCACCGCTGTCTGCTGCTGCCGTGTTCTACGTGATCATTTACACCGTGAAGTACGACGCCCCGACATGGCCCAGGCACCTCTCGGGCCAGCCGGACACCTCCCTCGGATTCGGCGAGGAATACGGCGCCGCCACACTCTTTGCTCCCTTTCTTTTCATCGCCGCAATAGCCGCCGCGGTGGCTGCGTGGTGGATCCGTACGGCAGGTCAGGGCCGGTGGGTGATACGCGGCGGCGGAGCAGTGGCAGCCGTGGCGCTCATGGCCACGTGTGTCAACGTCGCAGGTGGCTGGGCCATCGCGGACGGCCCCGTGACCTCCCATCACGCCACAGCGCGCTGCACCGGCACAGCGCCAAGGGTGTGCATGGCCGAGACCGGCGGCGCGGTGGAGAAACTCGACCAGGTACGCCGGCAGATCGTGACGTCGACGTCGAAGCTCCGTGCCGCAGGAGTCAACGTGACCCTGCCCGCCACCGTGTCCGACAGCCTCCTCAACGGCCGGGACCGCAAAGCCTCGTCGAACACCACTTGGTGGCTCCCGCTCTCCCGGCAGGCCGGGCAGGCGGGAGGCGGCATGACAGCCATCCGGTATGCCGTCCTGCGCAGCAGCGTCACTTTTCCCTGCACCTTCCCCGCCTCCTACGAGTCCGCGCCTTCGGCTGACTACGTCGTCAACCATGACGCGGCCATGCTGTGGGCCGCCGTCGTCATCGACGCAGACCGGCCCTATCTGGCATGGCGCAAGGGGGAGTACGGCGGGGTATTTGAGAACCCCCGCCAGGTCCTGGACAAGGTCATGCAACGCGCCCGCGACGCCCTGGAGCTCCCCGCCCGGCAGCAGACCGCCTGGTTCCACAGAGAGCAGGCCAAGGCCTGCCGCCTCGCCGACCAGGGGGCCAAGTCGTGATCTGGTGGATCAAGGCCCGCCGCCTGCGCCCCGTGCTTGTGCCCGGCACCGCCGCATGCATCCTCCTCGTCGCTCTCGCACACGACCAGGCCATCGAGCTGCCCGGCATGCTGAGCGCCAGTGCCAACCAGGTGTTCCTCATGCAGCTCACCCCCCTCCTGGTCACCTCCACCCTCGCCCACTGCCTCAACCAGCGTCTGGACGAGGCCGAAGTGATGGCCACCCGCAACCTGCGCCGCCTCGACATAGGAGCGGTCCTGACATGCGTGTCGGCCGTGGCGGTGGCCGGAGTGGCCATCGGCGCCGCTGCGGGTTCCGACGAGGCGACCACGATCGGGCGCAACACCGCTTTCCTCACCGGCCTCATGCTGCTCGCCGAAGCCGTGCATCCCAAGGCGGTCACCGTGGCGCCGGCCGGATGGGTGTTCGCCATCATGTTCCTCGGTTACTCCGACTACCACCGCCCCTGGCCGTGGGCCGTGACGCTGCACTCCCCGCCCAACATCCCCGCTCTCCTCGTCTGCCTGGCCGTCTTCCTCGGCGGCCTCATCGCGCAGGCCCTCACCCGTCGCACCATATGAAAGGCCGTCCCCGCCATGCCCGTTGAACTCCAGGCAGTGTCCTACGCCTACGGCCGCAACAAACCCCGAATCCTCGACCAGCTCACCTACACCACCCCGCACGGCTTCACCGTCCTACTTGGCCCCAACGGCGCCGGCAAATCCACGCTGTTGAAGCTCGCCGCCGGCGTCAACCAGCCCACCACCGGCGCTGTACGCCTAGGCCGCCTGTCTTCGACGACCCGGGAATACCGCACCAAGGTCGCCTGGATGCCCCAGACCATCACCGCGATGACAGGCCTCACCGCACGCGAACAAGTCGCCTACACGGGCTGGCTCAAAGGCATGAACCGCGCATCCGCCTGGGAAGCAGCGGCCACCGCCCTGGACCGGGTACAGATGAAGGATCGCGCCGACACGAAGACCAAACAGCTATCCGGCGGTCAGCTGCGGCGTATCGGCGTGGCCTCCGCCCTCGTCCACGACGCCCGCATTCTGCTCCTCGACGAACCTACCGCCGGAATGGACCCCGCCCAGCGCCGCGTCTTCCGCGACCTGATCCTCCGCCTCGCCACCGACGAAGTACAGGTGCTGATGTCCACCCATGACGTCGCCGACCTCGCCGAAGAAGCCGACCACGTCACTGTCCTCACCGACGGCCGCATCACCTTCAACGGAACCACCCGGGACTTCCTCGCCCATGCCCCAACTCAAACTCCTGCGGGACGACAGGCCGAAGCGGCCTACACCGCCATTTCCTCTGAGTTCACGGCCCCCCCGGCCCACTGAGCCCCCGAAGCAGCAGATACGCCTGTTGGATGAAGGTGCCGTGCAAGGTGGGGTTCGTGTTTGTCAGGGCGACGACGGCCGTCTCCGGGTGGGGGGTGAATCCGGTGAAGGCGGTGAAGCTTCTTGTGCCGCCCGCGTGGAAGTAGAGGTCGCGGCCCGGCAGGCCGCGCCTGTTCCAGGCGAGCGGGAGCCGCGGTCCGTCGTTGGACAGCGCGCGAAGTCGCAGTACCTCCGTCATCGCCTCACGCAGTGAACCGTCGGGCAGCCGGGTGGGCTCGGCCAGGTACCGGAGGCAGGTGAGCAGGTCGCGGGCGCTGGAGCGGAGGGCGCCCGCGCCCGGCAGGGCGGGGATGGACCAGGGCGGGCGGGGCCGCCCGCGCAGGTGGCCGGTGGCTTGGGCGAGCCCGTCGCAGCCCGTGTCGGCCAGGTGCAGCGGTCGCAGTACGTGCGTCTGGAGCGCGCTCGCGTAGTCGGTGCTCGCCCGTTCGGCAAGGAGGTGGCCGAGGAGGCCCATACCGAAGTTGGAGTACCCGACACGGGTGCCCGGCCGGTGGCGGACGCGGCTGCGGGCCAGGGAGTCGAGCAGCCGGTCGGGTGTGTAGTGCGCGTAGGGATTGCTGTACCAGGACCGTGCCCCGGCGGGCAGCAGGCCGGGTGGCAGCCTGGGCAGTCCCGCGGTGTGGGTGGCGAGGTGCTCCAGAGTGATGGCCGCCCCGTGCGGGCCGCGCGGGAGGACCCACGCGGGCACGCAGCGGCTGAGCGGCTCGGCGAGCAGCAGCAGCAGCAGCAGCAGCACGGTGAACGTCTTGGTCACCGAACCGACTTCGAAGCGTGTCGCTCACCGACCGGCTGGGTTCTCGTCCGGTCCGTGAATCCCTGGCACACCGTGAGAGAGTCTCCGCCGGTGTACGCGGCGACGGCGACGCCCGCGTCAGGGCCGGCCGACCGGGCGACCAGGCGAAGGCGCTCGGTCAGCGAGGCGGGCTCGGACGCGGACGCGGACTCAGCGGGGGGACACATCGCCGCTGCGGGCCTGCGCGAGGGTGCCGGCCACGACGGTCACGACCCCGGTGTGCTGGTGGTCCCGGAACGCCTGCTCCGGTTCGTCGCTGACCGGCTTCCCGTCACGGGGCACAAGACCGTCGGCGTGCTGGACGGCCGCCAGCCGCTGCCAGACGTCGAGGTGGTGGCCGGGGCGGGGCAGACAGGCGTCGACGATGAGGAGTTCCACGACGAGGTCCCACTCCTCGATCTCGACCCAGATGTCGATCCACACCGGCAGCCAGCACTCCAGGTAGGCGACCACGTCAGCGGGAAGGTCATGGGGCAGTCCGCCCCAGTCGGTGACGTGGAAGACGGTGTGGGTCATGCAGTAGGCGGTCATCCAGTCGATGGCCCACGGCTCGGGGAGCGGCGAGTGCGCCGGTTCACGGCAGGCACCGTTTTCCCCGCCGGTTCACGGCAGGCGCCCTTCCCAGTTGACCTGCCGCACCTTCGCCCGCAGCACCTCCCCCGACGGCGCCTCGCCCACCGACCCCGGCGGGCAGTCCCACTCCCGGCCGCCGCCGATCGGCCTGAGCTGTACGAGGCCGCCCTCGCACCCCATGACCTCCCCCACACTGCCGTCCCGGTGGTCGACGGCGTACGTCCCCGTCTCCGGCACGCTCGGGTCGTCGTTCATCGCGCCCCCTCCAGGACCGCCACCAGCCGCAGCGCGGTGTCGAGGTTGCAGCGCCCCAGCTCCACGAGTGGCAGCGCGCCTTCGTCGGCGGCGCTCAACGGGTCCATGCGCAGTGACGGCAGTGTGATGCCGACCTCCCCGAGGGCCGCCTTCAACTGTCGTACGGCCTCCTCGGCCGCCCGCATTCGTTCCTCCGCCGTCAGTGCCATGTGCTTCGCCTTTCACACCGAGTGTTGCCGTTACCTCACCCAGAGTGGCCGGGTGTGCGTAGCCTGAGAAGCATTGGCGTCCCAACAACCCCCCGTGTCCAATGGAGGAGTTGCCCCATGACCCGCCCCAAAGACCTCGACCCCTCCTCGAACCCCCGAGCGCTCCTCGGCTGCGAACTGCGCCACGCCCGCGAACAGGCGGGCCTCAGCCAGGAGGCGCTGGGGGCGCCGATCTTCGTGAGTGGTTCGTTCATCGGCCAGTTGGAGGCGGGGACGCGGCGGATGCATCTGGAGTACGCGAAGCACTTCGACGCGGTCTTCGGCACGGACGGCTTCTTCGAGCGCAACTGCGAGGCGGTCGGCAAGTCCAAGTATCCGGACCATTTCGCGGAGGCGGCGGAGGCGGAGGCCGTCGCGACGGCCATCAGGCAGTACGCGACCCTGCTGATCCCCGGCTTGCTCCAGACGAAGGCGTACGCCGAGGAGGTGTCCCGCGCGTACCACCCGACGGCGACGGACGAGACGATCGACGACCTGGTGGCGGCCCGACTCGAACGGGCGCATCTTCTTGATGACCCAACAACCCCGTTGTTCTGGGTGGTGGTTGACGAGGCCGCGCTCCAGCGGGCCGTCGGCGGCGGGGCGGTGATGGCGGAGGCCCTGCGCCACGTGTCCGCCCTTGCGCGCAAGCGCCGCATCATCGTGCAGGTACTCCCGTTCAGCGCGGGCGCACACGCGGCAATGGAAGGCCACCTGAAACTGATGGAGTTCGAGGATGGGCCCCCTCTCTGCTTCGTCGAGGGACCGAGCATGGGGAAGCTAATCGACGACCCAGCCACCGTCACCCACCACACCATGATGTTCAACCTCCTCCAGGCAGCCGCACTCTCCCCGAAAGATTCCCTGGCCCTGATCGAATCGGTGGCGCAGGATTACGAGCATGGACAACAGCATCCGTGAGTACGAGTACGACCTGAGCGGCGCCACTTGGCACAAGTCCAGCTACAGCGGCGGGCAAGGCGGCGACTGCCTGGAGGTCGCCACCTGGCGAAAGTCCAGCTACAGCGGAGGCAGCGGCGGCGACTGCCTGGAGGTAGCCGACACCTGGCGCAAGTCCACCCACAGCGGAGGCGAAGGCGGCGACTGCCTTGAAGTCGCTGACGGGCACCCGCAAATCGTCCCCGTCCGCGACTCCAAGAACCCCACAGGCGCAACCCTCGTGTTCCGCAACACGAGCTGGTCCGCGTTCATCGCGGACGTCAAGGCCCGCTGAACTCACCCGGCGAGCAGCCGCCCCGCCGCCACCGTCGCCCCATCCGCGCGGACCGTGGCGGCGACGGCTGCCGCCTGTTCCCGAAGTTCGGGCGCCAAGGCCGCCGCCAGCGCGGCCGAGAGGGAGTCGAAGCTCGGGGACGGGCCCTCCTCGTGCGCGGCGCCGATACCCAGGTCGGCCACCCGGCCCGCCCAGTACGGCTGGTCCGCGCCCTGCGGCACCACCACCTGAGGGGCACCCGCCCCGGCGGCGACCGTCGTCGTGCCCGCGCTGCCGTGGTGCACGACGGCGGCCACCCGGCGGAACAGTTCCCGCTGATTGACCTCGCCGACGACGAAACAGTCCCCCTCGTCGTCGACGGGGGCCAGCCCGCCCCAGCCCCGGGAGAGAACAACCCGCCGCCCCTGCGCGCGAACCGCCTCGATCGCGGCACGGGAGACCGCCCTCGGATCACTCAACGGCGTACTGCCGAAGCCGACGTACACGGGCGGAGCCCCGTCCTCCAGGAACGCCACCAGGTCATCAGGGAGCGGCCGCTCGTCGGCCCGTACCCACGCACCCGTCTGCACCACGTCCAGGTCCGTCGGCCGCCACGGGGACAGAACGGGATCCGTGGCCAGCCACGGCTGCTCGCTGAAGGCGTAGTCGCGGACGCCGGACACCGGAGGCAGACCAGCCGCATCCCGCCGGGAGTTGAGCATCTCGCCGAACATCGTGTCGGCGATCTCGGCGTCCCGGTCCCACAGCGCCTGGTGGTCGGTCGCGCCCGGCGGCAGCGGCTGGCCGCGCCGCGCGGGCGGACGGCGGTACGGCGAGGGCAGGACGACGGGCTGATGGCTCGCGTGTACGTAACGCATGCCGAGCTTCTCGGCGACGGACCGCGCCCCCGCGGTGACCGGCAACGGGCCGGTGGCCACCAGCACGTCACACCCCTCGGCGACGGCGGCGACCGTCTCGAACTGGGCGTCCATCAACTCGGCCACCCGCTCCGCGAGGCCCGCCGCGGACCCGGGTGCCACCGAGGCCACCAACGGGCTCACCGGCCGCCCGACCGGCACGGCCTCCACCCCGACCTCCCGCAGCCGCCCCGCGAACTCCCCGTCGGGCGGCGCGCAGACGCGGACCTCGGCCCCCCTCTCCCGCAACCGCGCCGCGAGCACGGCTATCGGTTCGACACTCCCCCGCGACCCGTACGTCGACAACACGACACGCATCCCACAACCCCCACTTGCGCTGGCACTGATACCGGCTTTAGTGGGGGATTGTGCCAACCTCCCCGCATCAAGACATCGCGCAGCAGCAGGCGGCCATCACCCGACTGCTGCTCCAGCACCTCCACCAACCCCTGGGCGGCGACCAGTTCATCAAGGGCGTCCTGCCCGCGCCGCCCGCCCTCGCCGTCATCCGTGTCGTCACGGGCCCCTGCGACGCCATCCCCGACGAGTGCACGGTCTGGGAGCTTCCCCTGCGCGTCGCGGACTCCGAGGAGATGTACGGGCCTCACGACCTCCTCGGCTTCCTGCGCGCCCTGCACACGGGCACCCACATCTTCTCCACCAGTTGCATCCGCACCCTGATGGGCATGCCCTTGTTCCAGGCCGACGTGAGCACGCTCTAGACGGAGGACTGCGCCGCCTGCCCCCGCACCGGACCGCCCCGGCGCCTTCGCGACAGACTTCCGCCCCTTCCCCGCGCCCCCGGCCCCCGCCCCGCACCCCGAGTTGGCCGACGCGCCGCCGGGGCGTCCCCCCGCGCCGGCCGCCGCCGCCCACCCGTGCCTGGCCAGCGCCGCGGACCCCCTCCCGCCCCACCCGTAAAGGGCGATGAACGGCCGAAGCCGCCCTGTCCGAAAGGGCCCCGGCCGACTGTCGGCAGCCGACGGACGTACCCAAGATGGCGCCGAACGGCACCAGCACCGGTGGACCGACCCGAGGGGACCCGCAATGACCGACCCCAACCACCCCGACGCCCTCACCGAAGCCGACGCCCGGCGCATCTCCGAGGCCTTCGGGGCCGCCGCCCGCGTCACCCTGGCCCCGGGACCGAGGCAGGCCCGGGAGGCGCCCGCCGCCGCGCCCGAGCCGGACGACGAGTGGGCGCTGCCCGAGGGGCGGGCCTGGGTGTACCTCGCCGACCGGACGCGCGGGCTGACCCGGCCCGTCATCCTCGGCGACGGGTTCAACTCGGGTCCGAGCGACCTCAACTACTCCTGGGAGATCCTGGAGCGCGGCCCGTACCCGTTCGTCGGCGAACTGCGCCGCCGCGGCTACGACGTCATCCTGCTCGGCTTCGACGAGCGCGGCGCGTCCATCCTCGACAACGCCAAGGTCGCGCGGGCCGCCATCCGCGAGGCCATCGCACGGCGCGACGGCGACCACCCGCTGACCGTCGGCGGCTTCAGCATGGGCGGCCTCGTCACCCGCTACGCGCTCGCCAAGATGGAACACGACGGCGGCCCGGAGAACGACCACCAGACCGCCCTGTACTTCTCCTACGACAGTCCGCACCGCGGCGCCTGGATCCCCCTCGCCCTCCAGTCGTTCGCCCACTACATCCGGCGCCTCAACGCGGCCTTCTCCGAGCAGATCAACAGCCCGGCCGCCCGCCAGCTGCTGTGGCAGCACATCACCGAGTGGGACGACAGCCCCGAGACGGACAAGGAGCGCGGCACGTTCCTCGCCGAGCTGGAGCGCGTCGGCGGCTGGCCGAAGCGGCCGAAGAAGATCGGCGTGGCCAACGGCGTACGCATCGGGCAGAGCAACGGCGTCCGACCGGGCGAGAAGGCCTTCCACGGCAAGGGCCTCGCCATCACCGGCACCCACCTGCACACCCAGTCCGTCGGCGAGGACCAACTCGTCGCCCAGTTGCGGGTCGTGACCCTGCGCAAGCCCCGCATCCGCACCTCGGGGATCCCCGAGATCGACGGCGCCCCCGGCGGCACCCTGGAGGGCTTCGGCATCCTCGCCGACGAGCTGAACAAGATCCCCGCGCTCATCGGGCTCGGCTCCCAGGCCGACGTCCGCGCCCACTGCTTCGTCCCGACCGTCAGCGCGATCGCCCTGCGCGACATCGACAGCCACGAGAAGCTGTACGAACCGATCACGGCCGCCGAGGACGAACTGAGCGAACTGGACGAGTTCCGCTGCGCCTCGAAGAACGAGGGCCACACCCTCGTCACCGAGGAACTCTGCGCCTGGATCATGGACCGGCTGCCGTAGCCGGAGAACGCCCGAGGGCGGCACCCCTTCCTGAGAAGGGGTGCCGCCCTCGGTACGTAAGGACAGTGATCAACCAGAGGTCGATCAGAAGTCCATGTCACCGCCCGGCATGCCGCCGCCGGCCGGGGCAGCGCCCGCCTTCTCCGGCTTGTCGGCGATGACGGCCTCGGTGGTGAGGAACAGCGCGGCGATCGACGCGGCGTTCTGGAGGGCGGAGCGCGTGACCTTCGCCGGGTCGAGGATGCCCTCGGCGATCATGTCGACGTACTCACCCGTCGCGGCGTTCAGGCCGTGGCCGACGGTCAGGTTGCGCACCTTCTCGACGACGACACCGCCCTCAAGGCCGGCGTTGACCGCGATCTGCTTCAGCGGGGCCTCCAGGGCCAGCTTCACAGCGGCGGCACCCGTGGCCTCGTCGCCTTCCAGCTCAAGCTTCTCGAAGACGGCGGAAGCCTGGATGAGGGCCACGCCACCACCGGCGACGATGCCCTCCTCGACGGCCGCCTTCGCGTTGCGAACGGCGTCCTCGATGCGGTGCTTGCGCTCCTTGAGCTCGACCTCGGTCGCGGCACCGGCCTTGATGACGGCCACGCCGCCCGCGAGCTTCGCCAGGCGCTCCTGGAGCTTCTCGCGGTCGTAGTCCGAGTCGCTGTTCTCGATCTCGGCGCGGATCTGGTTGACGCGGCCCTGGACCTGGTCGCTGTCACCGGCGCCGTCGACGATGGTCGTCTCGTCCTTGGTGATGACGACCTTGCGGGCGCGGCCGAGCAGGTCGAGACCGGCGTTCTCCAGCTTGAGGCCGACCTCCTCGGAGATGACGGTGCCACCGGTGAGGATGGCGATGTCGCCGAGCATGGCCTTGCGGCGGTCACCGAAGCCCGGGGCCTTGACGGCGACGGACTTGAAGGTGCCACGGATCTTGTTGACGACGAGCGTGGACAGCGCCTCGCCCTCGACGTCCTCCGCGATGATCAGCAGCGGCTTGCCCGACTGCATGACCTTCTCCAGCAGCGGAAGGAGGTCCTTCACGTTGGAGATCTTGGAGTTGACGATCAGGATGTACGGGTCGTCGAGCGACGCCTCCATACGCTCCATGTCGGTGGCGAAGTACGCCGAGATGTAGCCCTTGTCGAAGCGCATACCCTCGGTGAGCTCCAGCTCCAGACCGAAGGTCTGGGACTCCTCGACGGTGATGACGCCTTCCTTGCCGACCTTGTCCATGGCCTCGGCGATCAGCTCGCCGATCTGGGTGTCGGCGGCGGAGATGGAGGCCGTGGAAGCGATCTGCTCCTTGGTCTCGACATCCTTCGCCTGCTCGAGGAGGGCACCGGAGACGGCCTCGACGGCCTTCTCGATGCCGCGCTTGAGGGCCATCGGGTTGGCACCGGCGGCCACGTTGCGCAGACCCTCGCGCACCAGGGCCTGGGCCAGGACGGTCGCGGTCGTCGTGCCGTCACCGGCGACGTCGTCCGTCTTCTTCGCGACCTCCTTGACCAGCTCGGCGCCGATCTTCTCGTACGGGTCCTCGAGCTCGATCTCCTTGGCGATGGAAACACCATCGTTGGTGATCGTGGGGGCGCCCCACTTCTTCTCGAGGACGACGTTGCGACCCTTGGGGCCCAGGGTCACCTTGACGGCGTCGGCGAGCTGGTTCATGCCGCGCTCGAGGCCGCGCCGTGCCTCCTCGTCGAACGCGATGATCTTGGCCATGTGAAGTGGTCCTCCCGGACAGGGGTGGCATGCTCCGGATCGACGTCGGTGCCCGCGACGGACGGCCTGCAAACCTTGTGGTTCCTTGCCCCACTCGGCCTGCGGACCTCACCGGCCCGATCCAAGTTCTGTCACTCTCACTGGGAGAGTGCTAAGCCCAATGATTAGCACTCGACCCCTGCGAGTGCAAGCGCCTCTCCCGGATCCCCGGAGGCGCTCCGGTCCTACCCGCGGGCGCGCGGGCGCACACGAGGGGCCCGTACCCCCATGGGATACGAGCCCCTCGCGATGCTTGCTTCGGTGGTCGGTCGCGCCGAGCTAGACGGCGAGCTTGACCATGTCCGCCTGCGGACCCTTCTGGCCCTGCGAGATCTCGAACTCGACTCGCTGACCTTCTTCAAGGGTGCGGTAACCGTCCATCTGGATCGCGCTGTAGTGGACGAAAACATCCGCACCACCGTCGACCGCGATGAAGCCGTACCCCTTCTCCGCGTTGAACCACTTGACGGTGCCCTGAGCCATGCCTAACTCCCCTATTACTGGCCCTTGCACAGGACCGCACTTCGCGGACCCGGGTCAGACCTCACCCCCCACTGGTTGGGGGTGTGCGCCGGAACGCGTCGACCGCCGCTGAATGTATCTGTCCAACTGCCCTCTGCAACAGGTCAATCGGACGAGAATTCTGAGCACCCGCGAACGGGAATATGCGGAGAATTCGCCAGAAGCCGGGGCAAGTCGGGCCCGACAAATGGCACATGCGACTCAAAAGGGTGGCTCGCTTTGGCTGCTTCTTGTCGACTCCGGGCCGAGTTCGTATATGCGCTCGGCACAAACGGAGAAGCGCCTTTCCCAACTGTACCGCGCTCAACCATCCAGAATTGCCCCCTCCGTTTGTCTCCCGGAGGGGGCAATTCTGGTTACGCAGGAAAGTTGCGGAAATAGATCATCCGCCGGCGACCGCCGGAATGATCGAGACGCCGGCGCCGTCCGGAGTGGCCGTCTCCAGGCCCTGTTCGAAGCGGACGTCGTCGTCGTTCACGTACACGTTGACGAAGCGCCGCAGCTTGCCCTGGTCGTCCAGGACACGGGCGGCGATGCCGGTGTGGTTCTTCTCCAGATCGGCGATGACCTCACCGAGGGTGCCCCCCTCGGCGACGACCTCGGCCTTGCCGCCGGTGTAGGTGCGGAGGATGGTGGGGATACGAACGTTCACGCTCATGGGGTTCACCTCAGAAATACGGGGATGGGGGCGCCCCGTCAGGGGCGCGGGGAACTGCGCGACCAGCCACAGCCGTCCCGCAGGGAAGCAACAACCTCAGTTGGCGAGACCCGCGGAGCGAAACGCCTCAAGGCTCGGCTTGATGGTCGCGGTGGCCTGCGACGTCTCAGCGACAGCGTCCAGCGTCTTCAGGCCGTCCCCGGTGTTGAGCACGACCGTGGTGAGGGACGGATCGAGCAGCCCCGCCTCGACGAGCTTCTTGGTGACGCCCACCGTCACACCGCCCGCGGTCTCCGCGAAGATCCCCTCGGTCCGAGCGAGGAGCTTGATCGCGTCGACGACCTGCTCGTCGTTCACGTCCTCCACGGCCCCGCCCGTGCGCCGCGCGATGTCCAGCACGTACGGCCCGTCCGCGGGGTTGCCGATGGCCAGCGACTTGGCGATCGTGTTCGGCTTCTGCGGGCGCACGACGTCATGCCCGGCCTTGAACGCGGCCGACACGGGCGAGCAGCCTTCCGCCTGGGCGCCGAAGATCTTGTAGGGCTTATCGGCCACGAGGCCGAGCGCGATCAGCTCCTTCAGACCCTTGTCGATCTTCGTGAGCTGCGAGCCCGAGGCGATCGGGATGACGAGCTGATCCGGCAGCTCCCACCCCAGCTGCTCGCAGATCTCGTACGCGAGGGTCTTGGAACCCTCGCCGTAGTACGGCCGCAGATTGACGTTGACGAAGCCCCAGCCCTCGCCCAGTGGGTCGCCGATCAGCTCGGAGCAGAAGCGGTTCACATCGTCGTAGTTGCCCTCGATGCCGACGAGTTCACCGCCGTAGACCGCGGCCATGACGACCTTGCCCTGCTCCAGGTCGTGCGGGATGAACACGCAGGACCGGAAGCCGGCGCGGGCGGCGGCGGCGCCGACGGCGCCCGCGAGGTTGCCGGTGGAGGAGCAGGAGAGGGTGGTGAAGCCGAAGGCCCTGGCCGCTTCGAGCGCCTGCGCGACGACACGGTCCTTGAAGGAGTGCGTGGGGTTCCCGGAGTCGTCCTTGACGAACAACTTGCCCTGCTCGACGCCGAGTTCACGCGCGAGGTTGTCGGCCTTGACGAGCTGGGTCCAGCCGGGGTTGAGGTTCGGCTTGTCGGCGACGTCGGCGGGGACGGGCAGGAGCGGGGCGTAGCGCCAGATGTTGGCGGGGCCCGCCTCGATCCGCTTGCGCAGGGCTTCCGGGTCGCCGAGGGGAAGGTCGTACGCGACTTCGAGGGGTCCGAAACACTCGGCGCAGGCGAAGATCGGGCCGAGCGGGAACGTGGTGCCGCACTCTCGGCAGGAGAGTCCCGAAGCGGGCCCGAGGTCTACGGAAGAGACGGAAGAGGTGGTGCTTTCGGTGGCGACGGTCTGCACAGCCATGGAGGCGAGGCCCTTTCTCCTCATCTTCCCCGCGGCGCATCTCGCCGCGAGACGGAATTGGCACCTTCCCGAGCCGGGAGCCTCGCGGCGCTGAACTGCGCACGAGACCGGCTGGAGGGTTGCCGGGGCTTCAACGGGCCGTATCCCTCTGCCCCTCTGGATGAGCGGTATTCGATTGTGGGTTTCAGTTGTCTGTGGGTTTCAGTTGTCGATCTCACGCGACGGCGACCCCGACATGCGATGGTCACCGGCGTTGTTCAAGACTGTAACCGAAGCCCTGGACCCTTGAGATAGTCGTCCGAACCGCGAGATGGATCACATACGGGAGGACTCCGACCGTGCTGGAAGAGGCCGAGCGCTGGCTGAGCAGGCGTTCCTGGTCGGTCGCCGACCGCCCGCTGGACCGGCTGGCCGCGGCCAAGCGCGCGTCCGGCGCGTCGGTGAGCGTCGTGCTGCCCGCGCTGGACGAGCAGGCGACGGTCGGCGCGATCGTCTCCGAGATCCGCCGCGAGCTGATCGAGAAGACCTCGCTGGTCGACGAGCTTGTGGTGATCGACTCCGGTTCCTCGGACCGTACGGCGCAGGTGGCCCGGGAGGCGGGCGCCAAGGTCGTGCACCGGGACGAGATCCTGCCGCGCATCGCGCCGCTGCCCGGCAAGGGCGAGGTGCTGTGGCGCTCGCTCCTTGTGACGAGCGGTGACATCGTCGCGTTCGTCGACGCGGACCTGAGGGAGTTCTCCGCGGACTTCGTCTCGGGGATCGTGGGCCCGCTCCTGACCGATCCCGACGTGGCCTTCGTGAAGGCGATGTACGACCGTCCGCTCGGCGAGGCGACCGGCCAGGGCGGCCGGGTCACCGAGCTGATGGCGCGCCCGCTGCTGAACATGCACTGGCCGCTGCTCGCCGGGTTCGTCCAGCCGCTGGGCGGCGAGTACGCGGCCCGCAGGTCCCTCCTGGAGCGGCTGCCGTTCCCCGTCGGGTACGGCGTGGAGCTGGGCCTGCTCGTCGACGCGCTGCACACGGTCGGCCTGGACGCGCTGGCGCAGGTGGACGTCGGCGTACGCAAGCACCGCCACCAGGACGGGCAGGCGCTCGGGCGGATGGCGGCGGCGATCTACCGGACGGCGCAGGTGCGGCTCGCGCGCGGGCACCTCGTACGCCCGGAGCTGACGCAGTTCGAGCGGGGTGAGCGGGGCTTCGTGCCGCGGACGTACGCGGTGGACACGGAGGAGCGGCCGCCGATGACGGGCATCGCGGAGTACGCGCACCGACGCGTGGCGTGAGCGCCTGACGGTCGTACGTTTGCCCGGCCCCGGGACGGGCTACGTTTTGCCACATGGTGTCCGAGCCCCGAACAGCAGCAGCGCAGGTACTCGTCGCGTCCAACCGCGGCCCCGTCTCGTACTCCGTGGGGAAGGACGGGGAGCTGACCGCCAAGCGCGGCGGCGGCGGTCTCGTCTCCGGGCTGAGCGCCATCGGTGACTCCCCCGAGGACCCCGCCGCCCTGTGGGTGTGCGCGGCGCTCGGCGAGGGCGACCGGGAGGCGGTGCGGCGCGGCGTCGGCGAGCCGGGCGTGCGGATGCTCGACATCGACGCGGGCTCGCGCGAGGGCGTGCACGCGGCGGCGTACAACGGCATCGCCAACTCGGTCCTGTGGTTCGTCCACCACATGCTGTACCAGACGCCGCTGGAACCGGCGTTCGGCCCGGAGTTCCGCGCGCAGTGGGCGGCGTACGAGACGTACAACCGGGCGTTCGCCGAGGCGCTGGCCGCGGAGGCCGCCCCCGGGGCCTCGGTCCTCGTGCAGGACTACCACCTGACGCTGGTGCCCGGGATGCTCCGCGAGCTGCGCGACGACGTGCGGATCGGCCACTTCTCGCACACCCCGTGGGCGCCGGCCGACTACTTCCGGATGCTGCCGGACGACGTGGCCGAGCAGGTGCTGCGCGGGATGCTCGGCGCCGACCGGCTCGGGTTCCTCACCGGGCGCTGGGCGGACGCGTTCACGGAGTGCTGTGTGCGGCTGCTCGGCGGGACGTCGGGGACGCGCATCGGGGTGCACGGCCTCGGTGCCGACGCGGACTTCCTGCGGGAGCGTTCGCGGCGGGACGACGTCGAGGAGCGGATGGCGACGCTGCGGGAGCAGATCGGCGAGGGCCGCAAGGCGATCGTGCGGGTGGACAGGACGGAGCTGTCCAAGAACATCGTGCGGGGCATGCTGGCCTACCGCGAGCTTCTGGAGACCCGCCCCGAGTGGCGCGAGCGGGTCGTCCACGTCGCCTTCGCCTACCCCTCGCGGCAGGACCTGGCGGTGTACCGGGAGTACACCGCGGAGGTCTCGCGGGTCGCCGAGGAGATCAACTCCACGTACGGGACGCCCGGCTGGACGCCGGTGATCCTGCACGTCGACGACGACTTCGCGCGCTCGCTCGCGGCGTACCGGCTCGCGGACGTGGCGCTGGTCAACCCCATCCGGGACGGCATGAACCTCGTCGCGAAGGAGGTGCCCGTCGTCTCCGACGAGGGGTGCGCGCTGGTGCTCTCGCGGGAGGCGGGGGCGTTCGAGGAGCTGGGCGAGGACGCGATTCCGGTCAACCCTTATGACGTGACAGCGACGGCGGAGGCGTTGCACGCGGGGCTTTCTATGCCGGTCGGGGAGCGGGCCGAGCGGACCAAGCGGCTCGCCGCGGCGGCTACGGCGTTGCCGCCCGCGCAGTGGTTCCTGGACCAGCTGCACGCGCTGACCGGCGATCGTCCCTAGACCGCCGCTTCGCGGCGGGTGTCTCCCACCCACCCACCCGTTTGCCCCGCGCTATCAGGCTAGGTGGCGTGCGAGGGCGTTGAGGAGAGCCACCACTCCGCCGGGGCCGTCCACCACCAGGTCGGCCCGGTCGGAGAGTTCCGTGACCTCCGCGCTGCCGCTGCACACCAGCAGGCCCGCCATGCCGTCCGAGCGGAGCTTCTCGACGGCGGCGAAGGCGGGCAGGTCGCCCAGGTCGTCACCGGCGTAGAGCACGGACTCCGCGCCGACCTCCCGCAGGTACGCGGCGAGGGCCACGCCCTTGTCCATGCCCGGCGGGCGCAGCTCCAGGACCATGCGGCCCGGCTCGACGATCAGGCCGTGCCGGTGCGCCAGCTCGGCGAGCGGTGCGCGCAGCGCGTCGAAGGCGGCCTGCGGGTCCCGCGCGCGGCGCGTGTGGACCGCCACCGCGCGGCCCTTCTCCTCTATCCAGGTGCCGCGCCAGGCGTCGATCGCGTCGAGGAACCCGGGAAGCTCGGCGCGCACGGCAGCGACCCCGGGGTGCGGCTCGGCCGCCTGGACGGTGCCGGTGACCGCGTCCCAGCGCTCGGCGCCGTAGTGCCCGAGGACCACGAGGTGTTCGAGGCCCGGCACGCCCGCGAAGCCGCCGTAGCGCACGGCGACGCCCGCCGGGCGGCCCGTGACCACGGCGACGGACCGCAGGCGCGGGGCGAGCGCGGCGAGCGCGGGCACGGCGTCCGGGTGGGCGCGGGCCTGCTCGGGGTCGGGCACGATCGCGGCGAGCGTGCCGTCGAAGTCGAGGGCCACGACGGACCGGTCGGGCCGCGCGAGAAGCGCGGCGAGGCCGTCCCGCCCGGCGGACGTCACGGGTTCGGGCAGGCCGGGACGTCCGGCCCGGTCGGGCTGCGCGTACGTAGGGTCACCCATGGGCCCGACCTTAACCGCGTCAGCGCTCGTCGCGCCGTGACTCCCGTACCCGGCGCAGTCGATTGACCGTAATCGGGTCGTGCGCGAGGGCGCGGGGGTCGTCGAGGAGGGCGTTCAGGAGCTGGTAGTAGCGCACGGGGACCATGCCAAGCTCCTCGCGGACGGCACGTTCCTTGGCGCCCGGACCCGGCCAGGCGCGCCGTTCGAGGGCGAGTACGGCGCGATCGCGCGCGGAGAGGCCCTCAGCGGGTTCCTGGTCGGTCATGCGGCCACGCTATTCCGCGTTCTCCGCGGTCGCCGCCTTGTTCTGGATCTGGCCGAGGATCGAGGAGGGGTTGCCGTTCTTGTCGACGGTCCTGCCGATGTTCTGCTTGATGGACGCCGAGACCTGCGCCCACGACGTCTTGCCCACCGGGTAGAGCTGCGAGGTCGGCAGCTCCTTGAGGAACTTGCCCAGCTCGGTGTGGCCGCGGTCCTTGGCCATCGCCTCGGAGGCGGAGTTCGTCACGGGCAGGATGTCGTACTCGTTGGAGAAGTCGAGCACGTTCTTCTCGCTGTAGACGTAGTCGAGGAACTTGCCGGCCTCCTTGCGGTGGCCGTTCTGCTTGAACGCCATCATCCAGTCGGCGACGCCCATCGTGGCCTGCGCCTTGCCGTTGACGCCGGGCGCCGGCACCATGCCGAACTTCACGCCCTTCTTGGCGGCCATCTTCATCAGCGTGGGGTGGCCGTTGAGCATGCCGACGTCGCCGCGCGAGAACGCCGCGAACGCCTCGGCGCGGTTCATCTTGGCGGGGGGCGTCGGTCCGGTCAGGCCCTTGCCGACGAGTTCGTCCCTGAGCCAGGCGAACGTCTTGGCGTTCTGCTTGGAGTCGATGTCGTACGAGCCGACCTCGTCGGTGTAACCGCCGCCGCCGCTGAGCATCCACATCAGCGTCTCGGCGGGCGCCTCCTCGGGACCGAGCGGCAGCGCGTACGGGATCTTCACGCCGCGCGCCTTGAGCGCCTTGGCGGCGCTCTGGAGTTCGCCCCAGGTCCGCGGCGGGGTGAGGTGCGCGTCCTTGAAGAGCTTGGTGTTGTAGAAGAGCAGGCGCGTGGAGGAGGCGAACGGCATGCCGTACTGGATGCGGTGGACCTCGCCGGCCCGGGCGAGCGGGGTCATGAAGTCGGCCTGGGTGGCGATGGAGAGCAGCTCGTCGGCCTCGTAGAGCTTGTCCTGCGCGGCGTAGTCGGCGTACGCGCCGATCTGCGCCAGGTCAGGGGCCTCGCCCTTCTTGACCATCTCCTTGACCTCGCGGTCCACGTCGTTCCAGGAGTGGACGGTCACCTCGACGTCGATGCCGGGGTTGTCCTTCTCGAACCCCTCGACGACCTTGGCCCAGTACTTCTTGGAACTGTTCGCCGCCGAGTCGCCGTAGTCGGCGGCCACCAGTTTGAGGGTGACGTCACCGGAGTCGCCCGGGCCGCCGCAGCCGGCGAGAACGCCCGCCATGCCCAGTACGGCCACCGCCGCGGTCAGTCCTGTCACGCGCCGCTGCACAGCTGTCCCACCCTCGTTGCTTTCGCGCACCGGGGCCGGTGCGCCCCACCGCTGTCGAACTGCGATTTTCCCCCGAGTTTCCCCCGGGTCCGAACACAAGGTCTACACCAGCCCAGTATCACTTGTGCAACGGGCGGCCATTGCAGCCCCCGCCCCCGGCCTGCTAAGCACGTCACGTTCACGTCCCGCACGACGAGGAGCCTTGCCGCATGTCGCGTACCGCAGCAGAAATAGCCACTCAGCCCGCCTGCTGGCACCGGGCGGCGGAGGCGGCGGCCTCCTTCACGGGGTTCCCCGAGCCGGGTGAGCGGGTCGCCGTCACCGGGTGCGGGACGTCGTGGTTCATGGCGATCGCGTACGCGGCTCTGCGCGAGGCCGCCGGACAGGGCGAGACGGACGCCTTCGCGTCGTCGGAGTTCCCGGCCGGGCGGCGCTACGACCGGGTGGTGGCGATCACCCGGTCCGGCACGACGACGGAGGTCCTCGAACTGCTCGGCCGGCTGAAGGGGACGGTCCCGACGCTCGCCCTGACCGCCGACCCGAAGACCCCGGTGATGGACGCGGCGGACGCGGTGGCGGTCCTGGACTGGGCGGACGAGCGGTCGGTCGTCCAGACCCGCTTCGCCACGACCGCGCTCGCCTTCCTGCGGGCCGGGCTCGGTGACGTCCCGGGCGTGAAGTCGGTGGCGCAGGCGGCGGTGGACGCGGAGCTGGCGGTGACGGAGCCGCTGCCGGACGCGGTGGTCTCGGCGGAGCAGTGGACGTTCCTGGGGCGCGGCTGGACGTACGGCCTCGCGCTGGAGGCGGCGCTGAAGATGCGGGAGGCGGCGGGCGCCTGGACGGAGTCGTACCCGGCGATGGAGTACCGCCACGGGCCGATCTCCATCACCGGCCCCGGCCGGGTGACGTGGATGTTCGGCACGCTGCCGGAGGGCCTCGCCGGTGACGTGGCCCGTGTCGGCGGCGAACTGGTGGCCCGCCAGGAGGCGGACCCCCTGGCGGACCTGATCCGCGCGCAGCGGCTGGCGGTGGCGCTGGCGGAATCCCGCGGCTTCGACCCGGACCGGCCGCGGAATCTGACGCGGAGCGTGATCCTCAGCTAGGGCGTGTCCGGCTTCGCTCACCTCGGGGTGATGGCGATGCCCTCGGGCTGGTGGCCGGTGCGCAGGGTCGTGCGTACCTTCGTGAGGCCCGGGTCGACCACGGATACGGTGTCGGAGTCCTCGTTGGTGACCCAGACCCGGCTGCCGCCCGGACTGACGGCCACGCCCTGGGGTGTCTTGCCCACGGGCACCCGGGAGAGGACACCGCCGGTCGCGGTGTCGATGACGAGGAGCACGTCGGCCCCGGAATCCGCGGCGTACAGCCGCTGCCCGTCGGGGCTGACTCCCAGGCCGAGCGGGGCCTTGCCGACCGGCCAGGTGGCCGTCACCTTGCGGGTGACCGGGTCGATGACGGAGATGCTCCCGGAGCCCGTGTTGGCGGCGTAGACCCTGTCCCCCTTCACCGTGGCGGTGATCCCGCTGGGGAAGTCGCCCACGGGGATCCGGGCCACGGGCTCGTGCCCCCTGGACAGGACGGTGACGTTGTTGCTGCCGCTGTTGGTGACGTAGGCGGTCCCGTCGGGCAAGGTGGCGACGCTGTGCGGGAGTTCACCGACCGCGGGCGTCGCGATGACCCGGCGACTCGCGGTGTCGATGACGGAGACGTTGCCGCTGCCCCAGTTCGCCGCGAGCACCCAGCGCCCGTCCCGGCTCGGAGCGGCCGAGAACGGATAGGACCCGACCGGCACGGTCGCCACGGCCTTGCGGCTGACCGTCTCGATGAAGGTGACCGAGTCGGACACGCCGTTGGCCACGTACACGTGGGAGCCGTCGGGGGCCGCGCCCACGCCGGTCGGTCCAGTGCCCACCGTCGTGGTGGCGACGGGCCTCTCCAGGCGGACGTCGGCGGAGGAGACGGTCCCGGAGCCGCTGTTGGCCACGTACGCGGCGATGCGCATCGGGAAGTCCTTGTGGGGCGCCTTCGACGCGGGCCGCGGCTCCGGGGGCGGCCCGGTGGACGCGGCGGCGGAAGCGCACGCCATGGCGGCGAGCACGGACCCGAGCGCCAGACGGACCAGACGGACACGGCAGCGGCGGCTGCCTGCGAAGAGTCTCACCATGGGTCTACCTCTGCGGCTGTGGGGGAGTCCGGGACGAACGCGCATGGTCAAACGGGCGGTACGCGCGTCCCGCACCCAGCCGGGGCATGGATTCGCTCTTTCGCATGGCGGCTCTGCGGCAAATTGGCCATTTCGCATACTTGCGGGTGTCATATGACAGCAGCGACAGGTGGACTAGACCTTTCACGGGGTGACGGGCGAGACTGTATCCGTGAGACACGTCATCGCCCTCGATGTGGGCGGCACCGGAATGAAGGCCGCCCTGGTAGGGGCGGACGGCACCCTGCTGCACGAGGCACGCCGTCCGACGGGCCGCGACCGCGGCCCCGAAGCGGTCGTCGCGTCCATCCTCGACTTCGCGGCGGACCTCCGCGCCCACGGCATCGCCCACCTCGGCGAACCCGCCGCGGCGGCGGGCGTCGCCGTGCCCGGCATCGTCGACGCCGCCCGCGGCATCGCGGTCTACGCGGCCAACCTCGGCTGGAGCGACGTCCCCCTGCGGGACCTCCTCAGCGCCCGCCTGGCAGGCGTCCCCGTGGCCCTCGGCCACGACGTCCGCACCGGCGGCCTCGCCGAGGGCCGCCTCGGCGCGGGCAAGGGCGCCGACCGCTTCCTGTTCGTGCCCCTGGGCACCGGCATCGCGGGAGCCATCGGCATCGGCGGAGCCATCGAACCCGGCGCCCACGGCTCGGCCGGCGAGATCGGCCACATCGTCGTACGCCCCGAAGGACCGCCCTGCGGCTGCGGCCAGCGCGGCTGCCTGGAGCGCCTGGCCTCCGCGGCCGCGGTCAGCAGGGCCTGGGCCGAGGCGAGCGGAGACCCGGAGGCGGACGCCGCGGACTGCGCGAAGGCCGTGGAGTCGGGCGACCCCAGGGCCCAGGAGGTCTGGCGCGACGCCGTCGACGCCCTCGCCGACGGCCTGCTCACCGCCCTCACCCTGCTGGACCCGAACACGCTGATCATCGGTGGCGGTCTCGCCGAGGCCGGGGAAACGTTGTTCACGCCGCTGCGGGCCGCCGTCGCGGCCCGCGTCGTCCAGTTCCAGACGCTGCCGGAGATCGTCCCCGCGGCCCTCGGCGACACCGCCGGGTGCCTGGGCGCGGGCCTGCTCGCCTGGGACCTGCTCGACCGAGCAGCTCCCACCGACCCCACGGAGGTAACCACCTGATGGCCACTAGCAAGGTTCTCGCCGGTGCCCGGGTGGTACTGCCCACCGGAACCGTCCCCGACGGCCGCGTCATCGTCGACGGCACCCGCGTCGCCGGCGTCGCACCCGCCGGCGCGGAGACGCTCGACCTCACCGGCCACTGGCTCGTCCCCGGCTTCGTCGACCTGCACAACCACGGCGGCGGCGGCGCCTCCTTCACCTCCGGCACGGTCGAGGACGTACTCAAGGGCGTCCACACGCACCGCCTGCACGGCACCACCACCCTCGTCGCCTCCACCGTGACCGGCGACATGGACTTCCTCGCCCAGCGCGCCGGACTGCTGAGCGAGCTGGCCGAGCAGGGCGACATCGCGGGCATCCACTTCGAGGGCCCCTTCATCTCGCCGTGCCGCAAGGGCGCGCACAGCGAGAGCCTGCTCAGACACCCCGACCCCGCGGACGTCCGCAAGCTGATCGACGCGGCACGCGGCCACGCGAAGATGCTCACGCTCGCCACGGAACTGCCGGGCGGCATCGACTCGGTGCGCCTCCTCGCCGAGCACGGCGTCATCGCGGCCATCGGCCACACGGACGCGACGTACGAACAGACGGTGGAGGCCATCGACGCGGGCGCCACCGTCGCCACGCACCTCTTCAACGCGATGCCCGGCCTCGGCCACCGTGCGCCGGGCCCGATCGCCGCCCTCCTGGAGGACGAGCGGGTCACCGTCGAGCTGATCAACGACGGCACGCATCTGCACCCCGCCGCCCTGGAGCTGGCCTTCCACCGCGCGGGCGCGGACCGCGTCGCCTTCATCACCGACGCGATGGACGCGGCGGGCTTCGGCGACGGCCGGTACATGCTCGGCCCGCTGGAGGTCGAGGTGAGGGACAGCGTGGCGCGGCTCGTCGAGGGCGGCTCGATCGCGGGCTCCACGCTGACCCTGGACCGCGCCTTCAAGCGCTCGGTGACCGTCGACGGGATCTCCGTCGAGGACACCGTCCGCGCCCTGTCCGCCAACCCGGCCAGGCTCCTCGGGATGTACGACGCGGTCGGCTCCCTGGAGCCCGGCAAGGACGCGGACCTGGTCGTCCTCGACGCGGACTTCGACGTCAAGGGCGTGATGCGCAAGGGCGCGTGGGTGGTCGAACCCGCATAAGCGGGTGGCCGAACCCGTGTACGTGCGTGCCGGACCCGCACACACGGATGGCCGAACCCGCCGCAACCGCGAGGCGGTTGGCCCGCACCCCTGGGCCAACCGCCTTCTGTTTGGCATGATCAGAGCCAGAAATGGAGCGCGGCACTTCGGGGGTGGGTACGAGTGATCCTCACCGTCACGCTGAACACCGCACTCGACCTCACCTACCGCGTCCCCGCCCTCACCCCGCACACCTCGCACCGCGTCACCGAGGTGACCGAACGCCCCGGCGGCAAGGGCGTGAACGTCGCCCGTGTCCTCGCCGCCCTCGGCCACGCCGTGACCGTCACCGGCTTCGCGGGCGGCGACACCGGACGCGCCCTGCGCGAGCGGCTGGCCACCGAGCCCCGCCTCACGGACGCGCTCGTCCCGGTCGCGGGCGCCACCCGCCGCACCCTCGCCGTGGTCGACGCGGCGACCGGCGACACCACCCAGCTCAACGAACCGGGCCCCACCGTGACCCCCGCCGAGTGGGCCGCCTTCCTCGACTCCTACGAGCAGTTGGCGCGCCACGAGGGCACCACGGCGATCGCGCTCTGCGGCAGCCTGCCCCCCGGGGTGCCCGTGGGCGCGTACGCCCTCCTCATACGTGCCGCGCGCGCCGCCCGTGTCCCGGTCCTGCTCGACACCAGCGGGGAGCCGCTGCGCCGGGGCGTGGCCGCCCGCCCCGACATCGTCAAGCCCAACGCGGACGAACTCGCCGAGCTGACCGGCTCCCACGAGCCCGAGCGGGCCACCCGCGACGCCCGCCGCAGGGGCGCGCACGCGGTGGTCGCCTCGCTCGGCGCGGACGGCCTGCTCGCGCTCACCCCGGACGGCGGCTGGCGGGCGCGGCCCCCGAAGCGCGTACGCGGCAATCCGACCGGCGCCGGCGACTCGGCGGTCGCGGGGCTGCTGTCCGGGCTCGCCGAGGGCCTGCCGTGGCCGGAGCGGCTCGCCCGCGCGGTCGCCCTGTCGGCGGCGACCGTGGCGGCGCCGGTGGCGGGCGAGTTCGACCCGACGACATACGAGGACCTGTTGGCGCGGGTCGCGGTGACCGACGCCGTACCCGCCAGTACTTAACGCCCGACCGAGCCGGATCCGCACCGCACAACGGGGCGCAGCGCCCCGGGGAATTGGGGAGCACGTGCCACTCGTCAGCACCGGGGAACTCGTCGCGCGGGCGCGTGCGGCGGGCCATGGCGTCGCCGCGTTCAACGTCATCACGCTGGAGCACGCCGAGGCGATCGCGCTGGGCGCCGAGCGCGCCGGGTCCCCGGCGATCCTCCAGATCTCCGAGAACGCGGTGAAGTTCCACGGCGGCGGCCTCTCCGCGATCGCGGCGGCGACGGCGGCCGTGGCCCGCGCCTCCTCGGCCTCCCTCGCCCTCCACCTGGACCACGTGACGGACGCCGAACTGCTGCGGGCCGCGCACCCGGCGGGCTTCAGCTCGGTCATGTTCGACGCGTCGAAGCTGAGTTACGGCGAGAACGTGAAGGCGACGGCGGAGGCCGTGCGCTGGGGCCACGAGCGCGGCATCTGGGTCGAGGCGGAGCTGGGCGAGGTCGGCGGCAAGGAGGGCGAGCCCCCGCTGGACGCGCACGCGCCGGGCGTACGCACCGACCCGGCGGAGGCCGCCGCGTACGTCAGGGACACCGGCGTGGACGCCCTCGCGGTGGCTGTCGGCTCCTCCCACGCGATGACGGAACGCACGGCCACCCTGGACCACGAGTTGATCGCGTCCCTGGCGTCGGCCGTTCCCGCACCCCTGGTCCTGCACGGCTCAAGTGGCGTACCGGACGAGGAGATCCGCCGCGCGATCGCCTCCGGCATGGTGAAGATCAACGTCGGTACGGCGCTCAACACGGCGTTCACAGGCGAGGTCCGCGCCTACCTCGCGGCGCACGAACAGGGCGTCGACCCCCGGAAATACCTCGCCCCGGCTCGCGAGGCGATGGCCGGGACGGTGGCGGGGTTCCTGGGCCTGCTGACGTAGCCCCGGGAGTGCTGAAGGGCTAGCCCTTGACGCCCTCCACGAGCCACATCTGGTCGATGTTCGCCCCGGTCGACCCGCATAGATTGCTCTGGTCGCAGGAGAGCGTGATGGTGTTGGTGCCCTTGGTGAGCTGGACCACCGCCCAGGTGTTGGTCCAGCCGTTCTCCCAGTCGCCTTCCTTGGCGTGGGCGAAGTTCTTCATGCTCAGGGGCCGGGTCTGCTTGTCGCCGTTGACGAGGATCGTGGCGTTGGAGTCCTTGCCGGGCACGCCGTAGTTCACGCGCAGGCTGTACGAGCCGGCCTTCGGGATGCCGTCGACGGTCCACGTCACCTGGGCGCCGACCTTGTCGAAGCCCGACACGTAGACGCCGCCCGCGGCCTTGGCGCCGGCGATGTCGGAGGCCGTCGTCGTGCCGCCCTCCAGCTTCAGCGCCTTCGCGTCCGTCTCGGGCAGCTTGTCCTTCTCCTTGGCGGGCTTCTTCGACGGCTTCTCGCTGGGCTTGACGGACTCGGCCCGCGACGGCTTGGCGGCCGCCTCCGTGTCGCCGCCCTTGTCGTCGTCGCGGCCGAACAGCATGGCGGCGCCGATGCCGATGGCGACGACGGCCACCACCGCGATCGCGGCGATCAGCAGGCCCTTGGTGTTGGGGCCCCGGCCCCGGCCACCGCCCGCCGGTGCGTACTGCGGCGAGGCGACGGGCGCGCCGCCGGGCTGCGCCTCGGGCGCGGTGTAGTGCGGGTTCGGCCGGCCGTAGGGCTGCTGGGCCTGCTGCTGCGGGACCTGCTGGCCGTACGGCTGCGTGGCCTGGGCCTGTCCGTACGAGGGGCGCCGGTCGCCGACCGCTCTCACCTGGTTGTAGGACCGGGGACCCGGGTAGCCGTAGCCGCCGCCACCGCCCGGCGGGGTCGCCCCGGCCGCCTGTCCGTCCTCGTACAGGTAGCCGAACGGATCGTCGTCGCCCTGCGGCGCGCTCGGCGTGTTCTCGCCGTTATTGCCGGGCGTCATTCCCAGGTCACTCCCTCACGTCGCTGACGCGGGGAGCCTACCCGGTCCGAGTGAGCCCAAGAGGTGGCGTTGACCTCATCGAGACCGTCAGCCCGCCCGCCGCTGCTGCTTGGCACGGGACCGTTTCTCCACGTACATCCGCTGGTCGGCGGAGTGCAACACTTCGTCCGCCGACATCCCGCAGTGCGCCCAGCCGATGCCGAAACTGGCCCCCACGCGGACCGCCCTGCCGTCGACGCGGATCGGCGGGATGATCGCGTTCCGCAGCCGGACCGCGAGGTCCTGGGCGTCGGCGCGGCCGAGGCCGTCGGCGAGGACGACGAACTCGTCGCCGCCGAGCCGGGCCACCGTGTCCCCGTCCCGTACGCCGCTGGTGAGGCGCCTCGCGACCTCGATGAGGACGGCGTCGCCGGTGTGGTGGCCGAACCGGTCGTTGATGGACTTGAAGCCGTCGAGGTCGCAGAAGAGGACCGCGAGCCCCTTCGTGCCGTCGTCCACGTCCCCGTCACGCCCCTCGGGCGCGACGGTGTGGACGTGGTGGTCGAAGCCCTCCTCCTGCTGGAGCGAGGCGTGCCCGAAGTCGAAGCCGTGTTCGTAGGCGGCGTCGAGGGAGTCCACGGCGCTGGGCCTGCCCGCGTGCGGCCTGCGGCACAGGCGCGCGCTGAGCCGGGCCCGCAGCTCGGCGGAGTTCGGCAGTCCGGTGAGGGAGTCGTGCGAGGCCCGGTGGGCGAGCTGGAGCTCGCGGCGCTTGCGCTCCTCGATGTCCTCGACGTGCGTGAGCAGGAAGCGGGGCCCGTCGGCGGCGTCGGCGACCACGGAGTTGCGCAGCGACACCCATACGTACGTCCCGTCGCGCCGCGCGAGCCGCAGCTCGGCCCGCCCGCCCTCGGCGGAGGTGCGCAGAAGCGTGCCGATGTCCTCGGGGTGGACGAGGTCGGAGAAGGAGTAGCGACGCATGGCGGATGCGGGGCGCCCGAGCAGCCGGCAGAGCGCGTCGTTCGTGCGCAGGATCCGGCCGTGCTGGTCGCCGCCCATCTCGGCGATGGCCATGCCGGACGGCGCGTACTCGAAGGCCTGCCGGAAGGACTCCTCGCTGGCCCGCAGCGCCTGCTGCTCGCGCTCCAGGCGGACCAGGGCGCGCTGCATGTTGGCGCGCAACCGGGCGTTGCTGATCGCGATGGCGGCCTGGAAGGCGTACATCTGGAGGGCTTCGCGGCCCCAGGCGCCGGGTCTGCGGCCGTTGCGGGGGCGGTCCACGGAGATCACGCCGAGCAGTTCGCCGCCTGCGGCCCCGGTCGCGTACATGGGGGCGAAGAGGCGGTCGGCGGGGTGCCACTCGTCCTCGAAGCGGGGCTCGGGGCCCTCGGTGTACCACTGCGGGACGTCGTCGTCGTCGAGGACCCAGCCCTCGGCGTACGAGATGAAGCGCAGGGCACCCCATGCCTCGCCCATCGCGAGGCGGCGGTCCCAGGCGTCGCGGGAGCCGACGCGTCCGGTGATGAGGGCCTCGGCGGAGGAGTTGCCCGCGAAGGCGGCGACGACGAGGTCGCCGTCCGGGCGCACGAGATTGACGCACGCCAGCTCGTAGCCAAGGCCGTTGACGACGCCGTCGGCGACGGTCTGCAGCGTGTCCGCCAGGCTCCGGGCCGTGTTCAGCTCCGCCACCACCTGGTGCAGCTGCCGCAGGGTCGCAAGACGGACGTACGGCTCCGACTCGGTCTCCATGCTCGTTCTCCCCGAGACCTCGACAGCAACTCCAGGAATGCGCAGCGCCCGCAGTGTTCTTTCAGTGCCTCCGGCACCGGCACTTCTGTACTTCTGTGCCCTTGTGCCCTCAGTGTCTTATTGCCACCGTCACTGAATCACAGCGAGCTGCCCACTCGGTACACAGGGTCAACAAAATATGGGTCCTGTGACTCAAGTCACAGGTGAGGCACCGTCGTTGGTCCAGTCCCTTGGCCTAGTCCACCGCATTCGGGGGCACCGCGTGCCACCTTGCGGAGTTCTTTACCTTCGGGCGCCATCGGCCACGGGTCCTAGGACCGTTCTCGGCCCAGGGCCCGATGCCGCGGAGGGGGCGCGCGGGCTAGCGTCAACACCGTGGCTCACGTACTGAAGACTCTCCCGGCCCCGCCTTCCCCCCGTCCGCCCTCTTCGGATGGGCATGCTGACGGGGTGAGCAACGACGAGTTCCGCGCGGCGATGTCCCGTCTTGCGGCGGGCGTGGTCCTGGTGACGGCGCGCGAGGCGGGCCTGGACCCCGACGACGCGAACGCCCCGGCGGGCGAGGACGTGGGCATGACGGCCACGGCCTTCCTCTCCGTCTCGCTGGATCCGCCCCTGGTCATGGTGAGCCTGCGCGAGGGCTCCCGGATGGACGACCTGCTCGCCGAGCAGCCGATGTGGGCGGTGTCGGTGCTCTCCGAGAGCCAGCGCCACATCGCGGGCCGCTTCGCGATGAAGGGCCGGATCAGCGACAGGCTGCTCTTCGAGGACATCCCGTACACGCGGGGCGCGGAGTCCGGCGCCCCGCTGATCGGCGGCGCGCTGTCGACGCTGGAGTGCCGTACGGAGCAGACGGTGACGGCGGGCGACCACACGCTGGTGATCGGCCGCGTGCTGACTGCGTCGCTGCCCAGCGCGGAGGGGGGCCCACTCCTGTACTTCCGGGGCCGCTACCGCCAGCTGGGCTAGTAATGAGCGCCCCGAGGGGACACTCAGGCCCAGCCCTGCCCGGAGCGCCCCCGCTTGGTCTCACTCCGCTGCTTCTTGTTCCGCAGCCTGCGCTCATTGATCCCGCGAGGGATCCTGGTGGCGCGACGCGGCTTCGGCGGCGGGGCGGTGGCCTCGGCGAGCAGGGCGGCCAGCCGGGTGGCGGCCATCTCCCTGTTGCGCCACTGCGAACGGTGCTCGCTGGCCCGCACGCTGAGCACACCGTCGACGAGCCGGGACCCGAGCCGCTCCAGGGCCCGCGTCTTCCACACCTCGGGCAGCGCGCCGGTGTTCGCGAGGTCGAAGCGCAGCTCCACCTGGGAGTCGCTGGTGTTGACGTGCTGCCCACCCGGCCCGGACGACCGCGAGAAGCGCCACATCAGCTCGGCCTCGGGCAGGGAGACGGAACCGCGGATGACATAGGGACCGGACATGTCCCCCATGGTCCCGCGCCTGTCGGGCTCACGTCACGCCCTTTTCCCCGGCAACGTAAAGAAAGTAAAGCCATGCGGAACCTTGGGGACCTCGGTCGGCGTTGGTACGAGTGAAGGTAGCTTCGTCCCCAGAACGAAGCCCGTACGCACCGGCTCACACGCGGTGCGTCGTAAACGAGGGAAGGGACTCCCAACAATGGCAGTAAGCCTGTCCAAGGGTGGCAACGTCTCGCTCACCAAGGAGGCTCCGGGCCTGACCGCCGTCACCGTGGGGCTCGGCTGGGACGTCCGCACCACCACCGGTACCGACTTCGACCTGGACGCCTCCGCCATCGCGGTGAACACCCAGGGCAAGGTCTTCTCCGACCAGCACTTCGTCTTCTTCAACAACAAGGCGACGCCGGACCAGACCATCGTCCACACCGGCGACAACGTCACGGGCCAGGGCGAGGGCGACGACGAGCAGATCAACGTCAACCTCGCGGGTCTGCCGGCCGACATCGAGAAGATCGTTTTCCCGGTCTCGATCTACGACGCCGAGAACCGCTCGCAGAACTTCGGCCAGGTGCGGAACGCCTTCATCCGCATCATCAACCAGGCCGGTGGCACCGAGATCGCGCGTTACGACCTCTCCGAGGACGCCGCCACCGAGACCGCCATGGTCTTCGGCGAGCTGTACCGCAACGGCGCGGAGTGGAAGTTCCGCGCGGTCGGCCAGGGCTACGCCTCGGGCCTGGTCGGCATCGCCCAGGACTTCGGCGTCAACGTCTAGATTCACGCCCCTGACCTGGGTAAACGCAGGTCAGCACGAAGACCCCCCGACTGACCCTCGGGGGGTCTTCTTCATGTGCGGGTACGTGTCGGCGGTGACGCGGATCGATTTGTGCCCGAGCCAGCGGTGGAGCGCTCCCCTCATCAGGGGCGGACGGTCGGGCAGGCAAGGTCCGGTGCGGCACGGTTCGGGGAGCACGTCACCAGAGCTACGGACAGAAACGCGGGCCTCTCCAGGTAGAAGCCGTGGGATACATCTCCGCCCCAACCGAGCCGTTCGGCAGCGCAGTGAACCAGTAGTGCCAGTCGCGTACTGTCGCGGTCCGACTCGGAGGCGAACCGGGGCGCGTACTCCGCCAGTCGTTGCCCGAGCCATTCCGCCGCTTCCTTCGGCTCCTCCCAGGTGCCGCGAACGAGGCGCCCGGGTTTCATCAACCAGAGGGCCGTTTCCATCGGGGGGAGGTCGCCGGTGCGGAACTCCACAACGGCTTCCTTGTACCGCTGGTTGAGCTTGTGCCCTTCTGGGTCGTCCTCCCTCGACGGTGGGGGTGGCGAGGCGCCAGAGGACCGTCTGTGGCCCTCCTTGTCGAACCGCTTCTTGTCGCCGGTCCATAGGTAGCCGTGGTGGTGCAACTGTCGCGAGCGGCCGTCAGGCCGACAGGCCGAAGCGCGCTGGGTCGATACCGGCCGCGTCCAGTTCGGCCGTGGTGAAGCGCAGCGGGGCCAGGTCGGGGCGCTTGTCGTCGCCCAGCGCCCATGCGCCCGGGCCGATCTTCGCGAGCGTCGCGCACGACTCGCCGTCCGGATGCGTGTTGCCTCCGCACGCCTTGAAGAACGTAGCTCCGTCGAGAGGCAGGCTGTACAGGTCGGTTTCAGGCATGGGTGTGCCTTCCTGTGAAGTCAGTGACGGGGGAAGCAGGACCATTTCTGTGTCTGCCACACGCCGACCGTCCTTCGTCAGCCACGGTCGGCATGGCTACATCCTCGGACTACCGACGAGGGACCTCTAGCCCGTTTCCCGTTGCTGCAAGAGGTCGTCCCGGACCCCTTCGAGGAACCCTTTCAGCTCGTCGCCAGAGAGCGAGCTTTCGGTGAACCCATCGAACTTGGCTACGTATAGGGCAACGTCCTTCGGGTCGGTAACCACTACGTCGGCGTGCACCGTCTCTACCGACACGGCCCGGTCGTCCCTGATGACGAAAGCGTGGTTGGGAATGTCATGCTTGGGCCCCGCCAGGGGTACGACCCCGATGTCGACGTTGGGCAGCCGGGACAGGGTGATCATCCGGTCCATCTGCCCGGCCATGACGAGCGGCGGCACGATCAGCCACCGAAGCACCGGCTCCGTGATCACGAATCGCAGCGTCTTGCTCGTGTCGTACAGCACCTGTTGCCGCTCCAGACGGGCACTGATGGTGCGCCGGACCGTGTCCTCTGTGAGGTCGTCGTGGCGCGACAGGATGGCTCGCATGTACTCCGGGGTCTGGAGCAGCCCTGGCATCAGAGCCGGTTGGAAGAGTCTGAGAAGGCTCATACGGGCCTCTACGGCCTGTAGCTGCTTCTGGGCCTTGTGGAGTCCCGCACGCTGGATCAGACGCCACGCTGTGGCTTCTGTGGCCACGGCCCGCGCAGCCTCCATGTACTCCGCCTTGACGCCGTCCGAGACACCGATGGCGGTGAGGATGCGGTCTACGTCATCTGCGCTCGGGGCGAGCTTCCCCGTCTCGATCTTGCTGAGCTTGCTGGCAGACATGACGGCACTGCGAGCCACAGCCTTGGCCTCCTTGCCAGAGGCTTGCCGTAGGACTCGCAGCGCTGCGCCCAACTCCGAACGGTTCACTCCCCGTGTCTTGCCCACCAGTCCACGAAGGGCACCGCGTTCGCGAGTGCCGTGTCCCGGTAGGTGACGTATTCAGGTCCTCGGTCATCGGGGAGTACATCAGCACCGAGGAACTTCCCGTCATGGCTGTAGTGCATGGGAGCGGCCGTGACTGAGTCGAACAGCCAGAAGTCCCCAACGCCAGGCAGTGGATTGGGCCGGTCGGTCAGGTCAAGGATGAAGAACTCCTCTCCGGCCGTGGCGTTGGTGACGTAGCCCCACCCGAGTTCGAAGCGTAGATACGGGGTCAGGGGCCGCGTCAGGATGTGGACGCGGTACATGCGCCGTCCGGCGTCCACGTGGGCCTTGACCTCTTCGAGCCAATCGGCGTTGTAGTCGGGGGGCTTCTTCTGGCCGTCGCGGAACAGGCCGTACGCGTCCACGCTGCCCGACTGGCTGTAGTCGTCCAGGGTCTCCAGCCGGAACGCCTCAGCGTCGAAGGCGTCGAAGAGGTTCCCCAGACTCCTAGCCAAGCCGGCCACCAAACGCCTTATTGATGAGGTCCATGGGGATCTCCACGCGAGTCTCGTGGGCAGGGATCGTCAGACCGTGGTCTGCGGGTGTCTCGCCCTGTACGAGGATCGTGCCCCGGTCGGTCTTGTAGATGGTGGGGCAGTCCTTCTTGTCGCATGACGTCGCAAGCATGGTGACTTCCCCGGTCTCCCCTTCCTAGCGGTCAGGCTCCTGTTCGATCATTCCGAGGGCTCGTCAAGAGAGACAAGGGCGCGGAGTTGCAGGAACGGGAAACCGAGCCGGAGCGCAGACGTCAACGCCTGACCGGAAGCACCACTAGTATGAATCCCGCAATAGTCCCTGGACCTGAAGAGTGGCCCGAACCGGGAGGCACCCGTGACCGACGCCCACACCGCGTGGACCCGCGCCGCGCTGCCCGTGTGCCTCCTCGGCATCCTCGACGGCGAGGAGAAGAGCTACGGCTACGCCCTGCTCGGCCGCCTCGCCGACGCGGGGCTCGAAGGGGTCAAGGCCGCGACGCTCTACCCCGCCCTGACGCGCCTCGAAGAGGAGAGCGCCGTCGAGATCGAGTGGGGTGCGGGAGAGGGCGGTCCCGGGCGGAAGTACTACCGGATCACCGAGGAGGGGCGGGCGAGGCTGCGGCGTGACCAGGCCGCGTGGGGTGACTTCACCCGGACCGTCGCCTCGCTCCTCGGCAAGGGGGACGACAGTGGGCAACACACCCGGGACACCCATGACGCGGGCGGCTGACCTCGTCTGGGCCCGCGAGGAGGACGAGGAGTGGGCCGACACCGTCCACGTACGGCTCCTGCTCGACCACGACGCGCCCGCCGGCCTCGCCGACGAGGTGCTCGCCGAGGCCCACCAGATCGTGCGCGAGGCGGGGCTGCCCGCCCCGGAGGTCCTCGGCGAGCCCGAGGCGTACGCGCGTACCGTCGCCGCCGAGCGCATCAGCGAGAAGGACCGGGCCAAGGTCGACTCGCACGGCCTGACACCCGGTGAGCGCGTCTGCGCCTCCCTCGGGACGCTCGGGTTCATCGGGTTCTGCCTGTGCGTCATGCACTGGTTCGAGGACGGGCTGTGGGCGAGCGGCAGCTGGGCCTCGGTCGCGGGATGGACCACGGTCGTGGCCGTCGTCTCGCTCGGCACCCTCGCCTTCGTCGCCCGCGCCGCCGGACGGATCCGGGGCATGTGGGGCTTCCTCACGGGGGCCGCCTGCGCGTTCGCGGGCGGGATCGCCGTCGCCACCAACACCCCCGGGGAGCGGTTGTTCGAGGTGCCCGTGCCGGTGCTGATGGCGGGCTGCGCCGCGTGGACCGTCGCGGCCTACGCGTTCCCGGACGCCGCCCTCGACCGCTGGTTCGCACCGCGCCCGCACGCCGACGACGAGCAGTGGCTCGCCCGGCTCGAAGGGCTGCTGCGGGGGCGGCACGCCATGCCGGCCGCCGAGGCGCGCGGCCATGTGCGCGAGGCCCGGCAGCATCTCTTCGGAGCGGACCGCGAGCGCGCCGAGGACACCTTCGGCGACGTCGAGGTGTACGCCATGCGGCTCGCCGAAGGACCCCGCAAGCAGCAGCGGATCGCCCGCCACAAGCTGTACCGCACGGCGGCGGCCGCCGTGGTATTCACCGTCCTCGCCGTCGACGAGACCCTCGAAACGGGCCACTTCTCGGGCTGGGTCGCCTGCTACGTGGGCGCGGCCGGCGCCTGGATATGGACCCTGATCTCCGAGTGGCGCGACCTCCGCAAGCCCGGCCGGGCCGGCAAGGCCGCTTAGCGCGAGGTTCGGCGGGCCCACCGGAGCCGACCGGGCCGGTTAGCCTGCCCCGCATGATCCTGGAACCGCTCGTCGCCGTCGGGGGCGCGCTGCCCGGTCACCTCCTCACCGAGGTGACCGCGCTGTACGCGGCGAACCGTGACTTCTTCGCGCTCAGCGGGGACTTCCCCGACCCCGACGACATCCGCGTCGAGCAGGTCGCCAAGGCCCTCGCGGACGAGCTGGCCCATCCGGACGCGGAGGTCCTGCTCGCCCGCTCCGAGGGGCGGCTCGTCGCGGTCGCCGTCACCCTCGCCCGCCACCCCGACCCCACCGATCCCGACCCGTGGCTCGGGCTGCTCGTCGTCGCCGCGGAGCTGCACCGCACGGGCGTGGGGCGGCGGGTGGCGGCCCTCGTCGAGGAACGGTTCCGGGAGGCGGGCCGGGACGCCGTGCGCCTCGCGGTCCTGGAGAACAACCCGAAGGCGCTGCGCTTTTGGACCGCGCTCGGCTATCTCGTCATCGGCCACCGCGAGGACCGCGCACGCCACCGCCCGTGCGCGGTCCTGCGCAAGCCGCTCTAGCGAGGCCGTTCAGGGGCGGTCCGGCCTGCCGTCCCCGTAGAGCCAGTCCCCCCAGATCCGGCTCACCTTCTCGCGCGCCTCGTCGCCGCCCGCGTGCTCCTCGACGTACTCGGTGAAGTCCCTGGTGTCCGCGTTCTTGTGCCGGTACGTCTTCGCCCAGCCCTGCACGATGTCGTAGAACGCGTCGTCGCCCACCGCCTGGCGGATCTTGTGGATGACCATCGCGCCGCGCTCGTAGACCGGCGCCTCCGAGATGTGCGCGGCGTCGGTGGGCTTGGCGGGCGGGAAGGCCCAGACCGCCTCGTTGTCCTCCTTGTCGGCGTAGAGGTCACCCTCGTACAGCGCGTCGAACGTCTCCTGCGCGCTGTCACCGCCGTTGTCCTCCGCGTACAGCCACTCCGCGTACGTCGCGAAGCCCTCGTTGAGCCACATGTCCCGCCAGGACTTGGGCGTGACGGAGTCGCCGAACCACTGGTGGGCCAGTTCGTGGACGAGGAGCGCGGTGTCGGGGGGACCGGGGAAGACGGGCCGGGTCTGGGTCTCCAGGGCGTACCCCGCGTCCCCCTCCCGGTCGACGATCGCGCCGGCCGACGAGAAGGGGTAGGGGCCGAAGTTGTACTCCGCCCACTCCAGGACGTCCGGAAGCTTCGCGAGGATCTTCTTGCTCGCCTTCGCCTGGGACGGGTCGACGGCCGTGATGACCGGCAGCCCGTCCTCCGTCGCCGACGTCTCCATCTCGTACTTCCCGATGGCGACGGTCGCCAGATAGCTCGCCATGGGTTCGGCGCTGTGCCAGGCGAAGGTGGTGCGGCCGTTCTTGGTCGACTCGCGCGTCAACTCGCCGTTGGAGACGGCCTTCAGCCCCTTGGGGACGGTGACCTCTATGTCGTACGAGGCCTTGTCGCTCGGGTGGTGGTTGCCCGGGAACCACGCCATGGAGCCGGTCGGCTGGCCGAGCGCGAGCGCGCCGTCCGCCGTCTTGAGCCAGCCCTCCTCGGAGTCGTCCGCGTCGGTGATGGTCTCCGGGGAGCCGGAGTAGCGGACGCTCGCCACGAACGTCTCGCCGCGGTCGAGTTCGTCGGCCGGGCGGACCCTCAGCTCGTGGCCCGCCCGCTGGAACCGGGCCGCCTTGCCCTCGACGGTGATCGCCGAGACGTCGAGGCCCTTGAGGTCGAGGTTGAAGGAGCTGAGGTTCTTGGCGGCGCGGGCGGTGATCTCCGCGGTGCCGGTGAGGTGCCGCGCCTCGGGGTCGTAGCCGAGGGTCAGGCCGTAGTGCGTGACGTCGTAGCCGCCGTTGCCCAGCTTGGGGAAGTACGGGTCGCGCACGCCGTCCGCGCCCGGGGTGCCGTCCACGCCCGCGCCGCCGCAGCCGCTCACGGTGGCGAGCAGGGCGAGCGCGCAGGCGACGGTACGGGGCAGGGTGGCGGCTCGGACGGCCGGAGATCGCAGGTCCACGCCGGTGATCTTATGCGGCAATTGTTCGGGCTTGGGGTGGCGCCCCTCTCCGAGTCAGCGGCCGAGCGCCGCCACGCCCGCCTTCGCGAACTTCTCGTCCAGGTCGCCGCTCGGGGCCCCCGCGACGCCGATGCCCGCGACGGGCGCGCCCTTGGCGGTCACCGGGGCACCGCCGGCGAGGAACAGCGTGCCGGGGATGTCCTTCAAATTCGGGGCCTGCTCCAGGCGCTTGGCCAGCTCGGAGGTGGGAGCGTTCCAGGAGACGGCGGTGTAGGCCTTCTTCTCGGCGGACTCGTACGACTGCGGGCCCGCGCCGTCGCCGCGCAGCGTGACGACGGTGTTGCCGTTGCGGTCGACGACGGCGACGGAGACGCGCTGGTTCTCCTTCTTCGCCGCGTCCAGGGTGGCCTGCGCGGCCTTCGTGGCGGCGGCGACGGTGAGGTGCGTGCTGCGCGTCAGGTGCTTGTCGCCCGCGTCGGCGGTGACGGCGGCCTTGGCGGCGGCGTCCGGGGTACCGGCGCTCGCGGAGACGGCACCGAAGGTACCGGCGCCGAGGGTGGCGACGGCACCGGTGAGGACGCGGGCGCGGGTGCGGCGGGAGAGGTTCTTCATCGGGGGCTCCTTGGGGGGCTGAGTTCGGGTGGTGCGGCCGGAAGGAAGGTTTTCTCGCGGCCGGAAGGAAGGTGTGCTCGGGAAGGTGTGCTCGGGCAGGTGTTCTCGAAAAGGTGCTCTCGGGAAGGTGCTCTCTTCCTCTGCCATCGATCCTCGGGCCGATTCCGGGCCGCACCCCTCGACGTACCGGCTGGGAGCCGCGCGCGGCTCGGCCGACACCGGGGTCAGCCGATCGGTTGACCCCCGCGTGGCCCCGCCGGGTCACAATGAGGGTGTTTGCCCAGTTCACCGAGGGCGTCACGCCGTACGAGAGGGAGGCCCCGCAGTGGCACAGCACGCGCCGGCCCCGGACACGCGGGTGCCCGACCCCGACGCCCACTGGCTCGCGGCCGTCATGCACACAGCGTTCTTCCTGCTCCTCGGCTCCTCGCTGGTCCGCTTCCTGCTGCGGCACCCCGGCGAACCCCGCACCCCGTGGATCATCGCCCTCTTGGTCTGCCTCGCGCTGCTCTACGTGTCCGGCCCCGCGCTCGGCACCCGGTCCACCCCGCACCGCCTGGCCTGGCTGTTCCTCGTCGTGGCCACCTGGGGCGTCCTCGTCGTCCTCGCGCCGAGCTTCGCATGGTGCGCGGTGCCGCTCTTCTACACCGGGCTCCGCACCCTGCCGGCCCGCGCCGCCCTGCTCCTGGTGGCCGTCCTGACCGCCTTCGTGGTCACCGCGCAGTTGCAGCTCGCGGGCCACTTCGACCCGAACCTGCTGTTCGCGCCGCCCGCGTGGGCGGCGGTGGCGAGCGCCGTCTTCCTCTACATGCAGCGCCAGGCGGCCCGTCAGCGCGACCTCATCGACGACCTCATCCGCACCCGCCGCGAACTGGCCGCCACCGAACGCCGCGAAGGCACCCTCGCCGAACGCCAGCGCCTCTCCATGGAGATCCACGACACCCTCGCCCAGGGCCTGTCGAGCCAGCAGATGCTGCTCCAGGCGGCCGACCGCCTCTGGGACACGGACCCGGCAAGGGCCCGCACCCACGTCCGTACCGCCGAGTCGATCACCGAACGCGGCCTCGCCGAGGCCCGCCGCTTCGTGCACGACCTGGCACCCGCCGACCTCGCGAACGGCGGCGGCCTCGCGCAGGCCCTGCGGGCGCTCGCGGAACGGGAGTCGGACGCGGGCCTGACCGTCCGCTTCCACGCCGAGGGCGCACCGGTGCCGCTGCCCGACCGGGTCGCCTCGGCGCTGCTGCGCATCGCACAGGGCGCGCTGGCCAACGTACGGGAGCACGCGGACGCGGCCACGGCGGCGCTGACCCTGACCCTCCTGGGCGACCAGGTGGTCCTGGACGTGGCGGACGACGGCCGCGGCTTCACGCCCCCGGCGGCGGAGGAACCAGCGACCGGCGTACGAGGCCACGGCCTGCCCGCGATCCGTGCGCGGGCGGGCCAGCTCGGCGGCACGCTGACCATCGAGTCGGCGCCGGGCGAGGGCACCGTCCTTTCCGTATCGATCCCGCTGGAGTCCCCGTCATGAACCCCTCGCGCCCCGTCCGCCTGCTGGTCTGCGACGACCACGTCGTCGTACGCGCGGGCCTGCTCGCCCTGCTCGGCAGCGCGCCGGACATCGAGGTGGTCGGCGAGGCGGGCACGGGCGAGGAGGCGGTCGCCCTGGCCGCCAAGCTGACGCCGGACGTCGTCCTGATGGACCTGCAACTGGGCGAGGGCATCGACGGCGTGGAGGCGACGCGCCGCATCGCGTCACCAGCCCCCGACGCCCCGCCCCACGTCCTGGTTCTGACGACCTACGACACGGACGCGGACATCACGCGGGCGATCGAGGCGGGCGCCACGGGCTATCTGCTCAAGGCGGAGCGCCCCGAGGAACTGTTCTCCGCGATCCAGGCGGCCGCCCAGGGCCGCACCGCGCTCTCACCGCCGGTCGCCTCCCGCGTCATGGCCCGCATGCGCGCCCCGCGCCCCACCCTCACCGACCGCGAGCGCGACATCCTCGGCCAGCTCTCCCGGGGCCTCGGCAACCGCGAGATCGCCCGCGCCCTGTTCATCAGCGAGGCCACGGTGAAGACCCACCTGGGCCGCATCTACGACAAGCTGGGCGTCGACACGCGGGCGGGCGCGGTGGCGGTGGCGAAGGAGCAGCGGCTGCTGCCGTGAGACGGCGGCACTCATGCGGCCGGGCGCTCATACGGCTGGGCGCTCATACGGCCGGGCGCTCGCGTGCCCGGGCCATGACACCATCGACCTCGTGCTCGATATCGGCTACGCGCTCTCCTCCCGGTTCCCGGACCCCCCTCAGCTGGACTACGGCAAGGCGGACGTCCGCACGCTCCGCCACGACCTGTTCTGCGGGGACGTGTATCTGGCGGACACCAAGGCCGACCGGGAACTGTCCACAGCCTGGGGATGGGTTCCCGTACTGGACTTCGCGTGGGCGCTGTGCGACATCGTGGAGAACCTGGACAAGGACCCGATGGGCAGCCGGGCCTCCCGCCCGCAGTACGCGGAGCTGGACTTCACGGAGTCGACGGACCGCATGCTGTTCGCCCGGCGCTTCGGCTGGGTGGACATCGAGGCGGACTGGATGGACCCCGAGGAGCCTCCGCTGAGCTTCTCCCACGCGGAGTTGCGGCGCGAGGCGCGTGACTTCCTCCACGATCTCATCGCGGACCTCACGGACCTCCACGACTCCCTCGCGGACAACCCCTCGCTCTGGTCCCTCCAGTCCCGCTTCCCCCGCATCTCGCGCTAGGGCGTGTCCGCGAAGTCCCGTCGTTCGCCCGCAGGGCGGGCGTCGCGGCGTCCGGTGCGTGCTCTCGGCGTGGCGGCCGGATGCCCTCGTACTGGGCGTACTTGGGCTTTCGGCCGATGCGGCGAGAGTGCGTGCCGGGCGTCGCGGCGCAGGCGGGACTTCGCGGACACGCCCTAGGGAGCTGCACTCGCGGGGCTCGCCCCGCCTCGGCGCCGGGAACTACTGTCGCGGGCATGGTCGAACACGATGCTCTCACCGCCACCCGCGAGGCGTACGACGCGATAGCGCCCACGTACGCGGAGCTGTTCCGCGACTCACTGCGCGACAGCCCCCTGGACCGCGCGATGCTGGGCGCCTTCGCCGAGGCCGTGCGTACGGGCGGGGGCGGCCAGGTCGCGGACCTCGGCTGTGGCCCCGGCCATGTCACCGCCTACCTGGGCGAACTGGGACTGACCGCGTTCGGCGTCGACGCCTCTCCCGCGATGATCGAGCTGGCCCGGGAGGCCTGGCCGGGGCTGCGGTTCGACGTGGGCTCGATGACCGCGCTGGACATCGCAGACGGCGCGCTGAGCGGCGTGCTCTCCCGCTGGTCCGTCATCCACACCCCGCCCGAGGAACTCCCCGCCGTCCTGGCGGAGTTCCACCGCGTAATGGCACCCGGCGGCCACCTCCTGCTCGGCTTCTGGGCGAGCGACGACCCGGCCCACCCGACGCGGGTGTTCGATCACGCGGTCGCGCCGGCCTACTGCTGGGCGCCCGATCACCTCGCCGCGATGCTGCGCGAGTCGGGCCTGCCCGAGGTGGCCCGCATGACCCGGGCCCCTCAGCCCACGGACCGCCGCCAGTTCCCCGAGGTCCACCTCCTCACCCAAAAGCCCTGACCCGCGCCCTCTCCCTCACCGGCGCCACCCCCTGCCCCGGCGCTCCGCGCCGGATGCTCCCCACCCACCCGTCTCGCCGCATCGAGCGGCGTGCCGTAGGGGCTCCGGGGCCCCCGCACCACGCGGGTGGGGGGCGGGTGGGTGGGGAACTCCCCCGAAGAGCGGGCAGCGGCACTCACGAGGCAGGCGACCGGGCGAGGGAACTCCCCCGCGGAGCGAGCAGCGGCACTCACGTGCAGACGGCCGGACGCGCAGCCCCCACCGGTCCGCAGCCGCGCACGCTCGTGAGGGGACGTGGGGGTATGTGCGAGCGGAGCACAGTGGATCCAACTAACCGAGCCCAACAACCAACAGGCTCCCGCACCAAGATGGCGAGCACGCACATACCCCCGCGGCCCCGCCCCACAACCGAACCCAAGGCGAATCCCCGAAGGCGCCCCCGCCAGCCAAGGCGCTCCCGCCAGACCCCGCCCGCCCGCAACCGAACCCACGGCGAAACCCCACTGAAGGCGCCCCGCCAGCGAAGGCGCCCCCGCCAGCCCCCCCCACCCCCACCAGACCCCGCCCTAGGCCCAGGGGCCAGCCACCCGCACACCCACCTCCGCCGCAAAACCCCCCGCCAACTCGATCAGCTGCTCAGGACTGATCACCGCCCCGGCCAGACTCCCCACCCCCCGCGCGATCCCCAGCTCCCCCGCCGCCCGCAGATCCACGTCCTTCATCCGCACCCCGCTGAAGTCCGCCCCCCGCACCACACAGTCCCGGAACTCCACCCGCTCCAGGGACGCGAGCCCGAAGTCCGGCTCCACCAGCACGCAGCCCTCGAAGATCACATCCCGCAGCCGCGCCTTCCGCAGGTTCAGGTAGTCGAGCTTGCCGCCCCGCACGACGACCCGCTCCAGCACGCTCCCGTGCAACTGCACGCCGCCGAGCCGCGCGTCGACCACCTCCACGTCCCGCATCGACGCCTCCACGAGGTCGGTCCCCACGCCCCGCGGTTCCGTCAGGACGGAGTCGACGAACCGCGCCCGGCTCAGCCTGGTCTCCCCGATCCCGCACCCGACCAGCGCGCAGTCCATGAAGAGCGCTCCTCCCCCGTCCTGCGCGCCGAGGTCGAGACCGCCGAACTCCAGCCCGTCGTAGTCCCCGTCGGGCTCCAGCTCCCCTCCCTCGAAGGGCCGCAGCGGAGGCAACCGCACCTCGGCCCGCCGCGCCTCCTTGACCACGCCCGCGGCCTTCGCGCCCCGCGCGCCGCCCTTCGCAACCTTCGCCCTCTGAGCCATCCCCCCATCGTGCCCGCCGCCACTGACAACGCCGCCACTGACAAAGCCACCTCCGGCAAAGCCGCCGCCCCCCGATGTCACATCCGGCCCGCCCCCACCCGTCGAGGTAACGAAGGCGAAGACCGAACGAAGGCCGGCCCACACCCTGAGGGAGCCCGAGCAATGCCACCTGCCCACCGCCCCACAACCTCCACCACCCCCATCCCCACCCCCCTCACCGTCATCGGCGGCGGCTTCGCCGGCCTCACCGCGGCCATCACCGCCGCCGAGGCCGGCGCCCGCGTCACCCTGCACGAGTCCCACCACACGCTCGGCGGCCGCGCCCGCACGGCGGAGGGCCCGTACAAGACCAACGAGGGCCCGCACGCCCTCTACAACGGCGGCCCCCTCTGGACCTGGCTCAAGCAGCGCGACCTCATCGGCCCGCTGGCCCCCTTGCCGCCCCTCGAAGCCGCCCGGCTCCGCTTCCACCACCGCGGCACCCTGCACCGCGTACCACCCCTCGCCCTGCTCAAGCTGCTGCGCCACAGGTCCGAACGGGCCCCGGTGGACCAGGACTTCACCACGTGGGCGACGGGCGTGGTCGGCGAGGAGGGAGCGCGCGCCGCCGCGCACTACGTGGCCGTGGCGACGTTCCACCACGACCCCGGTTCGCTCTCCGCCCGTTTCGTGCAGGAGCGCCTGCGCCGCGCGACGAAGCTGCCCCCCGAGGCGCAGTACCCGCGCGGCGGCTGGGCCCGGGTCATCGACCGCATGGCGGGGCTCGCCTGGAACCTCGGCGTACGCGTGGAGACACTGGCCCGCGTCGACAGCCTCGCCGACGTCCCCCGGAACGACCCGGTCGTCGTGGCGACCTCCCTCGACGCGGCCCGCCGCCTCCTCGGTGACGACTCCCTGCGCTGGGAGAGCGGCCGCACCGCGCTCGTCGACGTGGCGTTCCGCTCCCGCAAGGGCGACGCCTTCGTCGTCTCCGACCTGGACCGGACGGGGTGGGTGGAGCGTTTCACCGCCCAGGACCGCACGCTGGCCCCCGAGGGCGAGCAGCTCGTCCAGGCGCAGATCCCGCTCTCCCCCGACGAGACGAAGCACGACGGCGTGGCCCGCGCGGAGCACCTGCTCGACCTCGGCTACCGCGGCTGGCGCGAGCGGCTGACCTGGCGCCGCGCCTCCGTGGCGAACGGCCGCACGGGCGCGGTCGACCACCCCGGGACCACCTGGCGCGACCGCCCCTCGATCGACCGCGGGGACGGCGTCTACCTGGCGGGCGACCAGGTGGCGGCGCCCGGTCTGCTGACCGAGGTGTCGTTCAACAGCGCGGTGGAGGCGGTGACGCTGGCGCTGACGAGGTCGAGGCTTGACCTCAAGTCTGCTTGAGGTTGAAAGGTGGGGTTCCAGAGCGGCCGCCCGACCACCGGACCGGCCCCGCATCCGAGGAGCCCACCATGCCCGGCACCACGCCCACCACCGCCACCACGCCCACCCCCACCTCCGCCATGCACGCCATCCGCCTCCACGCCTTCGGCCCCGCCGAGAACCTCGTATACGAGGAGACGGCGGCCCCCGTCCCGGCCGCGGGCCAGGTCCGCGTCACCGTCGCCGCGGCCGGCGTGCACCTTCTGGACACCGCGATCCGCGAGGGGATGCAGGGCCCGCTGCCCGAACTCCCCGCCCTGCCCACGATCCCCGGCCGCGAGATCGCCGGCACGGTCGACGAGGTGGGCGAGGGCGTCGACCCGGACCTCCTGGGCAAGCGCGTCGTCGCCCACCTCGGCTTCGCGCCCGGAGGCTACGCCGAGCAGGCCGTCACCGAGGCGTCCCGCCTGCACGTGCTCCCCGACGACATGGACTTCGCCGAGGCCGTCGCCCTCATCGGAACGGGACGTACGACGATGGGGATCCTGCGATTCACCGAGCTGACCCCCGACTCGGTGGCCGTCATCCCCGCCGCGGCGGGCGGCATCGGCACGCTCCTCACGCAGTACGCCAAACACCGGGGCGCCACCGTCATCGGCCTGGCGGGCGGCCCGGACAAGACCGCCCGCGTCCGCGCGAACGGCGCCGACCTCGCCGTGGACTACAAGAACCCGGCCTGGCCCGACGAGGTCCGCACGTACCTCAAGGAGCGCCTCGACGGCCGTACCGCCACCGTCGTCTTCGACGGCGTGGGCGGCGAGGCGGGCCTGGCCGCGGTCGATCTGCTCGGCCCCGGCGGCGTCCATGTCGTCTTCGGCTGGTCGGGCGAGGGCCTGCACGGCGGCGAGGCCCTGACCTTCGACGAGGAGGAGCTGGCCGCGCGCGGCATCACCCAGGTCAACGTCCTCGGCCCGGCGATGACGGCGAAGGTCGGCGGCGACAACCCCGTGCGCACCCTGGAACTCGCCGCGCTCACCGAGGCGGCCGCCGGGCACTTCACCCCGGCCGTGCAGCGCTACCCCCTGGCGGAGGCGGCGGCGGCCCACCGCGCGCTGGAGACCCGCGGCACGATGGGCAAGGTGGTCCTGATCCCCTGACATCCCTCGCCGCCCGGTGCCGGCCCAGTGACCGCGTCGGGGGAGGCGGAAATTCACCTGCTGTCACGGCATCCGGGAACTACCGTCCGTTATATGGATATGGAAGCCGTCCACCCCTCCGCCCCCTCCCCCATTCAGTTCCGCGACATCCCCGAGGCGGGCATCGACCGTGCCCTCTCCCTCGCGTACCTCGCCTTCCACCAGAGCCCGGAGGACGAGAAGCGCAAGCACAACCACGACCTGCTGCTCGGCTGCACCCGCGTCGGCGCCTACGACGGTGACGAACTCGTCGGATTCCTCGCGGCGTTCCCCTTCACGGTCTCCGTCCCCGGCGGTGAACTGCCCTGCCCGGGCATCACGTTCGTCTCCGTGGCGCCGACGCACCGGCGCCGCGGCGTGCTCTCCGGGATGATCGCGGAGCTGTTCGCGAAGGCGGTGGCCGAGGCCTCGCCGATCGCCGCGCTGTGGGCCTCGGAGGACGCCATCTACGGCAGGTTCGGCTTCGGCGTGGCCACCTACGGCAACACCGTGGAGATCGACTCCCGCCGCCCGCTGGCCCTGCGCATCGCCCCGGACGACCGCCCGCTGCGCCTGGTCGACCCGTCCGACGTCCCGGATCTCCTCGGCCCGTACTACGACCGCACCCGCGCCGACCGCCCCGGCCGCCTCGCCCGCACCGAGGCATGGTGGCGCGAGGAGTGGATGGTGACGGAGGACGAGGAGGACGACGAACTGTCCCCGCCCCGCATCGTCACCCTCGGCACACCCGGCAGCCCCGGCAGCCCTGTCGGCCCCGGCACCCCCGGCAGCCCGCCCCCCGGGATAGCCGGTTACGCGATCTACCGCACGAAGGCCCGCGACGACGCCCCCGGCCTCGTCCGCCTCGACGACCTGGAGGCGGACACCCCCGCCGCGGCCGCCGCCCTCTGGCGCTATCTCGCCTCGATCGACCTGACGGGTGTCGTCCAGGCCTGGGGCCGGCCCCTGGACGACCCGCTGCTGCTCTTCGCCGCCGACCGCGACCAGGTGCGCGTCACGGGCCAGTTCCCCGGGCTGTGGGTCCGCCTCGTCGACGTGCGCGCCGCGCTGACCGCCCGCTCCTGGGCGGCCCCGGTCGACGTGGTCATCGACGTACGCGACGACCACCTCCCCGCCAACGCGGGCCGCCACCGCCTGACGGCGTCCCCCGACGGCTGTACGTACGAGAGGACGGACCGCCCGGCGGACCTCACCCTCGACGTACGCGACCTGGCCGCCGCCTACCTCGGCGGGACGGGGACCGACGCCCTGGTCCGCGCGGGCCTCGCCCAGGAGCACACGCCGGGCACGACCGCGGCACTGGACGCGGCGCTGCGCACGGCCCGGCTGCCCCACACCGTGGACGAGTTCTAGGCATGTTCTAGGACGCGGCGGGCGGCGAGCCGAGCGAGGTGAGCGCGTCGTCCGTCAGCCGGTACACGGTCCACTCGTCCTGGGGGCGCGCGCCGAGCGCCTGGTAGAAGTTGATCGACGGCTCGTTCCAGTCGAGGACCGACCACTCCAGGCGCTCGTAACCGCGCTCCACGCAGATGCGCGCGAGTTCGGTGAGAAGCGCCTTGCCGTGCCCGCCGCCGCGCGCCTCAGGACGCACGTACAGGTCCTCCAGGTAGATCCCGTGCACGCCCCGCCACGTCGAGAAGTTGAGGAACCACAGGGAGAAGCCCACCACGTCACCGCTCGCGTCGTCCTGCGCGATGTGCGCGAACGCGGCGGGCCGCTCCCCGAACAGCGCCTCACGCAGCTGCTCCTCGGTGGCCTTCGCCTCGTCGGGCGCCTTCTCGTACGTGGCGAGGTCGCGGACCAGCGCGTGGATGACGGGGATGTCGGCCGGTGTGGCGGTACGAATCATGGAGGCAGGCTAGTCAGCGGCGGACCCCCGGGGTCAACGCCGTCTCACCAGCCGGGCGGCGCGACCTCACCGCCCCAGGAGCCGCCGCGCGGTCTCCATGTGGTCCGGCACCAGCGGCCGCCCGTCCTCGATCTCCCACAGCGAGTTCTGGAGCACCCGCCCGAGCGTCCAGGCGCGCGCACGCTCCCGGTCAAGACCCAGAACCTCGGTCATCGCGTCGAACCGCCACAACACCTCGTGCGGCTCGAATCGGTTGTCGAGGGCCGGCCAGAGGTCGAACCCGGGGTCACCCGCGAGGGGTTTGGGGTCGATGGCGAGCCACGGCTCACGCTCCGACGCCAGTACGTTCTCGAAGTGCAGGTCCCAGTGGAGCATCCGGTCACCGGCCTCGCCCATGACCTCGCGCACCGCGCCCCCGCACCGCTCCACGATCGCGCGTTCGGCCGGGTCGGGGATCGCCTTCAGGGCCCCGGGCAGGTCGTCGACCATCTCGGCCGCGATGTCGCCGAGCCGCCGCATGCCTTCCGGGGCGGGCCCCGCGGTCAGCCGGGCGAGGAGTTCCGCGATGACGAGCACGGCCGCGCGCGTGTCGGACGTCGTCGACAACATCCGCCCCTGGTCGAGGCGTTCGAGCAGCATCGTGCCGGTGCGGGCGTCGTGGTCCAGGAGCCGGACGGCCCCGTCGCCGTCCCACAGCCGCAGCGCGACCGGCTCGCCCTCGGTCTCCTCGTCCAGGACCTGGAACTTGACCACGGCGGGCGTGCCGTCGGCGCGCAGCACGGGCAGCACGAGCGCGGCCTGGCCGTGCATCGGATCCCCGTCGGGTGTCAGCTCCCACCGCTCGGCGAACTCCCGTACGCGCGCGGGCAGTACGTCGATGAAGGCGCGCCCCGCCTCACCGGCGTACAGATGCTGCGACTCGACCAGCCCGTCCGGAACGCGAATGTCGATCACGCCCGCGACCCTATCGACGCGCGCGCGGCCCCGCACATACGTTTTTTTCCACGAACGTCAGGAAATCCCGGCCGCCTTGAGCTGCTTGGCGAACTCCCCCTGGTCGTAGAGCGCCTCCCCCTCGGACTTCTCACCGTCGATGAGGACGGTGGGCGTGGACTGGACCCCGTCCTCGCTGAAGGTCGTCATCGCCTCGCCGACCCACTTCTTGTACGTGCCGTTGGTGACCGCCTTGTCGAAGGCGCCGCCGCGCAGCCCGTCGACCTTGTCGGCGATCTTCAGCAGGAATGCCGGGGTGTAGGCGTCGTCGGTCTCCTCCGCCGGCTGGTTGGCGAACACGGCGGCGTGGTACTGCGGGAACTTGCCCGCCTCCACCGAGGCCCGCAGCGCGTTCGCCGCGTTCACGGAGCCGCTGCCGCCGAGGTTCTTGTCGAGGAACGAGGCGATCACGTACTCGACCTTGACCTTGCCGTCGGCCACCGGCCCGACCAGCGCCTGCGCCCCGCCCTCCTCGAACTTCCGGCAGAACGGGCAGCGCGAGTCCTCGTAGACCTTGACCGTGTGCTCGGCCTTCGGGTCGCCGACGGTGATGACGCCGCCCTTCACCGAGGCGGGCACGTCGGACCCGGGCGCCTTGGACTCGGGCCCCTTGGTCCCGGGCCCCTTGGACTCGGGCGCGGAGGACGAGGACTTCTCGGCGCCACCGCCGTTGTCCTCGTCGGGACCACAGGCGGACGCGGCCACCCCGATCAGCGCCGCGGCGGCCACGGCGGTGGCGACGCGCCCGGCCTTGCGCCCGGCCTTGTGTACGGCCATGAGTTGAGCCCTCCCAATGTTCGAAAAGTTCCGCTCAAAGTATCGGAACGCACCGAAAGCCACCCCCGCCCCCTGCGCCTGCCCAGGCTCTCCAGGCCCTCACGAGCCGTTGTCGGTCCCTTGTGCCACGATCACCCGACCATTCGTTCAGCCTGGGGGGCCCGATGCCTGAACCACATCCCTGTCCGAGATCCACGAGATCCACGAGACCCGCGGTGTCCACCGCACTGCTACTCGCCCTGACCGCGCTGCTGGCCCTGTTGGTGCCGTCCGCACTGCCGACGACCGCCGCCCACGCCGCCGAACCGGAGTGCGCGCCGCTCGCCCTCGCCCCGTTCGGCGACCCGGGCGGTGCGGTCGGCAGAGCGAAGGTCGCGCCCGACGGGTCCGCCTGCCACACCTTCACCGCCACCGAGGCCGGTCTCCACCTCATCCCGCTCGACAGCGGCAACAACAAGACGTACGTCCAGGTAAACGCCGGCGCCAAAAAGATCGACTGCGCCGACGACATCTGCGACCTGCCAGAAGCGGGCGACTACACCGTGCGGGTCTCCAACAACGGCTGGGAGGAGGCCGACACCGCCGTCACCGTGGTGCCGCTCGGCGACACCCGCGGCTGCGCCGAGTCCGTCGGCACCTCATGGGACAGGCCGACCGACCCCCGAACCGCCGTCAGCGCCCTGCAAGTCGGCTGCCAGCCCTTCGACGCCGAGCCCGGCGACCGCGTCCGGCTCACCCACGGCAGCGAGGTCTACGGCGACTCCGCGGCCTGGATCACCGACGCCACCGGGCACCGGATCTGCGACGCGCCCGAGGAGGGCGAGAACAGCTGCGTACTGCCCGGCAAGGGCCCCTACCGCGTCCTGTCGCGCGTCACGTACACCGAGAAGGGCTTCCCCGCCGCGTACGCGGTCAAGGTGCGCCGCCTGAACAACGCCCAGGGCTGCCCCTCCTCCCCGGTGCGGCCGTACGGACCGCTGGAGGCACAGGAGTTCACCAAGACGCCCTGCTTCACCGTCACCGCCGAGAAGGCGGGCCGGTACCTCATCGACTCCGTCAACGGCAAAACCGCCACGGAGAAGCCCGTCCGCGTGTACGACAGCTCCGGGAAAACCGTCTGCCGCACGACCGACGACGGCTGCCACCTGCCCACCGCCGGCACCTACACCGCCGTCCTCGACGGCCCGAGCCCCTTCCACGACACACCGAGCGGCCTGGTCGTCCTCGACAGCGCGTCCGGCCGCGGCTGCGTGAAGGCGGACATGGGCTCGCACCGGGGCGAGTTGAGCGCGGACGGACAGTACGACTGCCTGGAGCTCGCCACGCCCGAGAACGCCCGGGTCGCGGCGCTCACCGCGCTCGACGCCTCCGGGGTCGACCCGGCCGTCGAGGTCCTCGACAGCGAGGGCGTCCGGCGCTGCGGCGCGGAGCGGCTCGCGGCAGGCGACTGCGCGCTCACCGGCACCGCCCCCTACCGCGCGCTCGTCCACGCGGACGGCAACCCCCGCACCGGCCCGTACGCCGTCGCCCTGCACCGCACGGACGCGGCGAACGACTGCCCCGTCCTGCCCGCGGGCAGCTTCACCGCCGACGGCGCGAAGGCCGCCTTCTCCACCGGGAACGGCGTCTTCTCGCGCTGCCTGACCATCCCGGCCGACGCCCACTCCTCACGCGAGGTGCTGCAACTCGTCGCCACCTCCGGTGACGTGCCCGCCAGGTTCTCCGTGCTCGACTCGGCCGGCAAGCGCGTCTGCGAGCGCTACGCCACCACCAACGGCTGGGTGGTGTGCCCGCTGACTCCCGGCACGGCCCACACCGTCCTGGTCACCGGCCGCGACAAGGCCGCCGAGTACACCCTGACGCGGCGCGACGTGACGTCGACGGCCTCGTCCGCGGGTTGCGCGAAGACCTCGGCGGCCAAGGTGGGCGGCCCGTCCGTGAAGGGCCCGTACGACACTCCTGGCTCCCTGCGCTGCCACCAGGTCACCACCTCCGCGGCCGGTGACGTCCTGCACGTCGATGTACGGGACGCGCTGGGCACCGCCAACATCATGGTCCTGGACGGCGACGGCGCGATGGAGTGCTCCTGGCGCAACCGCTCCTGCGCGGTCACCGGCTCCACGACCCACCAGGTCCTCGTGCAGACCCCGGCGAACCTGAAGGCGGCACCCGAGTACCGCCTCGACGCCCTGCGCGTGGCCACCGCGGACGGCCCCGCGGCCGAGTGCGCCAAGGTGCCTTCGGTCGCGTACGGCTACGGCCCCGTCACCGGCACCCTCGACGAGTCGCACACGGCCGTGTGCGCGGTCCTGCCCACGTCGCGGAACGACTTCTTCGATGCCGAGATCAGCGACACCACCGGCTCCCCCGAGAAGGCGGTCCCCGCGCTGTACAACAGCTCCTGGACCAACGGCTGCTACGGCGTCAGCCGCGGGGGCTACCAATGCGGTGTGAACGAGTCCCCCGATACTCCGAAGAAGCCCTCCGTGCTCGTCCTCGGCCTCCCGGAGAAGGCCTCCGCCACCTCCTACCGCGCCACGCTGAAGTGCTCGTCCGCCCGCTGCGGCGACGAGAAGGTCACCGTCACCGGCCTGACGCCCACCACGGCGCCCAGCGGCACCAAACCCACGCTCACGGTGACGGGCACCGCCCTCCACCCCGACTTCACGGTCCGGCTCACCCAGGCGCGCAAGACCCTCACGGCCACGACGAAGTCGGTGTCGGCCGACAACCGCAGGCTGAAGGCGACGCTCGACCTGACGGACATCCCCGCCGGCGAATGGCACATCAGCGTCTACGCGAACGGGCAATACCAGCTCGGCACGTTCACCGTCACCGAACCGGAGCTGACGAACACCACCACACCCAAGATCACGGGTACCGCCACCGTCGGCTCCGAGGTCACCGCCGACCCCGGCACCTGGTCACCCACCCCGTCCTCGTACACCTACCAGTGGAAGGCGGACGGCGAGACCATCGAGGGCGCCACGGCCGCGGCGTACAAGATCCCGGCGAAGTACCTGGACAAGAAGCTGAGCGTCACGGTCACCGCCCACGCGGCTTCGCGGAACGCGACCGCGACCTCCACCCCGGTGACGATCGCCAAGGGCGCCGCGCCCAGGGCCACGAAGAAGCCGGAGATCACCGGCACCGCCAAGGTCGGCAAGACCCTCAAGACCACGAAGGGCACCTGGTCGCCCGCCCCGGGCACGTACTCCTACCAGTGGTACGCGAACGGCACGAAGATCACCGGCGCGACCAAGCCCTCCCTGGTCCTGAAGTCCGCCCAGCACGGCAAGAAGATCACGGCCAAGGTGACCGCACACCGCCCGGGCCACCTCGACGGAAAGGCGACGAGCAAGGCGACCGGAACCGTCACCCGCTAGCCACGAACGGCCCCGAAACACGAAGGCCCAGGTCACCGATGAGATGACCTGGGCCTTCGCCCTGTGGAGCCCCCTGTCGGATTCGAACCCAAGACCTACGCATCGGTGTGTCAGGCTTGCGCGCTGACGATCAGTGTGCCGATGTGCCCTTCCTTCGGGGCGTCGACGATCCGGGCCTCCGCCTCGGCGAACCCCGCCCGGGTCAGGTGCCGCTCCCACACTGCGGGCTTGTAGCTGTACCGGTAAGTGAACATCGCCTTCCCCGCGAAGCCGCCTTTGTACATGCCCTGCGGACCATAGGCGCCCGGGATGGCCGGTGGCTGGGAGAATACGAACACCCCGCCTGGGACTAGGTGCTTGTGGACGAGCGGGAAGAGCCGGGACGGGTCGGTGAACCAGACCGCGCCGAAGATGGAGTACACCGCGTCGTACCGGCCGGTGTCGGTGGCGAGCCAGTCAAGGATCTCCGCGTGCTCGATCCGGACGCCGAGCGGCGCCCACCGCTCCCCCGCCAGCTGCGCCATGCGCGGCGACAGGTCCACGCCGGTCGCCTTCACACCCTGCTGCGCGAGGTGAGCGAGGGCGCGGCCGGTGCCGCAGCCGATCTCCAGAGCCGAATCGGGTGAGCCGAGCAGCTCAGCCCCAGGTCCGTGGTCGGCGTACTGGGTCCAGCAGAATTTCGGCTCCGCCTCGGCGTCGAACGCGCTCTTGGCGAAGGTGTCCCAGAGTTCGGTCTCGGCGGGGATGTCGTGGGGTACGGGCACAGCGGTTCTCCTGGTCGTAGGGAGGCCCCTGCCCTCGGGGAGCCGTGAGGGCAGGGGCAGACTGTAGCGGTGTCAGTGGCTGTCGGGGACCTTGTCGTCGCACGGTGAGCAGTCCGCGCCATCGATGGCCCATAGCTCTTCATCGATGGCCCAGCCCTGGGACCTGAGGAAGTCGCCAGTGCGCAGGCACAGGCCGTCGCTGCGGCGTTCGATGAACGGGGCGTGGTGCTTGTACCGGCCCCCGTTGTACAAGCGGCACACGCCCCACCAGACGGGCGTGTCGAGGATGAGCTGGTGGACGCCGATGTCGACGAGCTTGCCGACACCGAGGTGGACGTCAGGGTTCTCGATCGAACCCATGACGTACATGACCGCGTTGTCCAGAATCCGCTCGGCCATGTCTCGGACCATCGTGTGGTCGCGCAGGAGCAGGGCAACCTCGCGGTCCCACAGGCTCATGCCGGAATCGAAGATGTTGACGGTCAGCTCGGTGATGTGAGGGGCGACCGCGTTGAGGAGTTCCTGCGGGTCCCGGGTGCGGGTGGGACTGCGCCTCCGGTCCGAGGCGCTTGGCCCGCCCGCTGGTAGGGGGCGGGAATCTGGGTGAGGAGTAGCGGCCCGCAGCCCGACAGGGGAGGGCAGACGTAGACCTCGATGCTCAAGTCATGTCCGTCGGAGTGACCTTGGGGCGGGCGGCGGCTCGTCGCAGAACAAGCAAGACCCTCATTCCTCGCAGCTCCCTGCCCGCGCTTCGGCACGAGCCGCCCGCAACGCCTCGCCTTCCGCCTGGAGCTGGCACGGGCACGGGCACGCTTCCTCTGGGGTGAGATAGAGGAGTCACCGTCGATACCGAGGGACGTGCCCTGGGCGCACACGTGGGGGTCGGCCAGGGCCCCGTCGAGGAGCTGGCGCAGGCAAGGACCGCACGGTACGAGAGCCGGGTCCGGGGTCGGCGGTTCGTACTTCACCGGACCGTCCGCATGGCCGTGCGCAGCGCCTTGCCATCGGTGCAGCGGGTGAGGTCGTCGGCGCACTGTTCGCAGCTCTGGGTGTGGTCGAGGAGCGCCTGGTGGATGTGCTGGAAGCCGCAGGGGCGGCGGCAGCAGCGGGGGTACCAGCGGGCGCCGCTGCCATGGGCGTTCACCTTGCGGGCACCGAGGTCGAACGCGGTGGTGTTGTCGAGGACACCCCTACACCAGACGCAGGTGCGGCCACACACCTGCTCCTCGGACAGCCCGGCCGGATCGGGCAGTTCAACCGGCGGCAGATGGAGGGTTCCTGAACCGCTTCCTCCACCGGTCGTCCGGCCCGTAATGTCGCCCATGTCGACTCCTTGTCAGTCGGCCATGCCCCGGGGCCGTTCACCGCGGTCGCCGGGGTCTGTCGATCTGATCAGCCTCCGGCTACAGACCGTGTCAGCGCGATCCCCTGACGGTAATCTCACGGTGAGATGACTTCCTATCCAGTTCTGGATACCCGGGGGCTGCACTATGTCGACCTCTACGGGCCCGATCGATCTGCCTGACTGGGCATGGGAACGCGCGGAGGTTCGCGAAGCACTCCGAGCGCGGGACATGGGCGCCGTCTTCCGGCACGTTCAGCAGTACTCCGGGGCCAGCCAGGCCCGTATCGCTGCAACCGTCGGCATGACCCAGGCCCGTGTCAACGAAGTCATCAACGGCCGAAGGGAGGTGACACGCCTTGCTGTGTACGAGCGCATTGCCGAAGGACTGCTCATGCCCGACGACGCACGCCATCTGCTCGGACTCGCGGCCAGCCGTGAGAGGAGCCGAGGCGGCGCCGCATTCGACTTGGCGGCGTTTCCCGAAGTCGTCCGCGTCTATGAGGCGCAGGCCTCCGCGGCCGAGGAAATCCAGCAGAACGCACGCTGTGCCGAAGAACTGGACATCCTCGCTGTGCGAGGGCTGGGGCTGATCGGCCTGAACGACAGTCTTCTGCGTTCCACCTGTCTGCCGCTAGAGCAAGGCGGGAAGGGTCTGCGTGTTCGCGTGGCGTTGCTTGACCCTGACGGCGAAGCCCTGAAGCAGCGCGCGGCCGAGATCGGCGAGTCGGCTGAATCCCTGGCTAGCGGCGTGCGGCTGGCGGAGGCCCGGCTGCGGGAACTGCACACGGAGGGATGCGATGTGGCGGTGTTCCGGTACAAGATGCTGCCGACATGGCGCCTGATCCGTACCGACGGCACCCATTTCGTGGGCGCGTTCGACGCAGGCTGGGAGGGGCACGAGTCAGCCACGTACAAGGTGATGGCGACACCGCACGGTCCGCTATTCCGCGGGTTCCGGCGGATGTTCGAGGCGGTCCTGGCAGAGGCGCAGCGCACAGTGTGAAAGAGGAGGACGCGTGATCGAGGCCGAGCTGAAGGCGCGGGTCCAGGAGCCGGAACAGGTCATGAGGCTGCTGGACGGTCGCGCACGGGCACGGAGCGAGGTGTACCGGGATACGTATTACGACCGCCCGGACGGTCTCCTTGCCGCAGCCGATGAGGAGCTGCGCGTGCGCACGATTCACGGCGAGGCTGGCACCCGTACTGTTCTGACGTTCAAGGGGGCGGCGGTCGATGTGGCGTCTGGATCCAAACCAGAGCACGAAACCGGTGTCGATGACGCTGAGGCAGCACACGCCATCTTGCGGGGCCTTGGTTACGTCGAAGTCATCGCGTTCGAGAAGCGGTGCCGTAACTACGACTTCGAGGCGGGCGAACGGCGGATGCTTGCCACCTTGGTGAGGGTTCCCGAGATCGAGGGGACGTTCCTGGAGGTTGAGACGCTCGTCGTTGAGGCCGACGTAGAGGCGGCCCTGGACGACATCCGGGGCGTCTTGGCGGACCTCGGTATTGGCGACGAGGATTTGACGCGCGAGGCGTATACGCGCGCCGTCGCAAAGCAACGCAAGTAACCGGCCGGACATGACGAAGGGTCCCCTTCCGCCCGAAGGCGGAGGGGGCCTGTGTCATGGGTACTGGCGGCGGCTCGGATCGAGCACTGTCTGTGAGGCCGGTCTGTCGTCGGGCTCTGGATCGGGGGTGCCATCACGGCGGCACACGAGCGCGTCCGGGTCGTCGGTCGGCGGCTGGGCGCTGTAGCCGTCCGGGCATGACTCCCCGTCCCGCCCCTCTTCGCCGTCGGCGTCCTTCCCCGGCGGGCCGGGCTCGCCCTGCGGCCCCGGCGGGCCCGCGGTGCCGCCCGCGCCTGGAGCGCCGGCCTCGCCGTCCCGGCTGCCGTGAACGGACACCGGGAAGATCTTTACGCGGAAAGACGGGACGTGGCTGCACCTGGAGCCGGTCAGCGACGCGTTCCGAGAAATCTACGTCGCCGCGGACCTTCCCCCGATCAACCTGCGGGACCTGCGGGACCTGCGCCATGGTGCGGCCACCTTGGTGAAGGCCGGCGGCGGGAACATCCATGACGCGAAGGCGAAGCCGGGTGCGCCCCATGCCCGGAACCTGATCCTGGCACCGCCGCTCACCCATCGCTCACGCAGGAGCCGAAAGATGAACGGCAGGTCAGGGACCAAACGCCCCCTGACCTGCCCTGTAGTGGAGCCCCCTGTCGGATTCGAACCGACGACCTACGCATTACAAGTGCGTTGCTCTGGCCATCTGAGCTAAGGAGGCACACGCGGACCGCTACGCAGCGCGCCCCCGCAGTGTAACCAACGACGCCCCCGCCCCCGTCGAAAATTTCCGCGAACCCCGCCGCGCCCCGACTACTGACAGACCACGGACCTCCGGGGTACGGTCACGAGCAGTTCACTCAGGTGGACTACACCACTCCCTCTACTCGGATCGTCCGGCACGTTCCTGCCGGTGAAGGGGGCCCTCACCATGGCCACTGTTACGTTCGACAAGGCGACCCGGATCTACCCGGGTTCCGAGAAGCCCGCCGTCGACGGCCTCGACATCGAGATCGAGGACGGCGAGTTCCTCGTACTCGTCGGCCCGTCCGGCTGCGGCAAGTCCACCTCCCTGCGCATGCTCGCGGGCCTGGAGGACGTGAACGACGGCGCGATCCGCATCGGGGAGCGCGACGTCACGCACCTGCCGCCGAAGGACCGGGACATCGCCATGGTGTTCCAGAACTACGCGCTCTACCCGCACATGACCGTCGCCGACAACATGGGCTTCGCCCTCAAGATCGCCGGCGTCAACAAGGCCGAGATCCGCCAGAAGGTCGAGGACGCGGCGAAGATCCTGGACCTCACCGAGTACCTGGGCCGCAAGCCCAAGGCGCTCTCCGGCGGTCAGCGCCAGCGCGTCGCCATGGGCCGCGCCATCGTGCGCGAGCCCCAGGTGTTCCTCATGGACGAGCCGCTGTCCAACCTCGACGCCAAGCTGCGCGTGTCGACCCGTACGCAGATCGCCTCGCTCCAGCGCCGCCTCGGCATCACCACCGTGTACGTCACGCACGACCAGGTCGAGGCCATGACCATGGGCGACCGCGTGGCCGTCCTCAAGGACGGGCTCCTCCAGCAGATCGACTCGCCCCGCAACATGTACGACCGCCCGGCCAACCTCTTCGTCGCGGGCTTCATCGGCTCCCCAGCCATGAACCTCGTCGAGGTCCCGATCACCGACGGCGGCGTGAAGTTCGGCAACTCCGTGGTGCCGGTCAACCGCGAGGCCCTGGCCGCCGCCGCGGACCGGGGCGACCGCACGGTCACCGTGGGCGTCCGCCCGGAGCACTTCGACATCGTCGAGCAGGACGGTGCCGTCGCGACGTCCCTCTCCAAGGAGACCGAGGACGCCCCGGCCGGCCTCGCCGTCTCCGTCAACGTCGTCGAGGAGCTGGGCGCCGACGGCTACGTCTACGGCTCCGCCGAGGTCGGCGGGGAGCACAAGGACCTCGTGGTCCGCGTCAACGGCCGCCGCGTCCCGGCCAAGGGCGCCCAGCTGCACGTCGTACCGCGTCCGGGTGAGACCCACGTGTTCTCCACCTCCACGGGCGAGCGCCTCTCCGACTGACGCGACTGGCTGGAGCGACTGGAACGCCCAGCGCGGCACCACGCCCGCCCAAGGGGCCCCGCACTTCGGTGCGGGGCCCCTTGGCGTATCCCCCGGCCCCGACCACGTTGTCGACAAATACCCCGGCACACCGGTCATTTCGCCCAGGCCTCGTCAACACCGCGCCAGCAAAACCCACTTCCCCGTCGCTCGACCGAGTGACTAAATGTCGCCAAATCATCACCTAGCGCTACGCTGCCTGGCGTGACGCACTCCGCCAACTACACCCAGAAGCCGCGCCGAGCCCACCGGGGCCCCGCCCGCCGCATCGGCCGCACGCTCGCTCTCGTCCTGCCCGTGATGCTGGTGCTTTCCGGGACCCTCGCGGTCACCAGCGTCAACTGGTCGGGGAACTCCTCGGATTCGATGCTCACCGCATCCGCCGACGACCTCTCCGTACCGGCCAAGTCCCGCGCCCCGCAGGACATCCTGCGCGACCGGCTCCTCCTGGAACTCCAGGAGAAGAACCCCGGCATCGCGCTCACCCACCTCCAGCGGGAGGTGAACGACCACCCGTCGCTCGCCCGCCACTGCGTGGCCGTCGCCCGCGCCCTCGGCCGGGCCGCCGTGCAGAAGTACGGCCCCACCCGCGCCCAGTCGTACGCGCGGCCCGTGTGCGACACGTCGTTCGCGGCGGGCGTGGCAGCCCACCAGAACCGCTGAGCCCACCAGAACCGCTGAGCCGACCTGGCCGACGCGCCGCGTAGGGTTCGGGCATGACCACGCTGAACCCCACGCAGGCCGTAGTCCTGGCCGGAGGCCAAGGCTCCCGCCTCCGGCCGTACACCGACGACCGGCCCAAGCCGATGGTCGAGATCCCCGGCACGGGGACCCCGATCATCGGCCATCAGCTTGCCTGGCTGGCCGCGGAGGGCGTGACCGACGCCGTCGTCTCCTGCGGCCACCTCGCCGAGGTCCTCCAGGAGTGGCTGGACTCCGCCGACCTCCCGCTGAACGTCACCACGGTCGTCGAGAAGGAACCCCTCGGCCGCGGCGGCGGCCTCAAGTACGCCGCCCGCCACCTCCCCCACGCCGACCAGCCCTGGTACGCGACGAACGGCGACATCTGGACCCGCTTCTCGCTGCGCGACATGGCGGCCTTCCACGCCGAGCGCGACGCCACCGCGACCCTCGCACTGGCCCGCCCCCGCATCCCGTGGGGCGCCGTCGAGACGGACGCGTTCGGCCACATCACGGACTTCATCGAGGCCCCGCCGTCCCCGTACCTCATCAACGCGGGTGTCTACGTATTCTCCTCGTCGTTCACCGCGCTCCTGCCCGACCTCGGCGACCACGAGCGCACCACGTTCCCGCGCCTGGCCCGCGAGAAGCGCCTGGCGGGCTTCCCGCTGCCGCAGGGTGCCTACTGGCGCGCGATCGACACCGCGAAGGACCTCACCGAGGCCGCCAAGGAACTGGCCGCACAGGCCCGTTGAGGCCCCGAGCCCACCCCCGCACACCCCCGCCATACGTACGTCGGAGGGGCCCCGCACACGCGCTGTGCGGGGCCCCTCCGACGTACTTCCACTTCCGCGGCCTCAGCGCCCGAGGACACCCCCGAGCAGACCACCGGGCTCCTCGCCCCCACCGCCGGTGCCGCCCGAGCCGCCCGTACCGCCCGAGCCGCCGCCGGTGCCGCCGCTGGACGAGGGACCCGCGGTCGAGGCCGGCGGCTGCTGCTGTTGCTGCTGCTGTTGCTGCGGCGCCGACTGCTGCGGCGGAGCCTGGCCCGCCGTGCTGCTGCCCTGCGTCTGGCTCGGCTGCGTGGAGCCCGCCGTGCCCGTCTCGCGCGCCGCACCCGGGGCCGTGGCGCCCGGTGAGGGCCTCGGCGAGCTGCCCTGCGACGGGGAGCCGGACGAGGCGGAGGGGCGCTGCGCCTTCCGGTCCTGCCGCTTCTTCTCGGGGTCCCCGGGGAGCGGGGAGCCCGGCAGTTCGTTGCGCGGGGCCTCGCCGGGGCCGGGCACGGTGACCCGGTCCGCGTCCCGCACCGCGCCGCCGAGCAGCGAACCGAGGAGCAGCGTCAGGCCGATCGCCACCGCCCCGACCAGCGCGCCGCGCCGCAGCACCCGCCGCCGCAGCTCCCAGATCTCCGCGCGCGGCCCGAGCGTGCGCCAGGCCTCTCCCGCGAGGCGTCCGTCCACGGAGTAGACGGGGGCGCCCGCGATGATCAGCGGCGACCAGGCGGCGAGGTAGATGATGTCCGGCGCGTCGTAGGCGGGGACGGTCTTCCAGCTGACGGTGACGATGAGCGCGGCCGAGAGCAGCACGCCGATGGAGGCGGCGACCCGCTGCCAGAGCCCGAGCACCGTCAGGACGCCGACGATGACCTGGAGGAAGGCGATGGTGAGCCCGGCGCCCACCGGGTGCTGGAGGGCGAAGTCGCGCAGCGGCTCGGCGAGCGCCCAGGGGTGCAGCGAGTTGAGCCACTTGACCATGGAGCCGCGCTCGCCGCCGTCGAAGTACACGGGGTCGCAGAGCTTGCCCATGCCGGCGTAGATGGAGATGAAGCCGAGGAAGACGCGCAGCGGGAGCAGCACGACACCGAGGTTCATCCGGCGGCCGGGGTAGTAGGCGTGCCGGACGGGGTCGCCCCCGTGCCGCCGCTTGCGCTCCTCGGCCTCGGCCTCGGTCTCGTCGGCCGCGTACTGGTCGTAGCCGTCGTAGCCGTCGTATCCGTTGTAGCCGTCGTACCCGCCGTACGCGTCGTCGCCGTACCGCCCGCGCTCCTGGGCCGGCCGCTCGTCGTAGTCGCTGCTGGGCATCCGCATCTGCGGCAGCAGCTGGGTCTGGGGCTGGTCGGGCCCGCGCGCGCCGACGACGGGCGTCTCGGCGGTCTCGGGCCCCTCGTCGAGGTCGACGCGCGGGATGACCTGGGTGGCGCCCCCGTCGTCGTAGGGCCCTGCCTCTTCGGCCGAACGGCGCACGCCGCCGCCGCGCACGGCCTGGAGCAGTCTGATCGCGCCGGTGTCGTCCGGATCGGACTTCCCGCTCCAGACGACGGGTGCGCGGCGCTTGGCGGCCGCCCCCACGGCGGGGATGCGCACCGTCTCTTCGGGGAGGCCCAAGTGCCGGGAGATACGCGGGGATTGGATGCGCCCAGCGGCGGGGAGCTGCACGCGGAAGCTCGCGTGCGCGACGATGACCTGCGCCGGGTCGCTCGGCACCTTCACCATGCTCAGCGCGGGAGCTTCGTCGAAGCCTGACGAGCTTCCCCCTGTGGGTGTGCGGGGTGTTCTGGTGTCCACACTCATCTAACCGAGTGATGTGTGTTTAGGACACTGCCTTGACCACGCGCAAATGTCCGGACCGCGTCAAGAGATCCCCGTCAAGAGATCACACGGCCCGGACATCAGTACGCCCGGCAACACCTACGCGCGGCGCCGCGCCGCCTCGTAGAGCACCACGCCCGCCGCGACACCCGCGTTCAGCGACTCCGCGCCACCCGGCATCGGAATCCGCACCCGGAAGTCACAGGTCTCGCCGACGAGGCGGGACAGGCCCTTGCCCTCGCTGCCGACCACGATGACCACGGGGCCGCCGATCGCCGCCAGGTCGCCGACCTCGTGCTCACCGTCCGCCGCGAGGCCGACGACGGCGATGCCCGCCTTCTTGTACGCCTCCAGGGCGCGCGTCAGGTTCGTGCAGCGGGCGACCGGCGTACGCGCGGCCGTACCGGCCGACGTCTTCCAGGCACCGGCCGTCATCCCGGCGGCCCGCCGCTCGGGCACGACCACGCCGTGGCCGCCGAACGCGGTCACGGAACGGACGATCGCGCCGAGGTTGCGCGGGTCCGTCACGCCGTCGAGCGCGACGATCAGCGGGTCCTCCCCGGCGTCGTACGCGGCGGCGGTCAGGTCCTCGGGGTGCGCGTACTCGTACGGCGGGACCTGGAGGACGAGGCCCTGGTGGTTGAGGCCGTTCGTCATGCGGTCCAGCTCGGGCCGCGGGGCCTCCATCAGGTGGATGCCGCCGCGCTCGGCCGCGAGCTGGAGCGCCTCGCGCACCCGCTCGTCGTTGTCGATGAACTGCTGGACGTAGAGCGTGGAGGCGGGCACGCCGTCGCGCAGCGCCTCGAAGACCGGGTTGCGGCCGACGACCATCTCGGACGACGACTTGCCGCCGCGGCCCTTGGGCGCGGGACGGCGCCCGGCCGCCTTCTTGGCCTTGGCGGTGGCGATGCGGTTCTTCACATGCCCCTTGCGCGCCTCGGCGGGCGGCGTCGGACCCTTGCCCTCAAGGCCGCGGCGCCGATTGCCGCCGCTGCCGACCTGCGCGCCCTTCTTGCCGGACATGCGGCGGTTGTTAGCGGCCATGACCTACCTGTCTGTTGTGATGCGAGTGCGCGTACGTCCGTACGCGCGAAGGTGTACGTCTATGAAGTGTGCCGCCCGGAACGCCGGGCGGCACATCAGAGGTGCTAGCGCGGACCCAGCGTCCAGCGCGGACCCGTCGGGCCGTCCTCGATGACGAGGCCCGACTGGTTCAGCTGGTCGCGGATGGCGTCGGCGGTGCCCCAGTCCTTGCGGCCGCGGGCGGCCTCGCGCTGGTCGAGGACCATGCGCACGAGGGTGTCGACGACGCCGTGGAGGTCTTCGCCCCGGTCGCTCTCGCCGCCGGCCCAGTGCGGGTCGAGCGGGTCGAGGCCGAGGACGCCGAGCATGGCCCGCACCTCGGCGAGGCGCGCCACGGCGGCCTCCTTGTCGTCGGCGGCCAGGGCGGAGTTCCCCTGGCGGACCGTGGTGTGCACGATGGCGAGCGCCTGCGGGACGCCCATGTCGTCGTCCATGGCGTCGGCGAACGCGGGCGGCACCTCGGCCGCGGGCTCGACGACCCCGCCGGCCTTCTCCACCACGCGCTGCACGAAGCCCTCGATGCGGGCGAACGCGGACTCGGCCTCGCGCAGGGCCTCCTCGCTGTACTCGATCATCGAGCGGTAGTGCGGGGTGCCGAGGTAGTAGCGGAGCACGATGGGCCGCCACTGCTTGACCATCTCGGAGACGAGCACCGAGTTGCCCAGCGACTTGGACATCTTCTCGCCGCTCATGGTGACCCAGCCGTTGTGCACCCAGTAGCGCGCGAACGCGTCACCGAAGGCCTTGGCCTGGGCGATCTCGTTCTCGTGGTGCGGGAAGATCAGGTCGATCCCGCCGCCGTGGATGTCGAACTCCCGGCCCAGGTACTTGTGAGCCATCGCCGAGCACTCCAGGTGCCAGCCGGGACGGCCGCGGCCGAAGGGCGTCTCCCAGGCGGGCTCGCCCGGCTTGACGGCCTTCCACATGGCGAAGTCGCGGGAGTCGCGCTTGCCGGCGACGCCCTCGTCGGGCTGGCGCAGGTCGTCGATGTCCTGGTTGGACAGCTCCAGGTAGCCGGGCCAGGAGCGCACGTCGAAGTAGACGCTGCCGTCGGCCTCGTACGCGTGTCCGCGCTCGATGAGGCCGCGCATCATCTCCACCATCTCGGTGATGTGGCCGGTGGCGCGCGGCTCGTAGGTGGGCGGCAGGCAGCCCAGCGCGTCGTAACCGCTGTTGAAGGCGCGCTCGTTCTCGTAGCCGATCGACCACCAGGGGCGGCCCTGCTCGGCCGACTTCTTGATGATCTTGTCGTCGATGTCCGTCACGTTCCGCACGAACGTCACGTCGTAGCCGCGGTAGGCGAACCAGCGGCGCATGATGTCGAAGTTCAGGCCGGACCTGATGTGCCCGATGTGCGGGGCCGCCTGCACCGTGGCACCACAGAGGTAGATCGAGACACAGCCTTCGTGCAGGGGGCTGAAGTCACGGATCTGCCGGGCGCTGGTGTCGTACAGGCGAATCGTCACCACTCCAGGGTAGTGGTCGCGGGGCAGTGCCCCACGCCCCCTTGGCCCACAGGGCATGGAACTGTGACGTGGGGACCGCCCCGGCCCCGCCCCGGGACCGCTCTCAGACCCGCCCGACGACCTTCCGGGCGGAGACCCGCACCACCACGCGCGGGGCGTCGTCCTTCGACGCGGGGTTGAACTCGGCGTACTTCTTGCCCGTGTACTTCAGCGACAGCTCGTCGATGAGTTCCTGGCCGCCCTCGGTCGTCATCTGTGCCGTGCCGCGGATCTCCGCGTACGTATAAGGCGCGTCGAAGGGCTGGAGCAACACCGTCACGCGCGGATCGCGGCGCAGGTTCTTCTCCTTGCGGCGCCCGATGGTCGTGGAGAAGAGCACGTCGTCGCCGTCCCGCTTCACCCAGACCGGCGACAGCTGCGGGCTGCCGTCGGGCTGGATGGTGGCGACGGTGATGAAGGACGGGGCGTCGAGGAGGGCTTTGAGCTGGTCGGACAGTGCGGCGGACATGGCTTCACTCCTTCGTGGACAGCAGGCTGCGAGAGCCTCGCCGGTACGAGCCATACCCCTACCCGATATCGCCGTCAGTGCGACGTACGTACGACCAAGGCGGTGGCGACCGCCGCGAGCCCGTCGCCGCGGCCCGGGAACCCGAGGCCGTCGGTGGTGGCCCCGGAGACCGAGACGGGAGCGCCGACGGCATGGGAGAGCACCTTCTGCGCCTCGTCACGGCGCTTGCCGATCTTGGGGCGGGGGCCGATGACCTGCACGGCCACGTTGCCGACGGTGAAGCCCGCGTCCCGCACGATGCGGGCGGCCTCGGTGAGCAGGGTGAGGCCCGAGGCGCCGGACCACTCGGGGCGGCCGGTGCCGAAGTGTGCGCCGAGGTCGCCGAGGCCCGCCGCGGAGAACAGGGCGTTGCACGCGGCGTGCGCGACGACGTCGGCGTCGGAGTGCCCGGCGAGGCCGGGCCCCTCGTCCTCCCACTTCAGGCCCGCGCACCACAGCTCGCGGCCCTCTTCGAAGGCGTGGATGTCGGTGCCGATGCCGACCTGCGGCAGGACGACCGGGGGCGTCTCAGAAGCCATCGTTGGCCCTCCTGCGGGCGAGAACGGCCTCGGCGAGGAGGAGGTCGAGGGGGCGCGTCACCTTGAAGGCCTCCTCGTGTCCTGGCACGACGACGACCGGCAGCCCCAGCTGCTCGACCATGCTCGCGTCGTCCGTGACGCTGTCGGTGACGCTCTCGTGGGCGCGTACGAGCGTGGCGCGGTCGAAGCCCTGCGGGGTCTGCACGGCGCGCAGCCGGGCCCGCTCGGGCGTGGCCACGACGGGCTCGGCGTCGCCGGGCGCCGCCGCGGGCTCGACCTGCTTGACGGTGTCGGCCAGCGGCAGCGCGGGCACGACGGCGGGCGCCCCGCCGCGTACGGCCGCGATGACGCCGTCGACCGTGTCGACGGGTACCAGCGGGCGGGCCGCGTCGTGCACGAGCACGATGTCGATGCCGGGCGGCAGCGCGTCCAGGCCGGCCCGCACGGACTCCTGGCGGCTCTCGCCGCCGGGCACGACGAGGAAGTCGGTCCGCTCGGGCAGCGCGTGGTCGTCGAGGAGGGTCTTGACCTCGGGGGCGCCGTCCGGCGGGGCCACGACGACGACGAGGGAGACGGCGCGGGACGCGGCCATGGCGCGGACCGCGTGGATGAGCATCGGGGTGCCGTTCAGCGCACGGAGCGCCTTGGGGGCGCCAGGGCCGAGGCGCACGCCCCGTCCTGCCGCGGGAATGACCACCGCGGTACGGGATTCGCTAGACATCGGTTCCGTTCAGGTTTGTGTGCTCGGCTGACGTGGGTATGGCCTCACCGTGCCGGGGTGGCATCTTGACCGGACCCTTCCGTGACATCTGGTCGAGCCAGCTGCCGAGTCCAGCACGCCAACACGGCTCCCCGGGGGCCGCTCTCACGTATGCCTGGGTGCGGGAAATATCCGAGAAAATCTGGGTACGAACATGCCGCAGCGCCCGGCGACTCCTTTACGGGTCAGCGGGCACCGCGGCATCATTGCGCCAAAGACAGACAGCCCCGCAGACAGTCCCAGGGGCCGTCCGCGTCAGGACGCGAGGACCTCGTCCAGCAGGGCCTCGGCCTTGTCCTCGTTCGTGTTCTCCGCGAGCGCGAGCTCGCTCACCAGGATCTGACGCGCCTTGGCGAGCATGCGCTTCTCACCGGCGGACAGTCCGCGCTCACGCTCCCGACGCCACAGGTCACGCACGACTTCCGCGACCTTGATGACATCGCCGGACGCGAGCTTCTCGAGATTTGCCTTGTAGCGACGCGACCAGTTCGTGGGCTCTTCGGCGTACGGCGCGCGCAGCACCTCGAAGACCCGGTCGAGGCCGTCCTGACCGACCACATCACGCACGCCCACGAACTCCGCATTGTCCGCTGGCACACGCACCGTCAGATCGCCCTGGGCGACCTTCAGCACCAAGTAGGTCTTGTCCACGCCTTTGATCTGGCGAGTTTCGATAGCCTCGATCAGCGCGGCCCCGTGATGGGGATAGACCACGGTGTCGCCAACCTTGAACGTCATGTGACAGGTACCCCTTCCGTGGCTATCCATCCTAACACGAGAACCGCCTCTTCTGAATGGCGTTTTCGCAGGTCAGGGCATATCTCGGGGCTTGACAACTGCAACAGGAACGTGCTGCGGAGGGCTGCCGGAACGGGGTATTCGCAGGTCGGAGCGGCTCTCCGGGGAGGCGGAAACAGGGGCGTTACGCACCCCTCAAGAAGCCTCAGAGAGGCCGAACGTCCCGGTTTGCGCGGTTCCAAGCGGTGAACTTTCGCTGCTCCGTTCGGTCGCCGGAGAGGCGTACCGCACGCCGTCGGACAGGATTCCGGAATTGATCAAGCAGCCCGGTGATCAATTCCGCGGCCCCCCGCGCATTCCTTACCGGAAATCCGCAAGACGTTCGGGAGGACTCTCGGCAGCGCTTATGTGAATGATGAACGAGGGGGCATTGGGGCGGGCGGGACGGAGGGGCCCGCTGATTCATCCCGGCGCAGGCTCGCGGCCCCGAGGGGCGGGTCGGGTGCGGCGGCGTGGGAACGGCTCGGTAACCTAAGCGCGCTGACACACCCTTAGGGCGGCTTTACCGCCGCCTCAGGGCGGCTCCAGGGCCGCCCGCCCCTCCCGTACCGCCCACGTTCAAGGAGTTGCCGCCGCCGTGAGCCGCAGCCTTCGACGCGGCGCCCTCGCCGCCACCGCCATCGCGTTCTCGCTTGCCTCGCTCGCCGCGTGCGGCGCCGGCAACAACGCTCAGACGCTGGAGGTCAAGCCGGACAACGCGGCGACCTCCGTCGGTGACATCAAGATCCAGAACGCCATGGTCATCACCCAGCCGGACCTGAAGTCCAAGGGCCCGGCCGTGGTCTCCGCGACGGTCTTCAACACCGGCACGACCGCCCAGACCCTGAACTCCATCACGGTCGACGGCGCCGGCAAGAAGGCCAAGATCACGCCCGCCAAGGACGACAAGGCCTCCAAGTCGAACGGTCGGCTGACCATCCCGGCCGGCGGCTCCGTCGTCATCGGCGGCAAGGACAACGCCTCGGCCGTCCTGCCCAGCAGCCGCGACGCCGTCAAGGACGGCAACGCGCAGCGGATCACCTTCGCCTTCAGCGAGACCGGCGACGTGAAGCTCAAGGCGTTCGTCGTGCCCGCCGAGAGCTACTTCAGCGAGTGGGGCCCGACCGAGGTGCCGAAGGCGCCTGACGCCAAGCCGGGCGCGTCCGGCAAGCCCGCACAGCCGGGCAAGTCGGGGGAGCCCGCCGACGGCGCCTCCACCGACCCGTCCGGCCAGGCCTCCCACGGAGCGGGCACGGACCCGTCCGGCGCGGCCTCCGCGGACCCGTCCGGCGCGGCCGGGCACCAGGAGGACGCCGGTACCAGCGCCGAGCACTGATCCACGTACGTACGACTGATAGACGTACGTACGACTGATAGATGCACGCACGACGAGAGGGCGGGACCCCACCAGGGGTCCCGCCCTCTCTCGCATCGGGCCGCTCGCGGTTTACGGCTCGAACTTGTAGCCGAGGCCGCGCACCGTGACCAGATAGCGCGGGGCGCCCGGGTCGGGCTCGATCTTGGCGCGCAAACGCTTCACGTGGACGTCCAGCGTCTTGGTGTCCCCCACGTAGTCCGCGCCCCACACGCGGTCGATGAGCTGCATGCGGGTCAGCACGCGGCCCGCGTTGCGCAGGAGCATCTCCAGGAGGTCGAACTCCTTCAGCGGCAGGTCGACCTTGGAGCCGGAGACCGTGACCACGTGCCGGTCGACGTCCATGCGGACGGGGCCCGCCTCCAGGGCCTGCGGGGCGACCTCCTCGGGCTCGCCGCGGCGGCGCAGGACCGCGCGGATGCGGGCGACCAGCTCCCGCGACGAGAAGGGCTTGGTGACGTAGTCGTCGGCTCCTATCTCCAGGCCGACCACCTTGTCGATCTCGCTGTCCTTGGCGGTGACCATGATCACCGGGACGTTCGAGCGGCTGCGCAGCTGGCGGCAGACCTCCGTGCCGGGCAGGCCGGGCAGCATCAGGTCGAGCAGGACGAGGTCGGCGCCGTTGCGCTCGAATTCGTCGAGTCCGTCCGGGCCCGTGGCCGCGATGGCGACCTCGAAGCCCTCTTTGCGGAGCATGTAGGACAGAGCGTCGCTGAAGGATTCCTCGTCCTCGACGACGAGCACTCGGGTCACGGAAGGACCTCCGGGGCAGGGATGGGTTCGTACGAAGTGGTCTCGTCGGGTGCGGCGTGCTCGGCGTCGAGCACGCCGCCGTGACCTGATCCGCGGTCGCGGTGCGCGGCCGCCTCCGGCAGCCGCAGGGTGAAGGTGGAGCCCTGTCCCTCGGAGCTCCACACGGTGACCTCCCCGCCGTGCGAGGCGGCCACGTGCTTGACGATGGCGAGGCCGAGGCCGGTGCCGCCGGTGGCCCGGGAGCGGGCCGGGTCGACGCGGTAGAAGCGCTCGAAGATGCGCTCCTTGTCCTTGTCGGAGATGCCGATGCCCTGGTCGGTGACCGCGACCTCGATGAGGTCCCCGCCGGGTGCGGTGACCCGGCGGGCGGCTATGCCCACGCGGGTGCGGGCCGGACTGTAGTTCACCGCGTTCTCGACGAGGTTGCCGAGGGCGGCGGCGAGCTGGCCGCGATTGCCCCAGATCTGGAGCTCGGCGGTGCCTCCCGCGGCCATGGTGATCTGTTTGTGGGAGGCCTGGTGCCGGCTGCGGTCGATCGCCTCCGCCACCAGTTCGTCGACGCGGACGGGCTCGGCGTCCTCCAGGGGGTCGTCGTTCTGCACCCGGGAGAGGTCGATCAGCTCCTGCACGAGGTTGGTCAGGCGGGTCGCCTCGATCTGCATACGGCCGGCGAAGCGCTCCACGGCCTCCGGGTCGTCGGAGGCGTCCATGACGGCTTCGGAGAGGAGCGAGAGGGCCCCCACCGGGGTCTTCAGCTCATGGCTCACGTTCGCGACGAAGTCACGCCGTACGGCCTCGATGCGGCGGGCCTCCGTGAGGTCCTCGACCAGGAGCAGCACCAGCCGGGAGCCGAGCGGCGCCACGCGCGCGGAGACGGCGAGGGCCTCGCCCCGGCCGGTGCCGCGCCGGGGCAGGTCCAGTTCGACCTGGCGTATCTCTCCGTCGCGGCGGGTGTCGCGCGCCATCTGGAGCATCGGTTCGACGGCGAGCTTGCCGCCGCGGACGAGTCCGAGCGCGTACGCCGCCGAGCTGGCCTTGACCACGCTGTCGGCCTCGTCGAGGACGACCGCGGAGGAGCGCAGCACGGAGAGGACCGTGTCCACGCCGGGCGGCAGTACGGGGTCGGTGTGCAGGGAGGTCCGGGTGGGGCGTTTCTGGTCGCGCTCGCTCCAGCGGAACGCCAGCATGGCGATGACGCCGGTGCACACCCCGGCGATCGCTGCCACTGCGGCGACCGCCGCGTTCACGTCCATGCGTCCAGGTTATGCGCCGTATCGATGCCGACCACAGCCAAACGGGTGCCGCCTCGAACACTCGTCGCTCAGAGTTCACCATGGGGACGGCATCGGTTCATTTCCCCCGGACGGGCCGGGAGGAGCAGGTCCGGAGGTGTCGTGCCGCGTCGCCCACAGTTCACCTTGATGACGGTGGCGGTTCATTCGGGGTGCCGGAAACGGACGGTTAGGGGCCGCACCGTGGGAGCGTAGGGGCCAGCCCCCTGAGACGTACGAGAGAGGGACAGCCACATGCGGGACGCGTACCACGAGGAACTTGACTCGATCGGCGAGAGCCTGGTCGAGATGGCCCGCCTGGTCGGGTCCGCGATCGGGCGCGCCACGACGGCCATGCTCGACGCCGATCTGAAGATGGCCGAGAGCGTGATCGCCGCCGACCAGCGGGTCGACGACCTCCAGCACGAGCTGGAGGCCCGCGCGATAGCCCTGCTCGCGCGGCAGCAGCCGGTCGCCACCGACCTGCGCATCGTCGTGACCTCGCTGCGGATGAGCGCCGACCTGGAGCGGTCGGGCGACCTCGCCCAGCACGTCGCCAAGCTGGCCCGGCTGCGCTTCCCCGACTCGGCGGTGCCGCGGGACCTCCAGGCCACGATCCTGGAGATGGGCCAGCTCGCGCAGCGCCTGATGGCGAAGGCGGCGGAGGTCATCATCACCAAGGACGTCGACCTGGCGCTCCAGCTGGAGCAGGACGACGACGAGATGGACCAGCTGCACCGCACGCTCTTCCAGCACCTGATGGACGACCGCTGGAAGCACGGCATCGAGACGGCCGTCGACGTGACCCTCCTCGGCCGCTACTACGAGCGCTTCGCGGACCACGCGGTGTCGGTCGCCAAGCGGGTCGTCTACCTGGTCACGGGCGAGCACGCGGACGAGATCCAGTCGGCGGGGCAGGCGTCGGTGGAGGGGGCGTAGGCCTTTCGCGGGCTCGCTGCTCGCGGGCCTCTCGCGCGGGACGCGCTTGTTCTGTGCCGCACGCGCGCGTGCCCCGCACGACGTCAGTCGTCGTGCGGGGCACGTTCGGTTCCCGCCGGGTGTCAGCCGCAGCCGCCGCCGCACTGGCAGGAGCCACCGGACTGGCAGCCGCATGAACAGCCGGGGCCGCAACTACAGCTCATCTCGATGACTGCGGGCGTGGGGGACTCGGCCATGGGTCTCCTCCTCGAAGGCGTACGTAACGCACTTGCCTGCGCCCATTCCAACCCCGCCGGGCAGGGCGCATCAACGGCGCACGCGCGCGTATCTCCTTTCGAACCCCCAGGGAGAGCCGCCTCGTGAAACTTCCTCCACACCTGTCACAGACATGCCATAACCTGCGCTGTGAACGGGGGTTCCGGCCCGGGCACACGGCCCGCGCCTTCCATGTGGGGGGTCACATCACCGTGCGTACGCGCATCATCTCGACCGCGACGGCGCTCGCGGTCCTCTTCAGTTCGGCGGCGCTGGTCGCCCTGGCGTCCGGCCCGGCCGCGGCGGACTCCGACAAGCGCCTGGACATCCGGTCGGCCGGAGACGTACTGGTGGACGGCGAACACCAGCGCGTCTACGTGTCCGACCCCAGGGGCGGCAAGATCGTCGTCACGGACTACGCGGGCACCGTCAAGGCGACCCTGGACGGGCTGCCGGACGTCGAGGGCCTGGCGCTCTCGCCCGACTCCGGACAGGTGTACGCGGCGGTCGCGGGCCTCAACCGGATCGTGTCCGTGGAGACGACCTCGTACTCCCAGACGGCCAGTTACGCCCTCGACGGCGCCGAGAAGCCGCGCACGCTGGCGCTGGCGAGCGGCAAGCTGTGGTTCGGCTACGGGGCGTCCGCCGAGGGCGGCATCGGCTCGCTCGACCTCTCCGGGGGCGAGCCGGTCATCACGCTCGACCTGGACGGCGCCGCCGACTTCTACGCCGCTCCCGAGCTGGGCTCCGACCCCGACTCGGGGATCCTCGTGGCGGGCGAGAAGGCGACGAGCAGCGACGCCCTGACGGTGTACGACGTCTCCGGGCCGAAGCCGGAGCTGCGGGTCACCAAGTCGGTGGAGGGCGGCTTCTTCGACGACATCGCGGTCTCCCCCGACGGCACGCAGATCGTCACGGCCAGCGGCGCCCCGTACTACCACCCGGTGTACTCCACGAAGGACCTGTCCCCCCTGGGCCGCTACGACTCCGGGGACTACGGCTCGGCCGTGGACATCGCCCCGGACGGCACCGTGGCGGCGGGCACCTTCTCCTGGTACCGGCCCGACGTGCACATCTACCGGCAGGGCAAGTGGTCCAAGGTGCGGGAGTACGACTTCCCGAACACCGCCCAGGGCAGCGGCGGGGACACCCTCGCGGAGGGCGGCCTGGCCTGGGCGCCGGACGGCAGCCGGCTCTTCGCGGTCTCCTCCAACAGCGACGACGTCTTCTCGCTGCGGATCCTGACCGACCCGGCCAAGTCCCTGCCCACGCTCACGGTCGAGGCGCCCGAGAAGGCTCCCCGGGCCAGGGCGCTCACCGTCGAGGGCAAGCTCACCGGAACGGGCCTCCCGGCCGGCACCGAACTGACCGTCACCCGCACGGACGTCGAGTCCCCCGACGGCAAGGCACTGCCCCCGGTCAAGACCGAGGCGGACGGCTCCTTCTCCTTCACCGACAGCCCGCCGGCGGGCGGCAAGGTGACGTACAAGGTCGCGTACGCGGGTGACGCCACGCACGCGGCGGCCTCCGCGTCGGACTCGGTGGAGGTCTCGCGTACCAAGACCACGCTCACGCTCGACAAGAACGGCAAGGTGTTCGGCTACGGCGCGGACGTCGCCTTCACGGCCCACCTCGGTTCGACGTACAAGAACCGCACGGTCGAGATCTGGGCGGACCCGTACGGCGCCGACAAGCCCAACAAGCTGGTCGAGAGGGGCGTCGTGAACTCGCGCGGCGACCTGAGGGCCACGGTCGACATGAAGCGCGACACGAAGGTCACGGCCGTCTTCTCCGGGGACGCGCGCTCGGCCTCCGCGAAGGCGACGTCGACGGCGTACGCCAAGGTCAAGATCTCCAGCTCCGTCTCCAAGCACTACAGGACGGGCAAGATCGGCTCCACGACGTACCACTACTTCCACAAGAACACCGACCCGGTGCTCGCCACGACGATGTCGTACTACAAGGACCGCAAGCAGCGCCTGGAGATCCAGGTCTACGGCCCGGACCGCAAGTGGCACTCCACGGGCTCGGACTACTTCAAGCTCGGTACGAACGGGAAGTCCACGGTCCGCCTGGAGGCCCCCGGTGAGTCGGGCATCCGCGCGCGGATCCGTTCGTCGTACGTGAACGGCACGTCGGGCGACAACGTGAACTCGACGACGCATGGGGCGTGGAAGTACCTCAACTTCACGAGGTAGCGCGGCTTCGTGACGCCGCCGGAACGCCGCCGGAACGCCGCCGGAACGCCGCCGGAACGCCGGGAGGCCCCCTGTCCGCGAGTGACTCGCGGACAGGGGGCCTCCCCATGGGCACCTGGCCGGCCCTAGTACCACATGTACAGGTGGTACTTGAACCTTCCGTCAGTGCCCAGCCCTGGGTCGCACTCCGCCCCCCAGGAGGGGTTCCTGCTCATCCAGTAGTTACCCCGGGCCTGGCACTCCCGAAGGGTCCAGTGGCTGCTGTAGAAGTGCCGGGTCGCCTGGGCGCCCTTGGTCTCCTCCACGCTCTGGGCGGCCTGGGCGGGGGCCACTTGGGCGGGCGCGGCCTGGGCGGGGGCCGCCATGAGGCCCAGTCCGACGGTGGTCCCGAGAGCGAGTCCTGCGATGGCCTTACGGGTGCGCATTCAGTACCCCTTCCTCCGGCGGAGGCCGACCCTGAAGGGCCTTTCCCTCCACGCCTGTTCGACGGCCACTACGTTGCTCGGCGGGCTGTGGGGAAACCTTGGAGCAAGCTTGAATGCGCAGACGAGAGACCGGGTTTCGACGCCGTACGCTGCCCAAGTCCCATCACTCTGCCGTCGACCGGGAGTCATCGCATGACCGAACCGTCCGCTGCGCGGAAGAAGCCCTTCCTCTACGTAGTCGTGTGCGCGTGCGGGATCGCCGCCGACGTCGGCGAACTGATCACCGCCGCGCAGGAACGGCACTGGGACGTCGGTGTGATCGCCACCCCGCAGGGCCTCGGCTTCCTCGACACCGAGGCGATCCGGACCCAGACCGGCTATCCGATCCGCTCCGCCTGGCGTGCTCCCGGTGAGGCGCGTCCCCTGCCGCCCGCGGACGCGATCGCCGTGGCCCCGGCCAGCTTCAACACGATCAACAAGTGGGCCGCGGGCATCTCCGACACCCTCGCTCTGGGCATCCTGTGCGAGGCGTACGGCATGGGGGTCCCCATCGCCGTCCTGCCGCACATGAACGCGGCCCAGACGGCTCACCCCGCCTATCGGCAGAGCCTGGAGCGGCTGCGCGGGATGAACATCCTGATCGGCTCGGGCGAACCCCACCCGCCCAAGTCCGGTGGTGGAGCCGACCCATTCCGGTGGCAGGAGGCCCTGGACCTCCTCGAACCTCAGCTCGGCCATCGGCCGGATCGGGGGCGCCGAGGCACCCCATGACGTCGTACTGACGGCCCGGCGACCGCGCGCCGCACCCCTTCGACCGCACGGGGGGCGTGCGCACCCGCCGTGCGCCGCACAGCACTACGGACGCGGCACGGCCGCGGAATCCGTACGAGGCGCCGCGGAATCCGTGCGAGCCGCCACGGGCTGTGCGGCGCCGACGTCCACCGTGGAAACGCCCTCGCCCTCCCCCTCCTCGGGAAGCCCCCGCATCAACCCCCAGTACCCGACCGCCGCCACCGTCCCGAGCACCGCGCACGCCGCCCACAGCCACTCCGCCCCGAACCGGTCGATCATGAAGCCGGACATCAGCGGCGCGACCAGACCGGCCACGGACCAGGACATCGTGTACATGCCCTGGTAGCGCCCGCGGCCGTGGGTGGGGGAGAGCCGTACGACCAGGCCGGTCTGGGTCGGCGCGTTGACGATCTCGGCGAGCGTCCACACGCACACCGTCAGCGCGAAGACCCCGAGGGATCCGGCGAAGGCGGTGAGACCGAAGCCGTACCCGGCGACGACCGAGGAGAGCACCAACAGGCGGCGTGGGTCCCGGTGTTCGATGAAGCGGGTGACGGGGATCTGGAGGGCGACGATCAGTACGCCGTTGACCGCGATCGCGAGGCCGTAGTCGGCGGACGTGAATCCCGCCTCGCCCATCGCGACCGGCAGTCCCACGGACCCCTGCTGGAAGATCAGTGCCACGAGGAACGACAGCCCCACGACCCCCATGAACCGCCCGTCCCGGAACACGCTCCCGAGCCCGACCTCCGGCTCCGCCGCCTTCTCCAGCGCCGTCCGCACGGGCCGCGACTCGGGCAGCTTGACGAAGACGAGGATCGCGCAGACCAGCGTCATGGCGGCCTCGATGAGGAAACCGGCGCGATAGCTGTACGAGGCGATGAAGCCGGCGCCCGCCGAGGAGATGGCGAACCCGAGGTTGATGGCCCAGTAGTTGAGCGAGAAGGCGCGTACGCGGTCCTCGGGCCGGACGATGTCCGCCATCATCGCCTGCACGGCGGGCCGCGACGCGTTGCTCGCCATGCCCACGAGGAAGGCGACGCCCGCGATCGCGACCGGGTGCTCCATGAACCCGAGCAGGGCCACGGAACCGGCCGTCGACGCCTGCGCGATCAGCAGCGTCGGCCGCCGCCCGAGCCGGTCGGTCATCACCCCCGCCCCCAGCGAGGAGACGACACCGCCGAGCCCGTGGAGTGCGACGACCAGTCCCGCGTACGAGGCCGAATAGCCACGCTCCAGGGTCAGGTACAGGGCCATGAAGGTGGCGACGAAGGCCCCGAGCCGGTTCACCAGCGTGCTTGTCCACAGCCACCAGAAGGCCCGGGGAAGACCCGAGACGCTCTCGGTGACGGCACGTCTCATGGCGGTGAACGGCATCAAGATTCCCCCGAATGCAAGCGTTTGTAAGCGTCTCTACCGGACATCACACATTACGATCCCGTGGCCCGGCCCCGCTACTCGATTGACGCGGCCCGTCAACCGTCACCCGCGCTTCCGCCGCTCACGGAGCCGCCACGCCCGCGCGCGAGGCCCGCCGGGGTTCGATTACGCTCAGAGGCATGGCCGACGCACCGTACAAGCTGATCCTCCTCCGCCACGGCGAGAGCGAATGGAACGCGAAGAACCTGTTCACCGGCTGGGTGGACGTCAACCTCAACGAGAAGGGCGAGAAGGAGGCGGTCCGCGGCGGTGAGCTGCTGAAGGACGCCGGCCTGCTCCCCGACGTGGTCCACACGTCGCTCCAGAAGCGCGCGATCCGCACCGCGCAGCTGGCCCTCGAGTCCGCCGACCGCCACTGGATCCCGGTGCACCGCAGCTGGCGCCTGAACGAGCGCCACTACGGCGCTCTCCAGGGCAAGGACAAGGCGCAGACGCTCGCCGAGTTCGGCGAGGAGCAGTTCATGCTGTGGCGCCGCTCGTACGACACGCCGCCGCCGGCGCTGGACCGCGACGCGGAGTACTCCCAGTTCGAGGACCCGCGCTACGCGCCGCTCCCCCCCGAGCTGCGCCCCCAGACGGAGTGCCTGAAGGACGTCGTCGTCCGGATGCTCCCCTACTGGTTCGACGGCATCGTCCCCGACCTCCTGACCGGCAAGACGGTCCTGGTCGCGGCCCACGGCAACAGCCTCCGCGCCCTGGTCAAGCACCTGGACGGCATCTCCGACGCCGACATCGCGGGCCTGAACATCCCGACGGGCATCCCGCTCTCGTACGAGCTGGACGCCGACTTCAAGCCGCTGAACCCGGGTGGCACGTACCTCGACCCGGAGGCCGCGAAGGCGGCGATCGAGGCGGTCAAGAACCAGGGCAAGAAGAAGTAGGCCCGCACCAGTAGGCCCCCGACCTGTGACTTCTGGCAGGGCGGGGGCTTGCTTGTGGGCGCGGGCCGCCCTATGAGCCGCTGACCGCGGGACCGGTGCACGCTCAGGACGGCCAGGCGTCGGTCATCCGGAAGCAGACCATGGTTCCGCCGAAGCGGCTTGTTCCGGCGTGCCAGGAATCGGAGACCGAGTCGACCAGGAGCAGCCCGCGCCCGTGCGCGTCGTTGGCATCGGGGCGCCTCAGCCGCACGTTCTCCGGGAGCCCTGGGTTGTGCACCTCGACCCGGAGGGAGCCGCCCTCGCGGAACCACTCCACCCGGACGACCCAGTGCCCGTCCGCCCTGCCGTGGACGACCGCGTTGGTCACAAGCTCCGAGATCATCAGTACGCAGTCGTCGATGGAGCAGGCGGGGTTGTACGGAGTGATGAACTTCCGGAACCAGCGCCGGGCCCGAGGCACGGACTCCGCCTCGGGCGGTAAGGCCATCGCACCGAGGCGCGGCGACTCTTCACGGGGATAGCGGTCGAGCGTATAGGCCATCAGCGTTCCGCACCTCTCACTCCCAAGGCCCTTCAGCCTCTCTATACATCTCACTCTGGAGCACATCTCTAGAGACGTCAATCGGATTGCAGGAGACGGTCGTTGACCAGCCCCGGGCGGCTACACGCAGCGAGCGAACGGCCAACCCGTGGCCTAAGGTGTCTAGAGAAGAGAGTGAGGAGACCTGCGGAATGGCCCACACCGAAGACACCCCTCGGCCCAAGTACGAGCGGATCGCAGACACCCTGCGCGAGGCGATTCAGGCGGGCCGGTACGGTCCTGGTGATCGGCTGCCGGGGGAGAACGACCTCATGGCCACGCACGGAGTTGCCCGAATGACGGCACGCCAGGCCCTGGGTGTCCTTCGGGACGAGGGCATCGCTGAAGCCCGCAAGGGGGCCGGCGTGTTCGTCCGCACCTTCCGCCCGCTCCGGCGCCGAGGCATCCAGCGGCTGGCCGAGCAGCAGTGGGGCAACGGTCGTTCCATCTGGTCGGCGGACATCGAGAACCGCTCCCTGGAGGTGGACCAGGTCACCGTGTCCGAGGAGACCGCGCCCGACCGCGTCAGTACCGTCCTGGACTTGGCCGACGAGGAGCCGGTGTGCGTGAGGCGTCGGCGTTTCGTCCTGGACGGCAAACCCGTCCTGCTCGCGACGAGCTACCTGCCCATGGCCCTGGTCGCCGGATCGGCGATCACCCAGGAGGACACCGGGGAGGGCGGAACATACGCCAGGCTCGCCGAACTGGGCCACAAACCAGTGCACTTCCGCGAGGAAATCCGCTCACGCATGCCGTCTAAGGACGAGGTAGCGCGCTTGAGCATGCCCGCGGGCACCCCGGTCTTCCTCATCTGCCGCACGGCGTTCACGACCGGAGGCCGCCCCGTCGAGGTCAACGAGATGACGTTGGACGCCGCCTCGTATGTCTTGGAGTACGACTTCGACGCAGCTCCCGAGGCCCCCGATGCGACCCGGGGCAAGAGGAAGTAGGCCCGCGTCAGCCCGGCGCTAGCCCTTCGGCTGGGTCAAGTGCGTGAACGCGTCCAGGTTCCGCGTCGACTCGCCCCGGGAGACCCGCCACTCGTACTCCTTGCGGATCGCCGATGCGAAGCCCAGTTCGAGGAGGGTGTTGAAGGAGTCGTCCGCTGCGGAGAGGACGGAGCCCAGGAGGCGGTCCAGTTCCGTGGGGGTGACCGCCGCGAGCGGGAGCTTGCCTGCGAGGTAGATGTCGCCCAGGGAGTCGATCGCGTAACTCACGCCGTAGAGGCGGAGGTTCCGCTCCAGCAGCCAGCGGTGCACCGCCTCGTGGTTCTCGTCGGGGTGCCGGATCACGAAGGCGTTCAGGGAGAGCGAGTGCTTGCCGACCCGCAGGGAGAGCGTGGTCGAGAGCTTCCGGGTGCCCGGCAGCTTCACCACGTACGAGCCGGGCTCGGGTGCCTCCCATTCCAGCTCGGCGTCGTCCAGCGTCCGCTCGATGATCGTCGCGGTGTCTGCCTGCTCAGCCATGGTGCGAGCGTACGTGACGGTGGGAACCGCGGAAATCGTGCATGGCCGCGGTGTACACGTCCGCCGTGGCGGACGCGGCCGTGTCCCAGCCGAAGGACTGCGCGTGCCGGGCCGCCGCCTGCCCCATGCGGTCCACGAGCTGTGGATGGTCGGCGAAATCGCGCAGCACGCGCGCGTAGTGGGCCGGTTCGTGGCCGGAGACCAGGAAGCCCGTCGTCTCGTCGCGTACGGCGACGGGCAGGCCGCCCACCGAGGCCGCGAGGACCGGCGTACCGGCCGCCTGCGCCTCTATGGCGACGAGGCCGAAGGACTCGCTGTAGGACGGCATCACGAGGACCGACGCCGCCCGGAACCAGTCCGCCAGCTGATCCTGGCCCACCGGCGGCTGGAAGCGGACCACATCGGCGATCCCCAGTCTCGCGGCCAGCTTCTGGAGGCCTTCCGGCTTCGCGAGGCCGCTGCCGCTCGGGCCGCCGACGATCGGGACGACGATGTTCGAGCGCAGGGCGGGCCGCTCGTCCAGGAGCACGGCGACCGCGCGGAGCAGGACGTCCGGGGCCTTCAGGGGCTGGATGCGGCCCGCGAAGAGGGGGATCAGGGCGTCCTGCGGTAGCCCGAGGCGGTGGCGGGCGGCGGCGCGCCCGTCGGCCGGGCGGAAGCGGTCGAGGTTGACGCCGGGGTGGACGACGGCGACCTTGCCGGCGTCGGCTTCGTAGTGGCGTACGAGTTCGTCGGCCTCTTCGGAGGTGTTGGCGATGAGGCGGTCGGCGGCGCGGACGATCTGCGTCTCGCCGATGACTCGGGCGGCCGGCTCCGGAGTGTCGCCCTCGGCGAGCGCGGCGTTCTTGACCTTGGCCATGGTGTGCATGGCGTGGACGAGGGGCACGCCCCAGCGCTCGGCGGCGAGCCAGCCGACGTGCCCGGAGAGCCAGTAGTGGGAGTGGACCAGGTCGTAGTAGCCGGGGCGGTGGCCCGCCCAGGCCTGCATCACACCGTGCGTGAAGGCGCAGAGCTGGGCCGGCAGCTCTTCCTTGGCGAGGCCTTCGTAGGGGCCCGCGTCGACGTGCCGCACGAGGACCCCGGGCGCCAGTTGCACGCTCGGCGGAAGGGCGCCCGTGGTGGCCCGGGTGAAGATCTCGACCTCGATGTTGATCGCGGCGAGGCGCTTGGCCAGCTCGACGATGTAGACGTTCATGCCGCCCGCGTCGCCCGTACCGGGCTGGTGCAGCGGCGAGGTGTGCACGCTCAGCATGGCCACGCGGCGCGGACGCCGGTGGGTGCCGGGGATGCGGAGCCGGGAGGGGGCCGCCGGGGAGCGACGCCCGAGCCTGGACACGTACTGGCTCACGTGGCGGTCCTCCTTGCGTACGGGCATGACGACGGGGAGGGCGTACGTACCTCCAGTGGCACAACACCGGAAGCCGTTACTCCATTTCCGCTCTCCTCCCCCACTCTCCCTTTTTGCCAAAGCGTTACCCGGTGCCTCTCGGCCGCTTCACCCGCATACCCTTTCCCCATGGCCCCACGCACCCCTTCCCGCCCCGTGGGAACGGTGACGCGCGGGACCACGAACCCGAACCGGCTGCGCCGCATGGACCGCTGGATCGCCGCCACGCACGGCGCCGCCCTGCGCCGCTCTCCCGACCCGGTGGCCGTCGACCTCGGCTACGGCGCCTCCCCCTGGACCGCCGTCGAACTGCTGCTCCGGCTGCGTACCGTCGCTCCCCACGCGCGCGTGGTCGGTGTCGAGATCGACCCGGCGCGGGTCGCGGCCGCCGAGCCGTACGAGCGGGAGGGGCTGACCTTCCGGCACGGCGGCTTCGAGGTGCCGCTGCCGGGCAGCCCCGCCCTGATCCGCGCCGCGAACGTCCTGCGGCAGTACGACGAGGACCAGGTCGCCGCCGTCTGGGAGCGGCTGCGCACCCGCCTCGCCCCCGGCGGGCTGCTCGTCGAGGGCACCTGCGACGAGATCGGGCGACGGCACGTGTGGGTCGCGCTCGGGCCCGAGGGGCCGCGCACGGTGACCTTCGCGGCGCGGCTCGGCTCCCTGGAGCGGCCCTCCGATCTCGCCGAGCGGCTGCCGAAGGCGCTGATCCACCGGAACGTGCCGGGCGAGCCCGTACACGCGTTCCTACGCGACTTCGACCGGGCCTGGGCGGCCGCCGCGCCCTACGCCTCGTACGGGGCGCGGCAGCGGTGGATGAGGGCGGTACGCGACCTGAGCGCCGACTGGCCGGTGCTCGAAGGCAGTTCGCGGTGGCGGCAGGGGGAAGTGACCGTGCGCTGGGGGGCGTTGGCGCCGCGGCCCGGGTGAACCCCGAGTCCATTTGGAGGACACCCGGGGTGAACCCCGACGCCGCCCGGAGGCCGGACCCGGATACCACCCTGATGCTCTGACCTGCGGGGAACGGACACCGCATGCCGTTCGTCAGACGTGGCGGACGGGGGATCGGAGTTTGCTGTCGGGCTCTGTCGCATTGGGCGTCGGCGTGGCACCATCCCGTGGACGACCAGACGTTACTGACGGTAAATCAGCTTTGGGGGTGGCAGGGCGTGACCGGCAAGCGATACTCGACGGCGGCGACCGTGGCGCTGATCTGCGCGGCCGTGGTGATGACCGCGCCGGGAGCGGCGTATGCGAGCCCTTCTCCCCCTTCCAGCCCGGCGGAGCCGACGCCGCCGTCGGACGCGTCACGTGAGTCGGACGCGTCGCTTGAGAAGGTCCGCAAGGAGATCGAGAAGCTGTACCACGACGCGGGCGTGGCGACGGACGCGTACAACGCGGCCGAGGAGAAGGCCGACAAGCAGTCCGAGCAGATCGTGAAGCTGGCCAAGGACATCGCCAAGGGCGAGGCGAAGCTGAAGAAGCTCAAGGCGCGGGCGGGCGCCGCGGCCCGCGCGCAGTACCGCGGCGGCGGGCTGCCGGACGAGGCACGGCTGATGCTCAGCGACGACCCGGGGCAGTTCCTGGACGGCGCCGGGCGCATGCGGCAGGGCGAGAAGGCCACCAAGAGCATGCTGACGGAGCTGGACAGGACCCAGGACGACCTGCGGATCTACGCCAAGGACGCCACCGCCCGCTGGAAGAAGCTGGAAGCCAACCGCAAGGCGAAGGCCGCGTCGAAGAAGAAGATCAAGAAGAAGATCGCGGCCGCCGAGAAGCTCGAGTCCAGACTGGAGAAGAAGGAGCGGGACCGGCTGCGCGAGCTGGAGGAGGACGCGGCCCTCAAGAGACAGTCGGCGTGGGTGGGTTCGGGCGTCCTGAAGGACATCGACGGCAAGGCGACGCTCCAGGGCAGGAAGGCCGTCGAGTTCGCCACGGCGCAGATCGGCAAGCCGTACGTATGGGGCGCCGAGGGCCCGGGTGCGTACGACTGCTCGGGGCTCACCTCGAAGGCCTGGGCGAAGGCCGGGCGCGGCATTCCGCGGACCTCGCAGGAGCAGTGGAAGCAGCTGCCGCGCATCGACGTGAAGAACATGCGCCCCGGCGACCTGATCATCTACCACTCGGACGCGAGCCACGTCGGGATGTATCTGGGCGACGGCGCGATCGTGCACGCGCCGCGGCCGGGCCGGGACGTGACGATCGCGGGGGCGGGCTCCATGAGGATCCTCGGGGTCGTGCGGCCCGACAAGTAGCCTCGCGCCACGGGGGCCACGGAGGCAGCCGGGGCCACGGAGGTCGCGGGGGCCGCGATCGGTGAGGCCGACGGCGGCGGGCCGGGCGGCCTCCGGAGTGTGTGACCCAGTGCACGCCCCGGCCCCCCGCTCGACCCCCGGGGCGTGATGTTCGTCATCCGGCCGGGGCCGTGCCGTGCCCAAGTGCGTTCCTGGATGCGGCATATGACGGTGGCCGTTCGCCGAGCGGCATTCCAATGGAGGCTCGGCTACCGCTAAGGTCCCCGTCGGTGCCGCGTCGACCTGCGTGGCGCCATGCCCTCGGGGGGAGGGAAGGAAGCCAGAGATGCCCGTACCCATACCGCGGCAGAGAGAGATCCCGGCCGCGGAAGGCGGTCAGGCTCACGCGGCGCCCCGCCACAGCCCGGCGGTGCCCGCCCACCACACGACCACTGACGGCCACGCAGGCACCGGCAGCGGGCCAGGCCCCAAGGGCTCCAGCTCCCGCCCCGGCCCCGGCCCCGGCGCCAGCCGTAACCCGAGCCCCGGGCTCAGCCCCAGCCCCAATACCTCACTGAGCCTGCTGGTGATCGAGGACGACCCGGCAGGGTCGCTGAGCGTTCCCGAGCTGCTCGACTCCGCGGGCAAGCCCATCCGTATCCGCACCGCGCGCAACCTCACCGAGGCCGAGCGGCTGCTCACGGACGACGTGCACTGCATCCTGCTCGACCTCGCCCTGACCGTCCCCGGCACCCCCGAGGCGGACGAGGACGAGCTGGCCGCCCTCAAGCACGTACTGCGCCTCGCGCCCCGCCACGCCGTCCTCGCGCTCACCGCCAACGACGACTCCGAGCTGGGCGCCGAGGCCGTGCGCGTCGGCGCCCAGGACTATCTCCTCCGCGACGAGCTGGACGGCCGGCTCCTGAGCCGCGCCATCCGGTACGCGGTGGAGCGCAAGCGCGCCGACGTCGCCCAGCGCCAGCTGACCGAGTCACGGCTGCGGGCCCAGGAGAACGCCCGTCTGGAGCGCGGCCTGCTGCCCACGCCGCTCCTGAACGGCTCCCCGCTGCGGTTCGCCGCCCGCTACCGCCCCGGCCGTTCCCGCGCGCTGCTCGGCGGCGACTTCTACGACACCGTGCGCACGCCCGACGGCTCCGTGCACGTCATGATCGGCGACGTCTGCGGCCACGGCCCCGACGAGGCGGCGCTCGGCGTGGAGCTGCGGATCGCGTGGCGCGCGCTGACCTTCGCGGGGCTGTGCGGCGACGAACTGCTCTCCACCCTTCAGAAGGTCCTGGAGCACGAGCGCGCGGACGACGAGATCTTCGCGACGCTCTGCACGGTCGACATCGCCCCCGACGGCCGCCGCGCCGGGCTCTGCCTGGCCGGCCACCCGTCACCGCTGATCGCCCGCGAGGGCCGCCTCGCCGAACTCCTGCCGTACGAGGACGGGGGCCCCGCCCTCGGCCTGCTGCCGCGCGCACGCTGGCCGCGGCGGCAGGTGGAGCTGGGCGGGAAGTGGAGCCTGATGCTCTACACGGACGGCCTGATCGAGGGCCGGATCGGCCAGGGCAAGGAGCGCCTGGGGCAGGAGGGCATGGTGGAGATGGTCCGCCGCCAGATCGCCTCGGGGCTCCAGGGCGACGAACTGCTCGAAGCCGCTGTGAACGAGGCGCGGGACCTCAACGGCGGGGATCTGACGGACGACGTGGCGGTCCTGCTCCTGGACCGGGCGCCGGGCGGGCGCTAGGGCGTCCGCTTGCCGGCGTCTGTGGGCTACCCCTGCGGGCTACCGGCCGCCGTTGTACGGCCCGTAGGGCCCGTCGCTGCTGGAGCCGCCGCGGCGCCCGCCACCGGTGATCTGCCGGAGGGCGGGCCGCACGTCCACCATGTAGACGATGGTGGCGATGAGGCCGAGGATCGGCAGGAACGACAGGATGTTGAAGATCAGGTTCACCACGAAGGCGAGCCCGAGGATGATCAGCCAGAACGGCTTGGTCTTCTTGTCGGCGGCCCGATAGGCGTCCTCGCGCCGGACGGCGGCGTCGATGAGCGCGAATCCGCTGAACACGATCAGGGCCAGCGACAGCAGCCACATGAAGTTCGCGAACCCCTGCATCAGCACAACGTCCACCACCAGTCTCGGCTGTCCATTACGCGGCCACGGTACCCGCTACCCCGTCAACGGGGCGGACACTCCATGAGTGCCCGCCCCGCGAAACTACCTGGCGGTCCTACTTGGCAGGCGGCGTGGTCTTCTTCGCCGTCGCCGGCGTCGTCGTCGTCGCCTTGCGGGCGGCCGGTGTCTTCTTGGCGACGGGCTTCTTCGCCGGGGTGGCGGTCACGCCGGTGGTCTCGGAGGCCCCGATCACCTTGGGCTCCGCCGTGGCACGGGCGGGCTCCGGCTCGGCGTCCGGCTCGACCGTCTCGGCCAGGTCGAGGATCTCCTCGGCGGCCTCGCCGCGCCAGGTCCGCACGGCCTGCTCGCCGTGCTCGGCGACCTCGTCGTACTTCTCGCGCGCCTTGACCGCCAGCTCGGCCGCCACGCCGACACCGCGCAGCGCGAGGTCCTGGGCGGTCTCGCCGAGCTTCTTCAGGTCGGTGTCGATGGTGCCGAGCACCTCGGTGACCTTGGCCTGGATGGTCTCCTGCGCCTCCTTGGCGCGGGCCGCGGCCTTGTCCTGGACTTCCTTGGGGTCGGTGTTGCGCACCGCCTCGAAGCGGGACGGCGCCTCGGCGATCAGCTGCTCGACGATGCCCGGCACCTTCTTCGCCTGCTGGAACGCGAGGTCCGCGGACCCGGCGACGAAGTATGCGGGGGTGGTGTTGGTGAGGGTCTTGCGCAGGTCATCAGTGATGGCCATGACGATGGTCCTCCCGGATTCGCGTCAGCTGGTTCAGCTAGGGGGTGTCTGCTTCGGGCCGGCATCACTGCCATCGGCCGCGCGGGGGCCGTCAGCGGCCTCGGCGTCCTCATCGGCGTACGCCTCTTGCGCGTACGCCTCATCCGCGTCCGCCTCATCCGCGTACGACGAGGTCTCGAAGCCGTTCTCCTTGCGGAACGACTCGTAGATCTGCAACAGCACCTGCTTCTGGCGCTCGTTGATGGAGGGGTCGGCGAGGATGACGGCGCGCGTCTCCAGCTCGTCCCGCTCCTTCTCGTCGAGGATCCCGGCCCGCACGTACAGCGTCTCGGCGGAGATCCGCAGGGCCTTGGCGACCTGCTGCAACACCTCGGCGCTCGGCTTGCGCAGGCCGCGCTCGATCTGGCTCAGATACGGATTGGACACCCCGGCGGCGTCGGCGAGCTGCCTGAGCGAAAGCTGCGCGGTGCGCCGCTGCTCGCGCAGGTACTCGCCGAGATTTCCGACGTTGAGTGATGCCATGCCTCGATGGTGCAGCACCCTTGCTAACTTTTGCAAGCACCTGCTTGCAAAAGTGCGCTACGCCACTAGGGCAGCACCGCGATCTGGTCCAGCCGGCTCGGCATCCACCAGCTCGCCCGCACCGTGATCCGCAGAACCCATGGTTGACCTTCACCTCGGGTGAGCCCCCAGCATCGGTGGAGCCGGGCGGCGTGCCCGGGATGAGGAGGGGGCGGGTATGGGATTGCTGACCATCGGGACGTTCGCGAAGGCGGCCCGGCTGTCGCCCAAGGCGCTGCGGCTCTACGACGAGCTGGGGCTGCTGACGCCCGCGCGCGTCGACCCGGTGAGCGGCTACCGCCTCTACGCACCGGCGCAGCTGGACCAGGCCCGCCTGGTCGCCTGGCTCCGGCGCCTTGGGATGCCGCTGAACCGCATTCAGCGCGTCTGCGCGCTGGAGCCGACCGAGGCCGCGCGGGAGATCCGCGCTTTCTGGGCCCAGGTCGAGGCGGACACCGCCGCGCGGCGGGACCTCGCCTCCCTCCTCATCGACCATCTGTCCCGGAAGGACCCCGCCATGTCTGTGACCACCGAACCCCTGGAAATCCGTTACGCCGCACTGTCCGACAAGGGCCTCGTCCGTGAGAGCAACCAGGACACCGCCTACGCCGGGTCCCGCCTGCTCGCCGTCGCCGACGGTTACGGCAGCGCGGGGGCAGAGGCCGGCGCCGCCGCCGTCGACGCGCTGAAGCGGCTCGACACCGGCGACCTCCCGGCGGGCGGTCTCCTCGACGTCCTGGAGGACGCCGTCGAGCAGGCCAAACAGGCCGTCGACGGCGTCGCCGGGCCCGGTTCGGCGCACGAGGGGGCCGGCACCACCCTCACCGCGATGCACTGGACCGGCTCACAGCTGGCCCTCGTCCACATCGGCGACTCGCGCGTCTACCTCCTCCGTGACGGAGAGCTGTTCCAGATCACCCACGATCACACGATGGTGCAGAGGATGGTCGACGAAGGACGTCTCACCGCGGAGGAGGCCACCTCCCACCCCCAGCGCGCGCTGCTCGTACGAGGCCTCGGCCACGGAGCCGACACCACCCACGACATGCGCCTTCACGACGCCCTGCCGGGAGACCGGTACCCGCTCTGCTCCGACGGCCTGTCCGCCGTCGCGCGGGTCGAGGAGATCCGACGGGTGCTCTCCGGGGCCGGGGACCCCGAGCAGGCCGTCCGTGAACTCATCGCCCTCGCCAACGGCTCCGGCGGCCCCGACAACGTCAGCTGCGTGGTCGCCGACGTCGTGGAGCCGGAGCAGGCGCTAACGTCAGGCTCATGATCGTATGGCTCAACGGCACCCATGGGGTCGGCAAGACGACGACCAGTGCGCTCGTGCGGCAACAGCTCCCCGATTCACGGGTGTTCGACGCCGAGAAGGTCGGCGAGACGCTCATGGACATCACACCGGGGCTGCCCGGGACGGACAACTTCCAGCACTGGCCGCCGTGGCGGCCGCTCGTCGTCGAGACCGCCCGGCGCGTACTCGACTACACGGGCGGCACCCTGGTGATGCCCATGACCGTCCTGGTCGAGGCGTACTGGCGTGAGATCAGCTCTGGCCTCGCCCAAAACCGCATCCCCGTACGCCACTTCGTACTCCACGCCGACCAGGAAACCCTCCGCGGGCGGATCGAGGGGGATACGGTCCTCGGCCCCTCCGCATTCCGTCTGAAGTACCTGGAGCCGTACGCCGAGGCGGCCCGGACGTGGCTGCACGCCGAGGCCGAAGTCGTCGACACCACACGCCTCACGCCCGCCCAGGCCGCCTCGCGGATCGCGGAGGCCGTCAAGAGCTGAACCCCCGCGGCCGGACGGCTCAGCCCGCCGTGGCGGTACCGAACCACGTCGGCAGATGGTCGACCAGGTCCCCCTGGTCCTTGCCGACCCACGCCACATGGCCGTCCGGCCGCAGCAGCACCGCGGGGACGTCCAGCGCCGCCAACTCCTCACCGGCGTCGACCACATGGTCGATGCGGTCCTCCCAGCCCGCGACCGACAGGTCGCCGGTGCGGTCGAGCAGCAGGCCGCGGCCGGTGCGCATCAGCTCGTAGAGGCGGCCCCGCTCCAGCTTGACGTCCCGCATCCGGCGGCCGAGCAGCTCGTGTCCGTCGCCGAAGTCGTAGCGGATGTCGACCGCGGTGATGATGCCGGTCACGTACCGGTTCACCTCCTCGAAGTCCATCAGCTTCGAGAACAGCTCCCGCAGCGCGGTCGCGCCCGGGTCGGTCCCGAGGAGGGTGATCTGCGCGCGGGTGTTGTCGAGCACGGCGGCCCCCACCGGGTGCCGTTCGGCGTGGTAGGTGTCGAGGAGCCCTTCCGGCGCCCAGCCGTTGACCGCGGCGGCCAGCTTCCAGCCGAGGTTGAACGCGTCCTGCACACCGAGGTTGAGGCCCTGTCCGCCGGTCGGCGGGTGGATGTGCGCCGCGTCGCCGGCCAGCATCACCCGGCCCACGCGATAGCGCTCGGCCTGCCGGGTGGCATCCCCGAACCGGGACAGCCAGCGCGGCGAGCGCGCGCCGAAGTCCGTGCCCGCCCAGGCCCGCAGCTGCTCCTTGAACTCGTCGAGGGTCGGCGCCGCGCGGTCCTCGGACACGCCGTCCGCGGGCACGACGACGCGGTACCAGCCCTCCCCCAGAGGCTGGGCGCCGAAACGCAGTTGGGTCTTGTTGACCTCCGCGACGGCGGCGGCGATCGCCTCCGGGGCCTCGGTCAGCTCCAGCTCGCCCAGCATCGTCTCGACCTTGGCGGCCTCGCCGGGGAAGTCGACGCCCAGCTGCTTGCGGACCACGCTGCGGCCGCCGTCACACCCTACGAGGTAGCGCGCGCGCAGCTGGGTGCCGTCCGCCAGCTCGACGCTCACCCCGTCCTGGTCCTGTCTCAGCCCGACCACTTCGCTGCCGCGGCGGATCTCCGTACCGACCGCGACGGCGTGCTCGTCGAGCAGCCGCTCGGTGACCGGCTGCGGGGCGGCGACGCCGTACGGGTGCGCGGTGTCCAGCCGTTCCGGCCACGGCTTGGCCACGCCGCCGAAGAGGCCGCCGACCTGGAACTTCTCGCTGATGGCGAGGAATTGGTCCAGCAGCCCGCGCTGGTCCATCACCTCGACGCTGCGCACGTGCAGGCCCTGCCCGCGGGACTGGCCCGTCTGCTCGGTCAGCTTCTCCAGCACGACCACCCGCACGCCGTGCAGCCGCAACTCGCCCGCGAGCATCAAGCCGGTCGGTCCGCCGCCGACCACGATCACATCAAACATCACAACGCCCATTCACGAGTCCGGTCCGCCAGCGGCGGTGCGAGCACCGCCGTCTCCGCCATTTGCGCAGGTCCTGGCCTTGGCCGGACATTGTGCGGCACGACATGGGCCTTGCCGCAAGCCCCCCTGTGCGCTATAAGTTGAGAGTGGCGAGGAGCGGATTCAGCTCCTCGCTTTCGTCGTGTGCGGGGTGCCGCGTACAGGGGCGTCCACCGCGCGGACGGTCCGCCGCGCGGATGTCAGCGGTGATCGGTAGCGTTCCTCGTGTGGTGTCCCTTCCCGACCTCGTCCGGCTGCGCCAGGCCCGTGACCGCATGGACCGTGACTACGCGCAACCGCTGGACGTCCCCGCCCTCGCGCGGGACTCCCTGATGTCCGCGGGGCACTTCTCGCGCAGCTTCCGCGCGGCCTACGGCGAGACGCCGTACAGCTATCTCATGACCCGCCGCATCGAGCGCGCCAAGGCGCTGCTGCGGCGCGGCGACCTGAGCGTGACGGAGGTGTGCATGGCGGTGGGGTGTACGTCACTGGGGTCGTTCAGCTCGCGGTTCGCCGAGGTGGTCGGGGAGAGCCCGAGCGCGTACCGGGCCCGGGATCACGGCTCGGGCGCCGACGTCCCGGCCTGCCTCGCCAAGATCTACACCCGACCGGTCAGGAACGGAGAAGCGAAACCTCCCGGCGCTCCCTAGCGTGGTGGGCATGGAAATCAATCTCGCACAGTGCTTCATCGCCGTCGACGACCACGACAAGGCGCTCGCTTTCTACCGCGACGCACTCGGCCTGGAGGTGCGCAACGACGTCGGGTTCGAGGGCATGCGCTGGGTGACCGTCGGCTCGCCCACGCAAGCGGGCGTGGAGATCGTCCTCGAACCGCCGCTCGCCGACCCGAACGCCACGGAATCCGACCGGCAGGCGATGGCCGAGCTGATGGCCAAGGGCCATCTGCGCGGAGTCATCTTCCGGACCGACGACGTCGACGCCGCGTTCGAGCGGATCCGCGCCGCGGGCGGCGAGGTCCTTCAGGAGCCGATGGACCAGCCCTACGGCGTACGCGACTGCGCCTTCCGCGACCCCGCGGGCAACATGATCCGCTTCAACCAGCCGCGGAAGAAGTAGCCCCGGAAGAGGCGGCCGCGGAATCACACCCGGCACGAGCAGTGGCTACCGCCAGGCGGTAGCCACTTTTTTGTGGGTACTTGGCGTGCGACGCGACCCGGGCCAACCTGGTGGGGACGCCGCAACGGAAGACGCCGTGCCACACGGGGGAAGGGGGAGGCACGAGGTGACGTCGCGTCACGAACGCTATACAGCGACCGACTCGGGCTGGGACGCCGGCCGCTCACCGGCGACCAGCCGGTCCAGGCGGCGGTGCCCCCAGTCCGCCAGGGGCGCCAGCGCCTCGCAGAGGTCACGGCCGAACTCCGTGAGGGAGTAGACGGTCTTCAACGGCCGTACGTCGTGCACCTCCCGGTGCACCAGGCCGTCCGCCTCCATCTCGCGCAGCGCCTGCGTCAGCACCTTCTCGGTGAGCCCCGGCAGCAGCCGCAGGATCTCCCCGGGCCGGTGCGGGCCGCTCTCCAGCGGCCAGAGCAGCGCCGTCTTCCACTTGCCGTCGATCACGGCGATCGCGGCCGTCACACCGCACACATTCGGGTCATTGGCGCGGCTGCGCGTCATCTCGGGGCCCTCTCTCTTCTCTTTCCGTATCACTTATGGGAGTTGACTCATGTCGTCGTACGTCGAACAGTCTGCCGTCACCGTCGTCGGCCTGGGCCCGATGGGCCGGGCCCTCGCCTCCGCCTTCCTGGACGCCGGGGTCCGGACGACCGTGTGGAACCGCACGCCGGGGCGGGACACCGAGCTGATCGCGCGGGGCGCGCTCGGCGCGCGTACGGTCGAGGAGGCGGTCGCGGCGAGCCCGTTGACCGTCGTGTGTGTCGTCAATTACGACGCCTCGGACGCCGTGCTGCGCCCGGACGCGGTCACGGCGGCGCTGAAGGGGCGCACGCTGGTGAACCTCAGCGCCGACATCCCCGACCGGGCACGTGACACCGCGCGGTGGGCCGCCGAGCAGGGCATCGCGTACCTGGACGGCGCGATCATGTCGCCGACCACCACGATCGGCACACCCCAGGGCGTCTTCCTCCACAGCGGCCCCGCCGAGCTGTACGAGCGGCACCGCCCCGTCCTGGACGCGCTGGGCGGCAGCCACACGTACCTCGGCGAGGACATCGGCCGGGCGGCGGCGTACGACATCGCGCTGCTCGACATCTTCTGGACCGCGATGACGGGTTACATGCACGCCCTCGCGGTCGCGAAGGCGGAGGGCATCACCGCGCGGGAGCTGGCCCCCTTCGCCGAGGGCATCGGCGCGATCATGGCCCCGGTCTTCGCGGAGACCGCCGGTGAGGTGGACGACGCCACCTTCTCGGGCGAGGGCAACCCGATCTCCTCGGCGGCCTCGACGATGGCCCACGTCATCCACACCTCCGAGGCCCACGGCATCGAGGCGGGGGTGATGCGTGCCGCCGAGGGCCTGGCGCGGCGCGTCATCGCCGAGGGCCACGGGGCCGACGGGGCGACGCGGATGGTGGAACTGCTCAGCCGCCGCTGAGCGCGGGGCCCGGCCGGCGGCTGAAGAAGGACCGCCGGTAGTCCCCCGGTGACACCCCGACCTGTTTGAGGAAGTGGTGGCGGAGGTTGTTGGCCGTGCCGAGGCCGCTCAACTCGCCCACCTTCTCCACCGGCAGGTCCGTGGACTCCAGGAGGCCCTGGGCCCGCGCCAGGCGCTGGTTGAGCAGCCACTGGAGCGGGGTCGTGCCGGTGGCCGCGTGGAGACGGCGGTAGAAGGTGCGGGGGCTCATCGCGGCCCGGCGTGCCAGGTCGTCGACGGTCAGCGGCCGGTCCAGGTGCGCGCGGGCCCATTCCAGTACCGGGCCGAGGCCCGCGTCGTCCGTCTCGGGTACGGACAGGTCGATGAACTGGGCCTGGCCGCCGGGCCGGTGGGCGGGCACCACCATCCGCCGCGCCAGCTGGTTGGCGACGTGGGCGCCCAGGTCGCGGCGGACCAGATGCAGGCAGAGGTCGATGCCGGCGGTCAGGCCCGCGCTGGTCAGGACGTCACCTTCGTCCACGTAGAGGACCGAGTCGTCGACCGTCACCTTCGGATACCGGGCGGCCAGTTGGGCGGCGTGCATCCAGTGCGCGGTGGCTCTGCGGCCGTCCAGGAGGCCCGCCTCGGCGAGTGCGAAGGCTCCGGTGCACAGCGAGACCATACGGGCGCCGCCCGCGTGGGCCGCGCGCAGGGCGTCGGTGAGGCCCGGCGGCAGCGGCTCGCCTTCCTCGGCGCACGCGTCCGGTACGGAGGTCACGATGACGGTGTCCGCCCCGGCGAGGCCTTCGAGCCCGTAGGGGGTGCGCAGCGCCAGCCCGAAATCACCCCCGCCCACGGCGTGTTCGTCCGACGCGCACAAGCGCAGGTCGTACCAGTGGTCGGACAGGTCGGGCTGTGGCTTGCCGAACACCGTGAGGGGGATGCTCAGTTCGTACAGATCCCAGGACGGGATCCCTATCTCCTCGGCCACGACCACCGCGACGGAACCAGCGCTCATGCCGTGAGCGTACGAGAGCGGGCCTCCCGGCGAGCACTGGCAGGAATTTGGTGAGCGCCGTCACCACTGTCACTGTTTCGCATCCGCCGCCCCTGCGAGCGTGATCCCCATGAACGCACAGCACTCGCACCCCGCCCCCAGCCCCGCCTCCACCCCCGTCACCGTCATCGGCCTCGGCCTCATGGGCTCCGCCCTCGCCGCCACCCTCCTGGACCGGGGTCACCCCACCACCGTCTGGAACCGCTCCCCGCAGAAGGCCAAGCCCCTCGCCGACGCCGGCGCGCACGTGGCGGCGACCCCGGAGGACGCCGTCGCCGCGAGCGGCCTCGTCCTGGTCTGCGTACTGGACTACGACGCGCTGCACGCCGTCCTCGACCCGCTGGCCGAGGCGGGCGGCCTCGCCGGGAAGTCCCTGGTCAACCTCACGTCCGGCGCTCCTGAGCAGGCCGTGGAGATGGCGGCGTGGGCCGGCCGGCACGGCGCGGGCTACCTCGACGGCGGCATCATGACGACCCCGCCGGGCGTCGGGAACCCCGAGATGATGTTCCTCTACAGCGGCTCGGAGGCCGTGTTCGAGGCACACCGCCCCACCCTCGCAACGCTGGGCGATCCGCTCTACCTCGGCGCCGAACCGGGCATGGCCTCGCTGTACGACTCCGCCCTGCTCGGCCTGATGTGGGCGACGTTCACGGGCTGGCTGCACGGCACCGCGCTGGTGACCTCCGACGGGACGACGGCCGCGGACTTCACGCGGATCGCCCTGCGCTGGCTGACCGGCGCCGTCTCCGGTTTCGTGACGACGTACGCGCCCCAGGTGGACGCCGGGCGGTATCCGGGGGACGACGCCACGGTCGACGTACAGATCACCGCGATCGACCACCTCATCCACGCCGCGCACGCGCGCGGCATCGACAACTCCCTGCCCCACCTGCTCAAGTCGACGATGGAGCGCACCGCCGCCGCGGGCCACGGCTCCGACAGCTACGCGAGCGTGATCGAGGCGCTGCGCGGCCCGAAACGCCGGTAAAACCCCGGTTCGCCTCGCGCCGCGTGGCGCGAGCGGACAGGATGGACCGGAAACGTTCATCCATCGGCGCCGGGGGGAGCCACCACCATGAACCGTCCGCTGCGGCACATCGCCCTTTTCTGCGGAATCCTCACGCTCGCCCTGCTGTTGCGGGCGAACTGGGTGCAGTTCGCGCAGAACGACAAGCTGTCGAACCACGAGAAGAACCGCCGCGTGCAGATCGAGGCCTTCTCCCACCCCCGCGGCGACATCATCGTCGGCGGCAAGTCCATCACCGGTTCGAAGAAGACATCGGGCACCGACTTCGCGTACAAGCGGACCTTCAAGGAGGGTCCGATGTACGCGCCGGTGACGGGCTACTTCTCGCAGGCCCAGGGCAGCACCTTCCTGGAGGGCGTCCACAACGGCATCCTCAGCGGCAACGACGACCGCCTCTTCATCAAGCGCACCCTGGACATGCTGACCGGCAAGAAGCAGCAGGGCGGCGACGTCATCACCACCATCGACCCCAAGGCGCAGAAGGCCGCCTACGAAGGCCTGGTGAAGCTCGACGCCAAGGGGGCGGTGGTCGCGCTCGACCCGCGCACCGGCAAGGTGCTCGCCCTGGCCAGCACCCCGTCGTACGACCCCTCGGTCTTCGCGGGCATCTCGCAGGAGGAGGGGCGCACCTTCACGCGCCTGTCCAAGAGCGCGGACAAGCCGCTCAGCAACCGCGCCCTGCGCGAGATCTACCCGCCGGGATCCACCTTCAAGATCCTCACGGCGGCCGCCGCCCTGGAGCACGGCGTGGTGACGGACATCGACGAGCCGACCGGCGCGAGGACTCCGTACAAACTCCCCCTCAGCTCCACCCGCATCGGCAACGACGTGCCCGACGCCAACTGCGACGACGTCTCGATGAAGACCGGCATGCAGTGGTCCTGCAACAACGTCTTCCTCGACATCGCGCTCAAGCTCGGCAAGGACAAGATGCGCGAGACGGCGGAGCAGTTCGGCTTCAACGAACAGCAGTTCATCCCCGTACGCGCGGTCGCCAGCAGCTATCCGGAGGAGCTGGACAAGCCGCAGACCGCCCTGACCGGCATGGGCCAGGGCAGCCTGACCAGCACCCCGCTCCAGATGGCGATGGTCACGGCGGGCCTCGCCAACGACGGCAAGGTCATGAAGCCGTACCTCGTCGAGGAGCTGCGCGGCCCCGACCTGACCACGGTCGAGAAGGCCGAGCCGCACGAGCTGAACCAGGCCGTCTCCGAGGACACCGCGAAGAAGGTGCAGGAGATGATGGAGAACACCGTCGAGAAGGGCACCGCCAACAAGGCGAGGATCGACGGCGTCACGGTCGGCGGCAAGACCGGCACGGCCCAGCACGGCGCGGACGTCAACGACGAGCGCCCGTACGCCTGGTTCGTCTCCTACGCCAAGAACAGCGACGGCGAGTCACCGGTCGCGGTGGCGGTCTTCGTCGACCCGTCCCACATGAACATCCCCCGCTCGGAGATCGCGGGCGGCAAGCTGGGCGCGCCGATCGCCAAGGCGGTCATGGAGTCGGTCCTGGAGCGCTGACCAGCCCGTTCTCCGTCCAGGCCGCCCACGGCAGGGGCAGGCTGTGCACCACGTCCAGCCGCGAGACGGCCCGGGTCAGCACGACGTACAGCCGGTGCGGGCCGCGCCGCTCGGCCGCCGCGATCGCGGCCGGTTCGACGGCGACGACATGGTCGTACTCCAGGCCCTTGGCGTGCGAGGCGGGCAGCACGGTCACGCGCGCGCCCAGCTCGTCGGGGCCCGCGCTCGCGATGCCGGCCGCGTCCAGGGCGGCGCGCAGCGACCCGGTCTGCGCGTCGGCGGCGATGACGCCGACCGAGCCCTCCCGCCCGAGGGCGCCCCGCACGGTCTCGACGACGGCGGCCGCCACATCGCGGGTCTCGCGCACCCGCAGCTCGCCGTCCGCCCGCATCGACCGGGCGGGCGGCACGTCCACGTCGAGGTGCGCGAGGAGCCGGTTGGCGAGCCCGACGATGGCCTTCGGTACACGGAACCCGGTGGTCAGCGGCGTCACCGTGGCGTCCGGCTTGCCGAGATGACCGAGCAGGTCGCGCCAACTGCGTGCCGCCCAGGGCGTGGTGGCCTGCGCGAGATCGCCGAGCACGGTCAGTGAACCGAAGCCGACGCGGCGCGCGATGGCCCGGCACTCCATCGGCGACAGGTCCTGAGCCTCGTCGACGACGATGTGCCCGTACCCCTCGGGCCGCTCCAGCATCCCCTGCACCTCGTCCATCAGCACCAGGTCGGCGGGGCCCCACCGCGCGGACTTGTACGAACGCGGGGCCCTGTGCCACACGATCGCCCGCTGCTCCTCGGCCCCGAGGACCCCCTCGGCGGCGGCGGCGAGCACATCCGGATCACCGAGCACCTCCGCGAGCACCTCATCGGCCCTGACCTTGGGCCAGACCTGCTCGACGAGGGCACTCACCGGACGGGACCGGCCGATCTTCTGCACCCAGGTGTTGTTCCGCGGCCCGGACCGCCGCTCGGCCTGCTCCTGGACGGCCCGCACGACCCGGCTCCGCACCCGCTCGCGCCCCACGGCGTACGGCGGCTCCTCACCCCGCACGCTCTCGACGATCCGCTCCAGTTCCTCACGCGGCACCCGCCAGCGGTACGACCCGTCCGGCACCGCGAGGGAGTCGGCGGGCGCCCGGACGCGGGAGTACAGCGCGCGGCGCAGTACCTCGGCCATCCGGGCGTCGTGCTTGACCAGCGCGGCCGCCTCGCCGTCCTCGGCGCGCACCGGATGCCGCCCGACCTCGTCCAGCACGGTGGACTGCCGCACGCCCGTCTCGCCGAGGGAGGGCAGCACCTCGGCGATGTAGCGCAGGAAGGTGCGGTTGGGCCCGAGGATCAGCAGCCCGGAACGCTGTACGCGCTGAGGGTGGGTGTAGAGGAGATACGCGGCGCGGTGCAGCCCGACGGCCGTCTTGCCGGTGCCGGGCGCGCCCTGCACACAGATGGAGGCGGTGAGTTCACCGCGTACGAGGTCGTCCTGTTCCGGCTGGATGGTGGCGGCGATGTCCCGCATGGGGCCGACGCGGGGCCGCTCGATCTCCCCGGCGACGATGCGGCTCCCTCCCTGGGGGGCCTCGCTTCCGGCGGCGTCGGCGTCGGCGTCGGCGTCGGCCAGATGTTCGTCCTCCATGCCGGTGAGGTCGGTGGAGTCGCCCTTGCTGCCGGGCGCCCAGCCGAACCGGCGGCGGACGGCGACGCCCTGCGGGGCAAGGGCGCCGGCCTGGTAGAAGGCGCGGGAGACGGGCGCGCGCCAGTCGACGACCAGGGGCGGCGCGGAGGGATGTTCGGTGACACGCAGCCGCCCGATGTAGTAGCGCTGCCCGCGGTGGTCACCGGCTTCCGCGGCGTGGGGCCCGTCGGCGGCGAAGTCGAGGCGGCCGAAGAAGAGGGGCGCTTCGGGCAGCTCGCGGAGGGCCTTGGCGTGGCTGCGGAACTGGTAGCCGAGCACTTCCGCGTCGGCACCGGACGCGGACACATCCGCCCCTCCGGCCACTTGTTCCTGGGCGCCTTCGACCATGCCGGTCAGGGCGGCGCGGCAGGCGTCGTGGTAGCTGCGTTCGAGGGCGAGGGGCGAGTGGTCTGACGCATCCATACGCCCAGACTAATGTAACCGAGTTAAATTAGATACCGAGTAACATTCATGACCCGGTCACATTCGTAACCGGGTAACCAACCCCCATAGACTCCCCCCATGACCGAAGCGAAGCCCCCTGCCCCGCCCCTCGCCCTACCCCCCGAGCCCGGCCTGCGGAGCCGCAAGAAGCAGCAGCGGTACACGACGATCTCCGAGGCGGCGATCGCTCTCTTCCTGGAGAGGGGCTTCGAGAAGGTGTCGGTGGCGGAGGTGGCCGCCGCGGCGGAGATCTCCAAGCCGACGCTCTTCCGGTACTTCGCGACCAAGGAGGACCTGGTCCTGCACCGGTTCGCCGACCACGAGGACGAGGCGGCCCGCGTGGTCGCCGGCCGTCCGGCCGGACGGGCCGCGCTGGACGCGCTGCAACGGCACTTCCTGGACGGCCTCGAACGCCGCGACCCCGTGACCGGCCTCTGCGACGCCCCCGCGGTCCTCGCCTTCCACCAACTCCTGTACGGAACACCGTCGTTGGTGGCCCGCCTGCACGGTTACCAGAACCGCTCCGAACAGGCGCTGACCGAGGCGCTGACCGCCGCGCACGGCGGCAACCGCCTGGAGGCGCGGCTCGCCGCAGGACAGATCGTGGCCGTCCAGCGGATCCTCGCGGAGGAGAACTGGCGCCGGGTGACCTCCGGCGAGGCCGCGGACGAGGTCTGGCCCGACGCGGTGACCTCGGCCAACAGGGCGTTCTCCCAACTCCGCTCAGGCCTCACGCGCTACGCGTAGCCTCCACCCCGAGCCCGGCCCAGGCCGCCCCCCCCTCAGCCCCGACCCCCTCAGCCCCGCCCCTCCACCAACACCGCCACCCCGTCCAACACCCGGGCGAGCCCGAACTCGAACTCGGTGTCGTCCTCGTCCGGCACCTCCAGCACCCCCGCCCCCAGCAGCCGCCGCACCCCGGGAAACCGCCCGGGATCCGCCGCGGTCAGCGCGTCCACCGTGCGGGCGTACCGCCGCATGACCTCGTCCGGCGCGGCCCCCCGCGCCCGCATCGCCGCCTCCAGGTCGGCCATGAGGGAGACCTCGTTGCGGACGTAGCCGCCGACCAGCAGCATCACGGAGATCTTCCGGCCGTCGTCGAGCCCGCTGCCGTCGAGGACCTCAAGACCCCGCTCCATCCACTCCAGACCGTGCGGCGAGGCGGGCGGCGAGGAGATGGGGATGCGCAGCAGCCACAGGTTCCGCTGGAAGACGGCACGCTGCCCCCGCGCCCACCACTCGAGACCGGCCCGCCAGCCGCCCGCGGAGTCCGGCCGCCGCGGAGGGGCGCCCATCGCCGTGTCCTGCATCAGGACGTACAGATCGTCCTTGGCGGAGACGTACCGGTAGAGCGACATGGTCGAGACGCCGAGTTCCTTGGCGAGGCGCCCCATGGAGACCGCGTCGATCCCCTCGGCGGCCGCGACCCGGATGCCCGTCTCGACGATGCGCTCCAGGCTGAGGCCGGGCTTCGGCCCCTTGGAGGGCCGCTCCCGCAGCCCCCAGGCCGTTTCGAGCCCGACGGACAGCCCCGTGCCCTCGCTTCTGCCGGCCGTCACGCGCCACCCCTCTCCGCTCACCCGCTCTTGACGCACATCGTAGTTCTGCGTAACCCTTAAACAGTAATGCGTAGGCCTTACGCAGTAACCAGAGGAGATGCCCGCATGCCCGCCATCGAGGCCACCGGCCTGCACAAGTCCTACGGGCCCGTCCACGTCCTCCGCGGAATCGACCTGCACGTCCCGCCCGGCACGGTCTTCGCGCTGCTCGGCCCGAACGGCGCGGGCAAGACGACGACCGTCCGCATCCTCGCCACGCTCACCGAGCCCGACGCGGGGACCGCGCGGATCGCGGGCCACGACATCCGCACGCGCCGCCGCGAGGCGCGCCGGGCCCTCAGCCTGACCGGCCAGTTCGCGGCGGTCGACGAGAAGCAGTCCGGCGCGGAGAACCTCCGCATGATGGCGCGGCTCGCCGGCCTGTCCCGCCCCGCGGCCCGCGCCCGCGCCACCGAACTGCTCGCCCGCTTCCACCTCACGGACGCCGCCGACCGCCTGGTCGCCACGTACTCCGGAGGCATGCGCCGCCGCGTGGACCTGGCGGCGGGCCTCGTCGGCGACCCCGAGGTGATCTTCCTGGACGAGCCGACGACGGGCCTCGACCCGCGCAGCCGCAAGGAGATGTGGGACGTGGTCCGTGAACTGACGGCCCGGGGCACGACGGTCTTCCTCACCACGCAGTACCTGGAGGAGGCAGACCGGCTGGCCGACCGCATCGCGGTCCTGCACGAGGGCCGGGTGGTGGCGGAGGGCACGGCGGCCGCGCTCAAGTCCCGCGTGGCGGACCACCGCCTGGACCTCACCCTCACTTCCCGGGAGGCCTACCTACGCCTGACGGCCCCGGCCCCCACGAGCGCGAAGGCGACGGCGGCACCGGGGGCGACGCACCACTCCCCCGAGACCCTCACCCTCGGCTTCCCCACGGACGGCTCCGCCCACCACGTACGCGCCCTCCTCGACGAACTCGACCCCCACCACACCGAGATCGAGCACTTCGCCCTTCGCGGCGCCACGCTGGACGACGTCTTCCTGAGCCTGACCCAGCCGAAGAACTCGCCCACCACCCACCAGGACCAGAACCGGAACCAGGACCCCGCCCATGCACACGCCTGACGCCCTCATCATGTCCGGCCGCTCCCTGCGCCTGAGCCGCCGCACCACGGACGCGCTGATCACGGCCCTCGCCATGCCGGTGATGCTGCTCCTGATCTTCGTGTACTTCTTCGGCGGCGCGATCGACACCGGCACGCGGTACGTGACGTACGTCGTCCCCGGCGTGCTGCTCCTCTGCGCCGGCTTCGGCTCCTCGAACACGGCCATCGCCGTGACGGAGGACCTCAAGGGCGGCATCATCGACCGGTTCCGCTCGATGGACATCGGCGGCACGCCCATCCTGGCGGGCCACGTCCTCGCCTCCACGGCCCGCAACCTCGTCGCGACGACGCTCGTCCTCGCCCTGGCCTTCGCCATCGGTTTCCGCCCGTCGGCGACCCCGGCGGGCTGGCTGGCCGCGCTCGCCGTGCTGATCGCCTTCATCGTGGCCCTGTCCTGGCTCTCGGCGACGGTGGGCATGCTGGCCGGGTCCTCCGAGGCGGCGGGCGGCTTCACCTTCTTCGTGAGCTTCCTGCCCTACCCCAGCAGCGCCTTCGTCCCCACGGACACGATGCCCTCCTGGCTCCGCGTCTTCGCCGACCACCAACCGGTCACCCCGGTCATCGAATCCCTCCGCGGCCTCCTCCTCGACCAGCCGGTGGGCAACACCCCCTGGCTGGCCCTGGCCTGGTGCGGGGGCATCCTCATCCTCGCGGTGGCCCTGTCGGCGTTCCTGTTCGGGAGGCACACCCGCTAGGCGCCGACCGGCCGAACGGCCCCGCGTACCAGTCCCGCAGGGCCCGCTCCGCCACCCGCGCGTCCGGCACCTCGGCCAGCTTCAGAGGTTCGGCGGCGCGCCGCAGGGCCCGGCAGACCCGCGCGGAGGCGAGCGCGTAGTCCGCGTCGTCCGGACCACCGGCCGACGCGGTCAGGTCGAGCGCGGCCCGCATGATGTCGGGGAACACGGACTGGGCGTACTCGAAGTCCAGATAGACCGGCAGATCGGCGGCCATGCCCTCGGTCATGTCCCGGTGGCCCGCACGGTCCATCGCCTCGGCCCACAGCTCCTGCATCCGGGTCTGCTCGTCCTTCTCGTACTCCATGCGTACGAGATGAGTGGCGAGGTCGTGCAGCGGGTCGCCGTACATGGCCAGCTCCCAGTCGATGACCGCCACATGACGGCGGTCGACGACGATGTTGCCGCGGTGGACGTCGGTGTGGAGGAGACCGAACGGGCGGGGCGTCAGGCGCCGGTGGTCCGGGTCGGCGCGGAAGGCGGTCATGACGTCGGAGTGGATGCCCACCGCGCCGAAGAGGCCCTCGAAGCGCCGCCGGTTCGGCCGGTGCACCTGGTTCTCGGTGAAGCCGATCAGCCAGTCGAGGAACTCCTGGCTCCGCCCCGGCTCGGGCCAGCCGTCGGGCCTGGGCGGCAGCTCCTTCTCGGGCACGTCCGCGGCCCTGGCGAAGAACTCGGCGAGCGAGCGCATCATCGCCTCCCCGACGGGCCCGTCGGGCTGGACCTCACAGAGCGCCTTCCCCGCCCGGTAGGAGTGCAGCGACCAGTCCCCGAAGTCCCGGAAGCAGCGCGGGACTTCCTTGAGCCGCCGGCTCACCACCGTGAGCAGCTCCGTCTCGCTGGGCCAGATGCGCGGCACCACCTCCACGGCCTCGCGCGGCATCCGGCATTTGACCCGGGCCCGGAACGGCATCGTGATCAGCAGCACGGCCAGGGGCCAGCTCAGCGGCACGACATAGTTGATGTTGTGGTGACCCGCCACGACCTCACGGTCCGGATGGTCCCTGTGCGAGTCGGCGAGACGTCGGATCCACGACTCGCGGCGACCGCTCTTCGGCGCCTCGTGGGGGAAGCGAGGCGGAGGTGACGGCATGAGCGCAGAGCGTAGCTCACCGAACCGTTCCTGCTGGCTCGCCTTACGGCCCTGTCAGCATCTCCCGTCGCGCACACAGCGCAGGACCGGCTCCAGGGACGACACGAGGTGCGTCCCGCCGGCGCCGCGCAGCAGTCCGGCCTTGCGCGGGTTGCGCGCGAAGCCCAGGAAGCCCACGCCCGCCCGTCGGGCCGCCAGGAAGTCCGAGGGCCTGTCGCCGATCATCAGGGCCGCCCCCGGATCGGCGCCCATGGCTCGCAGGGCGCGGTGCACACAGTGGGGGTGCGGCTTGAGCAGGCCGAGATCCTGGGTGCGGCCGTAGATGTGCGGGGCGAAGCACTCCAGGAGGCCGCGGGAGGCCAGGTAGGTGCTCACGGCGGCCGGGGCGTTGTTGGTGGTCACGGCCAGCCGGACACCGACGGCCGTCCAGGTGCGGATCAGCGGATCGACGTGCGCCGTGGGCCAGGCGTTCGCCACGGCCTTCAGCTCCTGCTGGGTGAGCCACGCCTCCAGCTCCTCCACCAGCTCGCCGCGGGGGCTGCGGCGGTCGACGGCGCGCAGCAGCACGTAGGGGTCGGGCTCCCGCCGCTCGTCCGTGGTGAGCAGGTCGCGCAGGCCCCACCCCTCCAGACGCCGCACCATTTCCCTCGCCACGTCCTCGGCCAGGAGTCCGGCGAAGAGGTCACACATGGGACCGTCGAAGTCGAAGAGCACGAAACGAACAGGGCCGATCAGATCGTGGAGCCTTTCGGTCTCCTCGTCGAGCATCTCGGGCCACACCGTGTCGGATTGTGTCGGGTCAGAGGTCACCTAAGAGAGTGTCAGGTCAGTTGTGATGGTTGCCCATAGGGCGTCGAACCACTTCTGCGACTCGTCGACGAACGTGGCGTCGCGGGTGCCCTGCCCGGACTTCTCGAAGGAGAAGAGGGGCACCTTGACGCCCGGCACGTCGTAGAGGTCCAGCATCTCCCCGTCACCGTCCGGGTCCATTTCGAGCTGCGCGGGCCCCAGCGTGTAATACGCGAGGAGCGCCTCCCGGCCGTTGAGCAGGTACAGCTTCACCGGCGTGGTGAACGGCAGCGCGCGGAACGTGACGTCGACGTCGATCCCGTGCGAGGACCGCAGCGCACGCAGGTTGTGCCGCAGCACCTGCCCCTGCGCGTTCCGCTGAGCGAGCCAGCGCTGGTGGAGCCGCTCCCTGCTCTCCGCGTCGCCCGCGATCGGCACCGGGAACGCCAGCTGGATGTCGCTGCTCGGCAGCAGGATGCGCACCTTGATCGACTCGGGGCGGATACGGCCCTCGTGGATCAGGCGGACCGGCTCACCGAGGGCGACCATCAGGGTCTCGGCGGTGTACGACACGACGTCGATCCGTACCTCCGTCGCCGCGAACGCCTCCGCGAGGCGGGGCGCGAGGACGACCATGGACGGCTGCGGGCCCCGGCTCGCGGGGGCCGGGCCCGCCTCGGCGACGCGGGGCGGGCTGCCCTTGCTGACGTTGGACAGGAGGCCTTCGCTCTGGAGCTTCCTCATCGCCTGGCGCACGGCACCGCGCTCCACGCCGAACTCCTCGGCCAGCTCCGCCTGGGTCGGCAGGCGGTCCCCCGCCCGCAGCTCACCCGCCCGGATGCGATCACGTACGGCGTCGGCGATGTCCTGGGACGAGAGCTTCCTGTTGCCGTTCACTGCAACGTTCTCCTGGGTCACAACCAAACGATACAACTGACCGCCATCTCAGGGCAGTTGATGGGAAGTTGTTTATTTAGTCGTACCAAGTGGGGACAACTAAAGCAGAGTTGGCTGCCAACTTGGTCAAGATGGTAGAAGGGGGAACCACCATCATGCCCGTCATAGCCCTCCTCACAGCCCTGGTCGCCGTCACCGTCGAACAGCTCGTGCAGTGGAAGTACGGCCCGATGGGCATCGCCGGTCTCCTCCTGCTGACCATCGGCCTCAAGGCGAGGAACCACACGTGCAGCTCCATCGGCGCCGCCGTCCTCGCCCTGATGGTGACCGGCCCGGCGCTGTGACCGGCCCGGCACGGTGACCGCGGCGGTCAGCCCGCCGCCAGCTTCAGATCCTGACTGATCGTGTTCCACAGGGCGTTGAACCACAGGTGGGACTGCTCCACGAACGTCGTGTCCCGCAACCCGTCCCCCTGTTGGAACGGGAAGAGCATCGACTGCGTGCCCTGCGCGTCGTACATCTCCAGGGACTCCTGGCCGATCTCCTCGTCCCGCTTGGTGAGTGTGTAGTAGGCGAAGAGCGCCTCCGTGCCGTTGATCAGGTACAGCTTCACCGGCGGGGTGAACGGCAGCGCGCGGAACTGCACCGATACGTCGATCCCGTGCGAGGCCCGCAACGCCAGGAGGTTGTGCCGCAGCACCTGCCCCTGAGCGTTGCGCTGGTCGAGCCAGCGGCGGTGCACCCAGCCGCCCTCGTCGTCGCCGCCGTCGACCGGCGCGGGGAACGCCAGGTCGATGTCACGGCTCGGCAGCAGCACCCGGACGTCGACCTTGGCCGGTTTGCGCTGTCCGGCGTGGATCTGCCGCAGCGGTTCGCCGATCGCCATGGTGAGGGAGACGGAGGTCAGACAGAGCGCGTCTATCTCCACGTGCGGGGCCTCGAAGGCCGACGCGATGCGGGGCGCGAGGCCGACCATCGTGGGCTGGGGACGCACCGACGCCGCCCCGTCGAGTGCCCGCTCCGGGGCTTTCGCCACCGTGGCGGGGCTGCCCTTGGACACGTTGGACAGAAGGTGCTCGCGGTGCAGGATCCGCAGCGCCTCGCGCACGGCTCCGCGCTCCACGCCGAACTCGTCGGCCAGCTCGGCCTGGGTCGGCATGCGCTGGCCCGGCCGCAGCGACCCGGACCTGATCCGGTCACGCAGCACGTCGGCCACCTCGCGGTGGGAACGACGCCTCTTGCTCCCGTTGACGGGGGCGTGTTCCGTACTCACAACCAAACAGTACAACTTCGCGCCATCTTAGGGGAGTTGCAGGAAAGGTGGTTATGAGTCGACTCCCAGCGGAGATAAGTCAGTTGAAGTTGGTAGCCAACTTTGGCGACATGGTCAGGCCCTTCCGGGGTTGGCCACCAAGGAGGGAACATCATGCCGCTCATCGCCATCGTCGTCGCCGCCCTCGCCATCGGTTTCGAGCAGCTCATCCAGTGGAAGTACGGCCCGCTGGGCATCGTCGCCCTCGTCCTGCTCACCGTGGGGATCAAGGCCAGGAGCGCCAAGATCGGCGGGGTCGGGGCAGCCCTTCTCGTCCTGCTCCTCGCCCAGTCGGGCTGACGGCCCGGCTGCACAGACCCGGCTGGCCGGGCTCCCATCCGGAGGGGAGCCGGGAGTCCGACCGACCGGCGGAAAACCGAGCCCCGGCTCCCGGCTACGGGGGAGCCGGGGCTCACACATGGCCCACCTCAGAAGAGGTCCTGGCACCACGGACGCCGGGCCGTGGCGAACAGCGCGTCGGCGACCGCCACCGCCCCGGCCCGCTCCTCCGCCACCCGCCCCAGCGCCACCAGCCGCGCCACGGACTCGTCCCCGAGCCACAGCCGCCCCAACTCCGCTATGTCCAGGGCGAGATCGGGCTCAGCCCCCGTCGGCGAGCACACCGCCCCGCCGTCCGGCGCCGCCTCCAGCCGGTAGCGCCCACCCGCGAGCCCCGCCGGGTCGGCGACCTCCAGGACGAGCGTGCCCGCCCCGCCGTACGTCCGCGCCTCCAGGGCCCGTACGACATCCAGGATCCGCACCCACAGCCAGTCCGCGTGCCCGGTCACGCGGGCCGCGCGCGGGTCCGGCAGGAGGTGCGGGAGCAGGTCGTCGGGGGCCAGCCACCCGCTCTTCACCGTGACGACCTTGTCGACCGAACAGACGTAGTGCCACAGGGCACGCTCGGCGGCCGGCGTGACGGCGGTCATCGAGCGCACGGTCGCGGTGTTCCGCGGCAGCAGGGAGTCGCCCCACTCGTCGTGCGTCGTCTCGTACACGAGCAGGCCGTCGACGCGCCCCGACGGGTCGCGGTAAAGGGCGTAGAACGGCTCGTCCCACGGGAATTCGGGGGTCACCTGCTGCCCGGTGCTCCTCAGCCACCAGTGCTCGTCGCGGGTGATGGCGCCGTGCCGCACGGCCCTGAACCGCTCGTGCAGCTCGGGACCGAACTTGCGTACGTCGTCGCCGTCGACCAGGTCGATACGGGCACCGGCCTCCTCAGGACCCGACCAGCGCGGGTCGAGCCCCGAGCGCGTCACGTCGACCGTCCACTCGGTGACCGAGGTCGCGGGCCCGAAGCCGAACCGGCCGTAGATCGCGTACTCGGCGGCGATGAGTGTGGCGACCACGTCACCGCGCTCCTTCGCCGCCGCGAGGTCGGCGGTCATCATGCGGGTGAGGATGCCGCGGCGCCGGTGGGTCGGGGAGACGGTCACCGCGGAGACGGCGTTGGCGGAGACGGCCGCGCCGCCCACCGCGGTCAGCTCCTGCGGGAAGGACCGGTAGGTGCCTACACAGCGGCCGCGGTCGAAGGCGCCCCGCATGCCTCCGATGGCCCCGCGTGCGCGTATGTTCGCCACGGCCTCGTCAGACATGCCGGCCCGCGCCTGGAGGAACCCCGCCTGCACGGCCCTCAGCCAGGCGGGCAACTCGGCGTCGGTGATGGCCCTGACCTCGACATCGCCCTCAACATCACTCATGCGCCCACGCTAGGCAGCGCACCACCGCCGCCGCACGGGATTTTCACCCCCGCCGCCCGCCCCGCTCACACCAGCAGGTCGTCCACCTGCGCCTCGCCCTCCCGGTACCGCCGGGCGATCTCCCCGCTGCAATCGTCCGCCGTGCGCTGGAGCGACTGCCTGCGCCGCGACACCTGCTGTTCGTAGCGGACGAGGCGGCCCATGGCCGTGCGCAGTTCCTCGTCCGTGCGGGCCGCCAGGTCGGACAGCTCGACCTCGGCGAGCATCTCCGTGGCCAGCAGGCGGTACTCCTCGCTGTGCGGGGTGCCGAGCGTGACGTGGCGGGCCGAGGAGCGGTGCCGGGCCGGGGCGTCCGCGAGGATCTCCGAGAGCCGGTCGACGACGGCCGCCTCCGGCCTGGGCGCCGGCGAGTCCCCGCGGCGCGCGATCTCGGCCCGCAGGATGTCGATGCGCCCTTGAAGCAGCCGCCGCACATAGCTGAGATCGGCCTCGTCCTGCTGCGCCGCCCGGCGCAGCTCCCGAAGCTCGGGCAGGCGCCGCGCGGCCAGATCGTGCTCGGGCACCTCGGGCAGCAGTGGGCTGCCGGTGCGCTGCTTCGGTGGACGCGGGACCGCCGTACGCCGAAGCGAGACCCGGCCGGGCGACTGCCCCGTACTTGGTGTGCTCATATCGCTCTACCGTCCCCTCGACCGGCCGACGCGGGTGCACCGCGTGTGAGCATCGTGCCACCCCGAGTGGCCACTATGTGAATGAGTGCCCGGAATCGGCCCCGGATGGGGGGATCTGGAGCCCCTGGATGGGCCACCCCGGCCACCCCGGCCACCCCGGCCACCCCGGCCACCCGGGACGCCACCCGACCCGGCCGCCCCCACCCGGCACGGCATGATGGCCCGTATGCGAGCAGTGGTGCAGAGGGTCGACGGCGCGAGCGTGGTCGTCGAGGGCGAGGACGGCCCCGCGACGGTGGGCGAGATCAGCGGCGAGGGTCTGTGCGTCCTGGTGGGCGTCACGCACGACGACACCAAGGAGAAGGCGGCCCAACTGGCCCGCAAGCTCTGGTCGTTGCGCATGCTGGCCGACGAGAAGTCGTGCAGCGACATCGACGCGCCGCTGCTCGTCATCAGCCAGTTCACGCTCTACGGGGACGCCCGCAAGGGCCGCCGCCCCACCTGGAACGCGGCGGCCCCCGGCCCCGTCGCCGAACCCCTGGTCGACGAGGTGGTCGCCCAGCTGCGCTCCCTCGGCGCGACGGTGGCGACGGGCCGCTTCGGGGCGCAGATGCGGGTGGGCCTGACGAACGACGGCCCGTTCACGGTGCTCCTGGAGATGTGACCTAGGGCTGAACGACCACTTCCTGAGCAGCGGCGATGTCCCCGGCGACCAGCTCCGCGTCCACCGGCACGTTCCGCTTGATGAGCCCGAGCGCGATCGGCCCCAGCTCGTGGTGGCGTACGGCGGTCGTGATGAACCCGAGCTTGCGGCCCTCGGCCCCGTCGGCGGCGAGCTGGAGGGGCGTCCCCGCGACCGGCAGATGCACCTCGCTCCCGTCCAGGTGGAGGAAGACGAGGCGGCGCGGCGGCTTGCCCAGGTTCTGGACGCGGGCGACCGTCTCCTGCCCGCGGTAGCAGCCCTTCTGAAGGTGCACGGCCGTGCCGATCCAGCCCAGCTCGTGGGGGATCGTGCGGTGGTCGGTCTCGAAGCCGAGGCGCGGCCGGTGGGCCTCCACCCGCAGCGCCTCGTAGGCGAGGAGCCCGGCCGCGGGGCCGTTCTCGGCCGCGTACGACTCCAGGTCCGTACGCGGCAGGAACAGGTCGCGGCCGTGTGCCGTCTCGCGTACGGCGACGCCCTCGGGGGCCGGGGCGATCGAACCGGCGGGCAGGTGGACGACGGCGAACTCGTCGGTCCGGTCGGCGACTTCGACGCGGTAGAAGAACTTCATGCTCTCCAGGTACGCGATGAGCGCGTCCTGGGTGCCGGGCTCGACGTGCGCCCAGATGGTCTCGCCGTCGTCCACGAGATAGAGCGCGTGTTCGATATGGCCGTTGGCGGAGAGGATCAGCGCTTCGGTGGCCTGGCCGGCCGGCAGCTCGCTGACGTGCTGGGTGAGCAGCAGATGCAGCCAGCTCAGCCGGTCGGAGCCGGTCACGGTGACCACCCCGCGGTGCGAGAGGTCGACGAAACCGGCGCCGTCGGCGAGGGCGCGCTGCTCACGGAACAGTTCGCCGTAGTGGGCGGCGACGCCTTCGTCCACGCCCTCGGCGGGGACGGCGCCGGGCAGGGACAACAGGGGGCTCTTCATGTTCACAAAGACTACGACCAGTGGGCGGCGGCTTTTATTTCTGGCGGCACTTCTCGCACTGCCCGAAGATCGCGAAGTGCTTCAGGTCGGTGTCGAACCCGAAGGTCTCCCGCAGCTTGGCGGTGAACTCCGCGGCCACGGAGGTGTCGGCCTCGATGACGCCCGTGCAGTCCCGGCAGACCAGGTGGATGTGGTGGTGCCGGTCCGCCAGGTGGTAGGTGGGCGCGCCGTGCCCGAGATGGGCGTGCGAGACGAGGCCCAGCTCCTCCAGCAGCTCCAGCGTGCGGTAGACCGTGGAGATGTTGACCCCCGACGCCGTCTTGCGCACTTCGCAGAGGATGTCGTCGGGGGTCGCGTGCTCAAGGGTGTCGACGGCTTCGAGGACAAGCTGGCGCTGCGGCGTCAGCCGGTAGCCGCGCTGCCGCAGGTCGCTCTTCCAGTCGGAGTCGGTGCTCGCCACGCCGACAAGTCTAGGTCTACTTGAAGAAGACGACCTCTACTTGAAGAAGGCGATGCCGTCGTCGGGCAGATCGCCGAGGTTGCGCGCCATGTCGGCGACCTCCTCGGGCGTGACGACCTTCTTCAGCTGCGCCGACATGTAGGGGCGCAGCGACACCTCGGGGGTCTGCTTCTCGCCGACCCACATCAGGTCGCCCTTCACATAGCCGTAGAGCCGCTTGCCGCCGGTGTAGGGGCCGGCGGCAGCGGTGCGCGCGACGGCGTCCGTGACCAGGTCGATCTGCGGCTTCTTGTCGGCCAGCTCGCCGTACCAGACCTCGACGACGCCGTCGTCGCGGACCATCACGACCTCGACCTTGCGGTCCTTGTCGATGCGCCAGAAGCCGGACTCGGTCTCCAGCGGCTTGACCTTGTTGCCCTCGGAGTCGAGCACCCAGGTGTACGAGCGGTACTCGATGAAGTCCCGCCCGTCGTGCGTGAAGGAGACCTCCTGGCCGAAATTCGCCTTCTCGGCGCCGGGGAAGTCGGTGACGCCCGCGCCCGCCCAGTTGCCGAGGAGGAAGGCGAGGGGGACGAGGTCGGGGTTCAGGTCGGACGGAATCTCGATCATGGGAAGCTCAGACGATCTGTGGAGGGGGTGGTGGTGGCGGTGGTCAGCGCTGGCCCTGGTACAGCTTCTTCACGGTGAGCCCGGCGAAGGCGAGAACGCCGACGCAGACAAGAACCAGCAGGGCGGAGAAGAAGGCCTCAAGCACGGGGTGCTCCTCGGTGAGCTGTTGGGGCAGGTATCAGAGCCGGTCCCACTGTAGTCGGGCGGCGCCCGTCCCTCTCTGTGAGGGGCCTTACGATGCGGCCATGGCGAAGAAGCTCGTGATCAAGGTGACCGCCGGGGCCGACGCCCCCGAGCGCTGCTCGCAGGCCTTCACGGTGGCGGCCGTGGCCGTGGCCAGCGGGGTGGAGGTGTCCCTCTGGCTGACCGGTGAGTCGTCGTGGTTCGCACTGCCGGGCCGGGCGGCGGAATTCGACCTTCCGCACGCGGCGCCGCTGCCGGATCTGATCGACTCGATCATGGCGGCGGGCCGGATCACGCTCTGCACGCAGTGCGCGGCGCGCCGCGACATCTCGGAGCAGGACGTCATCGCGGGCGTACGGATCGCGGGCGCGCAGGTCTTCGTCCAGGAGGCGACGACGGACGGCGTCCAGGCGCTCGTGTACTGAGCGGCCTACTGCGGGTGCCGCTTGCCGTCCAGCTCGTCCCACCACTCGTCGGACTTCGGATCACCCGAGGGGTCGTCCCACCAGCGGTCCTCGGGCCCTCGCCGGTTGGCGACCATGGCGGCGACCGGCGGGATCACCATCGCCACGACGCACATGCCGACGGCGACGGGGATCGACCACAGCCGCACGACGCCCCAGGCCAGGACGAACAGGGCGATGCAGATGCCCATCATGACGAAGTACGTATGACGTCGTCGTGCGTACATGTGTCCAGCGTAGGCCCGCACGGGCTGAAGGGCCGCACCCCGTTCCAGTGGCGTCCAACCCCCTGGGGTGCGGCCCTTCAGCCGTTCATGGTGCGGCGCGGATCAGACCGCGATCGCCACCTCCGCGAGGCCGCCCGTCTGCGCGACGACCGTGCGGTCGGCCGTGCCGCCGGGGACCAGCGCCCGGACGGTCCACGTGCCCTCGGCCGCGTAGAACCGGAACTGGCCGGTCGCCGAGGTGGGCACCTCGGCGGTGAACTCGCCGGTCGAGTCGAGCAGGCGCACGTAACCGGTGACGGGCTCGCCGTCGCGGGTCACCTGGCCCTGGATCGTGGTCTCACCGGGCTTGATCGTCGAAGCGTCGGGGCCGCCGGCCTTTGCTCCACACATGTCGTACTCCTGAGGATGAGGGGGAGGGGACGGGAGGTCCGGGATTACTTGTTGGCGCCCAGCTCGATCGGCACGCCGACGAGCGAGCCGTACTCGGTCCAGGAGCCGTCGTAGTTCTTGACGTTGGTCTGGCCGAGCAGCTCGTGCAGGACGAACCAGGTCAGGGCCGAACGCTCACCGATGCGGCAGTAGGCGATCGTGTCCTTCGACAGGTCCACCTGCTCGGCCTCGTAGAGCGCCTTCAGCTCCTCGTCGGACTTGAAGGTGCCGTCGTCGTTGGCGTTCTTCGACCACGGGATGTTGCGGGCGCTCGGCACGTGGCCGGGGCGCTGCGACTGCTCCTGCGGGAGGTGGGCCGGGGCGAGCAGCTTGCCGCTGAACTCGTCGGGCGAGCGCACGTCGACCAGGTTCTTGGAGCCGATGGCCGCCACGACGTCGTCGCGGAAGGCGCGGATCGACGTGTCCTGGGCCTTGGCCTTGTAGTCGGTGACGGGACGCTTCGGGACCTCGGCGCCGTCGACCAGGTCGCGGGAGTCCAGCTCCCACTTCTTGCGGCCGCCGTCGAGGAGCTTCACGTCCTGGTGGCCGTAGAGCTTGAAGTACCAGAAGGCGTACGAGGCGAACCAGTTGTTGTTGCCGCCGTAGAGGACGACGGTGGAGTCGTTCGCGATGCCCTTCGCCGACAGGAGCTTCTCGAAGCCCTCCTGGTCGATGAAGTCGCGGCGGACCGGGTCCTGGAGGTCCTTGGTCCAGTCGATGCGGACCGCGTTCTTGATGTGGTTCTTGTCGTACGCGGAGGTGTCCTCGTCGACCTCGACGATGACGACCTTCGGGTCCTCGATGTGGGCCTCGACCCAGTCGGCGTCTACCAGGACATCGCTGCGGCTCATGCTTCTCTCCTCCGGGGCAGTTACGGCGGTACGGCTGTGCGAGGGGACGTGCGCGTACGGCGGACAAGCGCGGGGAGGCGCGGCGTACGTGGCACGGGGGGTGGCCCTGACCGAAGTCGTCGACGGGCCGGGGGAATACGGGAGTTGGATCTCCCGCTAGAAGGTGCGACAGAGCATGGCGGCGACGCGGCACAGGTCTACTGCCCGCCGCTTCGTGAGGTCCGCCTGTCGGTTCATAGGGCCGATCGTAGGGATGCGGAGGCGGCCGTGTCACCGGGGCTCCGCATACTGAGACACGATCGTCCACTATGTGGGAATGGTTGAAGCCCGGGGCCGCCCCGACGGGGCCCCGGGCTCCATGTCACGCCCATCACATCCGCCCGCCGGACGGGTGCGTCTCGCTCTGCGGACGACGCCCCACGGCGGCGGGGTCCAGCCGGTCAGGCCGGCGGGGTTCAGCCGGTCAGGCTCACGTCCGAACCCGTCACGGACATGTCCACGCCGTCCGGCGCCGCCTCGACCTTCTCCAGCTTTATCCCGGCCGGCAGGTCGTCGACCTTCTGCTTGAAGTCGGTGACGTCGCGGACCATGCCCTCGGGCAGCGGGATGGAGACGCCGAGGACCTCCAGCTTCTTCGGGATCTCGTCCGCGTGGACCACGATGCTGTCGCCCTCGACCCGCACCGAGCTGAGCACGTGGACGGGCTTGGGCAGCTTCGTGCCCCCCTTGCTGACCTCGACCTCGACCTTGACCTTGCCGTTGCCGCCGTCGGAGAGGCCGACCACCTTGCCGGTGGCGCCGAGCGGCAGCCCCACGGGCTCGGACTTGCCGGCCTTCAGGAGTTCGTCGTACGAGACGTGGGCCGTGCCCGTGGCGGTCGCGGCGGTCGCCGAGCTGTAGTCGCCGGAGAACTTCACGCCCTTCATCCGGGCCGTCAGGTCGGCGATGCGGATCGAGTCGGAGCCGGACCTGGCGTCGTAGTCCTTGATGCCGACCTCGACCTCGTCCAGCTCACCGCCCGCGACCTGCGTCAGGAACGGGAACCCCTTGATGGAGACGTCGGGCGTCTCGCTCAGCCCCTCGTTGGTACGCAGCTTGTCCGCCGCCTCGCCCTCGGCGAAGTTCACGGCGAGCCGGTCGGCCGCCACGAAGAGCCCTCCGAGGATCACCACGACGATCAGAAGTATGCGTACGGCGCGCTTGCTCATGTCCGGTGTTCCCCCACCTTGTTCCCCCGCCTCAACTGTCCTTTCCGCGAGCCTAAAGGACAGGTCCCCGGCCGGTGGGACCGGCCGGGGACCTGTCGATCAGCTGTGACGGTGTACGGCCGTCAGCCGATGGCACGCCCGAGGACGTAGACGGCCGGCGCGGCGGCGGCCAGCGGCAGCGCGACGCCCGCCGTCATGTGCACGAAGCGGGACGGGTAGTCGTAGCTCGCCACGCGGTGCCCGATCAGCGCGCAGACCCCCGCGCCGAAGGCGAGCAGCGCCCCCTTGCTCCCCAGGTCGGTCAGCCCGCCGACGGCGACCCCGGCGCCGGTGGCCGCGAGCAGCGCGACGACGACGGAGACGGGCGTGGGCAGCGGCAGCGCGCGGGCGAGGATCGCGACGGCGACCGCGACACCGCCCACGGTGACAGCGTCGGACGCGGCCGCGAGGTGCCCGGCCGCGATGATCGCGAGCGCGGCGGAGACGACGGTGGCCATGAGCCCGTACATCCGCTCGTCGGCACCCGCGCGGCTGCGCAGCTGGAGGACGAGCACCAGCAGCACCCACACGCCGAGCGTGCCGAGGATGGCGGCGGGCGCGTTCTCCTTGCCGACGCCTAGCAGGACGGCGTCGGCGACGACACCCCCGAGGAAGGCCAGCGCGATGCCCTGCCGCGCCGGCCACATGCCGTTGAGCCGGAACCAGCCGGCCGCGGTCACCGCTTGCAGGATCACCAGCGGTGCGAGCAGTGCGTACGACCCGACGGCGGCACCCGCGGCGAGCAGCAGCCCGAGGACCGCGGTCAGGGCCGCGGGCTGCATCCCCGGCTCTATGACGGGCGATCGACCCTCGGCACGGGCGCGCTGGGCATCGGTGACACGGGCGTTGCCGGTGGTGGTGGCGGGACCGTAGGTGGGCGCGTCACCGGAGCCGCCCTCGGAACCCCCACCGGGGCCACCGCCCGAACCCTCGGCGGGCCTGTCGTACGCGTCGCCCTGCGCGGGCAGATACGCGGTCTCCGTCACGTCCACCGCGACGACGGGCGGCTGTGCCTGCGTCTCCCAGGTCTGCCCCTCCCACTGCTGGGTGGACTGGTCCTGGGCGTACGCCTGCGGGTACTGCTGCTGATCCGCGTACGGCTGCTGGGCGTACTGCTGCTGGTCCCCGTACGACTGCTGCCCGTACTGCTGCTGGTCCGCATAGGACTGCTGCCCGTACTGCTGCTGATACGGCTCCTGCGCGTACTGCTGATCCGGATACGGCTGCTGCGCGTACTGCTGCTGGTCCGGGTACGGAGCCCCGGGGTACTGCTGCTGCCCGGAGTACGGGTCGTACCCCTCGTACCCCTCGTGCCCCTCGTACGGCTGATTGGACATGGCGCTCATCCTCCTGCGAACGGCGGGAGCACCTCGACCGTGCCGCCCTCGGCCAGCCGTACGGTCTCATGCCCGCGGGTCCCGACGGGGTCACCGTCGATCAGGAAGGAGCAGCGCTGGAGGACCCGGACCAGTTCTCCCGGGTGCCGCTCGCGGGCGGCGTCCAGCGCTTCGGCGAGCGTCGCCGCCGCGTACGGCTCCTCGGCGACTCCCGCGGCCGCCTTGGCAGCGGCCCAGTAACGAATGGTGCCGTTCACCATGCGACTCCCCTTTCAGTCGGCGGTCGCCGAGGTCTCGGTCGGCGTTGCCGACGTCCATGATGCCGTGGCCCATGCCGCGATCCGGCCGACCAGCCCGTCCGAGGCGGCGTGCTCCGCGTGCCCCATGCCTTCTTCCAGCCACAGTTCGGCCCCCTCCGGCGCGGCGGCGGCCAGCGCCCTCGGGTGATCGACGGGGAAGTACGGATCCCGGGTGCCGTGCACGACGAGCAGCGGCGTCGTGCCCATGAGGGCGACGGACTCGACCGGCGAAAGGGGGACGGGGTCCCACTCGTGCGGGTGGATTCGCGTGCGGAGCCCGAAGCGGCCGACCACGCGCCCGGCGGGCCGCGTGACGACCCAGTGCAGCCGCCGCATCGGCGCCGTCCCCCGGTAGTACCAGCGGGCCGGCGCACTCACCGCGACCACCGCGTCGGCGCGCGCTTCGGTGCGCCCCCTGTGCGACGCGGCGTGCCGCACGACGACGGAACCGCCCATCGAGAAGCCCACGGTCACCACGCGCGCGTGTCCGAGGGACCGCGCCCACTCCACCGCCGCCGCCAGGTCGAACACCTCCCGGTCCCCGACCGTGGAGTGCCCGCCGGAGCCGCCGTGCCCCCGGAAGGAGAAGGTGATCACGGCCGCACGCTGGGCGAAGACGCGCGCGATGCGGCGCACGTGCGGCCGCGAGAGGTCGCCGGTGAAGCCGTGCGCGACGACGACCGCGACCCCGCCGCCGGGCCCGGGACCCGGGTCGTACGCGGCCTCGATGGCGACCCCGTCCTGTGTACGGAGCGTTGCGCGCCGTTGAACACCGGACGGAGCGCGAGTGATCGGCTGCACAGAAGATCGCGCCGCTTGACCTGCCGGACCGGAACTCATGTGGGCTATTCTGCTGGGCAGAGGATCCGGGCAGCGCAGCCCCCGGGTCCTTTCGTGCTTTCAGAACCCCGGGCGCGGGTTTTGGAGGACAGCGTGACTCAGTACGAAGCAGTGCCGTAAACGCCCCCAGCTCTGAATGAGCAGGGGGGACCCCCTCCGCAGGGACCGAGGAGGAACCAGACGTTATGGGCGAGCGAAACGTGCACGACAGTCGGACGACCCGGGCAGGTGGTCGGCGGTGAGTTCTCTGCTGCTCCTGACCAATGCCCTCCAGCCGTCGACGGAGGTGCTCCCCGCCCTCGGCCTGCTCCTTCACAACGTGCGCGTCGCCCCCGCGGAGGGGCCCGCTCTCGTCGACACCCCCGGTGCCGACGTCATCCTCATCGACGGACGCCGTGACCTCCCCCAGGTGCGCAGCCTCTGCCAGCTGCTGCGCTCCACCGGGCCCGGCTGCCCGCTGGTCCTCGTCGTGACGGAGGGCGGTCTCGCGGCCGTCACCGCGGACTGGGGCATCGACGACGTACTCCTCGACACGGCGGGACCGGCCGAGGTCGAGGCACGGCTGCGGCTCGCCATGGGCCGCCAGCAGATCACCTCCGACGACTCCCCCATGGAGATCCGCAACGGCGATCTCTCCGTGGACGAGGCGACGTACAGCGCGAAGCTCAAGGGCCGGGTGCTCGACCTGACCTTCAAGGAGTTCGAACTGCTCAAGTACCTGGCGCAGCACCCGGGCCGGGTCTTCACCCGCGCCCAGCTGCTCCAGGAGGTCTGGGGCTACGACTACTTCGGCGGCACCCGCACGGTCGACGTCCATGTGCGGCGGCTGCGGGCGAAGCTCGGCGTCGAGCACGAGTCGCTGATCGGCACGGTCCGGAATGTCGGTTACCGCTTCGTCACCCCGGAGAAGGTGGAGCGGGCGGCCGACGAGGAGAAGGCGAAGGCGGCGACGCCGCGGGCCGAGTCCGCCAAGGAGGACGCTGCCGTACGCCCTACGGGGCGGTAGGTCCATCCGCGTAGACTGCGCGCGTGGCCAAGGTGACGCGGGACGATGTGGCGCGACTGGCGGGTACTTCGACCGCTGTCGTCAGTTATGTCATCAACAACGGACCCCGGCCGGTCGCCCCGGCCACGCGCGAGCGCGTACTCGCCGCGATCAAGGAGCTGGGCTACCGCCCCGACCGGGTCGCCCAGGCCATGGCGTCCCGCCGTACGGACCTCATAGGCATGATCGTGCCGGACGCGCGCCAGCCGTTCTTCGCGGAGATGACGCACGCGGTCGAACAGGCGGCGTCCGAGCGCGGAAAGATGGTCCTCGTCGGCAACTCCGACTACGTGGAGGAGCGCGAGACCCACTACCTCCGCGCCTTCCTCGGCATGCGGGTCTCCGGCCTCATCCTCGTCAGCCACGGCCTGACCGACCAGGCCGCCGCCGAGATAGACGCGTGGGACGCGCGCGTGGTGCTGCTGCACGAGCGGCCCGAGGCCATCGACGACGTCGCGGTCGTCACGGACGACGTCGGCGGCGCGCAGCTCGCCACCCGGCACCTCCTCGAACACGGCCACGAGTACGTCGCCTGCCTCGGCGGCATGGCCGAGACCCCGACCGTCGGCGACCCCGTCTCCGACCACGTCGAGGGCTGGCGGCGCGCGATGCGGGAGGCCGGGCGGTCGGTGGAGGGGCGGCTCTTCGAAGCGCCGTACAACCGCTACGACGCGTACCAGGTGGGCCTGGAGCTGCTCGCCGGGCCCGACAGGCCCTCCGCCATCTTCTGCTCCACGGACGACCAGGCGATCGGCGTGCTCCGGGCGGCGCGGGAGCTGCGCATCGACGTCCCCGGGGAGCTGGCCGTGGCCGGCTTCGACGACGTCAAGGAGGCGGGGCTGACGGATCCCCCGCTGACGACGGTGGCCTCGGACCGCCCCGCGATGGCCCGCGCGGCGGTGGACCTGGTCCTGGACGACGGCCTCCGCGTCGCCGGCTCGCGCCGGGAGCGGCTGAAGCTGTTTCCCTCGCGGTTGGTCGTACGGCAGTCCTGCGGCTGCGAGTAGCTGGCCTCTGGCCTTGAGCGGGGGCCCCTGCCGGGGCGGGCCCGCGGGTGCGGGTCGGTTGCCGCTTCGCGGGGAGTTTTCCCACCCGCCCACCCGTTACCCCGGACCTTTATAAGGGGCATACGTACTTCTGCCGCCCTTCTCAGGACGTACTAAGCCCCCTCTCATCTAAGCCGGTCAATCTCAAAGGCATGACCGAGACCTTCCGCCCCAGCGGCGAGTACCCCACGCATCAGCCGCCCGCGCCTGTGCACCACGGCGGTACGCAGAGCGGCGGCGGCGCCTATCCGCCCCCGCCCGCCTACACGCCGGCGGAAGCACCCCCGAACCCCGCCCCGAGGCGCCGCCGCGCCAAGGGCCCCGTCGCCCTCCTCGCCGCCGTCGCCATCGCGGCCGCAGCGGTCGGCGGCGGAACCGCGTACGCCGTGCAGACGCTCACCGACCAGGGCACCCACTCCTCCGCCACCAGCACCGACGTCGTGCCGACCAGCAAGAAGGGCACCGTCTCCGGCGTCGCCGAGGCGGTCAGCCCCAGCATCGTCGAGATCAGCGCCACCACCGCCCAGGGCAAGTCCACCGGCTCCGGTGTGATCACTAGGAGCGACGGCGAGATCGTCACGAACAACCACGTCATCGCCGGGGCCACCTCGATCAAGGTGCGGACGAACGACGGCAGGACGTACGACGCCGAGGTCGTCGGCACCGACAGCAAGAAGGACCTCGCGCTCATCCAGCTGAAGGGCGCCTCCGGGCTCAAGCCCGCGACCCTCGGCGACTCCGACAACGTCAAGGTCGGCGACGAGGTCGTCGCCATCGGCTCCCCCGAGGGCCTGACCGGCACCGTCACCAGCGGCATCGTCTCCGCGCTCGACCGGGACGTCACCGTCTCCACCGGCGAGGGCCAGGAGCAGCCGCGCAGTCCGCAGGGCGGCTGGCCGTTCGAGTTCGGCGGGCAGGAGTTCAACGGCGACACCGGGTCGTCGAAGACCACGTACAAGGCGCTCCAGACCGACGCCTCCCTCAACCCCGGCAACTCCGGTGGCGCCCTCATCGACATGAACGGCAACATCATCGGCATCAACTCCGCGATGTACTCGCCCAGTTCGACGCAGGCGGGCGCCGAGTCGGGATCCGGCAGCGTCGGCCTCGGCTTCGCCATCCCCATCAACACCGTCAAGGACGACCTCGGCAAGCTCCGGTCCGGCTCGAAGACCTGACCCGCGCCGACCGCGCCCGCGTGCGAGGCTGATACCGGCCCCGTTTTCGCCCCTTACCGAGGAAGTCCGAAGCCCATGAGCCCCGCCGAAGGCGACCGCACCGGTGACCGCGAGCAGCTGCGCATCCTGATCGTGGACGACGAACCCGCCGTGCGGGAGGCGTTGCAGCGCAGCCTCGCCTTCGAGGGATACGGCACACAGGTCGCCGTCGACGGCGCCGACGCGCTGGAGAAGGCCGCGGCCTACCGCCCCGACCTCGTCGTACTCGACATCCAGATGCCCCGCATGGACGGCCTCACCGCCGCCCGCAGGCTCCGCGCCACCGGCTCGACCACGCCGATCCTCATGCTGACCGCGCGCGACACGGTCGGCGACCGCGTCACGGGTCTCGACGCGGGGGCCGACGACTACCTGGTCAAGCCGTTCGAGCTGGACGAGCTGTTCGCCCGTATCCGCGCGCTGCTGCGGCGCAGCTCGTACGCCGCCGGGGCGGGCAAGGCCGAGGAGGGGGACACCCTCGCCTTCGCCGACCTGCGGATGGACCTGGCGACGCGCGAGGTCACGCGGGGCGGGCGCACGGTCGAGCTGACCCGCACGGAGTTCACCCTCCTGGAGATGTTCCTCGCACACCCCCGCCAGGTCCTGACGCGCGAGCAGATCCTCAAGGCCGTCTGGGGCTTCGACTTCGAGCCCACCTCCAACTCCCTCGACGTCTACGTGATGTACCTGCGCCGCAAGACGGAAGCGGGCGGCGAGCCGCGCCTCGTGCACACGGTGCGGGGTGTGGGGTACGTGCTGCGGGGCGGCGAGTGAGCGGGCTCGCCGGGCGGTTCCGGGGGCTGCCGTTGCGCTCCCGTCTGGCGTTGCTGGTCACCGTGGCGGTGGCCCTCGCCGTCGCGGCGGTCGCGGTCTCCTGCTGGGTGCTGACCCGCGCGCAGCTGCGGGACCAGATGGACGCCTCGTTGCGCAGCCTGAACGTGGGCCGCGTCTACCTGGACGTGACGGCCGCGGACTGCAATGACGGCCGCACCCGGCCCGACGGTGAGACGTCTCCCGGCACCACCACCGTCTTCGTCCAGATCATCCGGCCGGACGGCTCGCGTTGCGTGGGCCGCGACTCCACGCCCGTGGTGGTGCAGGACTCCGACGTCGAAGTGGCCCAGCACCTGCGGGCGGAGAGCCTGCACGACGCCAGGACGGACGACGGGGCCGCGGTGCGCGTGCTGACCCAGGTGGACCCCGACAGCCGCTACACGGTGACCCTGGCCCGCCCGCTCTCGGAGATCGACGAGCCGCTGAGCAAGCTGGCCCTGCTGCTGACCGCCGTGGGCGGAATCGGCATCCTCGGCGCCGGCGCCGCCGGCCTGTGGGTCGCCCGCACCGGACTCCGCCCCGTGGACCGCCTCACCGAGGCCGTGGAGCACGTGGCCCGCACCGAGGACCTCGGCCTTCGTATCCCCGTCGAGGGCGACGACGAGATCGCCCGCCTGTCGGAGTCCTTCAACTCCATGACGGCCTCGCTGGCCTCCTCCCGCGACCTCCAGCAGCAGCTGATCGCCGACGCGGGCCACGAGCTGCGCACCCCGCTGACCTCCCTGCGGACGAACATCGAACTCCTTGTCCGCAGCGAGGACACCGGCCGGGCCATCCCGCCCGACGACCGCCGCGCCCTGCTCGCCTCCGTCAAGGCGCAGATGACGGAACTCGCCGCGCTGATCGGCGACTTGCAGGAGCTGTCCAGGCCCGACGCGGGCCACGGCAGCAAGGTCCAGGTCATCGCCCTGCACGACATCGTGGAAGCCGCCCTGGAACGGGCCAGGCTGCGCGGTCCGGAGCTGACCTTCACCGCCGACGTGACCCCCTGGTACGTCCGCGCGGAGCCCGCCGCCCTGGAACGCGCCGTGGTCAACCTCCTGGACAACGCCGTGAAGTTCGGCCCTCCCGGCTCCGCCATCGAGGTGGCCCTGCGCGGCGGCGAACTGACCGTACGCGATCACGGCCCCGGCATCCCCGCGGACGAACTCCCCCACGTCTTCGACCGCTTCTGGCGCTCCCCCTCCGCCAGGAGCCTGCCGGGTTCGGGCCTCGGCCTCTCGATCGTGGCCCGCACGGTGGGCCAGGCCGGCGGCGAGGTCACGCTGGGTGCGGCGGACGGCGGCGGCACGGTGGCCTCCGTACGGCTGCCGGGTGCGTCGACGCCCCCTCCGGACGCGATGCCGCCGGGCGCGCCCACCCTGAATTGACCGGTCTTTTCTGCTTGTGACTGCACCCTGATCAGGGCCAATTGGGGACCTAGAGTCGTCCTTACAAGCCGCGGGGGAAGCCCCGGTCGCCGCCCCTGAGCAGGGAGAACAACCATGAACTCCAACATCCTCAAGCCCGTCCTGACCCGCGCCGCCACCGCCGAGACCACCAGTGACCCGAGCAGCGTGATGACCCTGCTCGCCGACTCCGGTACGGACGGCAGCTCGGTCACCAGTTACCGCTCGACCTTCGCCAAGGGGGCGGTGGGCGCCCCCGCCCACTTCCACACCAAGGCCTCGGAGCTGTTCTTCGTCATCGGCGGCTCCCTCAACGTGCTCGTTGACGACGAGGTCGAGACCCTGGAGCAGGGCGACTTCCTGCTGGTGCCGCCGCACACCCCGCACGCCTTCGCCGCGGCCCCCGGCTCGGAGGCCGACGTCCTGTTCGTCTTCACGCCGGGCATGCCCCGCTTCGACTACCTGCGCCTCCTGGGCCGCGTGATGCGGGGCGAGGCGAGCCCCCAGGAGATCAAGGACTCCTCCGAGCAGTACGACAACCACTACGTGGACAGCCCGACCTGGCGCGCGGCCCTCGAAGCGGCCAAGTGACCGAAGCCCCGCGGCTCAGCTCCCGAAGCCCAGTCCCACTCCCGTCAGCCGCACCCGGATCCCCTCCTTCTCCACCGTCACGTCCCGCAGCGACACCGTCCCCTCGCCCGGCACCTTCGGCAGTTGGAAGGCGAGGGTGAGGCGGTCGGCCAGGGCGGGGCGGGTGAGCTGGGAGAGGCCCTTGAGCAGGGCCGGGTCCAGGCCGAGCTTCTTGAGCAGCCAGGGGTGGCCCATCGCCACGTCGATGAGGTTCAGGCCCATCACGTCGTTCACGAAGCGCGGCGAACCGGTGAGGTCATTGAGTTTGGCGTCGCTCTTGAGGGCCTCCCGCACCACGGACTCGGGCACGCCGAGCCGCTTGACGATCGCGGGCACGGACAGCAGCGCCTTCGCCTTGGCGGTCTCCTTGGCCACGCGGTCCGCCGAGCTGCGCGACAGGTGCAGGCCCTCCTTCTCGCGCGTGCCCGGACGGTAGGTCGCCAGGTCGCCGAGTTGCAGGCTCATGCGGCGGATGTCGGTGGAGATCCCGCGCTCGCCGTTGCGCTGGATGCGGGCGTCGGCGCGCACCTTCAGGTCGTGCCCCGCGACGGGCAGCGTGCCGCGCGCGAGGACCTGGTCGCGGCCCTTGCCGGTGAACGTGACCTGGGAGGCGCCCAGTTCGCGGCCCAGGTCCTCGAAGGAGAGCAGCACCTCGCCCTCCATCGCGCCGATGCGGGCGCCCTTGACCGAGGTGGGCCCGTCCCCCTGGATCGTGATGTCCGTGGCGGTCGCGGAGACCTTGGCGAGCGAGACGCGGTCGGCCGCCACGTCCGGGACGGTCACCTTCACCTGGTCCAGGCGCTTGTCGAGCACCTGCGTGAGGAACGGGAACCCCTCGATCTCGACCTCGGGCGCCGCGCTCAGGTCCATCTGCTCCTTGAGCTTCTCCGCGGCCTCGTGCTCGGCGTAGAGCAGGGCCCAGCGGTCGCCCAGGGCGAGGAAGGCGGCGACGACGAGGAGCGCCACCAGGGCCTTCGCGGCGAGCGGCAGACCGGCGAAGCGGCCGCGGGCCCTGCCCCTGCTACGGCCGCGGGCCCTGAACCTGCTACGGCGGCGGCTGCCGCGTCGGTGGTTGGGCGGCTCCCAGGGAGCCTCGTCGGCCGCGTCGGGCTTGTCCTCGTGGAGGAACTCCTCAAGCGGGTTCGGCGCGAGTGCGGCCAGCTCGTCGTACGGGTTGGTGTAGGGCTTGTCCGGGGGCGGTTCCGTGGTTATGCGGTGGGGGGAACGCATCAGATGATCTCACCATACGTTCACACCCCACCCCAAGTTCAGCCGGACGTCGGCTGCGTCACTTCACGATCGTGATGCGGTCCGCCTTCGGCGGCGCGATCGGCTTGTCCGCCGAGGAGTTGGCGGCCAGATAGTCGTTGAACGCCTTCAGGTCGTCGGCGCCGACCAGCGGCTTCGTGCCCTTGCCCAGCTCGGGGAAGCCGTCGCCGCCGCCCGCGAGGAAGGAGTTCAGCGCGACGCGGTAGGTGGCCGCCGGGTCGAGCGCCTTGCCGTTCAGCTTGATGGAGTCCGTCACGACACGGTCGGCGCCGCTCTTGGTCATGTCCAGCGTGTACGTCAGTCCCTCCGACACCTGAAGGATCTTCGGGGAGGCCTGGTTGGCCCCGCCGACCTGCTGCTTCAGGGCGGTGACGAGCTGCGCGCCGGTCAGGTCCACGAGGTTGACCGTGTTGCTGAAGGGCTGCACGGTGAACGCCTCGCCGTACGTGACGACCCCGTCGCCCTCGCTGCCGCTCGCCTTGTGGACGAGGTCGGAGCGGATACCGCCGGGGTTCATCAGCGCCAGGTCGGCCTCCGGGTCGAGGGACTTGGCGTGTGCGAGCTGCGCGTCCGCGATGAGGTCGCCGAGCGGGGCCTCGGGGACTCCCGCGCCACGGCCGGGGATGTCCCCGGAGATGTAACCGACGGGCTTGTTGGCGATGGGTGCGGCCAGCTTGTCCCAGCGGTTGATCAGCGAGGTCATGTCCGGGGCCTTGGCCTGCTCACGGCTGACCACGTGGTTCGCCGACTTCACGCTCGTACGCACGATGTCCTTGGTCCTGCGGTCGTACGTGAGCGTGGTGTCGGTGTAGAGCTTCCCGTAGGAGGACGCCGAGGTGACCATGCGCGGCTTGCCCGCGGGGTCGGGGATCGTACAGACGTACGCGGCATGCGTGTGCCCGGTGACGAGCGCGTCGACCTTGGGCGTGATGCCCTTGGCGATGTCGGTTATCGGCCCGGAGATGCCGTCGCCCGCGCCCGGGGAGTCGCAGTCGTAGTTGTACGACTGGCTCGCGGGGGCGCCGCCCTCGTGGATGAGCGTGACGATGGACTTCACGCCCTGCTTGTCGAGGATCTCGGCGTACTTGTTGACCGTCTTGATCTCGTCGTGGAACTTCAGGCCCTTGATGCCCTCGGCGGAGACGATGTCCGGGGTGCCTTCGAGGGTGACGCCGATGAAGCCGACCTTCACGCCCTTGTGCTTCCACACCCAGTAGGGCTTGAGGATGGGCTTGCCGGTCTTCTCGTCCGTGACGTTCGCGGCGAGGTAGGGGTAGTCGGCGCCCTCGAACTTCTTGGGCTTGCCCTTCCCGTCCTTCTCGAAGCAGCCGTCCTTGGGGTGGCAGCCGCCGTTCTGTATGCGGGCCAGCTCCTTGGCGCCCTCGTCGAACTCGTGGTTGCCGACACTGCTCACGTCCAGGTCCAGCTTGTTCATCGCCTGGACCGTCGGCTCGTCGTGGAAGAGGCCGGAGAGCAGGGGGCTGGCGCCTATCAGGTCACCGGCGGCGGCCGTGACGCTGTAGGGGTGCGCCTTGCGGGCGGTGCGCAGCGAGGTGGCGAGGTACTCGACACCGCCGGCGTCGATCTTCTTCTCGGTCCCGTCGTGCTGCTTCTCCGTCACCTGGCCCGAGGAGCCGGCGGGCGGCTGGAGGTTGCCGTGGAAGTCGTTGAAGGACAGCAGCTGCACGTCCACCGTGCGCTTCTTGCCGCCCTTGCCCCCGCCCGCCTGGTCCTGGCCCGCGCTTGCGGGAAGCGCGGCGGCCAGCGCGCCGAGCGTGGCGAGCGAGGCGGCCGCGGCGAGTACGCGCGTGGCGCGGCGTCCGGGCCTGCGTGGATGGGGTGTGGTTGACACGTGTCCCCCCTGGGGGTGGTGTGAGACGACTGGGAGGGCGATTCCGCCGAGCGCAGCCTAAAGTCAACGCGCGTAGCGCAACAGGGGGTTACGGGTTACGAGGTGGTTGCCATCGGGAGCGATACGGTCACTTCACCCGATGTCCGGTTCTGTCACCCAGCCCTGTCGCCCGGCTGAGCCCGCCCCGCTGGGACCCCCGGCTGGGCCGCCCGGCTGGGCCGCCCGGTTCGGTACGTAACCGAAGTCCACCGGAGTGAGAGGCGCGCCGCCCACCCCGCGCAGGGGCGCGAGCAGTTCCGGCAGCCGGGGCGGCCACAGCGCGTCGGGAGTGGCGGCCAGCTCCGCCGGGGCCCACCAGCGCCAGTGGAGGATCCTGTCCGCGGCGCGCGCGGCGGCCGCCCGCTCGGCCGGCGCCCGGCGCGGGCCGTGGGCGAGGTAGATGTGCTCGTGCTGGCGCACCGGCACCCCCGCGCGCGTGAAGTCGTGCTCCCACGTGCACAGCAGCGGCCCGGGAGCCACATCCGCCCACCCCGTCTCCTCGCGCAGCTCGCGCAGCGCGCCCTCCTCGGGCCCCTCCCCGGGCTCCAGACCGCCGCCGGGCATGGCCCAGTGGACTCCGACCTCCTCGTTGTCGTAACGGAAGAGGAAGACGGCGCCTTGGGGGTCGACGACAGCAACTCGTGCCGCCTCACGGGGAGTTCTCATCCGCGCACCCTAGCCACCAACCCCGCGTGCGACCTGCGTTCCCGCCGGTCCGTCCCTCCCGCGGCCCGCCGCCGTACCCTCGACCCATGACTGACGACCGGCCCGCCGAGGCTCCCGCTCCCCTCCGGAAGATCGATACGCTCGCCGCCCTCACCCCCGCACAGGCCGACGCCGTGCTCGGGCTCCTCGCGGAGGCCGCCCGCGCCGATGGGCAGCAGGCGGTGTCCGAGCAGGGGCGGCTCCAGCTCCGCGGCGGCGCGCGGGAGGGGGTGCGGCACCTGCTGCTCAGCGTCGGCGACCAGCTTGCGGGGTACGCGCAGCTGGAGGACACCGACCCCGTGGAGGCCCCCGCCGCCGAGCTGGTCGTGCACCCCACCTACCGCGGGCGCGGCCACGGCCGGGCGCTCGGCGCGGCACTGCTCGGGGAGTCCGGGCGGCGCCTTCGCGTGTGGGCGCACGGCGGCCACTCCGCCGCCCGGCACCTGGCGCAGGTGCTCGGCCTCGCCCTCTTCCGCGAACTGCGGCAGATGCGGCGCCCGTTGGCGGATCTGGACCTGCCCGAGCCGGTCCTCCCGGAAGGCGTGTCCGTACGTACCTTCGTGCCCGGACAGGACGACGCGGCCTGGCTCGCGGTGAACGCCGAGGCCTTCGCGCACCACCCCGAGCAGGGCTCCCTCACCCAGCGCGACCTCGACGACCGCAAGGCGGAGCCGTGGTTCGACCCGGCCGGCTTCTTCCTCGCCGAGAAGGGCGGGGAGCTGGTCGGCTTCCACTGGACGAAGGTGCACGCGCAGGAGAGCCTCGGCGAGGTGTACGTCGTCGGGGTGCGCCCCGGCGCCCAGGGCGGCGGCCTCGGCAAGGCCCTGACCACGACGGGCCTGCGCCACCTCGCGGGAGCGGGTCTGCCGACCGCGATGCTGTACGTGGACGCCGACAACAAGGCGGCCGTGAGCGTCTACGAGCGGCTCGGCTTCGTGACGCACGAGACGGATCTGATGTACCGCACGGAGTCCTGACCGGGGTCTTACGAGGGTCCTTACCCGGCCGGCGGACCCTTCGAGGGGCGGCGTCACTTGACGCCGCCCCATTTTTGCACCACCCTTTCACTACTCAATTAGTGAAAGGGTGGTGCAAGGCAGTGGTCGAATACCGCATCGACCGGCGCAGCGGCGTCGCCACCTACCTCCAGATCGTCCAGCAGACCCAACAGGCCCTGCGCCTTGGCCTGTTGGCGCCCGGCGACAAGCTGCCCACGGCACGCGAGGTCGTCGAGGCGACCGCCATCAACCCGAACACCGTGCTCAAGGCCTACCGCGAGCTGGAGCGCGAGGGCCTCGTCGAGGCCCGCCGAGGCCTCGGCACCTTCGTCCGGAAGTCACTGGGCAGCGCGCCCGCCGACTCGCCGCTCCGGGGGGAGCTGGCCGAGTGGGCCGCGCGGGCCCGCGCGGCGGGCCTGGAGAAGGACGACATGGCGGCGATCTTCACCGCCGTACTCGAAGAGCAGTTCGCACCGCCGCAAGCGCCGACGGCCACCCACGCATCGGCCGCTTCACCGGCACCGGCCGCTTCACCCGCACCGACCAGGGGGAACTCCGTATGACCGACACCGCCATCGAGGCACGCGGCCTCACCAAACGCCACGGGCGCCGACGCGCCCTGCACGACTGCTCGTTCCGCCTGCCCGTCGGACGGATCTGCGCGGTCGTCGGCCCCAACGGCGCGGGCAAGTCCACGCTGCTCGCCCTCGCGGCGGGCCTCGACCGGCCCACCGAGGGCGCCCTGACCGTCCTCGGCACCAGCCCGGCGCAGGCCCGTGCCCGCGTGGCGTACGTCGCCCAGGACAAGCCCCTCCACCCACGGCTGACCATCGCCGACACGCTGCGCCTCGGCGCCGAACTCAACCCGGGCCGCTGGGACATGGCCGTCGCCGAGCGCGTCGTCGGCGGCGCCGACCTCGACCCGGGCGCCCGCGTCCGTACGCTCTCCGGCGGACAGCGCACCCGCGTCGCCCTCGCCCTCGCGCTCGGCAAGCGGGCCGAACTCCTGCTCCTTGACGAGCCGATGGCCGACCTCGACCCCTTGGCGCGCCATCAGCTGATGGGCACCCTCATGGCGGAGGCCGCCGAACACGGCACCACCGTCGTCATGTCCTCGCACATCGTCGGCGAACTGGCCGACTCGTGCGACCACTTGCTCCTCGTGTCCGGCGGGCGGATCCGGCTCGGCGGCGGCATCGACGACCTCGTCGCCGCGCACGCCCTGGTGACCGGCGCCCGCCCGGCCGCGGACCTCACCCCCCACACGGTCATAGAATCCCGCGCCACCGGCCGCGGGGTGACCGCCCTGATCCGTCCCGAGGGCCCGCCCGACGACGGCTGGGAGGTCGAGGAACCTTCCCTGGAGGAACTGTTGCTGGCCCATCTCCGATCACCGGACGCGCCCGTGCTCCTGACGCCGAGCACGACCGCCCCGTCCCGGGCCGGGGTGAACGCGTGACCACGCTGACGACGGCGCCCGCGAAGCCGACGGGTCGCCGCACCGCCTTCACTCTGCCGGGCCCGTACCGCGCGGTCCTGCTCCAGCACCGGGCCGCCCTGTGGATCGCGCTCGGGCTCTTCGCGCTCGGCGCCGCGGCGCTGATCGCCGACCGTCTGTGGGTCGCACACGCGGCCGATGCCTTCGCGGCGTCCGACTGCTCGATCAGGCAGACCGCGAAGGAGTGCGGCGGCCCGGTCCGCGGCTACCTCGACGCCGAGATGCAGTTCGGCAGAAACCTCGACTACATGGGGATGGCGATCCTCGCTCTGCCCTGTCTGATCGGTGTCTTCGTCGCGGGCCCGCTCATCGCCAGGGACCTGGAAACGGGCACGTACAAACTGGCCTGGACCCAGTCGTACTCCCCGGCCCGCTGGCTCGCCGCCCGCCTCGCCGTGTGCGCCGCAGTCGTGATCACCGGAATGGGTCTCCTCGCCGCCGTGCAGCGCTGGGCATGGACCAGCGGCCCAGAACTCGAGTACGACAGGGCGGCCTGGTACGAGCGCGCGATATACGGATCGGTGGGGCCGGTCGCCGTCGGGTACGCCCTGCTCGGGCTCGCCGTGGGAGCGCTCGCCGGAATCCTGCTGCGCCGCACGCTGCCCGCAATGACCGGCGCCGGGGCCGTCATCGTGAGCGCGGTCGCCGTACTGCCACTGGCGCGGCCCCACCTGTGGGCCACCGAGACGGTCAGCTGGTCGCGCACCTCTCCCCCGGCCACCCCCGGCTCCGGTTACCCGGTGGAGCGGGGCATGCTCACCTCCGACGGGAGCCGGCTGCCGGAGTCGCTGTGCTGGGACCCGGTACGGGACTCCGACCCGTGCTTCGCCGAGCACCAAGTCACCGGGTGGTACAACGACTTCCACCCCTCGTCCCACTTCTGGCCGCTCCAGCTCGTGGAGACCGGCATCGTCCTCGCCCTCGCGGCCGCCGCAACGTACGCCGCGTTCCGCCTCCTCCGCCGCCGTACCCCCTGAAACGTACGTTCCCGGAGACCCCCGGCACCACGAACCCCCGGGGGTCTCCCGTCGATGTCCCGCACGTCATGTCGCCGTAACCGCCGATTCAGACAGGCTTGCGACGCTCGGCCAATGCAGCCCGCCGTGCCCGACCCGCCCCCGGAGAACGGGAAGCTCCGCCTCACTCCCGCGCTCTCCGACGCGCCCATCGGCGTACCCACGCGGAAGAATGGCTCTATGAGCCAGCAGAACACGCATGGACAGGTACAGCACGCCCAGCCTTCCGTCGGTTCCATCGCCGCGCACAGGCCGCACACCATCGCCGCCACCATCTCCGACCTGGCCCCGGACATCGACGCCGATCTGGACGCGTACGACGAGGACGCCCAGGTGGGGCACGACGGCGTCGAGCTGCCGCAGGGGCGGTTCCTGGACCGGGAGCGCAGTTGGCTCGCGTTCAACGAACGGGTCCTCGAACTGGCCGAGGATCCGCAGACACCCGTCCTCGAACGGGCTAATTTCCTCGCGATCTTCGCCTCGAACCTGGACGAGTTCTTCATGGTCCGCGTCGCCGGGCTCAAGCGCCGCATCGCGACCGGCGTCGCCACCCGCTCGGCCTCGGGCCTCCAGCCCCGCGAGGTCCTCGAACTCATCTGGAACCGCTCCCGCGAGCTGATGGCCCGGCACGCCGCCTGCTACCACGACGACGTCGCCCCCGGCCTCGCCGAGGAAGGCATCCAGCTGGTGCGCTGGCACGAGCTGACCGAGAAGGAGCAGTCCCGGCTCTTCACGCTCTTCCGACAGCAGATCTTCCCCGTCCTGACGCCGCTGGCCGTCGACCCCGCGCACCCCTTCCCGTACATCTCGGGACTCTCCCTCAACCTCGCCGTGGTCGTACGCAACCCGGTCTCAGGACACCAGCACTTCGCACGCGTGAAGGTCCCTCCGCTGCTCTCCCGCTTCCTGGAGGCCTCCCCCCAGCGGTACGTCCCCATAGAGGACGTCATCGCCGCTCCCGCGCACCTCCAGGAGCTGTTCCCGGGCATGGAGATCCAGGAGCACCACATGTTCCGGCTCACCAGGAACGAGGACCTGGAGGTCGAGGAGGACGACGCCGAGAACCTCCTCCAGGCCCTGGAGAAGGAGCTGATGCGGCGCCGCTTCGGGCCCCCGGTGCGCCTGGAGGTCGAGGAGACCATCGCCCCGAACGTCCTCAGCCTCCTGGTGCGCGAGCTGAAGATCAGCGAGGCCGAGGTCTACCCGCTGCCCGGCCCGCTCGACCTCACCGGCCTCTTCAGCATCGCCAAGCTGGACCGGCCCGAGCTGAAGTACCCCAAGTTCGTGGCCGGCACCCACCGCGACCTCGCCGAGGTCGAGTCGGCGTCCGCGCCCGACATCTTCGCCGCCCTTCGCGAACGCGACGTACTCCTGCACCACCCGTACGACTCCTTCTCCACGTCCGTGCAGGCGTTCCTGGAGCAGGCGGCCGCCGACCCGGACGTCCTCGCGATCAAGCAGACGCTGTACCGCACCTCGGGCGACTCCCCCATAGTCGACGCGCTCATCGACGCCGCCGAGTCCGGCAAGCAGGTCCTCGTCCTCGTCGAGATCAAGGCCCGCTTCGACGAGCAGGCCAACATCAAGTGGGCGCGGAAGCTGGAGGAGGCGGGCTGCCACGTCGTCTACGGCATCGTCGGCCTGAAGACCCACTGCAAGCTCTCCCTCGTCGTACGCCAGGAGGGCGAGACCCTGGTCCGCTACTCGCACGTGGGCACCGGCAACTACCACCCCAAGACCGCCCGCCTCTACGAGGACCTCGGCCTGCTCACCTCGAACGCGGAGGTCGGCGCGGACCTCTCCGACCTGTTCAACCGCCTCTCCGGCTACTCCCGCAGGGAGACCTTCCGCCGCCTCCTCGTGGCCCCCAAGTCCCTGCGCGACGGCCTCGTCTCCCGCATCGACAAGGAGATACAGCACCACCGCGCGGGCCGCCCCGCCTACGTCCGCATCAAGGTCAACTCGATGGTCGACGAGGCGATCGTCGACTCGCTGTACCGCGCCTCGCAGGCAGGCGTCGAGGTGGACGTGTGGGTGCGCGGCATCTGCGCGGTGCGGCCCGGCGTCGCCGGGCTCTCGGAGAACATCCGCGTACGATCCGTCCTCGGCCGCTTCCTGGAGCACTCCCGCGTCTTCGCCTTCGGCAACGGCGGCGAACCGGAGGTGTGGATCGGCAGCGCCGACATGATGCACCGCAATCTCGACCGCCGTATCGAGGCGCTGGTCAGGGTCCAGGACCCGGCGCACCGAGCGGCCCTCAGCCGGCTCCTGGAGACCGGCATGTCGGACACCACCGCCTCCTGGCACCTGGGCGCGGACGGCAACTGGACCCGCCACTCGGTGGACCCGGACGGCCAGCCCCTGCGGAACGTTCAGGAGATGCTCATAGACGCCCGGAGGCGCCGGCGTGGCACAGCAACACCATGAGATGACGGGTACCACCGGCACGGCGGGCGAGGTCCTCGCGGCCTACCTCCAGGAGCAGGCCACGGAGTTCCTCCGGTCGCTGCGGCTGCACCGCGAGTCCACGACGGACGCGCAGGGCGCCGAGGCGTCCCTGGAGGCGGCCCGCGCCCTGCGCCGTGCCGCCCGCCGCATCGGCGCCACGCTGCACACGTTCCGCCCGCTCCTGGACACCGAGTGGGCGGCGTCCCTGCGCCCCGAACTGTCCTGGCTCTCGGACACCCTGGCCCAGGAACACGCGTACGCGACCCGCCTGCACCGCCTCCTGAACGCCCTGCACCGCCTCTCGGGTCCACCCCTGGTGCCGAGCCCGGCACAGCCCCGAGCGCCGCGCGCCGAGGAGAGAGGCAGCGCCCCCCGAGGCCTGACCGTAGGCGCGGCCAAAGCCGCGGCCCTCCTCGAACGCCAGCTCACCCTGGCGAAGACGCGGGCCCACTCCGCAGCCCTGCAAGCCATCGGCTCCTCCCGCTTCCACGCGGTAGCGGACAACGTGGCGGTGCTGGCCAGCGAAGTCCCCCTGCGCGACGGCGCGGACGACCTGAAGCCGCCGGCCGCCAAGGCCGACGCCGACCTCGCCGAAGCGGTCGCCGCACTCCCGCTCGGGCAGGCCGGACACCCGTACAACGCCGAGGCCCTGGTCCACGGCCTGGCGGCCGAAACCGCGCCGGACGCCCAGGACGCCCCCTGGCTGAAGGTCCGCTCCCTGCTGCGCCTGCACAGGTACGCCCTGGAGGTCCTGCACGGCCACGCCGCACCCGAGCCCCGCCTGGCCGAGGCGAGCCACGCCCTGAACATCCACCGCGAGGCCGCCGCGGCCGCGTCGGCGGCCGCGCAGGCCGCCCGCACCCCCCGCATCGCCCCCGCCACGGCGTACGCCCTGGGCGTCCTCCACGCCGACCAGCGCCACGAGGTCGAGGCGGCGAGGTTCGCCTTCCAGCAGGCCTGGCAGCACGAGACGGTGAGTACGAGGTGACGCACCCCGGCGGCTCCGCCCCCTCGGCAGGCTCCGTCCACGCGGCCGGCTGTGTCCTGTGGCGCCGCTCCCCGGCGGACGGCGCGCTGGAGATCTGCCTGGTCCACCGCCCGAAATACGATGACTGGTCACACCCCAAGGGCAAGCTGAAGCACTCCGAGGAGCCCCTGGCCGCCGCCGTGCGCGAGGTCCTGGAGGAGACCGGGCACCACTGCGTCCCCGGCGCCCGCCTGCCCACGCTCCACTACCTCGCGCAGGGCCGCCCCAAGCAGGTCGACTACTGGGCGGCCGAGGCAGGCGGCGGCCACTTCGAGCCCAGCCGTGAGGTCGACCGCGTCAGCTGGCTGCGCCCCGCCGCCGCGCGCGACCGGCTCACACACCCCCGCGACCGGGCACTCGTAGACGCCCTACTCAGCGTCCTTCACCTGGCGTAATCTGTCGGATACGTTCCGTGACGTGATGTCGCACCAGGCCGACCGCCGAGGTTCACCCTCCGTTCACTCCTGTCCATCGGCGCCTTCACCTGTCCTGCCTAATTTCGGCCTTACACAAGACAGACATCGCACGCCGCCAGCACAGGGCCGGCGGCTCCCGGAAGGAAAATCCGAAAGTGAAGCTTCAGCGCAAGAACCGGCTCCGCGCCCTGTCCCTCGGCGCCCTCGCCGTCTCCGGCGCCCTGGCCCTCACGGCGTGCGGCTCCGACGACACCAGCGGCTCGGGCGACGGCGGCAAGGAGACGAACGCCAACGCCAACATCAAGTGCGACGACGCCAAGGGTCAGCTCGCGGCCTCCGGCTCGTCCGCGCAGAAGAACGCGATCGACGCCTGGCGGAAGGTCTACACGACCAACTGCAAGGACGTGCAGCTGAACTACAACCCGACGGGTTCGGGCGCCGGCATCACCGCGTTCCTCCAGGGCCAGACGGCGTTCGCCGGTTCCGACTCGGCGCTGAAGCCCGACGAGATCGAGAAGTCGAAGAAGGTCTGCAAGGACAGCCAGGCCATCGGCCTGCCCATGGTCGGCGGCCCGATCGCCATCGGTTACAACGTCCCCGGCGTCGACAAGCTGAACCTCGACGCCAAGACCCTGGCCGACATCTTCAACGACAAGATCAAGACCTGGGACGACAAGGCGATCGCCAAGCTCAACCCCGACGTCAAGCTCCCGAAGACCAAGATCCAGGCCTTCCACCGCTCCGACGAGTCCGGCACCACGGACAACTTCACCAAGTACCTGAAGGGCGCCGCTCCGAGCGCCTGGCCGTACGAGCCGGGCAAGTCGTGGGAGCCCAAGGGCGGCCAGTCCGCGAACGGCTCCGCCGGTGTCGCGAGCCAGGTCAAGCAGACCGCGGGCGCCATCTCGTACTTCGAGCTGTCCTACGCGGGCGACGGCATCAAGACCGTCGACCTGAAGACGCAGGCCAAGGAGCCGGTGAAGGCCACCGTCGACAACGCCTCCAAGGCGATCGCCGAGGCCAAGGTCGTCGGTAAGGGCAAGGACCTCTCCCTGGAGCTGAACTACAAGCCCACCGCCGAGGGCGCCTACCCGATCACCCTGGTGACGTACGAGGTCGTCTGCGAGAAGGGCAACAAGGCCGACACGCTCGCCGCCACCAAGTCCTTCCTGACCTACATCGCCGGCGAGGACGGCCAGAACGTCCTCAAGGAGAACGACTACGCGCCGATCCCGGCCGAGATCATCACCAAGGTCCGCTCCACCGTCGCGGGCCTGAGCTAGCAGAACCGAGTGCGGCCGGCCCCGCAGGACCGGGCCGGCCGCACCGTCCGGTGCACCGCCGCCACGGAGCGCCCGCAGCACACGCGCGGCAGCTCCGCAGACCGGAGAACCCCATGGACATAGCAAGTAACACGACCGCACCTCCACCCGTCGACGACACGAAGCCCGTCGCCCCCGTGGACAAGGCCGCCGCCCGCGGCGCCACCCGCCCCGGCGACAAGATCTTCCTCGGATTCTCCCGGGGCTCCGGCATCGCGCTCCTCGCGATCATGGCCGCCATCGCGGTGTTCCTCACCTACCGCACGGCCCTCGCCCTCGCCGACAACACGGGCAACTTCCTCACCACCTTCGAGTGGGACCCGGCCGGTGCCTCCACCGGCGGCAAGCCGTACTTCGGCATCGCCGTCCTGGTCTTCGGCACCGTGGTCAGCTCACTGATCGCCCTGGTGATCGCCGTCCCCGTCGCCATCGGCATCGCGCTCTTCATCTCGCACTACGCGCCGCGCAAGCTGGCCACCCCCATCGCGTACGTGATCGACCTGCTGGCCGCCGTGCCCTCGATCGTGTACGGCCTGTGGGGCGCCCTCGTGGTCGCGCCCAACCTCACCGGGCTCTACAGCTGGCTCGACGACTACTTCGGCTGGACCGGGATCTTCGAGTACAACGGCGGCGCCCCGCGCTCCCTGATGACCGTAGGCATCCTCCTCGCGATCATGATCCTGCCGATCATCACGAACGTGAGCCGCGAGGTCTTCCTCCAGGTCCCGAAGATGCACGAGGAGGCCGCGCTGGCCCTCGGCGCCACGCGCTGGGAGGTCATCCGCATGTCGGTGCTCCCCTTCGGCCGCTCCGGCATCATCTCCGCCTCGATGCTGGGCCTCGGCCGCGCGCTCGGCGAGACGATCGCCGTCGCCACCGTGCTCTCCCCGTCCTTCCTGATCAACGCGTCCGTGCTCGACTACGGCGGCGGCACCTTCGCACAGAACATCGCCAGCAAGTTCAACGAGGCCAGTGAGTACGGCCAGGACGCGCTCATCGCCTCCGGCCTGGTCCTGTTCATCATCACGCTGCTGGTCAACGGCGCGGCCCGCCTGATCATCGCGCGCCGCAAGGAGTACTCGGGGGCCAACGCATGAGCACCACGACACCCACCCCGACCGGGCCGCTCACCAAGCGCCCCTCGACGCTCAAGGCGGCCAGCCTCCCGCGCTGGTCCCCCCTGGCCGTGGCCGCCGGCTCGGCCGCCGTCGCCATCGGCATCGGCGCCGGCGCCGGACTGCACAGCCACATCCAGTGGGGCCTGATAGCCGCGATCCTCTTCATCGTCGGCTCGTACGCCCTCGCGGTCACCGTGGAGGGCACCCGCCAGGCCAGGGACCGCCTCGCCACCTCGCTGGTGTGGGTCATGTTCCTGCTGGCCGTCGTCCCGCTGGCCTCGCTGATCTACGAGACGGTCCAGCGCGGCATCAAGGTCTTCGACGTCTACTTCCTGACCCACTCGATGGGCGTCCTCTCCGACGACGAGACCGGCGGCGGCATCTACCACGCCCTCATCGGCACTCTCCAGCAGGTGCTCCTGGCCTCGGTCATCGCCGTGCCGATCGGCCTGCTCACCGCGATCTACCTCGTCGAGTACGGGCGGGGGAAGCTCTCCAAGGTCATCACGTTCTTCGTGGACGTCATGACCGGCATCCCCTCGATCGTCGCGGGCCTGTTCGTCCTCAGCTTCTGGATCCTGATCCTCGGCTTCGGCTACTCCGGCTGGGCGGGCGCGATGGCGCTCGCGATCCTGATGATGCCGGTGATCGTCCGCTCCACCGAGGAGATGCTCAAGCTCGTCCCGAACGAGCTGCGCGAGGCCTCGCTCGCCCTCGGCGTGCCGAAGTGGCGGACCATCCTGAAGGTCGTCCTGCCCACCGCGATCGGCGGCATCACCACGGGCGTCATGCTCTCGGTGGCCCGCATCGCCGGTGAGACCGCGCCGGTCCTGCTCCTGGTCTGGGTGAACCCCCTGATCAACACGAACCCCTTCGACGGTTCGCAGGCCTCGCTGCCGCTGTACGTCTACCAGCAGTACGCGGCAGGCACCGACGCGTCGTACGACCGGGCCTGGGCGGCGGCGCTCGCCCTGATCGCCTTCATCATGATCCTCAACCTGGCGGCCCGCGGCGTAGCACGCTGGAAGGCCCCCAAGACGGGCCGCTGAGCGGCCAATCAGCGACCCTCTCGCACTCCCCCTCGAAAGAAGCAGTGATCCCCATGGCCAAGCGAATCGACGTATCCGGCCTGACCGCCTACTACGGCTCCCACAAGGCGATCGACGACATCTCGATGACTGTGGAACCCCGCTCGGTGACCGCCTTCATCGGCCCGTCCGGCTGCGGCAAGTCCACGTTCCTGCGCACCCTGAACCGCATGCACGAGGTCACGCCGGGTGGCCGCGTCGAGGGCAAGGTGCTCCTGGACGACGAGGACCTGTACGGCAGCGGCGTCGACCCGGTGGCCGTGCGCCGCACGATCGGCATGGTCTTCCAGCGCCCGAACCCCTTCCCCACCATGTCGATCTTCGACAACGTGGCGGCGGGCCTGAAGCTCAACGGCTCGTACAAGAAGTCCGAGCTGAACGACGTCGTCGAGAAGTCCCTCAAGGGCGCGAACCTCTGGAACGAGGTCAAGGACCGCCTGAACAAGCCCGGCTCGGGCCTCTCCGGCGGCCAGCAGCAGCGTCTGTGCATCGCGCGGGCGATCGCGGTCGAGCCGCAGGTCCTCCTGATGGACGAGCCGTGCTCGGCCCTGGACCCGATCTCGACCCTCGCCATCGAGGACCTGATCGGCGAGCTGAAGGAGCGCTTCACGATCGTCATCGTGACGCACAACATGCAGCAGGCGGCCCGCGTCTCGGACCGCACGGCCTTCTTCAACCTCTCCGCGGTCGGCCAGCCCGGCAAGCTCATCGAGATCGACGACACGGAGCGGATCTTCTCCAACCCGTCCGTCCAGGCCACCGAGGACTACATCTCGGGCCGCTTCGGCTAGCCGCCCCGGGCTCGGCCCACCCCGACTCCCCGCGGTGCTGCATGGCGGTGCCACCGCAGGGACAACAAGAAGGGCCCGCCCCTGGCTCCCGGGGGCGGGCCCTTCCTTCGTAGCCGTGGCTACAGGAACGCGAGGTTAACGATCCAGAAGCTGACCGCCGCGACCAAGGCGGCCGCAGGCATCGTGATGAACCAGCCAAGAATGATGTTCTTGGCCACCCCCCACCGCACCGCGTTCACACGCTTCGTCGCGCCGACGCCCATGATCGCGGAGGTGATGACGTGAGTCGTCGAGATCGGCGCGTGGAACATGAACGCGGTGGTGAACATGATGCCCGCGCCGGTCGTCTCGGCGGCGAAGCCCTGCGGCGGATCCAGCTCGATGATCTTGCGCCCGAGGGTCCGCATGATGCGCCAGCCACCCGCGTACGTACCGGCGGAGAGCATCAGCGCACAGGCGACCTTGACCCAGATCGGGATGGGCGCGTCGGCGCTCTGCACGTCGGAGATGACCAGGGCCATCACCACGATGCCCATCGTCTTCTGGGCGTCCTGGAGGCCGTGGCCGAGCGCCATGCCGGCCGCCGACACGGTCTGCGCGATACGGAAGCCGCGCTTGGCCTTGTGCGGGTTGGACTTGCGGAACATCCACATGATCGCGCACATCACGAGGTACCCGATGGCGAGACCGACGAGCGGCGACAGGAACATCGGGATGACGATCTTGTCGACGACCCCGGACCAGATGACCCCGATACCGCCGGCGAGCGCCGCTCCGACCATGCCGCCGAACAGCGCGTGCGAGGAGGACGAGGGAAGGCCGAAGTACCAGGTGATGAGGTTCCACACGATGGCGCCGATGAGCGCCGCGAAGAGGATCCACATCCCCTTGTCACCGTGCGGGGTCTCGATGATCCCCTCGCTGACGGTCTTGGCGACCCCGCTACCCATGAAGGCACCGGCGAGGTTCATCACCGCGGCCATGGCGAGCGCCGCGCGGGGCGTCAGCGCACGGGTGGAGACGGAGGTGGCGATGGCGTTCGCGGAGTCGTGAAAGCCGTTCGTGTACGTGAATCCGAGCGCGACGCCGATCGTCACGATCAAAGCAAAGGTGTCCATGGCTAGGCCTCAGGACTCCTTGACCGCGATGGTCTCCACAGTGTTCGCCACATGCTCGAAGGCGTCGGCGGCCTCTTCCAGCACATCCACGATCTGCTTCAGCTTCAGCACCTCGATGGCGTCGTACTTGCCGTTGAAGAGCTGGGCGAGGAGCTTGCGGTGAATCTGGTCGGCCTGGTTCTCCAGGCGATTCACCTCGATCCAGTACTCGGTGAGGTTCTCCATGGTCCGGAGGTTCGGCATGGCCTCGGCCGTCAGCTCGGCGGCCCGGGACAGGACCTCGATCTGCTGCTCGACGCCCTTGGGAAGTTCCTCGACCTGATACAGGACGACCAGGTCGACGGCCTCCTCCATGAAGTCCATGATGTCGTCCAGGGACGACGCGAGGTTGTAGATGTCCTCGCGGTCGAACGGCGTGATGAACGAGGAGTTCAGCTGGTGGAAGATCGCATGCGTCGCGTCGTCTCCCGCGTGTTCCGCGGCCCGCATACGCTCTGCGATCTCGGCCCGCGCGGAAGAGTCCGCTCCGAGCAGTTCCATCAGGAGCTTCGAGCCCGTGACGATGTTGTCCGCGGATGCGGCGAACATGTCGTAGAAGCTCGTCTCCCTGGGGGTCAGACGAAAGCGCACGTGGGGTCCTCGGGGTGCTCTGGATGCGGTCAGGCTGATGCTAGGCGCATCATCCGGCCACGGCTAACCGGCCGCCCCCCCAGTGTCGCCCATCAGGCACAGTGATCAGCACACCCCCCGAGAAATCGGCTAAGATATACCCACCAGGGGTATATGGATCAGCGAAAATACCCCATGCCCCTTTACAGGAGGAGGACGCGATGACGACCGCCGACGCGGCAGCGGTGACCCCGGAGACGCCCGAAGCGCCCTCCGACCACGGTGACCACGCTCACGGTGTGCACGGGTACCACAAGCAGAAGGACGAACACCTCAAGCGCCTGCGCCGCATCGAGGGCCAGATCCGCGGCCTCCAGCGCATGGTCGAGGAGGACGTCTACTGCATCGACATACTCACGCAGGTCTCGGCGAGCACGAAGGCCCTCCAGTCCTTCGCGCTCCAGCTCCTGGAGGAACACCTGCGGCACTGCGTGGCCGACGCGGCGGTCAAGGGCGGCACGGAGATCGACGCGAAGGTCGAAGAGGCGACGAAGGCGATCGCACGCATGCTCCGCACGTAACGCTCCCGCGAGGAGAACAGCCCAGGCCCACTCCAGCGGAGCCCGGGCAGGTTCACGCGGGCCCCGCGAGAAGCCGACCCGGCGCCAACGGGGCGGCGAGGGAGACTCCCCCGCCGCCCAAGCGACTAGCCGCGCCCGCCCGCCGAGGGCGACGCGTTGTCCTGGGGATCCCAGACCCTCAGCACCTCGTCGATCCGGTCAACACTGAGCCGCTCAGCCGCCGCACTCGCCGCAATGATGAGTTCGCCGCAGAGCTCGATCTCGGCGAGGGCGACGTGGTCCTGAACCGCCGTACCGCCACGCATAGGAGCCACGTTCATCACCTCTTCCTGACCAGCACCAAAATCAGCACCAGAAGCCGGCACCGAAAGCCGGCGCCGGAAGCCGGAAACCAGCACCTGCCCCGTACCGACTTGCCGACTTCCTAGAGTAGGGAGCGGCCCACACGCCGCGCATGGCACGGACGGACCATTTCCTCCAGCCGTACGCGACTACGAACCCGCGATTTTCCCGGCGAAGATGTCCTTCTCGGCCGGAAGTCGCACCCCGACAGGCACCCCGAAACCGTAGAGCAGCGTGGTCGACGCCACGTCGGCGTTGGCCACGGTGAACTGCTGGCGCAGCTTCCGCACCCGCCCCCGCTCATCGAGATAGGCCTCGAAGGGCACCTTCCCCCCGCTGAACCCTTTCGCCGCGGCAGCCCCCAGCGCACCACGCTGACCTGCGGAGGAAGCCTTCGCCGCGGTCCGCAGATCGGCGACCCCGCGGTAGTGCCGCACCTCCGCGCCGCCGACCCGCTCCTCCCCCACGTAGGTCACCTTCCGCGCCCCGCGCAGCAGTTCCGCCGCCGCGAGCGGATCCGTGGCGCCGCCGGTGACGAGATTCCCGTCGGAGAGCGAACGTGTCTCGATCCGCACCCACTTGTCGGCGGGCACCCCGGCCCCCCGGTTCTTCATGAAGAGCGCGCCGTCCGACATCAGCTCGGTGACCGGACGCCGCGCCCGGCCCCCGGCGGGGTCCTGAGGGAGCACCACCTCGAACTCCCCGAGCTGCCGCCGGAAGTCGTACACGCCCTCACCCCGGACGGTCACGCGCGTCCCGCCGCTGGCCATCTCCATGGACGTACGCGCCTTGGCGCTGCCCGCCCGGACCAGGAAGTCGGCGGACCTCCGCACCATTTCGCGGGGGTCGCCAGGGGCCCCCGCACCGCTGCCCTCGGCGACGGCACCGCCCGAACAGCCGGTGGCGACGGCCATCAGCCCCACCGCCACGACCGCGGTGACCGCCCGGCCCGTGCGCCTGTGCTGCTGCCCCATCGCCTGTGTACCCCCAAGCGTTTCCGCGCTTGTCGATCCCCCCGTCGTACGGGATAACGACCGGTACGTTGACCCGTCACGCCGCCCGAGGCGGACCGACCGATGCGGCTTCACCCGGGGTCGGTACCGTGACGGCGTGGCCGAACAGGAAGTCTCCGCCCCGCACCGCACGACGACGGTCGAGAAGGGCCGTTTCATCGCGGCCCACTGTTCCTGCGGCTGGCGCGGCCCGGCCCGCAGGGCCCGCAGCAAGGCCCGCACGGACGCGGCCGAGCACGAGGAGTCCCCCTAGAGCCGAACACGACGAGCCCCTTGAGGGAACCCGCCCGCCCCACGCACCGTCTCGTTCTCCGGGAAGCAAGGGGAGGCGTCATGGAACGACGTACGTTCATCGGTACAACGGCCGCCACGCTGGCCGCGGCCACCGTCGCGGGCTGCACGAGCGGCGCCGGGGGACCGGGCACGGCGGCGCGCACCAGCGGCACCAGCAGTACGCCCATCAGGACGTCCAGCGCCGCCGCCGCGGCGCCCGCGAGCCTCAAGGCCCTCGCCAAGGATCTCGACGGCACCCTCGTGCGTCCCGGCGAGGCCAAGTGGGCGGCGGCCCGTCAGCTGTACAACACCCGCTTCGACGATCTGCGGCCCACCGCGGTCGCCTATGTCGCGCACCCGGACGACATCCGCACCGCCCTGGCGTACGCCCGCGCCCACCACACCCCCGTCGCGATCCGCAACGGCGGGCACTCGTACGCGGGTTGGTCCTCCGGCACCGGCCGGCTGATCATCGACGTATCGAAGCTGAGCAAGATACGGGCGAGCGGGAGGACGGCCACGATCGGCGGCGGCGCCAAGCTGATCGACGTCTACCGCTCGCTCGCCGCGAAGGGCGTGACGATCCCCGCGGGCTCCTGCCCGACCGTCGGCATCTCGGGGCTCACCCTCGGCGGCGGCCAGGGCGTGGTCTCCCGCGCGTACGGCCTGACCTGCGACAGCCTCACCTCCGCCACCCTCATCACGGCGGACGGCAAGCAGCTCACCGCCTCCAAGTCCGAGCACAAGGACCTCTTCTGGGCGCTGCGCGGCGCGGGCAACGGCCAGTTCGGCGTCGTGACCGAGCTGTCCTACCGCACGCACACCGCGCCCCAGGCCGTCTCCGCGTACATGACCTGGCCCTGGTCGAAGGCGGCCGCGGTCGTCAAGGCGTGGCAGGCGTGGGGCCCGGACCAGCCGGACGAGATCTGGTCGTCCCTCCACCTGGCGAACACCCCGGGCGGCACCCCGACCGTCTCCGTCGCCTGCTTCTCCCTGGGCACGTACGGCGAACTGCAGAACGCCGTCGACCGCCTCGCCGACAAGATCGGAGCCCCCGCGCGCAGCGTGTCCCTGAAGCGGCGTACGTACGAGGAGGCGATGGAGGTGTACGCGGGCTGCTCGTCGTTCGCCACGGACGCCCAGTGCCATCTGCCCGGCACGACGCCCGGCCGCAGCCCGCAGGGCGCCCTCAAGCGGGAGACGTACGCGGCGAGTTCCGACTTCTTCGACCGCTCCCTGTCGGCGGCGGGCATCCGCGCGCTGCTGTCGCAGATCGAGAACGTGACGGGCGCGAGCGCGGGCAGCATCGCGCTGACGGCGCTCGGCGGCGCGATCAACCGCGTCGACCCGACGGCGACGGCGTTCGTGCACCGCCGCTCGCGGATGCTGGCGCAGTACATCGCGTCGTGGCGCGCGGGGACCTCGGGCTCACCGGCACGGGCGTGGCTGAAGTCGGCGCACGGGGCGATGGGGCGTTACGCGTCGGGCGCGGCGTACCAGAACTACACGGACTCGACGCTGACGAACTGGCGCGAGGCGTACTACGGGGCGGCGGCGCCGCGCCTGAAGCAGCTCAAGAAGCAGTACGACCCGGGCCGCTTCTTCGACTTCCCGCAGGCGCTCTGAGCCTCCTGGCTGACCGCTGAGCCTCCGGGGCGGCCGCCGGCCCTCCTGGGCGGCCGCCGATCCTCTGGGCGCTCGGCCTAGGCCGCGAGGTCCCGCTCGTCCGGGTCCGCCGCGGCCTCCGACGGCGACGACGCCGGGGATTCGCTCACCGCCGCCGCGGACACCGGTGCGGCCCTGCGGTCCCACACCAGCCACCCCACGTGCCGCGAGCGCCCGATCGCCTTGGCGAGCGGGGTGAGCAGCGCCATGGCGAGCGGGGAGAGGAGCAGGGCGACGGCCGTGCCGAGCGCGAAGCCGCCGATGACGTCCGTCGGGTAGTGGACGCCCATGAAGACCCGGCAGAAGCCCTCGACGGCGGCGAGCCCGAGGCCGACGAATCCGAACTTTCGGTGGGCCACGAAGAGTCCGGCGCCGATGGCCATGGCGAGCGTGGCGTGGTCGCTGACGAAGGAGAAGTCGTTCTTGCCCTCGACCAGGACGTCGATGCCGCTGTGGTCACGGAACGGGCGGGGCCGCTCCACGAACCCCCTGATGGGGACGTTCACGAGGACCGCGATGCCGGCGGCGAGCGGCGCCCAGACGACGGCGGCGACCGACGAGGCGGCGTCGTCGAGGGTGCCCCGCTTGCGCTGGCCCCACCAGCACCACACCACGAGCAGGACGAGGGCGAGCAGCAGTCCGTACTCACCGACGAACGCCAGGGCGCGGTCGAGCCAGTGCGGCGTATCCCGCGTCAGGCCGTTGATGTCGTAGAGCAGGCCGACGTCGGGGTTCGACCCGGATTCCTCGAGTCCAGCCATGGCGCTGCGGCCCCTTGTCTCCTAGCCCATGGACGCACTTTTCCGTGCGCCCTTCCATCAACCCCCGTGGTCGGTCCAGTCAAGGGAACGCCCGGTCCCCACCCCTACGTTCCACTCTCCACCGAAAGATCACTCAGACGTTACCGAAGAGAGATACATCGCCGCAGCTCAGGGAAGTTTTTTTACGGAGAGTTCAAGCCACGTCACACCACGCGTGCGCCCTCCGCACGCCCCCGCCCGCGCCCCCCTCAGACCGCTGTGGGCTTGACCGGTGCCGCCTTGGCGCCCTCATCCGTCACACGAGTCGCGCCAAAATAGTCCGGGGTGTCGATCGGGTCGAAGCGGATCACGGCGCCGGCCCGCGGGGCATTGATCATGTAGCCCCCGCCGACGTAGATCCCGACGTGCCGGATGGCGCGCGAGTTGGTGAGGTCGTCCGAGAAGAAGACCAGGTCACCGGGGAGCAGCTCGTCCCGCTTGGGGTGCGGTCCCGCGTTGTACTGGTCGTTGGCGACGCGCGGCAGCGTGACGCCGACCGTGCGGTAGGCGGCGAGCGTGAGACCGGAGCAGTCGAAACGGCCGTTCTGCTCGGGCGTGCCGTTGCCGCCCCACAGGTAGGGGGTGCCGAGCTTCTTCTGCGCGAAGGCGATCGCCCCCGCCGCCTGCTGCGACGGCTGCACGCGCCCCACGGGCTTGGCGAAGCTCTTCGAGAGGGTGGTGATGGTCTTCACGTAGTTCTGCGTCTCGCGGTAGGGCGGCACGCCCCCGTATTTGATGACGGCGTACGCGCCCGCGTTGTACGCCGCGAGCATGTTCTTCGTGGGGTCCCCCGGGGCGTCCTTCACATAGCCCGCGAGTTTGCAGTCGTACGAGGCCGCGGAGGGGATGGCGTCCTTGGGGTCCCAGACGTCGCGGTCGCCGTCACCGTCGCCGTCGAGGCCGTGCGTCGCCCAGGTCCCGGGGATGAACTGCGCTATCCCCTGCGCCTTGGCGGGGCTCGTCGCGCGCGGGTTCCACCCGCTCTCCTGGTACAGCTGGGCGGCGAGCAGGGCGGGATTGATGGCCTTGCAGAGATTGCCCCACTTCTGAACGAGGGACTGATAGGTCGCGGGCACGGCTCCCTTGGCGAGCCCCACGGACCCGCCGCCCACGCCGCTGGCGATGCTTCCCGCGGCCATGTACGTCCCGAGGACGAGGAGCGCGATGAAGCTGAGGGCGCCGCCGATCCCGACGGCCGCGACCAGCCACGCCTTACGCACCGTCAACCACCCCTCACCCGACGGGAGTCCACCGCCGCTCAGTGTAGAGGCCGGGTGTGACAGCGCCAGGAGCCATCGCCCGATAGGCCCGACAGGGAGTCCCCTTCACCGACCCGGACTAGGGCGAGACCTCCGCCCACAACAGCTTCCCCACATGCCCCTTCCCCACGGGGCCGGCCCCCCAGCTGTCCGCACAGGCCCGCACGAGGTGCAGTCCCCGGCCGCTTTCCGCGGTTCCCGGCGGGTAGGGGTCGAGGGCGCCTCCGTTCCCCCCGAACCCGGGTGGGATCCGCGGATCGGAGTCCCATACGGCCACGCGGATCCCCTGCGGGGAGGCGGAACGGACGCGAAAAGCGTAGGGCCCGTCGGTGTGGCAGTGCGCGTTGCTGAGCAGTTCTCCTGCGAGGAGTTCCGCGGTGGGGGAGAGTTCACCGAGCCCGTACGTCTCCAGGACCGCGCGGAGGGTGGCGCGGGCGATTCCCGGTGCGCGGGGGTCGTGGGGCAGTTGGAGGGTGTAGGTCCAGGGCGGCGATACGGTGGCGTTCATGGAAGTCTCTCCTGCGGGACGGTAGTTGCCGGGTAGGCCCAGTGACCTTGCCGCTCCGTCGAGCGGGGTTCTTCTGGGTGGATGACCTGAGCTATAAGGTAGCGAGGCCCGGATAAGAAATTATCGGCATCGCGTAAAAGGGCTGATCTGCCACTCGTGTGGGTGACCAGTCGTGGTGAGAGGCGAGCGAACGGTGAGATCCAACCCGACGGGCCGTCAACTCCGACTCGGCGCGGAGCTGCGCAAACTCCGTGAACGCGCGGGCCTGACGTCGACCGAAGCGGGTCAACTGCTCGGCGTGAAGCAGAACCAGGTCAGCAACATGGAGTCCGGCCGCATGGGCGTAAGCCCCGAGCGTGTACGGATGCTTGCCTGTCACTACGAGTGCCCGGACAAGGCCCTCGTCGAAGCCCTCACCCGCATGGCGAGCGACCGCACGCGCGGCTGGTGGGAGGAGTACCGTGAGCTGCTGCCCAGCTCACTGCTCGATTTGGCGGAACTGGAGCATCACGCCCGGGCGTTGCGTGACAGCGTCACCGCACGGATCCCCGGCCTGCTCCAGACGCACGACCATGCCCGCGAGATCTTCCGCCAGGCCGTTATCGAGCTTTCGCCGCCCGACATCGAGCACCGCCTCTCGTTCCGCATCAAGCGCCAGTCCGTGCTGTACCGCGACGCCCCTCTCCCCTACGAGGCAGTCATTCACGAGGCCGCGCTCCGCATGAAGGTCGGCGGCTCCGCCATCGCGCGGCGTCAGCTTCAACACCTCCTCGACATGAGCGAGCGCGACGGAGTCACCCTGCGTGCGATCACGTTCGATGCCGGCGCTTACCCCGGGTCCGGACAGTCGATCTACTACGTACACGGGCCGGTGCCCCCACTCGACACGGTTTACCTCGACCAGTCGCACGGGCTCGCGTTCCTCGACGCCGAGGCGCAACTTCACAAGTACCGCACCCTCTTCGACCGTCTGGAGGCAGTAGCACTCGCCCCCGGAAAGACCCGAGACCTTATCCACGCCGTGATGAAAGATCTGTAGGGGAAGCACTCATGAACCGTCACTGGCAGAAGTCCTCGTACTGCTCCGAGGGCAGCTCCTGCGTACACGTCGCCGCGACAACCACCGGCACAGTCGAACTCACCGAAAGCAGCGACCCCACCGGCACGATAGTCCGCACCACGCCCAGAGCCTTCGCGGCGCTGATCCGCACCGCCAAGCAGCCCGCAGGCGCCGAACCGGCCTGAGGGGACGTGGGGGTATGTGCGCACGGAGCACCGAGCACACCGCGTCCCGAGCGGCTGCCGGGGCAGCACAGCAGAGATGGCGAGTACGCACATACCCCCGCGGCCCCGCCCCACAGACGAAGAAAGGGCGCCGACCCCAGCCATGACCGACAGCCCCCGCCCCAGGCCCGTGCCCATACCCCCGCCCCCTGCCGGCCTCGACTGGATCCGCGCCGCCCCCGAGGACGAGCAGGGCCCCGGCCCCTGGATCGAGATCGCCTTCGGAGAGGGCGACGCCGTCTACCTCCGCGAGACCAGCACCCCGGACAACGTCGTCACCACCACCCGGACGAAGTGGAACGCTTTCGTACTCGGCGTACAGGCAGGCGAATTCGATCATTTCGTGGAAGGCGTCGACCAGGACTGACACCGCCCGACGGACACATCCGCTCGAAAACCGCTAACCACCCGCCGGGCAACTGCTGTTACCGTCCCGCCATGTCTGAGCCCTCTCACTCCCCTGGTCCCCAGGTTCCCCATAGCCCCCAGGGCCCCCCTAGCCCCGTAACCGCCGACGACGTCACCCGAGCCGTCCGCCACGCCGTAGCGACCCTCCGCGAAGCGCCCGCCGACGCCGACTGGAGCGTCAAGGCGGGCGGCCTGGAGTGGGACTGCTGGGAGACCGGCGAGCACCTCGCCGACGACCTCTTCGCGTACGCCGCCCAACTCGGCCCCGAACACCCGCCGCTGGACAGAGAGGTCCCCTTCCACTGGGTCAGCCGGACCCCGGGCGGCCCCGCAAACGTCACCCTCGCCGACCCCGCGGCAGGCCCGGCCGGACTGCTCATGGTCGTGGAGGCGTGCGGCGCGCTGCTGACCGCCATGGTCGCCACCACCCCGCCGACCGTCCGCGCCCACCACGGCTTCGGCGCCTCGGACCCCGAGGGCTTCGCCGCGATGGGAGTCGTAGAGACCCTCGTCCACACGTACGACATCGCGAACGGACTCGGCATCGGGGCCGCCTGGACCCCGCCCGCCGACCTCTGCACCCGAGTCCTGCACCGCCTCTTCCCCGACGCCCCCACGGACACGGCCCCCTGGCCCACCCTCCTGTGGGCGACGGGCCGCGGTGAACTCCCGGGCCGCAAACGCCTGACCGAGTGGCGGTGGTACGGAGAGCCCAGGGCCTGAAAGGGCCTGACCCAGCGGCCCGTGCCACACCCGCATCCCACCCCCGCGTTCCACGCGAAGTGCGTCACCCCAGGCCAGACCCCCTGGAAGCGTTCCAGCATCCCCGATCACCCAGTGTCCCTTGCCCCTGCCCGCCGGGGACGGCTTCGCTGTTGGCCAGGCCAGGAAACACGGCCTCACACAAGGCCAACACCAATGCCGACGCCAATGCCGACGCCACTTCGCACTTCGCATCTCACCGGGGACCCCATGAAGCTCACGCACGCCTCGAAGACCCTGCTCGCCGGCCTCACGCTCCTCGGCGCGCTCTCGCTCACCGCCTGCAACAACGACGACGGCGGCGTGAAGGCGGGAGACACCCCGTCCGGTGCAAAGCCGACGGTGTCCACGGGGACCGGCAGCAGCGGCGGAACGGGCGACTCCGGCACATCGTCCGGCTCCGGCTCCGGCTCCTCCGGGGAGGGCAACACCGACACCGAGGTCGACGACTGCCGCAGCGACGAGCTGGAGGTGACCGCCGCCGACAACACCACCGACAAGACGGAAGGTGTCATCACCGTCCAGTTCAAGAACGGCGGCGGGCGCGACTGCGCCCTCAGCGGCTACGCGGGCGTGGACCTCAAAACGGCCACCGGCGACACCCTGTCCGTCGACCGCAATGGTGACCAGCCCCACCCCCACGTCCTCAAGGACGGCGAGTCCGCCGCCTTCAACATCACCTTCCCGGTCAACACCACCGGCGGCTCCGGTGTCCGTATCACCAACATCCTGGTGACCCCGCCGAACGAGACGAAGACCGTCACGATCGCCTGGCCCGCCGGCTCCCTCCCGGTGAGCGGCGAGGACTCCTCGGACAGCGGCCCGAAGCTGTCCGTCGGCCCGGTCGGCAAGGTCAGCGACTCCCCCGCGAGCTGAGGTGGGCAAGTGACCCCTGGGGCTGGCGAAACCACCCGGTCACAGGGGGTCGACACCCTCCCCCACACGTGATTGACGCGACCCCAACCATCCTCGATGGTTGGGGAATCGGGCGTTGTGCGGCCGCTGGGCGCGGCATGGCGCGGTGCCACGGCTGGGGGGAGCCGACGATGGAACCGAACGAGCCGAGGGATCGACGCACCGCCGGACCCGAGAGCGAGGCCGACCGCGGGCCGGGCCGTTTCGGACCCCCGCCCGCTTTCCCGCCACCTCCGCCCGCGTTCCCGCCTCCCTCACTCCCACCCGTGTCCCCGACCCCACCCGCATCCCCACCCTCGTACGCGCCCTCTTCCTCCTACGCGTACCCGCCACCGCCGCCACAGTTGTCCGCCCAGCCCTCAGCCGCGCTCCCGCCCCCGCCCCCACTGCCCACCCGGCCACCCGGCCCACCCGGCCAACCCGGCGACCACAGTCCCTTGCGCCCTCTGGCCGTCGCCCTGCTGAACCTCAGCGGCCTCGGCCTCGGCTACCTCCTCATCCGGCGGCTGCTCCCCGCCCTGCTCTGCGTCGGCGCGACCGCCGCGCTGCTTCTGCTGGCGCTGCCCGCCGACGTCGACGGCGTACCCGGCGGCGTACTCATCGGCTACGCCGCCCTCCTGCTCCTTGCCGCCGTCCACGGCGCGCTCCGCGCCATCCGCGACCGGACGCGCCGGCCGCTGCGCGCCCCCCTCGCGACCGCCCTCGGCGTCATCCTGCTCGCCGTGCCCTCCGGCGGCGCCCTCGCCTACGAGAGCGCGCGGGACGAGGCCGTCGAGCAGATGCTCCTCGACCGCCTCGACAACGCCGACCGCATCGTCGCGGGCCTCGACTCACAGCCCTTCGAGGGCATCGCCGAGACGAAGTACAAGAAAGCCCTCCGCACCTACCGCGACCTCGCCGACGACCACCCCGGCTCCCGGGCCGCCGACCGCCTGCCCGACAGCCTCACCGCCTACTACGAGTCCGTCGCCGCCCCTTACGCCGCCAAGCGGTACTGCGAAGCCGTCCCCCCGCTCACACATCTACGCACCCTCCCCGGCACCCTCGGCAAGGACCGCCTCGGCGCCCTCGCCACCTGGCCCGACGACCGCCTCGCCACCTCCCTCTACGAGTGCGGCACCGAAGGGCTCGGCCGCTCGGCCGCCGACGCCCCGCTCACCGAACTGCTCCGCACCTTCCCCGCCTCGGCCCAGGCCAAGAAGGTCGAGCCGGCCCTGCGCGACGCCATCGACACCCGTACGTCCGCCGTCAAGGGCCCCGCCCCCTGCCCCGCCCTGGACGAACTGCGCGCCATCGGCACCACCGCCGCCGCCCTGCCCGGCGACGCGGTCGACGCCGAGGCCGTTCGCGGCGCCACCGAACGGGCCGTGGAGAGCGGCGTCTACGCCTGCGGCATGGACGAGTTCGAGGACGCCCACTTCGCGAAGGCCGCCGCGACCCTCAACGGCTTCGCCAAGGCCTACCCGGCCAGCGAGAAGCGCGACCGCGCCAAGGATGTCGCCATCGCCGCCGAGATCGCCGAGGAACGCCCGAGCGCGGGCCGCCGTCTGCCCCCGTCCGGCTCCCCCGGCGGCGCCAAGGTCGACCTCGTCGTCGCCAACCTCGGCCCCGGCGAGCTGGAAGTCCTCTACACCGGCCCCACCACCGGCAGCGTCCAGCTCAAGGACTGCGCCTCCTGCCGGGTCTTCGCCACCAAGTCCCAGGGCGACAAGACCTGCCGGGCCGGCGTCACGAAGTACCCCAGGACCACCCTCAGGCTGCCCGCCGGCGAGTACCACTTCCTCTACAAGAGGGCCACCGTGCGCGATCGCGCCGACGGCGCCAGGCTGAGCCCCGCCTACCGCTACACCGACTGCTCCTTCGTCACCCGTGGCACGGCCGGCCTCGGCCGCTCTTGAGTGCTCGTCAAAAGTGCTGGTCAGAAGTCCTGGTCAGAGGCACGCCGGGCCGTCATTGCCCGGCGTCGTACCGCGTGATACACAGAGTGACCAGACCTCGCGTACGAGGAAACGCACGAAGTCAGCCAACGAATGGCGCCAAGGCGCCATCCGCGGGCCCGATTGTCGGCGAGAATGAGCTGTCCTCTGCACCGAGGCGGGCAGAGGTGCCAGAACAACCCACTAGGGGCGGTGAGTTACACATGCTTATGGCAGCCGAAAAGGGCGACATCACCACCATCATCGGCGGGATCGCCCCCGACTGGGGTCCCTTCGGGAACCTGGGCAACGAGGCACGCGTCATGATCGAGGTCGTGATGGCGGTCGCCATTCTGCTGTGCCTGGGCATTGCGATCTGGGGCGCGGCGAAGCAACGCATCGGCGCGACGGCGCTGCGCGACACCTTCAGCGCGGAACAGGGCAAGGGCCTGATCATCGCGGGCCTGACCGGAGTCTTCATCATCGGTTCGCTCGGCACGCTGTTCACGATCGTCTACGGCATGGCGGTCTAGCGCCCTTCCCCAGGCCTCGACCCCGCGCTCCCTCTCCCCTTGTCCCGCCTGTCCCCCCTGTCCCCCCTTCCCTGTCCCCTCTTCCCTGTCCCCTCCCCCACCTGTCCGTCGTGCCCACCGGCTGAGGTTGCAACTCCCTGATGTCGAGTCACCACACCGCGCCCGCGCGGGAACCAGCACGGCTACCGTCATACGTGTCCTACGTGACGGTTCGGCGAGAGGTTGAGGGGGCGGTCGCGGCATGAGCCTCGACGACGAGCGGAACGACGGCCTCTTCGGCGGCTCGGGAGAGACCAGGACGCGGCTTCCCGAGGGGGAGGGCGGGGACGACGTCTACGGCGCGCGCAGATCCGCCCGGGGCGGGCGGACGTCCTCCCGCAGCCTGGTGACGGTGGTCGGCGTCGTGGTCCTGCTGATCGCGGCGATCGCCTTCGCCAACAGGGGCGGGGACGAGTCCTCTGCGGGGGGCGGCGACGCCAAGACGCCTGACGCGGCGGCGACGGCCCCTTCGGGGAGGAAGCCGGTGGGCGGCAAGGCCGACGGGATCGCGACGGGCTTCGCCAAGACCGAGCAGGGTGCCCAGAGCGCGGCGGCGAACTTCGCGGTTCCGCTCGGCTCTGCCGAAATGTTCGACAAGGGCAAACGCGACGCCATCCTCCGAACCGTCATGGCGCCGCAGAGCGTGGCCAAGTTCCAGGCCGAGCTCGACAAGGCGTACACCGCGCCGTTCTTCAGGAACGTAGGCCTGAACGAGGACGGTTCGACGCCGAACGGCTATCAGTTCATCTCGCGCACATCCCCGATCGGCACGAAGGTCACCGACTTCTCGGACCGCAAGGCCACCGTCGAAGTCTGGTGCAGCGGCCTGCTCGGCCTGGCCGGCGAGAAGTCCACCAAGCCGGTCACCAACAGCTGGTTCACGCTCACCATGGAGCTGGCGTGGATCGACGGCGACTGGAAGGCCGTCACGCACTCCCAGAAGAACGGTCCCGCCCCAGTTCCGGGCGACGACCGTGCGTCCAACTCCGACGAGATCGCGAAGGCGGTCGAAGGGTACGGAGGGTTCACGTATGCCCGGTAGCCGCCGTGTACTCCGCCTCAGCGCCACCATCACGGCCGCGCAGACCGCGGCGGTCCTGTTCGCGACGCGTGCCTTCGCGGCGCCGGAGCCCAAGGACGACGACGCCTGCGACCTCATCCACGGCCCCGCCAAAAAGTACTGCGAAAGAGGCCAGGCCACCCGAGACGGAGGCAGCTCCGGGGACGAGGGCAAGTACCCCACCGACGCCCCCCTCGACGGCACCGCCGACCCCCTCAGCTCCCTGGCCAAGGGCTGCGCCGAAGCCGCCTCCTGGACCGTCGACAAGCTGTCCGACGCCGTCAAGGAGACGGCCAGCGTCGACTTCACCAACCCCAAGTTCCTCCAGCAGTACGCCGTCGTCTTCGCGGCGTCCACCATCCTCACCCTCCTGCTGTGGCTGCTCGCCGTGGCGAAGCGGGCCGTGCGGGGCGTGCCGTTGACCACCGCGATCTCCGAGGCCATCGGGTTCCTGTGGCTCACCGTGCTCGCCTCCGCCTTCACGCCCCTGATCCTGTACACCGTCGTCTCGGCGACCGACGGTGTCTCGGACGTCATCGCGAAGGCGACGGGCGGTCAGACGGACCACTTCTTCGGGACGTTCGCGGGCGCCCTGAAGAGGGGCGAGGACATCGGCGGCGGCCCGATCATGCTGATCGTCGTCTCGCTCGTGTCGATCCTCGCCGCGGGCGTGCTCTGGCTGGAGCTGGTCATCCGGGCGGCGCTCCTCTACGTAGGAGCGCTCCTCGGCACGGTCGTCTACGCCGGCCTCGTCGACAAGAACCTGTGGTCGCACGTCCGCCGCTGGGCGGGCATCATGATCGCCGTCATCCTCGTCAAACCGATCATCGTGATCGTGCTCGGCCTCGCCGGGGCGCTCTCCGCCGACGACGGACCCGACGCGTTCTCCGCCGTCGTCTCCGGACTCTCGATCATCCTGCTCGCCATCTTCGCGAGCGCCATGATCTACCGCTTCGTACCGGGCTTCGGCGACGAGATCGCCGGCTCCCGCGACAACCGCATGATGCGCGGCGCCGAGAACAAGGCCGCCGCCGTGATCAGCTCCCCCGCCTCCCTCGTCTCCCAGGGCATCAAGACCCACAGCGCCCGGGGCCACGGCGGCGGCGGTGGCGGCGGGAGCAGCCAGCCCCGGCCCGCCAACCCCGCCAGCGGCGGCGTCGCCGCACACAGCGGCCGCACCTCCCCGGGCGGCTCGTCGAACGGCGGCGGATCTGTCCCCTCCGCCGCACCCGCGCCGCGCAGCAGCGCGACGAACACGCCGCACGCGGGCAACCGCGGCGGCTCCCGCAACAGCAGTACCAACCGCACGGGAGGTGAAGGGCGTTGACGACCCAGTCCCACGTGTCCCAACCGGTCGCGCCCCGCCGCACATATCTGATCGGCCGCGCGCGGCCGAACGCGATCGTCGGCAAGAACCGCGAGACCGGCGAGATCGCCCTCATCATCGTGGGGGCGTTCCTCGGCATGATGTGCGGGCTCCTCGTCCCCCTCCTCGCCCTGCGCATCGTGCTGCTCTCCGGCCTGCCGATGCTCGCCGTCGCGGCGGTGTACGTCCCGTACAAGGGCCGCACGTTCTACAAGTGGTTCGAGATCAACCGCAGCTACAAGCGCTCCCTCAAGCGCGGCACCGCCTACCGCTCCGCCGCCCCCGAGGCCGGGGTCAGGATCGACGGCCGCGAGGTCGAGGTCGGCCCGCCCCCCGGCATCGGCCGCATCAGCTGGCTCGCCGCGCCCTTCGGGCCGGACGAGATCGCCGTGCTGCTGCACGCCGACCGGCGCACGGTCACGGCCGCCATCGAGATCGAGGGGCCGGGCGTCGGCCTGCGCGACTCCGAGGACCAGGAGGCGCTGGTCGACCGCTTCGGGACGCTCCTGAAGCACGTGGCCAACGGCGACGGCTTCGTCACCCGCCTCCAGATGCTCGCCCGTACGCTGCCCGCCGACCCGGACGCGCACGCCAAGGACGTCGCCCAGCGCGGCGACGACCGGGCGCTGCCGTGGCTCCAGCAGTCGTACGACCAGTTGCAGTCGATGGTGTCGACCAGCAGCGAGCAGCACCGCGCCTACCTCGTCGCCTGCATGCACTACTCCCGCGACCTGGCCGCCGAGGCCCAGGCGATGGCCCGCGCGGCGCGCCCGCACGGCGGCCGCAAGCTCGACAAGGACGCCGGTCTCGCCGTCGTCATGGCCCGCGAGCTGACCGACATCTGCTCGCGGCTCCAGGAGGCCGACATCCGCGTACGGCAGCCGCTCGGACAGGGCAGGCTCGCCTCGCTCGTGCACTCCATGTACGACCCGGACCACCCCATCGACCACATCCAGGCGATGACGAAGCGCAACGCCTGGCCCGCCGAGCTGGACGCCATGGAGCCCACCTACCTCCAGGCCAAGACCCGCGAGTCCTCCACCCGCGCCCCCTGGTGCCACGCCACGGCCTGGGTGAAGGAGTGGCCGATGACGCCCGTCGGCGTCAACTTCCTCGCCCCGCTGCTCGTCCACACCCCCGACGTGATCCGCACGGTCGCCGTCACCATGGACCTCGAACCCACCGAGGTCGCCATCGAGCGCATGCTGACCGAGAAGACGAACGACGAGGCGGAGGCCAGCCGCCAGGCCAAGATGAACCGCACGGTCGACCCCCGCGACATCGCCTCGCACTCCCGCCTCGACCAGCGCGGCGAGGACCTGGCGAGCGGCGCGGCGGGCGTCAACCTCGTCGGCTACATCACGGTGTCGTCCCGTTCCCCGGAGGCCCTCGCGCGCGACAAGCGCACCATCCGCGCCTCCGCCGGCAAGTCGTATCTGAAGCTGGAGTGGTGCGACCGCGAGCACCACAGGGCCTTCGTCAACACGCTGCCGTTCGCGACCGGCATCCGACGTTAGACGTATCGACGTAGAGGCAGGCTGTTGCGATGCGGGATCCGCTGACCGTCCTCACGGACGCCTTCACGTCCTTCCTCTTCGGGAAGGTCGAGACGACCAGGCTTCCGGTGCGCACGTCGACGGGGCAGGCCCAGGCGGTCTACCTCCCGACGGCCGCGCCCGGCCTCGGCGACTCGGGCGTGATCATCGGGCGCGAGGTGTACTCCGGCAAGGGTTACATCTACGACCCCTTCCAGCTGTACGGGCAGCAGCTGCCCGCGCCGCACTGGCTGGTGCTCGGCGAGTCCGGCAACGGCAAGTCGGCGCTGGAGAAGACGTACGTCCTGCGCCAGCTGCGCTTCAAGGACCGCCAGGTCGTCGTGCTCGACGCGCAGGGCGAGGACGGGGTGGGCGAGTGGAACCTCATCGCCCAGGAGCTGGGGATAACTCCCATCCGGCTCGACCCGACCGCCGCCCTGGACATGGGCATCCGCCTCAACCCGCTGGACCCCGCGATCACGACGACCGGCCAGCTCGCGCTCCTGAGGACGATCATCGAGGTCGCCATGGGGCACGGGCTCGACGAGCGCTCGGGCTTCGCGCTGAAGGTCGCGCACGCGTACGTGAACGAGACGATCGTGGAACGCCAGCCGGTCCTCACCGACATCGTCGAGCAGCTGCGCCACCCCGAGCCGGAGTCCGCCGAGGCGATGAACGTGGCCATAGACGACGTACGGGCATGGGGCCTGGACGTGGCCCTCGTGCTCGACCGCCTTGTCGACGGTGACCTGCGGGGCATGTTCGACGGCCCGACGACGGTCGGCGTCGACCTCGACGCGCCCCTGACCGTCTTCGACCTCTCCCACATCGACCGCAACTCCATCGCCATGCCGATCCTGATGGCGATCGTCGGCGTCTGGCTGGAGCACACGTGGATCCGGCCCGACCGCAAGAAGCGCATCTTCCTGGTGGAGGAGGCGTGGCACATCATCAACTCCCCGTTCGTGGCGCAGCTGTTCCAGCGGCTGCTGAAGTTCGGGCGGCGGCTCGGTCTGTCGTTCGTGGCGGTGGTCCACCACCTGAGTGACGTGGTGGACGGGGCGGCGGCGAAAGAGGCCGCCGCGATCCTGAAGATGGCCTCCACACGGACGATCTACGCCCAGAAGGCCGACGAGGCGAGGGCCACGGGGCGGGTCCTCGGACTGCCCCGGTGGGCGGTGGAGATCATTCCGACCCTGACCCCCGGCATCGCGGTATGGGACGTCAACGGCAACGTCCAGGTGGTCAAGCACCTCATCACGGAGACGGAACGGCCGCTGGTCTTCACCGACCGCGCCATGACGGAGTCGTCCGCCGACTTCGCCGACGACGCGATGCGGGCGGCCGAACTGGAGGCGGAGGCACGGGCGGCGTACATGGAGCAGCATGCGGGATGACTGGGAGCGGAGAGGCCCCTCGTACGGGCGCGGTCCCGAGCGGGGTGCGCGGAGCGCCGGCGCCGAGAGGGGCATCCCGGACGGGCTGCTACTGAGTTTCCTCGGCTTCCTGCTGGGCTCCACGGTCCTCGTCTGGACGTCCACGAGGCTCGCGGCGCGGTTCGCGCGAGGGGCGTGGCCGGACGGAGTCACGTTCGGGAACACGCCCCTGGCGGTACGCCACTTGATCGGCAGCCCGCAGGACCTGCCGGGCGCCTGGCCCGCAACACCTGCGGCGCAGCTGTCGGGATACGGCCTGTTCTGGGGCCTGTTCATCGGCCAGCTGATGGTGTTGATCGTACTGATGGTCTTCGTGACGGGCACGGTGGTGCGGTGGCGGGCGGTGCGGAGGACGAGGCGCGCCGAAGGCGCGAACAACGCTTCTTGGGCCCCGGTCCCGGCGCCGGCGCCGGCCCCGGAGAGCGCCGCACCTCCGGCCCCGGCCTTGGAGAGTGCCCCGGCCCCGGCCCCGGAGAGCATCCCCGCCCCCGCCCCGGAGAGCCCACCGGCATCCTCTGCGCCACTCACACCACCTGCATCACCCACATCACCCGCACCACTGACACCACCATCACCACTCCCATCCCCCACTCTCCGTACGCCCCTGATCCTCGGCACCCCCGCGACCAGAAGACCCCACGCCCTCCAGGCCGTCCAGGACGCCGAGGCCGCCGCCCTGGTCCTGACCTCCGACCCCACCCTGTGGGAGGAGACGAAGGACGCCCGCGCCAAGCTGGGCCCGGTCCTCCTCTACGACCCGTCCCACCTCTGCGACACCCCGGCCCGTCTGCACTGGTCCCCCACCGCCGGCTGCCAGGACAAGGCGACGGCCGCCCAGCGCGCCGCCGCCCTCCTCGCCCCGATAAGGCCGAGCGCCAAGCTGGACGCCGCCGTGGCCGACACGGCGGAGACCCTGATGCGCAGCTTCCTGCACGCCGCCGCGGTGGGCGACAGGCCGATGAAGCACGTCCACCGCTGGTCCCAGGGCACCCAGGTCCAGGAGGCCGTACGCATCCTCCGTACGCACCCCGGGGCCGCGCCCGGTGCCGCGGGCGAGCTGGAGGCCACCCTCACGGCGTACCCCGAACGCCGTGACGTGGCCCAGGAGTTGACCGCCCGAGCCCTCTCGGCTCTCTTCACGGTCCACGTCCGCGAGTCCTGCACCCCAAACCGAACTGATGCGCTCACGCTGGATTCCTTCGTCCATGAAGGGGGCACGCTTTTTGTGGTGGGTGAGGCGATCGAGGATCCCAAGGCCCGCCAAGGCCCGGGTGCCATGCCGCTGCTCACGGCACTCGCCTCCAGCGTGGTCGAGCACGGCCGGCGCATGGCCGAACGGTCATCCTCCGGTCGGCTCGACCCACCAATGACGCTCGTCCTCGACGACGCCGCCGCGGTCGCCCCGCTGCCTCAGCTCCCGGAGCTGCTCGCCACCGGCGCCGACCGGGGCCTGCCCACCCTGGCCCTGCTCCGCTCCCGCGAACAGGGCCGTTCCCGCTGGCCGAACAGCGAACTGCCGGTCTGACAACAGATGAATAGCCGTGAACGCAGAAAACCCCCGCACCATAAGGTGCGGGGGTTTCCCATTCAAAATTAGTTCGGCGGCGTCCTACTCTCCCACAGGGTCCCCCCTGCAGTACCATCGGCGCTATGAGGCTTAGCTTCCGGGTTCGGAATGTAACCGGGCGTTTCCCTCATGCTATGACCACCGAAACACTATGAAACTGTCAACCGCACCGCACGTGACCATGTACGGGGTTGTTCGTGGTTTCAGAACCAACACAGTGGACGCGAGCAACTGAGGACAAGCCCTCGGCCTATTAGTACCAGTCACCTCCACCCGTTACCGGGCTTCCAGATCTGGCCTATCAACCCAGTCGTCTACTGGGAGCCTTAACCCCTCAAAGGGGGTGGGAATACTCATCTCGAAGCAGGCTTCCCGCTTAGATGCTTTCAGCGGTTATCCTTTCCGAACGTAGCCAACCAGCCATGCCCTTGGCAGGACAACTGGCACACCAGAGGTTCGTCCGTCCCGGTCCTCTCGTACTAGGGACAGCCCTTCTCAATATTCCTACGCGCACAGAGGATAGGGACCGAACTGTCTCACGACGTTCTAAACCCAGCTCGCGTACCGCTTTAATGGGCGAACAGCCCAACCCTTGGGACCGACTCCAGCCCCAGGATGCGACGAGCCGACATCGAGGTGCCAAACCATCCCGTCGATATGGACTCTTGGGGAAGATCAGCCTGTTATCCCCGGGGTACCTTTTATCCGTTGAGCGACGGCGCTTCCACAAGCCACCGCCGGATCACTAGTCCCGACTTTCGTCCCTGCTCGACCCGTCGGTCTCACAGTCAAGCTCCCTTGTGCACTTACACTCAACACCTGATTACCAACCAGGCTGAGGGAACCTTTGGGCGCCTCCGTTACTCTTTGGGAGGCAACCGCCCCAGTTAAACTACCCATCAGACACTGTCCCTGATCCGGATCACGGACCGAGGTTAGACATCCAGCACGACCAGAGTGGTATTTCAACGGCGACTCCACGAACACTGGCGTGCCCGCTTCAAAGTCTCCCACCTATCCTACACAAGCCGAACCGAACACCAATATCAAACTGTAGTAAAGGTCCCGGGGTCTTTCCGTCCTTCTGCGCGAAACGAGCATCTTTACTCGTAGTGCAATTTCACCGGGCCTATGGTTGAGACAGTCGAGAAGTCGTTACGCCATTCGTGCAGGTCGGAACTTACCCGACAAGGAATTTCGCTACCTTAGGATGGTTATAGTTACCACCGCCGTTTACTGGCGCTTAAGTTCTCAGCTTCGCACACCCGAAAGTGCACTAACCGGTCCCCTTAACGTTCCAGCACCGGGCAGGCGTCAGTCCGTATACATCGCCTTACGGCTTCGCACGGACCTGTGTTTTTAGTAAACAGTCGCTTCTCGCTGGTCTCTGCGGCCACCCCCAGCTCACGGAGTAAATCCGATCACCAGTGATGGCCCCCCTTCTCCCGAAGTTACGGGGGCATTTTGCCGAGTTCCTTAACCATAGTTCACCCGAACGCCTCGGTATTCTCTACCTGACCACCTGAGTCGGTTTAGGGTACGGGCCGCCATGAAACTCGCTAGAGGCTTTTCTCGACAGCATAGGATCATCCACTTCACCACAATCGGCTCGGCATCAGGTCTCAGCCTTAATGTGCGACGGATTTACCTATCACACGGCCTACACCCTTACCCCGGGACAACCACCGCCCGGGCTGGACTACCTTCCTGCGTCACCCCATCACTCACCTACTACAAGTCTGGTCCGTCGGCTCCACCACTTTCCTTTCCCCGAAGGGTCCGGAACGGCTTCACGGACTTAGCATCGCCTGATTCAATGTTTGACGCTTCACAGCGGGTACCGGAATATCAACCGGTTATCCATCGACTACGCCTGTCGGCCTCGCCTTAGGTCCCGACTTACCCTGGGCAGATCAGCTTGACCCAGGAACCCTTAGTCAATCGGCGCACACGTTTCTCACGTATGTATCGCTACTCATGCCTGCATTCTCACTCGTGAACCGTCCACCACTGCCTTCCGGCGCAGCTTCACCCGGCACACGACGCTCCCCTACCCATCCCAGCAGGCGTTGGCCCTATATGCTGGAATGACACGACTTCGGCGGTACGCTTGAGCCCCGCTACATTGTCGGCGCGGAATCACTAGACCAGTGAGCTATTACGCACTCTTTCAAGGGTGGCTGCTTCTAAGCCAACCTCCTGGTTGTCTCTGCGACTCCACATCCTTTCCCACTTAGCGTACGCTTAGGGGCCTTAGTCGATGCTCTGGGCTGTTTCCCTCTCGACCATGGAGCTTATCCCCCACAGTCTCACTGCCGTGCTCTCACTTACCGGCATTCGGAGTTTGGCTAAGGTCAGTAACCCGGTAGGGCCCATCGCCTATCCAGTGCTCTACCTCCGGCAAGAAACACACGACGCTGCACCTAAATGCATTTCGGGGAGAACCAGCTATCACGGAGTTTGATTGGCCTTTCACCCCTAACCACAGGTCATCCCCCAGGTTTTCAACCCTGGTGGGTTCGGTCCTCCACGACCTCTTACAGCCGCTTCAACCTGCCCATGGCTAGATCACTCCGCTTCGGGTCTTGAGCGCGCTACTAAACCGCCCTATTCGGACTCGCTTTCGCTACGGCTTCCCCACACGGGTTAACCTCGCAACACACCGCAAACTCGCAGGCTCATTCTTCAAAAGGCACGCAGTCACGAGACACCAAGCAAGCTTGATGTCCGACGCTCCCACGGCTTGTAGGCACACGGTTTCAGGTACTATTTCACTCCGCTCCCGCGGTACTTTTCACCATTCCCTCACGGTACTATCCGCTATCGGTCACCAGGGAATATTTAGGCTTAACGGGTGGTCCCGCCAGATTCACACGGGATTTCTCGGGCCCCGTGCTACTTGGGTGTCTCTCAAACGAGCCGCTGATGTTTCGACTACGGGGGTCTTACCCTCTACGCCGGACCTTTCGCATGTCCTTCGCCTACATCAACGGTTTCTGACTCGTCTCACAGCCGGCAGACTGTGAAAGAGAGATCCCACAACCCCGCATACGCAACCCCTGCCGGGTCTCACACGTATACGGTTTGGCCTCATCCGGTTTCGCTCGCCACTACTCCCGGAATCACGGTTGTTTTCTCTTCCTGCGGGTACTGAGATGTTTCACTTCCCCGCGTTCCCTCCACACTGCCTATGTGTTCAGCAGCGGGTGACAGCCCATGACGACTGCCGGGTTTCCCCATTCGGAAACCCCCGGATCAAAGCCTGGTTGACGACTCCCCGGGGACTATCGTGGCCTCCCACGTCCTTCATCGGTTCCTGGTGCCAAGGCATCCACCGTGCGCCCTTAAAAACTTGGCCACAGATGCTCGCGTCCACTGTGCAGTTCTCAAACAACGACCAACCACCCATCACAGCCCGCCGAAGCGAACCTTCACTGGGGTCGGCATTGAGGTCGGGAACAAGCCCGTACCCTCAGATACCCAACAGCGTGCCCGACCGAGTCCCGTCCGAAGATCATGCTTTCCACGCTCTTGCGAGCAGTACTTGCAGCCTCCGACCCGTGAACCAGGCCGAGTAGTCAACGTTCCACCCATGAGCAACCACCGTCGATCGTTTGCCGACGTAGTGGCCTCTGAACCAAGCAAGCTTGGCTTAGAAGTGCTCCTTAGAAAGGAGGTGATCCAGCCGCACCTTCCGGTACGGCTACCTTGTTACGACTTCGTCCCAATCGCCAGTCCCACCTTCGACAGCTCCCTCCCACAAGGGGTTGGGCCACCGGCTTCGGGTGTTACCGACTTTCGTGACGTGACGGGCGGTGTGTACAAGGCCCGGGAACGTATTCACCGCAGCAATGCTGATCTGCGATTACTAGCAACTCCGACTTCATGGGGTCGAGTTGCAGACCCCAATCCGAACTGAGACAGGCTTTTTGAGATTCGCTCCACCTCACGGTATCGCAGCTCATTGTACCTGCCATTGTAGCACGTGTGCAGCCCAAGACATAAGGGGCATGATGACTTGACGTCGTCCCCACCTTCCTCCGAGTTGACCCCGGCGGTCTTCTGTGAGTCCCCATCACCCCGAAGGGCATGCTGGCAACACAGAACAAGGGTTGCGCTCGTTGCGGGACTTAACCCAACATCTCACGACACGAGCTGACGACAGCCATGCACCACCTGTACACCGACCACAAGGGGGGCACCATCTCTGATGCTTTCCGGTGTATGTCAAGCCTTGGTAAGGTTCTTCGCGTTGCGTCGAATTAAGCCACATGCTCCGCTGCTTGTGCGGGCCCCCGTCAATTCCTTTGAGTTTTAGCCTTGCGGCCGTACTCCCCAGGCGGGGAACTTAATGCGTTAGCTGCGGCACCGACGACGTGGAATGTCGCCAACACCTAGTTCCCACCGTTTACGGCGTGGACTACCAGGGTATCTAATCCTGTTCGCTCCCCACGCTTTCGCTCCTCAGCGTCAGTAATGGCCCAGAGATCCGCCTTCGCCACCGGTGTTCCTCCTGATATCTGCGCATTTCACCGCTACACCAGGAATTCCGATCTCCCCTACCACACTCTAGCTAGCCCGTATCGAATGCAGACCCGGGGTTAAGCCCCGGGCTTTCACACCCGACGTGACAAGCCGCCTACGAGCTCTTTACGCCCAATAATTCCGGACAACGCTTGCGCCCTACGTATTACCGCGGCTGCTGGCACGTAGTTAGCCGGCGCTTCTTCTGCAGGTACCGTCACTTTCGCTTCTTCCCTGCTGAAAGAGGTTTACAACCCGAAGGCCGTCATCCCTCACGCGGCGTCGCTGCATCAGGCTTTCGCCCATTGTGCAATATTCCCCACTGCTGCCTCCCGTAGGAGTCTGGGCCGTGTCTCAGTCCCAGTGTGGCCGGTCGCCCTCTCAGGCCGGCTACCCGTCGTCGCCTTGGTGAGCCATTACCTCACCAACAAGCTGATAGGCCGCGGGCTCATCCTTCACCGCCGGAGCTTTTAACCTCCACCCAGGAGAGTGGAGGTGTTATCCGGTATTAGACCCCGTTTCCAGGGCTTGTCCCAGAGTGAAGGGCAGATTGCCCACGTGTTACTCACCCGTTCGCCACTAATCCACCCCGAAGGGCTTCATCGTTCGACTTGCATGTGTTAAGCACGCCGCCAGCGTTCGTCCTGAGCCAGGATCAAACTCTCCGTGAATGTTCTCCCGTAATCGGGATGACACCACGAGAGCGGAACGGTCGGGAGGAATAATCCCGTCCGTTCACAGCGTCCTCGCTGTGTTTTTTCAAAGGAACCGCGTCCCAGCTGATGCTGGAGACGGGGTTATCAACATATCTGGCGTTGACTTTTGGCACGCTGTTGAGTTCTCAAGGAACGGACGCTTCCTTTGTACTCACCCTCTCGGGCTTTCCTCCGGGCGCTTCCCTTCGGTGTTTCTTTTGTTGTTGCGTTTCCGACTCTATCAGACTCTTTCGTGTCCGATTTCCTCGGTGCCTTTCCGGTTCCCGCTCCAGCCTTTCGGCTTTCGCGTTTCCCTTTCCGGCGGTTCCGACTCTATCAGATCCTTGCGGGCCTGACTCCCAGTCGAATGTGGGTTGTCCTCGCGGCTGTTGGGCCGTTCCGACGTCCCAAACTCTAGCGGGTTTTCCCGGCGACTCATAATCGAGTCCTGGAATTGAATTCGGGCATGCCGAATGCGTTCCGTTGGGAGGTTGTGCTGAGTTGGGTTTGCCGCTCGATCAGCGGCGGAGGTGCGGCCGCAGAACCGTTACGGCTCCGTGGCAACCCGAAGAACCTTACGGGTCGGTTGGGTGACTGTCAACCCCCACCCAGCGGCCTTCAGTCAAGGTCCGTCAGGCGTCCGCCGGCGTCCGGCTGGGCGTGCTCCACGCGGCGCAGCAGCCGGGTCAGCAGCTCGTCCAGGACGCCGCGCTCGTCGTCGGACAGGTCCTGGAGGAGGTCCTCCTCGAAGACCGTGGCAAGGCGCATCGCCTCCAGCCACTTCTCGCGGCCCTCCGCGGTCAGCTCCACGATGACGCGCACGCGGTTCGTCTCGTCGCGGTCGCGGGTGACCAGACCCTCCCCCACCATGCGGTCGATGCGGTGGGTCATGGCGGCGGGCGTGAGGCCGAGCCGCTTGGCAAGGTCGCCGGGGCCCATTTGGTACGGGGCTCCGGAGAGGACGAGGGCCTTGAGGACCTCCCACTCGGCGTTGCTGATGCCGAGCGTCGCGGTCTGGCGGCCGTAGGCCACGTTCATACGGCGGTTCAGGCGGCCGAGGGCCGAGACGATCTTCTCGACCTGGGGGTCGAGGTCCTGGAACTCGCGCTGGTACGCGGCGATCTGCTCTTCAAGTGTCGGCTCACTTGGGCCGGGGGTGTCACCCATGGCCGCAGTATGGCACGCCCCCACTTGGCATTGAAGTCCTTCAGTGTGTACTGTTTAGATCCTAACTTTAGCTTCGAAGTCTTCACTTCTAACTCCTAAGGCAGGTGAAAGTGACCAGGGCGATGGGCGCAGCGATGCGTCGTATCCAGGCAGGCAGCGCGCTGAGCGCGTTCGGCATCGGGTTCACGGTTCCGTTCCTCTACGTCTATGTGGCGCAGGTGCGGGAGCTGGGGGCCAGTACGGCGGGCATCGTGCTGGCCGCCTTCGCCATGGCCGCGCTGATCGTCCTGCCCATCACCGGCCGCGTCATCGATCGGCGCGGCCCGCTGCCCGTACTCGTGGGCGCGGCAGTCGTCGCCTCCGTGGGCGCGGTCGCGCTCGGCGTCGCGAACAGTGAGACGACGGCGATCCTGTCCGCCGCCCTGCTCGGCGCGGGCACCGCGGTCATGCAGCCGGCGCTCGCGACGATGATCGTCTGGTCGTCGACGCCGGCGACCCGTACGCGCTCCTTCGCGATGCAGTTCTTCCTCCAGAACCTGGGTCTCGGCATCGGCGGCCTCATCGGCGGCCAGATCGTCGACGAGCACCGGCCGAGCAGCTTCACCCTGCTGTTCTCCATCGAGTCCGTGATGTTCCTGGTGCTCGCGGCGATCGCGCTGACCGTGCGGCTGCCGCACGCGCCGTCCATCCAGGACGCGATGCCCACGGACGGCGCTCCCCGGGGCGGGCTGCGCGCGCTCCTGAAGCACAAGGCCATGGTGCAGCTGTGCGTCCTCGGCTTCGTGCTCTTCTTCGCCTGCTACGGGCAGTTCGAGTCGGGTCTTTCCGCGTACGGCGTGGAGGCCGCGGGGATCTCGCCGTCGACGCTCGGCATCGCGCTCGCCGCCAACACGGCGATGATCGTGCTCGCGCAGTTCGCGGTCCTGAAGTTCGTCGAGCGGCGCAAGCGGTCCCGGGTGATCGCGTCCGTCGGTCTGATCTGGGCCTTCGCGTGGATCCTCGCGGGGTACGCGGGGCTCGGGCACGGCAGCCAGGCGATGGCGACCGCGGCGTTCGTCTCGACGTACGCCCTGTTCGGGCTCGGTGAGGCGATGCTGTCGCCGACCGTCGCGCCGCTGGTCGCGGACCTGGCGCCGGGCGGCATGGTCGGGCAGTACAACTCGGCCTTCGCCCTGGTGAAGCAGCTGGCCCTCGCGGTCGGTCCGGCCGTGGGCGGTCCGATGGGTGCCGCGCTGCACGCGCCGTACATCGTGACGTTCGTACTGTTCTCGCTCGGCATCACGGTGCTGGCGGTGCGGATGGGACGTCAGCTCACTCCGGTGCAGAACCAGCCTTCGCTGGCCAAGAGCCCTGTGGTGGCGCAGGGCGGCCCTGCTACGGCCGTGCCGGCCAAGGCCGACGCGTAACGCGCACTACTTGGGAAGCGCGAACTCGCACCAGACGGCCTTGCCGCCGCCCGGTGTGCGGCGGCAGCCCCAGCTCGACGCGATCGTGGCGACGATGGCGATGCCGCGTCCCGCCTCGTCGGCCGGTTCGGCGCGGCGGCGGCGCGGCAGGTGGTCGTCACCGTCGGTGACCTCGATGATCAGACGGCGGTCGGTGCGGCGCAGACGGAGCCGCATCGGCGGGGTGCCGTGCTGGAGGGAGTTGGCGACCAGTTCGCTGGCCGCGAGGACGCCCAGGTCGTGCAGTTCCGGGGAGAAGCGCCAGCTGGCCAGCACGCCTGTGGCGAAGGCACGCGCGCGTGGCGCCGCTTCGACGCCGCCGAGCAGCTCCAGGGCGGCGTTTCTGAACAGTTCGGCGTCCGAGCCGATGCGGGCGGGGTGCTGGAGGACGAGGACCGCGACGTCGTCGTCGTGGTCGGCCGTCACCCCGAGGGCGCGGATGAGGCGGTCGCACACCACCTGGGGCGTGCCGGTGGCGCCGGCCAGGGCGCGCTCCAGGGAGGCCACGCCTTCGTAGATGTCCTCGCTGCGCCGCTCGACCAGGCCGTCCGTGTAGAGGACGGCCGTCGATCCGGGGGCGAGCGGCACGGAGCCCGAGGTGTGCAGCCAGCCGCCGGTGCCGAGCGGGGGTCCGGTGGGCTTCTCGGCGCGGTGGATGGTGCCGTTCTCGTCGCGTACGAGGATGGGCAGGTGCCCGGCGGACGCGTAGACGAGGCTTCCTTCGTTCGGATCGTGTACGGCGTAGACGCAGGTGGCGATCTGGCTGGCGTCGATCTCGGAGGCGAGGCCGTCCAGGAGTTGCAGTACCTCGTGCGGGGGCAGGTCCAGGCGGGCGTAGGCGCGCACGGCCGTGCGGAGCTGGCCCATGACGGCCGCCGCGCGCACGCCGCGGCCCATCACGTCGCCGATGACGAGGGCGGTGCGGCCGCCGCCGAGGGTGATCACGTCGTACCAGTCGCCGCCGACCGCGGCCTCGGTGCCGCCCGGCTGGTAGGTGGCGGCGATGCGCAGGTCGTCGGGCTGTTCCAGTTCCTGGGGCAGCAGGGACTTCTGGAGGGTGACGGCCGTCTCGCGCTGGGCGCGCTCGCTGGCGCGCAGCCGCTCGGCGGCCTCGGCGTGGTCGGTGACGTCGGCGGCGAAGACAAGCACACCGCCGCCTTCCTCGGTGTCGGCCTCGGAGCCGCCCAGGGGCAGCGTCACGGGCGTGCAGGTGAAGGTGTACGAGCGTCCGCCGGGGGCCTTGCGGGACTTGACGGTGCGCGGCTTCGCGCTGCGCAGGACCTGGTCCAGGAGGGGCAGCAGGCCCAGCTCGTCCAGTTCGGGCAGGGCCACGCGCGCGGGTTCGCCGATGGGGCGGGGGCCGAAGGCGGCGACGTACGCGTCGTTGACGTGGGCGATGCGGTGGTCGGCGCCGTGCACGAGGGCGACGAGGGCCGGGATGCGGTCGAGCACCTCGCGGACCGGCAGCTGGTCGATGCCGTCGGCGGGCGCGGGCGGGGTCCCGTCGGAGAGCCGCTCGGCGCGGGCCGCGGGGACGGAGCCGTCTCCTCGGGATGCCGTGGCGATCGCCTGTTCGGTCCGCGCTGCTGCGCGGCGCTGCGTTCCGGGGAGCCGGGCGCTCCAGCGCGTGAAGTTCACTGCGGTAGGCCTCGTGGTGTCGCTTCTGGATCGGGAACACAGCATGTCGAGGGCGGACGTCCCTGGTCGGCCTTGCGGCCGGACCATGGTCACACGAACAGTCTCGTCTGCCGGACTGACATCGGCCGGTCCGGACGGACATCCGTCAGACGTGGGTCCTGCGCGGGGAGTTCCTGACTCCGGTCAGGAGGACTCCTTCGGGCGCTCGCGCCCGGCCGCCAGTTCGAACTCCGCACGGGGGTGCTCAAGCGATCCGAGGGAGACGATCTCGCGTTTGAACAGTCCGGAGAGGGTCCATTCGGCGAGCACACGGGACTTGCGGTTGATGGTCGGCACTCTGCTCAAGTGGTAGACGCGGTGCATGAACCAGGCAGGGTAGCCCTTCAGCTTGCGTCCGTAGACGTGTGCGACACCTTTGTGCAGTCCCAGGGACGCTACGGAGCCGACGTATTTGTGCCGGTACTCCTGGAGGGGCCGCTCGCGCAGGGTCGCCACGATGTTGTCGCCGAGGACCTTGGCCTGGCGCACGGCGTGCTGGGCGTTGGGCGCGCACTCCTTGCCGGGCTCGTCCGCGGTGACGTCGGGGACCGCGGCGGCGTCTCCGGCCGCCCACGCGTGCGTGGCGCCTTCGACAGAGAGCTGTGCGGTGCACTTGAGGCGGCCGCGTTCGTTCAGCGGCAGGTCGGAGGCGGCGAGGACCGGGTGCGGTTTGACGCCCGCCGTCCACACGACGGTGCGGGTGGGGAAGCGGGAGCCGTCGCTCAGCACGGCGACACGGTCCTCGCAGGAGTCGAGGCGGGTCTCCAGGCGTACGTCGATATTGCGCCGTCGTAGCTCCCGCACGGTGTACTGGCCCATCTCCTCCCCGACCTCGGGGAGGATCCGCCCCGTCGCCTCGACGAGGATCCACTTCATGTCCTCGGCCTTGATGTTGTGGTAGTACCGGGAGGCGTAGCGCGCCATGTCCTCCAGCTCGCCGAGCGCCTCCACGCCCGCGTACCCGCCGCCCACGAAGACGAAGGTCAGGGCCGCGTCGCGGATCGCGGGGTCGCGGGTCGACGAGGCGATGTCCATCTGTTCGATGACGTGGTTGCGCAGCCCGATGGCCTCTTCGACGGTCTTGAAACCGATGGCGTACTCGGCGAGCCCGGGGACGGGCAGCGTGCGCGAGATGGAGCCGGGGGCCAGCACCAGTTCGTCGTACACGATGTCGACGGGGCCGGTGCCCTCCTCCTCGGTGGCGAGCGTGGTGAAGGTCGCGGTGCGCTTGGCGTGGGCGATCGACTCGACCTCGCCGATGACGACGCGGCACTGGTCGAGGACGCGGCGCAGCGGTACGACGACGTGGCGCGGCGAGATGTTGCCGGCCGCCGCTTCGGGCAGGAATGGCTGATACGTCATATACGGCTCGGGAGTGATCACGACGATCTCGGTCTCACCCCGCTTGAGCTCCGACTTCAGCTTCCGCTGGAGCCGCAGCGCGGTGTACATACCGACGTAGCCGCCGCCGACGACGAGAATGCGCACAGGTTCCTTCACCATCCCATGACGCACCCGGCTACAGAGTTTGTCCACAGGCCCGGCAATTTGTGTGACCGGTCGTGGTGCGCCCCCGGCGCCCGGCGGATTGCGCCGGAGCGCGGGAGGTGCGCAGGTCAGCGGGGGTGAGGGGGGTATGGAGACGGGGGACGATAAGGCCGGAAACGGTGCGTACTCCGATCGGGGGGCGCTCCGTGCGGAACCCACCTCTTCTGAATTGACTCAGGCTCAACTATGTTCGTGGGACGTCGGGGTGTCGGGGGATGCGCTCGTCGAGCCGAGTTTCCGGGCTCGCGGAAGGGTTCGCTCCTCACACGCCGGTTGACCAATGGCGGGGAGTCTCCGGGGGGAGACGTCATTAACCGGGGGAACGTGTATGACCATTCAGGAAACCCACTGGACTTCCGCTGCCGCGTCGGCATCAGCCGTCGGCCTCAGCGGGAACGGACGTGACATGGGGGAAGGAGCGCGCACGACACCGCTGCGTGTCGACGCACAGCGCAATCTCGAGCATGTACTTCGTGCGGCACGCGAGGTCTTCGGCGAGCTGGGGTACGGCGCGCCGATGGAAGACGTGGCGCGCCGCGCGCGGGTCGGTGTCGGCACCGTCTACCGCCGCTTCCCGAGCAAGGACGTACTGGTCAGGCGCATAGCCGAGGAGGAGACCTCCCGGCTGACCGACCAGGCGCGTGCCGCGCTCGGGCAGGAGGACGAGCCGTGGTCGGCGCTCTCGCGCTTCCTGCGGACGTCCGTGGCGTCGGGCGCGGGGCGGCTGCTGCCGCCGCAGGTGCTGCGGGTGAGCGTCGAGGACGGCGCGGCCGACGAGGACGAGGCGAGGGTGCCGCAGCAGCGCCAGCCCGCCCCGGACTCGCCCGAGCTGCGCCTCGTGGAACAGCGCCAGGCGCCGGCCGAGGAGTCGGTCCCGATGGGCGAGGACGCGGGGACGGCGACGCTCCTCGATGTCGTCGGCCGCCTCGTGGAGCGTGCCCGTGCGGCGGGCGAGCTGCGACCGGACGTGACCGTCTCGGACGTGCTCCTGGTGATAGCGACGGCGGCGCCCTCGCTGCCGGACGCGGCGCAGCAGGCCGCGGCCTCGTCGCGACTGCTGGACATCCTGCTCGAAGGGCTGCGGTCTCGGCCGTCGTAGCGGCACCCCAGACGGCGGAAGGCTCAACTCCGTTTATCACCGCGGTTGTTGAGTCTTCCCCGAATGGGTGAACGGTAGTGCTCCGTTGCGGGAAGTCACCTCGGACGAGTGGTTGCCTGTCATCCCTCGTGGCCCGAGCGCGGCCGTGTGCCACGCTTTCCCGGTGGTCGGGTCTGAGTGTGCAACCGGGGGCGTTCCGCGATGAGTGTTGACGGTCGGGACGAGCCGTCCACCGGCTTCGGCGAGGAGGCACCCTCGGCAAGCGGTGGCAAGGGGACCGGCGGGACGGCATCCGGCACGGCCCCCGGCCCCAGCGTGCCGCCGCAGCGTGAGGGCGGCACGGGAGCCGCCGCGCCCGGCGACGGGGAAGCGGCGCCGTCCGACGCCGACCTGATCTCGCGGATGCGGACGGGCGACGACTCCGCGTACGAAGAGCTGTACCGCAGGCACGCCGAAGCCGTCCGCCGCTACGCCGGCACCTGCTGCCGCGACGGCCACACCGCCGACGACCTCACCGCCGAGGTCTTCGCCCGCATGCTCCAGGCGGTACGCGGCGGCAGCGGGCCCGAGTACGCGGTGCGCGCCTATCTGCTGACCACGATCAGGCGCGTCGCCGCCGGGTGGACGAAGTCGGCCAGGCGGGAGCAGCTGGTCGACGACTTCGCGGTGTTCGCCGCGCAGGCCGCGCGCGGCACCGACGTGGGTGACGACGACACGCTGGACCTGGGCGCGGACGTCCGCGCGATGCACGAGGCCGAGCAGTCGATGGCCATGCAGGCCTTCCGGAGCCTGCCGGAGCGCTGGCAGGCCGTGCTGTGGCACACGGAGATCGAGGACGAGTCCCCGAGCGAGGTCGCCACGCTCTTCGGCCTCGACGCGAACGGCACGCGCGTGCTCGCGAGCCGCGCCCGCGAGGGCCTCAAGCAGGCCTACCTCCAGGCGCACGTGAGCGCCACCCTCACCGAGAGCGAGGAGTGCGCGCGCTACGCCGACCGCCTCGGCGCCTACGCCCGCGGCGGACTGCGCACCCGCGCCGAGCGGGGCCTGCGCAAGCACTTGGAGGAGTGCGCCAAGTGCCGTCTGGCCGCGGGCCAGATCAAGGAAGTCGCCAGCGGGATCCCCGCGGTCGTGCCGATCGCCGTCATCGGCTGGTTCGGTGCCGCCGGGTACGCGAAGGTGGCCGCGCTCGTCGGTTGCGGCACCGTGAGCGCGGGCGCCGCGGGAGCCGCCGGCACGGCGGCCACGGGCGGGGCCTCCGGAGGGTCGGCCGCGGGCGGAGCAGCCGCCGCCGAAGGGCTCGGCGCCCCCGCCAAGGCCGGTATCGCCGCGGGCGTCGTCGTGGCGGCCGGGGTCGCCGCGGCGATCGCCCTCACCGGTGGCGACGGCAAGCCCAAGGAGGACCGGCCGCCGAAGGCCAAGGAGCCCGCGGTGTCCGAGTCGATCGTGCCGCAGAAGCCGCCGCCCCTGAAGCCCAAGCCCTCTCCTCCGCTCCCCGCGGCGAAGCCGACCCCCAAGCCCACGCCGCCGCCCCCCACGCCGAAGCCTCCCGCCGAGGAGAAGCCCAAGCCGAAGCCGCCGCCACCGCCGCCACCTCCTCCTGAGCCCGAGCCCACCCCCCCGCCCGAGCCGACCCCGAAGCCACCGCCGCCGCCACCGGCCCCGGCGGTCTACCACTGGAGCGAGCTCCAGTACGGCACGGTGGGCGACGGCACCAAGCCCGAGATGCGGCTCGGCGAGAGCAGCTGGGTGTGGCAGCGCCGGGGCCTGTCGATCGACGACCGGCGCTACTCCCACGGCGTGACCGTGCACGGCAAGTCCTCCGTGACGATCGACCTCAACCGCAGCTGCACGACGTACGACGCGCTCGTCGGCGTCGACGACATGACGATGGAGCTGGGCGCGGTGCGCTTCTCCGTGTACGCGGACGGGGCGCGGCTGTGGCAGTCGCCGCTGATGAAGGGCGGTGACCCCGCGCTGCCCGTGCAGGTGAACCTCACGGGCCGCAAGACCATCCGCCTCGTCGTCGAGCCGCACACGCCCTTCTCCTCGGTGGCGCTCGCGGACTGGGCGCAGTCGCGGATGCGCTGCTTCTAGGGAGTCCCCGGCCCCGCTTGACCGGACGGGTCCGGGCCACCCATGGCCTCGGTCAGCTCCCTGAGCAGTTCGTCGATCGTGAGGTCGCCGCCGGCGGCGTACGCAGCCTCGTACCGCGTCGCGGTGAGGGCGGCCGTGGCGGCGGACATGACGCGGTCGGCGGCGGTCACCTCGGGCCGAGGGCGCGGATGGCCGCCCCGGAGGCGTGTGCCGACGGCCAGGAGGCGGACCGCGCGCACGTGGTCACCGAGGTCGCTCAGGAACGTGGCGCCCGTATCCACCAAGGACGCGACGATCACCTCGGAGCAGCGCGCGTTCACGGCCTCGCGCAGCGCGTCGGTCAGCTCGGGCAGGGCCGCCGCCGGGCCCGACTCGGCGGCGGTGACCCGGGCCTCCACACCGCGCACGGCCACGCTGAACTGCGGTGGCGGCGTGCCGTACGTCGACTCGCCGCGGGCAGCGGCGCACAGCCTGCCGGCCGCGGCCGGATCGCCGTCGTCCAGCGCCATCACCGCGCGCAACAGCCGTACGTACGAATGGGAGTCGGTCACGCCGTAGCGGTCGGCCTCGGTGCTCGCCTCGTCGAGGGTCTTCTCCGCCGCCTCCCGGTCGCCCTCCAGATACGAGATCTCGGCGAGCCTCGCCAGGAGGAACGGCGTCTCCGCGTACGCCCCCACTTCGTAGGCCAGGCGCAGCCCTTCCTCGTAGGCAGCGCGGGCCTCTCCGTGGCGGCTGCGGGCCATCGCCGCCTCGCCCGCGGCGCTGCTCACCTGGGCCCTTATCCACCGGTCGCCCACGCGTCCGCTGAGCGCACGCAGCTCGGCCAGGTCCTCGTCGACGCCCGAGAAGTTGCCGTTCATGTCGATGGCCATGTGCGCGCGGAACATGAGGATGACGCAGAGTTCCCAGTCGCCTCCGTAGCGGCGGCAGTTCTCGACCGCCTGGTCGACGGCGGGGCGGGTGTGGTCGTGCGTGCCGCCGGTGAAGAAGATCGTGAACGGCCAGATCAGCCCAGGGAACCGGGCGGACTCCGGACCGGGGCGTGCGAAGACGGCGCGCACCCGCTCGACGTACCTGTCCTTGGTCCAGCCGTCCTGGTCCGTTCGCGCGTCGGCGGGCAGGGTCTCCGTCACCAGGAAGAGGTGCAGCAGCCGCAGCTCCATCCACGGCCAGTAGAGCGGGTCGTCCTCGTCGGGCAGGCCCCAGGCGCCGTACGTGGCGCAGACGGGGGCCAGGCCGAGGACTCGGCTCATCCACTCGCAGCCCTCGCGGCGGAAGTTGCGCAGCCACCAGAACCAGCCGGTGTGCAGGGCGAGGGCGAGTGCCGTCGTCGTGTCGCGCGTCTCGACGGAGTGCTGGAGGGCCGCGCGGATGTTGTCCAGCTCCGTCTCCAGGCGTCTGATCCACGGCAGTTGCTCGGCGGTGCGCAGCAGGGGCTCGGCGCGCTCGACGAGCGCGCGGAAGTACGCGCTGTGGCGCCGGGCCGCGGCCGGGAGCAGGCCGGGGGTCTCGGCGGCGCGCTCGGCGGCGTACTCGTGGATGGTCTCCAGGAGGCGGTAGCGCATGCCTCCGTCCTCGGGCCCGGCGCCCGGGACCGCCACGATCAGGGACTTGTCGACGAGGGCGCCGATCAGTTCCGTGGCGGGACCGGTGCAGACCGCCTCGGCGGCGGGCAGGTCCCAGCTGCCCGCGAAGACGGACACCTCGCACAGCACGGTCCGCTCCGCCTCGCCGAGCAGGTCCCAGGACCAGTCGACGACGGCCCGCAGGGTCTGCTGGCGGGGCAGGACCGTGCGGCTGCCGCTGGTCAGGAGGCGGAAGCGGTCGTCGAGCCGGTCGGCGATCTGGCGCGGGGCGAGCAACCGCAGGCGGGCGGCGGCCAGTTCGATGGCGAGCGGCAGGCCGTCCAGGCGGCGGCAGATCTCGGCGACGGCCTCGGCGTCCTCCTCGGGGGCGAAGCCGGGCCGCACCGCCGCGGCCCGCTCGGCGAACAGGCGGTGTGCCGGGTCGGGCGGGAGCGGCTCGACCGGACGTACGGACTCGCCGGGCACGCCCAGGGGCTCGCGGCTGGTGGCGAGGATCGTGAGGCCGGGGCAGTGCGTGAGGAGTGTCTCGGCGAGCGCGGCGGCGGCGTCGATCACGTGTTCGCAGTTGTCAAGGATCAGGAGCAGCGCGCGCTGGGCGCAGTACTCGACGAGCAGGCCGAGCGGGTCGTCCTGCGGGACGGACAGTTCGCTGGTCATCAGCAGGGTCTCGCGCAGACCGAGCGCGCTGACGACAGCGCCGGGCACCGCCTCGGGGTGGTCGAGCGGGGCCAGCTCGGCCAGCCATGCCTGCGGATGCCCGGCGGCGGCTTCCTCGGCGAGGCGGGTCTTTCCGGAGCCGCCCGGTCCGGTGAGGGTGACGAGGCGGGCCCTGTGCAGATCCGAACGGATGGCGGCCAGCTCGGGTTCCCGTCCGACGAAAGAGGTCAAACGGTTGCGGATGTTCCCCTTACGGGCAGGTCCGGTACGGATGCTTGCCTGCTGGTGGGCGATCCGGTCGACCGCTCGTTCGCCTGCTGGACCTACTGGGCCTACTGGGCCTGCTGCGGGTTCGACTGACGGGCCGGCTGCCTGGTCGACTGCCCGCCCAACCGTCGTCTCAGCCGTCCACTCAGCCGCCCGCTCGGCCTGAGGCGGGGGGAGGGGCGGCGTCCTGCGCGGACGGGGAGCCGCTTCGGCCGGGGCGAGCAACTCTTCGTGCAGGGCGCGCAGTTCCGGCCCCGGATCGGCTCCGAGGCCCTCGGCGAGGGCGCGGCGCGCGTCCTCGTAGGCGGCGAGCGCGTCGGCCCCGCGCCCGGCGTCGCGCAGGGCGCGGATCAGCAGGGCGCGCACTGTCTCGTCGTACGGCTGGGCCGCGGTCAGTTCCCGCAGTTCCGGTACGACATCGGGCGCGCGGCCCAGCAGCAGGTCCGCCTCGATCCGCGCCCGGAGCACCTCCGCGCGCTGAGCCTCGGGGCGTGCGGCGGCGGCCCCGTCGGGCAGGTCGGCGAGGGCCGGGCCGCGCCACAGGGCGAGCGCGTCACGCAGGGCGCGGGCGGCGGGCGCGGGGTCGTCGCGGTCCAGGGCGGCCCTGCCCTCACGCGCGAGGCGTTCGAAGCGGTGCAGGTCGACGTCTTCGGGGGCGACGGCGAGGCGGTAGCCACCGGGGGCCGAGGCGACGGCGTCCTTGCCGAGGGCGCGGCGCAGCCGGCCGACGAGGGCCTGGAGGGCGGCTGGGGCGTCGGTCGGCGGATCGTCGGCCCAGACCTCGTCGATGAGGGCGCCGACGGTGACCGTGCGGTTCGCGTGCAGCGCCAGGGCGGCGAGCAGGGCGCGCAGCCGCTGGCCCCCTACGGGCAGGGGGGCGCCTTGCTCGTCGTACGCCTCGGTGGCGCCCAGGATTCCGTACCGCACCGGGCCATTCTCCCTGGCATGTCCCCTTAAGGCGCGCGCTTTAGGGGCGCACGCTCCAGGCGCGCGGTTTACGGCGCACGCCTCAGCGGCCCAGGCGGGTGAGCGGATCAACGCCCCGCCCCTGAGGCGTCAACGCCCCGCCCCCAGCGCGCCCCTCTCCGGAACCACGCTCCCCGTAGGGACGGCTCGTTGCCGTGCGGGAGTGCCCGTCCAGCACGTTCCCCTTCGCGACAGCAGCCTGCGCAGCCACAGCTCCGTGGAGACCAGGTCGGCCAGGCCGTCCAGCGGGAGCGGCTCCCCCTCCGCTGCCTCGCGCAGCGCCTTGCGGACGACGCGGGCCTCTACCAGGCCCGCCTGAGCGAGCAGCGGGGTGTCGAAGAGGGTGATCAGCTCGTCCACCGCCACGCGCAGGCCGGTGCGGGCGGCGGCCGCGTTCGAGGCGTGGGAGGGGGCACCCCAGCCGGAGGGCAGATCGGCGACCCCGGCGCCCTCCAGCACCGTGCGCAGGATCGCGGCCCGCGCCCCCGGCTGAACGCGCAGGGCCTCGGGAAGCGCACGGCACGCGCGGACGACCTGGTTGTCCAGGAAGGGCGCGTGCAGGCGCTGGAAGCGGACCTCGGCGGCCTGCTCCAGGATGCGGAGGTCGGCGGCGTGCCGGGCGAGGGCCGCACGCGCGCGGAACTCTCCGGGGCGCTGGCCGGGGCCGCCGGGGCGCATCGTCGTGTCGTTCAGCCGAACCGATACTTCAGCGAGGGCCTCGCCGGTCAGCCAGCGCGCGGCCGGGCCGGGTCTGGCCCACGCGAGGGCGGCGAGCGACGCCCCCACGGCTCCGCCCGGTTCGTCGAAGCGGCGGTGCAGCAGCCGCTCGGCGAGCGACTGGACGCCCGCGCGGTGCGGCATGCGGGCCAGCTTGCGCGCCGCGCCGTACACGCGCGCGGGGACCATCACCGAGCCGTCGGCCTTCGCCAGCGCGGCCACCGGACGCACGAGGTGGCGGCGCTTGCGGTCCATCAGGAGGTCGGCGAGCCGTGCCGGGTGGGCGTCGAGGACCTGTCGCGCCCCGTGGCCCGTGAAGTGGTCCGCGCTGCCCGAGGAGAGCCGGGCGCGGTGGCGCTGGGCGGTCACCAGGGTGCTGCTCGGTTCGTCCGTCAGGGGCCCTTCCAGGTCGGCGTAGGGCAGGGCGTCCTCGCCCCCGGCGACGACCACGTGGTGCAGGCGCGGGTTGGCGGCGATGGCACCGGCCCGTTCCAGTTCCGCCTCGCGGCCGTTGACGGCGAGGTCGTTGAAGGTGACGGCGAGGAGGCGCTCCCCGGCGCCGGTGCCATGGCCGAGGACCGTGCCGGGCATGCCGGGCAGACCGGCCGCGAGGAGGGCGAGGGTTCCTGACGCGGGTCCTCCGGAGAGGTCCGCTCCGATGCCCGGCACCGGCATGCCGCGGGCGGCGCGCCGCTCGGCGGGCCCCATGCCGGGCACCGGGCCGGGGTCGACGTCCGTGCCGGGCACGTGACGCGGGGCGGTGAGGCGGGCTCGTACCGCCTCCACGAGGGCGTCACGGACGCCGTCCACCGCGCTCGCCGCGTCGGCGGAGGGGGCGGCGACGGCGAGCGAGGCGACCGGCTCGTACCCGGCGACTTCCCGTGCGCCCGCGCGCAGGATCAGCGCGTGCCCCGGGGGCACGCGCCGCACACCCTGGTAGGGCGTCGAGTCGTGCAGTGCCTCGGGGACGTCGGGGGCGGCGAGCAGCGCCGCGAGGTGGCCGATGTCGAGGTGGGCCTCGATGAGGTCGGCCAGCGGCAGCGCGGCGGTGGCGTAGGCCGTACCGCCCGCCCAGGGGGTGTGGAAGACGGGGCGCGCGCCCGCGAGATCACCGGCGATCATGACGCGGCGGCCGACCTGGACGACCGCCGTATAGCTGCCGGACCAGGCAGTGAGGTGGCGCAGCGCGCCGCCGCGCGCGGCGAACAGGCCCACCCGCAGCTGCTCGTCGGAGGCTCCGCAGGTGCCGAGGACCGCGATGCGTGTCTGTTCGTCGACCTTCAGCGTCCGCACTTCGTCGGGCCGCCAGTCGCCGACCGCCCAGAGCGGGTCCGGGTCGCCCCACAGGAGCTGGGAGCCCACGGGGTGCACGGACTCGCCGTCGTCACCGGTGGCCCCGGCCGAGCCCACCACCGAGGGCCTCGCGGCGGTACTGCTCCACCCCACCAACCACCGCATCACTGCCTCCACAGGCTGTGGACGACCGTCGGCGAGGCGCCGAGAGGCACGGCCGACCAGTGCACCGAAGCACTGGGGTCCCATGCTGCCACGAAGGAGGCGCACGGGAGGGGCCGCGTGGCCGCTTGCGCGGCGGTGAATCCACCCTGCGAGGGCGGTAGTTGAAGGGCGGAAGATGCCCTTCTCCTTGCGCACGATTCCAGCGGGCCGGGGCACGCGTATGGCGCCCGGCTCGCGAATGGGCGAAATGCCCGATCCATCACATAGGCTATTTTCGGCCAAATCGGCCTGGGATGAGCCCAGGACGTCATCGTTGAAGGGCAACACACAGCCCGGGAGGCGGTGTTCGCCTCCCGGACCGGTCCGCCGCCCGCGGGGACGGAGGCGGCGGTGTCCCCCAGCCCACTGACTCCAGCGCAGCGGGCCGACCCACGCATCCCCAAGGGAAGCGCTCCCGCCATGGCCGCAGAAGAGCGCACGGACAGGCGCACGGCCACACACCGGGAGCACGCTCCGGGGCCCCTCGCGCTTCCGTACGGACAACAATCCCGCCATACGGAACTGCGCCTCTTAACGCTTGGGATGCGGCGAACTACGCTGTGTGTGCTGATGTTTTCGCGGAGGCATATACCTGGAGGATCGGCCAAACGCTCTTGCGGCCGGGATTCCGGCCACCGGGCCCACTGCCCCCGGGGGAACGCAGCACGAATGCCGTGCGGTCCAGTCATCGCCCGGCAGCCGTCTGTGTCGAGGGGTGGCGCATGTCCAGGGAGCAACGCGGGCCGAACGAAAAACTCGGCACCGTTCTCGCCCTCGCGGGAATCAGCAACGCGGGACTCGCACGCCGGGTCAACGACCTCGGCGCACAACGCGGGTTGACGCTTCGATACGACAAGACATCGGTGGCCCGCTGGGTGTCCAAGGGCATGGTGCCGCAGGGCGCCGCCCCGCACCTGATCGCGGCGGCCATCGGCCAGAAGCTCGGCCGCCCGGTGCCGCTGCACGAGATCGGCCTCGCGGACGCCGACCCGGCGCCCGAGGTCGGCCTCGCCTTCCCCCGTGATGTGGGGGCGGCCGTGAAGTCGGCCACCGAGCTGTACCGCCTCGATCTGGCGGGCCGCCGCGCGGGCGGCGGCATCTGGCAGTCCCTCGCGGGATCCTTCGCGGTCAGCGCGTACGCGACACCCGCCTCACGCTGGCTGATAACCCCGGCCGACAGCTCCGTGGCGCGCGACGCCTCGCGCGACGTGCCGCGGGACCTGGCGCACGCCGACGACGGCGGCGCGCCGATGAAGGTCGGCCACAGCGACGTGCTGAAGCTGCGGGAGGCCGCGGAGGACGCGCGGCGCTGGGACTCCAAGTACGGCGGCGGCGACTGGCGTTCCTCCATGGTCCCGGAGTGCCTGCGGGTCGAGGCGGCGCCGCTGCTGCTCGGCTCCTACTCCGACGAGGTGGGCCGCGCCCTCTTCGGAGCGTCCGCCGAGCTGACCCGCCTCGCCGGGTGGATGGCCTTCGACACCGGCCAGCAGGAGGCCGCCCAGCGCTACTACATCCAGGCGCTGCGGCTCGCCCGCGCGGCGGCCGACGTCCCCTTGGGGGGCTACGTCCTCGCCTCCATGTCCCTCCAGGCGACCTACCGCGGCTTCGGGGACGAGGGGGTCGACCTCGCGCAGGCCGCCCTGGAGCGCAACCGCGGGCTCGCGACGGCCCGCACCATGAGCTTCTTCCGCCTCGTCGAGGCGCGGGCACACGCGCGTGCCCATGACGCGCCGGCCGCGGGGGCGGCGCTGCGGGCCGCCGAGGGCTGGCTGGAGCGGGCCCGCGACGGCGACAACGACCCCTCCTGGCTCGGGTTCTACTCCTACGACCGCTTCGCCGCGGACGCCGCCGAGTGCTACCGCGACCTCAAGGCGCCCCGGCAGGTGCGGCGCTTCACGGAACAGGCGCTGTCCCGCCCCACCGAGGAGTTCGTACGGTCGCACGGCCTGCGCCTTGTCGTCTCGGCGGTCGCCGAGCTGGAGTCCGGCAACCTCGACGCGGCCTGCGAGCAGGGCACGCGCGCGCTGGAGGTCGCCGGGCGCATCTCCTCCGCGAGGACCACGGAGTACGTGCGCGACCTCCTGCACCGCCTGGAGCCGTACGGGGACGAGCCCCGGGTCGTCGAGCTGCGCGAGCGGGCCCGCCCGCTGCTGATGGCACCCGCGTAGAGGCGCAGAGTGGGGCATATCGTCCGCACGCATCCACCCCAGGTTTGAGGGCGTTGTCAGTGGCGCAGGGCAGTATCTGTGGTGGGAGGTGAGGCGCGGTGAAGAAGGTCGCGTACGACTGCGATGTGCTGGTGATCGGCGGCGGGATCGTCGGTCTCGCGACGGCGTACGCCCTCACGCGCGCCGCCCCCGGCACCAGCGTCACGGTCCTGGAGAAGGAGACGGGCCCCGCCCGCCACCAGACGGGCCGCAACAGCGGCGTGATCCACAGCGGGATCTACTACGCCCCGGGCTCGCTGAAAGCCAGGTACGCGGTCCGCGGCGCCGCCGAGATGATCAAGTTCTGCGCGGAGTACGGCATCGCGCACGAGGTCACCGGCAAGCTGATCGTCGCCACCGGCCGGGCCGAGCTGCCCCGCCTCCACGCCCTCGTCCAGCGCGGCAGGGAGAACGGCATTCCGGTGCGCGAGCTGGGCCCCGCCCAGATCGTGGAGTACGAGCCGGAGGTCCGCGGCCTGGCCGCCATCCACGTCGGGACGACCGGCGTCTGCGACTACGGCGCGGTGGCGGAACACCTGGCGGCGGCCTCGGGCGCCGACATCCGCTACGGCGCGGGCGGGCACGTCGTCCGCGTGGACCGCCGCCCCGACCGCGGCGTCGCCGTCCGCACCGCCGACGGCGCCATCGTCCGCGCCAAGGTCCTGGTGAACTGCGCGGGGCTGCACTGCGACGAGGTCGCGCGGCTCACGGGCGACGACCCGGGCATGCGGATCGTGCCGTTCCGCGGGGAGTACTTCGAACTGGCCCGCCCCGAGCTGGTGCGCGGTCTCGTCTACCCCGTGCCCGACCCCGCCTTCCCCTTCCTCGGCGTCCACCTCACCCGGGGCATCGACGGCGGCGTCCACGTGGGGCCGAACGCGGTCCCGGCCCTGGCCCGCGAGGGGTACACCTGGTCGGCCGTCCACCCCCGCGAACTGGCCGGCACGCTCGGCTGGCCGGGCTCGTGGCACATCGCCCGCCGCCACTGGCGGTACGGGGCGGGTGAGCTGCGCCGGTCCGCCTCCAAGGGGGCGTTCACCGAAGCGGTGCGCAGGCTGCTGCCCGGGATCGGCCCCGAGGACCTGGTGCCCGCCCCGGCCGGGGTCCGGGCCCAGGCGGTCCTGCGGGACGGGACGCTGGTCGACGACTTCCTGATCCGGGAGGGGCCGCGCGCGGTGCACGTTCTGAACGCCCCCTCGCCCGCGGCGACGGCGTCCCTCCCCATTGGCAGGGAGGTGGCCCGCCGGGCTCTCGGGGCGCTGCGGGGGGCCTCTCAGGGGGCCTGAGGGTGGCAATCCCGGGGGCCCGGAGAGGGGCGGCGACCCGGAGGGCCCGGAGAGGCTGAGCGCGGATTCCCTGCGGGGCGGCGGTGGCTGAGCGCGCAGTTCCCCGCGCCCCTTACGGGGCACATCTGCGCGCCCCGCGTCGATTCCCCGCGCCCCTTACGGGGCACGTCTACGTGCCCCGCGTCGGATCCCGGGGCACGTCCGCGCGCCCCCTACTAGGCACAAGCCCGCGTCCGCCCGTCCCGACCCGTAAAATCGCCGCACTGTGTCTGACTCATCCCATACCCCCGAAGCCCCTCGGTCCGGTGGCCGTGCGCAGGCCGCGCCCCGTTTTCCCGGAGGGCCCTCCCCCGATCCCGCCGGGTCGCACCACGAGCGGCGCATCCGCAGTTTTCAGCCGCGTCGCAGCCGGGTGACCGCCAGCCAGGGTGATGCCCTGCGGCGGCTCTGGCCCACGTGGGGGCTGGACATCGACGGGCTGCGGAAGCTGGACCTCGCCGAGCTGTTCGCGGACGAGACCGGGCCGCGCCCCGACCTCCCCGTCGTCCTGGAGATCGGCTTCGGCATGGGCGAGGCCACCGCGCAGATGGCCGCCGCCGACCCCGGCACCGGCATCCTCGCCGTCGACGTGCACACCCCCGGCCAGGGCAACCTCCTCGGACTCGCCGAGCGCGGCGGCCTGACGAACGTCCGCGTGGCCAACGGCGACGCGATCATCCTGCTCCGCGAGATGCTCCCGCCCGAGTCCCTCGACGGACTCCGCGTCTACTTCCCCGACCCCTGGCCCAAGGCCCGCCACCACAAGCGCCGCCTGATCCAGCCGGAGTTCCTGACGCTGGCCGCGCCCTCGCTCAAGCCCGGTGCGCTGCTGCACTGCGCGACGGACTGGGAGCCGTACGCCGAGCAGATGCTGGAGGTGCTCACCGCGCACCCCGACTTCGAGAACACCCAGCCCGACGGCGGGTACGCCCCGCGCCCCGGCTTCCGCCCCTTCACCCGCTTCGAGGGCCAGGGCCTGGACAAGGGCCACACCGTCCACGACCTGCTCTTCCGCCGCGTCGACACCCTTCACGAACCGGCCCGCGAGGACGCCGGAACAAGCCCCCGGATCTGACACCCCGTCGCGGCCACCCGTATCCCTCGTTAGGGTCAACGACGTGGCCACCAGTCCTCCGTATCCGATACCCCCCGAGGCCCCCGCCCCGGGGGAGCTGCGCCGCGCCCACTGGTGGCAGCGGCGCGCGATACGGGCGGCCGGGCTCGTCACGCTGCTCGCCCTCTCCGGCCTGGTGATCCTCGCCCTGGTGAGGGAGCAGACCGGCACCGAGGGCTTCCTCGTCGGGCTCGGCCTCGCCACGGTTCCTGTACCGCTGCTCGTCGCCGCGTTCCGCTGGCTGGACCGGGTGGCGCCGGGACCCTGGCGGAACCTCCTCTTCTCCTTCGCGTGGGGTGCCTGCGCGGCCGCGCTCATCGCGATCGTCGCGAACAGTTTCGCGATCCGCTGGATAGCCACCGCCACCGCCGATCCCCACAGCGCCGACACCCTCGGCGCCACGGTCATCGCCCCGATCGTCGAGGAATCGGCCAAAGCGGCGGCGATACTCCTCGTCTTCCTCTTCCGCAGACGGGACTTCACCGGCCTCGTCGACGGCGTGGTGATCGCCGGGGTGACCGCGACCGGCTTCGCGTTCACCGAGAACATCCTCTACCTCGGCAACGCCTTCGTCACCGACCAGCTCAGCCGCGACAGCGGCCTCGCCTCCGTGACGGCCGCGACGTTCTTCGTACGCGTGGTCATGTCACCCTTCGCGCACCCGCTGTTCACGGTCCTGACCGGCATCGGCTTCGGCCTCGCCGCGTTCGCCGCCGAGCGCCATCACCTGCGCCGCGTGCTGCTCCCGCTCACCGGGCTGCTGCTCGCGATGGGCATGCACGCGCTGTGGAACGGCTCCGCGGTCTTCGGGCAGTACGGCTTCTTCACCGTGTACGCGCTGATCATGCTGCCCTCCTTCGGCCTGCTGACCTGGCTGGCGATCTGGACCCGGCAGCGCGAACTGCGCCTGATCCGCGCGGAGCTGCCCGCGTACACGGCGGCGGGCTGGCTCACCCCGCCCGAGCCGTTCGCGCTCGGCTCGATGCGCGCCCGCGCGCTGGCCCGTGACTACGCCTCGTACACCTGGGGGAAGGCCGCGGCCCGCACGGTCGTGGAGTACGAGATGTACGCGACGTCGCTCGCGTTCCTGCGCCACCGGGGCCGGCGCGGCAGGGCGGGACCCGACTTCGTCGTACGCGAACGGGAACTGCTCGAAAAGCTCTGGGAGCGCCGCGAACCGGCCCGCCCCGCCCTGGCCTACGCGGCCCGCGCGACGGCCCCGGTCATGCTCCCCATGCCCATGCCCATGCCCATGCCCATGCCGTACGCCGGGTACGGGTACGGGTACGGGCACACGTACGGGTACCCGGGTCACCCCCAGGCCCCGTACGCGGGGGCTCCGTACGTCCAAGCCCCGTACAACCCCTACCGCTCGTAGCCGCCGCTAGGCCGAAGCCGCCGTGAGCGCCGCGGTCTCCGTCTCCGTCAGTTCCACGTCCGCCACCGCCAGCAGGGCCGGCAGCTGCTCGACCGTGCGTGCGGATGCGATCGGTGCCGCCACGGTGGGCTGTGCCGCCAGCCAGGCGAGCGCCACGGTCGCGACCTGGACGCCGCGCTCCGCCGCGATCGTGTCGAGCGCGGCGAGGACACGGTCGCCCCGCTCGCTGCCCACGTACTCCTCGACCCGTCCGCTGCGCGCGCTCTCGACCCGCGCGCCGGGGCGGTACTTGCCGGTGAGGAAGCCGGACGCGAGCGCGTAGTAGGGGACGGCCGCGAGGCCGGAGCGGGAGGCGACCGCCTGGAGCGGACCCTCGTAGGTGTCGCGGGAGACGAGGTTGTAGTGCGGCTGGAGCGCGACATAGCGCGCGAGGCCCTCGCGGTCGGAGAGGTCGAGGGACTCCTGGAGCCGCTCGGGGCTGATGTTGGAGGCGGCGATCGCGCGCACCTTGCCGGCCCTGACCAGCTCGTCGAGCGCCCCGATGATCTCCTCCACCGGGACCGACGGGTCGTCGTAGTGGGTGTAGTAGAGGTCGATGTAGTCGGTGCCCAGGCGGCGCAGGGACGCGTCGACGGCCCTCTTGACGGTGTCGGCGGCGAGCCCCTGGTACTCGGGGTGGGCGCCGGCCTTCGTCGCGATGACGACATCGGAGCGGTTGCCGCGCTCGGCCAGCCACTCGCCGATGACGGTCTCGGACTCGCCGCCCTTGTTGCCCTCCACCCAGTACGAGTAGGCGTCGGCGGTGTCGATGAAGTTGCCGCCCGCCGCGGTGTAGGCGTCGAGGACGGCGAAGGACGCGGTCCGGTCGGCGGTCCAGCCGAAGACGTTGCCGCCGAGGGCGAGCGGGAAGACTTCGAGGTCGGATGCGCCGAGGGTACGAAGAGGAGTCATGCATTCCTCAACGTCCTTGCCGGAAACCGAATTCCGGAGGCCTGCCCAAAGAAGCGTCAAGTCCGCTCAGGGGTTGAGGCCCTTGCTCCGCAGCCAGGCCAGCGGGTCGATGGCGGCGCCGCCGGAGGTGCGGACTTCCAGGTGGAGGTGGGGCCCGGTGACGTTGCCGGTCGCGCCGACGCGGCCGATGACGTCGCCCGTGCTGACCTTCTGCCCGACGCTCACGTTGAGGGAGGACTGGTGGCAGTACCAGACCTCGGTGCCGTCCGACAGCTCAAGGACCGTGCGGTAGCCGTACGCGCCCGCCCAGCCGGCTTCCTTGACGGTGCCGGTGTGCACGGCCTTGAGCGGGGTACCCGTCGGCGCGGCGAAGTCGAGACCGGTGTGCTGACCGGAGGACCACATCGAGCCCGAGTCACCGAAGTGCGAGGTCAGGGTGTACGAGGAGGTGGGGATGGCGTAGCTTCTCGCGAGCTTGGCGCGGCGCTCGGCCAGGGCCTTGGCCTTGCGGGCCTCCTCCTCCTTCTTCTTCTTCGCGGCGGCCTTGGCGTCGGCCTCGCGCTCGGCTTCCTTCTGCTGGGCGGCGGCCTCCTCGGCGGCCTTCTTGGCGGCGGCCTCCTCGGCCGCGGTCCGCACCGCGTCGTCCGCCTGGTCCTGCTGGCTCTCGGCCTGCTGCATGATCCGGGCGCGCAGGGCCTCGCCCGCGTCGGAGGTGCCCTGCCCCGCGTCGGCGGAGGTCATACCGGCGGTCGTGAGCGGGGCGCCGGCGGGGACGGCGTCGGAGCCCGCGGCGTCCGGAGCGTCGTCGGATATCAGGGAGCCCACGCCCGGAAGGGACTTGGCCTCCGGCAGCGAGTCCGTGACGGTGCCCAGGTCGGGCATCGATAGGGAGACGGGGGGCTTGCCGTCCTGCGCGGTGGCGATGCCGCCCGCGCCGACGGCGGCGATGACGCCGACGCCCAGCACGGTCGAGCTGCGGGCGAGGCCGCCGCCGCCCTTCTTGTGCACACGGTGCCTGCCGCGGACGGGACGGACGGACTCCTCAGTGGGATTCCATTCCTCCCAGGTCTCTGGGTCGTACCCACCGAACTCGTCGTCGTTCGGTACGTACACGGCTTGGGGGGCAGGCCGGTTGGACGCCACTGGGGCGCACTCCTTTCCTTCCTTCTCGCCTACCGGGTTAGCTGACGGGTTCGGAGCAGGAAGGTCTCCTACGAACATCTGGCACGGATGCACAGATGCCCGATTCACCCCAAGTTGGTGGTTCCCCGGCTCCCTTGCGGGATTAGGCGTGTGCGCACGGAGCCGCCTCTAGTGACGGCTGGGACGACCGCGCTGCGTTATCGAACGTTAATAGACAGTGGGTCCGTATTCCAAGCTGTTCCGGTTGATCGTTAACGCGGACCCCCGCCCACCCGCCACCGGAACTTCACATTCCCTTGACACGACGTCACTTGTTATGCAGAGGGGTGCACTTCAGTCACGGCCGGTGACCTCGGCGTCCCCGGCCGTCGGCCGCCGCACCGCGAGCAGCGCCATGTCGTCCGTCGCCGCGCCCCCGGTGTGCCGCCGCACCTCCTGCGCGAGCGCGGCGAGCAGCGCGTGCGGCCCCTCGCGGCCGGGGAAGATCCGCCCGCCGAGCCGGGTCGCGGGATCGTAGAACTCCCCCGCTGCGTCCCGCGCCTCCGAGAGGCCGTCCGTGTAGAAGAGCAGCATCGCGCCGGGCGGGAACTCCGACTCGTCCGCCCGGTCCGGCCAGAACCCCAGCTCACCCATGCCGAGCGGCAGCGCGGGCTCGCTCGCGGAGAGCACACACAGCCGCCCGTCGCCGCGCAGCAGCAGGGGCGCCGGGTGCCCTCGGTTGACCAGCCGTACGAGCCCTTCGCCGTGCCGGATCTCCGCGAGGACGGCGGTGGTGAACCCCTCGAAGGCGTCGAGCCCGTCCCGCCGGGTGCCCTCACGCGCGAGCGCCCGCTCCAGGCGCTCCGCCACGGCCTCCAGAGTGGCCTCCTGCTCGGCGGCCTCCCGGAACGCGCCGATGACGACGGCGACGGCCGCCACCGCGCCCATGCCCTTCCCCCGTACGTCACCGACGACGAGCCGTACGCCGTGCGGGGTGTCCTGTACGGCGTACAGATCGCCGCCGATGAACGCGTCGGCCTGCGCGGCCTCGTACCGCGCCGCGATGTCGAGCCCGCCGATGCGGGGGTCCGGCTGCGGCAGGACGGCCCGCTGGGTGGCCTCGGCGATGGAGCGGGCGGTGGCGAGACGGTCGTTGCCGCGATGGATGACGCCGTTGATGACGATCGCGAGGGCGGCGACGGTCGCCACGGTGACCAGTTCGGTGACGGCCTCGACATGGCTGGTGTTGGTGTTGCCGTAGTGCAGCACCAGGACGGAGACGGAGGCCGTGATGCCCGTGAGGACGGTGTTGAGCAGCGAGTAGAAGGGAGCCGCGATCAGCGGGGCGGCCGTGAAGAGCGGGGCGGCGGTGAACTCGGCCGGGGTCGAGGCGTCGTACACGATGCCGACGGTCAGGAGCAGGAGGGGCAGGGCGCGGACGAAGGCCCGCTCGTGCGCGGTGGTTCCGCGGGTCCCACCGCCGGTTCCTCCACGCTGCCCCACCGCTTGTCTCCCGCCGAGTCCGCGCCCATCACCGCGCTGCACTCAGGCTTCCCGGAGCGGGGTGCGGGGGCGACCTGGTGTGGGCCGAGCGGGTTACGCACGTCCTGCCCCGGCACACGGAGCCGGAAAACACCCAGGGCCGGAAGCGATGAACGCTTCCGGCCCTGGGTCTTCAGTAGCGGGGACAGGATTTGAACCTGCGACCTCTGGGTTATGAGCCCAGCGAGCTACCGAGCTGCTCCACCCCGCGTCGGTAAACACAACTGTACGCCATCCGGAGGGGTGGTGCGAACCAATGCCCGAGGGCCCCGCTGAGCGGGGCCACCCGGGCCCGACGGGCGTCTAAGCCGCCGTGGTCAGCTCACCGCTGCGCGCCGCTTCGGTCTCGGTCTCCTCCGGGGTGGCCTCCTTGCGGTCCCTGATGAGGAGGACGGCGAGGGCGGCGGCGGCCAGGACGCCCGCGGCGCCGGCCCAGAAGCTGGCGGACATCGCCTCGGTGAAGGCCTCGCGGGCGGCCGTGGCGAGGGCGTTGTCGCCGGTGGACGCGGCGAGGGCGAGCGCGTCGGAGACGGAGTGGCTCGCGTCGGCGGGGGCGGAGTCGGGCATCGCGTCGGTGTAGGTGCGGGAGAGGACCGTGCCGAGGACGGCGACGCCGAGGGCCGCGCCGGCCTGCTGGACGGTGTCGTTGAGTGCGGAGCCGACCCCGGCGTGCTCGGCGGGCACCGCGCTCATCAGCGCGGCGGTCGCGGCCGGCATCGCCAGGCCGCCTCCGATGCCGATCAGGACCATGGCCGCGGCGAGCATCCAGAACTCGGCGTCCGAGGGCAGCGAGGCGAGCGCCCCGAACCCGGCGGCGATGACGGCCAGGCCGAGGGCGGTCATGGGCCGGTTGCCGATCTTGTTGCCGAGGGTGGCGCCGATGCCGTTGAAGAGCAGGGTGGCGACGGCCATCGGGGCGAAGGCGAGGCCGGTCTCGGCGGGCGTGTAGCCGAGTACGAACTGGAGGTACTGGGTCAGGACCAGCATCAGCCCGCCGTTGGCGAAGGTCAGCAGGACGAGGGAGAAGCTGGCGCCGCTGAAGACACGGTTGCGGAAGAGGCCGAGCGGGACCATCGGCGAGTCGCAGCGGACCTCCCAGATCCCGAAGGCGGCCAGGGCGAGGACGGCGACGCCGAGGGAGACCTGCGTACTCGTGTCGTCGAGCCCGGCCTTGGCGGACTCGATGATCGTCCACACCAGCGCGGTCATCCCGACCATCGAGAGGATCATGCCGAGCGGGTCGGCCTTGCGGGCGGGGCCCTTGGACTCCGGCATGAGGACGAGGGCGGCGACGATGGCGAGGAGGGCGATCGGGACGTTCATCAGGAAGACGGCACCCCACCAGAAGTGGGCGATCAGCACACCGCCGAGCACGGGCCCGCCGACCAGACCGACCACGGCCACCGCGCTCCAGGCACTGATCGCCTTGCGCCGCTCCTCGTCGTCGAAGACGGTGATGAGGATCGACAGCGTGCTCGGCATCACCAGGGCGCCCCCGATACCCATCAACACCCGCCCCGCTATGAGCTGTTCGGGATTCTGCGCGACGGTGGCCAGCAGGGAAGCGGCCCCGAAGAGGACGAGCCCCACGACCATCACCCGCCGCCGCCCGAACCGGTCGGAGAGGCTTCCCGCGGTGAGCAGCAGACCCGCGAAGACCAGGATGTACGACTCGATGATCCACTGGATGTCCTGGGCGTCCGCGCCCAGGTCCTCGGCGATCGGCGGGACCGAGACGGTCAGGACCATGTTGTCGACGACCAGGACCAACGTGCTCAGGCAGAGCACGATCAGGATGAGCCAGCGGCGCGGATGACGGCGCTCTTCCATCGTGGAACCCCTCAGGACTTGGGCGGCACGCCTGCTGCGTACGACGTGCCCTCGTTGCGAACACTGTACGCACAGCGCACGGTGTACGCAAGGAGCGAACGTCATACGCACTACATGGGAGCACCGTCGCTGGCCTGCGGTTCACGGGCAACGAGAGGGGGGTGGAATGACCGCTTGTCGTAGAGATCGCCCCGCGGACGCAGGCGGCTCATCGCTCACCGCAGCGCGCAGCGGGGCTTCGGGCGGCAGGTGGCGGTCCGGCCCGGCTAGCTCTCGGGCAGCAGGACCCGGCTAGCTCTCGGGCAGCAAGCCCGGATCGGTGCACAGCCCGCGCAGGCGCAGCAGTACGGCGCCGCGCGCATGGGCGAAGACCGCCTCCCGCTCAAGCAGCCGGGAGCGGGTGACCACGGCCTGACCGAGCCGGCCGAGGAGCAGTTGTCCGGCCGACGCTGCATCTGGTGCATGGCCAGCCTCAGCAACAACACCGCCATCGACCTCGGGGCGCGCGAGGAGATCGCACACGGCAGCGCCACTCGCTGGTTCCCCCGCAGCTGCCGCGCCTGCGGCTTCCAGCACATCTACCAGGCGCTCCTCGACCACACCCAGAACTGTGAGCAGCGCGCCGACGACCTCACCCGCTGCACCGCCGGTACGGCGCTGCGCATGGCCATGCGGACGGTGCGGTGATGAGCGGCCTCGCAGCACAGGGCACGTCCCTCAGCCACTTCCCGACGGAACCGCGGCGTGGAAGAGACAGTGCGGCTGGCTACAGGGCGGCCGCCCGCAGCCAGGAGGCCCCGGCCGGCATGTCCCCGGTCGGGGCCTCCTGGTGTCTCGCAGGGTGACGATCGCCGGCCCCTCGGGCCGGCAGGGGGCCAGCAGGGGGCCAGCAGCTGATCCTCGGGCCCCCGAAAACGACATCGGGCCCCTGGCCAAATCCCTCTGACCAGGGGCCCGTGCGGTAGACCGTGTGGGACTCGAACCCACAACCAATGGATTAAAAGTCCACTGCTCTGCCAATTGAGCTAACGGTCCTCGGCGGTGCACCCCCGAGCATAGCGGGACGCGCCCCGTCTTCCGATCGGGTATCGCCGGTTCACTGATCATGAAGTCGTCGGCACGTACGCCAGTGGCCCCCACCCGGATCGGGTGGGGGCCACTGTCAATGCGGCTCAGCGCGGCTCAGCGCGGCTCACGCGCGGCCGAGTGCCGTCAGCTGTTGCGCTTCCAGCGCGGCTTGTCGTCGCGGCGGCCGAAGGAGCCCGTGCCGGTGCCGGAGCGGTCGTCGCGGCGGTTGTACGACGGGCGGTCGTGGCCACCGGCGCGGAAGCCGCCGGAGGGGCGGTCGTCGCGGCGGTCACGGTTGAACGGACGGTCGCTGCCGCGGTGGCCGCCGGCGGGGCGGTCGTCGCGGCGGAAGCCGGAGCCGCCGCGGTCGTCACGGCGCTCGAAGGGACGGCCGCCGCGGTCGCCGCCCGAGGGACGGTCGTCACGACGGAAGCCAGAGCCACCGCCACGGTTGTCGTCACGGCGGAAGCCGCCACGGTCGCCGCCCGAGGGACGGTCGTCACGACGGAAACCGGAGCCACCGCCACGGTTGTCGTCACGGCGGAAGCCGCCACGGTCGCCGCCACCCTCACGGCGGTCGCCACCGCGGAAGCCGGAACCGCCGCGGTCGTCACGACGCTCGAAAGAACGGCCACCACGGTCGTTGCCACGGTCACGGTTGAAGCCGCCGCCCTCGCGACGGTCGCCGCCGCGGAAGCCGGAGCCACCGCGGTCGTCACGACGCTCGAAGGAACGGCCGCCACCGCGGTTGTCGTCGCGGTCACGGTTGAAGCCACCACGGTCACCGCGGTCACCGCGACGCTCGTAGTTGCCACGCTCGTCACGCTGCGGACGGCGGTTCTCGTACGAGGAGGAACGCTCCTCGCGAGCCGGGCGCTCGGTGCGCTCGGCGACCGGCTGCTCCGGAACCGACACGGCGGCCTCGACGACGGCCTCGGCAGCGGCGGCGGCCTCGGCGATCGCGGTCTCCGGGTCCTCGCCGCGCTCGCGGGCGGCACGCGCGGTGAGGCGGTCGGCCTCCTCGCGCAGCTCGGCGGCGCGGCGGGTGGCGCGCTCCAGCTCCTTGGTCAGCTCCTTGACCTCGCGCTCGGCCTGGGTCGCGGCGTTGCCCGCGGAGTCGGCCTGGACCTCGGTCATGGAACGGGCGCCGGTGATCTCGGCGACCTCCGGGTCGAAGGTGCCGCCGCCGTTGATGATGTGGCGCGTGGCGTCGACGCCCGCGTCCTCCATCAGGCGGAAGATCTGGCGGCGCTGGTGCGGCAGGGAGAGGGAGACGACCGTACCGCTGCGGCCGGCGCGGGCCGTACGACCCGAGCGGTGCAGGTAGTCCTTGTGGTCGCCGGCCGGGTCCACGTTCAGGACCAGGTCGATGCCGTCGACGTGGATGCCGCGGGCGGCGACGTCGGTGGCGACGAGCGCGTTGACGTAGCCCTTCTTGAAGTCCTCCAGGACGCGGGTGCGGGCACCCTGCGTCATGCCGCCGTGCAGCGCGTCGGCCTTCACGCCGGACTCGCAGAGCTGCTCGGCGATGCGATCGGCGCCCAGCTGGGTGCGGACGAAGATGATCGTGCGGCCCTTGCGCGCGGCGATGGCGGCCGTGACGGGCGCCTTGTCGCGGGGCTTCACGATGAGGATGTGGTGCGTCATGGTCGTGACGTTGCCCTGGGCGCTGTCGACCTCGTGCGTGACCGGGTTGGTCAGGTAGCGCTTGACCAGCGTGGAGATCTCGTTCTCCATCGTGGCCGAGAACAGCATGCGCTGACCGCCGGACGGGACCTGGTCGAGCAGCTCGGTGACCTCGGGCAGGAAGCCCAGGTCCGACATCTGGTCGGCCTCGTCGAGCACCGAGATCTGGGTGTTCTCCAGCGAGCAGGCGCCGCGGCTGATGATGTCGCGCAGACGGCCCGGGGTGGCGACGAGGATGTCGACGCCGCGCTCCAGGGCGTAGATCTGGTTGCCCATGGACGTACCGCCGCAGACGACCTTCATCTTCAGGCCGAGCACGTCGCCGTAGGGCTGGAGGGCGTCCGCGACCTGCATCGCCAGCTCACGGGTCGGGGTCAGGATGACGCCGCGGGGCTTCTTCTTCTCGGTGCGGCCGCCCTCGGCGAGCGTCGCCAGCATCGGCAGGCCGAAGGAGAGGGTCTTGCCGGAGCCGGTGCGGCCGCGGCCGAGGATGTCCTTGCCGGCCAGGGCGTCCGGGATGGTCGCGGCCTGGATCGGGAAGGGCGTGGTGACGCCGTTCTGCGCGAGCTTGCGGACGATGCCCTCGGGCAGACCGAGGTCCGCGAAGGTCATCTCGGGCTCGGCGTCGGCGACAGCCTCGGCGTGGGCCTCGGGGGCGGCGACAGCCTCGGCGGCCGCGGCGTCGGGGGTGACCTCGGCGACAGCCTCGGACTCGACGATGTCGATCGTCTCGACGGTCTCGACGGCGGCAACCGCGCCGGTCTCGGCGACCGCGCTGGTCTCGACGGCCTCGGCAGCGGCCTCAGCGGCCTCTACAGCGTCGACGATCTCAACGATCTCGTTCTCGGGCAGGACGGCGTGGTCAGAACTGAAAATGGACATGCGAAATGCGAAACCTTCCGGAGTCTCGGCACGCGCCCGTCAACTCCGTGATTTCGCAATGGACCGCCTCGATGCGGTCAGCCACGGCAAGGGAGAGTACGCGCCACGCGGCGCTCTTCTGTGTCGGCGCCGGGCAAATGGGATCAAACGATCTACCACCATACGCACCCCCCACCCCATATGGCAAACCGCTCCCCCTCTCCCCCCTCCCACCTGCGGATACGAGGCTCAGCTCCGCCCCGCGACAGTCGGCGGCAGCTACCGCGGACCCGCTTCGGGCGAAGGCTCCCGCTCCTCGATCTGCGCGCTCCGCCGCTGCAACTGCGCGCCCTGCCCCGACCCCTCGTGCGCCGACGAGGAGGGCTCCGGAGTGGTCGGATCCGGCGTCGGGGTCGGCGTCGGCTTCGGCGGCTCGGGCTCCGCGGTCGGCCGCGTCGGGGTCGGCTTCGGCCGGGGCGGGGCGGGCTTGCCGGGCCCGTCCGGTTTCGTCGGTCTCGCGGAGGCCGGGGCGGAGGCGGACCCCGACGGCTGCCCTCCCCGGGGCGCCGATTCGCCGCCCCCCGCGGACTTGCCGCCCGCGCCCTTGCGCTTGCCCTTGGCCTTCCCCTTGTCCCGGCCCTGTCCCCGCTCACCTCCGGACGCGACGCCGTCGCCCCGGGTCACCGGCTTGCCGTCCGACGCGGCCGCCCCGCCGCGGTCGCCCGCCGAGCGCCCGGGTCGCGGCCCGTCCCCGTCGTCACTGACGCTCATGCAGCCCGCCGTCGCCGCGACGGCCATCGCGACCGCGGCCCAACGGACGGAAACGTACAACTGGCGCACGGCCGAGCACCTCCTGAGGCGCTGAGAATCGGGACGCCCTGTCCAACTCCCGCGGCCCACAAGAGGACACGGACGCGACCCGCGCCCGCACCGCCCCCACACACCGACCGGACACGCTCGCTCACCCGTGCCCGTACCCGGACGCGTACGACCGGTCTCGCTCACCCGTACCCGAGCGCGTGCAGCCGGTCGTCGTCGATCCCGAAGTGGTGCGCCACCTCGTGCACCACGGTGATCTCCGTCTCGGCGACCACGTCCTCGCGCGATGCGCACATCCGGAGCGTGGGCCCCCGGTAGATGGTGATGCGGTCGGGGAGGACGCCCGCGTACCACTCACCACGGTCCGTCAGCGGAGTCCCCTCATAGAGCCCGAGCAACTCGGGATCGTCGGCGGGCGGCTCGTCCTCGACAAAGACGGCCACGTTGTCCATCAACCGCGTCAACTCCGGCGGAATCCGGTCAAGGGCCTCACTGACCAGTTCCTCGAACTCCTCGCGCGTCATCTCCAGCACACCCCCATTGTCGGCCACGCCGCCGCCGCCGTCCCGGCATACCCCTCGCCGCGACTGGGCATACGGGACCAATGGCTCGCGCCTTCACGGTCGTTCCCCAGGGCGTACGAAGGGCAGTGACCGCCCTCGTAAGCCACCGTCCCCTCAATTCCGCCCTCGGCCTCATAGCCGTCGTCCTCTTCGGTGCCTGGCTCGGCCTGCTGATCGTCGGCAGCGTGCACGCGCCCGTCGGCCCCATGGACACCCGCATGACGCTGCGCCCGTCCCTGACCGGCGGCACGAAGATCGACGTCTCCCCGCTCGGCGCCCTGGAACTGCGCTCCCACACCGCCCCCATCCGCCTCGACGTGGACGTCGACCGCCTCGACCCCGTGCGCTCCCAGGCCCTGGTCGACCACCCCGAGCGGCTCGCGGGCCTCCAGGACGAGGTGGCGCGCGATGTCGGACACGGCACGCTCGACCTGGCCGTACGCTCCTGCGTCGCCGTCGTCTCGGGCGCCACCGCACTCGGCCTCGCCGTCTACCGCCGCCCGCGCCGCGCCCTCGCGGCGGGCGGTCTCGCGCTCGCCCTGCTCGCGGCGTCGGGCACGGCCGCGTACGCCACCTGGAACCCGAAGTCGGTCCTGGAACCCAAGTTCTCCGGCCTCCTCAGCAGCGCCCCGTCGGTGGTCGGCAACGCGCGCAGCATCGTCAGCGAATTCGACGTCTACCAGCAGGAGTTGGCCCGCCTGGTCACCAACGTCACCAAGCTCTACGACGTCACGTCCACGCTCCCCGCCTACCAGCCGGACCCCACCACCATGCGGGTCCTGCACGTCTCCGACATCCATCTCAACCCGGCGAGCTGGAAGATCATCGCCTCGCTCGTCGAGCAGTACGAGATCGACGTCATCGTCGACTCCGGCGACACCATGGACCACGGCTCGGCCGCGGAGAACGGCTTCCTCGACCCCGTCGAGGACCTCGGCGCCCCCTACGTATGGGTGCGCGGCAACCACGACTCGTTCACCACCCAGCGCTATCTGGAGCGCTTCAAGAACGTCCACGTCCTCGACGACGGCAAGGCCGAGACCGTCGCCGGCCTGCGCTTCGCCGGGATCGGCGATCCGCAGTACACCCCCGACCGCTCGACGAAGCAGGAGGGCTCCGCCGTGCAGCACATGGCCGGCATCCGCCTCGCCTCGGCCCTGCGCGCCGAACGCGCCGCCGGTACGCCCGTCGACGTGGCGATCGCGCACAACCCGACGGCGGCGCGGGAGACGGACGGCGAGGTGCCGCTGGTCCTCGCGGGCCACATCCACCGCCAGGAGATGGAGGTCATGGACGGCGGCACGAGGCTGCGTATCGAGGGGTCGACGGGCGGCAGCGGGCTGCGGGCGGTCGAGGGCAAGTACCCCGACCCGGTCGAGGCGTCCGTCCTCTACCTGGACCGCACGACCAAGCGGCTCCAGGCCTGGGACGAGATCAGGCTGGGTGGGCTCGGCCTGACGAAGGCGGAGGTCAGCCGTCACCTCCCCAAGGAGAACCAGCCCGGGGCGACGCCCTCCCCGACGGCTCCCTCCCCCTCCCGCGCCGGGTCCTCCGGGGAGCGGTCCCCGGGCCCCGGGTAACCGTTTTGGCGATACCTCCCCGCATCCCATATGCTTCTCACGTCCCCGACGCGCTGCAAAGCGCCCAGGCGGGCCTCTTAGCCCTCATCGTCTAGTGGCCCAGGACGCCGCCCTTTCAAGGCGGTAGCACGGGTTCGAATCCCGTTGGGGGCACGCAACACCTTGTGCGAGACTAGTGCTCGCACAATGCTTGGTCCTGTGGAGCAGTTTGGAGTGCTCGCCACCCTGTCAAGGTGGAGGCCGCGGGTTCAAATCCCGTCAGGACCGCTTGCGATTCCACGCGGATCGCGTGGCTGGGTAGCTCAGTTGGTACGAGCGATCGCCTGAAAAGCGATAGGTCGCCGGTTCGATCCCGGCCCCAGCCACCTCTTCCGAAGGCCCCGTCCCCTGGACGGGGCCTTCGGCGTTCCCCGGCGGGGCTCACGCGTGCGCAGGCGTACCCCCACGCCCACCCGGATGCCGATGCCGCCACACCCAGAACACCGCCGACGACAGCACCGCCCACCCCCCGAGCACCAGGAAGGGGAACGCGTGCTGGTGTCCGCCGAAGTACACCGCCGTGTGCTGCGCGTTGACCGACGCCCCCGGCGGCAGCCACCGTCCGATGTGCCCCAGCACCGACGGCAGCAGCGGCCACGACACCGCGCCCCCGGACGACGGGTTCCCGAGGAGCACCATCAGGCCCCACGTCGGCAGCATCGCCCAGCGCCCGAACATCGTGTTGAACATCGTGAAGACCATCCCCGACGCGAACATCGTCAGCGCGAGGATCAGCCACGACTCCACGAACGGCAGGTCCACCGCCCCGAGCCACCAGTCCACGACCGCCGCGATGACGAACGCCCCGAGCAGCGCGTACAGCGCCGTGAAGCCGATCCGCTCCGCCGGATTCAGCCCCCGCGCGTGCACGCTCAGCTGGATCGCCCCCACGAAGCCGATGATCACCGCGGCCAGTGAGATGTAGAAGATGGCGAGCCCCCGGGGATCGCCCTCCTGGAGCGGCTTGATGTCCTTCACGGTGACGGGGACCCCGACCTGCTCGCCCACCTTCGGCGCGGTCTCCGCGAGGACCTGGGCGACCGAGGCCCCGGACGCCCCGGAGACGTCCAGGGTCACCTTCTTCTCGCCCTTCTCCTCACCCACATCGAGGATCGCGAAGACCTCCTGCTCCTCCACGTCCCGACGGGCCCCGGCCACGCTGTCGTACCGCCGCACTTCGAGCGAGGCGTTCAGCGCCTTCTCCATGCCGCCGAGGAAGGCCTTGCCGTGCGCCGCGTCGGGGCTGCCGACGACGGCCGTGGGGACGTGGTGGGGCGTCGGGTTCGCCATGGAGTACGTGTACGAGCCCGCGAAGAGCCCCGCGGCGGCCGCCAGGATGAACACCAGAACGATCGCGGGCAGGAACGGCGATTTCTTGAAGGCGACCCACCGTTCACGGGGGGTGGGGACCCTTCCGTGTGCGCCGTGCGGATACCGACTCTGCTCTCCCGGCTCATGATCAGGCATATAAATACGCTAAACCACACATAAGTCAGCAGCCGCCCAACTCACTCAGCTATCGACGAAACGGACTTCTCCCTCCGCCGCCACGTCCGCACCCCGAGCACCGCCCCCACCAGCACCACGACACCAATCAGCAGCACCGAGTCCGGTACGGCCCTGCCGACGCCCCCCGCCCACTGCTCCACCGCGAACGAGTCGTCGACGTCCAGGAGACCCGGCAGCGCGGTCGTCCCGTCGTAGGCGAGGAAGAGCGCCCCGAGGCCGATGAAGAAGAGCCCGGACAGCAGCGAGGTCGTGTGCAGTTCGAACCGGCCGAGCCGGAAGGCCCGCCCCCGCAGCCACCTCCGCCGCCCCAGCTCGAACCGCTCCCAGAGCAGGGCGAGGAGGAAGAGCGGCACGGCCATGCCCAGCGCGTACCCGGCGAGCAGCAGACCTCCGTACACCGGGCTGCCGCTCACCGCCGCGACCGTCAGGACGCTGCCGAGGATCGGGCCGGCGCAGAACCCGGCGAGCCCGTACACCGCGCCGAGCGCGTAGACGGAGACCGCGGTCGTCGGCCGGATCCGCCCCGAGAGTTCCGCGAGCCGCCGCGAGGCGAACCCCATGCCCACGATCTGAAGCGCCCCGAGCCCGATGATCAGCCACCCGGCGACGAGCACCAGCTGGTCGCGGTGGCCGAAGAAGAACCGCCCCGCGTAGGAGCCGGCCGCGCCCAGCGGCACCAGCGTCGTGGCCAGTCCGGCGTAGAAGATGCCGGTGCGCGCGACGAGCCGGGACGTGGAGTCGATCGAGTAGGCGAAAAAGGCGGGCAGGAGCAGCGCACTGCACGGGCTGACGAGAGCGAGCAGCCCGCCCAGGAACGCGGCGAAGTACCCCACGTCGGCGGTCACTCGGAGCCGCCCTTGCCGGACGCGGAGCCGCCCTTGCCGCTCCCCTTGCCCTGGGAGGCCGCGCTCTTGGCCGCCGCCTCGATCGCCTGATCGAAGACCTGGTCCGGCTGCGCGCCCGAGATGGGCCGCCCGTTGACCAGGAAGGACGGCGTCGAGGTGGCGCCGAGGCCGTACGCCTCCTCCTGGTCCTTCTTCACCGCCGCCTTCGCCGCGTCGCTCCCGGCGTCGCGCACGAAGCGGCCGACATCCTTGACCCCGGCTTCCTGCGCGAGTTCCTTCAGCCTGTCCTCGCCGAAGCCCTTCTCCTTGGACCCGTCGGCGTACGCGGCCTCGTGGAACTGCCAGAAGCGCCCCTGCTTCCCGGCGGCCCACGCGCCGCGCGCGGCCCGCTCGGAGTCCGCGCCGAAGATCGGGAAGTTGCGCCACTCGATGCGCAGGGTGCCCTCGTCGACGTACTTCTTCACGAGGCCCGGCTCGGTGTCACGGGCGAACTTCCCGCAGAAGCCGCACTTGAAGTCGGCGTACTCGACCATCACGACGGGCGCGTCGGCGCGGCCCTGGGCGAGCGGGTCCTCGGCGTTACGCCGCGCGAGCCTCTCCAGTTCGGGGTAGACCCCGGCCTGCTGCCCCGCGGAGGGCGCGGCGCCCTCGGCCGCCTCCTTCACGGTCCCGCCCGCGGAGTCGGAGGGCTTGGTCGCCGTGTAGGAGGCGGCGCCGAGCAGCAGGGCGGCGGCGGCGACACCCGCGCCGATGGCGATGTTCTTCTTCTTGTTGTTGTTGCTCTGCGGCATCAGGAGGTTCTCTCTGTTCCTGTACGTGGTGGAAGGGCCCGGACGCGGGCGCCTCTACACACGCAGGACAGAGAGATCCACGGGGGAGGGAGGCGCGAGCGGCGGCGGCCCCCGCACCGGCGTCACGTCAAGGACGGCCTGGTCGCCGCTCCAGGAGCCGCAGGCGCCGTGGGCCTCGTACAGCGCGGGCAGCAGATCGTGCGCGGAGCTGGAGCGCGGCGGCGACACGGGGCTCTGCCCGGTGTCCCCCTGCCCGCCCTTGCCGCAGCCGGGCCCGTCGTGCCTCTCCGCCGCGTGCGCCACCGCGGAGATCGGCGCCCCGGCGTCGGCCACCGCGGGCCCGCAGAACCCTCCGAGCACGACGAGCAGCACCGCCACCAAGGGGCACCACGCCGTACGCGCACGGGACAACATGCCCGGAATCGTACGTGCCGGGACACCGCCGAGGGGAAATCGGTTCGCCACTGTCGAGCGGCGGGTGAGATCCTGGACGGCGTATGTCTACGCAGCCCGCCCTCGCCCTCGACACCCTCGCCCCCCGCCTGTCCGAGCTCTCGTTGCGCGATGAGCACCGGATCGGCCGCCGGCTGGAGGGTGCGCGCCGCATCCGTAAGCCCGAGGCCCGCGCCGCTGTTCTCGCCGAGATCGCGGCGGACGTGGAGAAGGCCGAGGCGCGGATGGCCGAGCGCGGCTCCCGCGTGCCCGCGATCACGTATCCCGAGCAGCTGCCGGTCAGCCAGAAGAAGGACGAGATCGCCGAGGCGATCCGCGACCACCAGGTCGTGATCGTCGCGGGCGAGACCGGTTCGGGCAAGACCACGCAGATCCCCAAGATCTGCCTGGAGCTGGGCCGGGGCGTGCGCGGCATGATCGGCCATACGCAGCCGCGCCGCATCGCGGCCCGTACGGTCGCCGAGCGCGTGGCCGAGGAGATGGACACGCCGCTGGGCGAGGCCGTCGGCTGGAAGGTCCGCTTCACCGACCAGGTGAACCCGGACGGGACGTTCATCAAGCTGATGACGGACGGCATCCTGCTGGCCGAGATCCAGACCGACCGCGAGCTGCGCGCGTACGACACGATCATCATCGACGAGGCCCACGAGCGCTCGCTCAACATCGACTTCCTGCTGGGCTACCTCGCCCAGCTGCTGCCGAAGCGCCCCGACCTCAAGGTCGTCATCACCTCGGCGACCATCGACCCCGAGCGTTTCTCCCGGCACTTCGGGGACGCCCCGATCGTGGAGGTCAGCGGGCGGACGTATCCGGTGGAGGTGCGCTACCGGCCCCTCCTCGAAGAGGACTCGGACGACTCCGACCGGGACCAGATCACCGCGATCACGGACGCCGTCGAGGAGCTCCAGGCCGAGGGCAAGGGCGACATCCTCGTCTTCCTCTCCGGAGAGCGCGAGATCCGCGACACGGCGGACGCGCTGAACAAGAAGAACTACAAGTTCACGGAAGTCCTCCCGCTCTACGCCCGGCTCTCGCACGCCGAGCAGCACCGCGTCTTCCAGCAGCACACGGGCAGACGGATCGTCCTCGCGACGAACGTCGCCGAGACCTCCCTGACCGTCCCGGGCATCAAGTACGTGATCGACCCGGGCACGGCCCGCATCTCCCGCTACAGCCACCGTACGAAGGTGCAGCGCCTGCCCATCGAGGCGATCAGCCAGGCCAGCGCCAACCAGCGCAAGGGCCGCTGCGGCCGTACGTCGGACGGCATCTGCATCCGGCTGTACAGCGAGGACGACTTCCTCTCCCGCCCGGAGTTCACGGACGCGGAGATCCTGCGGACGAACCTCGCCTCCGTCATCCTCCAGATGACCGCGGCCGGCCTCGGCGACATCGAGAAGTTCCCCTTCATCGACCCGCCGGACCACCGCAACATCCGCGACGGCGTGCAGCTCCTCCAGGAGCTGGGCGCGCTGGACCCCACCCAGAAGGACCCGAAGAAGCGGCTCACCCAGCAGGGCCGCAAGCTCGCCCAGCTGCCGGTGGACCCGCGTCTTGCCCGCATGGTCCTGGAGGCCGACAGGAACGGCTGCGTGCGCGAGGTCATGGTGATCGCGGCGGCGCTCTCCATCCAGGACCCGCGCGAGCGCCCTGCGGAGAAGCAGGCGCAGGCCGACCAGCAGCACGCCCGCTTCAAGGACGAGACGAGCGACTTCCTCGCGTACCTGAACCTGTGGCGGTACGTCCGTGAGCAGCAGAAGGAGCGCGGCTCGTCGTCCTTCCGCCGCATGTGCAAGGCGGAGTACCTGAACTTCCTGCGCATCCGTGAGTGGCAGGACATCTATACGCAGCTGCGTACGGTCGCCAAGCAGCTGGGCATCCACCTGAACGAGGACGACGCGCCGGACGACCGCGTCCACATCTCCCTCCTGTCCGGTCTCCTCTCCCACATCGGGATGAAGGACGTGAAGGAGTCCAAGGAGAGCAAGGAGAAGGACCCCAAGCAGCGCGGTGGCGGGCGGGGCGAGTACATCGGCGCCCGTAACGCCAAGTTCGCGGTCTTCCCCGGCTCGGCGCTCTTCAAGAAGCCGCCGCGCTTCATCATGTCGGCCGAGCTGGTGGAGACCTCGCGCCTGTGGGCCCGCGTCAACGCGCGGATCGAGCCCGAGTGGGTCGAGCCGCTGGCCGAGCACCTCCTGAAGCGCACGTACAGCGAGCCGCACTGGGAGAAGGACCAGGCGGCGGTGATGGCGATAGAGAAGGTCACGCTGTACGGCGTCCCGATCGTCACCGACCGCAAGGTGAACTACGGCCGCATCGACCCCGAGGTCTCCCGCGACCTGTTCATCCGCAACGCGCTCGTCGAGGGCGACTGGCGCACGCACCACAAGTTCTTCGCCGCCAACCGCAAGCTGCTCACCGAGGTCGAGGAGCTGGAGCACCGGGCCCGGCGCCGCGACATCCTCGTCGACGACGAGACGCTCTTCGACTTCTACGACCAGCGGGTGCCCGCCGATGTCGTCTCGGGGGCGCACTTCGACTCCTGGTGGAAGAAGAAGCAGCGGGAAGAGCCCGAACTGCTCGACTTCGAGCGGTCGATGCTGATCAACGAGAAGGCGGGTGACGTCTCCAAGGACGACTACCCCGACTCGTGGCGTCAGGGGCCGCTCAAGTTCAAGGTGACGTACCAGTTCGAGCCCGGCGCGGACGCGGACGGCGTCACGGTCCACATCCCGCTCCAGGTGCTGAACCAGGTCACGGACGAGGGCTTCGACTGGCAGATCCCGGGCCTGCGCGAGGAGGTGGTCATCGAGCTGATCCGCTCCCTGCCGAAGCCGATCCGGCGCAACTACGTCCCCGCGCCGAACTTCGCGAAGGCGTTCCTGGAGCGGGCGGTTCCCCTCCAGGAGCCGCTGCACGTCACGCTGGCGCGCGAACTCCAGCGGATGGTCAGCGTGCCGGTCGCGCCCGACGACTTCGATCTGACGCGCGTACCCGACCACTTGAAGATCACGTTCCGGATCACCGACGAGCGGCGCAGGAAGCTCGCCGAGGACAAGGACCTCGAAGCGCTCAAGCTGCGGCTGAAGCCGAAGGCCCGCAAGGCGCTCTCGCAGGCCGCCGCCGCGACCGCCGAGCGGACGGGCGGCTCGGCCGTGGAGCGCACGGGGCTGACGGACTGGAGCATCGGCACGCTCAGCCACGTGTTCGAGACGCGCCGCGCGGGGCAGCCCGTGAAGGCGTACCCGGCCCTCGTGGACGACGGCGACACCGTCTCCGTGCGCCTCTTCGACACCGAGGCGGAACAGCGGCAGGCGATGTGGCGCGGCACGCGCAGGCTCGTCCTGCGCAACATCCCGGTCAACCCCGGCAAGTTCGCCTCGGACAAGCTGACGAACCAGCAGAAGCTCGCCCTGTCCGCGAATCCGCACGGCTCCATACAGGCGCTGTTCGACGACTGCGCGATGGCGGCGGCGGACAAGCTGATCGCGGACTTCGGCGGGCCCGCCTGGGACGAGGAGTCGTACCGCAAGCTCTTCGACAAGGTGCGGGCGGAGATCGTCGACACGACCGTGCGGGCCGTCGGCCAGGTCCAGCAGGTCCTCGCCGCCTGGCAGGCCTGCGAGCGGCGCCTGAAGTCCGCGAAGAGCCCGGCGCTGCTCGCCAACCTCTCGGACGTACGGGAGCAGCTGAACGCCCTCATCAAGCCGGGCTTCGTGACGGAGACGGGCCTGCGCCGCCTTCCCGACCTCATGCGGTACATGGTGGCGGCGGACCGGCGGCTCCAGCAGATGCCTACGAACGTGCAGCGGGACACCGCGCGCATGGAGAAGGTCCGCGAGATGCGGGACGAGTACCTGTGGCTCCTGGAGCAGCTGCCGCGGGGCCGGCCCGTCCCCCAGGAGGTCCTGGACATCCGCTGGATGATCGAGGAACTCCGCGTCAGCTATTTCGCGCACGCGCTGGGCACGGCGTATCCCGTCTCGGACAAGCGGATCGTGAAGGCGATCGACGCGGCGGCGCCGTGAGCGCCCGCGCACGCAGGGTGAGTTCGACCGCCGGGCCTGCGCTGCTGTAGAGTCCTGTCTCGCAGCACAACGCGCAAGCAAGTGCCGCGAAGCAAGGTCCTGTGGAGCAGTTTGGAGTGCTCGCCACCCTGTCAAGGTGGAGGCCGCGGGTTCAAATCCCGTCAGGACCGCAGTAAAGAAAGGCCCGCAGCCAGTTCTGGCCGCGGGCCTTTCGCATGCCCCCCCCGCCGCACCACAAAGGCCCGCAGCCAACTCCGGCCGCGGGCCTTTCCCGTACCTCCCGTCGGCCACCCCGCCCAAGCCGGAAGCCGCGCCGCGCGCCGCGCCGCGATCCGGCACAGCAAATCCCGTCAGGGCCGCCGCCAGACGCCCCCGCAGCACTCCCAGCGGACGCCAGGCCCCTCCACGCGCCCTCACCCTTCCCCCGGAGCAGGCCAACACCCCCGCCGGCCCCCGGTGGCGTCAAGACCGCCTCCCGAGGGGGTGACCCCCCGGCCCCACCGGATCCAGCCCGTTCTCGCGTTCGCGTCTTGACTGCGTCACATTCCGCCGGTACCCCAGACAACAGGAGAGGGAGTCGGCGGCAGGCTCCCCCGGGAGGTGACGCATGTCTGCTTCTTCCGCGTCCGCGCGGCACGAGACGCGTGCCCTGTTGCGCGCGCACCTCGCGGCGGCCACCAGCTATCGGCATCTGACACGGCACTGCCCCATCTGTCACCGGCTGCTGAGGCTCGCCCTGGAGCCCTCTCCGCACCGTCCGGGCGAGTGCGAGGCGATTGAGGCCGGCTTCGTCCAGGAGAGCGCCGTACGGGACGAACCCGACGGCGAGCAGGGCGAGCGGGGCGAGGACGAAAGTCCCGCCAACGCATGACCAAAGCCGCCGCACGGCCCGCCCCCTCGGTGGGAGGCTGGGACCGGCGGGCCCAACACCCCTCTAGCGCAGGGGTATCGCACACAACAAGCCGCACGGCATGTGACGGGTGTCACCGAACAAGTTTTAGGAACACCCGAACTTACACCTCCCCTACATGGGGTCAATTTAATATGTGCAATTGCACCGCCACTGGGGCACACCCCGCGACACACGGCTCGGACCCCTCCGAGAGCCCCTCAGGGCTCCCCGGGGTGCGACAGGGGGCAACAGGGCCGCTCACGACCCTGCCCGCCCCCACACCCCCGGCGCACAAAAAAAGATCGCGCTGGACCCGGCGGAGTCCAGCGCGATCGAACGACTCACCCATGCGGCTCAGGCGTGGATCCCGTTGGGGCGGGAACCGCGTCGTGTGTAGCTATATGTCGGACGTACGGCCAGGTTGGGGGACCCGGCAGCAGTGGTGCTCTTCGCCCGAGTTGTGCGGGTTACTGCTGGTTAAGCGGTAGTTCAGGCCTCGCTGCGCTGCTGCGGGATACCCGCGAGCAGTGCGCGGACCTCAGCCTCGCGGTACCGGCGGTGTCCGCCGAGCGTGCGAATCGACGTGAGCTTGCCAGCCTTGGCCCAGCGCGTCACCGTCTTCGGGTCGACGCGGAACATCGTGGCGACCTCAGCCGGGGTCAGCAGCGGCTCGGCATCAGGGGTGCGAGCGGTCATGAGCGGCCTCCTCGGGAGAACCGAACCTTCTCGGTTCATTCCTCTAAATTCTGCACCTTGACCCGCGTTGCCCGAAATGGCGGACGCGAGTCGAGTCGGTTATAGGACGAACGGCTTGTCCTCGGCACTACAACTACACCATCCGTCCAGCCACGTCGGCCAAACCGATGGAATTGCCCTCCCAGGTGTTCATCACCGACGGAAGCCGATGGACCATGCCATAGCGGACAGTCACGCCACCGTGACGATCAGTCACAGAGCGATCAGGAGTCAACAGACCCCCCATAGAGTGCAATGCTGAGCATTCCGCCCGTACATGGGCGGAAGGAGCCCTCCCCGGGCTCCTTGTCCTATTTTGGCACGAGGGGGGGCGATGGGCGCAAGGGCGCAGTAAAGTGCGGTCCGTCACGCTTGAGACAAAGGCCCGGATCGGGACCTACGTCCCGTCACCGGATGACCGCCGACCTTCAGTTCGCGAACTGAAGGTGCCGGACCGCCCGCCATCGCTCCACGAGCCTCGCATACGCCTCGCCGGCCCCCTCGCCGTCGCCCGCGCGCAGCGCCTCGATCCCCTCGGCGACATCCGCCGCCGAGTGGTCCTCGTCCAGCTCGTCGGCGGAGACGGCGTGCACGAGACCGCCGTAGTCCAGTTCGACCAGGGAACGCGGATGGAACTCCTCCAGCCACCGGCCGACGTCCACGAGCCCCTCGATGAGCGGCGCCTCGTCCAGCGCGTCCCGCAGCGTCTTGAGGCCGCGCGCGACCCGGCGCCGCGCCTCGACCATCGGAGTGCGGTAGCGAAGGACCGGCGGGGCGCCCGGCGCTGCCCTGTCACCCCTGTCACCCCTGTCGTAACTGCGCTCCTCGTCCGAGACGAGGACGAACCAGTGCAGCGGCACCTGCCACGTCGACGTACGGATCCAGGGGCGCGCGTCGGGGTTGCGGGCCAGCCACTGCTCGTAGTCCGCGGTCGTCTGGCGGCGCAGCACCGGGGGGAGCACCGCGTCGAGGACGGGCGCGGGCAGCTGCCCGCTCAGCTCGCCCATGGCCTGCCAGCCGCGCAGCCGGGTCCGCCACGGGCAGACGCACAGCACGCCGTCGGTCTCCAGGACGAAGGCGTCGCTGCTCTCGTGCACCGGCACCGGCACCGGCGGCGTGGGCACCAAGTCCGCCAGCGAGCGACGCAGTTCGTCCTGGTACGAGGGGCGCTCCGGGCGGCGGGCGTAGCGCGCCCAGTGGTCGCGTTCCGGCTCGGGGAAGGCGGCCAGCGGCTCATAGACGCGCAAGTACGACGCGTACGGGACCGTCACCGATGACACCTTGGGCACGGCTGCTCTCTCCCCCGCGGACGGTCCGGAAAACACTGCTGATCGTGCCATGGCCGAACCGCACGGTGGACAGGCTCTAGTGTCATGCCCCACGGGCCCCGCCACCCGTACGGAAAGCCCGTCCACCGCCGCTACTCGACCGGGAGTCACCACAGTGACCGAAGCAGACAACGGCGTCCTGCGCACCCTGTTCCACTCGGACCAGGGCGGCCATGAGCAAGTAGTGCTCTGCCAGGACCGCGCCAGTGGCCTCAAGGCCGTCATCGCCCTCCACTCCACCGCCCTGGGCCCGGCCCTCGGCGGCACCCGCTTCTATCCGTACGCGAGCGAGGAGGAGGCCGTCGCCGACGCGCTGAACCTCGCGCGCGGGATGTCGTACAAGAACGCCATGGCCGGCCTGGAGCACGGCGGCGGCAAAGCGGTGATCATCGGCGACCCCGACCGGATCAAGAGCGAGGCCCTGCTCCTCGCCTACGGCCGCTTCGTCGCCTCGCTCGGCGGCCGGTACGTGACGGCGTGCGACGTCGGTACGTATGTGGCGGACATGGACGTCGTCGCGCGCGAGTGCCGCTGGACCACCGGGCGCTCCCCCGAGAACGGCGGCGCGGGCGACTCGTCCGTGCTCACCGCCTTCGGTGTCTTCCAGGGCATGCGCGCCTCGGCCCAGCACCTGTGGGGCGACCCGACGCTGCGCGGCCGCAAGGTCGGCGTCGCGGGCGTCGGCAAGGTCGGGCACCACCTGGTCGAGCACCTCCTGGCGGACGGTGCCGAGGTCGTGGTCACCGACGTACGCGAGGCGTCCGTGAACCGGATCGTCCACAAGCACCCGTCGGTGACGGCGGTGGCGGACACCGACGCGCTGATCCGCTCCGAGGGGCTCGACATCTACGCCCCCTGCGCGCTGGGCGGCGCCCTGAACGACGACTCCGTCCGGGTGCTGACCGCGAAGGTGGTGTGCGGGGCCGCCAACAACCAGCTCGCGCACCCGGGCGTGGAGAAGGACCTGGCCGACCGGTCGATCCTCTACGCGCCGGACTACGTGGTGAACGCGGGCGGTGTCATCCAGGTCGCCGACGAGCTGCACGGCTTCGACTTCGACCGGTGCAAGGCGAAGGCCACGAAGATCTTCGACACCACGCTCGCCATATTCGCTCGCGCAAAGAAGGACGGCATTCCGCCGGCCGCCGCGGCCGACAGGATCGCCGAGCAGCGGATGGCCGACGCGCGCTGACCGCACGCTCGCGGGGGCCCGCCGGCGTATTCGGGAGACAAGACTCACCCCCGTCGGCGGGTCGCCCGGCAAGAAGAGGTTAAAATCGCAGTTGACCAGCGAGGACGGGGCTCCTCGCGGGTTCTGCGCCGAGGCGCGTCCTGCGGGCGACGTACCGTATGGCCGCAGGAACAGGTACCGTGGAAGCCCTACGGACCGGTCTCTCCGAGGAGAGTCCGTCCTAGATCATGAACGCGTGTCAAGACTCTGGGGCCGTCGAGCCCCGTATCCGAGGGGGTCGAGCCATGGGGCGCGGCCGGGCAAAGGCCAAGCAGACGAAGGTCGCCCGCCAGCTGAAGTACAGCAGCGGCGGGACTGACCTGTCGCGTCTGGCCAATGAGCTGGGCGCTTCGACTTCGCAACAGCCGCCAAATGGCGAGCCGTTCGAGGACGACGACGAGGAAGACGACCCGTACGCCCAGTACGCGGATCTGTATAACGACGACGAGGACGACTCTTCCGAAGAGTCCGGTCCGTCGTCGCAGCGCCGCGGCGCTTGACCTCGTTGTAGCGACTGCACTTCACCCGGTCCGGGGTGGTCACCACACCGGACCGGGTTTTGTGCTGCCTCGGGGCTTTCGAGGGGCGCCCCCGGACCAGGAGCGCCCCCGGGACTACTTCGCGTAGTCACCGATCAGGGCCGCGCCCGTCGCGTGTTCGCCGCGGTCGGTGATCTCACCGGCGACCCAGGCTTCGACACCACGGTCGGCGAGGGTGGTGAGCGCCGCGTCCGCCGACTCCTCGGGGACGATCGCGATCATGCCGACGCCCATGTTCAGCGTCTTCTCCAGTTCGAGCCGCTCGACCTGACCGACCTTGCCGACCACGTCGAACACCGCGTCCGGGGTCCACGTCTCGCGGTCGACGATCGCATGCAGACCGTCCGGGATGACCCGGGCGAGGTTCGCCGCGAGGCCGCCGCCGGTGATGTGGCTGAAGGCGTGGACGTCCGTGGTGCGGGTGAGCGCCAGGCAGTCCAGGGAGTAGATCTTGGTGGGCTCCAGAAGCTCCTCGCCGAGCGTGCGGCCGAACTCCTCGACCTGGCGGTCGAGCGCCCAGCCCGCGCGGTCGAAGACCACGTGCCGCACGAGCGAGTACCCGTTCGAGTGAAGACCGGAGGCCGCCATGGCGATGACCGCGTCCCCCTTACGGATGCGGTCGGGGCCGAGCAGGCGGTCGGCCTCGACGGCGCCCGTGCCGGCGCCCGCGACGTCGAAGTCGTCCGGGCCGAGCAGGCCCGGGTGCTCCGCGGTCTCGCCCCCGACGAGGGAGCAGCCGGCGAGGACGCAGCCCTCGGCGATGCCCTTCACGATGGCGGCGACGCGCTCCGGGTGGACCTTGCCCACGCAGATGTAGTCGGTCATGAACAGCGGCTCGGCGCCGCAGACGACGATGTCGTCCATGACCATCGCGACGAGGTCGTGGCCGATGGTGTCGTACACGCCCATCTGCCGGGCGATGTCGACCTTCGTACCGACGCCGTCGGTGGCGGAGGCGAGCAGGGGGCGCTCGAAGCGCTTGAGGGCGGAGGCGTCGAAGAGCCCGGCGAAGCCGCCGAGGCCGCCGAGGCCCGCGACCTCCGGGCGCTGGGTCTTCTTGACCCACTCCTTCATCAGCTCGACGGCGCGGTCGCCCGCCTCGATGTCGACGCCCGCGCTTGCGTAGCTGGCACCAGTGGTCTCAGACATGACGGTGAGAACTTTCGTGTCGTACTGCGTGGGGTCTTACGGGCGACGGATCGCGTCGGCGGCGGCGGTGCCCGCCGGGCCCGCGGCCAGTTCCGTCTCCAGAAGCTGCTTGCCGAGCAGTTCGGGGTCGGGCAGGTCCATCGGGTACTCGCCGTCGAAGCAGGCGCGGCAGAGGTTCGGCTTGTCGATGGTCGTGGCCTCGATCATGCCGTCGATGGAGATGTACGAGAGGGAGTCGGCGCCGAGCGACGTGCCGATCTCCTCGATGGTCATGCCGTTGGCGATCAGCTCGGCACGGGTCGCGAAGTCGATGCCGAAGAAGCACGGCCACTTCACGGGCGGGGAGGAGATCCGGATGTGGACCTCGGCGGCGCCGGCCTCGCGGAGCATCTTGACCAGGGCGCGCTGGGTGTTGCCGCGGACGATCGAGTCGTCGACGACCACCAGCTTCTTGCCCTTGATGACTTCCTTGAGGGGGTTCAGCTTGAGGCGGATGCCGAGCTGGCGGATCGTCTGCGAGGGCTGGATGAAGGTCCGGCCCACGTAGGCGTTCTTGACCAGGCCCGCGCCGAAGGGGATGCCGGAGGCCTCCGCGTAACCGATCGCGGCGGGGGTGCCGGATTCGGGGGTCGCTATGACGAGATCGGCCTCGACCGGAGCTTCCTTGGCGAGCTTGCGGCCCATCTCGACGCGCGAGAGGTAGACGTTCCGCCCGGCGATGTCCGTGTCGGGGCGCGCCAGGTACACGTACTCGAAGACGCAGCCCTTGGGCTTCGCTTCCGCGAAGCGGGACGTTCGCAGGCCGTTCTCGTCAATGGCGACGAACTCGCCCGGCTCGATCTCGCGGACGTAGGAGGCGCCGCAGATGTCGAGCGCCGCGGACTCCGATGCGATGACCCAGCCGCGCTCCAGGCGGCCGAGGACCAGCGGGCGGATGCCCTGCGGGTCGCGGGCGGCGTACAGCGTGTGCTCGTTCATGAAGACGAGGGAGAAGGCGCCCTGGACCTGCGGGAGGATCTTGGCGGCGGCTTCCTCGATGGTCAGCGGCTTGCCGTCGTCGTCCACCTGTGCGGCGAGCAGCGCCGTGAGGAGGTCGGTGTCGTTGGTGGCCGCCACGCGTGTGGTGCGGCCCTCCTGCTTGGGCAGGTCGGCGACCATCTCGGCGAGCTGGGCCGTGTTGACGAGGTTGCCGTTGTGCCCGAGCGCGATGGAGCCGTGCGCGGTGGCACGGAACGTCGGCTGGGCGTTCTCCCAGACGGAGGCGCCGGTGGTCGAGTAGCGGGCGTGACCGACCGCGATGTGACCCTGGAGCGAGCTGAGAGAGGTTTCGTCGAAGACCTGGGACACGAGGCCCATGTCCTTGAAGACGAGGATCTGGGAGCCGTTGCTGACCGCGATTCCCGCGGATTCCTGGCCCCGATGCTGGAGGGCGTAGAGCCCGAAGTACGTGAGCTTTGCGACCTCTTCGCCCGGAGCCCAGACACCGAAGACGCCGCAAGCGTCCTGGGGGCCCTTCTCGCCGGGAAGCAGATCGTGATTGAGTCGACCGTCACCACGTGGCACATCATCGAGTGTAGGCGAGATCGACCACTGGTCCGAATTGGGGATACGACCCTTGTACGGACGGTGACGACTCTCTACCGCACGGCGGCGCGCGCGTCGATCACCGTGCCGTCGGCGGCGGTGAGCTTCAGGGTGTCCCGCTCGACCTCGTAGCGGGCCGTGCCGTCGAAGAGCCTCAGCAGCTTGCGTTCGGTGGTCATCGTGTCGCCCGGGCACATCTTCCGGGTCGTGGTCGGGGCGCCGAAGGTGATGCGGCCCTCCTTGGCCTCCGCCTTGGCGGTGACGTCGTTGCAGCCGAGGTCGCCGCGGGCCTTGCCGTCCTTGCCGAAGGTCAGGTGGACCTTGCCGGACACGTCCTTGGGCAGGGGGGCGGCGGTCTTGCCGTCGCCGACGGTGTTCACCGTCCATTTGGTGCCGGTGAGCGGGGTGCCGGTCCTCTCGGGGCCCGAGGTGAGGTCCACGCGGTCCCCCTCGGCGGTGGTGAGGGTCAGCCGGTCGCCGTCGGCCTTCGCGGTGAGCTTCTCCCCGGCGAGGGCGCGCGTGAGGTTCTCCTCGAACTTCATCAGGCCCTCGGGGCAGGCCCTCTTCGTCATCGTGGCCTTGCCGAAGTCGAGGGTGTCGCCCTTGATCCTCACGGCGACACCGGCGTAGTTGCAGCCGAAACTGCCGCCGGCCCGCCCGTCCTTGCCGATCTTGAGGTGGGCGTCGTCCGGGGCGTCGTACTTCTTGCCGCCCACGGTGACGCTGTCGACGTTCCAGCGGACACCGGTGAGGGGCAGCTCGCTCTCCACGGAACGGCCTTCGGAGCCGCTTCCGGAGCTGCTTTGGGAGCCGGCTCCGGACTCGGTGCCGCATGCGGTGAGCAGCAGCCCGGCGGAGGCCAGCGCGGTCAGGGTCAGGGTCAGACGCTGCGTGTGCATGACGATGTGACGGGCAAGTGGGGGAGCCGGTTCCATCTGCGCCCCCGTCGGGCTGTCCCTTGCCGGGCTGACCATGCCGGGCTAGCCCATGATCGGCAACAGGCCCGAGAGGTCGGCCCGTTCCCCGCTCGCGCTCACCTTCGCCGCGTCCAGGGCGCTAGCCCAGTCCGTGCGGCCCGTGGCGAGGCGGATCCAGGTCAGCGGGTCGGTCTCGACGACGTTGGGCGGGGTGCCGCGGGTGTGCCGGGGGCCCTCGACGCACTGCACCACCGCGTACGGCGGAATCCGCACCTCCGTCGATGCTCCCGGCGCCTTCAGCGCGAGCGCGTCGGCGAGCAGGCGGGCGCAGGCGGCCAGGGCCTGACGGTCGTACGGGACGTCGAGTCCCGGCACGGCGTCGTTCAAGTCGTCGGTGTGGACGGTCAGTTCGACGGTACGGGTGACCAGGAAGTCGCCGAGGGTCATGGCGCCGAAGCGGGACGGCACCAGGCGCCCGTCGGAGGCGGCGGCCAGCGACGCCTCGATGTCGGCGAGGGTGCGCGTGAACAGCTCGTCGAGTTCCGTGCCCGCGCTCTCCGCGATGGCGCGGGTGTCCTCGTCGACCTGGGCCGCGGCGGTGACGGTCACGAACGGCCAGTCCATGAGCGGCACTTCGTGCTTCGCGGGCTCCGGAAGGCCCAGGTAGCGGTGGACGGTGCCGAGCACCATCGCGATGTGGGCGGCCAGTTCGTGGACGGTCCAGTCTCCGAGGCGGGTCGGGCGGGCGAGCTGCTCGGGCGTGAGGGTGCGCACGGCGGCTCGTACGTTGCCGAACTGGGCGAGCACGGCGGTGCGGATCTTGGCGGGGTCGTACGAACGCGTGCGCTTCTTGGCCGGTGGCATGGGCCGAGCCTAAGTGTTTCCGGGGTAGCCCTGAAGTCCCTTTTCCACCAGACCGAAGGCGCGCTCCGCGGACTCGGCGCAGTCCTTCGCGATGTCGCCGGGCGCGTCGCCGTCGAGGGTGCGCTGATGGTTCTCCATGATGAGCGCGTTCCGGGCGCCTATCAGCTGGGTGGCGGCGACCCGCGCGAGGAGCGGGTCGCCCGTCTCCTCGGCGAGAGCGTCCGTGAGGAGCTGGACGCTGCGCATATGGAAGATCACCATGCGGTGCGCGAGGGTCGGTGTCTCGTTGATGAGCTGGCGCACCTTGAGGGTGCGCGGGTCACCGCTGAGGCCGATCGACGGGTCCCGCCCGGTGATCTGCTCCAGGAACTGGCGGCGCATGGCGGCCACCGCGGACTCTCCCGGCTGTCGCTCGCGCACCGCGCGGGCCGGGTCCCCGGCGTGCTCCTCCATCGGCCCGACGATCACGCCTTCCTTGGTGCCGAAGTAGTTGAAGACGGTCATCTTCGACACGTCGGCCGCCTCGGCGATCTCCGCCACGGAGACGTGGTCGAAGCCCCGCTCGGAGCAGAGGTCCACGGCGACCCGCCAGATCCGCGCGGCGGTCTGCTGCTTCTTGCGCGCGCGCAGCCCCAGCTCCTCAGTCATGCAGCACCTCAGTCATCCAGCCGCTCAGTCATGCCGGTCACGGTACCGGGGTGACCTCTTCCCGCACCGTGAACGTCTCGCGGTTGCCGGGCACCCCGACCCCGCGCCAGCTGAACGGCACACCGCGCGCCACGTTCAGGTCGGGCCCGTCCATCAGCTGGAAGTGCAGATGCGGCTCGGTGGAGTTGCCGGAGTTCCCGCAGCTGCCGAGCCGCTGGCCCGCCACCACCTCGTCGCCCGCCCTGACGGCCAGCGACCCCTGCTTGACGTGCGCGTACACGGCGTACGTGCCCTCGCCGAGATCCAGCACCACGTGGTTGCCGACGACGCGGCGGTTCCCGCCGAGCGTCCTGCCGATGCCCTCGATCACGAAGAAGTACAGCAGCGCGGCGAGGGAGTTGCGGCTGAGGTGGTCCCGCTGGCCGTCCTCGGCGTGCACGACGGTGGCGTCGCCGACGGCGAGCAGCGGCGCCCCGAAGGCGGGGAAGGCGCGGTTGCCGCGCGCGATCGGCCACAGCCAGGCGAAGGCCGGGCGCGCGGGCCCCTCCTCCGGTACGGCCACGATGTCGATGGCGTAGGTCTGCCCGAGGCCGTGCGTGCCGTGGCTCGGCACCTTGTCGGCGGGGCTGTTCAGCGCCGACCAGCGGCCGGTGACCGGCGGGTCGACCTCGACGGGGGCCGGGGGGCTCGCCACGATCTCCCGGCTGACGGCCCGGCGCCGGGGGATACCGATCGCGAAGACGCCGACGATCGGGATCCAGCCCACCCAGTACGGGTACGGCAGCTCGACGAAGAACCCGGCGACGACCTGGACGAAGACGTACAGCACCAGCAGGCGCTCAAGCACCCCGGTGAACTTACGCATACCTATGGACATGTCGTTCCCCCTGCTGCGGTCGGTGCGGTCGGTCAGGGACGCGCGGCGGAGAGCATCACGAGCAGCGGGACCACCCGGCCCGCCGGAACCTCGTAGCGGCCGCGTCCCGTGCTGTGCAACCAGCCCGCGCCGGTCAGTTGGCGCAGGTGGTGGTAGATCTGGCCGGTCGTGCCGATGTCGTCGAGCGCGGCCAGCTCGGCGGCGGTGTGCGTGCCCGTGAGGATCTCCCGCAGCAGCCGGAGCCGCACGGGGCTGCCGAGCGCGGCGAACGAATCGGCCGCCTCGGACCAGTCGTCCTCGAACAGCGACTCCGTGAGCCGGCCGTACTGCCACTCGTACCGGTGCCCGGTCGGCACCCGCACGGCTCCGGTGAACAGGACGGCTCCGTCCGCGTCCCGCGTCACCGGGTGCTGCGCCTTCAGCGCGTCGAGGGCCCAGAAGTCGCCCTCTTCCACGGGGGGCGCGGGCGGGCCCGCGCTCTCCAGCTCCGCCACGCGCCGTTCCAGCGCGACGACGCGCTCTTCCAGATCCATGGGTGAGAGGTTACGTAATTACGTAATTTTGATCAAGGGCGTTGATCCACCGGCGTCGGACCCGAAAACGCCGAAGCCCCCGCCCGGACGGTGAGGTCCGGGCGAGGGCTTCTCCGAGACGGCCGTCAGGCGAAGAGGCCCGGAATCGTCCCCTCGTGCGCCTCGCGCAGCTCGCTCAGCGGCAGCGTGAACTCGCCCTGGAGCTCGATCGCGTCACCGTCGACGACACCGATGCGCCGCACGGGCAGACCGCGCGCCCCGCACATGTCGGTGAAGCGCAGCTCCTCGCTGCGCGGCACGGACACGACCGCGCGCCCGGCCGACTCGGAGAACAGGAAGGTGAACGCGTCCAGGCCGTCCGGGACGACCAGCCGCGCACCCTTGCCGCCCCGCAGGCAGGACTCGGCGACGGCCTGCACGAGACCGCCGTCGGAGAGGTCGTGCGCGGCGTCGATCATGCCGTCGCGCGAGGCCGAGATGAGGATGTCGCCGAGCAGCTTCTCGCGCGCCAGGTCGACCTTCGGCGGCAGCCCGCCGAGGTGGTCGTGGATCACCTGCGACCAGGCCGAGCCGCCGAACTCCTCGCGCGTCTCGCCGAGCAGGTAGAGGAGCTGGCCCTCTTCCTTGAAGGCGATCGGCGTGCGGCGCGCGACGTCGTCGATCACGCCGAGGACGGCGACGACCGGCGTGGGGTGGATCGCCGCCTCGCCCGTCTGGTTGTAGAGCGAGACGTTGCCGCCGGTGACCGGGGTGCCCAGCTCCAGGCAGCCGTCCGCGAGGCCGCGGACGGCCTCGGCGAACTGCCACATGACGTCCGGGTCCTCGGGCGAACCGAAGTTCAGGCAGTCGGAGATCGCGAGCGGCTTGGCGCCGGACGCGGCGACGTTGCGGTACGACTCGGCGAGCGCGAGCTGGGCCCCCGTGTACGGGTCGAGCTTCGCGAACCGGCCGTTGCCGTCGGTGGCGATGGCGACGCCGAGGCCCGTCTCCTCGTTGATCCGGATCATCCCGGAGTCCTCGGGCTGGGCGAGCACGGTGTTGCCCTGCACGAACCGGTCGTACTGGTCGGTGACCCAGGACTTCGCGGCCTGGTTCGGGGCGGCGACCAGCTTGAGGACCTGCGCGCGCAGCTCGTCCGCGTTCGCCGGGCGGGCCAGCTTGTTCGCGTCGTCGGCCTGGAGGGCGTCCTGCCACTTCGGGCGGGCGTAGGGGCGCTCGTAGACCGGGCCGTCGTGGGCGACCGTGCGCGGGTCGACGTCGACGATCTTCTCGCCGTGCCAGAAGATCTCCAGCCGGTCGCCGTCGGTCACCTCACCGACGACGGTGGCGATGACGTCCCACTTCTCGCAGATCTCCAGGAAGCGCTCGACCTTGCCCGGCTCGACGACCGCGCACATCCGCTCCTGCGACTCACTCATGAGGATCTCCTCGGGAGTGAGCGTGGAGTCGCGCAGCGGTACGTCGTCCAGCTCGACCCGCATGCCGCCGGAGCCGTTGGACGCCAGCTCGGACGTCGCGCAGGACAGGCCGGCCGCGCCCAGGTCCTGGATGCCGACCACGAGCTTCTCAGCGAAGGCCTCCAGGGTGCACTCGATGAGGAGCTTCTCCTGGAAGGGGTCGCCGACCTGGACGGCGGGGCGCTTGGAGGGCTTGCTGTCGTCGAAGGTCTCGCTCGCCAGGATCGAGGCGCCGCCGATGCCGTCGCCGCCGGTGCGGGCGCCGTACAGGATGACCTTGTTGCCGGGACCGCTCGCCTTCGCGAGGTGGATGTCCTCGTGCCGCATGACGCCGATGGCACCGGCGTTGACCAGCGGGTTGCCCTGGTAACAGGCGTCGAAGACCAGCTCGCCGCCGATGTTGGGCAGGCCCAGGCAGTTGCCGTAGCCGCCGATGCCCGCGACGACGCCGGGCAGCACGCGCTTGGTGTCGGGGTGGTGCGCGTCGCCCATCCGCAGCGGGTCCACGACCGCGACCGGGCGGGCGCCCATCGCGATGATGTCGCGCACGATGCCGCCGACGCCGGTCGCCGCGCCCTGGTAGGGCTCGACGTACGAGGGGTGGTTGTGCGACTCGACCTTGAAGGTGACGGCGTAGCCCTGGCCGACGTCGACGACGCCCGCGTTCTCACCGATGCCGACGAGCATGGCGTCGTTCTCCGGGACCTTCTCGCCGAACTGCCGCAGGTGGACCTTGCTGCTCTTGTACGAGCAGTGCTCGGACCACATCACGGAGTACATGGCCAGCTCGGCGCCGGTCGGGCGGCGGCCGAGGATCTCGCGGACGCGCTCGTACTCGTCTTCCTTCAGGCCCAGTTCGGCCCAGGGCAGCTTGACGTCGGGGGTCTCTGCTGCGTGCTTGACGGTGTCCAGAGTCATGCGTTGACCAGCTTCTTCAGGATCGAGGTGAAGAATCCGAGGCCGTCGGTGCGGCCGGTCCCGACGAGCGGCTCGACCGCGTGCTCGGGGTGCGGCATGAGGCCGACCACGTTGCCCGCCTCGTTGGTGATGCCGGCGATGTCACGGAGCGAACCGTTCGGGTTCGTGTCCAGGTACCGGAAGGCGACGCGGCCCTCCGCCTCCAGCATGTCCAGGGTCCGCTCGTCGGCGGTGTACTGCCCGTCGATGTTCTTGAGCGGGATCGAGATCTCCTGGCCGGGCGTGTAGTCGGCGGTCCAGGCGGTCCGGTCGGTCTCCACGCGCAGCTTCTGCTCGCGGCAGATGAAGTGCAGGTGGTTGTTGCGCAGCATCGCGCCGGGCAGGAGGTGCGTCTCGGTGAGGACCTGGAAGCCGTTGCAGATGCCGAGGACCGGCATCCCGGCCTTCGCCTGATCGATGACGGACTCCATCACCGGGGAGAAACGGGAGATGGCGCCGGCCCGCAGGTAGTCGCCGTAGGAGAAACCGCCGGGCAGCACCACGGCGTCGACCTGCTTGAGGTCCTTGTCCTTGTGCCAGAGCGGCACGGCCTCGGCGCCCGCCACGCGGACGGCGCGCTGGGTGTCGCGGTCGTCGAGGGTTCCGGGGAAAGTGACGACGCCAATTCGAGCGGTCACTTCTCTTCCTCCGCCTTCTCGTCCTCCACCTTTACGACGAAGTCCTCGATCACGGTGTTGGCGAGGAAGGTTTCCGCCATCTCGTGGATACGGGCGAGGGCCGCGTCGTCGACCGGCCCGTCCACCTCGAGTTCGAATCGCTTTCCCTGACGTACGTCGGAGATGCCCTGGAAACCGAGGCGCGGCAGTGCACGCTGCACCGCCTGGCCCTGGGGGTCGAGGATCTCCGGCTTGAGCATGACGTCGACTACGACGCGTGCCACTGGCACTCCCGGTGTGTGGTGCTGGCGTGTGCTGCTTGCACGGTGCTGAGCAGGTGCCTTCAGACTACCGGCACAAAATTTCTACTCGCGTAGATTCGTAGAAACCTACGTGATGGCGGTCACGTTCCGACGATCCGGGAGGTTTCGAACGGGACATCTTCAGGAGGAATCCAGGAAAAGATCACGGCCCCGCATTGAGGGCGGACACGCGGAGATATTCGGCCGGGCTTCACAATGCATTGCCAAGCACTGTACAAAGGAAATGGCAATAGTCGATACTTTCCCCAAAACAGCCGGACAGTCGGCATCACCGCACGTCAGCGTGGTGGAGCCGCACGAAGGGACCGATATTCGTGGCGCAGCGTGTCGTAGTCGCACTCTTTGACGACATGGACGGCGGGGAAGCGGCGGAAACGGTCGCGTTCGGTCTTGACGGCAAGTCGTACGAGATCGACCTCAACCAAACCAATGCCAAGAAACTGCGCACTGCGCTCGCCCCCTACCTGGAGGCGGCCCGCAAGCACTCGAAGTCCGGGAAGGTGTACCGGCACACGGCCGTCTCCCCCGACCCGTCGGCCGTCCGGGCCTGGGCCCGCTCGCACCAGATGGACGTGCCGCCGCGCGGCCGCATCCCCAAGCGGGTCTACGAGGCCTTCGAGGCCGCCAACTGACCCCGCGCCCCACCCCGGTCCGAGCCCCTCGCGGCCACCGACTTGCGCTGCACCCCCGCTGGTCAGCTAGAGTCTGGAGCACGCCGAGGGGCAAGGCCGAAAGGCCGGACCTCACGGAGTCGTGCGGGTGTAGTTCAGTAGTAGAACATCCCCCTTCCAGGGGGAAGGCGCAGTGTGCAATTCCTGTCACCCGCTCCGCATCGCCTACCGACCAGTCTTCTGGTTGCGGTAAGCTGGTGCTCGCGCCGATCAGTGAAAGCTGTTCGGATGCAATGCGAACGTAGCTCAGTTGGTAGAGCGCAACCTTGCCAAGGTTGAGGTCGCGAGTTCGAACCTCGTCGTTCGCTCCAGTTTCAAGAAGGCCCCGGTCGAATCGACCGGGGCCTTCTTCGTGTGCCTATGGCTTCGTGGTGCGGCGCGCTTCTGACATTTGTCATGCGGGTCGGTGACAGGCCGCACTGCTGCCGCGCCCCTGACCAGGCGAAGCTTCTTCCATGACTGACCAAGTGATCGACGTGACCGATCTTCGGCGCGTGTACGGGGGCGGTTTCGAGGCGGTACGAGGGATCTCCTTCGGCGTGGGCCGCGGGGAGCTGTTCGCGCTGCTCGGCACCAACGGCGCCGGCAAGACGTCCACCGTCGAACTCCTGGAGGGCCTCGCCGCACCGGTCGGCGGGCGGGTCCGGGTGCTCGGACACGACCCGTACACCGAGCGGTCCGCGGTGCGGCCGCGCATCGGCGTGATGCTCCAGGAGGGCGGCTTCCCCACGGAGTTGACGGTCGCCGAGACCGTACGGATGTGGGCCGGATGCACCAGCGGGGCCCGGCCCGTCGCGGAGGCCCTGGAGATCGTGGGGCTCGCCAAGCGGTCCGGCGTACGCGTGAAGCAGCTGTCCGGCGGCGAGAAGCGGCGGCTCGATCTGGCCATGGCGCTCATCGGGCGCCCCGAAGTGCTCTTCCTCGACGAACCCACCACCGGGCTCGACGCCGAAGGGCGCCGCGAGACCTGGGAGTTGGTCAGGGAGCTGCGCGACAACGGCACGACCGTGCTGCTCACCACGCACTACCTGGAAGAGGCCGAAGTGCTCGCCGACCGGCTCGCGATCCTGCACGAGGGGCGGATCGCCGCCGAGGGGCGCGTCGCCGACGTCGTCGCCGCGCAGCCTTCCCACGTCTCCTTCGAACTGCCCGAGGGGTACTTCGTCGGTGACCTGCCGCCGCTCGCCGAGCTGGGCGTCAGCGGGCACGAGAGCGAGGGGCGCCGCGTGACCCTGCGGACGAACGAGCTGCAACGGACCGCCACCGGCCTGCTGTTGTGGGCCAGGGACGCGCGGGTCGAACTGGGGTCGCTCGATGTGCGGGCGGCCTCGCTGGAGGAGGCGTTCCTGCGGATCGCGCGGACCGCCGAGGGCGGGGAGCGCGGCGAGACCGGCGAGCGCGGAGAGCGCGGGGGCTCTGCGGTGCCTTTCGCCGAGAAGGAGATGGCGGCATGAGCACGGTGACCTTGACGACCCCCGCGGGGCGGATGCGGGCGCTGGCGCGCGCCGAACTGACCCTGCTCGGACGGAACAAGGGGACGCTGTTCGCGGCCCTGTTCGTACCGGTGGCGCTGCCGTTCAGCGTCATGTCGGCGATGAGCGAGGGCGAGCTGAAGGAGGTCGGGCTCTCCGTCGGCACCATGGTCCTGCCGTCCGCCATCGGCTTCTCCCTGGTCTTCGCCGTCTACGGCTCCCTGATCGGCGTCTTCGTCGCCCGGCGCGAGGAACTCGTACTGAAGCGGCTGCGCACCGGAGAGCTGCGGGACCACGAGATCCTGGTGGGCGCCTCACTGCCCGCCGTCGCCATCGGCCTCGCGCAGATCCTGGCGCTCGTGGCCGGGTGCCTCGCGCTGCTCGACGCGGGGGCGCCCGACAACGCGCTGTTCCCCGTCCTCGGGATACTGCTCGGCATCGTGATGTTCGGCGCGCTCGCCGCCGTCACGGCGAGCTTCAGCAGGACCGCCGAGACCGCGCAGGTCATGAGCATGCCGCTGATCTTCGCGTCGATGCTGGGCTCGGGGCTCGCCGTGCCGCTCGAAATGATGCCCGACACGCTCGCCTCGGTCTGCGAACTCCTTCCGCTCTCCCCGGTGATCGAACTCGTACGCGGCGGCTGGACCGGCGGGCTCTCGGCCGGCGAGGCCCTCGGTGCCGTCGCCACGGCGGTGGCCTGGACCCTGGTGTCCGTGTTTGCTGTACGGCGATGGTTCCGCTGGGAACCCCGGCACTGAGGAAGGGGATCCGCGTGGTCGGCGGGATACGGGCCTTGCAGCGTGGCTGGCAGGGCCGGAGCAAGATCGAGAAGGTCGAGTTCCAGAGCATGGCCATGTGGCACGCCATGCCCTGGCTCTTCTTCCTCAGCTGGGGTTCGCTGCCCCTCGGCCTGAGCCTGGACTCCGAGCCCGTCCCGCAAGTCCTCGGCTGGACGCTGATCGCGGTCGGCGCCCTGCAAGGCGTGCACGTCAACCGCAGCCTGCGGCGCTCGGTCGACCACTACCTGAAGCGGGCCGCGGCGCCGCGCCGCGACCTCGCCGTCTCCGGTTGCCTGCTGGCGCTCGCGCTGGGGCTCGTGCTCGGCCTGGAGGCGGTGGACGGCGTCGCCGACGGGATGATCGGCTTCACCACGCTGTATCTGGCGGTGCCGTTCTGCCAGGCGCTCGCCTTCGCGGTGTCGGTCCGCGGCTTCCTCGTCCGGGTGGCGCTGATCGACGTGGCGGCCGTGGCCGCCTTCGCCGCCATCGGGGTGCGTGACGAGCGGCTCGCCGGGTTCGCCGCCCTCATCGCCTTCGCCGGGCTGCTGACGCTGCTCTCCGCGCGCTGCGGGGCCTGGACGCTCTCCGTGATGTGGGAGGCCGACCGGGCCCGCGAGGTCGAGGCGCGGCTCGCGGTCGCCGAGGAGCGGCTGCGGTTCGGGCGTGACCTGCACGACGTCATGGGCCGCAACCTCGCCGTCATCGCGCTCAAGAGCGAACTGGCGGTGCAGCTCGCCCGGCGCGGGCGGCCCGAGGCCGTCGACCAGATGGTCGAGGTGCAGCGGATCGCGCAGGAGTCGCAGCGTGAGGTGCGGGAAGTGGTGCGGGGCTACCGCGAGGCCGACCTCGGGGTCGAACTCCTCGGCGCACAGGGCGTGTTGGAAGCGGCCGGGATCGGCTGCCGGGTGACCGGCTCGACGGCGGGGTTGCCCGTGCCCGTGCAGTCGGCCCTGGGGTGGGTCGTAAGGGAGGCAGCCACGAACGTACTGCGGCACGGGGACGCGACGCGGTGCGACATCTCCCTGACGGTCGCTGAAGGGCGTACGACGTTGACCGTCGAGAACGACGGGGCACCGGACGTACCGCCTCCGGGCACGGGCCGCGAGCCCTCGGCGCCGGGCGGCGGATCCGGCCTCGCCGGGCTCCGGGAGCGGCTGGCGGAGGTGGGCGGCTCGCTGGACTTCACGTGCACGCAGGGGCGGTTCCGGCTCACCGCGGAGGTGCCGGTGTCGGGCGCCGACGACGAACGGCAGCCTCGGGGGGCCGCCGGGGGCCGCCTGCGGGCCCCCGAGGGCTCGGCTCGGGGGGCCGCCGGGAGCCGCCTGCCGGAGCCTGCCGGGAGCCGCCTGCCGGAGCCTGCCGAGAGCCGCCTGCCGGAGGCTGCCGAGAGCCCAACTCCGGAGACCGCCGAGGGCTCAGCCCAGGGGGCCGGCGAGGGTTGTCCGCGGGGAGCCGGCGAGGGTTGTCCGCGGGGAGCCGCCGAGGGTTGTCCGCGGGGAGCCGCCGAGGGCTCGGCTCGGGGGGCCGCCGGGAGCCGTACCCAGGAGGCCGCCAAGGGCTCAGCCCAGGCAGCCGCCGAGGACCGTCCGCGGGGAGCCACCAAGGCCCCGGCTCAGGAGGCCGCCGGGAGCCGTACCCAGGAGGCCGCCGAGGACCATCCGCGGGAGCTGGCCGAGGGGACCGCCGAAAGCCGTACCCAGCAGCCCCCCGAGCGCTCAGGGCGTCCTCGGGGGGCCGCCGAGAGCCCCCTGCCGGAGGCCTCCGAAAGCCCGGCCCAGAAGGCCGCCGAGGGCTCAGCCCAGGGGGCTACCAACGGCTGTTCGCAGGAGGAGGCAGCCGAGAGCGCAATCCCGGAGGCCTCCGAGGGCTTGACCCAAGAGGTCGTCGGCCAGGGCCCTCCGCCTCTCCTGCCTCAGCCCCAGCCCCCGCTCCGGAAAGAAGCTCTGCTGTGACCCTGCGCGTGCTGCTCGCCGATGACGAGCACCTCATTCGCGGCGCGCTCGCCGCGCTCCTCGCCCTGGAGGACGACCTCGTCGTCGTCGCCGAGGCCGCGACCGGGCCCGAGGCGCTCGCCATGGCACGGGCCCACCGCCCCGATGTCGCGGTGCTCGATCTCCAGATGCCGGGCGCCGACGGTGTGAGTGTGGCCACATCCCTCCGGGACGAACTCCCGCACTGCCGGACCATGATCGTGACGAGTCATGGCAGACCGGGACATCTCAAGCGGGCCCTCGCGGTAGGCGTGCGGGGCTTCGTCCCGAAGACGGTCAGCGCGCAGCGGCTCGCCGAGATCATCCGCAGCGTGCACGCCGGAAACCGTTACGTGGACCCGGAGTTGGCCGCCGACGCGATCTCCGCCGGGGACTCGCCGCTGACCGCCCGCGAGGCCGAGGTGCTCGAACTCGCCGCCGACGGGGCGCCCGTCACGGAGATCGCCGAGCGCGCCGCCCTCTCCCCCGGGACCGTCCGCAACTACCTCTCCTCGGCGGTCACGAAGACCGGGGCGGAGAACCGTCATGCGGCAGTGCGTCTCGCACGCGAGCGAGGTTGGGTATAGTTGTCCTCGCGCTACGGCGCAGCGCGGACGTAGCTCAGTTGGTAGAGCGCAACCTTGCCAAGGTTGAGGTCGCCAGTTCGAACCTGGTCGTCCGCTCAGAGATAAGGCCCCGCTCCTCGGAGCGGGGCCTTTCCGCGTTCCCGGCCCGGCCTACCAGGCGGTGCCCGTCAGACGCTCGTACGCCTCGATGTACTTGGCACGTGTGGCGTCCACCACGTCCTGCGGGAGCGCCGGGGGCGGCTGCTCGCTCTTGCGGTCCCAGCCCGAGGCCGGAGACGTCAGCCAGTTCCGCACGAACTGCTTGTCGTACGAGGGCTGGGCGTGCCCCGGCTCCCACTGGTCCGCGGGCCAGAAGCGGGAGGAGTCCGGCGTCAGGACCTCGTCACCGATGAGCAGCTCCTCGCCGTCGAAGCCGAACTCGAACTTCGTGTCCGCGAGGATCAGGCCGCGCTCACGGGCGATGTCCCGCGCCCTGCCGTAGACGGCGAGCGTGGTCTGGCGCAGCTGGGCGGCGGTCTCTGCGCCGACCTGGCGGGCCACTTCCTCGTAGCTCACGTTCTCGTCGTGCTCGCCGACCGCGGCCTTCGCGGCGGGCGTGAAGATCGGCGCGGGCAGCTCCGAGCCGTCGGTCAGGCCCTCGGGCAGCGCGAGGCCGCAGACCGTACGCGAGTCGTTGTACTCCAGGAGGCCCGAGCCCGTGAGGTAGCCGCGGGCGACGCACTCGACCGGGACCATCTCCAGGGACTTGCAGACGAGCGTGCGGCCCGCCCAGTCGGCGGGGGCACCCTCGGGCACGTCCGTGGAGATGACGTGGTTCGGGACGATGTCCGCGAGCTGGTCGAACCACCACAGGGACAGCTGGGTGAGGACGCGGCCCTTGTCGGGGATCTCCGAGGGCAGCACCCAGTCATAGGCGGAGAGGCGGTCGCTGGCGACCATGACCAGCTCGCCCGCCTCGTTCTGGTACAGCTCGCGCACCTTGCCGGTGTGGAGGTGCACCAGCCCCGGAACCTGAAGCGGCTCGGGCTTTTCTACGAATCCGGACACGGTTCCCTCCAGTGGTTCTGGCCAAGTGATGCCGATTCTCCCGTATCGGGAGCGCGGTCTTGGCCAGGGGTTCGGCGGAGTGGCGCGATCACGGGGCCCGCGGGGGTCAGTCCCGCTTGCAGATGCGGTCCAGGAGGTTCGCCGTGGCGCGCTGGACGCGGGTGTCGACGTGGCCGGGCCGGTCGAGCGCCGGGGACCAGGCGAAGGTGCCGGACGCGAAGACCAGGGCGCCCGAGGGCGCGCGGTACAACGACGTCTCCTGGTGGCGTGTGACGCCCTCCGCGTCCGCGTACGGCGAGTGGGCGAGCAGGATGCGGCCCTGGTGCTCGGGGAGCGCGGTCCGCGGGTAGTAGCGGTCGGCCTCGCCCGCGACCAGGCCCTCGATCTCGTCGCCCTCGTGCGCTCCCGTCGCCTCCCACAGCCAGTGGTCGGCGTTGCGCACGACGAGGGGGTGCGGCTCGGGGACGCGGCCCGCGTACTGGATGCCGAGCAGTTGCTGTTCGGCCGCCTTGCCGCCGTCCCGCTCGCGCCAGAGGGCGGGCCTGCCGGGGCCGTGGCGCTTGCGGCAGGTCAGCAGGCGGTCCTCGACGCCGGACGGGGAGGGGCCCAACTCCACCTGCCAGTACATGGTGTTGGCCGAGAGGAAGACCAGGGAGGTGCCGCCGTCGCGGGCCAGCTCCGTGGTGCGGCGCATGGCCGGGGACCAGTACTCGTCGTGGCCGGGGAAGACCAGGCCTCGGTAGCGGGTGGGGTCGATGCTGCCGGCGTGCAGGTCCCGGGCGTCGGCGTACGCCAGGTCGTAGCCGTACCGCTCGGCCCAGCGGATGAAGTCGTAGGCGTGGCCCACGTGCAGGGGCAGGCCCGCGCCCGCGTACGGCCGGTCGAAGGAGACCGTGACGGCGGCCTCGCTCTCGCCGAGGAGACGGCCCTGCTCGTCCCAGGCGTGGTAGAGGCTGGCGCCCGTGCGGCCGTCCTCCGGGTAGAGGTTGTACGCCTGCCAGGTCACGTCCGGCAGGAGGAGCAGGAGGTCCGCGGGGTGGCTGTCGCGGACCGTGAAGGGCACGTGCGAGCGGTACCCGTCGGCGGTGGTGAGCACCGCGACGTACGCCCCGATGCTCCAGTAGGTGGGGATCTGGAGGCGCCAGGAGAGCCACCAGTGGTGGCAGGAGACCGTGCGGTCCGCGGTGAGCGGGGCCGGCTGGACGATGCCGGACAGGCGCGGGCTCGTCGTGATCTTGCTGGCGCCGTCACCCCCGTAGTGCCCGATGCGGTAGATGTCGACGCTGAACTGCTGGGGCGGGTCGACGGTGACGTGGAAGTCGATCGCCTCGCCCGGGGCGGCGGCGCCGGTGGACGTGAAGCCCTTGATCTGGCAGCGCACGTCGTCGGCGGTCAGGGGGGCGCCGGTGCGGGGCGCCGGGATGTTCGCCCCCGGGGCGGGGGCGTGGTCGACGTACCAGGGCACGACCTTGCCCGTGTCGTCGAAGTAGTGCTCGGATCCTCGCAGCCAGGGGAGCGGGCCCTGGCCGAAGGGGTCCGACACGGCGTGCGCCAGCGCGCCCGATTCCCAGCGGCGGATCTGCTCCTGCCCCATGTCTTCCCCTCCCTCGCTCCCCCGAGCCTGCGGTCCCGGTTGATACGCACGGCCCGGCGACCACTCCCAGCACATCACATTACGCACGCGCTCCGTCACCGTTCGTCGCGATTGACGGGGAACGGGGGGAGGGGCGGTGGGCCGCTGGGCGAGGGCGATGCGCGGGTTCCCCGCGGCGGGGTGAGTGGTACGCGGGGCCCGCGGGGACCGGAGCCTGCGGGCCGGCCTGTGGGCCGTCGTCCTTGTTCCTGGTCAGATCCCTTGTTCCTGGTCAGACCAGGCGGACCGGCTTCTCCTGGCGGACGCCGAGGCGGGTGAGCCAGTCCCGCAAGGGGGACGGATCGCCGTGCTCGACGAGACGCAGGACCCGCGGCGCGAGATCCGCCGCGCGCTCCCCGTCGACCAGCAGCGCGGGCCCGTCGAGCCAGTCGAGGCCGGGCGCCGCGCCCGCGGTGTCCACCGCCGCGCAGCACACCATCGCCGTGACGTGGTCGGCCAGCAACTCCCGGCCCGTGCGCGGCGGCTGGAGCGGGAACAGCGGCAGCGCGCCGTCGTCCCAGAGCGCCTCGTCCGGGCCCTGTCCCGCGGGTGCGGGGCGGGCAGGTGCCGCGGCCTCTTCCCTGGCCAGCTCGGCGCTGAGGCCGGCGGCGAGGATGCCGCTGGGGCTCTCGTCGTGGGCCTCTGCCCCATACGCCTCACGCGTGCCCGGGACGGCGAACTCCTCATACGCAGCCGCCTCGGACGCAGCAACCACCCCATACCCCCCAGCTGTGCTGGCCGAGCCGCTCAAGTGGTCCAGGACGCGGGCGAGGGTCGGGCCCTCGGGGTCCGGGGCCGTCGGGTCGGCGGGGTGGTGGCCGACGCCCAGGGAGTCCAGGACGCGGTGCAGACGGGCGGCGTCCATGCGCCACTTGCGGTCGACGACCTCGTCCGGATACTCCTGCCAGGCCACCGGCGCCCAGTCCGGCCCCGTCTCCGCGGGGCCGCCGTGGAAGAGGCGGGCCGCGAGCAGCGAGGCCGCCTCATCCACCGAGCCCGGCTCCTCCAGGAGGTCGCAGGCGGGGCGCTCGCCCAGACGCGAGGCGAAGCCCTCCGCCAGGCGGTCCCTGCGGGACAGCTCCGTGAGCGCGGAGACCACGCCCGCGTCGAGCCGGGAGGGCCAGCGGCCCATGCGCCAGGCGGGCAGCGCGACCCGGGTGAGCAGCCGGTCCCAGCCCGCGTACGCGAGGCCGACCTGCTCCTGGGCGACGATCCGCACTCCGTAGTCCACGGTCTGCGCGCGCTCCGCGGCGGCCGCGGCGACGCCGCGCTCCATCTCGGCGGCGTGCACCCGGCAGTTGCGCAGCAGCAGCCGGGCGATCCAGCCGATGCCGCCGAGCACCGTACGGATCACGGGGCCGCGGCCCGGGGCCGAGGCGACCGCGACGGCGGCGTCGAGCCCGCGCACGAAGCGCCGGGCGGCTGCTATGTCGGGGTGCGCGGAGGGGCCCGTGCCCGCGACGACGGGCGCGAGGACCGCGCGCAGCTCGCCGACCCGCATCCACCACAGGAACGGGGAGCCGATCACCAGCACGGGAGCGGTGGAGGGCACACCGTGCGGGACGCGGGCGCCGCGCACGGTGTCGGAGGCGCCTTTCGCAGCCCCGGCGGTGTCCCGCTCCTTCGCGGGCCCGTGCGCCGGGTGGGTGCGGTCCTCCAGCCAGCTGTCGCAGTCGGGGGTGAGCGCTATCGCCGAGGGCGCGGGGACGTCCAGCCGGTCGGCGAGATCACGGACCAGGCGGTACAGATCGGGGGCCGACTCCTCGGCGATCGCGACCGTCGGGCTCAGGGCCGGTCTGGCCCGGGCGACGACCAGCGCGACGCCCGCCGCGACGAGCAGCACCAGCACGGCGAGCGCCGTCACGATCCAGCGCGCGACGTCCCAACTCGGGCCGACGACATGGCCCGTGGCCCCGCCCGCGAGCAGCACGACGGCGGCGGCCGCGGGCAGCAGGGCGACGGCCAGCGCCCGGCTGCGCAGACGCAGCACGGCGATGGCCCGGGAGCGCGCGGCCTGCGCGCCGACCTCCACACCCGTACCTGACACGACCGATGGCACCCCTCTGCTTGCCTACTGCTCGGCTGCTTGCCTACTGCTCGGCCACCGGCCGGGGCCGGTGGTCACATCAACGGCGTTGCTCTTGCTCACTCCCCCACTGTGGCACCCGCCACTGACATCGCAATGCCGGTGGTCTGTTTGGCTCTGGGTGCTCTGAACGCTTGCGCCGCACCCTAGTTGGGGTACCGGTCGTCGTCAGCCGGATGGGCCAGCGGTCACTCGATGGAATGGCTTTGGCTAGAGGTGGGTGCCAAAAGGCCCCGGATCCAGTGTCGGATCCGGGGCCTTGAGGCTGTTCGGCGGGGGTGCGGGGGCCGCGGGGGTGGCGCGGGTCTCCGCGGGTTACGCCTCCGCGGCCGCCTTCGCCGCGATGTCCGTACGGTGCTGGGAGCCGTCGAGGCGGATGCGCGACAGGGCGGCGTACGCGCGTTCGCGGGCCTGGGTGAGGCCGTCGCCGGTCGCCGTCACGGACAGCACGCGGCCGCCCGCGCTGACGACGGCGTCGCCGTCCCGCTTGGTCCCGGCGTGCAGAACGTACGCGTGGGGGGCATCCTGTGCCGCCACCTCGTCGAGTCCCTCGATGGGGTCGCCCGTGCGAGGGGTGCCGGGGTAGTTGTGCGAGGCGACGACCACGGTCACCGCGGCGTCGTCGCTCCAGCGCAGCGGGGGCAGGTCGGCGAGGTTGCCGGTCGCCGCGGCCATCAGGAGCCCGGCGAGCGGGGTCTTGAGGCGGGCCAGGACCACCTGGGTCTCGGGGTCGCCGAAGCGGGCGTTGAACTCGATGACGCGTACGCCGCGACCGGTGATCGCGAGGCCCGCGTACAGCAGCCCGGCGAACGGCGTGCCGCGGCGGCGCAGCTCGTCGACCGTCGGCTGGAGCACGCTCCGCATGACATCGTCGACCAGCTTCGGGTCGGCCCACGGGAGGGGCGAGTACGCGCCCATACCGCCGGTGTTCGGGCCCCCGTCCCCGTCGAGCGCGCGCTTGAAGTCCTGGGCGGGCTGGAGCGGGACGACGGTCTCGCCGTCGGTGATCGCGAAGAGGGAGACCTCGGGGCCGTCCAGGAACTCCTCGATGACCACGCGGTCGCAGGCCAGGGCGTGGGCGCGGGCCGCCTCGATGTCGTCCGTGACCACGACGCCCTTGCCGGCGGCGAGCCCGTCGTCCTTGACGACGTAGGGCGCTCCGAAGGCGTCGAGGGCCTCGTCGATCTCCTCCGCGGTCATACAGACGTACGACCGAGCGGTCGGCACGCTCGCGCCCGCCATCACGTCCTTCGCGAACGCCTTGGAGCCCTCCAGCTGGGCGGCCTCCTTGGACGGGCCGAAGCAGGGAATGCCCGCGGCGCGCACGGCGTCGGCGACGCCCGCGACGAGCGGGGCCTCCGGCCCCACGACGACGAGCCCCGCGCCGAGCCGCTGGGCGAGTGACGCCACGGCGGCGCCGTCGAGGGCGTCGACCTGGTGCGTCTCGGCCACTTCCGCGGTGCCGGCGTTGCCGGGGGCGCAGTGCAGCTCGGAGACGTCGGGATCGAGGGACAGAGAGCGGCACAGGGCGTGTTCGCGGGCACCACTGCCGATGACGAGGACCTTCACGGGGTCAGCCTAGCTGGCGGGGCGGGGCGGGTTTGTGCGGCCCACCTAGGGCTGGCTCCGGACCCTTTTGTACGTTCCTCCAGGTGAGCCCTGGCTGTCGTTCGGGGCGGGGCTGGGGCGCCGTGTTGTCGGGTGCGGGTTGTGTCCGGCCGGACTGCGCCGCCCCTTCGCGGCGGATATCTCCCACCCGCCCGTTTACCCCGCGCTGCGGAGTGGAGGAAGGGCGGGCGGGAAGCTATCCGCCCCGCCCGGATCTATTCGTTCGGATACTCGTCCACTACCGTCGCGCCCAGCTCGCGAACGATCAGGTCGTGGCCGGACAGGGCCGATTCGACGAGGTCCGGGTCGTCGTCCTCGGGCACGTCGTCCTCGGGGGACACATGCTCCGGGGCGGGGGCCGACCGAGGAGGCGGCGTCGGCTCCGGGGCCGGCGGGGGCGGGGCCTGCGGGGCCGGGGCGGCGGGGCGCGGCGTCGGCTGCTGCGGCGGGGCCGCGGGGCGCGGAGCCGCAGGAGCACCGCCCCCGCCGAAGTTCCCCGCGGCCGGCGGCGGCGCGGAACCGCCCGACGGGTCGACGATCGCCTCGACCTTCCACTGCACGCCGAACTGCTCGGACAGCGCCTGCCGCAGCACGTCCTCGCTGCCGCTGCTCGCGAAGTTGTCCCGCGCCCCCGCGTTGACGAAGCCGATCTGGAGCGTCGTGCCGTCGAAGCCCGCCACCTGGGCGTTCTGGCTGAGCAGGATCCAGGTGAAGCGGCGGCGGTTCTTCACCGCCTCGAGGATGTTCGGCCACAGGGTGCGCGGGTCGGGCCCGCCCGCGGGAGGCGACTGGTGCGCCAGGGGCGCGGGGCCCGGGGCGGGGGCCTGCGGAGCCGGGGCCGACGCCGGCGCGGAGGCCGGCGCTCCACCGCCCGTGGACGCCGCGGTGGGCCAGCCGCCCGGCCTCGGGCCTGACTCCGGAGCGGGGGCCGCGTGCGTGGGCGCGGGGCCGCCGCCCGGGGCCGAAGCCGTCGGCCACCCGCCGGGCCTGCGCTCCTCCGAAGGAGCCGAGGCCGCGGCGGGGGCGACGGGAGGGGCAGGAGCGGGCGCGGGGGGCGGTGCGGGAGCCGACGGCGGGGCGACCGGAGGCGCAGCCTGCGGCGCGGGCGCGAAACCCGCGCCCGGAGCGACAGGACCGCCCGCTTCAGGGGCGGGGCCCGGCCCTGCCTGCGGCGCTCCGGAGCCTCGTACAGCCGCGCGCGCGGCGGCGGGACCGGCCCCCGGAGCCACCGGCGCGGGACCGCCCGCGTGGGCCTCGGGTCCGGGAACGTACGCCATGGCGGGTCCGGGGCCCTGCCCGCCCGGTACGAAGTTCCCGCCGCGCTCCAGGCGGTCGAGGCGGGCCATGACCGAACGCTCGTCGTCGTACGCGGCGGGGAGCAGCACGCGTGCGCAGATCAGTTCGAGCTGGAGCCGTGGGGATGTGGCGCCCCGCATCTCCGTCAGGCCCTCGTTCACGATGTCGGCCGCGCGGCTCAGCTCGGCGCCTCCGAAGACACCGGCCTGCGCCTGCATGCGCTCCACGACGTCGGCGGGGGCGTCGATGAGCCCCTTCTCGGCGGCGTCCGGCACGGCCGCGAGGATGACCAGGTCGCGCAGCCGCTCCAGGAGGTCGGCGACGAAGCGCCGCGGGTCGTTGCCCCCCTCGATCACGCGGTCCACGACCTCGAAGGCCGCCGCCCCGTCCCCCGAGGCGAAGGCCTCGACCACGGAGTCGAGCAGCGAACCGTCCGTATAACCGAGCAGGGACGTCGCCATGGCGTACGTCACACCGGCCTCGCCCGCGCTGGCGAGCAGCTGGTCCATGACGGACATGGAGTCACGCACGGACCCGGCACCGGCGCGCACGACGAGCGGCAGCACGCCTTCCTCGACGGCCATGTCCTCGCGGCCGCAGACCTCGGCGAGGTAGTCCCGCAGCGTGCCGGGGGGCACGAGCCGGAACGGGTAGTGGTGCGTACGCGAGCGGATCGTGCCGATGACCTTCTCGGGCTCGGTCGTCGCGAAGATGAACTTGAGGTGCTCCGGGGGCTCCTCGACCACCTTCAGCAGGGCGTTGAAGCCCGCCGAGGTGACCATGTGGGCCTCGTCGATGATGTAGATCTTGTACCGGCTCGACGCGGGCCCGAAGAAGGCCTTCTCGCGCAGGTCACGGGCGTCGTCCACGCCGCCGTGCGACGCGGCGTCGATCTCGATGACGTCGATGGACCCCGGGCCGTTCCTCGCCAGGTCGCGGCAGGACTGGCACTCGCCGCAGGGCGTGGGAGTGGGACCTTGCTCACAGTTCAGACAGCGGGCCAGGATGCGCGCGCTCGTCGTCTTGCCGCAGCCGCGCGGGCCACTGAACAGGTACGCGTGATTGACCCGGTTGTTCCGCAGCGCCTGCTGCAGCGGGTCTGTCACATGCTCCTGCCCGATGACCTCGGCGAACGACTCCGGGCGATAACGGCGGTACAACGCGAGAGACGACACGCATACGAGGTTATAGGCGACCACTGACAACCCGGACCGCCCCAACGCAAAGCGCCCCCCACGCACCCGCCAGAGCCGACCTACCCTTGCTGCCTTCCGGCCCTGGGGGAGTTCAGTCAGATAGCGCCACGTGAGGGGCTGAGCCCCACCCTAACGGATCCCCGGGCCCGAAAGCGACGCCGGGACCCACCCTCCCGGCCTCCTCATCCCCCGGCCGGGATCGTGTTCGCGAGCACTCCCCAACGTCTTGTATTGTTTGCGGCGGAGGATTCGCCTAGTGGCCTAGGGCGCACGCTTGGAAAGCGTGTTGGGGGCAACCCCTCACGAGTTCGAATCTCGTATCCTCCGCACTCGCCCGTCAGGGCAGACGAAGGCCCCCACCGGTTCCCCGGTGGGGGCCTTCGTCGTTCTGTGGTTCCGTGGCCGTAGTACTGAGGGAGGCCGTCCATGGCGCAGGAGCGGATCAGATTGGCCGAGGTGCTCGCCAGGGCGGAGGACGCCCAGCCGGGGGCCTCGCTCGATGTGGTGGCGCGCAACCTCCGCGACCGTTTCGGTGCGAAGTACGTGTCGTTCCTGTTCGTCGACATCGTCGGCCGGCAGATGGTGCGGGTCAGCGAAGAGGGCGAGGCGCCGGACAACGGCTGCGCCGAGCAGATTCCGCTGGCCGGCAGCGACTACGACGAGGTCCTGCGCAGCCAGAAGGTGGGGCACACCCCCGCCGGTCCGCGCGGGCATCACGTGATCGCGCCGGTCACCAACCGGGGCGACACCATCGGCGTCCTGGAGCTGTACCTCCCCCACGTCACGCAGGACGTCCTGGGGCAGGTGGAGGAGACCGCGCACGCCCTGGCGTACATCGTGGTCACCGACCGCCGCTTCACCGACCTCTACTTCTGGGGTCAGCGCACGATCCCGGTGAGTCTGGCCGCCGAGATCCAGCGTCAGCTCCTGCCCTCGGCCCCCTCCTGCGAGGCCGCCGAGTTCACCCTCGCCGCGGCGCTCCTGCCCGCCAATCACATCGCCGGTGACACCTACGACTACGCCCTGGACCACGGCACCCTGCACCTGTCGATCACCGACGCCATGGGGCACGACGTGGACGCGGCCCTCATGGCCACCCTCCTGGTCAACGCCTCCCGCGGCGCCCGCCGCACCGGGCACGACCTGGCCGAACAGGCCCGCCAGACCCATCAGGCCCTTCTCGACCACGGCCGCCGCACCCTGGCCACCGGCCAGCTCCTTCGCATCTCCCTCGACGGCAGCGGCGCCCAGCTCGTCAACGCCGGGCACCCCCGCCCCCTGCGTCTGCGCGCGGGCGCCGTGGACGAGGTGGACCTGACCGCCAACCTGCCCTTCGGCGTCCCCGCTCCCGCCCCTCACCGCGTCGACGGACTCGACCTGCGCCCCGGTGACCGGCTCGTCCTGTTCACCGACGGCATGCAGGAACGTCAGGCCCAGTACGTCGATCTGCCCGCCCTGATCCGCGAGACCGCCGACGAGCACCCCCGGGAGGTCGTACGGATCATGACGGCGGCGGTCGCCGACGCCTGTGAGGGCCGCCTCGCCGACGACGCCACCGTCATCTGCCTGGACTGGCACGGCCCCCGCCCCGGTGGCCGTCACTCCCGGGCCGGCGCCAACACCTAGGGCGTGTGGCCGTGTCCGCAGCGGCGCCCGCGTCGCGCGCGCCGGCCGGCGATTTCGCGCGACTCGCCCCAGGCACGTCATGCCGTTTCGCCACCCGCCGCATGGTTACTTGTGAGACCTGCATGCCAAGTCGGGATCTCAGCCGTCGCGTTCCTCGGGTTCGGTGGCGTGGGCAAGGCGGGGACCGGCCATCGACATCGCCCGGCGGAGGCCGCTTGTGAACCAAGGCGCGGAAGAGAAGGACAGCCGGATGCACCGGGTCGGGAGGGCGTTCCACCGAGTCGGCAGCGCCTACGCGCCGCGGGAGGAACGCCGGCTCGGCGGACACCTCGGTGCCGTCGTCGCGTTCGGCGGGTACACGGCCGCCTGGGCCGCCGTACTCGCCCGGCGGAAGGCCAAACTGCCGGACCGTTACGAACCCTGGGACATCGTGCTGACCGCGGCGGCCGTCTTCCGGCTGAGCCGGCTGCTCAGCAAGGGGTCCGTCACGAGTCCGCTGCGGGCGCCGTTCACCCGGTACGAATCGGCGACGGGCCCCGCCGAGGTGAGTGAAAGCCCTCGCGGAGGGGGCCTCAGGTCGAGCGTGGGCGAGCTGGTGACCTGCCCGTTCTGTCTGAGCGTATGGCTGACGACCACCTTCACCGGCGCCCGCCTGCTGTGGCCGGGCGCCACCCGGGCCGTGACGGGCGGGATCACCACCCTGGCGATCGCCGACACCTTGCAGCTGAGCTACGACTGCTTGTTGCAGAAGAACGGCGAGTGAGCCACGCGGGTGCGGAGTTCCCGCACTTTCCCGTACAACCCTGCCGCCCCACCGAAGGTCTCCTCTGCGCCGACGCGGCACGTCAGGGGCCCGACTCCTCCGGAGTGAGGGCGGGGTGGTGATGGCGCGCGGTGTCCCTTTCGACACGGGGGCCCGGAATGTGGGCTCTCCGTATGCCGCCGCAGGAGAATCGCATGCCCAAGAAGTTCCGTATGGCCCTGGCCGGTGTGGCCACCGTCGCCCTGACCGGGTCGTTGCTCGCCGCCGCGTCGGCGCCGGCCGGAGCGGAGCCCGGGGCGGGAGCCGACCGCGCGCGTGCCGACTTCAACGGTGACGGTTACGGCGATCTCGCGATCTCCGCCCCCCTGGGCAAGGTCTCGGGCAAGAGCGGCGCCGGTTACGTCGCCGTCGTCTACGGCACCGCGAGCGGGCTCGACACCTCCGAGCGGACCCTGATCAGCCAGGCCACCACCGGCGTCCCCGGCACCCCCGAGACCGGGGACTACTTCGGTGACCGGGTCACCACCGGGGACCTGGACGACGACGGTTACACGGACCTGATCGTCGGCGTGCACGGTGAGCGCATCGGGAGCGGCGACGAGTTCGGCGCTCTCACCGTGGTCTGGGGTGGCGCCGGTGGCCTCACCACGGGCACGGACATCGCCTCCCCCCTGCCCGCGACCCGCTACGAGCTGGGCTGGTCCGTGGCCGCGGGTGACTTCGACGGGGACGGCAAGGCCGACCTCGCGGCCGCCAACAACGCCTCGCCCGGACTGAACATCTTCAAGGGGCCCATCTCCCGGGCCGGCAAGGCCGCGGCGCTCACCGGAGTCGACACCTCCGAGGCGACCGGCATCAACACCGACAAGATCATCGCGGGCGACGTCGACGGCGACGCGGCCACCGACCTGCTGATCATGGGCCAGGAAGAGCGCAGCGGCGGCGGCTACCGCACCCGCAGCGTGCTCTACAGGGGCGGTACGACCCCGAAGCCCGCGGGCAAGGTCGCGGGCGGCTACGACGCGACCATCGCCGACGTGGACAAGGACGGCTACGGCGACATCGTCACCGGCAACTTCATGGAGAAGTCGGCGGACGAGCCCAACGGCGGCCCCGGCGGCGCGGTCACCGTGACGTACGGCGGCGCGACCGGCCTGAGCACCCGTACCCCCGTGCGCGTCACCCAGGACACGGCGGGCGTCCCCGGCGCCGCGGAGAAGGGCGACGCCTTCGGGTGGAGCCTGTCGTCGGGGGACACCAACGGCGACGGCTACGCGGACATCGCGGTCGGCGCGGCCTCCGAGAGCCTGGGTTCCGCGAGGAAGGCCGGTTCCGCGATCGTGCTGCGCGGCTCGGCGAGCGGCCTCACCGGCGCGGGCGCGAAGGCGTTCTCGCAGGACACCTCGGGCGTCCCCGGAACCGCGGAGACCTCGGACTTCTTCGGCGGCGAGGTCCGGCTGACGGACGGCGACGGCAACGGCCGCGCCGAGCTTATCGCCGGGGCGTACGGCGAGAACGACGGCGCCGGTGCCGTCTGGCTCTTCAGGTCCACGTCCTCCGGTGTCACCGCGACCGGCTCGAAGTCGGTCAGCGGCCCGGGGCTCGGCGGCCCGGCGGGTACGTCGTACTTCGGTGACGTGCTCCAGGGCTAGCGGCTGCACCTGCACCTGCATCTGCATCTGCATCTGCGTCTGCTGACAGCCGGGGTATCCTCCGCAGTCGCCCGTCCGGGCGGCCGAGGAGGAGAGAGGCATTGACAACGCGGGTAACGCGGGTTGCGCGGGTATCCCGCCTCGTCGCCGAGTGGGGCCGGGAGAGGCTGCTCCATGAGTGGCGGGGCGTCGTCTCCGTACCGTGGCGCACGCTCCGCGCGCGTGGGCCCCTGGGGGTCTCCCTCGCCCTCTTCGCCGCCGTCGCGGTGACCGGCCTGCACGCGTTCCAGCAGACGGCCCTCGGGGCCGACGTGCTGCGGGTGGTCAGCGAGGTGCGGGCCGACCAGCCGGTCTGGCTGACTCTGCTGCGTACGCCCGTATCGGTGTTCGTGCCCGCGGTGGATCTGCCCGTGTGGGGCGGGCTGCCGCGGCTCGTCCTGGCCTTCGCGCTGGCCGAACTCCTCTTCGGCCGCGTGCGCACCCTCGTGGTGGCGTACGCCGTCACACTCGCCGGGACCTTCGGGGCGCGCGTGATGATCGCGCTCGGTCCCGACCGCCTCGGGCTCCCCGGCAGCGCCGCGCACGCCGTGGACACCGGGACCTCCGCCGCCATCGTCGGGCTCTTCGCCTACGCGGCGGTCACCCTGCGGGCGCCGGTGCTCTTCGTCGCCGCCGTGGTCCCCACGGTGGCCGGTTCGTTCGCCGAGCCCGATCTCGCCGGCCGTGAGCATCTGATCGCCGTGGGCGTCGCCGTGGTCCTCGGCACCGCGACATTCCGGAGGCAGACCCTCCGCAGTCCGGGCCCGGCCGTTGTCAGTGGGCGCTGACAGAATCGGCGGCAGTCGCTCAGGGAGGTGGGGCATGGCAGTTCTCGACGCGCGGGACCCGCTGGCCGTGGCGGTGACCGGGGCGATCAGGACCGGCGACGTCCAGGCGCTCCAGGACCTGCTCGACGCTCATCCAGGGCTCGCCTCCTCGGGGATCGGACAGGACGGCGAGGCCGCGGGGACGCGCAGCCTGCTGCACATCGCCACGGACTGGCCGGGGCACTTCCCCTCGGGCCCCGAGGTCATCCGCGTCCTGGTCGCGGCGGGCGCCGACCCCGACGCCCGCTTCGTCGGCGCCCACGCGGAGACGCCCCTGCACTGGGCGGCGAGCAGTGACGACGTGGCGGCGCTGGACGCCCTCGTCGCCGCCGGTGCGGACATCGAGGCGGACGGAGCGGTCATCGCGTACGGCACACCGCTGGCCGACGCGCGCGGCTTCGGCCAGTGGCGGGCGGCGCGGCGGCTGCTGGAGCACGGGGCGCGGACGACGTTGCGGGACGAGGCGGCGCTCGGGCTGCTCGATCGCGTCCGGGCCCGCGTGGCGGCGGGCCCGCCGGGCACCGACGACCTCGACGCCGCCTTCTGGAGCGCCTGTCACGGCGGGCAGTTGGCCACCGCGCGGTATCTGCTGGAGCGGGGCGCCGCGCTCGACCGGGTCGGGTACGACGAGATGACGCCGCTGGACATCGCGGTCGCGTCGGGCGCCGAGGAGGTCGCCTCGTGGCTGCGGGAGCGGGGCGCCAGGGCGGGGGCGGAGCTGTGACGGGCGTCAGCCTCGCCCCTGGCTGGGGGCATTGACGTCTACCCGACGCCCGGAACCGTTACGCGCGATCCACGCGGCGGTACGGTCCGGCTCACCGCTTCAACCGGCGCTGCGGGGGTTGTTGGAGGCGCTGCGGGGAGCGGCGGAAGCGGGCGGGGCGCCTTCCGCCGTCGCGTCACCGGGCGACGTCCCGCTCGCCGAGGGCCCCGCGTAACAGCGCAGGGCCACCCGCTGCCCAGGACCCCACTCCTGCTCGACGACGGCCAGGAGCCGCCAGCCCATACGTTCGTAGAGCGCGGCGGCCGAGGCGTCGGAGGGGGTGTCGGGAGAGCCATCGGAGGAGACAGCGGAGGAGACCATGTCCAGGACCGGGTGCAGGCCGCGCGCCCGCGACTCCCGCACGGCCCGCCCCATCAGCAGCGCGCCGATGCCGTGACCCCGCGCGTCCGGCGCTACGAACAGGCGGCTGATCACGGCCGCCCCCTCGACGTCCACGCCCGCGCGCTCACTCCACAGGCGGGGCGCCACGTCTTCCGCCCCGCTCCGGGCCAGCGCCACGTGCCCGACGATCCGCCCGTCCAGCTCCGCCACCCAGGCGCCGAGCGCGGCGGATCCGGTGAGCCAGTCGGCAGGCAGGGCAGGCCAGTTGACGGGGTATCCGTCGGCCTTGTGGACCTGGACGAGCACACCGACGCACGCCTCCAGATCCCGCTCACCGGCACGCTCCCGCACGCGCAGCACGGGATGCCCCTCGGCCGCGTCGGCGACCCGGTCTCGTCTCATCGCAGCATGGAAGCACAGCGGGGCTTGCGGGGAGGGCCGAACAGGCGAGTCGAACAGGCGGAGCACCGCGCCCCCGAAAGCCCCGCCCACTCAGGCCAGCCCCACCAGCCCCCGGTAGTCGGGGCTCCACAGGTCCTCGGAGCCGTCGGGGAGCAGCAGGACGCGGTCCGGCCGGAGCGCGTCGATCGCGCCCTCGTCGTGCGTGACCATCACGATGGCCCCGGGATACGTGCCGACCGCGGTGAGCACCTCGTCCCTGGACGCCGGGTCGAGGTTGTTGGTGGGCTCGTCGAGCAGCAGGACGTTCGCGCCCGAGTGCACGAGCCCGGCCAGCGCCAGCCGCGTCTTCTCGCCGCCCGAGAGGACCGCGGCGGGCTTGTCCGCGTCGTCCCCGCCGAACAGGAACGACCCCAGCACCCGCCGCACCTCGCCGTCGGTCAGGTGCGGGGCCACGCCCGAAAGGTTCTCGCGGACGGTCTTCGAGGCCTCCAGGGTGTCGTGCTCCTGCGCGAAGTAGCCGAGCCTGAGCCCGGGCCCCGCCACGACGCGCCCCGCATCGGGCTGCTCACGCCCGGCGAGGAGGCGCAGCAACGTCGTCTTCCCGGCGCCGTTGAGCCCGAGGACGACCAGGCGGCTGCCCCGGTCGACGGCCAGGTCGACGCCCGTGAGGACGGGCTGGGACCCGTACGCCTTGCTGAGGCTGACCGCCCCGAGCGGCATCCGGCCGCACGGCGCGGGCTCGGGCAGCCTGATCCGCGCGACCTTCTCGCCCTGCCGCACCGGCTCCGTCCCTGCGAGCATGCGCTCGGCCCGCCGGTCCATGTTCTTCGCGGCGGTGGCGGTGGAGACGTGCGAGCGCATCTTGTCGGCCTGGGCGCGCAGCGAGGCGGCCTTGCGCTCGGCGTTGGCGCGTTCGCGGGTACGCCGTCGCTCGTCCGCCGCGCGCTGGGCGAGGTAGGTGTGCCACCCGGTGTTGTGTACGTCGATGGCGGCGCGCCGCGGGTCGAGGTGGAAGACGCGGTTCACGGTGTCGGCGAGGAGCCCGGTGTCGTGGCTGATGAGTACGAGACCGCCGGGATACGACGACAGGTACCCGCGCAGCCAGCCGACCGAGTCGGCGTCGAGGTGGTTGGTCGGCTCGTCGAGCAGCAGCGTGTCGTGCCGCGAGAACAGGATCCGGGCCAGCTCGACGCGGCGCCGCTGGCCGCCCGACAGTTCGCCGACGGGCCGGTGCAGGGCCCGCTCGGGCAGTCCGAGCCCGGCGGCGACACGGGCGGCCTCCGCCTCGGCGGCGTAACCGCCGCGCGCCTGGAAACGGTCGTCCGCGCGGGTGTAGGCGGCCATGGCCCGCTCCTGCGCGGCCGGGCTCGTGGCGTCCGCCATGGCGGCCTCGGCGGCGCGCAGCGCGGTGACGGCCTCGTCCAGGCCGCGGGCGGAGAGGATGCGGTCGGTGACGGTGAGGGCGGGGTCGGCGGCGCCGGGGTCCTGGGCGAGGTGACCGACGGAGCCGGACCGGGTGACGGTGCCGGCGGCGGGGGCCGCGCCGCCCGCCAGGATCTTCATCAGGGTGGTCTTGCCGGCGCCGTTGCGGCCGACCAGGCCGATGCGGTCGCCGGGGGCGATGTGGAAGTCGACGCCGGACAGCAGGAGCCGGGCGCCGACGCGTACGTCGATGCCTCGTACGGTGATCATGGGGTAACGCTCCGCAATAGCGAATGGACACACGGGTGACGTGAGAGCGGGTGTCCTGGCTAGGAAACGCGGGGCGTAGACATGCGGGCGAGGCTACCGGCGCGGCCCCGCCCGGCGCACGGCCTTTTCCTCGCGCCCGGCCCCGCCGAGTTGCCCGCCGCCTCCGGCTCGCGGGGTCGCTGAGCTGCGGCTGCGGCATCCCCAAGGACGCGAGACCATCGACCCATGAGCGACATGGACGACCACGTCACCCTCCACCTCGCCCAGCACCCCGAGGCCGACGAACTCCTGGGACGCAGTCCGCTGGCCGCGCTGGTCGGGATGCTGCTCGACCAGCAGGTGCCGATGGAGTGGGCGTTCGCCGGTCCCTACACGATCGCCCAGCGGCTGAACGCGGCCGACCTCGACGCACACGAGATCGCGGCGTACGACCCCGAGGACTTCGCCACGCTCCTCGCCACGAAGCCGGCGGTCCACCGCTACCCCGGCTCGATGGCCAAGCGCATCCAGCAGCTCTGCCAGTACCTGGTGGACCACTACGAGGGTGACGCCACCGCCCTCTGGCAGGACGCCGACACCGGCGAGGAACTCCTCCAGCGCCTCAACGACCTGCCCGGGTTCGGCAAACAGAAGGCCCAGATCTTCCTGGCCCTCCTCGGCAAACAACTCGGCGTACGCCCCAGGGGCTGGCAGGAGGCCGCGGGCGACTACGGCGCCCCCGAGGCGTACCGCTCCGTCGCGGACATCACGGGCCCGGACTCCCTCCACAAGGTCCGCGCCCACAAACAGGAACTCAAAGCCGAGGCCAAGGCGGCCAAGGCGGCCAAGGAACCGAAGTCCAAGTAGGCCCGCCAACACCCCGGAACCCACTCGTTCGGGCGTTTCCGGGACCCCGGCGTGGACAGCATCGACCGGCTCTCGCTCACCTCGGCCCCTGCTCCCAGCGGACGTGTTTCCGCTTTGCCCCGTTTTCCGGTGGCATTTCCCAGGGGCGTACTCCGTCGCCATGGCTGCGCCCGGAGAGTCTTGACCGGTAGGCTTTCCGTGTGATCTTCAAGCGCATCGGAAACGGCCGGCCGTACCCCGACCACGGCCGGGAAAGCACCCGGCAGTGGGCGGACGTCGCGCCGCGCCCGGTCCGCCTCGATCAGCTCGTGACGACCAAGGGGCAGCTCGACCTGGAGACCCTGCTCGCCGAGGACTCGACGTTCTACGGCGACCTCTTCGCGCACGTCGTGAAGTGGCAGGGCGACCTCTACCTGGAAGACGGGCTGCACCGCGCGGTCCGCGCCGCGCTCCAGCAGCGCCAGGTGCTCCACGCGCGCGTACTCGAACTGGACTGACGGCCGCGTCATCATCCTCGCCTGCCCTCAGCGGCCCCCGTTGGCCCTTTTGGGTTGGACTGAGCCCCGGTCAATGATCATTTAGTAGGCATCACCGCCACGCCGCACTACGCTGCGCCCATGAGCATGCTCACTCCCCCCGGCATGGGCGGCGAATACCGCATCACGGGGGACAAATATCCGCGCATGCGCCGCACCGGCGGCCGCCGCAGGCTCGTGCTCGCGATCATCGCGTCCGCCGCGGCCGTGGGTCTGATCGGCTGGGGCACGTTGCAGCTCATCCACGTCTTCTCGGGCGGTGACAAGGCGTCGGCCACGGCCCCGGTCACTCCGGACTGCGCCGGCGAGCCGGACAAGCCCGCCGCCGAGGACAAGACCGAAGCAGGCACCAAGGCCGCGGCCAAACCGCTGCCCAAGCCCGGCCAGATCACCGTCAACGTCTTCAACGCCACGCCCCGTGGCGGCCTCGCCAAGAAAACCGCCGACGAGCTGAAGAAGCGCGGCTTCGCCATCGGCGAGGTGGGCAACGCGACGAAGCAGTTCGACAAGAAGGTCGAGGGCACCGGGATACTGCTCGGCGCCAAGGCGGCCGCAGGCACCGCGCTTCCCGTGCTCGGCACGCAGCTCGCGGGCGCCGAGCACAGGACCGACGCCCGCGAGGGCGGCGAGGTCGACCTGATCCTCGGCACGCGGTTCAAGGACCTGGCCAAAAAAGAGGACGCCGACAAGGCCCTGGCGGAACTCGCCAAGCCCAAGCCGGCGCCCAAGCCGTCCAGCGGCGCGAAGAACTGCTGACCGCTGCCGTTCCAGCAGGAAGCCGGAGAACAGGCAGCCGGAAACAGGCAGCAGGCAGACTCCGCTACTCCGCCGCCCCGTACATCCGGTCCCCCGCGTCGCCGAGCCCGGGCACGATGTAGCCCTGCTCGTTGAGCCGCTCGTCGACCGAGGCCGTCACGACCGTCACCGGCGTGCCCGCCAGCTCGCGCTCCATGACCTCGACGCCCTCGGGGGCGGCGAGCAGCACCACGGCGGTCACGTCGTCGGCGCCGCGCTTGATCAGCTCCCGGATCGCCGCGACGAGCGTGCCACCCGTGGCGAGCATCGGGTCCAGGACGTACACCTGGCGCCCGGAGAGGTCCTCGGGCATGCGCGTCGCGTACGTGGAGGCCTCCAGGGTCTCCTCGTTGCGGATCATGCCGAGGAAGCCCACCTCGGCGGTCGGGAGCAGCCGCACCATGCCGTCGAGCATGCCGAGGCCCGCCCGCAGGATCGGCACGACCAGCGGACGCGGGTACGAGAGCTTGACGCCCGTCGTCCTCGTCACCGGGGTGTCGATGTCGACCTGCTCGGTGCGCACGTCCCGGGTGGCCTCGTACGCGAGCAGGGTGACCAGCTCGTCGGCGAGGCGCCGGAAGGTCGGGGAGTCGGTGCGCTTGTCGCGCAGCGTGGTGAGTTTGTGCGCCACCAGCGGGTGGTCGACGACGTGGATCCGCATGACGTCAACAGTAACCGGGCCCGGGCCCGGCACCGCGCTGGCATCAACACCGCCGACCGGGGGAAGGTGGGGACGTACGAACCGAGGTGGTGTGGCCCATGGCGGAACGCAAGCCGGACGACGAGACCGATACCGAGCGCCGCAGGCGGCGTGCCCAGTTCCTGCGGGAGCGTGCCGAGGCCATCGAGCTCCGCGACCGCGTGAAGCCGCGCCGCGCCCGGGCGGCACGGATGCGTCAGCAGATGCGCATGCGTACGTTCCGCTGGTGACCGCCCCGGCGTGCGGCGGGCCCCGCGGGGGCACCGGATGAACGCGACGCGGACACAGCGGCCCGAAGACCTCTCCTGACGGCGCGGTTTCTGCCACGATTCCGAATGGGCGGGGCTCGACACAGCACTCCCCGCTCCCCGACCTCGCCGGGGGGACCCCAAACCGCCAACCGGCACTGCCTATGACCAGTGGGAGAGTCACGGTGTACTTCGCCGCACTGCTCGCGCGCACCGAAGACGGGTGGGAAGCGAGCGACACGGAGCTCGACGATGTGGAGACCCTGGCGGATCTGGCCGATCTGGCCCGTGAAGCCACGGCCGACTACGACGACGACACAGTGCTCGTCTTCATCGAACAGGAAGAAGCGTGGTTCGGCGTCGTCCGTGTGGACGGCGAGGAGGACCCGCGTATCTACGTCTCGGACGCGGCCGCGGCCGCCCGCAGCTCGTACGGGGAGATCCTGCTCACCGACGAGATGCTCGGCCGCGACCCGGGGGCCGACGACACGGTCGCCGACCTCGACGCACTCGACCTCGACGGTACGGAGGACGGAGAACCGGAGGATTCCGCCGACGACGGGGAGGAGGAGCCCGTCGAATCCGGTGACGCGGTGCCCGCGGGCCCGCTCGGCGACACGGAACTCCTCGCCGACCTCGGTGTGCCGCGCAAGGACCTGCTCGGCCTCGAGGCCGGGGACGCCCTGAACTCGATCGCCGACATCCTCGGCGCGGCGGAGGTGCTGGAGGCCGTCCGCTGAGTTCCGGGTGTGGACTAGGTTCCGGGTGTGGACCACCTCACCGAACACGACCCCGTACGCGACCGCTGGCGGGCGCCCATGCGGCTGGCTCTGGCCGAGGCCGAGCTGGCCGGCAGGGGCGGTGACGTACCCGTCGGCGCCGTCGTGCTGTCCCCGGACGGCACGACGGTGCTCGGCGCGGGGCACAACGAACGCGAGCTGACCGGCGACCCCACCGCGCACGCGGAGGTGCTCGCCCTGCGCAGGGCCGCCGCCGAACTGGGGCAGTGGCGGCTGACCGGCTGCACGCTCGTCGTGACACTGGAGCCCTGCACGATGTGCGCGGGCGCGCTCGTCCAGTCCCGCGTCGACCGGGTCGTCTACGGCGCGCGGGACGACAAGGCAGGAGCCGCGGGCTCGCTCTGGGACGTCGTACGCGACCGGAGGCTCAACCACCGCCCCGAGGTCGTCCACGGAGTCCTCGCGGAGGAGTGCGCCACCCCGCTGACGGACTTCTTCCGCAACCGGTGATACAGAGACCTGCCCAACGGATTTCAGAACACGGGCCACCTTGGGCTAGAGTTCCTCTCGGTAGCGTGTCCGAGCGGCCGAAGGAGCTCGCCTCGAAAGCGAGTGAAGGGTAACCCCCTTCCGTGGGTTCAAATCCCACCGCTACCGCTTCTCAGCACGAAGGGCCCGTCCATTGGACGGGCCCTTCGTCGTGCCACCGCGAAAGAGCCTGGGGAAAGAGCCTGAGGGAAGAGGCTGAGGGAGGAGGACGGGGGAAGCGGCATCGGGGGGACAAGCCGCTTCCCCCGATGGGGGCCGGCCCTCAAGTCCACGCCGTCGTCGGGGGGGAAGCGCACGGCGCGGACCCCGCAGTGGGGTCGGTCCCTCGCCCGCGGATTCCTGCCAGATCCGCCGGGCTCACTCTCCATCCTGCGCCCCGCGCGGGCCGCGCAGGGCAGGCAAAGGGCCTCTGCCGTCGGGCCGTTGGTCCCTAAAAGCCCGGTGAGTACGGGCCGGGTTAGACTCACCGCGGTCACAGGGGTCACACGGGGCGCGGGTAAGGGGAGGCCAGATCGTGGCGGTGCAGTGGAAGAAGATCGGCCTCTTCGTGGTGGTCGTCTTCGTGCTCTACGTGATCATCACCGACCCCGCCAAGGCCGCCGACTACGTGCAGATAGGGTTCGAAGGCATTTCGAGCGCCGCTCAGAGCATCGGTGACTTCATGACCTGGGTCGCCAACGGAGGCAAGGACTGAGCGGCCGCCCAGGCCGCCGGCGCCGCCCGGCCCCAGCCCTCTCCAAGGAGTGCCCGTGATCCGCCATCTGGTCCTCTTCAAGCTCAACGACGGTGTGCGGCGCGACGAGCCGCGCGTGGTCGAGGGCGTCAAGGCCTTCCGCGCCCTCGGCGAGCAGATCCCGGAGCTGACGTTCTGGGAGTGCGACTGGAACATCACCGACCGCCCCATCGCCTACGACTTCGCCATCAACTCGGCGGTCGAGGACACCGATGCGCTGAAGCGGTACATCGAGCACCCGGCCCACCAGGCGGGCGTCGCGCTGTGGCGGGAGTTCGCCACGTGGGTGATCGCCGACTACGAGTTCTGAACCACCGGGCGGGCCCTGCGCCCGAGGCTTTCCGAACGGCCCCGCACCATCGTGGTGCGGGGCCGTTCGGCGTCCTCGGCCCCAACTTCGCCCTCAACACGTAGTTATCGGGTGCTTGCACACAGTGCACATGTCTTGTGATGCTATGACCGCTTTTGACGGATGAGTTGACCGAGGTCGATCGACGAAGTGGCCAAGGTCGATCGAGCTTGACTGGGCTTGACTGAGAAGGGGTGGCGTTGACCGTGCCGGCCAGTACTGCGCCTGAGGCTCCACCCGCGAAGACGGCTCCGCCCGCCACGCCCGCCGCCACCGCCACCGCCACGACCAGTCCCCCCGCCAAGACCGCCCCGAGCGCCGGAAGCACCGGAAGCACCCGTGGAGCCGACACCCGGGCCCTCACCCAGGTCCTCTTCGGCCAGCTCAAGGAGCTGGAGCCGGGCAGCCCCGAGCACGGCCGGGTGCGCGGCGCCCTCATCGAGGCCAACCTGCCGCTCGTGCGGTACGCGGCGGCCCGCTTCCGCAGCCGCAACGAACCGATGGAGGACGTCGTCCAGGTCGGCACCATCGGGCTCATCAACGCCATCGACCGGTTCGATCCGGACCGCGGGGTGCAGTTCCCCACCTTCGCGATGCCGACGGTCGTCGGCGAGATCAAGCGGTACTTCCGCGACAACGTACGTACGGTTCACGTGCCGCGGCGGCTGCACGAGCTGTGGGTACAGGTGACCGGGGCGACCGAGGACCTCACCACCGCCTTCGGGCGCTCCCCGACGACCGCGGAGATCGCCGAGCGGCTGCGCATCACCGAGGAGGAGGTGCTCGCCTGCATCGAGGCGGGGCGGTCGTACCACGCGACGTCCCTGGAGGCCGCCCAGGAGGGCGACGGACTGCCCGGCCTGCTCGACCGGCTCGGCTACGAGGACCCCGCGCTCGACGGCGTCGAACACCGCGATCTCGTACGCCACCTCCTCGTCCAACTGCCCGAGCGGGAGCAGCGGATCCTTCTGCTCCGCTACTACAGCAATCTGACGCAATCACAGATCAGCGCCGAATTGGGCGTTTCCCAGATGCATGTGTCGAGACTGCTGGCCAGGAGCTTCGCACGACTTCGATCCGCAAATCGGATCGAGGCGTAACCGTATCGAGTGGAGTGCCGTCGGGGCTGTTCCCGACGGCACTGCTTGCTGAAAAGCCCCAGACCCCCTCTTTCCTGCACGGATGTCACCCTTGTTTGTCGACAAGTAACTACAGCGTGTTGCCGACATGTGACATTCTGCTGGAACCGCGTTTGCCGTAGCCCCACCTCCGGTATTCAGGTGGAGGCTGCGTTCCTCCGACGGGAGCGTCCGCCGCGACCGTCCGCGACCTCAAGGGGGTGGCATGTCCGCAGACCAGGGCAGCTCGAAGGTGCTCACGCTCACGCTCACGAAGAGCCCGAGCGAATCCGCACCCGCCGACGCGCTTCCGAGCGCACCCGACGCTCTCCAGAGCTCACCCGAAGCTCTCCAGAGCTCAACGGCCCCGGAAGCCATCGACACCCGGACCCTGTCCCGCTCCCTGTTCCTGCGGCTCGCCGCGCTCGACCAGGACAGCCCGGAGCGTGTCTACGTACGCGACACGCTCATCGAGCTCAACCTCCCGCTCGTGCGGTACGCGGCGGCCCGCTTCCGCAGCCGCAACGAACCGATGGAGGACATCGTCCAGGTCGGCACGATCGGCCTGATCAAGGCGATCGACCGTTTCGACTGCGAACGGGGCGTGGAGTTCCCGACGTTCGCCATGCCGACGGTCGTCGGTGAGATCAAGCGCTTCTTCCGCGACACCAGTTGGTCGGTGCGCGTCCCGCGCCGCCTCCAGGAGCTGCGGCTCGCCCTGACGAAGACGAGCGACGAGCTGGCCCAGCGGCTCGACCGCTCGCCGACCGTGCCCGAACTCGCGCTGGCGCTCGGGGTTTCGGAGGAGGACGTCGTCGACGGCCTCGCGGTGGGCAACGCCTACACCGCCTCCTCGCTCGACTCCCCTGCCCCCGAGGACGACGGCGGCGAGGGCTCCCTCGCGGACCGCCTCGGGTACGAGGACACAGCTCTGGAGGGCGTCGAGTACCGCGAGTCGCTCAAGCCGCTGCTGGCCAAGCTGCCGCCGCGCGAGCGCCGCATCATCATGCTGCGCTTCTTCGCCAACATGACGCAGTCGCAGATCGGCGAGGAGGTCGGCATCTCGCAGATGCACGTCTCGCGGCTGCTCACGCGGACGCTGGCGCAGCTGCGCGACGGCCTCATCTCGGACTGACGCGGTCCCTCAACCCGGACTGTCGCGACCGGAGTTGCTGACGGGGTTCCTCATTGACGGACCGTCAGCCACACTGACGCGATGCGACGTGGTGTTCGGAACGTGCTCGGTGCGTCCGTGGCCGTGGCGTGCCTCGGCGGGCTCCTCGCGGAGTGCGGAGGTGAGAGCGGCGGCGGCTATGTGGCGTCCGGCGTGCCGGATTCATCGCCGGACCGGGCTGCGGGCCCGACGGGTGACGTCAGGCTGATCCCGCTCGACGGAAGTGGCGGCAAGGGTGACTCGGAGGGGAAGTCACCTGCCGACAGCGGCAGTTCAGCCCCGGATGCCGGGGCCGGCCGCCCGGGCGGGGCCCCTGAAGCTCCTGACACTACCGAAGCTCCCCGATCCCCGGGGACTGCCAAAGCTCCTCGAACTCCTCAAGCCCCCGAAGCCCCTGAGACTTCTGAAGCTCCTGAGGCCGGCTCCTCCGGCGAACCGTCCCCCTCGGACCCGGGCCCGGCAGGCCCCGCCGAGCTGCGTGTCGGCGACCCGGAGCGCGCGCCCGCGGACAAGCGCTGGTGCGAGAAGGTGACGGTCACCTTCCGCAACACGGGGGGCTCCCCGGTCCGTTCGGGGGCGGTCACCTTCGGCACGCACATCATCGGCGCGCTGGGTATCGACTGGGGCACGGTCGAGTCGACCGTCCCCCTGCCGGTGCCGATCGCCTCCGGCGGGGAGAGGCGGAAGACCTGGCTGGTGTGCGTGGACGCGTGGCGCGTGCCGCTGGGCATGCGGGTGGAGACGCGTGAGGTCTCCACGAAGTGGACCTAGCGTCTGCCCTCCGGGGGCCGGTTCTTTGTGTGCGGGCGCGTCGTGCCCGCTCGCGCAGTTCCCCGCGCCCCTATCGGGGCACCCCTCATGACGGGCGTGACGAGATGCGCCCCGTCAGGGGCGCGGGGAACTGCGCGCCCAGCCACAGCGAGCCCGCGGGCAGAAGAAGCCCCACCCCCGCCAAAGCGCCGCCGCTACTTAAGCGCGAGCCACGCCACCGCCACCACCACCGCGACCGCGAGGACCACGCCGAGGATCAGGCCGACCCGCGGGCCGGAGGAAGAAGCCGCCGCCTGCTGGCGGCCCCGCGGGGCCTCGTCGACGAAGGCGCGGAACATCTGCGTGCTGCCGGCGGGATCGGGGTTGCCCTGGGATCCCTGGGGGTTGTGTGCCATGGGTCAGGACCCTAGCGAATGCACTGCTCCCGGCCCAACCCCTGCCCGCCTGGGACTTTACGACCGTACCCCCAGACCTTTGCCGACTCTTTAGGGCGTTGGTCCGGTTTTAGTTTGCCTGCGGCAACCAACTGCTTCTATCGTTGCCCTAAGCAACAAATACCCAGGAGGTGCCGTGGCCGCGCAGCGTCAGTACGAGGAGCTGGCCCGACAGCTCAGCGCCATCGGTGCCGTCAAGCGGGGCCTCGGGCGGGGGCTGCCCCACGACTGCCCCGGCGGGTCCGCCGCCGTCCTCGTACTCCTTGAGCGCCACGGCGCCATGCGGATGAGCCGGCTCGCGGAGCTGCTCGCCGTCGACATGTCGGTGACCAGCCGCCACGTCGCGCACGTCGCGGAGCGGGAGTGGATCGTCCGCGACCCCGACCCCGCCGACAAGCGCTCCCGCATCCTGCGGCTCACGCCCGAGGGCAAGGCCAAGGTCGACGAGCTGTCCGAGCTGTCCATCCGGACGCTCACCCACTACCTGCACGACTGGACCGACGACGAGGTCGTCCAGCTCAGCACGTTGCTCGCGCGTCTGCGCGACAGCTTCGGGGACTGCCGCGCGGCTTCGGCCCGGCTGCCCGACGTACAGACCACCCCAGAGACCACCCGTACACCCGCGTAAGAAAAGGAAACCCATGGCAACAACCACACCAGCCGGTGTGCGGGGCAGCCATGCCAAGCACGGAGCCCACCACGGTCACGCCGATGCGAACGCTCCGATGACGCACCGGCAGATCATGGAAGCGCTGTCCGGGCTGCTGCTCGGCATGTTCGTGGCGATCCTGTCGTCCACGATCGTCTCCAACGCCCTGCCCGAAATCATCGGTGACCTCGGCGGCGGCCAGTCCGCCTACACCTGGGTCGTCACCGCGTCGCTGCTCGCGATGACGGCGACCACCCCGCTGTGGGGCAAGCTGTCGGACCTCTTCAGCAAGAAGGCCCTGGTCCAGATAGCCCTGATCATCTACGTCGGCGGGTCGGTCGTCGCCGGTCTCTCGCAGAGCGCGGGCATGCTGATCGCCTGCCGCGTCGTGCAGGGCATCGGCGTCGGCGGTCTCTCCGCCCTGGCGCAGATCGTCATGGCCGCGATGATCTCCCCGCGCGAGCGCGGCCGTTACTCCGGCTACCTCGGCGCGACCTTCGCCGTCGCCACCGTCGGCGGACCGCTGCTCGGCGGCGTCATCACCGACACCTCGTGGCTCGGCTGGCGCTGGTGCTTCTACGTCGGCGTGCCCTTCGCGATCATCGCGCTGATCGTCCTCCAGAAGACCCTGAAGCTCCCCGTCGTCAAGCGCGACGTGAAGGTCGACTGGGCCGGCGCCTTCTTCATCAGCGCCGCCGTCTGCCTGCTGCTCGTCTGGGTCACCTTCGCCGGTGACAAGTACGACTGGATGTCGTGGCAGACCGGCGCCATGGTCGGCGGCTCGATCGTCCTCGGGCTGCTCTTCGTCCTCGTCGAGTCCAAGGCCAGCGAGCCGATCATTCCGCTGCGGCTCTTCCGCAACCGCACCATCACGCTCGCCTCGCTCGCCTCGCTCTTCGTGGGTGTCGCGATGTTCGTGGGCACGGTCTTCTTCAGCCAGTACTTCCAGCTGGCGCGGGGCGAGTCCCCGACGATGTCCGGCGTCATGACGATCCCGATGATCGGCGGTCTGTTCATCTCGTCCACCGTCTCGGGCCAGGTCATCACCAAGACGGGCAAGTGGAAGGCCTGGCTGGTCAGCGGTGGTCTGCTGGTGACGGCGGGCCTCGGTCTGCTCGGCACCATCCGGTACGACACCGAGTACTGGCACATCGCGATCTACATGGCCCTGATGGGTCTCGGCATCGGCATGATGATGCAGAACCTGGTGCTCTGCACGCAGAACCAGGTCGAGCCGCAGGACCTCGGTGCCGCCTCCTCCGTCGTCACCTTCTTCCGCTCGCTGGGCGGTGCGATGGGTGTCTCGGCGCTCGGCGCCATCATGGCCACGCGCATCACCGACTACGTGAAGGACGGCATCACCGACCTCGGCCCGAAGGCCGCCGCGCAGTTCGGCCACGGCGGCACCGGTGGCGGTGGCATCCCCGACCTGGACAAGATCCCCGAGCCGTTCCGCACGGTGATGGAGAGCGCGTACGGGCACGGCATCGCCGACGTCTTCCTGATCGCCGCGCCGATGGCACTGATCGCCTTCCTGATCACACTGTTCATCAAGGAGGTTCCGCTGCGGACGTCGGGCGCGCTCGCCCAGGCCGCGTCGGGCCCCGCGGACTCCACGGACTCCGCAAGCTCCCCGAGCGGTGCCGCACCGGCCGCCGCGGCCGTCGCCGACGAGCCCGTGCTCGCCTCCGTCGCCGCGCGCACCGAGACCGGGCCCGAGGGCACGCAGCGGCTCGCCGCCGTGGCGTCCGCCGCCGAGGCATCGGCCGGGGGACTTCCGCCGGTCACCCACGGCATCCCGGTGCACGGCTACGTCCGCGGCGCCGAGAGCGCGCCCGTGCCGCAGGCCGCGGTCACGCTGATCTCCCTCGGGGGACGCCAGCTGGGCCGCGCGGTCGCCCAGGGCGACGGGGCCTACGCCCTCGACGCCCCCGGCGCCGGTTCGTACGTGCTCATCGCCTCCGCCGACGGGTTCCAGCCGCAGGCGTCGACCGTCGTCGTCGGCGAGGACGCCCTCGCGTACGACATCCTGCTCAGCGGCACCAGCGGGCTGAGCGGGCTCGTGCGGGACGCGGACAGCAAGCTGCCGGTCTCCGGGGCCATGGTCATCGTGACCGATGTACGCGGTGATGTCCTGGCCACCGGACTCTCCGGCGAGCAGGGCGAGTTCACCTTCGCCGAGCTGGTGCCGGGCAGTGTGACCATCGCGGTGAACGCCGCCGGTCACCGGCCCGTCGCGCTGCCGGTCGAGGTCGGCGGGACCGGGGTCACCCGGGTCGAGGTCGAGCTGAACTCCGGTGCGCGGGTTCTCGGCACGGTGCGCGCGGGCGGCTCGGCTCTGAACGACGCCCGGGTCACGCTGGTGGACGCCGCCGGCAACGTGGTCGCCACCGCGACCACCGGGGCGGACGGGGCGTACGCCTTCACCGACCTCGACAGCGGTGAGTACACGGTCATCGCGACCGGATACCCGCCGGTGGCGACCGGCCTGACGGTGACCGGCAGCGGCATCGACGGCCACGACATCGAGCTCGCCCACCCGGGCGAGTGACGACCCCGGCCCGTGGCCGCGCCCCGAGCGGAGGCGCGGCCACGGGCCGGTTGCGGAAAGGGGACCCGGGCCGGCGGTGACGTTCACGGCAAGGGACGGCCGGTCACCGCCGGCCCGGGGCTCTCCGTACGGGCGCCGGCGCCTGACGCAGTACGAACTTTTTGAGGCCTTCCGCACGGGAGGCCCGGCTAGGAGTAAACGGGATGGGACTCAACGCTCGGATCCGCACGCGTGACGGGTGGGCCGTGCCGCACGCCGTCGTCACGGTGACCGACATGACCGGGACGCAGGTGCTGCGGGCGGCCACGGACGGGGAGGGCGTCGTACGCGACGACACGGCGCTCCCGGCGGGGCCGTACACCGTCATCGTCACCGCGGTCGGCTACGCGCCCGTCGCCTCCACCGCGCTGGTCACCGCCAGCGGGCGGGCCGAGGTCGGCAACGTCGTCCTCGCCCGGCAGGGCGGCAGCGAGCTGCCGCCGCCCGGCCCGTGGACCATCGACCCCGCGCACTCCACGGTCGGCGCCGTCGCGCAGCACCTCGGGATCACGAGCGTGCACGGGCGGTTCCTGGAGTTCGGGGGCCGGGTGGAGATCGCCGAGGACGTGGCGAAGTCGCGGGTCGAGGCGGTCATCCGGGCCGCCTCGATCGACACGGGCAACGGCATGCGGGACGGGCACCTCAAGTCGCCGGACTTCCTGGACGTCGACCAGTACCCCGAGATCACCTACCGGTCGAACGGGCTCACGCCCGCGGGCCCGGACCGGTGGACGGTGCACGGGGAGCTGGGCATGCACGGTGTCGTACGGCCCGTCGACCTGGAGCTGAGCTACCTCGGCACCGGGGCGGACCCCTGGGGCGGGACCCGGGCGGCGTTCCGGGCCACGGCCGAGCTGCGCCGGGAGGACTTCGCGATGAACTACAACCAGGTGGTGCAGGCGGGGATCTCGGCGATCGGCACGACACTGCGGGTGGAGCTGGACGTGCAGGCCGTGCAGGGGGAGACGCTGCCGGGGGTGTGACGCCATCTCTGCGCGCGGGGCCGGCACCGCCCGGCTACTCCCGGGTGAGGAGGGACTCGATGCCCGCGATCATGAGGTCGAGGGCGATCGTGAAGTCCCGCTCCCACATCTTCTCGACCGTGTCCGAGCCCCGCGCCGCCAGCAGCTCACTGGCACTCTCCATGATCCCGTGCGACGCCAGCTCGATCTGGACGCTCCCGGTCGCCTCCCGGTAGTACTCGTCCTGGGTCATCCCCGCCTCCGCGCACCGCGCCATGTAGTGGCCCTCGATGGTCCCGAAGCCGTACACGAACTGGAAGACCGCCGCGATCGCGCCGTGCCGCGTATGCACGGGAAGGCCCGTCCTCCCCACCGTGCGCTGGACCGCGAGCGCGAACTCCAGCCAGTTCGGCCCGATGTTGAGGAAGCGGCCGACCAGCGGTGACACCCACGGGTGGCGGATCAGCAGCGCGCGGTACTCCTCGGCGAGGGACCGGAGCTGGTCGCGCCAGGCCCCGTCGGGCGCCTCGTCGCCGGGGAGGCGCATCTCGCCGCAGACCGCGTCGAGGGCCAGCTCCAGGAGGTCGTCCTTGGTGTCCACGTACCAATAGACGGACATCGCCGTCACGTTCAGCTCCGCGGCCAGCCTGCGCATGGAGAACTTGGCGAGGCCCTCCGCGTCCAGGAGCCGGACCGAGGCCTCGGTGATGCGGTCCCGGTCGAGGCCGCTTGGCTGGTCGCCCTTGCGGCCGCCGCCGCGGGGCGCCTTGCCCTCCAGCCACACGCTCGTCCGCGCCAAGTTCTTCGTGCGGCCGTCGGCTGCCTTGACCATGGCGCACCTTCCTGGTTGGTACTGGGCCCGAAGTGGAGTGATCCGCGCGCCTCGATGCTATGCCGACGCCTTCCCCACCGAGTCTGCCCTCTCCGCCCTGCGCAGCAACGCCGCCGCCAGAACACCTCCGAGGAACACCGCGGCCGCGCCCACCAGCTGACTCGTCTCAAGGCCCGAGGCGAACGCGTCGGCGATCCGCTCCCGCTCGCCCGGCGACTTCGCCGCGGCCACGGCCGCCGGGAAGGACACCGCGGAGACCGCCACGAGTGAGGCGAAGCGGGAGTTGAGGACCGCGCCGAGCACGGCGACGCCGAGGCCGTTGCCGAACTCCGCGAGCGTGCCGTTGACGCCCGCGCCGACGCCCGCCTTCTCCACCGGAATCGCGCTCATGATCGCGTTGGCCATGGCCGGCATGGCGAACGCGATGCCGGCGCCCATGACGACGAGCCCGGCCAGCATGCCGTTGTAGTCGTCGCCGCCGAACAGCGCTATCACCGCGAGGCCCGCGGCCAGGGCGCTCATGCCGGACAGGATCGTCGCCGGGGTGCCCAGCTTGGCGTGCAGCTTCGCGCCGACGCCCGTGAGGTTCAGGGCGACGATGGTCACCGCGAGCGGCGCCGTCCGCAGGCCCGCCTCCAACGGCTCGTACCCGAGGACGAACTGGAGGTGCTGGGTGAGGAGGAAGAGGGAGCCGGCGAGGCCGAACGCGACGAGGATCGCGCCCGCCACCGCGCCGATGAACCGCTGGTTGCGGAAGAAGTGCATGTCCAGCATCGGGTACGGGATGCGCAGCTCCCAGAGCACGAACACGCCGAGGACCAGCACACCGGCGACCGCGGCGCCCAGCACCTGCGCGGACGTCCAGCCGTGTTCGGGCCCGGAGATGATCGCGTAGACCACGGAGGCCATGCCGATCGTCGACAGCAGCGCGCCGAGCAGGTCGGGCCGGTCGCCCCGCGGGTTCTTGGACTCGGGCACCAGCTTGGCGACCGCGACGATACCGATCAGCGCCACGGGCAGGTTGATCAGGAAGATCGAGCCCCACCAGAAGTGGTTCAGCATGAAGCCGCCGAGCAGCGGACCGGCGGCGAATCCGAGGGAGTTGATGGTCGACCAGAGGCCGATCGCCTTGACGCGCTCGGTGTCGTCGAAGATCTGCACGACGACCGCGAGGGTCGTGGTCATCAGGAGCGCGCCGCCGATCCCCATGCCCGCGCGGGCGGCGATGAGCTGCGCGGAGGACTGCGCGAACGCCGCGACGAGCGAGCCGGCGCCGAAGAGGGCGAGGCCCGCCATGAGCATCTTCTTGCGGCCGTAGCGGTCGGCGGAACTGCCCGCGGTGAGCAGCAGCCCGGACTGCACGAGCGAGTACGCGTTGATCATCCACTGGATGTCCGACGTGGACGCGTCCAGCTCCCGGGTGAGGGAGGGGATCGCGACGCTCAGGACGGTGTTGTCGAGCAGCACCACGAGCTGGGCGAGGCAGATGACGCCGAGGATCAGCCAGCGCTGCGGATGCCGGGGTGGGGCGGCCGGTGTCTCGGCGGTCGTCGCCGTCATGCGGGCTCCTTCGGGGCGGTGCCTGGGCGGTGGCCGGCAGCCGGTTATACGGTGTACGAGGCTGACGTCACGTACACCGTAGAACAAACCCCATACGCCGTACAAGGCACGGGCCCCTCAGGCTCCCTTCTCTCTCACGAAGGCGAAGCGACTCACGAAGGCGAGGCCCCTCACGAAGCCGAGGCGACGGGCGCGGGCAGAGCGGCCTTGATCAGGTACCCGGCCCCGCGCCGCGTGTGGATCATCGGCTCCCGCCCGGCGTCGATCTTCCTGCGCAGATACGAGATGTACAGCTCGACGACGTTGGCCTGGCCTCCGAAGTCGTAGTTCCACACCCGGTCGAGGATCTGCGCCTTGCTGAGCACGCGCCGCGGATTGCGCATGAGGTAGCGCAGCAGCTCGAACTCGGTGGCGGTCAGATGGATCGAGTCCCCGCCGCGCGTCACCTCGTGGCTGTCCTCGTCCAGCGTCAGGTCCCCCACCACCAGGGCGGACGCGCCGCGCTTGTCGGCGGCCCCGGCCCGCCGGATGAGCCCGCGCAGCCGCGCCACCACCTCCTCCAGGCCGAAGGGCTTGGTCACGTAGTCGTCGCCGCCCGCGGTGAGCCCCGCGATGCGGTCCTCCAGCGCGTCCTTCGCGGTCAGGAACAGCACGGGCACGTCCGGCAGCTCCCGGCGCAGCCTGCCGAGCAGGGAGAGGCCGTCCATGTCGGGCAGCATCATGTCCAGCACCACGGCGTCGGGCCGGAACGCGCGCGCCACCCGCACCGCGCCCGCGCAGTCAGCCGCGCTGCGGATCTGCCAGCCCTCGTACCGCAGGGCCATGGACATCAACTCGGTGAGCGACTCCTCGTCGTCCACCACGAGTACGCGGACGGGACTCCCGTCCGGCCGGAGCAGTTCGGTACGCGCCTGGGGCGTGGTCGTGGTCATACCCCAGAGGTTGGGCGGCGCCCCTGAGAGCACTCTTGCGCGAAGCTGTGAATTCCCTGAGAAACGGTCCGCCGCCCAGTTGCCGTACCCGGCCCGGCATTTACGCATCGAACGGGCCGGAACCCATCTGATCGGTTGAAGAGGGGCATTCTTCCGAGTGAACGCGCGCCGTTCGTCCTGGTGGCCCGGGGCCGCGTTGGGACCCTCAAGTCGAGGTCCGCGCAGCCCAGCTCCGCGGAGCGACATCTGTGACGCAGTCCTCCCACCCCTCTGACCCGATCAAGGAGCCTCCGTGGCCTTCGCACGTATCCGACGCCTGGCGACCACCGCCCTCTCCGCCACAGCCCTCGCCCTCACGTCCCTGGGCGCGGTGACCGCCACCGCGGCCCCCGCGGCCGCCGACCCGTGCGGCTTCTACGAGACCCACTCCGACGCCTACTACAACCACTGCACGTCGGACGGCTCCCGTGTCGTCATCCACGTCAGGGTCGCCCTGGCCCCCGACTACGAGCGCTGCGTCGCCCCCGGCAGGACCTGGCTGGGCTCGGCAAGCAAGATCCAGGGTGCCCACTACGTCGGCCGCACCTGCTGACGAACGACCGCCGGTGAGGGGGCGGGGCCACCCGCGGCTCGGGCGCGCGAACTCTCAGCGCACCCCGAAGAGCCGGGCCCCGTTCCCGTACAGCACCCCCCGCAGCCACGCGTCCCCCAGGCCGAGCCGCCCCAGCGCCTCCAGCTGATGGACGTACGCGTACGGGATGTTGGGAAAGTCGCTCCCCAGCAGGATCCGATCGCCCAGCTCCACCAGCCGCCCCGACTCCTCCTTCGGAAACGGCATCAGCCCCTCGCTGAAGTCGGTGAACGCCATGGTCGTGTCGAGGCGCACCTCCTCGTACCGCTCGGCGAGGTCGAGGAAGTCGGCGTACTCGGGCATCCCCATGTGCGCCACGACGAGCCGCAGCCGCGGATGCCGCGCGAGGAGCCGCGCCATCACGCCGGGACCCGTGTGCTTGCCGGGCTCGGGCCCGGACCCGCAGTGCGTCACCACGGGGATCCCGGCGTCGGCGAGCAGCCCCCACACGGGATCGAGCAGAACGTCATTTGGGTCGTAACCCCCCACCTGCACATGTGCCTTGAAGACCCGGGCCCCCGCCTCGACGGCGTCCCGCACGTACTCCTCGACTCCCGGCTCCGGGAAGAAGGTCGCGGTCTGGAGGCACCCGGGCGTGCGCCGCGCGAACTCGACGGCCCAGCCGTTGAGCCACTTCGCCATCCCCGCCTTGTGCGGATAGACCATCGAGGTGAAGGCCCGCACCCCGAACTCCCCGAGCAGCTCGACCCTCCGCTCCTCCTCGTGCCGGTAGCTGATGGGCCACTCCACCCCGCCGCCGGCCGCGTAGGCGTCGAAGTAGGCCCAGACCTTCCGCAGCACCCGGTCCGGCATGAAGTGCGTGTGTACGTCGATGAGTCCGGGCACCCCGAGCCGCCCCCAGAACTCCCGCACCCCGGCGGCCTCCGGGCCGCTCGCGCCGTCCCGGCCTCCGCTATCCCCGCACATAGCCGTAGCTCCGCTCGACCTTGGCGACGTGCACGGCGTACGACTCGTACCACTCCTCGCGCCCGCGCCGCTGTGCCGCACGGTGCTCGGGATCGCTCTGCCAGGCCCTGATGGCGTCCTCGTCCCGGAAGTACCCGACGGTGATGCCGACCCCGCCGGGTGTCCGCGCGGACTCGGCCCCGAGGAACCCGGGCACGGCGGCGACCAGCTCATCCATACGCTCGCCCGTCTCCCCGTACCCCTGGCCGCCCTCGGCGAGGACCGAGGTGAAAACGACGGCGTAGTAAGGCGGTTCAAAGGGCCCGACCGGCCCCACTGGATCACTCATGCCCCCACCCTCAGAGCCCCGGCACCCCGTGTCCACCCTCCCCGGCCACTCCTTGCCCTCCGGTCACCGATCCTTGACCATCCGGTCAGCGAAACCCACGGAGCACAACGGACCCGCAAGGCCCGCGGAGCACAACCCGGACAGCGAAACCCGCGGAGCACCACGGGCCCGCAAGGCCCTCCGAGTACAACCCGGTCAGCGAGGAGCCCGCGGGGCGCGCAGGGCCCGCCACGCCCCACCTCAGAACAGTCCGCCCTGCTCCCCCTCGCCCCTCGCCACCGGCCCCAGCCCCTCAACCGGCACGGTCACCCCCGCCTCCGTGTCGGCCCCCACCAGCTCCCACCCCACGAGCGCCCGCGTATCGACGACAAGCAGGCCCCCGCCCCCGCTCCCGTCCTCGCCCGCGCCCGCGATCTCCAGATACAGGTCAGGTCCGGCCGCCGCGACAAGCCGCCCCGCGACCGCCCCGCCGTCGGCGACCTCCCGCACCACACCCCGCGCCGCCCCGGCACCGCCCGGCCCCAGACCGAACGCCGCCGCGTGATCGACCGCCTCGAAGGCGACCCGCTCCAACGCCTCGGCCCACCCCTCCAGTACGACGGCCCGCCGGTACAGCTCCGCCAACTCCGCCGCCCGTTCGTCCCACCCGGGCAGCGCCCCCCGCACCGCCCGCTTGCGCGCGTACGGCACCCGGTCCGGCACCCCGAGCGCCGCCCGCAGCAGCTCCTCCGTACGCCGGGCCGCCATCAACGGCCCCCGCCCCAGCCAGCAGAACGCCACGGCCCCCTGCTCAAGCAGGCGCACGGCACCCCGCTCCTCCGCGGTGATCCCGACCTTGACGAGACCGCTCCCGAACCACGCGAGATACACCCGGTACGTCCGCGGATCGTCCGGCACCCCGTCCGCCGCCACGGAGAACACCCGGTCGAGCCGCGCGCACTCGGGACACCGCGCCTGCCCGGCCCGCGCCGGCACCACGGCCCGCAGCGGACACGGATTCCCCCGCGCCCCCACACACCGCCGCTCACCGACGGCCCGGAACCCAACAGTCCTCCCGTAGGCGAGGGCGCTGGTCCTGCCGCCCTGCCACCGCAGCACGGGCTCCCCACCCGGCCACCCGAGCCCCGCGCAACGCCACTCCATCGCCGTACCCCTCCCGGAAGGAAGCCCGCACAAACGACCAGAGGCCCTCAGGATTTCTCCTGAGGGCCTCTGGCCTGCTGTGCACTCGGCAGGATTCGAACCTGCAACCTTCTGATCCGTAGTCAGATGCTCTATCCGTTAAGCTACGAGTGCTTGTGCTTCCGGGGTTTTTTCTGCCCCGTCGGCGTTGCGAGAACAACATTACATGACCTGCGCCGTGAGGCGAAATCCGTTTCCCAAACCCGCTCTGAGCTGGGCAAACGCCCTTCGGTGGCCCCGGACAGAGCCCGGTCGGAGCCCGGAGACGACCGAAGCCCCGGTCGCGTACGACCGGGGCTTCGGGCTCACAGCGCGGAGGCGGAGGGATTTGAACCCTCGATGGGCTTTAAGGCCCAAACCGCATTAGCAGTGCGGCGCCATAGACCGGACTAGGCGACGCCTCCAGCTTGCACACCTGCGCGAGCGCGGGGGTGCGTGCAGATGATGACACAGCCAGGCGGCGTGTCACCAATCGCGTCCTCCACGGTACTAGTCGCGCGGCCCGCAGGGCAAAGCGATACGCGCCCCCGCAACCGCACGGGGCGGACCGCGTTAAAGGGTGTGGATCCGCCCCTGGATCCACCGGCCTCGACGCGACCATCCGCGATGCCACCATCCGTACCGCTGTGCCCGACCCCGTGGAGTCCTCATGCTGCGCCGTCTCGTTCTCACCGCCGCCGCCTCCGCCGCGGCGCTCTCCGCCGCCCCCTTCACCGCGCACGCCGTCACGCCCGCCGAGACCCCGACCGACCGGCTCACGATCACCGTCTCCGACTCGGGAGGCGACGGAGAGGGAACGTACGAACTGACGTGCCACCCCACGGGCGGCACCCACCCCGCCAAGGAGAAGGCGTGCGCGCGGCTGGACGAGATCACTGTCTATGGGAAGGACACGTTCGCTCCGGTCCCGGACGACGCGATGTGCACGATGCAGTACGGCGGCCCCGCCACCGCGCACATCACGGGCACCTGGCAGGGACGGCCCGTCGACGCGCGCTACAGCCGCGGCAACGGCTGCGAGATCTCGCGCTGGAACAACCTGGCACCGGTGCTTCCCCGCACCTCGTAGCGACCGACGGCCCGACCGGTCACCGGCCGGCGGCCGCTACCCTCCCGTGACCAGGCGGTACTGAAAACTCACACCATCTGCGTGCGACCTCCCTCTCATCCGGCGTCGCGCGGGCAACCACTCCCCGTAGACTCCCTCCCGTGACACGCCACGGGCCGAGGGGCAAGATGGCCTGAGCGAGTCGGCAAGCAGCGGTAACCAGGGAGGAAGCGTCGTCGTGAGCAGCAGGCCATCCCGAGGCGCTGCTCGCCTCGCAGCCATACTCGACGCGCTCCCGGACGCGCTGGTGCTCGTCAACGCCAACGGCACCGTCGTGAACGCGAACGCGATCGCGCTGGAGGCGTTCGAGACGCCGGGCACCGCACTCGTGGGGCGCGGTCTGCTCGATCTGCTGCCGGAGTTCGACTCCCGGCTCATCCCCGGCTCCATGCGGCGCCCGGACACCGTCGACGAGCGCGGGCGCACCAAGCCCACGCGCATGACGGCGCGGCGCACGGACGGCACCGAGTTCCCCGTCGAGGTCACCAGCTCCCCGCTGGAAGACGGCAGGCACGCGTACGACAACCACGGCTACACCGGCGACGAGCTGCTGATGCTCGTCGTGCGGGACCTGTCGGGCACCGTCGACACCGAGGCCGAACTGGCCCGTTCGCAGCGGCAGACCGAGATGATCCTGCGTGCCGCGGCCGAGGGCGTCGTCGGGACGGACACCGACGGACGCGTCGTCCTCGTCAACCCGGCCGCCGCCCAGATACTGGGTTTCCGGGCGAGCGATCTCGGCGGGCAGGAACTGCACCCGCTGGTCCTGCACTCGCGCGCCGACGGCGAACCCTTCCCCTACGAGGAGTCCCCGCTCGCCGACACCCTCCGCTCCGGGCGCAAGCACCGGGTGCGCGGACAGGTGCTGTGGTCCAAGAGCGGCGCCAAGGTACCGGTCGACCTGACGACGTCCCCGGTACGCGACGGCGACCAACTGGTCGGCGCGGTGATGACGTTCACCGACCGCAGGCCCTACGACGAGCTGGCCGAGAAGCACGAGGCCGCCCTCGCCCGGCACGCGGAGGAGATCCGTGCCGCCGCCGAGCGGCACGCCGAGGAGATCAAGGCGGCGGAGGAGCGGCGCGCCGAGGAGATCAAGGCCGCCGAGGAGCAGCGCGCCGAGGAACTCGCCGCCGAACAGGAGCGTTACGCGGCGCTCGCCGAGCGCGAGAAGGACCGCTTCGAAGAGCTGGCCGAGCGCGAGAAGTCGCGGTACGAGACGCTGGCCGCCCGGCATGAGCAGCTGCTCGCCGTCCTCGGCTCGTCCCTGCGCGGGCCCCTCGACGAACTGCGCCGCGAACTGGCCGCGCTCGCCGCGGACGACGCGGGCCAGCTGTGGCCCGAGGCCAACCAGGTCCTGCACCACCTGTCCGCCGGGTACGCCCGGATGACCACGCTCGTCGACAACGTCCTCGGCTTCCAGCGGCTCGACGCGGGCGAGGAGCAGCTGACCCTCACCCCGGCCCTGCTCGACGCGGTCGTCGCCACCGGCGTGGAGGGCGCGGTCGAGCTGATCGGGCCCGGCCGGGCGCAGTTCGCCGTGCACGCGCCGCCGATAGAGATCGTGGTCGACGCGGGACGGCTCGCCACCGCGGTGGCCCATCTCGTCGCGGACGTGGCCGGGATCGACGCGACGGGCAACACGCGCGCGGGTGCCGGTTCCGGCGCCGCCGCGACGGGGGCTTACGTCGACTCGACGATCGTGGTGGCCGCGGCCCAGCGCGGCGAGGTCGTCCGCATCGAGGTCCGGGGGCCCTACGCGGGCGGGGACCCGGTGCACGAGCCGATCGTGCGCGGCATCGTGCGGGCCCACGGAGGGGTGCTCCAGACGCACGAGGTGCCGGGTATGAGCGGCAGTGCGTACGTACTTGAAGTGCCGATCGTGGCGGTCGGGGAGGCGGGCGCGACAGGGGCGGCAGGCGCGACCGTGGCGGTCGGAGCGGGTTCTACGGAGAGCGGCGGTTCGGGAACGGGCTCTACGGAGAGGGCCGGTTCGGCTGCGCCCGCAGCTCCGGGTGGCGTGGTCGCGGTGCCCGAGCAGGCGTCGCCCGCCACGGGCGGCGGGCGTCGACGGGCTCGGCGTCCCTCGGTGGACTCCTTCCTGGAGAGCGGCGTTCCGGCGGCCCCTTCCGGCGGCACGGAGGCGGGGGCGGCCACCGCGCCGACCGGCACGGGTCGGCGCAGGGGGCGGCGCGCGGCGGAGGCCACCGCTGTCCCGGGGAGCCCGGACACCCTCGGCAGCGGCACGGTGGCGACCGACCAGGGGGCGAGCCCCACGGCCGGGCCGGCGAGCGGGCCCGGGGGCGGGCCTGCGGTCGGGCCCATGGGTGGTCCTGCTGGCGGTCCCGCGGGTGGGCCCGCGGGCGGTTCCGTGTCGGAGGCGCAGGCTTCGGAGACTTCGGAGACGGCCGGTGGTGCGTCGGGGCTCCCCTCTGGTGGTACCTCGGGCGGTACCGGGCGGCGGCGCGGGCGGCCGAGTGCCGCCGAGGGTGCCGTGCTGACGGCGGCCGAACACGCGGCCGGATCCGCCGCGTTGGGCCAGACCGTGCCGCCGCAGGGCGTGCCGGTCCCGGCGAGCGGGACCGGCCGTCGCGCACGGCGGGCCGGTGAGCAGCACGCGCTGCCCGCGCTGGCCTCGGGTCCTTCGGAGACCTCAGGCGGCGCACCGGGTACGGAACTCGCCGCGGTGGAGGCCGGTCACGGCGACGCCGCGCGGCCCACGGGGCGCCGGGCGCGGCGCGCGCTGGCCGCCGCCAAGGAGCGGGCCGCGGCGGAAGGGGCCAACAGCGGACGCGTCTTCGCGCTTCCCCCGGCCACGGCCGACCGTGACACGCCGGACCAGGAGATCGCGGCCCAGGAGACCGTGGGTCCCGTGGGTCCCGTGGGCCATGCCGTGGTGAATCAGGCTGCGGTCGCGGTGGGCCAAGGCGTCGTGGATCAGGGCGTCGGAGTGCCGGGGGCCTTGGGGCAGGGCGTCGTGGGTCAAGGTGCCGTAGGACAGGACTCCGTAGGACACACCCCCGCGGGGTCGGCTCCCGTAGGCCACGCCGTAGTGAATCAAGCCGCTGTGAGCCGGGGCTTCGGCGCGGGCGCGCCCGTGCCGGGGTACCCGGGCGTCCAGGGTGACACCGGGCAGCACGCCGCGGTCCCGCACGGCCCTGGCGACGACCACACCCCGCCGCAGCCGCACCCCGCGCAGGCTCCGACGGGCCGCCGCCGCTCCCGGCAGCCGGTCACCGCGAACCCCGCGGCTCCGCAGAGCCCCGTGACTCCGCAGAATCCGGGGACTCCCGCCGAGGACCCGACATCTGCCCCGGCTGCCCCGACCGCACCGGGCGCCCGGGTGGCCCCGCAGCCCCCAGGCGTTCCGACCGCCCCTGCCGCCCCCACCGCCCCGGCGGCACCGGCCACACCGACCGCACCGGGTCAGGGGCCGCTCCCGCCCGGCGCCCAGCAGGGCCGTCGGGCCGCCGGGGCCGGGCAGCCGCTGCCCGCGCCGCGGCCGTGGCCCGACGGCACCACCCCCGCCGAGGGCGTGCCCGCGCAGGGCAACGCGCGCTCCGCGGGCGCCCCCGCACAGGGCGTTCCGGCGCCCGCCCGGGGCGCGGCGCTCCCGCCCGAGCGCGGCACGCAGGCGTCGCGCGCGGCGCAGCCGCTGCCCGCCGAGGCCCCCGGTGACCCGAACTCGACGCAGGGGCGCGCGTTCAGCGTGCGTACGCTCGGCCAGGGCGTACCGTTCGGCCAGCAGGTCTCCGAGCAGCAGCAGGGCCGCCAGGCCGCCGCGGCCTCGCCCGACCAGGGCGGTCGTCCGACGGGCAACGTCCGGCCCCCGGGGTCCCCGATGCCGCCCCAGGGCGCCCAGCCGGAGCAGCCGCCGTCGGCCACGCTCCCGCAGGAAGGCACGCCCGAGCCGCAGCAGGGCCAGGCCGCCGCCCCGCAGTCGCAGACGCTCGGCGGCTCCGGGCGCAGGCGCAGGCTGGGCACGCCTCCGGCACCCACGGCCGAGGAGCGCCCCGAGGCCTCGGGCCGCCCGCACCCGCAGACCCCGCCCCCGGCGCACCCCCAGTCCCGTATCGCGGCGGCCACCGAGGGCGCCGGACGTTCGTACGCGATCGGCGCCCCGGACGAGAACGCGGCCGAGGGACCCGAGCCGCTGGACGGCCCCGGTGGCGCGGTCGAGGTCGACAACCGGCCCCAGCCCCGGCCGATGGACGACGAGCTGCCGCCCGAGCCGCTCGACAACCCGCGCCGCCTCCTGGTGTGGCCCGCGCCCGACGTCACCACGCAGCAGGCGCTCAGCGACCGCGGCTACCGTCCCGTGATCGTGCACTCGCGCGAGGAGGTCGACGCCCAGATCGCGGCGTTCCCCGCGGCCCTGTTCGTGGACCCGCTGACCGGACCGATCACGCGCACGGCGCTTCAGTCGCTGCGGCAGGCCGCCGTGGCAGCCGAGGTGCCCGTGCTCGTGACGGCGGGACTCGGCCAGGCGACGCGCGAGGCGGCGTACGGCGCCGACCCCGCCGTACTCCTGAAGGCGCTCGCGCCGCGCGACAGCGAGCAGCATCCGCCACGCGTCCTGCTCATCGAGGAGCACGAGGAGATCGCGCTCGCCCTGACCGCGACGCTGGAGCGGCGGGGCATGCAGGTCGCGCGGGCCGAGAGCGACGCGGACGCGGTGACGCTCGCGGCGCAGATGCGGCCGAACCTCGTAGTGATGGACCTGCTCCAGGTGCGCCGCCGCCGGGCCGGGATCATCGACTGGCTACGCGCGAACGGGCAGTTGAACCGCACTCCGCTGGTCGTCTACACCGCCGCCGTCGACGAGACGGAGCTGCCGCGCCTCGCGGCGGGCGAGACGGTGCTGTTCCTCGCGGAGCGCTCCACGAGCAACGAGGTGCAGAGCCGCATCGTGGATCTGCTGGCGAAGATCGGCACCAACTGACGTACCTCGGCGGGCCTACGTCCGTGGATCGGTGGCGGTGAGGCGGCGGACCGCCGCCTTCACCGAGGCCCGGAGCTGTTCCTTGTCGGCGTCCTCGTCGCCGACAAGGATTCGCCGCATCTGCGGCACGGCCGTGGACCAGCCGGCCAGCGCGACCACCATGAAGAGCAGGTGGGGCGCGGGGATCTCGTCGCTGATCACGCCGCGGGCCTGCGCGTCGGCGAGTACGGCGACCTTGCGGTCGTAGTGGTCCCGGCGCTCGCGCTCGTCGGGCAGGTCCTCCGTGCCGTACTCGATGCCCTCCCAGAAGAGGAGGCGCAGCAGTTCGGGGTGGGCGGCGTGGTAGTCGATCAGCCGGTCCATCCAGCCGTCCATGTCGTCCGCGTCGACGGGGTGGGAGACGGCCATCTCCAGCATCCGCTTCTCCAGGACCTGGGTGAACAACTCCGCCTTGTTGCCGAAATAGGCGTAGATGAGCTGCTTGTTGGCCTTGGCCTGGCTCGCGATGCGGTCGATGCGGGCGCCCGCGATGCCGTACCGGGCGAACTCGGCGACCGCCGCCTCGAAAATCCGCGCCTTGGTGGCCTCGGGGTCTCTGACTGCCATGGGGACAGAGTAGGTGAACCCGTTCGGGTAACCAACTGGTTGGTTGCTTGACAGGTTGGATGCGGCGAGCGCAGACTTTTTCCAACCAACTAGTTGGTTGCCGTGCTCGTACGTTGACGCGTTCGCCTGTTCTCGCGTTCTCGCGTCTCGTGTTCTGTCGTCCGAGGAGACCCGCATGCCCTCAGCCACGCCACCCCAAGTGACCTCGACCGCCTCTGCGGGCCCAGACGCCACGGCCCGGGCGCCGCGGCGGCCCTCCGCGCCAACACTGACCCCGCTCCCCGTCCCGCACGGCCTCTTCCTCGTCCTCATCGCGGTCTGCACGGCCGTGACGGCCGCCAATATCTACGTCGCCGCGCCCCTGCTCCCGCTGATAGCCCGCGACTTCGGCTCGACGCCGTCGGCCGTCGCGTGGATCGCCTCGGTCGCCCAGTTCGGGTACGCGGCGGGGCTGCTGTTCTTCGCCCCGCTCGGAGACAGCGTGAACCGCCGCAGACTCGTCGCGGTGCTCTCCGTGGTCACGGCGGGAGCGCTCGCTCTGGGCGCGGCCGCCTCGGGCGCCACCGCGCTGGCCGCCGCCGTCCTGGTGGCGTCCGCCGCGACAGTCGTCCCGCAGCTGCTCGTGCCGCTGGTCGCCGAGCGGGCGCCCGCGCATCGGAGGGCCAGCCATGTCGCGGCCCTCATCGCCGGGCTCTTCACGGGCATCGTCGCGGCCCGCGTGCTCGGCGGGCTCGTCGGCCAGGCCTTCGGCTGGCGTTACGTCTTCCTGGGCGCCGCCGCGCTCACCGCGCTGCTCGGCCTCGCCTCGGCCGCCGTACTGCCCACCGAGAACCGCAAGCGGTCAGGGCCGCTCCTCGCGGGCCTCGCGCACCTCCCCGGCGTGGTGCGCGGCTCCGCCGAGCTGCGCCGCGCGTGCATACGCCAGGCCGGGATGTACGGCGCGTGGAGCGCGCTGTGGACCTCGCTCGCACTGCTCCTCACCGGCCGGGGCGGTGACGGCTATGGGATGACGACCGCGACGGCGGGCCTGTTCGGGCTCTTCGGCCTCGCCGCGAGTCTCGTCGCGCCGCTCGCGGGCGGCCTCGTGGACCGCTTCGGCGCGTCGAAGGTCGTCGCGTACGGCTACGGCCTCGCGGCGGTGTCGGTGCCGCTGTTCTGGCTGGGCGGCGGGGCGCTGTGGGCCCTGTGCGCGGCGGCGGTCGCCATCCATATGGCACTGGTGGCCAACCACGTCGCCAACCAGACCCTGGCGCTGACGACCACCAGAACCCCGGCGGTCGCCAACACCGCCTATGTGGTGGCCGGTTTCGCGGGCGGCGCGCTGGCCTCCGCGCTCGCGGGCGGCGCGTTCACCCACTGGGGCTGGTCGGGCGTGTGTGCGGTCGCCGCCCTGTGGCTGGCGCTCGGCTGGGCGACGACCGCGATACCGGCCCGGTACCGGCAGGTCAGAGCTGCGTGACGGTCAGCTCACCGTCGGCGTACTGCCTGCGCAGGACCTTCTTGTCGAACTTGCCGACGCTGGTCTTCGGAACCGCGGGGATGATCGCCCAGCGCTCGGGGAGCTGCCACTTGGCGATGCTGTCCGCGAGGAAGTCGCGCAGGGTCGCGTAGTCGGCGGTCGCGTTCTCCTTCAACACGACCGTGGCGAGCGGACGTTCGCCCCACTTCTCGTCGGGCACGGCGACGACCGCGGCCTCGGCGACGTCCGGGTGGGCCATCAGGGCGTTCTCCAGCTCGACCGACGAGATCCACTCGCCGCCCGACTTGATGACGTCCTTCGCCCGGTCGGTGAGGGTCAGGAAGCCGTCGGGGCTGATCACACCGACATCGCCGGTCTTCAGCCAGCCGTCCTCGCTGAACTTGTCCTCGGGCCTGAGGGTCTCGCCGCCCGCGCCGCCGTAGTAGGCGCCCGCGATCCAGGGTCCGCGCACCTCCAGCTCACCGGCCGACTCACCGTCCCAGGGCAGGTGTTCACCACCGGGGCCGATCAGCCGGGCCTCGACGGCGGCGGGGAAGCGGCCCTGCGTGAGCCGGTAGCCGAACTCCTCGTCGGTGCCGATCGCGTGGGCCGGCGGGCGGGCGACCGTGCCGAGCGGGGACGTCTCCGTCATGCCCCAGGCGTGGCAGACCCGCATGCCGAGGCGGTCGAACGCCTCCATCAGGGACGGCGGACACGCCGAACCACCGATGGTGACCTGCCCGAGCGAGCTGACGTCACGCGGCCTCGCGGAGAGTTCGGCGAGCAGGCCCTGCCAGATGGTGGGGACGGCGGCCGCGTGAGTGGGCCGCTCCGCCTCGATCATCTCGGCGAGCGGGCCGGGCTGGAGGAAGCGGTCCGGCATCAGCATGTTCACGCCGGTCATCAGGGCGGCATGGGGCAAACCCCACGCGTTCACATGAAATTGGGGCACTACAACCAAGGAGGTGTCCGCGTCGCTCAGCCCCATCGACTGGGCCATGTTGACCTGCATGGAATGCAGATAGATGGAGCGGTGGGAGTAGGTGACGCCCTTGGGGTCACCGGTGGTGCCGGAGGTGTAGCACATGGCGGCAGCGGCGCGCTCGTCCAGCTCGGGCCAGTCGTACGAGGTGGGCTTACCGGTGAGCAGTTCCTCGTACTCATGCACCCGCGCCCGCGCGTCCGCCAGGAGGGAGCGGTCACCGGGGCCCGAGACCACGATGTGCTCGACGGTCGCCATGTGGGGGAGCAGCGGCGCGAGGAGGCCGAGGAGGGAGCCGTTGACGATGATGACGCGGTCGGCGGCGTGGTTGACGATCCACGTCAGCTGGTCGGCGGGCAGCCGCAGATTGAGGGTGTGGAGGATGGCGCCCATGCAGGGCACGGCGTAATAGGCCTCGACGTGCTCCGAGTTATTCCACATAAACGTGGCAATTCGGTCATCGTCCGAGACGCCGAGGTCCTCGCGCAGGGCGTGGGCGAGCTGCGCGGCGCGCTCACCGATCTCACGGAAGCTGCGGCGCTGCGGGGCGCCCTCTCCGGTCCAGGTGACGACCTGCGACGTGCCGTGCACGGTCGAGCCGTGCCGGAGGATCCGGGTGACAGTCAGCGGTACGTCCTGCATCGTGCTCAGCACGGCGTCCTCCTGGGGCGACATCGCCTACGCGGCGGTAAGGGGTGCGCTGATTCTGCGCGCATACCGCTCGGTATGTCACTACTCCAGGAGATGATCGATCATCGGACGGGCGTCAGCTCCGGGTCCTCGCGGAGTTTGCCGAGCGCCCGCGACACCGCGCTCTTCACCGTTCCGACCGAGACCCCGAGCACCTCGGCGGTCTGGACCTCGCTGAGATCCTCGTAGTACCTGAGGACGACCATCGCCCGCTGCCGGTCCGGCAGCTTCATGATCGCGCGCCACATCGCGTCGCGGAGCACCTGGTGCTCGGCCGGGTCCCCGAGCGGCGTCACCTCCGGTTCCGGCAGCTCGTCGCAGGCGAACTCGTCGACCTTGCGCTTGCGCCACTGCGACGTACGCGTGTTCAGCAGGGCGCGTCGCACATAGCCGTCGAGCGCGCGATGGTCCTCGATCCGGTCCCACGCGACATACGTCTTGGTCAGCGCGGTCTGCAACAGATCCTCGGCATCGCTCGGATTCGCGGTCAGCGAGCGGGCGGTGCGCAGCAGTACGGGCTGGCGTGCCCGTACGTAGGACGCGAACGACGGGTACGCGAAGGGCCCCGTGCCCCGCGTCGGACCCGTGCCCCGCGTCGCGGCCTTCGATGCGCTGGTGCACACGGACACCATGGATGCGGTCATGGCTCCACGCTAGGAGCACCCCCTACTTCAGCGGATCGGCCCCAAGTCCCGAAGCCGTGTCCGCCTCAGGTTGTACGAGGGGTGCCGGCCCCACCTCCTACAGGTGGAGGAGGCGGAGCGCACCCCCGAGTGGTCATCCCTGAGAACCGCCCCGGCGCACGGCCCCCGGTGGCCGGATTCCGCTAGCCGATGCGCGCCACGGGGGCGTGCATCAGATTGCGGTCGATCACCATCGTGCGACCGCCGTGCCGCTCCTTCACGTTCCCCGCGTACTGGTGGATGCGCCGTCCCGGGTTCCACGCGTCCTGCCGCAGTGAGGGCTCGCGGTACAGGTGCGGCCGGGTGTGCCAGCGCGCGAACCACATCACCGCCGGAAGGTCCCGCACGCCCGCCCGCCGGGCCAGCTCCATGTGCCGCACACCGGAGTCGGCGCTGCTGTAGAAGCCGGGGACGTAGCCGAGCCTGCGCACCTCGCGGTCCCAGGCCCGTACGAAGGACAGCGTGGTGTGGGCGCACGCCTTCTTGCGGTGGGCGTACGCCTCCATGTCCAGATAGAGCGGGCTGCGCGTCCGGATGCCCATGGACTCGGCCCTGCGGACCGCGTCGCGTGCCTCCCGCGTCCCCTGGCTCCAGGGGTGCCGTCCGATACGCACACCCTTCTTGTTCTGCGCGATCACGCAGGGCGACTGCGAACCCACGTACACCGGCAGCACCCGCCACCCCATGCCGTCCACCGTCCGCATCCAGCTCCGGCTCAGGTGCGGCTGTCTCTTGCAGGCCCGGCCGCGCCCTCCGTAGTAGACGCCCACGGCGCCGTACTGGGAGTTCTGCCAGCGGCGCATGGTGTCGACGGACGGCGCGATGCAGGTGTCGAACGCCCGACCTCGGAAGGCCGGCGCCCTGACCGCCAGATCGGCGGGCTCCGTGAAGGTCGCGGGGACGCCGGGCACGCCGGGCACGGTCGCGAGGTCGGCGGGAGAGGGGTCGGTGGAGGCGGCCGCGGCGCCCGGCGGGGACGCGGTCATATCGAGGGTCAGGACCGCCAGCGCGAGGACCAGTCCAATGATCAGCTTTTGGAGACGCATACGGCGAGTGAACGTCCCCGAGGCTCGTACCCGGCCGGGACACGCACCGCATTCATCCGTCCGACCCCAGAATCAACCCCGATGTGGGAACGCCCGTACCCGCCGTCACGAGAGTGTGGGTGACGCCCGGTATCCGGTTCACCGATGTGCCCCGTATCTGCCGGACGGCCTCCGCCACGCCGTTCATCCCGTGCAGATACGCCTCCCCGAGCTGTCCGCCGTGGGTGTTCAGGGGCAGCCGCTCCTCGGCGACGAACCCCGCGGCCTCGCCCGGCCCGCAGAACCCGAACTCCTCCAACTGCATCAGCACGAACGGCGTGAAGTGGTCGTAGAGGATGCCGACGTCGATGTCGGCCGGTGCCAGCCCCGACGTGCGCCACAGCTGCCGGGCCACGACGCTCACCTCGGGCAGCCCGCTCAGATCGTCGCGGTAGAAGCTGGTCATCTGCTCCTGCGCCCGCCCCGCCCCCTGGGCCGCCGCCGTGATCACGGCGGGGGGACGCGGGAGGTCACGGGCGCGCTCCCGGCTCGTGACGACCACGGCCTGCCCGCCGTCCGTCTCCTGACAGCAGTCCAGGAGCCGCAGCGGCTCGGCGATCCAGCGCGAGGCCGCGTGGTCCGCGAGCGTGATCGGCTTGCCGTGGAAGTACGCCGCGGGGTTGGTTGCCGCGTACTTCCGGTCCGTCACGGCCACATGACCGAAGGCCTCCGGTGTCAGCCCGTACGCATGGAGGTAGCGCTGGGCCGCCATCGCCACCCAGGAGGCGGGGGTCAGGAGGCCGAACGGCAGGGCCCAGCCGAGCGCCGCGCCCTCCGCGGACGGTTCGCGCCGCTGCACTCCGGAGCCGAATCTGCGGCCCGAACGTTCGTTGAAAGCGCGGTAGCAGACGACGACCTCGGCCACTCCGCTCGCCACCGCGAGGGCCGCCTGCTGGACGGTGGCGCAGGCCGCTCCGCCGCCGTAGTGGACGCGGGAGAAGAAGGACAGCTCGCCGATGCCGGCCGCCTGGGCGACCGTGATCTCCGGGTTGGTGTCCATGGTGAAGGTGACCATGCCGTCGACGTCGGCGGGAGTGAGCCCGGCGTCGTCCAGCGCCGCCCGCACCGCCTCCACCGCCAGCTTCAGCTCACTGCGGCCGGAGTCCTTGGAGAACTCCGTCGCCCCGATCCCGACGATCGCGGCCTTTCCGCCGAGGGCGTCGCGCGTACGGACGCTCATGCGAGGCCCCCCGCGGGCAGCGTCACGCTCACGGTGCCCGTGACGTGCCTGCCGATGCCGTTGACCCCGATGACCTTGACGGTGGCCGTCTCGCCGCCGGGGGAGGCATTTCCGGGGGAGGCGTCCCCGGGGGAGACGTCGACCTTCTCGACCGTGCCGGTCAGCACCATGGTGTCCCCGGGGTAGTTGGGCGCGCCGAGCCGTATGGCCACCTTGCGCAGGACCGCCGCGGGGCCGAAGTGGTCCGTGATGTACCGGCCGACGAGGCCGTTGGTCGTCAGGATGTTCATGAAGATGTCCGGGGAGCCCTTGGCCGCGGCCAGCTCCGCGTCGTGGTGGACGTCCTGGTAGTCGCGGGAGGCGATGGCCCCGGCGACGATCAGGGTGCGGGTGATCGGGATCTCCAGCGCCGGCAGTTCCTCACCCGGCCTCATCCCCGCGCCCCCCGCGTGCTCTCCCCGGCCCCGTCGTCCAGCGCCCTGAACAAAGGCAGCTCCAACTCCTCGTCCACCCGCCGGAACGCGAGCCGCACCGGCATCCCGATCCGCACCTCGTCGTACGGCACCCCGATGACGTTGCTGACGATCCGCACACCTTCCGCCAGCTCGACGAGCCCCACCGCGTAGGGAGGGTCGAAGGCCGGGAAGGGCGGATGGTGCATCACGACGTACGAATAGACCGTGCCCTCCCCGCTCGCCTCGACCGTGTCCCACTCGGGCGAACCGCAGGCGTTGCAGCCGGGCAGCCAGGGGAAGCGGAGTTCGCCGCAGCCGACGCAGCGCTGGATCAGCAGCCGGTGCGCGGCAACGCCCTCCCAGAACCCCGCGTTGTCGCGGTTGATCACCGGGCGGGGGCGCTTGCCCTGGGGCTTTCGTGGCGCGGGCGCGTACTTGAGGATCCGGAAGCGGTGCGTCCCGGCCGGCTCACCGTCCGCCCTGACGTCCATCCGCGTAGTGATGAAGTGGCCCGTGCCGAGCTTGGTGGTCTTGCGCTCCGACACCGACTCGATCACCGCGTCGAAGGTGATCCCGTCGCCGGGGCGCAGCGCCCGCGCGTACTCCTGCTGGCAGTCGGTGGCGACCACCGCGGTGTACCCCGCGCCGTCGAGCAGCGCGAACAGCGCGTCGTACGCCTCCGAGCGCCCCTCGTGCCCGGAGAGGCCGCCCATCGTCCAGGCCTGCAACATCGTGGGCGGAGCGATGGGGTCCGCGCCCGCGTACGCGGGGTTGGTGTCGCCCATCGCCTCGCACCAGTGCCTGATCATCGGTTCGTTGACCGGGTCCTTGCCGCGTCCTGCCTCCGCCGCCGCCAGCCCCTCGAACGCCTTCAACTCCGCGTACGGGATGTCTCGTACAGCACCCGCACGGTCCTCGGGGCCGCTCCCGCTCCCCCCGCCACCCGCCGCACGGCTCACCGCCGCCCCCTCCGCCTCGCACCTGAAAGACTTTCTGACTGTCCGTCAGAAAGTGGGCCGGTGTCAAGAGATCGCATAGAGCGCAGAGGTCGCATAGTTCGCAGAGATCGCACCTGCGACCGGCGAAGCAGGACCCCTTCCCGGGGAAGCAGCCCCCCGGACACGGCTGTGCGGCGACGCCGAAGCGCCGCCGCACAGGACCCCGTCACACCCCACTCACGAACCCCGCGGAGCCGTCCCGAGCGGCTCCAGGGGTTCTCGGCTCACCAGAGTTCGGAGAAGTTCACCGCGAGGTTCTCGTTGGACTGGTCGAGCGCCGTGAACGCCGAGCCGTTCACCTGAGCGGTGTTGTTCTGGTTCGAGGCGCCGCTGCCGACGGCCTGCTGCTGCGTAGTGGTCGAGTTGCCGTGGTTGTTACCGCCGACACCGCTGCCGTTCACGGTCGCCACTCCCGCGTTCGATCCATTGTTCGCGAAGGCGCCGTTGTCGGCCATCGCCACACCTGAGAAGAGCGCGGCGGCCAGCGGCAGGGCCGCGGCGGCTGCGATGACGCGAGCGGTGCGAGTGCTTGCCATGTCTATTCCTCCAGAACGGGAGGTACGCGCCGGCGATGAGCCGGAGGTACCAGGAAAAACGGTTTGTCCCAAGGCGGTTGGCCGACCGCTCCCGGGGTGCTGCACGACGTCGCGGCCTCAGAGTTGCCCACCGAATCCCCGGCGAACCACCCCGGAAGCCCCGATTCCCTCGCAAGCGTGAGGACATGTCGATAAACATTCCTCGCCTCACGAACACCCGGATCAGCCCCACGCGACGCACTCGCGCCCCGCCTCTCGCCGCGGTCGAACCCGGCCGCCACCGGCGGCGAAGCGTTTCAGCCGACCGTCATCGACATCCTTGAGAAGGGGGCGCTTTTCCTCTTCAGGCCCTCTCCGTTCACCCCACTCGGGACTCGACCCCCCTTCCCTTCTTCGAACATGTGTACGAGCATGAAGTCATGGCCACCATCGACCGCCATGCCTCCACCCTCGCGCTCGCCCACGCCCTGTCCGCCGCCGAGCGGCGCCTCGCGGTGATCCCGCTCTCCCGCACCAAGCTCCCCGCCCTGCGCTCCCCCCATCACGACGACCCCGGCACGGCGGGGCCCTGCCACGGCGCGTGCGGCCGCCTCGGCCACGGGGTGTACGACGCGTCGACCGACCCGCGCCGCGTCCGCGAACTCTTCGCCGCCGCCCCCTGGGCCACCGGTTACGGCATCGCCTGCGGACTGCCCCCGCACCACCTGATCGGCGTCGACCTGGACACCAAGTCCGGCGCGGACGCCTCCGCGGCCCTGCGCGAACTGGCGCTGCGCCACCTCTTCACGATCCCCGAGACCGTCGTCGTGACCACGCCCAGCGGCGGCCGGCACATCTGGCTGGCGGGCCCGCCCGACACCGTGGTCCCCAACTCGGCGGGCCGGCTCGCCCCCGGCATCGACATCCGGGGCGCGGGCGGCTACCTCGTCGGCCCCGGCTCCCGCACCGAACACGGCGTCTACGGCACGGTCCCCGGCACCGCCCAGCTACCCCCCGCCCCCTGCCCACCCGCGCTGCTGCGCCTGCTCACGCCCCCACCCCGTGCACGGCACGCGGCGCCCCCGCAGGCTGCGCCCGAACCGGCCCAACAGGGCCACGGACTCGTACAGTTCGTCCTCGCGGCGCACGAGGGCCAGCGCAACACCCGTCTCTTCTGGGCGGCTTGCCGCGCGTACGAGAACGGCATCGGCGAGACCCTGGCCCCCCACCTCACGGACGCCGCCCTCCGCGTGGGCCTCACCCACCGCGAGGCCCGCTCCACCATCGCCTCGGCGGCACGCCTCACGGGGCACGCGTAAGGGGCGCCCGCAATAGCGAACGCCCCTTACAGACTGGCGGTGGGTGTGGGATTTGAACCCACGGTGACATCGCTGCCACGACGGTTTTCAAGACCGTCCCGCCGGACACCGGAAGAGCCCCACTGACCTGCCCATTGGCCAACGTGTCAGCCACATGCCACCCCTGTGGCCCACGCATGGCCCACAGGGGCTGAAGACGGCCCCGGTACGCAAGCAGCGGGGAAGCTAGGGCTCGTCCGCCGACCCCCTCTGGTCAGTGCGCCCTTCCCGGCACAGCCACTGCCCCAAGGGCACAGCCACAGCCACGACGCCGGCCGCGGTCCCGATCGGCGCAGCAAGCCCAGGCACAGCGAGGACGAGGACCACGACAAGCAGCCCTACGCCCCCAATCCCAGCCACGACCGCCCTGCGACGACTCCACGGCTTACGAGGCTGCACGACGGACCGCACCGCAGCCCGTTCGACTCCGCCCGGAGTTGAGGCCCCGGGCTCAGTCGGTACTGTCATTACTGACCTTTCTCGCGCTAGGGAATAGGTCAGGGCGGCTCCCGTGCCAGCGGGGGCCGCCTTTCTTGCGTCGCAGCCACGCCACCCATGTCGACATGGTGGCAGGCGGTTAACCAACGTCAAATCTGGTTATCCACAAGCCCTGTGGACAAGCGCTCCATTACTGTGCGTAAATGCCTGGAACTTGTGCACAATCCTGGGGAAGAGCCGGTGGAAAAGCCCACAGAACTGTGGATACATGCGACCTGACCTGCGGCTTTAGTCTCCTTACGCTGTGGATTGAAAAATCTCCACCAGTCGCACAAAGATTTACTCGCAGTCATTCGGAACTCTTGATTCCACCCTTATATCTATACGCGTAGATACGCAGGGTGAAAATTTTTCACTTTACCGCCAGACACTGACAAGCGGAATGCCGTCTACCAGTTAGTGAACTCCCGAGGTTCTCCAACACGGCCGGACCAAGGTGACGCCTGACGGTGGAACGACACGTGCTTCGGAACGGCCTCGGAGAACCGACCCACCTACGACTGGAGGCAGCGTGCCCCTCTCCCACTACGCTGGTGTGCACCACCTGAGATCGGAGAGTGCTCCACGGATGGGGCCGAAGTCGACGAAGGCCTACAAGAAGATCCTTCGTCCTGCCGCCTGAGAGTGAGCCCGATGCCTGGGGCGAAGTCCTCGTCTCCGAGAGCCACGCCAAGGTGGGAGCGGGTTGGACAGACAACGGCAAGTCACACGATGAACGAGGGCTCAAGCACCGTGGGTGCAACGCCGTCCGCGCGGTACCGATCCCTCCGGTCTACGTGCGGATGGTGCGCTCGCACATCGAGCGCTTCGGCGTGGCTCCTGATGGTCGGCTGACAGGGCAGCCAACGGCGGACGGATCAGGTCGACCGAGTACTGCGAGATCTGGGAGGAGGCCCGCAAGGCCGTCCTCAGTCCGCAGGAAGTAGAGACCGAGCTGGCTGACGTTCCGTACTGCCTTCGCCATGCCGCGATCTCTCTGTGGATCAAACGCGGCGTGGGCCCCGTGGAGGTCGCCTACCGGGCAGGCCACAGCGTTGCAGTGCTCTACCGCTTCTACGCCAAGATCCTCAAAGGCGGCTCGGCACACGCCAACCGCCTCATTCAGGAGGGGCTGGAGGCTGAGGACGAGTGAAGAGCCTGGCCCACGTATGGCCCACACGCACTGGTCAGAGGCGGTACACACCCGATTCTGGGTGAGACAGGGTGAACAGAAAGGGCGCGATCCCCAACGGGATTCGCGCCCTCTGACCTGCTAGTTCTCTGACCTGCAAGCGGTGGGTGTGGGATTTGAACCCACGGTGACATCGCTGCCACGACGGTTTTCAAGAGGGCTGTGGTTCAGGGAACTGCACACCATGTGCCCTGGCCTTTCCCCTCCCTGACTGCGTCTACGGGCCGATAGTGGTCCACACCTGGTCCACCGGGCAGCGGCCACGGACAAGATGTCGCTGGCTACCTCCCGGGCCTGCCGAACTCGCGTACGCACCTCTACCGGTCTGAGATCCTGGAGTCCGATCGAGAGGGGCGGCAGGCATGGAGTGGAAAACCCACGGGGAGCGGCAGGTTTACACCAACAAGTGGGTGAATCTCTGTCTGGTCGATGTTCAGCAGCCTGACGGGCGCAGGTGGGAGTATCACGTCGTTCGCCTGCGTCACCTGGCCGTGGCGGCCGTGGTGAACGCTCGCCAAGAGGTCCTGATGATGTGGCGGCACCGGTTCATCACGGACTCTTGGGCCTGGGAGCTGCCCATGGGCCTGGTCGAAGAGGGTGAGAGCCCTGAAGAAGCGGCGGCTCGCGAGGTACTGGAAGAAACGGGCTGGCGCCCCGGCCCCATCAAGCCCTTGATCTACGCCGAGCCGGCCAACGGGATCACCGACTCACAGCATCACGTCTTCCGTGTGGAGGGAGCCGTCTACGACGGGCCGCCCACCGAGAAGAACGAGTCGGACCGCATCGAGTGGATTCCCCTCTCAGAGGTGCGGGGGATGATCGACCGCCGTGAGATCCGAAGCAGTGGCTCGCTCGTCGGCCTGCTGTACCTGCTCATGGATGAAGGGGTCCGCTGACCGGTGGGAGAAGCTCCCGTAGCCGCGCTTCGAAAGCGAGGGCTACGGGTTCCTTCCTGTGCGGGGCCAGCTGGTCGTAGAACTCCCTGAGGTGGCTCGTCACTCGCTCTGAGGCGACTGCGGAGGCGGGCTCCAGCGCTTGTGTGGCGGTGTGGCACGCCTGGTCGAGCTTGCCCTGGTCGAGCTGTGTACGGGCAAGCCAGAACGAGTGAAATGCCCGACCGCGTTGATTGGTGTGGGCCTCACGCCGCAGAGCGTCCGCGATCAGGGGTTCAGCGGTCGCGGCCTCGCCCAGTCGTCCGTGTGCGATGCCCGTGTCCACGATCAGCTTCGTCTCATCGAAGTACGTCACCCATGACGGGTCCGGGTCGCTCGTCCGGATCTGCTCGAAACGGCGGTGCGCCTCCTTCATCGCCCGATGCGTGGACTCCCGGTTGCCAAGCGTCGCGTGGGCAAAGGCTTCTCGCATCGACAGCATGGAGAGGACGCGGGGGGTGGTGTCGAGCGCTGAGCGGGCCTGGTCCTGAGCGGCTGCCACGAGGGCCAGAGAGTCGGCAGGCTTGTCCTGGTACGTGCCCTGCAAGCTCATGCACGCCAAGACATTGGCCATGAACTGCCGGTCGTCGATCTCCTTGGCCAGTTGCAGGGCTTCGGTGAAGTACAGGCGAGCTTGGTCGTACTGACGCGCGTCGAAGTAGGTCCATCCGGTGAGACGTGCCAGCTCGGCGGCGATGCCGTACAGACCGCTCTGGATCGACGGACTCCGGATCTCCTTCAGGAGGCCGACCACATAGCGGAGTTGCCCGACGATGGCCGGTCGTAGTGCTTCTCCGCCGTGCTGGTCGTCTCGTCGCCAGTAGTCCTCGATGGAGGAGCGAAACGCCGCAAGGGTCGCCGTGTTGAGGCTTGTACGGGTGGCCAAGACCAGGATGCTGTCCACATCGGCACCGGGCAGCGACATGGCGTTTTGCTGGCCCGGTCCCTGCCCAGGCGTTTGGGGCAACGCTCTCTCGGTGGTCGCCAGGGCCTGAGGCGTCTCCCAGGCCCGGCGGGTGAGTCCGAGCATGTGTCCGGGGATGCGCAAGCCATCCGCGATGCGCTCGACGACATCCATGTGGAGCAACTGACGGCGCCCCGCGATGACTTCGCCGACACGGCTTGGCGTGAGGTCGCACCGCCTGGCGATCATCGAGGGGTAGATGCCTGCCCTGGTCTTGACCAGTCGAAAGACTCGGGCGAAGTCTCGCGCTCGACACGCGTCGATCATCTCGGGATCGGTGAGCAGCCGGGCAGGCAGTTCCTGCGGCCGGTCGGCGTCGGGCATTGGGCAAGCTCCCACACTGCGAGGGCTACGCAACGTCGTTGGGTCTCTACGTGCCGCGATATTACCCAAGTTGGGTAATCAGCCTGGCCTTTTAGCCGCCACCTCGCCTTCGCGATGCTTCTCTCCATGGCGAAGAACCAGCAGACCAGACCGGGCATCGGTGAACTGGCGAAGGACAACGCCAAAGGACGCGTCGGCGTTGTCATGGCGATGATCGGCGGTCGTGTGCAGATACGGCCGGTCGGTGGTGGCAAGGAGTGGGATGCCATGCCGGACGACGTGGCAACCCCCAGCGCACGCGAGGAACTGAGCGTCCGCCTGGCCGTCAGGGCTGGCAGTGGCTGGGTGAAGCGGTGATCCGCACAATCGGCCGCTACGCGGGGATTCTGTTCATCGTCATGATCAGCGGGTCGTGCGGCCTGGTGATCGGTATGGCTCTCAGCATGAGCCAGTAGACCGGCCGCCCCGAACGGGTGCATTACTCGGGCTCCCCCCGCCCGTTCGGGCCGGCCATCCATGCACGGCAACACGAGGAGATTCGCATGACAGCAACGGCGAACGACCTGAGGTCCGGCCGCGCGGTGGCTGGTGAGGAGCTGTTCGAAAGCCTCGCTCACTTTGTGGCTGTTCACAACGGGCAGTCACCCGAGCGTGCGAGGAAGATCGCGGATCAGGCGGTGGCCTTCCTGGTCACTGCGGCCAACGCCACGATCCCCATGGTTCCGTCGGACGACGTGGACTTCGGCCTGCACGCGCTCATCCTGCAAAGGAAGGAGTACGCCGACCTGTGCCAGCGGTACGCGGGTCGCTTCCTGCACCACAACCCGAAGCCGGGAGGCGGAGGCCGCGACGCGGAAAAGGTCGCTGCCTCGGCACGTGCCATGAAGGCCGGCGGTTTCGTGGTCTTCGATGAACTGTGGACCGTGGACGGCGCGAACCTCGCGCAGTGCGACTCGGACTGCGGCCGACCGTACGGTCAGGCATAGCTCACGGCAGTAGGACGCGGCTGGCGGTAACTCACCGCTGGCCGCGTCCACTTGGAAGGAGACAAGACGTTGTCCGGGTCACCCCCTGAACTCCCGATCGTGGTGCTCGACGCACTCATGCCGACGGCTCAACGTCTCGTGGCGGATCGCCGTGGCTCCATGGTGTGGGAAGTTGAGAGCTGCCGGGGCCGTTACGCGGTGAAGGTCGGGCACCCGATCGAGGCGACGGCCGATTGGCCTGCCCAGCCCTGGACCGCGCTCGCGCCCGCGCGTGAAGGGGCCGTGATGTATCGGCTGGGCCGCGCTGACTTCGCATACGGCGAGTGGGAGCACGGAACGTGGAATCTCCAGCCGTGGCATGAAGGACCGGATTTGCATCGGCTTTGGGAGCCGTGTCGTAGATCCGACTCCTCTGCGCCACCGGACTCCAGCGTGGCACTCGGTTGCGTGATGGCGCTGGCCGACCTGCACGCCAAGGGGTGGGCCCACGGTGACGTGCAACCCGCTCACTTCATCATCGGGCCGGACGGGACGCAGCTCATCGATCTCGCCTTGGCTCGGGGTGGTGGACAGATGCCCAAGGGATACGACTTCCCGTTCCGCGGTTGCCTGGTCCACTACGAAGCGCCCGAGATCGCGCGCAGTGTGCTGGCGACAGGGGAAGCCGAACCCACCCAGGAAGCCGACGTATACGCGCTCGGTGCCTCGCTGCTCATCTCCGCCACGGGCTGGCGGGTGATGGAGTACCCGGACGATGCTCCTCGCTCAGTGCAGAGAGAAGCCGTGGCGAAGGGTCGGCGTCGACCTGTGAAGGTGCCTGGCGAACTGGGCGGGCTGATCGACTCGATGCTCAGCCAAGCGCCAGAGGACCGGCCCACCATCTTCGAGGTGGGAAAGGCTCTGAGCTGCCTCTGAAGCGCCGGTGCACCTGGCGCTGCTCACCCGCTACGACGACGTAGCAATGACCGGACCACCCCTCAGCCTGGACAGCATTCCGGGTGGTCCGGTCGCGGAAGCCCTGATCAGGACCCCGGTGCCGATGGTACCGGGGCGGTCGGCGTGCTCGAATGCGGGTACGACTCCAACCCCGGTGCGCAGTACGCGATTCGGGGAGGATCAACGATGCGGTGGGACGGACTTGGGCCCCGTTCTGACCTCAGCCACCGAAAGTCAGCCACGACGGCGGGACGGACGAACGAGCACCCGTCACGTATGTCTCCCGCAACCCCGTGCCGGTCTCAGCCACGCTGCTTCCATACGTCACGGCCCGCGCCCGTGGCCCACTTGGCCGTTGCCCACGCGCCTCGGCACCGGGGGCTCTTCGTGGTGTGGCTTCAGGGGCCACATGACCTAGGGCCGGTGGGCGGTGAGTGGCGTGGTGGAGCTGGCGTATTTCGGCTTGGCCCTGGCGCTCGGAGTGGTCGGGTTGCTACCTGGTCACACTGCCCGCCTTGACTGGATCGGCCGGAAGTCCGTGGACATCTCGTCCCTGAACACGCCGACGGTCGTGCGGCCTGCCCTGGACGCGCTTGCCCACAGGATGGACGGGACCGCTGCGGCGGACAACACGGTGAACCGCAAGGTGCCCGTGTTCAGCAACTGCCTGCGGTACGCGGTCGAGCTGGACCGCCTGCCCTCGCTTCCCCTGGCCAAGGTGGACTGGACAACACCCGAGAATGACGACGAGATCGACTTCCGATACATCCCCGGCCCGGCCCTGGCCCGCGAGCTGATCGACCCCGTGGGCGAGCAGAACGACCATGGTCGGCACCTCAAGGCGTTCTTTGGGTGCCTCTACTACGCGGCCACCCGTCCAGGTGAAGCCGTGGGTCTCCGCGAGTCGGACTTCACTCTGCCTGAGGAAGGCTGGGGCCGAGTCATCCTGTCGTCCAGCTCCCCTCGCGTCGACTCTGGCTGGACCGACTCCGGGGAGTCCTACGACTCCCGAGGCCTCAAGAAGCGCGCCCGAAAGGCCACCCGCGAGGTACCGATCCCGCCGGTCCTGGTCCGTCTGATCCGCGACCACATCGCGGAGTTCAGCACGGCCGAGGACGGCCGACTCTTCCGCGCGGCCCGTGGCGGCGGCCTCCTGAGCAAGGAGTACGGCGACGTTTGGAAGGCTGCTCGTCGGGCCGTCCTCACCAAGCAGGAGGTCAAGACGCCCCTGATGGACTCCGCGCCGCGTGCGTCTCCCTCTGGCTGGAGTCCGGGGTCTCCCCGGCCGAAGTCGCCCGCCGCGCGCCGGCCACAGCATCGCCGTGCTGCTCCGCTTCTACGCCAAGGCGATCCACGGGCACCAGGCCCGGCCGTCCGCAGAACCCGACTATCAGGCGACTACGTAAAGATCAATTCACTCGATCGCGCTCGACATTCAGACCAAAAGGGCAGATGGCCGAGAGTCGGTTGTCGTTCTGGTTTCTAGGCCGGTACCTTGTCCAGTATGAGCGAGCGCGAAGTGTACCCCAACTCACCACTGGCGCTGGTCGCCATCGAGGTGCGACACCCCACTGCGGCGCCCCTCAGCAGCACCCAAGAAGCTGAGATCAAGAGGGGTGTCGCTTCGGTGACCCCTCTGTCGAAGCCTGCCCACGTTCAAACAGTCACCATCACAGCCGGATTGAACCTGGGCAAACCCGATGTAAGCACGCAGACATCACCTCGTTTCATGAGCCGCGACAAAGCACTCTCCGTCACGTTTCGCGACGACGCTCTCGTAGTCGAGACAACTCGGTATGAACGCTACGAAGTCCTGCGCAAGCTGGTCACCTTGGCTTTGAAGGTACGGCAGAATGTGGCGCCAGTCGACGGAATCGAGCGCGTCGGAATTCGCTACATCAACGAGGTGCGAGTTCCATATGTCGAAACACCGACAAATTGGCAAGACTGGGTGCGGCCTGCCCTATCGGGGCCGACCACGCTAAAAACACCGACTGGGCTCGATCTAAATTCATGGCAGGGCGTAACTCTGTTTGGTGACCCAACCCAGGAGGCATCACTCGTACGACATGGCCTACACGAAGGCTACGCCGTAAACCCGGGCGGCGACCTCCGCCGAAAGACACCCCCACCCGGCCCTTTCTTCCTCATCGACATCGATAGCTTCTGGCTCTCCACAGAAGAGACGCCTGCGGCGACTCCAGAGAACACCCTCACCTGTCTAGATAGGCTTAATACGTCCGCGAGAGAACTATTCGAATCCGTAATTACCGATCGCCTTCGAAACGAGGTTCTCCGCAATGGAATCTAATTCGCACTCGCAGACGAAATCCAGCACCATGGCTTCCACCGAACTCGTTGAACTCCAGCCCGAGGTCGCCTCGCCGCCTACCCGACCGATCGAGAGTATCGAGGTCGGAGACCTTGCAGACCGAACCGGCTCCCTCCGCTCCCGCACACGGTTCACCCACGAGGACGCAGCCGAGCTCCACCGCGATGTCCTGTTCACCGAGTGGCAGCAACTGACCAGCACAAGAGGCAAGCTGGCGCCAGCAGCGATGCTGGAGCAGATCGCGGAACTAGGCTTCTCCTGGCGCGACGTAGCCCGCCTCCTCAAGGTCAGCGTGCCGGCAGTTCAGAAGTGGCGCCGAGGCGAGGGCGTTACCGGCCCAAATCGTCTCAACATCGCCAGCCTGCTGGCAATGTGCCAGATGCTCGCTGAGCACTATGCCGTCCAAGAAGTGGCCTCATGGTTCGAGATGCCCCTTACGTCCAAGTGCCCCGTCACTCCTATGGACCTCTACGCAACCGAGCGACAAGATTTGATCTTCGACTACGCAAGTAGCCACGCCGACGTAGAGCAAGTACTCAATGACTATGACCCGGACTGGCGCGAGCGGTACGCTTCGACCTTCGAGGTTTACGAGGCCGCCGATGGCGATCTCGCTATCCGTCCGAAGGAATAGCGTTGGCGTACCAGCTCGAAGCACCGCAAGAGTGGGATCACCTCTACCAAGCACGCGGCGATGATGTCAATCTCTACCGCCCTTTCTTGACTGGCGACGTTTTCCGCGGAGTCCCGACAGTCGATTCAGCCGGCGAAAAGAAAAGGGACGTCATCCTTGTTCAGCACCCATGCAGTCTGCGGATAGCTGGCGTGCACTTGGTGCCTAAACTGCTCGTAGCGAAGGTCCAGCAGTTTCCGGTAGTCGAGCGCGAAGACTGGACCGGACATGTGCGAATAATGCCCCTGCCGGAGCTTCGCCCCGAGGAGAAGAATGCCAAAAAGCGTCACTTCTCCGCCCGCTTCGAGGACCTCTTCATCGTGACACCTGAGCAGCTATCGCAAGGGGTGAGGCACGCCTGCATGAGCCCCCTAGGCATCAACACGTTAATGCAGCGATGGGTGTTCAACTCCACCCGAGTCACCGTTCCGACAACAACCTTCCACGAACGCAATGCCGCGGTGTTCGAGGAAGTAGACCTCATCGAAGAATGGTGCGAGGAGCGGGCAGAGACCATGGACCCGGTAGATGCTTCCGCCGAATGCGCGGCCTGGCTTCGGCAACCGAGCGTGGAGGGTGGTGTGTCCCGCCAACTCGCCCTACGCGAAGCCCAGCAGCGCAGTTCGATTCGACGTCAAATGCGCACGTACCTCAAAGCCACACCCCCTGGTTGATGCACCATCAGTGGAGGAGACCCATGGCTGACCATCCCTCTGGCCGGACACGGGGTGGCCCACGCCTGGTCCACACACCATGATCCAAAGTGGCACACGGGCGGGTCAGGGTTGAGACAGGACCGCATGACGAAGGGGTGCCCCTGGTCGGGACACCCCTTCTAATCAGCACCTCGGCTGACCTGCTGCGGTGGGTGTGGGATTTGAACCCACGGTGACATCGCTGCCACGACGGTTTTCAAGACCGTTCCCTTAGGCCGCTCGGGCAACCCACCCCGCGCCGTCCACCGGGAAACCGGTACGGCGCGGGGACAAGACTAGCGGGTTGGTCCGGCGGCGGAGCAGGGGATCAGCTGTCGCCCTTGCGCTGGCCCAGGGTCACGTCGACCGTGTGCTCCTCGCCGTCGCGCTCGTAGGTGATCTTGACGGTGTCGCCGGGCTTGTGCGTCCAGATCTGGCCGATCAGGGTCGGGCCGCTGTCGATCACCGTGTCGTCCAGCTTCGTGATGACGTCGCCGGGCTTGAGGCCCGCCTTGTCCGCGGGGCCGTTCGGAGTGACCGGCTCCGAACCGCCCACGCCCTCCCGGGAGATCGTCGCGCCGTCCGAGGAGTCCTGCTGGAGCGAGACCGAGGCGCCGATCACGGGGTAGACCGGCTTGCCGGTCTTGATCAGCTGCTGGGCGACGTACTTCGCCTGGTTCACCGGGATCGCGAAGCCGAGGCCGATGGAGCCCGACTGGCCTGAGCCGCCGAGGCCGCCGCTGTCGGCGGGCTTGATCGCGGAGTTGATGCCGATGACCGCGCCGCGCCCGTCCAGGAGCGGGCCGCCGGAGTTGCCGGGGTTGATGGACGCGTCGGTCTGGAGGGCGCTCATGTACGAGCTCTTGCCGCTCTGCCCGCCGTCGCTGGAGGTCACCGGGCGGTTCTTGGCGCTGATGATGCCCGTCGTGACGGTGTTCGAGAGGCCGAAGGGGGCGCCGATCGCGATCGTCGAGTCGCCGACGGCCACGCGGTCGGAGTTGCCGAGGGGGAGCGGCTTCAGGTCGCCCGGGGGGTTCTTGAGCTTCAGGACGGCCACGTCGTAGCCCTCGGCACGGCCGATGACCTCGGCGGCGTACTTCTTGCCGTTGGAGAACGTCACCTGGAGCTTTCCGCCCTCGGCCGCCGACGCCACCACGTGGTTGTTGGTGAGGATGTGGCCCTGCTTGTCGTAGACGAAGCCGGTGCCCGTGCCGCCCTCGCCGCTGCCGCTCTGCGCCTCGATGGTGACCACGCTCGGCAGCGCGTCGTTCGCGATCTTGGCGACCGAGCCCGGTTCGCGCTTCAGGTCGGCGGGCGTGTCGGCCGCGGAGACCGTGGTCGAGCCGGTGTCGTTGTCGTTCCGCTCGGCTGCCCAGTAGCCGACGCCGCCGCCGACACCGCCCGCGATCAGGGCGGCCGCGAGCATCCCGGCAACAAGACCGCCGCGCCGACGGCCGGGCTTCGGGTCCTGCGGCTGGTACGAGGCGCCCCAGCCGGAGCCGGCGCCCCCACCGGAGGCGTACGACGGCACGGCGGGCGGCGGCGGAGGCGGCCAAGCGCCCGAGCCGGTGGCGGTCGCGGTGGTGGTGGGGGCATCAGGACCGGCGCCAGGACCGGCGCCAAGGGCGGCGCCCGTGCCCGCACCGGCACCCGTACCGGCGGAAGCCTGCTCGGAAGCGGCAGAAGGGACGGAGTGCGCGGCGTCGGCGGAAACAGCGGGAGCGTCCACCGGCACGGGAGGTGCGGACGGGGCCTGGGGTACCTCGTTGCCCTCGTTCTCGGTGCTCACAGCTCTTCTCCTCGGTCCATGCTGTCGTGGGTGACGTTCTCGGTCACGGCCTGGCTGCGCCAACTGTGCATCTGTCCGCAGTCAGCTTTTCCCATCGGCTGTCAGGGCACCATAAGCCGAGCCTGTGCGTCCGGCGCTCTGGGACGCGACCCTCCGGCGAGCCTTCGGGTACCCCGTGATGGCACCATGACGCGGTGACCCTCGCACGACAGCACCAGATCCAGGTCGTCGCCCACCGCGGAGCCTCCGAGGACGCCCCCGAGCACACGCTGGCCGCCTACGAGAAGGCGGTCGACGACGGGGCCGACGCCCTCGAATGCGATGTGCGGCTCACCGCGGACGGCCACCTCGTCTGCGTCCACGACCGCCGCGTCAACCGCACCTCGAACGGCCGCGGAGCCGTCTCGGCCCTCGAACTGGCCGATCTGGCCGCCCTCGACTTCGGCTCCTGGAAGCGGCACCACAACGAAGCCGAGGAGGGGGAGGGCCCCGACTGGGAGGGCTCGGAAAGTTCGGAGGGCTCGGCAGGCTCGGCAGGCTCGGGCCTCAGCGCGGACACCTCCGTACTGACCCTGGAGCGGCTCCTCGAACTGGTCGCCGACTCCAACGCCTCGGGCCGCCAGGTACGGCTGGCCATCGAGACCAAGCACCCGACGCGCTGGGCGGGCCAGGTGGAGGAGCGCCTGCTCATGCTCCTCAAGCGCTTCGGTCTGGACGCGCCGCCCGCCGACGACCCCTCCCCGGTACGGGTCATGAGCTTCTCGGCGCGTTCGCTGCACCGCGTGCGGGCCGCGTCCCCGACGCTGCCGACTGTCTATCTGATGCAGTTCGTCCTGCCCCGCCACCGCGACGGGCGCCTCCCGGGGGGCGTGCGCATCGCGGGCCCCGCGCTGCGGATCGTGCGCAACCACCCCGGCTACGTGGCCAAACTGAAGCGCGCGGGGCACCAGGTGCACGTCTGGACCGTGAACGAACCCGAGGACGTCGAACTGTGCGCCGAACTCGGCGTCGACGCGATCATCACCAACCGCCCCAAGCAAGTGCTGACCCAACTGGACCAGCTGGGACTCCGGTAACTCCCGTTACAGGGAGTGCACCGGCGCGTTCGGTCCGTATTCGATCGTGACGAGTGCGTCACCGGAGGGGGATTGGCCGGTTTCCGGTCCAGTCCATTGGGGCATCCACACCGTGGCGTGGGGCGAAGGAGGTCTCGGGGGTGGCGTTGGTGGTGGCACGGGAGGTGCCCACGTCGTCGAGCATGGCCGTTCCCCATGGCCCTGCGGGCGTGGGGGAAGCAAGGCACCGGATGCGTGATCAGTTGCGCATCGGCGGAGTGTCCGAGTCGGTCATCGACGATGCCGTACTGATCCTGTCCGAGTTGCTCAGCAATGCCTGCCGGCACGGCAGGCCGCTGGGGCGCGGGATGGTCGGCGACGGTGACGTGCGAGCGGCATGGCACGTCGACAAGACAGGCCGACTGACGGTCGAGGTGACGGACGGCGGCGGCCCGACCCGCCCGGTTCCGGCCACGCCGTCGGTGACGGCGCACGGCGGCCGCGGGCTCAACATCATCACGGCGCTCGCCGACACCTGGGGCGTGCGCGACGACGTGCACGGCGAGGTCACGGTCTGGGTCGTCGTCCAAGCGGGGCACCGCCATGAGGATTTCGCTACGCGCGTCGCCGCCCCGTCGGCGGCCGCACTGTCGGACCTCGCCTTCGCGGACCCCTTCGACGATATGGACTGACGGGATGGACTGACGGGATGGACCGACGTCATCGGCTATCGACTGAAGCGCGGTCCCCGCGGCGGGCGGCACGGCACCACCCGGCGGGGAGTAGGCCGCCGCATGTGCATCCCGGCGGCCCTGTCACCAACGGCTAGGCTCGCGCCCGTACGCAAGTGAGCACGAGAGCCGCAGCCGGGAGACACCCAAGATGGCCAAGAAGCGCCCCCAGACCAAGGGCAAGCAGCAGCCGCAGCTCAAGGGCGGAGCCGACGAGAACTATCCGGCCGTCGGCGCCCGCGAACCCTGCCCCTGCGGCTCGGGCCGCCGCTACAAGGCCTGTCACGGCCGGGCCGCGTCGCACGCGGTGGCCGAGCTGGTGCAGCGCCCCTTCGAGGGGCTGCCCGGCGAGTGCGACTGGGTCGCGCTGCGCGAGCTGGTGCCCGCCGCCACCGTCGAGTTGACGCTCAAGGACGGGCTGCCCGAGGGCGTCCCCTCGGTCACGCTGGCGACCGTGCTGCCGATGGCATGGCCCGCGCTGCGCCGCGACGACGGCTCGGTCCTGCTCGGGCTCCAGAACGACACCTCGTCCGGCGACATCAGCCGCGACCTGGCCGACACCCTGCGCCGCGCTCTGGAGGCCGAGCCCGGCACGCCGGTACAGGGCCGCCGCGCCCCCGCGGACGGGCCGCGCCTCCAGGATCTGCTCGCCCCCGAGGCGCCGTTCGAGCCGGAGGTGCACGCCGGCTTCGAGTTCTGGGTGCCGGACTCGGAGAACGCGACCCCGGAGGTCTCCGCCTCCCTGGAGCGGGCGAACGCCGCCGCCGTCCCGACCGTGAAGCTCACCGGCGTGGACGCCGCGTACTGGTGCGAGACGCCGGAGAAGAACCACCTGCGATGGGTCATGCCGCATCCCGAGGAGCAGCTGCTCGACGCGCTGGCCCGGCTGCACGCGGCCGGCACGTCGAGCCTCGGCGAGGGCACCCGCCTCGTCGGCTCCTTCCGGGCCCACGGTGTGATCGTGCCGGTGTGGGACCTGCCGAGCGGTGTCGGCGCCGACGACGTCGAGAAGCCCGCGGCCGAGTTCGCCGAGCGGCTCGCGGCGGCGCTCGCCTCGGACGCCCCGCTGACCGCGGACGAGCGCCGGGCGCGCGGTGGCCTCACCAACCGCCAGGTCACGCTCAGCTGAGGCGATCGAGCCACGAACGGCTGACCCACCAGTCAGTCGGAAGGGATGCGTGACTCCTGTCACAACTCCCCGTACCCGCAGGTAAATCCCTGTCCGGATAACTGAGATCGAATTTGCCGTGAGCCGATCTCTTGTTACCGTTCAGATAGCCCGGTTGCTGGTGCATCCCCCGTCGCCAGCAACCGGGCCCTTCCATGTCCGGGCCCGGTTCAGGGCTCAACTGCCGTGTGTGGGCGCTGAGTTGCTCCCCGAGCGCAGCAGCAGTCCGTCCGACTCCCGCGCCGCGAACTCCGCCACCGCCGAGTACGCGGCCGCCTCGCCCGCCGACCGCTCGCGCGGCGTCTCGCACACTCCCGGCTCGTCCCCCGCGTCCACCGCGCAGTGCATCTGTACGGTGCGCCCTCGCGGCCCCATCTGGGTCAGTACGCCCTTCAGGTCCTCGCCGGTGGCGTTGCGGTAATAGGTACGGGCCCAGGTCTCGCGGCCCTGTGTGAGGACACAGGTCTGGGCTTCGATGCCCTCGGGGGAGGAGAGTTCCGGACCGCACCGGGATACCGCGTCCGTCCCCGTCTCCGTCTGCGGCTTCGCGCCCGAGCCGGACCGCGCGTCCGGAGAACTGTTCGAAGGGGCGCCCGCGGGGGCGGGCAGGGGCGACTTCGCGTCACCGTCGCCGACCGGCCCCGCGGATGCGCCGGCGAGCGGCAGAACTACCGTGGCGGCCACGACGCCCAGAAGCACGATCAGGCGGGGTTGCATGGGCCGAACATAACGACAGTTGGCACGCGGCCCGTTCGCCGCGCGCCCATTTCCCCTACAACTCGGGTGCGCTCACACCCGTACGAGTGAGAGCGTCGACGACGGCGTCCACGACCGCCTCGACGTCGGGCACCCAGGGGGCCGCCGAGCCGGGCAGCGGGGCACGCTCCCAGCGGACAGGACCCTCGCCCGTCCCGGAGGGGGGCAGCGCGAGATAACCGCCCTCTCCGTGGAAGCGGAGCGAGCCGGGGACGTAGTCCTTGGCATAGAGAAGCTCGCCCAACTGGGCCAGGGAGTACGGGGCGACGAGCACGTAGAAGCGGCTTCCGGTGGCGACCACGGGGCCGAGCCTGATGCCCGCCTCGTCGAGTGCGGCCAGCGCGCGCCCGCCCGCGTCGACGGGCAGGCTGACGGCGCACGGGGCGCGGCCTCCGGTGGCGAGCACCACGGGGGCGCCCGGGCGGTTGCCCCACCACCAGCGGATCATCCGCTCGTCAGTGGTCGCCGCGAGGAGTCCGGGGTCGAGGGGGTGCGCGCCGGGCACCACGCAGTCGGGGTCCGGGCAGGCGCACCGGCTGCCGTCGCGCCGGTCGAGGCCGACTCCTGGCAGTACGGGCCACCGCCACTCGGTCGCGAAGGTCAGGGCCGCGCCGAGCTGTCCGGTACTCCGGCCGGGCTTCCTCCCCATTCGCCAGGACAGGAGCCTGCGTCGCCTTCCGAGGATCTCGCGCATGAGCGCTCGTTCCTTTCCGTTGCACGCCGGCGTTTGACGCCGGGGAGACTGCGGGCCACATCACACCATGCGTGGATCTCTTCACCCAGGTGTGGATCACTTCGCTGTACGTACGAGCTGGCACATCCGACCCCAGCCTGCGGCATGGGGAACCACTCTGAACCGAGCGTTGACGTGGCGTGGGGTGGCGGCGCCTGGCGTTTGCCGTCCCGCGTTATTGCTTGCCGCCTCCCCCACGGGAGGATGGGGCACGGTCGTCGTGAGGTAGGACGCCCGGGTCCTCCGCGAGGTTCCGGGCGGGCCCCAACTGCCCCTGGTCATCACTGAGTACGTACCCAGGACGACCACTGCAACGCTCTACCGAACAACGTCAGTCGACCGCAATATGCCCTAACCCTGCACGGTTTTAGGCCAACTTATCAAGATCGCTAATAGTGCTCGGAATGCACACGGACACCAGGAATCCCAGCAGGACAATGCTGGACATCCCCTCACCAGGGCGTGTACATCTGGAGACATTGCTAGCGGCGCATAATGACATGGGGGTTTGCGATGCTATTGAGCATTACGCACCGGCCGGAAAGCCGTCAGCCATGAACGCCCCGCACCTTCCGAAAGTGGCCGGAATCGATTCCACTGTTCCGCCACCAGCCCACACTGTCGCGCCCACCGCGCCCGCCCCGCCCGCATCCGCGGGCTCCTGCGTCCCCGGCGCCCCCGGCGCCGTGCTCCAGGACCGCCTCGCGGGCTGGGTCTCCGACCTCACCACGCTGCACGAACTCACCGAGCGGCTCGCCCGCACGGAGACCGTCGACGAGGCCCTGCGGGAGCTGCTGCGCGCCGGTGCCGCCCTCGTCGGCGCCCGGCGAGGGCTCGCCGTCCTCGAGCCCTCCGACGGGCTCGGCCCCGACAGCACGACCGGCCTGGGGCTCACCCGTGCGGAACTGGGACACCTTGAGACCGTGCCGCGCGGCGCCACGTCGTACGGCCAGATCCTCGACGCGCCGGCGGTCGGCGCCCCGGGACCCGGCACCGAGATCGTCCGGCCCGACCTGCTCGCCGACGACGGCCTCGACCCGCGCCACCGCGAGGTCGCCACCCGCATCGGCTACGCCGCGAGCTACGCCCTGCCCCTGGCCAGCGACGGGGCGGGCCGCGTCGGCGCCGCCGTCTGGCTGTACGACGAGCCCGCCGAGCCGACCGAGCGCAGACGCCACCTCGCCGGGCTCTACGCGGCCTACGCCACCGAACACCTCGCACGGCTGCTCGAACTGGACCGCGCCCGCACGACGGCCGCGACCCTCCGCGAGGAACTCATGCCCTCGCGGCTGCCGCGGGTCGCCGGGGTGCAGCTCGCCGCACGGCAGCGCACCGGGCCGCGCGGCGGAGGCGACTGGCACGACGCGCTGCCGCTGCCGGACGCCGCCCTCGGCCTCGCGGTCGGATCCGTCACCGGATCGGGGCCCAGCGCGGTGGCCGCGATGGGTCGGCTGCGGGCCTCCTTGCGGGCGTACGCCGTGATGGAGGGCGAGGACCCCGTCGCCGTACTCTCCGATCTGGAGCTGCTGCTGCGGCTCACCGAACCCGCGCGGTCCGCCACGGCCCTCTTCGCCTACTGCGAGCCCGCCCTGCGCAAGATCGTGCTCGCCGGGGCAGGACACAGCCCGCCGCTCATCGTCGGCGAGCGGCGCACGGAGTTCGTCGAGACGTCCCTGTCCGCGCCGCTCGGGATGCTCGCCTGCTGGGAGGCGCCGAGCGTGGAGATCTCCCCGGAGCCCGGAGAAACGGTGCTTCTCTATACGGACGGCCTGCTGCACCGCACCGGGGACCCGATGGACCGGGCGTTCGCGCGCCTGCACGCGGCGGCGGCGAGCGTACCCAAGACCATCAGGGGCGACCCCGGGGCGATCGCCGACCACGTCCTGCGGACCGTCCTGCCGGACGGGCTCGACACGGTGGACAGCGACGAGGACGTGGTGCTTCTGGCGGCCCGCTTCGAGTGAGGGCGCCGATGCCTCCCCACGCGCGCGTGGCCGACGTTTTCGCGTGAGGCCACGGGTACGCGCTGTAAGCGGTCCAAGGGCCCTGTGCCCCCTTCCGTACGCCCGTACGATGGAGGGTGGCCCAGTGTCGTACCTAGGAGGCAGACCGTGTCGGACGCTCTCAACCCGGAGACTTCGGAAGAGACCGAAGAAGAGCCGATCAAGCAGCGCAAGAACGGCCTGTACCCGGGCGTTTCCGACGAGCTTGCCGAGAGTATGAAGTCCGGCTGGGCCGACACGGAGCTGCACGAGCTGGAGCCGATCCCGCAGGCCGCGAACACCGCGGCACGCCGCGCCGCGCTCTCCGCGCGCTTCCCGGGCGAGCGCCTGGTCATCCCCGCGGGCAACCTCAAGACCCGCTCGAACGACACCGAGTACGCCTTCCGGGCCTCCGTCGAGTACGCCTACCTCACCGGCAACCAGACCGAGGACGGCGTCCTGGTCCTGGAGCCCACCAAGAGCGGCCACGACGCGACGATCTACCTGCTGCCGCGCTCCAACCGTGAGAACGGCGAGTTCTGGCTGGACGGCCAGGGCGAGCTGTGGGTCGGCCGTCGCCACTCCCTCACCGAGGCCGAGAAGCTGTACGGCATCCCCGCCGCCGACGTGCGAGAGCTGGCCGAGGCGCTGCGCGAGGCCACCGGGCCCGTGCGTGTCGTCCGCGGTTACGACGCCGGCATCGAGGCCGCGCTGACCGACAAGGTCACCGCCGAGCGCGACGAGGAGCTGCGCGTCTTCCTCTCCGAGGCCCGTCTGGTCAAGGACGAGTTCGAGATCGGCGAGCTCCAGAAGGCGTGCGACTCGACCGCGCGCGGCTTCGAGGACGTCGTGAAGATCCTCGACAAGGCCGAGGCGACGAGCGAGCGCTACATCGAAGGCACGTTCTTCCTGCGCGCCCGCGTCGAGGGCAACGACATCGGCTACGGCTCCATCTGCGCCGCGGGCCCGCACGCCACCACCCTGCACTGGGTGCGCAACGACGGCCCCGTGCGCTCCGGAGAGCTGCTCCTGCTCGACGCGGGCGTGGAGACGCACACGTACTACACCGCCGACATCACCCGCACCCTGCCGATCAACGGCCGCTTCAACGCGTTGCAGAAGAAGATCTACGACGCCGTGTACGAGGCCCAGGAGGCCGGCATCGCGGCCGTGAAGCCCGGTGCCAAGTACCGCGACTTCCACGACGCCTCGCAGCGCGTGCTCGCCGAGAAGCTGGTGGAGTGGGGCCTCGTCGAGGGTCCCGTCGAGCGCGTCCTCGAGCTGGGGCTCCAGCGCCGCTGGACGCTGCACGGCACCGGTCACATGCTCGGCATGGACGTCCACGACTGCGCCGCCGCGCGTCAGGAGACGTACGTCGACGGCACGCTGGAGCCCGGCATGTGCCTGACCGTCGAGCCCGGCCTGTACTTCCAGGCGGACGACCTGACCGTGCCCGAGGAGTACCGCGGCATCGGCGTCCGGATCGAGGACGACATCCTCGTGACGGAGGACGGCAACAGGAACCTCTCGGACTCGCTGCCGCGGCGCTCGGACGAGGTCGAGGCGTGGATGGCGCAGCTCAAGGGCTGAGCGACGCCGTCCGGGAGCTGAGCGGCCTTCAGTGAGCCGACTCCCGCTCGTCCTCGCCCGCGACCTTGGCCGTGCTCAGGGCGATGCGGTTCCACGTGTTGATGGTGAAGACCAGGGCGAGGACGCGGGCCAGCTCCGCCTCGTCGAAGTGCTCGGCGGCACGGGCGTAGACGTCGTCGGGCACGCCGCCCTGGGCGACCAGCGTGACCGCCTCGGTCAGGGCGAGGGCCGCCTGCTCCTTCTCGGTGAAGAAGTTCCTGGCCTCGCGCCACACGCCGATCATGTGCAGACGGGCCTCGTCCTCGCCCGCCTTGCGGGCGTCCGAGGTGTGCATGTGGAGGCAGTAGGCACAGCCGTTGAGGAGCGAGGCACGGATCTGGATCAGCTCGACCAGGGCCGGGTCGAGGCCGTCGCGGGCGGCTGCGTCGAACCCGATGAGGGCCTTGAAGGCCTTGGGGGCGGCCTTGGCGAAGTTGAGGCGGGGGGTCTCCTGGACGGGGACGGTCGCGGCCGTCTGCTTCGCGTGCTGCGTCTGCTTCGTGTGCGTGTCAGTCGTCATGGCTGTGAATCTAGGCGCGTGAAAGACCTCGGTTAAGGTGCATTCCCATGGCTGAACCATGGGTCAATTCCGCGGAGCGCATCGGCAGTGACCTGCATCTGGAGCTGTCGGGCGCGGGCAGCCGCCGCGCCGTCCTCATCCGGGCCCTGCGGGACGCCGTACGCGACGGAAGGCTCGCCCCCGGCACCCGGCTGCCGCCCTACCGCTCGCTCGCCGCGGACCTCGGCCTCGCCCGCAACACGGTCGCCGACGCCTATGCCGAGCTGGTCGCCGAGGGGTGGCTGACCGCCCGGCAGGGGTCGGGGACGCGGGTCGCTGAGCGGGCGGCGCCGCCCTCACCCGCACGCACACCGAAGCCCGCCCCCGCGCGGCCCGCCGCTCCCGCCCACGACCTCCGCCAGGGTCGGCCCGACCCCGCCTCCTTTCCCCGCACGGCCTGGCTCGCGGCGGCCCGGCGCGCCGTCAACTCCGCGCCGGGCGACGCCTTCGGGCCCGGTGACCCGCGCGGCCGCGTCGAGCTGCGGCAGGCGCTCACCGACTATCTGCGGCGGGCCCGCGGGGTACGCGCCGACCCCGATCGGCTCGTCGTCTGCTCCGGCTTCGCGCACGCACTGCGGCTGCTGTACGGGGGGTCCCACGGCGCGGGCGGCGCGGCGCTGCGCGGCCCGCTCGCCGTGGAGTCGTACGGCCTGGGCTTCCACCGCGGGATCCTGGAGAGCACAGGCGTTCGGACGGTTCCGCTGGAGCTGGACGAACAGGGCGCCCGGGTCGAGGAACTGACCGGCGGTCAGGGCATACGAGGTGTACTGCTCACGCCCGCACACCAGTTCCCGACCGGCGGGCCGCTGCACCCGGCCCGGCGGGCGGCGGTGGTCGACTGGGCCCGCACGAGCGGCGGGCTGGTCCTGGAGGACGACTACGACGGGGAGTTCCGCTACGACCGCGAGCCCGTCGGCGCACTGCAAGGCCTGGACCCCGAACGGGTCGTCTACCTCGGCTCGGTCAGCAAGAGCCTGTCCCCCGCGGTGCGCCTCGGCTGGATGGTGCTGCCGGAACACCTCGTCGACAGCGTGCTCGCGGCGAAGGGGGAGCGGGAGGCGTGGGCGGGCGTACTCGACCAGCTCACGCTCGCCGACTTCATCGCCTCCGGGCAGTACGACCGCCACATCCGCCGGATGCGTCAGCGCTATCGGCGCCGCCGCGACCGGCTGGTGTCCGCCCTCGCCGAGCACGCCCCGCACATCACGGCCACCGGTGTCGCGGCCGGGCTGCACGCGGTGCTGCGGCTGCCGCCGGGGACGGAGGCCTCCGCGGCCAAGGCGGCTGCCTGGCAGGGGATCGCCCTGGACGGCCTCGCCGCGTTCCGCCATCCGCGGGCCACGGGTCCTGAGGCGGACGGCCTCGTCGTCGGGTACTCCACGCCGTCGGAGCACACCTACGGGGCGGCGGTGGAGGCGCTGCTGCGGGCGTTGCCGCCGGCCGATGCGAGCGCGGGTCCGGGGGCCTGAAGACGCGGATGCGGGGACCTGAACACGCGGCGCCTTTGAGGGCGTGCGCCTGCTGCCGCTCACCACGCGCGGCGCGAAGAGCGGCTGCTCCGGACGGCTCCGGCGGACCGGGCCCCGCACGCGATCCCGCCGATCGCACTGACGCGCGAACGCGTCAGGCCGTCATGAGCGGCGCGCCCTCACGCCACTTCAGCTTCCGGTCGAAGCTGATCACCGCTCCGCCCCGGCCCGGCTTGTTGCCGAGGTGGACGTGGTCGGCCAGCTCCCTGATCAGGCACAGGCCGCGGCCGTGCTCGTCACTCTCCGCGGCGGCCGGCCGGGGCGCCGGCGCCGGGCAGCCGCGCGAGGCGCCGGGGAAGCCGGGCCCCGAGTCGGCCACCTCGATGCGGCACTTCTCGCCGTCCAGATAGGCCGTCACCCGATACGCGCCGGCGGTCCCGCCGGGAGCGCTCGCGCCCCCGTGCTCCACGGCGTTGGCACAGGCTTCGCTGAGAGCGACCGACAAGTCGAAGGAGACGTCGGGATCCACGCCCGCTGTCTCCATGGTGCCGATCAACAGGCGGCGGGCGAGCGGAACGCTCGCAGCTTCGCGCCGCAAATGGAGGGACCACCAGATGCTCATGCTCCAGCCTCCTGGCTGCGGCTCGACATACCGATACGTATTGCCGCAAGCGCGCGCGGATAAGCACGCGGGCCGCGTGAAGCCGCCCATACGGCGGACGCGCGGCCCGCGCGGCTCGTGTAGGGCGCACGGTCGCCCCCTCCGGCGCAGTCCCCCTCCTCCGGCGCAGTCCCCCTCCTCTGGAACCGGACCTTCCGGACCTGCCGCACGCGCCGGGCGGGCCCAGTGCGATGATGACCCCGCCATGACTGCCCCCCACCAGCGCCAGCCGCGTGACGGAGTCGATCTCCGGCTGCTCAGGGCCGCGGTGTTCGCCGCGGTCTGCGTCGTGCTGTCCGCCGGGGGCCATGTGCTCGCTTCCTGCGTCGCCGTCCCGCTGTGGACCCTCGGCGCGGGCTTCCTCGCCGTCCTCGCGGTCGCGCTGCCGCTCGCCGGGCGGGCGCGTTCGCTGCCCGGCATCGCCGCACTCCTCGCGGTGGGCCAGCTCGGGCTGCACGCCCTGTTCGGCCTCGGCCAGCACGGCACGACGGCCGCCGCCCAGGTGAGCGCCGACGCGTCCCTGGTGGAGCGGGCCGCGCGCCTGGTCTGCGGGGCGGGCGCCGCGACGATCACTCCCGCCCAGGCCCATCGCATCCTCGCCACGGCCGGGCTCGGCCCCGGCGGGGGCGCGGACCACCCGGCCGCGCACCACCACGGTCAGTCCGTCGCCGCTGCGGACTCCGCGCTGGATTCCCTCTCCACAACGGGTGCCACGGAATCTGCGGGCCCGATGGGCGCCATGGGGCTGATGGGCCTCATGCCCTCCCTCCCCATGCTCGTCGCCCACCTCCTCGCGGCCCTCGCCGCGGGGTGGCTGCTGCGCTGCGGGGACCTCGCCCTGCTCCGGCTCGTCCGGCTCGCGCACGGGGCGCAGGGGGTCGCCGAAGGGGCGCTCGTACGTTCGTTGCGCTCGGCCCTCACGCTCGTACGCGCTCTGCGGGCCGGTCTGCCCGGGGCGCCCGAGACCACAGGGCCCCGGGTTCCGCGCGCCGCGCTGCCCGCGCCGCCGAGGCCGCGCACCGTGGCGCTGGAGGACGCGGTGATCCGGCGCGGCCCGCCGCTCCGCGCCCCCCACGTCGGACTCGCTGCCTGACGCGACGCACTCCACCAGCCGTACGGAGGGGTCGCTCGGCACGCACGCGCGCGTGTCCGCCAACCAGACCGCGCGCCTCCCCCTCGTACTGAGTAGTGAGCGGTGAGTACGGAGCACCGCGCCACGCGTATCGCATCGTGCACCGCACGTCTCGTGCAGCGCACGCCGCATCGTGTGCGCACGCCTTGTGCACCGCACGCCGCTCGCGCGTACCGCTCGCCGCGCACTGCTCGCCCCAGCCAAAAGTGGAGTGTTCCTTCATGAAGATGTCCCGTATCGCCGCCGTCGGCACCGTCGCCGCCTCCGCCGTTCTCGTCCTCTCCGCGCCCGCGTTCGCGCACGTCAGCGTCTCGCCGGAAGGCGCGGCCGCCAAGGGCGGATACGCGACGGTCAACTTCAAGGTGCCGAACGAGATGGACGACGCCGCGACCAACAAGCTCGAGGTCTCCTTCCCCGGCGACCACCCCCTCGCCTCCGTGATGACGCAGCCCGTCCCCGGCTGGACCGCGAAGGTCACCAAGTCCAAGCTCGACAAGCCGCTCGAGATCCACGGCAAGAAGATCGACGAGGCCGTCACCAAGGTCACCTGGACCGCCGACGGCAAGGGCATCCAGCCCGGCACCTTCCAGAAGTTCCCGGTCTCCATGGGCCAGCTGCCGACGGACGCCGACGCACTCGTCTTCAAGGCGATCCAGACGTACGACAACAAGGAAGTCGTCCGCTGGATCGAGCCGCAGCAGAAGGGCCAGGAGGAGCCGGAGCACCCGGCGCCCACCCTCCAGCTGACCGCCGCCTCCGACGACCACCACGGCGGCGGCGCCGCGTCCGACGACGCGAAGTCGGACGCGAAGTCGCACGCCAAGGCCGAGAGCGCCGCCGCGGACTCCTCCGACAGCAGTGACACCACCGCCCGTGTCCTCGGCATCGTCGGCATCGTCGTGGGCGCCGCGGGCGTCGCGTTCGGCGTCGTCGCCACGCGCCGCCGCGTCACCGGCTGAGCCGTCGCCGGAGCCATTCCTCGGGGTGCGCCGAGGCGGCGAAACGCCCGCCCCGGTGCACCCCGGCCCCCTCACATCTGGGACATTTTCCTATGCGCACGAAGAGCATGAACAGCACGCAGAGCACGCAGAGCCCGCGGAGCACGCAGAGCCCGCGGAGCACGAGGAGCACGAGGAGCACGCACAAGAAGCTCGCCGCCGCTGCCCTGCTGGCCGCGGCCGCACTCACCCTGACCGCCTGCGGCGGCGGTGACGAGAAGAAGCCCGTCGCCGACGTCTCCGTGGAGACCGACTCGGGCAAGGCGGCGACCGTCCTCGACAAGGCGTTCGAGAAGCCGGACCTCGTCCTGACCGACACCCGCGGCAAGAAGTACGACCTGCGCGAGGAGACCAAGGGCAAGCCGACACTGATCTACTTCGGCTACACGCACTGCCCCGACGTCTGCCCGCTGACGATGAACAACATCGCGGTCGCCAAGAAGGAACTGCCCAAGGCCGACCAGGACAAGCTGAAGGTCGTCTTCGTCACCACCGACCCCAAGCGCGACACCCCCGGTGAACTGGGCAAGTGGCTCAAGGGCGTGGACGCCGACTTCACCGGCCTGACCGGCGACTTCGCGACCATCCAGGCCGGGGCCCGCCAGATGGGCATCACCGTCGTGCCGCCCAAGAAGGACAAGAACGGCAAGATCGTCTCGATGCACGGCAAGCAGGTCATGGCCTTCTCGCCGAAGACCGACGGCGGATACGTCATGTACGGCGAGGACGCCACCGCCGCCGACTACACCAAGGACCTCCCCAAGCTCGTCAAGGGAGAGACCCCGTGACCCACCGCACCGCCACCCGCCACCGCGCGCTCGTAGGCGGGGCCCTCGCGCTGGCCGCCGCGCTCACCCTGGCGGGCTGCGGCGACGACTCGGGGCCCGACGCCGAGAAGACCGCTCAGAAGCCCGACCTCAAGGTCGGCGGGGCCTACATCCCCGAACCCACCATGGACGACATGGCGGCGGGCTTCTTCACCGTCACCAACAGGGGCGGCGCCGACAAGCTCACCTCCGCCACCAGCGACATCGCGGGATCCGTCACGCTGCACAGCTCGAAGGGGGGCGTGATGAAGGAGCAGAAGTCCTTCGACGTGCCCGCGGGCGGCAAGCTCGAACTCGCGAGCGGCGGCAACCACCTGATGCTCGAAAAGCTCAAGCGCAAGCCGAAGCGGGGCGAGAAGGTCGCCGTGACGCTGCACTTCCGGACGGCGGACCCGATCACCATCGAGGTGCCGGTCAAGGAGGCGACGTACAGCCCGAAGAAGGGCCACGACGCCTCGCACACCTCGGACGCCTCGCACACGCCGCAGACGTCGCACTCGTCGGCCTCTTCGCACTCGTCGCACTCGTCGCACTGAGGGATGGACCGTTGATGCAGACCATCGCTCCCCGCCTCTGGCGGCTTCTCCTCGTGCTCGTCGCCGCGAGCGCCGCCTTTCTCGGCGGCGCCGCGCCGGCCTCCGCGCACGCCGCGCTGACCGGCAGCGACCCGAAGCAGGGAGCGGTGGTCGACAAGGCCCCCGCCCAGGTGAAGCTCACCTTCTCGGAGAAGGTCGCCATGTCGGACGGCTCGGTACGGGTCCTCGACCCGGCCGGGAAGCGGGCCGACACCAACAGGACCACCGACCTGGGCGCCAACACGTACGGCGTGAAACTCCGCAAGAGCCTGCCCGACGGCACCTTCACCGTCGCCTACCAGGTGGTCTCCGCCGACAGCCACCCGATCGCCGGCGCCTTCACCTTCTCCATCGGCGCGCCCTCCGACACGAAGGCCGTCCTGCCCGCCCAGGAGGCGGGCGGCGGCCTCGTCGGCGTGCTCTACGACATCGCGCGCTACCTGTCCTACGCCGGCTTCATCCTGGTCGTCGGCGGCGGCGCCTTCGTACTCGGCTGCTGGCCGCGCGGCGCGGGGGTGCGGCCCGTGCAGCGGCTGGTGACGTACGGCTGGGTCACGCTCACCGGATCCACGCTCGCCCTGCTCATGCTGCGCGCCCCCTACACCGGCTCCGGGAAGCTCGCCGACGCCCTCGACATGGGCAAGCTCGGCGACGTCCTCAACACCAAGACGGGCGCGGCCCTGGTCTCCCGGCTGCTGCTGCTCGCCGCGGCCGCGCTGTTCATCGCGGTGCTCTTCGGGGCGTACGACAAGCGCGAGGACCCGAAGGAGAAGAAGGACCTCACCTTCGGGCTCGCCATCGGCGGCACGGTCGTCGCCATCGGCATCGCGGCGACCTGGGCGATGGCCGAGCACGCCTCGACCGGCATCCAGGCGGGCATCGCCATGCCCGTCGACGTGCTGCACCTGCTGGCCGTCGCCGCCTGGCTGGGCGGCCTCGCCGCGCTGGTCGTCGCGCTGTACCGCACCTCTTCAGTAGAAGCGGTGGCCGTACGGCGCTTCTCGCGGGTGGCGTTCGCGAGCGTCGTCGTCCTGGCCGCGACGGGGCTCTACCAGTCGTGGCGGCAGGTCGGTTCGTGGTCGGCGCTGACCGGTACGTCGTACGGGCAGCTGCTCCTCGTCAAGATCGGCCTGGTCGTCGTCCTGGTGGGCGTCGCCTCCATCTCGCGGCGCTGGACCGGCCGTATCGCCTCCGGGGCGGGCGAGGCCCCTGCGGAGACCGCCGCCGTGATCGTCGAGCAGCGCGCGGAGAAGACGTCGGCGAACGCCGGGAAGGCGTCGGCGAACGCGGAGAAGACATCGGCGAACGCCGAGAAGAAGGCGGCGAACAAGCCCGCGGGCGTCAGGAAGCCGGTCACCGTGCCGGCTCCCTCCGGGGGCGCGGACGACACCGAGCGCTCCGCGCAGCTCGCGCGCCAGCGGGCCGCCATGGCCACCGCGCGCGAGAAGCGCATCCGCGACGCCGACCCGCACCGCTCCGGGCTGCGCCGCTCGGTGCTCACCGAGGCGGGCATCGCCGTCGTCCTGCTCGCCGTCACGACGGCCCTGACGACCACCGAGCCGGGCCGCACCGAGGAGGAGGCCGCCAGGGCCACCTCCGCCGCGGCGGCCGCCCAGCGCTCGGGTCCGCTCGCCCTCAAGGTGCCCTTCGACACGGGCGGCCAGGACGGCAAGGGCACCGTGCGCATCGAGCTGGACCCGGGGCGCACCGGCAGCAACGACCTGCACGTGTACGTCAAGCGGCCCAACGGCAGCGCCTTCGACGTCCCCGAGGTGAAGGTCTCCTTCACCCTCAAGGCAAAGGACCTGGGCCCGCTGCCCGTCGCCCCGGACCACATCGCCACCGGACACTGGACGGCGAGCGGGGTGCAGATCCCGATGGCCGGAAACTGGAAGATCGCGGTCACGGTACGGACCTCCGACATCGACCAAGTGACCGTGAACAAGAACACGCAGATCGGCTGAACGAGCATGACGGACCACGGGATTTCCAGGCGGCGGCTGCTCGGCACCGCCGGCGCGACCGGCCTCGCGCTGGGGGCGGCGGGCGGTGCGGCCGGGTACGCCGCGGCGTCCTCGTCGGGTGCGTCCGACCCGTCCGGCGCGTCCGGCTCGGCGAAGGACGCCCTGGCCTCCCTCGGCACGGGCGAGGTGATGTTTCACGGGAAACATCAGCCCGGCATCACCACGCCCATGCAGTCCCGCGGCCATCTGCTCGCCTTCGACCTGACGGCGGGTACGAGCCGCAAGGAGGCGGCCGCCCTGCTGCGCCGCTGGTCGGCGACGGCCGCGCGGCTGATGGCGGGCGAGCCGGTCGGTGGGGACGACACGGCGGTCGCCCGCGACGCGGGCCCCTCCTCGCTCTCCGTCACCTTCGGCTTCGGTGCCTCCTTCTTCTCCCGCACGGGCCTGGAGAAGCAGCGACCGAGCGCGCTGGAACCGCTGCCCGACTTCTCCTCGGACCGCCTCGACAAGGCGCGCAGCAACGGCGACCTGTGGGTGCAGATCGGTGCGAACGACCCGCTCGTCGCCTTCCACGCGTTGCGCGCCCTCCAGAAGGAGGCGGCCGGGACCGCGCGCGTGCGCTGGCAGATGAACGGCTTCAACCGTTCGCCGGGCGCCACGGCCCGCCCGATGACGACCCGCAACCTCATGGGCCAGATCGACGGGACGAACAATCCGAAACCGTCGGAGAAGGACTTCGACGAGCGGATCTTCGTGCCCGCCGACGGTGACCCGGCGTGGATGGCGGGCGGTTCCTACGCCGTCGTACGCCGCATCCGGATGCTCCTCGACGACTGGGAGAAGCTCGGTCTGAAGGCGCAGGAAGCGGTGATCGGGCGGCACAAGTCGGACGGCTCGCCACTGACCGGCGGCACGGAGACGACCGAGCCGAAGCTGGAGGAGACGGGGGCGGACGGCAAGGTCGTGATCCCCGTCAACGCGCACGCCCGCATCACACGGCCCGACCAGAACGGCGGCGCCGCGATGCTGCGCAGGCCGTTCTCGTACCACGACGGCTTCGACGCGCACGGCGAGCCGGACGCGGGGCTGCTCTTCGTCTGCTGGCAGGCGGACCCGATGCGCGGCTTCGTACCGGTGCAGCGCAAGCTCGACCGGGGCGACGCGCTCTCGGAGTTCATCCGCCACGAGGCGAGCGGGCTCTACGCGGTGCCGGGCGGGGCGGCCAAGGGCGAGTACGTGGGGCAGCGGCTGCTGGAGGGATAGTCACCCGGGGCAGGCCCCCGGGGTGCGGTCTTCGCGGGGGGCAGTCCCGGGGGGCGGGAGAGGCGGGTGCCGCTCTGTGAGACGCGACGGCCATGCCTCCTCGGCCCCATTAGGGTGACGGTATGTCGGCGACGCGCTACACCTATCTCGGCCCCGAAGGCACCTTCACCGAGGCCGCCCTCCGCACGCTGCCCGAAGCGGCCGCCCGTGAACTGGTCCCGATGGTGTCCGTACCGGCCGCGCTGGACGCGGTCCGCAGCGGCCAGGCGGCGGCGGCGCTCGTGCCGATCGAGAACTCGGTCGAGGGCGGTGTCACCACCACCGTCGACGAACTCGCCAAGGGCGAGCCGCTGATGATCTACCGCGAGGTGGTCCTGCCGATCACCTTCGCACTGCTCGTGCGCCCCGGCACGAAGCTGAAGGACATCAAGACGGTGACCGGTCACCCCGTGGCCCAGCCCCAGGTGCGCAACTGGCTGGCCGCCCACCTCCCGGACGCCGTGTGGGAGTCGGCGGCGTCGAACGCCGACGGCGCGCGCCTGGTCCAGGAAGGCCGCTTCGACGCCGCCTTCGCGGGCGAGTTCGCGGCGGCCACCTACGGCCTCGAACCGCTGGTCTCCGAGATCCACGACGCGGCGAACGCCGCGACCCGCTTCGTCCTGGTGGGCCGCCCGGCCCGCCCGGCCGCGCCGACCGGCGCCGACAAGACCTCCGTCGTCATCTGGCTGGGCGACGACCACCCCGGCGCCCTGCTCGAACTGCTCCAGGAGTTCGCCGTACGCGGCGTCAACCTCATGCGGATCGAATCGCGCCCGACCGGCCAGGGCATCGGCAACTACTGCTTCTCGGTCGATGCCGAGGGCCACATCACGGACCGCCGGGTCGGCGAGGCCCTGATGGGGCTCAAGCGGATCTGCCCGCAGGTGCGCTTCCTCGGCTCGTATCCGCGCGCGGGGGTGGCCCTGGACGAGGTACGGGAGCTGCGGCCCGGCACGTCGGACGGCGAGTTCGCGGCGGCCTCGGACTGGTTGGCGCGCTGCCAGGACGGCCGTTTCTAGCCACTGATGGCCATCAGGCGCCCTGGGAGACCCTCCGGGCGCCATTCCTACCTGCAGATTTACGTTGTCCACAGAAGTTATCCACAGGCCCGCATCTCGACCTGGGGACAAGTCGACAACGAAGCGTGACATGGTCGACAAATCGGCCCACAGCCCCCAACTCCGTCCACAGTCCCGCACGTCACCCCTCGTCCACCCTTTTCCAATGATCAACTCTTTGGAGCGAACCATTTCCACTCGAAAGTGGGTGACGGGATGGTTTGGGAAGGGAATCCTTCGCATGTCTCGCGGCTTTCGGAACGACTACTTCCGGCATCCACAGATCTTTCGCACACCCTGTGGATAACTTTTCGGAAGTGCCCATTCCTGTGGACAACCGACGTGGACGAAGCCCTCAAGTCCCGCTCCCCGCAAGGGGTTCGAGTCAAGGTCATGCGCACACTCTGCCCCATTTCGGGGAGGGGCGCCCCATTTATTGACCGGGCGTCACCGTGAACGTGAGCGGACTTTTCCAGCCGCGCGAGCCTTCTTCGATCTTCGCCCCAGCCCCTTGAATTCATTCCGGCAAAACGGTCATAACGTACTCAATGGAATACGAGTCGTAGGCCGGAACCGCTCGACGGTAGCCTTGAGGGGTGATTGACCTTCGCCTGCTCCGTGAGGACCCCGACCGTGTTCGCGCCTCCCAGCGCGCCCGTGGAGAGGACGTCGCGCTCGTCGACGCCCTGCTCTCCGCCGATGAGCGGCGCAGGTCGTCCGGCGCCCGCTTCGACGAGCTGCGCTCCGAACAGAAGGCGCTCGGCAAGCTGATCCCGAAGGCGTCGCCCGAGGAGAAGCAGGACCTCCTGAAGAAGGCGGGCGAGCTGTCCGCCGCGGTCAAGGCGGCCGACGCCGAGCAGGACGAGGCCGACGAGGAGGCCAAGCGCCTCCTCCAGCAGCTCGGGAACATCGTCCACCCCGACGTCCCGGTCGGCGGCGAGGAGGACTTCGTCGTCCTCGACACGATCGGCACCCCGCGCGACTTCGCGGCCGAGGGCTTCGAGCCCAAGGACCACCTGGAGCTGGGCGAGATGCTCGGCGCCATCGACGTCGAGCGCGGCGCGAAGGTCTCGGGCTCGCGCTTCTACTACCTGACCGGCGTCGGCGCGCTCCTCGAACTGGCCCTGGTGAACGCGGCGATCGCCCAGGCGACGGAGGCCGGGTTCATCCCGATGCTGACGCCCGCCCTGGTCCGGCCGCGCGCCATGGAGGGCACGGGCTTCCTCGGCCAGGCCGCGGAGAACGTGTACCACCTGGAGAAGGACGACTACTACCTGGTCGGCACCTCCGAGGTCGCGCTCGCCGGTTACCACATGGACGAGATCATCGACGCCGACAAGCTGCCCCTGCGGTACGCGGGCTTCTCGCCCTGCTTCCGCCGCGAGGCAGGCACGTACGGCAAGGACACCCGCGGCATCTTCCGCGTGCACCAGTTCGACAAGGTCGAGATGTTCTCGTACGTCGACCCGGCCGACGCGGAGAACGAGCACAAGCGCCTCCTGGAGTGGGAGAAGCAGTGGCTGACCGGCCTCGGCCTGCCCTTCCAGGTGATCGACGTGGCGACCGGTGACCTCGGTGCCTCGGCCTCGCGCAAGTTCGACTGCGAGGCGTGGATCCCCACCCAGGGCAAGTACCGCGAGCTGACCTCCGCCTCGAACTGCGACGGCTTCCAGGCCCGCCGCCTGTCGATCCGGATGCGCGACAACCGCGACGGCAAGAAGGTCATGCAGCCGCTCGCGACGCTGAACGGCACGCTGTGCGCCGTCCCGCGCACGATCGTGGCGCTCCTGGAGAACCACCAGCAGGCCGACGGCTCCGTGTGGGTGCCCGAGGTGCTGCGTCCCTACCTCGGGGGACGAGAGATTCTGGAGCCCATCGCCAAGTGAGCCACCCAGCTCCGGTCACGCCGTCCTTTCCTTACAAGCTGGTCGCGACCGACCTCGACGGGACGCTGCTGCGCCCCGACGACACGGTCTCGGGACGTACGCGCGACGCGCTCACCGCGGCCACCGCGGCGGGCGCCGCGCACATCATCGTCACCGGCCGTGCCGTGCCGTGGACACGGCACATCCTCGACGACCTCGGTTACGACGGGATAGCCGTCTGCGGGCAGGGCGCGCAGGTCTACCACGCGGGGGAGCACCGGCTGCTCACCTCGGTGACGCTCGACCGGCAGCTCGCGGGTCTTGCGCTGGCGAAGATCGAGGCGGAGATCGGCCCGCTCGCGCTGGCCGCGAGCCGTGACGGGCTCGACGGCGAGATCCTGGTCGGCCCCGGGTATGCGGTCCAGGACGGGCCGCTGCCGACCGTCCCGTTCACGGACGTGTCCGACCTGTGGGCCGCCCCGCTGAACAAGGTGTACATCCAGCACCCCGGCCTCGGCGACGACGCGCTGACGGACGTGGCGCGCCGGGTGGCGGGCGATCTGGTCGGCGTGACCATGGCGGGCGAGGGCGTCGTAGAACTGCTCCCGCTCGGCCTCTCCAAGGCCACGGGCCTCTCCCTGGCGGCCCGCCGCCTGGGCGCGAAGGCCGTGGACACGATCGCCTTCGGCGACATGCCGAACGACATCCCCATGTTCGGCTGGGCGGCACACGGCGTGGCCATGGCCAACGCACACGAGGAACTCAAGGCGATCGCGGACGAGGTGACCACGTCGAACGAGGCGGACGGCATCGCGGTGGTCCTGGAGCGATTGCTTCCCTGACCGTCCGCCCTGACCGGCTACTCCTCCCCGGCCAGCTTCAGGGAGCGGAGCTTCTGTCCCGCGTACCAGGTCGTGACCAGCGTGACGGCGACCAGCAGGATCGTCGCCGTCGGCAGACCGACGTCCGAGGTGATCAGGTCGCCGTCGCCGACCTTCTGGGCCACGGCGAGGGACCACTGCTGGACGCTGAGCGTGCGCGCCCCCGCGACGAGCGACCCGAAGAGGGCCTCCCACACCAGGGCGTAGACGAGCCCGAAGACCACGGCATGCCGGGTGATCGTGCCGAGGAGCAGGAATATCGCGGCGTACGTGATGGAGGCGACCAGGGCCGCGATCGTGTACGCGATGGCGATCTGCTGGCCGTTGCCGTTGAGGATCATCCCCGCGATGAAGGTGGGGATCGCGGAGAAGGCCATGGTGACGGCGATGGCGACGATCAGCTTGGTGAAGATGATCGTGGGCCGCTTCACCGGCTTGGAGAGGAGATAGACGACCGAGCCGTCGTCGATCTCCGGGCCGATGGCGCCCGTGCCCGCGATGACGCCGATGATCGGCACCATCGTGGCGAGCGCGAAGCCGCCGAGGATGTCGACGGCCACTTGGTCGTCGGCGCCGTTGAAGCCGCGTACGGCACCGGCCATGACGATCAGCAGGACGGGCAGGGCGAAGAGGATGAGGGCCCGGCGGCGGCCGAGCAGGGCCCGGTAGGTGAGCCGGGCGACTGTGGGGTCGTACATGATGCTCCCTTCAGGCCGCGACGAGGTAGGAGAAGACCGACTCGAGGGACTCGTCCGAGGGCGAGACCGTCAGCAGCCGGATGCCGTGCTCACGGGCGACCCGGGGCAGCAGCGTGGTGAACCGGCCGAAGTCGACCGCCTGAATGCGCAACGCGCCCTCCTTGAGGTCGACTTCGATTCCGGCCGTCGACGGGTCGGCGATCAGCGCGGCGGCCAGGGCGCGGTCGTCGCTGGAGCGGATCAGATAGCGGTGGGGCCGGTCGGTCATCAGGCGGCGGATCTTGCGGAAGTCCCCGCTCGCGGCGTGCCGTCCTGCGACGATGACCTCGATGTGCGAGGCCAGCTGCTCGACCTCTTCGAGGATGTGGGACGAGAAGAGAACCGTGCGGCCCTGGGCGCCCATGGTCCGCAGAAGCTCCATCAGCTGCATGCGCTGGCGCGGGTCCATGCCGTTGAACGGCTCGTCGAGCAGGAGCACCGACGGGTCGTGGACCAGGGCGGAGGCCATCTTCACGCGCTGGCGCATGCCCTTGCTGTACGTGGAGATCTTCCGGTCCTGCGCGTACTCCATCTCGACCGTGGCGAGGGCCTTCTTGGCGGCCCGCTCGTCCAGGCCGTGCAACTCGGCATTGGCGACGACGAATTCACGTCCGGTGAGGAAGTCGTACATCGCCTCGCGCTCGGGGACGATGCCGATGTCCTTGTAGATCTGTTCGTTGCGCCAGATCGGCTTGCCGTCGAGCGTGACGCTGCCCGTGGAGGGGGCGAGGAATCCGCCCATCATGTTGATGAGCGTGGACTTGCCCGCGCCGTTCGGACCGAGGAGCCCCGTGACTCCCGGGCCGATGTTCATGGTGATGTCGTTGACGGCCACGACGTTGCCGAACCAGCGGGACGTGTGGTCGATGTTGATCGTGGTCATCAGAGGCCGACCTTTCGGTAGCGGCGCATCATCGCGCCGTAGCAGCCCGCGATGAGGCCGAGGACGACGAGTACGTAGACGACGCCGACGCCGGACGAGGGGCCCTCCCCGCCGGGGAAAGCGGACGTCGCGCCGAGGAAGGCGGTCTGCACTCCGTCGATGAGCGTGATCGGCGAGAAGAGGCCGAGCCAGGCGATGGCTTCGGTGCTGCCCTGTTCGTAGGCGATGGCCTGGACCGTGGACACCGCGCCGTACGTGATGGTCATGACGGCGATGACGGCGGCGATGCCGAAGCCGCGGCGGGGTGTGATCGCCGAGATCACCAGGGCGATGCCGGAGAAGAAGAGGGAGAGCAGGGCCACGGAGACCAGGCCCTGGGCGAAGCCCTTCGTCTGGTCCGCGAAGTTGAGCTTGGCGAGCAGGGCTCCTACGTAGAGCACCAGCAGCGGCGCGGCCGTCAGGACGAAGAGGGCGGAGGACATCGCGGCGAGCTTCGCGAGGACGTAGTCACCGCGCTCGATGGGCCGGGAGAAATAGAGCGGCACGGTCTTGAAACGCAGGTCTCGGGAGACGGTCTGCGGGGCCTGGGCGGCCAGGAACAGGCTGATGACGGCTTGCAGGAAGATCGCGTAGCGCGTGTAGTCGACGGGGAGGTCCTTGGCCTTGGTGGCCACGGCGACCGCCACCATGATCGCGGCGGGCACGCACATCACCGCGAAGAGGATCATCGGCAGGACCTTGGACTTGGCGGAGCGCCCGAGGCCGTACGCGCCGCGCAGGCTCTGGGAGAAGAGCGAGCGGCGGGCATAGGCACGGCCGAGGCGCGGGCCGTCGTAATTCCTGTACCCGATGTTGTGGATCTGGGTGGACTCAGCGCTCATCGCGTCCGCCTCCTGTCTGCTGTGCGGTGGCGGCCCACGCGGCGGCGCGCTCGGGGACGGGCGCCGGCCGGTCCTCGTCCTGGTCCTTGAAGACCTCGGCGATGTGGTGCCTGCGCTGCTCCATCCTGATCAGGCCGAGGCCGAGGTCGGCGACAAGGTCGCGCACGAGGTCGTATGTCTCCTCGCCCTCGGCGGTGAGCAGGATCGTGTGGCCCGCGCCGGGCAGTTCGCCGCCGGTCTCCGTCTCGATGCCGCGCCCGCGCAGCGCGTCGCGCAACACGCGCGTGCCGTCGGGGTGTTCGTCGGTGTCGGTGACCTCGACGGCCAGGGTCGTGGTGGTCTGGGTGAAGTCCGTGGTGGAGCTGGACCGCAGGAGCTTGCCGCCGTCGATGACGACGACGTGGTCACAGGTGCGCTCCAGCTCGCCCAGGAGGTGTGAGGTGACGAGGACGGAGATGCCGAAGTCGGTGTGGACGCGCCGGATCAGGCCGAGCATCTCGTCGCGGCCGACGGGGTCCAGGCCGTTCGTCGGCTCGTCCAGGAAGACCAGCTGGGGGTCGTGGACGAGGGCCTGGGCGAGCTTCACGCGCTGCTTCATGCCTGTCGAATAGCCGCCGATGGGGCGGTACCGCTCCTCGTAGAGCCCGACGTGTCGCAGGGTGTCCGCGGTGCGCTCGCGGGCCGCTGTGGGCGGGAGTCCGGACATGCGCGCCATGTGGACGACGAACTCGGTGGCCGAGACGTCGGGTGGCAGGCAGTCGTGCTCGGGCATGTACCCCACGCGCTCGCGGATCTGGCCGCCGCTGGTGGCGACGTCGAGGCCGAGCACGGCGGCGCGGCCCTCCGTGGCGGGGGACAGACCCAGCAGGATCTTGATCAGTGTGGACTTGCCGGCTCCATTGGACCCGACGAGTCCGGTCACACCGGGCCCGATATCCATGGAGAGCCGGTCAAGCGCGGTCACCCTCGGGAACCGCTTGCTCAGGCTTTCGGTCGCGATCACAGTCACGCTTCGACGGTAGTGGCGCAGACCACACGAGTCGTCAGACCACGGGCTTGCCCTGGACTCACTCTGGAGTATTACGGGCCCGTAGGGGTCGTACGGAAGTCGTCCCCTGGGGGATCTCCCGGACCTGTCCCGCGGGGTTGGGCGGAACTATTGACGCAGCCGCCGGTCATTGTCACATTCATCAGTGTCAAGTTACGACCGCGTACGGCGATCAGCCGGACACGGGATGGACCGGACTCGGGACGGACGGTGGCATGACCTCAGCAGGTGCAGACGAACTCACCGCGGAACTGCGGGGGTTCAAGGAAGTGCAGACCCTCGCGTATGAATGCGCGGAGGCGGTCGCGGCGCAGCTCAAGCCGGGCGTGACGGAGCGCGAGGCCGCGAGGATGCAGCGCGAGTGGCTGCGGGAGCGGGGTGTGCGGGACTGGTTCCACCTCCCCTTCGCCTGGTTCGGCGACCGCACGGCGTTCGTGAACTTCCGCATACCGCTGCAGTTCTTCCCCACTCACCGCAAGCTGGAGCCGGGGATGCCCTTCATCCTCGACATGGCCCCGGTCTACAAGGGCTTCACGGCCGACATCGGCTACTCGGGCTGCCTGGGCCTCAATCCCGTGCACGACAAGCTGCTCGCCGATCTGGAGGCCCACCGCGAGCTGATCCTGCGCGAGGTGCGCGAGCGCCGTCCGCTGCGCGAGATATACGAGGACGTGGACCGCCTCATGGTCCGCCAGGGCTACGCCAACCGCCATCGCGCGTATCCCTTCGGCGTCATCGCGCACAAGGTCGACCGGGTCAAGGAGCGCCGGCTGACACCGCACCTCTTCGGGTTCGGCACGCAGTCGCTCAAGGGCCTGGCGAGCGACGCGATCCACGGCCACCGGGACGGCTGGTCACCGCTGTGGTCCCCCTACAAATTCTCCGACCACCCGCCCCGGGAGGGGCTCTGGGCGGTCGAACCGCACCTCGGATTCAGGGGTACGGGCGCGAAGTTCGAGGAGATCCTGGTCGTCACCGACTCCAAGGACCCCGAACAGAGCGCGTTCTGGCTGGACGACGACCTGCCGCATGTGCGGCGCTGGGCTGAGGAGAGGGCCGCCGTATGACGACCGGAGCAGTCGCCGTGAGGATGAAGGACGCCCGCGAGCGCTGGGTGCGTACGGGCGGGGTGGAGCTGTGCGTCGCCGAGCTGGGCGATCCCGAGCGGCCGACGGTCCTGCTCGTGCACGGCTACCCGGATTCCAAGGAGGTGTGGTCCGAGGTCGCCGAGCGCCTCGCGGACCGCTTCCACGTCGTGCTGTACGACGTGCGCGGGCACGGCAGGTCGACGGCTCCGCGGCCGCTCCGGGGCGGCTTCACCCTGGAGAAGCTGACCGACGACTTCGTGGCGGTGATCGACGCGGTCAGCCCGGACGAGCCGGTGCACGTGGTGGGGCACGACTGGGGCTCGGTGCAGTCCTGGGAGTTCGTCACGGTGAAGCGGACCGAGGGGCGGATCGCGTCCTTCACATCGATGTCGGGGCCCTCGCTCGACCACTTCGGGCACTGGATCAAGAAGCGGGTGTCCCGGCCCACGCCCCGCAAGGTCGGCCAGCTCCTCGGCCAGGGCGCCAAGTCCTGGTACGTCTACATGCTGCACACCCCGGTCCTCCCCGAGCTCGCCTGGCGCGGCCCGCTCGGCAAGCGCTGGCCAAGGATCCTCCAGCGCGTGGAGAAGGTCCCCGCGGGGGACTACCCGACGCCGTCGCTGCCCCAGGACGCCGCGCACGGAGCCTGGCTCTACCGGGACAACATCCGGGCGAGGCTGCGCAGGCCCCGCGCGGACGCGTACGCCCACGCGCCCGTGCAGCTCATCACGCCCTCCGGGGACGCCTTCCTGTCCGAGCGACTCTACGACGACCTGGAGCTGTGGGCGCCTCAGCTGGTCCGGCGCACCCTGCCGGCCAAGCACTGGGTTCCGCGCACCCGCCCCGACCAGTTGGCCGCGTGGATCGGCGCGTTCGTGACGAGCAACGAGGACGGCATGCCCGCGAAGGACAGCGTGGCCACGGGGAGGTACGCCGACCGGTTCGGCGGCCAGCTCGTGCTGGTCACCGGCGCGGGCAGCGGCATCGGGCGGGCCACCGCCTTCGCGTTCGCCGAGGCGGGCGCGCGCGTGGTGGCCGTCGACAGGGACGCGGAGAGCGCGGCGCGTACGGCGGAGATGTCCCGCCTGATCGGCGCCCCCGAGGCCTGGGGCGAGACGGTGGACGTCGCCGACGAGCAGGCCATGGAGAAGCTCGCCGAGAAGGTCGCCAGGGAGTACGGGGTCGTGGACGTCCTGGTGAACAACGCGGGCATCGGCCTCTCCGGATCCTTCCTCGACACCAGCTCCGAGGACTGGAAGAAGGTCCTCGACGTCAATCTGTGGGGCGTGATCCACGGCTGCCGTCTCTTCGGCGGGCAGATGGCCGAGCGCGGACAGGGCGGCCACATCGTCAACACCGCGTCGGCGGCGGCGTACCAGCCCTCCAAGGCGCTGCCCGCCTACAGCACCTCCAAGGCCGCGGTCCTGATGCTCAGCGAGTGTCTGCGCGCGGAGCTGGCGGGCCGGGGCATCGGGGTCTCCGCGATCTGCCCGGGCTTCGTGAACACCAACATCACGTCGACGTCGCGTTTCGTCGGGGTCGACGCCGCCGAGGAGCAGCGCCGCCAGAAGCGCACCTCCCGGCTCTACGGCCTGCGCAACTACCCGCCGGAAAAGGTCGCCGACGCCGTCCTGCGCGCGGTCGTCCGGAACCAGGCGGTCGTCCCGGTCACCCCTGAGGCCCGCGGCGCCCACCTCATGTCCCGCTTCACGCCCAGGGCACTGCGCGCGATCGCCCGATTGGAGCCGCCGCTGTGAACGAGGAGAAAAGGCCCGGCGCGGGCGTCGAGGAGCGCCCGGCCGCCGATGGGCACTACGCGATCGTGCCGCGCCGGGTCTCGTTCGACTGGGACGAGACGCCGCTGCACTGGATACCGGACGAGCCGACCGCCACCCACGTCATCAACGTCCTGCATCTGCTGCTCCCCGCGGGGGAGCGGTGGTTCGTGAAGGTCTTCAAGGAAGGTCTGCCGCTCGTCACCGATCCGGTGCTGCGCGGGGACGTCAAGGGGTTCATGGGTCAGGAGGCCACGCACAGCGTGCAGCACGCGCATGTGCTCGACCACCTGGCGGCGCAGCGGCTCGACACCGCCGCGTTCACCCGGTACGTCGACTTCCTCTTCGAGAAACTCCTCGGCGAGAAGCCGCCGTGGGGAGTCCCCGTACCGACGCAGGAGTGGCTGCGCTTCCGGCTGTCGATCGTCGCCGCGATCGAGCAGTTCACGGCGGTCCTCGGGAACTGGGTGCTGCACGCCGACGGCCTCGACCGCGCCGGTGCCGACGAGGTGATGCTCGACCTGCTGCGCTGGCACGGAGCGGAGGAGGTCGAGCACCGCGCGGTCGCCTTCGACATGTACCAGCACTGCGGCGGCGAGGGCCTGCCCCGGTACGCCCGCCGCATCGTCGGCATGACGGTCACGGCGCCCGTGATGCTGTACCTGTGGGTGTGGGGCACGGCCTATCTGATCCGCCACGATCCCCAACTGGCGGGCCGCTTGCGGTACTCACTGGCCGAGCACAACAGGGCGGTCGCCAAGGGCCTGCTGCCCACCTGGCGCGAGATCGGCACGGCGATACCCCGCTATCTGCGGCGGTCGTACCATCCCTCGCAGGAGGGCTCGCTGCGCAAGGCCGTCGCGTACCTGGCGCAGTCGCCCGCGGCGCGGGCCGCGGCGGGCGCGGTGGGCCGCGCCGCGCTCGCCTAGCACGAGGCGATCCAGGCGGCCACCACCCGGGCATGAGGCAACACGCACGAGGCAATACGCACAAGGCAACACGGAGGACGGTCAGCGTGGAGTACCGCATCGAGGACCTGGCGCACCACAGCGGCGCGACGGTGCGCACGATCCGCGCCTATCAGGACCGCGGGCTGCTCCCCCGCCCAGAGCGGCGCGGTCGGGCCAACGTATACGGGGAAGCGCATCTCGCCCGGCTGCGGCAGATCGCCGATCTGCTCGACCGTGGCTACACCCTGGCCTCCATCAAGGAACTCCTGGAGGCCTGGGACACCGGCCGGGGCCTCGGCGGGGTACTCGGTCTGGCCGCGGAGGTCGACGGTCCCTGGACGGACGAGAAGGCGGACCGAATCACCCGGGCTGAGCTGGACGCCGCGTTCGGGGGCGTGCAGGACGAGGCGGCGGTGGCCGACGCGATCGCGCTCGGCGTGCTGGAGCCGGTGCCGGGACGCGACGGCGAGTTTCTGGTGCCGAGCCCCCAAGAGCTTTCCGTGGCCGTCGAGTTGCATGCCGCGGGAGTCCCGTTGTCAGCAATATCGGGCCATTTGCGGGAGTTGAGGGGGCAGGTCGAGCACATAGCTTCGCGTTTCCTGGAGTTCACCACGGAGCATATCTTTGGTCGCTATCTCGGAGACAGTCCACCGACCGAGGCGGATGCCGCCGAGGCCGCTTCCCTCGTACGCAGGCTTAGGCCGCTCGCGCAGCAGTCCGTCGACGCCGAACTGGCGCGCGCCATGCGCCTCTTCGCGACCCGGCATCTTCGCCAGCGCCTCGACCCAAAGCAGGCGCGTCGGCACATTGAGGAGCCGCAGATGGTGACAGTCCCGGCGTCCACAATGCGCGCTGTAAAGGCGCTGGTTGGTGAGGCGGGTGCTGGGGCGTTCGTAGCGGCGGCCGTCGAACGCGAAGTGCAGGCAAGGACATTGGACTCACTTGCGGCAACACATAAGAAGGAGGCCATAGTTACACAAATGCCCTCTGAAGCCTAAGAGTTGTTCACAGAATCGCCAACTAGCCTGTGGATAACCTGACTTGGCTGTGGATCAAACCTGTGGCCCCTCAATGGTGGATGAAAAATGGGTGGATGAAAATCGAGTGCGCGGAGAACGGATCACCCCGACGCTGAAAGCATGTCCAACGCTGAAAACATGAAAGAAAGACCCTCTGAGCAACGCACGGTGAAGGTCTCCAAGTACTTGTCGAAACACCTACGGCATCAACCGGACCGGATCGGCCTCGCCCTCGACGAGAACGGCTGGGTGGAGATCGACGCGCTGCTCGCCGCAGCCGCCGCGCACCGCTTCGGCATCACCCGGGCCGAACTCGACCACGTGGTCGCCGTCAATGACAAACGGCGCTTCGCCATCGAGGGTGGCCAGATCCGCGCCAACCAGGGCCATTCCGTGGACGTCGACCTGGACCTGCCCCCGGCGTCCCCGCCCGCGTACCTCTTCCACGGCACCGTGGCCGCTCACCTGGCCGCGATCCGCGCCGAAGGGCTGCGCCCCATGAAGCGGCACGCCGTGCATCTCTCGCCCGACCGCGAGACCGCGACGCGCGTCGGCGCGCGCCGGGGGCGTCCCGTCGTCCTGTCCGTCGACGCGGGCGCGATGCACCACGACGGCCACGTCTTCCAGGTCAGCGCCAACGGCGTCTGGCTCACGTCCGCGGTCCCGCCCGGCTACCTCCGCTTCCCCGGCCCTCGCTGAGTGGGCCCACACGGAGCCGGGCCCCGCACGGAGCCGGGCCCGCACTTGGACGATCAGTTCAGCTGTGAGAGCGCCTCGGTCGCGATCCGCTCGAAAACGGCCTGGTCGGTGGCGAAGTCCGAGTCCGGGATCGGGGCGTGGACGACGATCTCGGTGAAGCCCAGTTCGATGTGCTTGCCCGCGAAGTCCACAAAGGCGTCGAGGGACTCCAGGGGGCGGTTGCGGTCCGGGGTGAAGCCGGTCAGCAGGATCTTGTCCAGCTCGTCCGCGTCCCGGCCGACGTCCGCGCACGCCTTGCCGAGCTTCTCGATCTGCCCCCGGAGCGCCTCGCGGGACTCCTCGGGCGTGCCCTTCTCGAAGAGCTTCGGGTCTCCCGTGGTCACCCACGCCTGGCCGTGCCGGGCCGCGAGCCGCAGACCGCGCGGGCCGGTCGCCGCCACCGCGAAGGGGAGCCTCGGCCGCTGTACGCACCCGGGGATGTTGCGTGCCTCGGTCGCCGAGTAGAAAGTCCCCTCGTACGTCACCGAGCCCTCGGTCAGCAGCCGGTCGAGCAGCGGTACGAACTCGCCGAACCGGTCGGCGCGCTCACGCGGGGTCCAGGGCTCCTGGTCCGCCTTCAGCAGCGTCGTGGCGTCGAAGCCGTTGCCACCCGCGCCGATACCGAGCGTGATCCGCCCGCCGGAGATGTCGTCGAGCGAGATGAGTTCCTTGGCGAGCGTCACGGGGTGGCGGAAGTTGGGTGACGTCACGAGCGTGCCGAGACGCAGCCGCTCGGTGGCGGCCGCGGCGGCCGTCAGCGTCGGCACCGCCCCGAACCACGGGCCGTCGCGGAAGGAGCGCCAGGCGAGGTGGTCGTACGTGTACGCGGTGTGGAAGCCCAGTTCCTCGGCGCGCAGCCACTGGTCGCGGCCGCCTTCGTGCCAGCGGCGGACAGGAAGAATCACGGTGCTCAGACGCAGGCTCATGCCTCAGAGCTTACGACCGTCCCCTTCAGCCCCATGAGTCACGCTGAGCGCTCTTCGACCGCACTCAGATGTGCGCCCCAGCGCACGGCCGTGCGGGCATATGCGGGACAATCGATGGCGTGACCTCCGCTACCCCAGGGCATCAGACCCCGGCCGCCGCCGCCCCGGCCGCCACCGCCCCGGCCACCCCTGCCAGGACCGGTTCGCGCCCGCGGCCCAGGCTGATCGCGACGGACCTGGACGGCACGCTGCTGCGTGACGACAAGTCGGTCTCCGCCCGCACGGTCGCCGCGCTCGCCGCGGCCGAGGAGGCCGGGATCGAGGTCTTCTTCGTGACCGGCCGCCCGGCCCGCTGGATGGATGTCGTCAGCGCCCACGTCCACGGTCACGGCCTGGCCATCTGCGGGAACGGCGCGGCGGTGGTCGATCTGCACGGCGGCCCCGGCACCCACAGCTTCGTGAAGATCCGCGAGCTGGAGAGGGCGTGCGCGCTCGACGTCGTCCGCAGATTGCGCGCGGCTTCGCCCGGTACGTCCTTCGCGGTCGAGCGGACCGGGGGACTGCACCACGAGGAAACGTACCCGCCGCTCCACATGGAGCCCGGCGAGAGCGTCGCGCCCGCCGAGAAGCTCCTCGCCGAGAATACCGGTGACCCCGCCGTCGCCGAGCAGCCCGTCCTGAAGGTCCTCGCCTTCCACCCCGAGGTCGCCCCCGACGACTTCCTCGTGACGGCCCGCGCGGCCATCGGCGACCGCGCGATGGTCACCCGCTCCAGCCCCAGCGCCCTCCTGGAGATCAGCGGCCCCGGCATCTCCAAGGCCAGCACCCTGGAGCTGTGCTGCGCCGAGCGCGGCATCACCCCCGACCAGGTCGTCGCCTTCGGAGACATGCCGAACGACATCGAGATGCTGACCTGGGCGGGTACGTCGTACGCGATGGGCAACGCCCACCCGGACGTCATCGCCGCCGCCTCCGGGCGCACGGTGGCGAACAACGAGGACGGTGTCGCGGTCGTGATCGAGCGGATCCTGGCGGAACGCACGGACGACGACCGGACTTCGTAGTCCTGAGACGCGTCTGATCCCTGTCTGAGGCGTACCTAGAGCTTGACGCCGCGCTCCGCCAGCCACTTCCTCGGGTCGACCCCCGACCCGTGATCGGGCGTGAGCCGTGTCTCGAAGTGCAGGTGCGGCCCGGTCGAGTTGCCCGTGGTGCCTGACTGACCGATCCACTGGCCCGTGCGCACCTTGTCACCCTGGTCCACGGCAACGGCCGCGAGATGCGCGTACTGCGTGAAGTATCCGCCGCGGTGCCGCACCACGACCTCGATGCCGAAGCCGCCGCCGCACGAAACGCTTTCCACCCGGCCCGCGCCGACCGACCGCACCGGCGTCCCGATGTCGACCGCGAAGTCCTGTCCCGTGTGCCGACGCGCCCAGCGCTCACCGACGCTGTCGAAGCCCGCGGAGAGTTCGTACGTCTTGACGGGCGTGACCCACGCGCGCGTGGAGGACGATTTCGACTGCTTCAGGCGCACCGCGCCCCGGCACTTGCCCGCGGCGACCGACCGGTCGGCCTCGCCCTGCAAGGTCCACTGTGCCGTTTCCAGCTTCCGTTCGATGCCGCGCTTCAGCTTCGCGAGGCGTGCGTTGCGGCGGTCCAGGCCACGCTTGGCCCGGTCCGCGTCGCGCTGGGCGACCGCGAGCCGGGCCGCCGCCCGCTGCGTCTTGGCGACAGCGCTGTTGACGGCCAGGTCGGCCTGCCACATGGCCTGCTTGCCCCGCACCAGGTCCTCGGGGTCGTCGGCCAGGAGCAGCTGCGCGGTATAGGGGAGCCCGCCGCCGGTGCGGTACTGCGCACTGGCCAGTCGGCCGAGGTCGTCGTGCAGGACGGCCACGTGGCGCCGCTTCTTGGAGAGGAGTCGGTCCAGTTTCCGGACCTTCGCCTTCTGAAGGCGCGCCGCCCGCCGCCCCTCTTCGTAGCGGACGGTCGCAAAAGAGGCCTCTTCGTAGAGACGCGCCACGGCGGCGCTCGCGCTCGGCCCCTCGGAGGCCCCGGCGGGAGTCGTGAGCCCGAGCAGCGCGCACAGCAGCACCGGCACGGTAAGGAGCGGGCACGGACGGCAGAGGCTCAGGCGCATGTCACGGATCGTTGCCCCGCGCGGCGGCACGGTCCCTCCGGAACTCCTGCACTCGGGGGGCACCATGCCCCCGTACAGCCCAGGCGCGTACCGCCGAACAGGGCTCCCCGGCCGTCAGTACGGCGCCTGCCACACCACCGTCGTGCCGCCGCCGTCCTCGCCGATTCCGGGCCCGTACCAGCTGTCGCCGCCCAGCGACTCGGCCCGCCGCTTGAGGTTCTTGAGGCCGCTGCGCCGACCGCCCTCCGCGATGCCCACGCCGTCGTCGGCGACCGTCAGGCGTACGCCCCGCTGCCCGTCGGGCAACGACACCGTCGCGTCGACGACGACGTCGATACGGGCGGCGTGCGCGTGCCGGAAGGCGTTGGAGAGGGCCTCGCGCAGAGCCGCGATGAGGTTCTTCCCCGCCAGCTCACCGACCACGGTGTCGACGGGCCCCACGAAGTGGTGGGTGGGCTTGAAGCCGAGCGGGACGGCGGCCATGTTGATCTCCCGGAGCACGCGTGTGCGCAGCCCCGAGGGGGCCTCGGCGGGGCCCTGCTGGAGAGCGAAGATCGCCGTGCGGATCTCCTGGATCGTCACGTCCAGCTCGTCGACGGCCTTGCCGACGCCGTCCTGCACCTCCGGTACGACGGACCTGCGCTGGGCGCTCTCCAGCATCATCCCGGTGGCGAAGAGCCGCTGGATGACGAGGTCGTGGAGGTCCCTGGCGATCCGGTCGCGGTCCTCGTACACCGCGAGCCGCTCCCGGTCCCGCTGCGCCTCGGCCATCATCAGGGCGAGCGCGGCCTGCGAGGCGAACTGGGCGGCCAGCGTCCGCTCGGCCTCACTGAAGGGACGCGCCCCCCGCGCGCGGGGCGTGACGAGCGTCCCGAGGACCCGGCCGTCGCTGTGCAGCGGCAGCATCATGACGGGGCCGTAGTGGCGAGCGAGGTCGGTCACGGGGCGAGGGTCGGTCGCCGCGTCGTCCATGAACACGGCCTCGCCTTCGAGCAGTTGCTCGACGATGCGGTTCTCCGGAGGGATGACCATGCCGAGCGCCCCGGCGGGCCCCTCCGAGGAGACGGCGACGATCTCCATACCGCCCTCGTCGTCGGGCAGCAGCACGATCCCGGCGGCCGAGTCCGCGAGGTGCCTGGCCTGCTCGGCGACGACGGCGAGGGCTTCCTCCGCGTCGCTGCCCGCGAGCAGGGCGGTGGTGACCGCGACGGAACCGTCGATCCAGCGTTCGCGCTGCTTGGCGGCTTCGTACAGGCGGGCGTTGCCGATGGCGATGCCGGCCTCCGTGGCGAGCACGCGGACCATCTGCACGTCGTAGTCGTTGAACTCGGCCCCGTCCCGCTTCTCGGTCAGGTAGAGGTTGCCGAAGATCTCCCCCTGGACGCGGATGGGGACGCCGAGGAAGCTCCGCATCGGCGGGTGGTGGGCCGGGAAACCGCAGGACCGCGGATCGGCGGAGAGATCGGCGAGGCGGAGCGTCCTCGGCTGGTGGATGAGGGCGCCGAGCAGGCCCTTGTGGCCGTCGGGCAGCCGCCCGATCCGCTCGGCGGTGTGCTCGTCGATGCCGTGGTAGACGAACTCGGAGAGCCCCTTGCCGTCTTCGGAGACCACGCCGATCGCGGCGTAACGGGCGTCGGCCAGCTCGGCGGCGGTCTCGCAGATGCGGTCGAGGGTGGTGTGGAGTTCGAGTCCGGTACCGACCGACCGCATGGCTTCGAGCAGCTGCGGCACCCGCGAGGTCAGTTCCGGCGGGAGCCCGTGCAGGCCACCGCTGGTCGGCCGCGCCGCCGATTCCCCCGAGCCCCCCGGGTCCGGTGTGCCGTCGGGGAGCGGGGAGTCGGCGGAGGCCGAAGGTACTGACATGACTTTGAGCCTAGTAAGTCCTATTTGCAGGGGAAAGTCGAGGCAGCCCGGCGGGGAGGGCGGGCCTGCCGGCCCGGGGGGCGGGCTCGGTGACCGAAAGGGGCCCCGGTGGCGGGTTTCCTGGCCGCGCCTCACCCCACCGCCAGCAGATCCGCGGCCCGCTCCACCTCCAGCATCCTCCGCAGCGGCCCTTCCACCGCGGCCAGTTCCTCGTACGTGCCGCGCTGTGCCACCCGTCCCGCGTCGAGCACGAGCACCTCGTCCACCGCGTCGAGCCCGGCGAGGCGGTGCGTGATGAGCAGCGTCGTACGGCCCTCCGTCGCGGCGAGGAGGTCGGCCGTGAGGGCGTCGGCGGTCGGCAGGTCGAGGTGCTCGGCGGGCTCGTCGAGGACCAGGACGGGAAAGTCCGCGAGCAGCGCGCGGGCGAGCGCGAGGCGCTGACGCTGCCCTCCGGAGAGCCGCGCGCCGTGCTCGCCGACGAGGGTGCCGAGCCCGTCGGGCAGCGAAGCGACCCAGCCGTCGAGCCGCGCCCGCTCCAGGGCGTACCGCAGCTCCCCTTCCGTGGCGCCCTTCTTGGCGAGCAGCAGGTTCTCCCGCACGGAGCTGTCGAAGATGTGCGCGTCCTGGGCGCACAGCCCGACCAGGCCGCGCACGGTGTCGCCGTCCAGCGTGGCCGCGTCCGTGCCGCCGAGCGTGTACGTCCCCTCGTACGGCCCGAGGAACCGCAGCAGCACCTGCGCGAGCGTCGTCTTGCCGGAACCGGAGGGGCCGACCACGGCGATCCGCCGCCCCCGCTCCAGCGTGAGATCGACACCCGCGAGCGCCGGCGCGTCGCTGCACTGCCCTTCGTACCGGGCACGCAGCCCCTCGACACGCAGCGGGAAGGGCGAGCGTGGCGCCTCGGCGGGCGTGGTGGGCTCCGGTACCGGCTCGGGCGCGTCGAGGACCTCGTAGACCCGCTCGGCGCTCTTCCTGACCCGCTGGCGGTACTGCACGGCGAGCGGCAGACCCAGGACCGCCTCGAAGGCGGCGAGCGGCGTGAGGACGACCACGGCGAGGGCGATCCCGCCGAGCCGCCCGTCCTGCACCGCCTGTACTCCGACGAGCGCGGCCGCCGCGACGGTGAGCCCGGTGGCGAGCGCGCCGAGACCGGCGCCGAGCGCGGTGGCGGTGGCGCCCCGGGAGGCGATCCGCGTCAGCTCGGCGTCGGCCTCCCCTGCCTTGGCCCTGCGCCCCTTCAACGCACCGGCGACGGTCAACTCCGCGGTGCCGGTGAGCAGATCCGCCACGCGCGTGGCGAGCGCCCCGCGCGCGGGAGCCAGCTTTCGCTCCGCACGACGCGCCACGGCACCGCTCAGCAGCGGGACCCCGACACCCGCGACGAGCAGCCCGGCAGCGAGCACCGCGCCCGCCTCGGGCAGCAGCCAGGCGGTGAAGCCGACGGCTCCCGCGCTCACCACGGCCGCGGCGGACGCGGGCAGCAGCCAGCGCAGCCAGTAGTCCTGAAAGGCGTCGACATCGGCGACCAGACGGGAGAGGAGATCACCGCGGCGGGTCGTGCGCAGGCCCGCCGGGGCGAGCCGCTCCAGGCGCCGGTAGACGGCGACGCGAGTGTCGGCGAGCATCCGCAGCACGGCGTCGTGCGAGACGAGACGCTCGGCGTAGCGGAAGACGGCGCGGCCGATGCCGAAGGCACGCGTAGCCGTCACGGCGATCATCAGGTACATCACCGGGGGCTGCTCCGAGGCCCGCGAGATGAGCCAGCCGGACGTGGCCATGAGCCCCACGGCACTGCCCAGCGCGAGGCTGCCGAGCAGCAGCGCGAGCGCCAACTGCCCGCGCCGGGCCCGCGCGGCTTCCCGTACGCGGGCCAGAACGCTGCGACCCGCACCGGCACCGCCCGCCCCCGCGCCGCCCGCCCAGTCGCCCGGCAGCACGTAAGAACCGGCTTCCCGGCTCTCACGGGCAGGCGTACCGACAGACTCCCCAATGGTCCGCGGCACCGACCGCACGCCCCCGTCACGCGAGGCCTCCAGCCGCACCACCCGGTCCGCGACCGCCAGCAACGCCGGCCGGTGCACGACGAGCAGCACGGTCCGCCCGACGGCCAGCCGCCGGACCGCCTCGACGACCTCGGCCTCGGTCCCGCCGTCCAGCGCCGCCGTCGGCTCGTCGAGCAGCACCACGGGCCGGTCGGCGAGGAACGCCCGCGCCAGCGCGAGCCGTTGCCGCTGCCCCGCCGAGAGCCCGGCGCCGTCCTCCCCGAGCACCGTCCCGGCCCCGCCGGGCAGCGCGTCCACGAACTCCAGCGCCCCCGCGTCCCGAAGGGCCTCCCGCAGTTGCGCCTCGGACGCCTCGGGCCGCGCCAGCCGTACGTTCTCGGCGATGGTCCCGGCGAAGAGGTGCGGCCGCTGCGGCACCCACGCGATCCGCTCCCGCCACCGCTCGGGGGAGACCTCCGCGAGGTCGACGCCTCCGACGCACACCCGCCCCTCGGTGGGCCGCACGAACCCGAGCACCACGTTCAGGAGCGTCGACTTGCCCACCCCGCTGGGGCCGACGAGCGCCACGGTCTCGCCGGGCGCCACCTCGAAAGCCGCGCCGGACACCGCGTCCGACGTCCGCCCCGGATACCGGACCGTCACGCCCTCCACACTCAGCACTCCCGAGGGTGCCGCCTCCGTCCCTGCGGCCGGTACCGGAGCCTCAAGCACCTCGAAGATCTCTTCGGCGGCGGCCAGTCCCTCCGCCGCCGCGTGATACTGCGCCCCGACCTGGCGCAGCGGCAGATAGGCCTCCGGCGCGAGGATGAGGATGACGAGACCGTCGTACAGATCCATCTCGCCGTGGACGAGCCGCATGCCGATGGTCACCGCGACCAGCGCGACCGAGATCGTAGCGAGGAGTTCCAGGGCGAAGGAGGACAGGAAGGCGATGCGCAGCGTCCGCATCGTCGCCTGGCGGTACTCATCGGTGATCTTCCGGATCGACTCGGCCTGCGCTTTGGCACGCCCGAACACCTTGAGGGTGGGCAGGCCGGCCACGACGTCGAGGAAGTGCCCCGAGAGCCGTGAGAGCAGCCGCCACTGACGGTCCATCCGGTTCTGCGTCGCCCAGCCGATCAGGATCATGAAGACCGGGATCAGGGGGAGCGTCACGATGATGATCGCCGCCGAGACCCAGTCCTCGGTGACGATGCGGGCCAGCACCGCCACCGGCACCACCACCGCGAGCCCCAGCTGCGGCAGATAGCGCGAGAAGTAGTCGTCGAGCGCGTCCACACCCCGCGTCGCGAGCGAGACCAGCGAACCGGTCCGCTGTCCGCCCAACCACTCGGGCCCCAGCTCACCCGCCCGTTCGAGAAGCCGTCCCCGCAGTTCGGACTTGACCGCCGCGCTCGCCCGGTGCGCGGCGAGTTCGGTCAGCCAGGAGACCAGACCCCGGCCCGCCGCGACCAGGGCGAGCAGCATCAGCGGCCCGCCCAGGTCGGCGACGGAGAGGTCCTTCTGGAAGGCGCCCACCACGATCTCGGCGATGAGCATCGCCTGACCGATGACCAGAACCGCCCCGACCAGCCCCAGGCCCACCACCGCGACCAGGAAGAAGCGAGTGGCGCGGGCGTACCGGAGCAGACGCGGATCGATTGGTTTCACGTGAAACACACCTTCCCGAAGGCCACAGGAACGTCAGGACCTAGTGCGCGACATCGCCTAGTGCGCGCAATTCACCTAGTGCGCGGCGTCGGCGATGTGCTGCGTGCCGATCCGCTTGCGGAACACCCAGTACGTCCACCCCTGGTAGAGCATCACCACGGGCGCGGCGATGACCGCGCACCAGGTCATGATCTTCAGGGTGTAGGGGCTGGACGAGGCGTTGGTGACCGTGAGGCTCCACTCGTCGTTCAGCGAGGACGGCATGACGTTCGGGAAGAGCGTCAGGAAGAGCATCGCGACGGAGGCCGCGATGGTGATCCCGGACAGGGCGAAGGACCAGCCCTCGCGCCCCGCCTTGATCGCCCCGATGGCGCCGACCAGCGCGAGGACCGCCACGATCATCGCGACCAGGCTCTTGCCGTCGCCGTTGTCCGCCTGGGTCCACGCCAGGAACCCGAGTGCCAGCACGGCCGTGACGAGGCCGAGGCCTAGGGCCAGCTTGCGCGCCCGCACCCGGATGTCGCCCACCGTCTTGAGCGAGGCGAACACCGCGCCGTGGAAGGTGAACAGCGTCAGGGTGACCAGGCCGCCCAGGATCGCGTACGGGTTGAGCAGGTCCCAGAAGGTGCCCACGTACTCCTTGTGGGCGTCGATCTTGACGCCGCGCGTGATGTTGCCGAAGGCCACGCCCCACATCACCGCAGGGATCAGCGAGGTCCAGAAGATCGCGTGTTCCCAGTTGGTCTGCCACCGCTCCTCGGGCCGCTTGGCGCGGTACTCGAAGGCGACACCGCGCACGATCAGGCAGAGCAGGATGACGAGCAGCGGCAGGTAGAAGCCGGAGAAGAGCGTCGCGTACCACTCGGGGAAGGCGGCGAAGGTCGCTCCGCCCGCCGTGAGCAGCCACACCTCGTTGCCGTCCCAGACGGGGCCGATGGTGTTGATGAGGACCCGCTTCTCGACCCGGTCGCGGGCGAGCAGCTTGGTCAGGACCCCTATCCCGAAGTCGAAGCCCTCCAGGAAGAAGTAGCCGATCCACAGAACGGCGATCAGTACGAACCAGATGTCGTGGAGTTCCATGTCCTGAGCGCTCCTTCCTTCAGTACGAGAAGGCCATGGGCCGGTCGGCATCGTCGTCGGAGTCCGCGCCGCCCGACCCCGGGCCCGGTCCGCCGATCTTGGTAGGCGGGTTGAGGTCCGCCTCGGTCAGCTCGGGCGGCCCCTTGCGGACGTACTTGAGGAGCAGCTTCACCTCGATCACGGCGAGGATCGCGTAGATGAGCGTGAACCCGATCAGCGAAGTGAGCACTTCACCCTGCGAGACGCCCGGCGAGACCGCGTCCCTGGTGCGCAGAACTCCGTAGACCACCCAGGGCTGACGGCCCGTCTCGGTGAAGATCCAGCCCCAGGCGGTGCCGATGAGGGGGAAGATCAGCGTCCACTGCGAGAGCCGCCACCACCAGTCGCCGAGCTTCGGCGACAGCTCCTTGTTCTTGGTGAGCATGAGCTTGGGGATGTCGTCCGCGCCGGTGCGGTGTTCCGGAGCGAGCCAGAACTTCTTCCGCGTCAGCCACAGGCCCGCCGTGCACAGGGCCATGGAGACTCCGCCGAAGCCGATCATCCAGCGGTATGACCAGTAGGCGGTGGGGATGTTGGGCCGGTAGTCGCCGGGCCCGAACTTGTCCTGCGCCTCCTTGTTGAGGTCGTTGATGCCGGGGATCTCGGCGCTGAAGTTGTTCTTGGCGAGGAAGGACAGGACCCCGGGGACCTCGATGGCGACCTTGTTGTGCCCCTCGGCGACATCGCCGTACGCGAAGATCGAGAAGGGCGCCGGCTTCTCCGACTCCCACAGGGCCTCGGCCGCCGACATCTTCATCGGCTGCTGCTCGTACATGACCTTGCCGAGGGTGTCGGCGCTGACCACGGTGAGCAGGGTGCCGACGAAGGCGGTGACCAGGCCGAGCCGCAGCGACATGCGCATGGTGCGGATGTGCCGCTTCTTGCGCAGGTGCACGATGGCGATGCCGGTCATGAAGGCGCCGCCGACCAGGATGGCCGCCGAGATGACGTGGAAGAAGTTGACCAGCGTCGTCTCCTGGAAGAGCACCTTGGCGAAGTCGGTGAGTTCCGCCCGCTTGGTGCCGTCCCGCTCCACGATCTTGTAGCCGACCGGGTGCTGCATAAAGGCGTTCGCGGCGATGATGAAGTACGCCGACAGGATCGTGCCGACGGAGACGATCCAGATCGTCGCGCAGTGCAGCTTCTTCGGCAGCTTGTCCCAGCCGAAGATCCACAGGCCGATGAAGGTCGACTCGAAGAAGAAGGCGATCAGGGCCTCGAAGGCGAGCGGTGCGCCGAAGACGTCACCGACGAAGCGCGAGTAGTCGGACCAGTTCATGCCGAACTGGAACTCTTGGACGATGCCGGTGACGACACCCATCGCGATGTTGATCAGGAACAGCTTTCCCCAGAACTTGGTCGCCCGGAGGTAGTGCTCCTTGCCCGTCCGCACCCACGCCGTCTCGAGGATCGCCGTCAGGGCGGCCAGCGAGATCGTCAGGGGGACGAACAGGAAGTGGTAGACGGTCGTGATGCCGAACTGCCATCGCGCCAGAGTCTCCGGCGCCAGAGCCAGGTCCACTGCGTCTCTCCTTACTCGCCGTGGTCATCGCGGCAATTACCCCGGTCTGTCCCACCGATCTCCGGAGGAACCGGGACGCGCTTGTGAACGCGTTCACATTCACAAGCATTATGTCGTACTGGCAATCGGCACCCAAACGGGGGTCCCCTCTTACCGCCGGAAACGCGAGCAGGCCCCGGCATCGCATGCCGGGGCCCACGCAGAGTTGCCGGGCCTCACCCAGAGTTACAGGACGTCTGCGCTAAAGCTCCTTGCGGAACGCCTCCGCCGCCGCCAGGAAGATGTCATTGGCCTCGGTCTCACCGATCGTGGCCCGCATCCCCTCGCCGGCGAACGGCCGCACCACCACGCCGGCCCGCTCGCAGGCCGCCGCGAAATCGGTCGTACGGTCCCCGAGCCGCAGCCACACGAAGTTCGCCTGGGTCTCGGGCACCGTCCAGCCCTGCCCGCGCAGCGCCTCGACCACCCGCGTGCGCTCGGCGACCAGTGAGCCGACGCGGCCCATCAGCTCGTCCTCGGCCCGCAGCGAGGCCACCGCGGCGTCCTGCGCGAGCTGGCTCACACCGAAGGGCACCGCCGTCTTGCGCAGCGCGGCGGCCACCGGCTCATGCGCCACCGCGAAGCCGACGCGCAGCCCCGCCAGCCCGTACGCCTTGGAGAACGTACGAAGCACACAGACGTTCGGGCGATCGCGGTAGATCTCGATGCCGTCCGGGACCCCACCCCCTTCACCTTCGGCGGCTCGGATGAACTCGCGGTACGCCTCGTCGAGCACGACAAGGACGTCACTCGGCACCCGGTCGAGGAAGCGCTCCAGCTCGGCCCTGCGGACCACTGTGCCGGTGGGGTTGTTGGGGTTGCAGACAAAGATGAGGCGGGTGCGGTCCGTGATGGCGTCGGCCATCGCGTCCAGGTCGTGGACCTCGCCCTCCGTCAACGGCACCCGTACCGACGTCGCGCCGCTGACCTGCGTGATGATCGGGTACGCCTCGAAGGACCGCCAGGCGTAGATGACCTCGTCACCCGGGCCCGAGGTGGCCTGGAGGAGCTGCTGGGCCACGCCGACCGAGCCGGTGCCGGTGGCGATGTGCGAGACGGGCACCCCGAAGCGCTCCGCCAGCTCACTCATCAAGCCCGTGCACGCCATGTCGGGGTAGCGGTTGAAGGATCCGGCCGCGGCGAGCGCGGTCTCCAGGACGCCGGGGAGCGGCGGGTAGGGGTTCTCGTTGGAGGACAGCTTGTAGGCCACCGGGCCGTCGGCCGCGGCGGGCTTGCCCGGCTTGTAGGTGGGAATACCCTCCAGCTCGGCGCGCAGCCTCGGGCTCGTCTCGCTCACCGCAGTCCTCCTCGTACCAGTGCCAGAACAGTTCGAATACTGCTCACCTTATGAGGATTCGCCGCCGGTGCGAATGGCCTCAGGACATCCGCGTACGAAGGTCCGGACCACCGCCCCACGAAGGCGCGCGGAGCCGGTGGAGCGCCCTGTGCTCCCCCGTGCGCCGGTGGCCCGCTCCGTGGCGCGCGTCACCCGTGAAGGTGAGTTGAGACCTCTTCGAGACCTACCGCATTCGACAGGCCCGCACGCGACGATCAGCGGCACCCAGCGTCTGTCTCGCCAACTCCCTTGCATTCCATGGTCATTGAGGAGCCGACACCATGCAGAAACGTGCCTGTCAACGAGTGAATATGCGCCCGCGCTACCCACCCCAATGAGCCCTACTATCGGCTCGCCATGACAGCAGCAGGGAAGCACCAGGTGAGCCGAGCGGAGACCGCCCGCCGGGGCAACCGGCAGAGCCGAGCGGGCATCAGAGACGTCGCCGCCGCAGCCGGTGTCTCCATCACGACGGTCTCCGACGCCCTCAACGGCAAGGGACGGCTGCCCGATGCCACCCGACGCCACGTCCGAGAAGTCGCCGAGAGACTGGGCTACCGCCCGTCCGCGGCGGCCCGAACCCTCCGTACCGGCAAGTCCGGCCTCATCGGCCTGACCGTGACGACGTACGGGGATGAACCTTTCACCTTCACCGAGTTCGCCTACTTCGCGGAGATGGCCAGAGCCGCCACCTCCGCCGCCCTCGCCCGGGGCTACGCCCTGGTCATCCTCCCCGCCACCTCGCGCCGCAGCCCGGTCGACGTGTGGTCCAACGTCGCGCTCGACGGCACCGTCGTCGTCGACCCCTCCGACCACGATCCCGTCGTCACCGAGCTGGTCAGACAAGGCCTCCCGGTGGTCTCCGACGGCCGCCCGGCGGGCTCGCTGCCCGTCACCGCCTGGGTCGACAACGACCACGAGGCCGCGGTCCTGGAGATCCTCGACCACCTCGCGGCCGCGGGTGCCCGCCGGATCGGCCTGCTCACCGGCACCACCACGGACACCTACACCCATCTGTCGACGACCGCGTATCTGCGCTGGTGCGAGCGCGTGGGACAGGACCCGGTCTATGAGTCCTACCCCGCCCACGACCCGTGCGCGGGCGCCGTCGCCGCCGACCGGCTGCTCGCCAGGCCCGACCGGCCCGACGCCGTCTACGGCCTCTTCGACCCCAACGGCACCGACCTGCTCGCCGCCGCCCGGCGGTACGGCCTGCGCGTCCCCGACGACCTGCTGCTCGTCTGCTGTAGCGAGTCGACGGTGTACGCCACCACGGAACCGCCCATCACCACGCTCTCCCTCAAACCGCGCCGCATCGGCACGGCCGTCGTGCAGCTCCTCATCGACGCCATCGAGGGCCTCGACTCGGGGCGGCCCGTCGAGCAGGTGATACCGACCGAACTGATCGTGCGCACCTCGTCCGAGCGGCGTCCGCCGCGCACGACGGTCAGCCCGCCGCGCTCCTCGGGCTCCGGCTGACCCTCACGATGACGGGCAGAGGCCTGCTCCCACCCCGCTACCAACAGGGAAACCTCTGCCCAATTCGGGATAAATCCTCGGTGAACACGTGCCGGGGGCCGATTCACCACCCCTGGTGCACCACACAGCGGGAGCCGCATTCCTATGATGGGCGGACGACACCGCGGGCGCTGCGACCAGGCAGTCCGTTCTCGGTGCAGATGCGGCGCAATGGTGGTGGAGGGGTCGATGACTCAGGGGGCCGGTCAGGGACCCGATGTGCGGACGGCGACGCTGCGCGACTTCCGCGTACCGGCGTACGTCCATGAGACAGCCGGCCCCGCCGAGGTGAGCCCCGCGCCCCCGGTCCCGGCGCCGGCTGAGGTGCCGGGCGACGGCTACACGCCGACCCAGCGCGACCTGCCGGTCATCAACCGCGGGGACACCGTCCAGGTGCAGGTCATGCCGGAGCCCCCGCAGCCGCGGCCGGGCGACGAGCACGGCCCCCTGTTCGTCGTCGGCGACGTCCACGGCTATCTGGACGAGCTGCTCGCGGCCCTCCAGGAGCAGGGCCTCATCGACGACGACGGCAACTGGTCCGCGGGCAACGCGCGCCTGTGGTTCCTCGGCGACTTCACCGACCGCGGGCCCGACGGCATCGGCGTGATCGACCTCGTGATGCGGCTGTCCGCCGAGGCCGCGGCCGCCGGCGGCTACTGCAAGGCCCTCATGGGCAACCACGAGCTGCTCCTGCTCGGCGCCAAGCGCTTCGGTGACACCCCCGTCAACTCCGGGGCGGGGACCGCCACCTTCCAGGCCGCCTGGCTGCTCAACGGCGGCCAGAAGACCGACATGGAGCGCCTGGAGGACCACCACCTCCAGTGGATGGCCCGCCTGGACGCGATGGAGGAGGCCGACGGCCATCTCCTCGTGCACTCCGACACGACCGCCTATCTGGATTACGGCGACTCGATCGAGGCAGTGAACGACACCATCCGCGAGACCCTCACCCGCAACGACGCCAACGAATGCTGGGACCTCTTCCGCAAGTTCACCAAGCGCTTCGCCTTCCGCGACGAGTCCGGCCCCTCGGCCGTACGCGAACTCCTGGACATGTACGGCGGCACACGCATCGTCCACGGCCACAGCCCCATCCCCTACCTCCTGGGTGACGTCGGCTCCGAGGACGAGTCGGACGGCGGCGGCCCGGTCATCGAGGGGCCGCACGTCTACGCCGACGGCCTGGCCATCGCGATGGACGGCGGAGTGACCATGGCCGGAAAGCTACTGGTCTGCCAACTCCCCCTGGGTATCTGAGCGTTCGCTGGGCAGGCGCCCCTTTACAGGATCACGCTGGCCAGGGGGGCGAATTCTGGAAACCCCCTGTCACCGCGTGCCTTCACGGCTCTACCATCGGCTTATCCGTAGCAGGCTCCCCTCCGTTTCTGCCCGACGGCTCGTAGCCATGCGAGCCTTAGCCCTACGGAGCATCGGGGGATGCACATGAACAGCGCTCCACACCTGCTCAATGAGGACCGCCCCGAGTACGAGCGGATCCTCGACGAGGCGCTGCGCACCGCACCTGACCGTCCTGAACTCGCCGCAGTGGGCCAGCGGCTCAACACCGAACAACTGCGCACCATGGCCCTGAACGCGACAGCACTGATCACGGCCGCTGCCGCGGCCGAGTACGCGCACTACGTGAAGGTTCGCGAGGAGTTGCGCGAACCTCGACCGTCCTCCACCTCGATTCGCGAAGGGAGCGGACAGGGCACCGCGGAGACGGGCTCCGGCGGCGTCGGCCTCGCCACGGCGATGGGCGAGGTCGCCGAACCGACGGCGGTGGCGGGCGCCGGGGCGGTGGCCGTCGTCGCGGTCCTCGCACCCGTCCTCGCGGGCACGGCCGCCGCGATCTTCCTGCTCGTCGGCTACATCCTCAAGATGCTCAACCCCGAGCCCGCCTTCGCGGACACCCTGCTCACCGCGGGTTGGCTGTTCGGCGCGCTCACCGCCGGGGGCATCCTGGTCGGCGCGGTCGGCCTGCTCCTGACGGCCCTGCGCAACGGCTCCACCTCGCTCCAGGCGGGACGGCTCCACGGCGAGCGGCACGAGGAGGTGTCCCGAGCCAGGGAAGCCTGGGGACAGGCGCTCCTGGAGCAGGGCGTCGTGCCGTTCCTCCGGGAGGCCCTGGCGGATCCCGGGGCGGTACGCACCGCTCGCGCGCGCGTTTCCGAAGCCCCCGGAGGGGGCGGCCGCATGCCGCAGCTGGGCTACGACCGGCCGGGGTTCAGCAGCCCCGACGGCGGCCCGGCCGCCGGTTCACGGCCGAGCTTCTCGAGCCCGGACTTCTCCAGCCCGGACTTCGGCGGGCCCGATCACAAGCCGGAGTAGGCCGGGGTGTCCGCAGAGCTGCCACGGTGCTCTGCGGACACCCCGTCCACAGCCGCCGGCTCAGTCGGCGATCGGCAGATAGACCCGGTTGCCCGCCGCGGCGAACTCCTTGGACTTCTGCTCCATGCCCGCCTCGATCTCCTTCTCCTCCAGGTCACCGCCGTGCCGGCGGCGGATGTCCTGGGAGATCTTCATCGAACAGAACTTCGGCCCGCACATCGAGCAGAAGTGCGCCGTCTTCGCGGGCTCGGCGGGCAGCGTCTCGTCGTGGAACTCCCGTGCGGTGACCGGGTCCAGAGCGAGGTTGAACTGGTCCTCCCAGCGGAATTCGAAGCGCGCGTCCGAGAGCGCGTCGTCCCAGTCCTGCGCGCCCGGGTGGCCCTTGGCGAGGTCCGCCGCGTGCGCCGCGATCTTGTATGTGATGACGCCGGTCTTCACGTCGTCGCGGTTGGGCAGGCCCAGGTGTTCCTTGGGCGTGACGTAGCAGAGCATGGCCGTGCCCCACCAGCCGATCATCGCGGCGCCGATGCCGGAGGTGATGTGGTCGTAGGCCGGGGCGATATCCGTGGTCAGCGGGCCGAGGGTGTAGAACGGCGCCTCCTCGCAGATCTCCTGCTGGAGGTCGATGTTCTCCTTGATCTTGTGCATCGGGACGTGACCGGGGCCCTCGATCATCGTCTGTACGTTGTGACGCTTGGCGATCGTGTTGAGTTCCCCGAGGGTGCGCAACTCCGCGAACTGCGCCTCGTCGTTGGCGTCCGCGATCGAACCGGGCCGCAGGCCGTCGCCGAGCGAGTACGTCACGTCGTACGCCGCGAGGATTTCGCACAGCTCCTCGAAGTGCTCGTAGAGGAAGCTCTCCTTGTGGTGCGCCAGACACCAGGCGGCCATGATCGAACCGCCGCGCGAGACGATGCCGGTCTTGCGGTTGGCGGTCAGCGGGACGTACGGGAGGCGCACACCCGCGTGCACCGTCATGTAGTCCACGCCCTGCTCGGCCTGCTCGATGACCGTGTCCTTGTAGATCTCCCAGGTCAGCGCCTCGGCCTGGCCGTCGACCTTCTCCAGGGCCTGGTAGAGCGGGACGGTGCCGATGGGGACGGGGGAGTTGCGCAGGACCCACTCGCGGGTGGTGTGGATGTTGCGGCCGGTGGAGAGGTCCATGACCGTGTCGGCGCCCCACTTCGTCGCCCAGGTCATCTTGTCCACCTCCTCCTCGATGGAGGAGGTGACCGCGGAGTTGCCGATGTTGGCGTTCACCTTCACCAGGAACTTCTTGCCGATGATCATCGGCTCGATCTCCGGGTGGTTGACGTTCGCGGGGATCACGGCCCGGCCCGCGGCGACCTCCGCCCGCACGATCTCGGGGTCGATGTTCTCGCGGATCCCGATGAACTCCATCTCGGGCGTGATCTCGCCGCGCCGGGCGTACGCGAGCTGCGTGACCGCCTGGCCCTGGCGGCCGCGGCGCGGCTGGCGGGGGCGGCCGGGGAAGACCGCGTCGAGGTTCTTGAGCCCGCCGCGGGGCGAGGTGTGCTTGATGCCGTCGTCCTCGGGACGGGGCGGACGGCCCACGTACTCCTCGGTGTCGCCGCGGGCGATGATCCAGTTCTCCCGCAGCGGCGGCAGTCCGCGGCGGACGTCGGTCTCGGCGTTCGGGTCGGTGTACGGACCCGAAGTGTCGTACAGGGTGACGGCCTTGCCATTGGTGAGGTGCACCTGGCGGACCGGCACGCGCAGGTCGGGGCGCGAGCCCTCGACGTACGCCTTGTGCCAGCCGATGGACTTCCCGGCCTCGTTCAGGGACTCGCCCTGGCTGGAGGCAGGCGTGCGTGCGTCCGATGTGGTCATGAGACCTACTCCCTACGCCGGCATTACCCGGTAACAGGTTCGGCGGTCGACGCAGCGGATCCCGTACGGCTCGTGCACGAATCGTGCCGTTTCGTACGGAGGTCAGCGCCCTCTCAGCCCGGTGCTCCGAGCTCCCGCGATTGCAAAGGTGGCTCCACGCTAGCGTCATGTCGGGCGCGCTGAACAGAGGGCCCCCTCCGTTCTTGCGATGATCGGGCAGTGACCACCACAGCGCCGCCGCCGCCTCCGCCCGCGCAACCACCCCACTCCGGCCCGCCCCCGGACGACAATGGGCATGGTCACGGGCACGGCCACGGGCACTCCCACAGCCACGGTCCGGCCGCTCCCGTCTCCCAGCATCTGCGCAAGGTCATCGCCGCGGTGCTGATCCCCTTCGCCGCCGCGGTCGTCGTGGGCCTGGTGGTGCTCTGGCCCGGCGGCGCCCCCTCGCACGAGCGGACCGGCGTCGGCTTCGACCGGCAGACGCAGTCGGCGAAGGTCACGAAGGTGCAGGAACTGCCCTGCAAGGACCTCAGCCCCTCGCAGCCCCAGCCGAACGGCGACACCTCCACCCCCGAGGGCCAGTCAGCCCAGTCCCGGGCCACCGGCACCTGCAAGAAGGCGCTGATCGAGGTGACCAGCGGCGAGGACGACGGCCGCACCTTCACCGAGATCATCCAGCCGGACTCGCCCCGGCAACTCCGCAAGGGCCAAGAGGTGGTGGTCGCCTACGAGCCCAAGGCGCCCGAGGGGTTGCAGTACTCGGTCACCGATGTGAACCGCAAGATGCCGATGGCGCTGCTCGCCGGCATCTTCGCGCTCGCCGTCGTCGTGGTGGGACGGCTGCGCGGCGTGATGGCCCTGGTCGCCCTCGCCATCAGCTTCCTGGTCCTCACCTTCTTCATCCTGCCGGCCATCCTCCAGGGCTCGAACCCGCTGGTCGTGGCGGTGATCGGCGCGAGCGCCATCATGCTGGCCGCGCTCTATCTCTGCCATGGCCTCACGGCCCGTACGTCAGTCGCGGTACTCGGCACTCTCATCTCCCTCCTGCTGATCGGCCTGCTCGGCTCGCTCTTCATCGGCTGGGCCGCGCTGACCGGCAACACCGACGACAACACCGGCCTCATCCACGGCCTGTACCCGTCCATCGACATGAGCGGTCTGCTGCTCGCGGGCGTCATCATCGGCTCGCTCGGCGTCCTCGACGACGTGACGGTCACCCAGACCTCGGCCGTGTGGGAGCTGCACCAGGCCAACCCGGCCATGGGCTGGCGCGGCCTGTACCGCGCGGGCATCCGCATCGGCCGCGACCACATCGCCTCGGTCGTCAACACCCTCGTCCTCGCCTACGCGGGCGCCGCCCTGCCCCTGCTCCTCCTCTTCTCCATCGCCCAGTCCAGCGTGGGCACGGTCGCCAACAGCGAGTTGGTCGCCGAGGAGATCGTGCGGACCCTGATCGGCTCGATCGGCCTGGTCGCCTCCGTGCCGGTGACGACCGCGCTGGCCGCCCTGGTCGTCTCCGCCGACCGCTCCTCCGGCCCCGGCGCCCCGGCCCCGGCCACCGGCACCCCCGCGCGCCGCTCCTCCCGCGGAGGAAAGGGCCGACGCCGCAAGGCCTGACATCCTGACGGCCTGACCCCGGAACGGCCCCGAAGACGCCGACGGCACCCCGGTGACCATGGCGGCGCCCTGGCGATGCCCTCAAATGCCCCAATCTGCCATTGGCATAGGCACATTGAGCCCGGTGCTCATCCCGCGTTCTGCTCCTCCGCCAGGATCCGGTCGAGCGTCTCGTCCAGATGCGCGTCGAAGTCGGCGAGCGCGCGCTCCTGCCCGAGCGGCACCAACTTGTCCGTACGGTCCAGGAAGGCGAGCAGTGGCGGAATGCCCACGCGGAACAGCGCCTGGTCAGCGCCGACCTGAAGCCTGATCAGGGCCTCGTCGAGCAGATCGGGATCGGTGGGCTCGATGCGCACGTCCCCGACCCCACACGGCCTGCCCACCCCGTCGATCAGCAACTCCCTCCCGAAGGCCCAGGTCACCGGCGCGTCCCCGGGCAGATGGAACGTCAGCCGCACGGCATAGGGGTCATCGGTCTCATAGCGCAACTCCACCGGGATACGAAACGACAGCTCCTCGGAAACAAGGAAGCTCATCATGACCTCTGCCTGAACCGACTCGTCCATCGCGCCGCCCTACCCCGTCACTAAGCCATCAAGGGGCCAGGAACCTACTCCTGACACTTATGGCATCTTGCTTAACGTGCACACCAGATCACAAGGAGTGAGTTTTCAGATGCTGATAGAGAAGGCGAGTGTCCCTAGTAGCTTTCCGATCTCACGCTGCAACCTCTCCGCCGCGGGCAGCAACCGGTCGGCCTGACCGACCGGCACGGAAATGGCCAGGGTCGCCGCGGTGTCCCCCGCCAGGATCGGAACCGCGGCGCAGACCGTCCCGAGTGCGTACTCCTGGCGCTCCACGACGGGCCGCATCCGCTCCATCGCGTCGAGTCGGCGCAGGAACGTGCGGTCGTCGCGCACCGAGTAGCGCGTGATCGACTGAACCGGATAGCGGTCGATGTGGTCCCGCCGCGCCTCGCCGTCGAGTTGGGACAGCAGGCACTGACCGATGGCGTGGGCGTGGCCTGTCTCGCGGAAGTCCGCCCACTCCTCCACGGCGGGGTTGCCCGGAGTGTCGGAGACCGCCACGATCTCGATCTCGCCCGCGCGGTAGACGGCGAAGTACACCGGCACTCCGATGGCGTCGCGACAGTGCGCCAGGGCTTCGCCGACCATGCCGCGACGCTTCTGCTGCGCCCCGCTGCTGCTGAGCCGCTCGGCCGCCTCGCCGAGCATGAACACTCCTTTCTCTCGGCGCAGGTAACCCTCGTGGGTCAGCGTGCGCAACAGGTGGTAGGCGGTAGGGAGCGCCAAACCCGCCTCGCGGGCCAACTGCTTGGCGGGCGCCCCGTACTGATGTGTGGCGGCGGCTTCCAGCAGCCGCATCGCACGCTGCACGGAGCCGATGAGGGTGGGGGTGACGGACGCGGCACCCGATGCGGTGGCGTCGCCCGCCGGGCCTGCGTCGTTCGTCTGGCCTGCGTCCCCCGCCGAGCCTGCACCGCCTGTCGGACCTGGACCACTCGGACCACTCGGCGGGCCAGCGCCACTCGTCGGACCAGCGGCATGTGTGGCGCTGGCGGCACTCGTGGGACTAGCGGCACTCGTCGGTCTAGCGGCCCTGGCGGTAACTGGTGAAGTGGCGCCGACCGGTGAGGTGGAGGTGTCGACCGCGGCCAAGGTTCACTCCCGAAGCGCGTGGGGGGGCCGCCCGTGCCCGGAGCAACACGGGTGGGCAGTGCGCCCGTCCGCGGGGAACGGCCCCGCGTCGGTTTTCGGACTCTAACCCTTGGCCACCGCTCTACGGCCGTTTGCCGGGAAACTTCCCCCGGCCGAGGGAATCGGTTCGAAAAGTCACCTCTCGGCAGTAACCACTCGCAGGCGAGCATCAATCGTTACGGTCGATCACTGATCGGTACGGACGATCACCAATCGGCGCGCGACGAGGACGATCCGGATATGAACTTCCGTACGACATAGATGAGTCCACCGACCAAGGCGACGAATAGCAGCGCCTTGAAAAGCAGGGCGATCACGAACCCGACAACGGCCGCTATCACGCTGCCGAACACGACCAAGGCGATGACGGGCACAGCCACCCACTTCACCCACCACGGCATTCCCGCAAAGATCTCCTTCGCTGCCATCGTCCTTACCTCTCTCCGCACACATCGCGTCGGCGGGTTCCTGAATGTCCGCAGGCTCCCGGCTTCTTGCATTCGATGCTAGGTCGCCAAAGGGCTCGGTGGGGGCCTCGCAGCCCTTGTCCTCCCCTGATCCGCCCCCTAGGGGTCAGGCCTCCGGCGGGGAGAAGACGACCAGAACGCGCAGGTCCTCGCTGATGTGGTGGAACTTGTGGGGCACCCCGGCCGGCACATAGACGACGCTGCCGCGCGCAACCGACGTGGTCTCCATGCCGACCGTGATCGAGGCGCGGCCGCTCACGACCATGTAGACCTCGTCCTGCCCGTGCGGCTGCTGCGGATCGGACTCCCCGGCGTTGAGCGCGTAGAGGCCGACCGACATGTTCCGCTCCCGCAGAAACTGCAGATACGCCCCGTCGTTCGCCGCGCGCTCCGCCTCCAGCTCGTCCAGTCGGAATGCCTTCATCGCCCTCGTACGCCCCTCGCTGATACTCGCCCCGCGGAATCCCGCCGGTGCGCGTGGCCCGACCACTCTCGTTCCACGTCTGCCACGATCAGACACATGAAGAATTTCGTAGTCAAGACGATCGCCAACGCCGCGGCCCTGGCCGTCGCCGTGTGGCTGCTCGACAAGATCACGCTGACCGGCGACAGCACCGGCAAGGAGGTCGGCACCCTCATCGTCGTCGCCCTGCTCTTCGGCCTGGTGAACTTCCTGGTCAAGCCGGTGGTGAAGGTCCTGACCTTCCCGTTGTTCATCCTGACCCTCGGCCTGATCACCCTCGTGGTCAACGCCCTGATGCTGCTGCTCACCTCCTGGCTGGCCGACAAGTTCGACGTCAGCTTCCACGTGGAGGGCTTCTGGACCGCCGTCCTGGGCGGCCTGATCATCTCGATCGTGTCCTGGGCCATGAACGTGGTGCTCCCCGACGACAAGGACTGAACGGCATGACGGACTCTGCTGCCATAGGCCTCGGAGACGGCACACGGGCGGTGCGGGCCGGGCTGCCCGAGCCGGTGAAGCACGAACCCACCCTCCCCGGCCCGGTGTTCGCCGCGCACTTCCACCTGCCCGGCGATCCCACGGGCGGATACGCCTACGCGCGCGACGAGAACCCCACCTGGACGCACCTGGAGCGCGCCATCGGCGAGCTGGAGGCGCCGGGCTCGGCGGTTGCCGGGGACGACGTCGAGACGCTCGTCTTCGCCTCGGGCATGGCCGCCATCTCGGCGGTGCTGTTCTCCCAGCTGCGCGCCGGGGACACGGTGGTCCTGCCGGACGACGGCTACCAGGTGCTCCCGCTGGTCCGCGAGCAGCTCACGGCGTACGGCATCGAGGTGCGCACCGCCCCGACCGCCGGTGACGCCCAGCTCGACGTCCTGGACGGTGCCAAGCTGCTGTGGCTCGAGACCCCGTCCAACCCGGGCCTCGACGTGTGCGACGTGCGTCGCCTCGCCGAGGCGGCACGCGCGCGTGGCGCTCTGGTGGCGGTCGACAACACTCTGGCCACACCGCTCGGCCAGCGGCCCCTGGAGCTCGGTGCGGACTTCGCTGTCGCCAGCGGTACGAAGATGCTCACCGGCCACGGCGACCTGCTCCTGGGATACGTCGCATGCCGCGACGCGGACCTGGCTGCCTCGGTGCGACGGTGGCGCAAGATCGTCGGGGCGATCCCGGGGCCGATGGAGGCCTGGCTCGCCCACCGCTCGCTCGCCACGCTCCAGCTGCGCGCCGACCGGCAGAACGCGAACGCCCTGGCTCTCGCCGAAGCCCTGCGTGACCGGCCCGAGGTGGCGGGGCTGCGTTATCCCGGGCTGCCCGACGACCCCTCGTACACGGTCGCCTCGCGGCAGATGCGGCGCTTCGGGTGCGTGGTCTCCTTCACGCTGCCCAGCCGCGCGCGTGCCGAGCGTTTCCTGGAGGCGCTGCGTCTCGTCGACGACGCGACGAGCTTCGGCGGTGTGCGGTCCACGGCCGAACGGCGCCGGCGCTGGGGCGGCGACGACGTCCCGGAGGGCTTCATCCGCTTCTCCGCGGGCGCCGAGGACCCCGATGACCTGGTGGCGGACGTACTCCGCGCGCTGGACGAATCAGCCGGGTGACCGCTGCCGACTGGCCCGGCCTCCACCGCCGACGCCGCCGATCGAGGCAGCATCCCGGCTACGCACAATGAACGGTCCGAGCCTCCCCCCTCGTGGCTCGGACCGTTCCGGTTCTGCTCGCGAAGAACCGTGTCAACGAGGCTAGTTGACTGTGTGTCAGTGTCCAGTCACAGTAGCCCGCCGCGTGGCAGATCCGCACCCCGGAGGGCCTCACCTCTTACTTGGATGCCCTCGTGGAGATCGCCGAGACCGGGCTCGACGAGGACTCGTGCACGAACGGCTGCTGCGGGCGGCCGTCGACTGGGCTTGATGGCGGTCCCGGCTGGTGCGCGATGTTTCACGTGGAACAGTCCGGGCCACATTTCCCCCATGACCGTCCGACCCGTGGTCAAGCGCACCGCACGCGCCGTCCTGCTGGACGGAGACGACCTGATCCTGATCAAGCGGACCAAGCCCGGCGTCGATCCGTACTGGATCACCCCTGGCGGTGGCGTGGAGCCGGACGACGCCACCGTCGTCGACGCGCTCCATCGCGAGGTGCACGAGGAACTCGGCGCCAAGATCACCGACGTCGTGCCCTGCTTCGTCGACACCGTGGAGCACATCGGCGAGGACGGCGGCGCGACCGGAGTGAAGGTGCAGCACTTCTTCGTATGCCGCCTGGAATCCATGGACACCGGACAGCGGCACGGCCCCGAGGTCGAGGAGCCGTGCGGCGAGTACGAGATCGTGCATGTGCCGTTCACCCGGGTCGGCATCGCCTCGGTCCATCTCGTACCGCTGTCACTGCGGCACTACCTGGACGGCAACATCGAGGGCGTACGCGCGATGCACGCCCCTGACCTCGGTTAATCCCCCGCTGCCGCCGCCACGAGTTCCTCGACGGAGTCGTGGCGGATCCGGCCCTCGGGGATGCCCGCGTCCCTGAGGACGTCCACGCCGCTGCGGATCATGCCGGGCGGTCCTGAGAGGTACGCGTCGTACTCGTTCCAGGGGCCGTACTCGCGCACGGCGTCCGGCAGTTGGATCCCCTGGTCGACGATCGGGCGTACGGCGAGCCAGGGGTGGGTCTGCTGGAGTCGCAGCATCGTGTCGATGTCGTACAGGTCGTGGTCGGTGCGGGCGCCGTAGAACACCTCGACCGGGCGCCTTCTGCCGTGCTCGGCGACGTCCTCGACCAGGGCTTTGATGGGCGCGATGCCCGTGCCGCCGCCCAGGCACAGCAGACCGCTGTCGGTGGTGTGGTCGACGGTCATGGAACCCGCGGGCGGGCCGAGCCGCAGTACGTCGCCGGGGCGGGCGTGGTGCACCAGGGCGTTGGAGACCCAGCCCGCCGGAACCGCCTTGACGTGGAAGGACAGCAGGCCGTCGGAGCGCGGCGCCGACGCGAAGGAGTAGTGCCGCCAGATCCGCGGCCACCAGGGGGTCTCCAGGCTGGTGTACTGCCCGGCGAGGAAGGGATAGGGCTGGTCCGGGCGGACGGTGACCACGGCTATGTCCGGGGTCCTGAGGTCGTGCGAGACGACCTCCGCGAACCACCAGGCGGGAGCGCGCAGTTCGTCCTCCGCGGCAGCGTCGATCATGACCTGGGAGATCGTCGTGTACGTGCGGACCCAGGCGGCCTCGGTCTCCGCGTCCCAGAGCGCGCTCGCGTACCGGCTCAGCGAAGCGATCAGACATTCGCCGACGGCCGGATAGTGCTCGGGCCGGGTGCCGTACTTGCGGTGTCCGCGGCCGAGGTTCTTCAGGTACGAGACGAGCACGTCGGTGTGGTCGATGTGCTCGGCCGCCGTCAGCAGCGCCTTGAGGAGGCGGTCCCGCTGGGTGTCCATCGCGGCGGGGAACAGGGCGCGCAGATCGGGGTGGCGGGTGAAGAGCAGTGCGTAGAAGTACGAGGTGACCTGGTCGGCGACCGGGCCGATCTCGGCCATCGTGCGCTGCACCAGGGCGGCGTCGGGGGACGCGGGCTTCGACGGCTTCGCCAGCTTCGCCGACTGGGCGAGGGCTTCGGCCTCCGGCTCGGCTGTTTCCGGGGACAGCCGGGGCCCGGGGGGCACTGGGGACGGCTGCGGCTCGGCGTCGGCGGACGGGTCCCGCTCCAGTACGGAGGGGGCGGTCGCGCGGGCCTGGGTTGTCGCGGCGGGAGCAGTCGCAGCGGGAGCAGTTGGGGCGGGAGCAGTTGGGGCGGCGGTATGGGCGGCGGTCGTAGCGGCGTGGGCGGTCGAGGCCGTAGGGGCGTTGACGGTTGCACGGGCCGCCGGTATTCGCTCGACCGCGGACGCGGCGGGCTCCGGGGTGGGCGCGGACTCGACGGCGGGCGCCGGCTCAGCCCTGGTCGCGGGCTCAGCCGTGGGCATGGAAGCGGCTGTGGGCGCGGGCCCGGCAGTGGGAGCGGCACCGGGAGTGGCCGCGGGCCCGGCGGTGGGCGCGGGAGCCGCGGTGGGCGCCGGAGCGGGCGCTGCGGCCTCAGGCCTGCCCAGGGGGCGTATCGCGGTCGGTCGGCGCGCCTCGGCGGCTACCTCCGGGGCGTCGGCGCCGGGCTGCTGCTGTCCTTCCTCCGGCCGCTTGGGCGGCCTGCGCGGGGTGAACCAGCCGCTCCCAGCGCCCGAAGTGCCGTCGTCCCCCGACGTGGTGGTCGGAGCGTCCATGCTGTGCCTCGCCTCGAACATCTCTCGGTCGGTGTGTGCGCTTCCTGCCGGAAGTCGTCTGCTTTCCCCGCTCTGTCTCGTCGGCCGATCCGGCCACATTGAACCTCGGATTCCCGAACTACGGACAAGTAGGTCAAGAATGTGACATTGGCCGCAGCCATCTCACCGCAGCATCCCATTCACGGCCGCCGCGTCGGCCGCATATCGAGAAGGACCGACTCTCGATCTCCGTGCCTCGATAGGCTTCGCCACCTGCGCGCGTGCCCCCCCCAGGATGTGAGGAAGCACACCCGGCACGGACCGGAGTCGACCATACCGGCAGCCGTCCGGCACACAAGCCCCCTTCCCTTCCTCGGGAATTCAACGCCTCCGCCTGCCAATTGCCTCAATTAGCGGGCTTGCCGCACCAATTCGTACGCCTTACGCAGGTCCCGCCCGACATAGGAGTGGGTGGCCAGGCTCACCAGTCGCGGATCGGCAATGATCGCGACGGAAACCGGCACCGCCCCGAAGAGCCTCACGTCGGAGAGCGAGTCGCCGTACACGACGCAGTCGCCGCGGTCGACCCCGAACTCTTCACAGAGGCCGTTCGCGATCTCCACCTTGGCCGCCGCGTCGAGAAGGCCCGTGGGCTCGACGGGCTCGGTGAACGGCACGGCCGGGAACCGCGACCCGTGCGCGGCATGCGCACCCCAACCGATGAGTCGCTCCACGAAGAAGGACGGCGAGAGCGTCACCACCGCGCAGTAGTCGCCGGCCTCCCTGATCCAGTTCCAAGTGTCCTGTATACGAAGTTCTGGCTGACGCCGGCCACCACGACGACCTCGGCCTTCGCGCTGCGCCCGGGGGTCGACGACTCGGTCAGGACGGTGGCCGCGGGCCACCCGGTGGCCGATACGACGGGCTTGATCGCTGGCCCTCCCGTCTCGCTCAGCGCCTACCTGTTCATGACGGTCCTTTCGGTGCTCAAGCCCTGGGGACTCACCCGCCGCGGCCAGAAGCAGCATGCCCAGAAGCCGCGTGACCAGAAGCCGCGAGACCAAATGCGGCGTGCTTCTGCCCACAAACGGGTGGACGCCGAGGACGTACGTCGGACAGCCTGACCCGGGTGTCGACACCTTCCCTCTCCGCACTCCCCGTCCGCCGGCTCACCCCCCGCGACCTGACGTCCTGCGCCGATCTGTCCGAGGACCGGGGCTGGCCCCGTGAAGAACACAAATGGGGCCTCCTGCTCTCGGCCGGAACGGGCTACGGCATCGACGACCCCGACGGCAACGGCCTTATCGGTGTGTACGTAGTGACCCGGTACGGCCCGCTGGAACGCCCCGGCCTTGAGGCGATCGGCATGGTCCTCGTCGCCGAGCGGTACGCCCGCCGGGGCATCGGCCGCCGGCTGATGCGGCACGCCATCGAGCAGGCGGCCACTGTCCCGCTGACGCTCCACGCCACGCCCAACGGCCGTCCCCTCTACGAGCAGCTCGGCTTCAAGGCGATCGGCCGTGCCGAGATGGTCCGCGGACACTTCACGCCCTCGGGTCCGCTACCCGACATCGCCACCCGCCCGGCCACCGCGGAGGACCTGACCGCCATCCTCCGCCTCGACACGGCGGTCTTCGGCCACGACCGGACGCATGTGATCACCAGGCTCCCCGCCTTCACCGACCAGCTCCGCATCGCGGAGGCCGACGGCGAGATCATCGGGTACGCGGGGGCCTGGCCGAACATGGACACCCATGTCGTCGGCCCGCTCATCGCCCGGGACACGGCGACCGCGAAGGCACTCATCGCCTCCCTCGCCGCTCACACCGACCGCCCGCTGCGCACCGACATCGACGTACGGCACGAAGAGCTGCTGGCCTGGGTGAAGGCGAGCGGCCTCGAAGCCGTCGCCTTCAACACGGTGATGGCCTACGGCACGCCCGAGCTGCCCGGCGACTGGACCCGCCGCTTCGCACCGCTGACGGTGGCCACGGGCTGACACGGCCATGGGGCTCGGGGCACGGCACCGGCACGGCACGGAAAGCCTGGGACGACCCTGATAATCGTCCGCCTCCGTAGGAGCGCGTTACGCGAGGACCTTCACGGCCTCCGTCGCGAACCCGTGGTCCTGTTCGGGCGCACCGCCGCCGACGCCGATCGCGCCGATCAGGCGGCCGTCGCGGTGGACCGGCACCCCGCCCGCGATGAAGAGCAGCGGCCGGTCGAGAGCGGTGGGCAGGGTGTGGAAGAGGCCGCCGGGCTGCACGGCGTCGACCAGATCGGCGGTCGGGGCGTTCAGCTGGAGGGCGGTGTACGCCTTGCGGGTGCTGGTCTCGCCGGAGATCAGCACGGCCCGGTCGTCACGCCGGAAGGCGAGGAGGTGGCCGCCCGCGTCCAGGACGGTGACGCTGACTGTCACATCGGCGGCCTCGGCGGCGCGACAGGCCGCGGTGACGAGTGCTTCCGCGTCCTCGATGGTCAGCGGGGCGACGGCGGTGGTGCTCATGAGAGGTGCTCCTTGTGGGTGGTGCCGGTGAGTCGGGGGAGAGGTCAGTGGTGGACGGGCGTGGCCTGCTCGACGGGCGCCCCGCCGGTCACGACGAGGCTCGGGGCAGCCGCGGTCGAGCGGCGCTCCAGCGCGGCCGAGAGGATGGCCAGGACGAGGGCGGATGCCGCGAGGGCCGCGCCGACCCAGTTCGGGGCGGTGTAGCCGAGGCCGGCGGCGATGACGAGGCCGCCGAGCCAGGCCGAGAGGGCGTTGCCGAGGTTGAAGGCGCCGATGTTGACGGCCGAGGCGAGGGTGGGGGCGCCGGAGGCCTGGTCGAGGACGCGCTTTTGCAGCGGTGGGACGGTCGCGAAGCCCAGCGCGCCGATCAGGGCGATGGTCACGGCGGCCGCGATCTTGTTGTGTGCGGTGAGCGTGAAGAGGGAGAGCACGACGGCCAGGGCGCCCAGGGAGACGTAGAGCAGCGGCATCAGCGCACGGTCGGCGAGCTTCCCGCCGACCAGGTTGCCGGCGACCATGCCGAGACCGAACAGGACGAGCAGCCAGGTGACGGAGGAGTCCGCGTAACCGGCGACGTCCGTCATCATCGGGGCCAGGTAGGTGACGGCGGCGAAGACCCCGCCGAAGCCGAAGACGGTCATCGCCATGGCCAGCAGCACCTGTACGTTGCGGAAGGCGGCCAGTTCATGGCGGAGCCGTACGCCTTCGGGCTTCGGCAGGTCCGGAACGAGCTTGGCGACGCCCGCCAGGCCGACGACGCCGAGCGCCGCGACGAGACCGAAGGTCGTCCGCCAGCCGAGCGTCTGCCCGACGAAGGTGCCGAGCGGCACACCCACCACGTTGGCCACGGTCAGGCCCGTGAACATCATGGCGATCGCGCCGGCCTTCTTCTCGGGCGCCACCAGCTCGGCCGCGACGACCGAGCCGATTCCGAAGAAGGCACCGTGGGCGAGGGAGGCGATGACACGGCCCGCCAGCATCACGCCGAAGACGGGGGCTGCGGCGGAGAGCAGATTGCCCGCGATGAACAGGCCCATCAGCAGCATCAGCATCCGCTTGCGCGAGATCTTGGTGCCGAGGGCTGTCATCAGCGGGGCACCCAGGACGACACCTAGGGCGTAACCGGTGACGAGGAAGCCGGCCGTGGGGATGGAGACGCCGAAGTCACCCGCGACCTCGGGGAGCAGCCCCATGATCACGAACTCGGTGGTTCCGATCCCGAAGGCCCCGATCGCGAGGGCCAGGAGCGCGAGAGGCATGGACCTACCTTCCAAACGATTGCATGTGCGCTTAGCGTGCGTCCACAATAATTGCAGACGCGGGTTACTTGCAAACGCTGGATATTGCGTACGTGGCCTATCCTGGTCGTAGTCACTCCGGGACGGAGGCACCAAGAGCCATGACAGCGACGGATCCCGCACTCACCGCCCTTGCGCAGGGCTGGTGCGCGCTCTCCCTGCTTCACGGGCAGATCGAGACCCACATCGAGCGCGCCCTTCAGGCCAAGCACGGCTTGAGCGTGCGCGAGTACTCCCTGCTCGACGTCCTCAGCCGCCAGCACGACGGCGAGGGCGGCCACCTTCAGATGAAGCAGGTCGCGGATGCCGTGGTGCTGAGCCAGAGCGCCACCACACGGCTGGTCACCCGCCTTGAGGACCGCGGACTGCTCTCGCGCTACCTGTGCCCCACCGACCGTCGCGGCATCTACACGGACGTGAGCGAGGCCGGTGCCACGCTTCTCGACGAAGCTCGCCCCACCAACGACGCGGCTCTGCGCGAGGCACTCGACGAGGCGGCGCGGAATCCCGAGCTCGCTCCGCTGGTCAGGGCCGTCGAAACGCTGCGCGTTCCCGCCTAGGCTGCGACCATGGGAGACCTTGAGATACGCCCTGCCGTAGCCGACGACCTGCCTGCCATCGTCGCCATGCTCGCCGACGACCCACTGGGAGCCTCACGCGAGTCGCCGGACGACCTCACCCCGTACGTGACCGCGTTCCAGCGTTTGGCCGATGACCCGAACCAGCATCTGGTCGTCGCCGCGCGCGAGGGGCGCGTGGTCGGCACGCTCCAGCTCACGATCATTCCGGGGCTCTCTCGTCAGGGCGCCACGCGGTCGATCATCGAAGGCGTCCGCGTCCATGCCGATGAGCGCGGCAGTGGGCTCGGGACGCGGTTCATGGAGTGGGCCGTCGAGGAATCCCGGCGCCAGGGCTGCCAGTTGGTGCAGCTGACCTCCGACGTCTCCCGCGGCGACGCCCACCGCTTCTACGAGCGATTCGGGTTCACCGCGTCGCATCTGGGCTTCAAGCTCCAGCTCTGAGGCGGCTCTTGCGGCTCTTGCGGCTCTTGACGGGGCGCCCCGGCCCTTGACGCATGAGGGGGCATGTTTCACGTGAAACAAGCCCCCTGGTTTCACGTGAAACATGCCCCCTCGTCACCAGCTCCTAAAAGGCACGCCACCCCTGCGGGTCCACCCCACCAGGGATCGGCGCGCCCTCGTCGTAGGGCCGACGTGTGAAGACGAACGATCCCAGGTCGATGTGGCTCACCGAGCCGTCCGTCCGCCGCACCACCCGCAGCAGCTCCCCTGCGTAGTAGCCGTCGAGACCCGTCCACGTGCCGTCACCGTTGTCCCGGAAGCGTGCCGCTCGGCCCGCCCCAGCCAGCGGACCGAGTTCGACACCACCGTCCGCCGATAGCCGAAGGGCGAGAACCTGCGTGCCCCAGTACCAGGGTCCGGTCAACTCCAAGACGTTCGCGTCGATTTCCGCGATAGGCCGCCACGGCTCGGGAATGCGCGGCTCGGCCTCCGCCACGATCTTCACCAGATCCGCGGCCAGAGCCGCGATCTGTGGACCCGAGGTGCAGTTGGCGAGGGCGACCGCGGCCACCCCCTCGCGCTCGCTCACCCACAGGCCGGCCAGGAACCCCGGGAGTGATCCCGTGTGGCCGGCCAGGCTCAGCCCCTCCCACCGCAGCAGATCCATTCCCAGGCCGTACGTCCCGTCCCAGCTCCCGGCCTGTGACGGCGCCGAGGGCGTCCGCATCTCCCGTAGGGTCTCCGCCCCGAGGACCCGCCCATCACCCTTCGCGAGGAAACACGCGAACCGCGCCAGGTCCGCCGTCGTGGACCACAGCTGACCCGCTGGAGCCATCAGCCCCAGGTCCTCGACGGGCTCCGGCATCATCACGTCCGCCCAGGGGTGCACGGCCCACCCTCCCGCATGCGGGGCCCGGGGCTGCGCGCTCGTGCGGGTCAGCCCGAGCGGATCCAGCACCTCGCGGCGCAGCACCTCCTCCCACGGGTCACCCTTCATCGCCTCCACCAGCGAACCGAGCAACGTATAGCCGGGGTTGGAGTAGTGGAAGCGGCGACCGGCCGGATGCCTGAAGGGTTGATCACCGAGGACATCGGTGATGTCCGGGCGCGCTGTCCCCGGGGTGCGCTCCCACCACTCGCCGGGCGTCTCGGCCGCCAGCCCACCGGTGTGGGAGAGGAGTTCGCCGATAGTGGCCTCTCCCGCGCCCGTACCCGGCAGATGCTTCTCAAGGGGGTCCCCCAAGTCCAGCAGGCCCTCGTCCCGCAGCCGCATCACCAGGACGGCGGTGAAGGTCTTCGTGATGGAGCCGATGCGGTACTGGACGTTCTCGTCCGGCGCGTGCCCGTCCACCATGCTGCGGCCGGCACTCCACACCACCTCGCCGTCCCGGGCCACCGAGGCCACCACCGAGGGGGCCCGGCCCTCCGCCTGAGCGGTAGCGACGCGGTGCAACAGGGCTCGACGGGTGGAGGGGAGCAATTCTTCATGGGGTTTCGTCATGGGCCCTAGTCCACCTGGGAGGTGCCTGCACGTCGAGCGAATTCGAGTGTGTCCGCCACCCGAGTGCTTGCTCTGGCGCGCACTCCAAGTTCTAGCGTCACCCGCATGATCACGGAACAGCAGCAGCTCGGCACCCCGTTCGGCGCCCACAGCACCGCCGACGACGTCCTCACGGGTATCGATCTCAGGGGTACCACCGCCCTGGTCACGGGCGGCTACTCGGGCCTCGGCCTGGCGACCACCCGCGCTCTCGCCCGCGCAGGCGCCCACGTCGTCGTCCCCGCCCGCCGGCCCGACCTCGCCGAGGACGCCCTGCGTGACGTCCCCCAGGCGGAGGTACACGCCCTCGACCTGGCCGATCTCGACAGCGTCCGCGCCTTCTCGGAGCGTTGGCTGGAGACGGGCCGTACCCTCGGCATCCTCATCAACGGCGCGGGCGTCATGGCCTGCCCGGAGACGCACGTCGGCCCCGGCTGGGAGGCGCACTTCGCCATCAACCACCTCGGCCACTTCGCCCTCACCCAGCGCCTGCGCCCGGCCTTCGCCCCCGGCGGAGCCCGGGTGGTGGCCGTCGCCTCCTCCGGGCACTTCCTGTCCGGCATCCGATGGGAGGACATCCACTTCCGGACCGGTTACGACCGGTGGCTGGCCTACGCACAGTCCAAGACCGCGAACGCCCTCTTCGCCCTGCACCTCGACCGCCTGGGATCCGATCACGGCCTGCGCGGCTTCGCCGTACACCCCGGCAGCATCCTCACGCCCCTGCAACGCCATATCCCCCGCGAGGAGTGGCTGGCCCAGGGCTGGATCACGGAGGACGGCTCACCGGCCGGCGGTTTCAAAACGCCGGAACAGGGCGCGGCGACAGCGGTCTGGGCGGCGACTTCACCCCTGTTGAACGGCTGTGGAGGCGCGTACTGCCAGGACTGCGACGTCGCCGAACCGGCCACCACCGACGACATGCTCGTCGGTGGGGTGAAGCCGTGGGCCAGGGACCCCGAAGCGGCGTCCAGGCTCTGGGACCTCTCCTGCGAACTCACCGGGCTCAGCGCCTTTTGACGGTGCGTTACTTCGGGTCGCGGTTGAACGTGGAGGTCGACCAGAAGTAGCCGAGCACCGTGAGCCCGAGGCACCAGGCGATGGCCAGCCACCCGTTGTGGCCGATCTCGGTGCCGAGGAGCAGGCCGCGCAGGGTTTCGATGGCGGGAGTGAACGGCTGGTACTCGGCGATCGGCTGGAACCAGCCCGGCATGGACTCCACCGGGGTGAAGGCGCTGGAGAGCAGCGGCAGCAGGATCAGCGGCATAGCGTTGTTGCCGGCGGCCTCGGCGTTCGGGCTGATCAGGCCCATGCCGACCGCTATCCAGGTGAGCGCCAGGGCGAAGAGCACGAGCAGCCCGAACGCCGCCAGCCACTCCAGGGCGGTCGCGTCCGTGGACCGGAACCCGATGGCCACGGCCACAGCACCCACGAGGACCACGCTCAGGACCGATTGAAGAACGCTGCCGACGACGTGTCCGACGAGGACCGAAGGACGGTGGATCGCCATCGTACGGAAGCGGGCGATGATGCCCTCGGTCATGTCGTTGGAGACGGACACCGCGGTGCCGATCACGGTGCTGCCGATGGTCATCAGCAGCAGGCCCGGGACGATGTAGGCGACGTATGCGGCGCGGTCGGGGGCGCCGCCGTTGATGCCCGCGCTCATCGCGTCGCCGAAGATGTAGACGAAGAGCAGCAGCAACATGATCGGCGTGAACAGCAGGTTCAGCGTGAGGGACGGGTAGCGCCTCGCGTGCAGGAGGTTGCGGCGCACCATCGTGGAGGAGTCGCGCAGGGCGAGGGAGAGGGTGCTCATCGGGCGGTCTCCTTGGGCTGGTGGAGGGTGTGGGTGTCACCGGTCAGGGCGAAGAAGACGTCGTCGAGGTCGGGGGTGTGGACGGTCAGTTCGTCCGCTTCGATGTCCGCCGAGTCCAGCCGGTCGAGGAGGGAACGCAGTTCGCGCTGGCTGCCGCCGCTGGGGATCTGCAAGGAGAGCGCTTCGTCGTCCCGGGTTGTCTCACGCAGAGTGGCGGCGGCGGACTGGTAGGCGGCCGGGTCGGTGAAGCGGAGCCGGACGTGTCCGCCGGGGATGAGCCGCTTCAGTTCTTCCGCGGTGCCTTCGGCGGCGATGGTGCCGTTGTTGAGGACAGCGATGCGGTCGGCGAGCTGGTCGGCTTCTTCGAGGTACTGGGTGGTGAGGAAGACGGTGACGCCGTCGGAGACCAGCTGGCGGATGATCTGCCACATGTTGTGACGGGAGCGCGGATCGAGGCCGGTGGTCGGTTCGTCGAGGAAGATGATCCGCGGGTTGCCGACCAGGGTCATGGCGATGTCCAGGCGGCGTTTCATGCCGCCGGAGTAGGTGGAGACGGGCTTCTTGGCCGCTTCCACCAGATCGAAGCGAGCGAGGAGGTCGGCGGCGACCCGCCGCCCCTCGCCGCGGGCGAGGTGGTGCAGGTCCGCCATGAGGAGCATGTTCTCCTCGCCGGTGATCAGGCTGTCGACGGCGGAGAACTGTCCGGTGACACCGATCGCGGCCCGCACCGCCTGCGGATCGGCGGCCAGGTCATGGCCGCCGACGTGCAGGGCGCCGGCGTCGGCGCCGATGAGGGTGGAGAGGATCTTGACGGCGGTGGTCTTCCCCGCGCCGTTCGGCCCGAGCAGGGAGAAGACGGTGCCTTCGGGGACGGCCAGGTCGATGCCGTCGAGCACGGTCTTGTCGCCGTAGGACTTGCGCAGCCCGTTCGCCGCGATGGCCAACTTGGTCATGATGGGTGCTCCTCAGAGGCTGCGGGCGACGATGTCGCCGTAGGCGGTGGTCGCGTGGATGTGCAGGCCCGCGGCGGCGCCGTCGGCATTCGTGAGCGCGTTGTGGATCCGGCCGTAGGTGGTGCCGGCGTCGAGGGACGCGGAGACTCCGTGGGCGGCGCCGACCGACACCTCGCCGGCCTCGGTGCGCAGCACGACCGTGCCGCGCACGGCCTCGGCGACCTTGATGTCGCCCTTCTGGACGCTGATCTCCGCGGGGCCGCCCAGGCGGCCGACCGAGACGTCACCGGCGAGGAGGGAGAGGCGGGCGCCCGCGGTCTCGTCGAGCTTGACCGAGCCGTGCGAGCCCTCGAAGTCGACCTCGCCGAGCCGCCCGACGCCTCTCAGTTCGGCGCTGGCGGCCTTCGCCTCGACCCGGGAACCGGCGGGCAGCTGGACCGTCACCTCGATGGATCCGGAGCTGCCGAGGATCCGGTTCTGCACCGAGGCCTCGATCCGCAGGACACCGTCGCCGTAATCGACCGTGGTCTGCTCCGCGGCCTTCACGTCACGGGCGTTGGCGGCGTTCGCCGGCAGGATCTCGACCTTGGTGTCGGCCCGGTCGGCGGCGATGAACCGGACGCGTCCCGCGGGGATCCCAACGACAGCGGAGATCGGGGAGGGGGTGGCGAACTTCTGCATGGTGCTGCTCCTTGACTCGTTGTTTCCGACACCAGAAACGCTACGTTGCATTCAAGGATCCAGCAACGACTTCGTTGCACGACAAAAGCATTCATGCAGGTGAGAGCGGCAATATCGTTGCAATGGTTTGAAACTCAATGCAACAAAGAGTCGGCCACTCGTTGCATTGGGTGGACAGTGAACGCTACATTGGAGGCATCGACGGAGAACGAAGGAGATCGCGATGCCCGGAGGCAGGCTCACCGAGCGGGAACGCCAGCAGATCGCGCTGGGCCTGGCCGACGGCCTCGCCTACGCGGAGATCGCCAGACGCCTCGACCGGCCGACCTCGACGATCACCCGCGAGGTGATGCGGAACGGCGGCCCCACCGCCTACCGCGCCGACCTGGCCCACCGCGCCACCGAACAACGCGCCCACCGGCGCAGACAGACCGCGCCCCGCGGGCAGCAGGCTCCCCCGCAGGCCCATGGCCGGGACTCCGAGACCGTACGCGCGTACGAGGAGATGTTCGCGACCTTCCTCATGCAGCAAGGACTGCCCAAGATGATGGCCCGGGTGCTGACCTGCCTCTACACCACCGACGCGGGCAGCCTCACCGCATCCGAACTCGTCCAGCGACTCCAGGTCAGCCCGGCGTCCGTCTCCAAGGCGATCGCGTTCCTCGAAAGCCAGGGACTCATCCGCAGGGAACGCGACGAACGCCGACGCGAGCGCTACGTCGTCGACGACGACGTCTGGTACCAATCGATGACCGCCGCCGCCCGGTCCCACGCACAGTTCGCTGAGACCGCGCGGCAGGGCGTCAGCGTCCTCGGCCCCGACACCCCGGCCGCCGCCCGCCTCGAGAACATCGCACGCTTCATCGACTTCATCGGCGAGAGCATCGCCCGCGCCGCGGAGCAGGCCCGCGAGGTCCTCTATACGAAACCGGAAACGACCCAGGATCAGGTCTGCGCCATGTCCACGAACCGCGAGTAGTGGCCCTGGAAGGCCACGGTGATAGTCGCCGTCGGGCCGTTACGGTGCTTTCCCACGATGATGTCCGCCTCGCCCGCGCGGGGCGACTCCTTCTCGTACGCGTCCTCGCGGTGCAGCAGGATCACCATGTCCGCGTCCTGCTCGATCGAGCCGGACTCACGCAGGTCGGAGACCATCGGCTTCTTGTCCGTACGCTGCTCGGGGCCACGGTTCAGCTGCGAGAGCGCGATCACCGGCAGCTCCAGCTCCTTGGCCAGGAGCTTCAGGTTTCGCGACATGTCCGAGACTTCCTGCTGCCGGCTCTCGGCCCGCTTGGAACCACCCGACTGCATCAGCTGCAAATAGTCGATGACGACGAGCTTCAGGTCGTTGCGCTGCTTGAGGCGACGGCACTTGGCGCGGATCTCCATCATCGACAGGTTCGGGGAGTCGTCGATGTAGAGCGGCGCGGCCGAGACGTCCGGCATGCGGCGGGCGAGCCGCGTCCAGTCCTCGTCCGTCATCGTGCCGGACCGCATGTGGTGCAGGGCCACGCGCGCCTCGGCGGACAGCAGACGCATGGCGATTTCGTTGCGCCCCATTTCGAGCGAGAAGATCACGCTCGGCATGTTGTGCTTGATCGAACAGGCCCGCGCGAAGTCCAGCGCCAGCGTCGACTTACCCATCGCGGGACGGGCCGCGATGATGATCATCTGGCCCGGGTGCAGGCCGTTGGTGAGCTGGTCGAGGTCGGTGAAGCCGGTCGGCACACCGGTCATCTCCCCTGACCGCGAGCCGATCGCCTCGATCTCGTCGAGGGCGCCCTCCATGATGTCGCCGAGCGGCAGATAGTCCTCGGTGGTCCGCTGCTCGGTGACCGCGTAGATCTCCGCCTGGGCGCTGTTGACGATCTCGTCGACGTCGCCGTCGGCCGCGTACCCCATCTGGGTGATGCGGGTGCCTGCCTCGACGAGGCGACGCAGCACCGCGCGCTCGTGGACGATCTCCGCGTAGTACTCGGCGTTCGCCGCGGTCGGGACCGTCTGGACCAGCGTGTGCAGATACGATGCGCCGCCGACCTTGGTGATCTCACCGCGCTTGGTCAGCTCGGCCGCCACGGTGATCGGGTCGGCAGGCTCGCCCTTCGCGTACAGATCGAGGATCGAGGCGTAGATCGTCTCGTGCGCGGGGCGGTAGAAGTCGTGGCCCTTGAGAACCTCGACGACATCGGCGATGGCGTCCTTGGAGAGCAGCATGCCGCCGAGCACGGACTGCTCGGCGTCGAGGTCCTGCGGGGGGACGCGCTCGAAGGACGAGCCTCCGCCGTCCCAGCCGCCCTCGCGGCCGCGCTCGTGCTGCTCGTCACGGCCCCGGCCTCCGTCACGGCGCTGACGGGAGACGGGCAGACGGTCACTGGGACCGCTGTCGGCCCAGGGGTCGTCCAAAGGCTCGGAAATACTCACCGGGCCACCTCCTCCCGTCCGCCGCGCGGACCTCGCCGTGCCCCTCTTTCCTACGGCACGACACTGACAAATAAGGGGGCCCAACTCCGGTTCTGACGCGTCGGTTTTGCAGGGTTTCCGAGGTCGTACGACGAGGCGGGCGCCGGACCACGGTAGGCCTGTGGGCACCGTCAGCCAATCTGGTTATCCACAGGCGGTGTGGATGACGGGCCCGATGCTGTGGAGAACTCCGCCAAACCTGTGCACGGGCCGGTGGACAGTCCTGTGAACAAGCACTCAGCCACCGCATAACACTGCCTGTGACCTGCGGCTTTCCCATCCACCGGCTGTGCAGAAGAAAAACTTTCCCCACGGGACCAAGATCACGACAAACGGCACGCCAAGGAGCGACCGACGCCGTCCGAAGTAAGGGTCAGTAGAAGCTTGCATCTCTTACCTGTGGAAGATTAGATTGATGCCTATGACACAGGCTTCCGCCGCCCCCAAGGCCGACCGACGCAGACATGACCGAGAGATCATCGCGCTCGCCGTCCCCGCCTTCGGCGCACTGGTGGCCGAGCCACTCTTCGTGATGGCCGACAGCGCCATCGTCGGCCACCTCGGCACCGCGCAACTGGCCGGGCTCGGCGTCGCCTCGGGTCTTCTCGCCACCGCGGTGAGCATCTTCGTCTTCCTCGCCTACGCCACCACCGCCGCGGTCGCCCGCAGAGTGGGCGCCGACGACCTCCCGGCCGCCATCCGCCAAGGCATGGACGGCATCTGGCTCGCGCTGATCCTGGGCGCCGCCGTCATCGCCGTCTTCCTGCCCGCCGCACCGTCGCTCGTGGACGTCTTCGGCGCCTCGGACGCCGCCGCCGGTTACGCGGTCACATACCTGCGGATCTCCTCGCTCGGCATCCCCGCCATGCTCGTCGTCCTCGCTGCCACCGGCGTACTGCGCGGCCTCCAGAACACCCGGACACCGCTCTACGTCGCCCTCGGCGGCTTCGTCGCCAACGGCCTCCTCAATGTCGGCCTGGTCTACGGCGCCGGTTTCGGTATGGCCGGTTCCGCCTGGGGCACCGTCATCGCCCAATGCGGCATGGCGGCGGTCTACCTCTTCGTCGTCGTACGCGGCGCCCGGCGATACGGCGCCTCACTGCGCCCCGACGCCGCCGGCATCCGGGCCTGCGCCCAGGCGGGGGCACCACTTCTGGTCCGTACGCTCTCGCTACGGGCCATCCTGATGATCGCGACGGCCGTGGCCGCGCGCCTCGGTGACGCCGAGGTGGCCGCCCACCAGATCGTGCTCTCCCTGTGGAATTTCCTGGCCTTCGCACTGGACGCCATCGCCATCGCCGGACAGGCGATCATCGCCCGCTACCTCGGGGGCGACGATCCGGCCGGGGCCCGTGCCGTCTGCCGGCGCATGGTGCAGTGGGGCATCGCCTCGGGAGTCGTACTCGGCCTGCTGGTCGTCCTCGCGCGGCCCCTGTTCATCCCGCTCTTCACCGGTGACCCCGGCGTCCAGGACACGGCGCTGCCCGCTCTCGTGGTCGTGGCGCTCGCCCAGCCGATCTGCGGCATCGTCTTCGTACTCGACGGTGTCCTGATGGGCGCGGGCGACGGGCCCTATCTCGCGTGGGCGATGCTCATCACGCTGGCGGCCTTCACCCCGGTCGCCCTGCTGGTGCCGACCCTCGGAGGCGGGCTGACCGCCGTATGGGGGGCGATGACGTTGATGATGATGGTGCGGATGGTGACCCTGTGGCTGCGCTCCCGCTCCGGCCGCTGGATCGTCACGGGCGCCACGCGCTGAGCGGCGTTCCTCCTTGTTTCACGTGAAACAGGGACGGGGGGGCAGGGGGTCAGGGGGCAGGCTCCACGGCAAAGGGGCCGCACCCGATGGGTGCGGCCCCTTCACTCAGTCCAGCCAAGCGGAACGCTTAGGCGGAGACGACCTCGACGTTGACCTTCGCGGCAACCTCGGGGTGCAGACGCACGGACGTCTCGTGGGCGCCCAGCGTCTTGATCGGCGAGCCCAGCTCGACGCGGCGCTTGTCGATCTTCGGACCACCGGCGGCCTCGATCGCCGAAGCGACGTCGGCCGGGGTGACGGAACCGAAGAGACGACCGGCGTCGCCGGAGCGGACGGCCAGACGGACCTTGACGCCCTCGAGCTGGGCCTTGATCTCGTTGGCCTGCTCGATCGTCGCGATCTCGTGGATCTTGCGAGCACGACGGATCTGCTCGACGTCCTTCTCGCCGCCCTTGGTCCAGCGGATCGCGAAGTTCCGCGGGATCAGGTAGTTGCGGGCGTAGCCGTCCTTGACGTCTACGACCTCGCCGGCGGCACCGAGGCCGGAGACCTCGTGGGTGAGGATGATCTTCATTAGTCGGTCACCCTTCCCTTATCGCGCGGTGGACGTGTAGGGCAGCAGCGCCATCTCACGGCTGTTCTTCACGGCCGTGGCGACGTCACGCTGGTGCTGCGTGCAGTTGCCGGTCACGCGGCGGGCACGGATCTTGCCGCGGTCGGAAATGAACTTCCGCAGCATGTTCGTGTCCTTGTAGTCCACGTACGTGACCTTGTCCTTGCAGAAAGCGCAGACCTTCTTCTTAGGCTTGCGCACAGGCGGCTTCGCCATGGTGTTTCTCCTGTGTGATCAAGAAGTGGGGGTACGACCCACCCTCGGCCCGGAGGCCTGAAAGCCCTGAGGCTTAGAAGGGGGGCTCGTCCGAGTAGCCGCCACCGGAGCCGCCGGAGCTTCCGCCCCAGCCGCCACCGCCGCCGCCCTGCTGCTGGCCGCCGCCAGCCGGCGCACCGGTCGCCCAGGGGTCGTCGGCGGGAGCCCCGCCGCCGCCCTGCTGCTGACCGCCGCCAGAGCCACCGCTCCAGCCGCCGCCCTGCTGGCCGCCACCGCCGCCGTAACCGCCCTGGCCACCTCGGCCGGTGGTCTTGGTGACCTTGGCCGTGGCGTTCTTCAGGCTGGCGCCGACTTCCTCGACGTCCAGCTCGTAGACCGTGCGCTTGACGCCCTCACGGTCCTCGTAGGACCGCTGCTTCAACCGGCCCTGCACGATGACGCGCATGCCTCGCTGGAGCGACTCCGCGACGTTCTCCGCCGCCTGACGCCAGACCGAGCAGGTCAGGAACAGGCCTTCGCCGTCCTTCCACTCATTGGTCTGCTTGTCAAAGATGCGGGGGGTGGACGCGACACGGAACTTCGCGACCGCCGCACCGGAAGGGGTGAAGCGCAGCTCGGGGTCGTCGACAAGATTGCCGACGACCGTGATGACGGTCTCGCCTGCCATGGGGGAACCTCTCGGCGGGTTTGCTGCTGGCTGCTTGTTGCTGCTACTCGATTCCCGGGTGCTGCTGAGCTAGAAAGCTCAGTGCATCTCGGGACGGAGGACCTTGGTCCGGAGGACCGACTCGTTCAGGTTCATCTGTCGGTCGAGCTCCTTGACGACCGCAGGCTCGGCCTGGAGGTCGATGACCGAGTAGATGCCCTCGGGCTTCTTCTTGATCTCGTAGGACAGACGACGACGGCCCCAGGTGTCGACCTTCTCGACCTTTCCGTTGCCCTCACGGACGACGGAGAGGAAGTTCTCGATCAGCGGGGAGACAGCGCGCTCCTCGAGATCGGGGTCGAGGATGACCATCACTTCGTAGTGACGCATGTGGAACCCACCTCCTTTGGACTCAGCGGCCACGGTCGTTCCGTGGCAGGAGGGTCGTGATGCGTACGCAACCGTATCGGCCGCCACTGACAATCGGCTCCCGCGAGCGGGAGCTCCTGCCGTGGCCCGGGCAGACACGGGTGCAGACGGTACAGACTACCCGCACCGAGGCTTCCGGTTGAAATCCGGCGGCGGACGGGCAGAATCTGTACACATCGGGTGTGTATGGCGCTACGATGCGCCGCTTTCCGCAGGAGGTGCCTCACATGGCACAGACGATGCGACACAACACCACTACTTCGCTCCTCGCCTCGGACGGCAGGTCCCATCCACTCCAGGACACGCTGGTCGGTGTGACCCTGGTGCTGGGTGCGATCGCCTTCGTGACGGCGATGTTCCACAACCTCCATCTGCTCAGCTCGTGGACGGGCCTGGTCGGGATCATCACCGGTGCGTACGGCCAGTTCATCTCGGTGACGACCCGAGAGCGCTTCGGCCTGATCCTGGGCATGGGCGCCTCGGCGATCGGGTTCTTCCTGGGCATGGCGCACGGCGGTCTCTTCGGCGGAATCGTCGGCTGACCGCCGCACGGCACCCCGTCCCGGTCCGGGGACAGGGACGGGGCCAGGGACGGAGCCGGGGGCGTAGGTTCCGTACGGCCAGACGGGGCGCTCGCAGGGCGCAGTAGGCTTCGGCGCGAGAGCCGGAGCCCCTGAACCCATGGGGACACACCAGCCCGAGGAGCGCCCCGAATGAGTCTGACCCTGAGGACCATCAGCCGCGAGCAGCATCTGGCGTACATCCAGACACTGCCGTCGGCGAGTCATTGCCAGGTCCCGGCATGGGCTGACGTGAAGAGCGAATGGCGCTCGGAGAACCTGGGCTGGTTCGACGACACGACCGGCCAGCTGGTCGGCGCCGGCCTGGTGCTCTACCGACAGCTGCCCAAACTGAAGCGGTACCTCGCGTACCTCCCCGAGGGCCCGGTCATCAACTGGTACGCCCCGAACCTCGACGAGTGGCTCCAGCCGATGCTGGCGCACCTCAAGCAGCAGGGCGCCTTCTCCGTGAAGATGGGCCCGCCCGTCGTGATCCGCCGCTGGGACGCTCCGGCGATCAAGGCAGGCATCCAGAACCCGGACGTGAAGCGGCTGCGGGACGTCGAGGCGACGTACATCGAGCCGCGTGCCTTCGAGGTCTCCGACCGGCTGCGCCGCATGGGCTGGCAGCAGGGCGAGGACGGCGGCGCCGGCTTCGGTGACGTGCAGCCCCGCTTCGTCTTCCAGGTGCCGCTGGCCAACCGCTCTCTGGACGAGGTCCAGAAGGGCTTCAACCAGCTGTGGCGACGCAACATCAAGAAGGCCGAGAAGGCGGGCGTCGAGGTCGTCCAGGGCGGCTACCAGGACCTCGCCGAGTGGCAGCGCCTCTACGAGATCACGGCCGTGCGCGACAAGTTCCGCCCGCGCCCGCTCGGCTACTTCCAGCAGATGTGGCAGGCCCTCAACTCCGAGGACCCCAACCGCATGCGGCTGTACTTCGCCCGGCACAACGGCGTGAACCTGTCGGCCGCCACGATGCTCGTCGTCGGCGGGCACGTCTGGTACTCCTACGGCGCCTCGGACAACATCGGGCGCGAGGTCAGGCCCTCGAACGCGATGCAGTGGCGGATGCTCCGCGACGCGTACGCCATGGGGGCCACGGTCTACGACCTGCGCGGCATCTCCGACTCCCTGGACGAGACGGACCACCTCTTCGGTCTGATCCAGTTCAAGGTGGGTACCGGCGGCGAGGCCGCCGAGTACATCGGCGAGTGGGACTTCCCGCTCAACAAGCTGCTGCACAAGGCTCTCGACATCTACATGTCGCGTCGCTGATCCCGCACAATTCGTTTCATCACTCTGATACACCGCAGACACGAGAAAGGTTCCGGGATCCAGCCATGGCGCTCACGCTCTATGTCGACACCGCGCGCTGGCGGGCACATCACAAGCACGTGCTGGAGCAGTTCCCGGGCATCGTCCCGGTCTGCAAGGGCAACGGCTACGGCTTCGGTCATGAGCGCCTGGCCGAGGAAGCCACGCGCTTCGGCTCCGACATCCTCGCCGTGGGCACCACCTACGAGGCGGCCCGGATCAAGGACTGGTTCGGCGGCGATCTGCTGGTCCTGACGCCGTTCCGGCGGGGCGAGGAGCCGGTGCCGCTGCCGGACCGCGTCGTTCGCTCCGTGTCGTCCCTGGACGGCGTGCACGGCCTCGTGGGGGCCCGTGTGGTCATCGAGGTCATGTCCTCGATGAAGCGCCACGGCATCAGCGAGCAGGAGCTCCCGCAGCTGCACGCCGCCATCGAGGACGTACGGCTCGAAGGCTTCGCGCTCCACCTGCCGCTGGACCGCACCGACGGCTCCGACGCCGTCGAGGAGGTCATCGGCTGGATGGACCGTCTGCGCGCCGCCCGCCTGCCGTTGCACACGATGTTCGTCAGCCACCTCAAGGCCCACGAACTCGCCCGTCTCCAGCAGCAGTTCCCGCAGACCCGCTTCCGGGCGCGCATCGGCACGAACCTCTGGCTCGGCGACCACGAGGCCACCGAGTACCGCGGCGCCGTCCTGGACGTCACCGCCGTCGCCAAGGGCGACCGCTTCGGCTACCGCCAGCAGAAGGTCGCGTCCGACGGCTGGCTGGTCGTGGTCGCCGGCGGCACCTCGCACGGCGTCGGCCTGGAGGCCCCGAAGGCGCTGCACGGCATGATGCCGCGGGCCAAGGGCGTGGCCCGCGCGGGCCTCGCGACCGTCAACCGCAACCTCTCGCCGTTCGTCTGGGCGGGCAAGCAGCGCTGGTTCGCGGAGCCGCCGCACATGCAGGTCTCCATCCTCTTCGTGCCCTCCGACGCACCGGAGCCCAAGGTCGGCGAGGAACTGGTGGCCCATCTGCGGCACACCACCACGCAGTTCGACCGCATGGTGGACCGCTAGCCCCAGCGGAAGGGCCGGACGCGACGCATGTCGTGTCCGGCCCTTCCGTCGTCAGCGGGGCCGTGAGCGGCCCTGTTCAGGGCGCGAGCGGCCCTTGTTCGCTCAGGGCGAAACCCCGTCGGTGGCCGTCCCCCACTTCACGAACGGCCCCTCACTGGAGTGCGCCACGGGCCGCCCGGGGAGTGCCGCCGTCCCCAGAATGAAGACATCCTCGGCCCCGTCCAGAACACCGCCCGCGGGGTCGTCGTCACCGCCCCGTCGCACCACGTCCCGCTCCGGCATCAGGATGTCGCGTACGACCACGGCGCACAGGTACAGCGTCCCCAGCAGGTGGACGACGATGGCCCCTTGGTAGCCCTCGGTGGGCAGCCCCTTGTGAGCGTCACCGCTCGTCGTGTACGCCAGGTACATCCAGATCCCGAGGAAGTACGCGACCTCGCACACCTGCCAGATCAGGAAGTCCCGCCAGCGCGGCCTCGCGAGCGCCGCGAGGGGGATCAGCCACAGGACGTACTGCGGTGAGTACACCTTGTTGGTGAGGATGAAGGCGGCGACCACCAGGAAGGCCAGCTGCGCGAAGCGCGGGCGGCGCGGCGCGGTGAGTCCGAGCGCGCCGATGCCCAGACAGGCGAGGAACATCAGCGCCATCGCCAGGGTGTTGACGGTGTCGGTGGCCAGCGGGGAGTCCATGCGCTGGTTGAGGATCAGCCAGAAGGACCCGAAGTCGACACCGCGTTCCTTGCTGAACGTGTAGAACTTCGACCAGCCGTCGCCGGCGAGCAGTATCACCGGGAGGTTGACGGCGAGCCAGGTGCCCGCCGTGCCGAGCAGCCCGATCCCGAACTCCCGTCCCCGGCCCGCCCGCCAGCACAGGATCAGCAGCGGCCCGAGCAGCAGCACGGGGTAGAGCTTGGCCGCTGTCGCGAGCCCCAGGAGGACGCCGAAGGCGAGGACGCGCGCGCGTGACCACATGAGCATCGCGGCGGCCGTCAGGGCGACGGCGAGCAGGTCCCAGTTGATGGTGGCCGTCAGGGCGAAGGCCGGTGCGAGGGCGACGAGCAGCGCGTCCCAGGGGCGGCGCCGGTGTGTGCGGGCGACACAGACGGCGACGACCGCCGTGCAGGCCATCAGTATCCCCGCGTTGACCATCCAGTAGATCTTCTCCTGGTGCTGGATGGATCCGCTGCCCGGCGTCACCCAGGAGGCCATCTCCATGAACATCCCGGTCAGGACCGGGTATTCGAGGTACTCCATGTCGCCGGGCAGCTTGTCGAAGTACGGCAGGAGACCGTCCGCGAAGCCGCGGCCCTGGTAGAGGTGCGGGATGTCCGAGTAGCAGGCGTGCGTGTACTGCGAACTCGCGCCGACGAACCACGCGCCGTTGTAGCACGGCATCTTCTGGACCATTCCGAGCGCGAACATCCCGATCGCAACGAGCGCGATGATGCGTACGGGAGACCACCAGGTCGGGGCGGACAGCGCTCTGCGGCCGAGCGGACCGCCGAGCAGCTCGCTGCCGGCCCGAGCGAGCTCGTCCTCCTTCGTCGGCCGCACCGGCTCCGGTTCCTGCGGGCTCACGGGCGCGTGCACGCTCGTGCTCGGCGTCTCTGCGCCGGGGCCGGCGCTGCGGTCTGCACTGGGCATGCCCGCCATCCTGCCGTACGCGACTGAGAACACGGAGAGGGCCGCCACACCGGTCGGTGTGGCGGCCCACGTTTCACGTGAAACATCCCGCGGCTCAGCCTGTTGGGCCGCCGAAGATCGCTCCGCCGTTCTGGTTTCCGTTGTTGGTGCCGGGCGGATCATCCGTGGGAGGCGGTGATTCCCCGCCCGGTCCGCCGTCGGCGCCACCGTCCTCGGAGCCGCCGTTGGCGCCACCGTTGTCGTTGCACTCCCAGTCCCACTGGCTACAGGACTCCTCGGGGTCGGGCGACTGCGTAGCGGGGGGCTTCGTCGTCTCCGTCTCCGTGGGTGTCGGGGACGAGGGCTCCTCCTCCGGTTCCTCGGTCGCCGTGGGACTCGGCGGCGGGGGCGGCGTCTCACCGACGACCTCACCGATCGCTTCCGGCACGGGGAAGGGCTCCACGGGCTCGCCCTTGAGTGCCTTCGCCATGTAGTCCTGCCAGATCTGGGCGGGGAACGAGGCGCCGTGGATCTTCTCCTCGCCGCCCGTGCCGAACATCTCCAGGAACTCGCGCTTCTTGTTGGCCTCGTCGTCGTCGAGTCGGTACATGCTGACCGCCGTCGACAGCTGCGGGGTGTAGCCGACGAACCAGGCGGACTTGTTGCCGTCGGTCGTACCGGTCTTGCCGGCGACCGGGCGGTTGCCCAGCTGGGCCGAGGTGCCGGTGCCCTTCTCCACCACGGTCCGCAGCACGTCGGTGACGTTGTCCGCGACCTTGGAGGTGAAGGCCTGCCGGGTCTCCTTCTCGTGCCGGTAGACCGTGTCGCCCTTGTGCTCGACCTTGGTGACCGAGTACGGCTCGTTCTGCTTGCCGCTGGCCGCGAACGTGGAGTACGCCCCGGCCATCCGGATCGCGCTCGGCGACGAGGTGCCGAGGGAGAAGGAGGGGTAGTTGGCGCTGGCCATGGAGCTGTCGTCCTTGAGGCCCGCGTCGATCGCCGCCTCCTTCACCTTGTTCAGACCGACGTCCATGCCGAGCTGCACATAGGCGGAGTTGACGGACTCCCTCATCGCCTCGCGGAGGTCAATCTGATAGCTGGGAGGGTTGTACGACTGGTCTCCGTCGTTCTTCTGGTTCCACTGCTTGCCCTCGCGGTCGGTCCAGACGCTCCCGTCGTAATTCTGGATCTTCAGCTCGTTCTTGCCGCTGTACCGGCTCTTGGGGTTGACGATCTTGCGCTCGATCTCGCTCTGCGTCTCCGCGCCCTCGGGATCGCGCACGCCGTACTTGAAGGCGGCGGCCAGCACGAACGGCTTGTACGTCGAACCCACCTGGGCGCCGGTCTGGTCGGCGTTGTTGGTGAAGTGCTTCGTCGCGTCGACACCGCCGTAGATCGCCTTGATCGCGCCGTCCTCGGGATCCACGGACGCGCCGCCGAACTGGACGTGCGTGTCCTTGTCCGGGCGCAGCTTCGGCTTGATCTTCTCCTTGCGGACCTTGTTGACCGCCTTCTCGAGCTCGTTGACCTTCGTCCTGTCGAAGGTCGTGTGGATCTCGTAGCCACCCCGCTGCAACTGCTCGGCAGTGATCTTGCCGTCCCGGATGACGTACGCCTTGGCCAGGTCCACGAGGTAACCGGTCTGGCCGCCCAGCTGGGTGTTCGACCGCGGGTTCTGCAACTTCGGGAAGTCCTGGTACTTGTCCCGCTCCGCGCGGGTCAGCCGGCCGTCCTTGACCTCCTCGTCGAGGATCCACCTCCACCGCTTCTTGGCGCGCACGGTGTTGTCTTCCTTGTTGGCCGCGGGGTCGATCTCGGGATAGCCGGCCGGGTCGTAGTACGTGGCGCCCTTGAGCACCGTCGCGAGGAGCGCGCACTCGCTCGGGTTCAGCTTCCTGGCTTCCTTGTCGAAGTACGCCCGCGCCGCCGCCTGGATGCCGTAGGCCCCACGGCCGTAGTAAGCGGTGTTGAGGTAGCCGGCCATGACCTTTTCCTTGGGCTCGGTCCGGCCGACCTTTATGGAGATGAAGAGCTCTTTGAACTTCCGGCTGAACGTCTGGGACTGGTCGCCCAGGCGCGCGTTCTTCACGTACTGCTGGGTGATCGTGGAGCCACCCTGGGTCTGCCCGCCCTTGGCCATGTTGACCACGGCACGCGCGATGCCCATCGGGTCGACGCCCTTGTCGCTCTCGAACGTCTTGTTCTCCGCCGACATGACGGCGAAGCGCATCTCCTTGGGGATGTCGTCGTAGTCGATGATCTGACGGTTGCGCTCACCGCCGGTGGCGACCATCTGCTTGCCGTCGGCCCAGTAGTAGACGTTGTTCTGAGCCTCGGCCGCCTTGTTGACGTCCGGCACCTCCACCAGCGCGTACGCGATGCCGGCGACCGCCATCAGACTGCCGACGAAGCTAAGGAAGAGGCCACTGACCAGGCGCCACGACGGAATCCAGCGCCGCGCACCACGCCTGCCCGCGCGCGGGTAGTCGATGAACCGCCTCTTGCCGGACGGTTCGGGACCACGACCCCGGCCGCGCCCCGCGCCGCCCGGACCACCGGCCCCGCCGCCGCCCCGGCGCCCACCACCACCGGCGCGCCCGCCACCGGCGGCGTCGGCCGCCCTGCGGCGGCCGCCTCCCGTGCCGGCCGAACCGCTGCGTTGCGCGGCGCGACGGGCCTCGGCCCGGCCGCCGTAGGGCCGGCCCTCCTCGTCCGGGGCCCCGGACCCATGCGCCCCATAGGAGGAAGCGGACGGTCCAGTGGCATCTCTCGGCGCCGCACGGCGGCCCGACGACGCTCCTTGGGCGCCACGCCTGGCCGCGGCGCGTCCGCCGCCCTGCGGCTGCGGCGGTTTGCGACGGTGCTCGCTCATCGAACGATTACTCCTCGGGCAGGCGCAGCTGTCCGCGCCTGGAAACGGCGGCTGGTTTCCGGTCCCCCCGAAGTACGGATGCGCACGATCCGGCGCTCACCCGCACTACACCGGGGACGACGACGCTCCCTGGCGTCACTTGGTTCCCGGCGGCATGCATGGCGCACAGACTACGCACCGTCAAAACCCTCGTAGAGCCGAAGTTCACCCCAAATCAGGCAACTTACTTCCTACGAATCGGTGATGTGACGCCGTTCACCGTGCCCCCTCTTGTCTCAACCGGATCACCGTTCTATCGTCTCGATGTATCGAGTCGATACATCAGCTCGGCATAAAGGCCGTACTGAGGGGACCTCGGCAGACGGGAGGCGAAGATGAGCAGGCGCTCCGGCATCCTGGAATTCGCCGTCCTCGGCCTCCTCAGAGAGTCTCCGATGCACGGCTATGAGCTGCGGAAACGGCTCAATACGTCGCTGGGGGTGTTCCGCGCCTTCAGCTACGGGACGCTCTACCCCTGCCTCAAGACGCTGGTCGCCAACGGCTGGCTGATCGAGGAGGAGGGCAGCACCTCCGAGGACGCCCTCGCGGCTCCGCTCACCGGGCGACGCGCCAAGATCGTCTACCGGTTGACGGCGGAAGGCAAAGAGCACTTCGAGGACCTGCTCTCGCAGACCGGCCCCGACGCGTACGAGGACGAGCACTTCGCGGCCCGCTTCGCCTTCTTCGGACAGACCTCACGGGACGTACGCATGCGGGTGCTGGAGGGCCGCCGCAGCCGCCTCGAGGAGCGTCTGGAGAAGATGCGCGCCTCCCTGGCCCGTACCCGGGAGCGCCTGGACGACTACACGCTTGAGCTACAGCGGCACGGCATGGAGTCCGTGGAGCGCGAAGTGCGCTGGCTGAACGAGCTCATCGAGAGCGAGCGAGCGGGACGGGACCAGCAACGGCCCGCCCGCGGAAGCTCCGCTCAGCAGGACAGCACATCTGGGGAGTCGGCGGGCCTGCCCCGGCGGCGGGACAACGACCCGCCGCCGGATCCGTCCGACGACCCCGCCAAGTGAGACCCAGCGTTCCGCGGGGTTTCAACCGGAATACCGAGAACACACAGGGAGCAACCGGAATGGGTTCGGTTCGCGTAGCCATCGTCGGCGTGGGCAACTGCGCCGCCTCGCTGGTCCAGGGCGTCGAGTACTACAAGGACGCCGACCCGGACGCCAAGGTCCCGGGCCTGATGCACGTCCAGTTCGGCGACTACCACGTCGGTGACGTCGAGTTCGTCGCCGCCTTCGACGTCGACGCGAAGAAGGTCGGCCTCGACCTCGCGGACGCGATCGGCGCCAGCGAGAACAACACCATCAAGATCTGCGACGTGCCGAACACCGGCGTGCAGGTCCAGCGCGGCCACACCCTCGACGGCCTGGGCAAGTACTACCGCCAGACCATCGAGGAGTCCGCCGAGGCGCCGGTCGACATCGTCCAGATCCTCAAGGACCGCAAGGTCGACGTCCTCGTCTGCTACCTGCCGGTCGGGTCCGAGGACGCCGCGAAGTTCTACGCGCAGTGCGCCATCGACGCCAAGGTCGCGTTCGTCAACGCGCTGCCGGTCTTCATCGCCGGTACCAAGGAGTGGGCGGACAAGTTCACCGAGGCCGGCGTCCCGATCGTCGGCGACGACATCAAGTCGCAGGTCGGCGCCACCATCACGCACCGCGTCATGGCGAAGCTGTTCGAGGACCGCGGTGTCCGCCTTGAGCGCACGATGCAGCTCAACGTCGGCGGCAACATGGACTTCAAGAACATGCTCGAGCGCGACCGCCTCGAGTCCAAGAAGATCTCGAAGACGCAGGCCGTCACCTCGCAGATCCCCGACCGCGAGATGGGCGAGAAGAACGTCCACATCGGCCCGTCGGACTACGTCGCGTGGCTCGACGACCGCAAGTGGGCGTACGTCCGCCTCGAGGGCCGCGCCTTCGGCGACGTCCCGCTGAACCTGGAGTACAAGCTCGAGGTCTGGGACTCCCCGAACTCGGCGGGTGTCATCATCGACGCCCTGCGCGCCGCGAAGATCGCCAAGGACCGCGGCATCGGCGGCCCGATCCTCTCCGCGTCCTCGTACTTCATGAAGTCCCCGCCGGTGCAGTACTTCGACGACGAGGCCTACGAGAACGTCGAGAAGTTCATCAAGGGCGAGGTCGAGCGCTAAGCACCCTCTCCTTGTGGCGTGTTGAGGGTCCCCGGGCGTTTTGCCCGGGGACCCTCCTCGTATGTGAAGGTGGGGGCCATGGCTGTCGTCGGTGACCTGCGTGTCCTCCTGCGTCTGCGGGATTTCCGGCGGCTGCTCGCCGTACGGCTGATCTCCCAGAGCGCGGACGGCGTCTACCAGGTCGCGCTCGCCACGTACGTCGTCTTCTCACCGGAGAAGCAGACCTCGCCCGGGGCGATCGCCTCCGCGATGGCGGTACTGCTCCTTCCGTACTCGCTGATCGGCCCCTTCGCGGGCGTTCTCCTGGACCGCTGGCAGCGCCGGCAGGTCTTCCTCCACGGGAACCTCCTGCGCGCCGCGCTGGCGGCGCTGACCGCCGTGCTGATGCTCGGCGGTGTCCCCGACTGGCTCTTCTACGCCTCAGCGCTCTGCGTCACGGCCGTCAACCGCTTCGTCCTCGCCGGTCTTTCGGCCGCGCTGCCGCGGGTCGTCGACGCCGACCGTCTGGTCATCGCCAACTCCCTGTCGCCGACCGCGGGGACGCTCGCCGCGACCGCGGGCGGCGGCCTCGCTTTCGTGGTCCGCCTGTCGGGGTCGGACTCGGACGCGGCGGTGGTCCTCCTCGGGTCCGCCCTGTACCTCTGCGCGGCGTTCGCCTCGCTCCGCATGACACGCGAACTGCTCGGTCCGGACCTCGGCTCGGTGCGGCCCCGGCTCGGGGAGGCGCTGGCCGGCACCGCACGCGGCCTGGCAGGGGGAGTACGGCACCTGGCGGAGCGCCCCGCGGCGGCCCGCGCGCTGGCCGCCGTGACGGTGCTCCGGTTCTGCTACGGCGCACTGACGGTCATGGTCCTGATGCTGTGCCGGTACGCCTGGACGTCGTCGGAGTCCGACGGGCTCGCGCTGCTCGGGCTCGCCGTGGGCATCTCCGGTGCCGGGTTCTTCGCCGCGGCCGTGGTGACGCCGTCGGCGGTCGCGCGGCTCGGGGCGGGCGGATGGATCGCCGCCTGCGCGGGTACGGCGGCGGTGCTCGAACCGGCCCTCGCCCTCTCCTTCGCACCGGCCCCGCTGTTGGTCGCCGCCTTCGTGCTCGGTCTGACGACCCAGGGCGCGAAGATCGCCACGGACACGGTGGTGCAGTCCGCGGTGGACGACGGCTTCCGTGGCCGGATCTTCTCCCTCTACGACGTGCTGTTCAACGTCGCCTTCGTGGGCGCGGCGTCAGTAGCAGCCCTGATGCTGCCGCCTGACGGCCGGTCGGTTCCGCTGGTCGTCACCGTGGCATTGCTCTACGCAGCAATTGCGGTGGCTATGACCCGGTTTGACGTGCAGTAAGTGTCACATCAGTGCCACAGAGCCGCTCTGGGCTTCAGAGATGCCAGTGGACCCCGATAACTTACGGGCGTCTTATCCGGCCATCGCGCTCTCGTTCGAGGGGACCCTCAAAAGTGACCACTCCGCCGCCCCAGGGCCAAGCTCCGTACCCGCCCCAGGGCCAGAACCCGTACGGCCAGCCCCCGGCCGGTGCGCCGTACCCCCCTCAGCCGGGCCAGCAGGGCATCCCGCAGCAGCCTTACCCGGCGTACAACCAGGGCGGGCCGGTTCCTCCGCCAGCTGCTCCGAGCCGGGGCGGCCGCGCCAAGAAGTTCATCCTACGCATCGTCGGCTTCATCCTCGTCGCCATCCTCATAGCCGTCGGCAAGTGGTACTTCGGACAGAGCGACGCCGAGACGACCTCCGTGGGCAGTTGCATGCACAACAAGGGCACGCAGGGCACTCCCGACCTGGAAGAGGTCGACTGTTCCTCCAGCGACGCCGAATTCAAGGTGGTCGAGAAGTTCGACGACACCAGCGACAGCACCAAGTGCGAGGCCGTCAAGACCTCCGAGATCGCCTACTACCAGCAGGGCAAGGGGCACAACCTGGTGCTCTGCCTGAAGAGGACGAAGTAGGGGGACAGCCGAGGGGCGCTGGTTCACGGTTTCACGTGAAACAGCGCCCCTCGGCGTATACCGGTCAGGTGGTGTGTTTCACGTGAAACACACCTAACGACCGGCTCAGTCCTGCGCCGCCCACCACTCCTTGAGCGCCGCCACCGCCGCGTCCCGCTCCATCGGACCGTTCTCCAGCCGCAGTTCCAGCAGGAACTTGTAGGCCTTGCCGATGGCCGGTCCAGGGCCGACGTCCAGGACCTTCATGATGTCGTTGCCGTCCAGGTCGGGGCGGATCGAGTCCAGCTCCTCCTGTTCCTGGAGGCGGGCGATGCGCTCCTCCAGGCCGTCGTACGCGCGCGACAGGGCGTTCGCCTTGCGCTTGTTGCGCGTCGTGCAGTCCGAGCGGGTCAGCTTGTGCAGGCGCTCCAGAAGGGGGCCCGCGTCCCGTACATAGCGACGTACGGCCGAGTCCGTCCACTCGCCCGTGCCGTAGCCGTGGAAGCGCAGGTGGAGCTCCACGAGGCGCGAGACGTCCTTCACCAGCTCGTTGGAGTACTTGAGCGCCGTCATGCGCTTCTTGACCATCTTGGCGCCCACCACCTCGTGGTGGTGGAAGGAGACCCGGCCGTCGCTCTCGAAGCGCCGCGTCTTCGGCTTGCCGATGTCGTGCAGCAGCGCCGCGAGCCGCAGCGTCAGGTCGGGGCCGTCCGTCTCCAGCGCCATCGCCTGCTCCAGGACGATCAGCGAGTGGTCGTAGACGTCCTTGTGCCGGTGGTGCTCGTCCCGCTCCAGGCGTAGGGCCGGCAGCTCCGGCAGGACCCGTGCGGCGAGCCCCGTGTCGACGAGGAGGGCGAGGCCCTTGCGCGGGTGGGCGGAGAGGATCAGCTTGTTCAGCTCGTCCCGTACGCGCTCCGCGGACACGATGTCGATGCGCTCGGCCATCGCCTTCATCGCGGCGACCACCTCGGGCGCCACCTCGAAGTCCAGCTGCGCGGCGAACCGCGCCGCCCGCATCATCCGCAGCGGGTCGTCCGAGAAGGACTCCTCGGGGGTACCGGGAGTGCGCAGGACGCGCTCGGAGAGGTCCTCCAGACCGTCGTGCGGGTCGACGAACTCCTTCTGAGGGAGCGCCACGGCCATCGCGTTCACGGTGAAGTCACGGCGGACGAGGTCTTCCTCGATGGAGTCGCCATAGGAGACCTCGGGCTTGCGCGAGGTCCTGTCGTACGCCTCCGACCGGTACGTCGTGACCTCGATCTGGTAGCCCTCCTTCTGGCAGCCGACCGTCCCGAAGGCGATCCCGACCTCCCACACCGCGTCGGCCCACGGCCGGACGATCTTCAGTACGTCCTCGGGGCGGGCGTCGGTCGTGAAGTCCAGGTCGTTGCCGAGCCGGCCGAGGAGTGCGTCCCTGACCGAGCCACCGACCAGGGCGAGAGAGAACCCGGCCTCCTGGAAACGGCGGGCGAGATCGTCCGCGACAGGGGACACACGCAGCAGTTCGCTGACCGCGCGGCGCTGCACCTGGCTCAGTGCGCTGGGATTGTCTTCGTTGGCGTTCGGCACAACAGAAAAGGGTACGTGCCCCGGGCGCCGGGAGCCGACCCGATTCCCGCCCGGCCGCCCACGGCCCGTGGCGCCGGCCGTTCACGACCCGTGGCACCGCCCCCGGCCGGGTCTTCCGATCCCGTGGAGCAGTCCGCGGCACTTCGCCCCAGCGCGCATCGTTACCATGCGTGGACGCACAACCGACGACCACTGACGACGAGGGACGGGCGAACGCGTGGCCGAGGCGGCAGACTTCCCGGGGACAAGCCCCTCACCTGCCCGCCGGTGGCTGCGGCGCACCGCCGCACTGCTGGTGGGCACTCCTTTGCTGGCGGGCCTCCTCCAGGCCCCGGCAGGCCCTGTCGCGCATGCCGCTGTGCCGGGCGCGATGGCCGACGCCACCGGTTCCAGGACCGTCGACGTGTCGCTGGACGCGCTCACCCCCACCGCCCCCGATGAGGGGGACACCCTCACCGTCTCCGGCACCGTCACCAACAACGGCAAGCAGACGGTGACCGGCGCCCAGGTCGGACTGCGGGTGGGACCGACCGTCAACGGCCGGAGCGAGATCGACCGCGCCTCGAAGCGCACGGGCTTCCAGCCGGGGGCCGACGGCACCGAGGTCGGCGGCAAGTACGTCGACAAGTTCGCCAAGCTCGCGCCGGGTGTCCGGCAGGACTTCAGCATCTCCGTGCCCGTCAAGGCCCTGGACCTCGGCGCGGACGGCGTCTACCAGCTGGGCGTCGCCCTCACCGGTCAGAGCGCCGCACAGCCCTATCCGCAGGTGCTCGGGATCGAGCGCACGTTCCTGCCGTGGCATCCCGGGGCCGCTGACACGAAGACGAAGACGACTTATCTGTGGCCGCTCATCTCCGACACGCACCTCACGGCGAAGACGGAGTCCGACGAACAGCAGACGGCCGTCTTCAAGAACGACGACCTGGCCGACGAGCTCGCCTCGGGCGGGCGTCTACAGCAGCTTCTGTCCCTCGGCAGCGACCTCGACGTCACCTGGGTCATCGACCCGGACCTGCTCGCGTCCGTCGAGGCGATGACGAAGGGCTACCGGATCCAGAATCCTGACGGGAAGACCACCAGGGCGGGCAAGCACCAGGCGGTGGCCAACGAATGGCTCAACGACCTGGAAGCCGCCGTCAAGGGCAAGAAGGTCGTCGCGCTGCCCTTCGCCGACCCCGACCTCGCCTCCCTCGCGCACAACGGCAGGGCGGTCACCGGCTCCCTCAGTCACCTCAAGGAGGCCACCGACGCCGGGTCCAAGGCGGTGGAGACGATCCTGCACGTCAAGCCGAGCACGGACTTCGCGTGGCCCGCCGAGGGCGCGATCGACCCGTCCATCGTCGACGTCTCCACCTCCGCGGGCGCCCACACGGTGATCGCCCGCAGCGACAGCATGCGCGAGACCAGCGGCCTGACGTACTCGCCGACCGCGGCCCGGCCCATCGGCGGCGGCACGACCGCCGTGGTGGCCGACGCACGGCTCTCCACGGTCTTCCAGGGCGACATGACGGAGGCCGAGAACTCGACGCTCGCCGTCCAGGAGTTCGTCGCCCAGAGCCTGATGATCAACCTCCAGAACCCCTCCAAGCAGCGCAGCATCGTGGTCGCCCCGCAGCGGATGCCCTCCGCCAGCCAGGCCCAGACCATGGCGAAGGCGCTCACGGCCCTCCAGGAGGGGCAGTGGTCGCAGTCCGAGCAGCTGACCGCCGCGACGAAGGCGAAGCCGGACCCGCAGGCCACGACCCGGGTCCCGTCGGCCGGGGCCTACCCCGCCTCGCTGCGCAAGCAGGAGCTGCCCCAGTCGGCTTTCGAGTCGATCCGGGACACCCAGAGCATGCTCGAACGCTTCCAGGTGATCCTCACCGAGAAGGACCGCGTGGTCACGCCCTTCGGGCGGGCCATAGACCGTGAGATGTCCACGTCCTGGCGCGGCCACGCGCAGGAGGCGGACAGGTACCGGGGCGGCGTCGGGAGCTATCTGCGGGAGCTCACCGGACAGGTGGCCCTGATCCAGCGGTCCGACGCGAAGCTCTCCGGACGCAGCGCGACCATCCCGGTGTCGGTGCAGAACAACCTGGTGCAGGGCGTCGACCATCTGGTCCTGCGCCTGTCCTCGCAGAACCCTACGCGTCTGAAGATCGGCGACGGGCAGTACGAGGAGCACCCGGTCAAGATCGCGGGCGGTCACTCCCAGTCGGTGAAGTTCACCACCACGGCCAACGCCAACGGCCCGGTCCCGGTCTACGCCCAGCTCTACACGGAGGACGGGGAGCCGTACGGCGATGCCGTCCGCTTCGAGGTCAACGTCACCGAGGTCACGCTGACGGTGATGCTCGTCATCGCCGGCGGCCTCCTGCTGCTCGTACTCGCCGGTTTCCGGATGTACACCCAGCGCAAGCGCGCGGCGCGCAAGCAGGCCGCTCAGGAAGGCCCGGACGAGGGTCCCGACGGCGGATCCGGCACCGAGTCGGGGGAAGGTGACCCCGGGCAGCCGAGTGACCCGACACCGGACACCGCACCGGAAAGCACCGACCCTTCTGACACGGGTGAGAGAGTGGACCGTTGAGCGATGTCGTGGCCGGTGGGCCCGGGGACGATGAGGTGGGGTAAACCATGAACGCGCCGTACGACGGTGACCGTGGCCAGGGCTCGGGCGGCTCTGCCTCGCCCGAGGGCCCTCCTGCGGGCTCTGCCGACCACGAGCAGCAGGTTCCGCCGCAGCCCGCGCCCGACATGTACCTCCAGGACGCCTACGACCAGGATCCCTACCGGGCGCAGGACCTCTCCGCCCAGGATCCGGTGACCGAGGCGCTCTACGACCGCGCGGCACACCCCCCGCCGCCGCCCGGCACCTATCAGCACCAGCCGCTGTACGGGCAGCCGCCCAGCCCCGAGCACGCCCCCGACCCCCGCGTGTGGGCCCAGACCCCGGCCCCCGAGCCGGAGGGCCCGACCCGCCACCTCCCCTACGGCGACGACGTCCGCACGACACAGTTCGTGGGCGTCGACGACCTGGTGACCCAGGCCGGCGAGGAGTACCACGAGCCGGACGCCTTCGCGCATCTCTTCCGCGACCAGCAGCCCGGCGGGTACCACGGCCAACAGGTCGGCTACCAGCAGGGTGGTTACGCGCAGGACAGCGGCTATCCGCAGGACAGCGGCTATCCGCAGGGCAACGGCTACTCCCAGGGCAACAGCCACCCGCAGGACAGCGGCTACCCCCAGGACGGCGGCTACCAGCAGCCCGTCAACGGCGCCTACGCACCCGCCGACCAGCCGATCGTTCCCGCCCCCGCGCCGCCCGCTCCCGCGCCCCCTGCCGCCGCGCCGGTCCCCGCCCCGAAGTCGGGCGGCCGGGCGGCGGGCCTGCTGAAGTCCAGCGCCGTCATGGCGGCGGGCACGCTCGTCTCACGCCTCACCGGCTTCATCCGCTCCGCCCTGATCGTCTCGGCGCTCGGCGTCGGCCTGCTCGGTGACACCTTCCAGGTCGTCTACCAAATCCCGACGATGATCTACATCCTCACCGTCGGCGGCGGCCTCAACTCCGTGTTCGTCCCGCAGCTGGTCCGCTCCATGAAGGAGGACGAGGACGGCGGCGAGGCCTACGCCAACCGCCTGCTGACCCTCGTCATGGTGGCGCTCGGAGCGCTCACCGTCCTGGGCATCGTCCTGGCCCCGCAGCTGGTGCGCGTGATGTCCGTCCCGGTCGCGAACAACGCCGACGCCACCGCGGTCGGCACGACGCTGCTGCGCTACTTCCTGCCCTCGATCTTCTTCATGGGCATCCACGTGGTGATGGGCCAGATCCTCAACGCCCGCGGGAAGTTCGGCGCCATGATGTGGACCCCGGTCCTCAACAACATCGTCATCATCGCCACGCTCGGCATGTTCATCTGGGTCTACGGCACCGCGGCGACGTCCGGCATGACCGTCACGAGCATCCCGCCGGAGGCGGAGCGCCTCCTCGGCGTCGGAGTCCTGCTCGGGCTCGTCGTGCAGGCGCTGGCGATGATCCCGTATCTGCGCGAGACCGGCTTCAGGCTCCGTCCGCGCTTCGACTGGAAGGGCCACGGCCTGGGCAAGGCCGCCAAGCTCGCCAAGTGGACGATCCTGTTCGTACTCGCCAACCAGGCGGGCGCCCTCGTCGTCACCCAGCTGGCCACCGCCGCCACCGTCGACCTGCCCTCGGTGAGCGGCATCGGCTTCGCCGCCTACGCCAACGCCCAGCTCATCTGGGGCCTCCCCCAGGCGATCATCACGGTGTCCCTGATGGCGGCCCTGCTGCCCCGGCTGTCCCGCTCGGCACAGGACGGGGACACCGGATCCGTCCGCGACGACATCTCACAAGGACTGCGCACGACGGCGGTCGCGATCGTTCCCATCTCCTTCGGGTTCGTCGCGCTCGGGATCCCGATGTGCACGCTCATCTTCGGCTCCTCGGGCAGCGACCAGGCCACGAACATGGGCTTCATGCTGATGGCCTTCGGTCTCGGCCTGATCCCCTACTCCGTGCAGTACGTCGTGCTCCGTGCCTTCTACGCCTACGAGGACACGCGCACGCCCTTCTACAACACGGTCATCGTGGCGGCCGTGAACGCCGCCGCCTCCGGGGCCTGCTACCTGCTCCTGCCCACCCGCTGGGCGGTCACCGGCATGGCGGCCGTCTACGGCCTCGCGTACGCCATCGGCGTGGGCGTCGCCTGGCGGCGGCTTCAGAAGCGGCTCGGCGGCGACCTGGACGGTGCCCGTGTGCTGCGTACGTACGCACGGCTGGGCATCGCGGCGTGGCCCGCGGCGGTCCTCGGCGGCGGCGCCGCGTACGCCATCACCAAGGCGCTCGGACAGGGCGTCCTCGGTTCGCTCGCGGCACTGGTCGCGGGCGGCGCCGTACTGATCGGCGTCTTCTTCGTCGCGGCCAAGCGCATGCGCATCGAGGAGATCAACTCCATGGTCGGCATGGTCCGCGGCCGTCTCGGTCGCTGAGATGAGGAGTACCGCACAACCATCGCCAGGCACCGCGTGTCGTGCATAGCACTGGACTGTGGGCACAATTGGCTTTGGCGTCTGACGAAGCGCAATGGATGGGGAGGCAGGAACGACGGTGGCGGAACGGAGCACGGCTGCCGTCGACGTGGCAGACAACAGCGGTGATGAGCCGCTGACCGCCAAGGCGGAGCAGCCCACGGCCGACGGGGTGGCCCAGACCCGGGAGCGGGACACGGCAGCGGACGAAGAGGCGGCGGAGAACGAGAAGCCCATGAGCCGTGGGGCCTCCTCACCCCCGGAACTGCACAGTGGCCACAAGCTCGCCAGGCGTTATCGCCTCGAGGAGTGCGTCACCCGTCTGGACGGTTTCAGCAGTTGGCGGGCGGTGGACGAGAAGCTTCGCCGCGCCGTCGGCGTGCACCTGCTGCCGGCGGACCACCCACGGGCCCGCTCGGTGCTGGCGGCGGCCCGTTCCTCGGCCCTCCTCGGCGACCCGCGGTTCGTCCAGGTCCTGGACGCGGTCGAGGAGAACGACCTCGTCTACGTCGTCCACGAGTGGCTTCCGGACGCCACAGAACTGACGGCCGTCCTCGCGGCGGGCCCCCTGGAGGCACACGACGCCTACCAGCTCGTCAGCCAGATCTCCCAGGCCATGGCGGCGGCACACCGCGAAGGACTCGCCCATCTGCGGCTGACGCCGAGCGCCGTGCTGCGCACCTCCTCCGGCCAGTACCGCATCCGCGGCCTCGCGGTGAACGCCGCGCTGCGCGGCATCAGCTCCGACACCCCTCAGCGCACGGACACGGAAGCGATCGGCGCCCTCCTGTACGCCTCGCTGACCCAGCGCTGGCCGTACGAGGACGACGCCTACGGCCTCTCCGGGCTGCCCAAGGACATCGGCCTCATCGCCCCCGACCAGGTGCGGGCGGGCGTCCACCGGGGCCTCTCCGAGCTGGCCATGCGGGCGCTGGTCAACGACGGCGCGACCGCGTCCCGGCAGGACCCGCCGTGCACGACTCCGGAGGAACTGGTCAAGGCCATCGGCGAGATGCCCCGCATCCGCCCGCCGGAGCCCGTCTTCACCGCCCCGCCCGAGTACCAGCGCACGACGTACCAGCAGGGCAGCTACGGCCGCCCCGCGGCTCACCCGGGCGTGACCCAGCCCGTGGCCGCCCCGCCGCCCCCGCTCCAGAGCCGCACCGGCAAGGCCCTCAAGTGGGCCGTGTCCGCCCTCCTCATCGCCGCCCTCGGCCTGGGCAGCTGGCAGCTCGCGGACGCCCTCATGAACCGCGAGAAGTCCGGGGACGCCAACGAGACGCAGACCACCCGGGGCGACGACAAGGACCGGCCCAAGCCCAAGAAGCCGGTCAGCATCAAGGGCGCCCAGGAGTACGTACTGGAGGGCTATCCCCAGGACCCGGAGGACGTCGACAACACCTACGACAAGGACCCGGCCTCACTCTGGCGCACCAAGACGTTCAAAGACGGCCCGAGGCTCGCCCCCTTCAAGCCCGGTGTCGGTATCGTCTACGACCTCGGCTCGAAGCAGGACGTCTCGGCGGCGTCGATAGCCCTTGAGTACGGCGGACCCCACACCACGGTGTCGCTGTACGCCGCTGATTCGCTCTCGCCGTCGACACCGATCGACTCCATGAAGAAGATCGGCACCACCACCACTTCGGACACCACCGCGAAGATCGTGGCCAAGAAGCCCGTGAAGTCGCAGTACGTCCTCCTGTGGATGACCGCGGTGCCGTATTCCGGCGTCCACGGGTACAACCGGGCAGGATTCAAGCAAGCCATCACGGACGTGAAGTTCAAGGGCTGAAAGATCGGCTCGGCCAAGCTCACTGGGGGGAGGGGTCCGACGGTGGACAGCACCACGCTGGGTGACATGAACGACCAGGACCTCCTCGCCCGCCACGTCGCGGGGGACAAGGACGCCTTCGGTGAGCTCGTTCGACGCCACCGCGACCGGCTGTGGGCCGTGGCGCTGCGCACCCTCGGGGACCGCGAGGAGGCCGCTGACGCGGTGCAGGACGCCCTTGTCTCCGCCTACCGCGCGGCGCACACCTTCCGCGGTCAGTCCGCCGTGACGACCTGGCTGCACCGGATCACTGTGAACGCCTGCCTCGACCGGGCCCGCAAGGCGGCCTCCCGCAAGACCTCCCCGATCGACGACACCGAGCGTCTCGAACAGCTTCTGGAGCCGGAGGAATCGGCGGCTGCCCCCGCCGAGCGCAACGATCTGCACCGGGAGCTTCTCGAAGCCCTAGGCACACTCCCCCACGACCAGCGCGCCGCTCTCGTCCTGGTCGACATGCAGGGCTACCCCGTCGCCGAGGCCGCCAGCGTCCTGGACATCCCCACCGGCACGGTCAAGAGCCGCTGCGCCCGCGGGAGAGCCCGACTGCTGCCGCTGCTCACTCATCTGCGCACAGAGACACGTACGCAGACGCGTAAGGAGCCCCGTCAGCGGAAAGAGGACAGCGGCGAGGACGACGAGAGCAAGAAGCCCGGCTCGGGAAGGAACCGGACGCAGGGGACATCCGTCCCACCGGCAGCAGGGCCACGGGATGCAGGACCAAGCGATTCAGCTGCTGTGAAGGGCGGAGGTGGGCGAGCGTGACAGCCACGACCGACTCGGCCGGGCATCCGGAGGTCGCAGAGATCTCCGACCTGACCGAAGGCCTGCTCTCCCCGTCGCGCACGAGCGAGGTGCGTCGGCATCTGGACGGCTGTGAGCTGTGCGCCGACGTCTACGCCTCCCTGGAGGAGATCCGCGGCATGCTCGGCACCCTGCCCGGCCCGCCGCGCATGCCCGCCGATATCGCGGGGCGCATCGACGCCGCCCTGGCGGCTGAAGCCCTGCTGAGCGCCACCGCTCCGGAAGAGCTGCCCTCCACGGACGAAGTACCCGAGCCCGCAACCTCCGCTCAGGTCTCCGCCTCGTCGCGTGTTTCACGTGAAACATCGCCCGCCTCCGCCCCCGGTGCCTCCACCGACCGCCCCACTGGGCGTCCGCGAGGGGCCACCGGCCCGGGGCGCGGCTCCCGACTGCGGCGCACCCGCCGTCGTACCGCCGTGCTCGGTGCCGTCTTCACCGCGGCCGCCATCGGCCTCGGCTCTCTGTTGATGCAGACCATGGGCAGCGGCTCGGACGGCACGTCCGCCGGTCACCGGGACACAGCGGACTCGTTCTCCGAAGGGAAGCTCAAGGGGCAGGTGGCCGACCTTCTCGCCAAGCGCCCCGTCAAAGAACTGCGCGGCGAGAAGCCGGATAAGACCGAGCGGTCCTTTGATACGCGTTCGAGTCCGGCCTCCCCGAAGGCCGATTCACCGATGCGCGAGGCAGCGGTCCAGGTGCCCGACTGCATCCAGCGCGGTATCGGCGCCAGGACACCGCTCGCCGCCGAGGAGGGCTCGTACGACGGCAAGCGTGCCTACCTCGTCGTGGTGCCCCATGATTCCGACGCCGCCCAAGTCTCCGCCTACATCGTCGACGCCGCCTGTGTGGGCAAGTCCTCCCCGTCCGCGGGCAAGGTCCTGCTGACCCACTCCTACCCTCGGGGCTGACGCATCCGGGCTGCCTCGGTCGGGGGACCAGTGGTGCGGGGCACCCTCCCGCTCTGACACGCTTCCGTACGCACGGACCCGTCGGGGAATGCACGCCCCGTAGGATCCGTTGGGTGGGGTGAGAGACCTGAGACAGGCACCCGCCAGCAGTACGCAGCAGTCTCCAGAGACGAGGAATCAAGCCGTGACCGACGTCCGTAACGTGATCATCATCGGCTCCGGGCCCGCCGGCTACACGGCGGCGCTCTACACCGCGCGCGCGTCGCTGAAGCCGCTGGTGTTCGAGGGCGCCGTCACCGCAGGCGGTGCGCTGATGAACACCACCGAGGTGGAGAACTTCCCCGGCTTCCAGGACGGCGTCATGGGCCCCGAGCTCATGGACAACATGCGCGCCCAGGCCGAGCGCTTCGGCGCCGAGCTGGTGCCCGACGACGTCGTCGCCGTCGACCTCAGTGGTGAGATCAAGACGGTGACGGACACCGCGGGCACCGTGCACCGTGCGAAGGCCGTGATCGTTACGACCGGCTCCCAGCACCGCAAGCTCGGCCTGCCGAACGAGGACGCCCTCTCCGGACGCGGCGTCTCCTGGTGCGCCACCTGCGACGGCTTCTTCTTCAAGGACCAGGACATCGCCGTGATCGGCGGCGGCGACACCGCGATGGAGGAGGCGACCTTCCTGTCGCGCTTCGCCAAGTCCGTGACGATCGTGCACCGCCGCGACAGCCTGCGCGCCTCCAAGGCGATGCAGGAGCGCGCCTTCGCCGACCCGAAGATCAAGTTCGTCTGGGACAGCGAGGTCGCCGAGATCAAGGGCGAGCAGAAGCTCTCCGGCCTGACGCTGCGCAACCTCAAGACGGGTGAGACGTCCGAGCTGCCGGTGACCGGCCTGTTCATCGCGATCGGCCACGACCCGCGCACGGAACTGTTCAAGGGTCAGCTCGAGCTGGACGACGAGGGCTACCTCAAGGTCGAGGCTCCCTCGACCCGCACGAACCTGACCGGTGTCTTCGGTGCGGGTGACGTCGTCGACCACACGTACCGCCAGGCGATCACGGCAGCCGGCACCGGCTGCTCCGCCGCCCTCGACGCCGAGCGTTTCCTCGCTGCCCTCGCTGACAGTGAGACCGCCGCGGCTGCCACCGTCTGACCCCCATCTTCCCCACCGCACCAAGTTAAGGAGACTGCCGTGGCCGGCACCCTGAAGAACGTGACAGACGCCTCCTTCGAGGAGGACGTCCTCAAGAGCGACAAGCCCGTACTGGTGGACTTCTGGGCCGCCTGGTGCGGCCCGTGCCGCCAGATCGCCCCGTCTCTCGAGGCGATCGCGGCCGAGCACGGCGACAAGATCGAGGTCGTCAAGCTCAACATCGACGAGAACCCCGGCATCGCGGCCAAGTACGGCGTCATGTCCATCCCGACGCTGAACGTGTACCAGGGCGGCGAGGTGGCCAAGACGATCGTCGGCGCCAAGCCGAAGGCCGCGCTGGAGCGCGACCTCGCGGACTTCATCGCCGAGTAATCAGCGACGACGTTTCACGCGACGGGCGATGTTTCACGTGAAACACGAATGGACCAGTCCCTCCTTGGAGGGCTGGTCCATTCTGCTGTCCGACGTCAGAGCGGTCGGAGCACAGGCTCCTTCTGTACCGCTCCAAGAAGGCGATCGATAGCCAGCTCGACGTCTTCCTTCCAAGAAAGCGTCGTCCGCAGCTCCAGTCTCAACCGCGGATAGGCGGGGTGCGGGCGGACCGTCTTGAAGCCCACCGCCAGAAGGTGCTCCGCGGGCAGCAGACACGCGGGCTTCTCCCACCGAGCATCCCCGAAGGCCTCGATCGCCTTGAAGCCCCGGCGCAGCAGATCCTTGGCCACCGTCTGGACGACCACCCGGCCGAGGCCCTGCCCCTGGTACTCGGGCATGATCCACGCTGTCATGAGCTGGACGGCATCCGGAGACACAGGGCTCGTGGGGAACGCGGTGGAGCGCGGAACGTACGCGGGAGGTGCGTAGAGCACGTAGCCCACCGGCACATCGTCGACGTACACGACCCGGCCGCAGGACCCCCACTCCAGCAGGACCGCGGAGATCCACGCCTCCTTCTCCAGCTCTGGCGTGCCCGCCTTTACCGCGGCTTGGCCGCTGACCGGGTCCAGCTCCCAGAAGACGCACGAGCGGCAGCGCGTGGGGAGGTCCGGGAGGTTGTCCAGCGTGAGCGGTACGAGCCGACGCCCCATGAAGGCGGTTCCTCACTTTCCTCGCCCGCCGCGCTGCGGGCGGCTGTCAGAGCGCTGCGTTCCCGGAGCAGGCTGCCGACGAACCCGCCGACCGCTCCCAGCCCCAGGCCCGCGGTCATCAGTCCGGTGCGGCTCATCGATCGCATGGCCCCCGCCTCCCCAATGAGGTGCCGTCAGGTGGATGCGCCATACCCGAACGCATCGTATCCACGAAGTGATTCCATCGATACCGCAGGAAAGCAAAGAGCGGGCCGTGTTCCGGTGCAGACCGGACACGGCCCGCTCTCGCGAGTCCGTCCCTTGTGACTCAGGCCCTGTCGTCCTCAGCGGCGTCTTCCGAGGCGTCCTCGGCCTGCCCGTTCTGAAGGACAGGCCCCTCGCCCGGAGCCAGCGTGCTGAGAATGCGCTCCAGGTCCTCCAGGGAGGCGAAGTCGACGACGATCTTGCCCTTCTTCTGGCCCAAATCCACCCGCACCCGGGTCTCGAACCGGTCCGAGAGCCGGGTGGCGAGGCTGCTCAGCGCCGGCGAAAGCCGGGCACCGGCACGCGGCCCCTTGGCCTTGGGAGCGCTCTGCGGCCGTGACCCCATGAGGGTCACGATCTCCTCGACGGCACGCACCGAAAGGCCTTCGGCCACGATCCGGTGAGCCAGCCGGTCCTGTTCCTCCGAGTCCTCGACGGAGAGCAGCGCGCGGGCGTGCCCCGCGGAGAGAACCCCGGCGGCCACCCTGCGCTGCACGGCCGGCGAGAGCTTCAGCAGGCGCAGCGTGTTGGAGACCTGCGGGCGGGACCGGCCGATGCGGTCCGCCAGCTGGTCGTGCGTGCAGTTGAAGTCCTTGAGCAACTGGTCGTAGGCGGCTGCCTCTTCCAGAGGGTTCAGCTGGGCGCGGTGCAGGTTCTCCAGCAGCGCGTCCAGCAGGAGCTTGTCGTCGTCCGTGGCCCGCACGATCGCCGGGATACGCTCCAGGCCCGCTTCACGGCAGGCCCGCCAGCGCCGCTCGCCCATGATGAGTTCGTAGCGCGCGGGGCCCAACTGCCGTACGACGACCGGCTGGAGAAGCCCGACCTCCTTGATGGAGGTGACCAGCTCCGCGAGAGCGTCCTCGTCGAAGACCTCACGAGGCTGCCGCGGGTTGGGCGAGATGAAGTCGAGCGGCAGCTCGGCGAAGTGCGCACCGGCCACCGGAGCGTTCTCCAGGGCCTCCACGGACCGCTGGGCCGGCTCCGCCGTTTCGTGTGAAACAGGGCTCTGCGGAAGCGCGGTCACCTTCGCCGCGGCCACTCCCCGCTCGGCAGTGAGTACCGGCACAACCGTGGGGGACGTCGAGGCTCCCGCCGCGCTCTGCGACACCTGCTTCTCTGTCGGGGCCGCAGGGATCAAGGCACCGAGGCCTCGCCCCAGTCCCCTCCGTCGCTCGCTCACTGCATCCCCTCCGTCGTGCTGTGCTGGTCGTTCTGAGCGCCCGCGTGGGCGTGTTGGACGTCGTAGCGCACTCCGACTCCGCGCAGCGCGATCTCGCGTGCCGCTTCGAAGTAGGAGAGGGCGCCGCTCGATCCCGGGTCGTAGGTGAGCACCGTCTGGCCGTAGCTCGGAGCCTCCGAGATGCGGACCGAGCGCGGGATGCTGGTCCGCAGCACCTCGCCGCCGAAGTGGTTGCGCACCTCGTCCGCCACCTGGGAGGCGAGCCGGGTCCTGCCGTCGTACATGGTGAGCAGGATCGTCGAGACGTGCAGGTTGGGGTTGAGATGGCCCCGCACGAGGTCGACGTTGCGCAGGAGCTGGCCGAGCCCTTCCAGTGCGTAGTACTCGCACTGGATGGGGATCAGCACCTCCGCGCCGGCCACCAGGGCATTGACCGTCAGCAGTCCGAGGGACGGCGGGCAGTCGATGAGGATGTAGTCCAGCGGCTGCTCGTAGGCCTGGATGGCCCGCTGAAGCCGGCTCTCCCGCGCCACCAGGGACACCAGCTCGATCTCCGCACCGGCGAGATCGATCGTGGCCGGGGCGCAGAAGAGACCCTCGACGTCCGTCACCGGCTGAACGACGTCGGAGAGCGGCTTGCTCTCGACCAGGACGTCGTAGATGGACGGCACTTCGGCGTGATGGTCGATACCGAGAGCGGTGGAGGCGTTGCCCTGCGGGTCGAGGTCGATCACCAGGACGCGGGCGCCGTGCAGAGCGAGCGAGGCGGCGAGATTGACGGTTGTCGTCGTCTTGCCCACCCCGCCCTTCTGATTGGCGACCACCATGACACGGGTCTGCTCGGGGCGTGGCAGGCCTTCGCCCGCGCGGCCGAGGGCTTCCACCGCCAGTTGGGCAGCACGACCGATGGGGGTGTCGTCCATCGGGGTCGGTGTTTCACGTGAAACATCCTCCCCCGCCGATTCGGTACGGGGACCGGGGACCGGATCGGTCATCGGTCCCGCGATGTTGGCGTCGGACCGCAAGGATTCACTCTCCTCGACATCAGGCTCGCAATGAACAGAGCCTCCCATGCTTTGAGGGTCATGAACCAGCGAGGCCCGGTCTTCTGTGGACGAATCCCCCTCTGTGGACAACTCCGTGCCCTTATCGAGGGACCCAAGTGGTCGACGTTCGCGAGGTTCCGCGGCGCGGCCGCGACTGATGATGCCATGCAGCAGTGAGCGACGTTTCACGTGAAACACGATGCACGGCAGCCGGGGTGCCGCTGGCGCGACACCCCGGGATGCGTACGTTTGGCAGATTTTGTGGAGTACAGCCCGCCGAGCCGTCAGCCGCGGCGGCGCCTCGCACGCCCGGTGCGCGCGGCCTTGGCCCGCTTCGCGGCGAAGCGCACACCTCCCGGGCTCTCCCCGACCTCGACCCGCACGACGGTGGACAACGGATCCACCACGCCCTCACCGACATGCAGGACCGAGGTGCCCACCGCACCGAGCTTGCTCAGCGCGGATCCAGCGGCCTTGACCTCTTCCTCGGCGGTGTCGCCCTTGAGGAGGAGCATCTCCCCATAAGGACGCAGCAGCGGGACGCCCCAGGCAGCCAGGCGATCCAGCGGCGCCACGGCTCGCGCGGTGACCACATGGACCGGAGGCAGCTTGCCGAGGACCTCCTCGGCGCGACCCCGCACCACCGTCACATGGTCGAGGCCGAGCAGCTCCACGACCTCCGTGAGGAAGTTCGTACGCCGCAGCAGCGGTTCGAGGAGCGTGATCTTCAGGTCTGGGCGCACCAGGGCCAGGGGGATGCCGGGCAGCCCGGCACCGGAGCCGACATCGCACACCGTGACGCCCTCGGGCACGACCTCGGACAGCACCGCGCAGTTCAGCAGATGCCGTTCCCAGAGCCGGGGCACTTCCCGGGGGCCGATCAGGCCTCTCTGCACTCCCGCATCGGCGAGCAGCTCCGCGTACCGGACCGCGTCCGTGAAGCGATCGCCGAATACCGTCCGGGCCTCTTCAGGCGCCGGGGGGAGCTCCGCATCCTCCGTCACGGGGACCGTCCTTCCGTACCGCACTGGGGTGGCTGACTATCAGGCTGACAAAGACCGGCCCCGCCTGCGAACAGACGGGGCCGGGCGTACGCGGGACCGCTCAGGCGGGGAGTACGACGACGAAGCGCTGCGGCTCCTCGCCCTCGGACTCACTGCGCAGGCCGGCGGCCTTGACCGCATCATGCACGACCTTGCGCTCGAACGGCGTCATCGGCTTGAGCTTGGTCGGCTCACCGGAGCTCTTGACCTCGGCCGCGGCCTGGGCGCCGATCTCCGAGAGCTCCTCACGCTTCTTGGCGCGGTAGCCCGCGATGTCGAGCATCAGGCGACTGCGGTCACCGGTCTCGCGGTGCACGGCGAGACGCGTGAGCTCCTGGAGTGCCTCCAGGACCTCTCCGTCACGGCCGACCAGCTTCTGGAGGTCACGGCTGGCGGTGTCGCTGATGATCGAGACAGCGGCCCGGTCGGCCTCGACGTCCATGTCGATGTCGCCGTCGAGGTCGGCGATGTCCAGCAGACCCTCGAGGTAGTCCGCAGCGATCTCGCCCTCCTGCTCGAGGCGGGTGAGCGTGTCGCCGGCCTCGGCCTCGGCTGCGGCGGAGGTGGTGCCTTCCGTCACGGGATGGACTCCTTCTACTTCTTGGAGGACGGGTGCTTGGGCCGCTGCTGGCCCTTGCGCTGCTGTCCCGACTTGGCTTTGCTGCGCGTTCCGGAGCCGGGCTTGTTGCCCGTCGTGCTACCGCCTGTCGGCTTGGCCTTGGGGGCGGCGTCCTCAGGCTGGTCCTGAGCCTTCTCCAGCGACGTCTTGGGTACCTCTTCGCCCTCCGCCTTGGCGCCCTGCGCGATGGCGGACTGGCGCTTGGCCTTGCTCTGGCGCTTGGGCTGCTGGCGCTTCGGAGCCCCGGCGGCCGTGGCCCCGTCCTCGGTCAGCGTGGCGACGGCACTCTCGCTCTCCACCACGGAGCCGTCGGCCTGGGCCGCGAGGCCCGCCTTGGTCAGACCGTTGATGAACTTGCGCTCGAACTCGTTGCGGTCCCGGCCCTTGGCGACGATCGCCTTGACGACGTTCACGTTGCCGCGGCCCCGCACCTTCTTGTGGTGCGTGACCTGCTTCTGCAGGCGCTCCAGGAAGGCGGCCTGGGCCTTGGAGCCCGGCGTGGGGTTCCGGCGGATCACGAACATCTGCTGGCCCATGGTCCACACGTTGGTGGTCAGCCAGTAGACGAGGACACCGACGGGGAAGTTGATGCCGAAGATGGCGAACATGATCGGGAAGACGTACATGAGCATCTTCTGCTGCTGCATGAACGGCGTCTTGACCGTCGTGTCCACGTTCTTCGTCATCAGCTGGCGCTGGGTGAAGAACTGCGACGCCGACATCAGGATGATCATGACGGCGGTGATGACGCGGACGTCGGTCAGCGTGGCACCGAGCGAGGCGACCTTGTCGGCGCTGTCCATGAACTTCGCGGCCAGCGGGGCACCGAAGATGTGCGCGTTACGCGCGCTCTCCAGGAGCGGGCCGTCGATGACACCAATCTCCTTGCCCGTCGCGATGCCGTTCAGCACGTGGTACAGGGCGAAGAAGAAGGGCGACTGCGCCAGGATGGGAAGGCACGAGGAGAGCGGGTTGGTACCCGACTCCTTGTACAGCTTCATCATCTCTTCGGACTGGCGCTGCTTGTCGCTCTTGTAGCGCTCCTGGATCTTCTTCATCTCGGGCTGAAGCGTCTGCATGGCCCGAGTGGCCTTGATCTGCTTCACGAAGAGCGGGATCAGGCAGATACGGATCAGGATCACCAGGGACACGATGGACAGGCCCCAGGCCCAGCCCGTGTCGGGACCGAAGATCTTCCCGTACACCGAGTGGAACTGGACGATGACCCACGAAACTGGTGTCGTGATAAAGCTGAAGAGACTGGCAATCGTGTCCACTAATCAGGCTCCTTGAGCATGGGACGGGGTCTCGGTCTCGGCAGCCGTGCTCGGGGGAAGAGCCCCGGTCGGCCCGCCTGCGGCGGAGGGCCCGCCCTTGCGTTCGCGCCAGGCGGCGCGCAGCATCTCGTGCCACCGCGGACGCTTGCGCGGCGGAACATGGTCGACACCACCGAGCGACCACGGGTTGCACCGAAGGATGCGCCAGGCAGTGAGCGCCGTTCCCTTGATCGCGCCGTGCCGGTCGATGGCCAGATAGCCGTAGCGGGAACACGACGGGTAGTACTTGCACACCGGGCCCAGGAGTGGACTGATCGTCCACTGGTACAGCTTGATCAGGGCCAGCAGCGGGTACTTCATCGCGCGCCCCCTCCCAGCAACCGCTGCAAGGCGGCGTCCAGGTCTCGGGCCAGCTGTGCATGGTCGGCGTCACCCGCTCCGGGCAGCGCTCGTACGACTACCAGGCTACCGGGGGGCACGGAGGCCAGCCGGTCACGCATGAGGTGGCGAAGCCTGCGCTTCACCGTATTGCGTACGACTGCTCCACCCACGGCCTTGCTGACAACGAAACCCGCACGTGTCGGGGGAAGGGTCTCCCCAGGCACGTGCGGGTCCATTGCACCGCTACGTAGATGGACGACGAGGAGCGGGCGACCAGCCCGGCGCCCTCGTCGTACCGCGGTCGCGAAGTCTTCGCGCCGCCTCAGCCGATGCTCGGTAGGCAGCACGACGTCATGACCTGACTGAGATCAGGCGGACAGGCGGGCGCGACCCTTGCCACGGCGGGACGCGAGAATCGCGCGGCCGGCACGGGTGCGCATGCGCAGCCGGAAGCCGTGGGTCTTGGCGCGACGACGGTTGTTCGGCTGGAAGGTGCGCTTGCTCACTCGGGGGCTCCAGAAATGATCGTGTGGTGGCGGGACATCGCCTGGCTGTCACCGTGCGCCCACGAGAAGCTCGCGAATACGCACCGAGTGCACCGCTTCACAATCACAGATCGTGATCTTTGCCCATCGGAGGCAGGCGGCAGCAGCCATCGACAACTCGACCTGGTCACGGTACGCGGGACTACGCCATCCGGTCAAACCGACCGCTGAAGGGAGACACTGTGCACAGCCTGTGGACAACAACTTGAACCGCAGCCGTCGCCCTGACTACCTTGGCTGAACTCCGATTCGTTCCCTTCCCCCTCCCCATCCCGATTTCCGTCCCAAGAACCACACCTTCGTGGGACCCCGTGAGAGAGCGTGCCCTGTGGCTGACGTACCTGCCGATCTTGCCGCAGTGTGGCCACGAGTTCTGGAACATCTGCTGGGTGAGGGGCGGGGTCAGGGCGTCGAGGCGAAGGACGAGCGGTGGCTCAGGAGCTGCCAGCCCCTGGCGCTGGTCGCCGACACGGCGCTGCTAGCCGTCCCGAACGAATTCGCCAAGGGCGTACTCGAGGGACGCCTCGCACCCGTGGTCAGCGAGACCCTGACCCGCGAGTGCGGCCGCCCGATCCGCATCGCCATCACGGTCGACGACTCCGTGGGCGAGCCGCCGGGTCCGCCGGCGCCGCCGATGCAGCACCAGAACGGCCAGCAGCAGTCGCACCAGCAGCGTTACGAAGAGCCCGAGCTGCCCTCCGGGTCCGGTCAGGGGCGCGACTCGTACGACGGTTACGGGCGCCGCCCCTCGGACGAGCACCAGTCGGGCTCCCGGTCCGATCAGATGCCGTCCGCCCGGCCCGCCTACCCCGACTATCAGCGGCCGGCCCCGGGCGCCTGGCCGCAGCAGCAGCCGCCGCAGGACGACTACGGCTGGCAGCAGCCGCGGCTCGGCTTCCCCGACCGCGATCCCTACGCGAGCCCGGCCCAGCAGCCGCAGCACGACTACCGCTCGCAGCCGCCGCAGGAGCGCTCGCCGTACGAGCAGCAGCGCTCCGAGCAGCAGGACCGGCGCGAGCGCCACGACATGCCCGACTCGTCCGGCGATCACCGGGGCCATCGCGATCCCCGCGATCACCGCGACCCGCGTGACCACCGGGGCAATGCCGGGCACGGCGGCCACGGAGTGCACCGGGGCGGTCCGGTGGGCCCCACGTCGTCGAGCGGCGCCCCCGGCCCGCTGGCCGCGCAGCCGGCGCCCGCGACGGGACCCGGCGAGCCGACCGCGCGGCTCAACCCCAAGTACCTCTTCGACACCTTCGTCATCGGTGCGTCCAACCGCTTCGCGCACGCGGCCGCGGTCGCCGTCGCCGAGGCGCCCGCGAAGGCCTACAACCCGCTCTTCATCTATGGGGAGTCCGGGCTCGGCAAAACGCATCTTCTGCACGCGATCGGGCACTACGCCCGCAGCCTGTACCCCGGCACGCGCGTGCGGTACGTGAGCTCCGAGGAGTTCACCAACGAGTTCATCAACTCCATCCGCGACGGCAAGGGCGACAGCTTCCGCAAGCGCTACCGCGAGATGGACATCCTGCTGGTCGACGACATCCAGTTCCTCGCGGACAAGGAGTCGACGCAGGAGGAGTTCTTCCACACCTTCAATACGCTCCACAACGCGAACAAGCAGATCGTCCTCTCCAGCGACCGGCCGCCCAAGCAGCTGGTGACCCTGGAGGACCGGCTGCGCAACCGCTTCGAGTGGGGACTGATCACCGACGTCCAGCCGCCCGAGCTGGAGACGCGTATCGCCATCCTTCGCAAGAAGGCGGTGCAGGAGCAGCTGAACGCCCCTCCGGAAGTGCTCGAGTTCATCGCGTCGCGGATCTCGCGGAACATCCGTGAGCTGGAGGGCGCGCTGATCCGGGTCACGGCGTTCGCGTCGCTGAACCGACAGCCCGTGGACCTGGGGCTCACGGAGATCGTCCTCAAGGACCTGATCCCGGGCGGGGAGGACGCGGCTCCGGAGATCACGGCGACGGCCATCATGGCCGCGACCGCCGACTACTTCGGGCTGACGGTGGACGACCTGTGCGGATCCTCGCGCAGCCGCGTCCTGGTGACGGCCCGCCAGATCGCCATGTACCTGTGCCGCGAGCTGACAGACCTCTCCCTGCCGAAGATCGGGGCGCAGTTCGGCGGCCGTGACCACACGACCGTCATGCACGCGGACCGCAAGATCCGCGCACTGATGGCCGAGCGGCGCTCCATCTACAACCAGGTCACCGAGCTGACCAACCGCATCAAGAACGGCTGAGAGCCGCCGCGACACGTCGCTGAGGGCGCCCCGGGACAAGTCCTGGGGCGCCCTTTTTCGTTGCTCACGCGCGCGTGGAGCCCGTTCCGACCGCGCCGGAAGCGGTCAGGGACCGCACAGGGATGTCGTACGAGCAGGCCTCGCTGTTCGATTTCCCCTGTTCAGACGGGGGTTCTCCACAGATGTTCGAACTTTTTCGCTTCCACACCCTGGGGACTGGAAAGTTGTCCAGACGCTGTCCACAGGGGACGCTGCTGAGAGATCATCAGGCCTGGTCAGCTGGTTGTGGATTCGTGGACGAAGACTGTCCACAGGGTGTGGATGGAAATTCCGTCCACAGGATGTGCACGACGTTGTCCACCGGCGGCCCACAGGATCGGGCTCGTTGTCCCCAGCTTTCCCCAGCTTCTCCACACGGCTGTCCACTGTTCGGCAACGTGACGCGCCCTCTCACCGGGTCGAGTGAAAGGCGTCACACCAAGGTGGTCGGTTGGCCTGTGGGGAAGCTGGGTAAAGCTGGGGACAGCGCTGGGGAGAAGTGGCCCCTACCTGTGCATCGGGTGTGCAGAACTTTCGCCCGTCCACAGAAACACCCGGTTGTCCACGGGCTCCGCCCACAGGCTCAGTGGATAAAAAACCGGCACTGACCAGCGCATTCGCGGTTATCCACGGTTTCCACAGCCCCTACTACTACTCCCAACTAGAGAGACCGGGGAAATGGTTTCGAAGCTGGGGCTGTGCACAACTCTCGCTCCGGGCCTCCGACACCGCTCGCCACGACTTGACCCCGACAGGCACCGACTGTCAGTGCCGTGCGTCAGACTGGACCCCGGTGTCCCTCCCACGGCATGGCTGAGAGGCACCGAGTCAGACGACGAGGGCCACAGGCCCAGCGGGCGAGAGCAGCCAGCAACAGCAGGAGGGCGGCTTAGGTGAAGATCCGGGTTGAACGCGACGTACTCGCGGAGGCGGTGGCCTGGGCGGCGCGCAGCCTCCCGGCCCGGCCGCCTGCGCCCGTCCTCGCAGGCCTGCTGCTGAAGGCCGAGGAAGGCGCACTGAGCCTGTCGAGCTTCGACTACGAGGTCTCGGCGCGCGTCTCGGTGGACGCCGAGGTGGACGAGGAAGGCACGGTCCTCGTGTCCGGCCGCCTCCTCGCGGACATCTGCCGCGCGCTCCCCAACCGCCCGGTGGAGATCTCCACAGACGGTGTACGGGCGACGGTCGTCTGCGGCTCCTCGCGATTCACACTCCACACGCTTCCTGTGGAGGAGTACCCCGCGCTGCCGCAGATGCCGACCGCCACCGGCACCGTCCCCGGTGAGGTCTTCGCCTCCGCCGCCTCCCAGGTGGCCATCGCCGCGGGCCGCGACGACACACTGCCCGTGCTGACCGGCGTACGCATCGAGATCGAGGGCGACACGGTCACCCTGGCCTCCACCGACCGCTACCGCTTCGCGGTCCGCGAGTTCCTGTGGAAGCCGGAGAACCCCGAGGCGTCCGCGGTCGCCCTGGTCCCCGCCAAGACGCTCCTGGACACCGCCAAGGCGCTCACGAGCGGCGACACGGTCACCCTGGCGCTGTCCGGCTCGGGCGCGGGCGAGGGCCTGATCGGTTTCGAGGGCGCGGGACGGCGTACGACCACGCGTCTCCTCGAGGGCGACCTGCCGAAGTACCGCACGCTGTTCCCGACCGAGTTCAACTCGGTGGCCGTGATCGAGACCGCCCCCTTCGTGGAGGCCGTCAAGCGCGTGGCCCTGGTCGCCGAGCGGAACACCCCGGTGCGGCTCAGCTTCGAGCAGGGCGTGCTGATCCTGGAGGCCGGCTCCAGCGACGACGCACAGGCTGTGGAAAGGGTCGACGCCCAGCTCGACGGCGACGACATCTCGATCGCCTTCAACCCGACGTTCCTGCTCGACGGCCTGAGCGCGATCGACTCCCCGGTCGCCCAGCTGTCGTTCACGACCTCCACGAAGCCCGCGCTGCTGAGCGGCAGGCCGGCCGTGGACGCCGAGGCGGACGACGCCTACAAGTACCTGATCATGCCGGTACGTCTGAGCGGCTGAGCCCACAGGTGTGTGCGTGCGTCCGGGCGTAGGCTCGGACGCAGGTACGAAAGTGCCGTAACGCCACGTCGCTAGTGAAGGAACCACTGATGGAGCTCGGTCTCGTCGGCCTCGGCAAGATGGGCGGCAACATGCGCGAGCGCATCCGCCGCGCAGGTCACACCGTCATCGGATACGACCGCAACCCGGACCTCGCGGATGTCCACAGCCTGGAAGAGCTTGTGGGCAAGCTCAAGGGCCCGCGGGTCGTGTGGGTGATGGTCCCCGCCGGGGCCGCGACGCAGTCCACCGTCGACGAGCTGTCCGAGCTCCTCCAGCCTGGTGACGTCGTCGTCGACGGCGGCAACTCCCGCTGGACGGACGACGAGAAGCACGCCGAGGAGCTGAGGGCCAAGGGCATCGGCTTCGTCGACTGCGGTGTCTCCGGCGGCGTCTGGGGCCTGGAGAACGGCTACGCCCTGATGTACGGCGGCGACAAGGACGACGTCGCCAAGGTGCAGCCGATCTTCGACGCGCTGAAGCCCGAGGGCGACTTCGGCTCGGTGCACGCGGGCAAGGTCGGCGCGGGCCACTTCGCGAAGATGGTCCACAACGGCATCGAGTACGCCATGATGCAGGCCTACGCCGAGGGCTGGGAGCTGCTGGAGAAGGTCGACTCGGTCACGGACGTCCGTGAGGTCTTCCGCTCCTGGCAGGAGGGCACGGTCATCCGTTCCTGGCTGCTCGACCTCGCGGTCAACGCCCTGGACGACGACGAGCACCTGGAGGGCCTGCGCGGCTTCGCCCAGGACTCCGGAGAGGGCCGCTGGACCGTCGAGGCGGCCATCGACAACGCCGTGCCGCTGCCGGCGATCACCGCGTCCCTCTTCGCCCGCTTCGCCTCGCGGCAGGACGACTCGCCGCAGATGAAGATGATCGCCGCGCTGCGCAACCAGTTCGGCGGCCACGCGGTCGAGAAGAAGTAATCCACAGCCTGTGCGTCGCGCACGGGCTTGCCGGGGGAGGTCGGCGCACACCATGCACGTCACGCATCTGTCGCTGGCCGACTTCCGCTCCTACGCCCGGGTCGAGGTCCCTCTCGATCCGGGCGTCACCGCGTTCGTGGGCCCGAACGGACAGGGCAAGACGAATCTCGTCGAGGCCGTCGGCTATCTCGCCACGCTCGGCAGCCACCGGGTCTCCTCGGACGCCCCGCTGGTGCGCATGGGTGCCGAGCGGGCCATCATCCGGGCCAACGTCAGGCAGGGCGAGCGGCAGCAGCTGATCGAGCTGGAACTGAACCCGGGCAAGGCCAACCGCGCCCGCATCAACCGGTCCTCGCAGGTCAGGCCGCGGGACGTGCTGGGGATCGTCCGTACGGTGCTGTTCGCGCCCGAGGACCTCGCGCTGATCAAGGGCGACCCCGGGGAACGGCGGCGTTTCCTCGACGAGCTGATCACCGCGCGCTCCCCGCGCATGGCGGGTGTCCGGTCCGACTACGACCGTGTCCTCAAGCAGCGCAACACCCTCCTGAAGTCTGCCGCCCTCGCCAGACGCCACGGCGGGCGCTCCATGGACCTGTCCACGCTCGACGTCTGGGACCAGCATCTCGCGCGCGCGGGAGCCGAGCTGCTGGCTCAGCGGCTCGACCTGATCTCGGCGTTGCAGCCGCTGGCGGACAAGGCGTACGAGCAGCTGGCGCCCGGCGGCGGACCTGTCTCCCTGGAGTACAAGCCGTCCGCGCCCGGCGACGGCCACACGCGCGAGGCGCTGTACGAACAGCTGACCGCCGCCCTGGAAGAGGCCCGCAAGCAGGAGATCGAGCGGGGGGTCACGCTGGTCGGTCCGCACCGCGACGACCTGCTGCTCAAGCTGGGCCAGCTCCCCGCGAAGGGGTACGCGAGCCACGGCGAGTCCTGGTCCTACGCACTGGCGCTGCGCCTGGCCTCGTACGACCTGCTCAGGGCCGAGGGCAACGAACCGGTGCTCGTCCTCGACGACGTCTTCGCGGAGCTGGACGCGCGCCGCAGGGAGCGGCTGGCGGAGCTGGTGGCCCCGGGCGAGCAGGTGCTCGTCACGGCCGCGGTGGACGACGACGTGCCGGGCGTGCTCGCCGGTGCGCGGTACGCGGTGGCGGAGGGCGCGGTGGAGCGCGTATGAGCGCCGAGGAGCCCGCCAAGGGCGACCCCAAGGACGGGGGCGCGCCGAAGACCCCCGAACCCTCCGGCGTCGACCTGGCCCGGGTCGCCCTGCGCGCCGCCAAAGAACAGGCACGCGCGCGTGGCGATGCCGCTCAGCAGAAGAAGCAGGCCCGCCGCGGCGGACTCCGCTCCGGCGCGCGGGCCGACGGGCGCGATCCGCTGCCGCTCGGCTCCGCGATCAACCGGCTGATCACCGAGCGCGGCTGGGAGACCCCGGCCGCGGTCGGCGGGGTGATGGGCCGCTGGCCGCAGATCGTCGGCGACGACCTGGCCAAGCACTGCGTCCCGCAGAAGTACGACGAGGACGAGCGCGTCCTGACCGTGCAGTGCGATTCGACGGCCTGGGCCACGCAGCTGCGCCTCATGGCCCCGCAGCTGGTCGCCCGCCTCAACGAGGACCTGGGCCACGGCACCGTGCGCCTCATCAAGGTGCTCGGCCCCGGAGGCCCCCCGCGCCGCTTCGGCCCCTTGCGCGCCCCGGGCAGCACGGGCCCCGGCGACACCTACGGCTGAGACCGCCGACGACGGTCGCTGGGGGTTGACGGCTCGAAGCGCTGAGTGCCGCTGTGAGCCCTCTGGAGCCCCGTTCCGCATATGGGGAGTCGGCCGAGTCCGGTTCAGGGCGGCACATGAGGACTCAGGTACCGGCAAGCCCCCATCAATGTCAGTGCTACCGGTAGACTGGAAGCTAATCCCGCCTCACTCGTGGGACGCACCGAGCAACGCTGACTATCGCTGAACGACGCAGCCGCTCCGGCACCGCCGGGAGCTTGGCTTGTGCTGTGCCAGAAAGGGCGCTTCGTGGCCGATTCCGGCAACCCCAACGAGAACATCCCGTCCACCGCCGCCGGCGAGAACGGCGAGGTCAACGCCTCGTACGACGCCAGCGCGATTACCGTCCTCGAGGGTCTGGACGCGGTCCGCAAGCGACCGGGCATGTACATCGGCTCGACCGGTGAGCGTGGCCTGCACCACTTGGTGCAGGAAGTCGTCGACAACTCCGTCGACGAGGCCCTCGCCGGGCACGCGGACTCGATCGACGTCACGATCCTCGCCGACGGCGGCGTGCGCGTCATCGACAACGGCCGTGGCATTCCGGTGGGCATCCACCCCGTCGAGAAGAAGCCGGCCGTCGAGGTCGTGCTCACCGTGCTGCACGCGGGCGGCAAGTTCGGCGGCGGCGGTTACGCCGTCTCCGGTGGTCTGCACGGCGTCGGTGTCTCCGTGGTGAACGCGCTCTCCACCAAGCTCTCCGTCGAGATCAAGACGGACGGCTACCGCTGGACGCAGGACTACAAGAGCGGCGCCCCGACCGCGCCCCTCGAGCGTCACGAGGCCACCCAGGAGACCGGCACCTCGGTCACCTTCTGGGCCGACGGCGACATCTTCGAGACCACCGAGTACTCCTTCGAGACGCTGGCGCGGCGTTTCCAGGAGATGGCGTTCCTCAACAAGGGTTTGACGATCAAACTCACTGATGAGCGCGAGTCGGCGAAGGCCACGGCGGGTGCGGACTCGGCCGAGGCGACCGACGACGAGGCCGCCGAGGCCCGCACGGTCACGTACCACTACGAAGGCGGCATCGTCGACTTCGTGAAGTACCTCAACTCCCGCAAGGGTGAGGTGATCCACCCGACCGTCATCGACGTCGAGGCCGAGGACAAGGAGCGGTTGCTCTCGGTCGAGATCGCGATGCAGTGGAACTCGCAGTACACCGAGGGCGTGTACTCCTTCGCGAACACGATCCACACGCACGAGGGCGGCACGCACGAAGAGGGCTTCAGGGCCGCGTTGACGGGCCTGGTCAACCGCTACGCGCGCGAGAAGAAGCTGCTGCGCGAGAAGGACGACAACCTCACGGGTGAGGACGTCCGCGAGGGTCTGACGGCGATCATCTCGGTGAAGCTGGGCGAGCCCCAGTTCGAGGGCCAGACCAAGACCAAGCTGGGCAACACCGAAGCGAAGACCTTCGTACAGAAGGTCGTGCACGAGCACATGACGGACTGGTTCGACCGGCACCCGAACGAGGCCGCGGACATCATCCGCAAGGGCATCCAGGCCGCCACGGCCCGTGTCGCCGCCCGCAAGGCGCGTGACCTGACCCGCCGCAAGGGCCTCCTGGAGACGGCTTCCCTGCCGGGCAAGCTCTCCGACTGCCAGTCGAACGACCCGACGAAGTGCGAGATCTTCATCGTCGAGGGTGACTCCGCCGGTGGCTCGGCGAAGTCCGGCCGCGACCCGATGTACCAGGCGATCCTGCCCATCCGAGGCAAGATCCTGAACGTCGAGAAGGCGCGCATCGACAAGATCCTGCACAACCAGGAAGTCCAGGCCCTCATCTCGGCCTTCGGCACCGGTGTGCACGAGGACTTCGACATCGAGAAGCTCCGCTATCACAAGATCATCCTGATGGCGGACGCCGACGTTGACGGTCAGCACATCAACACGCTGCTCCTGACGTTCCTCTTCCGCTTCATGCGGCCGCTGGTCGAGCACGGGCACATCTACCTGTCGCGCCCGCCGCTGTACAAGATCAAGTGGTCGCGGGACGACTTCCAGTACGCGTACTCCGACCGCGAGCGCGACGCCCTGGTGGAGATCGGCCGACAGGCCGGCAAGCGCATCAGGGACGACTCGGTCCAGCGCTTCAAGGGCCTCGGCGAGATGAACGCCGAGGAGCTGCGCATCACGACGATGGACCAGGAACACCGCGTGCTCGGCCAGGTCACCCTGGACGACGCGGCACAGGCCGACGACCTCTTCTCGGTGCTGATGGGAGAGGACGTGGAGGCACGGCGCTCGTTCATCCAGCGCAATGCCAAGGACGTCCGCTTCCTCGACATCTGAGTCGGCCCGTACAAGCCGCACCTCGAAAGGACTTTGACCAGCAATGGCCGACGAGAACACCCCTGTGATGCCCGAAGAGGAACCCGCCGTTCCCGGTGTGGGCATGCGCGTCGAGCCCGTCGGGCTCGAGACGGAGATGCAGCGCTCCTACCTCGACTACGCGATGTCCGTCATCGTGTCCCGCGCGCTGCCCGACGTACGGGACGGCCTGAAGCCCGTCCACCGCCGCGTCCTGTACGCGATGTACGACGGCGGCTACCGCCCCGAGAAGGGCTTCTACAAGTGCGCCCGCGTCGTCGGCGACGTCATGGGCACGTACCACCCGCACGGCGACTCCTCCATCTACGACGCCCTGGTGCGCCTCGCCCAGCCGTGGTCGATGCGGATGCCGCTGGTGGACTCCAACGGCAACTTCGGCTCGCCGGGCAACGACCCGGCGGCCGCCATGCGGTACACCGAGTGCAAGATGGCGCCGCTGGCCATGGAGATGGTCCGTGACATCGACGAGGACACCGTCGACTTCACGGACAACTACGACGGCCGCAACCAGGAGCCGACGGTCCTGCCGGCACGCTTCCCGAACCTGCTGATCAACGGCTCGGCGGGCATCGCGGTCGGCATGGCCACCAACATCCCGCCGCACAACCTCCGCGAGGTCGCGGCGGGCGCGCAGTGGGCCCTGGAGCACCCCGATGCCTCGCACGAGGAGCTGCTCGACGCCCTCATCGAGCGCATCAAGGGCCCCGACTTCCCGACCGGCGCCCTCGTGGTGGGCCGCAAGGGCATCGAGGAGGCCTACCGCACGGGCCGGGGCTCCATCACGATGCGCGCGGTCGTCGCGGTCGAGGAGATCCAGAACCGCCAGTGCCTGGTGGTCACCGAGCTCCCCTACCAGACCAACCCGGACAACCTCGCGCAGAAGATCGCCGACCTCGTCAAGGACGGCAAGGTCGGCGGCATCGCCGACGTCCGCGACGAGTCGTCCTCGCGCACCGGCCAGCGTCTGGTCATCGTCCTCAAGCGGGACGCGGTCGCCAAGGTCGTCCTGAACAACCTCTACAAGCACACCGACCTCCAGTCGAACTTCAGCGCCAACATGCTGGCCCTGGTCGACGGCGTGCCGCGCACCCTCTCGCTGGACGCGTTCATCCGCCACTGGGTCACGCACCAGGTCGAGGTCATCGTCCGGCGTACGAAGTTCCGGCTGCGCAAGGCCGAGGAGCGGGCGCACATCCTGCGCGGCCTGCTCAAGGCCCTGGACGCCATCGACGAGGTCATCGCGCTCATCCGCGGCAGCCAGACCGTCGACATCGCGCGCGAGGGCCTCATGGGCCTGCTCGCGATCGACGAGATCCAGGCCAACGCCATCCTCGAGATGCAGCTGCGCCGCCTCGCCGCCCTGGAGCGCCAGAAGATCGTCGCCGAGCACGACGAACTCCAGGCGAAGATCAACGAGTACAACTCGATCCTGGCCTCCCCGCTGAAGCAGCGCCAGATCATCAGTGAAGAGCTGGCGGCGATCGTCGACAAGTTCGGCGAGGACCGCCGGTCCGCGCTCGTGCCCTTCGACGGCGACATGTCCATGGAGGACCTGATCGCCGAAGAGGACATCGTCGTCACCATCACGCGCGGTGGCTACATCAAGCGCACCAAGACGGAGGACTACCGCTCGCAGAAGCGCGGCGGCAAGGGCGTGCGCGGTACGAAACTGAAGCAGGACGACATCGTCGACCACTTCTTCGTGTCGACGACGCACCACTGGCTGCTGTTCTTCACCAACAAGGGACGTGTCTACCGCGCCAAGGCGTACGAGCTTCCGGACGCCGGACGCGACGCCCGCGGCCAGCACGTGGCGAACCTCCTCGCCTTCCAGCCGGACGAGCAGATCGCCGAGATCCTCGCGATCCGCGACTACGAAGCGGTGCCCTACCTGGTGCTCGCCACCAAGGGCGGCCTCGTCAAGAAGACCCCCCTGAAGGACTACGACTCGCCCCGTTCGGGCGGTGTCATCGCCATCAACCTGCGCGAGACGGACGACGGTTCGGACGACGAGCTGATCGGCGCCGAGCTGGTCTCGGCCGAGGACGACCTGCTGCTCATCAGCAAGAAGGCCCAGTCGATCAGGTTCACCGCGACGGACGACGCGCTGCGCCCGATGGGCCGCGCCACGTCGGGTGTGAAGGGCATGAGTTTCCGCGACGGCGACGAGCTGCTCTCGATGAATGTCGTCCGGCCGGGTACGTTCGTGTTCACCGCCACCGACGGTGGGTACGCGAAGCGGACCAATGTCGACGAATACCGCGTCCAGGGTCGCGGTGGCCTCGGTATCAAGGCTGCCAAGATCGTGGAGGACCGCGGCGAACTCGTGGGCGCTCTGGTGGTCGAGGAGACGGACGAGATCCTCGCCATCACGCTGAGCGGTGGTGTGATTCGTACGCGAGTCAACGAGGTCAGGGAGACGGGCCGTGACACCATGGGCGTCCAACTGATCAACCTGGGCAAGCGCGATGCCGTGGTCGGCATCGCTCGTAACGCCGAGGCCGGGCGCGAGGCCGAGGAAGTCGACGGGGACATCGTCGTCGACGACTCGGACGGCGGCGAGCCGGCCGTCGGTACGGACGAGGGCACGGATTCCTCGGCCGAGTAGCGCGAGGAGTGAGTCATCGTGAGTGGAGCCACGGGCGCCGAGGCAAAGCGGACCGGCACTACCGGTACGGACGGTGCCCGTGGCTCCGCCACTGATGCACAGGACTCCGAGTCTCATGGATCCCAGGGGGGGACTGTGACGGACACCCGAGACGCCGACACGGAGGGTGGGGCGCTGCCCGGGGAGCGCCCCACCAAGCAGCAGGCGTCCCAGCCGTATCACCCGCCGCAGGCGTACCAGCAGGGCGCCGGCGGCGCGCAGACGGGCACGGTGCGCAAGCCGCGGACCGGGGTCCGCACCGTGCCGCGTACGCGCAAGGCGCGGCTGCGCGTCGCCAGGGCCGATCCGTGGTCGGTGATGAAGGTCAGCTTCCTGCTCTCCATCGCGCTCGGCATCTGCACGATCGTCGCGGCGGCCGTCCTGTGGATGGTCATGGACGCGATGGGCGTCTTCTCGACGGTGGGCGGCACGATCTCCGAGGCGACGGGCTCGAACGAGTCCAACGGCTTCGACCTTCAGTCCTTCCTGTCGCTGCCGCGCGTCCTGACCTTCACCGCGATCATCGCGGTCATCGACGTCGTCCTGGCCACGGCGCTGGCGACGCTCGGCGCGTTCATCTACAACCTCTCCGCGGGCTTCGTGGGCGGCGTCGAGCTGACGCTGGCCGAGGACGAGTAGCGGCGCTTTTTCCGGGCCATGGCCCCGGTTCGCCCCTGCTGCTGACCCCGCACGGGCATCGATTTTGGGACTGGCCCGCAGGTGCGCTAATCTTCAGGGGTCAGCGCGCGGGACACACACCGCAGCGCGGCGGGGCTATAGCTCAGTTGGTTAGAGCGCATCCCTGATAAGGATGAGGCCACAGGTTCAAATCCTGTTAGCCCCACAGTGGCTCCGTGCCAGGACAGAAGGCCGGTAGATCTCTTGGATCTACCGGCCTTCTGCGTTGGGTGACCTTGGTACCCCGCCGCTACCCCCGCTGTCTCGCTTCCCCCCGCTGCTCCGCTACTAGCCCGCCGCTCCCCGTGGCTTGCTGGTGTGCCTGCCCGCACGAAGGCCCCCAGCCGGTGTGGCTGGGGGCCTTGGGAGGTTCTGGGGTGCCGCCCGGGTTACGGCTCCGCGGCGAGTCCTGGCTCATGGGTGGTGGTCCCGGCCTCGGCTTCCGTGTCCGTGGGGGGCAGGTGCCGGCAGCTGGGGGATGAGCCGTGGGCCTCGGCGCGGATGCGCTGCTTCATCGTCGGGGGCAGGGACCGTTCGTACGCCGCCGTCCAGAGGGCCGCCAGGGCCGGTGTGGGCGCGCACTCCGTGGCGTTGCGTGCGTTCGTGGTCTCCTGTACCGCCGTGGCCGCGGTGGCCGTCGTGGTGAGTCCCAGCGCGGCGAAGAGCGCGAGGAAGGCGGTGACGATCGTGGTCCACAGCTTCATGGCCTTGTTGCCGGTCATGGCCCCTCAATTCGGGTTGGGCGATTTGCGTACTTTCCTCATGATGTGTATGCGGGACCGAGAGTGGTGGACCGACGCTCACGTCGCGTCGATGTTCAGATGAACACCACCCGGATGGCCTCAAGGGGGCCGAGAAAGGGCGAGGGCGGCGAAAGTCACAGTGGGCGGCCGGGCATGTGGAGCGCCGAGGTCCGTTTCGACTGCTGTGTGGGGGGCCGGAGTTGGGGGCGGATCCAGGTCACCGATCGATATCGATCGGTGTGTATAGTCGGGCGCCAGAAGTCCCCTACGTCAAGGAAAGACGAGGTCGCGCGGTGAAGAAGCTTCTCCTGGTCGCACTGGCCGCCATCGGCGGGCTCCTCGTGTACCGCCAGATCCAGGCGGATCGCGCCGAGCAGGATCTGTGGACGGAGGCGACTGACTCCGTGCCCACGGGTTCGTGAGTCATCGACACCAGTCACTTCACAGGCCCCGGTCGCTTTTGCGGCCGGGGCTTTGTGCTGTTCGGCCGGGGCCTTGTGTGGTGCGGGGCAGGGTGCGGTCCGCTCTATTCGCTTACGTGAATGATTGAGTTGCGTAAGCGAATGTGAGGGGTGGCGCGGTTGCGCCGGTGGCGGGTTCGTGGTGGTGTCCGCGAGGCGTCGGGCGGGCAGGACGGTCGGGACGGGCGGGACGGGGCAGGACCGCTGGGCTCGCGACGAGGGGTGGCGCGTGATGGGGCGGCGGCTTGGCGGGGGCTGGGGCGTGGCGATCCGCGCGGTGGCGTGCGTCGTGGCATGCACCGTGGTGTGTGCGGCGGGGGTGTTGCCGGGGCAGGCCTGGGCTACGGGGGCGTCCGCTTCGTACGGCTTCGCCGAGGGCGCCGAGACGGTCGACGGCGCGACGAGCAGCGCCGAAGGGCATCGGCTCAATGCCGGGAAGGTCTATAAAAGCTCCCTCCCGCGCGTGGGCCGGCGTTTCTACCGCTTGGAGCTCAGGGCCGAGGAGAGCGCGTACGTCGCGGTGACCGCGGTCCCCGCGTCCGGCAGCACGGTGTCCTACGCCGATGGCGTCGAGGTCTCCGTACAGGACGCCGACGGCAACAATTGCAGCCCCGGGGAGTCGCAGGAGGCGAGGTTCGGTGCTTCGGAGAGCGCGCGTCCGATCACGGCCACGGCGGCGCGCAGGGTCGGCCCGGACGAGAAGAGCTGCGAGGGGCCAGGCACGTACTACGTACTCGTCGAGCGGACCAGCGCCCCGGAGTCCTCCCGTACGAGCTGGGACCTGGAGCTTCGGGTCGCGTCGGAACCCGCGCTGCGCGAAAAGGGGGCGACGACGCCGCCGGGGCCCTGGGACTCCGCGACACCCGTGGCGCCGACCGGCGAGCGGAAGGTCCGCGAGGGCGGCACGAGCTTCAACGGGGCGCGGGCGCTGGGGAAGGGCGTCTGGGGGGACAGCATCGAGCCCGGCGGGACGCTCTTCTACCGTGTGCCGGTCGACTGGGGACAGCGGCTCTCTGTCGCCGCGGAGCTGGGCAGCCTGAGCAGCGGGGGTGAGGCTGCCGGTGGCGGTGAGCGAGGCGGCGTGGGGCGGGAGGCCGGGCGCGGGACGGGGTACGTGGCGTCCGCGCTGGTCATGACGTTGAGCAACCCGGTGCGCGCGGAGGTCGACGACGCGGATACGGCGTACGACGGTAGCCAGAAGTCGGCGGTGCTGGATCCGGTGCCTCCGGTCGCGTACGAGAACCGGTTCGCCCCGGCGGACGCGGTGGCCGCGATGCGTTTCGCCGGCTGGTACTACCTGACGGTCCACCTGAGCGCGGATGTCGCGGGGAAGTTCGGCGCGGCCCCGCTGGACCTGACGCTGCGGGTGGACGTCGACGGGGCGGCGCGGCCGGGTCCGGTGTACGCGGGGTCGCCCGTGCCGGACGAGGAGTTCGGCGTCACGGAGCGGGACACGGAGGCCGCCCGGCGCGGGGAGACGGCCGCCGGGAGCGGCACGGGCGGGGGCGACGCCGGTGCGATGGCCGTCCTCGCCACCGGGGGGATCGGGACCGGGGTGGTGCTGTTGGGCGTCCTCGGCGGGTGGACGCTGGTCGCGCGGCGGCGGGCGGCGGGCGAGGGTGGCCCCGGTGATGCGTCCGCGGGTGCGCAGTTCGGGCCGCCTCGGGGCTGGTGAGGGGCGGCGCATGGAGGCCCGCCCCCGGACTTCCAGCTGTCAGAGCTGCGTCAGCGCCCAGATCCCGACCGTGAGGCAGACCAGCGCGACGAACAGCATCGGGACCGCCACCTTGGCGGGCGGGCCGGGGCGCCTTCGCGCGGCGGGGGAGAACGGTGCGTAGGACTGGGGCTGGGAGGTTGCCTGGTTCCGGGGTGGGAGCTGGACGGTCCAGTGGGTTGTGGCCTGGGGATGGGTTGTGGGCTCCGGAGGGGGTGCGGCCTGGTGGTTCGTGGCCTGATGGGTCGTGATCTGGTGCGGCGCGGGCGCAGGGGCAGGTGCAGGCGCCTGCGTGTGTGCGGGCTCGGGCGAGGGGGCCCGTAGAGGGGGCGGCGTGGGGGGAGTGGACGGGTGGGGTGGCCGCTGGGGCGGGGCCAGGTGGAAGGCGTCGGCCTCCGAGCTGGGGTGACTGACTGCCGGGGTCGGGGCGTGGGCCGGCGTCGGCGGTGGGGCGGCCGGCGGCGTCGGTGCGGGCCGCGAGGGGGACTGTGCCGGGGCCGGGAAGGGATCGGGGTGGTTCGGCTGTGGTGGGAGGTGTACGTGAGCGGGCGCGGGTCCCGGGCGAGGCGCGGAGGCGAGGGGGCCGTCGGGGTCGAAACCCGTCGGCAGCGGCGCGAGTTGGTCGAAGATCTCGACGAGTTCGTCGTCCGGGCCGGGCTCGGGCAGCATCTCGGCGGCACAGGCCAGCGCCTTGCGCGCGCCTGTGGCGGTGCGGAAGCGCGTCCGGGGGTCGGGCTGGAGCAGGGTTGCGATGACCTGCCAGAGCGGTTCCGGGATGCCGCTCGGGGCGCTGGGGGTGCCGTGCTCGGCGAAGTGCTCGATCAGCGCCTTGGCGTCCGGTTTGGCGCCTTCCAGGAGATACAGGGCGACCAGGCCGACGGCGAAGAGGTCGGCGGTGAAGTCGGGCTCGGCGCCCATCATCTGCTCAGGAGCGAAGTAGCCGGGTGTCCCGACCACGTAGTCGGTCTCGGTGAGCCGGGGCTCTCCCTTGCGCATCGAGATGCCGAAGTCGGACAGGCGCAGATGCGGGCGCCCCGCGCCGGTGGCTTCGAGCAGGATGTTGGCCGGCTTGATGTCGCGGTGGACGACGCCCTCGGCGTGCACGGCCGCGAGACCGGAGAGGAGCTGGTCGAGGAGCGTACAGGCGAAGCGGAGCGGCAGCGGGCCGTAGTCCCCGATGACATGCGCCAGCGAGCCGCCGCCGACCAGGTCCATGGTGAACAGGACCTTGTCGTCGTCGGCGGCCCAGCTGGCGGGCGCGAGTACATGGGGGTGGTCGATCCGCAGGGCCTGTTCCCGTACGAACCTCAACAGGGCGTGCGCGTCGCTCTGTTGCAGGACCTTGGCGGCCACGTACCGGTGGCGCCGGTGGTCCCAGGCGCGCCAGACCGCACCGACTCCCCCGTGCCCGATCGGGTCGACCAGCTCGTACCGGCCGGCGAAGACCTCACCCATGGTCGCGCTCCGCTCCCCTTCCGGGCCGCGCGGCGGCCCGGTCGACGGATCAGCCTGTGTCAGCTTTGGTGCGCCTCGTAGTGGGCGACCGCGTCCGCGGTGCGTCCGGCGCCGTACACCCGGAGGAACTCTGCCAGTTCCGGATGGGTGGGGGCGAGGGAGTCCGCGGCGTCGATGATGTCGCCCGCCGCCGCGACGGAGCGCAGCAGCGACTGGATCTCGCGCACGACGCGCTTGACCGTGGGCGCGCCCGAACTGGTCGCCGTCTGGGCGGTGTTCGTGAGGACGGAGCCGCCCTGGGACTTCTTGATCTCGTCCATGCGGTCGGTCGCCTCCGCGGCGCTCACGCTGCCGTCGGCGACCTGGCCGGCCAGTTCCTGGAGGAGCTGGACCCGCTGGACGACCGCGGGGTTGCCGATCTTGGCACGCTGACCGCTCATCAGCTGGGAGAGCATGGGCGCGGACAGGCCGAGGACTCCGGCCAGGCGTGCCTGGTTCAGGCCCAGATCATCGATGAGGCGACGGAAGAGCGCCCCCAGCGGCTCCCCGTACCAGTTCCGCTGGAGCTCTCGTGCTCTCGCGGTGGTGTCCTGCTGTGCGGCGTCCATTGCGTCTCCCCATCGCTTCCCCTAAGACCGCGGTTCGCTGCCGCGAACCACGTCGTGCATCTTACGGAGCGTGGTCGTGGACCGGGACCCCCAATCCTTTTGCGGGATCCGGGGGGAGACCCGGTACTCTGGTCTGCGACGCACGCCGGGAGGTGATTCTTCCGGTCCGGTGCATCGTTCTCGGGGCCTTAGCTCAGTTGGTAGAGCGCTGTCTTTGCATGGCAGATGTCAGGGGTTCGACTCCCCTAGGCTCCACAGTCCGAGAGCCCCCCTGACCTGCGGAAACGCGGGTCAGGGGGGGGCTTTTCGTTTTCCTGACGTCAGCGCTCCGTGGCAGCCGTGTCGGCCGCGGCCCGATCTGCCTGGCGTCCCGCGCCCCGCGTCCCGGGCGATTCGTTACTCGTGCTGCCGGCCCCGCTGCCGAACCCTCGCTGCCGAACTTCCGCTGCCGGGCTCATGCTGCCGCACTCATGCTGTCGACGGAGCGTGGCCAGGCGTCGAAACCGGCATACACGTGCACAAGGACTCTTATGCTGACGTTTCGCCTGCACATTCGATTACTGGCGAGTACATTCTGATCGCGTCGGGTGATGAAGAGCGCGGCATCTTACAACCTGTAGCCGATTTCGCAATCTCGGAGGAGGATGCCTTTGGTCCCGATTTCTCCATTTGTTTGATCTGCATGAGGAGTCGTGATCGAAATCGGGGCGGAAGCTCTCGTTCAGGTGATCAACGGGAAGCGGGTCCGGGGTGCGGCTGCGGATTTCGTTGCCGGCCATCTGGTGTGAGCTGGGGAAATACGAAGGGCCCCGCCGTCGGCGGGGCCCTCGTGACGATGAACATCGGGCACCCGAAGGGGGCCAACCCTCCGGGCAAATGCCCGATGATGCTGAGCGAAGGCCAGTCCAGGGCCTGTGTCCAGCACTGGATATGTAACCGAACTTGGTGCCTCGTTATGCCTTATCCGGAGGGATTTTGGGGGCCGACGCGGCCAAAGCCCTATGCCTACGGGTTTCTTGACGCCCAAACAACCCCCTGAATCCCTGATAAGTGGCCGTTTAGTGGACTTGCCATGCTTCGCCGTTTGATCTTCAAATCCCTCTCGGGAAGCCTTAGTTGGGCACGTTGTCGGTCTTCGGTACCCTCTGCGATTAACCGGTCGATGGAGCCTGTTACGCGGGTGCCGAAGCCCGGCCATTGCAAGAAGAGCGATGAACAGTCCAGCGGCATCCGGCACCCGTGCCGGGCTCGTCCTCCCTCCGGCATCAGCCACCGGAGGGAAGCCGGGCAGCAGCCGCGATCCCTGCCCGTCCAGCACCGGGAGAACTGCTCGTGTCCGCCACGGCTCCGTTGGTCGCCCTCTTGGCGATCTTTCTGATCGTCTTCGCGACGATCGCCTTCGTCGTCCACCGCTTCCAGTCCAAGCCCGTCCGCGTCGCCGCCATCGTCACCGCGATCGCCACCCTGGTCGGCGCGCTGGTCCCCGTCACGCGGATCCTGATGGAGCCCCCGCCCGAGCCCGAGGCCGACCTCGTCCGGCTCGTCGTCCTCGTGGCGATCTTCCTGATCGTGTTCGCGACGATCGCCTTCGCCGTCGACCGGCTCAAGTCGGCGCCGGCCCGTGTGGTCGCCGTCATCGTCGGAATCGGCACGCTCGTCGGATCGATGGTGCCGATCACCAAGGTCCTCACCGAGCCCCCGGCTCCGCCCGTGGCCGCGCACACCGTCGCCGGGCCGCTCCACGCCGAGATCACCGCGGGGCTGCTGTGACCGACAGCCGCACCAGGGGCGACGAGCCCGACAAGAGCATCACGGCCAGGTCACGCGTGACCGTCGCCCCCAATCCACCTGCCCTCCCCAGCTCGTCCGTCGTCCCCAGCCCATCCGCCGTTCCCCGCCCGGCCCCGGTGTACGAGATGGCCGGCGCCGGCACCGTCGAGCCCCGCAGCGCGCGGGCGCTGCGCGTGTTGCAGTACTACTACCTACAGCAGGGCCTCAACCACGAGGTCGCTGACGAACTCGCCCGCTTCAGCATGCTGTACCGGCACCAGCGTTCCGCCGAGCCCGAGCCGCTGAACTCCCACCACGTCGAGTTCGTACTGTTCGGCACCGTGCTGGTCAACGGGCGCATCTGGGGCGGGAACTACCTCCTGGGCAACCTCGACCTGTTCACCGATGTGCCGTCCGTCAACCGGCTCGAACAGGTCCAGTTCCTGTCCGCCACGCGTACCGTGCGCATCCCGCGCAAGGCCCTGCGCTCCGTCGCGGTGCGCAATCTGTCGGTCGTCCGTATGGTCCACCAGCGTCTGATGACCTACGTCCTGGAGTTCGAGGACCTCTACGGCACGGACGCCTGCAAGCCGATCCACCGCGTCGCCCGGCTCCTGTTCCACCTCATGTACCAGCAGGGACTCGGTGCCAAGATCCTCTCCGGCGCTCTGGACCCCCACGTCGTGACCGGCCCCACCCAGCGTGACTTCGCCAACGCCCTCGGGCTCGGCGTCTCCACCGTGGAGAAGTCCCTCAAGGAACTGCGCGAGCACGAGATCCTCGCCGACACCTCCAACGGCCGGATGAACCGGACCTACCGCATCCTCGATCCCGCCGAGCTGCGCGCGATCGGCCTGGGCGCGACCCTCCCGGGCACCGGGGGCGCGTAGGTGGCGTATCAGCCGGGCCCCGCCCGCCCGGCCCGCATTCGCTAGTCGCCCTGCCACTCCGGGTTCAGCCGGATCTCTATGGCGTCGGATGCCGTCTGCGGCACCGGCTCGGCGGTCACGCTGACTCTCGTGGTGCGGCCGGTGGCGGCCTCGACGAACGAGAGGGGCGGGCGGCCCCCCTGGAGATACTTGTCGCCCCACTGCATCAGTGACAGGAACACCGGCAGCAGGTCCTCGCCGGCCGCGGTCAGCCGGTACTCGTCGCGGGCCCGGCTACCCGCCTCCTGATACGGGGCACGCGCGACGACCTCCGCGGATTCCAGCTGTTTGAGTGCCCGGGACACCGCGGGCGCGGAGGCCCCGATCCGCGTCACGAAGTCCTCGAACCTGGTGGTGCCGTAGAAGCACTCGCGGATGACCAGGAACACCGTCTTGGTGCTCAGCAGGCCCAGCACCCGCTCCGCCGAACAGCCGTCACCGATCGACCAGGCATCCCGGTCACGCAGCCGCTCCTCGAACTCCATCGCCATTTCGGCATTGTAACTAACGCTTGCGTTACCCAGCGGAATCGTGCTTCCTTTCTAGCTAACGATGACGTTACTCAGGTGGGAGGCTCTGATGGTGGCGGTAGCAGGCAAGGTGGCCGTGGTGACCGGCGGCCGACGGGGACTCGGCGCGGCGCTCGTGGACGAACTGCTGGCGCGCGGCGCCCGAAAGGTGTACTCCACCGCGCGCGCCCCGTACGTGGATGACCGCCCCGAGGTGGTCACCGCCCGGCTCGAGGTCCGCTCGGAGGAGTCGGTCGCCGACTTCGCGCGGGGCGCCGCGGACGCCGAGATCGTGTTCAACAACGCGGGCGTCCTGCTCCCGGCCCCCTTGCTGACAGGCGAGCTGGAGGGGGCCGACGAGATGTTCGACGTCAACGTCTTCGGACCGCTGCGGGTCACACGGGCCTTCGCGCCGATCCTGGCCGCCAACGGCGGGGGCGCGTTCGTCCACATGCACTCCGTACTGTCCTGGCTGGCCGGCAGCGGTGCCTACGGGGCGTCGAAAGCCGCGGCGTGGTCGCTCACGAACTCGCTCCGACTCGAACTGGCCGCCCAGAACACGCAGGTGGTCGGCGTACACGCGGGCTTTATCGACACCGACATGGTCGCCGCCATCGGGCAGCCGAAGGCCGAGCCCGCCGAGATCGCCGCGCGGATCGTCGAAGGACTTGAGGCCGGGGAGGCGGAAGTGCTCGCGGACGACGTCACCGGCAGGGTCAAAGCGGCGCTTTCCGAGCCCGTGGAACACCTCACCTTCTCAGCCACGGGCTGACTCCCATCCCCCCCGGGGCCCCGCGCCCCACGACCCGAGGAGCACCGAACCGCCATGCCGCTGTGGACCATTCACCACACCCCCGGAATCTTCACCGACCACGACAAGAGCCGGCTCGCCGCCCGCATCACCGACCACTACGAGAAGGTCGGGCTGCCCCGGTTCTACGTGGTGACCCTTTTCCAGGAAATGCCGGCCGCGGACTTCTACGTCGGCGGGGAACCCACCCCGGCCGGTGTCCGCATCGCCATCGACCACATCGCCCGGCGCAACCCCGACCAGGAGACCCGCCGCCGAACCGCCGAGTGGATCCGGGGAATGCTCCAGCCCTACTTCGAACAACACGCGGGACTGCACTGGGAGTTCCACGTCGACGAGACCAGCCGGGACCTGTGGATGATCAATGGAATGGTGCCACCCCCGGAAGGCTCGGACGCCGAGAAGGGCTGGGCGCGGCAGAACGCGGCATCCCCCTACTGACCGGTCCGCGGCCCGGTGGCGGCCGGGCCCCCGTCGCCTCGGGTCAGGTGGCGCTGACCGGCTCGGCCTCATTCACGTCGTACATGCCGAGGTGGCGGTTGAAGACGACCCAGGTGATGGAGGTCGCGAGGCCGCAGGCCGCGATGACCAGGGCCGTGGTGGGGCTGAGGAACTGGGAGACCGTGCCGCCCACGAGCGCGCCGATGGGCTCGAATCCCAGCGTCGTGAAGCGCATCGCTGAGGTGACCTGGCCGATCATGTGCGAGGGCGTCACCATCTGCTTGATCGTCTCGCTCATGACCAGGTTCACGACGATGGCGAAGCTCCACAGGAACATTCCGGCGGCCACGGACAGGAACTGGAGAACGGAGGAGCCCAGCAGTTCGGAGCCGGGGACGAGGAACGCGCCCACGGTGGGTACGACCAGGGACAGGACGTAGAGCAGCCGGGTACGCACCTTGCTCATGAACGTGGAGGCGGCTGTCGCGGACAGGACGCCGCCGAGCCCGCCGGCCGCGCTCGCCAGGCCTACGAGGAGGGGGCTGAAGCCCAACTCCTTGACCACGTAGTAGGTGTAGACGGCGAAGAACATCGCGGTGAAGAAGTTGAAGTGGGCCGCGGAGACGATCACCGGACGCAGCACGCGGTGGGAGAAGGCCCAGGTGAAGCCGGACAGGGCGCCCTTGACCGTCTCCTGCTCGGCATCTTCGTGGCCGGCCTCGGCATCCTCTTCTCCGGTGTTCTTCGCTTCCTCCTTCGCCCCCTTCCTCGTGCTGTCCCCCGACCCGAGCAGCAGCACCGTGCTCGCGATGTAGCTGCACACGTCGGCGACCAGGGCCAGGGGTGCCCCCAGCGCCTGGACCAGGAGGCCTCCCAGGCCCGGGCCCGCGACCTCGCTGACCGCGGTGCTGCCCTCCATATACGAGTTGATCTTGGGGAGCTGGCGGCGGTCGAACGTCAGGACCACGTGCGAGGACAGAGCGGAGTCGTAAAGGAGCGTGAGGGCCCCGACCAGGAAGACGGTGACGAAGAGCAGGGGGATGCTCAGCACGTCGAGCGCGTAGGCCACCGGGATCATCCCGATCAGCAGCAGGCGCAGGATGTTCGCCGTCACCATGACCGACCTGCGCGGGTAGCGGTCGGCGGTCATGCCCACCCATAGCCCCAGCAGCAGCACGGCCAGTGACTCGGCGCTGCCGAGCAGGCCCATCTCGAACGCGGAGGCGTCGAGGGTGCCCAGGGCGAGCAGCGGGATGATGACCACGCTGGCCTGGGTACCGAACAGGGATACGGTCTGGGCAGTCCACAGGCTTCTGAAACTGCTGTCTTTGAGCACGTCGAACTCCTGGCGGCACGCCGGTAGATCTGATGAAAGCGGGGGCGGACATCACCGCACGGCTCTGCCTGTGGTGGCGAGAGCCGTGCGGGGGTCAATAGTCGGCCGCCGGGGCCCGTCGAGGCGAGCCGTATTCCGGAGCGGCCGCTACTTGGCCGTACCGGACTCGGCCGTACCGGACTTGGCCGTGCCGAAGTGGACGGCGACGGAGAAGCGCACCCAGGACCGCGAGCGGATCGTGCACACGCTGTGGTGGTAGCCGGGGTTGATCCGCAGGAGCGCCAGGCGCCCTCGCTCGGGCTGCGTGGCCAGGGCGGCGCCGCTGGGAGCCTCCACGACCAGTTCACCGCCGTCGCCCGCGGACCAGCCGGGCGAGAGGAAGAAGACGAGCCCGAAGCGCCGGTCGTCGAAGGTGTCGGAGTGGCGGCGCAGGTAGTGGCCGGCCTCGTACCTGGCGATGTCGGCCGAGCGGAAGGAGACGCTCTCGCCGAACGCGGAGGAGAACGCGGCGGCCACCTTTTGGCTCTTGAGCGCGGAGATGAAGGCGCGGATGCCCAGGGCGGACCGGGGGATGTCGCGCAGGCAGCCGCTGCGCGAGAAACGCCGCTCGGGGGCTGCCTCGGTGAACTCCTGTTCGCTGCACGGCTTCACGTCGTCATCGGGGGTGAGCAGCCAGTGCTCCGTGTCCCAGGTCGGCAATGCGGCCAGCTCGGAGACGAGGGGGGCGGTCATGTCCGCCGGCATCAAGGGCAGGCTGGTGGCCGGAGCGTCGCTTCCCGGCCGCAGCAGACCGAGCGCTTCCGTCACGGGGGCCGCGGTCAGCATGCCGATCGTCCTGGCGTGGAAGGCGATCGCGGCGTCCCTGCTCATGTGGTCCATCGCAGAAGCGGACTGCTGGTCCGGGACGGAAGTGGACTGCCGGTCCGTGACAGAAGTGGTCTCTGCCGAGTCCTGCATCTTGCCTCTCCTTCGATCGGTAGGGGTCTCGCCAAGGGATCAGCGGACCCTGGTCACCCGGTTCTCGTCCCACACCGGTTCCTGCGTCTGCACGACCTCGCCGTCGGAGCGGAAGAGGAGGTAGCGGTTGAAGGAGCTGGCGAGCCAGCGGTCGTGGGTGACCACGACGACCGTGCCGTTGAACTGTTCGATGGCCTGCTGTAGTGCCTCGGCCGAGACCAGGTCGAGGTTGTCCGTCGGCTCGTCGAGCAGGAGCAGGGTCGCGCCGCCGAGTTCCAGGAGCAGGATCTGGAACCGCGCCTGCTGTCCTCCGGAGAGCGTTTCGAAGCGCTGGTCCGCCGCGGCCGCCAGTTCGTAGCGCGAGAGCATGCCCGCGGCGGCCCCTCGGTCCAGGCCCTCGCGGATGCCCTCACCGCGGCCCATGATCTCTACGAGCGTCTTGCCCGCCCACTCCGGATGCTGGTGGGTCTGGGTGAAGAAGCCGGGTACGACCCGTGCGCCGAGGCGCCAGGAGCCCGTGTGGTCCACGTCGAGGCCGGCCAGCAGCTTCAGCAGGTGGCTCTTGCCGGAGCCGTTCGACCCGAGCACCGCGACGCGGTCCCCGAGGTAGATCTCCAGGTCGAACGGCTTCATGAGGCCGGTCAGTTCCAGCTGCTCGCACGTGATGACGCGCGTTCCGGTGCGCCCGCCCGTCAGGCGGGGGACCACGCGCTGCTCCCGGGGCAGCTCAGGCGGCCGGCCGGCTTCCTCGTACTTGCGCAGCCGGGTCTGGGCGGCGCGGTAGCGGGGCGCCATGGCGGCGCTGATCTTCGCCTGCTCGCCGAGCGTGTGTACCAGTTCCTTGAGGCGTTCGTGCTCCTCGTCCCACCGGCGGTGCAGCTCGGCCAGCCGCTCGCGCCGCGCCTGGCGGGCCTCCTTCCAGCCGGTGAAGGAGCCGCCGTGCACCCAGGTGGTGCGGCCTTCGAGGGCTACGACCTTCGTGGCGACGTTGCCCAGCAGGGCGCGGTCGTGGCTGACGAGGAGCACGGCCTTGTCGGTCGTACGCAACTGCTCCTCCAGCCACCGCTTGCCCGGGACGTCGAGATAGTTGTCCGGCTCGTCGAGGATGAGTACCTGCTCACGCCCGCGCAGCAGCGCTTCCAGGACGAGGCGTTTCTGCTCGCCGCCGGAGAGGGTGTTGACGTCGCGGAAGCGGGCGCGGTCGAAGGGCATGCCGAGCGCCGCGGTGGTCACCACGTCCCAGAGCACCTCGATCTCGTAGCCGCCGGCCTCGCCCCAGGTGCCCAGCGCCTCGGCGTACCGCATCTGGGTGGCCTCGTCGTCGCGCTCCATCAGCTCTAGTTCGAGAGCGTCGATGTCTGCCGCCGCCGCGGCGATCCGCTCGGGGGCGGCGGCCAGCAACAGATCCCGCACGGTCGACTCATCACGTACGGAACCGATGAACTGCGGCATCATCGCCAGGCCGCCCTGTACGTGGACGGCGCCCGCGCGCGGCTTGAGGCGCTTGCCCGCGACGTTGACCAGGGTGCTCTTCCCCGCGCCGTTGTGGCCGATCAGCGCTGCGACCTCCCCGGCGCCCACGGAGAAGCTGACGTCTTCGAACAGTGTCCGCCCGTCGGCGAGATTGCACTCGACACCGTTGAATTCAAGGAATCCCATGATTCTGAGCTTCGTTCTCTCGGCTTTGGAAGATGCGCTGTGTGCGGGCTCGGAATTTCATGTTCCGGTTTTCGTGATCCGCCCAAAGGGTCCACTACCCCTCCCGGGCGTTGCTTCAATCCCCCGTGCCAATCCTTTATTCCCGCCGCAGTATTCCTTCCGCGGTACGGCTCCAAAGGCCCTCACGCGTTTCACGGATCCTGCCTGGAGAGATTGGCGAACACAAGGGAAGAAATGTCCGCATTGAAGGCGTTTAGTGCACTTTGCGTGGAAAATAAAAATCCTGCCCTGAAGATGCTTGACAAGCACCTAGGAGAATGGTGAAGCTTCCTGGCGTCAGAGCAATTCAGTTCCGATGCACATGAGGAGCGACAGTGAACGAGAACGTTACTGAGACCGCAATTCAGGTTGCTACGCAGGAGCAGGATGACATCTTCTTCATCGAGGAGATGGACGTGGCCGACGCCGCTCAGGTGATGGTCCACCGCTGCTGACAATGTGAGTCGGAGGGCAGCCCCGTAAAGCGGGGCTGCCCTCCAGCTCCTTGCACATGTGCGTGTTATTCGCTTCCTGCCTCAAGGATGTGTCGCGGGCTATGCGTGTATGGCTGAACCCTGCCTGGCAACTGGAATCGGCCGGCAGCACGGTGACGTTCCAGGGCGAGAAGAAGAAATACGTCCTTGATGACAGTAAAGGCGTGGTCAGCCGACTGATGGCCGCCCTTGAAGACGGCTGCGAAAACGAAGCCCTGAAAGCGCTGACCAGCCGCGACTCCGACTGCGAAAGCCTCGTCAGAGCCCTGCGCAAACGCGGCCTTCTCATCGAGTCGCCCTCGGGGCCGGCCGGCGACGACAGCATCCATGCCCGTCAGTGGGGGCATCTGGCCCTGCACACCCCCCGCCCTGACGAGGCACAACGCCGTATCTGCGATGCCACGGTCATGGTCATGGGCGTGGGGGGCACCGGCAGCGTGATCCTCCAGCACCTCATCGGGGCCGGGGTCAGGCGCTTCGTACTCGTCGACACCGACAACGTGCAGCTGAACAACCTGAACCGCCAGTTCACCTTCCCCAGGGCGGCCGTGGGCGAACCCAAACTGGACGCGTCCCAATCCTATATTCGTGACCGTGTGTCAGACGCCGAAGTCTCGCTCGTCGACCGGTTCGTCACATCATCCGCGGACATCGAAGAACTCCTCGAAGCGCATACGGACGTCGATGTCATCGCCGTATGCATAGACCAGCCGATAGGCAGCATCTCTGATGCGGTGTCCGAATCTGCCTGGGGTCGGGATGTGCCGTCCATATTCGGTGGAGTGGGTATGCAGCGCGGATTCTATGGGCCGCTCTTCGCGCCCGGGAAATCAACGGTTACTCCGGAGCGGCTCGCCTTTTCCGCGCGCGCGGATGACGCTGGGTCGACTGCCGATTCCGGAGATCTGCGGAGCACGCGCTATTCGTTCGGCCCCCACAACACCATTATCGGTGCCTGGATGGCCGCCTCGATTATTCACCACATCGCGGGTATCACCGAACTCGTCGACTACGACGTACGGAAAATCATCGACTTCGAAACCGGCCGTATCACTGCCCAGACCCGGTAAACAAGCGCCCGGCGCACTGAAGGCCCCGCCGAGCGCGCTTCGCCTAACGGCACGGGTTCGCGCCAAAGACGCGGCGGTATCGCGCCAAAGGGGAAGCGGCATGTCCAAGCCGATCCGAGTGGAAACGGACCTCATCCCGTCGGGCCTCTACGGCGCGGCCGACGACTGGACCGGCCTGACCATCACGCGCCAACTCGCCCGCCCGCTCTTCGTGGAGGGCCCCGGCCGCACCCTGATGCCAGGCCTGTTGCACCAAGCGCAACGCCTGGACGAGAAACGCTGGGACTTCGCCCTGCGGCCCGGTGCGCGATGGTCCGACGGCCTGCCGATCCGCGCTCTCGACGTCGCCCGGCACCTCACGGCGGTCGCCAGGCAGGCCGGCCCCTTCGCCTGGCTCGTGTCGCTCATCGAGCAGATACGGCCCCTCGGCCCCGACCGGCTGCGGCTGACCACCCGCCTCCCCGTGGGCAACCTTCCCGCACTCCTGGCCAACCCCGTCTTCGGCCCCCGGCACAGCGACCCGGCCATCACCAGCGGCGCCTACACCCTGGCCGACGCGCCACCGGGCGAACTCCGCCTGCGGGCAACCGGTCCCGGACCCGATGTCACGTACGTGCTGTCCTCCGACGCCCAGCACGGTCAGCGCCTCTTCGACCGGAGAGCCGTCGACATCACCTGCCCGACGACGTTCCCCGTGCCCCAGTGGGCACGCCGCGCCGACTACCCCGACCTCCAGGTCGACGACCTCGACATCGCCGTCGCCCTCCTGCCGCCGAGTGGCATGGCCGCCGAACGCAAACGGGCCGTCGCCGCCGCCCTCGACCGCCGGGAGCTGTCCCGCAGGCTGCACGGCGCCATCAGCCCACTCGACTCCCTGACCGGGCTGTGGGATCCGGGCCGCCCCGTCCCACCGGCCCGCGCGGCCCGCGAACTGTTCCCGGCGGCCGGGCGCACCCCCATGCGCCTGGTCTTCCCGGACTTCTCACCGAACCGGGAGACGGCCCACGTCCTCGCCGAGCAGATCGGCGACCACACCGGACTCACCCTGCGGCCCGAGGCCATCGACTACCGGGCGTATCTCACCCAGCTCCCCACTACGCACCGCGAAGACTTCCGGCTCGTGCTGATGGCCTCCCCATGGCCCGATCCGGTCTCCCTCCTCCTCCCCTTCACCCGGCGCCCCGCGGCCCAGTTGCCCGGCGGGCCCGCGTCCGCGTTCAAGGACCTCGTGCACCACGCCCTGGCCGCGGACGACCTCGACGACCGGCTCGCCCGCTGCGCGCAGGCCGAGCAGTCGCTCAACGCCACCGGCGAAGTGTGCGTGTTCGGACGGCTCAGGTCGGCGGCCCGGCTCCGCGTGAAGAACTACGTCAGCCCGCCGTCCGGCTGGGCGGACCTGTCGGTATGCGAACCCCCGCAGGACTGAGGACAGCGATGGCAAAGATCAATTATCTCAAGGTCAACGAGCGGTACTGGGACTCCAACAGCGAGCTGTACCACGACGCCCACCCCGAGCACTTCGACGCCGCCCGGCACCCCTCCTGGGGCATCTGGCACCTTCCGGAGAGCGACCTCAGGATCTTCACGGACGACCTTCCGGCCGGCTCCCGGATCATCGACCTCGGCTGCGGCATCGGGCACGACACCGAGGGGTTCGCCCGCGCCGGGTTCCGGGCCTACGGCGTCGAACTCTCCTCCGGCCAGCTCTCGCGGGCCCTCGGCGGGCAAGCCGCGGGTTTCGTCCAAGCCGCGGCGGAGCGCCTGCCGTTCCGTTCCGGAGTCTTCGACGCGGCCTTCTGCGACCACGGCGCGTTCGATTTCTCCCCACCCCGGCGCCTGCTCGAAGAGGCGCACCGCGTGCTCCGCCCCGGCGGCATCCTCGGCCTGTGCACCTACTCCCCGCTCCTACAGATGTGCTTCGACAACCAGAGCGGCACGGTCGGCGAGCACCTCGCGAACCCCTATGGCGACGCCCGGATGAAGTACGGCGGCGACGTGGTCGTCTTCCACTCCACCTACGCGCAGTGGATCGACATGTTCCGGGACTGCGGATTCACCATCGAACGGTTGGTGGAGCCCACCGCCCCCGCCGACGGCGGCACCTACTTCAAGGAAGCCCTGGACCGGGAGTGGGCGGAGAAGTGGCCGGCGGAGGTGCTGTGGAAGGTGCGCAAGGCCTGAGCCGCGGGAACGGAGTCAGTGGGGAGCCGTTTGCGCGAGTACCGTCGCGATGCCCTCGTGGGCCCGTGCCGCCGCGTACTGATTGCCGAGGCGCGGGGCCATGTCCAGCGCCTGGCGGTGCAGCCGCAGGGCCTCTTCGGGGAGGCCCGCGAGGCGGCAGGTCTCGCCGTAGCCGTTGAGGAAATGGATCTTCCAGTGCTCCTCGAACAACTCGTCGAGCAGGGCGAAGGCCTCCCGGTGGCTGGCCAGGGCCTCCTCGTACCGGCCCATCTGACGCAGCGCGACGCCCTGGCAGTTGAGGCACCACGCCTGATTGTGCAGGTGCCCGTCGTCGCGGGCCTGGGCCAGGGCCAGGCGGAGGTGTTCCGCCGCCTCGTCGGGTGCCTCGTGGGCGAGGGCCACGCCGAGGGTGAGCCGGGCCGTCAGGGCAGGCGGCCACGCCGGGTCGGTGTGGGGGGTGTCCAGTACCGCGCGGGCCCGATGCGCGGCCTCCTCGCGCTGGCCCAGTTGCAGCATCGCCCAGGCCTCGGACGCGGCCGCGTGGGCGGCGCCCGTCGGGCTGCCCGACTTGTCGTACAACTTCCCTGCCAGCCGGAAGAGTTCGAGCGGCTCCGTCACCTGTCCCGCGTCCCAGCTCAGGTAACCGCGGCGCAGGGCGAGTTCGGCCTCGGCCCGTGCGTCGCCCGTCTGGGACACCCGGATCCCCGCCGCCTCGTACGCGGCCGCGGCCTCCGCCATGCGGCCCGCGTTGTAGCGCGCGAAGCCCAGATCGCTGTGCGCCTCCGCCAGTTGCAACGGGTCGCCCAGACGTTCGGCGGCGGCGAGGGCGCGTTCGAAGAGGGAATTGAGGTGGGTCGTGCCGCAGCGCCGCGCGAAGTACGCGCGCAGGAAGCGCGGCAGCTCGCATACGTGCGCGTCGGCTCCGACGGCGGCCGCCGTCTCGAAGGCCGCCATCAGATTTCCGTACTCCGCGACCAGCCAGGCGAAGGCCGCGTTCTTGTCGGAGAACCGCGGCAGCTCGGCCGGCGCGCGCCCCGCTGCGGGAGGCCTGCCGGACGACAGGAACGGCATCGCCGCGTCGGCGGCGGCAGCCGCGTGTACGTAGTAGTCGAGCACCCGGCCGAGCGCGCGGCCCCGCTCCTCCTCCGAGTCCTGCTCCGCCGCGGCCCTGCGCGCGTGCTGGTGCACCAGGTCGTGCAGGCGGTACTGGCCCGCCGCGGGCTGCTGGACCAGGTGCGCGTCGAGCAGGTCCTCCAGCATCACCCTGGCGGTGCGCAGCGGCACGTCCGCCAGCGCCGCCACCACGTACTCGTCGAAGGACGCCCCGGGCAGCAGGCCAAGCATCCGGAACAGGCGGGCCTGCGCCCGGTCCAGCTGCCGGACCGACATGGCGAACGCCCTGTCGAACTCGCTCGCGCCCTCGGCCAGCCGCTCGGCCAGGATGCCCACGGTCCAGCCGGGCCGGTGCCGCAGCCGGGCCGCCGCCAGCCGCAGCGCCAGCGGGAGGTGACCGCACAGCCGCAGCACCTCCGCGGCGGACTCCGGATCGCGGGCCAGCCTGCTGCCGGCGCCGCCGGGGTCGCCGCTGGCGCGGGCCAGCAGCTCCGCGCTCTCCCGCGCGCTCAGCACGTCGAGCGAGACCGGGGGCACCTCGTCCAGGTCGAGGAGCCGGTTACGGCTGGTGATCAGGGCGACCGAGGGGCCCGCGCCGGGCAGGAGCGGGCGTACCTGCTCGGCGTCGGCGGCGTTGTCGAGGACCACGACGACCCGGCGGCGCGCCAGCTCCGACCGCCAGCAGGCAGCCAGCTGTTCGACACCCTCCCGCGGGACCCGTTCGGACGGGACGTCGAGGGCGCCGAGCAGCATCCGCAGCGCGGAGTCGGGGTCGAGGGGCGGCCGGCCTTCGGTGAACCCGTGCAGGTCCACATAGAGCTGGGCGTCCGGGAAGTCGGCGGCGAGCCGGTGCGCCGCGTGGATGACCAGAGCGGTCTTGCCGACGCCCGCCATGCCGTCGACGGAGACCGCCCGGTGACTTTCGACAGCGGTGAACACGGCGGCGAGCCGCTCCTCGCGCCCGGTGAAGTCGGACACGTCACGCGGCAGGTCGTTGCGGGGCAGGGCCCGGACCTGACGGCTGCTCTTCGGGGGCGCGGGCAACGGGGCCGAGGCCCGTTCCCACAGGGGTCGCAGCGGGCGGGGGTCGCGTTTCACCAGGCGGCAGAGGGCGACCACCGCGGGCCAGGGCGGGGCGGTCTGACCGTTGAGGTAGCGCGACAGTGAGGACGAGCTGAGGCCGGTGTCCCGGGCGAGGGCCCGTACGCCGAGCCCGGACAGCTCCTGGAGCAGGCGCAACCGGGCGGCAAGCTCGTCCTGAGGGTCGCCCTTCGCTACGTGCCCACGTTCGGCGGCTCGTCCTTGACCGTGACCGTCCATCGTTCCCCCGTGTTCCCGCATCCCCGTGTCCCCGTGTTCCCGCATCCCCGTGTCCCCGTGTCCCCGTGGCCCCGTGGCCCCGTGGCCCCGTGGCCCCGGCGCCGCGCGCCGCCGTCCCGCTCTGGCCGAAGTTTCCCGAGCCAAGTCGCCGCTGGTCAAGGCTTGTTCGGCTGTCCCACGGTGTCCCAGCACCGTGGTCCGGCCCGGCGGGGACGGCTGTTATGGAGTCACACCCCGAGGGAACGAGGAGAAAAACCAGATGCAGTCCCGTATGAAGAACCCCGCCGTCGTCCTGCCCGACACGATGCAGCCCATCCAGCAGCTCCTCAAGGCCACGCACGCCGGTGGCGTGGACGCTCAGACGCTGGAGCTGGTGCACCTGCGGGTCAGCCAGATCAACGGTTGCAGCGCCTGCGTCGACGGCGGCGCCAAGAGCGCTCGCAAGGCCGGAGTCAGCGACGAACGGCTTGACACGGTCGCCGCCTGGCGCGAGGCCCCGTACTTCACCGAGGAGGAGCGGGCCGCCCTCAGCCTGGCCGAGGCCGCGACGCGGCTGGCCGACCGTCCCGACCCGGTGAGCGACGAGGTCTGGGACACGGCCGCCACCTACTTCGACGAGAAGCAGCTGGCCGCGATCGTCCTGATGGTCGGCGTCACCAATCTGTTCAACCGGCTCAACGCCACGACCCGCCAGATCGCCGGCGCGTGGGGCTGACGAGCACCGGCCCCACGACGCCCTAGCCCCACCCGCACGCCCAGACGCCCTGTACGCCCAGACGCTCCGCACGCCCAGGAGATCCGCCATGAAGACCGCGCAGAAGTCCGCCATGTCCGCCAGGAGCGCCACCTCGACCGACACGACGTCCGAGCGGTTCACCGACGAGGAGCGCGGCGCGATGAAGGAGCGGGCCAAGGAGCTGAAGGCGTCCGCCCGCCGTGGATCACGTGCCGACAAGGCGGCGGAGGACGAGGCCGCCGTGCTGGCCAAGATCGCCGAGATGCGGGACTCGGACCGGGTCATGGCCGAGCGGATCCACGCCGTCGTCAAGGCGAGCGCACCGGACCTCACGCCGAAGCTCTGGTACGGGATGCCCTCGTACGCCAAGGACGGCAAGGTGCTCTGCTTCTTCCAGAGCGCGGAGAAGTTCAACGCGCGGTACGCGACGTTCGGCTTCAGCGACAAGGCCGAGCTGGATGAAGGCGCCATGTGGCCGGCCTCCTACGCCCTGAAGGAGCTGACCGCGGCCGCCGAGGCTCAGATCGGCGAGCTGGTGAAGAGGGCGGCGGGCTGAAACGGGAACGCGGCGCCGTTTCACGTGAAACGGCGCCGCTGTTTCACGTGAAACATCGAGGGGCGGAAGACCACCCGGTCTTCCGCCCCTCAACAGTGTGTGACGTGCGTCAGCCCTGTCAGCTCCGCTTGTCCCGGTCAGCCGCCTCTGCCTCGGCCTCGGCCTGCTTGGCCTGGACCTCGGGGTCGAGGGCCGCCTGGTCACTGCCGTCGACCGAGGTCAGCGGCGTGGTGTCCGGGACCTCCGTGGCCGCGGGCGGCTCGACCAGCCAGTCGGGGTTGGCCTGCTTGTCCCACCACTTCCAGGCGGCGAAGGCACCACCGGCGAGGATGCCGATGACGACGAACCTCTTGGCGATGCGTCCGTTCCTGGCCCGGCGCTCGTGCTTGCGGACCAGGCGCTGGATCTCCTTCGCCGAGACCTGACCGCGCAGCGCGGCGAGGGCGGCGGCGCTACGGGAAGCGGCCTCCTCGCGGACGGGCTGCGCGGCGGCCACGGCGGACTCGATCCGGGGCTTGGAGTAGTCGGCGGCCTGGCGGGCCGCCTTGCGGGTGCGGACGGCAGCCTCGTGCGCGGCATGGTCGACCTTCGGCGGCACGTGCGTACGCGCCTGCTCGACGCGGGGGGCGACGTGGGCGCCGTACTGGACACGGGCCTGTTCGGCCGCCTGTGACACCTTGGGTGCCAGCCGTGCACGCGCCTCATGGGCGTAGTGCGCGGCTCGGTCCTTGGCCGTGTCGGCGTATGGCGCCACCGCGTCCGCGGCGTGCCGCACGCTGTCCTTGGCCGAGCCGGTCGCGGCGCGCACGCTGTCGATGCGGGTCACGTGATCCTCCTCCTCGGTGGCGTATACGTATGTCACCTTTCCACCCTTTCAAAGATCATGCCTTCTGGATGGCTCCGAGGCCTGAAAGGGCGGGCATCCGGGTCAAGGACGCCGACTCCGGATGAACGGTGCGAGAAGAGCCTGCGCCGACCATGTCACGGATCGCCTCGACGCGCGCCTACTCGGTGGCTACTCGTCGCAATCCGGTCCGTGCGAGGATCGGGGTGTCACAGAAGACAACGGAAGGCAGATCGTGGCTGAGCAGCTTTACGCCACCCTGAAGACCAACCAGGGCGACATCGTGGTCCGGCTCCTGCCGAACCACGCGCCCAAGACGGTCAAGAACTTTGTCGAGCTCGCTCAGGGCGAGCGCGAGTGGGTCCACCCCGCGACCGGCAAGAAGACCACGGACCGCCTGTACGACGGCACGGTCTTCCACCGCGTGATCCAGGGCTTCATGATCCAGGGCGGCGACCCGCTGGGCAACGGCACCGGTGGCCCGGGTTACGAGTTCGAGGACGAGTTCCACCCGGACCTCGCCTTCGACAAGCCGTACCTGCTGGCGATGGCCAACGCCGGTCCGGGCACGAACGGCTCGCAGTTCTTCGTGACTGTGTCGCCGACCGCGTGGCTGACCCGCAAGCACACCATCTTCGGCGAGGTCACCGACCCGGCCAGCCAGAAGGTCGTGGACGCCATCGCGACCACGCAGACCAACCCGCGCACCGACCGCCCGGTGAGCGACGTGGTCATCGAGTCCGTGGTCATCGAGAACCGCGACGCCTGATCAGCGCGTACCCCCGCGTACGCGAGGGAACCGACCGCCCCGCCCATCCGTAAGGAAGGGCGGGGCGGCGCGTTGCCATGTCATGCCGTCACAGTGCCTTCGTACGGAGATTGAGGGGACCTCATGGACCAGGTGCCAGGCAGCCCGCAGGAGCCGCGGGGGGCGACGGGCCTGCCCGTCTGCTACCGCCACCCGGACCGTGAGACCGGCATCACCTGCACGCGCTGCGAACGCCCCATCTGCCCCGAGTGCATGATCAGCGCCTCGGTCGGCTTCCAGTGCCCCGAGTGCGTGCGCGACGGCTCGGGGACCGGTCACGCCCCGGCGGCCAACCAGCCGCGCACGGTCGCGGGCGGCACGGTCACCGCCGACCCGCGCCTGGTCACCAAGGTCCTCGTGGGGCTGAACCTCGCCCTGTTCCTGGTGCAGCTGGCCGTCGGCGACCGCTTCACCGACCAGTACGACCTGCTCGGGCGGGCGTTCGTCCCGGAGTTCGGATCGGTGGAGGGGGTTGCCGAGGGGCAGTGGTACCGCCTGGTCACGGCGATGTTCCTGCACGGCAGCATCATGCACATCGCCTTCAACATGCTGAGCCTGTGGTGGATCGGCGGCCCACTGGAGGCGGCGCTTGGCCGGGCTCGCTATATCGCCCTGTACATGGGCTCGGGCCTCGCGGGCAGCGCGCTGACCTATCTGCTCGAAGAGCCGTACAGGCCGTCGCTCGGCGCGTCCGGCGCCATCTTCGGTCTCTTCGGCGCGACCGCCATCCTGATGCGGCGGCTGAAGTACGACATGCGACCGGTGCTCGCCCTGCTGGCGATCAACCTTCTCATCACCGCTTTCTGGCCCAGCATCGCGTGGCAGGCGCACGTCGGAGGCCTCGTCGGCGGTGTCGTCATCGGCTTCGCCATGGTGCACGCGCCCCGCGAGCGGCGGAACGTCATCCAGTACGGCAGCTGTGCGCTGGTCCTCGCCGCGACCGTGATCATGGTGCTCGTCAGGACCGGACAGCTCACCTGAGCCCCTGTTGTCCACAGCGTGTGTTCGACCCTGTGCACGCGGTGGGGAACAACCGTGCCCCTTGTCGCTGACCTGGGTTTCCCCGGGAAGGACAAGGGGCGAGCGGACTCCGCGGAACCGGTGGGTCAGTCACACCGGCGTCAACCGGCGGAGAGTTATCCACAGATCTTCAGACCTTTTCCACTCGTGTGGATAGCGCTGTGGATAACTCAGGGCAAGGCTTGTGCGCGGAGTGGAGAAGTGCCTCGCGGCAGGGGCCGCGACGGACCTACTTCCACTGCGTCGAGACGCCGAATCCCGCCGCGATGAAGCCGAAGCCGACCACGATGTTCCAGTTGCCGAGCGGGTCGATCGGCAGCTTCCCGTCCGTGACGTAGAAGACGACGATCCAGGCGAGCCCGATGAGGAACATCGCCAGCATCACCGGAGCCACCCAGCTGCGGTTGGTCAGCTTGATGGCCGTCGCCTTCTTCGCGGGCGGCGGCGTGTAATCGTCGGCCTTCTTGCGGATACGTGACTTCGGCACGAGGGTCTCTCCTGTCGATGCGCTGCGTGGCCGCGCAGGGAACTGTGGTGTGACGCCGGGTGGGACTCCACGGGGAGCTGAGGCCTCCCCCGGGCGTCCGTTAGCGTAGTGCTTCCGCGGCGCTGAAGGAGATAAGGGTACGTTGAGCAATTCTGCCGACTCCCACAAAGGTGCCGGTCGCCGCATCCGATGGCGTCCGGTTCGGGTGCTTACGGGCGCCGTTTTCGCGCTCGCGGGCCTGATTTTCTTCACCAGTTTCAACACGGCCAAGGGCACCAACATCCGTACGGACGCGTCGCTGCTGAAACTCTCCGACCTGATTCAGGAGCGCAGCCACAAGAACGGCGCGCTCGACGAGTCCAACGGCTCCCTGCGCGACGACGTCGAGTCGCTGGCCCAGCGGGACAACGGCGGCACCAAGGCGGACCAGGCCCGGCTCAAGGCCCTGGAGGGCAACGCCGGCACCAAGGCGCTGAGCGGCAAGGCCGTCACGGTCACCCTCGCGGACGCCCCGCCCGACGCCACGGCCAAGCTCCCCGGCTACCCCGAGCCCCAGCCGAACGACCTGGTCATCCACCAGCAGGACCTCCAGGCCGTGGTCAACGCCCTCTGGCAGGGCGGCGCCAAGGGCATCAAGGTCATGGACCAGCGCCTGATCTCCACGAGCGCCGTGCGCTGCGTCGGCAACACCCTGATCCTCCAGGGCCGCGTCTACTCCCCGCCCTACAAGGTCACCGCCGTCGGCGACCCGGACAAGCTGAAGAACGCCCTCGCCGCGTCCCCCGAGATCCAGAACTACATGCTGTACGTCAACGCGTACGGTCTCGGCTGGAAAGTGGACGACGACGGGGCGGTGACTCTTCCCGGCTACTCGGGCACAGTGGATCTCCACTACGCGAAGCCCGTGGAGTAGCGGCCCCTGGGGGAGCTTGTGTCCGTGCGCGTGATGGTCAGGACGTTCAGCGAACTGTGCATCACCGTCGGCGCGTTGATCGTGCTCTTCGTCGTGTACGTCCTGTTCTGGACCGGCGTGAAGGCCGACAGCGCCATGGACACCCAGATCGACGAGCTTCAGGACCGATGGGCGCGGGCCCCGCTCTCCGAGAGGACCGGAAACGACCCCCTCGACGCCTCCCCGAAGAAGCCCGCCCCCTACGAAGACGGCGAGCCCTTCGCCGTGATGTACATCCCGCGGTTCGGTTTCACGTGGAACAAGCCCGTGCTCCAGGGCACCGGCACCGACGTACTGAAGAAGGGCCTCGGGCACTACGCGTCCACCGCCCAGCTGGGGCAGAAGGGCAACTTCTCCGTGGCCGGACACCGCCGCACCTACGGCGACCCCTTCAAGGACTTCCCGAAGCTGCGCCCGAACGACGCCGTCGTGTTGACCGACGGCGCCACCTGGTTCACGTACCGCGTGGACGGGGAGCCGTACAGGACCCTCCCCGGCGACATCGGCGTCATCGACGCCGTCCCGCGCAAATCCGGCTTCGACGGCCCGGGCCGCTACCTCACCCTCACGACCTGTGAACCGGAGTGGGGCCACAGCCACCGGCTGATCGTCTGGGCGCGTTTGGATGCCACCCAGCCCGTGGAGGCCGGGAAACCGGAGGCACTGCGCCGTTAGTCTGGTGCCGTACGGCGAGGGAGGACTGTTGCCGTACGCGACGGAAGGGACGGCATGTACGGCTGGATCTGGCGGCATCTGCCGGGAAACGCATGGTCAAGGGCGCTGATTTCGCTGGTGCTCGTCTTCGCGGTGGTCTATGTGCTGTTCCAGTACGTCTTCCCCTGGGCCGAACCGCTGCTGCCCTTCAACGACGTCACCGTGGACGGCCAGTGAGCGCCGCCGGCGGCACGGGCCGCAGCCGCAGTCGGATCCTCGTCGTCGACAACTACGACAGCTTCGTCTTCAACCTCGTCCAGTACCTGTACCAGCTGGGCGCCGAGTGCGAGGTCCTGCGCAACGACGAGGTCGAGCTGCGGCACGCGCAGGACGGCTTCGACGGCGTCCTGCTCTCGCCGGGTCCCGGCGCCCCTGAGCAGGCGGGCGTCTGCGTCGAGATGGTCCGGCACTGCGCGACCACCGGTGTGCCCGTCTTCGGCGTCTGCCTCGGCATGCAGTCGATGGCGGTGGCGTACGGCGGCGTGGTGGACCGCGCCCCGGAGCTGCTGCACGGCAAGACCTCGCTCGTACGCCATGAGGGCAAGGGCGTCTTCGCGGGGCTGCCGTCGCCGTTCACCGCGACCCGCTACCACTCGCTGGCCGCCGAGCCGACCACGGTCCCGGCCGAGCTGGAGGTCACCGCGCGCACGGAGGACGGCATCATCATGGGCCTGCGACACCGTGAACTGCCGGTCGAGGGCGTGCAGTTCCACCCGGAGTCCGTGCTGACCGAGCACGGCCACCTCATGCTCGCCAACTGGCTGGTGGAGTGCGGCGACACCGGGGCCGTCGCCCGATCGAGTGGGCTGGCCCCGGTGGTGGGCCGGGCCACGGCGTGACGGCCTTGCGCCCCGAGCACGACTCCTCCGGAGCCCCGTACGACGCCAATGGCGCGCACGGCGGCGGGTTCGCCCACGGGGACGCGGGGGCGCTGGAGGAAGCGGTCGATCACCTGGCCGATCCGCTGACCGATCCGCTGCCGGGGCAGCATCCGTCACCGTGGTTCCGCAGCGCGTCGGTGGAGCCGCGGCAGCAGAGCCCCGACCAGCAGCGGAGCCCCGTACAGCGACAACCGCGGCCTCAGCAGCAGCCGCAGAGCCCCGTACAACAGCAGCCCGAGCCGCAGCCGCAAAGCACCCCTAAACCCACGTACGAGCAGCTCTACGGCGCCTACGCCCCCGAGCCGATAGCCGACGACGAGACGGTGGGTCTGCGCACCGCCGACACGCGCCGTGCGGCGGAGCCGGGCGCGGGGCTCAAGGCCGGACCCGCCGACGGCCTCGGCGAGGGCAGGGCGGCCCGCCGCAAGGCCGCCAAGAAGGGCGGCGCGCGGCCCTCACCGCCTCGGCCCGCCGGGGCCCCGCTCTCCCGCCTGGAGGCCCGCCGCGCGGAGCGTGCCCGCAGGCCCTCGCCCGGCGCGGTCATCAGCCGGGGGCTCGGCGAGGTCTTCATCACCGTGGGCGTGCTGATGCTGCTCTTCGTGACGTACCAGCTGTGGTGGACGAACATCCGGGCCCAGCAGCAGGCGGACGGCGCCGCCCATGACCTCCAGGAGGACTGGGCGAGCGGCAAGGGCAAGCCGGGCACGTTCGAACCGGGGCAGGGCTTCGCGCTCCTGCACATCCCCAAGCTGGACGTCGTCGTGCCGGTCGCCGAGGGCATCGACAAGCAGAAGGTCCTCGACCGCGGCATGGTCGGCCACTACAACGAAGGCGCCACGAAGACCGCGATGCCGGACGCCAGGACGGGCAACTTCGCGGTGGCGGGCCACCGCAACACCCACGGCGAACCGTTCCGCTACATCAACCGCCTGGAGCCGGGCGACCCCATCGTCGTGGAGACGCAGGACAAGTACTTCGTCTACAAGATGGCGAACATCCTGCCGCAGACGGACCCCGGCAACACGAGCGTGATCGGCCCGGTCCCGCCGGGCAGCGGCTTCACGAAACCCGGCCGCTACATCACACTGACCACTTGCACCCCGGAGTTCACGAGCAAGTATCGAATGATCGTCTGGGGCAAGATGGCCGAGGAACGGCCGCGCAGCAAGGGCAAGCCGAGCGCGCTCGTCAACTAGAAGTGTGAGAACGGGGCAGAACCAGTGGCAGCCACGACCGAAGACGACGAGAAGCAGGCCGAGGCGCCCGCTCCGGCGCCCGCCCCACGACGCCGGGGCCGCGGCCCCCTCGCCCTGGCGGTCAGCGTCTTCGGCGAACTCCTGATCACCGCGGGGCTCGTGCTCGGCCTCTTCGTCGTCTACTCCCTGTGGTGGACGAACGTCGTAGCCGACCGCGAGGCGCACAAGCAGAGCGACAAGGTGCGCGACCGCTGGGCGGGCGGCCCGGGCAGCGTCGACACCAGGGGCGGCATCGGCTTCCTCCACGTACCCGCGATGGGCAACGGCGAGATCCTGGTCAAGCCGGGTACCGACAGCAAGCTCCTGAACGACGGCGTCGCCGGCTACTACAAGAAGCCGATCAAGTCGGCCATGCCCGAGGACAAGGAGGGCAACTTCGCGCTGGCCGCGCACCGCGACGGGCACGGCGCGAGGTTCCACAAGATCGACAAGATCGAGAAGGGCGACGCGATCGTCTACGAGTCGCGCGACAAGTGGTACGTGTACAAGGTGTACGCGACGCTGCCCTCGACCTCGAAGTACAACGTGAAGGTCCTCGACCCGATCCCCAAGGAGTCGGGCGCGAAGAAGCCGGGCCGCTACATCACGCTGACGACCTGCACGCCGGTCTTCACCTCCAACTACCGCTACGTCGTGTGGGGCGAGCTGGAGCGGATCGAGAAGGTCGACAACAAGCGGACGCCTCCGCCGGAACTGAAGTGACTCCCCGGCCGATTCGCTGAACGACGCTGTCGCTGAACGACGCCGTCGTTGAACGGCAGAGCCCCGGTACCGCTCAGCGGTACCGGGGCTCTGCCGTTGGTGCGGGTCAGTCCTGGCCGAGGTACGGATCCCGGTGGGAGTCACGCTGCGACAGACCGCCGATGAAGCCGCCGCCGTCGTCTCCGCCGCCGTTGCCGCCGTTGCCACCGCCGTTTCCGTTGCCGCCGCCGCCCGCGGTGGTCAGGTCGACCGCCGTGCCGGGCTCCGCCTTCTCGCCCGCGCCGGGCGTGGAGAGGACCACGAGGGCGTCGTCGTCCTGCGGGCCGGTGATGGTGCCGACCGACAGCCCGGCGTCCTCGATGGCCTTACGGGCGTCCTTGAGCTTCTGGCCCATCAGCGTCGGGACGGTGGTCTCCTCGGGGGCCTTGGCGACCTGGACGGCGACGGTGGAGCCGGGGTCGGCGGGCGTGCCCGCCGAAGGCGTGGTCTTGATGACCTTGCCCTCGTCCACCTCGTCGCTGGCGACGTCCGACCGGGTGGCCGCGAAACCGTTGGCCTTGAGCTGCTTCTCGGCCGCCGCGTAGTCGAGGCCGGTCACGTCGGGGACGTTGACCTGCTTCTTCTCCTCGGCGACGGTCAGCGTGATGGTCTCGCTCTTCTCGATCTTGCTGTCGCCCGGCGGGTCCTGGCCGATGACCTTGCCGGGGGTCCGGTCGGACTCCTCGGTCTCCCGCTCGATGGAGGTGAAGCCCTTGGCCTTGAGCTGGCTCCTGGCCTCCTCGTAGCTCAGTCCCTGCACATCCGGGACGAGGATCTTCGGGGAGCCCGTCGACACCGTCACCGTGACGGTGTCACCCTTCTCTACGTCGGCGTCCGCCTCGGGGGTCTGGTCACAGACCTCGCCCTTCGGGTACTTCGCGCACGCCTTGCGCTCGCCGACCTTGAACTTCAGTCCGACGTTCGTGGCCGAGTCCTTGGCCTCGGCCTCGGTCTCACCGACGAGATCCGGCGCCTTCATCTGTCCGTCACTGCCGCCGTCCCCGCTGAACGCGAACTTCCCGATGAGGATCGCCCCCACCAGGACCAGCACGCCCGCGAGGATCAGCAGCCAGGTCGACGCGTTGCTCTTCTTCTGACGGCGGCCGTGGCCGGCCTCGTCCGAGCCGTAGCCCCCCTCGGGGCTGACCGGCGGCATCATCGCCGTCTGGCCGCCGTTCTGCGGGCGCAGCATCGCCGTCTGCTGGTCGGCCCCGTAGCCGTCGGTCCCGCCGTAGCCGACCGCGCCCATGGCGGCGGTGGCGGCGACGGGCTGGCCGTCCAGGCACGCCTCGATGTCGGCGCGCATCTCGTCGGCCGACTGGTAGCGGTAGTCCGGGTCCTTGGTGAGGGCCTTCAGGACGATGGCGTCCATCTCCGGAGTGATCTCTCCGTCGAAGACGCTCGGGGCCTGCGGCTCCTCGCGCACGTGCTGGTAGGCGACCGCGACCGGGGAGTCGCCGACGAACGGCGGCCGGACGGTGAGCAGCTCGTAGAGCAGACAGCCGGTGGAGTACAGGTCGGAGCGGGCGTCGACCTGCTCGCCCTTGGCCTGCTCGGGCGAGAGGTACTGGGCCGTGCCGATGACCGCGGCCGTCTGCGTCATCGTCATGCCGGACTCGCCCATGGCGCGGGCGATGCCGAAGTCCATGACCTTGACCTGGCCGTTGCGCGTCAGCATGACGTTCGCGGGCTTGATGTCGCGGTGGACGATGCCGTTCCGGTGGGAGTACTCCAGGGCCTGGAGGATGCCGATCGTCATCTCCATGGCCCGCTCCGGCAGGAGCTTGCGGCCGGAGTGCAGCAGCTCGCGCAGCGTGGAACCGTCGACGTACTCCATCACGATGTACGGGATGGAGACCCCGTCGACGTAGTCCTCGCCAGTGTCGTAGACCGCGACGATCGCCGGGTGGTTGAGCGAGGCGGCAGACTGGGCCTCACGGCGGAACCGGGCCTGGAACGACGGATCGCGGGCGAGGTCGACCCGCAGCGTCTTCACCGCCACGGTGCGTCCGAGGCGGGTGTCGTGCGCGAGGTAGACCTCCGCCATCCCACCACGGCCGAGCACCTGGCCCAGCTCGTACCGGCCGCCGAGGCGACGCGGCTCTTCCATAGCTAATCCAGCCCTCTCCGTCGGTCCCGACCGCACCTTTGTGTGGTCCGGCGGTGTGCTGTCCGGGCATACCGTACCCGGCTCGACTTGCGTGACCCGGACGCGACCGTCAGCCGATACCGGACCGGTACCGCAACGTGCACCGATGTGGAGTGGCCGTGACGGGCGTCACTTCTTGCTCTTGATGACCGCTTCCATCACGGACTTGGCGATGGGGGCGGCGAGCCCGCCACCGGAGATGTCACCACGGTCGGCGTCGCTGTCCTCGACGACCACGGCGACGGCGACCGGCGACCCGGAGTCCGTCTTGGCGTACGAGATGAACCAGGCGTACGGGTTCTTGCTGTTCGCGACGCCGTGCTGGGCCGTACCCGTCTTGCCGCCGACGGTGACGCCGGGGATCTGGGCGTTGGTTCCTGTGCCCTTCTCGACGACCGTCTCCATCATCTGCTGGAGCTTCTGGGCGTTCTCCTTCGACAGCGGCTCGCTCATCTCCTTGGGCGAGTGCTTCTCGATGACGTCCAGGTTCCGCGCCTGGAGTTCACTGACCATGTACGGCTCCATGAGGGTGCCGTCGTTCGCGATCGCGGAGGCGACCATGGCCATCTGGAGCGGCGTCGCGGCGGTCTCGAACTGGCCGATGGAGGACAGCGCGGTCTGCGGCTTGTCCATGTCCTCCGGGAAGTGCGAGGCGTTGGAGCGGACGGGCACGAACTGCTGTTCGTTGAACCCGAACTTCTTCGCCGTCTCCAGCATCTTGTCCTTGCCGAGATCGGAGCCGATCTTGCCGAAGACGGTGTTGCAGGAGACCTGAAGCGCTACCCGCAGCGAGGCGTTCTTGCAGGGCAGGTCACCCTCGTTCTTCAGCGGGGTCGTGGTGTTCGGCATGGTCCACGGCAGCGGCGAATCCGTCTTCTCGTCGATGCCGTCGTACAGGCCGTGCTCAAGGGCGGCCGCCGCCGTGACCACCTTGAAGGTGGAGCCGGGCGGATAGGTCTCGCGCAGGGCGCGGTTGACCAGCGGCTTGTCCTTGTCCTTGTCGAGTTCGAGGAACTTCTCGGCCTCTTCGTTGGTGTTGCCCGCGAAGTCGCCGGGGTCGTACGAAGGGGTGGAGGCCAGCGCCAGGATCGCGCCCGTGGACGGGTCGATCGCGGCGACGGCGCCCTTGCCCTTGCTCTTCAGGCCGTCGTACGCGGCCTTCTGCGCGGCGGAGTCGAGGGTCGTGACGACATTGCCGCCCTCCTTCTTCTCGCCGGTCAGCATGTCGAGGGTGCGGCGGAAGAAGAGCCGGTCGTCGTTGCCGGTGAGGATGCCGTCGTCGATGCTCTCCAGCTGGGTGGCACCGATGCGCTGCGAGGAGTAGCCGGTGATGGGCGCCCACATGGGCCCGTTCTTCCAGGTGCGCTTGTACTTCAGGTCGCTGCCCGGGGTGGCCTTCGAGCCGGTGATGGGCTTGCCGTCGACGATGATGTCGCCACGCGGCTGGGAGTAGCGCTCGATGGTGACGCGGCGGTTCTTCTCGTGCTTGGCGAGGGTGTCCGCCTGGACGTACTGGAGCCAGTTGTCCCGGGCGAGCAGGGCGAGGACGAGCAGCCCGCAGAAGATCGCGATCCGGCGCAGGGGCTTGTTCACGGTCGGACCACCTGGGTCATTTCGGCGTCGGGGTTCGGGGCGGGGGTCGGGGCGGGGCGGCGCGCGGTGTCGCTGATCCGGAGCAGGATGCCGATGAGGGCCCAGTTGGCGATGACGGACGAACCGCCGTACGCCAGGAAGGGCATGGTCATACCGGTCAGCGGGATCAGGCCCATGACGCCGCCGGCGACGACGAAGACCTGGATGGCGAAGGCCCCGGAGAGACCGATCGCCAGGAGCTTGCCGAACGGGTCACGGGCGGCGAGGGCCGTCCGGACGCCGCGCTCCACGATCAGGCCGTAGATGAGCAGGATCGCCATCACGCCGGCCAGACCCATCTCCTCGCCGAAGGTGGCGAGGATGAAGTCGGAGTTGGCGGCGAAGCCGATGAGGTCGGAGTGGCCCTGGCCGAGCCCGGTGCCGAGGACCCCGCCGGAGCCGAAGGCCATCAGGGACTGGGCGATCTGGTCACTGTTGTTCAGGATCACCGTGTCCGAGAACGGGTTCAGCCAGGCGTCCACACGCTGTTGTACGTGGGGCTCGAAAGAGGCCACGCTGACCGCGCCTACGGCGGACATCAGCAGACCGAACACGATCCAGCTGGTGCGCTCCGTGGCGACGTACAGCATGACGACGAACATGCCGAAGAACAGCAGCGACGTACCGAGGTCGGTCTCGAAGACCAGGATCAGGATCGACATCGCCCAGACGACGATGATCGGGCCGAGGTCGCGGCCGCGCGGCAGGTACAGCCCCATGAAGCGGCGGCTGGCCAGGGCGAGAGCGTCGCGCTTCACCATCAGATAGCCGGCGAAGAAGATCGCGATGACGATCTTCGCGAACTCACCGGGCTGGATGGAGAACCCGCCGACCCGGATCCAGATCTTGGCACCGAAGACATCCATGCCGAGGCCCGGCACGAGCGGCAGCAGCAGCAGGACGAGGGCGCCGACCATGGAGATGTACGTGTAGCGCTGTAGGACGCGGTGGTCCTTGAGCAGGAGCAGTACGCCGACGAAGAGCGCGACGCCGATCGCGGAGTACATCAGCTGGTTCGGCGCGGCCTCGACGAAGTTCTTGCGCTGCTGGAGCTTCTCCGACTGGTCGAGCCGCCAGATGATCACCAGCCCGAGGCCGTTGAGCAGCGTCGCCAGCGGCAACAGCAGCGGATCCGCATACGCGGCGAACTTGCGTACGACGATGTGGCCGACGCCCGCGAGCAGGCCGAGGCCCATGCCGTAGCCGAGCATGCCGGTGGGCACCTTGCCCGTGAGCGCGAGGCCCACGTTCATGTAGGCGAACAGCGGGATGACGACCGCGAACGCGAGCAGCGCGAGCTCGGTGTTGCGCCGGCTCGGCGCACCGATCGCGCCGATCGTCGACGTGTGTGTAGTACTGCTCATGGCGTGCAGAGGCCCCCAACGGCTGCTTACTGCTTACCGCACAGCGGGACCAGCTTCTGCTCATCCTCGGAGAGGCTGGGGCCGGGTGTGGGAGTCGGTGCGGTCTTGGACTTGTTCTTGTCGGTCGGGTTGTTCTTGTCGTTCTTGTCGTTCTTGTCGTTCTTGCCGGTCGGGTCGGACGGGTTCGTGGTGGGGTCGTCGCCCGGGGCCTTGGACAGGCCGGTCGTGCCGCCCGCCTCGCCCTCACCGGTCCGTGCGTTGTTCTCCCGCTCGACCTCGCGGCGCTCGGCGTCCTTCTTGCACGCCGACGCCTGGAGGCCCAGCTCCTGGATCTTGTTCTCGGCCTCGTCGAGGTTGCCCTCGGCGATGGTGGCCTCGACCTGCTTGCGCTGGTACGGCGGCAGGTACTTGAGTTCGATCTCGGGGTGGTCCTTCTCGACCTTCGACAGGCTGACCCACGCCAGGTCCTGGTCGATGCCGCGGTAGAGCGCGATGTGCTCGTCCTTCGTGCCCACGTAGTACTGGGTCTGGGTCCAGCGGTAACCGCCGTAGAGGCCGCCTCCGATGACCGCGAGCGCGAGCACCGTGTAGAGGGATCTCTTGAGCCACTTGCGGTTGCCGCCGGGCTTCACGAAGTCTTCGTCGTCGTACGCCCCGAAGCCGCCCTCGGGGGCGTACCCCGTGGTGTCGCCGCTGCCGGGCGGGCCGAAGCCGCCACCCTGGCCGTGGGACGTCTGCGGCGGCACCGGGCGGCCGAGGCCGGAGGCGCGGCCCGCGGGCGTCTGCATGGCGCCGTCGTCCTGCGCCTGGAGCTGGTTCTCGGCGACCGCGCCGACCACCACGGGGGTGTCGGACAGCTGGCCGGCGAGGGTGTCGCCGCTGTCGATGTCCAGGACGTCGGCGACGATGACGGTGATGTTGTCGGGGCCACCGCCGCGCAGCGCGAGCTGGATCAGATCCTGCACGGTCTCCTGCGGGCCCTGGTAGGAGGCGAGGGTGTCCTCCATGGTCTGGTGCGAGACGACTCCGGAGAGGCCGTCCGAGCAGATCAAGTAGCGATCCCCGGCGCGGACTTCGCGGATGGAGAGGTCCGGCTCGACGTGGTCACCGCTGCCCAGCGCGCGCATCAGCAGGGAGCGCTGCGGGTGGGTGGTGGCCTCTTCCTCGGTGATGCGGCCCTCGTCGACGAGGCGCTGCACCCAGGTGTGGTCCTGCGTGATCTGCGTGAGGACGCCGTCCCTCAGGAGGTACGCGCGCGAGTCGCCGACATGGACGAGACCGAGGCGCTGTCCCGTCCACAGGAGGGCGGTCAGGGTGGTCCCCATGCCCTCGAGCTGGGGGTCCTCCTCGACCATCAGCCGCAGCTGGTCGTTGGCCCGCTGCACGGCCGTGCCGAGCGAGGTCAGGATGTCCGAGCCGGGGACGTCGTCGTCGAGCGTGACGAGCGTCGAGATGACCTCGGAGCTCGCCACCTCGCCCGCGGCCTGGCCCCCCATGCCGTCGGCGATGGCGAGGAGACGCGGGCCGGCGTAACCGGAGTCCTCGTTCCCCTCCCGGATCATGCCTTTGTGCGATCCGGCGGCGAAGCGCAAAGACAGACTCATGCGCACCTCGCCCGTCGGCTCCGGGTACATCCGCACGGTGCCCACCCTCCGGTCGGGAGCGCGCCGGCGTCCAGTGCCTGGACAGCCGCTTCGGCTCGCTCGCTCCGCTCGCGCTCTTTCATGACGTACTACTTCCGCAGCTCGATGACGGTCTTGCCGATGCGGATCGCCGTGCCCAGCGGAACGGGCGTCGGGGTGGTGAGTCGGGTCCGGTCGAGATACGTGCCGTTGGTGGACCCGAGATCCTCGACGATCCACTGGCCGTCCCGGTCCGGGTAGATCCTGGCATGCCTGCTGGAGGCGTAGTCGTCGTCCAGCACGATCGTCGAATCGTGCGCACGGCCCAGCGTGATGGTCTGGCCCTGCAGCGCGACCGTCGTCCCGGCGAGGATGCCCTCGGAGACGACCAGCTTGCTGGGGGCGCCGCGGCGCTGGCGGCCGCCACCGCCCTGCTGCTGGCGCTGCGGCGGTGGTGTGGCGGCCTGCTGCGCTCGGGCGGCCTGTTGCGGCCGCTCGCGGCGCGAACCGCGCTGTGTGACGCGCGTTCCGAACAGGTCGCTGCGGATGACCTGGACGGCCACGATCACGAACAGCCACAGAACGGCCAGGAAACCTAGCCGCATGACCGTCAGGGTCAGCTCTGACATTGCCCCCGCTTCACCCTTCGGCTTGCCGGTAAACGATGGTGGTTTGGCCCACGACGATCCGCGAGCCGTCGCGGAGCGTAGCGCGGGTGGTGTGCTGCCCGTCTACCACGATGCCGTTGGTAGACCCGAGATCCTGGATCGTCGAGGGCGTTCCGGTCCGGATCTCACAGTGCCGGCGCGAGACGCCGGGGTCGTCGATCCGCACATCGGCGTCGGTGCTGCGTCCCAGCACCAGCGTCGGGCGGGAGATCTGATGGCGGTTGCCGTTGATCTCGATCCAGCGCCGCACCTGGGCGCCCGGAAGTGGTCCGGCGCCGGGACCCGAGGGTCTGGCCGGTGCCGGGGACTGGCCGCCGGGGCGGCCTCCGCCGGGCGGCGGTGCCGCCGGCATGGGAGGTGCCCCGCCGGGACCCGCGGAGGGCGGCTGCGGATAGCCGTAACCCCCGCCGGCGCCGCGGCCGGGGGCCGCGGGGCCAGTGGGGGCGCCGGCGCCGGGGCCACCGGTGCCGGGGCCCGCGGGGGCGCTCTCCGGAGCCTGGGAGGTGCTGGAGGCGAGCGTGCGGCTGCGGACGCGATACAGGCCGGTGTCGAGATCCTCGGCCTTCTCCAGGTGGACCTTGATGGGTCCCATGAAGCTGTAGCGCTGCTGCTTGGCGTAGTCGCGCACCATGCCGGACAGCTCGTCGCCGAGCTGCCCGGAGTAGGGGCTCAGGCGCTCGAAGTCGGGCGCGCTGAGCTCCACGATGAAGTCATTGGGGACGACGGTCCGCTCGCGGTTCCAGATCGTGGCGTTGTTGTCGCACTCGCGCTGGAGGGCGCCGGCGATCTCGACGGGCTGGACTTCGGACTTGAACACCTTGGCGAAGGTGCCGTTGACCAGACCTTCAAGTCGCTGTTCGAACTTCTTCAGGACTCCCATGGGGCACCTCCTCCGTCGTAGTCATCCTGGTACTGCTTACTGATCGTATCCACGCGCCGGGAAATCGGCTGGTTCCCCCTGTCCGCCCAGTCGACGAGTGTCGCCTCTCACAAGGCATGCCCGCACCAGCCTCCAGGGATCCTCCCAGGACCCCTGACGTGGCCCTGATTTCCGGATCAGGAAACCCTTCCGGGCAGCTGTCGGGGACGGCTGCCCGAGTCTCCTCTTACCAGGGATCGTAGAGGGGGCCCCGAGCCAGTGTCCCGCACCTGGCGCCGGTCCCCGGCGAGCTCGCCGGGGACGGCCCGACTTGCGGACCGGATCGCGGCCTGGGTCGCGGTCCGGATCGCGGTACGGGTCGTGGCCCCCGGCTTGTCCGAGGGTGGGCCCCTTGGCAGGTGCCCGCCGAATACGGATGTGAATCCACCCTCGGCAGCGTGCTAATCTTCTGGATGTCGGCAGGCGCTCGCACCACACAGTGAGAGGCCCAAAGACAGCACCCATGCGCGGGTGGCGGAATAGGCAGACGCGCTGGATTCAGGTTCCAGTGCCCGCAAGGGCGTGGGGGTTCAACTCCCCCCTCGCGCACCACGAGGAAGCGGTCCTCCTCCGGATGAAAGTCCGGTAGGGGGCCGCTTCTTTTTGTTGTGTCTGCTGGTGTGTCTGTTGTTGTGCCCGGCGGCGCGGTGATGTATGTCACTGGAGTTATCCACAGGCTCTGACGGGCATCGGCGCGCGGCGGTACTTTCGAGGCCTGGGTCGCTTTCGAGGCCCGGGTCGGTGACGGTCGGCGGGGGCGATGGGCATGGCGCAGCGGGTTGAGGGCGGGCGCGGGACGGTTCCTGGGCAGCGGGGCCAGCGGGGGCGGGCCGGTGTGAGGTTGCCGGAGGTGCCGGGGTTCGCGGCCTGGCCCACGGCAGCGCAGGAGTCGCCCAAGGGCGAGGGCAAGGCGCTGCGGGGGCGGGTCCCGCGCTCGGAGCACGCGCGGTTCGAGGTGGGCGCCGGGCGGCCCGACGCCGTGGCGGCCGTGGAGGAGTCGAACCGCAGCAGGCTCCCCGAGCTGGCGCCGATCCGGGTCGGCAGGATGACCGCCTCTCCCTTCGCGTTCCTGCGGGGCTCCGCGGGACTCATGGCGTACGACCTCGCGCGCGCCCCGTTGACCGGCATCGGCGCACAGATATGCGGGGACGCGCACGCGGCGAACTTCGGGCTGTACGCGGACGCGCGGGGCGGGCTCGTCATCGACCTCAACGACTTCGACGAGACGGCGCACGGCCCCTGGGAGTGGGACCTCAAGCGCCTTGCCACCTCCCTGGTGCTCGCGGGGCGCGAGGCCGGCGCGAGCGAGGACGTCTGCGCGGAGGCCGCACTGGACGCGGCGGGGGCCTACCGCCGCACCATGCGGCTGCTCGCGAAGCTGCCCGCCCTGGACGCGTGGAACGCCATCGCGGACGAGGAGTTGGTCTCGCACACGGACGCGCGTGATCTCCTCGGCACGCTGGAGCGGGTCTCCGAGAAGGCCCGGCAGAACACGAGCGCCAGGTTCGCCGCGAAGGCGACGGAGCCGGTCGAGGGCGATGACGGCTCCGTGGGGCGACGGTTCGTCGACGCCCCGCCCGTGCTGCGGCGCGTACCGGACGCGGAGGCGGCCGCGGTCGCCTCCTCCCTGGAGGGGTACCTGGGGACGCTCGCCGAGGACCGGCTGCCGCTGATCGGGCGGTACGCGATCCAGGACGTGGCGTTCCGGGTCGTGGGCACGGGAAGCGTCGGCCTGCGGTCGTACGTGGTGCTGCTGCTCGATCACCGGGGCGAGCCACTGGTCCTCCAGGTCAAGGAGGCGCGGCCCTCGGCGCTGCTTCCGCATCTGCCGGAGGCGGGCTTCGAGGCGCCCGCGGCCACGCACGAGGGGCAGCGGGTGGTGCTCGGACAGAAGCGGATGCAGGTCGTCAGCGACTTCCTGCTCGGGTGGACGAGGGTGGACGGTCTGCCTTTCCAGGTACGCCAGTTCAGGAACCGCAAGGGCAGCGTGGACCCGGTGTCGCTGACCGCCGATCAGATCGACGACTACGGCCGAATGACCGGCGCCCTGCTGGCCCGCGCCCACGCGCACAGCGCCGATCCGCGCCTCATAGCGGGGTACTGCGGCAAGGGTGACGTGCTGGACACGGCGATCTCGCGGTTCGCGACGGCGTACGCGGATCGTACGGAGGCGGATCACGCGCTGCTGGTGCGGGCGGTCAAGGAGGGGCGGGTGGCTGCTGAGGTGGGGGTGTGAGGTGCGGTGCCTGCTTCCTGGGGGACGGTCGGCGCGGTGGACGGCCGTGTATCCGGGGCGGGCGGCTCTGTGGCCTACGCTGGACGGGTGACGATGCCGGAAGCCGAGCCGACGCAGCCCGAGACGCCTGAGACACCCGAGACTCCCGGCGAGGGGGCGGGGCGGCCGGGTTCCGGTGGGCGGCTCAAGGACCAGCTCAAGGAGCGGCTCAGGGCGCGGTACGAGGAGCCGGGTGCGGAACCGGGCGCGGAACCGGTCGAAGAGCGGGCCGAGCGGCCCGAGGCGCGGCTCGAAAGGGCCGTACGCGCCGCCGAGCAGGCGCTGATCGAGTACGAGATCGCGTTGGAGACCTTCCGGGTGGAGGTCGAGAACTTCTCCCGCCTGCACCACCAGAAGCTCGGCCCGATGTACGCGCGCCTCGACGAACTGGACGCACGGATCGCCGAGGCCACCGCCGCCCGTACGGGCGACCCCGAGGACCGGCGCAAGGCGGACGAGGCGCGGGCTCGGGTGATGCCGATGCCGGGCATCGAGGAGCTGTTCCACGGCTGGATGGACGACGAGGGGCTCCACCCCGAGGCGGCGGCGATGCTGACCGATCAGTCGGTGCGGCCGCCGCAGCGCGTGCGCCCTGGCGAGGAGGCCCGCAAGCTCTACCGCGATCTGGCCCGCAAGGCGCATCCGGACCTGGCGCAGGAGGAGGGCGAGCGGCAGCGGCGCGAGGAGTTCATCACGCGCGTCAACGCCGCGTACGCCCGTGGTGACGAGGCGATGCTGCGGGAGCTTTCCGAGGAGTGGGCCGCGGGTCCCGTGCCGGAGGAGCAGCGCCTCACGCGCAGCGAGGAGCTGTACGCCAGGCTCGAATGGCTCGCCCAGCGCAAGGAACTCCTCTCCGTCCTCGCCAAGGATCTGGAGGAGAGCGCGATCGGCGGGATGCTGCGGATCGCCCCGGACGACCCCGACGCGCTCCTCGACGAGATCGCCGAGCAGTTGCTCGCGCAGGTCGCCGAGCGGGAGGCCGAGCTGGAGCGGCTGACCGCGTCACCCTGACCGATGCGTCGAGCAGTCCCGTCCGTGAGCAGTCCCGTCCGCGGGCCGTTACCGGTCGGGTAGCGTCGGGGTATGGCTTTCGGATCTCATGTGCCCACCGTCGGCGTCGACGACCTCACGAACGACGACTTTCTGCTGGACGTCCGGGAGGACGACGAATGGCAGGCGGGCCACGCCGCGGGCGCGCTGCACATTCCGATGAGTGAATTCGTCGCCCGGTACGGCGAGTTGACCGAGGCCGCGCCGCAGGACGGCAGGGTCAACGTCATCTGCCGGTCCGGCGGGCGCTCCGCCCAGGTCACGATGTACCTCGGGCAGCAGGGCATCGACGCGGTGAATGTCGCCGGGGGCATGGAGGCCTGGGAGGCCTCCGGGCGACCGGTCGTCGACGACGAGGGACAGCCGGGCACCGTCGTCTGAGTGTTCTCGGCGTCTCAGCTGAGCGCGTGGGCCGCCAGGAGGTCGCCCAGGGCCTCCTCGTGCGCTGCCGCCGGGCCGAGGGAGAGTTCCAGGTGCTTGGCCCAGGCGTGGTAGCGGTGCAGAGGGTAGTCGGTGTCGGCGCCGAAGCCTCCGTGCAGGTGCTGGGCCGTCTGCACGACCCTGCGTACGCCGTCCGACGCCCAGATCTTGGCGACCGCCACGTCTCCCGCTACGGGCAGGGCGCTGTCCGTAGCGGTGCTGACGCGCCAGGCGGCCTGCCAGAGGGTGGCCTCCATGGCGCGCAGGTCGATGTAGCGGTCGGCGGCCTGCACCGCCACGGCCTGGAACGTGGCGACAGGGTGCCCGAACTGCTCCCGCTTGCTGGTGTATTCACCGGTCATACGGAGGACGCGCTCACCCAGGCCCAGGGCGAGCGCGCAGGTGCCGGTGGCGAGCAGGTCGCGCAGCCGGTCCCAGGCGCCGTCGGTCTCGACGACGTCGGACGCGGCGACGCGCACGGCCTCCAGCCGCAGCTCGCCCAGGCGCTCACCGCTGGTGGAGCACTGCTCGGCGAGGGTGAGGCCCTCATGGACGCGCGGGACGAGGGCGAGTACGGCGCGGCCCTCGGGGGTGCGGGCGGGCAGGACGACGAGGTCGGCGTTGTGCGCCCAGGGCACGGCCGTCTGGAGTCCGTCCAGGAGCCAGTCGTCGCCGTCGCGCTGGGCGGTGACGGCGAGTTCGGCGGGATCGTGGCCGGTGCGGCCGCTGGCGGCGACCGTGAGGACGAGCTGCCCGCGGGCGGCCCGCGGCAGGACCCGCCGCTTCAACTCGGCGCTGCCATAAGCCTGTACGGCCGACGCGGCGGCGCTGCTCTCCAGGAGCGGCACCCGTGCGAGGACCTTCGCGGACTCGCGGAGCACCAGGCACAGGGCGATCGGGTCGAGGCCCACGCCGCCGTGCTCGGCATCGACGAGCAGGCCGAGCAGGTCGGCGTCCGCGAGCCTGGACCACAGGGCGCGGTCGAAGTCCTCGGCGACGGCACCGGGCGTGAGGGCGGGGCTCGGCACCCCGTCCGGCGTGACGTCGGCGAAGAGCGCCTTGGCCGCCTCGACCACCGCCTGCTGTTCCTCGGTGAAGGTGAAGTCCACTGCCTGTCCTCCCGTACACCGGCTGCTCGAACCTGACGGGGCGTCAAGATAGAACAGGTTCTAGCGGAAGGGAACAGTGGCGGCGCCGCGCGGTCGCCCCCGGGAGGTTGCCTCTCAGCGGTCGAAGTCCAACTCCACTGTGTCCGTGGTCGGATGGGACTGGCAGGCCAGTACATACCCGGCCTCCGTCTCCTCCGGCTCCAGCGCGAAGTTCCGGTCCATGCGGACCTCGCCCGAGACCCGGAAAGCGCGGCAGGTCCCGCAGACCCCGCCCTTGCAGGCGTAGGGCGCGTCCGCGCGGTTGCGCAACACCGTCTCCAGGAGGGTCTCGCCGTCCAGGACGGGCCAGGTGCCCGAGCGGCCGTCCAGGGTCGCCGTCACCGTGCTGTGCGCGGGCGTGGCGGCCGGGGGCGCGGGCTCGGCCGCCACACCGCCGTCCACATGGAAGATCTCCTCGTGGATGAGCCGACGGTCCACACCGAGGCCGCGCAGGGCCCGCTCCGCGCCCTGCACCAGACCGAACGGGCCGCACAGGAACCACCCCTCGATCTCCGCCACCGGCAGCAGCGCCGGCAGGAGCCGGGCGAGCCGCTCCTCGTCGAGCCGCCCGGAGTCGAGGCCCGCCTGCTGTTCCTCCCGGGAGAGGACGGTCACCAGCTGGAAGCGGTCCGGCCAGCGGTCCTTGAGGTCGGCCACCTCCTCCAGGAACATCGTCGAGGCGGCCGTGCGATCGCTGCGTATCAGACAGAAGTCGGCTCGCGGCTCTCGCTCCAGGAGTGTGGTGACGATGGACAGCACCGGTGTGATCCCGCTGCCGCCGACCACTGCGGCGTAACGCCCGGGGGCGGGGTCCAGCGTGAAGCGTCCGGCCGGGGTCATCACCTCCAGCTCGTCGCCGACGGACAGCTCCTTGAAGGCGTACGTCGAGAAGGCGCCGTCCTCGACGAGGCGCACCCCGACCCGCAGCGTCCGCGGCTCCCCGGGGGCGTCGGGGCGGGGGGCGGGGGAGCAGATCGAGTACGTACGGCGGATCTCGGTGCCGTCGACGGAGCGGCGCAGGGCGAGGTGCTGGCCGGGGGTGAAGCGGTACTCCTCGCGCAGTGCGGGCGGCACGTCGAAGGTCAGCGTCACGGAGTCGTCGGTGAGCCGGTCGACGGCCGCTACCCGGAGCGGGTGGAAGCGGGCCATCACAACTCCTTGAAGTGATCGAAGGGTTCACGGCAGGAGGCGCAGCGTCGCAGGGCCTTGCACGCCGTGGAGGAGAAGCGGCTGAGCAGCTCCGTGTCGGTCGACCCGCAGTGCGGGCAGCGGATCGACAGGCTCAGGGGGACGGGGCCGTCGGCCGGGTGGGAGCGTGGGGGCGCTATGCCGAACTCGGCCAGCTTGCGGCGGCCTTCGGCGCTGATGTCGTCCGTCGACCAGGCGGGGGAGAGCACCGTGCGCACGGAGACCTCGGGGATGCCGTGGTCGTGCAGCACCTGCTCTATGTCGGAGGTCATGGCCTCGATCGCGGGGCAGCCGGTGTACGTCGGGGTCAGCTCGACGTCGACCTTGCCGGGGGCGAGGACCCGCACGCCGCGCACGACGCCGAGGTCGGCCAGGGTCAGCACGGGCAGCTCCGGGTCGGGCACCGAGCCCGCCAGGGCCAGCAGCTCCGCCTCCAGCGCGGTGGGCGCGGTCGTCACCATGACGCCCCCGGGTGGCTCCGGTGCAGGTGCTGCATCTCGGCGAGCATCCGGCCGAACGGCTCGGTGTGCAGACCCTGACGTCCGGCGCCGGCCGTCCACGCGCCGGTCTGCGGTCCGTCGGGCACGGTCAGGGTGGCCCGCTCTATGACGGCCGTCACCGAGGCCGTCCAGCTCTCCCGCAGCGCCGGACAGTCGATGTCGAGACCGGCCACCGGCTGGAACATCTCACCGGTGAACCGCCACAGCGCGTCGAGCCCGCGCTGCATCCGCTCGTGGCTCTCGGCCGTGCCGTCGCCGAGCCGCAGCGTCCACTGCTCGGCGTGGTCCTGGTGGTAGGCGACTTCCTTGACGGCCTTCGCGGCCAGGGGCGCGAACTCGCCATCACCGGACGCCAACTGGCCGTACAACAGGGTCTGGTACGTGGAGAAGTACAGCTGGCGGGCGATGGTGTGCGCGAAGTCGCCGTTCGGCTGTTCGACCAGCTGGAGGTTGCGGAAGGCGCGCTCCTCGCGGAGGTATGCCAACTCGTCCTCGTCGCCGGCCAGGGAGAGCAGGACGCGGGCCTGGCCGAGCAGGTCGAGGGCGATGTTCGCGAGGGCGACCTCCTCCTCGAGGACGGGGGCGTGCCCCGCCCACTCCCCCAGGCGGTGCGAGAGCACCAAGGCGTCGTCGCCCAGGGCGAGGGCGGGCAGGGCGGGCAGGGCAGGCGTCGCCACGGGAGTGGCGGTGGGTGCGGCCCCGGCAGCGGGGGTGGAGGCGGGTGCGGCGGTCATAGGTGCTTCACCCCGTCCGGGATGTCGTAGAACGTCGGGTGGCGGTAGGGCTTGTCGCCCGCCGGTTCGAAGAAGGAGTCCTTCTCGTCCGGCGATGAGGCGGTGATCGCCGTAGACGGCACGACCCAGAGGGAGATGCCCTCGCTCCTGCGGGTGTACAGATCGCGGGCGTTGCGCAAGGCCATCTCCGCGTCCGGGGCGTGCAGGCTGCCGGCGTGGGTGTGGGAGAGCCCGCGACGGGAGCGCACGAAGACCTCCCACAGCGGCCACTCGGTCGAGCTGCTCATGCTGTCGCCTTTCCGTGCTTCGCGGCATGGGCGGCCGCGGCCTCCCGGACCCAGGCGCCCTCCTCGTGGGCGCGCCTGCGCTGGGTGATGCGCTGGTCGTTGCAGGGGCCGTTGCCCTTGAGGACGTCCCAGAACTCGGTCCAGTCGATCGGGCCGAAGTCGTAGTGCCCCCGCGATTCGTTCCACACCAGGTCCGGGTCGGGGAGGGTGAGGCCGAGCGATTCGGCCTGGGGGACGCAGATGTCCACGAAGCGCTGGCGCAACTCGTCGTTCGAATGGCGCTTGATCTTCCACGTCATCGACTGCTCGGAGTGCGAGGACTCGTCGTCCGGCGGGCCGAACATCATCAGCGAGGGCCACCACCAGCGGTTCACCGCGTCCTGCGCCATCTCGTGCTGGGCCTCGGTGCCGCGGCTCAGGGCGAGCAGGGACTCGTACCCCTGGCGCTGGTGGAAGGACTCCTCCTTGCAGACGCGGACCATCGCACGGGCGTAGGGGCCGTAGGAACAGCGGCACAGCGGGACTTGGTTGGTGATCGCCGCGCCGTCCACGAGCCAGCCGATCGCGCCGACGTCCGCCCAGGTCAGCGTGGGGTAGTTAAAGATCGACGAGTACTTCTGACGGCCCGAGTGGAGCTTGTCGAGCAGCTCGTCGCGGCTGGTGCCGAGGGTCTCGGCGGCGCTGTAGAGATACAGGCCGTGTCCGGCCTCGTCCTGCACCTTCGCCATGAGGATCGCCTTGCGCCGCAGGGAGGGGGCGCGCGTGATCCAGTTGGCCTCCGGCTGCATGCCGATGATCTCGGAGTGCGCGTGCTGCGCGATCTGGCGCACCAGGGACGCGCGATAGGCGTCCGGCATCCAGTCGCGCGGCTCGATGCGCTCGTCGGCGGCGACCGCCTCGTCGAAGGCGGCCTGCTGCTCGGCCGTGCGCGCGGGCGGGGCCGCCTGGCGCGCCGCCTCGCCCGGCTCCGTCCCCGCCGCCTTGTGTGCGGCTGCTGTCGCCATCTCGGTCCCCCTCGACCTGAGCGAACCGACCGACCGATCGTTCGGTTCGTTTGAATTCAATGGTGCGGCGCGCCGCCATAAGGTGTCAACCCTGTGGATAACTTCGCGAACACTGTGCGCGACGGGCAGGCCTGAGTACCGTTCCGGCGGCAGGGTTCGGAGCGGGTACGGGGAACGGGGCGGAATGGACGGGTACGAGGAGGGCTCCGGCGGCGGGCCCGCCGGTCCCGAGGGGCCAGAGGGGCCTGAGGGGCTCGGGAGACCTGAGGGGCCTGTCGGCAGCCCGGAAACCGTGCCGGAAGCGCCACGCGGAACCGCACTGGACGCGCCGCCCGGAACCGCCCCGGAAGCCCCGCCCGGAACCGCCCCGGAAGCCCGCGTCGGCATCGCCGGGCTCAAGCTCGGCTACCAGATCGCCGCGGCCTGCGCCCTCGCGCTCATCACCGTGGCCTCGTGCGTCCATATAGGGATGCTCTTCTTCCACGTCGCCCCTTCGAACACCCTGACCAAGCAGCACGGCGACGTGGTCGACGCGTGGGTCTATCCCGAGTTCGAGCAGAACTGGAAGCTCTTCGCCCCCAACCCGCTCCAGCAGAACATCGCGGTGCAGGCCAGGGCGGAGCTTCGTACGGCGGACGGAGGGGTGCGGACCACCGACTGGTACGACCTCTCCGCGCAGGACGGCGCCGCCATCGACGGCAGCCTGCTGCCCAGCCACACGCGGCAGAACGAACTCCGCCGCGCCTGGGACTTCTACGTCGGCTCGCACGACGCGCAGAATCGTCCCGTCGGCCCGCGCGGGCAGCTCTCCGAGCACTACATCCGCCGCATCGCGCACATGCGGCTCGACCGGGAGCGGCCGGGCGGTGAGGGCGACGCCATCGCGCGCGTGCAGCTGCGCTCCAGGACCACGAACGTGCGGGCGCCGAAGTGGAGCGAGGAGAAGGTCTCCCCGAAGCCGGTCTACCGGCTGCTCCCGTGGTGGCCGGTGGCGCCCGGCGACCTGCCGCTCGCGGGTGCGGAAGGGACCACCAGGTGACCCGTCTCGAACGTCCGCTGGCGCAGGGGCTCAGCAAGGTCACCGGGTTCGCTCTCGGCCCGTACCAGACCGCGGTGGTCCGCATCGGATTCGCCGCCACCTGGCTGTTCTTCCTGCTGCGCGAACTGCCCCACCGCCACGAGATGTACGGTCCCGACGGCCCCTGGGGCTGGGACATGGCCCGGCAGCTCATCTCGGGCAACGGTGCCTTCACCGCGCTGATGTGGTCGGACGGGCGGATCTGGTTCGAGGTCGTCTACGCGCTCGCGATCCTGAGCAGTGCCCTGCTGGCGCTCGGCTGGCGCACGCGCACGATGTCCGTGCTCTTCATGATCGGTGTGCTGTCGTTGCAGAACCGCAGCATCTTCATCGGCGACGGCGGCGACAACGTCATCCACCTGATGGCGACCTACCTGGTGCTCACCCGGTGCGGTCAGGTCTGGTCGCTGGACGCGCGCCGTGCGGCACGCGCGCGTGCGGGAGACGTCGACCGGGTGGGGCCCGTCCTGTGGTGCGCCCTCGGGGTCGGCCTGTCCGCCGTGACGTTCATGGGAGAGCTGAGCGGTGGATGGCTGCTGATCTTCTGGGGGCTGTGGCTGGTCCACGGCCTGTGGTGGGCGGTGGGGCGCCGTGCCCCGCACAGCGAGCTGCGCAAGCTGCTCGATGTCATCGCCAACCTCACCCACAACGCGGGCCTACTCGTGATCATGGTCGAGGCCTGTCTGATCTACGCCACCGCGGGCTGGTACAAGATCCAGGGCAGCCGCTGGCAGGACGGTACGGCCGTCTACTACCCGCTGAACCTCGACTACTTCTCCCCGTGGCACGCCCTCTCCGAGCTGCTCTCGTCCAACGGTCTGATCCTGATGCTGGTGACGTACGGGACGGTCGCCGTGCAGGTCGCCTTCCCCTTCACCCTCTTCAACCGCCGGGTGAAGAACGTCCTGCTGGCAGCGATGATCTTCGAGCACGCCGTCATCGCCGTCGTCCTGGGGCTGCCGTTCTTCTCGCTCGCGATGATCACGGCCGACGCGGTGTTCCTGCCGGAGTCGTTCCTGCGGCGCGTGGGCGGCTGGGTGGCACGCGCGCGTGGAGCACTGATTTCCCGTACGCCTCTCTCCCGTACGCCTCTCTCCCGCTTGGCGCTCCGGGACCTTACGCCGTCGCGGCAGCAGCGTCCCGCGGGCCGGCGGGACGAGGAGCCCTCCGAGCACGCGCGCGTAGGCTTCACCCCATGAACAGGACGGACGCGGTGGGCCCCGACGCCGCCGTGCGCGCCTGGCGCGCGCTCGCCGACACCTCCGTGCTGCTCGACGGCTTCCACGCGATCAAGCACGCGCTGCGCTTCGACGCACGGGTGCCGGTCGCGCTGACCGGTGACAGGGCCGAGGTGCTGGCCCTCGCGGACGAGCTGGCGCCGGACGTGAGGGACGCGCTGGACGCGCTCCTCGTGGAGGTCCCCGAGGAGCGGCTGCGCGCGCTGGTGCCGCGGCTGCACCCCACCGCGACGGCCGCCCTGGCAGTACGCCCTTCGCGCGCGGCCAATCTCGATGCGCTGGGCCGCATGCCGAGGACCGCGCCGGTCGTGGTGCTCGACGACCCCCGCAATCTGGGCAACGCCGGGGCGGTGATCCGGCTCGCCGCCGGGTTCGGCGCGACCGGTGTCGTCACGACCGGGACGCTCGACCCCTGGCACCCCACGGTCGTACGGGGTGGTGCGGGGCTGCACTTCGCGACGGCCGTGGAGCGGATGGACATCGCCGGACTGCCGCCGGGGCCGGTGTTCGCCCTCGACGCGGAGGGCGACGACATCCGGGGGCTGAAGCTCCCGGACGACGCGGTGCTCGCCTTCGGGTCCGAGCGCAGCGGCCTGTCGGCGGAGCTGCGGGAACGGGCCGATCACTTGGTCTCCCTGCCGATGCGCCCCCAGGTCTCCAGCTACAACCTGGCGACGAGTGTCGGCATGGCGCTCTTCCACTGGTCGGCGGGCAGGCCTCCGGGCCTGGAGACCTGAGCCCGCCGGGTCACGCTCCGCGCGCGGGTCACGCGTCCTTGCGGACCTCCACCACGCGGAAGCGGTTGGCGACGAACGCGCCGTCGCACAGCGCGGCGTTCGCCGCGGGGTTGCCGCCCGAGCCGTGGAAGTCCGAGAACGCCGCCGTCTGGTTCACATAGACCCCGCCCGTGAGGTTCAGCGACAGCTGGGCGCACTCCTCCAGGCAGGTCTCCTCGATGGCCGTGGAGACCTCTTCCGAGGTGGTGTACGCCCCTACGGTCATCGCTCCCTTGTCGCGCACCGTGCGGCGCAACAGCTCCACAGCGTCGGCGGCGGAGTCGACGGCGACCGCGAAGGAGACCGGGCCGAAGCACTCGCTGAGGTAGGCCGACTCGGCGTCCGGCTTCGCGCCGTCCAGCTTGACGATCACCGGCGTGCGCACCACGGCGTCGGGGAAGTCGGGGTTCGTGATCGTCCTTGAGGGGAGGGCCACTTCGCCGAGGCCCGCGGCAGCCTCCAGGCGGGTCTTCACGTCCGGGTTGACCAGCGCGCCCAGGATGCCGTTCGCCCGGGCGTCGTCGCCCAGGAGGCCGCTCACCGAGGCCGCGAGGTCGGCCACCACGTCGTCGTACGACTTGGCTCCGGCGTCCGTCTCGATGCCGTCGCGCGGGATGAGGAGGTTCTGCGGGGTGGTGCACATCTGGCCGCTGTAGAGGGACAGGGAGAAGGCGAGGTTGGCCAGCATTCCCTTGTAGTTGTCCGTCGAGTCGACCACGACCGTGTTGACGCCGGCCTTTTCCGTGTAGACCTGCGCCTGGCGGGCGTTGGCCTCGAGCCAGTCGCCGAACGAGGTCGATCCCGTGTAGTCGATGATCTTGATCTCGGGGCGCACGGCGAGCGTCTTGGCGATCCCCTCGCCGGGCCGCTCGGCGGCCAGGCAGACCAGGTTCGGGTCGAAGCCCGCCTCCGCGAGGACCTCACGGGCGATCCGGACCGTGAGCGCGAGCGGCAGCACCGCGCGCGGGTGGGGCTTGACCAGGACGGGGTTGCCGGTCGCGAGCGAGGCGAAGAGGCCCGGGTAGCCGTTCCACGTAGGGAAGGTGTTGCAGCCGATCAGGAGTGAGATGCCGCGCGGCACGGGCGTGAACCGCTTGCTCAGGGCGAGGGGGTCGCGCTTGCCCTGGGGCTTGTGCCACTCGGCGGTGCCGGGCGTGCGGGTCTGCTCCGCATAGGCGTACGCGATCGCTTCCAGGCCGCGGTCCTGGGCATGCGGGCCGCCCGCCTGGAAAGCCATCATGAAGGCCTGCCCGCTGGTGTGCATGACCGCGTGCGCCATCTCGTGCGTGCGGGCGCTGATCCGCGCCAGGATCTCCAGGCTGACCATCGCGCGCGTCTCCGCGCCCGCCTCGCGCCAGGCGCGCATTCCGGCGCGCATGGCGGGCAGCAGCGTGTCGATGTCCGGGTGGGGGTACGTGATCCCCAACTCCGGGCCGTACGGAGAGACTTCGCCGCCGACCCAGTCGTCCGTGCCGGGCTGGTCGAGGTCGAAGCGGGCGCCCTGGAGGGCGTCGAAAGCGGCTTTGCCCTCGGGCAGGCTCAGGCTGCCGTCCTCCCCGTACGCCTTGGGGTGCTCGGGGTGCGGGGACCAGTACGCGCGCGTGCTGATGGTCTCCAGCGCCTGATCGAGGGTGGACCGGTGCTTGGCGATCAGCTGGTGCGCGGTGAGTTCGGCGGCCATGGCAGGACCAACTCCTCGTCGGTCAGCTCTCCATCGAGCTGGCGAGTGGGCGGGAACAGTGGGCAGGGACTGGCTGACAGAGCTAGAGTAACCGAACGATCGGTCGGGACAAGAGGGTCCGTCAAACCTGTGGACAACTTCTCCGGGCCACCCCGAACCCGGCGGTCGGCGGACCGTGCGGGAGGATCGCGAACATGACAGCACTCGAGCTCAGCAGCGCCGTTGCCGTGGTGGGCACCGGAACCATGGGGCAGGGCATCGCACAGGTCGCCCTGGTGGCCGGCCACCCCGTGCGGCTGTACGACGCGGCCCCCGGCCGGGCGAAGGCGGCGGCCGACGCGATCGGCGCCCGTCTTGACCGGCTCGTCGAGAAGGGCAGGCTCACCGCCGCGGACCGTACCGCCGCGGCCGCCCGCCTCACGCCCGCCGACAGCCTCGCGGAGCTGGCGGGCTGCGGTCTCGTCATCGAGGCCGTCCTGGAGCAACTGGACGTGAAGCAGCGGCTGTTCCAGGACCTGGAGGACGTCGTCGGCGGCGACTGTCTGCTGGCCACCAACACCTCCTCCCTCTCCGTCACCGCCATCGCGGGCGCCCTGGAGAAGCCGGGCCGTTTCGTGGGCCTGCACTTCTTCAACCCCGCGCCGCTGCTTCCCCTCGTCGAGGTCGTCAGCGGCTTCGCGACCGACGAGACGGCGGCCACGCGCGCGTACGAGACCGCGAAGGCCTGGGGCAAGAGGCCGGTGCGCTGCGCGGACACCCCCGGCTTCATCGTCAACCGCGTCGCCAGGCCCTTCTACGCCGAGGCGCTGCGCCTGCACGAAGAGCGCGTCGCCGACCCGGCGACGATCGACGCGGTCCTGCGCGAGTGCGGCGGCTTCAAGATGGGCCCCTTCGAGCTGACCGACCTCATCGGCCAGGACGTCAACGAATCCGTCACGCGCTCCGTGTGGGAGTCGTTCTTCCAGGACCCCAAGTTCACCCCCTCGCTCGCCCAGCGCCGGCTCGTCGAGTCACGCCGCCTCGGCCGGAAGTCGGGCCGGGGCTGGTACGCGTACGGGGATGACGCCCCACGCCCGGAACCGCACACCGCCGGACCCGAGCGGGCCCCGGAGTCCGTCACCGTCCACGGTGACCTCTTCGCGGCGGAAGCCCTCCCGGGCCTCATCCGGGACGCCGGCATCCGCGTCGAGCACGGCACGGACGTTCCGAGCTATCCAGGCTCCATCGAGCTGCCCGGCGGCGCACGGCTCGCACCGGCCGACGGGACGTCCCCCGACGCCGCGGCCGAGCCCACGATCCACTTCGACCTCGCCCTGGACTACCGCACCGCGACCCGCATCGCCCTCGCCCCCTCCGGCAGGGTGGGCGAGCAGGCGCTGACGGAGGCGATCGGCCTCTTCCAGGCGCTCGGCAAGAAGGTCAGCGTCATCGGGCCCGCCCCGGGGATGATCGTCGCCCGCACGGTGTGGATGCTGATCGACTTCGCCCTGGACGCCGTCGGCCGCGAGGTGGCCAACGCCGAGGGCGTCGACGCCGCCATGCGCCTCGGCGTCAACTACCCACTCGGGCCGATCGAATGGGGTCGCCGCCTCACCGCGTACCGCGTGGCCGAGGCGCTGGATCTCCTGAACGACGAGTACCCCACCGGGCGTTACGCACCCTCCCAGGCCCTGCGGCGCCAGGCCGTGCGAGAGGAGTACTCATGACCACCGCCCGGCGGGACACCTACACCCCGGAGACGCTGCTCAGCGTCGCCGTCCGGGTCTTCAACGAGCGTGGCTACGACGGCACGTCCATGGAGCACCTCTCCAAGGCGGCCGGCATCTCCAAGTCCTCGATTTACCACCACGTGGCGGGCAAGGAGGAACTGCTGCGCCGCGCGGTGAGCCGGGCGATCGACGGGCTCTTCGGGATCCTCGCCGAGGAGCACGCGCGCGTGGGCAGCGCCGTCGAGCGCCTTGAATACGTCACGCGCCGCACGGTGGAGGTCCTGGTCGCCGAGGTGCCCTATGTGACGCTGCTGCTGCGCGTGCGCGGCAACACGGACACCGAGCGGTGGGCCCTGGAGCGGCGCAGGGAATTCGACCAGCAGGTGGCCGAGCTGCTGAAGGAGGCCGTCGCGGACGGCGACCTGCGCTCCGACGTCGAGCTGCGCCTGGCCACCCGGCTGCTCTTCGGAATGATCAACTCCATCGTGGAGTGGTACCGGCCGGAGAGCCGGGGAGCGGCCAACGGCGCGGAGATCGCCGACGCCGTCGTGCGGCTGGCCTTCGCGGGGCTGCGCACCGACCGCTGAACCTCGGAGTCGGCACGACGGCCGCTCGGGCGGCCGTCGGTCAGCTCTCGGGCTCCATGTCGTCCTCCTCGAAGACCAGCAACGTACGCGTGCTGAGGACTTCGGGGATGGACTGGAGCCGGGTGAGCACCAGCTCGCGCAGGGCGCGGTTGTCCGGCGTGTGCACCAGGAGCAGTACGTCGAAGTCGCCGCTTACCAGTGCGATATGGGACGCACCCGGGAGTGCGCGCAGATGCTCGCGCACTGTACGCCAGGTGTTCTGGACGATCTTGAGCGTGATGTAGGCGGAGGCGCCCTGCCCGGCGCGCTCGTGGTTGATCCGCGCCCCGAAGCCCCGGATGACGCCGTCGTCGATGAGGCGGTTGATGCGCGCGTACGCGTTGGCCCGCGACACATGGACGCGTTCGGCCACGGAGCGTATCGATGCGCGACCGTCCGTGTGCAGGATCTGGAGGATGTCGCGGTCGATGGCGTCCAGGGGTCGAGGATCCGGCACCCGGGCCTCCGGTACTCGGGGCTCTGGCACCCGGGGCTCCGGTACTCGGGATTCCGGTACTCGGGGCTCCGGTGGGCCGCCGGCGTGCTGGTCGGCCATTCGTTCAGATGCCATGTCCCCCCGCCTCCCTACCATGGACGTACTGCATCCATCCCAGGCTGTGCAGAACCGTTTGTCCACAGCCTGGAGGTGCCTGTAGCCAAAATGTGCCGACGACCGAACAATCGGTAGGTGAGGCGCATCACATCGCTGCGCCTCTTTTGCCGCTCCCACGAGGAGTCCGCTTCCCCCAGGAGGTGCCGTCATGACGGTCATGGAGCAGCGGGGCGCCTACCGGCCGACCCCGCCCCCCGCTTGGCAGCCCAGGACCGACCCCGCGCCGCTGCTGCCGGACGCCGAGCCGTACCGCGTCCTTGGCACGGAGGCCGCCGGGAAGGCCGACCCGGGGCTGCTGCGCCGGCTCTACGCGGAGCTGGTGCGCGGACGCCGTTACAACACGCAGGCGACGGCACTCACGAAGCAGGGCAGGCTCGCGGTCTACCCCTCGAGCACCGGCCAGGAGGCCTGCGAGATCGCCGCAGCGCTGGTGCTGGAGGAGCGGGACTGGCTCTTTCCCAGCTACCGGGACACGCTCGCCGTGCTCACCCGCGGGCTCGATCCCGTGAGTGCCCTGACGCTGCTGCGCGGCGACTGGCACACGGGATACGACCCGCGCGAGCACCGCATAGCGCCCCTGTGCACCCCACTCGCCACCCAGCTGCCGCACGCCGTGGGCCTGGCGCACGCCGCCCGTCTCAAAGGCGACGACGTGGTCGCCCTCGCCATGGTCGGCGACGGCGGCACCAGTGAGGGCGACTTCCACGAGGCGTTGAACTTCGCCGCGGTGTGGCGTGCGCCCGTGGTCTTCCTCGTGCAGAACAACGGCTTCGCGATCTCCGTGCCGCTCGACAGGCAGACCGCCGCCCCCTCCTTGGCCCACAAGGCCGTCGGGTACGGCATGCCGGGACGCCTGGTGGACGGCAACGACGTGGCCGCGATGCACGAGGTCCTCGGCGAGGCGGTCGCCCGCGCGCGGGAGGGCGGCGGGCCGACCCTGGTCGAGGCGATCACGTACCGCATGGAAGCCCACACGAACGCCGACGACGCCACGCGCTACCGCCACGACGACGAGGTCGCGGCCTGGCGTGACCACGACCCGGTCCTGCTCCTGGAGCGGGAGCTGGTGGAGCGCGGCCTCCTGGACGACGACACCAGGCGACGCGCGAGCGAGGACGCCGAGGCCATGGCGGCCGACCTGCGCGAACGCATGAACAAGGATCCCCTCCTGGACCCCATGGACCTCTTCACGCACGTGTACGCCGAGCAGACCTCGCAACTACGGGAGCAGGCGGCGCAGTTGCGGGCCGAGCTGGAAGCAGCCGCGGAAGAGGCGGAAGCGGCGGAGTCGGCGAAGGGGGAGACGCGATGACCACGGTCGCGGCGAAGCCGGCCACCAAACCGGCCACCATGGCGCAGGCGCTCGGACGAGCGCTGCGCGACTCCATGGCCGAGGACTCCTCCGTGCACGTCCTGGGTGAGGACGTCGGGGCCCTCGGTGGTGTCTTCCGGGTCACCGACGGGCTCACCAAGGAGTTCGGCGAGGACCGTTGTACGGACACCCCGCTGGCCGAGGCGGGCATCCTCGGGACGGCGGTCGGCATGGCGATGTACGGCCTGCGGCCCGTCGTCGAGATGCAGTTCGACGCCTTCGCCTATCCCGCCTTCGAGCAGCTGATCTCGCATGTGGCGCGCATGCGCAACCGCACCAGGGGCGCGATGCCGCTGCCCATCACCGTGCGCGTGCCCTACGGCGGCGGGATCGGCGGCGTCGAACACCACAGCGACTCATCCGAGGCGTACTACATGGCGACGCCGGGCCTGCACGTCGTCGCGCCCGCCACGGTCGCCGACGCGTACGGCCTGCTGCGGGCCTCCATCGCCTCCGACGACCCGGTCGTCTTCCTGGAGCCGAAGCGCCTGTACTGGTCCAAGGCGGACTGGAACCCGGACGCGCCCCAGAGCGTTGAACCGATAGGCCGCGCGGTGGTGCGGCGCCCCGGGCGCAGCGCCACGCTCATCACGTACGGCCCGTCCGTGCCCGTCTGCCTGGAGGCGGCCGAGGCCGCCCGCGCCGAGGGCTGGGATCTCGAAGTGGTCGACCTGCGCTCGCTGGTGCCCTTCGACGACGAGACGGTCGCCGCGTCCGTACGACGCACGGGCCGGGCTGTCGTCGTGCACGAGTCGAGCGGCTTCGGCGGGCCCGGCGGGGAGATCGCCGCGCGGGTCACCGAGCGGTGCTTCCATCACTTGGAGGCGCCGGTGCTGCGGGTCGCGGGGTTCGACATCCCGTATCCGCCGCCGATGCTGGAGAAGCACCATCTGCCGGGCGTCGACCGGATCCTGGACGCGGTCGCGCGGTTGCAGTGGGAGGCGCAGAGCTGATGGCGCAGGTGTTGGAGTTCAAGCTGCCCGACCTCGGCGAGGGGCTGACGGAGGCCGAGATCGTCCGCTGGCTCGTCGAGGTCGGGGACGTCGTCGCCGTCGACCAGCCGGTCGTCGAGGTCGAGACGGCCAAGGCGATGGTCGAAGTGCCGTGTCCCTACGGAGGCGTGGTCACGGCCCGATTCGGTGAGGAAGGCGCGGAACTGCCCGTCGGGGCGCCGCTGTTGACCGTCGCTGTGGGGGCTCCCGCCGATCCTGGCGCGCCGGTCGACAGTCACACCCCCGACGATGGAGGCGCACCGGTCGGGGTCCGTGCGCCGGAGGAGCCCGCAGAGCGGGCGCTGCAAGCGGCGGCCGAGGAGTCTTCCGGCAATGTCCTGGTCGGTTACGGCACCGCGGCCGCGCCTGCCCGCCGCAGGAGGGTGCGGCCCACCCGGCCGGCCTTTGAGGTGCCCGCCGCGCTCTCCGGAGAGGCGACCTCCGGAGGGTCGGAAAGTCCCGCCACGCGCGTGGACGGCCCTGTGCCGGTGATCTCTCCGCTCGTACGCAGGCTGGCGCGGGAGCATGACGTGGATCTGCGCGCGCTGGCGGGTTCGGGCCCCGACGGGCTCATCACGCGGGCCGACGTCGAGGCGGCCATCGGCGCGGGCCCGGCGGGCACGGCGGGCACACGTGAGGCCGTGGCCTCCGAGGAGCGCCGCCAGGTGGAGGCGGGGCAGGAGCCCACGCGCGCGGGCCTGGCGTCCCGGCATCCGCTGACCGGCGTCCGGGGCCTCGTCGCGGACAAGATGTCCCGCAGCAGGCGCGAGATACCGGAGGCCACCTGCTGGGTCGACGCCGACGCGACCGAGCTGCTCGCCGCCCGCGCCGCCATGAACGCCGCTGTGACGGAGCGCGACGGCCAGAAGGTGTCGCTGCTCGCGTTGTTCGCCCGCATCAGCGTGGCCGCGCTCGGCCGCTTCCCGGTGCTCAACTCCAGCGTGGACATGGAGGCGCGGGAGGTGCGCCGATTCGCCGACATCCACCTCGGGTTCGCCGCGCAGACCGATCGTGGCCTGGTCGTCCCCGTCGTACGGCACGCCCAGACACGGACGACGGAGTCGATCAACGCCGAGCTGATCCGGCTCACCGAGGAGGGGCGGGCCGGGAAGCTGACCCCCCGCGACCTCACCGGGGGGACGTTCACGCTGAACAACTACGGCGTGTTCGGGGTCGACGGCTCCACGCCGATCATCAACCACCCCGAGGCGGCCATGCTCGGCGTGGGCCGGATCGTGCCGAAGCCGTGGGTGCACCAGGGGGAGTTGGCGGTGCGGCATGTGGTCCAGCTGTCGCTCACGTTCGACCACCGGGTGTGCGACGGTGGTACGGCGGGCGGCTTCCTGCGGTACGTGGCGGACTGTGTCGAACAGCCGGCGTTGCTGCTGCGGTCGGTGTGAGGCGGGCGTCGGAGTGAGGGGGCGCCACCTGGTGACGTAAGTCCCTTGCCCTGAGCGCCCTTAGCGGGGTGGCAATGATCCTCCGTATGCCCATACTCAGGGGGTGACCGCGAACGAGGGTGCCTCCTATGACGCCGTGGTGCTCGCAGGTGGCGGCGCCGCTCGGCTCGGCGGCGCCGACAAACCCGGCGTGCGCGTCGGCGGGCGGACGCTGCTCGACCGGGTCCTGACCGCCTGTTCCGGCGCCGGGACCACCGTCGTGGTGGCCGCGCCGAGACCGACCGCGCGGCCCGTGGTGTGGGCGCGTGAGGAGCCGCCGGGCGGCGGGCCGCTGGCCGCGCTGGACGCGGGACTGCGGCGTACCGCGGCGGAGTGGGTGGTGGTGCTCTCCGCGGACCTGCCGTTCCTGGAGGAGTGGACCGTACGCCGCCTGCTGGAGGCTCTGCGGGACAGCGGGGCGGACGGGGCGGTTCTCACCGACCCGGAAGGGCGTGATCAGCCGCTCGTCGCGGCCTACCGCAGTGCGTCGCTGCGGCGGGGGATCGCGGAACTCGCGGGCACGGGTGAAGGCGGCGGGCTCGGCGGGCTGCCACTGCGGCGGCTCGTTTCGCGGCTCGGTCTGACCCGGGTAGCCGATCCCGTCGCCGCCTTCGACTGCGACACCTGGGACGACATCGCCACCGCGCGGGCGCGGATCAGGGAGCATGGGCATGTGTTGGATGAATGGATTTCCGCAGTCAAGGACGAGCTGGGCATCGAACTCGACGTCGATACCGGCATGCTCCTCGACCTCGCCCGCGACGCCGCGCACGGTGTGGCCAGGCCGGCGGCACCGCTGACCACCTTCCTCGTCGGCTACGCGGCAGCGCAGGCCGCTGCGCGGGGCGGGGCGGGGGCGACGGGCGGAGCCGAAGCCGTCGCCGACGCGTCGCGCAGGGCCGCGGCGCTTGCCGCCCGCTGGGCGGAGGAGGAGGCCCAGCAGGGTGCGACGCCGGGGGCCGGGGCCGCCCCCACCACCCCTGCAAAGCCGCAGACCTCGCCCTCGCAGCCGCAGACCTCCCCCTCGCGGTCGCAGGCCGCCGCCCCTACCCCGCACACCTCCCACACCTCCCACACTCCGCCCTCCCCCGGTTCCTCCTCGGATGCCGGATGACCGGGCAGCCCCTGCCGGACGCCGAGTTCGATGAAGCTCTCGCGCTGGTGAACGAGTGCAGGGACGGCCACGGTGCCGTCCCCCGTTCGGCGCCACCGACCACGCCGACTCCCACCCCCGCGCCCGCGCCGCAGGATGCCCCGTACGCGCAAGCCACCCCGCCCGCACAATCCACGCCCCCCACCCCCGGCGAGCCCAAGCACCGCGACGTCAGCCCCTGGCCCGCCGCCCGCGCCCGTGCCGCGCAGGCAGTGCCCCGGGCCGGGGGCGAGCCCGTGGCCGTCCCGCTGGACAAGGCGCTCGGCATGACCTTGGCCGCGCCGCTCGCCGCCCTGACCGATCTGCCGTCGTTCGACACCTCCGCGATGGACGGCTGGGCCGTCGCGGGCCCCGGCCCCTGGGTCGTACGGGCCGACGGGATCCTCGCCGGGCACGACCGCCCGGAGGCGCTGGGGGACGGCGAGGCGGTCCGCATCGCCACGGGCGCCCGTATCCCGCGGGACGCCACCGCGGTCCTGCGCAGTGAGCACGGCCGCATCGACGACAAGGGCAGGCTGCACGCCCTGCGCGAGGTCGTGCCGGGCCAGGACATCCGCCCGCGCGGCCAGGAGTGCCGTTCCGGCGACCACCTCCTGCCGTCCGGGGCCCGGATCACACCCGCCGTGCTCGGCCTGGCCGCGGCCGCCGGATACGACACGCTCAGCGCCGTCCGCCGACCGCGCGCCGAAGTCCTCGTACTGGGCGACGAGTTGCTGACCGACGGGCTGCCCCGCGACGGCCTCATCCGGGACGCGCTCGGCCCGATGCTGCCGCCCTGGCTGCGCACGCTGGGCGCCGAGGTCACCGGGGTGCGGCGGCTGGGCGACGACCCGGAGGCGCTCCACGAGGCCCTGACGACGTCCACAGCCGACCTGGTCGTGACGACGGGCGGTACGGCCGCGGGCCCGGTAGACCACGTCCACCCCACGCTGCGCCGCATCGGTGCCGAACTGCTCGTGGACGGCGTCGCCGTACGCCCCGGGCACCCCATGCTGCTGGCCCGCCTCCGTCCCGGTCGGCACCTCGTCGGCCTGCCGGGCAACCCGCTCGCCGCGATCTCCGGCCTGCTGACGCTGGCCGAGCCCCTGCTGCGTACGCTCAACGGACGCGGGCCGGGGCAGCCGGGCGGCCCCGCGACAACCGCGGCCTACCCCGCGAGCACCCCGCACCACGTAAGCACCGAGCACCCCGCAAACACCGCGTACACCGCACCTGTACGCGATGACGTGCAGGGGCATCCGTACGACACCCGCCTCGTGCCCGTCGCCCTGCGCGGTGAGCACGCCGTGCCGCTGCGCTTCAACGGTCCGGCGATGCTGCGCGGCATCGCCGCGGCCGACGGGCTCGCGGTCGTGCCGCCCGGCGGCGCGCACAAGGGACAGGAGCTGGAAATCCTCGACCTGCCATGGGGCCCGGCCGACGACGGCGGGGAGTGTTTCACGTGAAACTTCCCGGCCACGACGCCATCGCCCGTCACCCCGAAGAACACCACACGACGCACCGGATCAAGCTGCCCCAGCGGGTGGTTGAACGGCCCCTGCGCCAGGTCACCCGGCGTCTGGTGATGGCCTTGCTGGTGCTCGCCCTGACGACGTTCATAGTCTGGATCGATCGCGCCGGCTATCACGACAACTCCGACGAGCGCGTCGACTTCCTCGATGCCGCGTACTACGCCACGGTGACGCTCTCCACCACCGGTTACGGCGACATCGTCCCGTACAGCGACAGCGCCCGGCTCACCAACATCCTCCTGATCACGCCGTTGCGCGTGCTCTTTCTGATCATCCTGGTCGGCACGACCCTCGAAGTGCTCACGGAACGGACGCGCGAGGAATGGCGTCTGTCCCGCTGGAGGTCCAACTTGCGTGAACACACTGTCGTCGTCGGCTTCGGGACGAAGGGCCGCTCGGCGATCCAGACCGTCTGCGCGACCGGGCTGAAGCCGGAGCAGATCGTGGTGGTCGATCCCAGCGCGAAGGTCATCGACGCGGCCACGGCGGAGGGCTACGCGGGTGTCGTCGGCGACGCGACGCGCAGCGACGTACTGCTCCGCGCGGAGGTGCAGCGGGCCCGGCAGATCATCATCGCGACGCAGCGCGACGATACGGCGGTCCTCGTCGCGCTCACCGCGCGGCAGCTGAACCGCGGGGCGAAGATCGTCGCCGCGGTGCGCGAGGAGGAGAACGCGCCGCTGCTGCGGCAGTCCGGCGCCGACGCGGTGATCACCAGCGCCAGCGCGGCGGGGCGGCTCCTCGGGCTCTCCGTGCTGAGCCCGAGCGCGGGCATGGTCATGGAGGACCTGATCCAGCAGGGCTCGGGGCTCGACCTCGTCGAGCGGCCGGTCATAAAGGCCGAGGTGGGGAAGGGCGTCCGGGATACGGAGGACCTCGTCGTGAGTGTCGTACGAGGGCATCGGGTGCTGGGGTACGACGACCCCGCCGTCGGGAAGCTCCAGTTGACGGACCGGCTGATCACGATCGTCCGGGCCTCGCCCGCGACGGTGATCGCGCCTGACACGAAGCCGCTGCCGACGGACTGAACGGCCCGAACGGCCCGAACGGCCCGAACGGCCCGAACGGCCCGACGGTCCGAACGGTCCCGCCACGGTGGAGGGCGCCTCTCGCAGGGCGCCCCTGGCTTACAGGGCGCCCCAGTTGGGGTCGGGAGTAGCCTCGGAATCATGTATGCGATCACGATCCCCGAACCCGGCGGCCCCGAAGCGCTCGTGTGGGCCGAGGTGCCCGATCCCGTGCCCGGCGAGGGCGAGGTGCTGGTCGAGGTGGTGGCCAGCGCCGTGAACCGCGCCGATCTCCTCCAGCGGCAGGGCTTCTACAACCCGCCGCCCGGCGCGTCCCCGTACCCCGGTCTGGAGTGCGCGGGCCGCATCACCGCGCTCGGCCCCGGTGTCTCCGGCTGGGCGGTCGGCGACGAGGTGTGCGCCCTGCTCTCGGGCGGTGGATACGCCGAGCAAGTCGTCGTCCCCGCCGGGCAGCTGTTGCCCGTGCCCGAGGGCGTCGATCTCGTGACGGCGGCCGCGTTGCCCGAGGTGACCTCGACCGTCTGGTCCAACGTCTTCATGATCGCCCACCTGCGTCCCGGCGAGACGCTGCTCGCGCACGGCGGTTCGAGCGGCATCGGCACCATGGCGATCCAGCTGGCCAAGGCGGTCGGCGCGAAGGTCGCCGTCACGGCGGGCAGCAAGGAGAAGCTGGAGTTCTGCGGGGAGTTGGGGGCGGACGTTCTCATCAACTACCGCGAGCAGGACTTCGTCGAGGAGATCGAGCGGGCCACGGACGGGGCCGGCGCGGACGTCATCCTCGACAACATGGGCGCGAAGTACCTGGACCGGAACGTGCGGTCCCTCGCGGTCAACGGCCGCCTCGCGATCATCGGCATGCAGGGCGGCGTCAAGGGCGAGCTGAACATCGCCACGCTCCTCAACAAGCGCGCCGCCGTCACCGCCACCTCGCTGCGGGCGCGCCCCGCCGCCGAGAAGGCGTCGATCGTCGCGGCGGTACGGGAGCATGTCTGGCCGCTGATCGGCGGGGGGCACGTGCGGCCGATCGTCGACCGTACGGTGCCGATGAGGGACGCGGCGGCGGCGCATCGGGTGCTTGAGGAGAGCGGGCACATCGGGAAGGTGCTTCTTACGCGGTAGCGGTAGCGGTGGCGGTAGCAGTGGCGTTGGCGGTGGCAGCAGCGGTATGCGGAGCGGCCGCGGGTCGGACGTGGCTGAGCGCGCAGTTCCCCGCGCCCCTTTGGGGCGCTCGCCTTCGGGGCGCTCCCCTTCGGGCGCGATCAAGGTGCCGGAATTATTGCGTCATGTGAGGCTTGTCGGTGGCGTAGTGATCCGTCTGATCTTGGGCGTCCCGATGGCGGGAGGTGGCCGGCGCGGTGGCTGTTTCACGGGTGACTCTTCGCATGGCCCTCGTGGCCGCCCTCCTCACGGCCCTCGCGGCGGTCGTGCCCGGTCTCCTGGCGTACGCGGCCGAATCCGCGCCCAGCGGGCCCCTCACCACCGTCGACGAGACCCCCCGGGCCGGCAGTCGCCCCGGCGAGGGCCGGGCGCGGCCGGGCCGCCAGGACCCGCCCTTCCCCGACCCGCCACCACCGCCGCCCACGCCACCTCCCGCCGTCCCCCCGCCGCCACCGGACCCGTCGCCCGTGACCCATCACGACGGCGCGTCCGAGGCCACCGAGCCGACGCCCACCGAAACCGTCCTGACCGGCCTGCGCGTCCTGCCCCTCGGCGGCGGCCTGGTCCTCATCGGCCTCGGTCTCGGCTTCCTCGGTCTGCGTCTGCGGCGCGGTGGTTGAGGGTGGATCACCGCCGTACGGGGGCACCAACGATGTGTGATGTACGGGTGCGAGAGAATGGCGGCATGGAGATGCCGAGGAACGAACGGTCACCGGAGAACCCTCACGTCCTGGTCGTGGGCCAGGACGGAATGGCTCTCGGTGGTGGCGGAGACGACGATTCCCGCGAGGTCCCGGTGACGGAGATGGTCGAACAGCCGGCCAAGGTCATGCGCATCGGCAGCATGATCAAGCAGCTTCTCGAGGAGGTGCGGGCGGCTCCTCTCGACGAGGCGAGCCGGGTACGCCTCAAGGAGATCCACGCCAGCTCGGTCAAGGAGCTGGAGGACGGCCTCGCCCCCGAGCTGGTCGAGGAGCTGGAGCGGCTGTCCCTGCCCTTCACGGAGGAGGCGACGCCGAGCGATGCCGAACTGCGCATCGCGCAGGCCCAGCTGGTCGGCTGGCTTGAGGGCCTCTTCCACGGGATCCAGACGACACTGTTCGCGCAGCAGATGGCGGCGCGGGCCCAGCTGGAGCAGATGCGCCGTGCGCTGCCGCCCGGCGTGGGCGGCGGCGAGGACGACGACGAGGGCGGCCTCGCGGGCCGTACGGGGGGCCCGTACCTCTAGGCCCGTTGAACGACGAGGGGCCCGGTACGCATCGCGCGTACCGGGCCCCTCGTCGTGAAGAAGCAAAGACCCTCGTCGTGACGAAGCAGAGAGCAGAGAGAACTAGGCCGGGTTGCCCGTCGAGATGTCGAACTGGATGTCCACGTTCTTCGGGTCGACCTCCGTGCCTTCCTTCGGGGTCTGCCGCATCACGGTGTCCTTGCCGTAGGCGTTCTCGTCGACCAGGCGCTTGTCGTAGTTCCATCCGGCGGCCTGAAGGCAGGTCAGGACCGACTTCCAGTCCCTGAAGGTGAAGTCGGGGAGCTTGATCTTGGTCTCGTCGTTGTAGCCGACATCGGGCTCCTTGCACTTCTCCTTCTCGATCGTGTTGTTGCGCTCGGGCCCCTTGTACCCCGCCACCGGCTGCTTCGACTTGTCGTCCGAGGCTTCCTTGCCGTCGCCGCCGTTGAGGGTGAGCGCGGTGATGAGGCCGCCGATGGCGATGAGCGCGACGATGATCGAGCCGACGATCACCGGCATGTTCCGCCGCTTGCCGCCGCCCGAGCCCGACGCGGACGCGGTCGTGGCGGGCTGCGGGGAGAGGTTGTACGGGGGCGGGGTGTGCGCTCCCTGCTGCGGCGCGTACGCGTTGGTGGGCGCCGGGGTCGCGTAGCCCTGCTGGGGGTAGCCGTAGCCCGGCGTCGCGGCCGGGGTCGACGGGCCGTAGGCGCTCGGCTGGTACGGCGTCTGGATGCCGCCGGACTGCGGCGGGAGCGAGGAGTCGACCGGCGGGAAGACCGCGGAGCCGACGCCCGCGCCACTCGCCGTCTGCGCGCCCGGCACGATGCTGGGGGCCGCCGCCTGGAAGGACTGCGCGACGCGCAGGCACTCGTCGCGCATCGCCTCGGCGGTCGGGAAGCGCTCGTTCGGGTTCTTCTTCAGCGCGCGGGCGACGATCGCGTCGACCGCGGGCGGCAGCGAACGGTTGATCGAGGACGGAGCGACCGGCTCCTCCTGGACGTGGGCGTACGCGATGGCCAGCGGCGAGTCCGCCTCGAACGGCAGCCGCCCGGTGACCAGTTGGAAGAGCATGATGCCGACCGAGTACAGGTCGGAGCGCGCGTCCACGCCGCGGCCGAGGGCCTGCTCGGGGGAGAGGTACTGAGGGGTGCCGACGACCATGCCGGTCTGGGTCATCGACGTGACGCCGGACTGCATGGCGCGGGCGATGCCGAAGTCCATGACCTTGACGACGTTGCGCTTGGTCATCATGACGTTGCCCGGCTTGATGTCGCGGTGGACCAGGCCCATCTCGTGGCTGATCTCCAGCGCCGCCAGCACATCGGCGGTGATCTTCAGCGCCTGGTCGGTCGGCATCGCTCCGAACTGCGTGACGGACGCGTCGAGCACGGAGCCGAGCGGCTTGCCCTCGACGTACTCCATGACGATGTACGGCATCGTCGTGCCGTCCAGCTCGTCCTCACCGGTGTCGAACACCGACACGATGTTCGTGTGCGTGAGCTTCGCCACCGACTGCGCCTCGCGCCGGAAGCGCTCACGGAAGGACTGCTCGCGGCCCAGCTCGGTGTGGAGCGTCTTGATCGCGACCTGGCGGTCGAGAACGGCGTCGTACGCCAGGTGGACCGAGGCCATGCCGCCCTCGCCGAGCAGATCGCGCAGTTGGTAGCGGCCGCCGGCCAGCGAACGCCCCGCGTACCGCCCCTGTGCGCCGTCCTGGCTGCTCATCTCGTGCGTCCCCCATCGGCGCGGCGGCCGGACGGCTCCGCGGCTGGTGATCGATTACCCGCTATTCCTGGCCAAGTCTGCCCCAGGACGATGACGCGTCAAGCTCGGTGCCCGTTCCGTGACCGTACGCGCAAGAAGCGTCTCGGAAGCGTTACAAGTTTGCGCGTGAGGACCCGGGAACGCTTTTATGTCCGGTCCACCTCGAACCGGCAGGTGGCGTGAAGGCTGTAGCGTGGCCCGTCGGAGTACCCGTACAGCGGCGTACCCAGCACCAAGTACCACGACCAGAAACGACGGCGAGGACTGATGGCACAGACGCAGCGCGCTCAGGGCCCGTCCGACCCCGACGCGACTGGCGGCGGTATGTCAGACGCGCCCGAGTTGTGGGGCAATGGCGGGCTCGTCGGAGACGGCCGGTACCGGCTGACCCACCGGCTCGGCCGAGGCGGCATGGCCGAGGTGTTCGCCGCCGAGGACGTACGCCTGGGGCGGACGGTGGCGGTCAAGCTGCTGCGCTCCGACCTCGCCGAGGACCCGGTCTCCAAGGCGCGTTTCACGCGTGAGGCCCAGTCCGTCGCGGGCCTCAACCACCACGCTGTGGTCGCGGTGTACGACTCCGGTGAAGATGTCGTCGGGCCGAGCGTCGTCCCGTACATCGTCATGGAGATCGTCGAGGGCCGTACGATCCGCGATCTGCTGCTCAACGCGGAGGCGCCGGGTCCCGAGCAGGCGCTCATCATCGTCTCCGGGGTGCTCGAAGCGCTCGCGTACTCGCACCAGCACGGCATCGTGCACCGTGACATCAAGCCCGCGAACGTGATCATCACCAACACCGGCGCGGTGAAGGTGATGGACTTCGGCATCGCGCGCGCCCTGCACGGCGCGCAGTCGACGATGACGCAGACCGGCATGGTCATGGGCACGCCCCAGTACCTCTCGCCCGAGCAGGCGCTCGGCAAGGCCGTCGACCATCGCTCCGACCTGTACGCGACCGGCTGTCTGCTCTACGAACTGCTCGCGCTGCGGCCGCCGTTCACCGGTGAGACGCCGCTCTCCGTGGTCTACCAGCACGTCCAGGACACGGCCGTGCCGCCCTCCGAGGTCTCGGACGCGGCGCCGCCGGAGCTGGACGGGCTCGTCATGCGCTCCCTGGCCAAGGACCCGGACGACCGGTTCCAGACCGCCGAGGAGATGCGCGGCCTCGTCCAGTACGGGCTCCAGATGCTGCACGAACAGGGCAGCCACACGGGGACCTGGAACACCGGGCCCGTCGAGATGCACGAGGGCGGCAACACCCCGGCGATGGGCGTCGCGGGAACGACCGCGATGGGGCACCCCGATTCCGGGACCGCGCAGATCCCGGGCCCGATGCTGCGTCCGCCGGGCGGCGACGACGGTGGCTTCGAGGGCGGGCAGCGCGGGGGCAGGGGCGGCCGCGGCAAGATGTGGGTCTTCGCCGTGCTCGCGGTCCTCGCGATCGTCGTGGGCGTCGCCTTCGCGTTGAACGCCGCGGGCGACAAGACCAAGGACAAGACGCCCGACGTGACTCCTTCGACGAAGCAGTCGCAGGAGAAGAAGCCCAGCAAGAGCCCGGACAAGGACGAGACGAACGAGCCGACGGAGCCGGGCAGCGACACCGGGGGCCAGACGGGCTATCCCCCGCAGACGAACCAGCCGACCGGGCCCACGCAGCCGACCGGGGGCCCCACGCAGCCGACGGGGAACCCGACCACGCCGACGACGGACCCGACGACCGACCCGACGACGCCGGACCCGACGGACGATCCGACCGACGACCCGCCGCCGACGACGGACCCGACCGACGAGGGCGGCGACCCGGGCGGCGGCGGGGACGACCCGGGGGCCTGACCGGGCGACCCGGCCGCCCAGGGCCAGGTGGGTGAACCTGCCGCGTGCGTCAGCGGGCGTGCTGGAGGCCGCGGTCGCGGGCCGCGGTGAGGGTGTGGACCTTGGTCACCTGCGGCTCGATCCGCAGATAGACCGGGTCGAACAGCTCGCCGTCCGCGTAGTGCGGCGCGGGACCGAAGAGTTCCAGCTCGGCGTTGGACGGCTCGACCGCCTCGCAGAGGCCGATGCACTGCACGGTCCACTGGCCGCCCTGACGCGCGGTCGCCACGTCGAGGTTGTCCGCGCCGTACGCGACGACGCTGCCCACGCACGCGTGGTGGTAGCCGTATCCCCTGTGCAGACGCAGCAGGATCTGCCCGCCGACGACGATGTGGCGGGCCGCCGCGAGGAAGGGCAGCGCGCGCATGCTGGTCGCCACCCGCCCGTAGTCCGTACGGCGGAGCAGTTCGAAGGCGAGCTGTTCATCGGCGGAGGCGGTGGGGTCGATGGACATGCCCCCACCCTCGTCCAGAGGCGGGATGCCGCAAAAGAGGAGCCCGCCCCCATCAAACGGGACGAAAGTCCCTTCAGTGCTGCTTCTCGGCCTGCATGCGCGCCACATACGCGGCGGCCTGCGAGCGCCGCTCCATGCCCAGCTTGGAGAGGAGGCTGGAGACGTAGTTCTTGATCGTCTTCTCGGCGAGGTGCAGCCGCTCGCCGATGACGCGGTTCGTGAGGCCCTCGCCGATCAGGTCGAGGATCTTCCGCTCCTGGTCGGTGAGGTTGGCCAGGCGGTCGTCGCCCTTGGTGTTGTTGCCGTCGCGCAGCCGTTCGAGGACCCGGGCCGTGGCGACGGGGTCGAGCAGGGACTTCCCGGCAGCCACGTCGCGCACGGCGGTCAGCAGCTCATTGCCGCGGATGGCCTTGAGGACATAACCGGAGGCGCCGGCCATGATCGCGTCGAAGAGGGCCTCGTCATCGGCGAACGAGGTGAGCATCAGGCATTTGATGTCCTCGTTCTGCGAGCGGATCTCGCGGCACACCTCGACCCCGCTGCCGTCCGGCAGGCGCACATCGAGCACGGCCACGTCGGGCCGGGTCGCCGGGATCCTGACCAGGGCGTCCGCGGCGGTGCCGGCCTCGCCGACCACCTCGATGTCGGACTCGACGGAGAGCAGCTCATGGACTCCGCGCCGCACCACTTCGTGGTCGTCGAGGAGAAATACCGTAATTTTTCCATCTTCGCGCACGGAGCCAGTCTCACACACGATCTCTTCCGGTGCCCGGGCGGAACCCTTCCCGTGGCCGGGGTGGCCGGGATAACGTGCCGGTGTTCCGGCCCCCTGCCAGGCTGTGATCAGTGCTGTGACCAGGAAGTGTTCCCCCTTTTCTCGTGTACTTCTCGATGTACTCGGAAATCCGAGCAATCAGGTACTTGGATTTCCGAGTAAATTCGCAGGTCAGATGGGGTTTCACAGAATTGGCGAGCACTGGGTAACGTGCATTGTGCAGGGCGCTCGCCGGGGCACCTGTCACGCCTGTTCCCGGCCGAGACGCACCCACCCCGTGCGCGGGCACGGATCAGGCGAGCCGCACTGGCCTCACCGGTAACCCCCGGGGGCCGGACCGACGGAGGAGCACACGTGACCGTGGAGAGCACCGCCGCGCGCAAACCGCGCAGCAGCAGTACCGGCGGCGGCAAGCGCGCCGCAAGCGCCAAGAAGGCCGCTCCGCAGAAAAGCACGGAGCCCGAGCTCGTACAGCTGCTGACGCCCGAGGGCAAGCGGGTCAAGAGCGCGAAGAACGCCGTGTACGACGCGTACGTCGCCGGCATCACGAGCGAGGAGCTGCGCGGCCTGTACCGCGACATGGTCCTCACCCGCCGCTTCGACGCCGAGGCCACCTCGCTCCAGCGCCAGGGCGAGCTGGGCCTGTGGGCCTCGCTGCTCGGCCAGGAGGCCGCGCAGATCGGTTCCGGCCGGGCCACCCGCGACGACGACTACGTGTTCCCCACGTACCGCGAGCACGGCGTCGCCTGGTGCCGCGGGGTCGACCCGACGAACCTGCTCGGCATGTTCCGCGGCGTGAACAACGGCGGCTGGGACCCGAACAGCAACAACTTCCACCTGTACACGATCGTCATCGGCTCGCAGACCCTGCACGCCACCGGCTACGCGATGGGCGTGGCCAAGGACGGCGCCGACTCGGCCGTGATCGCGTACTTCGGGGACGGTGCCTCCAGCCAGGGGGACGTCGCTGAATCGTTCACCTTCTCCGCGGTCTACAACGCCCCCGTCGTGTTCTTCTGCCAGAACAACCAGTGGGCCATCTCCGAGCCGACCGAGAAGCAGACCCGTGTGCCGCTCTACCAGCGCGCCCAGGGCTACGGCTTCCCCGGTGTGCGGGTCGACGGCAACGACGTGCTCGCCGTGCTCGCCGTCACCAAGTGGGCCCTGGAGCGGGCGCGTACGGGCGAGGGCCCGGCGCTGATCGAGGCGTTCACTTACCGCATGGGCGCGCACACCACGTCCGACGACCCGAGCAAGTACCGCAACGACGACGAGCGGGTGGCGTGGGAGGCCAAGGACCCGATTCTGCGGCTGCGGGCGTTCCTGGAGTCCGAAGGCCACGCGGATGAGGGATTTTTCGCGGAACTCGACGACGAGAGCGAAGCGTTGGGCAAGCGAGTGCGAGAGGTGGTGCGGGCGATGCCGGATCCGGATCTGATGGCGATCTTCGAGAATGTCTACGCGGACGGGCACGCGCTCGTGGACGAGGAGCGCGCCCAGTTCGCCGCGTACCAGGCGTCGTTCGCCGACGCCCCCGCGGGCGGGGAGGTCAAGTAACCATGACTGTCCAGAAACTGCCCATCGCCAAGGCGATCAACGAATCGCTGCGCACGGCGCTGGAGAACGACCCCAAGGTCCTCATCATGGGCGAGGACGTCGGCAAGCTCGGCGGCGTCTTCCGGGTGACGGACGGGCTCCAGAAGGACTTCGGCGAGGAGCGGGTCATCGACACCCCGCTCGCCGAGTCCGGCATCGTCGGCACGGCCATCGGCCTCGCCCTGCGCGGGTACCGCCCGGTGGTGGAGATCCAGTTCGACGGCTTCGTCTTCCCCGCCTACGACCAGATCGTCACGCAGCTGGCGAAGATGCACGCCCGCGCGCTCGGCAAGATCAAGATGCCGGTCGTCATCCGCATTCCGTACGGCGGTGGCATCGGCGCCGTCGAGCACCACAGCGAGTCGCCCGAGACGCTGTTCGCGCACGTGGCGGGCCTGAAGGTGGTCTCTCCCTCGAACTCGGCGGATGCCTACTGGATGATGCAGCAGGCCATCCAGAGCGACGACCCAGTGATCTTCTTCGAGCCCAAGCGGCGGTACTGGGACAAGGGCGAGGTCGACAAGGAGTCGATCCCCGGGCCCCTGCACAAGGCCACCGTCGCCCGCGAGGGCAGCGACCTCACGCTCGCGGCGTACGGCCCGATGGTGAAGGTCTGCCTGGAGGCGGCCGCGGCGGCCGAGGAGGAGGGCAAGTCCCTGGAGGTCCTGGACCTGCGCTCCATGTCGCCGATCGACTTCGACGCCGTGCAGGCCTCGGTGGAGAGGACCCGGCGGCTCGTCGTCGTGCACGAGGCCCCGGTCTTCCTGGGCACGGGCGCGGAGATCGCCGCGCGCATCACCGAGCGGTGCTTCTACCACCTGGAGGCCCCGGTGCTGAGGGTCGGCGGCTACCACGCCCCGTATCCGCCGGCGCGCCTAGAGGAGGAGTACCTGCCGGGCCTCGACCGGGTGCTCGACGCCGTCGACCGCTCGCTGGCGTACTGAGGGAGAGGGTCGTGACGACGATGACAGACACCGCTCTTGCCGAGTTCAAGATGCCCGACGTGGGCGAAGGGCTCACCGAGGCCGAGATCCTCAAGTGGTACGTGGCGCCCGGTGACACCGTCACAGACGGGCAGGTCGTGTGCGAGGTCGAGACGGCCAAGGCCGCGGTCGAACTCCCCATTCCGTTCAACGGCGTCGTGAGTGAGCTGCGCTTCCCCGAGGGCACCACGGTCGACGTCGGCCAGGTGATCATCTCGGTGGACGTGTCGGGTGGGGCGGGTGCTGGTGCCTCGACGGCGCCCGAGCCGGTGACCGAGCCCGAGCCCGCCGAGCCGCAGGGGCGCCAGCCCGTGCTCGTGGGGTACGGGGTCGCCGAGTCCTCGACGAAGCGCCGGGCTCGGAGGGCCGAATCGGTGGACGCCCCTGTCGCGGCGCCGGAGCCGGCGGCACAGGGGCAGGGCGGGCTCAACGGCCACGGCGTCCGGCCGCTCGCCAAGCCGCCCGTCCGCAAGCTCGCCAAGGACCTCGGCGTGGACCTCGCGACGGTCACCCCGTCCGGGCCCGACGGGATCATCACGCGTGAGGACGTGCACGCGGCGGTGGCCCCGGCCGCCGCCGAGCCCGCGCCACAGGCGCCTCAGGCGGTGGAGGCACCCGCTCCGGTGGCCGCGTCCGCTCCCGCGGCCGGCGCGGATGCCAGGGAGACCCGCGTCCCCGTCAAGGGCGTCCGGAAGGCGACCGCGCAGGCGATGGTCGGCTCGGCGTTCACCGCGCCGCACGTCACCGAGTTCGTGACGGTCGACGTGACGCGGACGATGAAGCTGGTCGAGGAGTTGAAGCAGGACAGGGCTTTCGAGGGGCTGCGGGTCAATCCGCTGCTGCTCATCTCCAAGGCCCTGCTGGTCGCGATCAAGCGGAATCCCGAGGTCAACGCCGCCTGGGACGAGGCGAATCAGGAGATCGTCCAGAAGCACTATGTGAACCTCGGCATCGCCGCGGCCACCCCGCGCGGTCTGATCGTGCCGAACATCAAGGACGCGCACGCCAAGACCCTGCCCGAACTGGCCGAGGCACTCGGCGAGTTGGTGACCACGGCCCGCGCGGGCAAGACGTCGCCCGGCGCCATGCAGGGCGGCACGGTCACGATCACGAACGTCGGCGTCTTCGGCGTCGACACGGGCACGCCGATCCTGAACCCCGGCGAGTCCGCGATCCTCGCGGTCGGATCGATCAAGCTTCAGCCGTGGGTCCACAAGGGCAAGGTCAAGCCGCGCCAGGTGACGACGCTCGCGCTCTCCTTCGACCACCGCCTGGTGGACGGGGAGCTGGGCTCCAAGGTGCTCGCCGACGTGGCGGCCATTCTGGAGCGGCCGAAGCGGTTGCTGACCTGGGCGTAATGCCCGCAGGTAGGTGAACGACATGAAGGAGGGGCCCGCCGCGACAACGCGGCGGGCCCCTCCTTCACCTACGCACGCACGCACGTACGTACGGCTGCTGCTGAGCGTCAGGCGACCTTGAAGCCGTAGTCCAGCATCTTCTTGGCGTCCGCGGCGCGGTTGGCCGCCGAGGTGGAGGTCAGGACCGTGCCGACGAGCGTCTTGCCGTTACGGGTCGCGGCGAAGACGAGGCAGAACTTCGCCTCGGGGCCGGAGCCCGTCTTCACACCGATCGCTCCGCGGTAGGAGCCGAGGAGGGGGTTGGTGTTCTTCCACGGCATGTAGCGGTAGCCACCGGACCGCGTGGTGACCTTCTGCTTGGTCTCCTTCGTCTTCACGACCGTGCGGAACGTGGAGTACTTCATCGCGTTGCTGGCGAGCTTCGTCAGGTCCCGCGGCGTCGAGTAGTTCTGGCCGTGCCCGATGCCGTCGAACGAGTCGAAGTGCGTGTTCGTCAGGCCGAGGGACCTGGCGGTGGAGTTCATCTGGCCGATGAAGTTCTTCACGCGGGCCGAACGGGTCGAGCCCTTGCCGAACTTGTCCGCGAGTGCGTACGCGGCGTCGCAGCCGGAGGGCAGCATCAGCCCGTACAGCAGCTGGCGGACGGTGACCTTGTCGCCGACGATCAGGCGGGCGGAGGAGGCGTAGTTGTTGGCGACGATGTAGTCGCTGTACGCCTTCTGGACCGTGACCTTGGAATCCAGGTTGAGGTTCCGCTGGCCGAGGACCACGCGCGCCGTCATGATCTTCGTCGTGGACCCTGTGGACCGGCGGGTGTCGGCGGACTTGGTGAACAGGCTCTTGCCCGTGCCGTTGTTCATCACATAGCCGCCCTTGGCGGCGATGGACGGCTTCGGCGGTGCGGCCGCGTGGGCCGGGGTGGTGAGGGCGCCGCCGGCCAGTATCGCGCTCGCGGTGATGGTAACGGCTGATACGCGACGTACGCCCTTAATGCCGGTATTCAAGTTCTCTGCTCCAAATGCCCCTGGATTGCGGCCACATGGAGGGGCCGCTCTTACGTAAGACGAGCGGGAGACGTGAATGGATGTGCCGGATGACCCGGGAAATACCCGTGCGGCCTTCAAAGCGTCGAGTTTCCGCCATGTGGACCGGGGATTCCCGCGTATACGTGTTGTATCTATGCTGTGCGCATGTCAGTCATCGCCATCAAGCAGCCCCCCGCCGCGGAGCGCGTCTACGCGTATGTGAAGCGGGCCGTCCTGGAGCGCCGCTACGAGGGCGGCACGCTCCTCACCGAGGGTGAGCTGGCCGAGGCCGTGGGGGTCTCCCGCACGCCCGTACGGGAGGCGCTGCTGAAGCTTGAGGTGGAGGGGCTGCTGCGGCTCTACCCCAAGAAGGGGGCGCTCGTGCTGCCCGTCTCCGCGCAGGAGATCACGGACGTCGTCGAGACGCGGCTGCTCGTCGAGACGCACGCGGTGCGCAAGGCCGTGCCGGCGCCGACGGGGCTCGTGGAGCGGTTGGAGGGACTGCTCTCCCGGCAGCGGGAGCAGGCCGCGGCGGGGGATCTCGCCGGGGCGGCGGTCACCGACCGCTGCTTTCACGCGGAGATCGTGCGCAGCGGGGGGAACGAGATTCTCTCGCGGCTCTACGACCAGTTGCGGGACCGGCAGTTGAGGATGGGCGTGGCGGTGATGCATTCGCATCCCGACCGGATCGCCAAGACGCTCTCCGAGCACGAGGAGATTCTCGCGGCGTTGCGGTGCGGCGACGCCGAGGTGGCGGTCTCCGTGGTGACCCGGCATGTCGGGTGGTTCCAGAACCTGGCCCGGGGTGAGGTGCGGTGAGTTCTCCAGGCTCTCCGGGTTCTCCGGGCTTTCCGGGTTCTCCTTCCGACCCCTTTTCCCTTCCCGGTGATCCTTCCCCAAGCTCTGAAGGAGCTGGGGGAGACCCCATTGGCGGCAGGAAGGCCGTGATCGTCTGGTCCATCGGGGTCGCCGTCTATTTCGTCGCCGTCATTTTCCGGACCTCTCTCGGTGTCGCCGGGCTCGACGCCGCCGACCGGTTTCACGTCAACGCGTCCGCCCTTTCGACTTTCTCCATACTCCAGTTGCTCGTGTACGCGGGGATGCAGATACCCGTCGGCCTGATGGTCGACCGGCTCGGCACCAAGAAGGTGCTGACCATCGGCGTCGTGCTGTTCACGGTCGGACAGCTCGGCTTCGCCTTCTCACCCTCGTACGCGATGGCGCTCGCCTCCCGCGCCCTGCTCGGCTGCGGGGACGCGCTGACCTTCATCAGCGTGCTGCGGCTCGGCACCCGCTGGTTCCCGGCCCGGCGCGGCCCGCTCGTCGCCCAGCTCGCGGGGCTCGTCGGCATGGCGGGCAACCTCGTCTCCACCCTCGTCCTGGCCCGGCTGCTGCACTCCGTCGGCTGGACCGCCGCCTTCGCGGGCAGCGCGCTGTGCGGTGTCGTCGTCCTCGTCCTGATGACGCTCTTCCTGAAGGACCACCCGGAGGGCCATGAACCGGAGCCGGCCGGCCGCGCCGGCGTGGCCTTCGTCCGCGAGCAGATCGCCCTGTCCTGGCGGGAGCCCGGCACCCGGCTCGGGATGTGGGTGCACTTCACCACGCAGTTCCCCGCGATGGTGTTCCTGCTGCTGTGGGGCCTGCCGTTCCTCGTCGAGGCGCAGGGCCTGTCCCGGGCGACCGCGGGTGAGCTGCTGACGCTCGTCGTGCTGTCCAACATGGTCGTCGGCCTGGTCTACGGCCAGCTCGTCGCCCGGCACCACGCCGCGCGCCTCCCGCTGGCGCTCGGCACGATCGGGGCGACGGCCGCGGCCTGGGCGGCCACGCTCGCCTTCCCCGGGGAGCACGCCCCGATGTGGCTGCTGGTCGTCCTGTGCGCCGTGCTCGGCGCCTGCGGGCCCGCCTCGATGATCGGCTTCGACTTCGCGCGGCCCGCCAACCCGCCGGAGCGCCAGGGCACGGCCTCCGGCATCACCAACATGGGCGGCTTCGTCGCCTCCATGACGACGCTGCTCGCGATCGGCCTGCTCCTCGACGCGACCGGCCAGAACTATCGCGTGGCGTTCTCGGCGGTGTTCGTGCTCGAAGCGGTGGGGCTCTGCCAGATTCTGCGGCTGGGGTCCCGGGCGGTCCGCCGGGAGCGGGAGCGGCTGGTGGCCTCCCGGGTCGAGGCTGTCCACGTCCCTGCCTGAACCGCCCCGCCGCTACGGCGTCACCGCGAAGTTGCGCAGGATCGCCTCCGCGAGGTCCTGGTCGCCCTCAGCCTTGATCCGGTCGGCGACGGCCGGGTACGTCACGCGGCCGCAGGCCAGCCTGAAGTACGTCTCCCAGTCGAGGGCGATCGTGGCGAGCGGGCCCAGCGAGGGCGCGTTGTCCACCGTGCCCCTGCCCTCGGCGTCCACGCGCACCGTGCGCAGGAACTCCACGGGGCCGCTCACGTCGAAGACGACCGCCGAGTTCGCCGGCGCGCCCGCCTCCTTGGCCACGACCTTCGCGAGGCCTTGCAGGAGGAGGTCCCGGACGACGTAGGCACCGGCGGAGTCGAGGTTGCCGGGCTTCCGCAGCGTCGTACGCAGGTCCTGCTCGTGCACCCACACATCGAACGCCCGCATCCGCATGGCCAGTTCGAGGGTCTGCTCGGAGCCGAGCGGGCCGCGGATCTTGGTGCTCGGGTCCCGTGACTCGTTCCGCAGCTGCCGGGAGCGGCGGATGATCGTGTACTCCAGCTCGGAGGTCATCTCCGGTGCGGTGTGGTGGCGCCGCACGTCGACCTGCATCTCCATGTACCGCTGGCTCTCGGTCTTCACGTGGTACAGATCGCGGGGCAGCGTGTGGATCGGGCGCGGATCGCCCAGCATCTCGCAGTCGAGGCCGATGACGTGGGAGACGATGTCGCGCACGGACCACCCGGGGCAGGGCGTCGCCCAGTTCCACTCACCCTCGGCGAGCGGCGTGACCAGCTCGGATATCGCTTCCACGGAGTGGGTCCAGGCATCGGCGTAGGTTTGCAGGCTGGGATGGAGACTCACGGGACCCCTCGACGGTCGTACGCGGGCGGTGGGTGTCTGAGACGTTAAGTTACGCTGCCCGCAGGCACCCCGGCAGTGCTTTCGTGTGACGATCGTAGGCTGTACTTGACGGTGCCGACGGATCGAATGCCAGGACGGTGGTAGTGTGCGCGCCTCCCTCATCCAGATCGCTGTAGACGAGGGCGAGCCGGTCAATTCCCGTCGGTCGCGGGTTGCTTCACTGGTACGTGAGGTGAGCGCGCGGGACGGTTCGGACCTGGTCGTCCTCCCCGAGCTGTGGACCACGGGCGCCTTCGCCTACGAGTCCTTCGCCGAGGAGGCGGAGCCGCTCGAAGGGCCCACGTACGAGGCGATGGCCAAGGCCGCGAGCGACGCGGGCGTGTGGCTGCACGCCGGATCGGTCCCCGAGCGCGCCGCGTCCGACGGCGCGCTCTACAACACCTCGCTCGTCTTCTCCCCCGAAGGCGAACTCGCCGCCGCCTACCGGAAGATCCACCGCTTCGGCTTCGACAAGGGCGAGGCGGTACTGATGGCGGCGGGCTCGCAGCTCGTGACGGTACGGACGCCGGCCACCACCCTCGGCCTCGCCACCTGCTACGACCTGCGCTTCCCCGAGCTGTTCCGGGGACTCGTCGACGCGGGCGCCGAGATGTTCGTGGTGCCCGCCGGGTGGCCCGAACGGCGGCGTGAGCACTGGCGGCTGCTCGCCCGGGCGCGGGCGGTCGAGGACCAGGTGTACGTCCTCGCGTGCGGCACCGGCGGTACGCACGCGGGCGTCCCGCAGGCCGGGCACAGTGTCGTCGTCGACCCGTGGGGCGAGGTTCTCGCGGAGGCGGGTGACGGCGAGGAGGTCCTGACCGTCGACCTCGACCCCGCGAAGGTGGCGGCGACGCGCGAGCAGTTTCCCGCGCTGAAGGACCGCCTCCTGGGGCAGGCTCCGCCGCCGCGGGCCTGAGTCGCGGCCGGTGCTGGTCGCGCGGCTCCCCGCGCCCTCGCCCCTGGACTCAGTCGTGGTCCTCCCGCTCCTTCTCGGCGAGGCGGATGACGCAGACCGTGACGGCGAGCAGCAGCGCCGGGTCGGCGTCCTCGCGCACGACGTGCAGGCCGTACGCGTCGCGCACGCTGAACCAGCGGCGCGAGATGTCGGCGAGCAGTTCACCGTCGTACTCGATGGCGAACTCACGGTCGAGGATCTTGCCGCTGACGTCCAGCTCGGTGCCGTCGACGAGCGCGACGCGGTAGTGGTTGCGCAGCAGGGACAGGCGCTTGCGCTTGACGGTGGCGAGCGCCTGTCCCTCCCGCTCGATGACCATCGTGTCGCGCAGGGCGAGCATCTTGGCGTGGATGTCGACGAGGACCCTGCCCTGCATGTCCTTCAGCTCGAAGGTGTCGCGCAGCCGCATCGCCTTGCCGTCGACGAAGAAGACCTTGCGGCCCCGGTCGTCCTCGATCCAGTAGTCGTCGCCGATGCCGAGCAGCCGGTCGCGTACGAGTAGTTTCATGCCGCCATCACTACCCCGAAACCGGCACGGACCGGACGCGGCCCGACCGTGTCACCCCTCGGGGGGTCAGTAACCCCTGCGCTCCTGGTCGGGGTCGACGACCGTCGTCTGCGCGGCCGGTGGCACCACCGCCCGCCTGCGCCGCGCGATGCTGGTGAACGCGGCGACACCTATGAGACCCACCGCCATCATGACGAGACCGGCGACGGTGACGTTCAAGCCTTCCATCTTCCAGTCGGTCGCGAACGTGAGAATGGCGCCCACGGCGATGAGGATGATGCATCCGCCCAGGCCCATATGGACCGCCTCCCTGTGGTCGTGTCTGCGCAGCACCGTGTACCCGGCTCAGCCACCACCACACGGGATGCGGCCGCTCAGCCCTCCAGGAACGCCACGAGCGCGTTGGCCAGCAGGTACGGGTCGTCCGCGCCGCACAGCTCGCGCACGCTGTGCATGGACAGGATCGCGACGCCGATGTCGACCGTCTTGATGCCGTGCCGGGCCGCGGTGATGGGGCCGATGGTCGTGCCGCACGGCATCGCGTTGTTGGAGACGAACGACTGGAAGGGCACGCCCGCCTTCTCGCACGCGGCGGCGAAGACCGAGCGTCCGGCGCCGTCCGTGGCGTAGCGGTTGTTGACGTTGACCTTGAGGATCGGGCCGCCGTTGGCACGGGGGTGGTGCGTCGGGTCGTGCCGCTCCGCGTAGTTGGGGTGCACGGCGTGGCCGGTGTCGGAGGAGAGGCAGACGGTGCCGGCGAAGGCGCGGGCCCGGTCCTCGTACGAGCCGCCGCGCGCGAACACGGACCGTTCGAGGACGCTGCCGAGCAGCGGGCCGTCGGCGCCGGTGTCGGACTGCGAGCCGTTCTCCTCGTGGTCGAAGGCGGCGAGTACGGGGATGTAGGGGAGGTCGTCCCCGGCCGCCACGGCGGTGAGGGCGGCCGTCGCGGCGTGCACGGACAGGAGGTTGTCCATGCGGGGGCCCGCGACCAGCTCGCGGTCGCGGCCCAGGTACGCGGGCGGCTCCACGGAGTACGTCATGAGGTCCCAGCCGGTGACCTCTCCCTCGGCGAGGCCGGTCTCCTCCTCCAGGAAGCGGATGAGGTCGCCCTCGTCGACGTCGTCGCCCAGGCCCCAAATGGGCTGCATGTGCTTCTGCTTGTCGAGCTTGAGCCCGTCGGTGGGCACGTTCCGGTCCATGTGGATGGCCAGTTGGGGCACGCGCAGCAGCGGCCGGTCGATGTTCACGAGCCGCGAGGTGCCGTCGCGCAGCGAGAGGCGGCCGGCGAGGCCGAGGTCCCTGTCGAGCCAGGAGTTGAGCAGGGGGCCGCCGTAGATCTCGACCGCGACCTGGCGCCACCCGTGGGCGCCGGCGTCGGGCTGCGGCTTCACGCGGAGGTTGGGGGAGTCGGTGTGGGCGCCGACGATCCGGAAGGGGGTGTGCGGGGAGGCGCTCTCCGGGACGTACCAGGCGACGATGGCGCCGCCCCTCAGCACGTACTTGCCGCCGGTCGTCCCGTCCCAGGCGTCGGTCTCCTCGACCTGCCGGAAGCCGGCCTTCTCCAGCCGCTCGGCGGCGCTCGCCACGGCGTGGTACGGCGAGGGGCTCGCCGCGAGGAAGGACATGAGGTCTTCGGTGTGGCCGCGGTCGAAGGGGCCGGAGGGTGTGCGCATGGCTGCCAGCCTAGCCAGAGCGGTTGCTTTTCTGCGGGGCGGTTCTTCCGGTGCGGGGGCGGCTGTTCCCTGTCCCGCCGCTTCGCGACGGATACCTCCCACCCGCCCGTACGCCCCGCATCAGCTGCGGGGTGAGCCGCTCGGCCTGGGGCCTGCCTCAGGTCCCGCGGTCGCCGGGTGAGGAAGGGGGCGGGGCCCCCGGGGTGGCAGATGCGCGGGTGGCCCGCCCCCGAGGGGGGCGGGCCACTGCGTTGTGCGTGAGGTGGGCGGGGTCAGAACGCCGCCTCGTCCAGTTCCATGATGGACAGCTCCACGCCCTCGGCGAGCTTCCGCTCGGCCGCTACGCCCGGCAGGACCGTCGTCGCGAAGAACTTGGCCGCCGCGATCTTGCCCTCGTAGAACGGCTTGTCCTTCGCCGAGGCCGTCTCCAGCTTCTCGGCGGCGACCGCGGCACCACGGAGCAGCAGGTAGCCGACGACCACGTCGCCCGAGGCCATCAGGAGGCGCGTCGTGTTGAGGCCCACCTTGTAGATGGACTTCACGTCCTGCTCCGTCGCCGCGAGGTCCGTCAGCATGACGCCGACGATGGCCTCCAGCTCAACCGCGGCCTTGGCCAGCTCCTCGCGGGCGGCGGCCAGCGTCTCGCCGCCCGTGCCGACCGCCAGGAACTTCTTGATCTCCTCGGCGAGGCCGTTCAGCGCCGCGCCCTGGTTGCGGACGATCTTCCGGAAGAAGTAGTCCTGGCCCTGGATCGCGGTCGTGCCCTCGTACAGGGTGTCGATCTTCGCGTCACGGATGTACTGCTCGATCGGGTACTCCTGGAGGTACCCCGAGCCGCCGAACGTCTGGAGCGACTGCGCCAGCAGCTCGTACGACTTCTCCGAGCCGTAGCCCTTCACGATCGGCAGGAGCAGGTCGTTGAGCGCGTGCAGCTGCGACGCGTCCTCGCCCGCCGCCTCCTTGACCTGGATCTCGTCCTGGACGGCCGCGGTGTGCAGCACGAGCGCGCGCATGCCCTCGGCGTACGCCTTCTGCGTCATGAGCGAGCGGCGCACGTCCGGGTGGTGGGTGATCGTCACCTTCGGCGCCGTCTTGTCCATGAACTGGGCGAGGTCCGGACCCTGGACGCGCTCCTTGGCGTACTCCAGGGCGTTCAGGTAGCCCGTCGAGAGCGTGGCGATGGCCTTCGTGCCGACCATCATGCGCGCGAACTCGATGATCATGAACATCTGGCGGATGCCGTCGTGCTTGTCGCCGATCAGCCAGCCCTTGGCGGGGTGCTGGTCGCCGAAGGTCATCTCGCACGTGTTGGAGGCCTTGAGGCCCATCTTGTGCTCGACGTTCGTGGCGTAGACGCCGTTGCGCTCGCCCAGCTCGCCGGTCTCCCAGTCGAAGTTGTACTTCGGGACCAGGAAGAGGGAGAGGCCCTTGGTGCCGGGACCCGCACCCTCGGGGCGGGCGAGGACGTAGTGGAGGATGTTCTCCGACATGTCGTGCTCACCGGACGTGATGAAGCGCTTCACGCCCTCGATGTGCCAGGAGCCGTCCTCCTGCTGGACCGCCTTCGTGCGACCGGCGCCGACGTCCGAACCGGCGTCCGGCTCGGTGAGGACCATCGTGGAGCCCCACTGCTTGTCCACGGCGATCTGCGCGACCTTCTTCTGCGCCTCGTTGCCCTCCTCGAAGAGGATGCCGGCGAACGCCGGGCCCGAGGAGTACATCCAGACGGCCGGGTTGGCGCCGAGCAGCAGCTCCGCGTACGCCCAGATCAGGGAGCGCGGGGAGGTCGTGCCGCCGATCTCCTCGGGCAGGCCGAGGCGCCAGTACTCGGAGTCCATGAAGGCCTGGTAGCTCTTCTTGAAGGACGCCGGGACGGGCGCGGTGTTGGTCTCCGGGTCGAAGACCGGGGGGTTGCGGTCGGCGTCCGTGAAGGACTCGGCCAGCTCGTTCTCGGCGAGGCGGCGCAGCTCGTCGAGGATGCTCTTGGCGGTGTCGACGTCCATCTCCGCGAACGGGCCGGTGCCGTACAGCTTGTCGCGGCCGAGCACCTCGAAGAGGTTGAACTCGATGTCGCGGAGATTCGACTTGTAGTGGCCCATGGCGAAGGCTCCGTAAGCAGGAAAGGGATGGAATACCAGCAAGTAGCTACGATGATGCTACCCGTCGGTAATAAGATGCAACCCCTAGCCGCCCATCTGTGACTCAGTAGGCTTCCACCCATGTACGGCTATGACCAGAACCCCGGCGCTCAGCAGCAGTACGCACCGCCGGGGGCGCAGCCACCGCCGCAGCAGATGTCGGGCATGCCCGGCGGTGGGTACGGCCAGCAGCCTCCGCTCTACCCCGAGCCCTCGCCCCCGTCCCTGGCGGACGCGGTGCGGGCCTTCACGACCGGATCGATGTCCGCCGAGGACTTCCAGCAGATCTTCGCGGCCTCGAAGGTCTACTGCCCCCGCGGCGACAACCCCGGCTTCCTCGCGCTGCACAACACCCAGCAGCCCGTCATCCCGATGTTCACCTCCCTCAAGGAGCTGCGGCGGTACGCGGGCAAGGACTCGAAGTACTTCGTGATCACCGGCGCGGAGGTCATCGATCTCCTGCCGACGGGATACGGCTTCGTCCTGGACATGGAGGGCGAGCACCGGATGGTCTTCGACGCGAAGGCCGTGGAGCAGATGGTCGACTTCGCGATGCGGCGCATGTACGGGTGAGTGCGGCGCGCCCGGCCGGCTGACCTTCGGGGGCCGGACGGGGTACGGCAGGTGCCGCCCCGTCAGGTGAACGGGGAGCGGGGCGCGTTCGGGGCGGCGGCGGACGCGGGATGTCTCCGGCTATGCCCGCGTCCCTGATCTCCTGGCGGCCCGTCGCGGTCGGTGTCCTCCTATGCGTGACGATGCTCTGCGCTGTGCCGGTTACGTGGGCGGGGCCTCCCCCGCCTCCTGCGCCTGCGGCTCCTGCGCCTGCGGCTCCTGCGCCTGCGGCCCCCGCGCCTGTGGCCCCCGCGCCTGCGGCCCCCGGAGTCCCGGCCGACCCCGCCCTGGCCCGCCGCTTCGCGGCGGATGTCTCCCACCCACCCACCCGGTTGCCCCGCGCTGAGCAGCTGGGTGGGCGGGTGGCGGGTGTGCCTCCCGACCCGGGCCGTTTGCCCGGCGCTGAGCAGCTGAGCGGGAGGGTGGCGGATGTGCCTCCCGCCCGTTTGCCCGGCGCTGAGCAGCGAGCCGAAAGTCCCGCCGACCGTGCCCACCGCGACTTCCTCGACCGTGGGCCGGCGGCCCGGGTTATGACCGCCGCCCACCGGGGGCAGTGGCGCAAGGCGCCCGAGAACAGTCTCGCCGCGATCCGCGCGGGCTTCGCGGACGGGGCCGAGATCGTTGAGGTGGACGTCCGGCTGACCAGGGACAAGGTGCCCGTCCTGATGCACGACGCGACCGTGGACCGCACCACGGACGGCACCGGCCGCGTCGCCGACCTCACCCACGCCCAGCTGCGCGGCCTGCGCCTTCGCGCGGGCCTGGGCGGTCGCCAGGCGCCGCTCACCGGCGAACGGATCCCCACGCTCGCCGAGGCCATACAGACCGCCCGCACGCTCGGTCTGGTCAATCTCGACCAGGCGTGGAAGGACCGCGAGGCCGTCTGGCGGGTGCTTGAGGAGACCGGCACCGTGCGCAACGGCCTCTTCAAGTCTCCCGCTCCGGTGCCCGAGGTGCGGGCGTTCCTCGACCGTCACCGGGGCGCGCTGTACATGCACCTGGTGGACGACACCAACGCGGCATCCGTCGAGGAGTTCGGGAGGAACCGGCCGCCCGCCTTCGAGGTCGTCTTCGACGACGTGCGCGACAAGGTGGCCCAGCCCGTCTTCCTCCGGGGGCTGCGGGCGACGGGCCGGGTGTGGTTCAACACCATGCGGAACGACTACGCCGCCAAGTTCACCGACGAGGCCTCCCTCATCGACCCCGCCCGCGGGTGGGCGGCGCTCATCGCCGGCTTCCAGGCGACGCTCATCCAGACCGACAACGTCGAGGCGCTGGAGTCCTACCTGGCCAAGGGTGTCGCGGACGCGGTGCCGCCCGGTGCGGTACGCGTCCAGGCGGAGAACTACGCCCCCGGCGGCGCGGGCGTCTCCTACCACGACACCGATGCGGGGAACCGGGGTGACGGGCCGGGGCGGCGCGGCGACCACGTCGACGTGTGCGACCACGACGGCGCGGTGGTGGTGTGCTGGATGCGCGGCTCGGAGTGGATCACCTACGGAGTGGACGTACCGAAGGACGGCAGCTACACGCTCAAGGCGCGGGCGTCGTCCCCGTACGCGTCCGCGGGGACCTATCGGATCGCCTACGACGGCGGCCCGCCCGGCAGGCCCGTGCACGTCGCCAACACCACGGCCCACTACGCCTTCGCGCTCCAGGACAGCCGCGACCCGCGCCGCCTCACGCGCGGGCGCCACACCGTACGCGTCTCCCTGGACGCGGGCGCGTTCCAGAACTGGAACCTCGATTACCTCCAGCTGGAGCCGGTCGGGCCGTAACCGGGGACCGGACCGGAAGAGCACGGGACAGAACCAGCCACGCGCGCAGCACCGGAGAGACCCGGAGGGAATGTCCTCCGGGTTTCGTTCGTTCAAGTGGCAGAAAGTTCTACGTTCAACTAAAGTGAGCGCACAAGGAGGTCCCGACCATGCCCGCAGTGACCGTCGAGAACCCGCTGACCCTGCCCCGAGTGGTGGCCCCGGCCGATGCCGTGGCGCGCCCCGTGCTCGCTGTGACCACCGCGCCGAGCGGCTTCGAGGGCGAGGGCTTCCCGGTGCGCCGGGCCTTCGCGGGGATCAACTACAAGTACCTCGACCCGTTCATCATGATGGATCAGATGGGTGAGGTGGAGTGGGAGGCCGGCGAGCCGAAGGGCACTCCGTGGCACCCGCACCGCGGCTTCGAGACGGTCACGTACCTGATCGACGGCACCTTCGTCCACCAGGACTCCAACGGCGGTGGCGGCACCATCCGCAACGGCGACACCCAGTGGATGACGGCGGGCTCCGGGCTGCTGCACATCGAGGCGCCGCCGGAGCAGCTCGTCATGTCCGGCGGCCTCTTCCACGGCCTCCAGCTGTGGGTGAACCTGCCCGCCAAGGACAAGATGATGGACCCCCGCTACCAGGACATCCGCGGCGGCCAGGTCCAGCTGCTCGCCTCCCCCGACGGCGGCGCGCTGCTCCGCGTCATCGCCGGTGACCTGGACGGCCACGAGGGGCCGGGCATCACGCACACGCCGATCACGATGATCCACGCGACCGTGCGGCCCGGCGCCGAGGTGACGCTGCCCTGGCAGGCGGACTTCAACGGACTCGCGTACGTCCTCTCCGGGCGCGGCACGGTCGGTGCCGAGCGCCGCCCCGTGCACAGCGGGCAGACCGCGGTCTTCGGCGCCGGGTCCTCGCTGACCGTCCGCGCGGACGAACGGCAGGACGCGCACGCCCCCGACCTGGAGGTCGTACTCCTCGGCGGGCGGCCGATCCGTGAGCCGATGGCGCACTACGGCCCGTTCGTGATGAACAGTCAGGCCGAGCTGCGGCAGGCCTTCGAGGACTTCCAGAAGGGGTTGCTCGGCACGGTCCCGGCCGTGCACGGCATGTAGCCGTACATAACGTGCGCGGCGCCGGGCGGCGTGCTCGGGTGGGAGGGTGCTGACCCTCCTCCCCGAACCCGTCCGGCGCCTCGCCGCCTGGTGCGCGGTGGTGCTGCTCGTCGTGGGTGTGGCCGCCGTCGGCGTCTGGCTGTGCGTCACCTTCCAGACGGCCGTGACGCCGGTCCTGCTCGCCCTCCTCGGGACCGCGCTCCTCGGGCCGCTGTACAGGCGGCTGCTCAGGATGCGGGTGCAGCGGTCGCTGGCCGCCGGGCTGACCTGCGCGGCGGTCGTCGCCGTGGTCGGCGGGGTCACCTACATCGTGGCCAAGGCCCTGATCGACACGGGCGACCAGATCATCGCCTCCCTGAGGACCGCGGCGACCGACCTCGCCAAGTACTTCGGGGCCGCCGGCACCTCGCTCGACGACCTGGCGTCGAACGCCAAGGAGCTGCTCGGCAAGTTCGGCGGGACCGCGGCCTCGGGAGTGCTCAGCGGGCTCAGCGTCGTCGGCGAGGTCATCGCCATGGCCGTACTCGCACTCCTGCTGGTCTTCTTCTTCCTGCGGGACTCCGGCAAGGCGATGGCCTCGCTGCGCTCGCTCGCGCCGGGGGACTCCGCCGATGTCGTGGAGGCCATGGCGCACCGGGCCTTCGGCGCCATCGAGGGCTTCATGCGGGGCACGACGATCATCGCCTTCATCGACGCCCTCTGCATCACCGTCGGGCTGCTGATCCTCGATGTGCCGGGGGCGGTGGGCCTCGGCGCGCTCGTCTTCGTCGGCGCCTACATCCCGTACCTGGGGGCGTTCCTGTCCGGCGCGATCGCCGTCCTCGTCGCCCTCGCGGACCGCGGCTTCGTCATCGCGCTGTGGGCGCTCGGGGTGGTCCTCGCCGTGCAGGTCCTGGAGGGGCACGTCCTCCAGCCGGTGATCCAGAGCCGGACGGTGCAGATGCACCCGGCCGTGGTGATGCTGACCATCACGGCGGGCGCGTCCGTCGCGGGCATCATCGGCATGCTGCTCGCGGTACCGCTGACGGCGGCGGCCTTCGGCATCGTCGCGGAACTGCGCTCCCGCTACTCCGCCACGGCGTAGCGCCCCGAGCAGCGCCCCGAATAGCGCCCCGAAGGGGCGCGGGCAACTGCGCGACCAGCCAACGACAACCCGCGCGTTATCGGCCCCCCGCCGCTGCCCCGGTACTCACTCCCCCGCCTCACCGCCAAAGACCCCCGCGTCCTCATAAAGCTCGAACCAGATGCTCTTGCCGTCCCCGCGCGGATCCACGCCCCACGCCCCGGCGAGCAGCTCCATCAGGACGAGGCCGCGCCCGGAGGAGGCCAGTTCGCCCGGCTGGCGCTTGTGCGGCAGGTCGTCGCTGCCGTCCGCGACCTCGGCACGCAGCCGGCGCGCGCCCGGCTCGCCGGTGACCTCGGCGACCAGCAGGGCGTCCCCGTCCGTGTGCACGAGGACGTTGGTGAGCATCTCCGAGACCATCAGGACCGCCGAGTCGACCTGGTCGTCGTCCGCCCAGTCGTGCAGCAGCTCCCGCAGGTGGCGGCGGGCTCCCGCGACGCGCTCCGGCTCCGCCTGCGCGACCGTGAGGACCGTGCGGCGGGCGTCCGTGCGCTGCTCGGGGCGGCTCGTCCTGCTCAGCAGCAGCACCGCCACGTCGTCCTCGCGGCGGTCGGCGAGCGGGCCGGTGGTGTAGTGCGAGGTGGGCCCGTGCACGGTCTGCACGAGCCGGTCGGCGAGGAGTTCGAGGCCGTCCTCCTCGTCCTCGCCCAGATACCCCTCCAGGGTCGACCTGATCCGCGCCCAGCCGCTGTCCAGGTCGTGGCCGCCGGTCTCGATCAGGCCGTCGGTGCAGATCAGCATGGTCTCGCCCGGCTCAAGGACGAGGCGGGTCGTCGGATAGTCCGCGTCCGGGTCGATGCCCAGCGGAAGACCGCCCGCCGTGGGCCGTTGCAGAACCGTTCCGTCACTCGTGCGTATCGCGGGTTCGGGGTGGCCGGCGCGGGCCAGCTCCAGTACGCCGGTCGCCGGGTCGGCCTCGACGTACAGGCAGGTCGCGAAGCGCGGGTCGTAGACCGTGGACTCGTCGGCGCCGCTGCCGCTCGAACCGTAGGTGATGGACTCCGTGATCCCCGCGAGGAAACGTGTCGCCCGCGACAGCACCGCGTCCGGGCGGTGCCCCTCGGAGGCGTACGCGCGCAGGGCGATCCGCAGCTGACCCATCAGGCCCGCCGCGCGCACGTCGTGCCCCTGGACGTCGCCGATCACGAAGGCGATGCGGCCGTTGGGCAGCGGGATCATGTCGTACCAGTCGCCGCCGACCTGGAGGCCGCCGCCGGTCGGCACATAGCGGGCCGCCACGCTCATCCCCGGGATCCGCGGTCCGAGCATCGGCAGCATCGACCGCTGGAGGCCCTCGGTCAGCTCCCGCTCGGATTCCGCGACCCCGGCCCGCGAGAGGGCCTGCGCCAGCATCCGGGCGACCGTCGTCAGGACGGAACGCTCGTCGGGGGTGAAGGACACCGGGTAGGTGAACGCGGCCATCCAGGCGCCCATCGTGCGGCCCGCGACGGTCAGCGGCAGGAACGCCCACGACTGCCGCTCGAAGCGCCGCGCCAGCGGCCAGGCCGCCGGATAGCGGCGGCGGTAGTCCTCCGGGGAGGAGAGGTAGACGGCGCGGCCGGTGCGCACCACCTCGGCGGCCGGGTAGTCGGTGTCCAGCGGCATCGCGGAGAAGGGGCCGTCGTCGCCCGGCTGGTGGCCGTGGTGCCCGATGATCGAGAGCCGGTCGCCCGCCACGCCGAAGACGGCGAGCCCGTCCGGCGAGAACCCCGGCATGGAGAGCCCCGCGGCGACCCGCAGCACCTCTTCCGTCGACCGAGCCTCGGCCAGCGCCCGCCCGGCGTCCAGCAGGAACGCCTCGCGGGAGCGCCGCCAGTCGCCCGTGACGGGGGTGCGGGCGGCGGTGCCCGGCGTGGGCTCGGACACCTCTTGCAGGGTGCCGATCAGCTCGTACGCCTCGGTCGCGTCGTGCAGCACGGGCTTGGAGCGGCTGCGTACGGTACGCAGCACCCGGCGCCCCGTGTCGTCCATGATCCGCAGCCGGGCCTCGGCGAGGGTGCCCTCGGCGACGGCGAGCTGGACGGTTCCGTAGATCTCGTTCCAGTCGACCGGGTGGAAGCGGGAGCGCACGGCCGCCTCCGTGAGGGTCTGGGCGCGCGCGGGCAGACCGAGGAGCCGGGCCGCCTCGGCGTCGAGCGTGACGGTCCCGGACGCGTTGTCCCACCGCCACAGGCCCGTCGCGATGGCGGCCAGGACATCCCCTACGGGAGGCAGGGACTCGTCCCCCACCTTCGAGAGGGGATCGTTCCCCACCTGCGAGGGGGGATCGTCGGTGCGCATTGACCCACTTTAGGAAGATGTACGGGCCCGCCGCCACCGAGCCCCGGCGCCACGGGCCTCTGAACGGGGTGGCCGCGGCGGATATCCGGAAAGCGATCTTCGCCCGGACGGTAGCCTTGGAGGGTCTGCTCTCTCCCCTATTCGCGAAGACTGGATGAACGACGATGCATCGGTACAGGTCCCACACCTGCGGCGAGCTCCGCGCCTCTGACGTCGGCACCGACGTCCGGCTGAGCGGCTGGCTGCACAATCGCCGAGACCTGGGCGGCATTCTCTTCATCGATCTCCGCGATCACTACGGCATCACGCAGCTGGTGGCCCGCCCGGGCACGCCCGCCGCCGAGACGCTCGACAAGCTCTCCAAGGAGACGGTCGTGCGCGTCGACGGCAAGGTCGTCTCGCGCGGCGCGGAGAACGTGAACCCGGAGCTGCCGACCGGCGAGATCGAGATCGAGGCCGCCGAGGTCGAGGTGCTCGGCGCGGCGGGCCCGCTGCCCTTCACGATCAACGCCGAGGACGGGGTGAACGAGGAGCGGCGCCTGGAGTACCGCTTCCTGGACCTGCGCCGCGAGCGCATGCACCGCAACATCATGCTGCGCTCGGCCGTGATCGCCTCGATCCGCTCCAAGATGGTGGCCCTCGGCTTCAACGAGATGGCGACGCCGATCCTCACCGCGACCTCCCCCGAGGGCGCCCGTGACTTCGTCGTCCCCTCCCGCCTGAACCCGGGCAAGTTCTACGCCCTGCCGCAGGCCCCGCAGCAGTTCAAGCAGCTGCTGATGATCTCGGGCTTCGACCGCTACTTCCAGATCGCGCCGTGCTTCCGCGACGAGGACGCGCGCGCGGACCGCTCGCCCGGCGAGTTCTACCAGCTCGACGTCGAGATGAGCTTCGTGGAGCAGGAAGACGTCTTCCAGCCCATCGAGAAGCTGATGACGGAGCTGTTCACGGAGTTCGGAAACGGCCGCGAGGTGACGTCTCCCTTCCCGCGCATCCCGTTCCGCGAGTCGATGCTGAAGTACGGCAACGACAAGCCGGACCTGCGCGCCAAGCTCGAACTGCACGACATCACGGACATCTTCGAGGGCTCCGACTTCAAGGCCTTCGCGGGCAAGCACGTGCGCGCGCTGCCGGTGCCGGACACGGCCTCGCAGTCCCGCAAGTTCTTCGACGGCCTCGGTGACTACGCCGTCGAGCAGGGCGCCAAGGGCCTGGCCTGGGTGCGTGTCGCCGAGGACGGTTCGCTGACGGGCCCGATCGCCAAGTTCCTGACCGAGGCGAACGTGGCGGAGCTGACCAAGCGCCTCGGCCTTGAGGCCGGTCACGCGGTGTTCTTCGGCGCGGGCGAGTTCGACGAGGTCTCGAAGATCATGTCGGCGGTGCGCGTGGAGGCCGCGAAGCGTGCCGGGCACTTTGAGGACGGCGTCTTCCGGTTCTGCTGGATCGTCGACTTCCCGATGTACGAGAGGGACGAGGAGACGGGCAAGATCGACTTCTCCCACAACCCCTTCTCGATGCCGCAGGGCGGCATGAAGGACCTGGAGGAGAAGGACCCGCTCGATATCCTCGCCTGGCAGTACGACATCGTCTGCAACGGCATCGAGCTGTCCTCCGGCGCCATCCGGAACCACGAGCCCGAGGTCATGCTGAAGGCCTTCGAGATCGCGGGTTACGACGCGGAGACCGTGGAGCACGAGTTCGCCGGCATGCTGCGCGCGTTCCGCCTCGGCGCCCCGCCGCACGGTGGCATCGCGCCGGGCGTCGACCGCATCGTGATGCTCCTGGCCGACGAGCCGAACATCCGCGAGACGATCGCCTTCCCGCTCAACGGCAACGCGCAGGACTTGATGATGGGGGCGCCGACCGAGCTGGACGAGTCGCGTCTGCGGGAGCTGAACATCTCGCTGCGGAAGCCTGCGGCGCCGAAGCCTGCGGCGCAGTAGCGGTTGTTTTAAGGCCCCGGAACCTGATTGGTTCCGGGGCCTTTTCTTGTGCGTCTACTTCTGCTGGTTCGTCTTCGAGTGCCGGTGCGGTGTGGCTGGTCGCGCAGTTCCCCGCGCCCCTGACGGGGCCGCCCCTGATGGGGCGCTTCTGCTGAGGAGTTTTCAGATCACGCGGCGTGTGTGGGGGAGGAGTTGGCTTCCGCTTCGGCCCATTCGGTGACGAGTTGTTCGTACACCCGTCGCTCGTCGGGCCTCAGGCGTCCGCCGGCGCCCAGCCACAGCGCACGGATCTCCTCGTTGACCTCGTCGGCGGTGCGCCGCCGGTCGGGGGAGGGAGTCGTGGCCATGTAGTGAAGCTTACGTAGGCGAGTGTGAAGGCGGCGTCAAATTAAGCCATGACCGCGCATGACTTAGCTCACCGTGAGCAAGCGCTCAGCGCACGGTGAGCCGTACTCAGTTCGCCCTGGACCGCGCCGAGTTGGCCGCGAGGCGGCGCTCAGATCGCCGTGAGCCGCACGCCGAGTCCGTCGAGGACGCGCTGGAGGCCGTAGTCGAAGGTCTCCTCACGGGCCCTGGCCGGGTCTTCGTCCCCCGGCTCCCGCTCCCCGCTCCCCTGCTCCGAGCCCCGGAGGCTCGCGGCGAACTCGCGTTCGGTCCTGCCGCTGCGGGCGATCAGCGACAGATAGGCGGCTTCGCTGGTGGCCATGCCGATGACGTACGAGATGACGGTGCTCAGCGCCTGCTCGGTCTCCTCGGCGGGGAAGCCGGCCGCCCCGTACACGGCGGCCATCCGCTCCGACATCCTCGTCACGTTCGGCCCGAGGTGGATGAGGCCGACCTGGCCGAGCACGGAGGCGACCCAGGGGTGGCGCAGGATCATCGCGCGAAGGCTGTAGGCGCTGCGGGCGGCCGCGTCGCGCCAGTCGGCGGGGCCGGTGGCGGCGGGCACCGCCAGCTCGCCGTAGACCTCGTCGACGACCAGCTCGATCAGCTCGTCCTTGTTGGCGACGTGGCGGTAGAGGGAGGTGGCGCCCGCGTCGAGACGGGTGCCGAGCTTGCGCATGCTGAGCGCTTCGAGCCCGTCGGCGTCGAGCAGCCGCACGGCCTCGCCCACGATCTGCTCCCGGCTCAGCTGCTCGCGCTGCCGGCGCGGCCGGGTCCACACCGAGGCGATCTCGGACTTCTGCTCAGCGGGCACAGGGGCCTCCTCGTACGTCCACGGGTTCGTCCCGCCATCGTAGCGCACGGTGTACGCATCGTGCGTACACCGTCGGCGCGGGGGGCTTGCTACGCCGTTGCCCCCAGGCCGACGTGGGAGGCCTCGTGGTGTGAGGTGACCATGGGGGGGGGAAGCTGAGCGGGGACGGGTGCGGAAATCCGATGAGTTGACTGCGATCACCCTTTCGAGGGTGGCGTCACCGCTTCTTCAGGAGTTCGACCGCCCTGCTGAAGCTGTCCGAGCCGTGGCCCGCCTCGACCACGCGGCGGAAGATGTCCCGCACCGCCTCCGGGAACGCCGTGTCCGTGCCCGCGTCCGCCGCCGTGTGGACGACGTGGTCCATGCTGGCCAGGCCCATCGCGGTGCGGTCCACGTCGCCCTCGTGGTTGCCCGCGTCGATGCGGGAGGCGTAGAAGTCGACGAAGTGGCCCATGCCCGCGAAGTTCTCCGTGACGTAGGGGGCGATGTCGGTGGCGGTGAGGCCGTGGGCGCCGGCCAGGGCCACGGTCTGCCAGTAGGCGATCATCGATGGCCAGAAAATAGCCATGTTCAGCTGGTACATCAGCGCGGCCAGGCCCGGGTCCTCGCCCCGGTAGTCGGTCTTGCCGGTGATCACTTCGAGGGCGTCGCGATGGGTGTCGTACGCCTCGCGCGGGCCGCTGTAGAACGCCGACACCTCGGCCGTGCCGATCAGGGGCGGCGGGCACAGCACGCCGCCGGTGAGGTGCGTCCCGCCGAGTTCCGTCACCCAGCGGGCGCCCGCCCGCGCCTTCTCCGGGGTGTCCGAGCTGAGGTTCACCAGGGTGCGGCCCGCGAGCGCCGCCTTGGCGGGTTCGAGGATCGCGTACATCGCGTCGAGGTCCGTGAGGCTGAGGACCGTCACGTCGGATGCGGCCAGGGCCTGCTGGGGGCTCGCGGCCAGTGTCGCGCCGGCCCGCACCAACGCGTCGGCGCGGGAGGGTGTGCGGTTCCAGAGGGTGACGCGGTAGCCCCGGCCGAGGTAGGCGGCGGCCATGGCCTGGCCCATCGGGCCCAGGCCGATGACGGTGACGGAACGTGACGACTGCGGCATGTTCTTCAGCTCCAAGTGACGTTTCTCGTGACTAGAACGAGCGCTCTATTTAGGGTGGGGAAAACATAGCACAGCTCTAGAACGAACGCTCTACTTAGGAGTGGGTAGGGTGGGGTCATGACCCAGAGCAGTGCAGACAAGAGCGGCGCAGAGAAGAGCAGTGCGGGGAAGAGCAGTGGGGGGAAGAGTGCGACTCCTGGTACTCGGGAGCGGATCGTCGTCGTCGCCGCTCGCCTCATCCAGCGGCAGGGATACGTGGGTACGGGCATCAAGCAGATCGCCAAGGAGGCGGACGCCACGCTCGGCTCCGTCTACCACTTCTTCCCCGGCGGCAAGGAAGCCGTCGCCGTGGCCGCCCTCGCGTACAGCGCCGAGGAGTTCGCGGACCTGCTGCGGGAAGGGCTGGCCGGTGAGGGTGGTCCGGGTGCGTCCGTCGAGCGGTGCGCGGCCGAACTCGCCGTCGCGCTGCGGGAGTCGGGCTGGGTCGACGGCTGTCCGGTCACGGCCGCGGCCCTGGAGACCCTCGGCACGGACTCCGAGATCCAGCGGGTCTGCGCAAAGGCGCTGCGCGGCTGGGAGCGGATCGTCGAGGAGCGGCTCGCCGCGGCGGGGATCGCCCCCGAGGACGCGCGGGAGCTGGCGACGACCGTGATCAGTACGTTGGAGGGCGCGGAGGTGACCGCGCAGGTCAGCCGGAGCGAGGAGCCCCTGCGGGCGGCCGGACGGCAGTTGGCGAGGCTCGTCGGGACGTACGGGGTGTAGGGGCGGGGGCCAGGTCGGTGTGCAGCAGGTGGTGGTCCGAGTACGGGCTGGGACGCACGCCGTGCTTGAGCGGGACGAAGTCGCGCAGGAAGACGTAGTCGAACTTGGCGTGCCAGTCGGTGGTCGTCTCGCAGACGCCGGTTCCGGTGACGCCGCTCCCCGTGGGGCCGGTGCCGGTGGGCGAGGGGCGGCAGTGGGGGTCCGCGTCCGCGGCCAGTGACCACATGCCGGTGAGTTCGGGGGTGTGCGGTACGGCGTTGAAGTCGCCGAGAACGATCGCCCGGTCGTGCCGGGCGACCGCCTTGGCGAGTACGCCGGTCTGCTCGGCCCGGACCGCTTCCTGCCGCCGCTGGGCGAGGTGGGTGTTGAAGACGCGGGTGGGCCTGCCGCCCACCGCGGTGGTCACGGCCAGGTAGCCACGGTCCTCGGATCCGCCATCGGGGTACTCCACGTTCACGCGGTCCGTCATCGGTGCCGCCGAGAGGATCGCCTGGCCGAACGCGCCCGGCCGCCAGGGCCATCCTCCGCAGCGACCCCGGTTGCGCAGGACCGTCCCGTACTCGACGTGGTAGTCCAGCCCGTGCAGGCCCTTCAGATAGTCGCGGATCTTCTCGACGTCCCGTACGCAGGCTTCTTGCAGGCCGACGACCTGGGGCGCGTACCTGGCGATCTCCGCCGCCCGGCCGGCGTTGCCCGCGCCGCAGGGGTTGCAGATGTTCCACGTCATGACCCGGTTCGGCACGATGTCCTCGGCGGCCTCCGCGGGCAGCGACCTGCTGAGGAAGACGTCGCCCGGCGCGCTGGGGCCGATGAGCACCATGCAGGTCACGGTCATGGCGCCCGCGAGCAACCGCGTGCCTCTTCTGCGCACCCTGGCCTCCTCCGGCCCACCGATCGGAGAACCGATACGTAGAAGTCCCGGCGGCGCCCCGTCAAGTAAGGGGTTCCGCCGGGACTTTTATGCGATGCGTGAAGCCCGTACCGCTACGCGAACGCTACGCGTCCGGCTTCTCCTCCAGGCGCGGGAACAGCACCGCGCCCTTCGTCACCGTCGTACCCGCGGGAAGCCGGCCCCACGTGCCCGCGTCCTGCACGCGCTGGTCGGCCAGCGCGCCGAGGGAGGTCTCCGCGCCGAGGGAGTCCCACAGCTTCTGGGACGTCTCCGGCATGACGGAGTTGAGCAGGACGGCCATCGCGCGCAGTGACTCGGCGGAGGTGTAGAGGATCGTCGCGAGACGCGCCCGGCCCTCGTCCGAATCGTCCTTGGCGACCTTCCACGGCTCCTGCTCCGTGATGTAGCCGTTGACCTGCTTGACGAAGTCGAAGATCGCCAGGATGCCGCCCTGGAAGTCCTGCTCGTCGCCGATCAGCCGGTCGGCCTCGGCGACGGCCTTCGCGAGGCCCTCCCGCACGGCCTTCTCGGCGTCGCCGGACGCGTCACCGGCCGGAAGCGTGCCGCCGAAGTACTTGCCGACCATGGCGGCCACGCGGGAGGCGAGGTTGCCGTAGTCGTTGGCCAGCTCGGAGGTGTAGCGGGCGGTGAAGTCCTCCCACGAGAAGGAGCCGTCGCTGCCGAAGGTGATCGCGCGCAGGAAGTACCAGCGGTACGCGTCCACACCGAAGTGGCCGGTCAGGTCCTGCGGCTTGATGCCGGTCAGGTTCGACTTCGACATCTTCTCGCCGCCGACCATCAGCCAGCCGTTCGCGACGACCCTGCCGGGGAGCGGGAGGCCCTGTGCCATCAGCATCGCGGGCCAGATCACCGCGTGGAAGCGGAGGATGTCCTTGCCGACCAGGTGGACGTCGGCGGGGAAGGTCTCGTCGAACTTCTCCTGGTTGGAGCCGTACCCGACCGCCGTCGCGTAGTTCAGCAGCGCGTCGACCCACACGTAGATGACGTGCTTGTCGTCCCACGGGACCGGCACGCCCCAGTCGAAGGTCGAGCGCGAGATCGACAGGTCCTGGAGCCCCTGCTTCACGAAGTTCACGACCTCGTTGCGCGCGGACTCCGGCTGGATGAAGCCCGGGTTGGCCTCGTAGAACTCCAGCAGCTTCGGGCCGTACTCGCTCAGCTTGAAGAAGTAGTTCTCCTCCTTGAGGATCTCCACCGGCTTCTTGTGGACGGGGCAGAGCTTGGTCCCGTCCTCCGCCTCGACGAGGTCGCCGGGGAGCTTGTACTCCTCACAGCCCACGCAGTACGGGCCCTCGTACCCGCCCTTGTAGATCTCGCCCTTGTCGTAGAGATCCTGGACGAACTCCTGCACGCGGTCCGTGTGACGCTTCTCCGTCGTACGGATGAAGTCGTCGTTCGCGATGTTCAGGTGCTCCCAGAGGGGCTTCCAGGCCTCGGTGACGAGCTTGTCGCACCACTCCTGGGGGGTGACGTCGTTCGCCTCGGCCGTGCGCATGATCTTCTGACCGTGCTCGTCCGTGCCGGTGAGGAACCACACCTTCTCGCCGCGCTGACGGTGCCAGCGCGTGAGCACGTCGCCTGCGACGGTCGTGTAGGCGTGGCCCAGGTGAGGAGCGTCGTTTACGTAGTAGATGGGGGTCGAGACGTAGAACGCCTTCGCGTTCTCGTCCGCTCCCTGCTTCTCGGATCCAGTGGCCGCCATGGTCGAAATCCTAACGGCCGGATGAAGATCGACTCACACTGATATCGGGGGGTGGACCCGGGGGTTCCGGGGCCACCCCTCGGGGCCGCGTGCGTACCGTCTCGGGGTTACGGGCGCCAGGACGCCAGCAGGCCCTCGTACAGCTCCTTGTCCGTGAGTTCGCGCGGGGCGGGGCCCGCGTGGAAGAACGCCGCGTTCTCCGCCTTCAGCTTCCGGAGGTAGTCAAAGCCCTTCGCGTCGTGCTCGCCGAAGGCCACGAACTGGAAGAAGAGGGGGTGCGCGGCGGCCGCCGCCAGGGCCTGGGTCGCCGGGCCCTTCGCGTCCGGGGCGCCGTCGGTCTGGAAGATCACGAGGGCGGGGCCCTCGTGGGCCGACTTCTCGTAGTGCGATACGACCTCTTCGATCGCCCGGTGGTAACTGGTGCGGCCCATGTGGCCCGCGGCGGCGTGCAGCTCGTCGACGCGGCCCTCGTGGTCGGTGAGGGTGAGGGTGCCGGTGCCGTCGATGTCCGTGGAGAAGAAGACGACGTGGACGGTGGCGGCGGGGTCCGTGTGGGCGGCCAGGGCGAGCACCTGCTCGGCGAGGCTCTGGGCGGAGCCGTCCTTGTAGTACGGGCGCATGGATCCGGAGCGGTCGAGGACCAGGTAGACCTGGGCTCGGGTTCCTGTCAGGCCGTGCTTCTTCAGGGCGGTGCCTGCGGCCTTGTACGCGGTGGCCAGCCCCGGGGCTTTGGACCTCACCCTTGCCGCGGGGACGGCGGGCTTCCCGCCGACGCCGCCCTTGCTTTCCGGCTCCGCCGCGGTTTCCGGCTCTGCCGCAGGGGCCTCGGGCTCCGCCGTGGGTTCCGGCTCCGCCGAGGGGGTGGTGCTTGCCGTCGCTTCATCGGCCCCGGCGCCTTCGGGCTGTGCCCACCCGTCCCGCCCAGCGGGACGATTGCCCACAGTGGCGGGCGCCTCGCCTTCGGCGGCGTCTGCAGCGGGAGTGGCGGCCTCGCCTTCGGGGGCGGCGGCGTCAGCGGCAGCGGCCTCGCCTTCGGCGTCAGCGGTGGCAGCCTCAGCGGCGGGGGTCTGCTCCTGTTGTGGGCAGGCGTCCCGCAGGGCGGGACGGGTGGGCACAACTTCGTCGGCGGCGGGAGAGGCGGGAGCCTGACCCGGGGCTTCCGGGACGGCGGGCTCAGCCGCCTCGGCCTTCGGGGCGGCTTCCGGCTCGGGCTCGGGCTCGGGCTTCTGCTCCCGCGCCGCAGGCTGCTCCGCCGCCTCGGTCTCCGGGGCAGTCTCGGGCTCAGGATCGGGCTCAGGCTTCCGCTCCCGCGCCGCAGGCCCAGGTACCGAGACGTTGTCGAACGCGGCCGCGACCAAATCGTCCACCGCCGAAGGCGAGGGCTCCGGGCTCGGGGACGGGACGGAGGCCTTGGAGGGCGGCGTCGGCTCCGGGGACGGGGAGGGGAGTGAGACGGCGCCCGGCGCCGAGGACTCCCGCTCCGGTTCAGGCGCAGCCGCACGCTCAGGCTCCCGCGCCTCAGGAACGCTCTCCTTGCGTGACCGTCCGAACGCGTTCCGCAGGCGATCCAGAATGCCCATGTGCGCAACCCTTCGCGTGAGTTGATTCCCGAAATCCCTGGCCAGGGCGGACACGTAAGGTTAGCCGCCGCCCTGGGTGATCTTGGGCAGGGTCGCCGCCCATCACCCGGCCGAGCCATCCCCGGCCGCTCCCGGGTCAACTTCCTCCCATGTGCCACGGATTCACCCGCCGTTCACCCGGACGCCGCCGCCCTGCCGGAACCCACACCTAGCCTCACGGCGGAATCAAGCCACGCCAAGCCACGCCAGGCCACGCCACGACGACGGAGGATCCGTGCCCAAGCTGCTGCCGATCATCACCTCGCATCAGGGGAGCGGCGGCCGTTCCGCCCTGACCTGCCGCTTCCGCTGCGGTGACGCCTGCTTCAACGAGGTGCCCAACACCAGCGACAACGAGTACGTCGGCGACGTCATCGCCGGTGCGCTCAGCCGCCGTTCGATGATGCGCGCCGCCGCCGTCGTGACGGTCGCCGCCGCGGCGGGCAGCGCGGTCATAGCGGGCCCCGGCGCGAGCGAGGCCGCCGCGGCCACCCCGGACGGGATCAAGGGTGGGAAGGGCAAGGGGGCGCGTGGGCTGCGGTTCGCGCCCGTCGCTCCGAACACCACCGACGCCGTCACCGTCCCCACCGGCTACGAGCAGAACGTCGTCATCCGCTGGGGCGAGCCGATCCTGCGCGGCGCGCCCGCCTTCGACGCGGACCAGCAGACCGCCAAGGCGCAGGCCGGCCAGTTCGGTTACAACAACGACTTCCTCTCCCTGCTCCCGCTCCGCGGCGAGCACGGCCGCCAGGTCCTCGTGGCCAACCACGAGTACACGGACGAGATCCTGATGTTCAAGGGGTACGACCCCGAGAACCCGACCCGCGAGCAGGTCGAGATCGCGTGGGCGGCGCACGGCCTGTCCGTCGTCGTGGTCGAGGGCGAGCGCAAGGGCGGCGGCCTGCGCGCCGTCAGCCGGCACCACCTCAACCGGCGGCTCACCGCCACCAGCCGGTTCCGCCTCGCGGGACCGGTCGCGGGCAGCCCCCTCGTACGTACGAAGGCCGATCCGCGCGGCACCACCGTCCTCGGCACGCTCAACAACTGCTCGGGCGGCACCACTCCCTGGGGCACGACGCTGCACGGCGAGGAGAACTTCAACCAGTACTTCGCCAACGCCGCGAAGGTGACCGACCCGACGGCCGCCGCCCGCCTGAAGCGGTACGGCGTCGCGGGTGAGGCCTCGGAGCGGAAGTGGGAGCGGTTCGACGACCGTTTCGACCTCGCCAAGGAGCCGAACGAGGCGAACCGTTTCGGCTGGGTCGTCGAACTCGACCCGTACGACCCGGACTCGACCCCGCGCAAGCGCACCGCGCTCGGCCGCTTCAAGCACGAGGCCGCGCAGCCGCGCCTCACGCACGACGGCAGGCCGGTGGTCTACATGGGCGACGACGAGAAGTTCGACTACTTCTACAAGTTCGTCAGCAGCAAGCGCGTCGCCAAGGGCAAGTCCCGTGCCGCGCACGAGCACAACCTCACGCTCCTCGACGAGGGCACGCTGTACGTCGCCAAGCTCACCGGTGACTCCCCCGCGAGCGAGATCGACGGGAAGGGGACCCTCCCGGAGGACGGCGAGTTCGACGGCGGCGGCAAGTGGATCCCGCTCGCCACCGCCGGGCCCGGCGGGAAGGCCGTCAGCCACGTCGAGGGCATGACCGCCGAGGAGGTGTACGTCTTCACGCGCCTCGCGGGCGACAAGGTCGGCGCCACCAAGATGGACCGGCCCGAGGACATCGAGCCGTCCCCGCACACCGGCAAGGTGTACGTGGCGCTCACCAACAACTCCGACCGCGGCAAGGCCGGCAAGCCGGGCGCGGACGAGGCCAATCCGCGCAACCTCAACAAGCACGGGCAGGTGCTCGAACTGACCGAGCGCCGCAACCGCGCGGACGCCACGACGTTCGCCTGGTCGCTCTTCCTCGTCGCCGGCGACCCGAACGACCCCTCGACGTACTTCGCGGGCTTCCCCAAGGACCGCGTCTCGCCGATCTCCTGCCCGGACAACGTGGCCTTCGACCCGCACGGCAACCTGTGGATCTCCACCGACGGCAATCAGCTCGGCTCCCACGACGGCCTGTTCGGCGTCGCCACGCGCGGTGACCGGCGCGGCGAGCTGAAGCAGTTCCTGACCATGCCGAAGGGCGCGGAGACCTGCGGGCCGCTCGTCCAGGAGCGGCGCGTGGTCGTCGCCGTGCAGCACCCGGGCGAGGTCGACGGCGCGTCCGTGGAGAAGCCCGCGAGTGCCTGGCCCGACGGGCCGGGCAGGATCGTCCGGCCGTCGGTCGTCTCGGTGTGGCGCAAGGACGGCCGCGACATCGGCGTCTGATCGCGGGCCGGTCTCGGCTCAGCCGTTCTGCCTGCGGCGGTAGAGCGCGAAGCCGAGGCCGCCCGCGCCCAGGGCGGCCATGCCGCCGCCCGCGGCGACCAGCGGGGCGTCGGTGGCGGATTCCGGGGTGACCCCCTCGGCACCCGCCTTGACGCCCCCCTTCGGCACGACCTGGTGGGAGCCGTTCGCGGGCCGCGGCTTCGCGGGCTGGGGCTTCGTTCCGTTGTGGTGGTTCTTGCCCTCGACCCAGGACCTGACCGTGCCGTCGGGGTTGAGGACGACGTGCAGACCGTTGTTCTGGCCGTAGGCGGCCTTGCCGTTGGCGTCGAGGGTGTCGAGCTTGCTGCCGTGGGCGAAAACGTCGGCCTGGTAGTGGTGCGGCCCCAGCTTGTAGATCTTGGCGAGGGAGCCGTCGGCCAGCTTCACCGTGGTCCGGTAGACGCGCTTGGCGTCCGGCTTCGGCTCCGGCTTCGGCTTCGGCGGGGCCGGCTTGGCCGACATCGAGAGGGTGCCGTCGGGGGTCAGGGTGAAGGTGTTGCCGTCGACGGTGGTGCTCGCGGCCTTCTCGTACGCGGTGAGCGAGCCCTTCGCGGTGCCGTTCAGGGAGAGCGCGGCCTTGGCGGTACGGGCGGACACGTTGACGTCGACCTTCGCGGACCAGCCGTGGCCGAGGTCCGTGGTGCCCTTCGACTCCCAGCTGCCGGGCGCGGGGGCCTCGGAATCCGTCCGGTCCCGCGCGTCGGACGTGGTCCGGTCCTGTGAGGGCGAGGACGAGGGCGAGGGGGCGTCCGCGGCGAAGGCGGCCGTGGCCGGAACGGCGAGAGCGGCGATGGCTCCGGTGGCGATGGCGGCGGTACGGAAGGTACGGCGGGTGGCGCGCATGAGTGGCCCCTCGTGACTGGTCGTTCGAGCTTCGAGCTGTCCGTCTTTGTGCCCCTTTGCGGGGTGACGGCTCTGAAGGTACGGGCGCTCTGTGTGCGTCATCCGTAGGGAAGGTAACAACTGCCCTCATGCCTGGGCGCAGTACCGTAAACCGGGTGAAAGTGCAGGTCGGAGGCGGTGTGGCCGAAGGTCACCGGGTGGCGGGGACCAAGGGCCCGCCGGTGGCGCCCCGCGGGTCGCCGGCCCGCAGCAGCCACTCCGTATAGGCGGCGGACTGCCGCGCGGCCTCCCAGTAGGCGGCCTCCAGCTCGCCGTAGACCGCGTTCAGTTCGTCCTCCGTGCGGGCCGCCACCAGGAGCCGCACGCCGAGAGGATCGCCGAAGAGGGGACGTACGGCCATGTCGGCGCGGCCCCGCGAGGTCGGCTGGCAGAGCGTGACGACCTCGCCGGTCGCGACGAGGGACGCCGCGGTGAGGTAGTCGCCGTGCAGGACAGGCGGGTTGAGCCCGGCCGCGGACAGGACGCGGCGCAGGCCGTCCCACTCGCCGTCGACGGTGGGGTCGACCATCCAGCGGTCGTCCGCGAGGTCGCCGAGGCGTACGACGGGACGCTCGGCCGCCGGATGGTCCGCGGCGAGGGAGACGAACTGCGGCTCGCGGTCGAGCAGGACCCGTCTTCGGAGCGACTCGGGCAGCCGCAGCGGGCTGCCCTCGACCTCGTGCACGAACACGACGTCGAGCTGCGCCGCGGCCACCAGGCGCAGCAGCGCGTTGGCGGACACGTCCATCTGGAGGGAGATCTCGGTCCCCGGCAGGCGCACCCGCAGTCTGCGCAGCCAGCCCGGTATGGCGCGGCTCGCCGTGGAGCCGATGCGCAGCCGCGGCCCCTCGCCCCTGCCGGCGGCGGCGGCCTTGGTCTCGGCCACCAGGGCCCGCATCTCCGTGACCAGGGGGCGGGCCCGGCTGAGGACGATCCGGCCGAGCGGTGTGGGACGGCAGCCGGTGCGTTCGCGGGAGAAGAGCTGGCCGCCGAGCGCGTTCTCTATGCGCCGCAGCTGGGTCGTCAACGACGGCTGGCTCATACCGAGCTGGCGAGCGGCCTTGTGCAGGCTGCCGGCGTCGGCGATGGCGCACAGCGCGCGGAGGTGCCTGACCTCAAGCTCCATGGTCGATGAGCGTAGAGGCGGTACGGCTGCCGCACCAGACACCCAAACCCCATGAGAACCAGCCGTTCTGGGCAGGTCGGGGCCTGGTGATAGCCCCGCGCTATCGGGAGTTGCCATCATCCCCGCGCGGCTCGGGCTCCCCGAGACTCACAGCCACCGAAAAGTTCATCTTTCATCGACCCCCCACGGTCGTTCGAACGAGTAGGGAGCCCCCCACACATGAGCAAGCGACACCTGTCCCGATACCTGTCCGTCGCGGCCGTCCTCGGTCTCACCGTCGCCGGTCTCGGCGTGAACTCGGCGTCCGCCGCACCGTCGTACGCCCAGTACGAGGGTTCGGCGCGGGAGGCCAAGGCCAACAAGGCGTTCTTCGAAGCCGTCGTGAAGGCGGTCGCCGAGAAGCGCGCCGCCAACCCCGGCGCGAAGTCCGTGACGGTCGTCTACGACGCGTCCGGGGCGCCCACCTTCGCCCGGCAGATAGCCGGCTCCACGTCCATATGGAACTCCTCGGTCTCCAACGTGAAGCTCCAGCAGGGCAGTTCCGGCGCCAGCTTCTCCTACCGCGAGGGCAATGACCCGCGCGGTTCGTACGCCAGCACCGACGGCCACGGCAAGGGCTACATCTTCCTGGACTACGCCCAGAACAAGGAGTACGACTCGACGCGCGTCACCACGCACGAGACCGGGCACGTGCTGGGGCTGCCGGACACCTACGACGGGCCGTGCAGCCAGCTGATGTCCGGGGGTGGACCCGGGCCCTCCTGCACGAACGCGCAGCCGGACGCGGCTGAGCGCGGGAAGGTCGAGCAGCTCTGGGCCAACGGTCTCGCCAAGGCGTTGCACAAGGTTCGCTAACGGGGGCCCAGCTGTTGTCGGGGAGCCGCGGGGCCGTTGTGGCCGGCCGCGCGGTTCCCCGCGCCCCTATCGGGGGGTCGCGATTGCTCGTGCTGCTCCTACCTCCTGGCGCAGCGGTTCCAGGACGCTCTCCTTGGGGCCGACCGTGAAGTGTGAGCGCACCTCTTCCAGTACGTCCGAGGCGCGCAGGCCGTCCGCCAACTCCCGCAGTTCGTGCGCTACTTCCGCCACCTCGGCGGGGTCCGGTGGCTGCGCTCCGTGCTTGATGCGGACGCGGGCGGCGGTCGTGGCGTCCAGGATGCGTTCGACGGCGACGACCAGCGGCCACCACGCGGTGGCGCGCCTTCCGGTGGGCGGTGGCTCGGTCAGGGCCCGCTGGAACTCGGAGCGGATCACCGACAGGTCGCGGTAGAGACGGCGACGCAGGCGGGCCCGCGCGGCCGGTTCGACGGTGGCGCCGAACGCGCACTCCACGTACCCGGCGGTGTCCGCGACCGCGTCCGCGAGCCGGTCGCCGATCCGCGTCCCCCAGCTCTCGGGCCACAGCAGATACCCCGCGACGAGCGTGATGGCGCAGCCGATGAGGCTGTCGACCAGGCGCGGGACGACGAGGCCGAGGCCCTGGTGGTTGAGGATGTCGGAGAGCAGCAGGATGACGGGCGTGATCGCCGCCGTCTGGTAGCCGTAGCCGCGCGTGGTGAGCGCGGGGATGAGCGGGGCGAGCAGCAGCATCACGGGCACGTCCCACCAGCCGTGCGGCACCTCGGCGAGGACGGCGGCCGCGACGACCAGGCCCGCGGCCGTGCCGAGCGCGCGCAGGACGGCGCGGGAGAAGACCGAGCCGAAGTCGGGCTTGAGGACGAACGTGACGGTGAGGGCGACCCAGTACGACCTGGGCACGTCGATCAGCGAGACCAGTGCCTGCGCGACGCCGATGCACAGGGCGAGCCGCAGGCCGTAGCGCCAGGAGGCTCCGGAGAGTACGACGTTGCGGGCGGCGCGCCGGGCCCGCACCCGCAGCGCGGCGGGCCGGCCGAGGCGGTCGTCGGTCTCGATGACGCCGAGCGGGTCGGTGTCGCCCAGCGTCTCCACCGCGTGCCGCACGGCGTGGTCGAGGGCACGGGCCGCGTGGTCACCGGGCTCGTCGCCGGGCGCCGGGAGGGCCGTGGCGCCCTGCCCGCCCCGCTCCACGGCCTCCGCCAGGGACCGCACCGCCGCCGGGACCTCGGCGGGGAGGCGTACGCGCGCGTGGCGGGCGCCGAGGTGGGTGGCGGGTGCCGCCTCGATGATCGGGGTGAGGGCGTTCAACTGGGCGACGAGGCGGACCAGATCGGGGTTGCGGCCGTGGTCGCGGGCGCGGCGGGCGAGGACGAGGTCGTAGCTCTGGTTCAGCGAGGTGGTCACGGCGGCGCGCGCGTCGTCGTACGCGTCCGTGCCCGCCGCGTCGAGGAGCGCGGCCACCGCGCGGTAGGAGGCGGCGACCGCGGTGCGCTCGGGAACGCCGGACCGCAGCGGCCAGGCGAGCAGGCCGAGCGCGAGGACGAGGAGCCCGCCGCCGGTCATCAGGGCCGGGGCGAGCCACCACTGGCCGGGCATCGGAAGCCCCGCGCCGATCACGCAGTTGAGCAGCAGGAGCAGTCCCGATACGGACGCGACGGCCCCGATCGTCGACATCATCCCGGAGACGAGCGCCACGAAGGTGACCGCGCCGACCGTCACCCAGCCGTGCCCGAAGGCGAGCGAGCCGAGGGTGACGCCGAGGGCGCCGAAGAGCTGGGGGACGGCGATGTTGAGGACGCGCATGCGGTAGGCGTCGGCGGTGTCGCCGATGACGCCGGACAGCGCGCCCATGGAGGCGAGCGCGCCGTACGTGGGCTGTCCCGCGAGGAGGCCGACGGCGAGCGGCAGCGCCATGGCGAGGGAGGCGCGGGCGACGGCCGCCCAGGGGACGGGCGCGGACTGCGGCCTGAGGGACCTGACCAGCCAGTCCGGTGGGGTCAGCGGGCGGGGGCGCCGGGGGCCGCGTGGAACCGGAGGTGCGGTGGGGGTCTCACGAGGCATGTGCCCATTATCGCCGCTTTGCGCGGGCTGCCCGGGAGGGCGGGAACGACCGGGAGGCGGGGTCGACGGGGAGGGCGGGGTCAACGCTCCTTCTCGGGGCGGTGCAGGGTGAGCGTGACGACGAGTGTCCGGTGGTCGGTGTCGCCGATCTCCAGGAAACGGGCGTCGCGGGCGGAGAAGTCGGGCGTCGCGAGGACGTGGTCGATCTGCGCGCCGAGCGGCGAGGGCACGGCGGTGGGCCAGCTGGGGGCGCGCGAGGAACCGTCGAGGCGGGCGGCGTCGCGCAGGCGGCCCGCGTCGAGGATGGCGCGGAAGGCGGCGTGGTCCTGGGTGGCGTTGAAGTCACCGGCGATGATCGTGGACCGCCCCTCACCGGCGGCGGCGTACTCCCGGATCTTCCCCAGCTCCTCGCGCCACAGGCCGACCTGGCGGGGCATCGGGGGCATGGGATGGGCGAGCTGGACGCGCACGGGGTGCCCCTTCACGTCCGCCACCGCCGCGGGCATGCCGAGGGTGGCGGGGATGCGGGGGGCGCGCTTGAGGGGGACCTTGGAGAGGAGGACGGAACCCTCCGGGCCGTACGCGTCGACCGACGCGCGGTAGGGGTACTCGGCGCGGGGAAGCTCTTCGCGCAGGGTCGCGGAGCAGGCGTGGTCGCACTCCTCCACGAAGAGCAGGTCGGGTCGCTCCTCGCGGACGGCGCGGAGCAGCCCCGCTGTCTCGCGGTCGTACTCGACGTTGGACGTCATGACGCGCAGTTCGGCGACGGCCCTTCCCTTCGGGGCGTCGGTGTTGCCGTAGGGCTCCATGTACCAGGCGAGGAGGCCCAGGGCGGCCACGCCCCAGACCATGCCGGTGCGCCAGCGGGCGAGGACGGTCAGCAGGAGTGCGGTGGCGGTGGGCAGGAGGAGCCAGGGCAGGAAGGCGAGGAGTTGCGGGACGGGGGTGGGGCCGTCGGAGTCGGCGAGGCGGAATCCCAGGACGGCGCTGACGCCGCTGAGCAGGATTCCACCGCTCCACGCGGTGCCTCGCCTCCTTCTTCTACCTCGTGTGTGCGTCCCTGCTTCTGCCGCTGCTTCTGCCTCCGGTTCGGTGGCCGGGTTGGCGGTCACGCTGTCCAAGGCGGTGGCCTCTCGCTGGTTCTCGCGGTTTCTCGCGGTTTCTCGCGGGGTCGCGTGGGTTCGCGTTCATCGAATGTCGTGGCAGATCCTCTCTCAGGGACGAGGGATTGCCGCTTCGGGGTTGCGTGGGCCCTGTCGGGGGGCGGGATTGTTTGTCTGTCTGTGCGGGTGGGTGGTGGTTGCTCGCGCAGTTCCCCGCGCCCCTGGGGGGCTTGTGCCGTTGGCTGTCCGCGGGTGGGTGGTGGTTGCTCGCGCAGTTCCCCGCGCCCCTGACGGGGCCTTCTGTTGTTGGTTGTCCGCGGGTGCGTCGTGGCTGGTCGCGCAGTTCCCCGCGCCCCTACGGGGCACTCCGTCAGCGCCCCCGCCAGGGCCCCGTAAGGGGCGCGGGGAACGGCGCGAGCAACCACGTCCGATCCGCAGTCGCAGTACGTGCCCCTTTAGGGGCGTAGGGGCGTAGGGGCGCGGGGAACCGCGCGAGGGGCCGCTGCCCGCCGCACCCGGGGGGCGAGCCAAGCTCCCAGAGCCAGCAGCGTCCCTGCCCCCAGCACCACCCACCCCGCCACCCACAACGACTCCGTCAACGCGTCGTAGACGGACCCCACCGCCCCGCGGGAGATGTCCGGCGGGAGGTCGGAGAGGGTGAGCGCCCGGCCGACCGCCACGGCACCCAGGAGCAGCCCCGCCGCCAGGGCGATCCCGAGCCCCGCCACCACCACCGCCCGCCGCCGGCGACCCGCGGCGAGGACCCCGCCCACCGCGGACACGGCCGCCGCCACGGGAAGCCACAGCCCCGCCGACTGGAGCAGCTGGATGACCTGCCGCAGCCACCCCAGGTCCTTGGACCGCATGACCGTGACCTCCGTGTGCTCCACGGGGATCTTGGAGGCGAACGGCACCCCGTCGTCGGACAGTTGCTGCTTGATCCGCTGCGTGATCGGCGCGAGATCGATGGTGACCGCCCCGTCGGAGTCGTCGCTCAAGGCCCGCTGCACAGCGTCGTGCGCGGCCCGGTTCGCCGCGTTCCAGGCGGTCTTGTACGCCGCCGTCTCCGTGAAGGACCCCGCCGCGTCCCGTACGAAGGACTCCACCGCCCCCTGCAACGGCCCCACGTCGATCTCCTCCATGACCGCGCCGGTGACCGCGTCCGCCACGGCCGACCGCACCGCGGGGTCGGAGGCGAGCGGCGCCATCGTGGCGACGTAGTTGTCCGCGTCCCCGATCTCGTACCGCGACCAGGTGGAGAGCGCGCCGAGGGGCACGAGGAGGCAGGCCAGGACCAGGAGAACGGCGGACAGGGTGCTGCGGACGCTGCGGGGCACGCATCCCAGGCAAGGCCCCGCTCGCACGGGACGCGAGCGGGGCGACTGCATATGGGGCAAAGAGATCAGCCGACAGAGCAGACCAGGAGGCGCAGCACCCGCTACTTGCGGTTGTACAACCGCATGGTCACCGGCCCGAACACCCCCACCAGCAGCACCACCCACCCCAGCGTCCACATCAGCTCCGTCGTCGGCGACGTGCCGTCCATCAGGGCGCGGACCGCCGAGGAGACATGGGTGATGGGGTTGTTGTTGACGAAGGCCTGGAGCCAGCCCGGCATCGTCTCGGGCTTCACGAAGATGTCGCTGAGGAACGTCAGCGGGAAGATCACCATCATGCTGACGCCCATCACCGACTTCTCCGTGCGCAGCAGCAGCCCGAACATCGTCCAGATCCACGAGAACGCGAAGGAGAAGACGAGCAGCACCGCGATACCGCCGACCACGCCGAGCAGGCCGCCGTCGGGGCGGAAGCCCATGATGAGGCCGACGGTCAGGATGACGACGGAAGCGATGGCATAGCGCAGGGCGTCGCCGAGGAGGTAGCCGACCATCGTCGAGGGGCGCCAGATCGGCAGCGTACGGAAGCGGTCGAAGACGCCCTTCTCGATGTCGGTGTTGACCGAGACGCCCGTATACATCGTGATCATGACCACGGACATCACCAGGATGCCCGGCAGCAGGTACTGGATGTACTCCTGCGGCGACCCGGCCAGCGCGCCCCCGAACAGGTACGTGTACATCAGCACCATCATGATCGGGAAGGCCGTGACGTCGAACAGCTGCTCCGGTACGTGCTTGATCTTCAGCATCGCGCGCCAGCCGAAGGTGAGGCAGGCGGAGAGCGCGCTGGGCCGGGGCGGCCGCTCGGTGGCGATGAGGAGTTCGGCGAGGGACTCGGTCCTGACGGGCGCGAGGTCCTGGGTCTCGGTGGGGGCGGTGGCGCTCATGCCGTGGCCTCCTTCTGCGAGTCCTTCTGCGAGTGCTTCTGCGTGTCGGTCGCGGGGACGGAGTGACCGGCGTCCGCACCGGTCAGGGCGAGGAAGACCTCGTCCAGGCTGGGCTGGCCCAGCGCGAAGTTGTCGACGGTGATGCCGGCGTGGGCCAGCTCGGCCAGCGCCCGCGAGGCCTGCTCGGCGGCGCCGCGGCCGTTGAGGGCGCCGTCGTCCGTGCCGACGCGGGCCGTCAGCGCGACCGGGTCGGGCTCCAGCTGGATCTGCGCGTCGAGCACCGCGCCGAGCAGCCGCGCCGCTTCCTCGCGCTGGTCGGCCTCCCGCAGCCGCACGTGCACCGAGCCGGCGCCGACCGACGCCTTCAGCTCGCCCTTGGTGCCCTCGGCGATCACCTTGCCCTTGTCGATGACGGCGATGCGGGCGGCCAACTGGTCGGCCTCGTCGAGGTACTGGGTGGTGAGCAGGACCGTGGTGCCGTGGGCGACGACCGCGCGCACGATGTCCCAGACCTGGTTGCGGCTGCGCGGGTCGAGGCCGGTCGTCGGCTCGTCCAGGAAGAGCAGGTCGGGGGTGTTGAGGATGGACGCGGCGATGTCGATGCGCCGCCGCATGCCGCCGGAGTAGTTCTTCACCTGGCGACCGGCCGCCTCGGTCAGGCCGAACGCTTCGAGGAGCTGTCCGGCGCGGTCACGCGCCGCCTTCTTGGTGTGGCCGGTGAGGCGGCCCAGCAGGATCAGGTTCTCCAGGCCGGTCAGGTCCTCGTCGACCGACGCGTACTGCCCGGTGAGGCTGACCAGGCCGCGTACGGCGTCGGCCTCCCGCACCACGTCGTGGCCGAAGACGTGCGCCTCGCCGCCGTCGGGACGCAGGAGCGTGGCGAGCATCTTGACCGCCGTGGTCTTGCCCGCGCCGTTCGGCCCGAGTACGCCGTAGACCGTGCCGGCCCGGACGGTGAGGTCGATGCCGTCGACCGCGCGGTTGTCGCCGAAGGTCTTGACCAGACCCGCGGTCTCGATGGCCAGGGTGCTCATGTCCGTCCGCCCTCTCGCAAGGAGTGTCGTCGGGAGTGCAGACCGGTCGCGCGGCCGAAAGTCATCGGTGAGGGGCGCCGCAGGGCCCCGCCGGGCTTGGGAGGGCTCCGGTGGCTTCGGTGGCTCCGGTGGCTCCGGTGGAACGCTCGGCCGAACGGGTGTTTCCTGGATGAGGGGACGAGGAGGCCGATCATGCGAATCGCTCTGACCCTGGGGGCGGCCTGCGCGGCAGCCGTACTCACAGCCGGATCCGCCGCCACCGCCACCGCGTCCACGCCCGCGTCCACGCCCGCGTCCACGCCCGCGTCCACGCCCGCCGGCAACGACGGCTCGGTCATCTGGGGCACCGTCGTCTCCGGTCCCGATCTGAAGGTCAGGGACCAGCCGGCCACCAGCGGCGAGATCGTCGCGAAGCTGCCGCACGGCAGTCAGGACCGCGTCGAATGCGTCACGCACGGCACCGCTGTCCACGGCGACCCGCACTGGTACTGGCTGAGCGGCGTCCGCGGCTGGGTGAGCGCGGCGTACGTCGACACCGGCGGCCGCCACGTGCCGAGCTGCACCTCCGCCGACCCGTGCCCCCAGTGGCGTGACCGGGACTGCCACCACGACCCGTGCGCCGAGCACAACCACTGACCGCACATGAGCCGCGACCACTGACCGCATGACCGTATAACCGCACGACTGCACGGAAGGGGACCAGCCATGGCACACGCCGCACCCGTCCACTCCAGGCGCTCCAGGCACTCCGGGCCCGCCACGCCCCGCTCAGGGGCGGCCTCGACCCCCGCCGCCCGCTGGGCGGGCCTCGCTCTGCTGATGGGCGTCGTCTACGGCCTCTGGGCCTGCGCGATCCGGCGCGACGGCGGGCCGATCACCACCGGCAACGTCCTGTTCGGCGTGGTCACCGGTCTCCTCTTCGCCGCCCTCATGCTGGCCGTGCACCGGGTGGCGCCCACGCTCCCCCGCGAGCTGCGCGCCCTGTCCTGGGCGGCGTTCGCGGGGGTCGCCTTCGGGTTCCTCTACAGCCTGGCCGGGGCGAGTGTGCTGCGGTCCACGGTCATGGCCCTGTTGATCGCCGGGGGCGTCTTCGCGGTGACCTTCTACCGGTACTACACCACCGAGTGAGCGGTACTACTCCGCCGAGTGACCCGCCTGGCCCCTGCCCCGGCCCCGGGCCCGGTTTCCGCCCCCCAGCCGGTGCGCCGCGAGCAGTGAAGCGGCCAGCACCAGCGCCGAGTTGACGGCGAACGCAACGCTCACCCCGGACAGCACCGCCTCCGGAGCGGCGCCCGCGCCCGTCCCAGTCCGGGCCGCCACGATCGCGCTCATCACCGGGATGCCGAGGGTGATGCCGACCTGCTGGGTCATCGTGGCGAGCCCGGTCGCGAGGCCCTGTTCGGAGTCGGGCAGGCCGGACGTGGCGGTCACCATGAAGGCGACGATCAGCAGCATGTTGCCGACGCCGCCGACGAAGGCCGCGGCGAGTACCAGCCAGATCCAGCCCCCCGAGGTGCCGAGCGCGACGAGGGAGGCCGTGGCGGCGGCCTGGACGGCACCGCCGCCGAGGATCGTGGCACGGCCCCCGAACCGGCTCACCGCCCGGCCGCCCAGCATCCCGCCGAGCACCGTGCCGAGGCCGAGCACGCCGAACGCGAGTCCGGTCGCGAGCGCCGAGTAGCCGAGCACCTCCTGGAGGTAGAGCGTCAGGAGGAACACCAGCGAGGTCTCCGTGGCGAAGGCGATGAGCCCCGCCGCGTTGCCCCAGACCACCGTGCGGCGCCGCATGATGCGCACGGGGACCAGGGGCGCCGCCGACCGCCGCTCCACGCCCCGGAAGGCGAGGAGCAGGGCCGCACCCGCCACCAGCGCGGTGAGCGCCACCGGGTCGCCCCAGCCGCTCTCGCCCGCCCGCGTCAGCCCGTACACGAGGGCCAGCAGGCCGCCCGTGACCGTCACCGCGCCCGGCACGTCCAGGCGGTGCCTGCACACGATCCGGGAGTCGGTGAGCAGCGCGGGCGCGAGGGCGACGACGGCCGCGGCGACCGGCACGTTGATGAGGAACGCCCAGCGCCAGGAGAGCAGGTCCGTGAGGAGCCCGCCGAGGAGCGCCCCGGTGGTGAAACCGGCGGACATGAGCGCGCCGTTGAGCCCGAGCGCCCGGTCCCGCTGGGGCCCTTCGCGGAACGCCGTGGTGAGCAGCGAGAGCCCCGCGGGGGTGACGGCCGCGGTGGCGAGCCCCTGCAACACCCGGGCCGCCAACAGGACTTCCGGAGTGGTGGCGAGCCCGCCGAGAGCCGACGACAGGCCGAGAAGAGCCATCCCGCCGATGAAGAGCCGCTTGCGCCCGAAGAGGTCGGCGATCCGTCCGAGGAGGAGCGTGAAGCCGGCCGCGGCGAGGGCGAAGGAGGTGGCGATCCACTGGAGCCGGGCGAGGGGGAACCCGAGCCCCTCCCCGACGACGGGGAGGGCGACGTTCAGGATGGAGAAGTCCACGGCGACCATGAACTGCGAGCCGAGAAGAAGGACGAGGACGACCTTCTGCCGGCGGCTCATCGCTCCCGGCCGCTTCGGCGCGCGGGCCGGGGGCGGCGTGGCGGCGGCGGGCCTCACAGCTGCTCCAGTTCGACCGCGCGGGCCATGGCCCGGTAACCGGCCTCGTTCGGGTGCAGGTGGTCGCCGCTGTCGTACTCGGGGGCGATCCGCTCCGGGTCGGCCGGGTCGGCGAGGGCCTTGTCGAAGTCGACGTACGCGTCGTACTCGCCGGACGTGCGCACCCACGCGTTGAACTCGTCGCTCACGGCGGCGGCGTGCGGCCCGTAGTGGTCGGAGCCGCCGAGCGGCAGCAGTGTCGCGCCCACGACCTTCAGGCCCTTGGCGCGGGCCTCGCGGATCAGTCTCCGGTGGCCGTCGATGAGCTGGCGGGCGGAGACGGTCGGGCCGGGCTTGTAGGTGGGTTTGTCGGTCTCGCTGAAGCCGATGTCGTTGACGCCTTCGAGGACGACGACCGTGCCGACGCCGGGCAGGTCGAGGGCGTCCCGCGCGAACCGGTTGGCGCTCTTCTCGCCGTACCAGGCAGAGTCGTTGAGGACCATGTTGCCGCCGATGCCGGCGTTGAGGACGGGCCGCTGGCCGCCCGCCTTGGCGAGGCGCTCGGCGAGGGCGTCGGACCAGCGGCGGTTCCGGTCGGTGGAGGAGGCGAAGCCGTCGGTGATGGAGTCGCCGAAGAGGACGACGCCGTCCCGCTCGGCGGGCCGGGGGCCGCTGACGTCCACGCCCGAGAGGTAGTACCAGGACTCCGTCGACGCGCCGAAGGCCTCGGCGCCCGGGTCGGCGGTGTGGTCGCCGTCCGCGCGGTAGCTGGTCGCGAAGGCCTGGGCGTGGAAGGTGGCGGGGCCGGTCGTGCCCGAGAAGTGCAGTGTGACGGTCACCGACTCGAAGGCGTCGAGCTTCAATCCCGCCGCGTCACTGGATAGTTGGCCCCCGGCAGGGATGGTGACGGACCGTTTCCCGTCGAAGGTGAGCCGCCGCACCGACCCCTTCTCCACGGCGGCGCCCTTCTCCGTCCGGGCGACGGTGGCGCTCTCGACGCGCAGCGGCGAAGCCCCGTACGCGTTGGAGAGCCGGATGCGGGCTCTGGTGCCGCCCTCGGTGACGCGCACGACCTGGCGCAGGGTCTGGCGGTCGAATCCGGCCTCGGACCAGTTGGCATCGAAGCCGGCGCTGGGCCGCTGCGGGGCGGCCGCCCAGGCGGCGGACCACCCCGGCCCCCGGTCCTGTACGGCCGGGGAGGCGTGGGCGCCGGTCAGTGCGGCCCCGGCGGTCAGGGCGAGCGCGGAGGCGGTGGCGACGACGGACAAACGGGCACGCGAAATCATCGAAGACTCCAGGGAGTTGGGAGGAAGGGGGCCGTCCCGGCGGTGCGCCGGACCGACAACCCAAAGATCCGCCGAACCCGATGGCTCATCAACGACGATCCGTGAAACGATCTGCGTGCAGCGCTTATCGATGCAGGTCACAGGGGGGTACGCAATGGAACGGCAGGAGTTGGAGACCTTCCTGACGCTGGCCGAGGAGCTGCATTTCGGCCGCACCGCCGAGCGGCTGCTGCTCTCCCAGGCGCGGGTCAGCCAGACGCTGAAGAAGCTGGAGCGCAGGATCGGCGCCCCGCTCTTCGAGCGCACCAGCCGGGTGGTGCGGATGTCACCGCTGGGGCGGCAGTTGTACGAGGATGTCGCGCCGCTGCACGCTCAGATGGAGGCGGCGGTGGCGCGCGCGAAGGACTCCGCGCGGGGCGTCGAGGGCGTGCTGAACGTCGGCTTCCTCGGCTCGGGCGCGGGTTCGCTGACGGCGCCGGTCCTCGCGACGTTCCGCGAGCGCTGCCCCGGGTGCGAGGTGACGATGCGGGAGACGCAGTTCCAGGACCCGCTGGGGGCGCTGCGCGGCGGCGAGATCGACCTGCTCTTCACGTGCCTGCCGGTGGAGGAGCCGGACCTGACGGTCGGGCCCGTCGTCATCAGGGAACCCCGGCTCCTGGCGATGCCGCTCGGCCACCCGCTCGCCGGCCGGACGTCGGTGTCCCTGGAGGAGATGGCGGGCGAGACGTTCTTCGGCGTGGTCAACAGCGCGCCCGCGTACTGGTGGGACTTCCACGTCCCGCCGCGTACGCCCAGTGGGCGGCCGATCCGTCGCGGCCAGGCGGTGGCGTCGTTCCAGGAGCTGATGACGCTGATCGCGACGGGGAGGGGGATCTCCCCGGTGATCGCCTCCGTGGAGCGGTACTACTCACGTCCTGACGTGACGTTCGTCCCTCTACGGGATGTTCCGGCGGCGGAGGTGGCGCTGATCCACCGATCGGGTACGCCGGGCCCCCGCGTGGGGGCGTTCATCCGGGCGGTGGCCGACACGGTCACCGCGAACGGCGGCCCCGCCGCGTTCTGACGGTTCTCCCGTGCGGGCGCGAGCAACCACGACGCACCCGCAGAAAGGCCGCCGCCCAAGACCGCCCGTCAGGGCCCCGCGCTGTCGGGACGGTCCGTGCAGAGCGCCCAGATGACGAAGACGCCGATCGCGATCGAGATGAACGCCCACACCGGCGTATACGGCAGCCACAGGAACTGCGCCACGATGCCCAGCGCCGCCAGCGCCACGCCCGTAGCCTTCGCCCAGCTCGCGCCCTTGAGGATGCCCCAGCCGACGACGACGATGACGATGCCGAGCACCAGGTGGATCCAGCCCCACGCGGTGAGGCTGAACTTGTAGACGTAGTCGCCGATCCGCGTGTAGACGTCGTCCTTGGCGATGCCAGCGATCCCCGCGAACGCGCCGAGGAGCCCGTTGACCAGCATCAGGACCCCCGCGAACAGGGTGCCGCCGGTGGTCCACACGTCCTCGTCGCCGCCGTGGCCCGGCTTGCTGTGATCCGGCTTGCCGTGGTGCGTGGTCGCGCCGCTCATGGCCACCCCATCTCTCGCTGTCAGGACTCACAGCGTGTGACGGGCCCTGCGGGGAGGCGACCGGGCCTACTCCGAACGGGTGATGGGTGAGGGGTGGCGGGTTACGACGCCGACCCGTCGGCGACCGCCCGCGTGATCGCCGCCGCCATCCGCCGGATGCCCGGCGAACGGACCGGGCACGGCCGGGACTTGGCCGTGGTCGGCGCCAGACAGAAGTGCAGGTAGTCGTCGCCCCGGTGCAGAGCGGTCCGCCCCCGCCCGGGCTCGGTGCAGTACGCGGGGTTCTTGGTCTCGTACGCGGTACACGGCAGCTTCTCCGCCCACGTGTACCGCGCGGACGCCGGGGCGACGGCGCGGCCCGCGTCGGCGACGAGGCCGTTCGAGGCGCGGGCCTGTGCCTGGTAGAGGCCGTTGACGCGGCGGACGCGGTCGGGAGTGATGGGGTCGGGGCCCTGGAGGACCCACACGATGCGGGGCCGGTCCGCCCCGGCGGCGGAGTTGATCTGGCCGACCAGCGCACGCGCGTCCGCCGCGTACCGGTCGAAGTACTTCTCGCGGGCCTTGTCGTACGTGATGCCGTCCATGCAGGGCGTGTAGCCCCACGCGTTGCCCCAGAACTGGAGTACGACGTAATCGGGCCGCTCGGCCCGGACGAGGGCGGCGGCCTTGTGCCGGTCGGGGACGAGGGAGTCCTTGCCGGTGCCGTCGAGGTAGTCGCACAGGGTGGTGCCCGAGTAGGGCGCGCTGCGGTAGCGGGCGCCGAGCCCGTCCTTGAGCTGGGCGCCGAGGACGTCCTGGTTCTCCATGGCGAGGGAGTCACCGAGGTAGAGCACCTTCGGGGCTTTCCGGTGCCGGGTGGCCGAGGTGGAGGACGGGGCGGGGGAGCGGGCGTCGGGGCGGTCGGCGCCGGACTGGCCGGCGTCGGCGGGCCCTGGGCGCTTGGGTACGGGCGCGGCGGCCCGCGTCTCGCCCCCGGACCCCGGATCACCGCACGCCCCCAGCAGCAGCGCGCCCGCCAGCACCCCGGCGCCCACCCCCATGCCCCACAGCCTTCGCACGCGGCAACCCCCACCCCAGACAGCCGAAACGGCCCCCAGGCAAACACATGCGCGACGGCGACGGAAGGCGTCGGCCTGCCAAGTACGGCCGGGCGCCCTTCGGCCGAAGGTCTACGGGACCTTGGCCGAAGAGGGCGCCGCGGTGAGGCGTCCGGACAGTTCCTAGCGGGCGACGAACTGCGTGAGGATCGCCTGCACTTCGTAGATGTCGACGCCCTTGGTGAACGTCTTCTGGAGCGGCGTCGGATTGCTGGAGATCCAGATCTTCAGCTCGGCGTCGAGGTCGAAGTGCCCGGCCGTCTCGACGGCGAAGTGCGTGATGCTGCGGTACGGCACCGAGTGGTACTCGACCTTCTTGCCCGTTATGCCCTGCTTGTCGACCATGATCAGTCGACGGTCGGTGAACAGCATGGTGTCGCGTATCAGCTGGTACGCGGCGTGCACCTGCTCACCGTGACCGAGCAGACGCGCGTACTCGCCCTGGGCCTTCGACGGGTCGACGGTGTGTGCGTTTCCGAAAAGTGCCATGTAATGCCCCCCACTGGATAGTCACCGCTCGCGGTGACCCATCCCCTTTTTTCCCCGTGCCCGGGACGAGCCACGGGATCGGCCCACCCTAACCGGGGGCGCGGGCGGACGCGGGGGGTGAGGGGGCTCGGAGTGTGGGACGCGGGAGTTCGCCGGGCGGGAGGGTCGCGCCCCGCGCGAACGCGTCGGCGAAGGCGGTCTCACCGATGGCCGCCTTCGCAGCGGCCGTGATGCGGTCGACGTCGCCGCGTTCGGCGGGCGGCAGCGGGGCTCCCACACTGCGGCGGGCCGCGTCGGCGGCACCGAGGAGCAGGGCGCAGTGCGCGGCGCGCTCGGTGGGGCCCGCGGTATCGGCAGGGCCGGCGATATCCGGGAGGAGGGCCGCGCCGGCGAGGCCCTCCAGGGAGAGGGCCAGGGCGCGGGGCTCGGCGAGGCGGCGGGCGATCTCCAGGCCGAGCAGGTGCTCGGCCTCGGCGCGGGCGCCGTCGCCGCGGAGTTCGGCGACGAATCCCAGCTCGGCGTGGAGCAGGTGGTCGCCCGCGGGGGAGGACACGTCGGCGTGGCGGTCGCGGATGCGGAGCAGATGCGACTCCGCGGCGTCGAGGTCTCCGGAGCGGCGGGCGCCGAGGGCGAGCCCCATCTCGGCATGGATCTCGCCGTACCGGTAACCGTGGCGGGCCGCCAACGTCCGCGCCTGCTCATGGAGTTCGGCCGCCCTCTTCCCGTCCCTGGTGAGCAGGGCGAGCCGCCCGAGCCCGGAGAGCCTGGCGGCGACCTCGGCCTCAAGACCCAGCTCACGGGCGATGCGCAGCCCCTCGTCCTGGCGGCGCGCGGCTTCCTCGTAATCGCCCTTGATCTCGGCGAGCACGGCGAGCGGGGACACGGTCTGCAACGCACCCCAACGGTCCCCCAGCTCCTCGAAGAGCGCGGCCCCGCGCAGCCCGTCACGCCGAATCGTGGCGAGGTCACCCCGGATCAGCGCATGCATGGCCCGCAACGAAAGCGCCCCCGCGACCCCCCACACTTCCCCTCGCCTCTCGGCGAGCGCGAGCGCACAAGCGTTGACGTCCTCACTCCGCTCCAACTCGCCCCCGCTGAAGAGGGCGTAGGCGTACAGCCAGAGGGAACGGGGGGTGAGTCCGGCCCCGCCAGGGGCGCGGGGAACTGCGCGTTCGGCCACATCGCACCCGCAGGAACCCACACAGCCGCAGGCGCCACCCCTCTCGCCCGTAAGCAACGCGAACGCCGCCCACAACACCCGGAGTTCACGGCCCCCCACCCCCAGCCCGACCACCTCGGAGAGAGAACGGCGAGCCTCTGCAAGGCGGCCGCAAAGCAACCACCACCACGCCAGCGCCACCCCCATCCGCACCGCCAACCCAGCCGACGGCCCAACGGACGCCCCACCCCGCGCCTCCGCCGACGCCGCCCGCACCGCCTCCTCCAGCGCAGCCCGGAGATTGCCCGCCTCGGCGTCGAGCCGAGCGAGCCACTCCCGCTGACCGCTCCTGCGCAGGCACGGCTCAGCCTGCTCGGCCAAAGCGAGGTAGTAACGCAGGTGGCGTTCCCGTACGCCTTCCAGGTCCTCCCTCTCCGCCAGCCGCTCGACGGCATACGCCCCCACGGACTCCAGGAGCCGATACCGCGCCCCCGCCCCGGCCGCCGCCCCCGGCCGCCCGGGGACCAGTACCACCAGGGAGCGGTCCACGAGCCGGGTCACCAGATCGAGGACGTCCTCGCGCGCGACGCCGTCACCCGCGCACACGGCCTCCGCGGCCTCAAGGGTGCAGCCGTCGCGGTGGACGGCGAGGCGCCGCAGGACGGTGCGTTCGGGAGGGGTGAGCAGTTCCCAGCTCCAGTCGAGCACCGCGCGAAGCGTCCGCTGACGGGCGGGAGCGCCGCGCTGCCCGGAGGTGAGCAGCCGGAACCGGTCATGGAGCCGAGCGGCCAACTCCCGTACGCCGAGGCCGCGCACGCGGGTGGCGGCGAGTTCGAGGGCGAGCGGAAGACCGTCGAGCCGTCGGCAGATCTCGGCGACGGCCGCCGCGTCGCCGGGGTCGGCGAGCGAGAACCCGGGCGCCGAGGCGGCGGCGCGGGCGGCGAACAGAGTGACCGCGTCGGCGGCGTCCAGGGGCTCCACGAGGAAGACGGCCTCGCCCGTGAGGCCGAGCGGCTCCTGACTGGTGGCGAGGACCCGGAGCCGGGGTGCGGCGCGCAGCAGCGTGCCGACGAGGTGGGCGGCCTGCTCCACGACTTGCTCGCAGTTGTCGAGGACGAGGAGGGCGTGACGATCGCGCAGGGCGGCGGCGAGACGTTCGAGGGGCCCGGCGCAGGAGCCGGTCCCGGGCACGCCGGAGGGGGCGTCGTCCCGAAGCCCGAGCGCCCCGGCCACGGCCTCCGCGAGTTCGTCTACCCTGCTGCCCCCGCGCAGCCCGGCGAATTCCACGAGCCACACCCCGTCGGAAACCCCGCCGTCCCAGCCGCCTTCCCCAGCAGTCCGCGCCGCGGCCTCCACAGCGAGCCGGGTCTTGCCCACACCCCCGGCCCCGGTGAGCGTGACGACCCGCGCCCCCTCCAGCAGCCGCCGGACACCCCGTACGGCTTCCTCCCGACCGAGGAGGGGAGTGAGGGGAGCGGGCAGGTTGGTGAACTGCTGCCCGGGGCCTTGGGCGGGCGCCGGGTCTTGGCTCCTACGGGGCGGGGACGGGCGCGGCGAGACGGGTGTGTGGGTGGGAGACGGGGTGGGAGACGCCCGCCGCGGAGCGGTGGAAGAGGGAATACCCGGGGCAAGCCCGGGGTCCTGCCGAAGGATCGCCGCATGCAGCGCGGCCAGCGCAGGCCCCGGCTCGACCCCCAACTCCCAGTCCAGCCGCCCCCGCAGCTCCCGATAGGACGCCAGCGCTTCCCCCTGCCGCCCCGCGAGGTAGAGCGCCCGCATCTGCAACCCCCGCAACCGCTCCCTCAGCGGATACCGGGCCACGAGGTCGGCCAGCTCCCCGGTGAGCAACGTAAGGTCCCCCGAGGCGAGCCGCGCCTCCCCTCGCTCCTCCCACACCGCCAGCCGCTGCTCGGCCAGCCGCTGCGCCGACGCTCGTACGAACTCCTCGTCCGCGAAGTCGGCGTAGGCGGGCCCGCGCCACAACTGAAGTGCTTCATCGAGGAGTTCGGCGCGCACCCGGGGGTCCTCCTCAAGTCGCGCCCCGCCTACCAGGTCGCGGAAGTGGAACGCGTCCACGACGTCCCCCGCCGCCATGTCCAGCCGAAGCCAGTAACCGGCGGCCTGGTACACCACCCGGTCGCGCCCGATCGCGCGGCGCAGCTGGGAGACCTTGGACTGAAGGGCGTTGGCCGGGCGGCCGGGCTGTTCGTCGCCCCAGAGGTCTTCGACGAGCCGGTCGGCGGAGACCGGACGCCCCTCGTGCACCAGGAGGTCGGCGAGCAGCGCTCTGACCTTCGTCTCGGGGACCCTCACCGGCTCCCCCTCGCCGTCCCACACCGCCAGTGGACCGAGCACCCCGAACCGCATGCGGATCACCGTACACAGAGTCCGAGCCGCGGTGACGGCCGCGCCCGCCGACGGACCACACACGGATCACACGCGGACCATCAGCGGACCATCAGCGCCCCCGAAGCCCCCACGAGCAGAGTCGCCCTGCTTCACCGGACCACCGCCCGCCCTCACCGCCCCGAAGCCCCACTGCCTCGAAGCCCCGAAAGGTGCCCCTCCATGCCCACCGCGCAAACACCCCCCACAACCACACGCACGGTCGCCGCCCCAGCCCCAACTCCCCGGAAACTCCCCCTGGCCGCCCTACTGGCCCTGGCCACGGCCGTGTTCATCACCAGTCTGACCGAGACACTGCCCGCGGGCCTGTTGCCCGCCATGAGCGCCGACCTGGGCGTGAGCGAGTCCGCGACCGGCCAGACCGTCACCATCTACGCGATCGGCACCGCGCTCACCGCGATACCGCTGACGGCGGCGACGTCGGGCTGGCGCCGTAAGCGGCTGCTGCTCATGGCCATGGCGGGCTTCGCTGCCGCGAACACCGTGACAGCGGTCTCGGGCAACTACCCCCTCACGATGGCCGCCCGCTTCGTCGCGGGTGTGGCGGCGGGCCTGGCCTGGGCGCTGCTGGCCGGGTACGCCCGTCGTATGGCGCCCGTACACCTCCAGGGCAAGGCGATCGCGATCGCCATGGCGGGCATCCCCGTGGCGCTCTCGCTCGGCGTACCGGCCGGGACGTTCCTCGGCAAGGTGGTCAGCTGGCAGGTGGCGTTCCTGGCCATGACCGGGCTCACGGCGGGCCTGCTGGTGTGGATCGCCGCGCTCCTTCCCGACTTTCCCGGGCAGCCGCGCGGGGCGACGCCGCCGATGCTGCGGACCCTGCGTGTGCCCGGCGTGGTGCCGGTCCTGTCCGTGACCCTGATCTTCGTCCTGGCGCACACGGTTCTCTACACCTACATCGCGGCGTACCTCGACGGCCTCGGCATGGGCGGCACGACCGACCTGGTCCTGCTGGTCTTCGGCACGGCGTCCCTGACCGGCCTCTGGATCGTGGGCGCCCTGATCCACCGCAGGCCGCGTGCGCTGACCCTCGCGGCGGTCCTCCTCGTCGGCGTGGCGGCGGCCGTCCTGGCGGTGTTCTCCGGGACCCCGGCGCTCGTGTACGCGGCGGTGACGCTGTGGGGCCTCGGCTGGGGCGGCGCCCCCACCCTCCTCCAGACCGCGGCGGGCGACGCGGGCGGGGAGGCGGCGGACACCGCGCAGGCCATGCTGGTCACGCTGTGGAACGTGGCCATGGCGGCCGGCGGAGTAGCGGGCGGCCTCCTCCTGGACCTCTCGGGCACCGCCTCCTTCCCCTGGACCATCCTGCTGCTCCTGGCCCCGGTACTCGTCCTCGTCCTCACCTCCCGGACCCACGGCTTCCCCGCCCGCCGACCGGGCACGAGTCCCTGAGACGCGGCGCCGCCGGGGCCGGATCGAGCCGAAGGGATGCGGAGGAGCCCCCCGTTCAACTGCCCGCAGGAGTACGGTTGAACGAACGAGGGGCACGTAGCCCGCCGGTATCCGGACCGGCCTCGCTCTCACGCGCCGCGTCGCGCCGCCTCGCACTTCGCGCCTTCCGTAGCCCCGGCCCCCGGCGCACGGACCCACGCCACCACCGCACGACCCCCAGTACCTCACCAGTCCGCCTGTTGGACAGGGGCAGCCCAGGACCCCGGCCGCGCCGCGAGCCACGAGTATCCGACCGTCCCTCTTCCTCTCAGGAGCGCCCTCCCCATGACCGCCGCCCTTCAGCAGCCCCCGCTGCCTTCCCACCCCTTGCTCCGCCTGACCCTGGCCGCCCGCGTCGGCAGCACCCCGCGCCGCGTCGACGGCGCGTGGTGGCCGAGGTCGTACGACCTGCTGGTCGAACTCCCGCTCCTGGTCGCGGGGTTGCCCGCCGCCTGGGGCAACATCACCGCCGTCACCGTGACCGGCCCGGCCTGGACCTCATCCCCCGGCCGCCTCCTCATCGCCAACCAACTGGTACGCCTACGCAGGACGGACACAAGGACGGACGCCGGCCTCGCTCCGTCCACCATCTGCCTCCTGGCCCCCGGCCGGGGCCGCTGGGACCTGCTCGTCGTGCCCCCGGAGACCCCGGAGACGAGCGCCGAATCGGCCATGGCGGCCGCCGGGGAGTGAAGCTCTGCCCACAGGTCTGAGAGGATCGGGGCCCGTACGTAGGGCCCTGTGAAGGCCCGGCCAGGTGGGGTGGGGATGTCGATGATGGTGTTGCTGCTCTGCATGGGGGTGCTGATCGCGGCGGCGGGCCTCGGGGCCGTCGTGTGGGCCGCGCGGGGCGGCCCGCGCTGGGTCCACGGCGTGGCCAAGGCCACGTCTGTCGCGGCGGAGTTGGCCGCGTCGGCCACCAAGATGAGCCGCCGCGGCGGCGGCAACGGCAACGGCAACAACGCCGATTAGGCCGCGCCGGTCTGCCCAACTCCCGTACTGACGAGCCGATCCCGACACGAGAGGCGGTAGCGGGCAGCCGGAAGGCTTCAGCCGCAGCACCTTTCAAGCACGCTCGGTGTTTGCTCGGTCACCCGGAGTGCGGGACCATGAGCGCCTCGGCGGGCTGAAGGGCGTGTTGTGGACTCGTTGGACGCCGTCGTGCGCGACGTTGCTTTCCTCATCATGGCGGTCACGTTGGTCTACAACGGCCCCTTGATCGTCAGCGGCATCCTGTTCGCCCGCCGCGGCGGCGCATCGCTGCGCGGGCAGCTCGCGTTGAGTGGCGGAGTGCCGGTGGCGCTGCCCGGCCATTGGGCGGTGTTCGTCCTGATCCCCTGCCTGAACGAGGAGCGGGTCATCGGGAACACCGTGCGTTGCCTGCTCGACCTCCAGCCCGGAGTCCGGGCCGTGGTGATCGACGACGGCAGCGACGACCGTACGGCCGCACTGGCGGAAGCCGCGGGCGCGGGCCGTATCGAGGTGGTGCGGCGGGCGCTGCCCGAGGCCCGGCGCGGAAAGGGAGCCGCTCTGAACGCCGGTCTTCGGCACGTGCGCCACCGGGTACGGGACGAGGGCCTCGACCCGGCGCGCGTCCTGGTGTGCGTGCTCGACGCGGACGGCCGGCTGACGCCGGGGGCCACCGCCCGCGTGGCGGCGCTGTTCGAGCCGCCGGAGGTCGGTGGCGCACAGCTGGCCGTGCGGATCCGCGACCGCGGCCATGTCGCCCTGCGGTTCCAGGACTTCGAGTTCTGGGGGCTGAGCGCGATCAGCCAGTTCGGCCGGGTGGCCACGGGGTCGGTGAGCATGGGAGGCAACGGACAGTTCACCCGCCTGTCCGCGCTGGACAGCGTGGGCGAGCAGCCGTGGTCGTACTCCCTGACCGAGGACCTCGACCTGGGCGTCAGCCTCGCGGTGCACGGCTGGACGGTGACGTCCACGACGGGCGCCTACGTCTCCCAGCAGGGGCTGACCAGCCCTCGCCGCCTGCTGCGCCAGCGCACCCGCTGGCACCAGGGCCACATGACGGCTCTCGCGCGCGTTCCCCAGCTGTGGACCGCCCCCGGCATCCGGCGTGGGACCCGGATCGAACTCACGGGATACCTCCTGATCCCCTACCTGATCACCCTGCCCTGGTCCCTCGTCCAGCAATACCTGCTTCTGCGCCTCGTACAGGGGCACGGGTTGGAGCTGTTCGCCCTCCCGGCGGGGCCGTTGTGGCTCCAGGCGCTGGGCGGCCTGGGCTGCTACGCGCTGGCCTTCGCCGGGCACCTGGCCGTGGCGGCCGTCTACTGGCGGCGTACGGGCGACCAACCCCTGTGGAAGACGTTGGCCTACTCCCACGCCCTGGTGCTGTGGATGTACGTCAGTTTCATCGCCGTATGGCGAGCCGTGGGCCGCATGATCACGCTGCGCAGGGGGTGGGCCAAGACCGAGCGTTCCCAGGAGGAGCCCCTGGTGGCGGCGGACCCGCAGGCGGCTGCGGAAACGGGCTCTCGGACGTGAGTGATACGCCTGTCGTGATGGGCGCGCCCGTACGAGCCATGCTCGTCCTCGGCACCCGGCCGGAAGCCGTCAAGCTGGCGCCCGTGGCCCGCGCCATAACCGCCTCCCCGCTGTTCGAGCCGCTCGTGGTGACCACCGGGCAGCACCGCGAGATGCTCCACCAGATGCTGGACCTTCTCCAGACCGGCGACCGCACCGACCTCGACGTCATGCGGGAACGCCAGCAACTGTCCACCCTGACGGCCCGGTTGGTCGACGGCCTGGGCACGGTGATCCGGGAGCGGCGTCCCGACCTCGTCGTCGTCCAGGGCGACACGACGACGGCGCTGACCGGCGCCCTGGCCGCGTTCTACGAGCGGGTGCCCGTGGCGCACGTAGAGGCCGGGCTGCGTACGGGCGTGCTGGACAACCCCTTTCCGGAGGAGCTGAACCGCACCCTCATCGCCCGTATGGCGCGCTGGCACTTCGCGCCCACCGCGGGTGCTGCCGCCCACCTGAGATCCGAGGGCGTACCGGAGCGCGCGGTGTTCGTCACCGGCAACACCGTTGTCGACAATCTGCTGTGGGTGCTCGCCACGGGAACAGGCCGCAGCCACTTCACCACATCGCTGCGGCGCATCCTGCTCACCCTGCACCGCAGGGAGAGCCACGGCGGCGCCATGCGCGACATGGCGGGTGCGGTACGGACTCTCGCCGACCGGGAGGACGTCGAGATCCTGCTCCCTCTCCACAAGAGTCCCGCGGTCCGCGAGGTCCTGCTCCCCGCGCTCGCCGCGCATCCGCGCATCCGTGTGGTGGAGCCCCTGGACTATCCCGACTTCTCCGCGACCCTCGCCGCCTGCGACCTCGTCATGACGGACTCGGGCGGTGTCCAGGAGGAAGCACCGGCCCTGGGCAAACCGGCCCTGGTCCTGCGCACGGCCACGGAACGGACGGAGGCGGTGGAGGCAGGCGCCGCGCAACTGGTGGGCACCGAACCCCGCGCCATCGTGAACGCGGCGACGAGACTGCTGGACGACCCTCAGGCGTACACGCGGATGGCGACCGCCGAGAACCCCTTCGGAGACGGCCACGCCTCCCGCCGCATCATCGCCCACCTGGCCGCGGGCCTCAGGGCACCCGTCCCCGCCGCCGCACCGCCACCGACGTCACCGGCCCCTCGCCCCGCACCACACGCGGAGCCCACCGCGGCACGCTGACGACGCCCCGGCTATTCCCCTCGGCTCAGAAGTCGTCGGCGCCGTTACGCAGCTCGTAAGTCCAGTACCCGGTGGCCCACTTGGCCGGGTCCACGGCGATGCCGCCCTTGCCCGGAGCCGTGACGGCAGCCATGCCGCCTCCGCCCTGGAGCGTCACGGAGAAGCCGTTGACGATCTCGTTGTCCTCGTCGGTGCCCCCGTCCGACAGCCTGACCAGCGCGTACGCCGGGGCCCCCGCCTTGAGGACGACGGACGCGGCGGGCTTGCTCTTGGCGACCGGCGGCACGTTCTCCCGGTGGCTCTCCAGGAACTGGATCTCCGGGTAACCGGTCATCTTGCAGCTGTGCCCCGAGGTGTTCTTCGCGGTCAGGACGATGTGGGTGTAGGGCGGGCCGTTGTGGCGGGCGGCGCTGATGGAGAGGTCCTTGGCGGCGCAGACGGGGGCGGCGCCCGTGGCATCGGAGGCGGGGGAGGCCTGGCTACCGCCGCTCTTCGCGGCCGAGGCGCCCGCCTCGGACGACGCGGACGCGCCCGGCGACTTGGACGAGGAAACGGAAACGGACCCGCCGCTCCCACCACTCCCGCCCGTCCCGGACGCCTTGACCCCCGAGCCGCCACCACAGGCGGTGAGCGACAGCGCGAGCGCCGCGGTGGCGCCGGCGGCGGCGAGAACGGTGGTGCGGCTGCGGAACGTACGCATGGGACTTCCCCTGAGAGATAGAACGAGAGGCAGACCCGAGCTACCGACTGCCCCGCTGCCACCCCCCACCCTGCCGCCCACCACTAACGCCCCGCTGCCGCGCTACTCACGTCCGGCTGCCGTTCCACCGGGACGTGTGCGAAGCCGTCGGAGGCATGACGGGGTGGACCCGGCAGACGTACATCGGATCGGTACATGACCTAGGGGTGGGAACCCCTGCTGGTGAGCCGGTAGATCGCGTACGTCAGCGCCAGGGGTGCCGCTACTGCTGGCAGCGCCCCCTATGACCCAGATCAGGAAGAGCACCTCGGGTTCTGCTGCAACTTCTCCATGGTCACCGCATGGACGATGTCCCTGCTCGTGGCAGTGTTGTTCTCGCTCGTGCTGGCTCTGGTCGCCGGGATCCTGAAGACCAGCACCGGAGCCGCCTGCGCTGATGCAGTCCTTTACGGCGGCACTGCTTTCGCCACGTCGATGGGCCTCTGCGTGCTGGTCCTGTCCGCAGCTGGCCAACTCTGAGCGAACTGACATGCCTTTCGGAACGTCCAGACAACAAAGAAGGCCCAGGGCTTTTGACCTGGGCCTTCTTCAAAGAGCGGGTGACGAGAATCGAACTCGCACTCTCAGCTTGGGAAGCTGAGGTGATTTGCGGGCGGTTGCTCAGCTGACCTGCACGGGAGCGCTGCTGGCGTCTGACCATTCGCCGAGTCTTTGCCCGGTGATCCCCGTGGTTCCCCACACGACCTGGCACGCGACTGGCACGGGCGTGGTTGTTTGGTCTTCACCGGCCGCGCCACCGACTAGTCGTAGGTGGTTACAGCTCGCAGAGCACGTGTGAAGAAGATCGCGTATGTGGTTGTCGGCTCACCTGGGGAGAGGCTGACTTGCGCGTTCATGGTGAGCTTGCCGTCGTTCCCCCTTGTTCCCCGCTGGATGCCGTCTGATCGGGCACGTGGAGGACACGGGCTCTCTGATGCGCTCCCGGAGCCGCTGGGCTCGCTTCAGCCGGGCACGCACATCCTGCGGTGCGCTGGCATGACGGTCTCACTCGGCAGGGGATCGACTTCACGGACTCGTACAGCCACGATAGCGACGGCAATGGAGGGATCGGTCCGGTAGCTTCCGTTAAGCGCCGACGGAAGGGCTCTGGGACGTCTTTAGCGGGCAACTCCACCATGGCGAGGCCTACCCACCGGTCGCGGTTGGGTTGGTTAGACCCGAACCGGGGCGCCGCACTTGGGGCAGGTTGGCGGCTCGATCTCTGACACGTCGTCGGGATCAGGCTCGGGCCTTGGCGCGGCTGCGGCCCCATCGAGTTCGAGGATGTTCCAGCACGACTCGCAGTGCCTGATCGCATTAGGTAGCGATTCAGCCTCGTTCGGTGATCGCGCCTCACTTGGGCCGACGGATGCGCGGTTCAAGCAACGATGGGTGCGGTCACTAGCCGAAGAAGGGGGTGTCGGCTTCGCTGACGTGCAGCCTCCAGAGCGGCCAGGGACACAACTTAATGCGAAAGCCCTGCCGCTTCACGGTGCCCAATGCGAGTCTATGCGCATGGAACTGGAGGAGCTCCTTAGCGCCATGGACCGCACGGCGGCCAACCTGAAGAAGCTGGACAGCGTATGGGAGAGGGCCAAGCCGTTCATCCCAGCCGGCCCGCAACTCGGATCTGATGTCCAGTACGACAGCCTCAGGGCGGCGTGGGCGGACCTACTCCCCGGGCTCCCGCGCATCGACGGTTGGACGATCACCGACCCGCTTCCGGACATCAACGACCTAGGCCAAGCCTTCATCGACTGCCTCGACATCGGCGTGCCGCCCACCGCTGTGCATGCTGCTGGGGACAAGCCGGGAGCGGACATCGCTGCCTACCGATACCGGCTGGAACGGGCTCGCCGACGCGCCGCACGAGGTCGATTGGAGCAGCTTGTCGCTTCGATTGACGTCGCTCTCCCTCTCGCAATGGGAGGCACGGCGCGGGACTCCATGGAGCGCCTAGAGAACGAACAGACTGAGGAAATCGAGACGGCGATTGGAGAGATCGCTAGGCTCCTGGGTGAAGACGCCGAGAAAATTGATCGGTGGTGGGATCTGCATCGGCACATGCGCTTCAGTCAAGGGCAGGACTGGCACGACATTATCGAGCTCGACTGGCCCGCCGTACGCGCTGGCATCGAAGCTAAGGCGCTAGGCGACAGTGACCCGCTACCCGTCCCAGACATCGACCTTGGGCAGGCAGCTTCCGGCAGCCTCACGGGTGCGGCGACGTTGGCACTGCCGTGGGATCGGCTGAGCGACGACGGCTTCGAGCGGCTTCTCTATGACCTACTGCGAGACATTCCCGAGCATCAGAATGTCGAGTGGCTGATGCAAACTCGCGCTCCCGACCGAGGGCGCGACCTATCCATGGACCGCGTTCTTCGCGACGGTAGCGGCGGTGTCCGTACGGAACGCGTCATCGTTCAGGCAAAACACTGGCAGAGTCGTTCGGTGAACGCCGTTGCTGTTAGTGAGACTGCAACGGCTGGCAAGCTGTGGGGGCCCCCGCTCGTGCGTGTGGTTGTACTGGCCACTAGCGGCCGTTTCACTGCAGACGCAGTGTCCTGGGCAGAACGACACAACTCGGAGGGCAGCGTGCCCTACATCGAACTGTGGCCCGACAGCAGGCTCGAAACCCTTCTAGCTCAGAGACCGCATATTGCGGCGGCGCACGGCCTCAAGTAGCCCGCTAAGGCTCATGCTGCCGTCTGGTGTCAGGGGGGCGGCGTCGACCCGGCCTTTCGGTCAGCGAGGAGGGGGGAAGCAACATGTCGGAGACCTCGGTGGCACTGATCACCTCAGGTGCAGCACTTGCGGCGAGCGCAATCACTGGAGGGCTGACGTGGCTAGCCGGCCGCAGCAACTTGGCTCGGCAACTGGTGGACCAGAAGAGCGCTCGTCACGAGCAGCACCGCCGAGAGGTCTACACCTCTTGCCTCGAATCCTTGTCGACCATGCTCGACCTGATTCAGAAGTATGGCGCCAGCAGACTCTCCGATGGCGATGAAGGGGCACGAGAGCTTAGGGATGAGATCGCTTCTCAAATCGCTGTTCAGCTTCACCAGCAGTTGGCACTAACGCTCGTCGGCCCCGACAATGTCTTTGACGATTTTGCGTACGCCCACAGTGCCCTGATGGATTTTGCTGAGTTCATCGATGGCCTGCCGCCCGTCGGTAGTCCGTCCAGACCGAGTAATCCAGAGCAGGAAGCACACCGCCTCATGGCAAAGATCAGCGACACGAGAGAGCGCTTTGGGCGAGCCGCTCGCGCGTCTCTACAGACCCCCTGAGACAGGGGTGCGCGGTCGGTGAAGTCTCAGTGACCGAGTCGAGGTGACGGTCGTCGGCCGATGAAGCTCACGGCGCCCGTGCCAGGCTTAGGCCGTGAGGTCTGGCCTCATCCTTACCAGGTTGATCATGGGCATCGTAGAGGTCGGTCGACTCGCGCTGGGCTTCGACTAATCGTCCGCTGACGTTCAGCGCCGACCGCTCCTGCACGCGCTTGTTGGTGTCAGTCATCAGCCGACGGTCTTGACACGGTCGGCTTTCACCCGTTCGAGGAGCGTTCGAGCGGAGTAGGTCCGCACCAGCTTGCCGCATGTTAGGTCTCTTCCATGACCCAGAATCGCAAGCGTGTACCCGCTGCCGTTCAGCGGGCGCTGAAGGAAGAGGCCGATAACGGGTGCGCGATTCCCGGGTGCCCGTATGGCCACCCTCAGAAGTGCCACATCATCGATCATCAGTACGTCAATGGGCACAAATTCGGCGGAATGATCAACATGTGCGGCGCTCATCACGACGAGCACACGTACAAGGATCTGAAGAACCTAGACCTCTACATCGTGAAGGCGAAGCGGGCCTACGAGACGGACCGCTACACCGCGACGGAGCTGATCTACCTGGAGGTCTTCTCGCGCCTCAAGGGCTCCTACTTTCTTCACCCCGTCGCGACTCTGTGCTGTCTCGCGCGCCTCATCGATGACGGGTACGTCGAAGAAGTATCGCGAAGGGTGGACGAAGACGGCGTGCCGCAGGCCATATTCCGCCTCACTCGGTACGGCCGGGGACTCACGGCGGCATGGGTGGCGTCTGGCTCTCCTCGAATTCGCCTGAATCCGACCGAGGGCCGTTGGCGCCCGCCCCGGGGCGGGATGGTCGAGGTCCTGACGCACGATGGCCCGCAGGCGGCGGGCCCTTCGAATCAACGGCGCTGACGCTGTGGCGACGGCCGCGGGCGGTGCACGATCTGGGCAAGTTCCTGCTGGACGTGGCCCTCGCGGTCGCACTGGGCGGGACTGCCTCGCGTATGTCCCCCTCAACCCACCACTCACCCCAGCTCCTATCCCGTACGCCGTCGACCCACACACCGTGGAGCGGGCGTGGTTCAGGGCGTCCAGGTGGAGCGCGCCACTGTACGAACGACCTGGACGCCCTGGGCCGCGTCTGCTCGGCTCTGCCTGGGGCGACGGTGGTCGGGATGGGAGCGCCCCGCACGCCCCTACGGACTCGCAGTTGGCGACGGTGCCCCTCCACCCCGGTGCCGGCCGATCCCCCGCCGGAGGCATTGTCTTGACCGCCGGCTGCTTCCTGCGGTGCTCGCCTCATGGCCTCGGGCCCTATCCACCAGTGGGCGCGCGTCGGCGCAGCCCGGGCGGAGCGGGCCGAAGGCAGGAGCGGCGCCCGGAGCGGAGCCGGGAAGCGCGCCCGGCGGAGCGGAGCGCAGCCGGGGCTTGAACCAGTAGAGAAAGTTGTAACTCAGTCCATCTGCCGGGGCTTGAAGTCGTTTGCGCAGGCTGGGAGTTCTGCCGCCTGCCGGTGTGCGAACGGCAGGAAGAGGACTGGTCGTATCGTCCAGGTGATGCGTGTGTCTGAGTGAGCCACTGAGACCGTGCAGGGCTGCATCTGGAGAAGGGCTCTGCGGGTGCGGACGCGGCCCTCATATAGCCACTCCCAGGCTTCGACTGAAGCCTGGGTGTTCAGTGCCGGGGAGATCGTGCGGAGTGCCACCGCTACCCACCGATCCGCTTGCGGTGCCGAGTAGGCGTCGAAGGATGCTCGTAGCTGCGGCCCAGCCTGATCGTTCGTGACGAGTTCCGTCCAGCACTCGCACCAGTAACCGCGTCGGGGCCCGGTCATCCGCATAGTTGGCCTCCCCTGCCGGCCTCGGTGAAGAAAGCCGCGGTGACCGTGTGGCCGTGGTCGCTGTCGTTGACGACGACGCGGTGCGCGATGGCGCTGACCATGTCTAGACCTCGGCCGTGTTCCGCCTCCTCGTCCTGGTGCTCGGCCTTGGGGGCGGTTCCCGCGCCTCCGCCGTCGGTGACTGACAGGGTGACCATCTGAGGGGATACCTCGATGGCCAGGGAGAAGCTGCCCGACTGACGCCCGCTGGCCGTGTGCAGGATCGCGTTCGTGCTCAGCTCGCTCACGATTAGTGCGGCTTCATCCGCCAGGGGCGAGCCCCGCAGGATGTCCCGCGTCCAGCGCCGGGCCCGGCTGATCTCTTCTGGGAATCCTGGGCAAGTGAGGCCCCAGACTCGGGCGGTGCTCGTATACTCGTGCATACAAGTTCCTTCATGCTGGTAGGCCGCCATGTGCAGCGGGTTCGAGCTAGACGAGTTTCACGCCGTCATGGGCGCGAATGGCCGGCGGGGAAGCCGCGTCGAGTGCGTCCAGGACGCGGATCGCGTATGCCTCGTCGGCGAGTTCGGTGACTTCTTCGCGGGTGGCCCAGTGCAGTGCTCGGGTCTCGTCACCCGTGGTGGGCGTACCGTCGGCGGCCTCGCAGCGGAAGACCATGGAGACGATCAAGCCCGTCATGTTCTTGTAGATGCCGGTGAGGGTCGCCGGAAGCGCAATCTTGATTCCGGTCTCTTCGAGGACTTCGCGTTGCAGGGCTTCGGGGATGGTCTCCTCGCGTTCGAGGATGCCGCCCGGGGGTTCCCACTTGCCGTTGTCGCGGCGCTTGATCAGGAGGGCCCGGTTCTGGTCGTCGACGATGACTCCGGCAACGCTCACGGAGTGCGGACGGTCAGTGCTCAAGGTCCTCGACCCTCTCGGATGGCTAGGCTCTCCACCGTAGCAACAACACTCGCCCACTCGTCTAGATACCTAAAGGAGTACACGTGACGTCCCTTCCCGGCTTGCTCGGCGCTGTCGACCCCACGAGTGATCGTGCGGTCTTCCGGCAGATCGCTGACCAGCTTCGCGAGTCCATCGACCGCGGGCGATTCAAGGAGGGCGAGAAGCTGCCTTCCGAGGCAGAACTCGTCGAGCACTACGGCGTCTCCCGGATGACCGTTCGGAACTCCTTCTCGATTTTGCAGGGTGAGGGCCTGGTCCATGCCGAGCATGGCAAGGGCGTCTTCGTGCGACCACGGCCACCAGTGCGGCGTCTAGCCTCTGACCGCTTCGCCCGGCGCCATCGCGAACAGGGCAAGTCCGCCTTCATCGTGGAGGCCGACGCGGCGGGCAGTCACCCTCAGGTCGACAGCCTGGAGGTCAAGGAGGAGAAGGCCACACAGGACATCGCCACCCGCCTTGGTTCTGTGCGGCGCGTACTCGCTCGTCGGCGCCGGTATCTGCTCGATGGTCGGCCGGTCGAGTTCGCCACTTCGTACCTTCCGCTCGATATTGCGCGCGGTACGCAGATCGCCGAACCGAACCCCGGTCCAGGCGGCATCTATGCCCGCCTCGAAGAGCTGGGCCACCACCTCGACCACTTCGAGGAGGAAATCCGGGCCCGGATGCCCGCACCGTCAGAAGTGAAGACGCTCCGGCTGGCCTCCGGCGTACCCGTAATCCATCTGATCCGCACTGCGTATGACACCGAAGGACGGGCCGTGGAGGTCTGCGACACCGTCATGGCGGCGGACGCCTACGTCCTGTCGTACCAGCTCCCGGCCACGTGAGGGCCTGACGGCTGTGGCGCGCGGTGGTCCGCACCCTGAACTCGTATGCGCCAACAGGCCTACTCGTATAGACGAGTTGGCAAGTCGTGTGGCACAGTGGTTGGCGTTCCCGGAGATCGGGTTCGAACGCTGCATCTTGTATAGACGAGTAGATGGGAAGAACCTTGCGAACCATTCGTGTGGAGACCTCCGCCGCCACGATCCTGCTGACCGAGGCGCCCGAGCCCAAGGTTCGTGACCGGCAGACCGGCGAGATCGCCAAGGACGCCACCAGCGGTGAAGCACTCATGACGATCGGCGTCGTCTACATCGAGGAGGGGGAATCGTCCCTGATCAAGGTGACGATCCCGGAGAGCGGAGTCTCCGACGGGCTGACGCTCGGTGCGCCGGTCTCGCTGCCGGGGCTCGTGGCCCGGCCGTGGGAAAGCGTCTTCAACTGTCAGCAGCGGCACGGCATCGCCTACCGCTGTGCCGCCGTCACTCCGGCCGCCTTCCCGGCCGCCATGGGGGCCTCGGCCTGATGACCGATCTGACGACGCTTCTGGAGGTGGGTGGTCCTGTCGCCGCACTCGGCGGCGGGGCTGCCTACACCCGGGCCAAGCATCCCGGGGTCTACTGGTCCGCGGTCGGCCTGCCGATATCCACGGCCCGGCTGCTCAGCTCGTACGGCTCGGTCATGGAGGCCTGCGGCCTGTCCGTGACGCCGTCCCGACTGCGTGTCCTGGAGGTCAAGGCCACAACCCGTGGGGAGATCCGTCCCGTACCGCCTCGACGCGGAATCATCCGCCCGACCACGACCGGTTTACGGCTCCGGCTACGGCTCGCACCCGGCCAGGAACCCGCCGACGTGGCCGCCTCGGCCGAACGGCTGCGGCACGCCTGGGGAGTTCACGCCGTCTACGTGACCACGGTCAAGCCTGGCGTGGTCGACCTGCGTCTCGTCGGCTATGACGTGCTGCGAGAGGTCCGTATGCCGCGCAAAGCGGTGGGCGGATTCCTGAAAGTGCCCGTAGCGCTGCGGGAAGACGCCACACCATTCGTACGCGACTACCGCGTGGTGCCGCACGGCCTCTCCCTGGGCGCCACCCTGTCGGGCAAGTCCATGTACCTGCGGCACCTCGTTGCCGGACTCGCACCGCAGCCCGTCGCCCTGGTCGGCATCGACTGCAAGCGCGGTGTGGAGCTGGCGCCCTTCGCCTCGCGGCTGTCGGCGCTCGCCACCGATCCCGAGCAGGCTGCTGAGTTGTTGCCCGTGCTCATCAAGGAGATGGAGGACCGGTACGACCTGATCAAGGCACGCCAGAGGATCGCACCGGGCACGCCGAACGAGGAGATCACCTCCGACATCTGGGGGCTTCCCGAACAGGAACGACCCGTGCCCGTAGTCCTGTTCGTCGACGAAGTGGCGGAACTCTTTCTCATCGCCACGAGGAAGGAGGAAGAGCGGCGGGACGAGATGGTCACTCAGCTCATCCGGGTCGCCCAACTCGGCCGTGCGGCCGGTATCTACCTGGAGGTGTGCGGGCAGCGATTCGGCGCCGAGCTCGGCAAGGGCGCCACGATGCTCCGGGCCCAGTTGACCGGCCGCGTCTGCCACCGCGTGAACGACGAAGCTTCCGCGAAAATGGCGCTCGGCGACATAGCCCCCGAAGCGGTCTCCGCCGCCTGCGCCATCCCTGCCGAACGGCCCGGTCTCGCCGTCGCCGGTGACACGTCGGGCGGTTGGTCCCGCATCCGCACGCCGTATCTCTCCCTGTCCGACGCTGCCGAGACCTGCCGCGCGTCGGCCCACATGGTCCCCGACCTGCCCGCGCTGGAGCCCTTCCGGCCCTCCGTGCCCGCGCAGCCGGTCGAGTCCCCGGCCAACCCGGTCGTGCAGCCGCGACCGGTCATCGGCTGAGCCGCACCTTCCCGCACCCCCGGTCGGCGTGACCGTCTCGCGCCACGTCCCTACCCCTGCCATGCCTGAATCCGGAAGGAGCCGCAGCATGCGCGCCCAACTCGCCCGTATCGATGCGGTGCTCGTACAGGCCGTCATCGCGGCAGCCTTGTCCTTCGCCCACCTGCACGACGTCGCCTCGGCGGCCGGACAGGACGGGTGGAAAGCGTGGGCCTATCCGGTCTCGGTGGATCTGTTGCTCGTCGCCGCCTGGCGTCGGCTGCGGACCGGTGACGCCAAAGCCGCGGGCTGGTGCTGGTTCGTCATCGCGCTCGCGGCCTCCCTCGGTGCGAACGTCGCCACCGCCGGACTGCTCGACATGAACCACGTGCCGGCCTGGCTCCGCATCCTCGTCGCGGGCTGGCCTGCGGTCGCCTTCCTCGGCGGGACGCTCCTGGCGCACTCGACGCCGACACCGCCCGACGAGGTCCGGGAGCAAGACCCCGAGGGCGTCGACGACCAGGAGGACGCGCCCGATCCCGTACCGGAGCTCTCGTCGGCACCGGCGCCGGCCGCCGAGTCCGTCCCCACCTCGACCCCTCCGCCCACCGTTGCCGTCCCGGCTGCCCTCGTCGACCACGCCCGCAAGGTCGCCACCGAGCACCACACCCGTACCGGAACGGTCATCGACACCACGACCCTGCGCGCCCGTCTCGGCGTCCCGATGCCCATGGCCGACGCCATCGCCGCTCAGCTCTGAACGCCCGAAAGCTCTGAACGTCCTGAAGGGAGATCCACATGAGCGCCAACCGTCGCTTCCGCTCCGTCGCCCGTATCGGTCCCGTCCAGGTCGGCACGTCGTACGACGGTCGTGGCCGTGAGAAGCACACCGCCGCCTGCACGGCCCCGCGCTGCGGCTTCTCCGCCGACTACGACAGTCGCGCCGCCGCCGAACTGGCCGCCCGCACCCACCGCTGCCCCGTCCGCTGAAAGGACCCGCTTCCGTGACCGTCAGCCTGCCGCTCGTGTTCGTCCTCGGCCTCTTCGCCTGGGGAGCCGTCAAGTTCCTCGGCGTCCGCACGTGGATCGTCGTCGTGATCGCCCTGTTCGGCTTCTGGCTCTCGCACACCTTCATGGCCCCGGCCATCGAATCCGGCACGCGCTCCGGCGTGGACGTCGTAAACGGCTCGCATGTCTAGACGAGTAGGTAAGGAGAACTTTGCCGTGTTCCTGCCCAAGTACCCCGACAGCCCGACGCCGCCGCCCGTCCACCACCGCACGGTGGCCGACCCGGCGCCCGCGCGGCGGCCTTCACCTCAGGTCTCCGTCACCACCGGGGCGGTCGTGGCCGTCCTCGTCGGCGGCGTCGTGCTGACCGCGCTCCTGGCCGCCGTCGCCGTGACGGCCATCTCCGTCGCAGTGTGCGCCGTCGTCATCCGCTCGATGCTCCGCGACCAGCGGCGGCGCTAGTCGCCAGCACTGCCAGACCCCCGGGGCGGCCCTGATACCGCCAAGCATCCGCCGCCCCGGGGGCCCTGTCCCTCCTGACCGAAGCCAGAAGGAGAAGCCATCATTACCCGCGCCACCCCGCCCCCGCTCAGCGAACTCGGTCAACTGGCCGCAACCGGCACCATGCCGGGGCTCCTGCGTCAGCTCTCCGGCCTCGGCGGCTGCACCCATCCGGTCCGCCTCGACGGCCACCGGACCGAGCACGCCGTCGACACCCGGACCGGCGAGATCGGCAACGTCCTCCACCACCTCGACTCAGCCACCCTCCCGGCCGGTCACCTCCTGGTCCGCTGCAACAACCGCCGTACGACCCGCTGCCCGGCCTGCGCGGAGGTCTACCGCCGCGACACCTTCCACCTGATCACGTCCGGCCTGCGCGGCGGCAGGGGCGTCCCCGAACGCGTCGCCGCCCACCCCCGCGTCTTCGCCACCTTCACGGCCCCCGGCTTCGGCCCGGTCCACAACCGCCCCACCGGCCCGGCGAGAACAGTCCGCCCTTGCCGTTGCGGCCTCCTCCACGACCAGGACGACACCGCCCTCGGCACCCCGCTCGACCCGGACACCTACGACTACGAAGCAGCCGTGCTCTGGAACGCGCACGCGGGCCTGCTCTGGCGGCGCTTCTCGGTCTACCTCCGCCGGGAGGTCGCCAAGCGCGCCGGCCTCACCCAACGTGCCTTCCGCGAGTACGCCCGGGTCTCCTTCGCCAAGGTCGCCGAGTACCAGAAACGTGGTGCGGTCCACTTCCACGCGGTCATCCGCATCGACGGCCCGGACGGCGGCGACACCCCGCCCCCGCCCTGGGCAACCGCCGAGCTGCTGACCGACGCCATCCGCGCCGCCGCGACCGTCGCCCGCGTGGATGGCCCGGTCATCGACAACCGCGCGCACACCTTCGCCTTCGGCCGCCAACTCGACGTACGCACCGTCCGATCCGCCGACTTCGACGGCGGCCAGGAGCTGACCGAACGGGCCGTCGCCGCGTACATCGCCAAGTACGCCACCAAGGGCGCCGAAACCGCCACAGGAGCACTCGACCGCCCCCTCAAGTTCCTCGCCGAACTCGCGCAGCTCGACATCAGCGACCACGCCCGCCGCATGATCCGTACCGCGTGGACCCTGGGTGCACGCAAGGAGCTGGAAGAACTCCGGCTCCGCGCCTGGGCCCACATGCTCGGCTTCCGCGGCCACTTCTCCACCAAGAGCCGTCGCTACTCCGTCACCCTCGGCGCCCTCCGCGACGCCCGAGCCGAATGGCGCCGCGCCCAAGCCGCCACCGACGACCAGGCCGCGCCGGACACGACCCTCGTCCTCGCTCACTGGGTCTACGCCGGAACCGGCCTCACCGACGCCGAAGCCTGGCTTGCCGAAACCCTCGAACCCGCCCCCGGAACAGAAGGGGAACCCACCCGTGGCTGAGCGGCATCTCTCCGTCGACCAGGTCGCCGAGCTACTCGGCACGACCGCCCGTTTCCCGCGTCGGCTCATCGAGGAGCGGCGCATCCGGTACGTGAAGGTCGGCCGCCACGTGCGCATCCCGGAAAGCGCGGTCGAGGAGTTCATCACCTCCCACACCGTCGAGCCGATCAAGCGCTCCCGTGCTCGCTACGGGAGGGCTGCCTGATGGCGAACAGCAGGGGGAGGCGTCGCCGCTTCGGCGCGATTCGGCGGCTGCCGTCTGGCCGCTACCAGGCGCGGTACCCGGGGCCGGACGGCGTGATGCGCCCGGCGCCGTTCACCTTCGAGACGACCGCCGACGCTGACGACTGGCTGGCCGAGAAGCAGACCGAGATCCGCAGAGGTGATTGGCGGGACCCAGAGGCCGGGGCCGTCAACCTTCGCGCCTACGCAGACAAGTGGGTCGAGGAGCGCGAACTCAGCGTGCTCACGCGCGACCTGTACCGGTACCTCCTGGACCGGCACATCCTCCCGACCTTCGGTGACGACGACCTCGACGAGATCACCGCGCCCCGCGTCCGCACCTGGCGCACCGAGCGTCTCCGCACTGGCGCCAAGACGGCGACCGCCAAGGCGTACCGCCTCCTCAAGGCCATCATGGAGACCGCCGTCGACGACGACCTGATCCGCCGCAACCCGTGCCGGATCAAGGGCGCGGGTGCCGAGAAGGCACAGGAACGGCCTACGGCCACCGTCGCGCAGGTCGATGCCCTCGCCCGAAGCGGTCGGCATGCGGTGGCGCCTCATGGTCTACCTCGGCGCCTACGGCCCGACTCGTCCCGAGGAACTGGCCGGGCTCCGCCGCCGGGACGTCGACCTCGATGCTCTGCGCATCACGGTGCGGACGGCCGAACCTGAGAGGACGAACGGGCGACGCGCGCCCGGCGACACCAAGTCGGAAGCCGGTACCCGCACGATCTACCTACCCGCGTTTCTGGAGCGTGAGGTCCGCTGGCACATGGAGTCGTTCGCCGAGGAAGGACCGAACGGCCTCGTCTTCGTCGGCGATAGAGGAGCGCCCTTCCGCCGGAGCACCTTCGGCAAGTACTGGCGTAGGGCGCGCACGGTCGCCGGTCTGCCGGACAACTTCCGGTTCTACGATCTCCGCCACACCGGGCACACCCTGTCGACCCGATCCGGCGCGACCCTGAAGGACACGATGGTCCGCGCCGGCCAGTCGTCAGAGAGGGCGGCGATGATCTACCAGCACTCTGAGGAGGAGCGGCAACAAGAGGTCGCCGGGATGCTCGACCGGAGTGTTCGGAAGGCTCGCCGCTCCGTGGCACGGAAGCCGGATGATCAAGCATCTGGCACGGATGTGGCACGCGGCGACTGAGAGAAGGCAGACAGCAAAAAGGCCCGGGTCGATGACCTGGGCCTTCTTCGTGGAGCGGGTGACGAGAATCGAACTCGCACTCTCAGCTTGGGAAGCTGATGTTCTACCACTAAACTACACCCGCGAAACGCCCCGCTAGAAGCGGTGTCGTAACGTCGCACACTCTACCTCATCACGGGCCCCGGGCGCTCTCGCCCCGGGGCCCGCGTGCTGTCCGGGAGGTGGATGCGCCGTGCGGCGGGAGGGAGTTGGGGCGTACCGTGGGTGGGCCGTCCAGGGGTCGCGCCTTAGGTCGTGCCGCCTGGAGTGGCGTCCCTTTCATACCGTAATGTGGGCATTCGTCGTCGGCTCGGAAACGAGCCTCAGGCGTACGAGTTCACACACGGCTTTGGGGAAGGGACTCGAGGACTTGATGGACCGCACCGTCGTCCGATGTGCCGAAGGGCACGTGTTCAGCACCGCGTCGTTCCCGATGCAGCAGGCCGACCGGCTCGGGCCCGGCCGGCTCATCCGGTGTCCGCGCTGTGCCCGGCTCCGGCACTCCGTGCCGGTGACCTTGCAGAAGCAGTAATGCAGTAATGCAGTAATGCAGTAGTGCAGTAATCACGGGCAACGGGCAACGCTCGGTACGGGCGCGCGGGTCGTCACGGTCCAGGAGATTGTGGCGGGGCCGCGCGCTCTGCGTATCCTCGGTGCGTGCTTCTCTCAGACAAGGACATCCGGGCCGAGATCGACTCCGGACGGGTGCGGATCGACCCGTACGACGAATCCATGGTGCAGCCCTCGAGCATCGACGTGCGGCTGGACCGCTACTTCCGGGTGTTCGAGAACCACCGCTACCCCCACATCGACCCCTCCGTCGAGCAGGCCGATCTGACGCGGCTCGTGGAGCCCGAGGGTGACGAGCCGTTCATCCTGCACCCCGGGGAGTTCGTGCTCGCCTCGACGTACGAGGTCGTCAGCCTTCCCGATGACCTCGCCAGCCGTCTTGAGGGCAAGTCCAGCCTCGGGCGGCTCGGGCTCGTCACGCACTCCACCGCCGGGTTCATCGACCCGGGGTTCAGCGGGCACGTGACCCTTGAGCTGTCGAACCTCGCGACGCTGCCGATCAAGCTCTGGCCGGGCATGAAGATCGGGCAGCTGTGTCTGTTCCGGCTGACCTCGTCCGCCGAGGAGCCCTACGGCTCGGCGCGGTACGGGTCGCGTTACCAGGGGCAGCGCGGGCCGACCGCCTCCCGGTCCTTCCTCAATTTCCATCGGACGCAGGTGTGAGCAGCGGTATGAGTGACGTACGAGAGAACCTTACGTACGAGAAGTTCGGCGGCGCCGTGCGTGAGCTGGCGCAGACCATCGCCGACGACGGGTACCAGCCCGACATCATCATCTCCATCGCCCGGGGCGGTGTCTTCGTCGCCGGTGGGCTCGCCTACGCGCTCGACTGCAAGAACATCCACCTCGTGAATGTCGAGTTCTACACGGGCGTCGGGACCACGCTCGAAATGCCCGTCATGCTCGCGCCCGTGCCCAACGCCATCGACTTCACCGACAAGAAGGTGCTCATCGCCGATGACGTCGCCGACACCGGCAAGACGCTGAAGCTCGTGCACGACTTCTGCCTCGACCACGTCGCCGAGGTGCGGTCCGCGGTCATCTATGAGAAGTCGCACTCGCTCGTGAAGTGCGAGTACGTGTGGAAGCGCACCGACGAGTGGATCAACTTCCCCTGGAGCGTCGAGCCGCCCGTCGTGAAGCGGGCGGGGCAGGTACTCGACGCCTGACCGAGGTCGTCGATATACGTGGGGATATGCGTATGCGCGGGGATATACGTATGCGCGGGAGGGCCCGGCGGACCTAACGTCCGCCGGGCCCTCCCGCGTGGTCATGGGCCGTTCCGGCCGCTAGAACGTGCCCAGCTTGACGATCGACAGGATCGCGAGGAGCTGGATCGAGGCCGCTCCCAGCGCCTTCGGCCACGGCAGCTCGTGGGACTTGCTCACCATGGTCGTGAGCAGCGCGCCCGCCGCCAGCCAGGTCGCCCAGCCGAGGAGCTGGACGAAGGGCTGGCCGCCGCCCAGGAACATCGCCACGATCACGCGGGGCGCGTCCGTCAGCGACATGATCAGCATGGAGAGGCCGACCGTCGGCTGCCAGGCGCCGTCGCCGCCGAGCTGGCGGGCGAGGGTGTGCGTGACCACGCCCAGGATGAACGCGCTGATGGTGATCGCGACGCCGGTCGTCAGGACGTACGGGACCGCCGCCGAGAGGGTGGCGTTGATCGCGTCGGAGCGGGCGTCGTCGAAGCCGAAGATCGCGAGCAGTCCGTAGAGGAACGTGACGACGACCGCCGGGGCCCACATCGCGTAGTCCCGCATCTGGAGGAAGGTCGGAGCCGGGCGCAGCACGATGCCGCGCAGCAGGTCCTTCCAGTGCAGGCGCGGGCCGATGGGCGCGGGGGCCTGGCCCGCGCGGTACGTGTCGCCCTGGTTGTAGGGGTCATCCCCGATGGAGAAGGCCTGGGTGTGCCCGGGGTTGTTGGCCGCGTACGGGTCGTAGCCGCCCTGGGGGCCGGGGCCGGGGCCAAGGCCCTGGTCGCCGAAGTACTCCGGCTCCCCGTGACCGCCGCCGCCCGCCTGCGGCCACTGCTGGCCGCCGCCGCCACGCTGCTGCGGGCCGCCGCCCCCGTACTGGGGGCCGCCACCGCCGTACTGCTGCGGGTTCGGCGGCACGGGTGGGTAGCCGTACGGCTGCTGCTGCCCCTGGGGGGCCTGCTGTCCGTACGGCTGCTGCCGCGGTTGTTGTTGCGGTCGCGCTTGCGGGGCGCGGTTGTCCCGGCCGCGTCCGATCCTGAATCCAGCCACGAATCGAACGTACCTGGTCTCACGGAGTGGGGTCGTCCCCCCTCGGGAGGAGAGCGGCTTTGCGGCCGACCTGTGACAACCCTTAGGGGAAACCCTGAGGCCTGCTGCACCGGGCCAGCGGCGCAGCACTCACCGGCTCACCGGCTCAGCGGCGCAGCACCGCCCCGTACGCCAGCGGGTCCGAAGACGCGGGCAGGCCCAGGGAGTTCGGGGTGACGACCGAGCCGCCCGCGGTGACGGAGGGCAGGTCCCAGACACCGCCCGCCGAGGCGTTCTCGCCCGGCGCCGCGACGGAGAGGTCCGGGCGGCCGTCGCCGTTGTGGTCGGCGGTGGCGAGCGCCGCGCCGAAGGCGTCACCCTGCTCGGCGATGCCGCGGATGCCGGGGGAGTTCTGCTGGTACGCGACCGCCCTCGCCGCCCCCGACGCGTCGAGGATGCCCTTCGCGCCGCCCTTCAGGACCGTGACGCTGCCGGCCCGCGCCGCGCTGCCGATCGCCTCGCCGGGGGCGCCCGCGATCAGGTCGTCCTTGCCGTCGCCGTCGATGTCCGCGACGGCGAGGGCGTTGCCGAAGTCGTCACCCGTCTCGGCGACGCCGGGGACGCCCGGCGTGTCCTGGTTGAGGGTCTGGCCCTGCCAGATGGGCTCGTCGCCGCCCCCGTAGTGGATGTGGATGCCGCCGCCCTTGGCGCGCTCCTCGGGACCGCACGGGTCGTCGATGTTCTCGTCGGCGATCTCCCGGCAGTTGCCGAGCGCGAGGTCGTCGAGGCCGTCACCGTTGAAGTCGCCGGTGGCCAGCGCGTTCGCGGCGCTGTTGTCGCTGCTCCAGGTCAGGCCGAAGCGGTCCTCGTCCTTGCTGTAGCGGTAGAGCTGGACGTGGGACTGGGTGTGGGGCTGGTTCTGCGTGTAGTAGGCCACGGCCACTTCGGGGCGGCCGTCGGAGTTGAAGTCGCCGGTCGTCATGACGGGGGCGCGACCGCCCATGGGGTAGGTCATCACGGGCTTGGTCCGGGCGGCGTACGGGTTGAAGTTGGCGACGACCTTGTCCTTGGCGCCGATCGCCAGGTCGACGTCCGTGTCGCCGGTGAAGTCGGCGGCGGCCAGGGACATGCCGTACGCGTCGGAGGCCTTCTCGCCGCGGGCGGCGGTGTTGGCCAGGGCGAAGCCGTCGCCGGTGCCGTACAGGACGGTGACCGAGCCCGCGTCCGTCTTGGCGTCGATGTCCTCGCCCGGGGCGCCGATGACGAGGTCGGCGTACCCGTCGTCGTCGACGTACGCCGTGGTGACCGCGCCACCGAAGCGGTCGCCGGCCTCGGGCGTGCCGGGGACCTCGACGGTGGCCTGCGTGATGCGCCGCACGCCGTTTCGGCCCGGCCCGCCCTCGCCGCCGAAGACGACGCTCACGTAACCGGCCTTCGCCTTGCCGTTGACGGTGCCGGAGGGCACGCCGACGGCGAGGTCCGCGTAGCCGTCGCCGTTGAAGTCGGCGGTGTGCTTCGCGGGCGCGGCGAGGGCCGGCGTGGCGGGAAGGGCCAGCAGGCCCGTGGTCGTCAGGGACGCGCTCAGGAGGAAGGCACGGATGCGCACTGGGGCTCCGGGGGGTGAGGGCCGGGCCCGCGCTCGACAGCGCGGGCCCGGCGGTGAGGAGGAGAAGGGGCGGTCAGTCGGCGAAGTTGGTGCCGAGGCGGGGCGTGCCCGAGCCGGAGATGCCCACGGTGGAGGTGTAGACGCCGGACGTGCCCGAGAGCGTGCCGTCCGCCTTGGAGTCCAGGAGGTAGAAGGCGCCGTTGGAGCCGTTCTCGCCGGACGCGCCGATCGCGAGGTCGCCGCGGCCGTCGTCGTTCAGGTCGTCGACGTGGACCTCCGAGCCGAAGAAGTCGTTCTTCTCGTTGGCGTTCGGGACGCCGGGGGTGTTCTGGCTCAGCAGCACCGAGTTCTTGGTGGAGAGGCCGGAACCGTCCGTGGCGCCGTAGACGACGGTGACCGAGCCCGCGTCGCTGACGCCCTCCAGGTCCTCGCCGGGGGTGCCGACGACCAGGTCGAGGTGGCCGTCGCCGTTGATGTCCCCGAGGTCCAGCTCGGTGCCGAACGCGTCGCCGGTCTCGCCGCTGCCGGGCACGCCCTCGGACTCCTGGGTGATGACCTGGCTGCCTCCGTACGGGCCGGTGGACTTGCCCTTCACGACGTACACGGTGCCGCCCTTGTGCGCGCCGGAGATGCCGTCGTCCCAGGTCAGACCGATGATGATGTCGCCGTAGCCGTCGCTGTCCGTGTCGCCCACGTCGGTGATGACGCCGCCGGGAAGCCGCTGTACACCGGTCGTCGTGACGCCGTTCGCGCTGCCGGGCAGCCAGAGGTTCGCGTTCTCGCCCCCGGCGACGGAGTAGCCGTCGACGATCAGGTCGTCCTTGCCGTCGCCGTTGACGTCACCGGAGTGCAGGTTGAACGGGCCCGCGTCCTCGCCGCTCTGGATGGGCGGGGTGACGGTGTAGTGGCGGCCGGTGCCGCCGGCGCGGGTGAAGCCGCCCTCGTACACGTCGATGGTGGCCGTGCCGGAGCGGGAGCCGATGACGAGGTCGTCCTTGCCGTCGCCGTCGAAGTCGCCCGCCTGGATGGGCCCGCCGAAGAAGTCGTGCTTGGTGGGGCGCGGGTCCTTGAGCGTGGTCCCCCCGGACAGGCCGTTCTTCGAGCCCCACAGGATCTGTACGGTGCCGCCGTCGACGTCCGAGCCGACGTCCTCGCCGAACGCGGCTACCGCGAGGTCGTCGTACCCGTCGCGGTTGAAGTCGCCGTACGCGGTGTCGGCGCCGAAGCTGTCGCCCTTCTCGGCGTCGCCGGGCACGCCCGCGCTGTTCTGGCTGTACGTGGTGTGGTGCCGTTCGGCGCCGCCGTAGGTCACCGTGACCTGGCCGGCCCCGGCCTTCCCGCCGACGTACGCGCTCGGGGCGGAGGTGGCGAGGTCCGCGACGCCGTCGCCGTTGAAGTCGGCTTCGTCCGGCTGCGCGGCCGCGGCCGGCTCGGCGGCGGAGGCGGTGGCCGCCGTGGCGGTGAGCAGTCCACCGGACAGCGCGGCCGCGACGGCCGTCGCCGCGGCGAGGCGTATGCGTCCCGGTCTGGTGGCGGTGGTGCGCTTGTGCTGGGCCATGCGGTTCTCCTGCGGCAGGCGGGGGCGTTCACCGGGCATTGGCCCTGGCGTCACGCTGTGGTCGGCGAAGGGGAGACCGCCGGGGGGCCTCAAGGGTTGTACGGGAATGGGGAGTTGGGAGAGGTTGCTGTGTTCAGGGGATTTGGCGGGGAAACGCCAACGCCGGACGGGCTGGATCTCTCCAGCCCGTCCGGCGCTTGAGGACGAACTCGGCGAAGCCGGTGATCTACCGGCCAACCAAAGGCACCGCCCAGGGCCTACCGCCCAAGCACCGCCCCGTACTCCTTGGCGCCCGAGAGCCCCAGCTTGCCCGGTGTCACCGAGGTGACCGGCGGGTTCGGGCCGTCCTTCGGGGTCGCGGCGTACCAGACGCCGCCCTTGCCGTCCTCGCCCGGCGCGCCCACCGCGACGTCCGGGTAGGTGTCGCCGTTGTAGTCGCCGGTGGTGACGGCAGCGCCGAGCCGGTCGCCGGCCTCCGCCGTGCCCGCCACGCCCGTGGAGTTCTGGCTGAAGGAGGGGCCGACGAGGTGCTCGCCGGTGCCGAGCGAGGCGAGGACCGAGTAGGAACCGGCGTTCTTCGCGGTGCCGACGGCCTCGGTGTCGGCGCCGACGATCAGCTCGTCGATGCCGTCCTTGTCGACGTTGGCGGTCGCCAGGTGCGCGCCGAAGTTGTCGTCGGCCTCCGCGGTGCCGCCGACCTGCGGGCTGTCCTGCGTGGTGCAGGAGGAGCCGCCGTCGCCGAACGCGCCGCCCTTCTTGCCGTAGACGGTGAGGACGGCGCCGCCGAGGCGGTCCTCGCAGGCGGTGCTCTCGAACTCGGGGTTGGGCTGGACGTGTCCGATGGCGAGGTCGTCGGTGCCGTCGCCGTCGAAGTCACCGGCGGCCAGGGCGGAGTAGGTGGTGTCGCCGGTGGACCACGTCGTCTTCCACGCGCCGGACGCCCGGCTCAGCACCTCGGTGCCGCTGATCTCCATGCCGTCGTACGCCAGGGCGATGTCATCGCCGCCGTCGCCGTCGAAGTCACCGCTGGTCACGACGGTCGGCCCGGCGAAGTGCCAGCCCTGGATACGGGAGAGCGTGGCGGGCGAGCCCGCGGTGAAGGGGCCCGGCCGCATCGAGAGCGAGCTGGTCTCGTCGAAGTGGGTGTTGAGGGCGATGTCCTTGTCGCCGTCCCTGTCGAAGTCGCCGGTGGTGAGCACCGCCCCGTACCCGCGGGCTTCGCCGTTTCCTCCGGAGGCCGCGGTGAAGCCGCCCTTGAAGCCGCTCGCGGAGCCCCACACGATCGTGACGGTGCCCGCGCCCTGGGCGGCGTCGATGTCCTCGCCGGGGGCGCCGACGACCAGGTCCGCGTAACCGTCGCCGTTCATGTCGTTCGAGTCGACGGCCTTGCCGAACGTGTCGCCCGCCTCGGCCGTGCCGGGCACACCCGCGGTGGCCTGGCTGACCGTGACCGAGCCGTGCTTGCCGAGGCCGGACGCGCCGCCCCAGACGACGTTGACGTATCCGGCGCCGGCCTTGCCGCCGACCGTCGCGCCGGGCACACCGACCGCGAGGTCCGCGTAGCCGTCGCCGTTGTAGTCGGCGCGGAGCTGGGAGGGCGTGGCGGCCGAGGCGCCGCCCGCCGCCAGGCCCGTGAGGCCGAGGGCCGTGGCGGCGCAGAGGGCGCCCGCGGTGATGAGCTTGTTGCGCACGTGCTGAGTCACTGAGATATCTCCAACTGGCTGAGAGGAAGGGCAAGGTGCGCGGCGGGCGCGGGGCATCAACGCAGGGTGTGTCCGAAGCCCGCGTCCACGCCCCCGACGCCGAAGTCCCTGCCGTTGAAGGAGGTCGCGTAGGACGAGGTCAGGCCCGTCGCCGTGCCCCGCAGGGACCACACGGCGCCGACGTCCCGGGTCGTGTCGATGTCCTCACCGGTGGCGCCGGCGGCCAGGTCCGCCTTGCCGTTCTTGTTGATGTCCTTGAGGCGTACGGACGTACCGAAGTGGTCGCCCGGCTCCGCGACGCCCGGCACGCCCGAGGTCTCCTGGTGCCAGGACTTGCCCGAGGTGAAGTGCCCGCCGGAGGACTTCAGGAACGTCACGCTGCCCGTGCCCGCGACCGCGCCGACGGTCTCGCCGGGCGCGCCGACCGCGAGGTCGGCCAGGCCGTCGCCGGTCACGTCGCCCGCGGAGACGGACGCGCCGAAGCCGTCGCCGGTCTCATCGGTGCCGGGCACGCCCGCGCTGTCCTGGTGGTACGTCGTCGGGGCGCCGAACTCCCGGTCACCGCCGAGCCGCACGGTGACCGAACCGCCCTTGCCTCCCCGGGCGTTGCCGGTGATCAGGTCGGCGTAGCCGTCGCCGTTGACGTCACCGGAGGTGGCCGCGTCGCGGGTGGCGGTCGGGTCGTCGCCCTCGCCGAGGATCTCGGCGTTGTAGCCGTAGTCGCCCGCGCCGCCGTTCATGTGGGCGGTCCAGGCCCCGCCGTCCGCGCGCTCGCCGTACAGGACGAGGCTGATGCCGTCCGCCTGCTTGAAGTTCCCGGCGACCATGCCGTCGAGGCGGGTGCCCTCGGGGATGAAGTCGACCTCCAGGCCGAGCGGGCGCTCGAATTCGTTCCCGTCGCTGTAGTACCACCAGTTGTCGCCGCTGACCACGGCGAGCTGCTGGCTTCCGTCGCCGTCGAAGTCGGTCCAGACGGTGGCCTCGCCGAAGCGGCCCGTGGTGTCGGCCGGGGAGGTCACGACGCGGCCGCCGTCGTGGAAGCCGTCCTTGCCGCCCCAGATGATGGTGACGGCGCCGGACGGCTTGCCGTCGACCTTCTCGCCGGGGGCGCCGACGACGAGGTCGGCGTAGCCGTCGCGGTTCACGTCGCCCGTGGTGACGTTCTCGCCGAACTCGTCCTCGGGCTCGGTCACGCCGGGCACCTGGCGGGAGTTCTGGGTCAGGGTCGTCGCCTGGTTGGCGGCGAGCCCGGACGCCGAACCGAAGGTCACGGTCACGGAATTGGTGTGCGGCGAGCCGATCGCGAGGTCACGGTAGCCGTCGCCGTTGAAGTCGTCCTTCAGGGTGGAGGCGGCGCTCGCCGGACCGGCCAGCGGCAGCGTCAGCCCCGCGGCGGCGAGGGCCGCGACGGTGGCGGTGACGGCCAGGTTTCTTGCGCGCACGTGGTACTCCCGGGTTTGCGGCAGGACATCCGCGGGCTCCGACTGAGCCTTTGGGCAGGGCCTGAGCCTCTGGAGAGGGGCCTGGGCCTCTGGGCAGCGTGAGCCTTTGGGCAGGGCTCGGCTTCCGGGTGTGTGACTCGTGAGGCGTACGAAGGGTTGTGCGCCGGAAGTGGCGTGGTGGCCGCGAGATGAACACCGGCCCGCACTACTGACCCCCGCTCACCCGGCGCCCCCACCGCACTACTGACCCCCGCTCACCCCGCGCCCGGCGCCGCGAACTCCGCGGTGGAGAACGTCAACCGCGGCTTGCGCGCGACCACATCGCCCCGCACCCCCGGGTACACCCCCACGGTGTCCTCGGTGGCCCCGCGATACGTCCGTACGACCAGGTCGGCCCGCTTGTCGCCGTCGAAGTCGGCGACCTGGAGAACCTGCGTCGTGCCCTTGGCCGACGGGACCACCGTCGCCGTCGCCTTGGCCGCGAGGCCCGCCGTACGCCCCCTGAAGACCCGCACCTCCCCGGCGCCGCCATCGCTCCCGCCGCTCCCACCGCTGGCGACCAGCTCGCTCAGGCCGTCCCCGTCCAGGTCACCCGCGTCCACGGCGGTGTCACCGGCCTCCAGGGAGCCGCGCAGGGTGCCCGGAACCTCGTAGCGCAGGGCGATGCCCTTCGGGGCGGCGATCGCCGCGTCCACGCCCTTGCCCATGCCGAAGCGGCCGAAGGCGATGTCCTCGCCGGCCGGGAGGAGCACCCCGGCCGCCCCCGTCTTGCCGGGCCCTTGCGGGCCGCCGAGGACAAGGGCGCTCGCGGCGGCCCCGGAGGCGCCCGCGGTCTTGCGTACGAGCACGTCGTCGTAGCCGTCGCCGTCGACGTCCGTGGCGCGGCCCTTCCCGAGGCCGTCGCCGGGCGCGGTGACCGGGGCGCCCGCGGCGCGCGGCGCGCCCGACCGCTTGAACGGTCCGCGCAGGAAGGAGATCCGGGCCCCGCTCGCGTGCAGGACGAGATCGCTCGCGGTGTCCCCGTCGAAGTCCCCGCAGACCGGCTGGTCGGGCCAGTCGTTGCCGAAACGTGCCTGCGCGGGCACCTTCAGCTTCACGGCCTTGCCCGTCAGACCCTCGGGCGAGCCGAAGAGGATCTGGAGCGGCACGGGCGGCTGCCCCTGCCCGTCGTAGGGCGGGTCGGTGGAGACGAGCAGATCGGTGAAGCCGTCCTCGTCCAGGTCGCAGGAGACCTGGGACTCGAAGGCGGTCGGCAACTGTCCCTTCGTACGCGCCCCGTTGGCGTGCGCGCTCAGCAACTGCCGGGCACCGGGCACCAGGCCGCGCCCGGAGCCGTAGACCACGCCGATCCCCGCGTCGTCGCCGTGGTCGCGGTGCACCAGGTCGTCCAGTACGAGATCACGGGCGCCGTCGCCGTTGAAGTCGTCCTCGGCCCCGCTGCCGTCGCCGCGCGGCACGGGCAGCCGGGGCGCGCCCTTGCCCGCCATGCTGACCGGCCGGGGCTTGGTGCCGCCGGGTTTCGCGTCGTCCTGGTGGCCGGTGCAGCCCGCGAGGAGCAGCGCGCAGCCGACGGCCACCGCCGCCCCCGGGAGGCCGCCGCGCCTCACGCCGCGTCGCGCGTTGCGTGTCCCGATCCCGGTTCTGTGCACGCTTCTCACCCACCCCGAACGCCCCACAGGACAACAACAAGCCCATGATGTTACGCGTCAGGCCGGCCCCGCCCCGAGGGGCGGAACCGGCCTGACTGCCGTACCTAGGTGGTTACTTGACGGGCTCCGGCTCCGGCGTGTCCGCCGACTCCTCGTCGCCCGCCGGATCGGCCGGCGTCTTCACGGAGTCGAGCAGCAGCTGCGCGACGTCGACGACCTGGAGCGATTCCTTCGCCTGACCGTCGTTCTTCTTGCCGTTCACCGAGTCGGTGAGCATGACGAGGCAGAAGGGGCAGGCGGTGGAGACGATGTCGGGGTTGAGGGACAGCGCCTCATCCACGCGCTCCGTGTTGATGCGCTTGCCGATGCGCTCCTCCATCCACATCCGGGCACCACCGGCACCGCAGCAGAAGCCGCGCTCCTTGTGGCGGTGCATCTCCTGCTGGCGCAGGCCGGGGACGGCGGACATGATCTCGCGCGGGGGCGTGTAGACCTTGTTGTGACGGCCCAGGTAGCAGGGGTCGTGGTAGGTGATCAGCCCCTCGACCGGCGTCACCGGGATCAGCTTGCCCTCGTCGATGAGGTGCTGGAGCAGCTGGGTGTGGTGGATGACCTCGAAGTCGCCGCCGAGCTGCGGGTACTCGTTCGCGATGGTGTTGAAGCAGTGCGGGCAGGTCGCGACGATCTTCTTGGCCGACTTGGGCTTCTTGGTCGACTCGTCCTCGTCGTCCTCGCCGTACGCCATGTTCAGCATCGCGACGTTCTCCTGGCCGAGCTGCTGGAACAGCGGCTCGTTGCCGAGGCGGCGGGCGGAGTCACCGGTGCACTTCTCGTCGCCGCCCATGATCGCGAACTTGACGCCCGCGATGTGCAGCAGCTCGGCGAAGGCCTTGGTGGTCTTCTTGGCCCGGTCCTCCAGGGCGCCCGCGCAGCCGACCCAGTAGAGGTAGTCGACCTCGGTGAGGTCCTCGACGTCCTTGCCGACGATCGGGACCTCGAAGTCGACCTCCTTGGTCCACTCCACGCGCTGCTTCTTGGCGAGGCCCCAGGGGTTGCCCTTCTTCTCCAGGTTCTTGAGCATCGTGCCCGCCTCGGACGGGAACGCGCTCTCGATCATCACCTGGTAGCGGCGCATGTCGACGATGTGGTCGATGTGCTCGATGTCGACCGGGCACTGCTCGACGCAGGCGCCGCAGGTGGTGCAGGACCACAGGACGTCCGGGTCGATGACGCCGTTCTCTTCGAGGGTGCCGATGAGCGGCCGCTCGGCCTCCGCGAGAGCGGCGGCGGGGACATCGGCGAGCTGCTCGGCCGACGCCTTCTCCTCGCCCTCCATGGTCTTGCCGCCGCCCGCGAGCAGGTAGGGCGCCTTGGCGTGCGCGTGGTCGCGCAGCGACATGATCAGGAGCTTCGGCGAGAGCGGCTTGCCCGTGTTCCAGGCGGGGCACTGCGACTGGCAGCGCCCGCACTCGGTGCAGGTGGAGAAGTCCAGCAGGCCCTTCCAGGAGAACTGCTCGACCTGGGAGACGCCGAAGGTGTCGTCCTCGCCCGGGTCCTCCCAGTCGATGGCCTTGCCGCCACTGGTCATGGGCTGTAGCTCACCGAGGGTGGTGGAGCCGTCCGCGTCCCGCTTGAACCAGATGTTCGGGAAGGCGAGGAAGCGGTGCCAGGCGACGCCCATGTCGGTCTTCAGGGAGACCGTGATCATCCAGATGAACGACGTCGCGATCTTCACGCCCGCGAAGAAGTACGTGAGGTTCTGGAGGGTGGAGACGTCCAGGTCCTGGAGCGCCGAGACCAGCGGGTACGAGATGAAGAACGAGGCCTCGTAGCTGTCCACGTGGTGCTGGGCGCCCTCCAGGGCGTGCAGCGTGAAGATGCAGATACCGACGATGAGGATGACGGTCTCGACGAAGTACGCCTGGCCGGTGTTGGACCCGGCGAAGCGGGACTTGCGGCCCGGCTTGCCGGGACGGTTCAGCTGCCGGATCACGATCAGCGTCACGATGCCGAGCACGGTCATCGTGCCGAGGAACTCGACGAAGACGTTGTACGGCGCCCACTCGCCGATGATCGGCAGCATCCAGTCGGCCTTGAAGAGCTGGCCGATGGCATTGACGATCGTCAGCAGCAGCGAGAAGAAGCCCACCGCCACGAACCAGTGCGCGACGCCGACGATGCCCCATCGGTTCATGCGCGTATGGCCGAGGAACTCCTTGACCACGGTGAGCGTGCGCTGGACGGGGTAGTCGGTCCGGGTTCCGGCGGGCACGGGCTGGCCGAGCCGCATGAACTTGTAGATCTGCACGATGGCACGGCCGAACAGCGCGACGCCGACCGCGATTAGGACCAGCGACACGATGATCGCGGCGAGTTGCATTTGGGGGCTCCTCGGGCCTGCGAGGCGAACTATTACTAAGCGGTAACTTATGCAGTCCGTCTGAGACTACCCACTTACTCCGCCGCACTGTAGCCAGCAACCCGGTGATCTGCGTCGCTCAGGCAACCCTTCGCGGTTCGATCACGGGGCGACAGGGGGCGCCCCGTCAGGGGCGCGAGGAACTGCGCGAGCAACCACAACGAACCCGCAGCTGAGAAGAGACCCCCGGAAGGGTCCTACCTGCGCGTAAGCACAGGATAAGAGTTGAGTCCCCCAGACTCACATCTGTTGACGCCAGCGCAGCGCTCATGCATGCTTGAGCCAGATCCACTCAAGAAGTACATCTGGAGGAACCGAAATGGCACGTGCGGTCGGCATCGACCTGGGCACGACTAACTCCGTCGTCAGCGTTCTCGAAGGCGGCGAGCCCACCGTCATCACCAACGCCGAAGGCGCCAGGACCACGCCGTCCGTCGTCGCCTTCGCGAAGAACGGCGAGGTGCTGGTCGGCGAGGTCGCCAAGCGCCAGGCGGTCACCAACGTGGACAGGACCATCCGGTCGGTCAAGCGCCACATGGGCACCGACTGGAAGGTGGACATCGACGACAAGGGGTTCAACCCCCAGCAGATCTCCGCGTTCATCCTCCAGAAGCTGAAGCGCGACGCCGAGGCGTACCTGGGCGAGAAGGTCGCCGACGCGGTCATCACCGTCCCGGCGTACTTCAACGACTCGGAGCGCCAGGCCACCAAGGAGGCCGGTGAGATCGCCGGTCTGAACGTCCTGCGCATCGTCAACGAGCCGACCGCCGCCGCCCTGGCCTACGGCCTCGACAAGGACGACCAGACCATTCTGGTCTTCGACCTCGGTGGCGGCACCTTCGACGTCTCGCTGCTCGAGATCGGCGACGGCGTCGTCGAGGTGAAGGCGACGAACGGCGACAACCACCTCGGTGGTGACGACTGGGACCAGCGCGTCGTCGACTACCTGGTCAAGCAGTTCAACAACGGCCACGGCGTGGACCTCTCCAAGGACAAGATGGCGCTCCAGCGCCTGCGCGAGGCGGCCGAGAAGGCCAAGATCGAGCTGTCCTCCTCCACGGAGACCACGATCAACCTCCCGTACATCACGGCCTCCGCCGAGGGCCCGCTGCACCTGGACGAGAAGCTCACGCGCGCCCAGTTCCAGCAGCTCACGTCCGACCTCCTGGAGCGCTGCAAGACGCCGTTCCACAACGTCATCAAGGACGCGGGCATCCAGCTCTCCGAGATCGACCACGTCGTTCTCGTCGGTGGCTCCACCCGCATGCCGGCCGTCGCCGAGCTGGTCAAGGAGCTGACCGGCGGCAAGGACGCCAACAAGGGCGTGAACCCGGACGAGGTCGTCGCCATCGGCGCCTCGCTCCAGGCCGGCGTCCTCAAGGGTGAGGTCAAGGACGTCCTGCTCCTCGACGTGACCCCGCTGTCGCTTGGTATCGAGACCAAGGGCGGCATCATGACGAAGCTCATCGAGCGCAACACGACCATCCCGACCAAGCGCTCCGAGATCTTCACGACGGCCGAGGACAACCAGCCGTCGGTGCAGATCCAGGTCTACCAGGGCGAGCGCGAGATCGCGGCGTACAACAAGAAGCTCGGCATGTTCGAGCTGACGGGCCTGCCGCCGGCCCCGCGCGGCGTCCCGCAGATCGAGGTCTCCTTCGACATCGACGCCAACGGCATCATGCACGTGACCGCGAAGGACCTGGGCACGGGCAAGGAGCAGAAGATGACCGTCACCGGCGGCTCCTCGCTGCCGAAGGACGAGGTCGACCGCATGCGCCAGGAGGCCGAGAAGTACGCGGACGAGGACCACGCCCGCCGCGAGGCCGCCGAGTCCCGCAACCAGGGCGAGCAACTCGTCTACCAGACCGAGAAGTTCCTCAAGGACAACGAGGACAAGGTCCCCGGTGACGTGAAGACCGAGGTCGAGGAAGCCGTCGGCGAGCTGAAGGAGAAGCTCAAGGGCGAGGACACGGCCGAGATCCGCACCGCCACCGAGAAGGTCGCCGCCGTCTCGCAGAAGCTGGGCCAGGCCATGTACGCCGACGCCCAGGGCGCGCAGGCCGCGGGCGGCGCCGAGGGCGCGGCCCCCGGCGGCGAGCAGCCCAAGGAGGACGACGGGGTCGTCGACGCCGAGATCGTCGACGACGAGAAGCCCGGTGACGCGAAGGGCGGCGCTGCCTGATGACCGAGGAGACCCCGGGCTTCGGCGAGAACGCCGAGAAGCCTGACGTCCCCTCTGGCGCCACCCCTGATGACGCGGCGCCGAAGGCCGCCGAGCCCTCCACCGAGGAGGGCCCGGCGGCCCCGGCCGGGGACGCAGAAAGCAAGACGACGTCCGCCCAGGACGCGAGTGCGACGGCCCTGACCGCCCAGCTGGACCAGGCCCGCACCGCGCTCAACGAGCGCACGGCGGACCTCCAGCGGCTTCAGGCCGAGTACCAGAACTACCGCCGTCGCGTGGAGCGGGACAAGGTCGCGGTGAAGGAGATCGCCTCGGCGAACCTCCTCTCCGAGCTGCTCCCGACCCTCGACGACATCGGCCGCGCCCGTGAGCACGGCGAGCTGGTCGGCGGCTTCAAGTCGGTCGCCGAGGCGCTGGAGACCGTCGTCGCCAAGATGGGCCTCCAGCAGTTCGGCAAGGAGGGCGAGCCCTTCGACCCGACGATCCACGAGGCCCTGATGCACAGCTACGCCCCGGACGTCACCGAGACGACGTGCGTCGCGATCCTCCAGCCGGGGTATCGCATCGGCGAGCGCACCATCCGCCCCGCGCGGGTGGCCGTCGCCGAGCCGCAGCCGGGCGCGCAGACGGTCAAGGGCGACGAATCCCCCGAGGGTGCCGCGGGTCCCGCGGCCGCCGCGGAGGGCTCGGACGAGAAGGAGACCGGTGGCCCGGACGAGGGCTGACGGCTACGACATGAGTGAGGAGGGACGTCGAGGATGAGCACCAAGGACTTCATCGAGAAGGACTACTACAAGGTCCTCGGCGTCCCCAAGGACGCCACCGAGGCCGAGATCAAGAAGGCGTACCGGAAGCTCGCCCGCGAGAACCACCCGGACGCCAACACGGGCAACGCCAAGGCGGAGGAGCGCTTCAAGGAGATCTCCGAGGCGAATGACATCCTCGGGGACCCCAAGAAGCGCAAGGAGTACGACGAAGCGCGTGCTCTCTTCGGCAACGGCGGATTCCGGCAGGGCCCCGGAGGCGGCGGCGGTTCGTTCAACTTCGACCTGGGCGACCTCTTCGGAGGCGGCGCCCCGGGCGGCGGTGGAGCGGCCGGCGGCGGCTTCGGGGGCGGCCTCGGTGACGTCTTCGGGGGCCTGTTCAACCGCGGCGGCGCGGGTGCCGGTTCCGGCACGCGTACGCAGCCGAGGCGCGGCCAGGACATCGAGTCCGAGGTCACGCTGAGCTTCACGGAGGCGGTGGACGGCGCTACGGTGCCGCTCCGCATGTCCTCCCAGGCCGCCTGCAAGGCCTGTTCCGGCACCGGCGACAAGAACGGCACGCCGCGCGTGTGCCCGACCTGCGTCGGCACGGGCCAGGTCTCGCGGGGCGGCGGTGGCGGTTTCTCGCTGACCGACCCGTGCGTCGACTGCAAGGGCCGGGGCCTGATCGCCCAGGACCCGTGCGAGGTCTGCGCCGGCTCGGGACGCGCGAAGTCGTCCCGCACCATGCAGGTGCGGATCCCCGCGGGGGTGAGCGACGGCCAGCGGATCAGGCTCCGCGGCAAGGGCGCGCCCGGCGAGCGGGGCGGCCCGGCCGGCGACCTCTACGTCGTGGTGCACGTCGACACCCACCCGGTCTTCGGCCGCAAGGGCGACAACCTCACGGTCACGGTGCCGGTGACGTACCCGGAGGCGGCACTGGGCGGCGAGGTCAAGGTCCCGACCCTGGGCGGACCCGCCGTCACCCTCAAGCTGCCCGCGGGCACCCCCAACGGCCGTACGATGCGGGCCCGCGGCAAGGGCGCGGTCCGCAAGGACGGCACGAGGGGCGACCTGCTCGTGACGGTGGAGGTGTCGGTCCCGGCATCCCTGTCGGACGAGGCGAGGGAAGCCCTGGAGTCCTACCGCGAGGCGACCGCGGGCGACGACCCGCGCGCAGAGTTGTTCCAGGCCGCGAAGGGAGCATGAGATGGACGGCCGCCGTCGACAGTCCGGTTTCAGTAGCGCGTACCAACTCACCGACGAGACGCCGGTGTACGTCATCTCGGTGGCCGCCCAGCTGAGCGGCCTCCACCCGCAGACCCTGCGCCAGTACGACCGCCTGGGTCTGGTCTCCCCGGACCGCACCGCGGGCCGCGGCCGCCGCTACTCCGTCCGCGACATCGAACTGCTGCGCACCGTGCAGCAGTTGTCGCAGGAGGAGGGCATCAACCTCGCCGGCATCAAGCGCATCATCGAGCTGGAGAACCAGGTCGCCGCGCTCCAGTCACGCGTCGCGGAGCTGTCCGCGGCCGTGGAGGGAGCCGCCGCCGCCATGCAGCAGCGTGAAGCGGCGGTGCACGCCTCGTACCGCCGCGACCTCGTCCCCTACCAGGACGTGCAGCAGGCGAGCGCGCTGGTGGTCTGGCGTCCCAAGAGGGCGACGGAGTAGCTCGGCGATCTCTGTGTGCGACGCCGTCGGGGCCGGGAGGTGGGAACCTCCCGGCCCCGACGCGCGTTGCGTCTGACGACCTGAAGTGATTGTCGGTGCTGGGGGAAGTGGGTAGTTCGGCATGGCCATGGTGGGACTGTTCTGGATAGCCGAGGGCGATGTGTACGTGGGCGCGAAGCCGTCCGGCCTCGCTCCGGGGGTGCGCCTGACCCCGGAGGGCGTGGTGGCTCTCGGTGACAAGCAGGACGAGTTCTGGCCATGGGAGGACGTGCGTTCCCTGACGGTCGACGATGTGCCGCTGAAGTCGCTGATGCGGCAGGTGGGGGCGGCGGTCGACATGGTCCTGACGGTGGGCCTGGGCGGCACGGACGCGGCGTCGACGATGACGGTGCGGGTCGAGGGCCCCGAGGGCGAGAAGGAACTGACGGCGTACACCGCGACGGCCCTCTACTCCCCGGCCGAGTACGCCCTCTCCCGCGACCTGCTCGCCCGCCTCACGGAGGGCGCGGGCACGCTCCTGACGACGCTGGCGGCGATGGCGGAGTGGGGGCGGCGGCACGAGGGGGGCTCGCCGAGGGCGGCCGCGCGGGAGGCTCTGCTGCGGGAGTGGCTGGCGGTGGCGGACGCTACTGAGCCCGGTCGAGAAGACCTGACCGGCCGATGAGGTAGCCGAGTTGGGCGCGGCTCTCGCTGCCGAGGGTGGCGGCGAGTTTGGCTATGTGGACCCGGGCGGTGCGGATGTTCATGCCGAGGCGGTCGGCTATCTCGGCGTCGGTGAGGCCTTCGACGAGGAGGGCCGCTATGGCGCGCTGGCGGGGTGTGACGCCGCCTTCGGAGACCTGCGGGGCGGCCTGGGGCCACATGGGGGTGGCCAGGCGCCACAGCCGCCAGAAGGTGGTGGCGAAGTACTCCACGAGGGCCGGTTGGCGCACTTCCAGGGCGATGCTGCGGTCCCTGCTCGCCGGGATGAACGCCACGGTCCGGTCGAAGACGAAGAGGCGGTCGGTCACCTCGTCCAGGGTGCGGGCCTCGGCGTCGCCGTCGAGCTGCTCGAAGTAGGCGAGCACGGGCAGGGAGTGGCGCGTCGTGTGCTGGTAGAGGGTCCGCATCCGGCAGCCCCGGCTGAGCAGAGCCTGGTCCCTGGGGAAGGCCTCGGCCAGCGTCTCGGGCGGGCGGGTGCCGCCGGGCTGGATGGCGAGGAACTCCTCCGTGACGTCGTTCATGGCCTGGTCGATGGCCGAGTTGATGCGTTCGAGACCGTCGAGGACGGTGACCGCGGGGGCGTCCGCGAGGGTGCCCGCGGGGGTGTCCGTGGCGGAGAACAACCGCGCTTCGCGTGCGCGCCGGCCGGCCATGCGGGCTCCCTCCTGCTCTGCGCTCACTGCGTGCGGTTCTGGTCCAGGATCCCCGACTGGGCGATGAGATAGCCGAGTTGGGCACGGCTGCCGCTGCCGAGAGCCGCGGCGATCTTGGCGATGTGGGCGCGGCAGGTGCGGACGTTCATGCCGAGACGGCGGGCGATGGCCTCGTCGACGTGGCCCTCGATGAGGAGCTTGGCGATGGAGCGCTGGACGCCGGTTATCCCGTCGGTGGAGGGGGCGTACGGCACCTCGTCGAGGAGCGGGGTCGCCCGGCTCCACTCGTGTTCGAAGACCTTGGCGAGGTACTCGACGATGCCGGGGTGGCGCAGCTCCAGGGCGACTTGGCGGTCCTCGCGGGCCGGGATGAGCGCGACCGTACGATCGAAGATCATCAGTCGGTCGATCAGCTCTTCCAGGGTCCTGATCTGGACATTGCCCTTGGCCATGCGCGCCGCGTACGCCAGGGTCCCCTGGCTGTGTCTGACGGTGTGCTGGTAGAGGGTGCGCATCGTGATGCCCCGTTCGAGAACCGTCTGGCCGCGTTGCAGCGCCACGGTGAGCGAGTCCTCGCTGCGACCGCCTCCCGGCTGAGCGGTGAGTATCTCGAAACGGCATTCGGCCGTGGCCCGTTCGATGGCGGCGTCGATGTGCCCGTTGTTCTCCAGCACGGTGATCGAGTGGCCCGTCGGTTCGGTCCGGGCCGTGATGGACATAAATGGCTCGAAGATGTCGGTGAGCTGTACGGCGAGTCGCCGTCGGTCCTGGATTTCCCGTTCGATGGGGTTGAGGCGCTGGGCCAGCGCGGCGGACGGCGGAACCGGGCGGAGCCAGTCGACGTCGTCGGGGTCGGGGCGCAGCAGGCTGGACTCGAGGAGGCAGGGCGCGTTCTCAGCCTCCGAACGCGCCAGGCGACCGTTGCTCAGCGCGCTGGCGTAAAGCCTCGAACCCTCGTCGCAAAGTGGAGTCGAGGGGTGAGGATGTGTCGGTTTAGCGTGTGTTGTGAGCAAATCTCCACCCCCCAGGGTCCTGAACGTGCAGGAACATGATGCATCCACCCTGTGGCTTTGACGTGCTCGATTGAGACATCGTCTTGTTGGGCCGGGGGAGACGAACCTACCAAGTGAGGACGAAGCCGATCATGTTTAAGCGCATGCTTCGCTCGGTGCTTGTCACCACCTTCTCCGTCGGGCTGGGCCTGGGCGCGGTGACCACGCTGGATCTCTCCTGGAACAGCGAGCCGGCCGGCCGGTCTTCGGTATCCGCGCCGGAGTCGGATCTGTCCTGGCATGGTCTGCCGAAGGGTGGCGAGGCATGAGCACCCCTCCTGACGACCGCACCTTCCGCCGGGAAATGGCCACGGCCTACCGCTCCGGCTGGCACTTCATCGATCTCGTGACCGCGATCCCCCATCGCGGCGACTCGCTGATGGTGACCCTGCTCGGCGAGCCGATCGTCGTCACCCGTGACGACGAGGAGGAGATCCGGGCCTACCGGTGCCTCCGGAGGCCGCGGGGCGCGCCGCAGCCGGTGCGGTGTGCCGTGCGGTACGGGATGGTCTTCGTCAATCTCGACCGGCGCGACCACCAGCTCGTCGGAGAGCAGGAGCAGCAGGACCCCGGGGCGATGACGAGCGCCCCGGACAGCATCACAGCCACCCCCCGCAGTGCCTGACGCGATTCCCCCGTCGTTGTAAATCGCGCAGGTGCTTCCCCCAGCAGCGGCGCCACCGTGGACCTGAACACGGTGGCGCCGCTGTGGTGTGTGCGGGAAGAGCGGGGGCGGACGGGGGAGCAACCACCCCTCACGCCTTCCCCATGGTCCGCGTCACCTCGATCTCGATCAGGACCCGGTCCGGGTTCGGCGAGGGGCGCCGCCCGTAGCGGGCCTCGTAGTGCAGCTCCGCCGCCTCGATCTCCGCCGGTTCCGTCCTGATCGTCGCGATCCCCTCCAGCGTGGCCCAGCGCCGGCCCTCGAACTGGCAGACCGCCACCCGCGCCCCGCGGCCGTCCGCGACGCCCGTCGCCGCGAGGATGTGGACGACCTTCCGGCTCGTCTTCCGCGCGAGGACGCGGGCGATCCCGGCCTCCGGGTCGTAGGTCACGCCGACCGGGACCACGTGCGGGGTGCCGTCAGGGCGCAGGGTGGTCAAGGTGCACAGGTGCCGTTCACGCCAGAAGCTCATGGGTACGGAACTTAGCCGCCCCGTCTCCCCACCATGCCCTTGAGTGGAATAGACTCAACTTTGTGTACGTTGACTTAGTCAGCATGAGTGGTCGGACGCCCTGTGGGCGGACGCCAGTGGTGGGACGCCGTAAGGAGGACATGCGCACGTGGACGCAGAGCTGACCAACAGGAGCCGGGCCGCGATCAACGCGGCAGGCGACCGGGCCGTACAGGACGGGCACCCGGATCTGACCCCCGCGCATCTGCTGCTTGCGCTGCTGGAGGGGGAGGATAACGAGAACATCACCGACCTCCTCGCCGCCGTCGACGCCGATCAGGCGGCCGTGCGCGCGGACGCCGAGCGGGTGCTCGCGGCGCTGCCCAGCGTGACCGGGTCCACCGTCGCGCCGCCGCAGCCCAACCGCGAACTGCTCGCCGTCATCACCGACGCCGACCGGCGCGCGAAGGAGCTGGGCGACGAGTACCTCTCCACCGAGCACCTGCTCATCGGCATCGCCGCCAAGGGCGGCCGGGCCGGGGAGGCGCTCGCCGGTCACGGGGCCACCGACAAGAAGCTGCTCAACGCATTCGAGACGACAAGGGGAGGGCGCCGGGTGACCACACCCGACCCCGAGGGTCAGTACAAGGCGCTGGAGAAATTCGGCACCGACTTCACCGCCGCGGCCCGCGAAGGGCGGCTCGACCCCGTCATCGGGCGGGACCAGGAGATCCGGCGGGTCGTCCAGGTGCTGTCCCGGCGTACGAAGAACAATCCCGTGCTCATCGGAGAGCCGGGCGTCGGCAAGACCGCCGTCGTGGAAGGCCTCGCGCAGCGGATCGTGAAGGGCGACGTCCCGGAGTCGCTGAAGAACAAGCGGCTCGTCTCCCTCGACCTGGGCGCGATGGTCGCCGGCGCGAAGTACCGCGGCGAGTTCGAGGAGCGGCTCAAGACCGTCCTCTCCGAGATCAAGGAGAGCGACGGGCAGATCATCACGTTCATCGACGAGCTGCACACCGTCGTGGGCGCGGGCGCCGGCGGCGACTCCGCCATGGACGCGGGCAACATGCTCAAGCCCATGCTCGCCCGCGGTGAGCTGCGCATGGTCGGCGCCACCACCCTGGACGAGTACCGCGAGCGGATCGAGAAGGACCCCGCCCTGGAGCGCCGCTTCCAGCAGGTGCTCGTCGCCGAGCCGTCCGTCGAGGACTCCATCGCGATCCTGCGCGGGCTCAAGGGGCGGTACGAGGCTCATCACAAGGTCCAGATCGCCGACAGCGCGCTCGTGGCGGCCGCCACGCTCTCCGACCGGTACATCACCTCCCGCTTCCTGCCCGACAAGGCCATCGACCTCGTCGACGAGGCCGCCTCCCGGCTGCGCATGGAGATCGACTCCTCGCCCGTCGAGATCGACGAGCTGCAGCGCGCCGTCGACCGGCTGAGGATGGAGGAGCTGGCGCTCAGCAAGGAGACGGATCCGGCCAGCAAGCAGCGCCTGGAGAAGCTGCGGCGCGACCTCGCCGACAAGGAGGAGGAGCTGCGCGGCCTCACCGCCCGCTGGGAGAAGGAGAAGCAGTCCCTCAACCGCGTGGGTGAGCTGAAGGAGAAGCTCGACGAACTGCGCGGCCAGGCGGAACGCGCCCAGCGGGACGGCGACTTCGACACCGCCAGCAAGCTGCTCTACGGCGAGATCCCGACCCTGGAGCGCGACCTCGAAGCCGCCTCCGAGGCCGAGGAGGAGGCCGCCGCCCAGTCCAAGGACACCATGGTGAAGGAGGAGGTCGGCCCCGACGACATCGCCGATGTAGTGGGCGCCTGGACCGGCATCCCCGCCGGGCGCCTCCTCGAAGGCGAGACGCAGAAGCTGCTGCGCATGGAGGACGAGCTGGGCAAGCGGCTCATCGGCCAGGGCGAGGCCGTGCGCGCCGTCTCCGACGCGGTGCGCCGCACCCGCGCCGGGATCGCCGACCCCGACCGCCCGACCGGTTCCTTCCTCTTCCTCGGCCCCACGGGCGTCGGCAAGACCGAGCTGGCCAAGGCCCTCGCGGACTTCCTCTTCGACGACGAGCGGGCCATGGTCCGCATCGACATGAGCGAGTACGGCGAGAAGCACAGCGTCGCCCGGCTCGTCGGCGCCCCTCCCGGGTACGTCGGCTACGAGGAGGGCGGCCAGCTCACCGAAGCGGTGCGGCGGCGCCCGTACAGCGTCGTCCTGCTCGACGAGGTCGAGAAGGCGCACCCGGAGGTCTTCGACGTCCTGCTCCAGGTCCTCGACGACGGGCGCCTCACCGACGGGCAGGGCCGGACGGTGGACTTCCGCAACACCATCCTGGTCCTGACGTCCAACCTCGGCAGCCAGTACCTGGTCGAGCCGCTCACCTCCGAGGAGGAGAAGAAGCAGCAGGTCCTCGAAGTGGTACGGGCCTCCTTCAAGCCGGAGTTCCTCAACCGCCTCGACGACCTGGTGGTCTTCTCCGCGCTCACCAAGGACGAGCTGGCGCACATCGCGCGGCTCCAGATCGACCGCCTCGCCAAGCGGCTGGCCGAGCGGCGCCTGACCCTGGAGGTCACGCCCGAGGCCCTGGCCTGGCTGGCGGACGAGGGCAACGACCCCGCCTACGGGGCGCGGCCGTTGCGCCGCCTCATCCAGACCTCCATCGGCGACCGGCTCGCCAAGGAGATCCTCGCGGGTGAGGTGACCGACGGCGACACGGTCCGCGTGGACCGCGCCGGGGACGGCCTCCTGGTAGGCCCCTCGTCCGCCCCTGCGGGCAAGTCGCTGTAGCGGCATCGCGTCTGCCCCGGTCGCTTGTTCGCCGGGTGCGGCGGGAACTGCGCGACCAGCCACACGCTGTCCGCAGACGGCGAACGGCGGAAACACGGCAGACGAGCAGCCGGGCTTGCCCCGGGGGGCCCACCCTGGGAGAGGATGGGCCCATCCATACGAAGGGACAAAGCACGTGAGCATCGACCCGTCCTCGATTCCGAATTTCGGGGGACAGCCCGAACCGCCGCAGGGCGCAGGACCGGCGGGCCCCGTCGTCCCCGACCAGGACCTGGTCAAGCAGCTCCTGGACCAGATGGAGCTCAAGCACGTCGTCGACGACGAGGGTGACCTCGCGGCGCCGTGGGAGGAGTTCCGTACGTACTTCATGTTCCGCGGCGAGGACGACCAGCAGGTCTTCTCGGTGCGGACGTTCTACGACCGGCCCCACCAGATCGAGCAGAAGCAGCAGCTTCTGGAGTCGATCGACGACTGGAACCGCCGCACGCTGTGGCCGAAGGTCTACAGCCACACGCACGACGACGGCACGGTCCGCCTCATCGGCGAGGCCCAGATGCTGATCGGCACCGGAGTCTCCCTGGAGCACTTCGTGTCCTCGACCGTCAGCTGGGTGCGCGCCGCGATCGAGTTCGACCGCTGGCTCGTCGAGCAGCTGGGCCTGGAGTCCGAGGTCGACTCCGCCGAGGGCGAGACCGGCGAGAAGCAGGGCGACGACGAGGCCTGAGGGTCCGTACGCGCGCGAGAGCCCGGCCGGGGATGACACCCCGGCCGGGCTCTCGGCGTACCGGCGGCGGCTTCAGCCCGCCAGTGTCTTGAGGCGGGCCGCCGCCTCCTCAAGGACCGACGTCCGCTTGCAGAAGGCGAAACGGACGAAGGGCGCGCCCGCCTCCCGGTGGTCGTAGAAGACCGCGTTCGGGATGGCGACGACACCGGCCCGCTCGGGCAGCGCGCGGCAGAACGCGAAGCCGTCGGTCTCCCCCAGCGGGCGGATGTCGGTCGTCACGAAGTACGTGCCGGCCGGCCGGTAGACATCGAAGCCCGCCGCCGTCAGACCCTCGCTGAGCAGGTCCCGCTTGGCCCGCATGTCCGCGCGGAAGTCGGCGAAGAAGGAGCCGGGCAGGGCCAGCGCCTCCGCGATCGCGTACTGGAAGGGGCCCGAGGAGACGTACGTGAGGAACTGCTTCGCCGAGCGGACCGCGGCGACCAGCTCCGGCGTGGACGTCAGCCAGCCGACCTTCCAGCCCGTGAACGAGAACGTCTTGCCCGCGGACCCGATGGTGACCGTGCGCTCGCGCATGCCGGGGAAGGAGGCGAGCGGGATGTGCTCGGCGTCGTCGAAGACGAGGTGTTCGTAGACCTCGTCGGTGACGACGAGCAGATCGCGCTCGACGGCCAGCTTCGCGATCTCCGTCAGCTCGGCGCGGGTGAGGACCGTGCCGGTGGGGTTGTGCGGGGTGTTGATGAGGAGCAGCCGGGTGCGTGGCGTGATCGCGTCGCGCAGCTCGTCCAGGTCCAGGCGGAAGCGGCCGTCCGAGGGGCGCAGGGTGACCGGGACGCGCGTGCCGCCCGCCAGCGCGATCGAGGCGGCGTACGAGTCGTAGTAGGGCTCCAGCGCGATGACCTCGTCGCCCGGTTCGACGAGGGCGAGCAGGGACGCCGCGATCGCCTCGGTCGCACCCGCCGTCACGAGGACCTCGCGGTCGGGGTCGTAGGCGAGGGCGTAGCGGGCGAGTTGGTGCTCGGCGATCGCCGTGCGCAGCTCGGGGATACCGGGGCCCGGGGGGTACTGGTTGCCGCGGCCGTCGCGCAGCGCGCGCACCGCGGCCTCGCGGACGGACTCGGGGCCGTCCGTGTCGGGGAAGCCCTGGCCCAGGTTGATCGCGCCCGTCGACACCGCGAGCGCGGACATCTCGGCGAAGATCGTCGTACCGAACTCGGCGAGGCGGCGGTTGAGCAGCGGGCGCCCGCTCGCGGAAGTGGAGGTCATGGCGGCCATCCTCCGTCGAACCTCTGGAGTTCCTCAACTCTGCTTTGGGCCGTCCCGCACGGGGGCATCCCCCTGTCACGCAGGAGCGAGGCCCACGGGGGGACCGCGCTGCGGGGGAACGGAAGGAGCGTGGTGGTCATGTTCGTGGCCTTCATCTTCGCCGCGGTGATCATCTTCGCCGTGGTCGCGGCGGCCAATGTCGCGTACGGCCGCAGGAGCCACCGTGGGGGCCGGCGCTCGGGCACCGCCTCCACCGCGGCGGGCGGCGGCAGTTGGTGGGCCGGGGGCGGCGACAGCGGCGGCGGTTCCTCGTGCGGGGGCAGCTCCTCGTGCGGCAGCAGCTCCTCGTGCGGGAGCAGCAGCTCCTCGTGCGGGGGCGGGGGCGGATGCGGCGGAGGCAGCTGACACGGGGCAGCTGGTCCACCGATTCCAGTGGGCGCCCGGCGGGAGGACAACTCCCGCCGGGCGCTTCGGCGTTGTCGGACGCCACCGGACGCCCGTCGGACGTGGTTGCGTCATTGAACAGTTGAACTGTGGAGCCCCCAGGGGGATGGAAACCCTACGAAGTTGGGTAAAAACGCAGTGGCACTGTCGCCGACCATGATTCCCTCTTAACCGCCAGTACCGCCCTCGGACGTCCGTCACGGGTTTGGCAGGCCGAAGTCTGGAGACCTGTGCGTGACGTGCTCGTGGGCACGAGCCGGTATTCCGACCTCCCGGTGCCCGTAGCCGGGTGCGTCGGCCCCACCTCCATTGCGTGTTAGCGGAGCCGACCCATGCTCACGACCCTGAAGACTGTCTATACCGACACGCGCGCCGCGGACCTAGCCTGGGCCCTGGGGCGCGAGCCGTTGCCGGCGCTGGCCACCCTCGATGTGGAACTGGCCGACGCGAAAATGCAGTTGAGACTCCTCGGCGCCTCGCACCAGGTGTTGCTCGAGGAGGAGCAGGGCAGCTGTTCCGAGACCGTGGCCTGCATCCCCGGCAGCAGCACACCGCTCCCGCTGGGCGTGTCCAAGCGGGTGGGCGAATGGGAGTACGAGTTCGCCGCGCGCGTCGAGACGCTCTCGCGCGGCCAGTTCGCGGGCCGCGCCCAGGAGTTGCTCGCACTGGTGACCGAGCACCCGCATGGGCTTGCCGGGGTCTTCCCGGGCAGTCCGTACGCCTTCACGGCCATGCTGGCGCAGCGGCACGAGGGCTCGGTGATGTGGCGTACGTGGCACGCGTATCCGCAGGACGGCCAGCTGGTCGCCACGCGGACCCGGGTGGGTGTGCGGATGCCGCTTCCGGCGGCGCTGTGAGGGGCGCCTTCGATGTGCACCCATTTGGGGGACCCGGTGTGAGCGTGCGGTGACGTAGCGTGCTGGGGTGCTCGAGTCATCGGTGCGGTTGCCGGTCTCGCCCCGGGCAGGACGATTCCTCGTTCTGGCGGGCGTGTTCGTCTGCGCTGCCTGCGGACTCGTCTACGAACTGGAACTCGTCGCCCTCGCCGCGTACTTGATCGGCGACTCCGTCACCCAGGCCTCCGTCGTGCTCTCGGTGATGGTCTTCGCCATGGGCATCGGCTCACTGCTCGCCAAGCGGCTGCGGCGCCGCGCCGCCCTCTGGTTCGGCGTCGTCGAGGCGGCGCTCGCGCTGGTCGGCGGGTGCAGCGCCATGGCGTTGTACGCGGCCTTCGCGTGGACCGGCGACCAGGGCGAGGTCTGGGCGGGCGGCTCCCGCTACCTCCTGGTCGCCTTCTCGCTGGCCATCGGCGTCCTCATCGGCGCCGAGGTGCCGCTCCTGATGGTGCTCATCCAGCGCATCCGGCGGCAGGACGCCGGGGGCGCCGTCGCCGACCTGTTCGCCGCCGACTACGTGGGCGCGCTGGTCGGCGGCCTCGCCTTCCCCTTCCTGCTGCTGCCGATGTTCGGGCAGCTCACGGGCGCCCTGTTCACCGGCGCCGTGAACGCGCTCGCGGGCGGCGCGCTCGTCCTCGGCCTGTTCGGGCGGGACCTGAGCGCGCGCGGCCGCTGGGTGCTGGTCGGCGCGAACATCACCGTGCTGGCCGTGCTCGCCTCGGCGGCCGTGCTCGTCGACGACTTCGAGCGGGCCGCGCGGCGTGCGGTGTACGGCGCGGACGTGCGCGTCGCGGTCCAGACCGACGTGCAGGAAGTCGTCCTCACCGGAGGCCGGCGCCGCTCCCTCGACCTCTTCCTCGACGGACGCCTGCGCATCAGCGGCCGCGACGAGCACCGCTACCACCGAGGGCTCGTCCGCCCGGCGATGCGGGGCCCCCACGCGCGCGTGCTCGTCCTCGGCGGGGGCGACGGCCTCGCGGCGCGCGAGGTGCTGCGCCACCCGGGGGTGCGCCGCGTCGACGTCGTCGAGCTGGACGCGGGCGTCGTCGGTCTGGCCCGGCACGACCCGGCCCTGAGCGAGCTGAACGGCCACGCCTACCGCGACCGCCGGGTGCGGGTGGTGCACGCCGAGGCGTTCCACTGGCTGCGCTCGGCCCGCGAGCGGTACGACGTGGTGATCTCCGATCTGCCGGACCCCGGCATCACCGCGAGCGCGAAGCTGTACTCCCAGGAGTTCTACGGCCTCGCCACCCGCGTCCTCGCCCCCGGCGGCAGGCTCGCCGTGCACGCGGGCCCCGTGTCGGTCCGGCCGCGGGCCTTCTGGACGGTGGAGGTGACGCTGCGCGCGGCGGGCCTGAAGACCGTGCCGTACCGCGTGGGCGGGCGCCGGTCCGGGTTCGCCGCCGGACCCGACCGCACCTCCCAGGGGGCGCGGGCGCCACGCGACTGGGGGTTCGTGCTGGCCTCGCGGACGCGTCCCGTGCTGCTGCGCGCGGCCGGCTCCGAGGTGGTGCGCGCCGGGATGCGCTCGGCCGAGCCGACCAGGGTGGCGGGGCTGCGGGCGTCGACCCTGGTGCATCCGCGTTACGCGAACTGACGTACACGGTCGAGCGAAGCGACGTACATAGAGTCGAGTGCGTGGGTAGGCTCGACTGCCATGGAGCATGAGGTGTTCGTTCCGGTTTCGGCAGAGCGGCTCCGGCAGGTCCTGGCAGACCCCGAGCGGGTCGCCGGGGCGGTGCCCGGCCTTCAGCGCGCCGCGGAGGAGACGGCGGGCCCGCTCTCCGGCCGCCTCAAGGTGCGCGTCGGGGGGCACACCATCACGTACCGGGGGGCGGCGAGGGCCGAGAGTCATGCCGCCGGGGCGTACGCGATCGAGGGCGAGGGCGCGGAGGTGCGCGGTTCCGGTTCGGTGAAGCTCTCGCTGACCGTGCGGCTCGTGCCGGCCGTCGCGGGGACGACGGTCGTGTTCGGCGGGACGGCCACCGCGGACGGCCGGATCACGGAAAGTTCTCCACAGGCTGTGGAATCGGCTGTGCGCAGGCTCCTCGACCGCTTCGCGGAGGGGCTCGCCGAGGCGGCGCCCGCGGACTCCGGCCCCGCGGAGCCGGACGCGCCCCGGCCCGCGACCCCCACCGTCGTCGAGACGGAGGTGCCGCCGCCGTCCCTCGCGGGGCGCGGCGAGGAGGCCGATGACGCAGACGACGCAGCCGACGTAGATGACGTAGACGTAGATGCCGTGGACGACGTCGAAGACCTGGACGATGTCGACGACGCCGAGGACCTCGACGAGGTCGACGAGGTCGACGGTGTCGATGACGTGGACGGTATCGGCGGCATCGACGGTATCGACGACATCGACGACGACGTCAGCGACATCGACGTCCCGCCCGCCGAGGCCGCGCACGCCCGCCGCACGATGATCGGCCGCAGCGCCGAGGAGGTCGACCACGCCCCGCCCCGCGGCCGGTACGCCCCCGCGCCCGCCCCCGAGACCCTCGCCAACAGCGCCACGCTCCGCTGGGCCGCCCCCGCCGCCGCCCTCGCGCTCGCCTCGGCCATCGTGCTCGGCAGGGCCCTGCGCCGCCGCCGGTGACCGCGTACGCCGTAGGGTCGGGCCCGTGAGTACCGAAGACGTGACCCTGACCGCGGGCGACGCGGAAGTGACCGTGCAGCCGGGCAACGGCTGCCGCATCGGAAGCCTGCGCATCGACGGCGTCGAGCTGCTGAGGCAGGGGGAGCGATACGGCAGCTTCCCGATGGTGCCGTGGTGCGGCCGGATCCGGGACGGGCAGTTCCGCGACGGCGCGAGCGTCCACCAGATGCCGCTGAACTCCCCGCCGCACGCCATCCACGGCTTCGCCCGTGACGCCCGCTGGCGCACGGCACGCACCTCGAAGGCCGAGGCGGTCTTCACGTACGACCTCACCGCCCCCTGGCCCTACCCCGGCCGCGTCACCCAGATCGTGGAACTCACCGAGGAGGCGCTGACGCTGCGCCTCGGCATCGAGACGTACGGCGACTCCTTCCCCGCGCAGGCGGGCTGGCACCCGTGGTTCAACCGGGTCCTCGACGGCGGCGGCGAGCCCGTACGCATCGACTTCGACCCCGCCTGGCAGGAGGAGCGCGGCGACGACCACCTCCCCACCGGCCGTCGCGTCGATCCGAGGAGCGGCCCCCGGGACGACTGCTTCGGCATGCCCGAGGGCGTCGACGTGACGCTGACCTGGCCCGGTCGGCTCGCGGTGAACGTCAGGAGCCGCGAGCAGTGGGTCGTCGTCTACGACGAGCAGGACGCCGCGGTCTGCGTGGAGCCGCAGACCGGCCCGCCCAACGGGCTCAACACCGCGCCGCGCCTGGTGACACCCATCGAGCCGCTGGAGACGGCGACGACCTGGACCTGGACGCGGCTTTAAGCTGACAGGCATGACTGACGACGTACGTGGCGCTCTGCTCCAGCAGATCAAGGACAAGGCCGTGGTGCACGGCAAGGTGACCCTCTCCTCGGGTCTTGAGGCCGACTACTACATCGACCTGCGCCGCATCACCCTCGACGGCGAGGCCGCCCCCTTGGTCGGCCAGGTGCTGCTCGACCTCACCGCCGACCTCGACTACGACGCCGTGGGCGGCCTGACCATGGGCGCCGACCCCGTCGCCGGCGCGATGCTGCACGCGTCCGCCGCGCGCGGCAAGCGCCTGGACGCCTTCGTGGTCCGCAAGGCCGCCAAGGCGCACGGCATGCAGCGCCGCGTCGAGGGCCCGGACATCAAGGGCCGCCGCGTGCTCGTCGTCGAGGACACCTCCACCACCGGCGGCTCGCCGCTCACCGCCGTCGAGGCCGTCCGGGAGGCGGGCGCCGAGGTCGTCGGCGTCGCCACCATCGTGGACCGGGCCACCGGGGCGGGCGAGAAGATCACCGAGGGCGCGGGCGTGCCGTACCTCTTCGCGTACTCGAAGGACGACCTCGGCCTGGACTGACGGCAGCGCCCGGACCGGCGGCCGAGTCTGGAAAGATGGGGGCGACGATGTCGTCGCCCCCAGGTCAGGGTCAAGCAGCACAGCACCCAACCCGCACATCACAAGGAGCGGACACATGCCCATCGCAACTCCCGAGGTCTACAACGAGATGCTCGACCGGGCGAAGGCAGGCAAGTTCGCCTACCCGGCCATCAACGTGACCTCCTCGCAGACCCTGCACGCCGCACTGCGCGGGTTCGCGGAGGCCGAGAGCGACGGCATCATCCAGATCTCCACCGGTGGCGCGGAGTTCCTGGGCGGCCAGTACAGCAAGGACATGGTGACCGGCGCGGTCGCGCTCGCCGAGTTCGCGCACATCGTCGCCGCGAAGTACGACATCACGGTCGCGCTGCACACCGACCACTGCCCGAAGGACAAGCTGGACGGCTACGTCCGTCCGCTGCTCGACGTCTCCGCCGAGCGCGTCAAGGCCGGGCGGAACCCGCTGTTCCAGTCGCACATGTGGGACGGCTCCGCCGAGACCCTCGCCGACAACCTGGCCATCGGCCAGGAGCTGCTCGCGAAGGCCGCCGCCGCGAAGATCATCCTTGAGGTCGAGATCACCCCGACCGGCGGTGAGGAGGACGGCGTCAGCCACGAGATCAACGACGAGCTGTACACGACCGTCGACGACGCCCTGCGCACCGCGGAGGCCCTGGGCCTCGGCGAGAAGGGCCGCTACCTCCTGGCCGCGTCGTTCGGCAATGTCCACGGCGTCTACAAGCCCGGCAACGTCGTCCTGCGCCCCGAACTCCTGAAGGACCTCCAGGAGGGCGTCGGCGCCAAGTACGGCAAGGCCGGATCGCAGCCGTTCGACTTCGTCTTCCACGGCGGCTCCGGTTCGACCGCCGAGGAGATCGCCACCGCGCTGGAGAACGGCGTCGTGAAGATGAACCTCGACACCGACACCCAGTACGCCTTCACGCGGCCCGTCGCGGACCACATGTTCAAGAACTACGACGGCGTCCTGAAGGTCGACGGCGAGGTCGGTTCGAAGAAGACCTACGACCCGCGCACCTGGGGCAAGCTCGCCGAGGCGGGCATGGCCAAGCGCGTCACCGAGGCGTGCGCGAACCTGCGCTCCACGGGCACGCGCCTGAAGTAGCACCCCGTTCCGCACGGTGAAGGCCCCGGGTCACCCGACCCGGGGCCTTCACCGTGCCGCGATGCAGCAGACTGGGCCCATGGCCATTCACAAGGATCTGCTCGGGGGACCGCCCCCGACCCACCTGCCCGACGACCCGGAGCCGCGCGAGCTGCTGGCGAACGGCACGGCGCCCGCCGACGTCGCCGCCAAGTACCCCACGTCCTCCCTCGCCTGGGCGCAGCTCGCCGACGAGGCGTACGAGCGCGGCAGCGTCGTCGAGTCGTACGCGTACGCCCGTACCGGCTACCACCGCGGCCTGGACGCCCTGCGCCGCAGCGGCTGGAAGGGCCACGGCCCGGTGCCGTGGGAGCACGAGCCCAACCGCGGCTTCCTGCGGGCGCTGCACGCGCTGGCGCGGGCGGCGCAGGCGATCGGTGAGCAGGAGGAGTACGAGCGCTGCGCGGGCTTCCTGCGGGACTCCTCGGAGACCGCGGCGAAGACGCTGGGCTGACCTGGGGCGGGCCTACGTCGCTTGCGGCGCGGGCCCGCACTGCCGTGCCGTCGATCGCCCTTCGGGCTCGTCCTCAATCGCCGGACGGGCTCTTCCCCCGCTACCGCAGCTCGCGCAGCGAGCGCGCGTCGTAGGGCGCCGCCTCGGCCAGGCGGCCGGTAAGCGCCTTGTTCGCCCACACGGGGTCCGCGATGAGCGCGCGGCCCACCGCGATCACGTCGAACTCGTCCCGCTCCATGCGGTCGAGAAGCAGGTCGATGCCCGTGGCCGCCGTCTCCTTGGCCCAGCCCTGCGGACCCACGAACTCCTTGTCGAGGCCGACCGAGCCGACCGACAGCGTGGCCTTTCCGGTGAGCTTCTTGACCCAGCCCGCGAGGTTCAGGTCGTCGCCCTCGAACTCGGGGAGCCAGTAGCGCCGCGTGGAGGCGTGGAAGGCGTCGACGCCCGCGTCGGCCAGCGGCGCCAGCAGGGACTCCAGCTCGGCCGGACCGGACGCCGGCTTCGCGTCGAACGCGTTCGCCTTCCACTGCGAGAAGCGGAAGATCACCGGGAACGTCGGCGAGACCGCCGCCCGCACCGCCTCGACGATCTCGCGCGCGAACCGGGTGCGCGAGGCGAGGTCGCCGCCGTAGCCGTCGGTGCGGCGGTTGGTGGTGCCCCAGAGGAACTGGTCGATCAAGTAGCCGTGCGCGCCGTGCAGTTCGATGCCGTCGAAGCCGATCCGCTCGGCGGCGGCCGCGCTGTCGGCGAACGCGGCGATGACCGCGTCGATGTCGGCACCGGTCATCGCGTGCCCCTTGGCCTCGCCGTCCAGACCGAGGCCGGAGGGGCCGACCGGGGGCGCCGAGGGGATCGGGCCCTGGCCCTCGTCGCGGGTCGCGCCCACGTGCCAGAGCTGCGGGACGATCTTGCCGCCCGCCGCGTGCACGGCCTCGGCGACCTTCTGCCAGCCCGCGAGCGCCGCGTCACCGTGGAAGTGCGGGACGCGGTGGCTGCTGCCGGCCGAGGGGTGGTCGACGTAGGTGCCCTCGGTGACGATCAGGCCGACGCCGCCCGCCGCGCGGCGGGCGTAGTACGCGGCGACGTCCGCGCCCGGCACGCCCTCGGGCGAGAACTCACGGGTCATGGGGGCCATGGCGATGCGGTTGGGCAGGGTGAGGCCGTTGATGTCGAAGGGGCGGCCGAGAACCCGTGCGGCGCGTGAGGCGCCCGTCCCCGTCGTCCCGGTGGCCTCCGGCGTCGCTTCCGGCGCGGCTTCCGGCATCGCTTCCGTGGCTTCCATGCGGCCCTCCTGGGCTCTCGGTACGAATGGCGTCCTACGTTGCTGACAGCACTGTAGGCGGTTTGCTGGTGTCCCCCTTCGGGCGGGTGCCTCGCCGGGTACCTTGAGGGGCATGAACTGGCCAGCGACCGAGCGCCACTGCCTGAGTCCCGCGCCCGGCGGCCTCGCCCTCGTCCAGGAACTCCTGAACACCGCGCCCGCCGGCCGCCCCGGACCCGCCGACCTGCCCGACCTGCTGGGGGACGGCGCGCTCGGCGCCGCCCAGGAGTGGGCCGACCTCGCCGTGCGCGGCTGGGCCGGGGAGACGGGGCGGCCCGACGTGCACCTCGTACTGACCGAGGAGGACCTGCCGAAGCTGCGCTGTCTGCGCGACCAGGTGCGGCGGGCGCTCGCCGCGGGGGGCGGCGGGGGCGGGGACGCGGTGCGCTTCACCTCCGCGCCCGTCGTCGTCGGGCTCGCGGGGGACGGCACGCTGACCGTGGAGCCGGAGGGCGCGGGCGCCCGCTGGCTGGCCTCCGCGGCCCTCGCCGAGGGTCTGCTCGCCCAGGCGTCCGGCGTCTGGCGCCGCCTGAAGATCTGCCGCAACCCGTCCTGTGCCGCCGCGTTCTACGACCGTTCCCGCAACAACAGCGGCGTCTGGCACTCGGTGCGTGGCTGCGGGAACGCCGCCCACCTGCGCGCCTGCCGCGAGCGGCGCCGCGTGCGGGCCTGAGGGCGGCGCGTACAGGCAGAAGGGCGCTGACAACAGCGTAAAGCTTTAGCAGCTTTCACCGAACGGGTGTGCCTTGCCGTTTCGGGGAAAGTTGCAGAAGATTCCGGTGGGGACCGGGGCCCCCGTGCCGGTACCGGCAGGGGCGGACCGCTACCCGGAGTACGTATCGAGGAGACAGCGATGTCCCCAGAGGCGCATGAGACGCCCACCGAGGCGCACGCGGCCGAGAGCCCGAACCTCGACTTCGCGGGCACCACCCCGTACGAGGACTACGTCCAGGCGGACGTCCTCACCCACCTCCAGCATCTGCGCTCGGACGATCCCGGCGAGATGGTCTTCCTGGTCACCACCCAGGTCATGGAGCTTTGGTTCACGGTGATCGTCCACGAGTGGGAGACCGCGGCGCAGGCCCTGCGCCGCGAGGAGATCCCCGTCGCGGTGGCCGCGCTCAAGCGCAGCATCCGCGAGCTGGAGGCCCTGAACCACTCCTGGAAGCCGCTCGCCGGACTGACCCCCGCGCAGTTCAACTCCTACCGGGGCGCGCTCGGCGAGGGCTCCGGATTCCAGTCCGCGATGTACCGCCGCATGGAGTTCCTGCTCGGCGACAAGTCGGCGTCGATGCTGGTCCCGCACCGGGGCGCGCCGCGCGTCCACGCGGAGCTGGAGAAGGCCCTGCACGAGCCGAGCCTGTACGACGAGGTGCTCAGGCTCCTCGCCCGGCGCGGCCACGCGATCCCGGCCGCCGTCCTGGAGCGCGACCTCTCGAAGCGGTACGAGCCCTCACCCGAGGTGGAGGCCGTCTGGACGAAGCTCTACGCGGGCGACGAGAGTGACGAACTGGCCCGCCTCGGCGAGACGTTGACGGACGTCGCCGAGCTGGTCTGGCGCTGGCGCAACGACCACCTGGTCGCCACGCGTCGCGCGATGGGCTCCAAGACGGGCACGGGCGGCTCGGCCGGGGTGGCCTGGCTGGAGAAGCGCGCGACGAAGAACGTCTTCCCCGAGCTGTGGACGGCGAGGAGTCATGTCTGACCTGCGGCAGGAGGCGAACTCCCTGGACCGGGAGGACGAACTGCGCGCCAAGCGCAAGGAGTTCGTCCTCGACGACACCGTCTATCTGGACGGCAACTCCCTGGGTGCCCTGCCCGCGAACGTGCCGGGCCGCGTCGCGGACGTCATCGCCCGCCAGTGGGGCGAGCTGCGCATCCGCTCCTGGGACGAGAGCGGCTGGTGGACCGCGCCCGAGCGCATCGGCGACCGCGTCGCCCCGCTGATCGGCGCCGCCCCGGGCCAGGTCGTCGTCGGCGACTCGACGAGCGTGAACGTCTTCAAGGCGCTGGTGGGGGCGGTGCGGCTGGCACGGGGCGAGGTCTCCGGCGCCGCTTCCGGCGAGGTTGTGGGCGGCGGCGGTCACCCGGATGAGGGGCGCGACGAGATCATCGTTGACGCCACGACCTTCCCCACGGACGGGTACATCGCGCGGTCGGCGGCCCGCCTCACCGGCTGCCGCATCACCCCGCTCGCCCCGGCCGAGGTGCCCGCAGCGCTCAGCCCCCGCACGGCCGCCGTGCTGCTCAACCACGCCGACTACCGCACGGGCCGCCTGCACGACCTGCCGGGCCTGACGGCGGCCGTCCACGCGGTGGGCGCCCTCGCCGTCTGGGACCTGTGCCACACGGCGGGCGCCCTGCCCGTCGGCGTGGACGCGCACGGCGTGGACCTCGCGGTGGGCTGCACGTACAAGTACCTGAACGGCGGCCCGGGTTCGCCCGCGTACCTCTATGTGCGCGAGGAGCACCAGGCCCGCTTCGACTCGCCGCTGCCCGGCTGGACCTCGCACGCCGAACCCTTCGGGATGCACCCCGAATTCGAGGCGGCGCGAGGGGCGACGCGGGGCCGTGTCGGCACGCCCGACATCCTGTCGATGCTCGCCCTTGAGGCGGCCCTCGACGTCTGGGACGGGGTCTCCGTCGACGCGGTGCGGGCCAAGTCGCTCGCCCTGACCGACTTCTTCCTGCGGTGCGTCGAGGCGTACGTACCCGAGGGGCGGGTCGAGTCGCTCACCCCGGGGGCGCACGCCGAGCGCGGCAGCCAGGTCGCGCTGCGCTGCGAGGGCGCCGGGGACGTCATGAAGAGCCTGATCGAGCGGGGCGTGGTCGGCGACTTCCGCCCGCCGGACGTGCTGCGCTTCGGATTCACCCCGCTGTACGTCTCCTTCGCCGACGCCGAACGGGCGGCCCGCGTCCTCGCGGAGACCCTGGACGCGTGATGCCCGCGCTGACGCGAGACTGATAGCGTCCGGCGGATCTTGGTCCCGTCCCTCCGCACTCCGGAGGGACGGGACGGACCTGCCAGCCGCACTGCCGTTGAGAGGTTGCCGCATGCCGGACGACGCCGCCGTGGCCCGCGATGCCGCCGAGGCCGAAGCCGTCTACTCGCATCCCGTCGTGGAGCCGGACGCCACCGCCGCCTACGGCGAACACCCCGACCAGGTCATCGACTTCTACGCGCCCCGGGGCGACCTGGCCCGGCCCGCGCCGCTGGTCATCGCCCTGCACGGCGGGGCCTGGCGCACGCCGTACGACCGTTGGCACCTCACGCCGTTCGTGGACTTCCTCGCGCGCCGCGGTTTCGCGGTCGCCAACGTCGAGTACCGCAGGGGCAGCCCCATCCCCGCCCAGGGTGGCACGGGCCCGGTGGCCGGGCGCTGGCCGGAGACCTTCGACGACGTGGCCGCCGCGTTCGACGCGCTGCCCTCGCTCGTGCGGACCGCCCTGCCGTCGGCCGACGCGCGCCGCACGGTGGTCACCGGGCACTCGGCGGGCGGCCAACTCGCGCTGTGGGCGGCCGCGCGGCACCTGCTGCCCGCCGACGCGCCCTGGCGCACCGACCGCCCGGCCCCGCTGCGCGGCGTCGTCGCGCTCGCCCCGATCGCGGACTTCAAGGTCGCGGAGGAACTGGGGGTGTGCGGCGGGGCCGCGTCCCAGCTCCTTGGCGGACCCGCGAAGTTCGAGGCGCGACTGCCGTACGCGGACCCGGCTGCGCTGCTCCCGACGGGTATCGCCACGGCCGTCGTGCAGGGCCGCGAGGACATCGGGGTGCCGCAGGCCGTGGCCGAGGCGTACGCGGACGCGGCGGCGAAGGCGGGCGAGGTGGTGGGCCTCACGCTCCTGGAGGACGTGGGGCACTTTCCGCTGATCGACCCGGCGGCGGACGCGTGCGCGGTGGTCGCGGAGGAGATCGCGCAGTTGGCGTACTGAGCTTGGCGCCGGGGCGGGCGGGTGCGGGGGCGGACCCTGGGAGGGCCCCTGGGCGGGCCCAGTGGGCCCTGGGGAGAGCCCCCGGTGGCAGGCCGGGTAGTACCTGGGACGGACCCGCCAGGACCCGTCCTGGTGCGGACGCCGCGGGGGGCGGGCCCCCGTACCGTCGTAGACGTGACCGATACGACTGAGCAGCTCAGGGCCAGAGGCCCCAAGAGCCCGGAGTTCCATCTCGCGCGGGAGATCCTCGGCGGCCTGCGTGAGGCGCTGTTCCGCGACGTCTTCGCCTACCGGCTGCTGCCCCCGCGGACGACGGGCGGGCGGGGGGCCCGGCTCCTGCCGAAGCAGATACGTCCGTACGCCGTCTGGAACCGCCACGCCCTGGTGGTGGGCGCGGCCCTGATCACCGTCTCCATCGCCTACCAGGTGGGCGTCGGGGGCAACGAGGCCGCGTTCTTCCTCGCCGGTCTCATCCCGGCGGTCGCCGTCCTGATGACGCTGGTCAGGCCGGTCGGCGCGTTCTGGGTGTCGCTGGTGTCGACGCCGTTCACGGCGGCGCTCGGGAACAGCTGGGAGGGCTGGCCGTGGACGCCCGACGCCTTCTTCGCGCACATCGTGGTGATGGTCGTGGTCGCCGCCCGCACCCGGCCCCGTACCGCCCTGTGGATGTGGCTCCTGACTGCGGTGTACGCCCTGGGCACCGAGGCCTTCTTCGACGTCGGCGCCCGTGGCTACAGCGCGTCCGACGCCCCGGCGATGCTGTTCTTCTCGGCGCTCGCGCTGCTCGTCACCACGGTGGTGCACGTGCGTCGCGAGGCGCAGCGCGAGGTCACCGTGCAGCGCACCGTCACCGCCATCGAGCGTGACAAGCGCACGCTCCTGGAGGAGCGCACCACCATCGCCCGTGAGCTGCACGACGTGGTCGCGCACCACATGTCGGTGGTCGCCATCCAGGCGGAGGCCGCGCCCTACCGCGTGGAGAACCCGCCGCCCGAGCTGGAGCAGGCGTTCGTGACCATCCGGGAGAACGCGGTGGCCGCGCTGACCGAGCTGCGCCGCGTCCTCGGCGTCGTACGGGCGGAGGACTACGAGGCGCCGGACGCCCCGCAGCCGACCCTGGCCGACCTCGACCGGCTCCTGGACAACGTGCGGGACGCGGGACTGACCGTCGACAAGGCCGTCACCGGAGCGGTCCGCGAACTCCCGCAGGGAGTGGAACTCTCCGCGTACCGCATCGTGCAGGAGGCACTCAGCAACAGTCTGCGCCACGCGCCCGGCGCCCCGGCCCGCGTCGAGGTCGGCTACGTCCTCGGCGGCCTCGGCCTGCGCATCGTCAACGGCCCGGCGACCGGTCTGCTGAAACCCTCACCGGGCGCCGGCCACGGGATCACCGGCATGCGGGAGCGCGTCACGATGCTGAACGGCGAGATGATGGCGGAGGCGACACCCGACGGCGGCTACGAGGTCACGGTCTTCCTGCCCGTTCCGCTCGCCGACCGGCTCGACCCGGCGGGGGAGGACGTCGCATGACGATCCGCGTCCTGATCGCGGACGACCAGATGATGGTCCGCGAGGGGTTCTCCGTCCTGCTCAACGCCATGCCCGACATCGAGGTCGTCGGCGAGGCGGTGAACGGCCGCGAGGCGATCGAACGAGTCCGCGATCTCGCCCCCGACGTCGTCCTGATGGACATCCGCATGCCCGAGCTGAACGGCATCGAGGCGACCCGCGAGATCATCGCCTCCGAGGGCGAGGCGAAGGTGCTCGTGCTGACCACCTTCGACCTCGACGAGTACGTGTACCAGGCGCTGCGCGCCGGGGCGTCCGGGTTCCTCCTCAAGGACGCCTCCGCCCGCCAACTCGCTGACGGCGTACGGGTGGTGGCGTCCGGTGAGGCGTTGCTGGCCCCGACGGTGACGCGCCGCCTGATCACGGAGTTCTCCAAGCTGGCACAGGCGCCGCGGCTCTCGGCGGCGGCCCAGGCGCAGCAGTACGGCGAACTCACCGAGCGCGAGACGGAGGTCCTGGTGCTCATCGCGCAGGGACTGTCGAACGCGGAGATCGCCTCGCGCCTGGTGGTCGCCGAGTCCACGATCAAGACGCACGTCAGCCGGGTCCTGGTGAAACTGGGCCTGCGCGACCGCACGCAGGCGGCGGTATTCGCCTACGAGGCGAGGCTGGTGACGCCGGGCTGACGGGCGTGTCCCGCGGCGGCCCGGCCACAGAGCGCCCGCGGTGTTCCCCTAACACCGGACAGCGCCTAGCGTCGAGCCATGCCCGCCCGCCTGGAGCCCTCCGCGCTCTTCACCCCCACCGACCCGGAGTTCGTCGCCGACCCGTACCCGGCGTACAGCCGGCTCCGCGAGGCCGGCCGAGCCCACTACTACGCGCCCACCGGCCAGTGGCTGATCCCGCGCCACGCGGACGTCGCGGCCCTGCTGCGCGACCGCCGCCTGGGCCGCACCTACCTGCACCGCTTCACGCACGAGGAGTTCGGCCGCGCGGCGCCCCCGCCCGAGCACGAGCCGTTCCACACCCTCAACGACAACGGCATGCTCGACCTGGAACCCCCCACGCACACCCGCATCCGCCGCCTGGTCGCCAAGGCGTTCACCCCGCGCACGGTCGAGGGACTGCGTACGTACGTGAACGAGCTGGCGGACGCCCTCGTGCGCGGCCTCGTGGCGGACGGCGGCGGCGACCTCGTCGCGCGGGTCGCCGAGCCCCTGCCCGTGGCGGTCATCGCCCAGATGCTCGGCGTCCCGGAGAGCGACCGTCCGCTGCTGCGCCCCTGGTCGGCGGCGATCTGCGGGATGTACGAGCTGAACCCGTCCGAGGAGACGGCGGCCCGCGCGGTGCGCGCCTCGCTCGAATTCACCGCCTACCTGAGGGAGTTGATCGAGACCCGCCGCGGAAAGCCCGGGGACGACCTGATCTCGGGCCTGATCGCCGCGTACGAGGACGGGCAGTCGCTCAGCGAGCAGGAAATGATCTCGACGTGCGTGCTGCTCCTGAACGCGGGGCACGAGGCGACCGTCAACGCCACGGCCAACGGCTGGTACGCGCTCTTCCGCAACCCCGCCCAACTCGCCGCCCTGCGCGCGGATCCGGATGGCCTGATCCCCACGGCCGTCGAGGAGCTGATGCGCTACGACACCCCGCTCCAGCTCTTCGAACGCTGGGTCCTCGACGACATCGAGATCGACGGCGTGACGATCCCCCGCGGCTCCGAACTGGCGCTCCTCTTCGGCTCCGCCAACCATGACCCGGCCGCCTTCACCCGCCCCGGCGAACTGGACCTCGCCCGCCGCGACAACCCGCACATCTCCTTCGGCGCGGGCGTCCACTACTGCATCGGCGCGCCGCTGGCCCGTGTCGAACTCGCCGCGTCGATGCGGGCGTTGCTGCGGCGGGCCCCGTCGCTCCGGCTCGCGCGGGAGCCGGAGCGCAGTCTGAACTTCGTGATCCGTGGCCTGCGGGAACTGCGCGTCGAGGTGTGAGGCGTCAGGTGTGAGGCGTCAGGTGTGGGTCAGTTGGTCATGTCCCTGCGCCGCAGCACCGCGAGGCCCACGCCGGTCAGCGCCGCCGCCAGCAGTGTGAGCGTGATCAGCGGGGGCCAGGACAGCGCGGCGCCCGGCAGCTTCGGCAGGTGGCCGAAGGGGGAGAGGTTCATGACCGCCCGCGGGAGGTCGAGCGCGGGGCCGATCCAGCCGATCGCGAGGCAGCCGCCGACCACGGCCCAGGCCGCCGCCGCCCCCTTCGGATACGCGCCGACGAACAGCACCGTGAGCCCGCCGAGCACCCAGACGGCGGGGAGTTGCGCCAGGCAGGCGCCCAGCACCGCCCCCGCGTCCTCGCCGTGCCCGATGGCCACGCCGATTCCGCAGACGGTCATCAGCAGCGCCGACCCGCCGAAGGCGATCACCAGGTGCCCGGCGGCCCACCGCAGCCGCCCCACCGCGCCCGCGAGGAGCGGCTCGGCGCGCTGCGAGGTCTCCTCGGCGTGCAGCCGCAGCACGGACGCCGCCACGTACAGCCCGGCGACCATGCCGAACAGTCCGGTGATCGTGGAGAGGAAGGCCTCCGTCAGGTCCGACCGGCCGCCCATCCGCTCGATGATGTCGCGGGTGCTTTCGTTGTCACCGACGATGTCGGCCGCGCCGGACGCCATCTGCCCGAACACCATCCCGGCGAGCAGGAACCCGGCCGTCCAGCCCAGCACCGCACCCCGCTGGAGGCGCCAGGCGAGCGCGCCCGCGGTGGCGATGCGGCCCCGCGCGGGCCCGGGCCGCGTCGGCAGGAAGCTCATCCCGACGTCGCGCCGCCCCGCCAGTTCGTACGCGACGACGCCCTGTGCCACGGTCGCGGCGCCGACGAGGGCGAGCACCCACCAGCGCTCGCCTGCGAAGGCCCGCAGGTTCTCCTGCCAGCCGAGCGGCGAGAGCCAGGTCGGCGCGGACGAGCCGTCCGCCGTTCCCGAATCGCCCGCGGCCCGCAGCACGAACGCCGCCCCGAGGGCCGCGCCGGTCAGCCCCTTGGCGAGCCGCGCGCTCTCGGTGAGCTGCGCGGCGATCGCCGCCAGGGTGGCGAAGAGCATGCCGGTGCCGGCGATCCCGAGGCCGAGCGCGAGCGCCCCGCGCACGCCCTGCCCCGCCATGCCGGCGGTGATCAGCAACCCGGCCCCGGCGTTGGCCACGAACGCGGCAAGCAGTGCGGCGGTGAGCGGCGCCCGTCGCCCCACCATGGACGCGGCGAGCATCTCCTGGCGCCCCGACTCCTCTTCCTCGCGGGTGTGGCGTACGACGATGACGAGGCTCATGACGGCGGCGAGCACACCCGCGTAGCAGCCGATGCGCCAGGCGGAGAGGGCGCCGAGCGAGTCGCCGAAGACGGGGCCGTACATGGCCCGCATCGAGGAGTTGGAGTTCATCGTCTCCATGGCGTCGGCGCGCTCGGCGGCCGTTCCGTACACGCTCTCCAGGGAGCCCGGCATCGCGAGCACCAGCCCGGCGACGACGAGGATCCAGACGGGCATCATGACCCGGTCGCGGCGCAGCGCGAGCCGCAACAGGCTGCCGGTCCCGGCGAGTTGACGCGTCCTGCGCCCGCTCGCCGGGAGGGCGGTGGCGCGTGAGGCGACGGCGGTCATCGCGCCATCACCGCGCCCTCCGCGTCACCCGTATCACCCATATCACCTGTACCGCCCGTATCACTCGTATCGTCCTGGTAGTGCCGCAGGAACAGCTCCTCCAGAGTGGGCGGGGTGCTGGTCAGCGACCGGACGCCCGACTCGGTCAGCGACCGGAGTACGGCGTCGAGCTTGTCGGTGTCGACCTGGAGCTTGACCCGGTGGCCCGTCACGTCGAGATCGTGGACGCCGGGCAGGCGGGACAACCCGCCTGGCGGGCCCGCGAGTTCGGCGGTGACGCTGGTCCGGGTCAGATGGCGCAGCTCGGTCAGGGAGCCGCTCTCGACGGTCTGTCCCTTCCTGATGATGCTGACGCGGTCGCAGAGCGTCTCGACCTCGCTGAGGATGTGCGAGGAGAGCAGGATGGTCCGCCCGCGTTCGCGCTCCTCGGTCACGCAGCGCTGGAAGGCCTCCTCCATCAGCGGATCGAGCCCGGAGGTCGGCTCGTCGAGGATCAGCAGGTCGACGTCGGACGCGAAGGCGGCGACGAGGGCGACCTTCTGGCGGTTGCCCTTGGAGTACGTGCGTCCCTTCTTGGTCGGGTCCAGCTCGAACCGCTCGACGAGGTCGTCGCGCCGGGCCCGGTCGAGCCCGCCCCGCAGCTTCCCGTACAGGTCGATGACCTCGCCGCCGGAGAGGTTGCGCCACAGGGTGACGTCGCCGGGGACGTACGCGACACGGCGGTGCAGGGCGACGGCGTCGTGCCAGGGGTCCCCGCCGAGCAGCTGCGCGGCGCCGGAATCGGCGCGGAGCAGGCCGAGCAGGACGCGGATGGTGGTCGACTTCCCGGATCCGTTGGGCCCGAGGAACCCGTGCACCTCGCCGGTCTCGACGTCCAGATCGAGGCCGTCCAGGGCGTGGGTCCTGCCGAACGACTTGTGCAGTCCGGAGACGGTGAGTGCCTTCGTCATGATTCTGAAGGTACGCGAGTTTCACAAACTTGTGAAGTTAATGAACCGTATAAACTCGCAAGTGTGAGTGAGCAGGGAGATGATCTACGGATGACGAGCGAGCACGCGGGTGACGTCGAGGGCGAGGGCGTGGCCCCGGGGGCGGCCGAGGCGGACCGGCGTGACGCGGGCCCGCGTGACGCGGAGGCGGTCTCCCGCTTCGTAGAACAGTTCGCCTCGCAGCTCGTCGAGGCGGGCATGCCGCGGATGCCGTCGCGGATCTTCGCCGCGCTGCTCGCCTCCGACTCGGGGGCGCTGACGTCGGCGGAGCTGGGGGAGCGGCTGCGGGTCAGCCCCGCGGCGGTCTCCGGTGCCGTGCGCTATCTGACCCAGCAGCACCTGGTCTCCCGCGAGCGGGAACCGGGCACGCGGCGTGATCTCTTCCGGGTGCACAGCAACCAGTGGTACGAGGCGGTGGGCAACCGTGACGCGGTCCTCAACCGCTGGGAGATCGCGCTGCGGGACGGCATCGCCGGCCTCGGCGCGGACACGCCCGCGGGGCGGCGCCTCGCGGAGACCCTGGCGTTCTTCGAGTTCCTCCAGGAGGAGCTGGCCGCGATGATGTCCCGCTGGCGCACCCACAAAAAGTCCCTCTTCCCGGAGGACCACTGACACCGGTCCCGCGGCCCCGGGTGCCCTCATGACACCTCACCGCGGCAAGGTCAGCGCCCACGCCCCCTGCCGGACCGTCCACGTCCTCGTGCGGACCGGCCCCGCCACCGCCGAGTCCGCGCGGTAGCGGAAGTCCGCTCCCGACACCGTCACGGTCCGGGCCCGCACCCGCAGCGCTGCCGCCTCCGCGCCCACGGAGGAGGGCCGGATCTCCACCTGGGCAAGCCCGCCGTCCCCCGCGCTCACGCGGACGCCCTCGACCGGCTTGTCGAGGTCGACCAGCGTGACCCCGTCCGCCTCGATCCGCAGCCGCGAGGGCCCGGGCCCCGGCGCCGACGCCACCCGCGAGGGCCGCGCGGCGAGGGTCCGTACGAAGGACTGGCAGCTCCGCAGCCACGCATGCCCCTCGCCGGAGCCACCACCAGCCACCCCGGAAGCCCCAGCCGTCTCACTGACCCCAGCCGCTGTCTCGCTGATCCCAGCCGTCTCCGCGACCCCAGCCCTCTCAGAACCCCGAGAACCCCGCGACCCCCGCGACCCCCGCGAAGGCCAAGCCCCCCGGGAGACCCCACCGAGCCTCGCCGCCCCGGCCACCCAGGACCCCCCGAACCCCCCGGAAGCCCCAGAGGCCCCAGAAGCCCCCGCCCCCACTCCCCCCGAAGGAATCCGCAAGTCCCTCAACACCACCCCGTCACTGTCATCGACCAGCAGATCCATCCGCCGCTCGACCCCTTCAAGCACCGCCCGCGACGCCGCGACCGCCCCAGCGGGCACCCCGAGCGACCGTGCCAGCGACTGCGCGGCCCCTACCGGGACGAGGGAGAGCGCGGTCCCGCCGAGGACCCGCTCCCGGTGCAGCGCGGCCACCGCCCGCAGCAGCGCCCGGTCGTCGCCGATCACCACGAGCCGCCGCGCACCCCTCCTGGCCAGGGCTTTCGTGAAGTCCTCGGGGCTGTCCGGCAGGCACACCCGCACCGCCGCCCCCGCGCCGAGCACATCCCTCGCGATCCGTACCGACTCGCCGTCCGTGAGCCGGGCCACCGGGTCGATGACGACAAGGAGCTGGTCGCGAGCCGACACCATGCGCCCTTTCTTTTAGCCGTTCTTTGAGACCTCGGGTAGCATCTTTGTGCAAGAGCCCCTTGCGCTATTGCGCCAGGGGCTTCGTCTATTCCGGGGCAGCATCCAAGGCACACCCAGGCCGTACACGCCACTCCCACGCGGGGGCGACGGCCCCTGACCTTGGACATGCCCCGCCCGGAAGGGGTGTACGCCTGTGCCCGCACTTGTGCTGCTCGGTGCTCAGTGGGGTGACGAAGGCAAGGGAAAGGCCACCGACCTGCTCGGTGGCTCGGTGGACTATGTAGTGCGCTACCAGGGCGGCAACAACGCCGGCCACACGGTTGTCGTAGGCGACCAGAAGTACGCGCTGCACCTCCTCCCTTCCGGGATTCTCTCCCCGGACTGTGTCCCGGTCATCGGCAACGGAGTCGTCGTCGACCCGTCGGTCCTGCTCTCCGAGCTGAGCGGTCTGAACGAGCGCGGCGTCGACACGTCGAAGCTGCTGATCAGCGGTAACGCGCACATCATCACGCCGTACAACGTGACCGTCGACAAGGTGACGGAACGCTTCCTCGGCAAGAGGAAGATCGGCACGACCGGGCGCGGTATCGGCCCGACGTACGCCGACAAGATCAACCGCACCGGCATCCGCGTGCAGGACCTCTACGACGAGTCGATCCTCCAGCAGAAGGTCGAAGCGGCGCTGGAGATCAAGAACCAGCTGCTCACCAAGCTCTACAACCGCCGCGCGATCGAGGCGGAGCAGATCGTGGAGCAGCTCCTGGAGCACGGCGAGAACATCAAGCAGTACGTCGCCGACACCACCCTGATCCTCAACAACGCGCTCGACGAGGACAAGGTCGTCCTCTTCGAGGGCGGCCAGGGCACGCTCCTGGACGTGGACCACGGCACGTACCCCTTCGTCACCTCCTCGAACCCGACCGCGGGCGGCGCCTGCACGGGTACGGGCGTGGGCCCGACGAAGATCAGCCGGGTCATCGGCATCCTCAAGGCGTACACGACCCGTGTCGGCGCGGGCCCGTTCCCGACGGAGCTGTTCGACCAGGACGGCGAGGACCTGCGCCGCATCGGCGGCGAGCGCGGTGTCACCACCGGCCGTGACCGCCGCTGTGGCTGGTTCGACGCCCCGATCGCCCGTTACGCCACCCGCGTGAACGGCCTGACGGACTTCTTCCTCACCAAGCTCGACGTCCTCACCGGCTGGGAGCAGATCCCCGTCTGTGTCGCGTACGAGATCGACGGCAAGCGCGTCGAGGAACTGCCGTACAGCCAGACCGACTTCCACCACGCGAAGCCGGTCTACGAAATGCTGCCGGGCTGGTCCGAGGACATCACCAAGGCCCAGACCTTCTCCGACCTGCCGAAGAACGCGCAGGGTTACGTGAAGGCCCTGGAGGAGATGTCCGGCGCCCCGATCTCCGCGATCGGCGTGGGTCCGGGCCGCACGGAGACGATCGAGATCAACTCGTTCGTCTGAGCCGTTCACCCGGGCCGGTTCGGCCGAGTCGGCTCGGCAATTCGCAAAAGTTCAAAAAGCAAGCGCCTTCGACCCGTTCGCGCCGGTCGAAGGCGCTTGTCCTTTCCGTTCACAACTTCCCCCCAGGCGTGGATACTTGCTGCCACTCTTCGGGGGAGGGGTGGCATGGGTTTCCCGAACGCCGCGGGGGCGACGGACTTCCTGCGGGCATTTCGCGCGGTGGTTTACCCGAGCGACTGGAAGTCACTGAACGAGAAGGCGTTTCCGCCGGTCCTGCTGCGCACGGGCGGTGAGGGAGAGCGGGCGGCGCAGCGGTCGGCCCGGGTCCTCGACGCACTGGAGAACTCGCTGAGACTGCCGGACTGCCGTGCGGTCCCCTACGCCAGGCCGCAGCGCCCACCGTCCGCGACACCGGGCTCGGCGCTGCTGACGCTCCGCGTCGGCGCCGAACTGCCCCGGGACCCGCTCAAGCGCACGGGCAGGCTGAAGCTGCGCGACTTCAATCTCGTCGCGGAGCTGGTGGAGGGGGCCAGGAGGCTCGCCGAGCAGGACCGCGCGGCGCTGTCGGACCAGGAGTTACAGGACCGGCTGGTCGGCCGGGCGCTGCGGGACGACCTGTACGCGCTGCGGGCCCAGGATCCCGACGGCGTGCCGAACACCCTCGCGCAGCCGCCGCCCGAGGGCATGAATGTCGTCCTCGCCCTGATCCTGCGGGTGCTGGCGCGGCCCCTCTTCTACCGGCTGCCCCGGCGCCTGTGGGCGTGGCGGTGGAAGCGGCGGCTCCTCACGTCATGCCGGTACGGCTGGTACCGCAAGTGGCTGAACCTCGCGCACACCCACGGGTCGTTCTTCGACCGGGTCTCCGAAGTCCTGACGGCCCAGTCGACGGCGTTGCGAGGCAATGAACAGGACCGGCAGAACGCGCTGCTGGAGATGGAGAAGTTGCTGCTGCGCGCCCTGATGGCGGACCTCCACCGGGCGCGTTCCGGCCGGTGGGGGCCGTGGAAGCGGCGCCGCAGGACGCGCCGGGTCATCCTGCTCGATCTGCCGGCGGCCTCGACGCCCGGCGGCCAGGACGCCGTGCGGTTCCTCCAGGCGTACCGCAGTGTGTGCCGCGCGCCCGGCGCTTCCTCGCTGTGTCTGATCGGTGCGGGGCTGCCCGACGGCTATCCGGAGGTCGCCGGGCAGCGCTGGCACCTGGAGCAGACCGAGGGGCTCGCGGCCGTGGCGCAGTACTTGCGCGCGTCGGCGCCGTGGGAGGAGCGGGACGGCGATCCGAGACTGCTGCAACCCGCTCTGGACGACGACGCCTTCAGGGGGGTCGGCCTGGCGGTCGCCCCGCTGCATCCGGCGGTGCCGCCGATCGGCCCCCGCACGGAGAGCGCGCTGGCGGTCGCTCTCGCGCTGCTGCTCGCGGCGGTGCCCATCCCGTTCCTGCCGCTGTCCCCGCAGGATTCCTCTCCGGACACGCACTGCCTGGACGGAAGCGTCGCGGACGACGCCATCGAGCCGGAGCCGCTGCGCAACGTCGCACTTGAGCGGGGCGGACTGCGCAAGGAGAACGACAAGGCCGCGTACGACGCCGTGGTCCGGCAGATCGAGGGCCTGAAGAACAAGCAGTCGAACAACGAGCGGGCACGGGCCGCCGAGAAGGACGGCTTCACCGTGCGCAAGGTCGTCTACCTGGGTTCCTCGGTGAGCGCCGACCCCGGGCGGGGTGAGTTCAACGGCGCCGTCGCCGAACTGCGCGGGGTCTGGCTGGCCCAGACGCGGCTGAACGGCGAGGCCGCGCAGGACCCCCAGAAGGAGAAGGTGCAGCTGGTCGTCGATGTCCGGGACACCGGCAAGGACTTCGAGAACGCGGCGAAGGAGGCGGCCGAGGTGGTCGCCGAGGCCCGCAAGAACGCCAAGCACCACGACCACCGGACCATCGTCGGCGTGGTCGGGTTCGCCGAGAGCCGCGACCGTACCCAGAGCGCCGCCCGGATCCTCAACGAGGGCAAGGTGCCCGTGCTGAGTACGACGGCCACCGCCGACGCGATGCAGGAGGCGGGCCCGTACTACCGTCCGCTGGCGCCCAGCAACGAACGGGAGAGCCGGATCGCGGCGCAGTTCGCGCGCAGCGGCAGCGTCGTCGAGGAGACGGACGACGCCAAGAAGACGACCGGTTACTGCGAGACCGCGAAGCAGGCGGTCGTGGTGAAGGACCCCCGGGACCTCTACAGCGACGAGATCGGGTCGAAGTTCGTCAAACACTTCACCGGGGAGACCCACACGATCGAGTACCCGGGTGGCGCCGCCAACGGCATGGACACCGCCAAGCGGATCTGCGCGTTCCGCAAGGAGGAGCGGCGCACGGTCGTGTACTGGGCCTCACGCGTGGAGAGCTTCAACACGTTCCTCGACAACTTCAACAACACCGGCTGCGCGTACCAGACCCTGACGGTCATCGGCGGCAACGAACTCACCAACGCGGCGATGGCGGGCGAGTACAACTTCGCCCACGACTGGCTGCGGCTCTACCACACCGCGCACATCCTGCCCGTGGGGCACGAGGAGATGAACGGGGAGGCGCGGCGCTTCGCCGCCAACTACTCGTACTACGCCGGGGACAAGGACCCCTGGCTCAGCGACGGGCACGGCCCGCTGGGCTTCGACGCCCTGCGGGTCCTTGGCAGGGCCGCCGACGACGCGAACGCCAGCGTCAGGAACGAGGTGACGGCATCGGCCGTCAAGTCGAAACTGGACAACGAGCTGCGTCTCGAAGGGGCCAGCGGCGCGATCCACTACCGCGAGGGCAACGTGGGCTCGAAGCCGCCGGTCGACAAGGGTTTCGTCATCGAGAGGTACACGAAGAACGGCCCGAGCCTGGTGCTGCACTGCGGCTCCTTCAGCCTGAACAGACCCAGCGTCAAGACGTGGGGGCCGAACGATCTCTCCTGCCCCAAGGACCAGTAGTGCGGCCGCGTACCACTACGCGTCCTGGCGCCGACGCCGGTAGTACGCGTACGTGAGCACCAGGAGCAGTGGCCCCCACAGATTCATCAGCCCGCTCACGGTCATCGCGAGGACGTCCCAGCCCTCGGCGTAGGGCCAGCCGCTCGGGCCCCGGGTGAGGGCCGTGACCAGCCAGGCGATGGCGAGCGCGGTGAAGAGCAGCCCGCCGAGGGCCGCCGGGACGATCACGGCGGCGGGCGGGATGCGGCGGCCGCCGATGCGGGGCACCCAGGAGGGGACGACCTCGCCCCAGCCGCGTACGAGCCCGAAGCTCAGCAGCGCGGCGATCTCCGAGAGCACGCTGAGCCCGAAGACGTAGGGGATGTTGAACCACGCCGGGTCCAGGGTCTCCCCGCCCATCCCGTACCCGAAGGCGATGGGCAGCCGCCACACGCAGACCGGGAGCGCGACCAGGGGAATGGCGTGGGCGACCCGGACGGTCCAGGCGGGGGCGGGGGCGGCGTGCGCGGTTGCTGTGTTCATGCCTTCAGCCTCGCCGTGATCCCGGCGCGGTGGATCACCTCCGCGGCCGGTTCCCCTCCACCGCGCGGGGGAGGCCTGCTCGGCCCAGGAGAGGAACGCGGACCAGGCGTCCCGGCTCGTGGTCGAGGCCGAGAAGGATTCCGCCCTCAGGGTCTACGTACCCGCCCTGGCGCTCGCGGCCGCCGCCCGGTGCCGGCCAGGGCCCCGCGCCGCCGCGCTCACCCGGTCCTGTCGTACGTCAACTCACCCGTACCGTCCGTGTTCGCGCGGCGCAGCTTGCCGTTGCCGAGGATCGTCACGACGCTGGCCTTGCCGGGCGTGCAGGCCGACATGGGCTCGCCGACCGTGATCTCGGTCGGGCCGATGTGCAGCCGTTCCTGGGAGGCGGACTCCAGCTTGCCCTCGAAGACGCAGCGGTAGGTGCCGCCGTCCTCGCCGGGGCCCTCGGCTATCAGGGACAGCGCGGTCTCACCGGTCTCGCCCTGCTGGAGGGTGAGCCGGCGCGTGTGGTGGCCGAACTTGTTGTCGATGCCGCCGCTCCATGTGCCCAGGTACTTGTCCGGCACGGTGCCCTCCTCGTCGTCGGTGGAGGGGCTCGGGTCCGGACTCGTCGGGCCCGCGGACGGCGAGCTGCTGCCGGGAGTGCGCGGGGCGCTGCTCGCGGAGTTCTTGGAGTCGTCGCCCTTCTTCTCGCTGCCCTCGCCGTTCATGACGGCGTAGACGGTGCCGCCCGCTCCGATGGCCACTATCAACGCGACGGCGACGAGCGCGGCGGTCGAACGCCCGCTGCGGCGCGGCGGTTCGGGCGGCGGCGTGGGCAGGGGGGTGTACATGCCGGGCCCGTACGGGGGAGTGGGGCCGTAGCCGGGCGGCGCCTGGTGGGGGTAGCCGTAGGCGGCGGGCTGGGGGTGCTGTTGCGGGTGCTGGGGATAGCCGTACGAGGGGGCGCCGGGCGGCGGTGTGGGCGGCGGGGCCTGACCGGAGACCATGGTGGGGAGGTGGTCCAGAGGGGCGCCCCCGGGTGCGCCGGGGGGAGGCGGGGTGGGCCCGCCCCCGGAAGCGGCCGAGCCGGATGCGGCGGCGCCGGGAGCAGCCGCGCCCGCAGCTGCCGAGCCCGCGCCTGCGGCCTTCGCCCCGGGAGAGCCGGTCGAGGGGCTGCCTGCGGGGCCCGCGTCCGAGGGGCCCGCGTCTGAGGGGTCCGAGTCCGAGGAACCGTCGGCTCTCGCCCCGGCACCGCCCGCGCCACCGCCCTCGGCCGCCGAACCCTCGGCGGCGGCTCCAGCAGCTCCAGCGGCTCCAGCCGCGCCCGCGCCCGGCTCATCGGGATCCTCCGCGTCCAGCAACTGCACCGCGTGCCGCCCCAGCTGGGCGACCAGCGCGCCCGGCAGCCAGGGGTCGAGCGTGGTGCCCCCCGCGCTGAGGGTGTCCTGCGCCCCGGTCCGCTCCAGGACGTCGTCCAGGGAGGGCCGCGACGCCGGGTCCTTGCGCAGGCAGAGCGCGATCAGCTCGGCCAGGTTCTCCGGGAGCCCCTCCAGGTCGGGCTCCTCCTGCGCGATGCGGAACATCAGGGCGTGCACCCCGCTGTTGGCCGTACCGAAGGGCAGCGCGCCGGACGCCGCGTACGCCAGGACGGAACCGAGGCAGAACACGTCGCACGCCGGGGTGATGCGGTCCCCGCGCACCTGCTCGGGTGCCATGAAGCCGGGCGAGCCGACGAGCGCGCCGGTGCGGGTGAGGCCGCCGTCGGTGACCGTCTCCAGCGCGCGGGCGATGCCGAAGTCGATGACGCGCGGGCCGTCGATCGTGACGAGCACGTTCGACGGCTTGAGGTCGCGGTGGACGATGCCCGCCGCGTGGATGTCCTTGAGGGCGTTGGCGAGCCCGGCCGCGAGGATGTTCACGGACCGCTCGGGCAGCGGCCCGTGGTCGCGCGAGACGACGGTCTGGAGCGAGGGCCCCGCCACGTACCCCGTGGCGACCCACGGAATCGCCGCCTCGGTGTCCGCGTCCAGGACGGGCGCCGTCCACGCGCCGCCGACCCGCCGCGCGGCCTGCACCTCCTGCCGGAAGCGGTTCCTGAACTCGTCCTGTTCCGCCAGCTCCTGGCGGACCAGTTTGACCGCGACCGTGCGCCCCCTGCCCGACCGAGCGAGATACACCTGTCCCATGCCGCCCGCGCCGAGCCGCGCCAGCAGCCGATACGCGCCGATCCGCTGTGGATCCCCGGGCCCGAGCTTTTCCATCGCGGCACCGACCTCCCCCGTGTGGTGTGCAACAGGGTGAGGATAGTGCGGAGCCAGGACAGCGGCGCCCACCCCGCCCTCTACGGTTCCGTAACGGGTTCCGCATCCGGGTCGGCCACCGCGTCCAGCGCCTCGGACAGGCGTTCCAAAGCCCTTACGGTATGGGCGAATTCGTCCTCGCCGAGCGCCGCCGCGAGCCATCCGGCGAGTTCCGCGTGGCCCGGATCGATCTTCGCCACGGCCGCCCTGCCCCGGTCCGTGGGGCGCAGCAGCTTGGCGCGGCGGTGCGCGGGGTTCGGCACGTACTCGGCGAGACCCTCGCGTACGAGGATGTCCGCCACGCGCTGCACGCTCTGCCGCGTGATGCCCATCGCGCGGGCGACCCCCGCCACCGGCAGCGGCTCGCGCAGCACGGCGCCGAGCACCTGCCACCAGGCGGCGGTCAGGCCCGCGGGCCTCGCCAGCTCCTCGGAGCGGACGAGGAACTGCCCGTTCAGCCGGAAGACGGTGAGCGCCGCCCGGCTGAGCAGGTCCTGCGGATCACGGCGTGCGGAGCCGGCCTGATCGTGGTGTGCGGAGTCGGTCATCGGCCCGTCCCGCTCACGAGTTCAGCGTCTCGTACGCCGCCGGGTCCGAGTCGTGGAAGAGGCGGTACCACGCGTCGAGCTTCTCGCCCTCGAAGACATCGCCGAGCCGCCCGAAGACCTCCCGCGCGAACGCGACCGGCTCGGTCGGGCCGGCCGTGATCAGGTCGCCGTCGGTGACCGCGTCCGTCTCGACGTACCGCTCGCCGCCCTTGTAGCCGGAGGCCGCCAGATACATCGCGGCGCCGCTGGTGTGCGCCCGGTCGTCGAGCAGCCCCTCGCGGGCGATCCCCGCCGTGGCCCCGCAGATCGCGCCGACCGGCACCCCCGCGTCGAGGAACGCGCGGGCCGTGCGGGCGAAGGGCGCGAGGTCGTCGCTCGTGTCCCACAGATCGGCGCCGGGCAGGATCAGCAACGAGCTGTCCTCGGGGCGCAGTTCGGCGAGTGACAGATCGGGCTGGACGCGCAGGCCGCCGATGGAGGTGACCGGGGCGGCCGAGGGGCCGACCGTGCGGATCTCGTAGCCGACGCGGGCGAGCCACGCCGTGGTGTGACCGGTCTCCCAGTCGGCGAAGGTGTCGTAGACGGCGAGGTGTACGGGCTTGCGGGACATCAGGGCCTCCGTTGGCTGCGTGTCGGGCCGTTCTGCGTGCGACGTGCGTGCCGTGCTCTGTGTACGTAAGCATACTGTCAAAATGACAACATGCTGTCAAGGGGGCCAACCTTGGCGCGCCGCCTTCACCCCACTGGGCGCTCCCCGCTTTCGTGGAGGCGGGGGTGGGCGGAGGTTGGGCGCATGAACACCACACTCAAAGCAGTCTTCGTCTCCGGCGTCCTGGCCGTCACCGCTCTCGGTGCGGCGGGCACGGCGGGCGCCTCGATCCAGGATCCGCTTCCCCCGGTTACTGAAAACGGCGCCGCGAGCCTCGCGGATGCGCCCCTCGGTACGACGCTCGGTGATCCGCTCGCCAATGGCCTGTCTAACGGGGTCGACCCCGGCGGAGCCACCAACGGAGTGTCCCCGCCCCCCAACGGCCTGCCCGCCGCCGCGGCCCTCCCCGACCTGTCCGACTCTGACGGCCTACCCGCCCTGCCCAACAATCTCGACGACTAAGCCCATCCGTAGGACCAAGCCGTCGCCCGCGATGGCCCCGCCCCGGCGGGGCCATCGTCACGCCCGGCCCTCACCCGAGCAGGCTTAACGCCCGGCAGAGGCGCCCTTAACCCGCCGCTCCCTAGCGTCCCGGCCATGGACAGCACACTGAACCTCAGCGCCCTCGGTGCCCACCTGGGCCTCGACCTGGCCGCCGTCACGGTCCTGACCTTCGGCGTCTTCTATCCGCGGCACCGCAGGCGCGAGCTGGTCCCGGCGTATCTCGCCCTGAACGTCGCGCTGTTCGCCGTGGTCGCCGGGCTCGGGACCGTCGGCGGTGACGGTGGGCTCGCCCTCGGCTTCGGGCTCTTCGGGGTGCTCTCGATCGTGCGGCTGCGCTCCGACGCGCTCCAGCACCAGGAGGTCGCGTACTACTTCATCACCCTCGTGCTCGGCCTGCTCTGCGGACTTCCCGCGCTCAGCCTGCCGGTGGCGGCGCTGCTCTCCGGCGTGCTGCTCGTGGTGATGTACGGCGCCGACCACCCGCGGCTCTTCGCGCGCGACCGGCGCGCGGTCGTCACGCTCGACGCCGTGTACCGCGAGGAGGGCGCGCTCCGGGCCGAGCTGGCGCGGCGCCTCGGGGAGCCGCTGGGATGGACCGTCCAGGAGGTGGATTACGTACGCGACCTCACGGTCCTGGAAGTCCGCTTCCGCCAGCCGGAACCTTCGGTGCGGCGCGGGGAGTTGACGATACGACGACGCACGACCCGGTCCCGCACGATCGCCCCCAGCCACCCGAAGGAGACCGTGTGAACCCCGCCGTACGCGCCATCGGCCGCGCCGCGCTCGCCGCACACCCCATCGCCCTGGACGAGGTGAACGCGCGCGCGGAGCTGCTCGCCCGCTACGACAACAGCTATCTCGTGCCCGTGGAGATCTTCGAGGACCTCGCCGCGCTGCTGACCGACCCGCGCAGGGCCCACGGACCCTTCCGGGCGCTGAGCATCGGCGGGAAGCGCTGGTTCCGGTACCACTCGACGTACTACGACACCCCTGAGCTGGGCACCTTCCACGATCACCGGCAGGGCCGGCGGCTGCGCTACCGTATCCGTGAGCGCGTCTACCAGGACAGTGGCGAGCGCCAGTTCGAGATCAAGCTGAAGAGCGGGCGCGGCGAGACCGTCAAGCACCGGCAGCGGCTCGAAGGCGACGACCACGCCCTGGACGAGGCGCGGCGGGGCTTCCTCGCCGGTGTGCTGCGGGGGGCGTACGGCATCGAGGCCCCGGAGGGCCTCACCGCCTCGCTCGTGACCGACTACCAGCGGGCGACCTTCGTGGCCGACGGACAGCGCGTCACGTGCGACGCGGGTCTGGTCGTGCGGGACACCGCGACGGGGCGGACGGCCGCCGCCGACAGCGGGCTCGTCCTCGTCGAGACCAAGACCAAGGGGCATCTGACCGAGGCCGACCGGGTGCTGCACCGTTTCGGGGTGCGCGCCGCCGAGTTCACCAAGTACTGCGGGGGGTACGCGGCGGTCCGGCCCGAGCTGGGGATCAACCGCTGGGCGCGGGCGGTGCGGACGGCGTTCCCCCGGGGGGTACGAGCGGGAACGTGAGCGTGACACGCGCCCCTTCGGGTGTGCTCGCCGTCTCGAAGCGGCCGCCGGCCTCCTCGGCGGTACGCCGGGCGATGTCCAGGCCGAGCCCCGTGGAACCGGCGCCGCTCGTGCCGCGCCCGGGCGCCGTCGCGCCGGGAAAGCCGGGACCCTCGTCCGTGACGGTCAGCTCCGCCCCACGGCCCGGGGCCGGGGCCGTGCCGACCTCGATGGAGAACGCCGTGCCCTGAGGCGTGTGGTCCAGGACGTTCCCTATCAACGCGTCGAGTGCCGCGACGAGTTCGTCCTCGGGCACGGGGACCAGAACCTCATGAGCGGGCGTCGTGGTGCTGGTGGCGCGGTTCTGATCCTCCGCCAACGGCTTCCAGAACGCCGCGCGTTCGCGCGCCACCGCCGCCAGATCCGCGCGCGGCGCCTCGCGCAGAGGCCGCCTCGCCTTGCGGATCACGTCGTCGACGCTGTGCTCCAGCGCGGTGACGTCCGCCGCGATGCGGTGGGCCTCGTCCGGGTCCCGCAGGGTCTCCGCGTCCAGGCGCAGGGCGGCCAGCGGGGTGCGCAGCCGGTGGGCGAGGTCGGCGGCGTTCTCCCGCTCGGCCGCGAGCAGGGTGTCGATGCGGGCCGCGAGACGGTTCAGCTCGCCGGCGACCAGGCGCAGTTCGGGCGGGCCCTCCGGGGTCGCCCGAGCCGTCAGATCACCGGCGGCCAGGCGGTCAGCGGTGCGGGCGAGGCGACGGGTCGCCCCGACGAGCCGTGCCCCCAGGCGGTCGGCCAGGAGCAGACCGAGGAGTACGAGACCCACGCCGATGCCGGCCAGGACGAGCCAGGAAGCGAGCGTGCCCGCGTACAACTGGTGTTCGGTGAGCGTCACTTGGACGACGGCCGTGCCGTTCTGCGCGCCCTGCACCGGCACCAGGACCAGGCGGCCGCCGGACTCGGGCTCGTAGGTGAAGGCGCGGCCGGTACGGGCGAGACGGACCGGGGCGGTCACGGACCCCTGCCCGCCGCGGGACCCGGTGGCCGCCCGCACGCGCGGCCCGATGACCGTGCCGTCCGCGAGAATCAGCGAAGTGGCGGGCAGCCCCTTGCCGTTGACGCTCTCCACAGTCTGTTCAGCACTCTCCCGCTCGCCCGCGGTGGCCAGGGCGGGACCGAGGGCGTGGGCCACCCACTGGGCCCGCGCGGTCGCCTCGGCCGTGGCGCGGTCGGCCGCGTGGGTACGGGTGAGGAGGGTGAGGGGGACGAGGAGGGCGGTGAGGACCAGGGCGGTGGTGGCCGCGGTCAGCAGGAGCAGGCTGCGGCGCATCAGCCCGTGCCTTCGGGCTGCTCCGGTGCCGTGAGCTTGACGCCCACCGTGCGGACCGTGTGGAGGTAGCGCGGGTGCTGTGCCGTCTCGCCGAGTTTGCGGCGCAGCCAGGAGAGGTGGACGTCCACGGTCTTGTCGGCCCCGCCCAGGGGCTGCTGCCAGACCTCGGCGAGGAGTTCGCGGCGGGATACGACCTGTCCGGGGCGGCGGGCGAGATGGGCGAGGAGGTCGAACTCGCGGGGCGTCAGGTCGATGGGCGTGCCGTCCAGGGTGACCTCGCGGGACACCGGGTCGACGCGGAGCCCGCCGACGCGCAGCGGTTCCTCGGTCTCCGTCACGCCGAGACGCCGCAGGACGGCCTTGACGCGGGCGTCCAGCTGGGCCGCTCCGAAAGGCTTGACGATGTAGTCGTCCGCCCCGGCCTCCAGGACCGTGACCATCTCCGGTTCGTCGTCGCGGGCGGTGGCCACGATGACGGGGACGTCGCTGACCGCGCGCAGCATCCGCAGCACCTGCGCCCCGTCGACGTCCGGCAGCCCCAGATCGAGGACGACCAGGTCGGGGCGGCTGGTGACGGCCGCGTCGAGACCCGCCATGCCGCTGGGCGCGGTCGCCACCGCGTGCCCCTTGTCGCGCAGGGCCCGCACCAGGGCGCCGCGGAGCTGGGGGTCGTCCTCGACGACGAGAAGGTGCGCCATACAACCACCGTAGTCAGGGGCATTGGCCGGGGTTTAACCGGGCGTTAGGAAACGATGCGGCACAGTGGCGGGATGAGGGAAGCGGCGGGATGAGGAAGTGGCGGAGCGCCGCGGTGACGGCGGCGTGGGTGGCCGTCGGTACGGCGGCGGGGGCGCTGGGCGCCTGGCAGCTGGCCGGTTCGGACAGCGGGGGCGGCGCGGCGCACAGCCGTCCGCTGGACGAGGCGGCGGTGCGCGAGGCGCTGGCCAGGGCCTCGCGCAGGGGCCGCCGCCCGCACGGAAGCCGTCCGGCACGCCTCCGTCCCGCCCGAGGGCGACCCCCTCGCCCGAACGCTCCACGGTCCGCTTCACCGGCGGCGCGGCGACGGCGGAGTGCCGCCCGGACGGCACCGTCAGGCTCGTCTCCTGGAGTCCGGCGGACGGCTTCCACATCGACGACGACGTGGAGCGGGGCCCGGCGGCGGTCGCCCGCCTGGAGGCGGAGCCGGGTGACGACGACGAGCGGGAAGACCTCGTATACGAGATCCGCTGCACGGAGCAAGGCCCCCGAGCGAGGGTGACCCCGGACCGGGACGAGGACTGACCCCAGCGGCCCCCCACCTGCGGCCCGCCCCCCCATTGCGCGAGCTACCACGGCCGGCCGGCAGATCCCAGCTGAGGGCCCCCGGGCCTCGGCCCGACACGCTGAGGCCCCCGGCCAGACACTGTGTCGGGTTCCGCCCCCGACGCCCGACAAGACGCCCATACCCCGTCCACTCCGTGGACACTTACCCTCGGCCGCATGACCCCTCAGCCGAACCCGCAGCTCGGCGCCGCCGTGAAGGCCGCGGACCGCGCACATGTCTTCCACTCCTGGTCCGCACAGGAGCTGATCGACCCGCCTGCCGTCGCCGGTGCCGAAGGCTCGTACTTCTGGGACTACGACGGCAACCGCTACCTCGACTTCACCAGCGGCCTCGTCTTCACCAACATCGGATACCAGCACCCGAAGGTCGTCGCCGCGATACAGGCGCAGGCGGCGACGATGACGACGTTCGCGCCCGCCTTCGCCGTGGAGGCCCGCTCGGAGGCCGCACGCCTCATCGCCGAGCGGACCCCCGGCGACCTGGACAAGATCTTCTTCACCAACGCCGGCGCCGACGCCGTCGAGCACGCCGTCCGCATGGCCCGTCTGCACACGGGCCGTACGAAGGTCCTCTCCGCGTACCGCTCGTACCACGGCGGCACCCAGCAGGCGATCAACCTCACCGGCGACCCGCGCCGCTGGGCCTCCGACAGCGGCTCGGCGGGCGTCGTCCGCTTCTGGGCGCCGTTCCTGTACCGCTCGCGCTTCTACGCGGAGAACGAGCGGCAGGAGTGCGAGCGGGCCCTCCAGCACCTGGAGGACACGATCGTCTTCGAGGGCCCGCAGACCGTCGCCGCGATCATCCTGGAGACGATCCCCGGCACCGCGGGCATCATGACGCCGCCGCCCGGCTACCTCGCGGGCGTCCGCGAGATCTGCGACCGGTACGGCATCGTCTTCATCCTCGACGAGGTCATGGCGGGCTTCGGGCGCACCGGCAAGTGGTTCGCCGTGGACCACTTCGAGGGCGTCGTACCGGACCTGATGACCTTCGCCAAGGGCGTGAACTCCGGTTACGTCCCCCTGGGCGGCGTAGCGATCTCCGGCGCCGTCGCCGAGACCTTCGCACGGCGCCCCTACCCGGGCGGACTCACGTACTCCGGCCACCCGCTGGCCTGCGCCGCCGCCGTCGCGACGATCAACGTCATGGAGGACGAGGGCGTCGTCGAGAACGCGGCCCGCCTGGGCGCGGACGTGATCGGCCCCGGTCTTGCCGACCTCGCCGAGCGGCACCCGAGCGTGGGCGAGGTACGGGGCCTCGGCATGTTCTGGGCGCTGGAGCTGGTGAGGAACAGGGAGACGCGGGAGCCGCTGGTGCCGTACAACGCCACGGGCGAGGCGAACGCCCCGATGGCGGCGTTCGGCGCCGCGGCGAAGAAGCACGGCCTGTGGCCGTTCATCAACATGAACCGCACGCACGTGGTGCCGCCGTGCACCCTCACGGAGGCGGAGGCGAAGGAGGGCCTCGCGGCGCTGGACGCGGCCCTCACCGAGGCCGACGCCCACGTCGCCTGACCCCGCCCCTCCCAGGAGGCCCCGGCCCCGGCTCCCCCCTCGGGGGCCGGGGCCTCCCCCTTGCGCCGGCCGGAACTCACCGCGGCGCGGAACCCCCGCCGCCGCCCCCGCGGGGAAACACCGCCCAGGCCCCCAAACCCCCCACCGCGTAGTCTGACGTGCCCGCGCCCCTCCACAGGGCCCAGCAAGACGACCGCCCAAGGCGACCACGCCAGACTCCGTGGGAGAACCCAGATGCCCGGCACCGACGGCCCCGCCGTCATCCGCAGCACTCTGCGCCAGCAGATCGCCGACGCCCTCCGCGACGAGGTCCTCGCGGGCCGGCTGGAGCCGGGCCAGGAGTTCACCGTGAAGGAGATCGCCGACCAGTACGGCGTCTCCGCGACCCCCGTCCGCGAGGCCCTGGTGAACCTCACCGCCCAGGGCCTCCTGGACGCCGACCAGCACCGGGGCTTCCGCGTCCACGAGCACACGCTGGCCGACTACCGCGGCATGCTGGAGGCCCGCGGCCTGATCGCGGACGGCATCTTCCGCGACCTCGCCCGCACCGCGGACACCCGCGACGACATGTCCGACGCCCTGCTCTCCGTACGCCGCAGGGGCGAGGAGGCGGCCCGCGCGGCCTGCGCGGGCGACCTGAACGTCCTGATCGGCTACGACCTCCGCTTCTGGCGCGAGCTGAGCGCCCTCTTCGGCAACCCCTACCTCTCCGACTTCCTGCACCGCCTGCGCGTGAAGTCCTGGGTCTGCGCGGTCACGCACCTGCGCCGCTGGAGCGAGCAAGGCGGCGGCGACCTGCGCGGCGCCCTCTGGTCACGGCACACCGAACTGGTGGACGCCCTCGTGTGCCGCGACCCGGCCGCCGCCCACGCGATCGTCGTGGAGTACAACGCGCACTCCCTGTCCCTCATAGAGCGGCTGGCCACCGCATGAGCACGGACCAGACGTCCTCCGAACCGCACACCGGCACCCCGGAACTCACCGTCGTCATCCCCGCCTACAACGAGGAACGCCGCCTGGCCCCCACCCTGAAGGCGATCCAGGAGCACCTGGACTCGGCGGACGGCCACGCGGACTCCGGAGCCCGAAGCGCGTGGGAGCTGATCGTCGTGGACGACGGCTCCACCGACCGCACCGCGGAGATCGCCGCGGCGGCCTGTGCCGCCGACCCCCGCATCCACCTCGTCCGAAGCGAACGCAACCGGGGCAAGGGCCACGCCCTGCGCCAGGGCGTCCTCGCCTCCTACGGCCGCCGCGTCCTGATCACCGACGCCGACCTCGCCGCGCCCATAGCGGAGCTGGACCACCTCGACAAGGCGCTCGCCGACGGCCACACGGCCGCGATCGGCTCCCGCGCCCGCCCCGGCGCGACCATCGGCGCCCACCAGCACCGGCTGCGCGAGCTGCTCGGCCGTACCGGCAACTTCCTCATACGCTCGGTCGCCGTCCCCGGAATCCGCGACACCCAGTGCGGCTTCAAGCTCTTCGACGGCGACCGTGCACGCGAGGCCTTCGCCGCGTCCCGGCTGCGCGGCTGGGGGATAGACGTCGAGATACTCCAGTACTTCCGCCGGGCGGGCTGGCCGGTGGCCGAGGTCCCCGTGCGCTGGTCGCACCAGGAGGGCTCGAAGGTCAGGCCGCTGGACTACGTCAGGGTCCTCGCCGAACTGACCGCCCTCAAGGCCCGCGCGATCCGCCGCGCCGACGTCCTCGTCGCGCTCCTCTTCCTGGTCCTGTCGGTCACCCTCTACGCCCAGCGCTGGATATCCCCCGCGTCCCGCTACATCCCCGACTCCATGCAGGACCAGAACCAGTGGGAGTGGTTCTTCGCGGTGACGGCCGACAACGTCCGCCACTTCGACAACCCCCTGTTCACCACCCTCCAGAACTTCCCCGACGGTGTGAACCTCATGGCCAACACGGTCATGCTCGGCCTCTCCGTCCCCCTTGCCCCCGTGACCTGGCTCCTCGGCCCCGCGGTCGCCCTGAACGTGGCGATGACCGGCGGCCTGGCCGCCACCGCCGTCGCCTGGTACTGGCTGATCGTCAGACGCCTGACCGCACACCGGGGCGCCGCCGCCGTCGGCGCGGCCCTCGCCGCCTTCGCGCCGCCGATGATCAGCCACGCCAACGCCCACCCGAACTTCATCGTCCTGTTCATGATCCCGCTGATCATCGACAGGGCGCTGCGGCTCTGCGAGGGCACCCGCGTCGTACGCGACGGAGTCGTCCTCGGCCTCCTCACGACGTACCAGATCTTCCTCGGCGAGGAACCGCTGCTGCTCGCGGCCCTCGGCATGCTGCTCTTCGCCCTCGCCTACGCGCTCGCGCGCAGGGACGTGGCCAGGGCGTCCTGGCGCCCCCTCGCCCGCGGCATCGGCATCGCCCTCGCGGTCGCGCTCCCCCTCGTCGCCTACCCCCTGTACTGGCAGTTCTTCGGCCCGCAGAGCTACAAGAGCGTGCTCCACGGCGACCAGGCGGGCAACAGCCCGCTCGCGTTCATCTCCTTCGCCGAGCGCTCGCTCGCGGGCGCCGGGGACACCTCCGACGCCCTCGCCCTGAACCGCACCGAGCAGAACGCCTTCTACGGCTGGCCGCTCACCGCCCTGGCCTTCGCGATCGTCGTACGACTGTGGGAGCGCGCGGTGGTCAAGGCGCTCGCCTTCACGGTGCTCGCGGCGGCGCTGCTCTCGCTCGGCCCTGAGTTCCGCATCCCGCTCACGGACATCGTCCTGCCCGGACCGTGGGCCCTGATCCGCCACCGGCCGCTCTTCGAGTCGGTCATCGAGGGACGCGTGGCGATGGTGTGCGCCCCCGCGCTCGGCATGCTCCTCGCCCTGGCCCTCGCCCGTCTGCTGACCCGCCGCGAGACCGGCCGTCGCGGGGCCACCCGGTACGCGGGCCTCGCGGCCGTCGCCCTCGCCCTGCTGCCGATCGTGCCCGTGCCGCTCGACGCCGTGGACCGGGCCGAGGTGCCGCCGTTCATCGCGCGGGGCACCTGGCGTACGTACCTGGGCCCGGACGAGACCCTCGTGCCGATCCCGGTGCCCGACGCCGCCCACGCGGAGGCCCTGCACTGGCAGACCGTCGCCGGCCTCGGCTTCCGCTTCCCCGGCGGCTACTTCAACGGCCCCTGGGGCCCGGACCGCGTCGGCATCTACGGCCCCTCGCCCCGCAACACCTCGAACCTCCTGCGCCGCGTCAGCGAATCGGGCCGCGTCCCGGAGATCACCCCCGCCTGGCGCGAGGCGGCCCGCGTGGACCTGGAGTTCTGGAAGGCGGGCGTCCTCGTCCTGCCCCCGCAGCCGCACGAGGCGGCACTGCGGAACACCGTGGACGCGCTCGTCGGACGCCGGGCGCGGTGGGTCGACGGCGTGTGGGTATGGGACCTGTACGAAGGCGGCGGCGACCGGGGTGCGCACGGGGGCAGCTAGCGGACCCGGGTCGCGACTACGCTGCCTGCACGCGAGGCAACGCACAGCTACACAGCACGGCTACACAGCTACACAGCACAGCTACTCAGCACGGCACAGCTGCACAGCGCTAAGCACGTACCGTCCACCTGACCCTGACCCGAGGAGTCTTCTTGGCCTGCGACCTGTGGCTGGTCCCGCTCGTCGACGTGTTGTGCCACAGCCCCGACAACCCCTTCGCGGAAGAGATCGCCGCCTACGACAAGGCGCTGCACGAGGCGGGGTTCCCGCCCGTCCCCGTCTTCTCCTACATGCCGGGCCTGTCCGGTGACGTCGCCCCGGTCGCGGGCTTCGACTACGACGCGCTGCACTTCCTGCGCCGCGCCTACCTCCTGCGGATCTGCGGCCTGGAGGTCACGCCGGTGGACGAACTGGGCGGCGACTACGAGCAGTTGCTGGAGATGTTCGACGCCACGGCCCAGCACTCGCACCTGGTCTGGCACTACGACCACGCGGGCGCGTACGTGCCCGTGGACTTCCCGGCGCCGCTGTCCAACGACGAACTCCTCGCGGGCGGCGGCCCGTTGGGTTCGTCCCAGGCGCTCCTGCGTGAGCTGGAGTTCGTCGCCCCGTCTCTCGGCATCGACCCCGCGAACCCACCGCTGGCCCCGACCCCGCCCGCGGCCCCCACGTCCCTGGAGGAACCGGCGGCCCCCGCCCCTTGGGACGAGAGCCCCTTCGCCAGGGAGCGCCACGTCTGGCTGGGCCTGCACGCGGCGACAACGAGAAGCCTCGCCCAAGGCTCAATGATCATCTACAGCTGATACCAGAGCCCTGGCGCGGTGAATCAGAGGCCCGCACGGAGACCACAAGCCCGCACGGAAGATCTCAGGCCCGTCCGGCGTTTGAGGACGAACCAGGCGAAGCCGGTGACAAGCACCGCCCAAAGCAGCCGGTGACTACCTGGGCTCGGGCGGCCGCTGCCGGGGCATGTTCGGCCGTGCCCCCGGCGGCAGCGGGAACCGCCCGGGCGGAGAGGGGGCCTCCCGGGCGGCCCCGGGCACCATCGCCTGCATGACCAGCGGCACAGGGCCCGCCCGGAACTCCACCATCCAGTCCGACGTCTCCGCCCGCACCAGCTCCGTCACGTCCTCGGAGAACCTCCGCAGCACCCCGAGGCACCGGTCCGCCGCCTCCCCCGCGGTCCCCTCCGTCGGCCCGAGGACCTCCCGCACGCTCTCCGACGCCCAGTCGAACTGCAACGCCTGGAGCCGCCGCTGCACGGCCTGCGCGGTCGCCACGTCCCGCATCCACCCGGACGTCAGCCCGAAGAACCGGTCGCACCCCACGCACGCCACCCCGACGAGCAGCGAGACGAACCCCCACGTGGCCACGCCCTGCGCCGCCCCGGCCAGATCGAGCAGCGGCAGCACCCCGGCGCCCACGCCGCCCAGCGCGGTGCCGGTCCGCAGCAGCCGCGCCCCGCGCCGCTTCCAGCCGCGGTCCGTGAGATACCACTCGGCGGTGTCGAGGGCGCCCCGCTCCACCCAGCGGTACAGCTCGTCGAGCCGCGCGGCGGGCTCGCCCCAGTCGCCGAGCGGGAAGGCCCGCCCGGTCAGGTCCCCGACACGCTGCCCGCCCGCACCGGTACCGGCACCCGCCCCCGCACCCTGCCCCTCGGGGGGCACCCCCTCGGGCTGCATCTCCGGCTGGCTCACCCGGCACTCCTCTACGAGATCCCTGACTGTTCCCTGCGGGGCTGTTCCCTGCGGCGGCGCAACGTTTCCGGCCGATGCGGTGGCACAAGTCCTACCGCCCAATGGGTGGCCCTGAGCGCCGTTTCACGGCTTTTCCGCCCGGAAGAGGTGCTTGATCAGGTATAGGAGGACGGCCGACCTCACTCGAAAGAGTGCTGGGGCGACGGCACCCCTGACCACGTAGGCTCGTTTCAGGCGGAGACACCGCCTCATGGACCCGTAGGAAAGGGAGCTGATCGTGATCCCCGGTGGTGGCCAGCCCAACATGCAGCAGCTGCTCCAGCAGGCCCAGAAGATGCAGCAGGACCTCGCGACCGCGCAGGAGGAGCTGGCGCGGACCGAGGTGGACGGCCAGGCGGGCGGCGGCCTCGTCAAGGCGACGGTCACCGGCTCCGGTGAGCTGCGCGCCCTGGTGATCGACCCGAAGGCCGTGGACCCGGAGGACACCGAGACGCTGGCGGACCTGGTGGTCGCGGCGGTCCAGGCGGCGAACGAGAACGCGCAGACGCTCCAGCAGCAGAAGCTCGGCCCGCTGGCCCAGGGCCTGGGCGGCGGAGGCATGCCGGGCCTTCCCTTCTAAGAAACCCCCCGGCCAACTACCGTACGTAGAGAGTCGGCAACCTCCTGGGGACCTCGGGGTCCGCGGGATCTTCCGGAAAGGCGTTCCGTTGTACGAAGGCGTGGTTCAGGACCTCATCGACGAGTTGGGCAGGCTGCCCGGCGTCGGTCCCAAGAGCGCGCAGCGGATCGCCTTCCACATCCTCCAGGCGGAGCCCACGGACGTGCGCCGGCTCGCGCACGCCCTCCTTGAGGTGAAGGACAAGGTCCGCTTCTGCGCGACCTGCGGGAACGTCGCGCAGGAAGAGCTGTGCAACATCTGCCGCGACCCGCGCCGCGACCTCTCGGTCATCTGCGTGGTCGAGGAGCCGAAGGACGTCGTGGCGATCGAGCGGACCCGCGAGTTCCGCGGGAAGTACCACGTCCTCGGCGGGGCGATCAGCCCGATCGAGGGCGTGGGCCCCGACGACCTGCGGATACGGGAACTCCTGGCGAGGCTCGCGGACGGCACCGTCACGGAACTGATCCTGGCGACGGACCCGAACCTGGAGGGCGAGGCCACGGCGACGTACCTCGCACGCATGATCAAGCCCATGGGCCTGAAGGTCACCCGCCTGGCCAGCGGACTCCCTGTCGGGGGAGATCTGGAATACGCGGACGAGGTCACCCTGGGCCGCGCTTTCGAGGGGAGACGACTCCTAGATGTCTGACGCCACGCTGAACACCGTGACCGACAATCCGGACGACTTCGCGGTGCAGATCTCCGACCAGATCGAGAGCTTCATCGTCTCGGTCAGGGAGGTCGCGAAGGGCGACGAACCGGATTCGGCCGTTCCCTTCCTCCTCCTGGAGGTCTCCCAGCTCCTCCTGGCCGGCGGCCGCCTGGGCGCGCACGAGGACATCGTCCCCGAGGAGCGGTACGAACCCGACCTCGGCCCCGAGCAGGACGTCGACGACCTGCGGGAGCGCCTCGCGCTGCTCCTGGACCCCATCGACGTCTACTCCGAGGTCTTCGACCCGTACGAGCCCCGCAAGGCCCCCGTGCCCGCCCGGATCTCGGACGACCTGGCGGACGTCGTCGCGGACCTCTCCCACGGTCTGGCCCACTACCGCGCGGGCCGCACGACCGAGGCCCTGTGGTGGTGGCAGTTCTCGTACTTCTCGAACTGGGGCTCCACCGCGTCGGCCACCCTGCGCGCCCTCCAGTCCCTGGTGGCCCACGTCCGCCTGAACCAGCCCCTGGAGGACCTCGACGGCCTGGACACGGACGAGGACCTCGCCGAGGAGGCGCTCGCCGAGGAGGCGGGCCGGGTGATGGCGGAGGAGATCGCGGGCCCGCTGGGCCTGCACACGGTGAAGCCGGTGCAGTAGGCCCCGTCCGGCGGCCACCGCTTCCCCGCGCGCCCCTTGTGACCCGCCCCACTTTCCGGAGTGCAGCGCTCCACAGCGGGCATGTGCCAAGCCGAGCGATCGGAACGTACGACCCGACCAGCGGGAACGTACGCCCGCGGTGATCAGCTGGTGAGCGGGACATCTCACCATGTGACAGCCGCGAGGCGAATTTCGGTCGCTCGTTAAACTGAGCCGACCGCACAACGGATTGAGCGAGGAGCGCACGTGGGCCTTGTCGTGCAGAAGTACGGAGGCTCCTCCGTAGCCGATGCCGAGGGCATCAAGCGGGTCGCCAAGAGAATCGTCGACGCCAAGAAGAACGGCCATCAGGTCGTTGTCGTGGTGTCGGCGATGGGCGACACGACGGATGAGTTGATCGATCTTGCCGGGCAGGTATCCCCGATCCCTGCCGGGCGCGAATTCGACATGCTGCTGACCGCCGGAGAGCGGATCTCCATGGCGCTGCTCGCCATGGCGATCAAAAACCTGGGCCACGAGGCCCAGTCGTTCACCGGCAGCCAGGCCGGCGTCATCACCGACTCCGTCCACAACAAGGCGCGGATCATCGATGTCACCCCCGGGCGCATCAGGACCTCGATCGACGAGGGCAACATCGCCATCGTCGCCGGGTTCCAGGGCGTCAGCCAGGAGGGCAAGAACATCACCACGCTGGGCCGTGGCGGGTCGGACACGACCGCCGTCGCCCTCGCCGCCGCCCTCGACGCCGAGGTCTGCGAGATCTACACGGACGTGGACGGTGTCTTCACCGCCGACCCGCGTGTGGTCAAGAAGGCGCGGAAGATCGACTGGATCTCGTTCGAGGACATGCTGGAGCTGGCCAGCTCCGGGTCCAAGGTGCTCCTCCACCGCTGTGTGGAGTACGCACGCCGTTACAACATCCCGATCCACGTCCGCTCGTCCTTCAGCGGGCTCCAGGGCACGTGGGTCAGCAACAGCAACGAATCGCAAGGGGACCGCAAGGTGGAGCAGGCCATCATCTCCGGTGTCGCGCACGACACCTCCGAGGCCAAGATCACGGTCGTCGGCGTGCCGGACAAGCCGGGCGAGGCCGCCTCGATCTTCCGCGCCATCGCGGACGCCGAGGTCAACATCGACATGGTCGTGCAGAACGTGTCGGCCGCCTCGACGGGCCTGACCGACATCTCCTTCACCCTCCCCAAGGCCGAGGGCCGCAAGGCCATCGACGCCCTGGAGAAGACGCGCTCGGCGATCGGCTTCGACTCCCTGCGCTACGACGACCAGATCGCGAAGATCTCCCTCGTCGGCGCCGGCATGAAGACCAACCCCGGAGTCACGGCGACCTTCTTCGAGGCGCTCAGCGACGCGGGCGTGAACATCGAGCTGATCTCGACCTCCGAGATCCGCATCTCGGTCGTCACGCGCGCCGATGACGTCAACGAAGCCGTGCGCGCCGTGCACACCGCCTTCGGCCTGGACTCCGACACGGACGAGGCCGTGGTCTATGGAGGCACCGGCCGATGAGCCGAAAGCCGACGCTCGCGGTCGTCGGAGCGACCGGGGCCGTCGGCACGGTCATGCTCCAGATCCTGTCGCAGCACGCCGACATCTGGGGCGAGATCCGACTCGTCGCCTCACCGCGCTCGGCCGGCCGCAAGCTGACCGTGCGCGGTGAGCAGGTCGAGGTCCTCGCGCTCTCCGAGGACGTCTTCGACGGGGTCGACGTCGCGATGTTCGACGTGCCCGACGAGGTGGCCGCCCAGTGGGCGCCGCTCGCCGCGGCCAAGGGCGTCGTCGTGGTCGACAACTCCGCGGCCTTCCGGATGGACCCGGACGTCCCCCTCGTCGTCCCCGAGGTCAATCCGCACGCCGCGCGCGTGCGCCCGCGCGGCATCGTCGCCAACCCCAACTGCACCACCCTGTCGATGATCGTCGCCGTCGGCGCGCTGCACGCCGAGTTCGGGCTGCGCGAGCTGATCGTCTCCTCGTACCAGGCCGTGAGCGGGGCCGGCCGCGACGGCGTGGAGACGCTGCGGCGCCAGCTGAAGCTCGTGGCGGGCTCCGAGCTGGGCACGAGCCCCGGGGACGTACGCCGGGCCGTCGGCGACGACACGGGGCCCTTCCCGGAGCCCGTGGCGCTGAACGTCGTGCCGTGGGCCGGGTCGCTGCGGGAGGACGGCTGGTCGTCGGAGGAGATGAAGGTCCGCGACGAGTCGCGCAAGATCCTCGGCCTGCCGGGGCTGCGCGTCGCCGCCACCTGCGTACGCGTCCCCGTGATCACGACGCACTCCCTGACCGTCCACGCCCGCTTCGAGGACGAGGTCACCGTCGACCGCGCGCGCGAGATCCTCGCCACCGCGCCGGGGGTCGTGCTGTTCGACAACCCGGCCGCGGGGGAGTTCCCGACCCCCGCCGACGTGGTCGGCACCGACCCGACCTGGGTGGGCCGCGTGCGGCGCGCGCTGGACGACCCGACCGCCCTGGAACTCTTCGTGTGCGGGGACAACCTGCGCAAGGGGGCCGCCCTGAACACCGCGCAGATCGCGGAACTGGTGGCCAAGGAGTTCACGGCGGGCTGAGGCCCGCGGTGATATGCCCCCCCGGGGCGCGGCGATATGCCGCCCCAGGGCCGAGGCCTCTGTGAGGTCTGTGTAAGTTCTGTGTCCAACTCGGTGGCCCAGGGCGCTTGAACTGGATCATCTCCGCGTTCGAAGATTCCCGTCCGACCACTGCAACCGGCAGCCGGACGCGGGGCGTCTTTAGCGGTCGCCCTCCGGGGTGGCCTGAGCGCCGTAAAAATGGGGCATAGGGGAAGAGCTGGTACGCATGGGGGCATTTGATGCATCGTCACGAGCGGTGCCCGCGCGACGCGCCGCAAACGCGATGCCGGATGCGTACAACCCTGACGGGGGGAAGCGTGTCCAACAGGCGTGGCAGAGGTACTCGACTTCACAGCGGTACAGGCGAGAGGCGCGGCAGCGCTGCGTCCCCCTCGTCGTACCCGCGCGGCCGGCGGCATGCCGGTGATCGCGCCCATGCCCGCAGCGCGGGCCGCCTCTCTTCCGGCGCAGCGCGAGGGCGCTGACGACACGATGACCGCCGGCACCACTGTCGACCACCTCACCGAGACCTACCGCGCCCACTACCGGTCGCTGCTCGGCCTCGCCGCGCTGCTCCTGGACGACACGGCGTCCTGCGAGGACGTGGTGCAGGAGGCGTTCATCCGGGTCCACTCCGCGCGCAAGCGGGTGCGGGACCCGGAGAAGACGCTCGCCTATCTGCGGCAGACCGTGGTGAACCTCTCACGGTCCGCCCTGCGGCGGCGCATCCTCGGGCTGAAGCTGCTCTCCAAGCCGATGCCGGACATGGCGAGCGCCGAGGAGGGGGCCTATGACCAGCTGGAGCGCGACGAGCTGATCAAGGCGATGAAGGGCCTCCAGCGACGCCAGCGCGAGGTCCTCGTGCTGCGCTACTTCGCCGATATGACCGAGGCGCAGGTCGCCGAGACCCTGGGCATATCCCTGGGCTCGGTGAAGGCGTACGGCTCGCGCGGCATCGCGGCCCTGAGGGTCGCCATGGAGGCGCCGGCATGAGTGAGCGCAAGCGTGATGAGCAGGGCGGACTTGAGCAGCATGGCGGGAACGGAAACGTGAACCACGGCCCCGAGGACGAACCCGGCGAGCTGGGCTCCGACGAGCTGGCGCTCCGGCGCATGATGCGGCGGGCCGTCGAGGAGATCGAGCCGAGCGAGCGCTCCCTCGAACACCTGCGGCACGCGGTCCCCGCCCGCAGGGCCCGCAAGCGCCAGGCCGTCGTCGGCCTCGCCGCCGCGGCCCTCTTCATCGGCACGGCGGTCCCCGCCCTGGTGCACGTCACCAACTCCCGGGGCGGCTCGGACGACCGCCCCTCGATCGCGGGCAACAGCCAGGAGGCGCAGGGCGGCTCCGGTCAGGGCAAGGGCCCCGACTCCGGTCGGAAGGACGCCGACCGCAAGCCCGGCAAGTCCAAGGAGAAGGGCAAGAAGGACAAGAAGGGCAAGAAGGACGGCAAGGGCAAGGGCGGCACGGGCGGCGGCGGTACGGGATCACCCGACCCCGGCGCCTCCGAAGCCGCCACCTCGCCCGCCTGCTCCGCGGCCCAGCTCAGCGCCACGGGCACCGCGGGCCCGGCGGACGCCGACAACAAGGTGTACGGCAGCTTCCGCGTCACCAACGTCTCCGGCAGCAGCTGCACGGTCGAGGCCGCGGGCGCGGTCAGCACCACGGCGCAGGGCGCGGCCGACCCCGCGAAGATCACGGTGGTGGACCACACGGCGGGCGACGCCGCGGGCGCCCTGCCCGATCCCTCGCTGGAGGCGAGCCCCCTCGTCCTGCAACCCGGCACGGCCTACGAGGTGCGCTTCGCCTGGGTGCCCTCGGAGACGTGCCCCACGGACGGCGGCAACGAACCCACCCCCAACCCCACACCCACCGACAGCGGCGGCGGCACCACGGAGGGCGGCACGACCGACGGCACGGCACCCCAGCTGGAGCGGACGGACGGCGGAGTGGCCGACGGCAGCGTCGTCATCTCCCTGACCGCGGAGTCGGGCGCCCCCTCGGCGGCGACGACGGTCTCCAACGCGTGCGCGGGCACGATCTACCGCACCGGCATCCTGCCCGCGTCCTAGGCCCTTAGGGTCCCAGGTCCGCAGGGGCCCAGGTCTAGGGAGCCAGCCCCAGCCGCGCGTCGCGGGCGACCTCCGCCTCGCGGCGGAACAGGCGGAACCACATGAAGACGACGAAGCCCGCGAAGACGAACCACTCACCGGTGTAGCCGAGGTTCTGGAAGGCCTTCAGATCCAGGCCGGTGTTGTTCGGCGCGGTCGCCGGGACCGCCTTCATACCGGAGTCGCCCTTGTCGAGGGTGACCCAGGCGTCGTACACGTCGTCGCGTACGAGATTGACCAGCGAGGCCGAGCTGATCGCGCCCAGCTGACCCTTGGGGAGTCCGCCCGCCGCGCTCACCCCGTTGGAGCCGGGGCTCTCGGAGGCCTGGAGGGCGCCCTTGACGGTGACCTCGCCCTTGGGGGCGGCCGGGGCCTTGGCGGCGCTCGCGTCACCGGGAAGCCAGCCGCGGACCACGGGCAGCGACTTCCCGCTGTCCGTGCGCAGCAGGGTCAGCACATAGAAGCCGCGCTTGTCACCCAACTCCCGGTCCGGCACGAGGAGTTGCTCGCCGTACCGGCCGGTGGCCGTGGCCAGCTCGCCCGAGGTCTCCTTGTCGACGGGCAGCAGGGCGTCGAGAGGCCGGGCCCCGGCGTCCCGGCCGCGCGCGCCCCGCTGCTCCTCGGCCTGCTCCTTGGCGGACTCGTGGTCCTGCACGCGGTCCTCGAAGCGGCCGAGCTGCCAGGACCCCATGAAGACGCAGAAGGGGATGGCCAGCACGACGAAGACGTTGATCCCCCACCATCGGGGCGTCAGCAGAAACCGGTACACACTCCCACGGTACGGGGCCCCGGCGAGCCGCTAGGCGCCACCCCCCGCCAGGTGCCGCGCCGCGAAGTCCAGCTCCAGGGCGACCTGCTTGATCCGCTCGTCCACGACGAGCGACCCGTGCCCGGCGTCGTACCGGTACACCTCGTGCACCGCGCCCCGCGCGACCAGCCGGTCCACGTAGTTGTCGATCTGGCGGATCGGGCAGCGCGGGTCGTTGACACCCGCCGAGATGTAGACGGGGGCCTTGACCTGGTCCACGTACGTCAGGGGGGACGACGCGGCGAAGCGCTCCGGGACCTCCTCCGGGGTGCCGCCCAGCAGCGTGCGGTCCATCGCCTTGAGGGCCTCCATCTCGTCGTGGTACGCCGTCACGTAGTCCGCGACGGGCACCGCCGCCAGGCCCACCGCCCACGCCTCGGGCTGCGTGCCGAGCCCCAGCAGCGTGAGGTACCCGCCCCAGGAGCCGCCCGCGAGGACCAGCCGGTCGGGGTCGGCGAGGCCCGAGGCGACGGCCCACTCGCGGACCGCCGCGATGTCCTCCAGCTCGATGAGGCCCACGCGGTGCTTGAGCGCGTCCGTCCACTCCCGGCCGTAACCCGTCGAGCCGCGGTAGTTGACCCGCACCACCGCGTAGCCGTGGTCGACCCAGGCCGCCGGGCCCGCCGCGAAGGAGTCGCTGTCGTGCCAGGTGGGCCCGCCGTGCACCTCGAAGACGGTGGGCAGCGGCCCAGAGGCGCCCGCGGGCTTCTGCACGAGGGCGTGGATGCGGCCGCCAGGACCCTCCACCCACACGTCCTCCACCGGCACGGACCGCGGCGCCTGCATGCCGGGCGGGTCCAGCACCACGCCACCCGAGGTGGACCGCACCACCGGCGGCTCGGCCGCCGACGACCACATGTACTCCACGGAGCCGTCGGGCCGCGCGGTCGCGCCCGACACCGAGCCCGCGGGCGTCTCGATGCGCACCAGCTCCCGCGAGGCCAGGTCGTAGCGGAACAGCTCGCCCCGCGCCTCGAAGCCGTGCGCGATCAGCAGCGCGGAGCCGTCCGGATACCACTCGGCGCTCACGTCGCCCGGCAGCCCGAGCACGAGGTCGCTCTCCTCGCCCGTCGCGACGTCCCACAGCATCGGCTCCCAGCGGCCGCGCCGCTGGTGCCCGACCAGCAGCCGCGTGTCCCCGTCGACCGGCGCGAAGCCGAGCACCTCCAGGCCCAGCTCGACCGTGCCGCCCTCGGTGTCGTCCAGCTCGGCGACCGTGGAGCCGTCCGGCCTGATCACGCGGAGCGCGGAGTGCATCGCGTCGCCGTGCTCCGTGTGCTCCACGGCGATCAGCGTGCCGTCGTGGGAGAGGTCACCGACGCCCGCCGACTCGCGGTGGCGGTACACCTCGACCGGCTCCGCGCCCCGGCCGCCCGCGCCGTCCTGACCCACGACATGGATCGTCGAACCGTCCTCGTCCGTGGAGCGGCCGACGACCACCGTCCTGCCGTCCCTGCCGAGAGCGAGCCCCGCCGGGTACGAACCCTCAAGACCCGGCACCGCGGGCTCGTCCGGCCCTCCCGCGAACGGCTGGCGCAGCCATACGCCGAACTCGTCGCCGTCCTTGTCGTTGAACCACCAGATCCACTCGCCGTCGGGTGACAGCACGCCGTCCGTCGTCCCGTTCGGCCGGTCGGTGACCTGGCGCTGGGCGCCCGTCGTCCTGTCCCACGCGTACAGCTCGTACGTCCCCGTCGCGTTCGACACGAACAAGGAGCGCTGCGGCGCGTCCTCCGCCCAGTCCGGCAGCGACACCCGCGGCGCCCTGAAACGCTTCTCCCAGTCCGGCATGGACTTTGACCCCGTGGCCTTCTCGGCACCCGTCTCGCTCATGCCCCCCATAGTGCCCGCACCCGCCCACAATTCGCTGGCGAGGGTCCCCACCCTGTGGATAACTTTCCGACCATGTACTCCACCACCCCCACGGACTGGCTCGAAACCAACCGAAAACGCTGGGACGAACGCGTCCCGATCCACCTCGCGAGCGACTTCTACGACGTCGCCTCCTTCCGCGCCGGCAAGGACGCCCTGCGCGACTTCGAGCGCGCGGAAGTGGGTGACGTACGCGGCAAGTCGCTGCTGCACCTCCAGTGCCACGTCGGCATGGACACGCTGTCCTGGGCGCGGCACGGCGCCTCACGCGTCGTGGGCCTCGACTTCTCCGAGCCCGCCGTCGAGGCGGCCCGTGACTTCGCGGCCGAGCTGGGCCTCACCCCGGAGCAGGCCACGTTCGTCGCCGCGGACGTGTACGACGCGGCGCAGGTGGTCCCCGACCCCTCGTACGACATCGTCTACACCGGAGTGGGCGCGCTCTGCTGGCTTCCCGACATCCAGCGCTGGGCGGAGACCGCCGCCTCGCTCGTCGCCCCCGGCGGGTTCCTCTACCTCGCCGAGTTCCATCCGCTCACCGACATCCTGGACGACGCCACGGGCTCCCGCCTGGAGCACGACTACTTCGCGCGCGAGGCCTGGGTCGAGGAGGACCCCGCCGGGTACGTGGACTCGGACACGCCCACCGTCCACAACCGCTCGGTGGAGTGGCAGCACCCCATCGGCGAGGTCGTCTCCGCGCTCGCCGCGGCGGGCCTGCGCATCGACTTCCTGCGCGAACACGACATGACGCTCTACCGCCGCTTCGGCGCGCTGGAGATCCGGGACGGCGCCTACCGCTTCCCCGAGGACCGCCCCCGCGTCCCGCTCATGTACTCCCTGAAGGCGAGCAAGGTCTGAACGCACCCCGCGCGAAGACCCCGGGCAGAGGCGCTCCAGAGACTTACGGCAACGGCGAGGGCGGCCGCAGCCACCCCTCGCGCCCGGGGTCGAACTCACCCAGTTTCGTCCAGTCCCAGGCCCGCAGGACCTCCCGCCCCTGATCGTCGTCCCGCTTGATGACGGCGACGACGGCGTCTGCGGCGTGCCGGGTCAGGAGCAGCGTCCGCAGCCGGGTGGCGACGCCCGTCCCGCGGTGCGCGGGCGCCACCATCAGCTCGCTCAGCAGGAACACCCGCCCCGAGGCGGTCTGTTCCTCGATGCCGGCCGGCAGGATGCCGCGGAACCCCTCCCACCACTCGCCGGTGGGGGCGGCGCGGTGGCCGTAGAGGCAGCCGACGAGACCGCCCGAGTCGGCGACGACCATGTCGAAGTCGGGCTGCTGGACATCGCGTTCGAAGCGCCGCAGAAAACCCTGCCGGTCGCGGTACTCGGCGCCGGCCATGCCCCGATAGGCCTCGACGTAGAGGTTGGCGACGGAAGCGCGCTGCTGCTCCGCCTGCCAACGGCTCAGCCGCCGCAGGAACACCTCTGCCATGTACGCCTCCCGCCCCGCCCCCACTGAGGACGACTCCCCCTGCATCCCGGACTCCGCATGGTCGCAGCACGGACCGGCTAGCGGAACGGGGCGTGGGGGATCAGTGGGCGGCGGGACAGCGGCCCGGACCGCTGCCGCTAGGAGAACGTCACCGTGCGCGAGGCGGTGGCGTGCCGGGTCATCTTGAGGGTGGGCAGGTCGATGGAGGCCATGGTCACGGCCGCCTGCGCGGTGCTGTTCTTCGCCCACTCCCCGCGGAAGGAGCGCGTCCAGGGGCGGACCGTGTCACTGCCGTCACAGGTCACTTCGACGGTGCGGGCCTGGGTGGTGACGCTCGACAGCTTGGTGGGCGTGGACGGCCCGAAGAGCTGCTTCATCGCCTGGGTCTCGGCCGGGCTCGGCGTGCGGTCGCGCCGGGTCCGCAGGGAGACCATCAGCTGTACGGAGCCCTGCAAGCCCCGGCACGCGTAGGTGCCGGAGAGGACCGCGGCCGACGGACGCTGGCCGAGCCGGGCCGTTCCGTCCAGGGTCACCTCGGGCCGTTCGGCGGCGGTCGCCGCCACGGGAGCAAGGGCCGAGACGGCGGCCACCGCCGCCGTGAGACCGGCCTTAACGATTCGCTGCATCAGAGGCCTTCCGGAGCCGTACGAGCCACAGGGGCCGGCCGGTGTCCGGCCGGCCCCTGTCGGAACTCAGGTTCAGTGGTTGGCGACACCGTTGGCGGAGAGGGCCGAGATGTCGGACAGGATGTGCGACAGCGGCTCGTCGCCCTTGGCCTGCGTCGAGTTCTCGGTGCACTGCTGGGTCTGCGGCGCCGAGAGGATCGGGATGTCCTGGATGCCGACGTTGACGAGGGCGACGATGTTCTGGATGTTGCCCTTGACCGGGAGGCCGACACAGAGCTTGTTCAGCGAGCCCTGGGCCAGGGTCATCTGCGGGCTCATCCGGCCCTGGGTGGCGGAGTTGCCGAACGACTGCTTGGCGCCGTTGCCGCTGAGGGATTCGGTGCCCGAGTCATTGCCGGTGGCCATCGCCTGCGGAACCGCGCTGGCGGACATTCCGGCGGCGGACAGCGCGATGGCGGCTGTTGCGAGCAGCTTCTTCATGGTGAGGGGTTCCCTTCGAGTGAGGCTCCACTCCGGAGCCGCATGGTCATCAACTCAGTGACAAGGCGCGAGTTGCGGCGATTGGCCCATTCGGTGGATAAGTGTGCTGAATGCCAGTTCCTGGGAACGAAGACGAGAGGCGCACCCACTCTCGGCGAGGAACTATGAATGGCCGCCCCGGAACTGAGCACGGAGAAGCGGGCCGCCGAGGAGGAAGCCGGCGGCCCGCTTTTCTGTGGTCGGTGTCAGCGGTTGCGGACGCCGTTCCCGGCGAGGACCGAGATGTCGTCCAGGATGTGCGACAGCGGCTCGTCGCCCTTCGCCTGGGTCGAGTTCTCGGTGCACTGCTGGGTCTGCGGCGCGGACAGGATCGGGATGTCCTGGATGCCGACGTTGACCAGACCGACGATGTTCTGGAGGTTGAGCTTGGCCGGCAGAGCGATACAGGGCTTGTTGAACGAGCCCTGAATGAGCGCCATCTGCGGGCTCATGTTGCCGTGCGTGGCCGAGTTGCCGAACGACTGCACGGCGTGGTTGCCGCTCATCGTCTCGGTGCCGCCGTCGTTGCCGATGGCGAGGGCCGTGGGCGCGGCGGCGGCTGACATGCCGACGACGGAAGCCGTGACCGCAGTTGCGGCCATAACCTTCTTGATCACAGACGTTCCTCTCTGAGTTAGCCCCGTCCTCGGAGCACCCTGAGCAACTGCGCAGGATGGAAGGGGTTGCTGAAATTCACTCCGATGGCCCAATGCGCGGTCTCTCGACGGGTGTGAATCGCCGATCTGCGAATAATCGGACCGTCATTTCTGCGGGGCCTGTTCTATGAGCGATCCGTCGTCGCGGAGCCACCAAAAGATCCGATGGAGTGAATGCGCGGAACTAAACGTGGGGTGGGGAGTTGAGCAGGCCGCAGTAACGTGACCGTCTGCCCCAGAAAAGGAACCGCAAATGCTTAAGAAGGCAATGGCAACGGCAGCAGCCGCGGTCGCCGTGTCCGTGGCCGGTATCGGCTCCCCCGCGATGGCGATCGGTGACGACACCGGCACCCAGTCGATGAGCGGCAACGGCGCCCAGCAGTCGTTCGGCAACTCTGCCACCAAGGGTGACATGAGCCCGCAGCTCTCCCTTGTCCAGGGCTCGCTGAACAAGCCCTGCATCGGGCTCCCGGCCAAGCTCAACATTCAGAACATCGTCGCTCTCGTCAACGTCGGCATCCAGGACATCCCGATCCTGTCCGCGCCGCAGACCCAGCAGTGCACCGAGAACTCGACCCAGGCGAAGGGCGACGAGCCGCTGTCGCACATCCTGGACGACATCTCGGTCCTCGCCGGCAACGGCGGCGGCAACGGCTGATCCGTCACGTCGTAGGGCCCGCTCGGGCCGCCCGCTCTTCACGGTGGGCGGCCCGAGCTTTGTTTGTTCCACCGCCGAATCCGGGATTCTCGCTGCTCGGATTCGCAGTCGAGTGAATTTCCGAGGAACGTCAACACCTCGGTTTCCTCTGCGCTTATCACTCGTTAAGCAGGGCTCAGGTCACGGTGCGGGAACAGGAACTCCCCGCCCGGCCCCGGCCGCCGTTTAGGCGTGGCCCGAAAGAAGGGAAAAGCTGTGAAGCTCAAGAAGAGCGTGACGCTCATCGCCGGTGCGGTCATGGTCCTGGGCGTGGGCGCTCCGGCGTTCGCCGACGCCGGGGCCTCGGGCGCGGCCTCCAACTCCCCGGGTGTCATCTCCGGCAACGTGGTTCAGGTTCCCATCCACGTTCCGATCAACCTGTGCGGCAACACCGTCGACATCATCGGTCTGCTGAACCCGGCATTCGGCAACACCTGCGTCAACGACTGACGTAGCGACTCAGCTGCTCCAGCTGTGTCTTGGCCGGCCCCGGAAGCCCACCGGCTCCGGGGCCGGCTCCCCATCGCACAGAGAAAGACCACTAGATTGCGACAGGCCCTCAGCAAAGGAATGCTCTCCGCCGCGGCCGCCACGAGCATCCTGTCCCTGTCCGGCACCGCCGCGTTCGCCGACTCCGAGGCGAGCGGACAGGCTTCGGGCTCACCCGGTGTGCTGTCGGGCAACAGCGTGCAGGCGCCGCTGGAAGTGCCGGTGAACGTCTGCGGCAACTCCGTGAACGGCGTGGCCGCCCTCAACCCGGCCACCGGCAACAAGTGCGCCACCACCCCCTCTTCGGCCGGGCACCGCCACGACTCCTCGCGCACCGCGCGGAGTTCATCCACGGCCCAGGGGCGTCATGACTCCGCCGGGCACTCCTCAGGTGCCGCCGCCCGCGGCGATGTCACCAACTCACCCGGAGCGCTCTCCGGCAACAGTGTGAAGGCGCCGGTCTCGGTCCCGGTGAACGTCTGCGGCAACACCGTGGACGGTGTCGCCGCCGCCTCGCCCGCCATGAGCAACCACTGCGGCGGCCAGTCGCCCGAACCTCCCGCGGTGCGCCCGCCGTTCGTGCCGGAGCGGCCCGGTCACCGTCCCGGCGAACACGAGCCGCAAGACCCCGGAGCCGGGCCCGCGCCCGTACCGCCGGGGCACGCCCCGCAGTCGCCCCGGGCCGACAACCCGGCGCACCCGGCGTACGCGGCGGACGCGGCAGACGCGGCGAACGCGCAGACCGGGCTCGCCGAGACGGGCATGGACGGAGCGCTGCTGGGGACGGCGGCCGCGAGCACCGGCCTGCTGCTCGGTGGCGCGATCCTCTACCGGCGCGGACGCACCGCCCCGGGCCGCCGCTGACAGCCGTACGAAAACCGGTCGAGCCCCGCTACCTGCCGGGTAGCGGGGCTCAACCGGTCCTTGGCGGCCAAGGCTCTGACGCGTGGTGCCGGGCGCGTACGCCCCGAGGAATCGCGGAGCCGAGGCGGCGGACGGTGGACGACCGGCCCGCTGCGGGGATGTCGCTCACCCACGGCATGGCTGCCGACGGCTGGCGGGAAGCGACCCGGCCTGTCCCGTGAAGCCCGTCCAGTGCATCACCTGACGGGCCGTGCGGCGGACGAGGTTCACCCGTTCGCCCGCCGTGTCACTCATAAGAGAGCCGGTTTTTGAGGTCCGGTACTTGAGGACCGGTAATTGAGGGTCGGTACTTGGTGGCCCGGCTTCGGTGGACCATCGCATACACGGAAGCCGGGCCGGGTGCCGTCTCCGCGTCACCTGAGGCGAGCCTAGGGGTGCCGGGCCGCACGCGTGCGTGCCACGCCTTTGCCCGGCCGCGGTTCCACCCGATCAGCGCGGCCCATATGGGCGGTGTGGCGGATCGCGGGATTAGAAACTCGATTGGCGTAATAGGAATACATATGACGAAGTGTCATGGGTGGTGGTCGAGAAAGAGGAGCGGTTATGGGTGCGAGGACGGGTGCGGGGCGTCGGCGGCACGGTAAACGGCTTTCCTTCATCGCTGTCGGGGTGGTGTCGGCGGTGGTTCTCGTATCGGCGCCCGGATACACGGCGGGCGTCGTGCGCGACGGTGATCCGCCGGGTGCCCTGCCGTCGGCTCCCGCGGCTCCCGGTGCCCCCATGGCATCGGTCGGCCCGGTGGCCCCGGCGGCCTCTCCCGACCCCGCCCCCGACTCTGCCCCCGCCCCCGCTCCCGCCGCTCCGGGGAAGGCGCCCGCCTTCGGCGCGTACCTCCACTACGGGCCCCCCGGGGTGCGGCGCATCGACGAACTCAGCCAGTGGCTCGGCGGGGCCGAGCTGCGGGTCGGGCACACCTACCTCCCCGGTGACCTGTGGAGCAACATCGAGGGCGCTCCCGGCTTCCTGGACGCCTGGGCCACGTGGCGCAAGGAGAAGGACGACAGGCTCTTCGTCCTGAACGTCCCGATGCTCGAACGCAACGAGGAAGGCCTCGACGACGACGAAGTCGCCGGGCTGCTGCGGCAGGGCGCCGACGGCCGCTTCGACCACCACTTCCGGGCGCTCGCCGAACGCCTGGTCGACCTCGGCGTGCCCGACACGGTGATCGTGCCGGGCTGGGAGATGAACGGCACGACCTACACCCATCGCTGCGGCCCGGACCCGGAGTCCTGGAAGAAGTACTGGAGCAGGATCGTCACCACGATGCGGTCGGTGGCCGGGCAGAAGTTCCAGTTCGACTTCACGCCCAGCAGGGGGCGTGACGCCGTTCCGTGGACGCAGTGCTATCCCGGTGACGATGTCGTCGACATCATCGGCATGGACTCGTACGACCAGCCGCGCGGAATGTCGTTCGACGAACAGGTGGCGGAGCCGTACGGACTCCAGCAGCACGTCGATTTCGCGGCGGCCCACAAGAAACCCATTTCTTATCCCGAATGGGGACTTTTCCGCAACGGCGACAACGAAGAGTACATGCGCCGCATGCTGAAGTGGATGGACGAGAAGAAGCCGCTCTACAACACGGTGACCGACTACTGCCCGCACGGCGTGTGGCAGTGCAAGGAGAATCCGGCGGCCTCGAAGGTCTACCGCGATCTGCTCTCCGGCCGTGACGGCACCCCGAGCGTGCCGACCGCACCGGCGCTGCCGCCCGGGTGTTCGCCGGTGGACCTCGGCGACTGGGCGGAGCACTGGCTGGGCGGGAAGCTGTGCCTGCGGTTCGACTGGTGGAAGGGGACGGACCGCTCCTGAGCCGTCACGGGGTGCGGGCCGTCACGTGGTGGCGGCCCCGTCCCCGCGCCGTGCCTCGCGGCGTTCGCGCACCCGCTCCTTCGTCCACCGCCGGGCGGAGGCGTCCCAGACCGCCGCGCGGAGCAGGGGGGCCGTGCGCCTGCGGGCCAGCAGGAAGCGCTGGTTGGTGACCGGCTCGGGGCGCCAGTGGTGCTTGTACGGCTCGTCGCCGCGCAGGAGGCTCAGGGCGCGCCGCTGCTCGCCGCCGGTGTGGCGGGTGCACGCGTCCAGGAGCATCGTGGCCACGTCCACCTTGCGCTCCCGCAGCCGCGGATGGGCGCCGTACAGATAGCCGCCGGCCAGCGTCCCCGAGAGCAGGGTCAGATCGGCGGCCACCACCTCGCCGTCCAGGCGGAACTCGGTCATGACCGCTTCGCCGGCCGCGACCATCGGCCGCATCGAGCGCAGCAGGTGCTCACGGAACCGCGGCCGAAGATGCTCGGAGGTCACCTTCCGGCCGCGCCACTGCAACTGGTGCAGGCGCAGCAGGGTACGCACCGAGGCGTCCACCTCGTCGGCGGGCACGATGCGGCTCTCCACGCCCAGCTTGGTCAGCTTGCGCATCTTGGCCCGGGTGCGCTGGGCCCGCGACGTCGGCAGCCGCTTGAGCAGCTCCTCCATGGGCAGTGCGGGCAGCTCCAGGCACGGCGAGTCGGCCAGCGTCCGCTTCGGCCCCGGCCAGCGTGCGTGGACGCCCTCGACGCAGGCGCCCGGGCGTACCTCCCCGAAGTCGATCAGCGCGGTCCCGGCCAGCTCGGTGAGCCCGGCCACCAGCGCCTCGGTGGCGGCCTCGCGCGCCGCGCCGTCCACCAGGACGTCCGCGAAGTCGGAGATCGGCCCGCCGAGCGGCTTCAGCGCCGGGAGCGGACGGTGCACCCGCATCAGCGGAGCCGCGGCGATCAGCCGGTCCCCCTGCCGGACCAGGAGCACCCGCAGCCGCCCGGGCCGCCCGTAGGACCGCCACCAGGAGGACAGCCACGCGTGGCTCTGGAAGGGCGTGGCCGCCTCGCAGGCCCGGTGCAGCCGCCCCCACGGCTCGGCCAGCGCCTCGAACTCCCTCTCGTCCACGCACAACCGCGTCCTGACGAGGAGGCCCGTGCCCGTCGCCGTGCTCACGGGGCGGCGCTTCTGGCGAGGGCGGACGTGGGGCCGGACACGGGGCCGGACGTGGGGCCGGGAACGGAGGCCGCGCCGGCCGCCTCCGCGCGGCCCCGTGGGCGTACGAGGAGGGCGAGGCCGCCGAGCAGGCCGCCCGCGCATCCGCCCACCAGGGTCGTCACGCCGGTGGAGAGCGAGGACGGCGCGTCGGGCTCCAGCGCGCGGGAGAACGTCAGGAGTCTGACCTGGGTGCTGTCCTTGGAGTGGTTGGCGCTCCTGGAGAGGGAGCGGGCCACCGCGTCGGCGGTGACGGCGGCGGCCGAGGGCCGGGCGGAGCGCGCGGAGATCGCGATCATCGGCGCGTCGGGGGAGGTGGCCACCTGGACGCTGTCCCGCAGCTCCGTGGCCGACACGCCCGCCGCCACCTGCGCGTCGCCCAGCACGGCCAGCTGCGTCGCCACCCGTCCGTAGGCCTGGGCGAACCCGAGCGCCGCGGCCGGGTCCGACTTGGCCTGCGGTACGGCGACGACGTAACTCGTGGCGGTGTACTGCGGCGTCTGGAGCAGACCGTACCCGGCACCGGCCAGGACGCCGAGGGCCGCGCAGGCCGGCAGCGGCCACCAGCGGGGCAGCCGCGCGACGCGGGCACGCCAGGCGTCGGTACGCGGGCGCTCGTTCGCGGAGTCGCTCATCGGGGGTTCACCTCCGGGGTCGGGCCGGGGACGACGGAGGCGTAGACACGCATCAGTCGCTCGGCGCTGCGGGTGATGCAGTAGTGCCGCACCGCGGCCGGTGCGGGGCGGCGCGGCAGGAGGGCGGTGCGCAGGCCGTACAGGCCCTGCGCGAAGGAGTCCGCGTCGCTCGGGCAGTACGAGGCGTCCGCCCGCGCCCCGGCCGGGAAGCCGTCCACGGCGGGGCACGACGCGTAGATCACCGGAAGCCCGCAGGCCAGGCCCTCCACGAGCGCGAGCCCGAACGCCTCCTCGGGGGAGGGGGAGGCCAGGGCGTCCATCGCGGACAGCAGCGAGGGCAGGCCCGGTACACCGTCGGCGCCGCCGCCCTCCTCGTGGGCGGCCTCCCCGGCGAAGCGCACCCGGTCGGCCAGACCCAGCCGGTGGGCCAGCCGCCTCAGCTCCTGCTCCCGCGGACCGGTACCGACCAGCAGGACAGCCACGTCCTCGGGGAGTTGGGAGGCCGCGTGCAGGAGTACGTCGAAACGCTTGCCGTCGGTCAGCCGGCCCACACCCCCGACGACGAACGCGGAATCGGGCAGCCCGAGCCGGCGCCGCGTGCGGACGCGGGCCGCCGGGTCGAACCGGAAGCGGTCCAGGTCGATGCCGTTCGGCACCACCCGGATGCGCTGACGGGGCACTCCCCAGCGGTTCAGGCGCTGTCCGACGGCGGGGGAGACGGCGACCGTCATCCGCCCGAGCCGCTCCCCGGCGAGGTACAGCGCGCGGACACCGGCCGTCAGCGGGCGGCCCTCCATCTGCGAGTCGCCCAGCGAGTGCTCCGTGGCCACCACGGCCCGCACCCCGGCCATGCGGGCCGCGATCCGCCCGTACAGGCAGGCGCGGTACAGGTGGGTGTGGACCACGTCGTACCGCCCCGCCTTGATGAGCCGGGCGAGGCGGGGCAGCGCCGCGACATCGCGGTTGCCCGACATGCCGAGGTCGGTCACCTGGGTGCCGTCGGCGACGATGCCCCGCGCCACGGTGCCCGCGTCGGTCAGCGTGACCACGTCGCAGTCGGCGGGCAAGTGGCGCAGCATCAGGCGCAGTTGCAGCTCGGCGCCGCCCACGCCGAGGCCGGTGATGATGTGCAGGACCTTCATCCGGTGACCGCCGAGGTGACCGCCGGGGCGACCGCCACGCGGTCCAGGGTGCGGTGCCGCAGCCGGTTGGTCCACAGCTTCAGCCGCAGGCGCGGGGCCGTGTCGCTCTGGCCGATGTGGACGCGGGGCAGCGCGAGGACTCCGGAGAGGGGGCCGGGGGAGATCGCGCAGGCGTAGCGGTATCCGGCGTCCCGTACGGCGGCCGTCACCCGCTCGTCGACGTGGCCGTAGGGGTAGCAGAAGCCCTGCACGTCGGTGCCGGTCAGCTCGGCCAGGGCCGCACGGCTGTCGCTGACCTCGCGGCGCAGGAGCCGGTCGTCGGCTTGGGTGAGGTCGACGTGGGTCAGGCCGTGCGAGGCGATCTCCATGCCGTACTCGGCGGCGCGGCGGATGCCGGCGGCGCCCAGGAGCGGCTTGCGGGGGCCCAGCGGGTCCCAGGCGTTGTCGCCGTCGAGGCGGCCCGGCAGGACGAAAAGGGTGGCGGAGCAGTCGTGGCTCCGCAGCAGCGGGACGGCCTCGTCGACGAAGTCGCGGTAGCCGTCGTCGAAGGTGAGCCCCACCAGGTCGCGCTCCTGGCCCCGCGCGCACGCGTCCAGGAGCTGGCGCATCGACACCCCGCGCAGGCCCCGGCGGCGCAGCCACCGCAGCTGTGCGGCGAGGCGGTCGGGGGAGACGGTGATGCGGTACGGGTCGTCGGTGGGGTCGGCGACGGAGTGGTACATCGCGATCCACGCGCGCGTGCGGGGCGGCCCGGGGCGAAGGAAGGGCTCCGCGGACGGGGAGGACGGGGAGGACGGGGAGGACGGGGTGAGGTCAACGGACATGACGGACCTTTCCTCTGACGGAGCGAAGGGCGGACGGCCAGGGCTGCGCGCCCAGGAGCAGCCCGAACAGCACGAAGGAGACGGTGACGACCGAGCAGCCGGCCAGGACGGCGAGGGCGGGCTGCCCGGTCCCTTCCGCGCACAGGCCGCCCAGGGCCGCCGCGCCGACCGCGGCGAGCGTCAGGCGGCCCAGCTGCCCGGCGACCGCCCGCGTCCTGATGGGCACGGTGCGCGGGCCGAGACCGCGCAGCAGGAGCAGCGCGGTGACGCAGATGCCGGTGGCGTTCGCGGCGGCGATGCCGTGGACGCCCCAGGTACCGACGCTCAGGAAGCCGATCCCGGCGGTCATGACGATGCCGACGGCCATCGAGAAGAGCGGGATCCAGGTGGTGCGGGCGACGGCGAAGTGGGCGCGGGCGAGCGCGCCCACCAGCGTGTGTCCCAGCAGGCCCAGCGCGTACACCCGCATGACGGACGCCGTGGTGGCGGTGTCGCCCGCGGTGAAGGCGCCGCGCTGGAAGAGCAGTTCGATGAGCGCGGGCGCGGCGGCGACGACCGCGGCCGTGCCGCACAGCACCACGCAGCCCGCGAGGACGAGGTCGCGCTCCACGCGGTCCCTGGCCCGTTCCGTCTCACCGGCGGCCAGCGCGCGGGCGACCGTGGGGAAGGTGACGGTGCACAGCATGAGGGAGAGGACCATCGGCATCTGCGCGACCTTCTGCGCGTAGTTCAGGTGCGAGATGGCTCCGGCGGGCAGTGACGAGGCCAGGAACCGCTCGATGAGGACCTGCGACTGGCGGCAGAGCGCGAACAGCAGGACCGTCCAGATGATCGCCGTCTGGAGCGTCCTGTCAGCTGCCGTGCCCTTCGCGGCCGCCGCGCCGGGCCCGCGCCGCAACTGCCGCCACAGGGAGGGCGCCTGTACGACCACCATGAGGGCGCCGCCCACCGCTACGCCCGCCGCCGCGGCCCGTACGCCCCAGGGCGCCGCGAGGACGAACAGGGCGGTGATGATGGCCGCGTTGTAGGCGACGTACACGGTCGCCGGGGCGACGAACCGCTGGTGTGCCCGCAGCGCCGCGCTGCAATAACCGGTGAGCCCGAAGGTGAAGGCGCAGGTGGCGGTCAGCCGCGTACAGTCCACCGCCCGCCGCGGATCGGGCAGCCCCGGCGCGAGCGCGGCCACCACGTACGGCGCCGCCGCCATGAGCGCGAGCGCCGCCGCGGCGAACCACAGCGACATCCGCGGCAGCGACGCGCGGACGAGGTCGCGTACGGGGTCGGTGGCGGGGTCGGCCGCGCGGCGGGCCAGGGCCAGGCTGAACGCGGGGACGAGGAAGAAGGCCAGGCCGTCCTCGATGAGCAGCGTCGCGGCCAGCTCCGGGATCGTCCAGGCGACCAGGAAGGCGTCGGTGTCGGTACCGGCGCCGAAGAAGTGCGCGAGCGCCTGGTCGCGCACGAGGCCGAGGAGCGAACCCGCCACCGACAGCGCGGCGGTGACCAGCGCGGCCTTGGCGAGGAACGAGCCGCCGGTCTTCTCGGACGGCGCTCCCGCGCGCGCTTCGGCGGGCGGCGCGGTCTCCGGGACCACCGCGGGCGGCACGGTCGTCATCGCGCACCCGCCTCTCCCGCCGGCCCGCGCGAGCCGACCGCCCACCACGCGGCGATGCCGAAGGCCACCGCCGTCAGGACGGTGGAGGGCCCGCCGATGTCCGCGTACACGAAGTCGGTCAGCTGCCAGATCAGCAGTCCGCAGGCGACCAGCGCGCAGTCCAGCTCGGGCCCCTCGCGCCCGCCCGGCCGCGCGCACCCGCGCTTCCACCGGAGCAGTCCGCACACCAGGAGCGCCGCCCAGCCCCCGGCGAGGGTGGCGAGGCCGAGCAGCCCCTGTTCGCCGAGGACGAGCAGGTACATGTTGTGCGGGGACAGCAGCGGCTGGCGGACGAAGCCGCTGCCCGCTCCGGCCGTGTCGCTGCCGGAGGACAGGGCCAGCGAGGCGTGCTTGTCGCGGTGTTCGGGGAAGCCCTTCAGGCCCACGCCGGTCACCGGCCGCTCCCGCCACATGTCCGCAGAGGCCGCCCACATCGTGTACCGGTCAGTGACCGACTGATCGGGGGTGTCCGTGACCTGCGTGATGCTGCTGAGCCGTTCCTGGAGCATCGCGGAGCCCACCCCGAGCCCCGCGACCAGCACCACGGCCGCCGCGCCCCCCGCCAGCAGGACCGTGCCCGCCCGGCGCGCCCCGGCGAGCAGCAGGACGGCGAGGCAGGCCACCGCGGTGGCGATCCACGCCCCGCGGCTGAACGACAGGGCGAGCGGCACGGCCAGCAGGGCCGCGCACCCGGCCGCCGCCGCGCGCTGTCGTGGCGCGTGCGGACGGAAGGCGAGTGCGAGGGCGCAGACGAGCCCGTACGACACGACGGTCGCCATCCCCATGACGTCCGTGGAACCGAAGGTGCCGACGGCCCGGATGTCCTCGCCCATGTACGAGGCCCCGGTGCCCGTCAGGTTCTGCTGTACGCCGATGGCGCCCTGCCACAGGGCCAGCGCCACGAACGACCAGGCGAGCAGGCGGAAGTGGCGCGCGTCGCGGACGAGGATCAGCACGGCCGCCGGTACCAGCACGAAGATCTGGAGGTAGCGCGCGGCCCCGGCGACACCGGTCGCCGCGGAGGAGGCGCCGAAGGCGGCCGCGGTGATGCCGACGACCGGCAGCCCGAGGAGGACCGCGGCGGTCCGGCTCAGCGGGCGCCGCCCGGTCCGCGCCAGGTGGACGACGCAGGCGCCGACGACCAGGGCGGAGACCGCGTCGGCGAGCGTGCCGGTCCCGGTCTCCGCGCCGGACGCCTCGCCGCCGGCCGGCATCGGCAGGGCGAGCAGCGCGATGATCAGGACGACCGGCAGGACGGGCGCGGCGCGCCGCAGTTCGCGCGGGACGGCATCGCGTGGGGTCACCGTGTCAGCTCCCCGTGCGCCGCAGCAGGCAGCCGAGGGTGCGCAGCAGGATGCAGAGGTCCTGCCAGAAGGACCAGCTGTCGATGTAGGCGTTGTCGAAGCGGCACCGGTCCTCGATGGAGGTGTCCCCGCGCAGGCCGTGGATCTGGGCGAGCCCGGTGATGCCGGTCGGCATCCGGTGCCGTCGCGCGTAGTCCGGATAGGTCTGACTGAACTGCGCGACGAAGAAGGGGCGTTCGGGGCGCGGCCCGACCAGGCTCATGTCGCCGCGCAGGACGTTCCACAGCTGCGGCAGTTCGTCCAGCGAGGTGCTGCGCAGGAAGCGGCAGAAGGCGTTCATCCGCTGCTCGTCGGCGACGGTCCACCGCGTCGCCGACTCCTGCGGGTCGGCCGGCCGGTGGGTACGGAACTTCAGCAGGGTGAACAGGCGCCCGTCCTTGCCGACGCGCTCCTGACGGAAGATCACGCCGGGTCCTTCCACGGCCCGCAGCACCAGCGCGCAGCCCGCCAGCACCGGCGCGGCCACCAGCAGCAGTACCCCGGCGACCGTGATGTCCAGCAGCCGTTTGCCCACGCTCGTCCCGCGGGGCCCGGCGACCGTCAGCGGCCGGCAGGAGAACCCGGCCACGTACCGGTGGGCCCCCTCCCGGGCCGGGCCGAGTTCGGCGTGGCGCGGGCCGGTCTCCCAGAGGTCGCAGCCGAGGCCGGTCAGCACCGGCAGCAGGCCCGCGAGCCCGGGTCCGCCGCCGGGGAGCAGCAGCACGGCCCGTACGTCGTTCTGGATCACCGCCCGATGGAGTTCGTCCTCCGTGCCGAGCACCGGCAGTTCGGGAGCGGACCCCTGGCCCTGCTGGTCGGCCTCGCTCACCAGGCCCACGGGCCGCATGCCGCAGCGGGGGCGCCGCAACAGGGCCGCCGCCACGGCCCGCGCCTCGGCGCGGGGGCCGAGCACCAGCACCGGCCGGGGTCTGCGCAGGGCGTCCGCCCGCCGCTGCCAGTGCACCAGGGCGCGCCCGCCGACGACGAGCAGACACTGGGCGGCGCCCACGGTGGCCAGGTCCGACAGCGGGATCGGGGGCACGGGGGCGGGCAGGGCGGGGGCGAGAGCGATGGTGAGGGCGAGGCCGAGCGCGATCCGCCCGCTCAGCGCGGGGACCTCGTCGAGGGTGGCGGGCAGTGCCGTGTACGCGTACAGGCGCCCTTGCGCGTTCAGGGTGAGGACGGCGGCGAGCAGGAGGGGTGCCAGGGCGGCGTACCGGCTCGGCTCGTCGAGCGCGAGCAGGGCGAGCAGTGCGGCGGCGGAGTCGACGGCCACCAGGGCGGCGACCGAGCGGCGGTGGCGGGACGGGCGCCGCGCGCGTGCCCCGGCCCGCGAACCCTTCGCTCCCCGTGGGGCGATGACGAGGTTTCCGGGCGAGGCGTGGGTGTCCTGCCGTGACGTGGTGTCCTGCCGTGTCGGACCTGACGAGGAGGCAACGGTTCGTTCCGCACTCACGTGGTGGTGCACTCCCTGTACTTGGTGGGCGCCACGCCCAGAAGCTCGCGGTACACCACGTCGATCGCGTCCGCGGCGCGCCGCGCGTCGTGGTGGTCCAGGACATGCCGCCGGCCCCGCCGGCCGAGCGCGTCGCGCAGGTCTCCGTCCCGCAGCAGGGCGACCAGGGCCCGGGCCAGCGCGGCGGGGTCCTCCGGCGGTACGAGGCCGTGGGCGCGGCCGGCCCGCGGCAGGCTCTCCCGTGCGCCGTCCACGTCGGTGACGACCACGGGCCGAGCGCAGGCCATGGCCTCCAGCGGCGCCAGGGCCATGCCCTCCCACCGGGAGGGCAGCACCACCACGTCGGCCGCCCGGTACCAGTCGGCGGCGTCGCCGGCCGCCCCGGCGAACGTCACGGACGCGTCAGCCCCTTCGCGCAGCCGGGCCGCGTCAGGGCCGTCCCCCACCAGCACCAGGCGCGCTCCCGGCACCCGCGCGGTGACCGACGCCCACGCCCTGAGCAGGACGTCCTGCCCCTTCTGCCGGCACAGCCTGCCCACGCACACCACGAGGGGGGCGCGGGCGAAGGGGCCGGGCAGCAGCCGGTCGCGGGCCTCCCGTGGGGCGCGGGGCGAGAAGTGGTCCACGTCCACTCCGTTATGGACGACCGTGTAGGAACCGGTGATGCCCGCGCGGCGGCCCCTGGCCCGTTCGGCCTCGCTGACGCAGACGATGCGGTCCGTCCAGCGGGCCGCGCGGCGCTCCCAGAGCCGGGCCAGCAGCGCGGTGCTCCCGCCGACCGCTTCGAAGGACCAGGCGTGCGGCTGGAAGACGGTCGGGATCCGCCCGCGCAAGGCGATCCGCGCGGCGAGCCCGGCCTTGGCGCTGTGGGCGTGGACGAGGGTGGGCCCGACGGCGTCGACGACGCGGCGCAGCTCCGCCACCTCGACGCGCAGCCGGGGGCCGGGGGAGCGTGACGCCGCCCAGGGATGCCCGCGCACCCCGCCATCGGCGGCGGCCAGCGCCCGTGGCAGAGGCCCTTCGCCCGGACAGGCCACGTGGACGTCCATCCCCGCTGCCGCCTGGGCGACGGCCAGATCGGTGACGACCCGCGCCACGCCTCCGTCCACGGGCTGGCTGACGTGCAGGATCCGTGGCATGACGGCGTTGGCCTTCCGACGTGTGAAGAGCTCTGACCACAGCGGAGATGAGAGGTTCGCATCATTTACGCGAATCTGGCGCGTATGACTGAAATGCCCTAAATAGAAGGGCAACTGTAGCGGCTGCGAGAGGCCGATCCGTCAACCTGCGTACGTGTGTCGGATCGGTGAAGGGCATGGTGAATCGGCGATCGCGCGCGTGGGGGCCCGCCGCACATCACTCGTCTGGGCGCACAACTCGGCGTCCGGCTCGGCAGTTGATCCCTGTATACGGGCACCCGGCCCGTACGTCGCACCCTTACCAAGGAGCAGCACTCCATGTCGCGTACCACCAAGGCTCTCGCCCTGTCCGCCGTTGCCGCCGCCGCCGTGGCCGGAAGCGCGGGTGTCGCTGCCGCCGACGCCGGCGCGCAGGGCGCCGCCACCAACTCCCCCGGTGTGATCTCGGGCAACGCCCTCCAGGTGCCGGTCCACATCCCCGTGAACGTCTGCGGCAACTCCATCAACGTCATCGGTCTGCTGAACCCGGCGTTCGGCAACACGTGCGTCAACGACTGACGCGTCGTCTGACCTGACGGCCGTCCCCGCAAAAGCGGGGGCGGCCGTTTCGCGTGTGTTCCTCATTCACGTGGGTTCGGGGAAGTTTGCGGGCCAGGGGTTTCCGTACCGGCCTTGTCTCGTTAGTCCCGGTGAAGTGAGACGACAGGCATAACGATGCCTGAACGGTGCTCCCATAGGCGACACGAGTTGCCAAAGAAAGGAACATGATGAAGGCCCTGAAGGCTGCCGCTGTCCTTGCCGGTTCGATCGCCATCGCCGGTTCCGCCGCGCCCGCGTTCGCCGGCGGCCTGACGCCCACCAGCCTGAACGGCGGACTTGAGACCCTTGCCGGCCAGTCCCTGCTCGACACCAAGCCGGTGAGCACGAACATGCTCGACACCGAGAACAAGAACTCGGTCCTCAACACCGCCACGGACACCGTGGAGGGCCTGAACTCCGGTGGCGGTCCGGCGAAGACGCTCGGCGGACTCCCCCTCGCCACCCAGTAACTCCCGCTCCCTCCCCCCTTTCCGCTGCGGTGTATCGACCCGAGCGGAAAAGGGAACACACGACGACGCAAGGGCCGGCCCCCTCTCCCACGGGCCGGCCCTTTCGCGTGCCCGCGCGTCATCGGATTTCGTCGAATGACCCCATCGTGTGATGGAGGCCCCGCGATCGGCCAATTGGGTGACAGCTGAGGGAAATAAGAACCACGGCGTCTATACGGTTCCCCTCATGACCTCAACATCCAGCGAACAGCGCCCCTTCCAAGCAACTGACCTCGGAACCCTGGCTGTTCTTCCCTGGAGCGGCGAACACCCCGACGAGGAGGCGGACATGCCCTTCCTCCTCGCCTACTCCCTGGGCGACACGGAGGGCGGGCCCGAGGCCACGGCCGAGGCCATGCGCGTCCTGCTCCACGACGCGGGGCTGCCCGTCGGCGGACCCGTCGTCGACGGCGCGCGCCACCCGTCCCTGCCCGTCACTCTCCTCGTCGAGGTCGACCAGGCGGTCGTCACCATGCCGCATCTGCACGCGCAGTGCGTGGTGCCGCCGGAGTGGCTCGCCGCGGTGAAGCAGCGCGGCCACGCCTACTTCATGGTCACCACGCGCGCGTGGCCGGACGCCAAGCCGGGTGAGCCCGTCGACGAGAAGCGCCTCAGCGAGTTCGCGGGCGACGAGGAGACCTTGCTCAACGCCGCCCACTGCCTGCTGCCCGCGCGAAGCCTGCGCTGATGAGCACGACCGGACTGCCGGCCCGGGTGCCGCGGCAAGCCGTCGGCGGGCCCGGCGCGGCCGGCAGGACACCCTCGGACGGCCCCCACCGGACCGAGGGGAGCCGGTCGTTCGGCCTGCTCCTCGTCGCCACCGGCGCGGCGGGCCTGCTGGCGGCCTGGGTCATCACACTCGACAAGTTCAAGCTCCTCCAGGACCCGCACTTCACCCCGGGATGCAGCCTCAACCCGGTGGTGGCCTGCGGCAACATCATGAAGAGCGATCAGGCGTCGGCGTTCGGCTTCCCCAACCCGATGCTCGGCCTCGCCGCCTACGCCGTCGTCATCGGCGCCGGGGCGGGCGTGCTGGCGGGGGCCCGCTTCCCGCGCTGGTACTGGCTGACGTTCCACGCGGGCACGCTCTTCGGCGTCGCGTTCTGCACCTGGCTGCAATTCCAGTCCCTCTACCGCATCAATTCGCTCTGCTTGTGGTGCTGCCTGGCCTGGGCCGCCACCATTCTCATGTTCTGGTACGTGACGTCACACAACGTGCGCCGCGGATTTCTGCCCGCCCCCCGCGAAGTGCGCGCATTTCTGGGCGAGTTCGGCTGGACTCTCCCCGCCCTGCACATCGGCGTCATCGGAATGCTCGTACTGACGCGCTGGTGGGACTTCTGGACGAGTTGAACCCGCGAATGCTCGTGGGAATTAGTTCAGTCGGGCGAAGTTTGCGCTGATGTCGCCCCAGGATCGTTGATTCGGTGACGGCCGAGCGGCCGTCACGGCGAAAGGACGAGACCCCGCAATGAAGAAGTCAACCAGAGGCGCCCTCGCGGCGGTCATCGCCTGCGCGGCGGCGGTCGGCGGTGCCGGGTCCGCCACGGCGGCGGACCAGGTCGAGGTACCCGTACCGCTGCAGGGCATCGATTACGCCCTGGGGGTGCAGGCCCCCGAGATCGGCATCGGCCTCCCGGGGCCCCTGCCCAGCGGCGGCCCGCAGGGCCCCGACTACGTCGAGGGCCAGCTGCTGCCCGACCACGTGGTGCCGCGCGTCCCGGTCAACAACAGCCTGCCCTCCCTGCGGGTGTCGGCCCCGCTGTCCGATGTGCTCGGCGACGAGAGCGTCGAGTCCATCGACGCCGAGGTGAGCGCCTCCGACGTCACGGCCACCACGCCGGGCGCCGGCCTCGGTCTTCCCCTGACCGCGCCGCGCGCCGACCTCTGGGGGCTGCCCACCCCCCAGCTGCCGAGCGCGGGGCTCCACTCACCGACGCTGAGCGCACAGCCGACGACCGCCCTCGGTCTCAGCTGACCATGGCGCCCCTGCTGAACCGTGTGGGCCCGGTCCCGAGCCGGGCCCACACCTCACCGTGCCAGGAGCCCCCGCCCGCCGACCCGGCCCCGCGGCTCCTCGACCGCGTGACGCGACGCCATCTCCTCGGCGTCGCGGCCTCGGCGCTGCTCGCCGCCGGGGGCGTCCTCCGCGCCGTACAGACGCCGCACGGGGCGGGCCCGGCCACCCCGCCCGACGATCCGCCGTTCGACGAGACGTACCGGGGCCGCCGCATTCAGGGCGAGCCGGTCGCCCGGCAGGACGGGCACGCGCCGGGGGGCTGGAGCGTCACGGTCGACGGGCAGCCGCTCGGGCTCATGCGCCGCGCGGACGGCGGCTACCTCAGCATGGTCGACCACTTCCAGTCGTACGCCACACCGCTCGCCGCCGCCCGGGCCGCCGTCGACGAACTCGGCCCCTCCCAGGCCCTGAGCGGCCGCGGCCACTGAGAGGCGGTGCCGGGCGCCCCACCGGACCGCAGAACGGACGGACATGGCCCACACGCGCAAGAACCAGAGCAGCCTCAGCCGGTCCGAGCGGCGCAGGTTCGTCGACGCGGTGCTGAAGCTCAAGCGCAGGGGCGAGTACGACGAGTTCGTCCGCACGCACATCGACTACTACGTGTCGGACGGCGACGAAAGGCTCCGGGTCGCCCACATGACCCCGTCGTTCTTCCCCTGGCACCGCCGCTTCCTGCTGGAGTTCGAACGGGCCCTCCAGCGGATCGACTCGGGGGTCACCGTCCCGTACTGGGACTGGACGAAGGACCGGAGCCCCGCCTCGTCGCTGTGGGGCGAGGACCTGATGGGCGGGAACGGACGGGGGCCCGACCGGAGGGTCACGACCGGCCCGTTCGCCCATAGGAGCGGCGGCTGGGTCATCAAGGAGAGCATCACCGAGGGGGAGTTCCTCACCCGCGACCTCGGCCGTCCGCGCGACCCGATCGGCCTGCCCACCCCGCGGGACGTGGCCTGGGCGCTGGCCGACCCGCGCTACGACGTGCCGCCGTGGGACTCCCGTGCGCCCCAGGGCTTCCGCAACAAGCTGGAGGGCTGGACGTCGGCGACCGGCAAGGAGCGGTGGCGCAACCACAACCGGGTCCACCGCTGGGTCGGCGGGCACATGCTGGGCGGCGCCTCGGTGAACGACCCCGTCTTCTGGCTGCACCACGCCTTCGTGGACCTGCTGTGGGACCGCTGGCAGCGCCGCCACCCCCGCTCGGCGCCCTACCTCCCCGCACGGCCCCCCGGCCCCGGCTCCTCCCAGTACCGGCGCATCGTCGCCCGCCACGAGCCGATGCCGCCGTGGGACGTCGAGCCGGACGACCTGCTGGGGCACAAAGGGCTCTACACCTACGGCGGTTGACACCGCGGGCGGACAGCACGAAGCCCCCGGTGGAACGCTCACCGGGGGCTTCGCGGGACGTGTCAGCCGCCGTAGCCGCCGTGGTGGCGACCGCCACCCTTGTGGTCGTCGCCCTTGTGGTGCCCGCCGCCGTGGTGGTGGTGCTTGTCGCTCTTGTTGACACACTGGTTGCCGAAGGTGGGGTTCAGCAGACCGATGATGTCGACGGTGTTGCCGCAGAGGTTCACGGGGACGTGGATCGGGACCTGGAGCAGGTTGCCCGAGAGCACGCCCGGGGAGCCGACGGCCTGGCCCTGCGCACCGGCGTCCGCCGAAGCCAGGCCGGCGCCCCCGAGCACGACAGCACCGGTGCCGACGGTGGCGGCGGCTGCCTTCGCGATGCGATACATCACGTTCTCCTTTGAGTCGGAAAGAGCGGCTGCTGCGCGCAGCCGCATTTTTCTAACGTCTGTTCTCCCGGGGAAGTAACGGCATAAAACGCTTCGGCCACCGTTTCGGAAATCGCTATTCGGCGCGTCAAGCCGACGCGCCGAATACATGGTTTTCTGTTTTCTCATGAGTGAGAGCGGCGGGAAAGCCGTGTCCTTGGCGAGGGTCCGGCCGTTTCTGAGGGCATGACATCAGCACGACGACTTATCGCCGCTGTCTCACTGGCCGCCGGAACAGCCGCCCTGGCCACCCCGGCGGCCCACGCCGCCGGCGGCCTGCCGGGGCCGGGCAACATCTCGGTGCAGGGCACGATCAACGAACTCCAGACGGCGGGCATCCCCGAGGAGCACCGCGCCGTGGTGCCCACGATCGACCAGCAGCTCGGCGGTCTGAGCCAGCTGAGCAAGCTCCAAGCGCTGGTCGAGCCGGTGGCCCCCCTGATGAACCTCGTGCCCTCCGTCCAGTAGCCGGACACGCCCTAGGGCGTGTCCGCAAAGTCCCGCCTGCGCCGCGACGCCCGGCACGCACTCTCGCCGCGTCGGCCGAAAGCCCAAGTACGCCCAGTACGAGGGCATCCGGCCGCCACGCCGAGAGCACGCACCGGACGCCGCGACGCCCGCCCTGCGGGCGAACGACGGGACTTCGCGGACACGCCCTAGAGGAGCCGGGCTCCCCGTCTGGCCAGGTAGCGGACCGGGTCGATGTCCGTGCCGTAGCCGCGGTGGGCCCGGATCTCCAGGTGCAGATGGGGGCCGGTGGCCCGCCCCGTCGCACCGCTGCTCCCGATGCGGCCCCCGGCGCGGACCCGTGTTCCCTGCTGGACGTGGATGCGGGAGAGATGGGCGTAGACGGCATAGCGGCCGTCCCGCATCCGCACGGTCACCGCGTTGCCGTACGCCCCCGACCAGCGCGCGAGGACGACGACCCCCGCGCCCACCGCGTACACCGGCGTCCCGCGCGGCACCGCCAGGTCGATGCCCGTGTGGTGCCCGGCGAGCCAGTCGCCGCGGATTCCGTAGCGCGCGCTGACTCTGAAGCGCCTGCGCAGCGGGAGGGCGAAACGGCCGGGCGCTCGCTCGGGGGCGAGGCCCCGGGTCTCGTCGGGGGCGACGTGGGAGTCGGCCTCGGCCAGGGCCGCTTCGAACTCGGCGTCGTACCCACCCGTGCAGACATCCGCATCCGCTGGTCGCGCGAGGGCGCGGGACGCGGTCAGCGGGGCCGCTCCGACGGCCAGGATTCCGGCGGCGACGCGCAAAGCGTGGCGCCGCGTGGGAGGCGCCTTTGGCGCCTTCTCTATGTCGTAGTCCATGCCCGCCAGCTCACTAGCGGCGGGCACGACACGCATCCCGTGGCCGCCGTGACTACTCCAGGCGGCTCAATCGGCCCGATCACATGAAGGACATGCCGCCGCCCACGACGCAGGACCTGCCGTACTTCCAGTCGCACTCGACCTGGCCGACGACGGTCGCGGTAGGGCCGCTCGGGCCCGTGGGGGCCGCCGCGGAGGGGCTGAACACCAGCAGCGGGACCAACACCGCCACCAGCGACAAAAGCAGTCTGAGGTGAACCGACACGTCCGTTCTCCTCGTGATCGTCGTATCCCGAGACCCTCCGATCCTGCCCAGATGTCACTCATGATCGCTATTCCGACACGGTGAGTGACCTGCGGGGGAGCGGGGCGGTCGGCGCTTACGTTGGTCGGCGTGAAGATCGATTGCGTCGGTGGGGGGCCCGCCTCCCTGTATCTGGCCATCCTCGCCAAGCTTCAGGAACCGGCCCACGAGGTCACCGTCCACGAGAGGCACGCGGCCGGCACCAGCCACGGCTGGGGCGTCACGTACTGGCCCGATCTCCTGGAAGAGCTGCGCACCCACGACCCCGTGTCCGCGCGCGCCGTCGCGGAGCGGTCCGTGCGCTGGCGCGGCGGCTTCGCCCACGTCGGCGACAGGACCACGGCCCACGACGGCGACGTGGGCCACGCCATCGGGCGCCACCGGCTGCGGACCGTCCTCGCCGACCGCGCCCGGGAGCTGGGTGTCGGGCTGGAGTTCGGCGCCGAGATCGGCAGCCGGGCCGAGCTGCCCGACGCGGACCTCGTCGTCGCGGGCGACGGCGCGCACAGCAGGCTCCGCACGGAGAGCGCCGCCCACTTCGGTACGCGCGTGACCACCGGCGCCAACCGCTTCATCTGGCTCGGCACGACCCGGGTCTTCACCGCGTTCACCTTCGCCTTCGTGGAGAGTGGGCACGGCTGGATCTGGTGCTACGCCTACGGGTACGGCCCCGATCGCAGCACCTGCGTGGTGGAGTGCTCCGAGGCCACCTGGACCGGCCTCGGCCTCGACAGGATCGACCACGCCGACGCCCTGCGCCTGCTGGAGAAGCTCTTCGCCGACATGCTCGACGGCCACGAACTCCTCGGCCGTACGGACATCGAGGGCCACGCGCAGTGGCAGGCCTTCCCGACCGTCACCAACGAGGCGTGGTCCCACGGCAACCTCGTCCTGATCGGCGACGCCGCGCACACCACGCACTACTCGATCGGGGCCGGCACCAGCCTCGCCCTGCGGGACGCCGCGTGTCTGGCGCGGATGCTGGGTCCGGCGGGACCCGGGCGGCTTCCGGACGCGCTCGCGGCCTACGAGCGCGAGCGCAAGCAGGCCCTGCTCTCCGTGCAGAGCGCGGCCCGGCACAGCGCCCAGTGGTACGAGAACCTTCCCCGGTACATCGGCCTTGAGCCGCGGCAGATGTTCGCGCTGCTCGGACAGCGCCATTCGCCGCTGCTGCCGTATGTGCCGCCCCAGCTCTACTACCACCTGGACCAGACCGTGGGCCGCCTGCCGTCCCTGCGCCGGCTCAAGCAGAGCCTCGGCCCCCGGCTGGCGCGCGTCCTCCAGAGCCGACGCCCTCGGGGCTGAGCCGAGGGGCTGCGCCGAAGGGCGCGGCGGGGGCGGTGGAGGCGGTGGGTGCAGTGTCCACGCGTTCACCCGAATGGCCCCATCGGCCCCGGTGGGGGATGTGAGCGGTGCGAGCGGCGCCGGCCCCGGGATGGCGAGGCCTCGCGGGCCGTTCCCCGCACGCTGCGTGACGCTCCGCCTTGCGCGGCGGGCCTTGGCGGCGCGCGATGGAGCATGAGGCGTGCGTCGTCCGTGGCGGATTGGTTTCTGCCCGTCGCACGCTCCAAGGGAGTGATCACCCATGACGCAGGGCGAGGCCTTCACCAACCCCGATGCGCTCAAGGGCCTGACAGCCTACGACCGGACCGGCGAGAAGATCGGCAGCATCGAACGGGTCTACCTCGACGACCGCAGCGGACGCCCCGAGTGGGTGACCGTGAAGACCGGCCTCTTCGGCATGAAGGAGAGCTTCGTGCCGCTGGCGGGGGCCCGGCTGCGGGGCGAGGACCTGCACGTCACGGCCACCAAGGAGGCCGTGAAGGAGGCCCCGCGGGTGGATGCCGACCAGCACCTCGACCCTGGCCAGGAGCACGAGCTGTACGCCCACTACGGCCTGACCCGGCCGGGTGCCGCGACGGGCACCGGCAACGCGGCCACCGGAACCGGTACGGGCACGGCCGGCCTCGCGGGCGCGGGTGCCGGTGCGGGCCAGGGCCGTCACGCGGGTGACCGCGAGTACGCCATGCGGGCCGGCCTGGGCGAGGAGTCCAAGGAGCAGGACATGGTGCGCTCCGAGGAGCGGCTGCGGGTCGGCACCGAGGAGGAGGAGACCGGGCGCGCCCGGCTGCGCAAGACGGTCGTGAACGAGGAGGTCAGGACGTCCGTCCCGCTCTCCCACGAGGAGGTGCGCGTCGTACGCGAGCCGATCCGCGAGGGCGACCGGGTGCGCGGTGACATCGGCGAGGCCGAGACGGAGGTGACCCTGCACTCCGAGCGGGCCGTGGTGAGCAAGGAGACCGTGCCGGTCGAACGCGTGCACCTGGAGACGGAGAGGGTCACCGAGACCCAGGAGATCTCCGACACCGTGCGCAAGGAGCAGATCGAGTTCGACGACGCCAGGGACGCCAAGGGCCAGCGCCGCGGGATGAAGGGCGAGCGCGGCGCCAAGGGCGAGGACTGGCGTGACCGGAAGCAGGGCCCGCGCCACTGACGCGCCGGCTCCGCGGATCCACGGAGAGCGAGGGAAGCACTCACCGGAGTGCTTCCCTCGCTCTATGACGACCTCGTCGCTCTGTGACCACCCTCGGTCTGTGACCAATGGCATGGCGGAAGCCCCTCTTCGGGGCGGTCCGCCTGTCTTAGCTTGGAGGAATGTCGCCGCTCGCCCGCATCACCGCGTCCTACACCCCGCGGTTCGCGGAATTCGCCTTCGAGGCCGCGTTCACCGCGGCCGTGGACCAGCATGTGGCCCATCTGCGGGACCGGTTGGCGGCGGGCAGCCCCGGGCTCGTACCGCGGGCACCGGACCCGGACGCGCTGACGGACTACGCCCTCGGCTTCCTCGACGCGCTGGCCGAGTCGGACTGGCGCGAGCCGGTCGGGCACGACTACGCGGTGTGCCGCCTCACCGCCATTTCCTGGCTGGTGAGACGGCACGATCTGCTCTGAGGGATCAGAAGGGGTCGGTGGGTTCCCGTTCCTGGACCGGCTGGTTGGCCAGCGCGTCCTCGCGTCCCGCCTGGTAGGCGCTGACGCCGGTGCGGGCCTTGGCCGTCTCCTGCTCGGCCGTGTGCAGCCAGCGCTCCCAGCGCTCCCGCATCGGCCCGATGAGCCCGCCGCCCACGCCGACGATCAGGATTCCGGCGACCGAGGCGAGCACCGCGTACAGGACGGGCTGGGTGACGGTGGTGGCGATGCCGGCCTGGCCGAGGGCGGCGATCACGCCGAGCGCGACGATGCACGCCCAGACCATCGTGCCGACCGTCTTGCCGTACGAGAGCGCGGCAAGGGCGTTGGTGACGATGTCACGGACCATGTTCGCCACGGCCATGGCCACCACGATCAGGACCACCGCGACGATGCCGCGCGGCAGCCAGGCGACGATGCCGTCGATCATGGTGCTGACCGGGTTAGGGCCGAAGACGCCGAAGCCGAGCTGGAGGGTGATCAGGAGCAGGGCGGCGTAGACCACCTTGCAGATGATCGCCGTCATGTCGTACTTCGACCCGGCGAGCACCCGGGAGGCCCCGGCGCGGTCCGCCAGCTTCTCCGACCCGACCTTTCTCAGGACCCGGTCGAGAACCCGGGTGATCAGCTTCGAGACCATCCAGCCGATCGCCAGGACGACCAGGAACCCGACGAGTTTGGGTACGAACTGGGCGACCTTCGACCAGGCGTCGTTGAGCCCTTGGGTGAAATTCACGGAAAGGGTTATGCCCTCGGACAACTGGGACATGAGTGGTCCTCCACTCGCTGTGGCCCGCGCGCACGGTGGCGGCGGGCGTCTGACTCCCCACGAGCGGGGCTCTTTCAGCGGCGCCCGCTCCTGCGTCCGTGTCTATCACCGGGCCGGATCAGCGGCTCCTCGGGCCGAACCGAACGGATGACGCCGTCGTTGGGCAGGGCATGAGCGACGTACGAAGAAACGTTCTTCCGACTCGGCCGGGCGAGGCGGCCGCCGCTCCTGGAGACGGGGTACCCGGCTCGTCCACCCCCATCTACGACGCGCTCGTACGGCAGTGGCGCGCCCAGTGCCGGGAGGTGCCGCGCCCGCCCACGACGGGCGGGGACTGGGTGCGGGCCGATCCGCAGGATCTGTTCCGGCGCGGCTGACCGGTCGGCCCCGCGCGCGCAAGGCCGGGCGGCCCGGCGTCAGCCGAGGGCGACGGCCAGGACCCCTGACACCACCGCGGCGGTCGCGGCGGACAGCAGCATGACCCGGCCGAGCCCTCGCCACCTTCCGTCCCACAGCAGCCGTACGGCGACGGAATCGTTTCTCCTCGCCGCCCGTACGTGCGCGGACAGCTCGGCGAGCCCCCCGCCGAGGCCACCGTCGCCCAGCCCCCCGCCGCCGAGGCCGTCCGCCTGCCTCAACCGCGCGCACCACTCGCAGTAGTCGAGGCCCGCGTCGGGGTCCACCGGCCAGGGTGTCGCGCCGGTCGCAGCGGGAAGTGCGGGCGTCGGGTCGCGAGGGTCGTCGTCAAAAGCCGCCATGCCGGACCCAACGACTCACAGCGGGACGTCGGAACGTCCGGGTCAGTTTCCCGTACGGCTTTTCACCCGCCAGCGGTCACAGGTGCAGCATGGCCATCACCTCGGGGCTGCGTACGCCGGTCGCCACGCTCGGGACCGGCTCGCCGGGGCGGATCCATCCCGCGTCCTCGGCCGCTTTGACGGCCGCGCTCTCCGCTGCCGCGGCCTCGCCGTTCAGGTCCTCGTCGGCTCCCAGGTGCCCGGCCCCCGCCGCGGCGGCCGCGGCCTGTGAGGCTTCGCGGGCCGCCCGGCTCGCGCGAGCGCAGAACTCGGCCCCGCCGTCGATGAGTTCGGCCATCCGCGAGGCCTGCGCGGCGGCCGCCGCCGCGTTGCGGGCACAGCGCGAGTCCGCGGCCGGGTCGGGCGCGCTCTCGGAGAGCACGGCGAGGGCCTGGGCCGCCACGCGCGCCGCGTGGGCGGCTTTCCACACGGCGTCGGCGTGCTCCGCGCCCCGCTGCTCGGCATAGCGGCAGAGGGCCGCCGCGCGGGCTGCCGCGCTCTCGGCGCGGGCGGCGTGGTTCGCCCTGAGGGCCGCCGCTGTCGGCTCCCGCTCTTCGTGGTCGTGTTCGTTCACCGGCACCTCCGGGTCCGTGGGCAAAGGAGGGAGAGGGGGGCAGAGGCGGGAGAGGGGCGGCCGGCTGCGGTCAGAGGAAGATCCCCAGGGCCGCGTCCAGTGACCACGTCTGCCAGCTCATCGCGAAGAGCGCGACGAGGGAGATCAGCGCCATCATGAGGTTCTGCCCCTGCTCGGCCCAGTCGTGGATCATCAGCACGAGGTAGATCAGATTGAGCGCCAGGCCCGCGACGAGGGCGACCGGCGTGAGGAGGCCGACGATCAGGCCGAGGCCGAGGGCGAGTTCCGCGTAGGCGACGACGTAGGCCATGACCCGCGGCCGCGGCTTCACCACGACGTCGAAGCCGCTGCGCACGAGGGTCCACCGGTGCTTCTCGGCGATGCCCGCCGCCCAGCCGATGCCGCCCCCCTTGAACCACTCCTTCTTGTCCTTGTGGCGCCAGCTCTCAAGCCACCACAGGCCGAGGCCGATCCGGAGCACGGCCAGCCACTCGGCGCCGCCGAGCCACATCGTCTGCATCGAGAGCCCTCCCTCGCATAGCTCTGACGATCCGTCAGTTCAACTGATGTGCACGGGGTTCGCAAGGGGCGGGGCGAGTTCGGGAGGGATGGTTGCCGTCGTCGGGGCCAGCCCATAACCTCAATCTGATGGTCCGTCAGGTTCGCTGTGGCGGAACCGGCGAGCCGTAGGGGGCAAGCAGTGGTCAGCAGCCAGGTCGGCACCAAGGAAATCCCCCGGGTCATCAGCGTGGACGACCACGTGATCGAGCCCGCGCACCTCTTCGAGACGTGGCTCCCGGGCAAGTACCGCGACCGCGGGCCGAAGCCCTTCACCGCGGGCATCGGCGAACTGGCGTACGTCGGCGGGAAGTACAAGTTCACGACGGACCCGGAGGGCCAGACCACCGACTGGTGGGAGTACGAGGGCGACATCTTCCCCTACAAGCGCATCATCGCGGCCGTCGGCTTCTCCCGCGACGAGATGACCCTGGACGGCATCACGCGGGAGCAGATGCGGCGCGGCTGCTGGGACCCCAAGGCGCGCCTCCAGGACATGGACATCAACCACGTCGAGGCCTCGCTCTGCTTCCCCACCTTCCCCCGCTTCTGTGGACAGACCTTCGCCGAGGCCAAGGACAAGGAGGTGGGGCTCGCCTGCGTCCGCGCCTACAACGACTGGATGGTCGAGGAGTGGTGCGGCGACAGCGGGGGCCGGCTGATCCCGCTGTGCCTGATTCCCCTGTGGGACATCGGCCTGGCCGTCGCCGAGATCGAACGGAACGCCGCTCGCGGGGTGCGCGCGGTGACGTTCTCCGAGATCCCGACGTATCTGGGGCTGCCGTCCATCCACTCCGGGTACTGGGACCCGTTCTTCGCGGCCTGCGAGGAGACCGGCACGGTCGTGAACATGCACATCGGGTCCTCCTCGCAGATGCCGGCGGCGTCGCCCGACGCCCCGCCCGCAGTCCAGGCCGCGCTGAGCTTCAACAACGCCATGGCCTCGATGATGGACTTCCTCTTCTCGGGGGTCCTCGTGAAGTTCCCGAGACTCAAACTCGCCTACAGCGAGGGGCAGATGGGGTGGATTCCGTACGCCCTGGAGCGGGCCGACGACGTGTGGGAGGAGCACCGCGCGTGGGGCGGGGTGAAGGATCTGATCCCCGAGCCCCCTTCGACGTACTACTACCGGCAGATCTTCTGCTGCTTCTTCCGCGACAAGCACGGGATCGAGTCGATCGAGACCGTGGGCGTCGACAACGCGACCTTCGAGACGGACTACCCGCACGTCGACTCGACGTGGCCGCACACGAAGCAGGTGGCGCAGGACCATGTCGGCGGCCTGTCGGAAGAGGTCGCGTACAAGCTGCTGCGGGGCAACGCGATCCGGATGCTCGACCTGCCGTTCGACTCTCGGCGTTAGGGTTCGCCTGTTCCCTGCTGGAAAGGCGATCGGATGAGCAACCCCACGACGGAGGCCCTGGTCACACTCGGCCGCGCCTATGTACGGCGAGCCCCAGGGACGCTGTTCAAGAGCGCGCTCGCCGCCCGGTTCCTCAATCCCCGCCTCCGGGATCACCCGCGTCAGCGGGTCGTCGACGTGGCGTGCGGCGCGCGGTTCGCGGTCGACACCCAGGACCTCATCCAGCGCTATCTGTACCTCTTCGGCGTCTGGGAGCCGAACATGACGCGCTGGCTGAGGAGCCGGCTGCGCACCGGTGACGTGCTGGTGGACGTCGGTGCCAACGTGGGAGTGTTCGCCGTCCTCGGCTCGCGGCTCGTCGGCGGCACGGGCCGCGTGGTCGCCGTCGAGGCGTCCCCCGCCTTCCACCGACGGCTGCTGCGGAACGCCGAACTCAACGGCTGCGACAACATCCGCGCCGTCAACGCCGCTGTATCGGACAGCCGCAGGACGCTGACCTTCGTCCTCGCCAGCTCCCAGAACATGGGCGCGAACTCGATCGTTCCCTACGACGGCCCCGCCGAGTCCACCTTCGAGACGGAGGCGCTCACGCTCCCGGAGCTGCTGGAGGCGGACGAGATCGCCCGGGCCCGCGTCATCAAGATCGATGTCGAGGGCGCGGAGGGCGCAGTCGTCCGAGGGCTGAAGCCCGTACTGGACCGGCTCCGCCCGGACGTGGAGATCGCCGTGGAGGTCACGCCCGAGCGCATGGCCCAGCTCGGCGACTCGGTCGACGAACTGCTGGACACCATGCGGGAGCACGGCTTCCACAGCTACCGCCTCGCCAACGACTACGCGCCCGGGAGCTACCCGCGGACGATGAGGAGCCCTTCGGCGCCCGAGCGGTGGCGGGGGCCGGTGGTGGGCGAGACCGAGCTGGTCTTCTCGCGCGTCGACGCCGAGGTGCTGGTGTGACGGCTTGACGGCTTGACGGGCTGACACGGCCGGACGGTCCGGCGGCTTGGCGGCCAGCCGTTGTGCCGGTCAGCCGGTCGGTCGGTCAGCCGGCCAGTCGGTCAGCCGGCCAGTCGGTCTGGGCCGGGTATCGCCACCGGCAGTGCTCCAGAGCCCGTGCCCGCGCCGCGACGACGGCCATACGCGCCTCCCGCTCGGCGGCGTCCGTGTGGGACGGCCTGCTGGTGGCCTGGCCCTCCCACTTGCGGTAGAGGAGCCCCACCTCCGCCGAGAACCAGCCGCGGGCCACGGAGTTCAGCGCCAGCAGCAGGCCCGTGTCCTCGGAGGCGGGCAACGCCATCCAGCCGCCCAGCGCGAGGAGCAGGTCGCGCCGGACGAAGAGCGTCGCCGGGTGGACCTGCGCGCGGTAGTCGTGCGCCACCCAGTAGTCGAGCACGGCGCGGCGCTCGATCGGCCCCTGCCCGGGGTCGCCGGGAAACCCGGCGGTCGAACCGTCGGGCAGCAGGTCGAGCGCGCGGGACGTCGCCCAGCCGAGCGTCGGATCGCTTTCGAGAGCGGCCAGGTCGCGGGCCAGCGCACCGGGCGGAAGCTGGTCGTCGGCGTCCAGGATCTTGACGTACTCGCCGTCCGCGTGGGCGAGCGCCATGGTGCGGGCGACGCCGGGGCCGCCGGGACGCCCCTGGCGGAAGGTGACCCGCTCGTCGTCCGGGACGTGGGGGGCGACCTCGTCCGTCGCGCCGTCCTCCTGGATCACCCAGATCCACTCCCACCCCGCGGGCAACTCCTGTGCGCAGAGGGAGTCGTACGCCTCCGGCAGGAAGCGCGCCGACGGTGCATGGACGGCCGTGACGATGACGATGCGCCGGTTCACGGCTCACCACCTTTCCAAGCCGGCGTTATGCCGGATGCCGGATGTCCTGTCAGGTGCTTGTACTCGCGATATCGGGGAAGGCGGAGAGCTTTACCGCGCAGCCGCCCAAATTCGGGCTACCGGAGCCCGTCGTATCGCGTATCGGAAAAGCGCCTCGCGGCACGGTGATCCCATGAAAGGGCCCGACCGCTGGCGACGGGGGATGCACCAGCGATCGGGCTGCGACCAACAGTAACAAGGCTGCTTCCATGAGGGGAGTCAACTTCCCTGCTGTAATGGGGTGTTGTGAGCGGGATCACGTCGTAAAAGTGTGGTGTTCAACTGCCTTCCGCAATCCAGCTGAACAACCGGTTTTCCGAGCCCTACTCGTCGCATGGCGGCTCGTATGACAGCCGGGGCAGATACTCACGCCACTTTTCCGGTGTCAGAACGCCCCGCGTGGTCGAGCAGACCCGGTCAATCGCCGCGTCGGTGTCGAGGTCCCACATCCGGACGGTGTCGGTGCCGCTCGACACCCCGAGCATGTCGCTCTGCGGACTGAACGTCAGGAAGCTGCCGGTCTTGGCGTTGGGGCTCATCGACTGGCCGATGGCGGTGGCCTCGTCGGGGTCGACGACGTCCCAGAGCCGTACGGTGTTGTCGTTGCCGCCGCTCGCCAGTGTGCTGCCGTCCTGGCTGAACGTCAGCGATACCACCGCGTCCGTGTGGCCCTTGAGGGTGGCGGCCGGCCGGGCCGCCTTGTGCGGATCCGTGAGATTCCAGAGCCGGACCGTGCCGTCGTCGCTGCCGCTGGCCAAAGTGCGGCCGTCCGGGCTGTAGGAGAGCCTGTTGATCGGGCCCAGGTGGCCCGTCAGCGGCCTGCCGAGCGGGGTGGCGCGACGCGGATCGGCCGTGTTCCAGAGCCGGATGGTGCTGTCCGCGCTCCCGCTGGCGAGCCGTCGCCCGGCCTTGTCGAACACCAGGGAGTTGACGTACCCCTTGTGTCCGGTGAGCGGCTTGCCGAGCGGGCGCGGACGGGACGGGGAGCTGACGTTCCACAACTGGATGGTGCGGTCGGTCCGGGGCGTCGCCAGCGTGCGCCCGTCCGGGCTGAAGGCCAGCGCGGCCGCGAACCGCGTGCGCAGCGCGACCGGCGGCCCGTAGGGCGCGGGCCGGGTCGGGTCGGTGACGTTCCACAGCTGGACCGCGCTGTTCGCCGTCAGCACCGCGAGCGTATGCCCGTCGGGGGAGAACGCCGTCGTGCGTACGTCCCCCTTGCCGGCCCTGAACGGCCTGCTCAGCATGACCGGCCTGCCGGGGCGCTCCACGTTCCACAGCCGGATCTTGTCGTCGCGCGCGGCCGTGGCGAGCACCTTCCCGTCGGGGCGGAAGGACCCCGTCCGGCCGATCATGTCCGACGTCGGTATCGACCACAGCCGCACCTTGTTGTCACCGGTCCCGGTGGCGAGGTGACGTCCGTCGGGGCTGAAGCCGAGGGCGTACATCTCCCCGCTGCTCCCGGCGAGGGGCTCGCCGACCTGGGACGGGTGCGCCGGGTCGCTGACGTTCCACAGACTCGCCGTACTGTCCGCGCTGGCTCCCGCGAGCATCGTGCCCGCGGAGTTGAAGGACACGGACCACAAGGGGCCGGTGTGGCCGGTGAGCGGGGCGCCGAGCGGCTTCGCGCGGCGGGGGTCGGTCACGTTCCAGAGCCTGATGGTGTTGTCCGAGCTGCCGCTGGCGAGCGTGTCGCCGTCGGGGCTGAAGGCCACGGAGTGCACCCCGCTCGTGTGCTCCTTCAGCACCTTCCCGACCGGCTTCGGGCGGCGTGGATCCGCCATGTCCCACAACCTGATCGCGCTGTCGTCACCACCGGCCGCCAGTGTCCGCCCGTCGGGGCTGAAGGCCACGGAGCGTACGGCCGCCGTGGACCCGGTCAGGGTGCCGAGCGCCTTCGGCCGGCCCGGATCCGCCACGTTCCACAGGCCGACGGTGTGGTCGTCCTGGGCGGTGGCCAGCGTGCGCCCGTCCGGACTGAAGGCGACGAGGTAGATCGTGCCGCCGCGGCCGGGCAGGGGCGAACCGAGCAGGCGCGGGCGGCTGGGGTCGCGCAGGTCCCAGAGCCGGATCGTGCCGTCGTCCGAGGCGCTGGCGAGGGTCTGCCCGTCCGGACTGAAGACGGCGCTGCTCACCCAGCTCTTGTGGCCGGTGAGGGGCTTGCCCAGGCGCTTGGGGCGGGACGGGTCCGTCACGTCCCAGAGCCGGACCGTCCGGTCGTAGCTGGCCGTGGCCAGGAGGCGCCCGCTCGGGCTGAACGAGGTGAGGTAGACGGCGCCGGTGTGCCCGAGCAGCGGTGTGGCCAGCGGCGCGTTGACGATCGCGAGCAGCCGGTTGCGCGTGGCCGCGTCGTCCGGCCGCATCCGGTGGGCCACCAGATCGAGCTGGGCGGACAGGGAGGGGTCGGTGGGCTGGGCGCGATCGGCCTCGGCGACCACCTGCTGGAACACCGCGTCGTCCCGCTGCCGCCAGGCGACCACCGCCGAGACGACGGCCACCATCGCCAGGACGACCAGCGCCGCCACCGCGCCGCGGGCGATCCAGACCGTACGCTGGCGCAGCTTGGCCGAGGCCGCGAGGAACTCCGCCGCGCTCCGGGTCAGGAACGTGGCCCCGGCGGACTTCGCCCAGGCGCGGGCGTGCTCCAGCCGCGAGCCCCGGTAGAGCAGCGCGTTGTCGCGCTCCGATTCCTCCCAGGCCCTGCCGTCCTCCTCCAGGCGCTGGCGCAGCAGGTGGTCGTTCCGGTCCTCGTCGATCCAGTCGCGCAGCCTCGGCCAGGCGTGCAGCAGCGCCTCGTGCGTGATCTCCACGGTCTCCGCGTCGAGCGTCACCAGGCGGGCGCGGACCAGCGCTTCGAGCGACTCCTCCGTCTTGCCGGGGTCCGTCGACTCCTCCGCCAGCTGGCGCCGGGTGCCCCGCCTGCGGGTGGCCTGGGTGTCCTCGCCCAGCCGGACCAGCCGCAGGAGCAGCAGTCGCGCGGCGGTGCGGGCCGCGGGGTCGAGGTCGGACCAGGCCCGCTCGGCGGTCGCGGCCACCGCCCCTTGGATGCCGCCCGCCGCCCGGTATCCGGCGAGCGTCAGCCTGCCGGTCTTCCGCCGCTGCCAGGTGGCGAGCAGGGCGTGGGAGAGCAGCGGCAGTACTCCCGCGTCGTGCGTCCCGCGCGGGCCGTCGGTGCTCACTTCGCGGACGATCAGCTCGGCGAGTCCCGGTTCGAGTTCGAGGCCGACGGACTTGGCGGGCCCGGTCACCGCCTCGCGCAGCTCCGCGTTGGTCAGCGGCCCGAGCACCATGTGCCGGTGTTGCAGCGCGTCGGCCAGCTCGGGGTAGCCGAGGCACTGCTCGTAGAAGTCGGCGCGTATGCCGAGGACCACGAGTGCGGGAGCGGGGCCACCGGCGGCGGTGGGCGAGCAGGCGGCGTGCAGGAGATGGATGAACGTACGCTGTTCCGCCTCGTCCGAGCAGAGGGTGAAGGCCTCCTCGAACTGATCCACGATGATGACCGGGCGGGCGCGTGGGGGAGCGGGGACGGCGGGGGCTCCGGGGCTGCTGGAGGGGATTTCCGAGGGGGCCTCGTGCCGTGCCGCCCATGCCGTGATGGCCTCGTGCACGGCGCGCGTGAACGCGGGGTGCCCGGCGGAGGTGGCCTCGGAGGCGGAGAGGACGTGCGCGAGTCCGGGGATCTGGCGGGTCAGCTCGTCGAGAGGTGCGTTCCCCGGTACGAGCTGAAGCACGGGCCGGGCCGTGGCGGGGCGGCCTGCGTGGCCCGGGGTGCCGTCGCGAGGGGCGCTCGGGGCGCTCGGGGGGCCCGGTGCGCCCGGTGCATTCAAGCCCTGCGAGCCGTCCGAGCCGTCCGAGCCGGCCGAGCCGTCCGAGGCATCCGACCTCTTCACGCCATCCGAGCCATTCGGAACATTTACGGCATTCAAGGCATGGTCGCTCAACGCCCCGCCGCGCAGCGCGGGAACCAGACCGGCGTTCAAAAGGGAGGACTTCCCCGCGCCCGAAGCGCCCACGAGCATCACCAGGCCGCCCGTCTTCTCCACCGCTCGGAGCTGAGCGACGAGCGCCTTCGTGCTCCGCTCCCGCCCGAAGAACCACCGGGCGTCCTCGCGGCGATACGAGGCGAGTCCCCGATAGGGACACACGGCGGGGGCGGTCGGGGCCTCGGCGGGCGGCTGCCTCTCACCTTCCGCGGCTGCCGCGGAGCGCCCGCTGACCGGGTCGGCGACCGCCCGCTCCCACAGGAGCTGCCACTGGGCCATGTCGTACAGGCCCTCGGACACCGGTGCGGGCGACTCACGGCGCGCTTCGGGGATCAGGACGTGCAGCACCGCCGCGAGGGCGGCGAACTGGGCGGGCACGTTCTTGGCCCGTCGCCAGTCGCTGATCCGCTGGGCGGAGACCCGTACGGGCCGCCCGCGCTCGTCGACCCGTTGCAGCCGGACGACGGCCTCGGCCACGCGCTGGAGGGGCGGGTTGCCGGCTTCCTTGTACAGCAGAGCGAGCCGTTCCGCGAAGGCTGTGCGTGCCCCTGAGTCGGGACTCAAGGCCTCCACCCCTTACTTCCGCCGCGCTCGAACATCCGGACCGGAAAACTCACTTTATACGGCTGACCTGCGGATAACCGGTCCGGACGACTCCGGAACCTCCTCCGCAGAAGCGGTACCTGGCAGGATCTCAACCCAGTAGCGAGCCAACCGCGCAGTGTCAGGGCAGGCCACAAGCTCTGCGCTCGGAGAGGTGACTGATGACGCTGCACATTCTCGGCTGATTTCGGCCGGAGTCACGAAGCGGTGGCGACGACCTCGCCACGCGTGCTCCACCACGCCGGTCAGCCGGACACGTCCGGATCCTTGATCACTTTCCATCGATCACAGACCCGGACCCACCCCGATCCGTGCCGCAACGCCGACGCGACGCGGATCGACCCCGCGTCGTTCGGTACCGGTCCCCACAGGGGAGGGACCGGTGCCGATACGACGTGGCGCGCGCCCCCCACCACGCCCCGCCCGGCGCCCCTCACAAAAGGCGGCACTACCCCTGATCAGCGGGGGGGGGGTGCCCCCAACAGACCCGTCGTCAGGACGTGGGCCCGACTGGTCCGGATGACGTGGGCCCGACTGGTCCGGCGGAGTGAGCGGTCGCTGCCGCGGGCGAGCCGGCGGGGGCAGCGGCGGCCGGGGGACCGGCAGGTCGATCAGGTCGCCCACCTCCGCCACCTGCTGAAGCGTTCGTGCCAGCGAGCGCAGCGCCTGCCGCGTGGCATCCAGCTGGCGTCGCAGCTCGGCGGCCTCCGGCCAGGCCCGCTCGTAGCTCACCGGATCCGTGCCCTCCGGCCGCAGCGCCTCGTACGCCGAGAGCCGTGGATGCCACACCGTCAGCAGAGGCCGCAGCACGCGGTTGAGCGTCACCATCGCCAGCACCCCGAAGGTGAGCCGGCCCGGCGGCACCGGCGGCGCGACGGCCGGGCCGTGCTCGTGCAGGATGCCGCGGGTGACGTCATAGAGGGAGTACAGCGAGGTGAGCGCCTCGCGCAGCACACCCTCGTCCCGCTCCAGCGGAATCACCGCGACCCGGCTGGCCAGCTGGAAGTACAGCTCCCAGGCGGCGACGCGCTCGGCGTCCGCCGGCTCCCACAGGCCCGTCACCTCGCCGACGAACGGGATCGTCAGTTTCGCCGTGACCTGCGAAGGCCCCGTACGCCCCGCGCGCCCCGTACGCCCGCTCCGCGGTGCCTCGCCGGACTGCGTCATGATCGCCTCCCCGCTTCCCCCCAGTAGGGTAAGACACCGTGTGGGACGTCTTCCTCAGCTACAGCCGCAAAGACGCCGGGCACGTCCGCCGGTTCCACGAGGAGCTCATCGCGGCCGGGCTGAAGGTGTTCACGGACGAGTCCGCGGTCGCCGGGTTCGCCGGTATCAGCGAGACCATCCGCCGTGCGCTCGCCAACTCCCGCGTTCTGCTGGCGTACTACTCCCTCGGCTACCCCGAGCGTCCGGCCTGCCAGTGGGAACTGACCACCGCCTTCCTCGCGGGCCTCGGCGAGGGCGACCCGCGCCGCCGGGTCCTTGTGGTCAACCCCGAGCGGGACACCGCGCACATCCACCCGGTGGAGCTGCGCGACAGCAGGCACGGCGAACCGGAGACGCTCGTACCCGACATCCTCGCCCACCTGCGGCAGGTGTCCGGACCCATGCGGCCGGACGTCACCCCTCCGCGCGTACACGGCGAGTTGCCGGCCGCCGTGGGCGAGTTCACCGGGCGGCTGCCCGAACTGTGGCGCCTGCACAGCGCCCTGCACGTCCAGGAGGCCCCCCTCGTCACGGGCCGCACCTCGGCCAGACCCGTGCAGCTGCGCGGCATGCCGGGCATCGGCAAGACCCGGCTCGCACGGGAGTACGCGCTGCGGTTCGGAGCCGCGTTCCCCGGCGGCGTGCACTGGGCACGGGCCGCCGCGCCGCATCCGCCGCGGACACCCGACGGCCCGTGTCTGTACGTGGTGGACGACGTGCCCCACGGCCTGCCGCCCCGCGCCGTCACCGACCTCACCGCCCCGCACCCCCTGGTCCGCACCCTGCTGATCACCCGCAGCCGCGCCTACGGGGGACACGGCGAGCACCTCGACCTGGAACCGCTCCCCCAAGCTGCGGCCGCCGCCCTCGCGGGCGCCCCCGAGATCGTCGACGCCGCCGCCGGGCACCCCGGGGCACTCGGACTGCTCGGCCGTGCGGTGGGCGCCGGGCAGAACCCCGCGGCCCTGGCCAACCGGCTGTACGAACCCGGCCGTTCCCTGCTCGACATCCTCGCCGGCGACGAACTCACGGCCGACCACGTGCGGGACGCCCTGACCGCACCCGCCGAGGCCCAGGACGTGCTGCGCTGCGCCCTCGCCCTGTCGCCCCTGCCGGTCACCGCCGAGACCGCCGCCACCGTCCTCGCCGCGGCCGACCGGCTGCCGCGTGCCGTCGCGCTGCGCCGGGCCCGCTCCGGCCTGGCCGAACTGACCGCCCGCGGCCTGCTCACGCCCGCCCCGCACCTCCTGCACCCGGTCACGGCCCACTCCTGGCTCCACCACGAAGGCGACTCGGCCCGCGCGGAGACCCTGCGCCGTGCGGTCCTCTCCAGCCTCGGAGCCACGGCCACTACGCTGGACAACCCCGGACCGCCGGTCCCCGGCGTACGGAAGGAGAGCGTGCCGATGACGGTCAGCGAAGCCGAGCGGATGGCCGCCTTCGACCTCCAGGTCGAGCTGGTGAGCCGCATCGGCATCCAGCAACTCCCCGCCGACGGCGGCAGTCTGCGCGAGGCGCTCACCTCCCTGAACAGCCTCTTCCCGTTCACCCGCGACACGCTGCACCGCTACAGCATCGGCTTGAGGCCGAGCACGGGCCCCTCCGTCCAGTCGGTGGCGGACCAGCTCCTGAACGGGATCCTCCGCCCCTTCATGACCCGCTGGCACCCCCTGCTCATGGCCTGGGAGGCCCACCGCCCGCCGCACACGAGCGCGCTGGACCACGAGCGCACCTGGGACCGCGCCGAAAGCTTCCGCGCGGACCTGAACGCCCTGCACGAGCCACTTCGAGGCGTGGCGGCTTCCCTGGCGGCCATCTCGGGGGCGGACTTCGGGGTCTCGACGGAGGTCTGACCTCGGGACGGCTCCGTGTTCCTGCCCATGGACGATTACCTCACCCTGGAACGCTCGGAAATCTACCTTGGCTGAAGTAGACATTCGGTGGTCGTGTAGCTATGGTTTTCCCGTAGCCGAGATCGAGCGAGATCGAGCAAGGCCCGGCAGACACGAACTGCCGGGCAGCAGTTCACGTCTGTTCAAGTCAGTTCGAGTAGCAGTAGTACAGGTAGAAGCAGTACAGCTAGACCCGCGATTCACCGCATGACCATTCGCTCCCGGGTGGCCATGCGGATGCGGAGGCCGGCGCGGCACTAGGCCGGCAGACGGTATAGCAGTTCCTAGGGGCCCGGGTGCCAGTACGGCACCCGGGCCCCTCGACGTGTTCCCCCTCTTACCCCTCTTACCCTCTTGCCCAGTGAGGCGCGATGACAGCAGGCGATTCCTTCGACCGCCTCGATGACGACGACTACCCCGCCTACACGATGGGCCGGGCCGCCGCCATGCTCGGCACCACCCAGAGCTTCCTGCGCTCCATCGGGGAAGCCCGCCTGGTCACCCCGCTCCGGTCCGAGGGCGGCCACCGCCGCTACTCCCGCTACCAGCTGCGCATCGCCGCCCGCGCCCGGGAACTCGTCGACCAGGGCACCCCCATCGAGGCCGCCTGCCGCATCATCATCCTGGAAGACCAGCTCGAAGAAGCCCAGCGCATCAACGCCGAATACCGCCGCGCGGCCGAGGCGACACCGACGGCCGCGGGCTGAGGAAGACCTGAGCAAAGGCCCGAGCAAAGTCCTGGGGAAAGGGCTCAGGGGAGCCGAGGAGGGCGCGGCTCAGCGGCACAGGGCCGTCTCCACGACACGATCGACCCGCGCCCTGGACGCCGCGTCGGACAGCTGCATGGTCACCGCGACGTTGGCGGCGCGGCCGTCGTCGGTGGCCCCGCCCCGGGTCTCGTACCCCGGGAAGCTGCCGCCGTGCCCCCAGTAGAGGCCGCCGTCGCCGCAGGGCAGCGGCTTGCTCACGAGCCCCAGTCCGTAGCGGGCGCCGGGGCCGAAGGTCTCGTCGGCGGGGAGGGTCGCGGCGCGCATCTGGGCGAGCTGGGTCTCCGGGAGGAGCCTGCCGTCCAGGAGCGCGGTGAAGAAGCGGTTGAGGTCGGAGTTGGTGGAGATCAACTGCCCCGCTGCCCAGCCCCAGGAGGGGTCGATCTCCGTGATGTCACGCAGTGGCCCGCGCGCCGAGTCCCGGTAGTAGCCCTTGGGATGGGGCCCTCGGATGGTCGCGTCGCCGGGTGCGGGGAAGTAGGTGTGGCGCAGCCCGATGCGCTTGATGATGCGCCGGTCCATCTCCTCGGCGAGGGGCCGGCCGGTGACCTCTTCGACGATGAGCCCGGCCAGTACGTAGTTGGTGTTGCTGTACTCCCACTTCTTCCCGGGGTCGAAGCGGGCCTTGTGCTGGAGCGCGAGGTCGAGGAGCTCGCGGGGATCGTAATAACGGGCGTCGTCGCCGAGGTAGTTGCTGTAGTTGGGAAGCCCGCTGGTCTGCTGGAGAAGCTGCCGGACGGTGATGTGGCGTCCATCGATCCCCTCCCCGCGTACGACGCCCCGCAGATAGGTGTCGACCGAGGCGTCGAGGCGGATCTTGCCTTCCCCGACCAGTTGCAGCACGACCACGGCGGTGAACGTCTTGGTGTTGCTGCCGATCCGCACCTGCCCGTCCCTGGGCACCTTCGACCCGGTGGCGAGATCGCCGACGCCCGCGGTATAGCTACGACCACCCCCCTCCCAACCCTTCCACCCCTCCAGACCCTCCCGGCCCTGCACGCTCGCCAGCGCGGCGGGGGGCGGGTCGTCGGAACGCATGAGCGCGTTCAGGCCCTGCTGGACGGCGTCCGCGTCGGTGGCGGAAAGCGCCGGGGCCGGCGTGGGGGCGGCGAACGCGACGGACGGCGCGTGGACACCGCCCGCCACGACGCCCATAGTCACGAGACTCACGACCCCCGCGGCCACCGCGCCTCTACGCCGCCCGCGCTGCCGCTGCCGCTGCCCGGACGAACGGAACCTCTGCCACGCCTGCTTACGCACGAGCCAACTCCTAGGGAATCAACGGGATGGTGGGGACACCAGCGATACGTGCGCCCCGGACCCAGCATTTCCGGATACGACCGCCCGGGGCGATCCCGCTATCCCGCCCGCTCCAGGTGGGGCTAACCCCAGGTGACTGATCGGCGTTCGATTACCTAAGCCTCGAACACACGAAAACCTATGCCAGCCGAGGTAGACATTGGGTGCTGGTGTGGTTATGGTTTCTCTCGTAACCCAGAGAGACCGCAGGGCCTGGCAGAGACGAACTGCCAGGCAGCAGTACCCGCAGTTGCAGTGCGCAGTACGCAGGACGGTGCGGTGGTGGAGTTCCGAAGCCAGGGTTGTCGCAGGACGGCGACGGGGCTGACGACCGGACCGGGTGGCCCGCAGTGATCAGGGGCCGCCACAAGCAGTACCAGCAGTACGCAGTACTCCCGTGAAATAGCTAGTTGATCACCGAGGGAAGAACGGAGGGGCCAAGCGCCATCAGGATCGCCCAGGCGGAAGTCTCAAGCCTGGGTACCGCAGGACATCGATAGTGAGGTGGTCTCCGGTCAAGCAACCGCGATCCCCGCACCCCCGACCGCACCTCGGCCGGGCCTGCGGATACAGAAGGCCGACGCGGTAGAGGGTCGGCAGATGGTGTAGCAGTTCCTTCGGGGCCCTGGTGTCACACGACACCAGGGCCCCTCCATGCGTCGGCCCGCTGAGCCTCGCCCGGGAGGCCGGCGGCACCGGCTGCGAGATCACGGCTCAGAAGCCGCCCTCTCCGCTCTCCGGATTTCTCCGAAACGACCACCGGAAACAACTCAGGGCCACCAACTCGCGTGAGTCGATGGCCCTGACCTGGTACTTCAGCTGTCGGGGTGGCGGGATTTGAACCCACGACCTCTTCGTCCCGAATGAGGTTCGAGCAAGATCGCTACCGGGCTGAATAGGAATCTGTGCTGGTCAGGGGCTTAGGGTTGGGTGGTTTCGAGTGGCCTCAACGGGTCTCCGAGAGAAGATCATCTCCCAGATTTCTCCCAGACGGCGGCGTGGCAGCCGGGCAGCCTCAGCTGCAGACCGCGTTGCGTGGGCGAATTTGCGCGACGTACGGCATGTGGGCTGACGGGACGCATGACCTGACGGGCGCTCGCCATGTGCAGGCATCCGTCGGGGCGTCCCTGGCCCGATCTGTGGGCCGATCCCAAGTAATCGGCTGAGACGGTCAGCTGTGGGTTCAGCCGCTTCTCCCTCAGCAGTCGTTGACCCGCTCGAGTTCTTCCTCGAGCCCTTCGACCCACGTCGGTTGTGGCAGGGCGTCGAAGGCTTGCCGGTGCTCCAAGATCGACTGACCGAGGGCATGGAAGGCGGTCACCGACCTGGCGTACAGGTACCACCGGCCCCACTGCTGGCCGATTCCGCAGCCGGTACGTTCCGCGAGTTCGGCTATCAGGGTGGCGCGCTCTGCGTCGGGCACGAGGCCCACCATCGGGTACTTGGCGTGGTGCCGGTGATCGAGCCCGCTGGAACAGGAGTAGAAGGTGGCGGTCCGGGCCGCACTGAGAGCAAGACTCGCGCCGGCCACTCCGATGTCGTTCCAGTGGAAGACCGACATGAGTTCGGCGAACCCCACGCCATCCTCCTCGTGGAGCGCGTCGAGGATCTCCTCGATGCCGTCCGGCGCGCTCGAACGGGCAGCCCGCTCAAGGATCTCGGCCTCCTCGGCGAGGCACGCCGCGGCCTCCTGCCAGCTGGGCAGGCCGAGGCATTGGTAGTCGTGGTGCTCGACGAATCCAGAGGCCACATCCTCAGCGGTCAACTCGGTTCGTAACTCGACCAGTTCGTAGTGACGGCTGATCTCTACCTCGAACTCGGGAACCATGCGCTAATCATGTCGGAGAGGCTGGCGACGTGGATCCCTTTGTCGTGATTCTCGGCTGGGGCGGCCAACAATCGGCTCATGGCGTCCTGACTGACGCGGCCGTGCGGCCTGACGCGTGACTGCCAGCGGTGCCGCTCGTCGACAGTGGCTCGAACGTGTCTTCAGACCCGCCGGATCGTTGAGCCAGATACCGCACCTGACTGGGTCCGGTATGGCGCTGCTACGGCTGTCCTCTAAGATTGCGTCGGCATCGCACCAGAACATCGTTTCGAGGCGGAGGGCCGGAAGTCCTGTGGACGCGCCGGGGTGCCTGGCGGGACGACGCGAGCGGATCGCGGACATCTCCCGTGGTCAGCATGGTGGAATCCTTGCCTCCACCAGCGCGTCCGTGATCTCCTGGTGCTCGTTGTTCTCGCTGGTGTGGAGGTGCGTGCTGTGCAGGGTGGGCACTACGGCGTACCCCTTGAGCGAAGCGACTACCTGAAGCTCACGCGCAACAGGAACAGCTGTAAGCCCGAGCGCTTCGCCAAGTGGCTTGAAGGATTCGGGAGCGGAAAGCGGCTCGCTGTCGACCTCTTCTCGGGAGCAGGTGGGCTGAGTCTCGGACTCCAGCGCGCCGGCTGGACAGTCGCGGCCGCGGTTGACTTCGATGAACGGGCCTTGGAGACGCACGCCGCGAACTTCCCCGGCATGAGCCTGCACATGGACCTGGGCAACCCCGACGAGCGCGACCGGCTCGAGCAGGTGTTGGAACCGGCCAAGGGGAAGATCGATCTGGTGGCGGGAGGCCCGCCCTGCCAGCCGTTCAGCAGGGCGGGACGCAGCAAGATCCGGAACCTCGTCGAGTATCACGGGCGGGATCCCCACGACCGCCGCAAGGAGCTGTGGAGCGCCTACCTTGATGTGGTCAGGCGGCTGGAACCTCGTGCCGTCCTGATGGAGAACGTGCCCGACATGGGGCTGGGCGACGACTTCTTCGTGGTGCGCACGATCGAGCAGCAGCTGGAGGAGTTGGGCTACGCGACTCAGGTGCGCCTCGTCGATGCCTGGCGCTACGGAGTCCCGCAGCATCGCAAGCGGCTGATCCTGCTGGCCAGGAAGGACGTGGACAAGTTCGAGTGGCGGCAGGAGCTGGCGGAGGAGGACCGCACCACGCTGCGGGACGCCATCGGTGACCTGCCCGAACTTCCTGTCGTGCCCACGGAACGGGTCGGCGACCGTGAGTGGGCGTATTCCGCCGATCCCTCGGAACTCTCCTCGTTCGCGACGGACATGCGCAAGTGGGCGCGACGGGGCGTCGTCTTCGACCACATGACCCGGCGGGTCCGGAAGGACGACTGGGAGATCTTCGATGGGATGGACTCCAGGACCCTGTACTCGGAGATCTCCCCGGAGCTGCAGCGCTACGACGTCAAGCACTTCACGGACAAGTACAAGAAGCTCGGCTGGGGCGAACTCAGCAGGTCGATCACGGCCCACATCGCCAAGGACGGCTACTGGTACATCCACCCGGACCAGAACCGCACGCTGACCGTGCGCGAGGCGGCGCGGGTGCAGACGTTCCCCGACCGGTTCAGGTTCGCAGGAACGCGCAGTGACGCGTTCCGCCAGATCGGAAACGCCGTTCCTCCTCTGCTGGGCCAGGCCGCAGCCGAGGTTCTGTGGCCCACGGACCAGGGGCTGGCGGAGGGGGCGCTGCAGCCTCACTGGCGCACGGTGCGTAGGGAGCTGACCCTTTGGGCGGAGCGGCAACGCGAGGGAGACGAGTGGTACCAGCTTCCGAAGCTGTCCCCTCTGCACGCGGCGGTCGTGGCCATACTGTCCGGGACCAGAGTGCAGCCCGCCCAGATGTACAAAATGGTCGAGACGATCCGGGAACGCAGCTCCCTGACCAAGAACGCTTTCCTAGCCCTTCTTGAGGCCGCTCCCACCGACGCTGCTCGTGCGCGCGTAGACAGGCTGTCCGTGGTCGTGGGCAAGTCACGTGTGTGGCAGCAGCCGGAAGAAGTTCCTGGACACCTGGGGATGAAGCCTGGTGAACAGCGTCTCTACCAGCTGCTGACCGACAACGACCTCCTCTGGATCGGACAGGGTGCGCTCCGCGTCGCCGCTCGTCTCAACGGCAGCGAATCGGATCGCACGAACAAGCTCAGCGACGGACGGGTGGACCTCGTGAAGCTGGTCGGTGCCGGGGAGGAGGCGCCCCTGCGGATGGCTGCCCTGCGCCTGATCGGGGACACGCTGTGCCTGGCTCGGCAGCCACTCTGCGAACGATGCCCTCTGAGTGCGTTCTGCGCCAGCAGGGACGAGGTCTCGGGTGATCTGTTCAGTGACGCGGTGAGCGGGACCCACGGCCGGGCGGCGGTTCCTGCCCAGACCGGCGATCCTGAGCGGCGCACCGCAACGCGACGTTGAGCGCCGCCCGTTCGACGTCGCTCCGGACCTCGCACTCCCACACCCGGACAACGGCCCATCCTGCGGCTTCCGCCGCCTCGGTGTTCCGACGGTCCCGTTCCTTGTTCATCTCGATCTTCTGCTGCCACAGGGCGGCGTTGGGGCCTCGGAACACCTTGGGCCCGTGCACGGGACACCCGTGCCAGAAGCATCCGTCGACGAACACGGCAACGCCGTACCGAGGCAGGACGAAGTCGGCCGTGCAACGAGGGGTCACCTTGCGCTGAAGCCGGAACCGGAGCCCCTGCCGGTGAACGGCCCTTCGGAGGGCCACCTCGGGCGTGGTGTCACGTGCGCGACGTCCGCGGAGGTGCTCGCCCTTCGCCGTGCTGACCCAGTTTCCGCCTGCTGCGCTGCTGCTCTGTGCCATCCCCGTGGTTCCAGCCCGTCCGCGACGTCCCGGCAATGAGGGTGCCACACTCTGCTCATGCTCCGGGAAGCAGCTGAACTCCGTATCGACGGCCAAGGTCGTGTCGAACTCCCTCTAGGGCTGCTCGCCGAGGCCGGTCTCGCACCGGGCGCCGGCCTCGTGGCGTCCAGTGACGGGGACGGCAGGATCGTCCTCCGCCGGGCGGAGGACGCCATGCGGGACCTGGTCGAACGGGGGCGGCTCTGACGAGCGGGGCCACGGGGCTGCCTACGGCCCGGGGACGAAGCCCAGGGAGAGGGCCTCGTTGCGGGCGTGGAGGGCTTGGACCGCCTGAACTTCGGGAACCTCCTGGTCGAGTTCGAGGCGCCGACCGACGTACTGGGCGAGCTGACGCTGCCAAGGCTCGAGGTTGCGCGTTTCCTTCGCCCACTGTTCGACCGCGTACCACTCGTCCGGGGAGATGAGCGAGACCTCGTCAGTCGCGCCCGCGTCGGCCTGTGTACCGCCGGCGAGCGCCGCCTCGTCCAGGGGGTGGTCTCGGAGCTCCGCCCGCAGCGCCCCAGGCACAGCCCACGGCACTCGGGACACTGCATCCCAGCAGGCTGCCTTCTTGGCCCACTCGCCCACGTGGTTGCCCTCACGAGGCGCGGTCACGACCGCCATCACCCGGGGGCACAGGTCGTCGATCGACTCTGCGAGGGCCTCCGAGATCGCCTGTTCCCGCCAGATCTGGTCGAGATCGATCCGTCTGTCCGCAGCGAGTGACAGCCGGGCCATGGTGTAAGTGGTGATCATGCTCTTGTAGCTGCCTGCCTGGTGTGCGGCAGCGATGCGGTCCACCGCCTTGAACAGGATCGCCATGGCGATCACGTGCTGGCAGTACTGGACGTCGACTCGAGGGGGTGCCTCGTCGACGCGGAGCATGAACTCGGCGAAGTTCTTCTGGGCTCCCCGGCTGACGTGGTACGGAAGCTGGTTCCAGGAGTGGACGAACTTCGCTAGGTCCGCCTTCGTGAACTTCTGCCGTGTCGGATTGAGCGCCTTGAAGTGGCGCTGCCGGGCCGGGGTGCGGGCCTTGGCCAGCTCGTCGGTGAACTGGCCGCGGGCACGCTCGTAGAACCAGTGCGTCTCCTGGCCGCTCCCGTCCGTCGCAGGAGCCCAGAGGGAACGGGTGATCCTCTGAACGGCCACGTGGTACTCGTGGTTCGAGCTGAAGTCGACCAGTGTCACCCGATTCTGGGTGTTCGAGTACTGGGAGATCTTCGGAACGATCTCGGCGAGCCGTACCGGGGACACCTCCGTGAGCTTCATCTGCACCATGACGTGCGACAGGTCGGCCTTGTCACGGCTCGACGCGTAGTGAAGCGAGGCCGTCGTCTGGCCACCGTTGACGATCTGGAGCCCGTGCACCCGGGATATCCCGGTGGGCTCCCCGTGCGGGCCACGTGTGAAGTCGACCTGGGACGCCGTCGCCGTGATGCCGTTGTTGTAGGACAGGAACCTGCCGGGTGCGTCGAGCAGTGTCTCCCGGATGCCTCGGTTGACCGCGCCCCTGGTCTGCAGGAAGGAACGGACGTTCAGTTCGAGCAGCCGCGTGCCGTGCTCTCCGTACAGTTCTGCCAGCCGTTGCCCGGGGATCACCGACAGTGCCACGGAGTGGTCCGGCTCCGTGCTGGGGGTCGAGACGCAGGGCAGCGGTGGGTCGAAGGACACCACGATGGGCTCGCTGATGCTGCCGGACGTCGCGTGGCGGTGCAGCCGTGCCAGGTCCCACACCTCACGGCTGACCGGGAGTCCGCCGAACTCGCCGGGAGAGAGGTCGGTGGAGGTGCTCACACGGTTGGTGAGCAGGAACAACCTGATCCGCTGTACCTCGGTCAGGGCCTTCTCGACCGCGGCGCACATGTCGTACACGTCGAAGGACTCGTCGATGTGCTGCTGCAGTCCGTCCCGGCACCGGCGGGCGAACGTCAGGAGTCGTTTGAAGAACGACTCGGCCTGGGCCTTCGTGAGTTTGGCGTCCGACGGGTCGAGGCGGAAGTCCGTGAAGAAGAGGTCGAGGCACTCGCCGGACTCCCCGACGCCGTATCCGTGCACCTCGTGTCCGTGGGCCTTGTGGTAGGCGGTGAAGGTGTTGGACGCGATGCCGGTCTGCTCCAGGTCCTCGAACACCCTGCGTGTGAACGCCTCGGGGGTGGTGGTCCCCTCGGCGTCGGCGGTCGCCTGGACGTCCGCGACGAGGTCGCGGGAGAACTCGGTCAGGTCGAGTTCAGGCATGCTGGCCCCTGATCAGTTCGGTTACCTCGTCGGCCGTGGCTTGGTGCTGGTCAAGTCCCGTGGTGTTCACCTGGTACGTGCAGTGGCCGACGCCTTCGCGGAGATCGGCCTCGACGATTCTCGGAAAGTCGTCCCGCACGTGCCAGAAGCGCAGGTCACGAAGGGTGTACCGCGGCTCATCGTAGAGGTCACGGTGCCCCGGGAGGTATCCGGCCTGGATCAGACGGCCGTCGAACATGGTCCGGGCGGCAGGGCTGGTGAGCTGTTCCCGTATACGGTCGACCAGCCTGTTCAGGCTCTCGCCTGATCCGCCGCGCCGCTCGTCGAGCATCACGAGTGCCAGGAGGAGCGTGGGCACCCCGGTGGCGTCCAGCTGCCGCTCGCTGGCGATGCGGATACTCCGAGGACGCTTCGCGGTGCTCGACTTGGCCTCGATGGCCACAGCGGGAAGCTGGAAGTCCTGGTCGGCCCCCGCGGGCCCGGTCCAGGAGTCGACGGCGTCGGTCTGGGCGAGCGGGGGCAGGACGTGCTCCCTGAGGACCAGGAGCTCGCCGGCCAGCCCCCGGCGCTCCTCCGGCCTCAGACCGTCGGTGCCGACCGCCCGCAGCAGGTCCTGCCACCTCCCGAACCGGTCCACGGCAGCGGTCAGTGCCGCGTCGGCTGCGGGCGCGGCCCGCACCGTGTCAGCGACGTCGTCGACAAGCGGGTTGAAGACCTCACGAAGCTCGTTGGAGGTCAGGACCACCTGGAGTTCGTACTCGACCCGTGACACGGCGCTCAGGTTCATCTCCAGCCCTGCCGCCCGCGGAAGCCGGCCCACCGAGCGGACGATGTGGTCCGCGGCGCGTGCGTCGGCCCGGAGAACCAGCATGCGCTGGTGGCCCGGGTGGGAGACGGACAGGAAGACGTCCAGCGGTGCGTCAGGGTGCAGACGGAGGCGGGACCGCCCTGTCGTGCCCTGGGGCGTCTCCAGTTCACGCCATTCGTCCTCGGTTACGGTCACTCCGAGTCCTCCTCGTCGTAGGTGTCGAGGCCCTCCTGCTGCCAGATGCTGTTGACGACGTACGTGGTGTCTGACTGGTGCTGGGAGCGGGGGAAGCTCACCTTGAAGCCCACCAGAGGCGGTTGCGCCACCCCGTCCGCGGACGCGGGCCGCTCGATCAGGTAGATCAGCAGCAGCGCCTGGTCGGGCCTGCGCTGCCAGCGCAGGAGCTCGCCGGAGGGGTTCTGGGGAACCTTCTCCTTCTTGTTCTTCTCTGCTGCCTTCCGCGTCGCGTCGAGGGCGGCTTCCTTCTGGGGTTTGTCGAGGTCGAGGTACTCGTCAGGGGGGCTGAGCACACGACGGATCGTGTACCGCCCCTCAGCCTCGAAACCCGGGTTGATGGCTGTGCGCGTCACGGGTCCGACGGCGTGTCCGGCGACGTCCTGGGGGTCCTTCGCGGTGGTCTTGCCGACAAGGATCACCGTCCACTGGGGAAGTTCTCCCACGGCTACACACTGCTCGATGTACTTCGCGATGAACCGGGGGCGGACCCTCTGCGCCGTACGTTCGGTCTCGTAGCGGGAGAGGAACTCGACGACAGCGTCGGAGGGGACTCCGTTCCACCTCACGTTGCCGCCCGGCGTCTTCGCGGTCTCGGCCTCAGTGACCCCGTCAAGCCTCTGGACGAAGTCGCCGAGCGCCTTCAGGTTGTGCTCGACGGTCCGCTGGGCCAGGTCGAAGAGCACCGTCTCCGGACCTTCGCCCGAGTAGCTCAGCATGACCTTCGTGCCCTGGCGCATCTTGTTCGCGGCCGTGATCGCGAGACCGAGCGAAGAGGCACGTACCTTCAGCCCGAAGCTCCTCGGTGTGAGGTCGAGGGCGGCCATCTCCTCGACCTCACGGCGCAGTTCGTCGGTCGCAGAGGTCACCTCGACGTACCTGGCCTGGAGCTTGGGGGTGGTGTAGAGGCGGCAGAGGTCCTCGTAGCCTGGGCGGTATCCGAACCACCGGCCCATCTGGAGCAGACTGTCGTAGGTGGTGGTGTTGCGCAGGTAGTAGCTGACGGTCAGCCCTTCCAGGGTGAGACCTCGGGAGAGCTTCTGGCCTCCTATCGCGATGACCGAGAGGCCGTTCCTGCGGTGCTCGTAGTAGTCGAGCGCGTCACGCGAGGCACCGTTCACCGTCTTTACCACGATCTTGCGCAGGGCCGGCATGAGCTGCCGGGACACCTCCTTCCAGGTCACCCGCTCGGCCTCGTCGGCAGGGAAATGGTCAGTGGTGGGTACGAAGTCCCGCTCCCAGAGGTCCTGGAAGCTGGCCATGCGTGCTTGGGCCTGCCCGTATCGGTCGCTGAGTGAGTCCACGAGGAGGCGCAGGTGGTCGTAGACCTGGTCTCTCATGGCCGCCTGTGCCAGGTTGAAACGGCTGAGGTGGACGAGCATGGAGTTGTGGACCTTCGTCTGCCCCCGTGCCCTGCGGGCAGCACATGCGAGCACGAACGAAGCGATGGCCTCGTGAAGGGACCGCGGAAGGTCGTCGGAGGGTTCGAAGTCCGACTTGTGCTTGGTCGGCACCCAGGTCTCGCCGTCGTCCACAGGACGCACGAGCGGGAGCGGCAGGACGCCTTCCTCGTCGTCGTTGTCGACCTGGAGCCCGAAGACCCGTTCAGGGCCGAGGTAGTTGGTCGGTGAGGGAAGGGTACGGATGAAGCTCTCAGGGAAGAGGTCCGAGCCGAGGGAGGCGTGCTCGGCGTCCGGGTCGATGTAGATGTTGGCGAACGGCGTGGCCGTGTACCCGACGTACGCCGCCTTCTCGAAGCTCTTCATGAGGTCGCGGATCGCACCGTTGGTCCTGGTCGGGTCCGCTTCGGGGTCGCGCTTGGTGTTGACGGAGGCGTTGTCCGCCTCGTCGTCGATGACGAACAGCGGGATGTCACGTACGACCTTGCTACCCCTCTCGTCCTCCGTGCCCTGGACCTCCGTCACCCACGTACGCAGGTACTCGAGGATCTTCCAGTGCTTCTTGACGACGAGGACCACGGGGAAACGGCCGAGCGGGAAGTTGACTGCGTTCGCCGCCTGCCGACCGAAGTCGCCCTTCTCGGAGCTGTTGGTCGGTGACGCGATGTCCAGTCTCCGCGCACCGGGCATTCTCCCGGCTCCCATGAGGCGGGACTTCCCGTTCTGGTTGGACCGCTGCTGGTGCTGGGTGTCGAACCCGAGGAGGCCCTCGTCGACCCGCAGCTGCGTCTGGCTCCGGAGGTCGTTGTGGATGCCGGCGAGGATCACCACGAACTGGTACCCCGCATCGACGGCCTTCGCGGCGAGCCCGATGTACTGGCCCGTCTTGCCCGACTGGACCTGCCCGATCACGAGACCCGTGCGACGCCAGGATCCCGGGCGGCGAGGGTCCTCCAGCTGGCTCAGGACGTCGTCCGTGCTCTGGTCGAGGCGACGTACGACGACCGGGGGGAGGTTGCGGACGTCCTCGAGGTAGCGCCGGTATCGCTCCCAGAAGTCCCAGTCCCGGTCGTTCTTGGCCTCGGGCAACCACTGCTCGTGCCCTCTGTCGCTCTCCAGGCCGGAGGAGCCCTCCTGGAAGACGGCGGTCATGGCCTCGATCTCCTTGGCCAGTCGCTCCCGGTCGAGGACTTCGCCCTGCCCGGCCAGCATCCCGAAGATGACGGTGACCGCGTTCTGCACTTCATCGGGAGTCGGCTGTCGGTCCTGGGAGAGCAGGGCGAGTACCAGGCGCCTGGCCTTGGCGAGGGAGTCGGTCGACTCCTCGGGAGTGGGGCTCACAGCGGTCCTCCGACTGGAAGTTGACGGTATCGAGCAGCGTAGGGGCGGCCACTGACAACAAGCTCAGGTGCTCCAGAAACCCTGCAGTTGGTCGAAGGGCGGCATGGATCTCAGTCGCTCCCGGGCCGCGGCAGGTGAACGCCCGTCGGAGACCAGCGACTCGTACACCCGGTGGGCGATCTCCGTGGCCTCCGCGTCGGCGAACCCAGCCCCTCCGAAGGGTTCGGGGTCGTCGCTGGTGTCCGTCTCGTGCATCACGCGCAGCGCGGTGACGGGAACGGTCTCCTCCAGCAGGCGGATCAGCGCGCGTACGTCGTCCGCGCTGCCACCGCCGGGTCGCAGTGCCGCTCTGACCAAGGGGTGGCCACGGTTGATCCGGCAGCTGACCCGATCGTCGGTACGGCGGACGTTCCAGGCGTACAGCAGGGGATCGCCATGTGTCCGTGCCGCGATCTGCCCGCGGTAGCGCAACACGTCGGCAGCCTGTCTCCGGGTCCGCTTGGCGATGCGCTGGAGGTGGGGTCGCAGGCCGACGGGAGGGACGACGCTCGACTTGCGGACGTCGACGCCCCACTCGACATCGGTCTCGGCCGGGATGTCGACGGCGATGCGGGCCTGGTTGTACTTCTCCTCGCGGCGTATGCCGCGCTGTCCGAGCCAGTCCCCGGCGAGGATCAGACGGTCCCGGCGGTAGACGTAGAACCCCTGCTGGTCGAGCCAGCCACGTGGCCCTCCGGCAGATTCGTACTCGGCTGGGGTGAGCCGCTGGGCACTCGGCAGGACGAATGCCTCCACACGCACGGTTCCTGCTCCGAGTGGGAGCTGCTCGACCGGAAGTGACTGCACGGAGGGGTGTCCCGTCAGGAAGGGGTCCCACGGTTCGACGGGGCTCCCGGAGACCTGCAAGGTGCGGCGACGGCTTCCGACGAGGAAACGGGCGAAGACCATGGCGAGGTGTGACCTCACTCGGTGTCTCTCCGCGTAGAACTGCTTCTGGGTCCGCTCGTCGTCCACCGTCACGTCGTCGACGTGGTAGCCGTTGAGTCTCCGCCACAACACGATGGTGCCGTGATCCGACGTGCCGCGGATCCTGTCCAGCAGAGCGGTGGTCGTCTCGTCCGCGCCGCGCAGCAGGCGCCACTGGCCGGACTTCTCGACGACGTCGAGATCCCAGGTCCGTGTGTGCCACGCACCGGAGGTCGCGGTGGACACGGTGAGCTGTCTCGCCTGGGAGAACGACGCCGACTTGAGGCCGACCCCGAAACGACCCAGATCTGTGGTGCTCCGCTGCGTAGCCGGTCCACGCGCGGCCACGGTCATGGCGGTGACGAGCTCCTCCGCGTTCATACCGCCGCCGTCGTCGACGACGGCGATCCACGAGTCCCGTCCTGCCCAGGTGAACTCGACGTCGATGTCCGTCGCGTGCGCAGAGAGGCTGTTGTCCACCAAGTCCGCGACGGCTGCGGGCAGGGAGTACCCGAGGGAGCTGAGAGAGGCGACCATGCCCGCAGGTTCGGGGGCCGCGATGTCGTACGTCATGCGCAGTTCCAGCCCTGCTCCCGCTCCCTGCTGCTTCTCGGTGTGCGGCTGTCCCGAGAACCAGCGGAACCGAGTGAGCGAGCACCCCCTGACGGGCAGGGAAACCCAGCCGCACCTCTGGTTCTGACGTGCGCTCCAAGTCCCTGTCCAGGGCTGATGGTAATGGAGCGCGAGGGCGAAGAATCCGGGGTTGGCTTGAACCTGCCCATGGCATACGCACTCTCGCCGACCTTGGTGAAGGCGTCGACAGTTGTACTCGCTTCTCTTGGGGCACGCCCGCCGATCCCCAGGTCGGCCGATGCGTTAACTCTCAGCAACGGGCCTTCTGGGCACGGCTCGCAGTCCGTACTCTGGCCACATTGCTCCGATCAGCGAGGGGATCTCGACGTGGGTGAGAGCTTGATGCTGGGGGACCGTCTCCGGGTGGCACGCAAGACGCGCGGGCTGTCCGCCGCGCAGCTCGCCCAGCGGGTCGCGGTCTCCGTCAGCCTGCTTCAGAAGTTGGAGTCCGGCGCCCGGAAGGCGACGCCGAGTCTGATATCGGCCCTGGCGCGGGCGCTGCATTTCGGCCCGGAGGTGCTGACCGGCCAGCCGTACTACGGGGATCCGGAGGCCGAGGACGGGGTGCACACCGTCATCCCGGAACTGCGGCGCATCCTGCTGTGCTTCGACACTCCCGACGAGTTGGAGACCCGCCCGCGTGCGCTGCCTGTTCTGGCTTCCGAGGTGGACCAGATCGCGGCCCTGCGGCGTGACGCGCGGTACGTGCCGATGGGGCCGTTGCTGCCCCCGGTGATCACCGAGCTGACCCACGTAGCGCTCGGGTCGCGCGGTGAGGAACAGCAGAAGGCGTTCTGGCACCTGGCCCGTGCCTACCGGGCCGTCAACAGTCTGGCCCACAAGATGGGGCACCACGACCTGGGCAACACGGCGCTGGAGAGGATCCGGTGGGCCGCTGACCGAACCGGTGATCCGCTCATGCAGGTCACGGCTGGTTTCCTGGTCGCGGGGTCGATGCTCCGCCAGGGCGCGACCGAGTCGGCTCGCCGCAAGCTCAGGGGGCTGCGCGGGGAGCTGGAGCGGCTCCAGCCGGAGCGTTCGTACACCGATGACGCGTTGGCGGTCGACGGGGCGCTGTTGCTGAAGCTCGCGGTGGTGGAGTCGCGGGAGAACAATCCCGACGGGGCCGAAGACCTCCTGGCGGAGGCCGAGCAGGTCGCGCGTATGGCGGGCAACCGGGACAGCCTCGCCTACGAGATGAGCTTCGGGCCGACCAACATCAAGATCCACACGGTGCATGCACTGATCGACACCGGGGACAGCGAGCAGGCCCTCGCCCGACTCGACGAATGGGGCCAGGGGGGAGCCGGATGGGTGCCGCCTGCCTCGACGGTCGGCGAGCGATCCAGCCACCACCACATCGATGTCGCCTCCGCGCGCCTGGCGCTGGGCGATCGAAGCGGCGCGTTCGCCGAGCTGAAGCGGTCGAGGAAGATCGCCCCGAACCACACCCGATTCCACCCATCCGTACGTGAAACGCTCGGCTCGCTGCTGCGTATGGACACGCACCCGTCCGCTGAGTTGTCGGCGTTCGGTACCTGGGCAGGCGTCGCGTAGCACAACGCGCCTTCTCTCAACGGGAGTTGGCGTGATCTGGGTGCGGACAGTTTGTCCGCGCACACCTGCCTTGCGAATGGAATGGTCCTCTCACACCCAGTTGTGAGGGGGCCATTCCTATGTCGGACGCGATCCCGACCGCACGGCTGCCGAGGTGGATGCCGACCGGCAGCGAGCCGGAGCTGTGTCCCGCCGGTACCTGGTGGGATGCCATCCGCGCGCCTGAACATGTGGGGCGCCGGGCCGTGGCGCTCGTCGAGGAGCAGGGACTGCCGACGGGGCCTGTGATCCTCGACGACGGCGGCCGTGAGCCGCGGATGTACTTCCTGACGCCGGTTGGTACCGCGGCGCGCTGGGAGGAACCGGGAACGGTCGCGCTGGGTCTGACCTGTCACGTCGTGGTCCCGCAAGCGGACCGCACCACCGCCCCCGGCCTGCACTGGCACCGGCTGCCCAGCAGGCCCCGTTCCCTGATCGTGCCCGATGCGCTGCACCACGCCCTGATCAAGGCACGCAGGGAGCGCGAAGGCACCCCCTAGAACTTGCTTCGCGGTCCCGGTTCTCCGTCGGCCATGGGGCCGGCATCACCGTGGCCGACTACTGCGGAGCTGCTGAGCGCCGTCCCACTCACACTCCCCGAGTGGGGCGGTACCCGCCCGACCCCGGCGGACACAAGGGGTTGTTCCAGCACATCCAACACCGAGAAGGGATCAGCCATGCCTCAAGCCAGGCGAGAGAAGCAGGACCACCTCATCTACGCGGACGTCGTGGACTCCAAGTCCAAGGCGGGCGTGTGGATGGGCGAGCGCGCCTCCTTCCAGGAGAAGCAGGGCCTCATCATCGAGGCGCTCAAGGAGCAGACCGACTGGGTCGAGCTGAAGGACGCGGTCATGGTCATCAGCACCGACCCGGCCGGCATCACGGTCATCGCGCCGAACCCGACGCTGCCCGGTGTGATCGTCCTCGCCGACGGCGGCTCCCCGGCTGCCTCCGCGAAGCTCCAGGCCGCCGCCACCGAGAAGGTCCGTGCGGTCATGGGCGAGCTCGGGATCGTCGAAGAGGAAGCGGCGGCCTGACCACCATGGCCGTCCCCCGGATGTTGTGGGGGAAGTACTTCCAGTACGAGCGGGATGGGGAAGCGGTTCTCCTCGACCCGGTCGGCCTGGACAGTGTGTTCATCGACTCCGGCGAGGTCCACGACCTCGCCGGGGTCCCCCCGACCGCGACTCACGAAGCCCTCGCTGGGCTCGGCTTCACCCCCGACGGCCCCTCGGCCGACCGGCGCGAAGCACTCAACCATCGCCTTCGACTCCTCGGCCTCGACGCCGCCCCTCGCCGCATCAGCGGCCTGCGCGTCGTCCTCACCGACCGCTGCAACATGGCCTGCACGTACTGCTTCGTCGACACGAACACCGGCAAGCCGGACATGACGAAGGAAGAGCTGACGGAGGGGCTGGAGTTCCTGTTCGAGCAGAACGCTGGACAGGACGAGGTCTCCATCCAGTGGTTCGGTGGCGAGCCGACCATCCGCTTCGACCTCATGCGCTACGGCGATCAGCTCGCCGATACTCTCGCCGACCGCTACGACGTGCGCAGGGTGCGGCGCACGGTCGTCACCAACGGTGCCCGGCTGACGGACGAGGCACTCGACCACTTCGTCGCGTACAAGTACGGGGTCGGCATCTCCATCGACGGCCCTCCGGGCATCAACTCGGCCAATCGCCTGCTGCTCGGCGGCCAGCCCGCCGACGACCGGATCCGCCGCAACGTCGCCCGGTTCGTCGAGGCAGACGGCCTGCATGTGGGCTGCAACCTCACCCCGACGGCCGCGAACATCGGACGTCTCGCCGAGACCGTCCGGTGGATCATCGACGATCTCGGGCTGAAGTTCATCTACGTCAACACGCCCATCCCCACCGCGGGCCGCTGGCGGGTCAACGGCGCCGACCTGGCCCGGGAGTTGTACGAGGCCCGCGTGGCCGCCCTGGGGCGGGGCGGGATGCTGTTCTCCGTCCTGGACCGCGCCTTCCAGGCACTCGACACCCGCCGGCCGATGCTCTTCGACCACATGCAGGGCGACCGCAGCCTGAACGCGGCCCTGCTGCCCGGCAACCGCGTCAGCCTGTGTGACATCAACTTCACCGAGCCGTCGTTCCTGCACACCCTCGCCGAGCTCCGCGCCGATCCCAGTCTCCTGGCTGGCGTGGCGAAGAAGGTCGCGCCGATCCCCGAGTGCGGCGACTGCCCGGCGCTTGGCATCTGCGGCGGCCCGTCCCGTAACGAGCAGGCCCTCGTCGGCGGCGGCACGCCGGATCCGGAGATGTGCGCGTTCTATACGAGCACCGTGGAGATCGCGGTGTGGGACAACACGGGGGTGCAATGAGTACCCGCGTCCGTACCGCGTTGATCTCCACGGCCGGGCACTGCAAGGTGGCCTGCGGGTTCTGCTTCCGGGCCGACCGCGCCCACGGCCTCCTGGATACCGCGACCTACACCCGCACCCTGTCGCGGCTGAAGGAAGCGGGCGTGGAAGGGGTGTGCCTGAGCGGTGGCGAACCGACCCACCACCCGCAGCTCCGGCAGCTCGTACGGCTGGCTCGCCAGTTCGGCATGGCGGTGTCGATGGTGACCTCGGCCCGCACCGTGGCGGAGGTCATTGCTCTCTCCCAGGTGGCGCACCTGCTGGCCAATGTGACCGTCTCCGCCGACTCGCAGGGAGCGATGCTGCTGGGCCGCACCACCCGCACCGCGGTCTCCGGCCTCGACACGCTGCGAGCCATCAGCACCGAGACGAAGATCCTGCACGTCACCTGCTGGGGCCTGCGCGACGAGGAGTGCCAGAACCTGGCCGCCCTCGTGTCCGAGGCAGGGGTGGAGGTCCAGTTCAGTCCCGTCGTCCTCGACGAGCGCGCCCTGCGCCGCGATGGCAAGTCGGTCCAGGACTACCTGGTGCAGCAGCGGCTCGACGCCGACGTACTGAGCGACCACTTCAATCTGTCCGACCGATACCGGGCCTACCTCGACGAGCTGGGGGACCTGCAATTCCCCACGGACGGGGGTGAGCGGTGGTCATGCCGCTCAGCGGCCGCGTACGTCTCCGCGGACGGCGACATCCGGCGCTGCCCCTACGGCCAGGCATCGGTCAGTGCCCACGCTCCCCGGGCCGCGATCAGAGAGTTCCTGACCGCTCCGGCGCAGGACCGGGTGACCCCGGACTGCGCCGCCATCTGCCGCTCCGCCAGCACCTGTGCCGACGACAGTGCGTCGTGCGCTGCGGTGTGAGGCCGACTCGACGCATCCCGACTCCATGGACCGCTCTATGACGATCACGACGCCCGACGACTTCGCACTCCGGTGGAGGAAACCGCCGAACTTCCCACTGGAGGTCCCGTTCGACTACACGTTCCTGCCGGCCATCGATGTCCTCGACCACCTCCGCAAGGACGAAGAGGTCCGGTTCACGATCCTCGGGGACGACGACTGGCAGGTGCGCATGGACCGCACAGCCGCTTTCCGTACGGCGCCGATCGAGGAGATCGTCGCCTGGCCGTTCCGGCTGGTGCACTTCAATCTCAGCCGCTTCTACGACGACCTCCTGAACGGTTTCCAGGAGGAGGTAATGATCCCCTGGCGCAGCCATCTGTCCGACCGGGGATTCACCTGGCAGCGGCTGGCGCCGATCCTGTTCCTGTCCACCGAGGGTGCCGCCTCGACCTACCACAACGACAACTCCCACGGCCTGGCCTGGCAGGTCTACGGCACCAAGACCTTCCACAGCTACCTCAACCCCGACCAGCACCTGTCGGCCGAGGCGGCGGTCATCGGCGAGACCAGCGGAGAGGACCCGCCCGCCCACGATCCCGCCGACCGCCAGTCGGTCACCATGAGGCCCGGTGACCAGCTGTGGAGCCATGCTCTGACGCCCCACTGGGTCACCACCGAGTCGACGCTCGCCATGAGCGTCACCCTCTCCCACGGCGGCCTGTGCCACCAAGGCAACTTCTCCGAACGGGAGTTGGCGCTGCGGGCCTATTGGGACAAGAACCCCCACGAGGCGTGGGCACATGATCTGCGCAAGGTCCGCTACTGAGACTGCGTCCCACGGCACGAGGCACTCGCCCGTGCCGTGGGACGCAGCCCACTGCCGGTTACGGCGTGAGGCGGTTCGGGCCGCGGAAGAGGAAGGTGGCCTCGCGGATCGAGTCCAGGCCGAGCATCACCATCAGCACCCGCCCCAGGCCCATACCGAGCCCGCCGTGCGGCGGGCACCCGTAGCGGAACGCGTTCAGGTAGTCCTGCAGCGGCTCCGTGCTCATGCTCTTCTCGGCGGCCTGCTTCAGCAGCACGTCGTAGCGGTGCTCACGCTGGGCGCCGGTGGTGACCTCCAGCCCCTTCCACAGCAGGTCGAAGCTCAAGGTCACGCTCGGGTCGTCGGCCTGCCGCATGTGGTAGAAGGGCCGGATGCCGATCGGGTAGTGCGTGATGAACACGAACTCGTGCCCGGTGGCTTCCTTGATGTGAGCCGAGATGCTCCGCTCGCCCTCCGGGTCCAGGTCCTCCTTGACCCCCTGGGGGTCCCAGCCGCCCTTGCGCAGGATCTCGTGCGCCTCGGCCATGGTGATGCGGGGGAAGGGCGTGTTGGGGACGGTGACCTCGACGCCGAAGTGCTCGCGGATCGCCTCACCGTGCGTGTCGGCGACCTTGCCGATGGTGTGGGCGAGCATCTGCTCCTCGAACGCCATCACGTCCTCGACGCCGTCGATCCAGGCCAGCTCCACGTCGACGCCGGTGAACTCGGTGGCGTGCCGGGAGGTGAACGACGGCTCGGCGCGGAAGACCGGCCCGATCTCGAAGACCTTGTCGATGCCGGCCGAGATCGCCATCTGCTTGTAGAACTGGGGCGACTGCGCCAGGTAGGCGCTGCGGTCGAAGTAGCCGAGCTTGAAGACCTCCGCGCCGGACTCCGAGGCGGTGCCCATGAGCTTGGGGGTGTGCATCTCCGTGGCGCCCTGCGCATAGGCGTACTCGCGCATGCCCTGCTCCAGGGTGGTCTGTACGGCGAACAGCAGCTGGGCGGAGGGTCGGCGGCGCACGTCCAGGAAACGCCAGTCCAGGCGCTGCTCCAGACCGGTGTGCTCGTCGATCGGCAGTGGCGTGGCGGCCCGGTTCAGGACCTCGACCGTCTCGGGGACGATCTCCAGACCGCCGAGGTTGACCTGGGCTGCGTCGACGACACGGCCGGTGATACGGACGACGGACTCGGGAGTGAGGGCTTCGAGCTCGGCTTCCAGGGGGCCGTCGTCGCGCTTGTGGGTCACCTGCACCATGCCGGTGCTGTCTCGCACGATGACGAATTGCATCTTGCGCTGCAGGCGGAGGGTGTTCACCCACCCGCAGACGGAAACGGTACGGCCGACGTGTTCTCGCAGGTCAGAGACGTGTACGCGGCTGTGGATCATTGCGGTCCTCCGAAGGACATCGTCATGATCCCTTGGGAGTGCGGGCGAGAAGGGAACTCGCGGTACCACCGCACTTTCGCCGCCACCAGGTGGCGGCCTCATTCGGGCCCGATCACGGGGGCCGACCGGCGGGGCATTGGACCACGACGTGGTCGTTCCTCCCCGCGCTCAGGAGGGTCTTCGCCTCGGGGCGCGAGACCGCCTTCCCAGCTTCCGGCGGCTCTCTCTGCTCGCGTGATCCGTGGCTACTCGTCTCCGTCATCGCGTTGCCGAGCAGGATACGGACCTCGCGGGCACCGCCGCAATCAAGAACACACTCGTGATCAGGAGGATCTGTTGTGAGCGTGCCCGTACGACGGGCGGTAGTCGCCGATGCCGGGGAGCTGGCCCGCCTGCGCCAGCTTTCGCTGACCTGCCCGGCTGTGCCTTGGACCAGGCCGAGGGCGGTACCGGACGGGCCATGGGTCGAGGAGTGCCAGGAGGCCATCGCCGCCATGCTCCGCGACCAGGACACGGCTGCAGCGTTCGTGGTCGCCGCCGAACCGGGCCGCATGGCGGCCAGCGCGATGGGGCTTCTTCTGCCCAGGCTTCCGGGCCCAGATAGCGGCAAGCCGTTCAACGGCGACATCAGCACCGTCGCAACCGATCCGGAGTTCCGCAGGCGCGGCTATGCGCGGGCCGTGGTAACAGCGCTCATGGACTGGATGACCGTAAGCGGCTGCAAGCGCATCAGCCTCGCCTCCAGCCCGGAGGGTGAGCCGCTGTATACGTCGCTCGGGTTCGCTTACGACGACCCGCGGATGTCCTGGCGGGTCCGTTGACGGCGCGACACGGCCACGACCGCAGCCCTCCGCTCGACCAGCATCCGGCTCGCGATGACGCGGCGCTACGGCCGGTAGTGGAGGACGCGGCGATGGGCCGGTGGGAGGGCGCCCGGGATCTGCTGGCCGCGACGGGCCCGGACTGGGACCGGAGGATCTTCCGCCTTCAGATCCTTGCCGAAGCGGGGGCGCGGCTCAGGTTCGCCGACACCTGGGCCAAGGCCGAGCCCCGCTCTCCGCACGCCCTCGCTCTCCTCGCGAACGTGCAGGCCCTACGCGCGATGATCGCCGGGCGCAGTGCCGGACGAACCTTGATGGAGGAAGCCTGGTCCACCTGCCACACCGCTCTGGACGCGTGGCCCCAGGACGTGGCGCCGCTGGTCGTCATGCTCGCGCTGCTGCGAACCCACACCCCCGACCGGGACACGCTCGGCCGCGTGTGGGAGGAGATCAAGCAGCGCGACCCGTGGAACCGCGAAGCGCACCACGAGGTCGTCACCTACCTCTTCCCACGCCATCACGGCGCCCAGGGAGAGGCAGCGTGGTGGGCCGAGGAGCAGGCATCCATCGCTCCCCAGGGGCTGCCGATCGCCGTGCTGCCCCTGGTCGTCTTGGCAGAAGCACACCGCTCGCGCCAGGAGCGGGACCAGAAGGCGTACGGGCTGACGATCCACCCCTGGGTCGAGTGCCCGCAGATTGATCCGGTGCTGGAGCGGTGGTGGCGCTACCGCGCCCCGCGTTCGCACGCCTGCTTCGCCGATGACGCCAACTACCTCGCCCACGCCTTGTCGTTCGCGAATCGGCACCACGAGGCCCTGGAGGTCTTTGACGCGATCGGCCCGTACGCCACGCAAGTCCCCTGGTCGTACTGCGGCCAGGCCAGCGAGCTGTTCCTGCGGCATCGCGGCTGGGCGTACAGCCCGCCCCGGCGTCGACACCGCTGAGTCCCCGACCCATTCCTTTCCCGTACGAAGGACGGAATCCCTGTGCCTCTCGATGTCTCCCGTGTCTCCGACGAGGAACGCCTCAAGCAGCTGGGCTACCAGCAGACGCTGTCGCGCTCGATGTCCGGCCGCGCGAACTTCGGCGTCAGCTTCACGATCATCTCCATCCTGTCCGGCTGCATGACCATGTACGGCTACGGCATGAACACCGGCGGGCCAGCGGTCATCATGTGGGGCTGGCTGTTCGTCGGCCTGATGACGCTCTTCGTCGGTCTGTCCATGGCGGAGGTCTGCTCCGCCTATCCGACGTCCGCGGGCCTGTACTTCTGGGCCCACCGCATGGCCCCGAAGCGGTCGGCGGCGGCGTGGGCGTGGTTCACCGGCTGGTTCAACACCCTCGGACAGATAGCCGTGACCGCGGGCATCGACTTCGGCGCCGCCACCTTCCTCAACGCCTTACTGGACCTCCAGTTCGGCTTCGACGCCACACCCGGCCACACGATCACGCTGTTCGGGATCATCCTCGTGCTGCACGGCGTGCTGAACACTTTCGGCGTGCGCATCGTCGCCTTCCTCAACGAGGTGTCGATCTGGTGGCACGTCCTCGGCGTCGTCGTCATCTGCGGCGCCCTGGTCCTCGTCCCCGACCACCACCAGTCCACCGGCTTCGTGTTCGGCGAGTTCGTCAACAACACCGGCTTCTCGTCCAGCACCTACGTGGTGCTCATCGGCCTGCTGATGGCGCAGTACACCTTCACCGGTTACGACGCCTCCGCCCATATGACCGAGGAGACCATCGATGCCTCGACCGCCGGTCCCAAGGGCATCGTCCGCTCGATCCTCGTCTCCCTGGCGGCCGGGTTCGTCCTTCTCTTCGGCTTCACCTACGCCATCCAGTCCTACGCCGGATCCCTCGACTCCGCCACGGGCGTGCCCCCGGCGCAGATCCTCATGGACGCGCTCGGCGCGGCGGCCGGCAAGTGGCTGCTACTGGTCATCATCGTGGCCCAGCTGTTCTGCGGCATGGCCTCGGTGACCGCCAACTCCCGCATGATCTACGCCTTCTCCCGCGACGGCGCGCTGCCGTTCTCCCGGACGTGGCACAAGCTCAGCCCCGCCACCCGCACCCCTGCCAACGCCGTCTGGCTGGCCACTGGTGGCGCCTTCGTCCTGGGCCTGCCCTACTTGTGGAACAGCACGGCGTACGCGGCCGTCACGTCCATCGCGACCATCGGCCTGTACATCGCCTATGTGATCCCGACGCTCTTGCGGCTGCGGCAGGGGGAGCGGTTCGAGCGCGGCCCGTGGCACCTCGGCCCCTGGTCCACCCTCGTGGGCACGATCGCCGTCGCCTGGGTCGTGGTGATCACAGTGCTGTTCATGCTGCCGCAGAGCTCACCGATCACTGCTGACACTTTCAATTACGCGCCTATCGCAGTCGGCGTCGTCGTCGCCTTCTGCGGAATCTGGTGGCTCGCTTCGGCCCGCAAGTGGTTCCTGAACCCGGCCCACCCCCGCAACGCCCGCCCCGATCGCGAGCGGGAAGTGGCTCGCTCGTAGGCCGCGCTGGAGGGGAAACGGCTGAAGCCGGTCGGTCGAGCCATAGAACACGCTGGTCGCCAAGGCGCAGATACCGGAGTGCAACGGTTGCGATGACCGAAACCCCGCTACTGCTAGTGATCGAATCCTGACTACTTGTCAGTGGTGCGTGCTGTCATACGGCCTACGCGGGGAAACGACAACGACCTTGGACAGAGGGGGAGTTCCTCCGTGGTGGTTCAGGTGAAGGCGCACATGCGGGGCGGTGTCCCGGTACGGGCACACACCCGGTCCCATCCCGGATCCGGGCGCCAGCTCACGATCGCGGCCATCGTCGCGCTCCTGGTCTGGGGAGCCTCCGAGGGCGGCATCAAGTTCGAGGGCGAGGTCAAGACACTTCCGCCACACCGCTCCCCGTCCACCGCACCCGTACAGCCTGGCGGGGTCCGATGAGCCGCCGCCGCCCGGCACGGCGCCCCTCGCGGCGCAGCCCGGCTCGCCGTCGTTCCAGGAAGCAGGACGAGCAGGTCGCCTTGCTGGTGGCCGCGGTCGTCGCGATCGGCCTGGTCGCTGCCGTCGTGCAGTGGCTGCTGGTGCACTGGTGGGTCCTCGTCCTCGTCGTGCTGGTCGCCGCCGGCGCGGGTGGCCTGTGGTTCCGGCAGGTACAGCAGCGAGCTGCCTGGGTACGCGTCCGTGCCCAGGCCCTGCGGCTGCGCATCGCCGAGATAGATGCCCTGGACCACCGCGCGTTCGAGTTCGCCATAAGGGACTTGATGAGCCGGGACGGCGGTCAGGCCGAGCAGCTCGGCGGCGCCGGCGACAATGCCTGCGATGTGCGTGCCGTCGACCCGGCGGGCCGCGTGTGGGCGATCCAGTGCAAGCACCGCCGCGACGGCGACCGCGGCTCTGCCGTCGGGGTCGGGGTGCTCCAGCAGGTCAACGGCACCGCCCGGCAGATCCACGGGGCGGACATCGCGGTCGTCCTCACCAACGGCCGCTTCTCCTCCAAGGCCATCCCCTGGGGCCGGGAGCACCGCATCCATCTCGTCGACCGCCGCATGCTCGGAGAGTGGGCGGCGGGCTCGCGCCCGCTGTGGGACCTGCTGGACCGCATCCCACCGCCGCGTCGGCCGACGCAGCTTTCCTGATTCGGGGACAGCGCAATGGCCGCAGGGCGCATACCGGTAACGGGCAAATCCGGCCGCCATTTCAGCAGTTCGCCGGGGGCAGACAGGAATAGCCCGGCAAGGACTGGTGTCCTGCGGAACGGCATGCGAACGTGCAACGCCCTGCCGACAGTTCTGCCCCCGAGCCCGTGGAGGCGCCCCTGTATCCTCACTACCCCGCCAATCCCTCCCACCCCGAGACGACGGACCCGGTGTACTGGGTCACCCCCGCCACCTGGCTGGTGACGACGGTGCTCTCGCCGAGCAGATCGGTGATGCTCTGGCCGACCTCGGCTGGCGCATGTGGCCGACCGCCCGCAACACCCTGGTGTACACACGCCCGGACGGCCTGTGCGGCGCCGAGTGGATCCTCGCGGCCTACCCGTTCAAGCTGGGTGGACTCCCCGTTGCCTGGCAGCTGAGCGCCCGACCGCATACGGCCTCGGCGATGACGGAGTGGAACGCGTACTTCACGACCGGCATCCCGCACGAGGCGCTCGCCGATCTCTTCGTCGCACTTGATGCCCGTGAGACGCCTGTTGTCGGATTCGAGGGGCCGGAGACGGTCCTTGCCGCGCTGGGTGCCCAGGGGCTGGATGCGCGACGTGGACCGGCCCCGTACCACCGCCATGGACCCCGGGTTCTCCTGCAGCGTCTCCCTGGAGCTGCTGCCGCCGCTCATCCAGGACTCCGACCCGCGCCCTGACCTGCTGGGCTGGCAGGCGTGGGCGGAACCCGTGACTGGCGCCCCGTATCTGTGGTGCGCCGGCTTCAGCGCCAGCGTCCCCGATGGCCTGGTCGCCGCCTTCGTCTCCTCGCTCGCCTCGCCTGTCCCGGTGCCCCGCCGCACGTTGCCCAAGGGCGCCGAGGGCCGGCTCAGCGTCATCCACCGCAGCTGAGCCGACCTACGGCTCTTGAACGGCCGCTGTGCCGCTCGTGGCCGAGGCCCTGAACCACTTGTTCCCTGCCCTGTCCGATGACAGAGATGGAGTTTGCATGTTCCGAATGATTCGACGCCGTGCTCGCGCCGACCGTGAGTGGCGTGAGGCCCAGCGTGCGGGCCAGGAGATGCTGGCGATGCACGCCGAACTGCCGGTGCCCGACCTTCGTGACCCAGTCTCTGGCGCGGCCACGGCCGCTGCGCCGGAGGCGGCGGTGGTGCCCGACTTCCTGCCGCCGGACTTCAGGGCGCCGTCTCGCCAGGACGTCGCCGGGTTCATGATGCGCTGGGACCAGCCGCTCGTCATCGACGGGGAGGTCCACGCGTGCCCGACGTGCGGTTCGTACCGGGACTGGGTCGTCTTCAACATGCGCGACGGCGCTATCTGGCTGCGCTGCCGGGCCGACCACTACGCGCTTGAGCCGCGTCTGGATTCGGCCTGGTACAACCGCAACTCCGGTCCGGCCGACCGCTACCACCCGAATCTTGAGGACGGGCTGCGTCACCTCGGCCACTGAAGCCCTGGATACCCCGACTCCCTTGCTTCTCCGTATCGCCGGCGCTTGGAGGGCTGGCCCGGTCAGACCGTCCGCTTCACACCAACTCTGGGGTGTCACATCCGCTTTCCCACCACGACCGTCCTCCACTTGAGCGCCCTTGCTGTCCTGGCCTTGGCAGGCTGCTCCGTCGGCAGCGCTCCCGCCACGGCCCCGACTTCCTCGGCTGCCGAACGCCAGGAGCACAGGGATACCCCGGCGGGCATGCCTTTCTCCTCGGCCGCGTTGAGTAAGCGGCTCTTGGATGAGCGTGACCTGGGCGAGTGCTACATCCGCAGGCCGGATCAGCCCGAGCGGCACGACTACGTCACGGTGACCGGGTGTCCCGCGCTGGCCAGGCTCGGCGGCGAGGCAGCGGCCGGCGGCAGCCTCGGCTTCCCCCGCCAGGCGAAGGCGTCCTTCACCTACGCGGGCGGCAGTGGTTCGGAGCTGGCAGAGGAGCTCTACAGCGCCACCGAGACGGAGCTCTCCGACGGCGTGAGCAAGATCGTCGAGGCGATGACGGCTTGCTCGGCCTACGAAGTGCTCGCTGGTGGCACTCCTGTCACGGTCGCACCGCGTCGGGTGCCTGCCCCGCCGCTGGGCGACGAGCGGTAGAGCCATCTGCTCACCCTTACTACCGGTGGGCGCAGCAGCGTCGTCAAGCAGACGGCCGTGCGCATCGGGCCGGTGGTCGTGGTGGTCTCGGGGGCGGCCGCGCTGGTCGATGCCCATGTGGAGAAGGCGGTGGCGAAGGCCCGTGTGACCGAGTGAATTGCGCGGGTATGCCGCAGGCCCGGCCGGTGATTCCGGTCGGGCCTGCGGCATGTGCGGGGTCAGGGGCAACGTTGACGGGCGCAGTTCTGTCGAGCCGCCGCTGGCGTGTGGCGGGTCAGTCGGCCCCGTGCTCGGCGAGGTATTCGAGGGTGTCTTGCGCAGTCACGATCGGGAGCAGGCGCTCGTACTCCGCGTAGTCCTCGTCGGTCATGATGTCGACGACGTCGCTGACCGTGGAGCCTTCGGGAAGGTGGGCGTACTTCATGAGCAGCTCGACGAAGGTTTCCTTCAGCGCGTCGAGTTCACGTGCCCATTCGTCCTCAAGGCGCATCTGCGCATTCGCGGCGGAGAACTCCGCCCGGGTCGCGGTGGACAGCAGAGCGTGCTCGGCGGCGGTGAGCGGGCTCCCGTCGCAGCGGTACAGGCGCGAGGCGTCGTCGTGGCGGTCGTAGTCCACTTCGGTGAGGAGGACGACGACATGGGGGCGGATTTCAGTGTGGGGCATGCAGGGGCTCTTTCCGGGCTTGGGGTTGGGACTATCAAGGCTCCGGACGATCCCCGGTTTCGGTAACCGGGGATCGTCGGCTATTTTCCGGCCCGCTTGTGAGGTCAGTGCCGACGAGCGGCACCGTTCGTCGGCCTGACGCCGGGTGCGGTGGTGCCGGGGGCGGGGTGCGGCATGGCGGCCTGGAACTGGACCTGGGCGCGGGGGCCGGGGGCGTGGCGTTGGCCGAGGCGTTGGATGCGCCAGGTCAGGGCGCGGGCGGGGTTGCGGGCGTCGTCCAGAGTGCGCTGGCCGACGGCCTGGTCGAGGACGGTGGCCGCCTTGTGCCCCGCCTTCTCCGCCTCCACGAGCACGGCGGCGAGGGCATCCCAGGCAGAATCTTCAAGGATGCGCTCGGCGTACTCGGGGACGGCCTGCCGAACGTGCTGGGCGAGGCGGTGCTTGGTCTGCAGGGTGGGCGCGCGGTGGGCGAGGCCGTCCAGGACTGGTCCGGCGATCTGCGCGTACGCGGTCTGTAGGTGAAGGAGGGCCTGTTCGGCTGCCACTTCCTGCTGGGCGTGCTGGCGGGTGCGGTGCCAGTGCCGGGCGAAGCCGACCGCGGTGAGCGCGGCGTCGATCACCATCGCCAGGCCGGAGCCGTCGCCCACGGATGCAGGGTTGTGCCAGATTGCCTGGACGCTGCGGCGCAGGACACGGGCGCTGTCGAGGTCGGCGGCAATGCGGGAGCGGGTAGCGCGCTCGAACGCCGCGGCGGCCCGTTCCAGTTCGCCCCGCACCGCGGTCGGTGCGGTGAGCGGCAGCAGGTCCAGGGCGGCGCCGAGCGCGACGAGCTGTCCTTGGGCGGCACCGTCGTCACCGTGGGTGAGGTGGTGGGGGATGCGCTCGGTAGCGGCGGTGGCCTGGTGCCACGGATTGCCCGGCGGGGTGGCGGCGGGCTCGGGGCCGGTGGTGGCGAGGCGCTGGCGGATCTTGGGCAGGGAGAGGTCGCCTGCGAGGGTGGAGCCCGCGTACCAGATGGGTTCGTCCTGTTTGTTGACGTCGCCGGGCAGGGTGACGCTGTAGCCGGTGACGTCGCCGGACGGCTCGGTCTTCGGGCGTACGTTCACGCCGGTGGCCTTCAGGAAGGCGAAGAACTCGGCTTCGCTGGAGGCGGCGGCCACGGCGCGGCGTACGCGCGTGCGTAGGATCTCGCGGGATGTGGCGTCCTGGCCCAGGCGCTTGGCCTTGAAGTGCTCTTTGCTGGTGGGGCGCTTGGCGGCGGTGCCGTCGCCTGGCTTCAATCGGCGCAGTCCGTAGTCGACTTCGATCTGGCGGGCCTCCTTCTGGACGGCGCGCTGGTCGTAGTCGCGCTTGGGGCGTCGGCCGTCTTGGCGTACGAGGGTGGCGGCGATGTGGATGTGGTCGTCGGCGTGGCGGACGGCGACCCAGCGGCAGGCTTCCTCGTCGCCGTCGGGGGCGATGCCGGCAGCGGCCACGATGCGGCGGGCGATGTCGGCCCACTGGGTGTCGGTGAGGATGGGGTCTTCGGGTGCGGCGCGGACGGGGCAGTGCCACACGGTGTATTTGGGTGCCTTGTCGCCGAGCATCTGTACGGGCTGGTCGAGCTGACGGGCGAGTTGGTCCTCCACGTCCTTCGGGTCGCGGTGGGGGCTGCGGCCGGGGTCGGGGGCGAAGTTGTTCCAGGAGGCCACCAGGTGCGGGTCGGTGTGCTCGTTGGCGCGGCCCGGTCCGAAGAGGTAGCCGATCGTGCGACGGGCGGCCTTGGGCCCCTTGCCAAGGATGATCTTCGGTATCACCGGCTCTCACCGTCCCTCGGTGACCTGGGCGACGGCGGTGTCCAGCTCGGCGATGGATGCCTCGACGCGGTCCAAGAGGCGTTGGACGGTGTCGGGGTGGGGCCAGGCGCCGTCCTTGTGGAGGTGCCAGGTGAGCTGGTTGAGGTTGTTGCCGATCTGGCCGAGCTTTCCGTTGGCGGCCATCAGGGTCTTGACCATGGCGCGGTAGTCGGCGACCGAGGCGGTGGGGTCGTCGGCGCGGGCGGCGGCGAGGGAGCATTCGGCGACGTAGCCGCCCGCTGCCATCTCGCTCAGAGCGGCGGCGTTCTTCACGAGGGCGAACTCGTTGTCGTTGTAGCGGGGATGGACTCGATGCTCGCGCAGCTGCTTGTCACGCAGACGGCGACGCTGCACGGGCTTTTGCGGCACGTTTGACGACGACTTGCTGGTCCCCGTCTCGGTCGGCTCCCCAGGGCCGGCCGACTCCGGTGCCCCCTCGGCGCCGGATGCCTCCGTCCCCTGTGGGGCGGGGGCCGGGTAAGGACTCCTTACCCGACAACTTGCTGCGCGTGTGACGGGGGTGGCGGTCGTCTGCTGCTGAGTTGCGAGGGGTTCGTGGTGCGGGTCGTGCATGGGGCGGTTCTCCGTGGGGTGGTGGTGTCGAGGGCCACACTGTCCGGCCTCGGCAGTCCCGCGTTGTCCCCTGAAGGGACACGGGGCTAGCCGCGAGGGTGAGGTGAGCATGGGGAATCAGATGGCGTCGGCAGGGGTGTTGGGTGAGTCCTGCTGCTGAGAGGCGGCCTCGTCGCGTCCGTCGACAGGCTCGGCCTCGAAGCCGTCGTACGCGGCGTGCTCGGCCTGGCCGGTGCGCTCGTGGGGTGTTGATGGGGGGCGGTGATGTCGGATCGACTCGTCGCCAAAGGGGGACTCGTCCCCGCGCTGACGTGCGCGGGGACGAGGGATGCGGGACGCGGTCGGCAGCGGCCGATGGTCAGGAAACGATCGCCGCTGGCGTGGCCTCGCTCGGCTCGGCTGCGGCGGCTTCGTCGAGTTCGGCCTGCAGTGCATCCTTGACGCGTTCCGCCTCGTCCTTACCGATCGATCGACCGGTGCTGCGGACCGCGTCCTCGATGTGGCGGCGTGAGGCTTTGCCTCCGCGCCCAAGCGGCGCACGGCGGGCGAGGGCGAGCAGCTTGGGATCGACGGTGTCCGCCTCCTCTTCGTCGGCCGCAGGGCAAGAGGCGGAGGAATCCGCCACATCGGCAGCGTCCTCCGCCACGTCTGCCGGGGCGTCCGCCACCTTGAGGTGCGTGGACCGCTGGATGTCCGAGGTGGCGTTGCGCCTGGAGCCGACGACCTCCTGCTCGGCTGCCAGGGCAAGATCCCGCTGGATAATCTGGAAGAAGTGCACCGCGCCGGCCAGGGCGAGCGGCGGGAGCGCGGAGAGCACGGCCACGGTCCAGTCGCCGAGCTGCAGACCGCCGCCCAGGGCCTGCTGGTTGAGGCGTAGGGCGTGCAGCGCGTTGGCCCAGATGCTGAGCGCGGTGGCCAGGATGACGAGAACCCATACGTATACGCGGGCGGCCTTCGACGCGGTGCGTACCAGGAGCAGGGTGGCGATGCCGATGGCGATGAACCCGTCGATCACGAGGGGGAAGCCGATGGCGAAGAGCGGGCGTATGTGGGCGGCGATGGCCATCTGCCGTAGGGCGTCGTAGGACAGGACGAAGCCGATGGTGCCGAGCAGGGCGATGCCGAAGCGGATGGCGCCGGTCTTTGGCGCGGTTGATACGGGTGCGGTGGATTCGTGCGGGGGCAGGGGAGACCTCCGGTGGGTGGGAGGCACCTACAAGCAGCCAGGGCAGCGGGGCAGGGCGCTGTGGCTGCGAGGTGCTGGGACTCGTACCACTCGTCGCGTGCCTGGTCAGCACAGGTACGAGTGGAGTGGTGATGTCGAGACGACTCGTTGCGGGCTGTTCACTCGTCCCCGCGCTGACCTGCGCGGGGACGAGTGATGCGAGTGGAGTCGGGTCAGGCTGCGGTGCCGGGCAGCGGCCCGTCTGCTGACGAGGCGGGCGCGTCAGCAGCCTTCGGCTCGGGGCAGTACCGCGCCCACGTGTCGAGGAATTGGTTGCGAGCGAAGCCCTTGGCCTGGGTGCCGTCGGGGAAGCGGCGGTTGGCCGAGCTGATGCCGTAGGGCTTCAGGAGCAGCTGCAGACCGCGCGGGGTCAGGCCGTTTGCGCCGTACTCCGCCCACGGTGCTTCCTTGTCCGCGTTGAGGGACTCCAGCAGGTGCTTCGTGCTCAGCACGGCCGGATCGCCGACGGCGGCGAAGGCGCGGCGGATGCCGACCAGGAGGCGGGTGCGCAGACCGCCCTCCTCGTCCTGGCCGGCCTCGTAGTCGGTCATGGTGCGGCAGGCGGTGCGCGCCAGCATCGGCCAGTCGCCTCCGGCGAGGTCGGCGATGATCACCAGTGGTTCCCAGGTGTCCGCCGCGCGGTCCTCGACCGGCATGGCAGGCTCCATCTCCAGGGCCTGAGCGTAGAGCGGTTGGAGCCAGGCGTGGAGACGCTCGCGTATCGCGTTCAGGGCGGGGGTGTCCCGGCCGGTGCGGAAGGACGCCACCTTCTCGCCTGCCGCGCGGCGGCGCATCCGGATGACCACCGCCCGGTCCTGGATCGTGTCGGGCAGGTCGCCGATCCCGGCGAGTGCGGCCATGGCGAAGGTGGGGAACTCCTGCACCTGGTGCTCGGGACCGGACACCCGCAGAGTCGGCCGACCACGCTGGTGCCCCGCATTGATCAGGCCACGGACCTCCTCGTTCTTCTCCGCGGCCCTGGTGGTGCCGAAGAGGGTGTCGGCCTCGTCGACCAGGAGGGTCGGCGGGTCGTCCCCGTCGATCGACCGGAAGATCGCCGCCGCGCTGGCGTTGACCGTGATCAGCCGGTTGTGCACCGTCTCGGTCACCACGTCCAGCAGACGGGACTTACCGCACCGCTTCTCCGGAGCGACGATCGCCAGGCGCGGCGCGTGCTGCCATGCGCGCTGCAGATGCGTCGCCGCGATCCACAAGGCCACCGCCGTGACGGCCTCCTCGCTCGGCATCGCCACGTACCGCTTGATCTGCGCCCGCAGGGCGTCCAGGATCTGCGCCCCCTCGGTCCGCAGCGGTGACGAGGTGGCGTCGTCGCGGTCCCCCTCTGTCGGAGGCGCAGCGGAGCCGGACGGTTGGCCGGGCACGGCAACTGGAGGCCACGATGTGCCGGAGCCGTCAGGAAGGGATGGCGTATTCGGCTGGGCATCGGTCATACTGGGCATCAGCTCCTCTGCTTGCGGGCCATATGGGACGGCAATCCCGGGCTCCGCAGGTTGATCGCTAGGGATGGCGGTTGAGAGGTTTGCGCTTGAGCCCCCGGCGATGCCGGGGGCTTCTTTCATGTGACGTGCGGTCGTGCGAACTCCTGAGGTCGGTGGGGTGGGGTGCCACCACTATGCCACATGAATTGCAGATCGCAGAAGTGTTTTGCGTCTCGCAGTAGGAATGCTACTGTTTAGGCTGTGCTGCAAACCGCAGTGCATCGCTACGAACGGAAGGAGGTGCCGGTGGCGGAGGAAGAACCGTCCGAGGGCGTCCTGCTCAGCGGCGAGGCCAATGTCGCGACCCGCATCAGGGTGGAGCGTGAGGCGCGCGGCTGGAGCACCAATGCCCTGTCCGACCGGCTCAACGAGGCCGGCTTCGAGATGAACCCGTCCGCGGTCTGGCGGATCGAAAACGGGAAGCGCCGCATCAACCTCGACGACGCCATCGGCTTCGCCGAGGTCTTCGGCATCGACCTGCGCAACCTCGTCGGGCCACCGCAGCTGGCGGCCAAGGCCCGCGCCATGGAGCTCATCGACGAGGTCGTGGACGCGTTCCGCGCGACGCAGAGAGCCAACATGGCCTTCACGGAGGCGCGCGACGCTCTTGACGCCTACCTCGCCGAGCACCCCGACATCCGCGAGGAAGCCGACCTCATGGTCCAGAGCGCCATGGCGGAGGAGGCCAGCAAGACCATGCTGAAGATGCATGGCCCTCCGCCCGGTGACGGCGACGCCCACCCCGCCGACGAGGCGTAGCCTCCGGCGCCCACTCCCGTCCTGGGCCGCAAACCCCCAGGACGGGCAGCTCATCTCCATCCCTAGCGATCGACCGGCGGGTCGGCGTTGCCGCGCCTCATGCCTGCCAGAAGAGGACTCACCCCTTGCGCGAACCCGCGATAACCCCTGCCTCCGCACCGACTCCGCACGCTGAGGTCGGCCTGCCGCGCCTCCATGTCCCCGAGGAAGTTGCCGCCGTCCTCGGCTGCTCCGCCTGGTGGGTCAAGGACCGCGCCCGCCGCCGGCTCATCCCGTTCACCCGCGTTGGCCGTGCGTACCGCTTCTCGGACGAGCATCTCGCCGAGATCATCCGCATGCACGAAGAGCGTCCGGCCGTGAAGCCGCAGCGCCTTGGCGTTGCTGCTGCGCCGACTCGCAAGCCTCCCGCTCGGCAGCGATCTGAAGCGGCTGTGCCCACCGTCCGGCTCCAGGCCCGGCCGCCGCGCCGAATGGCCAAGTCCCAGTACGGAACCGCTGCTTAACGCACCCCACACGACAGAAGGGAGGGAAATCTGTGGGGTACGCCGAGAAGCGCAGCGGCTACTGGCGCGGCCGCTACAAGATCGAGGACGGCAAGTACGGCACCGTCGCCGATTCCACGGGCGCCGTGGTCAAGTTCGCCACCAAGCGCGAGGCCAAGCAGGCCGCAGACGCCGAAGAGGTGACCGTTCGCCGTGGCCAGTGGCGCGACCCGGGCCTCGGTCAGGAGACCTTCGGCGCGTACGCGAGCCGTTGGTACGCCGCCCAGGACCTGGCCGCCTCGACGATGCAGAACTACAAGCGCCACATCGAGGAGCACCTGCTCCCCGACTTCGAGGACAAGGCGCTCGCCGGCATCCTGCGTACGGACGTCGATGCCTGGGAGAAGAAGGAGAAGGCCGCCTACGCGACTTCCAGCGTCAAGACCTGGCGCTCCACGCTCCACCTGATCTTCGAGGACGCGATCGACGAGGGCCTGCTCACGTCGAACCCGGCGGCCAGGCGGCGCGGGCGGGGCAAGCGCGCCGGCCGCTCGCGCGACCGCGGCCCGGAGAAGGTCGTCACTGACGCGCTCGGTATCCTGCTCACCGCCGAGCGGGCGGCCCTGCTCTCAGGCCGCGACGACGAGTTCGTTGCCACGGTCCTCAAGGGCTACACCGGTAAGCGCTGGGGCGAAATCGTCGGCCTGGAAACGGAGTTCGTCCGGCCGAATGCCTTCCGGGTCGAATGGCAGCTGTACGAGCTGGACACCGGCGAGCTGGTGCGTTGCCCGCCCAAGGACGACAGCTACCGCGACATCGACTCGCCGGACTGGCTGTCCGCCTTGGTCTTCGACCACATCGCCCGTAGGAAGCCGACCCCCTGCCCCTGCCACGGCAGGACGTACGTCTTCCGAGGCCAGGGCGCGGCACGCACTGGCGGCCATCAGGGGGCGAAGCTCGTCGACGTCGCGCGCCGTGCCGGAGTCTCCACGGGCACGGTCTCGAACGTCCTCAACCACTCCGACCGCGTGCGCGAGGACACCCGCATGCGCGTCGAACTCGCCATCACAGAGCTCGGGTTCGTACGGGGCGGCACCACGTCGGAGCACGCGGCCCACTGGCGCCGAAACGGCTTCGCCACCTGGCTGTTCACCCCGGCGGTCTCCGGCTGGTACCCGAAGAAGGCGCCACAGGAGGCCCGCCCGGTGCCGATCCTCGGCGAGCCGTGGCCTGGTGTCCCGGCCCGAGGCCGAGGGGCAGCCGCTCGGGCGGACACCTGCTGGCTTCCGATCGCCAAGGGCCTCACACCGCACGGGCTTCGCCACACTCACCGGACGATGATGGAGGACCTCGGCACCGAGAAGGTCCTCATGGACGAACGCATGGGCCACATCGACGGCTCGGTCTCTGCGCGCTACGCCCACGTCACGCCCGGCATGCGTCGGCGCCTCATGATTGGCCTGACCGAGCAGTGGGAGGCGGCACTCGCGGCCAGGCGTGCGCTACACCCGCGTTCCCCGGTATCTGCGCTGGACAGACTTCTGCAGACCGGCGGTTGACGCTTCGGGCCCAGCCCTCCTCTTTAGGAGGGCTGGGCCTCGCCAGGTCCCCAGGCGTCTCCCTTGCGGATGTTGCAGATCCAATGGGCTGCCTGCAGGTTCCCGGCTGTGTGCGCGCCGCTCTCCGCGACAGGCTTGATGTGGTCGAGGGTGGCGGACCACGGGTCGGGCCACTCAACGGCGGGGTTCATCGCGCGATGACACAACTGGCAGACCCATTGGTCGCGTTCGTAGATGTCGAACGGGTCCACCTGGTCAGCGTCGGCGTTGAGAGCGCCGTAGCCGCGCATGCGGGCCTGGTAGCTGTTGCGGGCCCGAGTGGAGCGCCGCTGCTTCTCGGAGCGGGCGGTGTAGGCCGGGGTCCAGAGCGTGGGCGTCGGTTCTGCGACGCAGACCCAGGCTTCCCAGTCGTAGGTCTTCCCGCTCTCGTCCACGTCACGGAAGATCTCGTTCTGCCAGTGCCACTGCCGCCCGTCGTCCCCCTCGAACGACGTCTGCTGGACGAGGGGGTGTTCCTGGCCGGGCACTTTGGTCCACCACAGGACTCGGTCCGTGTAGGCGAGGAGTGCTCCGGTCTGCTGGTGGATCGCGACCATCGGCTCTGCATCGGGCTCGGAGTTGGCCTGCACCAAGGCGACGAGCTCGTCGGCGCCCAGGGAGGTGGCGGTGGCGTACGTCGTGACGGAGCTGTGCCGCTCGATGACATCGCCCTCGATGGGGCTCAACCCGTAGAACTCGTAGGGGAAGTCACCGTCGGCGGTCCTGGTGCGGAAGATCTGCGGCTCCCTTGCTGCCCCGAACCGAGCGCGCTGGTCGGCATCGGCGGAGGATCGGTCACCACGATCCGGGATGGCGGCCACGTCGATCTCACCCCGTTCGATCCGCGCCTTCGTACGCCGCTTGAGCGTGGTGTTGCACCGACCAGAGCAGACGTGCCGGTCACGGTGCTCCCAGTGCGCGCTCCTTGGAACGGGCTCGCCGCAGATCCGGCAAGGTTCGCCGCCGTTGGCACGTTCGGCAGCCGCGAGGATCGGGTTCCAATGAGGATCACCGCGAACCTCGCGGGTCCTGGAGAGGTCGGGCACCGGCGGCGTCCCTGGCGTGAGCGTCTGCTGCGGGCGCCGTACCTTCGGCGCGTCCTTCGGTCGTTCGGCCCGCTGCTTCTTGGCGGCCGAGGTACGGCAGGGATCGGAGCAGTACTTCTGGCTGCGCGGGCGCCAGTACTCCATCACTGTGCCGCAGACCGCGCAGGGGCGCCCCGCGTGCTCAGTGGTGCTGTTGTCGGCGTCGTTGCTGCTGCCGAAGCCGTGGTCCACAGGCTGTCCTCGGGTCGAGTGGGCGACTGGAGTTCGCGAAAGCGCAGGTGCGAGCGGACACGCGGGCGGCGTGCCGCTCCTGCCGGGCGATCGTCTGTTGGGAGAGGCCGACCAAGATCTTCTTCCATATTTCTCCCAAACGATCACCGGAGACGCAGGAAGGGCCTGATCCTCACTGAGGTTCAGGCCCTTGACCTGGTGTTTCTCTGTCGGGGTGGCGGGATTTGAACCCACGACCTCTTCGTCCCGAATGAGGTTCGGCGAGGATCGCCACCGGCGAAGTTGGTGTTTGTGCTGGTCATGCGACCAGACGTGGGTGGTTTGAGCTGGGTTCGAGTGGCTTCGGGAAGCAGGTCGGCTCCCAAACGGCTCCCTGAATGGACATCACCGGGGGGCCTTCCTGAGTAGACCCTCAACCGCGTGGACCATTCTCCGGAAGGATCTGCTCTTCTCCTTCGCGGCATGTAAGTCGATCAGTGCGGAGAACTTCGCCTGGTGGAGGGTCTCCTTGTAGGACTCGCACATCATGGATTCGAGCTGGCTCTTAGCGCCCCGCCTGGCTTCGGGATCTGCTGGTGCGGATGCGTTGTTGTGGACTGCTGGGTGGCTGCGGAGCGAGTCTGCTGCGGCGAGGAACCAGGCTTCGTATTCATGACGGGCGATCACGATCTCAACGGGGACCGGAACCAGGTTAGGTTCTGGGGCCAGTTGACGTGCAAGCTCGACTGGGCACTGGATGTCGCTGTCATCGCCGTCCCGTAGCACGAGGACACCGCCAGGCCCTTTGACACGCTCAGCCTGGACACGTACAGCTTTGGCCAGTTCGTCGGGTCTGCGCATCTTGCCAGAGTCGAGACGAAATGCTGGTGCGACATCTGTCCAAGTCCCGCAGAACTCGGCAGCGATGCGGGTGATGAGTTCACGCACCGCCTGGACCTCGCCGTGACCCTCCACGATCGGGGCCACGACAGGGGGTAGCGTCATCGGCGCACCCCCGACTGCGATTCCGCAGTGATTGCGGGAAGGAGCTGGTCGTTCCGAAGGAGCTCGCCGGGGGTGTAGAGCTGCTCGCGTAGAGCGAGGACTCCTGCTTCATCCAGCTCACCGATCTTGGTCTCGCCAGCAATGGAGCGCACGGCGCGCAACTCGGAGAGATCGAAGTCGTGGCGGTCGAGAAGGTCAGGACTGTGGCTGGTGACGATGACCTGGCGGCGTTCGCTGGCATCCCGCAACGCGTCGAGAAGCACGCCTGCTGCCGCAGGATGCAGGGCGCTTTCTGGTTCCTCGATACCAACCGTGCTGAGAGTGCTGCCCGTGCCGGCGAAGAGCGAGACCAGTACGCCAAGCGCGCGCAGCGTGCCGTCGGAGACAGACTGTGCCTGAAAGCGCCAAGGGTTCTTGGCACCCGGTACGTCCTGGGCGAACTCCAGAGTTTCCCAGTTTCCCAGGTCGGAGCGGGCCACGCCGTGCATGCCAGGCACGATCAGCTGTAGGTAGCTCTCAATCCGGCTCTTGTCTTCCCGGCCGCGGGCACTGCGCTGCAGACGATGCAGGACGCTGGCGATGTTGGAGCCATCACGATGCAGGAACTCTCCCGAGTCGGGTGTCTGAGGTTGGCGTATTACGTCCGGGTTGAGGCTGAAGACACTGATACCGGAGAGACCGTCGTAGACAGGTCGGAATGCGTCAAGGCCGGCGGCGGCCACCAGATACAGTCGCTGCTCGCTCACGGGAGGCATCACAGGTTCGGTCTTGCCTGCCAGCTCGCCGTTCTCGATGCGGAAACCAGCATCGGCGTACTTGGAGCCTTCCTCTCGTCGCGCGTCGTACCAGACGCCGCAGTACTCGCGCGAGATCCGGAAGCCACCGCCTCTCACTGCGGCAACCTCGAAGCCGTACTCGCCCTGGTACTCCGGCCCCCTGAACTGCAGGTCGATCGAGAAGTGAGTCGGGTGGCCAGTTGACCTCCTGCGTACTTCCGCCACGCCTCCACGACTCCGCAGAGCCTGGTCGAGAGACGTCTGCAGAGACTCGGAGAGCAGCCGCAAAGCGTCGAGGAAGTTGCTCTTCCCAGACCCGTTCGGTCCGACAAGCAACAGCAGTCTGCCCAACTCGACGTTGGCTGCCGCGATGCTCCGATAGTGCTTTAGCCGGACGCGGGTGAGCGAGAAATAGTTGTCCTGCATGCGATCAGTCTGGCAGCAATACAGCCTGCTTCGTGATGTTTGCTGGCAGGATCTGAGGTTCCCCGAGATGGGCCGTCTTGAGGGATCAGCCGGTGGGTTCTCTTGGCGGGCGTCATCCCGACGCTGAGGAAACCCCCGGATCAGGTCGAACCCGTACACCACTGCCGCCCGGAGAGCGCCCCGACACCGCCGTGCTGTGCCCGTCCATGCGCGCCATCGGCCACTACCAGCGGTTCCTCGAACGGTCCGGCATCCCCGTATGCCTGCTGGAGCACTACGACGGCCGCCCCGTCGACGCCGTCAAACTCGGCAGCTACCGCCGGGCCAAGGGCTTGGAGTTCAAGCGCGTCTACCTCCCGGAGCACGACGCGGCCTTGGCGAACGGCTTCCGCACACAACCCGAAGCGGAAGCCTCGGAGCCTGAACGCGGGCGCGAAGAGCTGGCCCGCAGCCAGCTCTTCGTGGCCATGACCCGAGCGCGTGACGTGCTTTGGCTGGGGAGTGTGAACCGACAGACAGAAGGTTGACGGGTGGAACTCGTATCCCCTTCTACACATCGAGGGCGTCCATGGCATCCACGTCGGCGCTTTGGCGCTCCTCGTCGTTCTGTGCGTTATACCAGTCCGCCCAGTCCGCCAGCGTGCGGCTGACCTTATCGAGGTAGCGGCGGGCCTTCTCGATCTCCGGGGGGTCCCATCCCTCCCTCTTGATCAGGCTGCCGCCGCCCTCGTAGGCAGGAACGGACTTCATGGCACTCACAGCCTGGCGCAGGTTGTCCACGCTCTTGGTCACTGTTGCCCAATGCGCTCGTGCCGCGGGAAGTCCTACGACCGCCTCGGTCAGTGCCTCGCCGTTGTACGTGTGGCGGACCAACGCATCCGTCAGCTCACGGTACCCACCACCGTCCGTGTAGATCGGTGCGCCGTCCTCGTCAACCTCGTGCAGCGGCCTGCCCAGCCGACCCGCGCGGACGACCTCATACGCCTGGATCACCCCACGCTGCCGAGAGAGCATCGCCCGCAGCACCCCGACCGCGCTGCGGCTGTCCTCGGCTCGTGCCGCGCCGGAGCCTTCGGTCTGGAGCGCCATGGTGTCGGCGGTGACCATGTAGAAGGTGGCCTTGACTGCAAGTTCCGTCTGAGCCACGCCCAGCCTGCCGCCCGCGCCGAGTCCTTCCGCAGCTTCCTTCAGCGCGGCGTCGCGTAGCTCCTCCAGTGATCGGCCACCGTCGGGCGCTCCCTCCAGCAGAGCGTCGGCGGGCAGCTCCTCAATCTCAGGAAGACGGTAGGCGCGCTGGAGCACGGCGCGCCGGGGACGGACGTACGGAGGGACGTCGTTCTTGGCCGTGCGGACGGGGCGGAGGATCAGCTCAACGGCGATGTCGACACGGTCCTCACGTTTGGGCCGTTGCTGCGCGGTCAGTGAGCGGATTCCCTCATTGACCCGCCGCGCGGTGCCGGTCCCACCACCGAGTACGGTCCGGATGATTTCTGCAGCGCGTACGTCCTGGTGCGGGCTGAAGCCCTCCTCGGCAGCCTCCTGCTCGGTGATTACGCCTGCGAACCAGCGCTTTTCCTGTGACGTGATCCGCGCGTTTCGGCTACGGGTGGGCTCGGCAAGCGAGTCGAGGACCGCGTCCCCCTTCGCCTCGCTCTCGACGGCAGACGCGTACGGCCTTGGCGGCCGAATGTGGGTAAGGCCGATGAAGTTGCGTACGGCGGTGTGGAAGCGGACACCGGCCCGGGCGTCGGGCACAAAACCCACCACCACCCGGGCAGGCACGGTCAATGCACGCAACTTGCCTTGATCTGCCGCACTCAGCGAGTCCCATCCCTGCTTCTGGACCAGCCGGATCCATCGATTGATCTCCTGCCGGAACTTCCGGGTGTTGTCTGCCAACTCGTACGCGAGCAGCGAAGGGCGGTAGCCAAGCAACTGGTGGACTGCGCTGATCCGGCTCGAACCGTCCGCTGTGATCAGCAGCGTGGGCGGCCTGTTTGGCGAGTTGTCGTAACAGACCATCATGGGGACAACCATCAAGGGCTGGAGTACCCCTTCGGCCGCGATGTCGTTGTCGAGAGGGTTCTCCTTGACGAGCCGCGCCTTGGCGTCATCCAGGCGATGCGCAAGGTCGTTGGGATGAGGCACCCGGATCTGCAACTCCGGACCGCCCCCAGGGGCCGGCTCCGGCATCGGGAGGATCCGCAGGGCGGCCGATGCACCCCCCAGGGCGTAGCTCCGGCGGCCGTACTCGCGGGGGTTGGCCGGGTGCGGGACCACCGCCGCTGACCACAGGCGGGTTTCGACGATGTGTATCGTGCCACCCTGCACACGCAGGTTGTTGACATCCGCCAGTTTTCGCCGCATGTCTTCCGGCTGAACGGCCGCCCTGGCCAGCGATTCGGCCGCCTCCTCGCTCAGACCTTTTCCGAACAGCGCGTCGGCGAGCTTGTCGACGGCGGTGATGCGCGGCAAAACGTAGGGTTCGGGCTGCCATCCGGTTCCGTCTTGACGGGGTTCCGCGTTGGCCTCATCGGTCATTCGTTGCCTCCGCGATCTTGTGCGCCAGATGCAGGGCGCGATACATCCGCTCTCGGACCGGGGTGTCGGCCGGGACGCTGTCGTCCAGTTCACCGGAGAGCTGGGCGACGCAGGCACTGAGTGCCGCCCGGACCTGATACCAGCCTTCGGCGGTCAGCGGGACCGTGAACAATCGCTCGCCGTGCAAATTCACGACGGCGCAGTGCAGTTCGCGCTCCGCGATGTCCGTCCAACGCGCGGTCAGCTGGCCCAGGGTGATACCGGTGTACTGGTCCGCAGTTACGTCAGACGGGGCGGCGGCACGACACTCGTCGGCCGCACGCTGGAGAATGCCTACGACCAAGGTGACTTCGTCCTGGTCGAGGTCGATCGAGATGGTGAGGGTGTCGTCGAGGGGCACGGGGAGGCGCTCCGGCGGGTACGCCGATGCCTGTGGCACCGGCTGTCGGCGTTCTGGCTGCATGACGCGGGCACGCCAGGCAGAGCGAGAGCGCGGACATTGTGCCGCTGACCTCCACCCGTGTCGGTCTGCGGAGCAGTACTCCGAGACGTCTGGTGCAGTCCGGACCACACATTGTCCGGCCCGGCAGCGAGAAGGAACACTGAGCTGAGGGAGCACGGCCAGGGAGACTGCTGCTCAGTTCCGCCTACGGCAAGCCTGGCGGAGGAGAAGCGGTCCCCCCCACAATGCGGGATCTCGAACAAGTCGCCCGGACGGAGCGTATTGGCTGTGTCACTTTGAGTGCAAGGTCTTCTCGGGGGTCACGGGGTGGCTGAAGTGCCACAGCCTCTCCGCGGGGCATCCGTGCTCGGGTCGTAGGGCTCGTGGCCCCGGTGCACACGATGCCCGACGCCATGGCCTGGGGGTACAGCACAACCGTCACGTCAGCCACGCCTAGATCGTGGCTGCCCAGACCGACGGCACCGGAGCAGGGGCGGGGGCCGTGGCGCATGCGGTGGTAGTCCCACAGAAGTCGGGCATCCGCCCATGTCTGCACCGAGATCATTCCTGCCCCTTCGTGTCCTGCGCCGATTCGGGAACCTTGAAGTCGTACTCCCACGCGAAGCGAGAAGCCGAATGCACGTTGCCTACATCAGCCGGGCCGACTGCCTGGCTCGATCCGTAGTGCTCGTGATTGAGCGGATTCCTCCCCGTCGCCTGGCATTTCCCTGCCAGGATCGGATGCGTGACATACGTAGTAACCGTGGACGCCCACATCTCGGAGGGCACTCCGGAGATGGACCCACTTCAGCGAGCTGGCGCCGTGGCGCTCATCGGGGACGGCTTCGACTCGGTTGAGGCCATCGAGGGACCCGACGGCATGGAAGTCGATCTCCTCGACAGCATCGTGGCCGTCTACCCGGGTGGAGCGCTGCTGAAAGTGTTCGTGGATGCGCCGGCCCTGGAATTCGCCGAGGAGGCGGTGCGCTCGGTCGTGGGTGAACTGCTGGAACGGTCCGAGCTGTTGGCTGACTGGCAGATCGACCGATGCGAGGTCGAACTGCACCCGGAACTCGCCCAGGAGAGTCTCGCCGCCGCCGACGGTCCCGATGCCCCGCCCGATGATCCGGCTGACCGTAAGGCCCGGCATGCCGAGCGGCCCACGGCCGAGGACGACAGCGACGGCTATGACGCCGAGGCGAAAGCTGAGGCAGTACGCAGTCAGATGCTGGCACTGGCAGACGAGCTGCGCTCTTTCCCGCCCGTGATGTTCGGCGTCCCGGACGACGAAGACGACGAAGACGAAGACGGTGACATCGAGTTCGCCGTCTCGCCGGAGGACGCCAAACTCGCTGCCGGTGCCTTGGTGTACGCGACGGACATCTTGGTGGACGAGCTGTTCCAAGACGTGCAGACCCTGACGGAGGAGGACACCACCGCTGCGGAATGCGATGGTCCCCTGTGGCACTTCGAGGATCTTCCCGAGCGATACGCCCTCCAGTACGACGCTCGTTTCGCCCGTCGCTTCCTGGTGACGGTGATCGCCATGACTACCCGCTTCACGGATGGCAGCTTCCAGCAGCTGAGCTGCGTCGCTGAGGAACTCGCGCTGAAGCTGCTGCTGAATGAGACGAACGTGACCCTGGAGACTTTCGGGCTGCTCGACGACGGCGTCTCGGCCGCGCTCGACTCGTTTGCCAACAACGTCTACGAGGACATGGACCACGAGTGGCTCTACGACGACTCCATGGACGGCATCGACGAGAGCACCGTCGGAGCGGCTCTCGGCGTCGCACCGATGGCGTTCAAGGCGTGGTTCACTCCGTTCAACGAGGGCAGGTATGTCCACCCGTCCGCGGCGGACGAACCCGAGGGGGCGGCGCAGTGAGGTGTGTCCCGTGGTCTCGAGGGCTTCACCCGTAGCTGCTCGTGGGCCGTTGTAGAGACCGACTTCGCGGCCAGCGACGGGTTTGAGGGCAGTGGTGGGTCATTGACGCCGGAAGATCACCTCAATCAGTCAGGGGCCCGATCCACCTATGGTTCGGGCCCCTGACTCAGCAACTCAGTCCGACTCTGTCGCGGTATGCCTGGCAAAGAACGCCGCAGCGACGGCGAGTACGGCCGCGGTGTCCTTCCGGTCGAGATCAGAGGGCGCACTGGCGAGGACGGACACCCGGTTCTGCAGCGTTGCGCCACCCCAGGCCCGGGCGAATTCGGCAGCGGAGTCCAAGAGCGATGGGTCCTCCTGTACGAGCTCCTCCAGCGAGGGGGTCATGCGGTCGAGGAAAGAGCCGAGCAGTTCCCCTCCACTTCTACCGTCCAAGATGGCGACGAGCTCGCGGCCGTGCTCGGGATCCTGAGCCGCCGTCATCACTTCCCTGGCCAGGAAGTTGGTCCGAAGGATCTCCATGTTGTCCTCGAAATCGGGGACCTCACCGTCGGCCTGTTCCGTGTAGCGAGCGACCGCTTCCTCCCACTCAGCGGCATCGCGCTCCGTCAGAAACGTGCCGTCAAGGCGCGGCAGCAGCCCCTTGGTCTCGCGGTAGGCAAAGATCCAAGCCGCGGACAGGCCGATGGTCTCCAGCAGCTCGACGCCCTGGGTTTCGACGCTGCGCAGGGAAGGTAGTTGGGGTGTTTCCGCGTCGGGATCGAAGAACACGGGGTCGTCAGGGCCGGGAGGCCGGCCGAATTTCTCCTCGAACCGACGGAGCTGCGCCTTGAAGGAGGCAACCGCGGTGTCGTCGATGCGAACGACCTTGCCGTTGCGAGTGACGACCTGGGAGAAGCCCCGCTCGAAAGCGAGATTGATCAGCGCGCACCCAGGGGAGCTGGTCCATCGCCTGTCCGTGCTGCTGACGGGCTCCCCGAGGTTGGGGAGGGCGAAGAGCCGAGCGAGTATCTCGTCTGTGCTCAGGCCATGAGCAGGTCCCAAGAGAAGGATGTCAGTGACCGGAATCAGCGAAGATCCCGGAGGCAGCGCGTACGCCCAGGCCACTGCTCGCCTCCCCGCATCGCTGATCTCTTCACCGTCCTTTGCCACCAGGGCGAGATAGAGGGCGGGGAGGAGTGCCATCGGGTCATCGTCGAGGCGCAGGCCCATTTGGGTGAGCAGGTAGACCCCATGCCGCAGTGCGTCAAGGGGCGTTCCGTCGTGAGCGAGCTCGATCTGAGTGCCCTCCCAGAAACGAGCGATCCTCTCGTTTGCGTCGGCCGGAGGTTCCGGCAGCACCTGGTCGGAGGGAGGTCCTTCGATCGGCCGCGTCCCGACCAGTGCTGACCCTGGCAGGCAGTTGGCGGGCAACTTGCGCTGGTCGAGGCCAAGCGGCTCCAACCGGCCGGTGAGCCTCAGCATCAACTCCCCTTCATCCACGGGGAGTTCGTATTCCTCGCTTGCAGCAACGACCTCGCGGACGAAGCTCTCGATGCCCTTCCAGTGCACGGTGCCATGAAGAATCCGGAGCCATCCGTCACGTGCGTTGGCGAACTCGAACTCGTCCCTGAACTTCTGCGGCCACGCGGTGCCTAAGAACAGGGCATCCAGGGGGTCGATGTCATGGAACCAAGGTTGGTCATCCCCCTCCAGCTGCGCCATTCCCAGAGCTCCGTACCCGAACGCGTACGCTCCTGCCAGGCTGACCTTGCCCGGGGAGTTCGTGCGCATCAACCGCTCCAGAGCGGCTTCGCCTTCGGCGCGCGGATCTGTAGGCGGTGGCGCAGCCACCCGTGCCTGCCTGCGTTGTCCTGCTGAACGCTGCTCACGCTTCTTTCGAGATGCCCGTCCCATATGTGCCCTCCTTGCGCTCAGCCTGCCGTAGGGCTGAGGCGCGTGGACGGCTTTTGGGAAGGATGCTGCGCTTGCTGCAGGCGTTCAGATGCCCAGACTCTTCCGTCGCACGCGCAGGGAGTAAGACGTGCCTTCGGGGCTACTGCTGCTGCCCCACCCAACGCTGGTCGCGATGGCCCACCCCTGCTGCTCCCGTATCTGGCTCGCGAAGGTGCTCAAGTCGCGGATCTCGCATCCGCACGTCAGGTTGAGCCGGATGCTGATGTACGGACTCCGGGGATTGAGGTCGCGGCCCGTTGCCTCGGTCCACTCCACGTCGTGAACGTGTTCCTCCAGTCCGGTCCGGTTCTGGTCGTGCTTGATCCCATGAGCTTTGGCGTACTCGTCGAGGTCGTCGATCACGAAGAGGTGGCTCGACCACTCGCCGGGCCAGACGGCGAACAGCCGCGACTTTCCGGCGACGGCGCGCTCGTACGCGGCCCGATCGTCGCCATGAGTGACTCTGCCGTCCTCATGAACCTCGATATAGCAGGTGGTACGCGCGGTGTACGGGAAGTCCCTTCCCACTGCTGCTGCACTTCTCGGTTCCACTGGCCCCCCTGGTTGACACGGTTCCCAACCGCGCCGGTCCTGCGGGTCCGCCGATTCACGAACGTGCATACGGCGGTCCCTGCTAGGCACCTCACCGTAGGGGAAGAGAGCAGATGCCGCTGGGAGGAGCCGACCAAGATCTTCTCCCAGATTTCTCCCAAACGATCTACAGAAACCCGTCAGGGGCCCGACCCGCTAAGCGGATCAGGCCCCTGACCTGGTACTTCACTGTCGGGGTGGCGGGATTTGAACCCACGACCTCTTCGTCCCGAACGAAGCGCGCTGCCAAGCTGCGCTACACCCCGATGTCGTTGCTCCACCGACCCGCATTGCTGCAAGGCCCGTGGCGACATCGATTACTTTAGCGGACCGGAGGCCTGAGGCGAAATCCGGTTCTCGGGAGGCCGGGGCCAGGGGCGGACGCGGTCCAAGGTCACCGTCAGCAGCGCCAGTGCGTAGAAGGCCAGGCCGAAGGTGAGCGCGTTGCCGAGGACGCCCGTATAGCCGTGGGACTCGACGTCCAGGAACGGGTAGGGGTAGCGGGCCGGGGAGCCCGGTGGCAGGAGGGCGCCCCGGGTCAGGGCGAAGCCCAGGTACGCCAGGGGATACAGCAGCCACAGGGCCGCGTGGCGCGGGCGCAGGCCGCCCGGCCTCGTCAGCAGCAGCCAGTCGAGGGCCACGGCGATCGGCGTCACGGTGTGCAGGAGCTGGTTGGAGAGGGTGTGCCAGCCGGATGGCGGTGCCGTTTCCTCTGTCATCGAGAAGCCGCTCGACGCGTTCGCCAGGACCAGGTGGTAGACGAGGCCCGTGATCGCGATGAAGAGCAGCGTGCCGCCGGTCACCCACGACGGAAGAGGGCGGCGGCCCCGCCACGCCCGCCACGCGGAGAGGCCCAGAACCACCGCCACCAGCGCGTTGCTCTGGACGGTGAAGTAGCTGAGGACGCGCGGAGGGCTGCCGATGGCCAGGTCGATCACGATCCCGGTCACCGCGATGAGGGCGATCAGCATGCGGAGAACGGCCACGAGGGGGCGGCGTACGGGTGGCACGACCGCCTCCACGGGGACGCCCGAAGCGCTTGAGGTGCCCGGGGGAGGAGTCGGAGCGATCATGCCCCCACGGTAGGGGGCAGGGGGTCATATTGGCCTAAAGGGGGCGGGCTGTGCGGGGCCCCGGCTCATGACCGTCCCGGTTAACGACCCGGCCCCGGCTCATGACCGTCCCGCTCAACGACCCGGCCCCGGCTCATGACCGTCCCGCTCAACGACTTACCCCCGTTCAACGGCCTACCCCCGCTTAAGCCACCCGCCCTGACGTCCCCGGTACCCTCGCCGCCCCCGGCACCAACGTCAACAACGTCGCCTCCGGCGGACACGCGAACCGCATCGGCGTATAGCGGTTCGCGCCGCAGCCCGCCGAGACGTGCATGAACGCCGTCCGGCCCTCCGCCGTGTGCGTCGAGAGGCCCTTCACGCGGTCCGTGTCGAGGTCGCAGTTGGTGACCAAAGCCCCGTAGAAGGGGATGCAGACCTGTCCGCCATGGGTGTGGCCGGCGAGGATCAGCGGGTAGCCGTCGGCCGTGAAGGCGTCCAGGGAACGCAGGTACGGGGCATGCACGACGCCCATCGAGAAGTCGGGCCCGGCCTCCGGACCGCCCGCCACGCGCGCGTACCGGTCGCGCTTGATGTGCGGGTCGTCCAGGCCCGTGAGGCCGATCTCGTAGCCCTCGATCTTCAGGGAGCCGCGGGTGTTCGTGAGGTTTACCCAGCCCGCCTCGTCGAAGCCGTCGCGCAGGCCTTCCCAGGGGTTGTGGATGACGCCGACGGCGGGTGCGTTGCCGTTCAGGCCGTGCTTGCCCTGGACCTTCTCGACAAGGTAGCGCGCGGGGTTGCGCGGCTTCGGTCCGTAGTAGTCGTTCGAGCCGAAGACGTACGCCCCGGGGAACTCCATCAGCGGACCGAGGGCGTCCAGCGTCTCCGGGACGCCCTCGGGGTCGGACAGGTTGTCGCCCGTGTTGATCACGAAGTCGGGCCGCAGGCCCGCCAGCGAGCGCAGCCACCGCTGCTTCTTGCGCTGCCCGGACACCATGTGGATGTCGGAGACCTGGAGGACCCGCAGGGGACGCATCCCCGCCGGCAGCACGGGCACCGTGACCCGCCGCAGCCGGAAGGAACGGGCTTCGAAGCCCACCGAGTAGGCGAGACCGGCCGCGGCCGTCGCCGTGATGCCCAGGGGTACTGCGTATCGCGCGCGCATCTTCCCATCGTGTCAGACGCGGTCCGGCCCGGATCGGGAGGGCGCCGAGGCCAAAGCGGGCGGCCGACCGACCCGGCGAAGGGGAGGGGCCTCGGGGTCAACCTCCCCGCCTTCCGGGGTAAATCGGTGGGCAGGAAACCGGCCGCACCTGCCACAATCAACCCATGACCACGCTCAAGTCGAAGCTCCAGGAAGACCTCACCGCCGCGATCCGGGGGCGTGACGAGCTGCGCTCCTCGACGCTCCGGCTGACCCTCACCGCCATCACGAAGGAGGAGGTCGCGGGCACGGAGGCGCGCGAACTCTCCGACGACGACGTGCAGAAGGTGATCGCCCGCGAGGCGAAGAAGCGCCGTGAGGCCGCCGAGGCCTTCGGTCAGGCCGGGCGCACCGAGCAGGCGGAGAAGGAGAAGGCGGAGGGCGAGATCCTCGCCGAGTACCTCCCGAAGCAGCTCTCCGACGACGAGCTGCGGGAGATCGTCACCCAGGCCGTCGAGGAGGCCAGGGCCGCCGGCGCCGAGGGCCCGCGCGCCATGGGCCAGGTCATGAAGATCGTGAACCCCAAGGTCGCGGGTCTGGCCGAGGGCGGCCGCGTCGCCGCCACGGTCAAGAAGCTCCTCGCGGGCTGAGGCTCCTCGCGGGCTGAGGCCTCGCGAGCCGCAAGTACCCCCTTCGTACGACGATCAAGTACCCCCTTCGTACGACGATGAGGGCGCCCCCTGAAGCCAGGGGGCGCCCTCACGCGCGTGCCGAGACGGGACTACCGGCCCCAGCCCCCGCCGTTCCCGCCGCCGTTCCCGCCACCGTTGCCGTGGCCCCCGCCGTTGCCGAGGCCGCCCAGCATGTCCGGCGGGATGGAGATGTCCGGCCACGGGTTGCCACCGCCACCGTCACCGCCGCCACCCCCGGGGCCGCCCGGCTTGTCGTCATCGTGATGGCCGCCGCCGTCACTGCCGCCACCACCGTCGCTGTCGTCGTCCCCGCCGCCGTCGCTCCCGTCACCCTCGTCGCTCCGGTCGTGGCCCTTCCCTCCGCCGGGGAGGTGCACGGAGTTGAAGCCGGGCGCCGGCTTGCCCGCCAGGGCGCCGCTCATCGCGTCGCGCCAGATCGGACCCGGCACCTCGCCGCCGAAGACCTTGTCGTACGGGACGCCGCCGATGGTGATCTTGACCATCTGACGCTTGTGCTGCGGGTCGCCGACCCAGACCGCGCCCGACATGTTCGGGGTGTAGCCGACGAACCAGGCGGCGTACCGGAAGTCCGTCGTACCGGTCTTGCCCGCGCTCGGCCGGGAGCCGAGGCCCGCCTTCTGACCCGTACCGTCCTCGACCACGCCCTTCAGAAGGGTGTTGATCGTGTCCGCGGTCTTCTCCGACATCGCGCGCGAGCACGTCGACTTCGGCACCGGCAGTGACTTGCCCGCGAGCGTGGTGATCGAATCGATGGCGACCGGGGAGCAGTACGTGCCGCGCGAGGCGAACGTCGCGTACGCGCTCGCCATCGTCAGCGGCGACATCTCCTGCGTGCCGAGCGCGATCGACGGCGCCTGGGCCATCTCCTTGCCGTCGGCCCGCTCGACGCCCATCTTGGCGGCCAGCTTCGTCACCGGGCAGATGCCGACGTCGCCGATCAGCTGCACGTAGTAGGTGTTGACCGACTTCGCGGTCGCTTCCCGCATGCCGTACGGGCCGACCTCGGACTCGTTCTCGTTGGTCAGCTTCTCGTTGTTGGTGTTCACCCAGGTCTTGCCGTCACAGGCCGAGACGCGGTCCGGATACGGCATCTCGTACGGGGACGAATACTTCTGCCCGGCCGACTTGCCGCCCTCCAGGGCGGCCGCCGCGACGATCGGCTTGAACGTCGAACCGGGCTGGTAGCCCGCGCCGCCGCCCATGGAGTCGTCCACGGAGAGGTTGATCGTGGTCTCGTCCTTGCGGAAGCCGTACGGCCGCGACTGGCCCATGCCGAGGATCTTGCCCGTGCCCGGCTCGACGAGGGTGGCGGCGGTCGCCACGTCGTCCGTCTTGTTCACGTGGTCCTTGATCGACGCCTGCACCGAGTCCTGCGCCTGCGGGTCGAGCGTCGTACGGACCTTCAGGCCGCCGCGGTTCCAGACCTTGGCCCGCTCTTCCTTCGTCTTGCCGAAGACCGGGTCGTTGAGGAAGACCTCGCGTACGTAGTCACAGAAGAAGCCGGCGCCGCTGACCGCGGTGATGCAGCCGTTCTTCGGCCGGCTCACCTTCAGGCCGAGGTCCGTCTTCTTGGCCTCGTCCGCCTCCTGCTGCGAGATGTCGTGCGTGTCGGCCATGCGCTGGAGTACGACGTTGCGCCGCTGGGTGGCCTCCGTCGCGTCGTTGACCGGGTCGTACCGGCTCGGCGACTGCACGATGCCGGCGAGGAGGGCGGCCTCCTGGAGCTTCAGCTCCTTGGCGGGCTTGGAGAAGTAGCGCTGGGAGGCGGCCTCGATGCCGTAGGCCTGCTGACCGAAGTAGGTGATGTTCAGGTAGTTCTTGAGGATGCGCTTCTTGCCCAGCTTGTCCTCGACCTGAATCGCGTACTTCAGCTCGCGGATCTTGCGGCCGAGGGTCTGCTGCGTGGCCTCGGCGACCTTCGTCGGGTCGTCGCCCGCCTCCTCGACGAAGACGTTCTTCACGTACTGCTGCGTGAGCGTCGACGCGCCCTGCGAGACGCCGCCGCTCTGCGCGTTCTGGTTGAGCGCGCGCAGGATGCCCTTGAGGTCGACCGCGCCGTGCTCGTAGAAGCGGGCGTCCTCGATCGCGACGATCGCCTTCTGCATGTACGGCGAGATGTCCTTGAGCGGGACGACCGTGCGGTCACGCGAGTAGACCGTGGCGATCTGACCGCCCTTGTTGTCCAGGATGCTGGTGCGCTGGCTGAGCGGCGGCTGCTTCAGATTGGCGGGGATCTCGTCGAACCCCTCGACCGACCCCTTGGCCGCCAGACCCAGCGCGCCGGCCGCGGGCAGCGCGATCCCGGCCAGCACGGCACCCGCCAGTACGCTGACCCCTAGGAACTTCGCGGCCTGCTGAGCCGGTGACAGACCACCACCCGAGCGCTTCTTTCCCATGAGGGCAGCCTACGTTCTGATTCTCCGGACAGGCCTTAATGCCTTGGCCTAAGCTGCTCTCAACTGTCACAGCTGTGGGGTGCAGCAACAAACCCTCCGTCGCTCCCGAATCCGACGGATTCATGTCCGAATTAGCCTTATGTGGCGCCGGGCGTCCGTTGTGACTCAACTGAAACGTCCCGCTTTGCCGGGTTCCTCACGCATGTCGCCAGCTCACTCCGTCGGGTGATCTGCCGCTTACGCATAGTCCGTTCGGGCCATTCAAGATTGGGCCCGAAGGGGGTGTTGCGCTGTGCCCACCTTCCGTAACGTCCTCAACTGGCGGCGGTGAATATGCCGCTGCCGCCGTGGGGGAGCCTCGATTCGGGAGAGGACGGCGCCGGTATGGGCTGGGTAACCGACTGGAGTGCGCAGGCGGCCTGCCGCACTACCGATCCAGATGAACTGTTCGTTCAAGGAGCAGCGCAGAACAGGGCCAAGGCGGTGTGCACCGGATGCCCGGTGCGGACCGAGTGCCTGGCCGACGCGCTCGACAACCGCGTCGAGTTCGGCGTGTGGGGTGGCATGACGGAGCGTGAGCGCCGCGCACTGCTGCGCAGGCGTCCCACCGTCACCTCATGGCGCAGGCTCCTGGAGACCGCGCGTTCCGAGTACGAGCGCGGCGCGGGCCTGCTGCCCGTGGACTTGGAGGACGAGGAGACGTACGAGAGCTACGCGGCGGTGGGCTAGCCCCGCCACCGAAACGGTATGCGTAGAAGCGGTATGCGTAGGGGTACGCGGTCGGCGCGGCGTCAGCCTGCCAGCCGGTCCCCGATGGCCCGGAGCCCCGCGAGGTCGTGCACATCGCCCGGCAGCGCGGCAACTTCGGCCACGGCCACCTCCGGGTGGAGCGCGGTGAACCTGTCTCGCGTGCGCTGTTCACGCGCGAGCAGCTGCATGCGCTCGGCGTGCAGCCGCAGCAACCCCGCGGTCAGCCGCTCGACGGACGGGTCGGCATCAGCGGACAGGGCGGCTTCAGCGGACGGGTCTGCTTCAGCCGAGGGGCCGGCTTCGGCCGATGCGTCGGCATCAGGCAGTGTGTCGGCGGACGGGTCGGCCGTGGGCTCGGGAAGTTCTGAGGTCTCGGGGGGCGCGGGACTCGAAGTCGCGGGATTATCGGAGGAGTTACGACCTCCAACCTTCCCGCCCTCCTGATCCACAATGCCGCTCTCCTCAAGATTTTCCGCGGCGGACAGCGCCCGCTCGGCCGACAACTGAGCGGCGCCACTGCCGTGCACGCGGTTCAGCACCAGACCGGCCAGCGGCATGTCGTCGGCGGCCAGGCGCTCCACGAAGTACGCGGCCTCCCGCAGCGCGTCCCGCTCCGGTGACGCCACCACGAGGAACGCCGTGCCGGGCGCCTGCAACAGCCGGTACGTGGCATCCGCCCGCGTACGGAACCCGCCGAACATGGTGTCCATCGCCGCCACGAACGTCTGTACGTCACGCAGCAGCGGCCCGCCGAGCAGCTTGCCCAGCGCCCCCGTCATCATCGACATGCCGACGTTCAGGAACTTCATCCCGGCCCGGCCGCCCACCTTCGCCGGCGCCATAAGCAGCCGGATCAACTTCCCGTCCAGGAAGGAGCCGAGGCGCTTGGGGGCGTCCAGGAAGTCCAGCGCCGAGCGCGAGGGCGGCGTGTCTACGACGATCAGGTCCCACTCGTCGCGGGAGCGCAGCTGCCCCAGCTTCTCCATCGCCATGTACTCCTGCGTGCCCGCGAAGCCCGCCGAGAGCGACTGGTAGAAGGGGTTGCCGAGGATCGCGGCGGCCCGCTCCTTGTCCGCGTGCGCCTCGACGATCTCGTCGAACGTGCGCTTCATGTCGAGCATCATGGCGTGCAGCTCGCCGTCGCCCTCGACCTCCTTGACCCGCCGCGGGACGTTGTCGAGCCGGTCGATGCCCATGGACTGGGCGAGCCTGCGCGCCGGGTCGATGGTGAGGACGACGACCTTGCGGCCCCGCTCGGCCGCGCGCAGCCCGATGGCGGCCGCGGTGGTCGTCTTGCCGACGCCCCCGGAGCCGCAGCACACCACGATGCGGGTCCGCCGGTCGTCGATCAGGGCGTCGACGTCCAGCGCGCGGGACGCGTCCAGGGGCCGTGCCGAGTCCGAGGTCCGTGCCGGTTCCGGGGTCATGCGATCCCTTGCTTCCGCAGTGCCGTGGCGAGCTCGTAGAGGCCCGCGAGGTCCATCCCGCCCGCGAGCAGCGGGAGTTCGTGCAGGGGCTGGCCGAACTCCGCGAGCACGGACCGCTGGTCGCGCTCCAGGGCGTACCGCTCGGCGTACTCCGCGGCCTGCTCCAGGAGCGGGTCTACCAGCCGCTCGGCGCTGCCCCCGCGCCGGGCGCCGCCGAGGCCGGCGGCGGACAGCGACTTGGCGATGGCCGTACGGGGCGCCCGCTCCAGGCCCAGCTCCAGCTCGGCCTCGTCGAGCAGGGCGGAACGCACCATGTTCACGATGACGCGCCCCACGGGCAGCCGCGCGGCCCGCAGCTCGGCGATCCCGTCCGCGGTCTCCTGGACGGGCATCTCCTCCAGCAGGGTCACCAGATGCACGGACGTCTCGGGCGACTTGAGCACCCGCATCACGGCCTGCGCCTGATTGTGTATGGGCCCTATCTTCGCGAGGCCCGCCACCTCGTCGTTCACGTTCAAGAAGCGGGTGATGCGGCCGGTCGGCGGGGCGTCCATCACGACGCAGTCGTACGCGTACCGCCCGCTCTTGTCCTTCCTGCGCACCGCCTCGCAGGCCTTGCCGGTCAGCAGGACGTCCCGCAGGCCCGGCGCGATGGTGGTCGCGAAGTCGATGGCGCCGAGCTTCTTCAGGGCCCGGCCGGCTCCCCCCAGCTTGTAGAACATCTGGAGGTAGTCGAGCAGTGCCAGCTCGGGGTCGATGGCGAGGGCGTACACCTCCCCGCCCCCGGGAGCGACGGCGATCTTCCGCTCCTCATAAGGCAGCGCCTCCGTCTCGAAGAGCTGCGCGATGCCCTGCCTGCCCTCGACCTCGACGAGGAGGGTGCGTTTGCCCTCCGTCGCGAGGGCGAGCGCGAGGGCCGCGGCCACCGTGGTCTTGCCGGTACCGCCCTTGCCACTGACGACCTGGAGCCTGCTCACACCTTGAGCCTAACCAGTACGCGCCCGGCCTACGCAGGACCCCACCCTGAGCGTTCCCTGATGCCCACCCTGAGCATCCCCCGACACCGACTACAGTCGGCCATATGACCAAGTGGGAATACGCAACCGTGCCTCTGCTCGTCCATGCCACGAAGCAGATTCTGGACACCTGGGGCGAGGACGGCTGGGAGCTGGTCCAGGTCGTGCCCGGGCCCAACAACCCCGAGCAGCTGGTGGCCTACCTGAAGCGCGAGAAGCAGGCATGAGCGGGGCCGTCGAGGCGCGCCTGGCCGAGCTGGGCCTGACGCTGCCGGAGGTCGTGCCGCCGCTGGCCTCGTACCAGCCGGCCGTCCAGTCCGGTGTGTACGTCTACACCGCGGGCCAGCTCCCGATGGTGGAGGGCAAGCTCGCCGTGACCGGCAAGGTCGGCGCCGAGGTCACCCCGGAGGAGGCCAAGGACCTGGCCCGTACCTGCGCGCTGAACGGACTGGCCGCGGTGAAGTCGGTCGCCGGTGACCTCGACCGCATCGCGCGCGTCGTGAAGGTCGTCGGCTTCGTGGCCTCCGCCCAGGACTTCACGGGCCAGCCCGGCGTGATCAACGGCGCGAGCGAGCTGCTCGGCGAGGTGCTCGGCGACAAGGGCGTGCACGCGCGCAGCGCCGTGGGCGTGGCCGTGCTGCCGCTGGACGCGCCGGTCGAGGTCGAGTTCCAGGTGGAGCTGACGGCCCCGTAGGGCGTGACGGCCGTCTCTCGAACATCAGCTCACTTGGGGATAGCCTCCGCCCATGGCAAATGGGCAGTGGTATCCCCCGGAGTGGCCCGACCGCATCCGCGCCCTCGCGAGCGGTGAGCTGATTCCGGCGACCCCGCGCCGCGCCGCGACCGTCATGCTGCTCAGGGACGGGCGGGACGGGGCGGTGAACGGCGCGATCGGCGCGCCTGAAGTACACATGCTGCGCAGACGCGCCTCCATGGCTTTCGCCGGGGGCGCGTACGCGTATCCGGGCGGGGGCGTCGACCCGCGCGACGACGACCACCTGGTGCGCTGGGCGGGGCCCACGCGTGCGTGGTGGGCCGCCCGGCTGGGCGTCGATGACGAGGCCGCGGCCCAGGCGATCGTCTGCGCGGCGGTCCGTGAGACGTACGAGGAGGCGGGCGTGCTGCTCGCCGGGCCCACTCCGGAGACCGTCGTCGGTGACACCACGGGCGAGGACTGGGAGGCGGACCGCGAGGCACTGGTGGCCCGTGACCTGTCCTTCGCGGACTTCCTGGACCGCAGGGGTCTGATCCTGCGCAGTGACCTGCTCGGTGCCTGGGCCCGCTGGATCACCCCGGAGTTCGAGCCCAGGCGCTACGACACGTTCTTCTTCGTGGCCGCGCTTCCGGAGGGGCAGCGCACGCGCAACGCCTCCACGGAGGCGGACCGCACCGTCTGGATCCGCCCGTCGGACGCGGCTGCCCGCTACGACGCGGGCGAACTGCTGATGATGCCGCCGACGATCGCGACGCTGCGCGCCCTGAGCGGGTACGGCACGCCTTCGGAGGCGCTCGCCGGGGCTTCGGCGCAGGACATGACTCCGGTGCTGGCCGAGGCGCGGCTGGTGGACGACGAACTGGTGCTGTCCTGGCCCGGCCACGACGAGTTCACCAAACGGATCGCACCGGGCGGCGCGAGGTGACGCCGGGCCGCGCCCGCACGAACCCCCCGCACCCCCCGAACCCGACGGGAGTCACCTCCGCATGACAGAAGCCGCCGCCCTCCCGGGCCAGCCCCGGGGCGGAGTCCTCAGTGGTCCCGCCACCGACCGCGCGGTCAACGTCCTCGCGCCCAACCCCTCCGCCATGACGCTGGACGGCACCAACACCTGGATCGTCTCGGAGCCGGGCTCACCCCTCGCGGTGGTCATCGACCCCGGGCCGCTCGACGACGCCCATCTGAGCCACGTCGTCGAAACCGCCGAGAAGATGGGCAAGCGCGTCGCCCTGACCCTCCTGACCCACGGTCACCCCGACCACGCGGAGGGCGCCGGCCGCTTCGCCGAGCTGACACGGACTCACGTACGGGCCCTCGACCCCGCCCTGCGCCTCGGCGACGAGGGCCTCGCCCCCGGGGACGTGATCACCACGGGCGGCCTGGAGCTGCGCGTGGTGGCCACCCCCGGCCACACCGCGGACTCGCTCTGCTTCCATCTCCCCGCCGACCGGGCGGTCCTGACGGGCGACACGGTCCTCGGCCGCGGTACGACGGTCGTGGCGCACCCGGACGGCCGTCTGGGGGACTACCTCGACTCCCTGCGCCGCCTGCGGTCCCTGGCGGTCGACGACGGCGTACACACGGTCCTGCCGGGCCACGGGCCGGTGCTCGACGACGCCCAGGGAGCCGTCGAGTTCTACCTCGCGCACCGGGCCAACCGGCTGGCCCAGGTCGAGACGGCCGTGGAGAACGGCCACACCGAGGCCGCGGATGTCGTCGCGCACGTGTACGCGGACGTGGACCGCTCCCTGTGGCCCGCCGCGGAGCTGTCGGTCCGGGCCCAGCTGGAGTACTTGCGGGAACACGGCCTGATCTGACCGGGCCTCCTACGCCGATGGGCCCCGCCTCCTGAGAGGCGGGGCCCATCCACGTACGGACTCGGCGTCACGGACTCGGCGTCAGCGCGACCGCTTGGCGAGCCGCTCCACGTCCAGCAGGATCACCGCACGCGCCTCCAGGCGCAGCCAGCCACGCCCGGCGAAGTCGGCCAGCGCCTTGTTGACCGTCTCGCGGGAGGCGCCGACCAGCTGGGCCAGCTCCTCCTGCGTGAGGTCGTGCACGACGTGGATGCCCTCCTCGGACTGCACGCCGAAGCGGCGCGACAGATCGAGCAGCGCGCGGGCCACGCGGCCCGGCACGTCGGAGAAGACCAGGTCGGACATCTGGTCGTTGGTCTTGCGCAGGCGCCGGGCGACGGCGCGCAGCAGCGCGGCGGCCACCTCGGGCCGTGCGTTCAGCCACGGCTGGAGGTCGCCGTGGCCGAGGCCGAGCAGCTTCACTTCGGTGAGGGCGGAGGCCGTGGCCGTCCGCGGACCCGGGTCGAAGAGCGACAGCTCACCGATCAGCTCGCCGGGGCCGAGCACCGCGAGCATGTTCTCGCGGCCGTCGGGCGAGGTGCGGTGGAGCTTCACCTTGCCCTCGGTGACCACGTACAGGCGGTCTCCGGGGTCGCCCTCATGGAAAAGCGCATCCCCGCGCGCGAGCGTCACCTCACTCATGGAGGCGCGGAGCTCCGCGGCCTGCTCGTCATCGAGCGCCGCGAAGAGCGGGGCGCGCCGCAGAACGTCGTCCACGAGTTCTCTCCTTGTCGACCTGCATTAGGGGACCGTGTTCCCCAGTTTGCCGGACGGTCCAAACAGTGTGATCAGTCACAAGTCTGCCGCACCGGCGTGGCGTGCTGTGCGGGAGGGGGCCAATTGGGGGCCGATCCATGACGGCAAGGACGGATGTCAGTGTCGGCCTCTAGGCTGGCCGGGTGTCCAAAAAGCCGGTGAGAGCACAGGCCAAGGGGGCTGAGAAGGTGGCCGCACCCCGTGATTCCGCTGTGGGCGAACACGCGTCCGGGGAGTCGGGTAATGCGACAAATCAGACAGGCGGGGCGCGTGTGGCGTCCGCGTCGGCTGCCGAGCAGGCGCGTACTACGCCGTCCGCGGGGAAGACCGGCTCCGTAGCGAAGAAATCCGCTTCCGCTCCGAGGACCCCCGCTTCCCCCGAGCGGGCCCCCGCTTCCCCCGAGCGCCGTCCCGCGTCCACCACGAGGAACTCCGAGCCCGCCGTGCAACAGTCCGCCTCCACGCCCGCAAAGAAGTCCGGCCGGTCCGGCCCCGCGAAGAAGTCGGCGGCCCCTGCGATCAAGCCGCCCGTCATCTCCCCGCAGGAGTCCCGCACCGCCCTCGTCCGCCGTGCCCGGCGGATCAACCGCGAGCTGGCCGAGGTGTATTCGTACGCCCACCCCGAGCTGGACTTCGAGAACCCCTTCGAGCTTCTGGTCGCCACGGTCCTCTCCGCACAGACCACCGACCTGCGGGTGAACCAGACGACCCCGCGCCTGTTCGCCAAGTACCCCACCCCGGAGGACCTGGCCGCGGCCGTCCCCGAGGAGGTCGAGGAGCTGATCAGGCCCACCGGGTTCTTCCGCGCCAAGACGAAGTCGATCATGGGCTTGGCGAAGGTGCTGAGGGACGACTTCGGAGGCGAGGTGCCCGGCCGCCTCGACGACCTGGTCAAGCTGCCCGGGGTGGGCCGCAAGACCGCGTTCGTTGTGCTCGGCAATGCTTTCGGCGTCCCCGGGATCACTGTGGACACCCACTTCGGCCGCCTGGTCCGCCGCTGGAAGTGGACCGAGGAGACGGACCCGGAGAAGGTCGAGACGGCCGTCGCCTTGCTCTTCCCGAAGAGCGAGTGGACGATGCTCTCGCACCGCGTGATCTTCCACGGCCGCCGCATCTGCCACTCCCGCAAGCCCGCCTGCGGCGCCTGCCCCATCGCCCCGCTCTGTCCGGCGTACGGGGAGGGCGAGACCGACCCGGAGAAGGCGAAGAAGCTCCTGAAGTACGAGATGGGCGGCTTCCCGGGCCAGCGGCTCAAGCCCCCGGCGGACTACCCGGGAAAGCCCGCGCCGCCGCTGGCCGCGGGGTGACACCGCGCCAGGTGGAACGAACCCAGGGGCAAAGAGCGTTGTCCAGAGACGGACGGGGGTGCCGATGACACACGCGAACAACACGGCCGACAGGACCGACACGACTGGCGGGACAGACACGGCCGGCGGGACCGGTGGGGCCGGAAGGACCGACCCCGCGAGCCTCCTCAGCACCGACGGCCTTCCTTCTTGGCTGACCCCCGTCGCCCGCGCCGCCGAGACCATCGAGCCGCTCCAGTTGAGCCGCTTCCTGCCCCCGGAGAGCGGCGCCGGGCGGCAGTCCGCGGTGCTCGTTCTCTTCGGAGAGGGCGAGCGCGGCCCCGAGCTGCTCCTGATGGAGCGCGCCGGCTCCCTCCGCTCCCACGCGGGGCAGCCCTCCTTCCCCGGCGGTTCCCTCGACCCCGAGGACGGCGACCCGCGGACGGACGGCCCGTTGCGCGCCGCCCTGCGCGAGGCCGAGGAGGAGACGGGCCTCGACCCCCGGGGCGTCCAGCTCTTCGGCGTGCTGCCGCGCCTGTTCATCCCGGTGAGCGACTTCGTCGTGACGCCCGTGCTCGGCTGGTGGCGCGTCCCGAGCCCCGTCGGCGCCGTCGATCTGAACGAGACAGCGCGGGTCTTCACGGTCCCCGTGGCCGATCTCACGGACCCGGCGAACAGGGCGACAGCGGTCCACCCGCACGGCCACAAGGGCCCCGCGTTCCTCGTCGAGTCCGCTCTGGTCTGGGGTTTTACCGCCGGAGTGATCGATAGAATTTTGCACTTCGCGGGTTGGGAGCGCCCCTGGGACCGCGGCAGGCAGGTCCCGCTCGACTGGCGCGCATGACAAGGTTGCGGGGACGTGGCGACCGCGATGCGAGGCGAGGATTGAATCGGTGAACGTGCTGGACATCCTGTTGCTGCTCGCCGCGGTCTGGTTCGCGATCGTGGGCTACCGCCAGGGCTTCGTGGTCGGCATCCTCTCGGTGATCGGGTTTCTCGGCGGCGGGCTCGTCGCCGTCTATCTCCTGCCGGTCATCTGGGACGCCCTGACGGACGACGAAGCGGCCGCGGTGAGTACGACCGTGGCGGTGGTCGCCGTCGTCATCGTGATCGTCTGTGCCTCGATCGGCCAGGCCTTCACCACCCACCTGGGCAACAAGCTGCGCAGATACATCACGTGGCAGCCCGCCCGCGCCCTGGACGCGACGGGCGGCGCGCTGGTGAACGTGGTGGCGATGCTCCTCGTCGCCTGGCTGATCGGCTCCGCCCTCGCGGGGACGACGCTGCCGACGGTCGGCAAGGAAGTGCGCAACTCCAAGGTGCTTCTCGGCGTCTCGCGCGCCCTGCCGAACCAGGCCGACACGTGGTTCAACGACTTCTCCTCGGTCCTCGCGCAGAACGGCTTCCCGCAGGTCTTCAGCCCGTTCTCGAACGAGCCCATCACGGAGGTCCAGCCTCCCGACCCCAAGCTCGCCAGGAGCGAGGTCGCCACGACCGCCAAGCGCTCCATCGTGAAGGTCCGTGGCGAGGCCCGCAGCTGCGGCAAGGTCCTCGAAGGCACCGGCTTCGTATTCGCCGACCGCCGCGTGATGACGAACGCCCACGTGGTCGGCGGCGTGGACGACCCGACGGTCCAGATAGGCGATCAGAACCAGACGTACGACGCGAAGGTCGTCCTCTACGACTGGGAGCGGGACATCGCCGTACTGGACGTGCCCACGCTGAAGGCACCGCCGTTGAAGTTCACGTCGAAGGACGCGGCGAGCGGCGTCGGCGCCATCGTCGCGGGCTTCCCCGAGGACGGGCCGTACGACGTCCGCCCCGCGCGCGTGCGCGGCCGCATCACGGCCAAGGGCCCGGACATCTACCACCGCGGCACCGTGCACCGTGACGTCTACTCGCTCTACGCGACCGTGCGCCAGGGCAACTCCGGCGGCCCGCTGCTCACCCCCGACGGCAAGGTCTACGGCGTGGTCTTCGCCAAGTCCCTCGACGACCCGGACACCGGCTACGCACTGACGGTGGACGAGGTGCGCGAGGACATCGAGCGAGGCCGCACCGCCAACCAGGAGGTCGACAGCCAGGGCTGCGCGCTCTAGCGAGCGAGAGGAAGAGGGAGGGCTGGGTCAGTCGCGCGTATGCCGAAGCCGCGCGGAGACCCAGCGGGCCCTGCGGCGGAGAATGCGGGGGATGCCCATGCCTTGAGGGGGGCCGTGACGGCCCGGATCCTGCGGCCCGCCCCTCTCGCGGCTGTTCAGCGCTGCGGCCGAGCGGCGATTGCGTGCTACGTCACTGTAGTCGTGCGTCCAGCCCATACCCCGACGTTTGCCCGGGCCTCATGGTCGGTAACCGCGCCCAAGGGCCCCAATTGGCCTATGCGCCGGGCAATTGGCGTTCGTAGGACAACTGTTCCCCTGCCGTTGGCCGTGCCGTCGGCTGGGGGGGCTCAGCGGTCCGGCTCGGGGTCCTTCAGCCAGTTCACCAGCTCCGTGGAGAACGCCACCGGGTCCTCCTCGTGCGGGAAGTGCCCGAGGCCGTCGAACAGCCGCCAGCGGTAGGGCGCTTCGACGTACTCACCGGACCCCGCCGCGCTCCTCGTACGCATCACCGGATCCAGCGACCCGTGCAGATGCAGCGTCGGCACCCGCACCGGCCGCTTCATGCGGCGGTTGAACTGGATGCCGTCGGGCCGCGCCATCGAACGCACCATCCAGCGGTACGGCTCGATCGCGCAGTGCGCCGTCGAGGGGATGCACATCGCCCGCTGGTACGCCTCCACCGCCTCGTCCTCCGGCAGCCGGGGCCCGGACCAGTCCCGGACCAGACGCCCCACCAGGGCGCCTTCGTCGGCGACCAGTTGACGCTCGGGCAGCCACGGGCGCTGGAAGCCCCACACGTACGCCCCCGCGGCGGTCTGCTTCCTGTCGGACAGCATCGCCGAGCGCCAGCGCCGCGGATGCGGCATCGAGGAGACCGCGAGGCGGCGCACCAGCTTGGGCCGCATCACCGCCGCCGTCCACGCGAGATATCCGCCCAGGTCGTGCCCGACGAGCGCGGCGTCCGGCTCGCCGAGCGAGCGCACGACGCCGGTGATGTCGAGCGCGAGGTTCGCCGGGTCGTAACCGCGGGGGGTGCGGTCGCTGCCGCCCACGCCCCGCAGGTCCATCGCGACCGCCCGGAACCCCGCGTCGGCGAGCGCCACCAGCTGGTGCCGCCACGTCCACCAGAACTGCGGGAAGCCGTGCAGGAGCAGGACCAGCGGCCCGTCACCCATCTCGGCGATGTGGAAGCGCGCCCCGTTGGCGGCCACGTCCCGGTGGGTCCAGGGCCCCTCGATGCGTACGGCCGAGGCCGGTTGCGCCGAATGGGCGGTGGCACCCAGCGTGGGGCCGAGCTGCGCGGAGCTGTGGTGCTTGGGGCCGTGCTGCGCGGGGCCGGTGGGGGCCTGGTCCTGATGGGCGGGGTCGGTCATGAGGACGAGCGTGCCACAGTGGCCCCCGTCTCACCGACTCGGACGTCAAGGGCGGCGGCGGGGTTCACCGGGCGGGGATGCGGCTTGACGTTCCCCAGTACGGCGGCCGTCTCCTTGGCCGAAGCGGCGACCTTCTGCGGGCCCTTGCCCTTCTTGGCCTTCTTGGCGAAGACGACGCCGATCAGTGCCAGCAGACCGGCCACCAGCACATTGGCGGCGAAGGACAGCAGGAAGCAGACCGCGAGGTTCCAGCCGCTCCAGGTACGGATGCCGTACGCGAGCGCGAAGCTCAGCATGGGCAGCGAGAAGATGAGGACCGCTCCGGCCGCGGCGAACGCGCCACCGCCGATCGCACCGCGCTTGACGTCCTGGCGCAGCTGGGCCTTGGCCAGTGCGATCTCGTCGTGCACCAGCGCGGACATCTCACCGGTCGCCGAGGCGACCAGCTGGCCGAGGCTGCGCTCGGCGCCGACAGGACCGTCGGGTGAGCTCATCGCGTTCTCCCCTTTTTCTCTTCTGATCTCTTCTGAGATGTGTCTGCTCAGATCATGCCGGACCGTTGCCATCCTCGCGTTCCCCGCCCGACACTTCGGCAAGCCTGCGGTGTTCCGCGGCCTTCTTCTCGTAGATGGCGGCCATCCGGAGGTGGTACCCCGGGTCGTCCATCTCGTAGATGTCGGGGACACCGCTGAGGTCGTCGTCGCGCTCCTCGTCCTCCCACAGCTTGCGGTACTTGGCGTTGCGTACCTTCAGCAGGGTTCCGGCGAACACCGCCGCGATCAGCGAGCCGACCAGGACGGCGGCCTTGACCTCGTCGGTGAGCAGTGGGTCCTCGGTGAAGGCGAGTTCGCCGATGAGCAGCGAGACCGTGAAGCCGATGCCGGCCAGCGAGGCCACCGCGAAGACGTCGGGCCAGGCCAGATCGTCGTTCAGCTCGGCCTTGGTGAAGCGCGCGGCTAGCCAGGTGCCACCGAAGATGCCGACCGCCTTGCCGATGACGAGGCCGAGCACGACGCCGAGCGTCTCCGGCTTGGTGAATACGTCGCCGAGCGCGCCGCCCGAGATGGACACACCGGCGCTGAACAGGGCGAACAGTGGTACGGCCAGGCCCGCGGAGAGGGGGCGTACGAGGTGTTCGATGTGCTCGCCGGGGGAGTGCCGCTCGCTGTCGTCCTCCTTGTGGCAGCGCAGCATCAGGCCCATGGCGACGCCGGCGATGGTGGCGTGGACGCCGCTGTTGTACATCAGGCCCCAGATGGCCAGGGCCAGCGGGAGGTAGATGTACCAGCCGCGCACCCGCTTCTTGAGCAGCAGCCAGAAGACGGCGAGGCCGATGACGGCGCCGCCGAGCGCCGCGAAGTTCAGGTCGCTGGTGAAGAAGACCGCGATGATCAGGATCGCGAACAGGTCGTCGACGACGGCGAGGGTGAGCAGGAAGGCGCGCAGCGCGGACGGCAGCGAGGTGCCGATGACGGCGAGGACCGCGAGCGCGAAGGCGATGTCGGTGGCGGTGGGCACGGCCCAGCCGTCCGTCGAACCTCCGCCGACGAGGTTGGTGAGGAGGTAGACGAGCGCCGGTACGGCCATGCCGCAGAGCGCCGCGACGACGGGCAGCGCGGCGGCCTTGGGGTCGCGCAGATCGCCCGCGACCAGTTCGCGCTTGAGTTCGATGCCCGCCACGAAGAAGAAGACGGCGAGCAACCCGTCCGCCGCCCAGTGCTGGAGGGAGAGGTCGAGCCCGAGCGACCCGGGCCCGAGGTGGAAGCCGCGCACCGACTCGTACGAGCCGCCGGCCGTGTTCGCCCAGATCAGCGCGGTGACGGCGGCGATCAGCAGCAGGACTCCGCCGACCGTCTCGGCGCGCAGGGCCTCGGCGACGAAATTCCGCTCGGGTAGCGAGAGGCGGCCGAGGACCTTGCGGCGGGGGTGGGGGGCGGGCGCGGTCACGGGTTGACCTCCGGTCGGTAGGCAGGGCTGAGCACATGCCGACCAGACTTCCCGGCGCACCTAGGTACTTCTCTTCGCTTCTCGGTCGTGTCGCTTCTCGTTCGCATGACTCTTGTCGCGACGTTGACGCGATTCTTAGCCTACCTAACGTGCGCGCGGGCGCATCCGGCAATCTTCACTTTAGGCATGAAGAGGGCACCCGGCGCGGTGCCGGATGCCCTCCTCACGTACGAGCGGTCCGCCGCGGCGGTCTCAGTCCTCGCTCGGCGCGGCCGGGAGCCGCGACTGGATCAGCTCCATCACGGAGGAGTCCGTGAGGGTGGTGACGTCACCCAGCTCGCGGTTCTCCGCGACGTCGCGCAGCAGGCGCCGCATGATCTTGCCGGACCGCGTCTTCGGCAGCTCGGCCACCGGAAGGACCCGCTTCGGCTTGGCGATCGGCCCGAGCGTGCTGCCCACGTGGTTGCGCAGGTCGGCCACCAGGCCCTCGTCCTCGACGTTCGCCGTGCCCCGCAGGATCACGAAGGCGACGATGGCCTGCCCGGTCGTCTCGTCCGCCGCGCCCACGACCGCCGCCTCGGCGACCGACGGGTGCGAGACGAGCGCGGACTCGACCTCGGTGGTGGAGATGTTGTGCCCGGACACGAGCATCACGTCGTCCACGCGGCCGAGGAGCCAGATGTCGCCGTCCTCGTCCTTCTTGGCGCCGTCACCGGCGAAGTAGCGGTCCTGGAAGCGCGACCAGTACGTGTCGATGAACCGCTGGTCGTCGCCCCAGATGGTGCGCAGCATCGACGGCCACGGCTCGGTCAGGACGAGGTAACCCCCGCCGCCGTTCGGCACTTCGTTCGCCTCGTCGTCCACGACGGTGGCGGCGATGCCCGGCAGCGCGCGCTGGGCACTGCCCGGCTTGGTCTCGGTCACGCCCGGCAGCGGCGCGATCATCATGGCGCCGGTCTCGGTCTGCCACCAGGTGTCCACGATGGGGCACTTGTCGGCGCCGATGTTCTTGCGGTACCACATCCAGGCCTCGGGGTTGATCGGCTCGCCGACCGAACCGAGGACGCGCAGGCTGCTGAGGTCGTACTTCGCGGGGATGTCGTCGCCCCACTTCATGAACGTACGAATCGCCGTCGGCGCGGTGTACAGGATCGTCACCCCGTACTTCTGGACGATCTCCCAGAAGCGGCCCTGGTGGGGAGTGTCGGGGGTGCCCTCGTACATCACCTGCGTCGCGCCGTTCGCCAGCGGGCCGTACGTGATGTACGAGTGGCCGGTGACCCAGCCGATGTCGGCCGTGCACCAGTAGACGTCGGTCTCCGGCTTGAGGTCGAAGACGGCGTGGTGGGTGTAGGCCGTCTGCGTGAGGTAGCCGCCGGAGGTGTGCAGGATGCCCTTCGGCTTACCCGTGGTGCCCGAGGTGTAGAGGATGAAGAGCGGGTGTTCGGCGTCGAAGGCCTCGGGCGTGTGCTCGGTGGACTGCTTCCGTGTGATCTCGTGCCACCACACGTCACGGCCCTCGGTCCACGCCACGTCCTGCTTGGTGCGCTGGACGACGAGGACGTGCCGGACGCTGTCGACCCGGCTCACGGCCTCGTCCACGGCGGGCTTGAGCGCGGAGGGCTTGCCCCTGCGGTAGCCGCCGTCGGAGGTGATGACGACCTTGGCGTCGGCGTCCTTGATGCGGGCCGCGATGGCGTCCGCGGAGAACCCGCCGAAGACCACCGAGTGCGCGGCGCCGATGCGGGCGCAGGCCAGCATCGCGACGACCGCCTCGGGGATCATCGGCAGATAGACGGCGACCCGGTCGCCCTTCTGGACGCCCAGCTCGGTCAGCGCGTGCGCCGCGCGGCTGACCTCGTCCTTGAGCTCGGCGTAGGTGATGGCCCGGCTGTCGCCGGGCTCACCCTCGAAGTGGATCGCGACGCGCTCGCCGTGTCCTGCCTCTACGTGGCGGTCGACGCAGTTGTACGCGACGTTGAGCTTGCCGTCGGCGAACCACTTGGCGAACGGCGGGTTCGACCAGTCGAGCGTCTCGGTAGGTTCCGTGGCCCAGGTCAGTCGGCGGGCCTGCTCGGCCCAGAAGCCGAGCCGGTCAGCCTTGGCCTGTTCGTACGCCTCCGCGGTGACGTTGGCGGCGGCCGCCAGCTCCACCGGCGGCGCGAAGCGACGCTCCTCCTTCAGGAGGTTGGAGAGGGAAGGATTCTCGGTCACTGTCCCATCTCCTCCCCCAAGAGGTTGGCCAGGCTTTCGTTGCTCACGACATCTCCCTTGCGCTGCTTTGCCGGGGGCGACCGTTGTGTCCGAAGCCACAGCTCATCAGACCCGCCCCGCGGTGACAAGGGCCTGCCGAAAATTGGTTTAGACCTTTACTCGTCAGGCGCTGGCCCTTCGCGTCTCGGCCCGGCCGCCCTCGACCAGCGCTGTGGGCGCGACCTGGGCGAAGACCTCGTCGGGAAGGTGCTCCGCGTCGCTGTTCTCCGTCAGCAGATACGCCTGCGCCTCTCCGACATGGAAGTACATACCGTGCAGTTCGAGATCGCCCTCGGCAAGGCGGCGCGCCACGGCCTCGTGCGCCTTCAAGTGCTCCAACTGCTGGACCACGTTGGTGAGGCAGAGCTGCTCGACCGCGTCGGCGGGCGCCCGCCCGGAGAGCCGCGCCCACGCCCTGTCCTGCGCGCCCACCCGCTCCAGGCTCGGCAGGCCGTGCCGCAGCCACCGCCGCAGCGGCGTCTGGGCGCCCCCGGGCGGGGTGTTGAGCAGTGCCTGCATCGCACCGCACCCGGAGTGCCCGCACACGGTGATGGACCGCACCTTGAGCACGTCGACCGCGTACTCGATCGCGGCTCCCACCGAGTCGTCCCCGCTCTCGGCGCCCGGCAGCGGCACCAGATTGCCCACGTTGCGCACGACGAAGAGGTCGCCGGGGCCGCTGGACGTGATCATCGATGTGACGACCCGGGAGTCCGCGCAGGTGAGGAAGAGCTGCGCGGGCTGCTGGCCCTCGCGCGCGAGCCTGGCCAGCTCGCCCCGCACATGCGGCGCCGTGTCCCGCTGGAACGCGCTGATACCGCTTGCCAGTTGATACCCGCTGGGCCTGGGCCGGCCCGCCTCCTGCTCCTCCTGCGGCCGGTCGCAGTGGTGATTGCGCCAGGGTGTCCACGGCCGGCAGCAGGAATGCGAGGCGCTGGCGGGCTCGGCGATGCGAGTGCCGTCCCGTCCGGTGATCTCGACACCGCCGCCGTGGGCGGTGTGCTCGTCCTGCCAGCACTGAAGGGATTCGTAGGCCGCGTGGTCCATGAAAGAGCCGTCCAATTCCACGACAGCGTCCGCGCCAGGGGGCACGAGATGCAGGGTTCTGCTGAGCCGCGGCACCGCGAGGAACGTCAACTGCCCGCGAGCGCGCACATGGTGAACGCCGTCCCGCACTTCGTGGGTGATCCGGGTACGGGCGAGGCGATGCAGCGCCACCGCCACGGCGACGGCGACGCCGAGCGCGACACCCTGGAGGACGCCGATGAAGGCAACGCCGACGGTGGTCACGGCGTAGACGAGGATCTCGCGGTGACGGGTGATCGTACGGATGTGGTAGAGGCTGACCATCTGGATGCCGACGGCCATGACGAGGGCGGCGAGGGCCGCGAGGGGGATCAGCTCCAGGACGGGGACCAGGAGCAGCGCGGCCACTACTACCCAAACGCCGTGCAGCATCGTGGAGTTCCGGCTGACGGCGCCCGCGCGCACATTGGCCGTGCTGCGCACGGCGACACCGGCGACGGGCAGGCCGCCGAGCGCTCCGGAGACGATATTGGCGCTGCCCTGGCCGAGCAGCTCGCGGTTGAGGTCGGAGCGGCGCACGTCCCTGTGCGGCTCGGGCTGCTTGGAGACGAGCTTGTCGACGGCCACGGCGCCGAGCAGCGACTGCACACTGCACACCAGCGTGATCGTGAGCACGGCGGCGACGAGCCCGAGCGCGGGGCCCTCGGGGAGCCCCACCAGCGCGTGACTGCGCCAGGACGGCAGCTCGACCTGGTCGACCCGGAAGCCGGCGGCGGAGGCCACGCCCGTCGCGAGGGCCACCGAGACCAGGGCGGCGGGCACGACGCGGGCGATGCGGCCCGCGCGCCCGGGGATCCGTGGCCAGAGCAGCAGCACGGCGAGGGTGAGCAGGCTGATCGACAGCGCGGCCGGATGCAGGTCGGCCAACTGGGCGGGCAGCGCACGGAGGTTGTCGACCACGGCGCTCTGCGGTGTGCCGCCGAGGACGATGTGCAACTGGGCGACGGCGATGGAGACGCCGATACCGGCCAGCATGCCGTGCACCACGGCGGGGCTTACGGCGAGCGCGGTGCGGGCCACGCGCAGGCAGCCGAGGCCCAGTTGAGCCAGGCCCGCGAGGACGGTGATGGCGCAGGTGGTCCGCCAGCCGAACCGCTGGATGAGGTCGGCGGTAACGACGGTGAGCCCGGCGGCGGGCCCGCTGACCTGGAGCGGTGAGCCACCGAGCCGACCGGCGACGATGCCGCCGACGGCGGCGGCGACAAGGCCCGCCTGGAGCGGCGCTCCGGTGGCGAGGGCGATGCCGAGGGACAGCGGCAGCGCGATCAGGAAGACGGCGATCGACGCGGAGATGTCGGCCCCCGCGACGCGGAACCGCTTGCCGGGCGGCCGGGTGGGGGGCGTGTCGGCGCCCGGGGTGGGGGCCGGATCAGTGGTGCGAGTGGGGACGCAGGCAGACATTTTTCCCGTCTCCTCCGGGGCAGCGCGGTCGCGGGACAAGGGGTCCTCCGGAGGGGCTCCGGAGGTCGGGTCGCGGCCGTGGGTCACGGCGTGCAGCGGCGGGATATCTCAACTCTCGGTAAACGAACAGTAATGCAGAGTAAAGGCTTTGGGTGGACTAAAGGGGCAAATGGGGTAATCAATCACCCGGATGAATGAATAAAAACTTTTGTCGGCTTGTCAGATCGGGACATTCCGACATCCGTGCGAAGTTGCTGACCGTTCTGTCCCGACTTGCACGGAAAGAGGTGGGCGGAAGATGGCCGCCACCCGTAGGATCACCGCGAGCCTCACCGCCCTCGTGGCCTGCGCGACAGCGCTGGCCGGCTGCGCGGGAAGCGACACCGGCGCGGACGCCGGCACCAAGGAAGGCGCCCACGGCGCGAAGAAGGCGGCCGGAGCCGCGGCGCCCAAGAGCCCGGTGCGCCTGATCGGGGACGGCTCCACCGCGTACACCGGAAAACAGCCGAACCTGCCGAGACCGGCCCGGCTGAAGCCCGGCCAGAAGCCACCGCAGTTCGTGGTCTTCTCCTGGGACGGCGCGGGCGAGGACGGCCAGAAGCTGTTCTCCCACTTCCGCAAGGTGGCCAAGCGGAACAACGCCACGATGACGTACTTCCTCAGCGGCGTGTACATGCTCCCCGAGGACAAGCGCGCTCTCTACGACCCGCCGCAGCACATGGCCGGCAGCTCCGACATCGGCTTCAACGACCGCAAGGGCATCAAGAACACCGTGGAGCAGCTCCGCGGCGCCTGGCTCGAGGGAAATGAGATCGGCACCCACTTCAACGGTCACTTCTGCGGTGCCGGCCGCGGGGTCGGCGAGTGGTCGGTCAAGGACTGGAAGAGCGAGATCAAGCAGGCCAAGTCCTTCGTGAAGGCCTGGAAGACGAACACGGGGATGAAGAAGGCGCAGCCCCTGCCCTTCGACTACGACAAGGAACTGATCGGCGCCCGCACGCCCTGCCTGGAGGGGCAGAAGAACTTCATGCGGGCGGCCCGGGAGCTGGGCTTCCGCTACGACACCAGCGGGGTCAACAACCAGCTGTGGCCCAAGAAGAAGCACGGCCTCTGGGACCTGTCGATGCAGCTCGTCCCGGTGCCCGGCCGTGGCTTCGAGACGCTCACCATGGACTACAACTTCATGGTCAATCAGTCCGGTTCGACGTCCAACGGCGACCCGTCCAAGCACGAGTACTGGGGCGACCAGATGCGCGACGGGCTGCTCCGGGGCTTCGCCCGCGCCTACAAGGGCAACCGCGCGCCGCTGATCATCGGCAACCACTTCGAGTCGTGGAACGGCGGCACGTACATGCGGGCCATCGAGGAGACCATCGACTCGGTCTGCACCAAGCGCGGGGTGCGCTGCGTCTCCTTCCGGCAGCTCGCCGACTGGCTCGACGCGCAGGACCCGAAGGTGCTGGCGAAGCTGACCAAGCTGCCCGTCGGCAAGGCGCCGAAGGAGGGCTGGGCGTCGTTCCTCTCCGCCCAGCCCGCACCGGCCCCCAAGGGCGTCCCGGGAGCTCCGGCGGTCAAGCCGTAACCCCCGCGGACCCGTTCAGGCAGGGGTGACCGTCTGCTCGCGCAGAACGAAGTCGGGGTCGACCTGGGCGGCCAGGTCGGCACCCGTCCGTTCGTTGCCCCAGCTCTGCGCGTTCTTCAGGTGGAAGTGGACCATCTGGCGGGTGTAGCGCTCCCAGTCCCGTCGCTCGTACGAGGCATCGACGGTGTCCTGAAGTACGCGCAGGGAGCGGCGGTTCTCCTCTTCCAGGTGCTCGAAGCGGGGCGGGTGGCCCTTCTCCATGGCGCGCACCCAGTCCGAGTGCCCGACGGTCACCAGGAGGTCGTCGCCGACCTGTTCGCGCAGGAAGTCGACGTCGTCCTGGCCCTGCACCTTGTTGCCGACGACCTTGAGGTCGACGCCGAAGTCGCGGGCGTACTCCTTGTACTGGCGATAGACGGAGACCCCCTTCCTCGTCGGCTCGGCCACCAGGAACGTCATGTCGAAGCGCGTGAACATCCCGGAGGCGAAGGAGTCCGAGCCGGCGGTCATGTCCACGACCGCGTACTCATCGCGGCCGTCGACGAGGTGGTTCAGGCACAGCTCCACCGCTCCGGTCTTGGAGTGGTAGCAGGCCACACCGAGGTCGGCTTCGGTGAACGGCCCGGTGACCATCAAACGCACGGTGGCGCCGTCGAGTTCCAGGGGCCGGGCGCACGCGTCGTACACGGGGTTGTCCTCGCGGACCCGCAGCAGCCGCGAGCCCTCGCCCGGGGGTGTCGTCTTGATCATGGTGTCGGCGGAGGCGATCCGCGGATTGGTGCCGCGCAGATAGTCCTTGATCAGGGACAGGTGGGCGCCGAGGGCGGGCAGCCGGGTGGCGTCCGCCTCGTCGAGGCCCAGCGCGGGGCCCAGGTGCTGGTTGATGTCGGCGTCCACCGCGATGACAGGGGCGCCGGTGGCGGCGAGGTGGCGGATGAAGAGCGAGGACAGCGTGGTCTTGCCGCTGCCGCCCTTCCCCACGAAAGCGATTTTCATAACCACATAGCGTAGTGGGTTCCTTACGTGCGGTACTCGTTCCGCGTGAAGAAGACCACTCCTTCGTGGAGTGGGCGCGCGGAGTACGTAGGGTCGTACTCATGAGTACGACATCCGATCCGCTCGTGGCCCTGGGGGCGCTCCCCGGCGTTGCCGACTCCGTGGACTCCGTGCGCAAGGCGGTGGACCGGGTCTACGGGCACCGGATCATGCGGCGCCGAAGCAACGAGATCACCTCCGAGGCGGCGCTGCGCGGCGCCCGTGGCTCCGCCGCGCTCTCCGGGGCCGAGTGGGCCCTCGAGGAGGTGCGCCGGCGCAGCGACTTCAGCGGTGACGGTGAGGCGCGCACGGTCGGCGGGGCCCTGCGGCTGACCGCGGAGGCCGGGCAACTCCTGTCCATCTGGCGGCAGTCGCCGCTGCGGGTCCTCGCGAGGCTGCACCTGGTCGCGGCGGCCGACTCGGTCGAGGCCGCGGGGCGCCCGTGGCTGGCGGGCGAGCCCGTCGAGGAGCCGCTGATCGAGCTTCCGCTGCCGGACGCGGACGAGGTGGCGGGGCGCCTGGAAGGCCTGTCGCGGCTGATCAGCGCGGGCAGCTCGGCGCCCGCCCTGGTGACGGCGGCCGTGGTCCACGGCGAACTGCTCAGTCTGCGGCCCTTCGCCTCGCACAACGGCCTGGTCGCGCGGGCCGCCGAGCGCATCGTCCTGGTGGGCAGCGGCCTCGACCCGAAGTCGATCTGCCCGGCGGAGGCGGGGCACGCGGAGCTGGGCCGGGCGGCCTACGTGGCGGCCCTGGACGGCTACGCGTCGGGCACGCCGGACGGCATGGCGGCCTGGATCGCCCACTGCGGCAAGGCCGTTGAGCTGGGCGTCAGGGAGTCGACCGCGGTCTGCGAGGCGCTTCAGCGCGGAGCGGCATAGGAGCTTCAGCGCGGAGCGGCATGGCGCTTCAGTAAGCAGTGGGGTGGCCCGAACAGGGTTGCGGCGGTACGGAATTCCGTACCGCCGCTGGCATGTTCACCGGGTTACCAAGCGTCCTCGAAATGTTGCCCATCAGGTCGGGAACTTGGCCCGTCACCTGGTGCGGCTGGCCCGTAATCGACGGGTCGACGTCGCGTGGGTGCCCAGTGTTCATGCTCGGTCCGTGGGGCCGTGGTTGCGTTTTAAGGTAATCCTCTCGGATGTCCTTGGTCTCGCGGGCCGTTGACTCCTTTGTACTCCAGTCCTGGGGCAAGCGGTAGTCCTGGCCGTACTTCTTTACTTTTGGGTTCAAACAGGTGCGAATGGGGCGCAGGGGGCGCCCTTGGCAACAGTGCTGGTCAGCTCGCCGCCGCGCGCCGCCGGCTCGCGAACCAGACGAGACCCGCGGTGGCCGCCGCGGCGCCCACCGCGGCGGCCGCTACGAGGGCGGGCCGGGGTGGGGCGGGCAGGCGCTGCTTGAGCCGCACGGGGCGGTGGAAGTCGAGGATCGGCCACGCGCGCGTGAGGGCCTCTTTCCGCAGGGCGCGGTCGGGGTTGACGGCGAAGGGGTGTCCCACGGACTGGAGCATGGGCAGATCGGTCGCCGAGTCGCTGTAGGCATAGCAGCGGTCGAGGTCGTACCCCTCCGACCTGGCCAGCTCCTTGATCGCCTCGGCCTTGGTGGGGCCGTACGCGTAGTACTCCACCTCGCCGGTGAAGCAGCCGTCGTCCCCGACCACCATGCGGGTCGCCACCACGCGGTCCGCGCCGAGGAGTTCGCCGATCGGCTCGACGACCTCGGCGCCCGAGGTGGAGACGATGACGACGTCGCGGCCCGCGGTGTGGTGCTCCTCGATGAGGGAGGCGGCCTCGTCGTAGATGATCGGGTCGATCAGATCGTGCAGGGTCTCGGCGACGATTTCTTTGACCTGTCGTACGTTCCAGCCGCGGCACAGCGCGGACAGGTACTCACGCATCCGCTCCATCTGGTCGTGGTCGGCGCCGCCCGCCAGGAAGACGAACTGCGCGTACGCGGTGCGCAGCACCGCCCTGCGGTTGATCAGGCCGCCTTGGTAGAACGACTTGCTGAACGTGAGCGTGCTCGACTTCGCAATGACCGTCTTGTCCAGGTCAAAGAAGGCGGCCGTGCGAGGCAAGGAGTGGTTTTCCACAGGCTTGAGCATAGGCGCCCACCATTCGGCGTAAGCTGAGGCGCGTGGGTTTGCCTGAGAAGGCTCTCGGGTACACCATGGAAGTCACGGATCGTTCGCGACCGTGCTAACCCGGTCTGGCTCCTCCCCCCCCCGAGTCGGACCGTGGGGACGACCCCCGCTCTCCCCCCCGGCGGGGGTCGTCGCATGTCCGGATGGGTTTTTGAGCCCTCCGTCGATCATCTTCCGGCCCTCAGGTCCCTCTCTCCGCCCTCTTGGCATTCTTGAGGTCTGCCCAAGATCCGTCACTGTGTGTAGTCGTCGCGCTGCTCTGCGGAAGCCCTCGGGAAGTCGGCGGAAGGTGCTGGGAAGTCGAGGCGAAGGTGGCGCGAAGCCGACGTGAAGCCGATGCGATGTCACTGGTTCGAGTGACCGAAATATTCACAGCCATCGCCTTGTCCACAGTTATTGACCAAGATCCACAAGATTTCCCGGATCGCTGCACGCTGATTCTGCTCGTTCTGCTCGCGAAGTTCATGGCCGGATTGCTTTGCCAGGTTCTTCGCCCCTTGCGGAACGCGGCATTCACAGGAGCTTGTGCGCGAGGGGGATGAAGATCGTGGGTGGACTGATTTCGCAGTGCGGGGCCGCGCCGACTGACGGACGGCAGGGTGGACCGCTGATCCTCACGGAGGATGTGGATCTCCTCGATGACCTGCTGCGGCTGTGCGCGGCGGCAGGGGCCCGGCCCGAGGTGCACCACGGCGGGCCCGACCGCGGAGGGGGATGGGACTCGGCTCCGCTCGTCCTGGTGGGCGACGACGCGGCGGAGCGGCTGCGCGGGGCCGCGCGGCGGCGCGGGGTCGTGCTGGTCGGGCGGGATCAGGACGATCCCGGGGTCTGGCAGCGGGCGGTGGAGATCGGCGCCGACCATGTGCTGCTCCTGCCCGACGGCGAGCAGTGGCTGGTGGAGCGCATCGCCGACGTGGCCGAGGGCGTGGGGCGGCCCGCGCTCACCGTCGGGGTCATCGGGGGGCGAGGCGGGGCCGGGGCCTCCACTCTGGCCTGCTCCCTCGCCATCTCGGCGGCCCGCGCGGGACGGCGCACGATGCTCGTCGACGCCGACCCGCTGGGCGGCGGCCTGGATGTCCTCCTGGGGGGCGAGACGGCCGAAGGCCTGCGCTGGCCGGCCTTCGCCGCGTCGCGGGGCAGGGTCGGCGGAGGAGCGCTGGAGGAGTCACTTCCGGAGCTGCACGCCCTGCGGGTCCTGAGCTGGGACCGCGGTGACGTGGTGACGGTCGCGCCGGAAGCCGTCCGTGCCGTCGTCTCGGCGGCCCGCAGGCGCGGCGGGGTGGTCGTCGTGGACCTGCCGCGCCGGGTGGACGAGGCGGTCGCGGAGGCACTGGCGCAGGTCGACCTCGGCCTGCTGGTGGTGCCGCCCGAGCTGCGCGCGGTGGCGGGGGCGCGGCGAGTGGCGTCGGCGGCCGGTCTGGTACTGCGCGACGTGCGCGTGGTGGTCCCGGCAGGCGTGGGCGCGCCGGGCCTCGGCACGCTCGACCCGGAGGAGGTCGCGGGGCTGCTCGGGCTGCCGCTGGTCGGAGAAGTGCCCTGGGAGCCGGGGCTCCGTGTGGCGCAGGCGGCTGGGGTGCCGCCCGGTGGCGCCGCGCGCGGCCCGCTGGCGCGATTCTGCGCCGAGTTCTGGGACCGGGTGCCGGCCGACACCCTCGGAGGGGGCGTATGAGCGCGGTCGTGGGGGCGCGGATGCTGGACGGGGTGCGCCAGTGGCTCGCGGAGAACGGCACGGAGCCGACCCCGGCGCGGGTCGCCGAGGCGCTGCGGGCGCAGGGCCGGGTCCTCGGGGACACCGAAGTGCTCGGAGCCGCCGCCCAGTTGCGTTCGGAGCTGGTCGGCGCGGGGCCCCTGGAGCCATTGCTCGCGGACGCCTCCGTGACCGATGTGCTGGTTTCCGCGCCGGACAAGGTCTGGGTGGACCGGGGCGGCGGCCTAGAGCTGACGGGGGTCACGTTCCGGGACGCGGCCGCGCTGCGGCGCCTCGCACAGCGCCTGGCGGCCGTCGCGGGGCGGCGCCTGGACGACGCGAGGCCCTGGGTGGACGCGCGCCTCCCGGACGGCACCCGGCTGCACGCCGTGCTGCCACCGGTCGCCGTGGGCTCCACCTGCCTCTCCCTGCGGGTCGTGCGGCCCCGCGCCTTCACCCTCGCGGAGCTGGCCGACGCGGGGACGGTGCCGCCCGGCGGCGACCGGGTGCTGCGGGCGCTGCTCGACGCCCGTCTGTCCTTCCTGATCAGCGGGGGCACGGGCACCGGCAAGACGACCTTGCTGAGCGCGCTGCTCGGCCTGGTCGGCCCGAAGGAGCGGATCGTACTGGCCGAGGACTCCACGGAGTTGAGGCCCGAGCACCCCCACGTAGTCCGGCTGGAGTCCCGCCCCGCGAACCAGGAGGGGGCCGGCCTCGTCGGGCTGGACGACCTGGTGCGCCAGGCATTGCGGATGCGTCCTGATCGGCTGGTCGTCGGCGAGGTGCGGGGAGCCGAGGTGATCCATCTGCTGGCGGCGCTGAACACGGGCCATGAGGGCGGTTGCGGCACGGTGCATGCCAATGCCGCAGGGGACGTGCCCGCCCGCCTGGAGGCCCTGGGCACCGCCGCCGGTCTCGACCGGGCCGCCCTGCACAGTCAGTTGGCGGCCGCGCTGTCCGTGGTGATCCATCTCGTACGCGACAGGGCGGGCCGCCGCCGCATCGCCGAGGTGCATGTGCTGGAGCGCGCAGCGTCGGGCCTGGTGGTGACGGTGCCCGCACTGCGGTGGGGCAAGGAGGCGTTCACCGAGGGGCCCGGGTGGGGGCGGCTGAGCGCGCTTCTGGAGGGCGGGGCCCGGGGTGGTGCGGTGTGAGTACGTCGATGTGGGCGGCGGCCGTGTGCGCGGGGAGCGCGGCCTGGCTGATGGACGGTCGCGACCGCACTGCCCAGCGGATCCGGTCGGTGCTCGGGGCCGGGGTGCCCGAGAGGGCGGGTGGCGGCTCCTGGCGGCGGGCGGTCGCCGCTGGGCGGGCTCGGGTGCGGCATGAGTGGTGGTGCCTGGCGGCAGGGGCGGTGGTGGCGCTCCTCGGGGAGTCGCCGTTGCCGCTGGTCGCGGGCACGGCGGGAGTGCCGTTGGCGGGGCGTGTGCGGCGGGCCAGGGACACGCGCCGGGAGCGCGAGCGGCGCGGCGACGCGGTGATCGCGCTGTGCGGGGCGCTCGCGGGCGAGGTGCGGGCGGGGCGGCAGCCGGGGGAGGCACTGCGGGTGGCCCTCGATGGCAGTACCCGCGGGGGAGACGGGTCCGGGGGCGACGGGGCCGGTGAGGGTCGGAGTGCCGTGCTGGCGGCGGCGCGGTTCGGCGGGGATGTGCCGGGGGCGTTCGGTGAGGCGGCGCGGGAGCCGGGGGCGGAGGGGCTTTTGGGGCTGGCCGCGTGCTGGCGGGTGGCGGTGGACCGCGGTGCGGGACTGGCGGCGGGCCTTGAGCGGCTGGAGGGCGCGCTGCGCTCGGAGCGCGACCAGCGGGCGGACCTGCGCGCCCAGTTGGCGGGCGCCCGGTCGACAGCCGTGATGCTCGCGGGGCTTCCGGTGCTCGGGCTGCTGATGGGCAGCGCGCTGGGAGCGGAGCCGTTGCGGGTGCTGCTGCACACGGGAGCGGGTCTCGGCTGCTTGGCGGCGGGCGGGGTGCTTGAGGGCGTCGGGGTGTGGTGGGCGCTGCGGATCGTTCGAGGAGCGGAGGGGCGATGAGTTCTGTCCACAGGCTGGGGGTGGCCGTGTGGGGAGTCGCGGCCGTGCTCTGGCTGGCTCTGGTCGTGCTGGCCGCGCGGCGCGAGAGGGCGCTGCGGCGGAGGGCCGGACAGCTGCTGGCTGTGGAGCGGCCGGACGTGCGGCGCGGGGAGCGGTGGTCGGGCCTGCGTGACAGAGCGCGCGCCTGGCTACCGGTCGCAGGGGTGGCGAGCGCGGCTTACGCCCTGGTGGGCGGAGTCCTCGGGCTCGCTGCGGGGGCGGTTATCGGCTACGGCACATGGCACTGGCGGCGAACCCACGCACCGCCCCGCACGCCGAAGGCAGCTGGCGAGGAGGCCGACGGGGTACGCCAACTACCGCTTGCCGCCGACCTCTTGGCGGCCTGCGTGACTGCTGGAGCGACGCCTGTCGCAGCGGCCCGAGCCGTCGGGGAGTCGCTGCGAGACCCGGTGGGCGAGAGCCTCGCGCGAGGAGCCGCGGAAGTGCGACTGGGCAGCGAACCAGCTGACGCATGGCGGCAGTTGGAGGCGATACCGGGCGCTGCCCCGCTGGCCGGGCTCCTGGAGCGCTCCGGCGACTCCGGAGCCCCCGCCGCGGAACCGGTGGCCCGCCTCGCCGCGGACGCCCGTTCCGCGCGGGCCCGGGCGGCCACGGCGAAGGCGAGAAGGGCGGCGGTCCTGATGACCGCGCCGGTGGGCCTGTGCTTCCTTCCGGCATTCGTCGCGGTCGGTGTCCTGCCGGTGCTGATCGGACTGGCAGAAGGCCTGCTGAGTACGGACTGAAGTCGAGCCGGACAACCGCTGCGGCCACCAGGGCCGCGGCACAAGGCACGAAGAAACCACGGGGGTTGACATGCAACTGAGCAAATACACACGAGCGCTGCTTCGGCGGACTCTCGCGAAGGACAGGGACGCGGGGATGGTCACGTCCGAGTACGCGATGGGGCTGATCGCGGCGGTGGGGTTCGCCGGACTGCTCTACAAGGTGGTGACGAGCGGCCAGGTCAGGGCGGCTTTGCAGGCACTGGTGGAGAAGGCACTCCATGCGCCGTTCTGATCGGGGCCCGAGGTCGCAGGCGGGGGACCGGGGGTTCGTGACGGCGGAGGCGGCCGTGGTGCTGCCGACGCTGGTCCTGTTCGCCATGGCACTGGTCTGGACGTTGCTGGCCGCGTGCGCGCAGATCCAGTGCGTGGACGCAGCGAGGGCAGGGGCTCGCGCGGCGGCGCGGCAGGACCCGGAGGCGGTGGCCGTGGCGGAGGCACGGCAGGCGGCACCGCGTGGAGCGCGTGTGTCGGTGCGGCGGGACGGTGACCTGGTGCGGGTCGAGGTGGTCGCGGAGGCGCCCGGCCCGAGGGCACTGGGTCTCGGCCTGCGGCTGCGGTCGGAGGCGGTGGCGTTGGCGGAGGAGACGGTGGGGGTGGGCGTATGACGGGCGGCATGTGGAGTGGCCCGGACAGGGACCGGGGGGCGGCCACGGTGTGGGTGGCGGTGGTGATGGCGGTGCTCTGCGTGGTCTGCGGGGCGGTGCTGGCGATGGGGCAGGTCATCGTGGCCCGGCATCGGGCGGGCGGTGCGGCGGACTTGGCGGCGCTGGCCGCGGCGGACCGCTGGGCGACGGGCGACTCGGCGGCCTGTGCGGGGGCTGGCCGGGTGGCCGAGGAGCAGGGCGCGTGGCTCCTGCGCTGCACTGTGCGGGGCGACACGGTCGACGTCACGGCCACGGCGTCTGTCGGCGCCTTCACCGCCAAGGCCCGAGCGCGGGCGGGCCCAGCAGCCGCCACCCTGCCGCCCTGACCATCGTGCGCCGCGCTCCCCCCGACTCCGCCGCGCTACGGCGAACGTTCCCCACCCGCCCGCCGAACCACAGAAACGAGTCCCCGCCCGGGGAGAGTCACCCCCACGGCCCCGCCCCACAACGGAGCCCAAGGCGAATCCCCGCCGAAGGCGCCCCCGCCAGTCAAGGCGCACCGCCAGGCGCCTCACCCAGCCGCCCCCTCCGCATCCCTCAACAACACCGAAAGCAACCGCACAGCCCCTCGCTTGTGCAACGGATCATTGCCGTTGCCGCACTTGGGGGACTGGATGCACGAAGGGCAGCCCGCCTCGCACTCGCAGGCCGCGATCGCCTGTCGCGTGGCCGTCAGCCACTCCCGCGCCGTGTGGAAGGCCCGCTCGGCGAATCCGGCCCCGCCAGGATGACCGTCGTACACGAACACCGTGGGAAGGAGCGTGTCCGGATGCAGCGGCACGGAGACGCCGCCGATGTCCCAGCGGTCGCACGTGGCGAACAGCGGCAGCATGCCGATGGAGGCGTGCTCGGCGGCGTGCAGGGCGCCGCCGAGGATCTCGGGATGGACGCGGGCGGCGTCCAGTTGGTCCTCGGTGACCGTCCACCAGACGGCGCGCGTGCGCAGCGTACGAGGAGGCAGCTCCAGCTTGGTCTCGCCGAGGACCTCGCCCGTGATGAGTTTCCTGCGCAGGAAGGAGACGACCTGGTTGGTCACTTCTACGGAGCCGTAGCACAGGCGGCCCTCGCCCCAGGGCACCTCGACATCCGTCTCCAGGATGGAGATCGCGGTGGTGTCGCGCGCGGTCGTCGAGTACGGCGGCACGGCCTCCTCGACCAGCGCCACCGAGTCCTCCAGGTCGAGTCGGCGCACGAGATACGTACGGCCTTGGTGGAGGTGGACCGCGCCCTCGTGCACGGTGGCGTGCGCGGCGGACGCGTCGACGGTGCCGAGTAGCCGCCCCGTGCCCTCCTCGACGATCTGGACGGGCTTGCCGCCCTCGCCGCGGATGTCGGTGAGATCGGCGGCCCGCTCGCGGCGGGTCCAGTGCCAGGCCTTGGTCCTGCGGCGCAACAGCTTCGCGGCCTCCAGCTGCGGAAGCAGTTCCGCGGCGGCCGGGCCGAAGAGGGCGAAGTCTTTGTCGACGAGGGGGAGTTCCGCGGCGGCGGCGCACAGGTGGGGCGCGAGAACGTACGGATTGTCGGGGTCGAGGACGGTGGACTCGACGGGCTGCTGGAAGAGCGCTTCGGGGTGGTGGACGAGATACGTGTCCAGGGGGTCGTCCCGGGCGACCAGCACGGCCAGGGCCCCCTGCCCGGAGCGTCCCGCCCGGCCCGCCTGCTGCCAGAGGGAGGCGCGCGTACCGGGGTAGCCCGCGATGATGACGGCGTCCAGGCCCGAGACGTCCACGCCGAGTTCGAGGGCCGTGGTGGCGGCGAGGCCGAGGAGTTCGCCGGAGTGCAGGGCGCGTTCCAGGGCGCGTCGCTCCTCGGGGAGGTATCCGCCCCGGTAGGCGGCGACGCGGCGGGCGAGGGAGCGGTCGACCTCGGCGAGGCGTTCCTGGGCGATCACCGCGATCAGCTCTGCGCCGCGCCGGGAGCGTACGAAGGCCACCGAGCGGACGCCCTGGACGGCGAGGTCGGTGAGGAGGTCCGCGGTCTCGGCGGTGGCGGTGCGGCGCACGGGGGCGCCCTTCTCGCCGTGCAGCTCGGTGAGCGGGGGCTCCCACAGGGCGAAGACGAGTTCGCCGCGGGGCGAGGCGTCGTCGGCGACCTCCTTCACGGGCAGGCCGATGAGGCGCTCCGCGGAGGCGGCGGGGTCGGCGGAGGTGGCGGAGGCCAGCAGGAAGACGGGCTCGGAGCCGTAGCGGGCGCAGAGGCGGCGCAGGCGGCGCAGGACCTGGGCGACGTGCGAGCCGAAGACGCCGCGGTAGGTGTGGCACTCGTCGATGACGACATAGCGCAAGGCGCGCAGGAAGGAGGCCCAGCGGGGGTGGGAGGGGAGGATCCCGCGGTGCAGCATGTCGGGGTTGGTCAGCACGTAGTTGGCGTACTGGCGCACCCACTCGCGTTCCTCGAAGGGGGTGTCGCCGTCGTAGACGGCGGGGCGTACGGCGTTGCCGAGAGGGGCGGCGAGTTCGCGGACGGCCCGGCGCTGATCGGCGGCCAGGGCCTTGGTGGGGGCGAGGTACAGGGCGGTGGCGCCGCGCCCGTTGGGTGCCTCGGAGCCGTCGAGGAGGGCGGAGAGGACGGGCGTGAGATAGGCGAGCGACTTGCCGGAGGCGGTGCCGGTGGCCACGACCACGGATTCCCCGTCGAGGGCGTGCTCGGCCGCCAGGGCCTGGTGGGCCCAGGGCTGCTCGATGCCCGCCGCCCGGACGGCGGATATGACTTCAGGGCGGATGCGGTCCGGCCAGACTGCATACCGAGCCGCACGTGGGGGCAAGTGCTCCGTATGAGTGACGCGCGATGCACGGCTCGGCCCAGCGCTGAGGCGGTCGAGGACCGCCTGCGGGGACGTCTGTGCCGGGGCGCCCGCAGAGGGTCCTCCGGGAGAAGAAATTTTGGCCATCGGCATCGAGTGTGTCACTGGCGGGATGGACAATGGTCCCAAGGCGTCGTGCACGCCTGCCGGTAAGTGATTGAATGCCATCGCGGCTGGCGATCCGTCCTGGGGGCTCTGCCGAGGTGTCCCGAGGGATGACCGCTCGATAGCAAGGTGCTGGAGGATCCGTGGACCTGTCCCTGTCGACCCGTACCGTCGGCGATCGTACGGTCGTCGAGGTCGGTGGCGAAATCGATGTTTATACCGCGCCCAAGCTGCGCGAGCAGTTGGTCGAGCTGGTGAACGACGGCAGTTTTCATCTGGTCGTCGACATGGAGGGCGTGGACTTCCTCGACTCCACCGGGCTCGGCGTGCTGGTCGGCGGCCTGAAGCGCGTGCGTGCCCATGAGGGCTCGCTGCGCCTGGTCTGCAACCAGGAGCGCATTCTCAAGATCTTCCGCATTACCGGCCTGACCAAGGTGTTCCCCATTCACACCTCGGTCGAGGAAGCAGTCGCTGCCACCGACTGAGGCCCGGAGTGGCAGTACAGCAGGGGACCGGGCCTGCGGCCCGGCCCCCTGACAGCACGCGCGTACGTCCGAGGGGGATGCATGGCCACCGTTGAACTCCGCTTCAGCGCGCTGCCCGAGCACGTCAGGACCGCCCGCCTCGTGGCGGCCGCGGTCGCGCGCAGGGCCGGGGTGGACGAGGCCGTCCTCGACGAGGTCAGGCTCGCGGTCGGCGAGGCCTGCACGCGCGCCGTCGGGCTGCACCAGAGCAACGGCGTGGACGCGCCGGTGCGGGTCGCGCTGATCGAGGACGAGAAGCAGTTCTCCATCGAGGTCGGCGACGAGGCGCCCCGTTCGGCGCCCGGTGACCGGGTGCCCGGCGCGCGCCCCGGCGCGGGCGACGAGCTGGAGGCCGAGGGCGAGGACGAGATGGGCCTCGCCGTCATCAGCGGCCTCGTGGACGACGTCGAGGTCACCGCCGGCGAGTCCGGTGGGCTGATCCGCATGAGGTGGCCGACGACCCCCGCGCCACTTCTGCCCTGATCCGCGCCACTTCGGGGGCCGTGATCCCGCGCCACTTCGGCCGTGATCCCGCGCCACTTCTGCCCTGATCGGCTCCGCTTCCGCTCCGGTCGTTGGCCGCTGTCTCCGGTCCGGTGCGCTCGCCCCTAGGCCCCGTAACCCGACGCCCCTCTAGCCCCGACAGGCCCTGTCACCACCACGGTGAACAGGGACTTTTCTTATTCTGATCACCTAATTATCTAGATCAACGATCTCTCGTCAACGGTTTTGAGGCATTACCGCTTTCGGGGCCAATCTGCGGCCGCGATCATTTGCTGAGAAGCAATCTCAGGTCAATTGCGTTAGTGGCGCTCTGTTTTGATCAGGTTCCGCTCCCTACAATCCGTCCACATCTTGAGCTCAGCCCAAGCGTCAAGGAGGACGAATGGCGGGGCTTTCTACCCCTCATCAGTTTGACCACCCCTCAACCTTCGCAGCCGCAGTCCTGACGGACGACAATCGGCTTATCGTGATGGTCATCGCGGCCGTCGCGCTCGCCGCGCTCGTCGTCGCCGGTGTCCTGGTGCGCCAGGTCCTCGCGGCCGGCGAGGGCACCGACAGCATGAAGAAGATCGCGCGGGCGATCCAGGAAGGCGCTAATGCCTATCTGGGCCGGCAGCTTCGCACGCTCGGCGTATTCGCCGTCGTGGTGTTCTTCCTGCTCATGCTGCTGCCCGCGGACGACTGGAATCAGCGCGCCGGACGATCGATCTTCTTCTTGATCGGAGCGGCGTTCTCGGCGACCACCGGCTATATCGGTATGTGGCTCGCCGTGCGCAGCAATGTGCGCGTCGCTGCCGCCGCCCGGGAGGCCACCCCGGCGGAAGGAGAACCCGCAAAGGATCTCACCGCCGTCTCGCACAAAGCCATGAAGATCGCTTTCCGCACGGGCGGTGTCGTCGGCATGTTCACGGTGGGGCTCGGTCTTCTGGGTGCCTCCTGTGTGGTGCTCGTCTACGCGGCCGACGCGCCGAAGGTGCTCGAAGGATTCGGGCTCGGAGCCGCGCTGATCGCGATGTTCATGCGTGTCGGCGGCGGCATCTTCACCAAGGCCGCCGACGTCGGCGCCGACCTGGTCGGCAAGGTCGAGCAGGGCATTCCGGAGGACGATCCGCGCAATGCCGCGACCATCGCCGACAACGTGGGCGACAACGTCGGCGACTGCGCCGGTATGGCCGCCGACCTCTTCGAGTCGTACGCCGTCACGCTCGTCGCCGCGCTGATCCTCGGCAAGGTGGCGTTCGGCGACGCCGGACTCGCCTTCCCGCTGCTCGTTCCGGCCATCGGTGTCGTGACGGCGATGATCGGCATCTTCGCGGTGGCGCCGCGGCGCGCCGACCGCAGCGGCATGAGCGCCATCAACCGCGGTTTCTTCATCTCCGCGGTCGTCTCGCTGGCGCTCGTGGCCGTCGCCGTCTACGTCTACCTTCCGTCCTCGTACGCGAAGCTGGACGGCGTCACGGACACGGCGATCGCGGGCCACAACGGCGACCCCCGGGTCCTCGCGCTCATCGCCGTGGCCATCGGCATCGTGATGGCCGCCCTGATCCAGCAGCTCACCGGCTACTTCACCGAGACCAACCGGCGTCCCGTCAGGGACATCGGCAAGACCTCGCTGACCGGTCCGGCCACCGTCGTGCTGGCGGGCATCTCGATCGGCCTCGAATCGGCCGTCTACACCGCGCTGCTGATCGGGCTCGGCGTGTACGGGGCGTTCCTGCTCGGCGGTACGTCGATCATGCTCGCCCTCTTCGCCGTCGCCCTCGCCGGTACGGGGCTGCTGACCACCGTCGGTGTCATCGTCGCCATGGACACCTTCGGCCCCGTCTCCGACAACGCCCAGGGCATCGCCGAGATGTCCGGTGACGTCGAGGGCGCGGGCGCGCAGGTGCTCACCGACCTGGACGCCGTCGGCAACACCACCAAGGCCATCACCAAGGGCATCGCCATCGCGACCGCGGTCCTCGCGGCGTCGGCGCTCTTCGGGTCGTACCGCGACGCCATCGCGACAGCGGCCAAGGACGTCGGCGAGAAACTCGGCGACGGCGCCCCGATGAACCTGGTGATGGACATCTCACAGCCCAACAACCTGGTGGGCCTGATCCTCGGCGCCGCGGTCGTCTTCCTCTTCTCGGGGCTCGCGATCAACGCGGTGTCGCGGTCGGCCGGGGCCGTGGTCTACGAGGTGCGGCGGCAGTTCCGCGAGCACCCCGGGATCATGGACTACAGCGAGCAGCCGGAGTACGGGCGCGTCGTCGACATCTGCACCAAGGACGCGCTGCGCGAGCTGGCCACGCCGGGTCTGCTCGCCGTGCTCACCCCGATCGCGGTCGGTTTCTCGCTCGGCGTCGGCGCGCTCGGCTCGTTCCTGGCGGGCGCGATCGGCACCGGCACGCTGATGGCGGTGTTCCTCGCCAACTCCGGTGGCGCCTGGGACAACGCGAAGAAGCTCGTCGAGGACGGTCACCACGGCGGCAAGGGCAGTGAGGCCCACGCCGCGGTCGTCATCGGCGACACCGTGGGCGACCCGTTCAAGGACACCGCGGGCCCGGCGATCAACCCCCTGCTGAAGGTGATGAACCTCGTGGCGCTGCTCATCGCGCCCGCGGTCATCAAGTTCAGCTACGGGGACGACGCCAGCGTCGGCATGCGGGTCCTCATCGCGGTGGCCTCCATCGCGGTCATCATCGGCGCGGTCTACGTCTCCAAGCGGCGGGGCATCGCCGTCGGGGACGAGGGCAACGCCGGTCGGGCGGCCAAGTCGGCCGATCCGGCGGTCGTTTCGTAACCCGGAGCGGCACGCGTCCAATGGGCGGGCGGACAGCGCGTTTTGACGCGCCGTCCGCCCGTCGGCGTGTGGGCGTCCGCCCGCCGTCGCCAGGTCTCTGACGGCTCGTGAGTCTCGTCTCGCGCTTCTCGCCATCTGCTTGGTGCAAATGGCTGCAATAGCGGTTGTATCGGACCCACGGCATGCGATTGTCGCTCGTTTGGCGTGTAAGTTCCGGGGCCGAGAGCCATGGAAGGGACCAATCCGGTGAACAAGAAGCTTGCAGCCGCACTGTCCGGCGGTGCGGTACTGGTACTCACTCTGTCCGGGTGCAGCAGCGACGACGGCAACAAGGAACTGGACGACTGGGCCAAGAAGGTCTGTGACTCCGTCCAGCCGCAGTCGAAGAAGATCGCGGACGCCAACGCGGCGATCCAGAAGGAGACCTCCGACAACAGTTCGCCCGCCGACGTCCAGAAGACCGACTCCAAGGCGTTCCAGGACATGTCCGACGCCTACAAGGCGATGGGCTCCTCCGTGAAGGGCGCGGGCGCGCCGCCGGTCGACGACGGTCAGAAGAAGACGGACGACGCAGTCAAGGAACTGAACGCCATCTCCAAGTCGTACGAGGACCTGAAGAAGCAGGTCGACGGATTGAACACCAAGAACCAGGCGGACTTCGCGGACGGCCTCAAGGACGTCGCGGGCGAGCTGGACAAGCTGAGCAAGAGCGGCAACGAGGCGCTGGAGAAGTTGCAGGAGGGGGAGGTCGGCAAGGCGATGGGCAAGCAGGACAGCTGCAAGAGCGCGTCCGCCACGCCGTCGGCCGGGAACTGACCCCCGCCCCACACTGCCCCGGCGCCCGGGTACTGTCCGCCCGCGCCGGGGCAGGGCCATGGAGCCGCTCGCGGGTCACAATGGGGGCGTGAGTAACCCCAGCCTCCCCCTGCCCTCGTCCGACCGCGCCGACGTAGCCGCCTCCCTGCGAGAGGCTCTGCTCGCCGCCGACTTCACCGCCGACGGGCTGCTCGAACTGCTCGGGGCGCCCGCGTACGCCGCGCTCGCGCGCAGTGAGACCGTGCCCGCGCTGCGGGCCACCCGCGGGGACAGCGGCCTCGCGGCCCTCGTACGCCTCTTCCTGCTCCAGGAAACCGTCCCCCACGCGCGCGTGGCGGACGTTCTGCCCGTCGACGCTCTTCTGGAGAGCCGCTGGCTGGCCGGCCAGGGGGACGAGCTGCGGGCGACCGTGGACGTGCGCCCCTATGGCGGGCCGGACGGCGAGGACTGGTTCATCGTCTCCGACCTGGGCTGCGCGGTCGGCGGCGCCGGCGGCATCGGCAGCCATGACGAAGGCGTCGTCCTCGGCGTCGGCGGGGCGTCCACCACGCTCGCGGGGATCACCGTGCGGACCCCGGTCGGCAGCGCGCTCGACCTCGGCACCGGCTCCGGCATCCAGGCCCTGCACGCCGCGCAGCACGCCACGCGCGTGACGGCGACCGACCTCAACCCCCGGGCGCTGGAGTTCACCCGGCTCACGCTGGCTCTGTCCGGCGCCCCGGAGGCGGACCTGCGCGAGGGCTCCCTCTTCGAGCCGGTGGGCGAGGAGACGTACGACCTGATCGTGTCGAACCCGCCCTTCGTGATCTCGCCGGGGGCCCGGCTCACCTACCGCGACGGCGGGATGGGCGGGGACGATCTGTGCCGGTCGCTCGTTCAGGAGGCGGGGGAGCGGTTGAACGAAGGGGGGTACGCGCACTTCCTGGCCAACTGGCAGCACGTGGACGGCGAGGAGTGGCAGGACCGCCTGCGTTCCTGGGTGCCGCGCGGCTGTGACGCCTGGATCGTGCAGCGCGAAGTCCAGGACATCACGCAGTACGCCGAGCTGTGGCTGCGGGACGCGGGGGACCACCGCCAGGACCCCACCGTGTACGCGCAGCGGTACGAGGCGTGGCTGGACGAGTTCGAGGCGCGCGGGACACGGGCCGTCGGGTTCGGCTGGATCACCCTGCGCAAGTCCGGGGCCGCCGAGCCGACCGTGACCGTCGAGGAGTGGCCGCACCCCGTCGAGCAGCCGCTCGGCCAGACGGTGCGGGAGTTCTTCGACCGCCAGGAGTACCTGCGTACGCACGACGACGCGGCGCTGCTCGCCGGGCACTTCAAGCTCGCCGACGAGGTCATGCAGGAGCAGGTGGGGCTGCCGGGCGCCGAGGACCCGGAGCACGTCGTGCTGCGACAGCACCGAGGGATGCGGCGGGCCACCAAGGTGGATACCGTGGGCGCCGGATTCGCGGGTGTGTGCGACGGCTCGCTGAGCGCCGGGCGGATCCTGGACGCCATCGCCCAACTGGTCGGGGACGACCCGGTGTTGCTGCGGGACCGGACGCCCGCTCAGATCAGGCTCCTGGTGGAGCAGGGCTTCCTGCTGCCGGTCCGGGCGTAGGGCCTGGCCCGTGCGGCAGTGCCCGGGGTGGTGAAATCGGCCAACATCCCGTACGCATCCGGCGATACGGGTGGGTACCACGGGTTCCGGGGGGGGGTACGGCGGGTTCCGGGCGTACGGCGGGTTCCGGGGCGGTGGCGGGTCGAGGGTGCCGTCCGTCGTTCACCCGGATTTCGCGCTCCCGATTCCCGGCCGTGCCAGCCTCCTGGCGGACCGCCGAGAAGAGCTGCCACGGGGAGGCAAGGGCCATGGAGAGCGCACCCGCGATCTTCGCCGGAACGGTGTTCGCGCTGTTCGGTGCCGGACTGCTGCTGTGGACCGGTGCGCGGGTCGCGCACCGCGAGCCCGTCGCCCACGGTGTGAAGCCCGTCGCATCGGCGACGCTCTCCGCGCTCGCCGGTTCCGGGGCGCTGCTTCTCGGAGTGTGGTGTTTCACTCGGCTGTGAATCCGGGGGCGCCGACAGCGGCGGACCGCCACCTTCCGGTGACGGTGGAGCGTCGTATTTCGGCTGCGGCGGAGCGCCGTGTTCCGGTCGACGGGCGGCCGTACGTCGATGGGGCGGATGGGGCCTGTCCCGGTGGTGCGGCGGGTGGTACTCCCGTAGGGAGTGGGGTCGCGCTTCCCGGTGGCGGTGTCGCCTTTCGACAGGGCGGACAGGCTCGGTCCGATGCCGTGGAGGGGACTGGTCCGGGGCGATACGGGGACTCCTCAGGTACCGGGGAGCGGACGGCTCCAGGTGATCGCGCAGGTGCGGCGGGGCCGCTGCCCCGGCGGGTCGCCGAAACGGCAGGTCGCCACTCCGGGCGGCAGGAATGGCGGTAGTCGGGTTACCGTTCGAGTGGCCGTTGCGGGCTTTTACCGTTTGACACGGGGGCGGGATGTACCGTCACACTCCGCAGCGTCAGCGCAACGCAAGCCATGCGAGCACTGCCACCGCACTGCCAGGAGCACTGCTACGAGCATTGCCACCGCGCACTGCCACCGAGCGTCGACCGGAGAGAAGAGCGAAGTTGTCCCCGACCAGCGAGACCGCACAGGGCGGCCGCCGACTCGTCATCGTCGAGTCGCCTGCCAAGGCGAAGACGATCAAGAGCTACCTCGGCCCCGGCTACGTAGTCGAGGCCAGCGTCGGGCACATCCGCGACCTCCCCAACGGCGCCGCGGAGGTGCCCGAGAAGTACACCGGCGAGGTGCGCCGCCTCGGCGTGGACGTCGAGCATGACTTCGCGCCCATCTATGTCGTCAACGCCGACAAGAAGGCGCAGGTCAAGAAGCTCAAGGACCTGCTGAAGGACTCCGACGAACTCTTTCTCGCCACCGATGAGGACCGCGAGGGCGAAGCCATCGCGTGGCACCTCCTCGAGGTCCTGAAGCCCAAGGTCCCCGTCCACCGGATGGTCTTCCACGAGATCACCAAGGACGCGATCCGCAGCGCCGTCGCCAACCCGCGCGAGCTGAACAAGCGCATGGTCGACGCGCAGGAGACCCGCCGCATCCTCGACCGCCTCTACGGCTACGAGGTCTCGCCGGTCCTGTGGAAGAAGGTCATGCCGCGCCTGTCGGCGGGCCGCGTCCAGTCCGTGGCCACCCGCCTCGTCGTCGAACGGGAGCGCGAGCGCATCGCCTTCCGTTCCGCCGAGTACTGGGACCTGACCGGCACCTTCGGCACCGGCCGCGCCGGTGACGCCTCCGACCCGTCGCAGCTCGTCGCCCGCCTCACCTCGGTCGACGGCAAGCGGATCGCCCAGGGCCGTGACTTCAACTCCGTCGGGCAGCTCAAATCCGACACCCTGCACCTGGACGAGGCGAACGCCCGTGCGCTCGCCGCCGCGCTCCAGGACACGAACTTCTCCGTACGCTCCGTCGAGTCCAAGCCGTACCGCCGCTCTCCGTACGCCCCGTTCCGTACGACGACGATGCAGCAGGAGGCCTCGCGCAAGCTGGGCTTCGGCGCTAAGGCCACGATGCAGGTGGCCCAGAAGCTGTACGAGAACGGCTTCATCACCTATATGCGTACGGACTCCACGACCCTGTCCGACACGGCGGTCACCGCCGCTCGCGCTCAGGTCACGCAGCTCTACGGCAGCGACTACCTGCCGGACAAGCCGCGTACGTACGCCGGAAAGGTCAAGAACGCGCAGGAGGCGCACGAGGCGATCCGCCCCTCGGGTGATCGTTTCCGCACGCCCGCCGAGACCGGCCTGACCGGCGACCAGTTCCGGCTCTACGAGCTGATCTGGAAGCGCACCGTCGCCTCCCAGATGAAGGACGCGACCGGGAACTCCGTCACGGTCAAGATCGGTGGCCGCGCCTCCGACGGCCGCGACGCCGAGTTCAGCGCGTCCGGCAAGACCATCACCTTCCACGGCTTCCTCAAGGCGTACGTCGAGGGCGCCGACGACCCGAACGCCGAGCTGGACGACCGCGAGCGCAGGCTTCCGCAGGTCAACGAGGGAGACGCGCTCTCCGCCGAGGAGATCTCGGTCGACGGGCACGCGACCAAGCCCCCGGCCCGCTACACCGAGGCCTCGCTGGTCAAGGAGCTGGAAGAGCGCGAGATCGGCCGCCCGTCGACGTACGCGTCGATCCTCGGGACCATCCTCGACCGCGGATACGTCTTCAAGAAGGGGACGGCGCTCGTCCCCTCGTTCCTGTCGTTCGCCGTCGTCAATCTGCTGGAGAAGCACTTCGGGCGGCTCGTCGACTACGACTTCACCGCCAGGATGGAGGACGACCTCGACCGCATCGCGCGGGGCGAGGCGCAGGCCGTGCCGTGGCTGCGGCGCTTCTACTTCGGTGAGGGCGAGCCCTCCGGCGGCGCGGCCGACGCGGGCAACGGCGACGGCGACCACCTCGGCGGCCTCAAGGAACTCGTCACCGACCTCGGCGCGATCGACGCCCGCGAGGTGTCGTCCTTCCCCGTCGGTGACGGCATCATGCTGCGCGTGGGCCGCTACGGCCCCTACATCGAGCGCGGCGAGCGCGACTCCGAGGAGCACCAGCGGGCCGACGTCCCCGAGGACCTGGCGCCCGACGAGCTGACCGTCGAGTACGCGGAGGAGCTGCTCGCCAAGCCGAGCGGGGACTTCGAACTGGGCGCGGACCCCGCGTCCGGCCACCAGATCGTCGCCAAGGACGGGCGTTACGGCCCGTACGTCACCGAGGTGCTGCCCGAGGGCACGCCGAAGACCGGCAAGAACGCGGTCAAGCCGCGCACGGCCTCGCTCTTCAAGTCCATGTCGTTGGACACGGTCACCCTTGAGGACGCGCTGAAGCTGATGTCGCTGCCGCGCGTCGTCGGCACCGACGCCGAGGGCGTCGAGATCACCGCGCAGAACGGCCGGTACGGCCCGTATCTGAAGAAGGGCACCGACTCGCGCTCCATCGAGAGCGAGGAGCAGCTCTTCACCATCACGCTCGAAGAGGCCCTGGAGATCTACTCCCAGCCGAAGCAGCGGGGGCGCGCGGCCGCGAAGCCGCCGCTGAAGGAGCTGGGCGAGGACCCGGTCAGCGGGAAGCCCGTCGTGGTCAAGGACGGCCGCTTCGGCGCGTACGTGACCGATGGCGAGACCAACGCGACGCTGCGGGCGGCGGACTCGGTCGAGGACATCACCCCGGAGCGCGGCTACGAGCTGCTCGCGGAGAAGCGGGCGAAGGGGCCGGCCAAGAAGACGGCGAAGAAGGCCGCCAAGAAGGCGCCTGCCAAGAAGGCGCCCGCTAAGAAGGCTGCCGCCACGAAGACTGCCGCGGCCAAGAAGACGACCGCTAAGAAGACTGCCGCTAAGAAGACCACTGCCAAGAAGGCGGCGGCTTCGAGTAAGGCTGCCTCTTCGGAGGACTGACACAACGGGGCGACCGGGCGTTAGTTCGGGTGGGCCCTCGGGGAAGCGGCGCGTCCAGATAGGCTGGACGGATGACGCGTGCCGAGCAGCCAACGGCCGGAATTCCGGCCCCCGACGACGCCCTGGTCGCAGATTCCCGAGAGCGTGCGGTCCGCGCTCTGCTGCGCGTACCCCAGCTGAAGCGGTTGTGGAGCGCCCATCTCGTCGGCAGTGCCGGCGACGCGCTCGCCCTGCTCGTCCTGGTGATTCTCGCGCTCCAGTCGGCCATCGCGGAAGGCGCCTTCGGCGGCGGCTACCGCGGCGTGGCCCTCGCCATCACCGCGGTCTTCGGAGCGCGCGTCCTCGCGACGCTGCTCTTCGGAGCGGTGCTCCTCGGGCCACTCACCTCCCTCACCTCACCGGGCGGCCCGCTCGACCGGCGCTGGACCATGGTCGGCGCCGACGGCGTGCGCGCGGCGCTGCTGATCGTCGCGCCGCTGTGGATCGACTGGACGCCGGACAACGCCCTCGCGGTGATCCTGGTGACCTCCTTCGTGGTCGGGGTCGCCGAGCGGTTCTGGACGGTCGCCAGGGAGAGCGTGGCGCCCGCGCTGCTGCCCGCGCCGCCCCTGGAGGGCGCGACGGTACGGCCGCTGCCGGACCACATGGACGCGCTGCGGCGCCTGTCGCTGCGTACGGGATTCGTGGCGCTGCCCCTCGCGGCCGCCGCGCTGGTCGCCATCACGCTCATCGGCAACCTCCTGGGCGCCGGGCTCGACTGGTTCGCACTGCACCAGGCGGGGCTCGCCTCGTTCCTCGCGGCCGGGCTGTTCGCCGGTTCGCTGTCCATCGTCTACTTCCTGCGGCTTCCCGGTACGCAGACGCCACGCGCGCGTAGCCCCCTCGAAGGGCTTCGCAGGCCGCGTACGGGCACCGGCACCGACAAGGGGCGTACGGGTGCCATCCCGCTGCTCGTCGTCGCCTGTGCCGCCGTCGCCACGGCCGTCGCCGCAGCCGTCGCCGTCGCCTTGCTGCACGCCAAGGACCTGGGCGGTGGGCCCGTCACGTACGGCCTGATCGTCCTCGCGCTCACCGGCGGCACCGTCGTCGGCATCCGTACCGCGCCCTCCCTGCTGACCTCGCTCTCGCGCCGCCGGCTGCTCGCTCTCGCGATCGCCCTCACCGGCGTCGCACTGCTCGCCGCGGGCCTCGTGCCCGACGTGACGACCGTCCTGCTGCTGCTGGCCCTCACCGGCGTCAGCGCGGGCGTCGCCGCGAACACCGGGCACGCGCTGCTCGACCAGGAGGTCGAGGACTACCGCAGGGCCCGCACCACCGAACACCTCCAGGCCGTCGTCCGGCTGAGCGTCGCGCTCGGCGCGCTGGTGGCCCCCGTGGTCGCCGCCGCGATCGGGCCGCACCGCATGGTCAACGGCAAGTTCGTCTTCGACCACGGAGGCGCCGCCTTCACGCTGATGCTGGTCGGCGCGCTGCTCCTGCCGGTGGCCGCGCTGGTCCTCGCCAAGGCCGACGACCGGCAGGGCGTACCGCTGCGACACGACCTGCTGGACGCGCTGCGCGGCGGCGACGACCCGGCGCAGGCTCCCTGCGCCACCGGTTTCTTCATCGCCCTGGAGGGCGGCGACGGCGCCGGTAAGTCGACGCAGGCCGAGGCGCTCGCCGAGTGGATCCGCGCCAAGGGCCATGAAGTCGTCGTCACGCGCGAGCCGGGCGCCACGCCCGTCGGCAAGCGGCTGCGGTCGATCCTGCTGGACGTGTCCTCGGCCGGCCTCTCGCACCGCGCGGAGGCCCTGCTGTACGCCGCCGACCGCGCCGAGCACGTCGACACCGTCGTACGGCCCGCCCTGGAGCGCGGCGCCATCGTCATCTCCGACCGGTACATCGACTCGTCCGTCGCCTACCAGGGCGCCGGACGCGACCTCTCGCCGACCGAGATCGCCCGCATCAACCGCTGGGCCACCGGTGGGCTCGTACCGAACCTGACGTGCCTGCTCGACGTATCGCCCGAGGCCGCCCGCGAGCGGTTCACGGAGGCGCCCGACCGGCTTGAGTCGGAGCCCGCCGAGTTCCACGCGCGCGTGCGGTCCGGTTTCCTCACGCTCGCCGCCGCCGACCCGGGCCGCTACCTCGTCGTCGACGCCTCCCAGGAGCCGGAGGCGGTCACGACCGTGATCCGGCACCGGCTCGACGTGGTCCTTCCGCTCTCCGAGGCCGAGGTGAAGGCCCAGGAAGAGGCCCGCAAGGCCGCCGAGGAGGAGGCGCGGCGCAAGGCCGAGGAAGAGGCCGCCCGCAAGGCTGAGGAGGAGCGCCTGGAGCGCGAGCGCCAGGAGCAGCTCGCCAAACTGCGCGCCGAGGAGGAGGAGCGCAAGCGGCGCGAGCTGGAAGAGGCCCAGCGCCGCGAGGCCGAGCGGCAGGCCGAGGAGGCCAGGAAGCGGGCCGAGGAGGCGCGGCGCAAGGCCGAGGAGGAGAAGGCCAGGCTGCTCGCCGAGGAGAAACTCAGGGAGGCCGAGGAGGCGCGGCGCCGCGCGGAGGCCGAGGAAGAGGCGCGGCTGCGGGCCGAGGCGGAGGAGCGTCGGCGCGAGAAGCAGCGCAAGGCGGAGGAGGCGTTGCTGCGGGCGGAGGAGGCGCGGCGGATGGCAGCGGCGTCCGCGTCCGCGGCTGCGGCGGCGGCTGAGGCGGCTTCGGCCTCCACGGCTTCTGCTTCTGTTTCTGCGCCGGGTGCCTCAGACGCACCCGCGCCGGGTGCCTCAGACGCCCCGGCCGTACCGGCTGCCCCGTCCGTGCCGCCCGCCGCGGCCGCACCAGCTGCCCCGTCCGCACCGGCCACCCCATCCGCACCGGCCGCCCAGCCCGTGCCGGACAACGAGACCACCGTGTCCACCCCCGTGGTGGCGCCGCCGCCCGCCGGAGCGGCCGACGAGACCGCCGTCCTGCCGGCGGTGCGGCCCGGAGGGCCGGGCCCGGAGGACACCGAGGTGCTGCCTCAGCCGCCGGTTCCGGGGGCTACGGACGAGACAGCGGTGCTGCCGGCCGTCTCCGAGGACAAGGTGCCGCCGGGCTACTTCCGCGACGAGCGTCCGTCGGCCGCCGAGGGGGCCAACGAACGCACCCGCGAGCTTCCCCAGATCGACGAGCAGGGCACGCCCCGGCGGTCCGGGCCCGGATGGGCCGAGGAGACGCCGGCGGGCGATCTGCCGACGCTGGCGGACGAACTGCTCGGCTCGCACGAGGACGGTGCCGACGGCGCCCACGAGGCGGATGGCGCCGATGACGCTGATGGCAGGAGCGGGCGGGGGCGCCGCGGCGGCCGCCGACGTTGATCGCGGGCGCGGGCGCGGGTCCGAAGGCGGGCCGGGGGCCGTCCGGGAGCCGGGCGGCCCGGATTGTCAGTGGCGTGTTCCACAATGGCAGTCCGGCAAGAGCAGTGCGCAGCGTAAGGCGGTGACCCCCATGAGCGTGTGGGACGACGTGGCGGTGACGTCGTGAGCGTGTGGGACGACCTGGTGGGCCAGGATCGGGTGAGCGCGCAGCTGAGTGCCGCCGCCCGGGACGCCGACGCGCTGGTGACCGCGGTCGCCGCCGACACGCCCGTGCCGGATTCGTCGAAGATGACGCATGCCTGGCTGTTCACGGGTCCGCCCGGCTCCGGACGGTCCACGGCGGCGCGGGCCTTCGCCGCCGCCCTCCAGTGCACCAGCCCGGACCGCGCCCTGGGCGGCGTTCCCGGCTGCGGGTTCTGCGACGGCTGTCACACCAGCCTCGTCGGTACGCACGCCGACGTGGAAGTGGTGCGTACGGACCTGCTGTCCATCGGCGTGAAGGAGACCCGCGAGCTCGTCCGGAGGGCCCAGCTCTCGCCCGCGGTCGGGCGCTGGCAGGTCATCGTCCTGGAAGACGCCGACCGCCTCACCGAGGGCGCGGGGAACGTCCTGCTGAAAGCCGTCGAGGAGCCCGCTCCCCGTACCGTGTGGCTGCTCTGCGCGCCCTCCCTGGAGGACGTGCTGCCGACCATCCGCTCCCGCTGCCGGCACCTGACACTGCGTACGCCTCCTGTGGATGCCGTCGCCGACGTGCTCGTACGAAGAGACGGCATCGAGCCCGACGTCGCCGCGTCGGTGGCGCGCGCCACGCAGGGGCACATCGGCCGCGCCCGGCGGCTCGCCACCGACCCCCGCGCGCGCGAGCGCAGGGCCGCCGTCCTGAAGCTGCCCCTGCGCGTGCAGGAGATCGGCGGCTGTCTGAAGGCGGCGCAGGAGCTGATCGACACGGCGACCGACGACGCGAAGCAGGTCGCCGAGGACGTCGACACCAAGGAGACCGAGGAGATGAAGGCGGCGCTCGGCGGGGCGCAGGGCAGCCGGATGCCGCGCGGCACCGCGGGCATCATGAAGGAGCTGGAGGACCGCCAGAAGCGCCGCAAGACCCGTACGCAGCGCGACAGCCTCGACCTCGCGCTCATCGACCTGACCGGTGTCTACCGCGACGTCCTCGCCCTTCAGTTGGGCTCCCGCGTCGCCATCGCCAACACGGAGGTGCAGGACATGCTGGAGCGCATGGCCCTGGCCACTTCCCCCGAGGCCACGCTGCGCCGCATCGAGGCGATCGGCGCCTGCCGCACGGCCCTCGATCGCAATGTGGCGCCGCTGCTGGCCGTGGAGGCGATGACGGTGGCGTTGCGGGCCGGGTGAGGCGGCCGGTCCCGTGAGGGAGCGGCGGTGAACCGCCGCGCGTGGCGGACTGGTTGACGCCGTCACCCGTACGAGTAGCGAGCGAGTACGTTATGTGTTCAGGCGTGCGCGGAGGGTTAGGCTCGCGTGATGGACATCAGCCGTCGCAACCGTCGCAGCCGCAGCCGTCACCTCCCCTTCCGCACGTGCGGCACGCTGCTCGTGACCGCGGGGCTGCTCATCTCCGGCTGTTCGTCGGGGAGTTCGAGGGCGGACGCCTCCATGGTCGCGCTGCCCAGCTCGACACCGGCGGACCTGGCCCCGTACTACGACCAGAAGCTCCGCTGGCGCGAGTGCGGGGTCGCCGGTTTCGAGTGCGCCACGATGAAGGTCCCGCTCGACTACGACAAGCCCGCGGCGGGCGACATCAAGTTGGCGGTGGCCCGAAAGAAGGCCACCGAGCGGCGGGCGCGGCTCGGTTCGCTCCTGGTCAACCCGGGCGGCCCCGGCGGCTCGGCGATCGGCTACCTCCAGTCGTACGCGGCGCTCGGCTATCCCGAGGAGGTCCGCGCCCGCTACGACATGGTCGCCGTCGACCCGCGCGGGGTGGCCCGCAGCGAGCCCGTCACCTGCCTCGACGGCAAGAGCATGGACGCGTACACGCAGACCGACATGACCCCCGACGACCAGCGCGAGACCGATGAGCTGCGCACTTCCTTCGAGGAGTTCGCGGACGGCTGCGAGGAGCGGTCGGCGAAGATCCTGCCGCATGTATCCACCGTCGAGGCGGCGCGCGACATGGACGTCCTCAGGGCGGCGCTGGGCGACGAGCGGCTGTCGTACGTCGGTGCCTCGTACGGGACGTTCCTCGGCGCGACGTACGCCGGTCTCTTCCCGAAGCGCGTGGGCCGTCTCGTCCTGGACGGCGCGATGGACCCCTCCCTGCCCGCACGCCGTATGAACCGCGACCAGACCGCCGGCTTCGAGACGGCGTTCCAGTCGTTCGCGAAGGACTGCGTGGCGCTCGGCGCGGAGTGCCCGCTCGGCTCAGGGAGCCCCGACGAGGCGGGCAAGCGCCTCAAGGCCTTCTTCGACGAGGTGGACCGGATGCCTCTGCCCGCCGACGACTCCTCGGGCCGCAAACTCGGCGAGGCCCTCGCCACGACGGGCGTGATCGCCGCGATGTACGACGAGGGCGCCTGGCCGCAGCTGCGTGACGCGCTCGGTTCGGCGATCAAGAACAAGGACGGGGCGGCACTGCTGGCCCTCTCCGACAGCTACTACGAGCGTGACGGCGACGGCACCTACGCGAACCTCATGTTCGCCAACGCCGCCGTGAACTGCCTGGACCTGCCGCCCGCCTTCACCACCCCGGACCAGGTCAAGAAGGCCCTCCCGGACTTCGAGAAGGCCTCCCCCGTCTTCGGCGAGGGCCTCGCCTGGGCCTCCCTGAACTGCGCGTACTGGCCGGTCAAGGCCACGGGCGAGCCGCACCGCATCGAGGCGAAGGGCGCGGCGCCCATCGTGGTCGCCGGCACGACCCGCGACCCCGCCACGCCCTACCACTGGGCCCAGGCCCTGGCCTCCCAGCTCTCCTCGGGCCGCCTCCTCACGTACGAGGGCGACGGCCACACGGCGTACGGCCGGGGCAGCGAGTGCATCGACTCGACGATCAACGCGTACCTCCTGGAGGGCAAGGTCCCGGCGGCGGGAAAGCGCTGTTCGTAGGGCGGGAGGGCCGCTCCGGGAGGGGTGTGCGGAGCACCCCCGGAAACTGTGTAGACTTGGCCGCGTTGCTGATCGCACGATGGTGCGGACGGCGCGCCGCCTTAGCTCAGATGGCCAGAGCAACGCACTCGTAATGCGTAGGTCTCGGGTTCGAATCCCGAAGGCGGCTCGGATTAACCCCAGGACTCACTCGCCGTGACCTGGGGTTTTTTCATGCCCGGACGCGGCGGGGGCGGACGCGGTGATCTTCGCGGTGAAGTGGCTGGTTACCTGTTCCACTTCTGGGATGCCTTGCCCGACTGGCATGTCGAGGCTGAGATGCCGCCTCCGAAGGCCAGGTCCAGGCAGCCGCCGTTCGATGTGCTCTTCAGGGTGCCGTTCGGGCCCCAGCGCCAGAGGCGGGCCGTGCCCTGGGTGCAGTCGCCTACGAAGACCGCCTGGCCGAGCATGTTGGCCACCAGGCAGGAGCCGGACTGTTTGTTGACGACCTTGATGCTGTTGTTCTCCGCGCTCACGGTGGACCACGAGGCGCTCGGGTCGCCGCAGGAGCCGTCGTCCGCGGAGCCGTATACCTGGATCAGGCAGGAGCCGTTGTCCGCGTTCTTCATGCGGTACGGGCCCGATGAGGGTTTCGTGTCCGTGGGGGAGTCGGGCTTGTCGTTGTGGTCGTCGTTGTTGTTGTCGGTGTCGCCGTCGCCCTCGCCGTTGGATGAGTCTTGGGGCGAGTCCTTCGAGCCCTCGGAGCCCTTGTTGCCGCCGTTGCTCTTTCCCGGTGGGTTCTTCGCGTCGGCGGGGGTGTCCTCGTCTGAGGCGTCGTCGGACTTCCCCTTGTCCGGTGATGCGTTCTTCTTGTCCTTCGGGTTCTTTCCGTTCTTGGCGGCGTCCGAGGGGTCGTTCGTCGTCGAGGGGCCGGAGGGCGGTGTTGTGGCGGTGGCCGAAGGGGGTGCGCCTGCCGCGCTGTCCGGGCTTGTGATGTAGGGGAGGTTCTGGAGCGCCAGTGTGGTGCCGGTGGCGATCACTACGACGGGGAGTACCGCCATCAGGACGCGAGTGCGGCGGCGGCGCTCGGGGGCGTGGGAGGCGGAGTGAGAGGCGGAGGTCGAGCCTGCGTTCGGGTTGGTTTCCGGTGGGGGTGGGGTGAGGGGGATGGGTGGGGCGGGGAGGAGGGTGGGGGGTCTTGTCGCGAACGCCGCTCGGCCCGCCAGGCGGTCCGTGACGGGGGTCGGCCAGGCGGGCGGGGTCGAAGGGCCCTGTCGTGCGGCCAGGTCGAGGAGTTCGGGGGCGGTCGGGCGGCCCTCGGGGTCCTTGTCCAGGCAGGTGGCGATGATCTCCGCCAGGCCTGGGTCCAGCGCGCGCAGCGGGTCCAGGTCGGGGGTGTCGTGGACGATGCGGTAGAGCGGGCTGCCCTCGGCGGCGTCCTTGAACGGCCATCGGCCGCTCGCCGCGTACGCGACCAGCAGGCCCAGCGTGAACATGTCCGATGCGCTGCTCAACCGCCGCTTCCCCGAAGCCTGTTCGGGCGACATGTACGCGGGCGTGCCGACGATCAGGCCCGTCTGGGTCAGCTGGCTCTGCTCGGCGGCGCGGGCGATGCCGAAGTCGATGAGGGTGACGCCGTCGAGGGTCAGCATGACGTTCGACGGTTTGAGGTCCCGGTGCACCATGCCGAGGGCGTGGACCGGTTCGAGGCCCTTCGCCACGCCCCGCAGCAGGCGCCACAGGGCGTCGGCCGGCAGCGGCCCACCGTGCGGCTCGACCGCTTCCGCCAAGGTGATGCCGGGTACGTACGCGGTGGCGAACCACGGAGGTTCGGCGGTGCGGTCGCTCGCCAGCAGCGGGGCGGTGGCCTCGGCCGGCAGGCGCGCGAGGTTGTCCATCTCCTGCCCGAAGCGGCGTACGAACCCCTCGTCCTCGGCGACGACGGACGCCAGCATCTGCTTGACGGCCGCGTACCGCCCCTCGACGACGCCGAGGTACACCCGCCCCATGCCGCCCGTCCCGAGACGGCCCACCAGGGGGATCGTGCCGATCTGCCGCGGGTCCCGTTCGCGCAGAGGCTCGGCGCCGCTGCCCGTGAGGTCGAACCCGTCCTGCGTGCCTGCCCCGTCCACCGTCTCCCCGTTCACCGGTCTCCCCGTTCACCGGTCTCCCGGCCGGGCCCGTGCCGCTCCCGTGCGCACCCCCGTCCGCACGGACGGACACCGGCCCCGGCCGGGCCGGACATCAGTTTGAACCATCGATCCTCTCGGGTGGAAGATCTTTCTAGAAAAGTGTTCCACTTTGGTGGGAAGTGGGCATGCGGGCCCGCGAGTTGGCGGGTTGGTGAGTTAGCGGGCGTATGAGCCTAGGCCCACCAGGCAGTAGACGTATTCGTTGATGGCCGTGCCGTTGAGGGTGTAGCGGTACGAGAAGGCGTACTGCGTCTTGGGATTGCTCTTGCAGCGGCTCAGGTCCGACGTCAGGGGGATCGTCTGGATCACCCGGTAGTGGGCGTCGGACGCGGAGCAGGAGACCTCCTCCACGCCGCTGACCTCCTGGGCCGTCTCGGAGTCCGGGAGCGTTCCGTTGAGGCAGGTACCCGATTCGTACGGGCTCGGGGCCGCGCTCGTGGGGGCGGGGGCGGGAGCGGCGGCGGAGTTCGACGGGGCCTGGGTCGGCGGTTCGTACGTCGTCTGCGAACTCGGCGAAGCGGCGTACGACGTGGTGGACGACGGCGTGGAGGAGGCGGTGCTGTCGTCGTCATCGCCCTGGTTCAGCACCAGGGCGGCGACGAGCACGGCGCCTGCGACGCCGAGCACCGCCAGGCAGCCGCGGGCGCTGGACCCGGGCGTACGGTTCGGCCGCGGCGTGGGAGATATGGGACGCGTGGGTTCGGACACGGGGCCAGTGTGGGGGAGGAGGGGTGGGTTTTGAAGTGACTTTCTAGAAAACAGCTCTAGAAATGATGTGGGGTGTGCGGGGGTTTACGCTGGTGGGCACGATGAGCCCCAAGCAACAACGCGGCGCGCAAACCGCCGAGCGCCTCCTGGACGCCGCCCTCCAGGTGTACGCCGAGTCCGGGGAGCAAGGCGTCACCGTCAGCGCCCTCACCAAGGCGAGCGGTGTCAGCCTCGGCAGCCTCTACCACCACTTCGGCAGCGTCGACGGCCTCATGCGCGCCCTGTTGCTGCGCTGGCTCGGGCGTCTCCTCGGCGAGCTGGCCGGGGGCGTGGAGCGTTCCCGTACGGCCAAGGGCGCTGTCCGTACGCTCGTACGGGCGTATCTGACGTTCATCCAGGAGCATCCGGACGCCTCCCGGCTCCTGCACTCCTCCTACGCCGACCGGGTCGGCATGGCGCAGGCCGCCCAGCTGCGTGACGCGCAGGAGGCCAGGCTGTCGCCGCTGACCGCCTGGGTGCGGCGGCACACGGAGTCGGGGGAGATCGCTCCGCTGGCCGCGCCGATGGTCGAGGCGCTGGTCATGGGGCCGATCGTCGCCACAGCGCGCCGCTGGCTCTCCGGCATCGACGACGCGGACCTCGATCAGGCCGCGCATGTCCTTCCGGAGCGGATCTGGCGGTCGATCAGTCCCTGAACGGCGGTGGGGCGCGCGGTTATCGCGCGCTTCGGGCGGGGAGCGATCGGGCATGGTCGAAAACCATGCGGAGCCGGCACGGGTGCCGGATGCGGTCGCGACGACGGGCGTGACGACGGGCGTGACGACGGGCGGAACCGCTGAGGAAGTGGCGGCGCGGCACGAGCTGGTGCCTCTGCCGGTGGAGGGGGGCCTGTACCGGCGGACCTGGGCGGGCCCGCCGGACGCCGACGGCCGGCCGGCGGGCTCGGCGATCATCGTGCTCCTGACCGACGCTCCTGGGGACTTCTCCGCCCTGCACCGGTTGCCCATCGACGAGGTCTGGCACTTCTACGAAGGCGACGCCTTGGAGGTGCTCCTCCTCGCCCCCGACGGCGCAGACCGCCTGGCGGTGCTGGGGCGGGACGGGCGCGTTCAGCTCGTCGTCCCGGCGGGGACGTGGATGGGGGCGCGGGTCGCGAGGGGCGGCGGGTGCGGGTGGTCGTTGTTCGGGACGACGATGGCGCCGGGATTCCTGCCCCAGGATTACGAGGGCGGTGACGCGGAGGAGCTCTGCGCACGGTATCCGGGGCGGGCGGCCGTCATCCGGGAGCTGTGCAGGGTCGGGGAGCCGGTGCGGATGGCGGGATTGGGAGGGGTGGGGGAGTCGGGAGATGTGGGGGAGTGGGGAGACGTGGGGGGTTCGGGGCCGGTGGGTGAGTCGGTGGCGGGGGTGGGATCGGTGGCGGTAGGGGAGCCGCCGGGGCCGGTGAGGGAGGAGGGGGCGACTGGTGGTGAAGGGGGCGGTGAGCGCGATGAGCGTGATGGGGGAGGTGGCGGGCGATGAGTGAGGAGGGGACGGAGCGGGTCGGCGCTCGGCGGGGGCTGTGGGACGACACCTTGCCCCGGATGGCCGGGCGCGTCGTCCTGGTGACCGGGGCCAGCGGGGGGCTCGGGGCCGGGATCGCGTGGCGGTTCGCGCAGGCGGGGGCCGCGGTCGTGGTGCATTTCCGGCGGGGGGAGACGCGGGCCCGGGAGCTGGTCGAGCGGATCGGGGGCGCGGGCGGTGACGCCGTCGCCCTGGCGGCGGACCTGACCCGGGAGGAGGAGTGCCATCGCCTCGTGGAAGCCGCGTACGCCTGGCGGGGGCGCCTTGACGCGCTGGTCAACAACGCCGGGATCCAGCCCGTGCGGAGCCTCGCCGACATGACGGCCGAGGACTGGCGGCGGCTCGCCGAGGCGAACGTGACCAGTGCGTTCTGCTGCACCCAGGCCGCGGCGAAGCTCATGGCCCGGCAGGACGGCGGCGGCACGATCACGCAGATCGCGTCCATCGAGGGCTCGCGTCCCGCCCCGGGCCACGCCCACTACAGCGCCTCCAAGGCCGCCCTGATCATGTTCGCCCGCTCGGCCGCGCTGGAGTACGGGCCGCTCGGCATCCGCGTCAACAGCGTCTCGCCCGGCCTCGTCGACCGGCCCGGCCTCGCGGAGGAGTGGCCGGAGGGCGTGGAGCGGTGGGGCAGGGCGGCGCCGCTCGGCCGTCTCGGCCGGCCCGAGGACATCGGCAGCGCGTGCGTGTTCCTCGCCTCGGACGCGGCGTCCTGGATCACCGGTACCGATCTGGTGGTGGACGGTGGGGTGGGGGCGGCGCCTGCCTGGTAGTGCCGTGGCCTGCTTGGCGGTCCGGGTGGGCCCCCAGGCGCTGCGGCCCGCTTAGTCGTCCCCGGGTCCGGTCGCCCCGGGTCCGGTCACCCCGGGTCCGGTCGCCCCGCCCCGGGCCTGGTCGCCACCGGGCTTGGCGGTCCCGGGCTTGGTCGCAACCGGGTCTGGCCGTCCCCGGGCGCCGTGGCCCGCCCGGTCCCCCCTGCGCCTGACCGCCCCCGCGCCTCGTCGTCCCCGGGCTTGGTCGTCCTCGGGTCTGGTCCCCCCCCGTGCCCGATCACCCCCCCTCCGCCTGGACATTCCCGGGCTTGGTCGCCTCCGGGGTTGCTCGCCCCCGCGCTTGGCTGCCCCCGCGCCTGACCGCCCCCGGCCCAGGACTCAGCGGACCGGCGCTCAGCGGGCCAGGGCCCAGTGGCCCAGGACTCAGCGCTCCAGATACGCCAGGACCGCGAGGACACGGCGATTGTCCGTGTCCGACGGTGGCAGCCCGAGCTTGGGGAAGATGTTGCCGATGTGCTTGGCGACGGCCTTCTCCGAGATGAACAGGGCCTCCGCGACCCCCGCGTTCGAGCGGCCCTGCGCCAGGCACTCCAGGACCTCGCGCTCGCGCGCTGTGAGCGTCGCCATCGCGCTGTCGCGGGCCTTGCGGACCAGGAGTTGGGAGATCACCTCGGGGTCCATGGCCGTACCGCCCCCGGCGACCCGTTCGATCGACCCGATGAACTGGGCGCCGTTCGAGACCCGGTCCTTCAGTACGTAGCCGACCCCCTCGGAACCGGTGGCCAGCAACTCATGCGCGTACAGAGGTTCCACGTACTGGGAGAGCAGCAGCACCGGCAGGCCCGGTACCCGGCCGCGCGCCTCCACGGCCGCCCGCAGGCCCTCGTCGCTGAAGCCCGGTGGGAGCCGGACGTCGACGATCGCGACGTCCGGCCGCAGGTCCATGAGCGCTGTCAGCAGGTCGGGGCCGTTGTCGACGGCCGCGGCGACCTCGTGCCCGAAGGCGGCGAGGAGGCGGGCGAGGCCGTCCCTCAGCAGGAAGTGGTCTTCGGCGAGGACAACGCGCACGGCACCTCCAGCGTCACCAGGGTCGGGCCACCGGGCGGGCTGCTCACGGCGAGGACGCCGTCGAACATCGCCAGCCGCTCCTCTATGCCGCGCAGGCCTGTGCCGCGCGCGGGGTCGGCGCCACCGCGGCCGTCGTCCGTGACGGTGATGCGGAGGGTGCCGACAGCACCCTCGGGTGCGTGCATGCCGGGGGTGCCCCCGTGAGGGGCGTCCACGTCGGGGGCCGGGCGCCCGGACTCGTGGCGGATGTCGATCCAGGCCCGCGCGGCACCGGAGTGTTTCGCCGCGTTGGCCATCAGTTCCGAGACCGCGAAGTACGCGGCCGACTCCACCGGTGGTTCGGGGCGCGCGGGCAGGTCGGCCCGCACCTCGGTCCTGAGCGGGCTGATCAGCGCCAAGGAACGCACGGCGTCGGCCAGGCCGCGGTCCGCGAGGACCGGCGGATGGATCCCGCGGACCAGGTCGCGCAGTTCCTGAAGGGCCTTGGCGGAGTTCTCGCGGGCCTCGGCGAGGAGGGCGCGCACGGCTTCGGGGTTCGATTCGAGCAGGTGCTCGGCGGCGTCGAGCGTCATGCCCATCGCCACCAGGCGGACCTGGGCGCCGTCGTGCAGGTCGCGTTCGATGCGGCGGATCTCGGCCATCTGCGTGTCGACGGCGGTGGAACGGGTCGTGGTGAGGTGGTCGATACGGTGGGCCATCTCGGCCATCTCCGCGCGCAGTTCGCTCTCACTGGGGGCGAGCATCGCGCGCAGGTAGCGTTCGTGGAGGCGTACGGCCCGGGGCGCGGCCCAGCGGAACGCGAGCGGGAACTGAAGGGCGCCGAGTACTCCCGCGAGGGCGGCCGTCGGCCAGTTCTGCACCGGGATGAACAGGTACCAGATGCTGCCCCACTCGCGGGAGAGCTGCACGCCGAACACCGCGGTGACGAGCCCCCACACCCCGCTGAGGACGAGTGCGAGCGGGATGAAGGCGATCAGCCCGCCGACGTACGGGTCGAGGTTCGCCCACCGCCAGTCCCGCCACACCTGGCCCTCCTTGCCCGCCAACTGGGCACGCAGCGCGAGGCCGTGGGGCCCCGCAGGTACCTCGCGGTAGGGAGCCGGGAAGTCCCGTCCCGACCACTCCTCGGCCAGCCTTCGCTGCTGGTCGGCCAGTTTCCGCACGCTCCTCACGGCGCTCGGGAGCAGCCTGGTGCGAGCGCCGCCCATGAAGAACGCGTGGGCGTGGGTCGTCCAGAGCGAGAGCCAGAACGCCCGCAGGGACAGGGACCACAGGAGCAGGGAGCGTGTGAAGGCGGCGCGGGGGCCGGGAGTCGGGGGCGGATTCGGTTTCGTGGCCTGGGCCTCGGCCTGGGCCGTGGTCATCTTCTGGGTCGTGTTCTGGGTCGCGTTCTGCGTCTGGGTCCTGGCCATGGTGATCCCCCTGTACTCCCGTACTCACGTACTCCCGTGGGCCCTTTTGCCGTCTTCCGGCGTGTTCTCCGTAGGCCCTGTCCCGCCGATTATGGGGCGGTCGGCGGGGGGAAGTCGGTGGTAAAAACTCCCCTTTTCGCGGGGGAGGAGGAAGGGGGAACGATGCTCAGGAGTGCGCGATCACCCCCACTTCCAGATCCGCGACGACTCCGTAGTGGTCGCTCGCCCATATGCCGTCCACGGGCTTGTGGAAGGCGAGTTCGGCGCGACGTACGCGGGCGAAGGCGTTCGGGTGGGCGTGCGGGGAGCCGACGAAGACGTAGTCGATACGGCGGTGGTGGCCGGGCTGGCGGACCAGGCGTTCGATGTCCTCGGCCGCGTTCGGGTTGTCGCAGGACCAGGTGTGGCCGGGGCCGGAGCCCGCGACCTCCCAGGCGTCGTGGAAGTGCGTGCCGCGCCCCGAGAGGGACTGCCGGCCGGTCAGGTACCGGATGCAGGCCGCGTCGGGGCCCGCGTTGAAATCTCCGGCGATGATCGTGGGCAGGGTGGTGCGGTGCCGGGCGTCCAGGTCGCTCAGGCCGATGGCCTGGCGCTCCCGTTCGGCTTCGGCTTCGAGACGGAAGGACAGGGTGGGGGCGATGAACAGGACCTCCTCACCGCCTGTTTCGGCCGTCGGCACGCGCGCCGCCAGCGTGAGCCAGGGAACGTCGGGGGCGTTCGCACCACGCTGGTCGAGGGTCTCGATGATGCGGTGCGGCTGCCGCGTCGCGATCGCGGTGCCGCCGTAACGGTCCACATGGGGTGGTGCTGTCGCGGCCGTCCGCGACTGGTGGGTGCCGTGCAGCCCGGTCCCGTCGAGCAGGGCGGGCAGCTGGTCCGGCAGGACTTCCTGAAAGGCGACGAGATCCGGTGCCAGCCGCCGCAGTTCGGCGTTGATCAACGCGGCTCGTGCGGTGGCGTCGCCACGGTTGTTCCATACGTTCAGTGTCACGACGCGCAGATTCGTCGCCATCAGGTTCCTCTCCTTCGGTTCCGGGGCGGGCCGGTCCTTCGGTTCCGGGGTGCGCCGGTCCTTCGGCTCTGGGGGGCCGGGTCTCCTTCAGGGGTTCCGGAGCGCGGTGATGTCGAACTCCAGCGTCACCTCCGGGCTGATCAGGGCCCTGGTCACGGCGTTCCAGTTCACACCCCAGTCACCGCGGTCGACCGTGACACCGCCCCGGAAGCCGACCCGGAAGTCGCCTCGCGGCCCGGTCGTGCCGACCAGCAACTCGACGCCGGCCGACACCGGTTGGGTCACCCCGCGAAGGGTCAGGTCCCCGGTGACGGTGAAGTGCGTATCGTCGGTCCGCGCCACCCCCACCGAGCTGAACGTGATGTCCGGATGGTTCTCCACGTCCAGGAATTTGCCGCGCAACAGGTCGTCGCGCTGCTTGCTGCCGGTCTGGATGCTCTGCGCCCGGATCGCGAGCCGTACGCCGGACCTCGACGGGTGGCCGCCGTCCAGGTGCACGGTGCCCCCGAACTCGTCGAACTGCCCGCGCACCCTGGTGGCCATCGTGTGCCGGGCGACGAACCCGATCCGGGTATGGGCGATGTCGATGACGTAGTCGCCGGTCAGCTCGTCGAGCCGGGTCGTCGGGGTCATCCGAACTGGCCGGGGGTGTAGTCGCCCGCGGGCTGCTGGGTGATGACGTTCATGCGGTTCAGGGCGTTGATGAGGGAGATGAGCGCCACCAGGGCGGCGAGCTGGTCCTCGTCGTAGTGCTTGGCGGCGTCCGCCCAGGCCTCGTCGGTGACGCCGCCCGCCGCGTCGGCGATGCGGGTGCTCTGCTCCGCCAGCTCCAGGGCGGCGCGCTCGGCGGGGGTGTAGACCGTGGCCTCCCGCCAGGCCGCGACGAGGTTGATACGGACCGCGCTCTCCCCTGCCTCGGCGGCCTCCTTGGTGTGCATGTCCACGCAGAAGCCGCAGCCGTTGATCTGGCTGGTGCGGAGGAGCACCAGTTCCCGCGTCGTGGCGGACAGCGACGATTCCTTGATCACCTTCCCCGCCGCGGCGAGATGCTTCACGGCCTTGACCGCGACCGGATTGGTGTGGATGTCGAGACGGGTTTCCATGGCGATCTCCTTGGTGGGCGCGGCGGTCGTCCGCCGCGTTCGAGTGCGTCCCAGCAGTACGACGAGGCAGCGCGCCGGAATGTGAGGTGGCGCGGCCCACGTCACATTCCGGAGGACCGGTCCGTCGTACTGGTGAGCCAGTGAGTGAGCGCCAGACGCGCCCGAGGGAGCAGCTACACCATGAGGACCCAGCCAGAGCCGACCGATCCGACCGATCCGACCGAGCCGACCGAGCCGGCCGACCCGGCTGCGCCGACCGATCCGACCGACCCGGGCCTGAGCGCCGTCACGAGCGAGCGGCGGCAGCTGATCAATCTCGCGTACCGGCTCCTCGGCTCCCTCGCGGACGCCGAGGACGTCGTACAGGAGACGTACGCCCGTTGGTACGCGATGTCCCCGGAGCGGCGCGCGGCCATCGAGTCCCCCGGCGGCTGGCTGACGCGGGTCGCCAGTCGCGTCTGCCTCGATCTGCTGGGCTCGGCGCGGGCGCGGCGGGAGAGTTACGTGGGCGAGTGGATACCGGAACCGGTGCCCGACCACACGGAATGGGCCGACGGGCGTGGCGGCGGCGCGACGGCCGACCCGGCCGACCGGGTCACGCTCGACGAGTCGGTCAACATGGCGTTCCTCGTCGTACTGGAGTCGATGACCCCGGCCGAGCGCGTCGCGTTCATCCTGCACGACGTCTTCCGTTACTCCTTCGCCGAAGTCGCGGAGATCGTCGGCCGGAGTCAGGGGGCGTGCCGTCAGCTGGCCTCGTCGGCGCGGCGCCGCGTCCGCGCGTCGCACGACGCCGTGGCCCCGACTCCGGCGGCTAGGCGCGCACGCCTCGTGCGGGACTTCAAGCAGGCGTGGGAGGCGAAGGACATCGAAGCCCTCATCGGGCTTCTCGACCCCGACGCCCTGGGGCTCGCCGACGGCGGAGGCCTGGTCAGCGCGGCGCCGCCCACGGGAGGCAGCGAGAGCATCGCGCGCGTCCTGGTCGCCCTCACCGGCGCGGCGAGCGATCTGGCGATCCTGGAGCGGACGGTCAACGGCCAGCCCGGCCTGGTGGTCCAGCAGGGCGGCGCCACCATGGCGGTGATCGCGTTCGACTTCGCGGGAGACCGGATCAAGGGCTTCTGGGCGGTACGGAATCCCGAGAAGTTGCAGCCTTGGGGGGTGTGCTGAGGCCACCCGTGGCGCGCCGGGCGCAAGAGGAGACCGGGGCACGGGAGGAGCCGGGCAGGACAAGAGCCCCGGTCGGTCACCTCCGCCGACCGAGGCTCTCTCTCTGCCCCCGGACCCGACCGCGGCGGCGACACTCCCCCGAGCTACGCGCGTTGCGCGAGTACCGGCGGGTCAGGTCCGATGTAGTGATCACATCAGATCCCGCCAACAGATCGCTAACATATGGCCAACGGTCGGCTGATAAGCGACGTTCGGTACGGGGAGACGGCGTGAGTGAGCGGGGCGAACTGCGGGCCGGGCAGGGAGGCGGACCGTGGCGCGGGCAGGAGTGCGGGGCGGGGCCTGGACCGAGGCCCGGTGCGTCGGACGGGCTGCGGTTCGGGCTGCTCGGGGCGCCTGTTCTGTACGACGCCACGGGCGAGCCGCGCCCGGTGCGCAGCGCCAAGGGGCGTGCGCTACTGGCCGCGTTGCTCCTGGAGCCGGACAGGGCCGTCCCGCTCGACGCCCTCAAGGACGCGCTGTGGGGAGGCTCCCCGCCCGCCTCGGCGCGGGCCTCCCTCCAGAACCACGTGACGCGGCTGCGGCGCCTCCTCGACGACCCGGAGCGGCTGCACGCGGTGCCGCCGGGGTACCGACTGCGGGTCGGCGAGGGCGAGTTGGACGTCCGCGTCTTCGAACGCCGGGTCGCGCGGGCGCGGGCCGCGCACGCCGAGCGGGACTGGACGCGGGTCGTCGACTCCGCCTCGGACGCGCTCGCGCTGTGGCGCGGGAGGCCGCTCAGCGGCCTGCCGGACCCGTTGGCGGACCACTTCCTCGTACCGCGCCTGGAGGAGGCGCGGCTGCTCGCCCTCGAATGGCGCTACGACGCCGAACTGGAACTCGGCACCGGTCTCGCCGCGCTCGCCCCCGAACTGGCGGCGCTGGTGGCCGAACACCCGCTCCGCGAGACCTTCCACCGCCAGCTGATGCTCGTCCTGCACCGCACGGGCCGTCAGGCGGAGGCACTGGCAGCCCACCGCGAGCTGCGCCGCAGGCTGGTGGAGGAGCTGGGGGTGGAGCCCGGGGCGGCTGTACGGGACGCGCATCAGGAGGTGTTGCGGGGGCGTCGCGAGGGAGCGGGTGGTTCTCGGGGTGCGGGGCCGTCAAAGGGGCGCTCCGAGGGACTGCGCCTCGAGGGACGGCGCTCCGAGGGACGGTGCTTTGAGGGACGGCGCTCCGAGGGACGGCGATCCGTAGATCGGTCCGTAGACCGGTCCGTGGATCTCGTACGCCGGTCCGCGCACCGCAACATCGGCTACGCCCACCTCACCCTCGGCGAACCGGCCGCCGCCCTCGCGCACTTCGAGGAGAGCCTGCGCGGCCACGGCGAGTACGAGGACTGGCACGGCGAGTCCCAGGCCCGTCTCGGCCTGGTCCGCGCCCTGCGGGGCCTGACCCGGGTGCAGGACGCGACGCGTGAGTGCGCCGCGCTGCTGGACCGCGCCGAACACCGAGGTGACGCCCGTATGACGGGCCTGGCCCGCCACCAGCGGGGACTCCTCCTCCGGGCGGAGGGGCGCGACGAAGAGGCGTACGAGCAGTGGCGGTCGGCGCTGGCGGCCCTCGACGGCACGGACAGCGAGGTGACCGACGAGCTGAGGACCCTGCTTACGGCGGACTGAGCACTCCGCTCACCTCGCTCACTCCACTCACTTCGCGTCGGCGTAGCACTCCACGACGGCCGTCGTGAAGGGAAAGCGGACCGGCGTGTCCCCGAAAGCGATCCGGCCCGCGAGGTCCCCCGCCTCGCGCACCGCGCGGGCGACCGCGTCCGCCTCCTCGGCGGGGCAGTGCACGATGACCTCGTCATGCTGGAAGAAGACCAGCTCGGCCCGCATCCCGCCCGCGGCGATCGTCCGCCGCAAGGCGGCCAGCATCAGCAGCGCCCAGTCCGCCGCGCTGCCCTGCACCACGAAGTTGCGGGTGAACCGGCCGCGCGCCCGGGCGTTGGTCGACGCGTACCCGGGAGTGAACTCCCCCTCGGAAGAAGGGAGTCCGTCCGCGGCCGGCGGGCCCTCCTGGGGAATGCCTGCCTCGTCGTCCTCCCCGGCCCCGGCCGCCGGCGGGCTCGTCCGCCCCAGCCAGGTCCGTACGAGCCGTCCTTCCTCGCCCGCCTTCGCGGCCTCGTCCACATACGCGACGGCCAGCGGGAAGCGGCGGCGCAGCGCGGCCAGGTTCTTCAGGCCGTCGCCCGACGTCTGTCCGTACACGGCGCCGAGCAGCGCGAGCTTCGCGTGCTCGCGGTCGCCGGAGAACGCGCGGTCCGACAGCCGCGTGTACAGATCCTCCTCGCTGCCCGCCACCTCCATCAGGCCCCGGTCCCGGGAGATCGCCGCCAGCACCCTCGGCTCCATCTGGTCGGCGTCGGCCACGACGAGCCGCCAGCCGGGGTCGGCGACCACGGCCCTGCGGATCACCTTCGGGATCTGGAGCGCCCCGCCGCCGTTCGTCGTCCAGCGGCCGCTGACCGTGCCGCCGGGCGTGTACTCGGGCCGGAAGCGGCCGTCCCGCACCCAGTCCTGGAGCCAGCTCCAGCCGTGCGCGGTCCAGATCCGGTACAGCTTCTTGTACTCGATCAGGGGCCGCACCGCCGGATGGTCGATCTCCTCCAGCTCCCAGCGACGCGTCGACTTCACCCTGATGCCGGCCTGCGCGAACGCCTTCACCACGTCGGCGGCCAGATCCGGGCGGACGCGACGGCCGAACGCGGCGGACACCTCGTCCGCCAGCTCGGCGAGGCGGCGGGGCTCACCGCCGCCCGCGTACCGCTCGCCGAGCAGTTCGGTCAGGAGCGCGCGGTGCACGTCGGCGCGCCAGGGCAGGCCCGAGGCGTTCATCTCCGCGGCCACCAGCATGCCCGCCGACTCGGACGCGGTGAGCAGGCGCATGCGGCCGGGGTGGGCGGCGGCGTCGTGTCTTCGCTGCTGGTGCGCGTACACCTCGACGAGTTCTTCCAGGGTGACGGGGGTGCCACCCGGGCGGGGCTCGAAGAGGGAGTCCTGGGAGCCGGGCTCTGCGGCGCGGGGCGGGGGATCGGGGGGTACGGGGCCGTTGCGCAGGCGGGCCAGGGCGGCGGCCGCCGAGCGGGGCTCGCCGAGGCGGCCCTCGTGGCCGAGGAGCAGCAGCTCGGCGGCCTCGATGTCGTAGCACCGCTCGACGCGGGCGCCCGCGTCGAGCAGACGGGGGTACAGCGCGGGGGTGGACCGCCACACCCATCGTCCGACGTCACTCCGCTTCCGCACGGCCTCGGCGAGGTCGGCCTCCCGGACGACGGGCCCCGCGGGCAGGCCGTCGCCGCCGAGGGGGACGAGGTCCGCGCCCCCGCCCTCGACTGCGGCGATGGCCCAGCGGTCGGTCATGAGGGGAGTGTGGCATCGGGGTCTGACATCGGCTGGCGGGGCGCCTTGGGCGGGGGCTCGCCTCGGCCCCGGTTGCGGGAATCCGGGTACGCGGGCGGTACCGCGCTCCCCCTCCCGGGGTGCCTCCTTCCGTGCGCCCCCCGGTCCGGGCGCCCCGCTCCGGGCGCCCCTAGCGGACGCTCCCGGCGTGCGCGGGCCGACGGGCGCTGGGAGGCTCGGGCCATGCGAGTGGCGCTGGCTCAGACCGACTGCGCCCTGGGCGAGGTCGGGCAGAACCTGGAGACCGCGCGGGACCAGGTGGACCAGGCCGCGGCCCAGGGCGCCGACCTCGTCGTGTTCCCCGAACTGAGCCTGCACGGCTACCACCTGGGCGGACTCGAACGGGATACGTCCATCACCACCGACGACCCCCGGCTCCTCGCCCTGGCGGGACCCGGCGGCCCGGACGTCCTGGTCGGCCTGCACGAGCACACCGGCCTGCGGGCCTACAACACCTCCGCGTACTACGCGCGGGGCCGGCTCCTGCACGCGCACCGGAAGCTGTACCTCCCCAACTACCTGGCCTGGGAGGAGCGCAAGCACGTCAGCCCCGGCCAGCACCTGCGCGCGTACGACCTGCCCGACGGGCACGGCCGGGCCGCCACGCTCGTGTGCAACGACGCCTGGCAGCCCGTGCTGCCGTGGCTTGCCGTGCAGGACGGCGCCGAGGTCATCGTCGTACCGACGAACAGCGCGGCCAGCCTGGACCCCGAGGCCATGGACACGGGCCTCTACTGGGACACGCTGCTCTCCTACACCGCCCGCATGCTGCAATGCTGGGTCGTCTTCGTGAACCGGGTCGGCAACGAGAACGGGGCCTCCTTCTGGGGCGGCTCCCGCGTCGTCGACCCGCGCGGCACGGTGGTGGCGCAGGCGCCGAAGTGGGAGGCGGCGCTGATGACGGTCGACATCGACGTCCACGAGGCGCGGCGGCAGCGGAGGGCTGTGCCGCTGGTCGCCGAGGCGCGGCTCGGCCTGGTCGACCGCGAGGTGCGCCGCCTGATCGACGAGGGCGGCGACAGCTGATCCCCGCGCCTTTCGGCGGCCTCTCCTGCGTTTCCCCCGGCAGCTTCTCCTCCGTTTCCCGGCGCTATCCCCTACCGCGCCGCCCCGCCCCGGCCCCCGCGACGGCGACCCCCACCCCCACCGCCCCGCAAACTCCCACCGCCACCCCCACCACGTCCCACGGCACCACCACCCCCACCGGTACCGACAGCCGCGCCAGCCCCGCGCACAGAGCGTCGAGGTTGACCGCCGTCACCGCGAGGCCGAGAAGCGTGCCCGCCACCACCGCCGCCAGCGCCTCCCCGGCCACCACCACCCGCACCTGGCTCCGCGTCGCCCCCGCCATCCGCAGCGACCGCAGCTCGGCCCCCCGCACGGACGTGGCCATCAGCAGGGTGCTCGCGAGGGAGATCCCCGTGTAGACGAGGGAGATGCCGAGCAGCATCAGCAGCCCGAGCCGCGTCTGTTCCTTGGTCCGGGGGTGCGTCGCGGCCAGCCACTCCTCGGCGGACCGCACCTCGCCCCCGCTCACCGCGGCGAGCGCGGCGGCGGCCCTGCCCGGATCGGCCCCCGCCTTCAACCGCACGTCGACCCGATCCACAGGCACAGGGACAGCCGCACGCCCAGAGTCGGCCGCAGCCCCCGGCGTCGCAGGCCCGCCGCCCCCCACCGACGCGTTGGCCGACGTGACGTACGCCCCGTTGTCCCCGCTCCCGCGCGCCAGCACCGCGGCGATCCGCAGCCGCGCCCGCCGCCCGTCGCCCAGCCAGACGTCGACGCGTTCGCCGACCCGCCGCCGCTCCCACTCCTCGTTGACGACGATCGAACGGTCGTCCAGGTCGCGTACGTCGCCCGCGACGACCGGCAGCCGGGACGTCGCCGCCAGCGCGGCGGGGTCGCGCACCGCGCGTGCCTCGGACCGGACGAGCGCGCTGCCCCCCTCGCGTACGAAGACGGCGGTGGACGCGGAGGCGGAGACGGCCACGGCCCCCGGGACCGCTCGTCGCGGCGGCGGCTTCAAACCGGCGCCCGTCACCACGAGTTGGGAGAGGGTGCGCTCCCGCGCCTCCGCGGCCTTGGCCCCGCTCACGGTCTGCGCCGCCCCCATCAGGCTGCCCGCGAGGGCGACGGTCACGAGGACGGGGGCCGCGACGGCGGCGGTGCGGCGCACGGAGGCGGTGGCGTTCTCGCGGACGAGGAGGCCGACCGCGCCGGGCAGCCGGAAGGCGCGGACGACGGGCCGTACGAGCAGCGGCGCGAGCGCGGCGGCCGCCGTGATCAGGAGCATCGGCTGGACCGTGTACGTCTTGCGCTTCATCAGCGAGGACGGGTCCGTGGCCAGGGTCCAGACGAGCAGCCCGAGCCCGCACGCGAGGAGCGCCCCGCCGGTGATCCGCCTGCTCCACGGCATGACGTCGCCGTCCACGGACGCGTCGCGCAACGCCTCGGCCGGGGTGACGCGCCCGGCCCGCCGGGAAGCGGTCCAGGCCCCGGCGAGGGCGACGAACAGGCCGGTCCAGAAGGCGAGTTGCAAGGGCCAGGAGAGCCATGCCCCGAGCGCCGCCGAGACTCCGTCGGCCGAGAACCAGCGCACCGCCGGAACCCCGTCGACCACGAACCGGCGCGGCGCCACCCCGGCCTCCACCAGCACCTCGCCGAGCAGCGGCCCGCCCCACGCCCCGAGCACGCACCCGACGGCCGACGCCGCGATGCCCACCGCCAGCGCCTCGCCCAGGAGTTGCCCGCGCACTTGTGCGGGCGTCGCGCCCGCCATCCGCAGCAGCCCGAACTCCCGCCGCCGCAGCGCCACGACGAAGGCGAACGTCGACGCCGTGACGAACACCGATACGAAGGCGGCCACCCCGCCCGCCGTGCCCAGGAAGGAGTTGACGGCCACCAGCGCCTCGGCGTCACGTGCCGTGCCGGGGTCGGCCCGGCGACGGTCGTCGCCGGTGAGGACGCGGGCCCGCCCGCCGACCACGTCGCGCACGTCCCGCGCGGGGGCGTCGACACCGACCGCGTCCCGTTTCCGGCCGTCCAGCCGTACGGGCCCGAGCCGCCGGAGCTCGCGCAGGAGTTCGGTATCCACAGGGTGTGGATGGGCGAGCGGCTTCGATACGTACGTGGTGTCCGGGCCGCGCTCGACCGGCACGGTCAGCCGGTCCTGCCCGAGGACGACGACGGGCGAGCCGGCGAACCGCACGGGCGGCCGTTCCGGCGCCGAGAGGCTCGCGTCGAGACCGAGGCCCATCGCCGCGGTGAGGCCGACGCCGAGGGCGACGGCGACGAAGGCGCCGAGGAGACTGCTCCAGCGGGCGCGCAGGGAGGCCAGAAAGATCATCGCCCATGCTCCTGGTCCGAGCCGACGCGGGCGGCGCGGTCGCCACCGGCAGCGCGGTCGCCACCGGCCCCGCGTCCCCCGTCCCCACCCGTGGTGCTCTCCAACGCCGCCATCCGCTCCGCCACCGCACCGGCACCCGGCGCCCGCAGCTCGCTCGTGATCCGGCCGTCGACGAGGAACACCACGCGATCCGCGTACGAGGCGGCCACCGGGTCGTGCGTGACCATCACGGTCGTCTGCCCTTCCTGGTCGACCAGTCCGCGCAGCAGCCCCAGCACCTGGCGGCTCGTGCCGGTGTCCAGCGCCCCGGTCGGTTCGTCACCGAAGAGGACGGCGGGGCGGCTGACCAGTGCCCGCGCGAGGGCGACCCGCTGCTGCTGGCCGCCCGAGAGCTCGCCGGGCCGATGCGCGGCCCGGTCGGCGAGGCCCACCCGGGCCAGGGCGCCGCGGATCTCCGTACGGGAGGGGCGGCGGCCCGCGAGGCGCAGCGGGAGCGCGATGTTCTGGGCGGCGCTCAGGGACGGCAGGAGGTTGAACGCCTGGAAGACGAAGCCGATCCGCTCCCTGCGCAACAGGGTGAGCCGGCGTTCGCTGAGCCCCGTCAGCTCGGTCCCGCCCACCTCGACGGTCCCCGAGGTCGGCCTGTCGAGCCCGGCGGCACACTGCAAGAGCGTGGACTTCCCGGACCCCGAAGGACCCATGACCGCGACGAAAATCCCGGCACGGACCTCCAGGTCGACGCCGTCCAGGGCGGTGAGGGGGCCGTGCCGGCGGCGGAGGGCGGTGAGGCGTACGGCGACTGTGTCCATGCCCTCAACCCAAGCGCCGGGAACGCGCTCGAACACGACCACTGGGGGGTGTCCCGGGGTATACCCAGCCCTACCCCTGCCCGGTGACCACGTCCCGCGAGCAAGGCAGCTCACTCACCGCGGACCCCACCGGCCCGAGGCCGCCGCGGCCCCGCCCCACCCTCGACAGAAGGCACGACGGTCACCCCACCGCCGGACCCGCACCCGTCCCCGCCCCCATACCCTTGCCCCATGGACTCGGTGATCGACAAAGCGTTCGCGGCGGCGCTGTACGGCGAAGGCCACGAAGGCCTGGACACCGGGGCCTCCCTCCTCGCGGCAGCCCCCGACGCGGACGCCGAGCTGCGGCGGCGCGGCGAGGAGTACCTGCGCCGGGCCTGGCGGCACGGCTGGCAGCCCGCGGACGTCGTACGCCTGGTCCGCCGCGACCTGGACGCCCCGCACACACGCCTGGTCGCCGCCCTGATCCGCTCCGAGACCGCCGGCTACCCGCACCTGCCACCCCGCTGGACCACCCAGCTGGCCGACCTCGCCGACACCGCGACCGCCCCCGAAACCGGCCGCCCCCGTGCCCAGGCCCAGCCCCGCGACCGCTTCTCGGACGCCACCGTCCACCTGGAGCTGTACCGACTGCTCCTGCGTCTCCCCCCGATCGAGCCGGTCGGCCCGCCGCCAGGCGAGACCGTGCCGGGGCCCGTAGAGGGCGAGCCCCGCACACTGACCCGCATCCGCGCCCTGCTCGCCAAGGCCGAGGCGACCGGCTTCCCCGAGGAGGCTGAGGCGCTCACGGCGAAGGCACAGGAGCTGATGGCGCGGCACTCGCTCGACGAGGCGCTGCTCGCGGCCCGTACGCACGCGAAGGACGCCCCCGGGGCGTGCCGCGTCGGTGTGGACGCTCCGTACGAGACGGCGAAGGCGATCCTGCTGGATTCCGTGGCCACGGCGAACCGCTGCCGGGCGGTGTGGAACGAGGCGTTCGGCTTCTCGACCGTCGTCGGCTTCGAACCCGACCTGGAGGCGGTGGAGCTGCTCTACACCTCCCTCCTCGTCCAGGGCACGGCGGCGATGACGAAGGCGGAGGCGGGGCAGCGCGCGGCGGGACGCAGGCGTACGAAGACGTTCCGGCAGACGTTCCTGCTGGCGTACGCGCACCGCATCGGCGCCCGCCTGGCGGAGGCGGGGGAGCACGCGGTCACGGAAGCGGCGGCCGAGGACGCCTCGGCGGCCTCGTTGCTGCCCGTCCTCGCGGCACGCGACGTCGCGGTGACCGACCGCGCCGAGCGGATGTTCCCCGAGACGACCACGACCCGCGTGCGCGGCGCGACGGACGGAGAGGGCTGGACCCACGGCACGGCGGCGGCCGACCGGGCCCACGTCCCGCCCCGGAACCAGGGCCCGGCCCTGCCCTGACGCCGCGCGCCCCGAGCCGGCCCTTACCCCCCTCACCCCAAGAAGTCGGAGCACACATAGGGCCCCAACTCGCCGCCTCCGCCCCCACTCCCGGTTCCGTCGCCCTCCGACGCGACCGTCACGCGCACGTCGTCCGGCCGTGTCCGCCCGCTCTCGTCGAGGACGGCCCGCGCCCGCGCCAGGCTGCACACCAGCTGGCCCGTGAGGTTCCGGTCTCGTACGGAGGTGGGGTCGAGGATCATGCCCGAGAGCCGCACGGAGAGACGGTCGCCCTCACCGGTGACCTCGTACTGGCCGTCTGTCAGCAGGGTGGTGAGCCCCGAGCGCTTCTCGGCTTCCGAGGGGCCGCCCATCAGGAGCTTGACCACGTCGACGGGGGCGCGGATCGGCTGGTCCGGCCGCGGCACACCCTCCAGGCGGCCCGATTCGGATACGAAGTACAGGCGCAGCCCCTTGGTGAGCCCGCTCGCCGACCCGCCCGCGTCCACCACGCCGGTGGGCCGCACCCCGCACCCGGTGAGAGCGAGCGCCACCATCACCACCCCGAGGACGAGACCGAGACGGCCCTCCCGACGCAGGACACGCACGAAACGCACGCAGCCAACGAAGACCCTCACGCGTCGCCCTCCCCGCACCCCCGCCGCCACGGCATCCGCAAGGTGAACACCGCGCCACCACCGGCCCTGTTGGCCACGTCGATCGACCCCCCGTGCAGCCGCGCGTTCTCCAGCGCGATGGCGGTGCCCAGGCCGCTGCCCTCCGACCGGGCCCGCGCGCTGTCCGCCTTGTAGAAGCGGTCGAACACGTGGGGGAGGACCTCGGGCGGGAGGCCGGGACCGCGGTCCGCGACCTCGACCGTCACCCGTTCCCCGGCGGCCACGACCTTGAGAGACACCGGCGGCGCGCCGTGCCGCAGCGCGTTGCCGACGAGGTTGGCGACCGCCACGTCGACGCGCCGCGCGTCGACCACGGCCCGTAGGCCGCTCGGGAGTTGGGCGTGCACCCGTGAGGTCCAGCCGCGCAGGGCGAGCGTGCCACGGAGGGTCTCGGCGAGGTCCACCTCGCCGAGGTTGAGACGCGCGGCGCCCGAGTCGAAGCGGGACATCTCCATCAGGTCGTCGACGAGCCGGGCGAGGCGGGCCGTTTCGGCGCTGACCGTACGGGCGGCCCGCGCCGCGTCCGGCGGCAGCTGCCCGGCGTCCTCGTCGAGGACGGTGGCGACCATCGTCATGGCGGCGAGCGGCGTACGCAGCTCGTGCGACACGTCGGCGACGAAGCGCCGCGCCCTGGCCTCCTGCTCGCGCAGCTCGGCGACGGACTTCTCCAGGGCCTCCGCGGTCCTGTTGAAGTCCCTCGCCAGATCCGCGAGTTCGTCCCGCCCGCTGGGGGCCGCCACTCGGGAGGTGAGGTCACCGGCGGCGTGCCGGCGGGTGGCGCGCCCCAGCTCGCGTACGGGCCGCAGGACGGTGCGCGCGGCGAGCAGCGCGAGCACGGCGGCGAGCAGGACCACGGGCAGCAGGCCGTCCCGTACGGAGTCGAGGATCGCGGCGGTGTCGTCCTCCTCGGCGCGCAGCGAGGTGATGGCGAAGACGTCGAGGCCGGACGGCGGTCCGGAGGCGAAGGTGACGGGCGTGCCCACCACGAGGTAGGGGCTGCCGTGCCGCTCGACCCGCTGGAGGCTCATTCGGTTCCGGTCGCGTACGGCGTCCCGGAGCGAACGGGAGATGCGCGTACGGTCGGCGGACGCGTCGGAGGACGCCGTCAGCGAGCGGTACTCGGCGACGACGACCGCGTCCCCGAGGCCCTCCGCGACGCTGACGGCGAAGCGGGTGAGGGAGACCTCATCGGGCGGCATGGAGAGATCGGCGGCGACCTGTTCGACGCGGCCCCTGAAATCGCTGCGTACGGCGTCCTGTTTGCGGTCGAGGACGGCGGTGCGGGACTCCCGGTAGGCGAGCCCGGTGGCCGTGACCGCGCTGACGAGCGCGACGAGCACAAAGGCGACGACGAGCCGAGCCCGCAGCCCGCCCCACGCCCGCCACCCGCCCAGCGTCATACCGGCCCGAACCGATACCCGAAGCCCCGCACGGTCTGTATGTAGACCGGTCTGGCGGGGACGTCCTCCAGTTTCGCGCGCAGGCGGCCGACCGCCGCGTCGACCAGGCGTGAGTCACCGAGGAAGTCGTGTTCCCACACCGACCGCAACAGTTGCTCGCGGCTGAACACCTGCCCCGGTGACGCGGAGAGTTCGAGCAGGACCCGCAGTTCGGTGGGCGGCAGCGCGAGCGGAGTGCCCCGCTTGGTGACCGTGAGCCCGGCGCGGTCGATGACCAGACCGGCGTATGTGTCCTCGTCGGGCCGTCGCCGCACCGGCTCGGCCCGCCGCAGCGCCGCCCGGATCCGTGCCTCGAGCACGGGCGCGGTCACGGGCTTGACCACGTAGTCGTCGGCGCCCGCCTCCAGGCCCCGCACGATGTCGCTGTCATCGCCGCGGGCGGTGAGCATGACGACGGGGATGGCCGAGCCGGAGGCGCGCAGCCGCCGGCAGACCTCGAACCCGTCCATGCCGGGCAGCATCAGGTCGAGCACGGCGAGTTCGATGCCGTGGCCCGCGGGCCCGGCGAGCAGCGCGAGGGCGTGCTCGCCGCTGGCGGCGGTGTCGACCGCGTACCCGTGGCGCCGCAGCACCAGTTCCATTCCGTCGCGCACGGACGCGTCGTCCTCGATCAGCAGCACATGGGGCACTCGGGGCTCTCGGGGCACTCTCGGCATGCCGCGATTATGGGCGAGGATTCGCCCGGTTCAGGGCCGATGGGAACGGAGAACGGGCGGCCACGGGCGCATTGTTACGTTCTCATCATGTGGTCATGGACCGGCCACCACATGGGGGCCGGACGGTGATCCCATGAGCATCCACAGCGTCCACACCACATCGCGCGGCGGTGCCCGCCCCCTGTTCACCGCGCTCCTCGCCACCTCGGTCCTGGTGGTCTGTGCCGCCTGCGGAGGCGGCGACGGCGGCGGCACGCGGCAGTCCGGGGAGGTCGCGTCGGCCCCACCTGCCGACGGCTCCCCGTCAGGGAAGGACAGGGAGGGCGGCGAGGGCGGCGGAAAGGCCGGCGGCAAGAGCGCCTTCTTCGACGCGCAGATGACGTACGTCCGTTGCATGCGCACCAAGGGCGGCGTCAAGGACTTCCCCGATCCCAAGCTCAGCGGCTATCTCGACTGGGCGAGGATCGACGAGATCACCGACCCGAACGGCCGTGGTGAGGAGCAGAAGGGCGGCAAGAACGGCGCCTGCGGACCGGAGTTGAGGGACGCCCTGAACCTGGAGCCCGAGCGCAACGCGCAGAAGGACTACGAGTCGATGCTGGCGCACGCCAAGTGCATGCGCGAGCACGGCGTCTCGAAGTTCGGCAATCCCACGATGACCGGCGGCAACGTCCTGCCCGGCGGCGAGACGAACCCCGCGGCCCCGACGATGGACCGCGACTCGCCCGCGTACAGGGAAGCCCGCGAGGCCTGCGGGGACAAACTGCTCGACGGCCTGGACGGGATGCAGTGATGCGGCGCCGTACGGGCTTCCTGGCGCTCGCGTCCGTGCTGGTCGCCGCGTCGGCGGCCGGGGCCGCGGTGTTCGTCGCGGGCGGCCCCGGCACCGGCGCCGAGGGCGGGAGCAAGGACCTGCCGCCCGCCACCGCCACCGTCACCCGCACGGATCTGGTGCGGTCCAAGACGGTCGACGGGAAGATCGACTTCGCGGGGCGCCGTGCGGTGAAGTCGGCGGTCGGGGGCACGGTCACGGTCGCCGCGAGGGAGGGCGTGACCGTGACGCGCGGGCAGGCGCTGTACGAACTGGACGACAAGCCGGTGACGCTCCTGTACGGCCCGGTCCCGGCCTTCCGTGAGATGAAGGAGGGGGACCGCGGCAGTGACGTACTGCAACTGGAACGCAACCTCGTCGCCCTCGGCTACGGCGAGGGCCCGCGCGGCGAAACCCTGTACGTGGACCCGCGCTACGACGGCGCGACGGCAGCCGCGGTCAAACGCTGGCAGAAGACCCTCAACCGGGTGCCGACCGGCAAGGTGGGCAAGGGAGATGTCGTCTTCCAGCCGGACCGGATCAAGGTGGCGTCGGCGGACGCGGCGCTCGCCGACCAGGTCGCCCCCGGAGACCCAGTCCTCACGGCCGCCTCCACCAAACCAGTGGTCCGCGTCGAACTCGACCAGAGCGACGCGTCCCTGACCGCGAAGGGCACGAAGGTCGAGGTCACCCTGCCGAGCGGCAGAACGGAGCCGGGCCGGGTCACGGGCACGGCGGAACCGGACGCCTCCGGTTCCCCCGAGGGCGCCGGGGACCCCGCCCCCGGCGACGGCATCACCGTCGAAGTCACCCTGGACGGCGGCAAGCCGGCGGCGGCGGGCGAGGACGCCAGGGCGACGGCGAGCGTGAGGTTCGTCAGCGCGTCCCGCAAGGACGTCCTCACGGTCCCGGTCGAGGCGGTGGTGGCCCTGCGCGGAGAGAACGGCGGCTACGGACTCCAGGTCGTCAGCGGCGGTACGTCACGCATGGTGCGGGTCGGGACAGGAATGACGGCCGACGGAAAGATCGAGGTCAGGGGCGCGGGAATCGCGGAGGGCACGAGGGTGGGGACGCCGGGCCAATGACTCCACCGCTCCTGCCCCCCGCCTCCAACTCACCGGCCTCCACCTCATCCGCCCCCGCCCCTCTCATCGAACTCCGAGACGTGACCAAGTCCTACCCGGGCGGCGTGCACGCGCTGCGCGGAGTGAGCCTCACCGTCCGCGCGGGGGAGCTGCTCGCCGTCGTCGGCCCCTCCGGGTCCGGCAAGTCGACGGTCCTGAACATCATCGGCACCCTCGACAGGCCCACCGCGGGCACGGTCCGCGTCGCGAGACAGGACGTGGGCGCCCTGTCGGACGCCCGGCTCTCGGCGCTGCGCGCCCGCCACATCGGCTTCGTCTTCCAGCACTTCCACCTGGCGGCGGGCCGCGACGCGGTCGACAACGTCGCGGACGGGCTCCTGTACGCGGGCGTCGCCCCGAAGGCACGCCGCGCCCGTGCCCGCGAGGCCCTGGAGCGGGTCGGCCTGGGCCACCGCCTCGGCCACAGTCCCGGCGAGCTTTCCGGAGGCGAGAAGCAGCGCGTGGCGATAGCCCGCGCACTGGTGGGGGAGCCGTCGGTCCTCCTCGCGGACGAGCCGACCGGCGCCCTGGACACGGCCTCGGGCGCGCTGGTCATGGCCCTGCTCCACGAGCTGAACGCGACGGGCACCACGGTCTGCGTGATCACCCACGACCATGACATAGCCGACGCCCTGCCCCGCCGCGTCCGCTTCCGCGACGGCGAGATCACCGCCGACTCCGCCACCGGCCGGGGAAGCCGACTTCACGACGTAACAGACGTACCAAGGGAGTCGGGATGAGGTTCACGGACATACTCCGGGTCGGCGCGATCGGACTGCGCGTCCGCCGCGCGAGGGTAGTCCTCTCCGCCCTCGGCATCGCGATCGGCATCGCCACGATGGTCGCGGTCGTGGGCCTCTCCCAGTCCAGCAAGGCGGACCTGATGGGCAGGCTCGACCGGCTCGGCACGAACCTCCTCACCGCCGAGGCGGGCAAGGACGCGACGGGCCAGGAGGTGCGGCTCCCCAAGGCGGCGGTGGCGATGGTCGAACGCATCGGCCCCGTCCAGCACGCCACGGAGACGGCGGATGTCGACGCCCGCGTCCGCCGCAGCGACGTCGTCCCCGAGGAGCGGACGGCCGGCGTCACGACCCAGGCGGCCCGCACCGACCTCCTGATGGCCCTCAACGCGCGCATGGCCAAGGGCAGCTGGCTCACCGGGACCACCGCCACCCTCCCCGTCACCGTCCTCGGCTCGGTCGCGGCAGAGCGCCTCGGCGTCACATCCCCCGGCGAGAAGATCATGATGAACGACGAGTACGTGGTCGTCGTCGGCATCCTGGAACCCGTCGAACTCGTCCCGAACCTGGACCGCGTGGCGCTGGTCGGCTTCCCGGCGGCCGAGAAGTACTTCGGCTTCGACGGGCATCCGTCCACCATCTTCGAGCGCTCGCCCGACGCGGCGGTCGAGGACGTGCGAGAGGTCCTGGCCCGCACGGTCAACCCCGGAGCCGAGGGTTCCGTGAAGGTCTCCCGCCCGTCGGACGCGCTGGCCGCGAAGGCGGCGACGGACGAGGGCCTGACGAACCTGATGCTGGGGCTGGGCGCGGTGGCGCTTCTGGTCGGCGGCGTCGGCGTCGCCAACACGATGGTGATCTCCGTACTGGAACGCAGGGCGGAGATCGGTCTGCGCCGCGCGCTGGGCGCCACGCGCAACGCGATACGCCTCCAGTTCCTCGCGGAGTCCCTGCTGCTCTCCGCGCTCGGCGGGGCTGCGGGCGCGGTGCTCGGCGTGGCGGCGACGTACGGCTTCGCCCTGACCCGGCACTGGACCCCGGTCGTCCCTGTCTGGTCCCTGACCGCGGCTTTCGGCGCGACGCAGCTCATCGGCGTGGCCGCGGGCCTGTACCCGGCGGTCCGGGCGTCCCGCCTCCACCCCACGACGTCCCTGAACGCCCCCTGACCCGTTCAAGAGCCCGCACGGCCAGGTACGTGTTGGTCGCGGACCGCACCGCCCCGCGACCCCGTCTCGCCCGATATGCCCCGTATCATCACAGAGTGACCTGGCTCCGAGCGCTGAAAGAGACAGCACGCTCAGGCCTGACCGTGGAGCGCAAACGGCTCGAACCCCTGGTCGCCGCCCGGGGCGCAGCGGGCCTGGCCATCGTCATCGGTCTCAGCCTCACCCTCTTCGGCCCGGCGGTGGCCGCCAGCTCCGCCTTCGGCGCGTTCCAGGCAGCCATCGCCACGTTCCAGCGCAGCTGGCGCCCCCGCCCGGAACTCGCCCTCGCCTCCGGCACGAGCCTCGCCGTCTCCACCTTCCTCGGCTACCTCACCGGCTCCCACACCCTCCTCTTCCTCGCCCTCCTCTCCCTCTGGACCTTCCTGGCGGGCCTGAGCTGGGCCGCGGGCCCGACCGTCGGCATCATCGCCTCGTCGAACGTGGCGATCATGCTGGTCACGGTCACCATCCCGACCTCGGCGGCCGCCGCCGCGGGCCACGCGGCGATGATGGTCGTGGGCGGCTTCGTCCAGGCGGCTCTCGTGGTGCTCCTTCCGGTACGCAGATGGGGCGCCCACCGGGACGCCCTCGCCGACGCCCTGGCCGCCGAGGCGGACTACGCCCGCAGGCTCAGGCACGACCCGGTCGCCCCCTTCGACCCGGAACCCCTGATGGCGGCCCGCGACGCGGCGACGATCACCCCGCGCCAGGCCCGCACCCGCCCCGCGGAACTGCACGGCGCGCGAGGCCTGGCCGAACGTATCCGCCCGGTCCTCGCCTCCCTGGCGGACCCGGCGGTGGGCGTCCCGCCGGAGGGCAGGGAACGCGACCGGGTGCGCGAACTGCTGGCCGCGGCGGGCTCCGTCCTGGACGCGGCGGCCCGCGCGATCCGCCACGGAGAGCCGGTGAAGATGCCCCCGGCGGCCCTGGCCACGCTCAGGACCCCGGACACGGGGGCGATCCTGACGGGCCCCGCGTACCGCGCGGCGACCCGCCTCGGGGCGCTCCTGAGGGACGTACTGGAAACAGCGGGAGGCCCCCAGCACACCCCCCACACCCCACCACCGCCCTCGGCCCCACCACCGCCCTCGGCCCCACCACCGCCCTCGGCCTCACCCCCGGCCTCGGCTGCACCACCGGCCCCGGCCTCACCACTGGCCTCGTCCCCACCACCGGCCCCGGCCTCACCACCGACCCCGGCCCCGCCACCGGCCTCGGCCGCACCGCCGGACCCGACCTCACTACCGGCCTCGGCTGCACCACCGACCCCGGCCTCACCACTGGCCTCGTCCCCACCACCGGCCCCGGCCTCACCACTGACCCCGGCCCCGCCACCGGCCTCGGCTGCACCACCGACCCCGGCCCCACCACCGACCACCACCCCCCACCCCGACACCCAGGCGGTCCCCCTCCTCCGCCCCTCGCTGCCCGCCCTCGTCCCCGCCGCCCTGCGCGCCATGCGGGCGTCCCTGCGCCACGAGTCCCCGATCGCCCGCCATGCGATCCGCGTCACCGCGGTGGCCGCCGCCGGTTATCTCCTCGGCACCTGGCTCCCGTTCGGCCACGGCTACTGGGCCCCCATGGCGTCGGTGATGGTGATGCGCCCGGACTTCTCCCAGACGTACTCCCGCGCCGTCGCCCGCTTCGGCGGCACCCTCGTCGGCGTCGCGCTCGCCACGGGCCTGGTCCAGCTGGCCGGCCCCGGCACGGGCCTGTCCGCCGCGCTCGCCGTGCTCTGCGCCGGGATGATGTACCTGCTGATGCGCACGGGGCAGGTGGCGGCGCAGGCCTGCGTGGCCGCGTACGTCGTGTTCCTGCTCGGTATGGGCGGCCAGCAGTGGACGCAGACGGTCCCGGAGCGCGTCGTACTGACGCTGCTCGGCGGCGTCCTCGCGATGATCGCGTACGCCGTGTACCCGGCGTGGGAGACCCCGCGTCTGCGCACGCGCCTGGCGGACTGGCTGATCGCGGACGGCCGGTACGCCGCCGCGGTCGTCGACCACTACGCGCATCCGGCGGGCAAGGCCTGCCCCGACGTACGCGAGGCGCTGCTCGCGGCGAGGGACGCCAGGATCGCCTGGCAGGACGCGACGGCCCGCGCCCAGAACGAACCGGTGCGCCACCGCGGCCTGTCCCGCGCCGCGGCCACGGAGGCGGCGGACGCCCTGGCCCAGCTGGGGCGCGTGGCGATGTTGATGGAGGCGCACCTGCCGGAGCGCGACGCGACGCCCGTCCCCGCGGCGGCGCGCCTCGCCGACGCGCTGCGCAGGTCGACGGAGCAGGGCGCGAAGGCGGTACGGGAACGCCGCGTCCCCCACTGGGAGGCGGTCCGCACGGCCCTGGAGGAGTGGGACGGCGAGGGCGTCCCCGACCGCGTGGTCCGCAGGGGAGCGGGCCTGCTCCTGACCACCCTGGAAGACCTCTCCAACGCCCTGGACACCCCCGCACCACCCATGCTCCTGGACGGCACCGCACCCCGCAGCTGACCCCCCTCGCAAAGTTCCGGCACGCGCAGCGGCGCGGCGCCCGGCTCCGGCCGGGGCCCCAGGGCACGCCCCCGACGTCGCGATGCCCGCCCCGCGGGTGAACGAGGGTGACGGCACCGCACCCCGCCGCTGCCCCCCGCGAAGTCCCGCATGCGCAGCGGCGCGTCGCCCGGCTCCGGCCGGGGCCCCAGGGCACGCCCCCGACATCGCGATGCCCGCCCCGCGGGTGAACGGGGGAACGGCACCGCACCCCGCCGCTGCCCCCCCCCGCGAAGTCCCGCCCGCGCAGCGGCGCGGCGCCCGGCTCCGCCGGGGACCCCCCGGGGCACGCACCCGACGCCGCGACGCCCGCCCCGCCGGCGCACGGCGGGCCTTTGCGCACGCGCCCAGGAGCCCCCCCGACAGAGCTCCCGCCAGAGCCCCCGCTAGGACTGCGGCGGCACCCCCGTAGGCAGCCCCTCCGGAAGCTTGCCTCCCTGGGTCTTCTGGAACTCGTCCGTGCCCGCGCCCTCCCACGCCACCTTCAGTGTCTTGGCGTCCACGGACTCGACCCGGCCCGTCGTGCGGTCGGAGTCGCCCTTCGGGCACTTGAGGCTGATCACCTGCGCGCCGGACCTGCCACTCGCGGTGCCGCTGCACATCACGTCCTCGCCCACCAGCGACGCCGACCCCTGGTGGACCACGAGAGCCAGCGGCTTCCCGTCGGTCGTCGTGAGCCACGCCCCCTCCACGCTGCCGCCCTCGGAACCGCCGCCCCCGGCCGAGTCGCCCTCCTGCGAGGAGTCGGACCCGCCGGCCGACGAGGCGCCGCGGTCCTTCTTGCCGCCGCCCCCGTCACCGTCCCCGCCTCCATCACCGTCGCTGCCGCACCCGGCCACGGCGAGCACCGCGACAAGACTGGCCGCCACGGCCCCGACCCGGGCCCGACGGACACGACGGACACTACGGACGTACGTACGCACTGGAACTCCCCCTGTATGACGTGGCGTTGCCCCGCCGGCATCCCCGGCGAAATCGCGCGCCAAGCTACCAGGAGGACTTCCGCACCCCGGGGAGGAAACCGGCGTGCGCTTGCTCACGCAACTTCACCCTCGACAATCCGAACGCCCCCACGTACCCGCGCGGACGCCCGTCGACACTGTCCCGGTTCCGCACCCGCGTGGCGCTCGCGTCGCGCGGGTGGCGTGCCAACTCCCGCTGGGCGGCGAGCCGTTCGGCATCGGCCGTGCCAGGCCTGCGGATGGCCTCCTTCAGCTCGGCCCGCCGGGCGGCGTACCGCGCGACGATCTCCCGGCGCTTCTCGTTCTTCGCGATCTTGCTCTTCTTCGCCATCGGTTCAGACCTCTTCCTTCTTCGTCCTTCTTCGTCCGTCTTCTTCCCTCTTCTGGTTTCCGCTCGGGATCAGACCTTCTCGCCCCGCGCGCGGATCCTCGCGACCGCCGCCTCGATGCCGAGGGAGTCCACGGCCCTGATGGCCCTCGCGCTGAGCCGCAGCCGCACGTACCGCCCCTCGCTCGGCAGCCAGTACCGCTTGCGCTGGACGTTGGGGTCGAAGCGGCGGGAGGTCCGCCGGTGGGAGTGGGAGACGTGGTTGCCGAAGCCGGGCTTCGCGCCCGTCAGCTGACAGTGGGCGGACATGGTGACGCACCTCTCGGTCGATGAAAGAACTCCGCAATTGAAAACGGGAGTCGTTTTCATATACTAGCCACATGGCCCGCAACGAACTCCGCCCCGTCATCAAGCTCCGCTCCACGGCGGGAACCGGCTACACCTACGTGACCCGCAAGAACCGACGGAACGACCCCGACCGCCTCACGCTGCGCAAGTACGACCCGGTGGCCGGACGCCACGTCGACTTCCGAGAGGAGCGCTGACCGCCATGCGCAAGGACATCCACCCCCCGTACGCCCCCGTCGTCTTCCGCGACAAGGCCGCCGGCTTCGCCTTCCTCACCCGCTCGACGGCCACCAGCCAGAAGACGGTCGAGTGGGAGGACGGGAACACGTACCCGGTCATCGACGTCGAGGTCTCGTCCGCGAGCCACCCCTTCTACACGGGCACGGCACGCGTCATGGACACGGCCGGCCGCGTCGAGCGCTTCGAGCGCCGCTTCGGTAAGCGCTGATGGACCACACGCACGACGGGCGGGGCGCGAACGCCGCCCGCCCGATGGACACCGTGATCGTCGGCGGCCTCCACGCGGACGCCCGCAGGGCGGCCGTCGACCACCTCCTCGCCACCGTCCCCGGCAGCGTCGCCCTCCACCACGACCTGTCGACCGCCGTGCGGGGCACCGTCGTACGCACCGTGCGCGACACCAGCGGCGTGCTCTCCACGGGCGAGACCCCCCTCGTCAACGACTGCGCGTGCTGCGCGCTCCGCGAGGACCTGGTGCCCGAGCTGCGGCGGCTCGCCGACGCGGGCCTGAACCGGCTCGCCGTCGTCGAGCTGTGGGACTCCGTCGAGCCCAAGGCCATGGCCGAGGTCATCGCGGCGCACGGCGGTGAGGGCATCAGGCTCGGCGGCGTCGTCACCGCGGTCGACCCCGCGCTGCTCCTGCCCTGCCTCGGCAACGGCGACGACCTCATGGACGCCGGCCTCGCCGCAGCCCCCACCGACCAGCGCACGGTCGCCGACACCTGGGCACGCCAGCTCGAATACGCGCCCGTGCTCGCCGTCGCGGACTCCGCCGAGGCCGACGACGAGGACCGCGCGCTGCTCACCCAGCTCCACCCGACGGCTCACCAAGTCCCGATCGGGCACGGCGACCTGGCCTGCGCCGCGCTCGCCGGCTTCGACGTCGAGGCGGCCGCCGCGGCCCAGCACCCGGCCTGCGCGCTGCTGCCGACCGAGGCCGACGCGTGCGGTGTCTCCACCTTCGTATGGCGCCGGGAGCGTCCGTTCCACCCGGAGCGGCTGTACGAGGCGCTGGAGGACCTGACCTGCGCGGCCGCCCGCAGCCGGGGAAGGTTCTGGCTGGCCGACCACCCGGACACGCTGCTCGGCTGGGACGCGGCGGGCGGCGCCCTGTGCGTCGAGAGCGCCGGGCCCTGGCTGGCCTCACTGCCGGACGCCGCGTGGGAGATGGTGCCGCCGATGCGCCGCGCGGCCGCCGCCCTCGACTGGCACCCGGAGCACGGCGACTGCTGCAACCACCTGGTGTTCACCTCGCCCGGCCTGGACCGCGAGGGCCTCGAACAGGTCCTGGAGTCCTGCCTGCTGACCGACGAGGAGTACGCCGCCGGGCGCGACGCCTGGAAGAACCTGCCCCCCGCCTTCGACACCCTCCTGGAGGTCTGACCCTTGTCCCCCCGCAAGGCCCCCGCCCGCCCGCAGAAGCCGCGTCCCAACCCCCTCGACGCGCTCGGCATCACGTACATCGACTACAAGGACACGGATCTGCTGCGGAAGTTCATCTCGGACCGCGGCAAGATCCGCGGCCGTCGGGTGACGCGTGTCACGGCGCAGCAGCAGCGGCAGATCGCCGCCGCGATCAAGAACGCCCGCGAGATGGCCCTTCTGCCGTACGGCACCGCGCGCTGACGCCTCCCGCTCTCTCCTCAGCCGCCCCCTCCGCCGCACCCCGCCGGTTGTTTTCCGCCTTTCGGACGGAACACATCCGGCGCGGTGCGCGTCTGTTACTAGAGCACTGTTTCTAGAGAACGGTTTCTGGAGTGCGGGGACCGGTGAGCTGTAATCAGGGCGCCACCCCGCGTGCACGTGCATCTGCCCATGCATCGGCATGTGAACACAGCTATGATCCGGGACAGTTGACCACTGCATCTAGAGCCACTAAAGGCACTGCACCACCGGGGAGCGATCTGTGCACCACGCGATGAACGGCATGGCGGCCACGGAGCTTCACGGGGTGGTCTGGCAGAAGAGCAGACACAGCAACTCGCAGGGATCCTGCGTGGAGTTCGCGAAACTGCCGGGCGGCGACGTCGCCGTACGCAACTCGCGCTTCCCGGACGGCCCGGCGCTCGTCTACACGCGCGCGGAGATAGAAGCGATGCTGCTGGGCATGAAGGACGGGGAGTTCGACCACCTGATAGGCGGTTGAGTACGCGAACGCCGCCCCGCCCCACGGGCCGTTCCCCTCAGCCCAGTTGGAACAGCGCCCAGACCACCTTGCCGCGCACGGTGCCCGCGAGCGGGTGCCAGCCCCAGCCGTCGCTGAAGGACTCCACCAGGAACAGGCCGCGGCCCGACTCCGCGGAGAAGTCGTCGTCGGTGTCGCGCGTCACCGGGCTCTCGTCGCTGGGGTCGCGCACCGCGCACACCAGCCGGGACGCCCAGCGCATCAGATGCAGCCGCACGGCCGGGTCGAGCTGCTCGCGCGGGGTGGCGGCGGGCAGCGCGTGCCGCAGGGCGTTGGTGACGAGTTCGGAGACGACCAGCGCTATGTCGTCGAAGCGCTCGTCCAGATCCCACTGCCCGAGCGTCTTGCGGGTGAACTTCCGCGCGCAGCCCACCGCTTCATAGCGGGCGGGGAGTGCGACGGAGGCCGCCGAGGAGACCGCCGAGGGATCGAGCGGAGGAAGCCCCTGCCGTAACGGCTCGAGCATGGTCGATCCATTCGTCCCCATGCGAGGCACTCCCCGGTTTCGCGGTACGTAGCGATGGAGCGGTGGCGCGGTCGGTCGCCGATGGTGCGGGTGGTACGCGGTCGGTACAGCAGTGGCGCGCGGACCATGGTTCCGAATGCGTACAGCAGATGCAAGGGCAGATGCACGTGCACGCGCCGGACTTGAGGGTGCCCGTGCCAGTTCTTGCCCATTTCTTCCTACGGATTCTTGTGGAGAGCTTTCGGAGGCTTTCCGTTTCCGTAACCGAACGAGTACGGCCCGAAGCGTTTAATGGCAGACTGCTGGCTTCCAGTCGATGGGGAGGATTGAGCGAAGTGACCGCAGGGGAGTCGAGTGGCTCGGTGGTACGGCGCATCCTGCTGGGGTCGCAGCTGAGGCGCCTGAGGGAATCCCGGGGCATCACCCGTGAAGCGGCCGGCTACTCGATCCGTGCATCCGAATCGAAGATCAGCCGCATGGAGTTGGGACGGGTGAGCTTCAAGTCCAGGGACATCGAGGACCTTCTGACGCTCTACGGCGTCACGGACGAGGCCGAGCGCGGCGCACTCCTCTCGCTTGCCAAGGAGGCCAATCTCACCGGCTGGTGGCACAGTTACTCCGACGTCCTGCCGGGCTGGTTCCAGACCTACATCGGCCTTGAGGGCGCGGCCTCCCTGATCCGTGTCTACGAAGTGCAGTTCGTCAACGGCCTGTTGCAGACCGAGGCGTACGCGCACGCGGTCGTCGCGCGCGGCATGAAGGGTGCGAGCGAGGCTGAGATCGAACGCCGCGTCGCGCTGCGCCTGGAGCGGCAGAAGCTCCTCGCCTCCGAGCACGCGCCCCGCTTCCACTGCGTCCTCGACGAGGCCGCGCTGCGACGCCCGTACGGCGACCGCGAGGTGATGCGCGGACAGATCCAGCACCTCATCGAGATCTCCGAGCGCCCGAACGTCACCCTTCAGGTGATGCCGTTCAGCTTCGGCGGCCACGCGGGCGAGAGCGGCGCGTTCACCATGCTGAGCTTCCCGGAGTCCGACCTCTCCGACGTCGTGTACGTGGAGCAGCTCACCGGAGCGCTCTACCTCGACAAGGCGGAGGAGGTCGCCCAGTACGAGCGGGTGGCGGCGCAGCTGCACCAGGACAGCCCGGATCCGGCGGACAGCCGCGACCTTCTGCGCGGTCTCCTCCAACTCACCTGAAACATAAGTACTATGACGTGACCTCAGGTGTCTGACGCTGATCGGATATCTGCTTCCGTCTGCTGCCGCGGCAAGGGGTCCGTCTCATGTCCTTCTTCACTGACCTGGCTCACCAGTACATCGACGGGGAATGGAAAGCCGGGTCGGGCTCCTGGGACATCATCGACTTCAATCCGTACAACGGCGAGAAGCTGGCGTCCATCACCGTCGCCACGGCCGACGAGGTCGACCAGGCCTACCGCGCCGCCGAGCGCGCGCAGCGGGAGTGGGCCGACACCAACCCCTATGCCAGGCGCGGTGTCTTCGAGCGAGCCCTGCGGATCATCGAGGACCGCGAGGCGGAGATCACCGAGGCGATCATCGCCGAGCTGGGCGGCACCCGGCTCAAGGCGGCCTTCGAGCTGCACCTCACCAAGGAGTTCCTGCGCGAGGCCGTGCACCTCGCGCTGCGGTCCGAGGGCCGGATCCTGCCCTCCCCGGACGACGGCAAGGAGAACCGCCTGTACCGCGTCCCGGTGGGCGTGGTCGGCGTCATCAGCCCCTTCAACTTCCCCTTCCTGCTGTCGATCAAGTCCGTCGCCCCGGCCCTCGCCCTCGGCAACGCGGTCGTCCTCAAGCCCCACCAGAACGCGCCGGTGCTCGGCGGCAGCCTCGTGGCCAAGGTGTTCGAGGACGCCGGGCTGCCGGCCGGTCTGCTCAACGTCGTCATCACGGACATAGCCGAGATAGGCGACGCCCTGATCGAGCACCCGGTGCCGGGCATCATCTCCTTCACCGGCTCGGACCGCGTGGGCCGCCACGTCGCCACGGTCTGCGCCTCGCACTTCAAGCGCTCGATCCTGGAGCTGGGCGGAAACAGCGCGCTGATCGTCCTGGACGACGCCGACATCGACTACGCCGTGGACGCGGCGGTCTTCAGCCGCTTCGTGCATCAGGGCCAGGTCTGCATGGCCGCCAACCGCATCCTCGTGGACCGCTCCGTGCGGGCGGAGTTCACCGAGAAGTTCGTCGCCAAGGCCGCCTCCCTCAAGGTCGGCGACCCGGCCGAGCCCGGTACGCACATCGGCCCGCTCATCAACTCCTCGCAGGCGGAGGCGGTTTCGTCCGTCGTCGAGCAGGCGGTCGCCGCGGGCGCGACGGCCCTGCTGCGCGGCGGCATCGAGGGCAACGTGGTCTCGCCCTCCGTCCTGACGGACCTGCCCGCCGACTCCCCGGTCCTCGGCCAGGAGATCTTCGGGCCCGTGGCCCTGATCCTGCCCTTCGACGGCGAGGAGGAGGCGGTGCGGATCGCCAACGACAGCCCGTACGGCCTGAGCGGCGCGGTGCACACGGCCGACATCGAGCGCGGCGTGCGGCTCGCCAAGCGCGTCAGGACCGGCATGATCCACGTGAACGACGGCACGGTGCACGACGAGGCGATCGTGCCGTTCGGCGGCGAGAAGAGCTCCGGCATCGGCCGGCTGAACGGCGAGTCGACGGTGGAGGCCTTCACCACGCAGAAGTGGATATCGGTGCAGCACGGGCGCTCGCGGTTCCCGTTCTGAGACTCGCGCCTTTCCGGGCCCCGTCCGAGCCACCCTTGCGGACAGAACCTGACCGCAAGGGTCCGTAGCTTGTGACGTGTCGGGAGGGAAGCCGAAGTCCGGCGGCCCTCAACCCCTCGGAAAAGGCGGGCATCATGGTCACCCACGTCAGTTCGGAAGCACGCGGCGACGAGCGCGGCGCCCTCATCGCCTTCGTGGAGGCCCAGCGCGGCGGCCTGCGCCGCTCCGTCCTCGGCCTCACCGACGAGCAGGCCGCCCAGCGGCCGAGCGCCAGTGAGCTGTCCCTGTCGGGCCTGGTGAAGCACGTCGCCGAGATGGAGCTGAACTGGCTGCGCATGGCCCAGCGCAAGCCGAACGAGAAGCAGCGCGACGAGGCGACCTGGGGCGACAGCTTCCGCCTCGTGGACGGCGAGACGCTCGCGGAGACCCTGGCCTTCTGGGACCGGGTCGCCCGCGAGACCGAGGAGTTCATCCGCGAGGTCCCGAGCCTCGACGACACCTTCCCGCTGCCCGAGGCGCCCTGGTTCCCCAAGGACGGCCAGGTGTCGATGCGCTGGCTGATGCTGCACCTGGTCGAGGAGATCGCCCGGCACGCCGGCCACGCCGACATCATCCGCGAGTCGCTGGACGGGCAGACCGCTTTCGCGCTCGTATCCCTGGAGCAGGGATACCCTAGTCAAAATTGATGACTGGGGGGCTAGCGGAAGGCGCGATACATGTCAGCGATCCGGCTACTGGTTCTCGGAGCCGTGCGCCAGCACGGCCGGGCCCACGGCTACCAGGTCCGCAACGACCTGGAGTTCTGGGGCGCCCACGAGTGGTCCAACGCCAAGCCGGGTTCGATCTACCACGCGCTGAAGCAGCTGGCCAAGCAGGGACTGCTGCGCGCGCACGAGGTCGCCCCCTCGACGGCGGGCGGCCCGCCGCGCACGGAGTACGAGATCACGGACCAGGGCACGCGGGAGTACCTCTCCCTGGTCCGCGAGTCCCTGACCACGTACGACCAGCGGCCCGACATCCTCACGGCGGCGCTCGGCTTCATGGTGGACCTGCCGCGCGAGGAGGCGGTGGCCCTCCTGGAGGAGCGCGTGCGCCGTATGAAGGAGTGGCGCGCCTCCGTCACCGAGTACTACACGCCCGAGGAAGGCCCGGGCCAGCTGGGCCACATCGGCGAGATCATGAACTACTGGGTGCACTCGGCCGACACCGGCGCGGAGTGGACCGAGAGCCTGATCGCCCGCATCAAGGGCGGCGCCTACACCTTCGCAGGTGAGGGCGAGCCGTTCGTCGGGGTGCTCGCCGACGGTGAGGAGAACCCGTTCGGGACGGGCGCGCCGCACGCCGGGGACCGCAAGTAATCAAGTTTGACGAATGCTGGACCTTCCGCTACCTTCGCCCATCTAGTCAACTTTGACTACATGATCAACGAGGGAGCCGGATGGCGGACGTGATCATCGTTGAGGGCGTACGGAAGAGGTTCGGGGAGAAGGCCGCGCTGGACGGCCTCGACCTACGGGTGGGGCGCGGCACGGTGCACGGCGTGCTCGGCCCCAACGGCGCGGGAAAGACCACGGCGGTACGGGTGCTCGCCACCCTGTTGCGGGCCGACGAGGGGCGCGTGGAGGTCGCGGGGCACGACGTGCGGCGCAGGCCCGACGAGGTGCGACGGCGCATCGGGCTGCTGGGGCAGCACGCGGCGGTGGACGAGGAGCTGAGCGGCCGCCAGAACCTGGACATGTTCGGGCGGCTCTACCACCTGGGCGCGCGCCACGCGCGCGTGCGGGCCGAGGAACTCCTGGAGCGGTTCGGTCTGGCGGACACCGGCGGCAAGGCGGTCAAGCGGTACAGCGGCGGCATGCGCCGCCGCCTGGACCTTGCCGCCTCGCTCATCACGGACCCCGAGGTGCTGTTCCTCGACGAGCCCACCACGGGCCTGGACCCGCGGGGCCGCGCCGAGGTGTGGGAGTCGGTGCGCTCGCTGGTCGGCGGCGGTACGACCGTGCTGCTGACCACGCAGTACCTGGAGGAGGCCGATCAGCTGGCCGACCGCGTCTCGGTGATCGACGGCGGCCGGGTCGTCGCGGACGGCACGCCGGACGGCCTGAAGCGGCGCCTCGGCGGCGACCGCATCGACGTGGTGGTGCGGGACGCGGCCCAGCTGGCCCGCACGGCCGATCTGCTGCCCGCGGGCGCCACGGTGGACGCCGACCGCAGGCTGGCCTCCGCACCCGTCACCGACCGGATGGAGGCGCTGACGGACGTCGTACGGGCGCTGCGGGACGCGGGCATCGACGCGGAGGACGTGGCGCTGCGCAGGCCCACGCTGGACGAGGTGTTCCTGAGCCTGACCGGGCCCGGGGAGCGTACGAAGCTCGCGAAGGAGGCAGTGTGAGTACGTTCCTGGCGGGCGGCACGGCACTCAGGTGGGCCGCGACCGACTCCTGGACCATGACCCGGCGCGAACTGGCGCACTGGGCGCGGCAGCCGGTGCAGGTCATGGTGGGCCTGGTCTTCCCGGTGATGCTGCTGCTGATGTTCACGTATCTGATCGGCGGCGGGAAGGGCATCACGGGTCAGTACGCGGAGTTCCTGGTGCCCGGCATGTTCGCCCTGACGATGGTCTTCGGCCTGGACGCCACGATGGTCGCGGTCACCCAGGACCTGAACAAGGGCGTGATCGACCGCTTCCGGTCCATGCCGATGACCAACGGCGCGGTCCTGGTCGGGCGCTCGGCCGCCGACATGCTCCAGTCCTTCGTCTCGCTGCTGGTCATGATGGCGGTGGGGCTCGCGATCGGCTGGCGCTGGCACGGCTCGTTCGCGGCCGTCCTCGCGGCCCTCGGGCTGCTGCTCATGCTGCGGTTCGCGATGCTGTGGCTCGGCATCCACCTGGCGATGATCGCGGGCAGGCCGGAGATGGTGGCGGCCGTGCAGATCCTGGTCTGGCCGGTCGGCTTCCTGTCCAACGCCTTCACGGTCCCGCAGAACATGCCGGGCTGGCTGGGCACCCTGGTCGAGTGGAACCCCATGTCCGCGACCGCCACCGCCGTGCGCGACCTCTTCGGCAACGACCCCGGAGTGACCGGCACGTCCTGGGCGGCCGAACACGCGGGTCTCCTGGCGGTGCTGTGGCCCGTGGTACTGGTGGGAGTCTTCCTGCCCCTGGCGGTACGGAGGTTCACGGCGCTCAGCAAGTAGCGGTCCCGCCCTCCGTGCCCTCTCCGGGCTCGCGCTTGCACCTCACGCGGCGTGAGGACGCAGGCTGAGGCGCGTACCGAGAAGAGAGGGGGAAGCCATGAGCCACTCGGTGGGACAGGTCGCCGGTTTCGCCGGGGTGACGGTGCGCACGCTGCACCACTACGACGAGATCGGCCTGCTCGTGCCGAGCGGGCGCAACCACGCGGGTCACCGGCGCTACGGCGACGCCGACCTGGACCGGTTGCAGCAGATCCTGTTCTACCGGGAGCTGGGCTTCCCCCTCGAAGAGGTGGCGTCCCTCCTGGACGACCCCGACGCGGACCCGCGCGCGCATCTGCGCCGCCAGCACGAGCTGCTGACCGCCCGGATCGCCAAGCTCCAGGAGATGGCCGCCGCCGTCGAGACCGCCATGGAGGCGAAGAAGATGGGCATCGATCTCACGCCCGAGGAGAGGTTCGAGGTCTTCGGGGACTCCGACCCCGAGCAGTACGCGGAGGAGACCGAGCGTCGATGGGGCGACACGGAGGCCTACCGGGAGTCGCAGCGCAGGTCGGCCACGTACACCAAGGACGACTGGAAGCGGATCAACGACGAGTTCGCGGCGGTCCACGCCCACCTGGGCGACCTGCTCGCCCAAGGGTTCGCCGCGGACTCCCGGGAGGCGATGGACGGCGCCGAGGAGCACCGCCGCTTCATCAGCCGCTACCACTACGAGTGTGGGCACGAGATGCACACCTGCCTCGGGGAGATGTACGTCGCCGACGAGCGGTTCACCGCCTTCTACGAGGCGATCCGGCCCGGGCTCGCGGTGTACATGAGGGACGCGATCCAGGCGAACGCGGCACGCGGCAAGTGATCGGTAAGGGGCGCTTCCCAGGGGAGGCGCCCCTTACTACGCTGCCTAACTGGACGGTGGAACCCGGCCCGCCCGCGCGGCGTTGATAACTTTGGGCGGCTGCACCCGCCGCCGCACCGCCCCCCTCACCCCTCAGGAGCCCGGAACCGTGACGACGCTTGCGCTCGGACCAAGCTGGCTGGATCCGGATTACCTGCTCAACCAGTTCGGCCTCTGGGGCCTGCTGGTGATCGTCTTCGCCGAGTCGGGCCTGCTCATCGGCTTCTTCCTGCCGGGCGACTCGCTGCTGTTCACCACGGGCCTGCTCATCACCACGCACAAGCTGGACACCCCGCTGTGGCTGGCCTGCGTACTGATCTGCGTCGCCGCGATCCTCGGCGACCAGGCGGGCTACCTCTTCGGCAAGAAGGTCGGGCCCGCGCTGTTCAACCGCCCGGACTCCAAGCTCTTCAAGCAGGAGAACGTGGTCAAGGCCCACGAGTTCTTCGAGAAGTACGGCCCGAAGTCCCTGGTCCTGGCCCGCTTCGTGCCGATCGTGCGCACGTTCACGCCGATCATCGCCGGCGTCTCCGGCATGCGGTACCGCTCGTTCATCACGTTCAACATCATCGGCGGCGTCCTGTGGGGCGCGGGCGTCACGCTGCTCGGCGCCTGGCTGGGCAACATCGACTTCGTCCACAAGAACATCGAGGCGATCCTCATCCTGATCGTCCTGATCTCGGTGGTCCCGATCGCCATCGAGTTCCTGCGGGCGCGGGGCAAGTCCAAGAAGGCGGCGGCGGCCGAGGGCGCGCCCCCGGCCCAGCGCGGCAGGCACGCGAAGCGCTGACGAAGCGGCCCGTCCGCGGTCAGAAGCCCCTGGTCCGCTTGGCCGCACGGCGATTCGCCGCGGTGGCCGCCCCGGGGACCTTCAGGATCAGCCGGGAGACCTCGCTCCCCAGGTTCACGCCGATCGCGATGGCCAAGGCCGTCGCGACGGCCTTGGTGAGCGAGTTCATGCCCGTGTTGAGGTCGTTCTGCGCGAGGGCGAGCAGCCCGAAGTACGTGGCGCTGCCGGGCAGCAGCGGCCCGATGGCGGCCGTCACGTACGGCAGCGAGGACGCGAACCGGTAGCGCGAGAAGAGCTGCCCGAACAGACCCACCAGGCCGGCCGCCACAGCCGTCGCCGCGACGGGGGACAGCTCCAGCGGTGTCTGCGCGAGCGCCCCGAACATCACCCAGGCGATGCCGCCGTTCAGGGTCACCATCAGCACGGTGTGACGTTCCTGCTGGAGCAGTATCGCGAAGGCGAGGCTCAGCGCCATCGACGCCAGGATCTGGATGACCGGCCGCGACGACGTGACGCCGAACTGCGTCTCCGGCGTCAGATTCGTCGCGTCCAGCATCACACCGAGCGACAGCACGAGCAGCACGCCGCAGACGATCCCGACGATCAGATACATGACCTCCAGCAGACGCGCGGCCGCGGTGATGTAGTAGCCGGTCAGACCGTCCTGCACCCCCGCCACCAGTGCCCGCCCCGGAATCAGCGCGAAGAGGCCACCGGTGATGACCGCGGAGGCCATCGTCGCCTCGGTGTGCGCGAAGCTCAGCGCGACACCCATCGCGGCGGGCGGCATCGCTGCCCCCACGAACTGGTAGAACTCCGGCAGCCCGCGCCCCGCGCACAGCCAGGCCAGCCGGTCGCCCAGCATCGCGCCGACCGCGGCCACGACGAAGACCAGCGCGCCACCGCCGACCAGGACGGACGCGGAGCCCGCCAGCAGGCCGCTGGCGGCCGTGAGGGCCCAGCCGGGGTAGGGGTGACGGTTACGCCGGATGCCCGCGAGGCGGCGGTAGGCCTCCTCCAGGGAGACCTCGATGTCCGGGTCGCTGATGTCGTCCACCAGGTGGAAGACCGCCGCCAGCCGGGTGTAGTCGGTGCCCCGGCGGCGCACCGTCCGGGAGGCCGTGACGGGGTCGTCCACCAGCGAGGGCTGGTGGGAGATCGAAAGGAGCGTGAACGTCACGTTCGGCTCGCAGCGGTCGAGCCCGTAGGACCGGCAGACGGCGAACATGGCCGCCTCGACGTCCTCGGCGCCCTCACCGCCGGCGAGCAGCAGCTCCCCGATACGCAGCGTGAGGTCGAGCACGCGCGGCACGGCGGGCCCGGCCTCGTCCTCCTGCTTCTGCGCGGGCTCCGGAGCGGGCCGCTCGGTGACCGGCATCCGCAGCATCGTGCGCATCAGGTCCTGCCAGGGCGCTTCCTTGGTGAGCTTCACCAGGGGGATGCCCTGCGCGGGCGTGAAGGCCTGGGGGGCGTTGCGGGCGCTGTAGGTGTGCGGCGTCGTGAACGCCGACTTCTCGGCCTCCTGCGTCGTCGACGGCGACGGGGCCGGCAGACCTGTGGGGAGGGCGAACTCGGAGGTGGTCTGGGACTCGTCCTCGGGCGCCTGCGGCTGCGCCGTCACCCCGCTGGGCTGCGCGAACGCGCTGCGGGCCTCGTCCGACTGAGGCTTTCGGTCCTCGGCCTCATGCTCGGCCACTGATGCCCTCACTTCTCATACGACTCGTACGCACCCTCCGTATGGCCAGTATGGGCACAGATACACGAACGGGCCGCGCGGTCCGGAACCCGGATCGCGCGGCCCGTACGAGGCCGGGAGGCTCAGTGGCCGCCCTGCGCCTCGAAGCGCTTGTACGACTTCTCGATCTCGGCCTCGGCGTCCGCGCGGCCGACCCAGTCGGCGCCCTCGACGGACTTGCCGGGCTCCAGGTCCTTGTAGACCTCGAAGAAGTGCTGGATCTCCAGGCGGTCGAACTCGGAAACGTGGTGGATGTCACGCAGGTGCTCCACGCGCGGGTCCGACGCCGGAACGCAGAGCAGCTTGTCGTCGCCGCCCGCCTCGTCGGTCATCCGGAACATGCCGATCGCGCGGCACTTGATGAGGCATCCGGGGAAGGTCGGCTCGTCCAGGATGACCAGAGCGTCCAGCGGGTCACCGTCCTCGCCGAGGGTGTTCTCGACGAAGCCGTAGTCCGCGGGGTAGCTGGTCGACGTGAAGAGGCGACGGTCCAGACGGATCCGACCGGTCTCGTGGTCCACCTCGTACTTGTTCCGCGAACCCTTCGGAATCTCGATGGTGACGTCGAACTCCACGGGTGGCTCCTCCATGATCAGCACATACTTCGGGTGATTAAGTGTCCCTCACGCAGATGTGTGATCGCGAAAGGGGCTGGTCGTCGTGCCGGAGCTCAAGCCTTGGCAGCGGCCTCGACAGCTTTTGAGACAGCTGCCAAAGCCTTCCGCCATCAAGCTCCCCCGGAAGCCGGGGAAGCTCACGACCTCGCAGCTCACGGCCTGTGCCGCCACCCTCGGCCTGGTGATCTCGGCCGGGGCGGTGGCCGCGGCCGGCCCTTGGGACTCCTCCGGTCAGCGTACGGCCGAGCGGGACTGGGCCGCTGCTCAGGAGGCCGGGGGTGGCGCAGATCACGGCGGGCACGGGTCCGCGGGGGCGCCCGAGGCCGCCCCGAGCGCCCCTTCCGTGCTCACCGGACTCGGCGCGCCCGCGGGGACGGCACCCGCGCCGACGGACCGCGCCCTCGCGGACGTACTCGATCCGCTCCTGAAGGACCCGGCGCTCGGCCCGGAGCGCTCGGCCGTCGTCCTCGACGCGGTCTCCGGGAAGCGGGTCTACGGCGAGAGGGCGGGGGACGGCCTGACGCCCGCGTCGACCATCAAGATCGCCACGGCGGTCGCGGCGCTGTCCGCCGTGGGGCCCGACCACCGCATCGCCACCACGACGGTCATCGAGCCGGACTCCGAGGAGGTCGTCCTGGTCGGCGGCGGCGACCCCACGCTCACCGCCCGCAAGGACGGCCGGTACACCGACACCGCCGCGAGCCTGCGCACGCTCGCCGAGGACACCGCCCGGGCGCTGAAGTCCCGAGACATCGACAAGGTGACGCTCTCCTACGACACCTCGCTGTACTCCGGGCCGCCGCAGCACCCCATCGGCCCCAACGAGAACATCACGCCGGTCAGCGCCCTGATGGCAGACGAGGGCCGCCTCGACGACTCCTCCAGCGGGCCCGCTCCGCGCGCGGGTGACCCGGCGGGCGACGCGGCGAAGAAGTTCGCGGACCTCCTGAAGGCCGAGGGCATCCACACGGAAGCCGACCCCGGCCCCTCCAAGGCGACCACCCGCGCCTCGTCCCTCGCCAAGGTCGAGTCGCCGCCCCTGTCCTTTCTGGTCGAGCGGATGCTGACCCACAGCGACAACGACATCGCGGAGGCCCTCGCCCGCCGGACGGCCATCGCCGCGAAGGAGCCGGCCAGCTTCGACGGCGCGGGCCGGGCGGTCGGCGCCCAGCTCACCAAGCTGGAACTGCCGCTCTCCGGAGCGAAGTTCGCCGACGGCAGCGGACTGGACCGCGCCGACCGCGTCTCCGCCGAACTCCTGGCGGCCCTCCTGGACCGCGCCGCCGACCCGGCCCGCCCCGAACTGCGCTCCGTCGTGACGGGCCTGCCGGTCGCGGGCTTCACGGGCACCCTGGTCGACCGCTACCCCAAGGACTCCCCGGGCACCGGCGTCGTACGCGCCAAGACCGGCACGCTCACGGGAGTGAACACCCTGGCCGGCACGGTCGTGGACGCGGACGGCCGCCTCCTGCTCTTCGCCTTCATGACCACGGACACGAAGGATCCCCAGGCGGCCCAGAAAGCCCTGGACCACATGGCCTCGACCCTGGCGAACTGTGGCTGCCGCTAACACCTCCGAGAGGCCGGCCCAGGCCCCGAAGGGGCGCGGGGAACTGCGCGCCCAGCCACCCCCAACCCGCACTCTCAAAGCCATGGAGGCCCCTAGGGGCAAGCTCCGGGGCAACCTGGGGGGTCAACACCCTCCACCGGAGGGGGCCAGCACGTACCGTTGACGCATGACGAGCATCGGTGGTGCGGAGATGGTCGACTGGAATCTCGCGGTGGCGACCGCGACCCGGCTCGTGCGGCCGGGCCCAGAGGTGAGCCGGGACGAGGCGCGAGCCATCGTCGCCGAGCTGCGCCGGCATGCCAAGTCCTCGGAGGAGCACGTCCGTTCCTTCACGGGCATGGCCACGGAGGACACCCACGACACCCCCGTCCTCGTCGTGGACAGAGCAGGCTGGATCAAGGCCAACGTCGCCGGCTTCCGGGAGATCCTCAAGCCCCTCCTGGACAAGATGCAGGACAAGCGCGGCAGCGGCCCCGGCGGCGCCGTCCTCGGCGCGGTCGGCGGCAAGGTGACCGGCGTGGAGCTGGGCATGCTCCTGTCGTTCCTGGCCTCCCGCGTCCTCGGCCAGTACGAGACCTTCGCCCCCGCCACCCGAGACCTCCCCGCGGGGGCGAACGGCGGCGGCAGGCTCCTCCTGGTCGCCCCGAACATCGTGCACGTGGAGCGCGAACTGGACGTGGACCCCCACGACTTCCGCCTGTGGGTCTGCCTCCACGAGGAGACGCACCGCACCCAGTTCACCGCCGTCCCCTGGCTGCGCGACCACCTCGAAGGCGAGATCCAGTCGTTCCTCGGCGAGACCGAGGTCGACCCGATGACCGTCCTCGAGCGCATCAGGGAGGCCGCCCAGTCGTTCGCCGGAGGCCGCCCGGAGGACGAGGAGGACGACGCGAGCCGCTCCATCGTCGAGCTGGTGCAGACCCCCGCCCAGCGCGAGATCCTCGCCCGCCTCACGGCCGTGATGTCCCTGCTCGAAGGCCATGCGGACTTCGTGATGGACGGCGTCGGCCCCGACGTCGTGCCCTCCGTCGCCGAGATCCGCGAGAAGTTCAAGGAGCGCAGGGCCCGCGGCGCGAGCCGCCTCGACCAGGCCCTGCGCAAGCTCCTCGGCCTCGACGCGAAATTGCGCCAATATCGGGACGGCGAGCGATTCGTACGAGCGGTCGTGCAGGAGGTCGGCATGGACGGCTTCAACCGCGTATGGACCTCGCCGAACACACTGCCCACGAAGGCGGAGATCGCCAAACCGGCGGACTGGGTCGCGAGGGTGCACCGTAAGGGAGACTGAGAGAACGGATGCGGCCGATGGCAGGAGAACGCCTCCGCAATCACCCGTCCGAGGGACCGTAGGCGAGGGGTAGGCGTGCAATGCTCGGGGAACGGCTCGGCTCTGTCACCATCGACACACTCTGAGTGACTGCACACTCGGTGTCCCGAGGCCTGGAGGACCAGGCCCGGTCTCCGGAGTGAGTCCTGAGTGATTGGTCCGAGGCTCACCCCCGAACTTCACGAAGGGAACCGGACATGGGTCCCCATCCTGCGGTCGCGGCGATACGCCTGGCGGTCCGCCGCGTACTCCACGACGTACTGACCGACGTACAGCGCAGCTCCGAGAACGACCCCCCACCCCCCGCACACGAGCACGCCCCCCAGCCGCTCGTGCTCGTCGCCTGCTCCGGCGGCGCCGACTCCATGGCGCTCGCCTCGGCCCTCGCCTTCGAGGCCCCCAAGCTCGGCATCCGCGCCGGCGGCGTCACCGTCGACCACGGCCTCCAGCCCGGCTCGGACCTGCGCGCGGCCGAGGTGCTCGTACGCCTCGGCGCCCTCGGCCTCGAACCGGTCGAGTCCGTCGCCGTGCGCGTGGGCCGCGAAGGCGGCCCGGAAGCCGCCGCCCGCGACGCCCGCTACGCCGCCTTGGACGCCGCCGCCGAACGGCACGCGGCGGCCGCGGTCCTGCTCGGTCACACGCGCGACGACCAGGCGGAGACCGTCCTGCTCGGCCTCGCCCGCGGCTCCGGGATCCGCTCCCTGTCCGGAATGGCCGCGACCTCGGGGGTCGCGGGCCGTTACCGCCGCCCCTTCCTGCACATCGACCGCCAGACCGCCCGCAAGGCGTGCATGGTCCAGTCGCTGCCCGTCTGGGACGACCCGCACAACGCCGATCCGGCCTACACCCGCTCACGGCTGCGCCACGAGGGGCTGCCCGCCCTGGAGAAGGCCCTCGGCAAGGGCGTCGTCGAAGCGCTCGCCCGCACGGCCCGGCTCTCCCGCGACGACGCGGACGCACTCGACACCTGGGCCGCCCAGGCCGAGGCGACCGTGCGCGACGCCGCGGGCGTCCTGGAGTGCGCCAAGCTCTACGCCCTGCCGCCCGCCGTACGCCGCCGCATCGTGCGCAAGGCCGTCATCGAGGCCGGGGCGCCCGCGGGCTCGCTCTTCGCCCGGCACATCGAAGAGGTCGACCGTCTGATCACCGGCTGGCGCGGCCAGGGAGCCATCAATCTCCCGGGCAAAGTCGTGGCTCAGCGCCAGGGTGGCAGACTGGTGATCCGGCAAGGCTGACGAGAGGCCCGTGCTCATCGCGGGCCCGGTCGGCCGGTGGGACGACCGAAAGTGATGCGGGTGGACGCGAAAGACATGGGCACCGACCTCAAGTCGGTGCTCATCACCAAGGAAGAGATCGACGCGAAGCTGGCAGAGCTGGCCGCGAAGATCGACGCGGAGTACGCGGGCAAGGACCTGCTGATCGTCGGCGTCCTCAAGGGCGCCGTGATGGTCATGGCGGACCTGGCGCGCGCGCTGTCCACCCCCGTCACGATGGACTGGATGGCCGTGTCGTCGTACGGCGCGGGCACCCAGTCCTCCGGCGTCGTGCGGATCCTCAAGGACCTGGACACCGACATCAAGGGCAAGCACGTCCTGATCGTCGAGGACATCATCGACTCCGGTCTGACGCTGTCCTGGCTGCTGTCCAACCTCGGCTCGCGCGAGCCCGCCTCCCTGGAGGTGTGCACGCTGCTGCGCAAGCCCGAGGCGGCGAAGGTCGCGATCGACGTGAAGTGGATCGGCTTCGACATCCCCAACGAGTTCGTCGTGGGCTACGGCCTGGACTTCGCGGAGAAGTACCGCAACCTCCCCTTCGTCGGAACGCTGGCCCCGCACGTCTACGGCGGCTGACGTCCCGTAGGACCGCGTACGACGGCGGGGAACCCTCACCCGTTTCCCGCCGTTGGACCATTCGAAGGCGGGTTTGCCAGCCGTCCCGTGCGGCTTCGGGTCACAATGCTGGGGTACCGTCCGAAGAACAGTCTTTATCAAACTCACTATGGCAGGAGGGACGGGGCGTCTTCGCTCCGTATGGATGGACGTGAAGCGATACTTCCGTGGGCCAGTCATGTGGATCGTGCTGGCCGTCCTTGCCGTGGTCGTGTTGATGCAGGTCGTCGGCTCGTCCGGTGGCTACAAGACGGTTGACACCGGTCAGGTCGTTCAGGCGATCAACGACAACAAGGTCGAGTCGGCCAAGCTCACCACCGGTGACGAGCAGATCATCAAGGTCGAGCTCAAGGACGGCCAGAAGGTCAAGGACAGCAGCAAGATCCAGGCGAGCTACATCGGCGACCAGGGCGTCGACCTCGCCAAGTCTCTGCAGGCCAAGTTCGAGGACAAGCAGATCAAGGACGGTTACACCGTCTCCCCGTCGAAGCAGAACCCCTTCGTCGGCATCCTGCTCTCCCTCCTCCCCTTCGTCCTCATCGTCGTCGTCTTCCTGTTCCTGATGAACCAGATGCAGGGCGGCGGCTCCCGAGTCATGAACTTCGGGAAGTCCAAGGCCAAGCTCATCACCAAGGACACCCCGAAGACGACCTTCTCCGATGTGGCGGGTTCGGACGAAGCCGTCGAGGAGCTCCACGAGATCAAGGAGTTCCTCCAGGAGCCGGCGAAGTTCCAGGCCGTCGGCGCCAAGATCCCCAAGGGCGTTCTCCTCTACGGCCCGCCCGGTACCGGCAAGACGCTCCTCGCGCGCGCCGTCGCCGGTGAGGCCGGGGTGCCGTTCTACTCCATCTCCGGCTCCGACTTCGTCGAGATGTTCGTCGGTGTCGGTGCCTCCCGTGTCCGCGACCTCTTCGAGCAGGCCAAGGCGAACGCCCCGGCGATCGTCTTCGTCGACGAGATCGACGCGGTCGGCCGTCACCGCGGCGCCGGCCTCGGCGGTGGCCACGACGAGCGCGAGCAGACGCTGAACCAGCTGCTCGTCGAGATGGACGGCTTCGACGTGAAGGGCGGCGTCATCCTGATCGCCGCCACGAACCGCCCCGACATCCTCGACCCGGCGCTCCTGCGCCCCGGCCGCTTCGACCGGCAGATCGCCGTCGACCGCCCGGACATGCAGGGCCGTCTGGAGATCCTCAAGGTCCACCAGAAGGGCAAGCCGGTCGCCCCGGACGTGGACCTCGGCGCGGTGGCCCGTCGCACGCCGGGCTTCACGGGCGCCGACCTGTCGAACGTGCTGAACGAAGCGGCGCTCCTGACGGCGCGCAGCGACAAGAAGCTGATCGACAACCACTCGCTGGACGAGGCGATCGACCGCGTCGTGGCGGGCCCGCAGAAGCGGACCCGGATCATGTCCGACAAGGAAAAGAAGATCACCGCGTACCACGAGGGCGGACACGCCCTGGTCGCGGCGGCTTCCCCGAACTCGGACCCGGTCCACAAGATCACGATCCTGTCCCGCGGCCGGGCCCTGGGTTACACCATGGTCCTGCCCGAAGAGGACAAGTACTCCACCACGCGCAACGAAATGCTCGACCAGCTGGCATACATGCTGGGCGGGCGCGCCGCCGAGGAGCTGGTCTTCCACGACCCGACGACGGGCGCGGCGAACGACATCGAGAAGGCCACGGCCACCGCACGCGCGATGGTCACGCAGTACGGCATGACCGAGCGTCTCGGCGCGATCAAGTTCGGCGGGGACAACACCGAGCCGTTCCTCGGGCGCGAGATGGCGCACCAGCGGGACTACTCCGAAGAGGTCGCCGCGCTGGTCGACGAAGAGGTCAAGAAGCTCATCGAGACCGCGCACAACGAAGCGTGGGAGATCCTCGTCGAGAACCGCGACATCCTCGACAACCTGGTCCTCCAGCTCCTTGAGAAGGAGACCCTCGGCAAGGAGCAGATCGCCGAGGTCTTCGCCGGGATCGTGAAGCGCCCGGCCCGCCCGGCATGGACCGGCTCCTCGCGGCGTACGCCCTCGACCCGCCCGCCGGTGCTCTCCCCCAAGGAGCTGTCGCTGACGAACGGTGCGAACGGCGCCACCCCCGCGGTGACGTCGGGCAGCGCGGACAAGCACCTTGAGGTGGCCCCGGAGGACCGCCCCGAGAGCTGATCCCGCGCGCCTCAGCAGGCCCGGAATGAATGCCGCGCCCCCCTGGTTCTAGCCTGGGGGGCGCGGCATTTTTGGTACGCCCGCGTGAGACGCACAGGAACGAGGCACAACATGACCGACCCGGTGACGCTGGACGGCGAGCACTCGATCGGCGAGTTCGACGAGAAGCGGGCCGAGAACGCCGTGCGTGAGCTTCTGATCGCCGTGGGGGAGGACCCCGACCGCGAGGGCCTCCTGGAGACTCCGGCGCGCGTCGCACGGGCGTACCGGGAGATATTCTCCGGGCTGCGGCAGAAGGCGGAGGACGTCCTGACGACGACGTTCGACCTCGGTCATGACGAGATGGTCCTGGTGAAGGACATCGAGGTCATGAGTTCGTGTGAGCATCACCTGGTCCCCTTCGTCGGGGTCGCCCACGTCGGGTACATCCCGTCCACCGACGGCAAGATCACCGGCCTGTCGAAGCTCGCCCGCCTCGTCGACGTCTACGCACGCCGTCCGCAGGTGCAGGAGCGTCTGACCACCCAGATCGCGGACTCCCTGATGGAGATACTGGAGCCGCGCGGTGTGATCGTGGTCGTCGAGTGCGAGCACATGTGCATGACGATGCGCGGGGTGCGCAAGCCCGGCGCCAAGACGATCACGTCCGCGGTCCGCGGTCAGCTGAGGGACCCCGCGACGCGCAACGAGGCGATGAGCCTGATCATGGCTCGCTAGCCGGACCGTATGCACGGCCGGACCGGTATGCACGGCCGGTCCGGACGGACGCCCTAGGCCGCCGGTGCCGCCTGGCCGTTCTCGTCGTCGTCCTCGGGGAGCTTGCAGACCCGCTCCAGGAACAGCGCGGCCGCTATCACCGCGATGCCCATCAGGACCGAGAGCCCGGCGTAGATCGCCTGGTCGCGGCGGGGCGGGACGTCGAGGAATTCGAGCAGGAACGCGCCCACGCCGCCGTACATCCCCGCGACGAGCGCCGCGACCAGGGCGCTGGCCTGGCCGAAGACGACCGAGCGGGCGGCCATCATGGGCTCGACGCCCTTCGCGCCGGGGCGGCGCTCACGCTGGGCGCGCAGGCGCGAGCGCAGCGAGAGCGCCGTCGACAGGAGAACGACCGCGATCACCGCGAGCACGACGGGCGCGGCCAGCGGGACCCGGGGCAGGGTGCCGACGGAGTCCCACAGGCGGGCGCCCGACCAGGACAGCACTCCGGCCACGACGAAGAGGCCGGCCAGTGTCCTGATGCGCAGTTGCTTCACGGGTGACCCTTCATTGCCTTCATCGTCGTGCCTGCACCGTCGTACGGATCCTGCGGAGGATCTTGTAGACCCTAACGACTATTCCGGCAGCCGGAGTTCCAGGTCGGCGCGCGGCGCGACACCGTCGCGGGTGACGCCGGCGAGCAGCTCGGCGACCGGGCCGTGACCGGCCAGCTGGGCGTCGGGCTCGACGTCGTGCCAGGGGGCGAGGACGAAGGCACGCTCGTGCGCGCGCGGGTGGGGCAGGGTGAGCGCCGGGTCGTCGGAGACGACGTCGGCGTACGCCACGATGTCCACGTCGATCGTGCGCGGGCCCCAGCGCTCGTCCCGGACGCGGTGGAAGGCCTCCTCGACGGCCTGGGCGCGCTCCAGGAGCGAGGAGGGCGGCAGGGTCGTCTTCACCACGACGACGGCGTTGAAGTACGAGGGCTGGGTGCCGGGGTCCACGCCCCACGGCTCCGTCTCGTACACCGGGGAGACCGCCTTGACCCGCAGTCCGGGGGTGTCCTCCAGGGCGTCGACGGCGCCCTGGAGCGTCTCCAGGCGGTTGCCGAGGTTGCTGCCGAGGGAGATCACGGCACGCTTGGGGTTGGACAGGGTGGTGTCCGCCGCGTCCACCTGCTCGACCACGGAGGTGGGCACCGGCTGGACGGTCGGGTCGCTCTGACCCGCTTTGAAGGGCGCAGTCATACTCGGCTCCGGGTGATGGTGACGGTCACGTCGTCGAAGGGCACGGTGATCGGGGCGTCCGGCTTGTGCACGCACACCTCGACCTCCAGGACTCCGTCGTGCTTCAGACACGTCTGGGCGATGCGCTCGGCGAGGGTCTCGATGAGATCGACCGGCTCGCCCTCGACGACGGCCACGACCTCCTCGGCCACGACGCCGTAGTGCACGGTCTTCGCCAGGTCGTCGTCGGCCGCGGCCGCTCGCGTGTCCAGGCCGAGAACCAGGTCCACGATGAAGGTCTGGCCCTCTTCGCGCTCCCGCGGATAGACACCGTGGTGCCCGCGGGCCTTGAGGCCGCGCAGCGCGACACGATCCACGCGAATCACTCCTGCAATCGTCGGTATGGGCAGGCCTGCGCCGAGTGCGGTCGGCACACCAGCCTCGATCGAATCTACCTGCGAGCACCGACAGTGCTCGCCCGAGGGGCCTCCCGACGGGGCCCGCCGGCCCCGCGAGCCCCGCTGTTCCTTGGCCCCTACCCACTCACGAGGGGGTCTCGTCACCCTCTTCGTCGTCGGTTTCGGCCAGGACGGGTGAGGCGTGGTGCGACCAGAGTTTCCAGCCGTCGGGTGTGCGGCGGAACACGTTCGTGGCGACCACGAGCTGCCCCACGAGGGGGCCCAGCTCGCCGCCGCCCTCCGGGGGCGGGCCGCCGCTGAGGATGTTCTCGGTGCAGGTGACCAGGGCGGTGTCACCGGCCACGCCGACCTTCAGGTCGGTGAGGAAGAACTGGATGTACTCCGTGTTCGCCATGATCAGCGCGTACGACCTGAGGACCTCGCCGCGGCCGGTGAGGACCGGCCAGCCGGGGTGGACGCAGGAGACCGCGTCCCCGTCCCCGTCGTCCGTGCTCTCGTCGGCGATGTCGTCGGCCGTGGGGGCCTCGGCCCCGGAGTCGGGAGCGGAGTCCAGCCACAGCTCGGAGACCTTGTCGAAGTCGCCGCGCTCCAGCGCTTCGTAGAAGGCGGTGTTGGCCAGCTCGACCTGTTCGACGTCGGTGCGGGCCGTCCCGGTCACAGGTGGCCGCCGGCGTCCGTCACGGCCTGGGCGACGCGCACGGCGTCCGCCGTGGCCCGCACCTCGTGCACACGGACCGCCCAGGCGCCCTGGTGGGCGGCGATGGCGGAGACCGCGGCGGTGGCTGCGTCCCGCTCACGGGCCGGCGGCGGAGCGCCCTCGGGGCCCGCCAGGACCCGGCCGAGGAACCGCTTGCGGGAGGCGGCCACCAGGATGGGGTGGCCGAGGCCGCGCAGCCGGTCCAGGCGGGCCAGGAGGGCCAGGTCGTGCTCGGCCTCCTTGGAGAAGCCGAGGCCGGGGTCGACGACGATGCGCTCGGGGGCGATGCCGCCCTCGATGGCGGCCTCCACGCGCGCGTGCAGCTCGGCGACGACTTCGGAGACCACGTCCTCGTAGACGGGCTTGGCGTGGATGTCGGTGAGGAAGCCCCGCCAGTGCATGACCACGAAGGGGGCTCCGGCGGCGGCGACCGCGGGGACCATGCGCGGATCGGCGAGGCCGCCGCTGACGTCGTTGACGAGCACGGCGCCCGCGGCGAGCGCCTGCTCGGCGACGGTGGCGCGCATGGTGTCCACGGAGACGGTGACGCCTTCGGCGGTCAGGCCCCGCACCACGGGGACGACGCGCTTGAGCTCCTCGTCCTCGTCCACGCGGGTCGCGCCGGGGCGGGTGGACTCGCCGCCGACGTCGACGAGGTCGGCACCCTGGGTGACGAGGTCGACGCCGTGCTTGACCGCGGCCGTGGTGTCGAACCAGCGGCCACCGTCGGAGAAGGAGTCGGGCGTGACGTTCACGACGCCCATGACCGCACAGCGGTCCCACTCCGGCAGCCCCTGGACCGTTCCCCGCCCGCGCAACGTACTCATGCCTCCAGCGTAGGCCCGGACGGGGACGGGTTACGCCGCTTGCATCTCGCGTTCCGTGCTCTGGTGGGGGCAGGGGCGGGGCTGCGCGGTGGCCCTGCGCAGGAACCGGGGCAGCGCGAGGGTGACGAAGCCCTCGGCCTGCATGGCGGCGAAGCCGATGCGGGGCAGGTCCTTGCTGGAGCGGTAGACGACGAAGCGGGGCTCCCAGCGGGGGCGGAACTTCGCGTTGAACTTGTACAGGGACTCGATCTGGAACCAGCGGGACAGGAAGACCAGCAGACCCCGCCAGGCGCGCAGGACGGGGCCCGCGCCGATCTTCTCGCCGCGGGCGAGGGCCGCGCGGAACATCGCGAAGTTGAGCGACACGCGCGCGATGCCGAGCTTCGGGGCGGCCTGGAGGGCGGCCACGATGAGCAGCTCGTTCATGCCGGGGTCGGCGGAGCGGTCGCGGCGCATGAGGTCCAGGGAGACGCCGTCCTTGCCCCACGGGACGAAGTGGAGGATGGCCTTCAGGTCGCCGTAGGAGCCCGGGTCCTCGTCGGCCTTGTGGGCGGTGGCGATCAGGCAGTCACCGTCGTTCGGGTCGCCGATGCGGCCGAGCGCCATGGAGAAGCCGCGCTCGGTGTCGGTGCCGCGCCAGTCGTCGGCGGCGCGCTGGATCTTGGCCAGCTCCTGCTCGCCGAGGTCACGGATGCGCCGTACGCGCGTCTCGTAGCCATTGCGCTCGATCCGCTTGACCATCTGGCGTACGTTGCGCATCGCACGCCCGGACAGGGAGAAATCCGCGACGTCCACCACCGCCTCGTCGCCCAGTTCGAGGGCGTCGAGGCCGGTCTCGCGGGTCCAGACCTCGCCGCCCGTCTCGGAGCAGCCCATGACGGCGGGCGTCCAGGAGTGGGCCTTCGCCTCGTCCATGAAGCGCTCGATGGCGCCGGGCCAGGCCTCGACGTCGCCGATGGGGTCGCCGCTGGCGAGCATCACTCCGGAGACGACGCGGTAGGTGACGGCGGCCTTGCCGCTGGGGGAGAAGACGACGCCCTTGTCGCGGCGGAGCGCGAAGTGGCCGAGGGAGTCGCGGGCGCCGTGCCGGTCGAGCAGGGCGCGCAGCTTCGTCTCGTCGTCCTCGGTGAGGCGCGCGGCCGGGTGCTCGGGGCGGAAGGCCAGGTAGATGGTGGTGAGGGCGGTGAGCATGCCGAGGGCGCCGAGGGAGAAGCCGACGGTCCAGGACGTATTGCCGGCGTAGCCGACCGGGCCCTCGAAGCCGAAGAGTCCGTAGAGGACGTGCTCCAGGCGTTCGGTGATACTGGGGTCCCCGATGACCTTGCCGGGGTGGGCGCTTACGATCACCAGCCCCAGCAGAATCGAACCGGCTCCGAGGAGGACGAAGTTGGCCAGCGCCCGCCAGCGGCTGCGCGGGTCGGGCAGGGCCGTGAACTCACTCCGGTGGCGCAACAGCAGCGCGAGGAGCGCGAGCGAGATCAGGACGCCGATCACCGAGTGCCGGTACGTGAACTGCGCCACCGCGCCCGCGGGCAGCAGCACCACGGCGGCCCGCCAGGCCCGCCGCTTGTGGCGCCGCAGGCCGTGGGCGAGCAGGAGCAGCAGGATGCCGGAGCTGAGCGCGAGCGCGGCCGCGAACGGGCCGAGCGCGCCGGGCAGGACCTCCGCGATGGCGTGCATGCGGCTGTGCCGGAAGCGGGGGAAGACACCCGCCGCGACGTTGAGCAGGCCCACGAGCGTGCAGGCTCTGGCGACGAGGGTGGGCACGGCCTCGGGGCGCGGACCGCGCAGAATCCGGTGGAGGCGGCCGTCGCGGTGGCGGTCGTCACCGCCCGGAACCCCACCCGACATTTCGCCATCTATCCTGACAGACATCGCATCCCGTAGTTCTGCGAGAGAGCTTGAATCCGGTGCCAAAGCGGCATCCGGCACCTTTGCGCCCTCTAGGACGGTTCTTCTGGGGAACGGGTTCATTCCCGTCCGGAAACCGCTGGAAAGGCTCGGGCACAGGTCCCCGGCCCTGGCGGGCAGCGGGAACACCGAGGCAACGGTAGTAGAAAGCGCAGGCAGGAACACCCCATGGGTCTCACGAGCAACAAGGTCCTCGCCCTTGCGGTCTTGCTGGCCGTACTGCTCTTCTTCGGCACCATCTGGCTCTGGCCGCGGCTCGCCCGCCGCTCCTGGAAGGCCGTCACGGGCCGCGTCGGGCTGCTCCTGGCCACCCAGCTCGCGATCTTCGCCTCGGTGGGCCTCGCGGCCAACCAGGCCTTCGGTTTCTACGCCACGTGGGCCGACCTCTTCGGCCAGGAGACGAGCCCGGGGATAGTGGTGGACCACGATCCGGCCAAAGGGGGTTCAGGGCCCGTCAAGGTCGTCGACACCCAGACCGTGAGCGTGCCCGGCGGCGACCGGCCCGTCACCGGAGGCCAGATCCAGAAGATCGAGGTCGGTGGCAAGGAGTCGAACATAGGCAGTCCCGCCTACGTCTACCTGCCGCCGGAGTACTTCCAGCCGCAGTACCGGAACCGCACGTTCCCCGCGGCCGTGGCCCTGACCGGCTACCCCGGCACCGCCGAGGCGCTCATCAAGGGGCTGCACTACCCCCAGACCGCCCACCGGCTGGCCTCCGAGGGCAAGATGCAGCCGATGATCCTGATCATGATGCGGCCGACCGTGGCGCCGCCGCGCGACACGGAGTGCGTGGACATCCCCGGCGGCCCGCAGGCCGAGACGTTCTTCGCCAAGGACCTCCCCGACGCGATCTCGCAGCACTACAGGGTGGGCACCAAGGCCCAGAACTGGGGTGTCATCGGCGACTCCACGGGCGGCTACTGCGCCCTGAAACTCGCCGTGCACCACCCCGACAAGTACGGCGCCGCCGTGGGCCTCTCGGCCTACTACAAGGCGCCCATCGACGTCACCACCGGCGACCTCTTCCACGGTGACGAGCAGCTGGAGCGCGAGGCCAACCTCCTGTGGTACCTCGACCACAAGCCGGCGCCCAAGACGTCCCTCCTCGTGACCAGCAGCAAGAAGGGTGAGGACAACTACCGGGACACCCTGAAGTTCATCGACAAGGTGAAGGCGCCCACGCGCGTGTCCTCGATCACGCTCGACAGCGGTGGGCACAACTTCAACACCTGGCGCAGGGAGATCCCCGCCGCCCTCCAGTGGATGAGCGGGCGCCTCAACGACAACTGACGGCGCTCGCGGCCCGGATGACCGACGGTCGGCCGACGTCCATCGCCGCGCCCGTCTCCCCGTCAGTCGGCGCCGATCGCCGCGATCGTCTCCAGTTCGACCTCCGCCCGGGCGATGTCACGGGCGTCCGCCGTCGTCGAGCGGCGCAGTGCCTCATGCAGCCGGGCCGGCGTCAGGACGCCCAGGAAGCGGCCCTCGCTCTCCTTGTCGATGACCGCGATCCAGCCCGCGTCGTGCTGGAGCATCGTCGCGAACGCCTGCTTCAGACTCGCGCCCACCGGGAGCCACGCCTCCATGCGGCGGGCGTGCTCGCGGACCGTGCCGGCGCCCACGCGCGCGTGCTCGGCGGAGATCCAGCCGTGCAGGTTGTTGTCACCGTCCAGGACGACCGCCCAGCGGGCCCCCAGCTCCCGGGGGAGCGGGTCGTCCAGGTGCACCACGGGGGGCTGCTCCAGGTCGCCCTCCTCGATCGGCGTCACGGAGAGCCGCTTCAGCCCGCGGTCCGCGCCGACGAAGTCGGCCACGTACGCGTTGGCGGGGGCACCGAGCACGGTGGACGGGGTGTCGAACTGCTCGATGCGGCCTTCTCCGTAGACGGCGATGCGGTCGCCGAGGCGGACGGCCTCCTCGATGTCGTGCGTGACGAAGAGCACGGTCTTGCGCACGGACTGCTGGAGGCGCAGGAACTCGTTCTGAAGGTGCTCGCGCACCACCGGGTCGACCGCTCCGAACGGCTCGTCCATGAGGAGGACGGGAGGGTCGGCCGCCAGGGCACGGGCCACGCCGACGCGCTGGCGCTGGCCGCCGGAGAGCTGCTCGGGGTAGCGGCCGCCGAAGACGGCGGGGTCGAGGCCGACCAGGTCGAGGAGTTCGGCGGCGCGCTCGCGGGCCTTGCCGCGCTTGACGCCGAGGAGGTGCGGGACGGTCGCCGTGTTCTCCAGGACCGTCTTGTGCGGGAAGAGGCCGACCTGCTGGATGACGTAGCCGATGCGGCGTCTCAGCTGAACGGGATCGATGGCGGATATGTCGTCCCCGTCGACGAATATCCGGCCCTCGCTCGGCTCGATGAGCCGGTTCACCATCTTCATCGTGGTCGTCTTGCCGCAGCCCGACGGGCCGACGAGCGTGACCAGTTCACCCTCGGCGACCTCGAAGGACAGATCGTCGACGGCGGTGGTGCCGTCCGCGTATCGCTTGGTGACGTGCTCGAACCGGATCATGTTTCCCCATTGTGGCGGGCGGAGGCGGGCTGTGCGTGACGGCCGTGTTGCGGCCGCACGACGAGTCTCGGCGATTGTCGGTGCCGCGCGTTAGGGTCGCCAGACACGGGGGGACGTGTGTGCGGCATACGTCCGGGAATTCGGGGGAGGTGGGGCGCGTGGCCGAGCAGAACTGTCTGGTGACGAACGACTGGATCTGCGGGGAATATCTCCGCACGCGCAGCCAGGAGTTGACCGACGCGACCCTTCAGCACGTCGGGATCACGCTCGCCTCGGTGGCGATAGGCCTCGCCGTCTCCCTGCCGCTCGCCCTCCTCGCCCGGCGGTGGCGCTTCCTCGCGGGGCCGATCCTCGGCGTGACGACCGTGCTGTACTCGGTCCCCTCGCTCGCGATGTTCTCGCTGCTCCTGCCGTTCTTCGGCCTCTCGGTCTCGCTGGTCGTCACCGGCCTGGTGCTGTACTCCCTCACGGTCCTCGTGCGGAACATCCTCGCGGGCCTGCGGGCCGTGCCCGAGGAGGCGCGGGACGCCGCCAAGGGGATGGGGTACGGCCCGCTGAGGCTCCTGTGGGAGGTGGAGCTGCCGCTCGCGCTGCCCGCGTTGCTGGCCGGCGTCCGCATCACCACGGTCTCCACGGTCGCGCTGACGACCGTCGGCGCCATCGTCGACTACGGCGGCCTCGGCACCCTGATCCTCGACGGGCTCGACACGACCTTCAAGGCGCAGGTGCTCACGGCGTCCGTGCTCTGCGTGCTGCTCGCCGTCGTCGCCGACCTGCTGCTGCTCGCTCTCCAGCGGTGGCTGACGCCTTGGACGAGGGCCCATCGAATACGGACGAGCCGAGCCGCGCGCAAGGCGGCCGTGGCCAAGGTGGCTGAACCTGCATGAACGCGATCACCGGTGCGTACGACTGGCTGACCACGGGCGCCAACTGGCAGGGCGAGAAGGGGGTGTGGCACCGCCTGGCCGAGCACCTGTACTTCAGCGGGGTCTGCCTCGCCGTCGCCTGCCTGATCGCGCTGCCCCTCGCGCTGTACCTCGGCCACATCGGCAAGGGCGGCGCCCTCGCGGTCAACATCTCCAACGTCGGCCGCGCGGTGCCCACGCTGGCCCTGCTGATCCTGCTCACGCTCACCCCGCTCGGTGAGCACGGCGACGCCCCGACGCTGATCGCGTTGGTCCTCTTCGCCGTACCGCCGCTGCTGACCAACGCCTACCTCGGGATGCGCGAGGTCGACCGGGCGGTGGTGGAGGCGGCGCGCGGAATGGGCATGAGCGGCGGGCAGTTGTTCGCGCGGGTCGAGCTGCCGCTGGCGTATCCGCTGATCATGACCGGCATCCGCTCCGCCGGGGTGCAGGTCGTCGCGACCGCCACCCTCGCCGCGATGGCGGGCGAAGGCGGCCTCGGCCGGATCATCACCGCCGGGTTCAACTTGCAGAACACCCCCCAAGTGGTCGCGGGAGCCGTCCTGGTGGCGCTGCTCGCGCTCCTGGTGGAGGGGGTCCTGGTGGTGGCCGGGCGCCTCTTCGACCCGATGCGGCGATCCGGCGGGACGGCCCACTGAGTTTTGTCTTCTCTCCCTTTCGAAATGGTGGTTCACCGATGAACAGCACAACGCGTCGCGCGCGACGGATGGCAGGGGCGGCCGCGGTCGCCGTGGCGCTGACCGCGGGGCTCGCCGCGTGCGGCGGGGACAGCCTGGAGGACGACGGCAAGGGGTCGGACAAGGCGGGCGACGGCAAGAAGGGCTCGCTCGTGGTGGGCTCGGCACGCTTCACCGAGCAGAAGGTCCTCGCCGAGCTGTACGTGGGCGTTCTTGAGGAAGCCGGATATGACGCGCAGGTCAAGACCGTGCAGAACCGCGAGATCTACAAGCCCGAACTGAAGAAGGGCTCGATCGACATCGCGCCCGAATACGCGGCGACGCTCGCGGAATTCCTCAACCTCGAGAAGAACGGCCCCAAGGCCAAGACCGTCGCCTCCAGCGATCTCGACGCCACGGTGAGCGCGCTGGAGAAGCTCGCGAAGCCGCAGGGTCTGAAGGTGCTCCCGGCGGGTGACGCGGTCGACCAGAACGCGTTCGCGGTCTCCAAGGAATACGCCGAGAAGCACAAGCTCAAGACGCTCTCGGATCTCGGCAAGTCGGGGGAGAAGGTGCGGATCGCGGCGGGTGACGAATGTGAGACCCGGCCGTTCTGCGCACCCGGCCTGAAGAAGAAGTACGGGATCGATGTCGCCGGAATCGACCCCAAGGGCGTCGGCACCACGCAGTCCAAGCAGGCCGTCAAGAACGGCACGGACCAGTTGGTGCTGACGACGACGACCGACGCGACGCTGAAGAACTACGACCTCGTGATCCTCCAGGACGACAAGAAGCTACAGAACGCGGACAACATCCTTCCCGTGGTCAACGCCAAGGAAGCGGGCGGCAAGGAGATAGCCGACGCGCTCGCGAAGCTCACCAAGACGCTCACGACGGAAGACCTCATCGAACTCAACCGGAAGGTCGACGAGGAGCGTCAGAAGGAAGCGGATGTCGCCAAGGAGTATCTGGAGTCGAAGCACCTGATCGGAAGTTGATCGCCGGAGCAAAGCGGAGGAGGGGTGGGGAGTTGTGACGAGTTATGGATGTGGCACCTGCTTTTTGCCGGGCGGGGCTCCACACTTCGCCTACGCGCGGTAAGTTTCTGGCCATGCCACGTGGACGTCACCGCCATTCCCCACCCCTGCACAGGCTGCTTCCCCCTTCGACGGTCGCAGGCGTCTCTGTTCTCTGCGCCGGCGGAGCCTGGATGTTCGCGGAACCGATCGTGCTCCGCGGGCTCGTCGCCGCGGCGGCGGCCGCCGCGGTCGTCGGCTCGGTCGTCATGCGGCGCTGGGACCTGGCAGCCGGTAAGCGCGTCGCCGAACTCACGCGCGCGCGAGCGAGCGACGAGTGGCGGCACGAGGAGCGGATAGCCGAGGCCGAGTCCGACCTCGAGGAGTCCCGCGAGCTGCGCGGCAAGCTGGAGACCAAGCTGCGCGCCAAGCGTTCCGAGCTGGCCGCGCTGCGCAACGAACACGCCGCGCTGCTGCGGCGGTACGCGACCGCGGAGACCGAGCGGGCCAGTGCCCTGGAGGGGCGGCGCCTGCTCGCCATCGAGGCGACCTCGTCGACGCCTGAGCCGGCGGCCGGTGCCGGCACGGGATCGGGCACGGGGGCATCGGAGTTGGTGCCCGCGGTGCGGGCCGGGGCGCCGGTGCCCGCGTCGCGCAAGGAGGACTCCGTCGCGGGTCCTGCCGCGCGGGGCGAAGGTGCCGCCAAAGCGTCCGGCGGCACGGGCGCGGGCCTCACCTCCTCGCTCTTCCTGCGGGCCAACGCGGCGCTCGACCGTCTGGCCCCGCCGGCGCCGGTCGCGCCCGAGGCGCCGCGCCAGGCGGAGGACGAGCCGCGGGGTGACCGCCGGGGGAAGTCCGGGGCGGCCGACGGGTTCGGCGGGCACGAGCGCGCGGTCGCCGTCGCGCCGCCCGTCAAGGCGCGGCGTCAGGCGCCCCGGGGCGGGTTCGACTTCTTCGGTACGAAGGGCGCGGCTCCGGCCGCGCTGGAGTCCGTGCAGAACGAGGACCTCGCCGACGTGGTGGGCGAGGAGGCCCTCGCGGTCCACAAGGCGGAGGCCGAGGCGGAGTTCAAGGACGCGCCGGCCGAGGGGGAAGCGGGCGACGCGGCACGCGGCGTGGGCCAGGTCATCGATCTGACCGCGCACGACGAGACCGAGCAGATCGACATCGCGGAGCTGCGGACGGCCCTGCGGGCGTGACCGTTTCCGCCGACCGGGGGCGCGGCGGAGTCCGTCCGCGGGCGGTCGGTGGCTGGTCGCGCGGTTCCCCGCGCCCCTGACGGGGCGGGACGCAGGCCGTACGTCACGCCATCCAGCGGTCCGGGCGGGCCTCGTCGCGGCCCGTGCGGGAGCGGTCCGCCTGGGACTGGAGGAGTGCGGCCGCCTCGTCCGCGGGACGCAGACGGGCCGTCACCGTCTTGTTGGCGCCCGTGTCCACCCGTACGTCGGCCACGCCCTTGTACCGCTCCCAGGGCCCCTGAGAGAGCCGCACGCTCTGCACCTTGGCGTGCGGCACCAGCGACAGGCGGCGCTTGAGCAGGCCGTGCCGCGCCGCGAACACCGCGTCGGTGACCGTGAGGCCGTGCCCCTTCCACCAGAGCGGCACGCACCACGCCGCGCGCTCGGGAGGCCTGGACAGCTCGGCGGGCTCCGGCACGCGTGCGCCCGGCAGGACGCGGGCGATCACCGCCTCGGCCAGCTCCCGCGGGGCCACCGGCACCAGCACGGTGTTGGCCGAGCCCGCCACGTCCAGCTCCACCCGCACCCAGCCGTACCGCCGCCACAGCAGGGGCTGGACGACGTGCACGGTCTGCACGCGGCCCGGCGGCACGGTCTCGTGGGCCTTGTCGAGGAGCCCGTGGTCGATGCGCAGGCCGTCCGGGGAGTCGCCCACCGTCCAGTCGTACTCCTTGATGAAGCGCCCGCCGCTGCTCGCGAACGCACCGCCCAGCATGGGCAGTCCGGTGGCGAGGACCGTCCACAGGTTGTGCGTGGCGAACCACAGGCCCGTCGGGACGACGGTCGCGGCGACGAGCATCACCCAGGGCGCGCCGGTCAGCGTCAGGGAGAGGGCGAGCATGCGCGGCTGTACGTGCAGCAGGGCGCGCACCGGCGCCTCGCCGACCTCGCGCGCCTTCTCGGGGGCGAAACCTGCGGCCCGCGCGAGAAGCTCGGCCCGCAGTTCGGCGGCGTCGCGCTCGCCGAGATAGGCGAGTTCGTCCTTCTTGTCGGCGCCGACGACGTCCAGCTTCAGCTTGGCGACCCCCGCGATACGGGCGAGCAGCGGCCGCGTCACGTCGACGGCCTGGAGGCGGTCGAGCCGGATGTGGGCGGTGCGCCGGAAGAACAGCCCGGTGCGGATGCGCAGTTCGGTGTCGGTGACCGCGAAGTGAGTGAACCACCAGCTCAGGAAGCCGTACGCGGCGCCGCCGAGGATCACCGCCGCGCTCCCCAGCAGCAAGGTGGTGGCCGTCAGTTCGGACAGGCGTTGCTGTGTGCCGTTCGGGTCGTGGACGGCCCAGCCCATCAGGACCGCGAAGGGCGCCCAGGCGCGCCGCAGCGGCGTCACGGGATGCAGCCGCCGCTCACTCGCCACGGCTGCGCTCTCGTCTGCGGCTATGCGCGCGTCGTCCACGGCTCCGCCGCCGCTCACAGCCCCGCCGATCGTGCTTCGCCCAGCTCCGTCAGCCGGTCGCGCAGCCGCTCGGCCTCCTCGGGGAGCAGCCCCGGGATGCACGCGTCGGTGGCCGCGGCGGCGGTGTGCAGCTGCACGCTCGCCAGGCCGAAGTGCCGCTCCACAGGGCCCGAGGTCACCTCGACGAGCTGCATCCTGCCGTACGGCACGACGGTCTCCTCGCGCCAGAGCACGCCCCTGCTGATGAGCAGGTCGTCCTCGCGCTCGGCGTACCGCCACGAGAGCCAGTTGCGCCCGAGCATCGGCCAGCCCCACGCCACGAGGGCGAGCGGCAGCAGCGCGAAGGCCGCCCAGGCCGGGCCCGCGAACAGGCCGAGCAGCACGCCGACCGCCGCGGCGATCGGCACCAGCCAGACCACGAGCAGCAGCCGCCGCATCCTCAGCAGACCTCGTGGCAGCCCCGTCCACACCGGCTCGGTCCGCGCCCCCGCGGGGCCCGCGGCCCCTGCCGTCCCCGTTTCCATGCCCCCAGCCTACGTACGGCCTCCGACAACCGCGTAGGCCGCACAGACCGCGTACGCCGAGTAGGCCGCCCCCTGGCCGGCGCGTGCGAGAGACTGTGCGCATGAGTCCCACGACGGAGACCACCACGCAGACCACGCTCGGTATCGGCGGCGCGGCCGAGAGCACCGACATGGTGCTCAACATCGGCCCCCAGCACCCGTCCACGCACGGCGTGCTCCGTCTGCGCCTCGTCCTGGACGGCGAGCGCATCCAGCACGCGGAGCCGGTCATCGGCTATATGCACCGCGGCGCGGAGAAGCTCTTCGAGGCCCGGGACTACCGGCAGATCGTGATGCTGGCCAACCGCCACGACTGGCTGTCGGCGTTCTCGAACGAACTCGGCGTGGTGCTGGCCGTCGAGCGGATGCTCGGCATGGAGGTCCCCGAGCGCGCGGTGTGGACCCGCACGCTGCTCGCCGAGCTGAACCGCGTGCTCAACCATCTGATGTTCCTGGGGTCCTACCCCCTCGAACTGGGCGGGATCACCCCGGTGTTCCACGCGTTCCGTGAGCGCGAGGAACTCCAGAACGTGATGGAGGAGATCTCCGGCGGACGCATGCACTACATGTTCAACCGCGTGGGCGGCCTCAAGGAGGACCTGCCCGCCGGATGGACTTCCCGCGCGCGTGAGGCGGTCGCGTCGGTGCGGTCGCGCATGGACGTGTACGACCGCCTGGTGCTCGGCAACGAAATCTTCCGGGGCCGCACGCGCGGCGTCGGCGTCCTCAGCCCCGAGGCGGTGCACGCCTACGGAGTGAGCGGTCCCATCGCCCGTGCCTCGGGGGTGGACTTCGACCTGCGCCGCGACGAGCCCTACCTCGCGTACGCCGAACTCCAGGACACCCTGAAGGTCGTCACGCGCCAGGAGGGCGACTGCCTGGCCCGCTTCGAGTGCCTCCTGGAGCAGACCCACAACGCCCTCGACCTCGCCGACGCCTGCCTGGACCGGATCGCGGAACTCCCGCGGGGGCCGATCAACCAGCGTCTCCCGAAGGTCCTCAAGGCCCCCGAGGGCCACACGTACGCGTGGACCGAGAACCCCCTCGGCATCAACGGTTACTACCTGGTCTCCAAGGGCGAGAAGACCCCGTACCGCCTGAAGCTGCGCTCGGCGTCGTACAACAACATCCAGGCGCTCGCCGAACTGCTTCCGGGGCAGCTGGTCGCGGACATGGTGGCGATCCTGGGGTCACTCTTCTTCGTGGTCGGCGACATCGACAAGTAGCGCGGCGCCGGCGGGCATGCCGACGGGCTGCACCAGCCATCCGAAGTCCCCGAGCCCGCCGGGAGCCGTCAGCTCGGCGGCCTGCCCCGCGCGCGCTAGAGCGCGTACGTACGCCGCCGGGTCCTCGGAGGCCAGCGACAGCGGGGGACGGCCGCCGCTCACCCCGAGCGCGCCGAGCGCCGCCCGCTGGGTGAGCAGCACGGCCCCCTCCATCGCGCACGCGTCCAGCGCCACGTGCGCGGTGATGTCGCAGCTTCCGTCCGGCACGGGAGCCGTCTCGCGGCCCTCCCTGAAGCCCGTGAGCGTCCCGAAGGGCGGGCGCCCCCGCCGGTCGTGCGCGTAGTCGACGGCGACGGCGAGGCCGCGCTCCAGACACGCCACCGCCGCGGCCCACGCCTCGTCCCGGGGGCGGCCGATCTCCGCGCGCAGGCCGGGCTCGGCCCCAAGGGGCCACCAGCGCGCCAGCCATGCGGCGTCCGGCCCCGTCACGGGGCCGCCCAGCGACTCGGTGCCGTCGTCGCGTACGAGCACCCGGCGCGCCGTTCCGTCGGCGGCCACCTCGGCGATGTCCACAGGGACGTTGTCGAGCCACTCGTTGGCGAAGAGCAGGCCCGTCACGCCGGTCGGCGGACCGGCCCGCCAGATGATGCGCGGATCGAGCCCCGGGGGGCACTCCGCGCGCTCCACCGCGTACGCGCGCACGCGTGCCGCCACATCGGCGGGGAGCGCGGCGAGCACACCCCCGGTCAGCTCCCCGCGGCCCGCGCCCATGTCCACGAAGGCGATCTCTTCCGGGTGGCCCAGAACCTCGTCGACCCGGCACAGCAGCCGGGCCACCGCGGCCGCGTAGAGGGGCGAGGCGTGCACGGAGGTGCGGAAGTGTCCCGCGGGTCCCTCAGGGCGGCGGTAGAAGCCGTCAGGGCCGTACAGGGCCGTCTCCATGGCCTCGCGCCAGCCACGCGGGACGCCCGCCCCGCCACCGTTGTCGTCATACGTCACAGGCCGCAGGCTAAGCGGGCCTCCACCTTGGGGAGTACACGTGCTCGATATGGATCGCACCTCCGGTTGACCCCGGGGCGCCTTCGGGCTGCCTACGCTGGGTTACGTGCACCGCCTCTATGACTTCCTCCGCAGACACCCGACAGGGGTCGACGGCTTCTGGGCCCTCGTCCTGCTCGGGATCTCCGGGCTCGGTCTGGTGTCCATGGCCGACGTGAACGGCCCCGTGGCGGGAATCGCGGTGATCCCGGTCGTCCTCGGAATGAGCCTGGTGCTCGCGCTGCGACGGAGGGCGACCGAGCGGATGCTCGTGCTCGCCGCGGTCCTCGGCGTCTGCCAGCTCGTCCTCGATGTGAGGGTGATGCCGGCGGACTTCGCCATGCTGGTGATCATCTACACCGCGGCCGCCGACGGGGCGCGGTGGGCCTCGCGGTTCGCGCTGGTGGGCGGCCTGTGCGCGGCTCCGCTCGCGTCGATGCGCTGGCCCGAGGAGAGCGTCACCGTCGTCGGCAGCGTCCTCTTCACGATCTTCCAGATAGTTCCCTTCGCGCTCGCGTGGGTCCTCGGCGACTCCATCCGCACCCGCCGCGCCTATCTGGCCCAGCTGGAGGAGCGCGCCGCCCGGCTGGAGAAGGAGCGGGAGGCGCAGTCGAAGGTCGCGGTGGCGGCCGAACGGGCCCGCATCGCGCGTGAGCTGCACGACGTCGTCGCGCACAACGTCTCGGTGATGGTGGTCCAGGCCGACGGCGCCGCGTACGTCATGGACACCGCACCCGACCAGGCCAAGAAGGCCCTGGAGACCATCTCGGGCACCGGCCGCCAGGCCCTCGCCGAGATGCGCCGCCTGCTGGGCGTGCTGCGCACGGGGGAGCCCGAGGAGGGTTCCGAGTACGTCCCGCAACCCGACGTCGAGCAGCTCGACGAGCTGATCGAACAGGTGCGCACGGCCGGTCTGCCCGTCGACTACAAGGTCGAGGGCACCCCGCGCCCCCTGCCCAGCGGCGTGGAACTCACCGCGTACCGCATCGTGCAGGAGGCGCTCACGAACACGCGCAAGCACGGCGGCGAGAACGCGGGCGCGAGCGTGCGCCTGGTCTACTTCGACGACGGCCTCGGGCTGCTCGTCGAGGACGACGGCAGGGGCGCCCCGCACGAGCTGTACGAGGACGGCGGCGCCGACGGCCGCGGGCACGGCCTGATCGGCATGCGCGAGCGCGTCGGCATGGTCGGCGGCACCCTGGACGCGGGACCGCGCCCCGGCGGCGGCTTCCGGATCAGCGCGCTGCTGCCGCTCAAACCAGCACACTGAACGTGGCCCCCGGCCGTCCGTCCGACCGACCCCATTTCCCGACCCCTCTCTCGCGCCTCCCTCTCTCGCCACCCCTCGAAGGGACTCCTAGATGTCCATCCGCGTGTTGCTCGTCGACGACCAGGCGCTGCTGCGCACCGGGTTCCGGATGGTGCTGGCCGCACAGCCGGACATGGAGGTTGTCGCCGAGGCGAGCGACGGCGTGGAGGCCCTGGAGGTGCTGCGCTCGACCAAGGTCGACGTGGTGCTGATGGACGTACGCATGCCGAAACTGGACGGCGTCGAGACGACCCGGCGCGTCTGCCAGGGCCCGAACCCGCCGAAGGTGCTGATCCTGACCACCTTCGACCTCGACGAGTACGCCTTCTCGGGGCTGAAGGCGGGTGCCTCCGGGTTCATGCTCAAGGACGTGCCTCCGGAGGAGCTGCTCGCCGCGATCCGCTCCGTGCACAGCGGTGACGCGGTCGTCGCGCCGTCCACCACGCGGCGCCTGCTCGACCGCTTCGCGCCGATGCTGCCGAACGCGGGCGGCCAGCCGCAGCACAAGGAGCTGGAGCGCCTGACGGCCCGTGAGCGCGAGGTGATGATCCTCGTCGCACAGGGCCTGTCGAACGGCGAGATCGCGGCGCGCCTCGTCCTCTCGGAGGCCACCGTGAAGACGCACGTCGGCCGCATCCTGACCAAGCTGGATCTGCGGGACCGGGTGCAGGTCGTGGTCCTCGCGTACGAGACGGGGCTCGTGCGGGCCGGGGGCAACTCCTAGGGCGTGTCCGTGGCGGGCCGGACGCGGCCTAGCGCAGGACGCCCTCGATGAAGTCGCTGCCCAGCCGTGACACCACGCTGATGTCCAGCTGGTGCTGCACATAGCGCCCCCGCCGGCGCGTGGTGATCAGGTCGGCCTTCTTCAGGACGCTCAGGTGCCGGGATATCTCCGGCGCCGTCATGCCGTGCGCGTCCGCCAGCTCGCTCGTGGTGTACGACCCGCGCGCAAGGTGGCGGCACAGGCGCATCCGCACCGGGTGGGCGAGCGCGGCCATACGGCGGGTCAGCTGCTCCACGGTGGGCGGGGCGGTGAGACCGGGGGCGCTGATGGGGTACGTGATGCAGGCCTGCCAGCCCTTTCGGTGCAGCACCATCACGTGCGGCCAGCCGAGACTGGTCGGGACGAGCACCAGACCGCCGGAGCCCGTGGTCGTACGCCCTGTGGTGATCTTGTCGACGGTGATGAGCTGCTCGCTCTCGTCCAGGGAGACCGCCCCGGAGAGCGCCTTCAGAGCTTCCGCGAGGCCTTTGCGCCGCAGGAGGTCGGTCTTGAGGCGGGCGTCCGCGGCCAGTTGATGGCTCAGGCGGGCCCAGGTGTCGGCGAAGAACGCCTCGTCGCAGTCCTCCAGGAGCTTGCGCAGCCACGCGCGCACGACCGGCGGCTCGTCCAGGAGGCGCTGGGTGAACTTCACCTGCTGCGGGCCGCGGGCGGCGGCGAGGTCCAGCGCGCGCCGCTGCACGGCAGGGTCGGCCAGCAGATTGCGGTCCGGCTCCGAATACGTCGACTGGCACGTGAACTCCAGGGCGGCGTCCACGAACTGCTCGTCCGTCAGCTTGTCCAGCTGGTCGAGCTCCTCGGCGAGCGTGGCCCCGGGGAGTGTGCTCTGCCCCGGGAGGCCGGCGAAGGGCGCGAACACGTCCGAGAACGTCGAGCGCCACAGGAAGTCGGCCTCGCACAGGCGGTCCGCCAGGCACGGGTCCAGGCGCGTCGAGACGGCCGTCGCCCAGCCCTGGAGCCCCGGGTGGTGGCCCGGCTCGGAGAGCGCGTGCAGCGCCATGCCCAGCTCGGCCAGGGGCGAGGGCACGACATGGATCCGCTCGTGGGACAGCCCGCTGATGTCGATGCTCACGCTCATGTCCTCATGGTGCACCGCGCCACTGACAGCGCGGCCGTCGATTGACGGCCGCCGTCAATCGACGCGACGGGGACGGGTTCGCGGGAGCAGTCTGAGGTCATCGCCGGAGCCACCGAAGCCTCCGGCCCCTCCTTCCCTCCTTCCTCCACCCGTGGGGACAGCCCCTCCTTCCTCCACCCGTGGGGACAGCGCGACCGTGTTGTGCCCGATAAGTACTATTTATACCGAGAGGCGATACGTCATGAGCGTCACCCAGCAGTACCTGCTCGACACCTACCGCGCCGCCCAGCACGGCGAACCGACGCCGCCCGCCCCCGGACACCACGACTGGCAGGTCGTCCGAGAGGTTCGCGACTACGGCCGCTTCCGCGCAGTCGTGCAAGAACGCCCCGCCCGCGGCAGGGTCCGCGCCGCACTGGCCCGCCTCGCGCGGGGCGGCCGCCTCAGCGGGGGAGCCGCCGCACGAACTCCGCGACCGCTTCCTTGACGTCGTCGGCCGTCCAGTCGAGGCCCTCCTCGGTCACGGTGACCTCCGTGGCCGAGAGGCCGGGCGGCCCGTCCGCGAACCACCGGCCGAACAGAAAGGTCTTCGTCTCCTCCGCCTGCCCCAGCGAGGCCTCGTCCAGCACCTCGGACGCGTACGGCAGCCACACCTGGAACTGGTGGGTGTGCGGCCGCCCCGGATGCACGCGCGACCAGGGCAGCCCGGCCGCCGCGAACCCCTCGCGCAGCGCCTCGGCCACCACGCGCGCGTGAGCGACGTAAGCGGGCAGCCGCGGCAGGACGTGCTTCAGGCCCAGCAGGGCGGAGACCGCGGCCGGGAACTGCTGGAACAGCTGCCCCCCGTACCGGTGGCGCCACATCCGCGCCTCCTCGACGAGCGTGCGCGGCCCGGCGAGCGCCGCCCCGCTCAGCCCCTCCAGGGACTTGTAGAACGACACGTACACGGTGTCCGCGAGCCCCGCGATCTCCCTGAGGGGGCGCCCGAAGTGCGGCGTGCACTCCCACAGGCGCGCGCCGTCGATGTGCACGACCGCGTCCCGTTCGCGCGCCGCCTCCACGACCGCTTCGAGCTCCTCCCAGTCCGGCAGGACGAAACCGGCGTCCCGGAGCGGCAGTTCGAGCATCAGCGCCCCGAAGGGCTCGGGAAACTCGCGCACTTCGCCGGCCATGGGCAGGCGCGGCTCGTCCGTCGGGTGCACCGTGCGCAGCCCGCTGACCGCGGTGAAGGCGTCGCCCTCGTGGAGTTCGGGGTGTGCCTTGGGGTGCAGTGCCACCGTCGCGTTCCCGGTGCGGCCCGCCCAGCAGCGCAGGGCGACCTGCTGGGCCATCGTGCCGGTCGGGAAGAAGACAGCCGCCTCCTTGCCGAGCAGGCGCGCCACCTCCTCCTCCAGGGTGGCGACGACGCCGTCCCCGTAGATGTCGGTGGCCTCGTCCGCGCCGACGACCTCGGGAGCGGCCGCCGCGAGCGCGGAGAGGCGTTCGGTGAGCGGGATGTGCAGAGGGGAGCGGTGCAGGGTGCGGGCGGCGCCACGGGCCGCCGCCGAGCGCCTGGCGCGGGTGTCCTGTTCCGCTTCGTTCGCAGTCATCCCCCGAGGATGACCGGTCCGTCGGCACCAGTCATATGAATAGCCACAGCCTGTGGACAGCGGAAGACGCGGCACCGGGCAATCGCGTTAACATGACGAGAAATCGTCCGGTACCCCGAGCGGACTGGAACGGAAGGCGTCATCGCGTGAACGCATCGCATCAGCCAGACCCGCGGGAGCGCCCCGCGAGGCTCACGGTGGGAGTCGTGGGAGCGGGCCGCGTCGGCCCCGCGCTCGCCGCGTCGCTCCAGCTCGCCGGGCACCGCCCGGTGGCCGCCTCCGGGGTGTCCGACACCTCCGTGCGCCGCGCCGCCACCATGCTGCCCGACGTCCCCCTCGTCCCGCCCGCCGAGGTGCTCGGACGGGCCGATCTGGTGCTCCTGACCGTGCCCGACGACGCCCTGCCCGGCCTGGTCGAAGGCCTCGCCGAGACCGGCGCGGTGCGCCCGGGCCAACTGCTCGTCCACACCTCCGGGCGGTACGGCACCAAGGTCCTCGAACCCGCCCTGCGGGCCGGCGCCCTGCCGCTCGCGCTGCACCCCGCGATGACGTTCACCGGCACCCCCGTCGACGTGCAGCGCCTGGCCGGATGCTCCTTCGGGGTGACCGCGCCCGAGGAGCTGCGGCTCGCCGCCGAGGCACTGGTCATCGAGATGGGCGGCGAGCCCGAGTGGATCGCAGAGGAGAACCGCCCGCTGTACCACGCGGCGCTCGCCCTCGGCGCGAACCACCTGGTCACGCTGGTCGCCGAGTCCATGGAGCTGCTGCGCGACGCGGGCGTGGAGGCCCCCGACCGGATGCTCGGCCCCCTGCTCGGCGCCGCCCTCGACAACGCGCTGCGGTCGGGCGACGCCGCCCTCACCGGCCCCGTCGCGCGCGGAGACGCCGGGACGGTCGCCGCCCACGTGGCCGAGTTGCGCAAGCACGCCCCGCAGACCGTCGCCGGCTATCTCGCGATGGCCCGCGCCACCGCCGACCGCGCCCTCGCCCACGGACTGCTCAAGCCGGAGCTCGCCGAGGACCTCCTCGGCGTACTCGCCAACGGCGCCGGCGGGACCGGCGGAGCCGAAGGAGGCAGTCGATGACCACCGCCCTCCTGCACACCGCCGACTCCCTGCGCACGCGCGCGCGTGCGGGCCGCCGAGCCGTCGTCATGACCATGGGCGCCCTGCACGACGGCCACGCCTCGCTGATCCGTGCGGCCCGCCGCATCGCGGGCCCCGAGGGCGAGGTCGTCGTCACCGTCTTCGTGAACCCCCTCCAGTTCGGGGCGGGCGAGGACCTGGACCGCTACCCCCGCACCCTCGACGCCGACATCAAGATCGCCGAGCAGGCGGGCGCGGACGTCGTGTTCGCCCCCGGTGTCGACGAGGTCTACCCCGGCGGCGAGCCCCAGGTCCGGGTGAGCGCCGGGCCCATGGGCACGGTCCTCGAAGGAGCCACGCGCCCCGGACACTTCGACGGCATGCTCACCGTCGTCGCCAAACTGCTGCACCTCACCCGGCCGGACGTGGCGCTGTTCGGGCAGAAGGACGCCCAGCAGCTCGCCCTGATCCGCCGCATGACCCGCGACCTGAACTTCGACGTGGAGATCGTCGGCGTCCCGACCGTGCGCGAGGACGACGGCCTGGCCCTCTCCAGCCGCAACCGCTACCTCTCACCGGACGAGCGGCGCACCGCGCTCTGCCTCTCCCGGGCGCTCTTCGCGGGCCGCGACCGGCATGCCGCACAGGAGGCGCTGCGCGCGCGTGCCGCGAGCGCGCCCGCCACGCTCGCGCGTGCCGACGCCCTCAACGCCATCGGCGAGTCCCGCGCGGCCGCCGACGCCCACGCCGTGGCGCAGTCCGCGGCGCCCTCCACGCCCGGCGGCCCCGCCGCCGTCGTCGCGGCGGCCCGGCAGGTCCTCGACGAGGCCACGTGCCTGAGCCCCCCGCTGGAGCTGGACTACGTGGCGCTCGTGGACCCCGCCGACTTCACCGAGGTCCGCCCCGGCCACACCGGCGACGCCGTCCTCGCGGTGGCCGCCAAGGTCGGCTCGACCCGGCTGATCGACAACCTCCCGCTGACCTTCGGAGCCGCCGTATGAGTGCCACCGGAATACGGCTGCACGCCCCCGCGCCGGGCTGGTCCCTGGACGCCGACATCGTCGTCGTCGGCTCCGGGGTGGCCGGACTGACCGCGGCGCTGCGCTGCTCGGCCGCCGGCCTGAAGACGGTCGTGGTGACCAAGGCCCGCCTGGACGACGGCTCCACGCGCTGGGCCCAGGGCGGCATCGCCGCCGCGCTCGGCGAGGGCGACACCCCCGAACAGCACCAGGACGACACGCTCGTGGCGGGCGCCGGCCTGTGCGACGAGGAGGCCGTACGCATCCTCGTCACCGAGGGACCCGACGCCGTGCGACGCCTCATCGAGACCGGCGCCCACTTCGACACCGGACCAAAGGGCACCATCGAGCTGACCCGCGAGGGCGGCCACCACCGCCGCCGCATCGCGCACGCGGGCGGTGACGCGACCGGCGCGGAGATCTCCCGCGCCCTCGTCGAAGCGGTCCGCGCGCGAGGCATACCGACCGTCGAGAACGCCTTGGTGCTCGACCTCCTCACGGACGCCGACGGCCGCACCGCAGGTGTGTCCCTGCACGTCATGGGGGAGGGCCAGCACGACGGCGTGGGCGCCGTCCACGCCCCCGCGGTGGTCCTCGCGACCGGCGGCATGGGCCAGGTCTTCTCCGCGACCACCAACCCGTCCGTGTCCACGGGCGACGGCGTCGCGCTCGCCCTGCGCGCGGGCGCCGAGGTCTCCGACCTCGAATTCGTGCAGTTCCACCCCACCGTGCTCTTCCTCGGCGCCGACGCCGAGGGCCAGCAGCCGCTGGTCTCCGAGGCGGTGCGGGGCGAGGGCGCGCACCTCGTGGACGCCGACGGCGTGCGCTTCATGGCCGGACAGCACGAACTGGCCGAGCTGGCGCCCCGCGACATCGTCGCCAAGGGCATCATGCGCCGCATGCAGGAACAGGGCGCCGAACACATGTACCTGGACGCCCGGCACTTCGGCGCCGAGATGTGGGAGAAGCGCTTCCCCACGATCCTCGCCGCCTGCCGCGCCCACGGCATCGACCCGGTCACCGAGCCCATCCCCGTCGCCCCGGCCGCGCACTACGCCTCCGGAGGCGTCCGCACCGACCCGCACGGCCGCACCACCGTCCCCGGCCTGTACGCCTGCGGAGAGGTCGCCTGCACCGGCGTGCACGGCGCCAACCGCCTCGCCTCCAACTCCCTCCTGGAAGGCCTGGTCTACGCCGAGCGCATCGCCGCCGACATCGCCTCCCGCCACGCGGAGAACGCCCTCCACGCGCGCGTACCGCACCCCGTCGCGCAGCCGGAGATCCCGACCCACCCGCTGCTCCCGCCCGAGGCCCGCTTCGCCATCCAGCGCGTCATGACCGAGGGCGCCGGCGTGCTCCGCTCCGCCGCGTCCCTCACGGAGGCCGCGGCCCGGCTGGCCCGCATCCACGCCGAGGCCGCGGGCGCGCTCGCCGAGGACGGCAAGACCGCCGAGCCGGGCGTCGACACCTGGGAGACCACCAACCTCCTGTGCGTCGCCCGCGTCCTGGTGGCCGCCGCCCAGCGCCGCGAGGAGACCCGCGGCTGCCACTGGCGCGAGGACCACGCCGACCGCGACGACGAGGCCTGGCGACGCCACATCGTCGTACGCCTGAACCCGGACAGGACCCTCGCCGCGCACACCACCGCGACCCCCGACTTCCCCCCGACCCGCCCCAGTCCCCAGGAGAAGTGACCGTGAGCACCCCCGACGACCTCCCCCTCACCCCGACCGGCGGCGGCTGCGGCGATGCCTGCGGCTGCGGCGGGGACGACGCGTTCGACCCCCTGGAGTGCGGCCTCGACCCCGCTCTCGCGCGGCTCCTCGCGGAGGCGGGCCTCGACCCCCTCCAGATCGAGGACATCGCCCACATGGCCATCGAGGAGGACCTGGCGGGCGGCGTGGACGTCACCACGGTCGCCACCATCCCCGAGGACGCCGTCGCCACCGCCGACTTCACCGCCCGCGAGGCGGGCACCGTGGCCGGACTGCGCGTCGCCGAGGCCGTCATGTCCGTCGTATGCGAAGAGGAGTTCGAGGTCGAGCGGCATGTGGAGGACGGTGACCGCGTCGAGGCGGGCGACACGCTGCTGAGCGTCACCACCCGCACCCGCGACCTGCTCACCGCCGAGCGCAGCGCCCTGAACATCCTGTGCCGCCTCTCCGGCATCGCGACCGCCACGCGCGCGTGGGCGGACGTACTCGACGGCACGAAGGCGAAGGTCCGCGACACCCGCAAGACCACGCCCGGCTACCGCGCCCTGGAGAAGTACGCCGTGCGCATGGGCGGCGGCGTCAACCACCGCATGTCGCTCTCCGACGCGGCACTCGTCAAGGACAACCACGTGGTCGCCGCGGGCGGCGTGGCGCAGGCCTTCAAGGCCGTGCGCGAGCGGTTCCCCGACGTGCCGATCGAGGTCGAGGTCGACACGCTCCACCAGCTGCGCGAGGTGGTGGACGCGGGCGCCGACCTGATCCTCCTGGACAACTTCACGCCGGGCGAGACCGCGGAGGCCGTCGCCATCGTCGGCGGCCGCGCGTTCCTGGAGTCCTCGGGCCGCCTCACCCTGGAGAACGCCCGCGCGTACGCCACCACGGGCGTCGACTACCTCGCGGTCGGCGCCCTGACCCACTCCTCCCCGATCCTCGACATCGGCCTCGATCTGCGGGAAGCGGTGCGTGACTGATGCTGCTGACGATCGACGTAGGAAACACCCACACCGTCCTCGGCCTCTTCGACGGCGAGGACATCGTCGAGCACTGGCGCATCTCCACCGACGCCCGCCGCACCGCGGACGAACTGGCCGTCCTGCTCAACGGCCTGATGGGCATGCACCCGCTGCTCGGCGAGGAGCTGGGCGACGGCATCGACGGCATCGCGATCTGCTCCACGGTCCCCTCGGTCCTGCACGAGCTGCGCGAGGTGACGCGCCGCTACTACGGAGACGTTCCCGCCGTCCTGGTCGAGCCCGGCATCAAGACCGGTGTCCCGATCCTCATGGACAACCCCAAGGAGGTCGGCGCCGACCGCATCATCAACGCGGTCGCGGCGGTCGAGCTGTACGGCGGCCCGGCGATCGTCGTCGACTTCGGCACGGCCACGACGTTCGACGCGGTCTCCGCGCGCGGGGAGTACGCGGGTGGGGTCATCGCCCCCGGTATCGAGATCTCCGTGGAGGCCCTCGGAGTACGAGGCGCGCAGCTCCGCAAGATCGAACTCGCGCGCCCGCGCAGCGTCATCGGCAAGAACACCGTCGAGGCAATGCAGGCGGGCATCCTGTACGGCTTCGCGGGCCAGGTCGACGGCGTCGTGAACCGCATGGCGCGCGAGCTGGTAGGCGCGGGCGGTGACCCCGAGGACGTGACGGTGATCGCGACGGGCGGGCTCGCGCCGATGGTCCTCGGCGAGGCGGCGGTCATCGACGAACACGAACCGTGGCTCACCCTGATCGGGCTCCGCCTGGTCTACGAACGGAACGTGTCCCGGTCCTGAGCCCCAGCCCCACTGCGGCCTCCACCGGCCCGCAGCCGCGCACGCTCGTGAGGGGACGTGGGGGTATGTGCGAGCGGAGCACAGTGGATCCATCTAACCGAGCCCAACAACCAACAGGCTCCCGCACCAAGATGGCGAGCACGCACATACCCCCGCGGCCCCGCCCCACGACCGAACCCAAGGCGCATCCCCGCTGAAGGCGCCCCCGCCGGCCAAGGCGCCCCGCCAGAACCCGCCCGAACTCGCTGATAACCCGATTTTGTCCGTTAAGCGCGTATCGTCACCCTATGCCCACGCCCTACGGATCCCGCGGCGGCATGGCCTTCAGCGCGGAGGAGCTGCGTGTGCTCCGTCGCGCTCTGGCCCTGGCCCTGCATCCCAGCCCCGTCCGCAGCCCCGCCCGCGACGAGGACCTCCAGGACTGTCTCCGCCTCGCCGAGTCGCTGGACGAGGCGGCGCGCGAGGGTGCCCGGCTCCGCGCCTTCCTGGTGGCCGACCTCGCCCGCTACCGGGCCGCCCTGCCCGGCACCGCCTCCGGCTACCTCGCCCTCCTGGAGGACGTACTCAGCACCGGCTACCAACCTGGCCCCGACGACCTCGCGGCCCTGCGCGCCCTGCGCGGCAACCCCACCGCGGCCGCCCTGCTCGACCGCTGCCGCACCCTCGCCGAGCGGTCCGTCCGGGCCCGTCTCACGGGCCGCGCCGTCCCGGCACCGGGACGTGCCCGTATGCCCGCGCCCCGCACCCGCCTGCTCGCCCTGCCGGGCGGCCTGGACGCCGCCGGGCAGGAACCGCCCCGCCCGGTCCCCACCCCGGCCGAGGTCTTCCCGCCCAAACGCCCCACGCCTCCCGCGCCCCAGGAACCCGCACCCCCCGCTCCGGCTCCCGCCCCCGTCCCCGCGGACCCCCCGCACCAGCTCGCCGCGGGCTAGCTACTCTGGGGGTCATGGACTACGTTTCCGCGCTCGTGCCCCCCGTAGTGATGGCCGTGTTCTTCGGCGGTCTCATCGTGACGATCGTGAAGACCCAGGGCGGTGCCAACAAGGCCAAGGAGGACGCGGCCGCGGACGCCGCGATCACCCGGGCCGAAGCCGTCCGCCAGGCCACGAAGGCGGGCGGCGCCTGAGCCTCGCGCCGACTGCCCCCAGGGCGTACGACTCGCTGACCGCGGCGTCGTGCGCCCTTTTTGTTGTGCAATGTCGCGTAATTAGGCGTACGCCACGTCGCTCACGCATCACACCAATAGTGACCTCTCCCACTATTGTTCAACTGTGCCTCGTCCATTGGGAGAACTCGAAGACTCCGTCATGACACGGGTGTGGAAGTGGAACCGCCCCGTGACCGTTCGAGAAGTCCTGGAAGACCTTCAGCAGGAACGGTCCATCGCCTACACGACCGTGATGACCGTTTTGGACAATCTCCATCAGAAGGGCTGGGTGCGCCGCGAAGCGGAAGGTCGCGCCTATCGATATGAGGCGGTCTCCACTCGTGCCGCCTACGCTGCCGCACTGATGAACGAAGCCTGGTCGCAGAGCGACAACCCGGCCGCCGCGCTCGTCGCCTTCTTCGGCATGATGTCGGAGGAACAGCGGGAAGCGCTGAACGACGCCATGCGTATCGTCCAAGGCCCGGAGAACCCCGGCTCCGCGGAGCGCGGCGCAGAGCGATAGCGTCCGCCCATGGCAGCAGAGGTCCCCGAACTCAGCGAACTCAGCGCAAAAGCGGTCTCCGTCCGCAGGGCGCGCACCTCCGATGTACCGGCCGTGCGGGGGCTCCTCGACTCGTACGTCCGCGAGCGCATCCTCCTGGACAAAGCGACCGTGACGCTTTACGAGGACATCCAGGAGTTCTGGGTGGCGGAACGGGACGACAACGCCGAGTTGGTGGGCTGCGGGGCCCTGCACGTGATGTGGGAAGACCTCGCGGAAGTACGCACCCTCGCGGTGAATCCGAAGGTCAAGGGGGCCGGGGTGGGACATCAGCTGCTCGGGAAGTTGCTCCAGACCGCCCGGTGGCTCGGTGTGCGGAAGGTTTTCTGTCTGACCTTCGAAGTCGACTTCTTCGCGAAGCACGGCTTCGTGGAGATCGGCGAGACTCCGGTCGACGGAGATGTCTACAGCGAGCTGCTGCGTTCCTATGACGAGGGCGTCGCGGAGTTCCTCGGCCTCGAACGAGTGAAACCGAACACCTTGGGCAACAGTCGGATGCTTCTGCATCTGTGATCGCCTCTGTGGTATTCCGGGCAGCCTCCTGCCCCGGTGCCCTATGTCCGAAACGCGCACGTTTCCAGGCTTCTCGGGGTCCCCGGTCTCTCCCAGGGGTTTGTGTTTTTCCGGCAAAAGCGGTTTGCTTTCCGACGTACTGCAGTACTGCATATAACAGGGGCCGGTGAATCGGTGGCGTACGTCGCCGGGGCCGGCCTCGAAGTTATCGATGAAAGGAAATCCAGTGGCACAGAAGGTTCAGGTCCTTCTTGTCGATGACCTCGACGGTGGCGAGGCGGACGAGACCGTGACGTTCGCGTTGGACGGCAAGTCCTACGAGATCGACCTCACCACGGCCAACGCGGACAAGCTCCGTGGCGCCCTGGAAGACTTCGTCAAGGCCGGCCGGCGCACCGGCGGCCGTGGTTCGGGCGGCCGCGGCAAGGCGCGCGCGGCGGCGACGAGCGGTGGTCAGGACACCGCCGCGATCCGTGCCTGGGCGAAGGAGAACGGCTTTGAGGTCAACGACCGCGGCCGCGTTCCCGCGTCGATCCGCGAGGCCTACGAGAAGGCCAACGGCTGACGGCTGCGACGCCGCAGCCTGACCCGGTGGCACTGTGTCGCCGCCGTGTCCACGAGCCGTACGAGATCGGAGCCCGCGGCGGGGTCGCTGCGGTGCGCGGTCCCGCCACCCCCCACCGTGGGCAGGGACACGAGTGCCGGCAGCGTCGGCTCCACCTCGCACCCGGGCTCCGGGGGTCGCAGCCAGACGGCGGCCCCCCGCGAGCCGGGCCACCCCGGAGGCGCGGGCGCGTCGATCCGTCCGCCCGCCCCGACGGCGGTGAGGCCGAGGGGGATGTCCCCCCACTCCAGCCAGTCGAGCAGCCCCGGCAGCTCGTCCGCGCTCCCCGCGCCCACCAGCAGCCGCATCGTTTCCCCACGCAGCGCCACCGGCGCCTTGGGCCCGAGGTGGCGCAGCGCCGCGAAGCCCGCTTCCGCGGGAAGTTCGAGGACGTCGAAGCGCAGCCCCGTCAGCAGGTGCACCGGGCCGGGGCCGGGGGAGGTCGCCCAGCCGAGCTCGTTCTCGTACCACTGCCGCACCGGGTCGCTCTGCTCGACCGGCGTGCGGGGCTGAGGAACTGTGGGGGCCATGTTCCAGCAACAGCCGGAAGGCCCTCCGGGTTACGCAGCGTCTCGGCTCGGATGCGTACGGTGGCCGGAAAAGGAGCGTGAGGGCGTGTTCGGCGGTGCAAGAGTGTTCGCCCGTAGCGGAGGGAACCGGCGCGCGCCGCATGGAGTGAGAGTCCTTGCGGGTAAGACATCCCTAGTGGGGAGGGGCGACACGCGGTCTTCGGCGTCTCACGTTCGCCATCGGCGTAGTGATGGTGGGGGTAACTGCCTGGCCTGCGGGAACATCGTCTCGCACCATCGGGTTGGAGCAGTTGTCGGCGTTCGAGGTCAGGACTTCCCCTGGGAAGGGGGCCGGGTGTCGGCAGTTGGAATGAGCGGTCCCCGCTTGCGGGACTAAGCTGCGGAAGGACAGGGAGGGGACCGACCCCTTACTGCCTGACCGCTCTGAGGAGCGATTAACGATGTTCGAGAGGTTCACCGACCGCGCGCGGCGGGTTGTCGTCCTGGCTCAGGAAGAAGCCCGGATGCTCAACCACAACTACATCGGCACCGAGCACATCCTCCTGGGCTTGATCCACGAGGGCGAGGGTGTCGCCGCTAAGGCCCTGGAGAGCCTCGGGATTTCGCTCGAGGCGGTCCGCCAGCAGGTGGAGGAGATCATCGGCCAGGGCCAGCAGGCCCCGTCCGGGCACATCCCCTTCACCCCCCGTGCCAAGAAGGTCCTGGAGCTGTCGCTCCGCGAGGCCCTTCAGCTGGGCCACAACTACATCGGCACGGAGCACATCCTGCTCGGCCTGATCCGCGAGGGCGAGGGCGTCGCCGCCCAGGTCCTGGTCAAGCTGGGCGCCGATCTCAACCGGGTGCGGCAGCAGGTCATCCAGCTGCTCTCCGGTTACCAGGGCAAGGAGACCGCCACCGCCGGCGGTCCTGCCGAGGGCACGCCCTCCACGTCCCTGGTGCTCGACCAGTTCGGCCGGAATCTGACCCAGGCCGCTCGTGAGTCCAAGCTCGACCCGGTCATCGGGCGCGAGAAGGAGATCGAGCGGGTCATGCAGGTCCTGTCCCGCCGTACGAAGAACAACCCGGTCCTCATCGGTGAGCCCGGCGTCGGCAAGACCGCCGTCGTCGAGGGCCTCGCCCAGGCCATCGTCAAGGGCGAGGTGCCCGAGACCCTCAAGGACAAGCACCTCTACACCCTGGACCTCGGCGCGCTGGTCGCGGGCTCCCGCTACCGCGGTGACTTCGAGGAGCGCCTGAAGAAGGTCCTCAAGGAGATCCGCACCCGCGGCGACATCATCCTGTTCATCGACGAGCTGCACACGCTGGTCGGTGCGGGTGCCGCCGAGGGCGCCATCGACGCCGCTTCGATCCTGAAGCCGATGCTGGCCCGCGGTGAGCTCCAGACCATCGGTGCCACCACGCTCGACGAGTACCGCAAGCACCTGGAGAAGGACGCCGCGCTGGAGCGCCGCTTCCAGCCCATCCAGGTCGCCGAGCCGTCGCTGCCGCACACCATCGAGATCCTCAAGGGTCTGCGCGACCGGTACGAGGCGCACCACCGCGTCTCGATCACCGACGAGGCGCTGGTGCAGGCCGCCACCCTGGCCGACCGCTACATCTCGGACCGCTTCCTGCCGGACAAGGCGATCGACCTGATCGACGAGGCCGGTTCCCGGATGCGCATCCGCCGGATGACCGCGCCGCCGGACCTCCGCGAGTTCGACGAGAAGATCGCGGGTGTCCGTCGCGACAAGGAGTCCGCGATCGACTCGCAGGACTTCGAGAAGGCCGCCTCCCTGCGCGACAAGGAGAAGCAGCTCCTGGCCGCGAAGGCGAAGCGCGAGAAGGAGTGGAAGGCCGGCGACATGGACGTCGTCGCCGAGGTCGACGGCGAGCTGATCGCCGAGGTCCTGGCCACGGCCACCGGAATTCCGGTCTTCAAGCTCACGGAGGAGGAGTCCTCCCGCCTGCTGCGCATGGAGGACGAGCTCCACAAGCGCGTCATCGGCCAGAAGGACGCCGTCAAGGCGCTCTCGAAGGCGATCCGGCGTACGCGTGCGGGTCTGAAGGACCCGAAGCGTCCCGGCGGCTCGTTCATCTTCGCCGGTCCGTCCGGTGTCGGTAAGACCGAGCTGTCCAAGGCGCTCGCCGAATTCCTCTTCGGTGACGAGGACGCGCTGATCTCCCTCGACATGTCGGAGTTCAGCGAGAAGCACACGGTTTCGCGTCTCTTCGGTTCGCCCCCCGGTTACGTGGGTTACGAAGAGGGCGGCCAGCTGACCGAGAAGGTCCGCCGCAAGCCGTTCTCCGTCGTCCTTTTCGACGAGGTCGAGAAGGCCCACCCGGACATCTTCAACTCGCTCCTCCAGATTCTGGAGGACGGTCGTCTGACCGACTCCCAGGGTCGTGTCGTGGACTTCAAGAACACGGTCATCATCATGACGACCAACCTTGGAACCCGTGACATCTCGAAGGGCTTCAACCTCGGCTTCGCGGCCCAGGGCGACACGAAGTCCAACTACGAGCGGATGAAGAACAAGGTCAGCGACGAGCTGAAGCAGCACTTCCGCCCGGAGTTCCTGAACCGCGTGGATGACGTCGTCGTCTTCCCGCAGCTCAGCCAGGACGACATCCTCCAGATCGTCGACCTGATGATCACCAAGGTGGACGAGCGGCTCAAGGACCGGGACATGGGTCTCGAACTCTCCCAGTCCGCGAAGGAACTGCTCGCGAAGAAGGGTTACGACCCGGTGCTCGGCGCGCGTCCGCTGCGGCGCACGATCCAGCGCGAGGTCGAGGACACCCTCTCCGAGAAGATCCTCTTCGGCGAGCTGCGCCCCGGCCACATCGTGGTCGTCGACACGGAGGGCGAGGGCGAGACCAAGACCTTCACCTTCCGCGGCGAGGAGAAGGCGGCACTGCCCGACGTGCCGCCGATCGAGTCGGCCGCCGGTGGCGGCGCGGGCCCGAACCTGAGCAAGGAGGCGTAGCCCTTTCAGGGTGCGCTTGTGGGGGCTGCCCCGGACCGTTTCCTACGGTCCGGGGCAGCCCCTTTTTCGTACGGGGGCGCACTCAGAATTTGGACGGCCCGTACACCCGCACGTCGATGTGGTCGGGCAGGGCGGAGACGTCCAGCCGTTGCCTCGCCTCGGCCGCTCCCACACCGGTCCGGTTCTCCACGTAGAGGTGTCGCAGTCCCGGCATCAGGGTGCCAATGCGGGCCATCGCTGCCTCCCAGTGGCCGTCGGGGGAGAGCTGGAGTTCGGTGAGGCCCGGCAGGCTCAGCCCCTCGGGCGCGTGCGGGAGGCTGTGGGAGCCGCAGTGCAGCCGCGTGAGACGGGGCAGGCGGGCGAGCGTCTCCCAGTCGGCAGCCGAGTCCGGGCCGTCCTCCTGGAAGGTGATGCGCGCGAGGAGCGGCCAGCGGGGCAGCAGCTCCAGGTCCCGCACGGAGGAACGGGACCCCGCGAGCCCGAGGAACATCAGCGGGGCCTCGGCGGGGAACAGCGTCAGGCTCCAGGGCTCTGCGGTGTCGCTGACGCTGAAGACGTTGAGCCCGTCCAGGCCGTGCAGGGCGGCCAGGGCCTCGGGCGTGAGGTGGGCCGGGGAGTAGGCGAGCAGCAGGAAGGTCGGCTCGCAGGCGGCCAGGAAGCGGGAGGCGACCTCGGGGGAGACGTCGACCCGCATGTCCAGCCGCTTGGGGAACAGCCCCAGCCGCTCCAGCTCCGCGATCTGTTCGTCGTCGCGGAGCGTGAAGTGGAGGGCGGTGGTGTCGAGGTGGGCGATGACCTCTTCCGCGTACGCGCGGCAGTCGTAGCGGTGCCACCCCCACATCAGCTGGCTGCCGACCATGATGCTGGGGTGCCGGGCGAAGCGGGCCAGGAACGGGATCGCCGCGTCGGACCGTACGTGGGTCGCGGTGATCGCCACCAGGCGGGCCTCTTCGTCGCTCAGGCCGTCGGGGCCAGGGAGCAGGTCGAGTACCATGGGGCCGACCTGCGCGAGGGCGCGGGCGTCCTCGGCGTCACGCGGCGGGATGAGCCCGGCCGTCCGGCGCTCCACCTCCTCCCGTACCGCCGGGGCCAGCTCCGCCGCGTGTTCGAGGCAGGCCGCGGCGAGGAGGTGGATCCGCTTCCGGGCGCGTTGGTCGGGATGGGTATCTCCGTAGGCCATCAAGTCCCGGAGGATCTCCGCGCGTTCGCGGGGGCGTGCCTGCGCCACCGCCATGCGGATGACGTCCGCCCACTGGTCGTCCGCCGCATGCCGGGCGAGGACGCCGAAGTCGCCCTCGTCGACCGCCGCGCGTGCGCCCAGGAAGTCCTGGAAGGTGCGGTGGACGAAGTCGACGGTGTCGGGGCCCGGTTCGCGCAGGAGGCCGCTGCGGTGCAGGAAGTGGGTGTAGACGGCGTGCGCGTCGCCGAGCGCGGACAGCTCCGGTACGGACGGCAGCGCGTCCGCGATGATCGCCTCGGCCCGTGAACGGTCGAGGACCGTGCGGCCGTTGCGGATCAGCCAGTACGCGAGGCGCTGGAGCAGCTGGAGCTGCGGTTCCTCCCGCAACTCGGGGACGGTCATGTGGCGTTCGCGGTCCCTGCGGACCAGGAGCATGGACAGCGCGGCCGTGTAGAGGTCCTTGCGGCCCAGCGGCAGGAAGCCTCTGCGGTCGCGGTGCAGGGCGCAGATCAGGCCGCACATCAGGGGGTTGGTGGCCAGGAGCCCCAGGTCCGGCTTGGCTCTGACCGCCGCCAGGAGCTGACTCTCGTACGCGGCCAGGGCCGCGTCCTCGTCGGGCGCGCCCGTGGCCGCCGCGGCGTGCCAGCGCTCGATGAACGCGGCCACCTCCCGCTCGCCCATGGCGGAGAGCGTCAGCTCCGCGAAGCCCTCGTCGGCGAGCCAGTCCGTGCGCACCGCCGAGGGGCGCGAGGTCACCAGCCAGTGGTTGCCGGGGAAGGCGTCGATGAGATCGGTGAGCCACGCGCGCGTGGCGGCGCGTTCGGCGTCCGGGATCTCGTCGATGCCGTCGATCAGGACCAGGGCGCGGCCCGCCGTCAGGACCCGCCCCTCCCAGCCTCCGGGCTGGGTGCCGGCGAGCGGGCAGCCGACCGCCGCGAGGAAGTCCGCGGGGGCGGGCAGGCGCTCCCCGTGGCGGGTCAGGGTGCGCAGGGGGAGGACGTAAGGGATGCGGTCGTCGAGGTACGCCATGGGGCCCTCGGCGAGTTCCTGGCGGGTGGTGCTCACCGCGAGCCACTGCACGAGTGTGGTCTTGCCGGAGCCCGCCTCGCCGCGCAGGAGGACTCGGTCGCGGGTGGCGAGGGCCTGGTCGGCGGGGCGGGCGGCGGTCAGTTCCTTCAGGGTGGCCACCCAGTCGTCGCCGGGGCGCAGCGCGGCCTCCGCGTCCGTGCTGGAGAGGGACGTCGCCTCCAGGGACATGTAGGCGACGTCCAGGGGCCATTTCCCCGGGGTATCCGTCAGGTCGATGCCGAAGATCGTCAGCTTGCCGTGCTTCTTCGCGACGTACGCCAGGTAGCGCTCCTCGAAGGCGGCGTCCCGCGCGCCGGGGAGTGGGCTGCGGGCGATCAGCTCGTCCACCTTGGCGATGAGTTCGTCCTGGCCCCGGCTCTGTGCGACCAGCGTCGCCGCCACGAACGTGGAGCGCTGCGTGAAGAACTGGAGGATGTGCAGGCAGGCCCACTCGGTGACGGATTCGAGGTAGAAGGACGCGTCCGCGGAGAGTTCGGCGGTGACGGGGCGCCCGGTGGCGGAGGCCTGGTGGAGGAGCGTGCGGGCCAGTTTCCGGTGGCCGAGGCGGACCGCCTGGACGTCGTCCATGTCGAGGTCGCCGAGGGCGAGGAGCGCGCGGGCCAGGGCGTCGGTGACCGCGGCGGTCTCGTCCGGCGGGAAGGGCCGCTCACCGGGCGAGGCCAGGGACCGGGACACCAGCCGCTCGGCGATGCGGCGCACGTCCGCGCCGTACAGGGTCCGCTTCTCGCCCCGGAAGGAGACGAGCCCGCAGACCCGCACGGGCCGCTCCACGAGCCCCGCCCCCGGGCCTTCCCGGACGAACAGTTTCTTGATCAGCGGGGCTACGACGCTCGATGCCAGACGGGTGCCGATGACCGCGGGATCCATGGGCGTGAGCGTAGTGGGCGTCACATCGCCTGCGGGGTGGATCTTCGGGTCCGGTGACATGGCGCACAGGGGTTTTGTCCGTTACTAGGCGGAATAGTGGGCCGGGGGTGCGGGGGGCGAGGGACTTTGGTCCCGCAACCTCCGGGACCTTCGCCGCGTCGGGGGGCGAGGGGCGCGGGCCCGTGGGGAGTGGGCGCCCGGGGGCCGTCCGACGTGGGGCTAAACCCGCGGATCGGCCTCGGATTCCATGGCGAGAGCGCGGGGTAATTGTCCGGATTTGATGGTGTCAAGAGGGCGAAATGCCGACGCTCGGCTACGGCTTTGGGTAGTAGATGGGCGTTTTGGGGGTTCGTCGGAGTGCGGGTTACCAAGGGATGGCCGACCCGGCGAAGCGTGCTCCGCGGGACTCACCCGCACCCGCCCCGCCGGGTCTCCTCACGCCCCCCTCAGTTCAGTCCCAAACTGCGAAGGACGTCCCCATGCCGAAGCGCACCGAGTCCCACCACCCCCGCCCGTCCATGCTCCGTACGCGGGCGGCCGTCATCGCCGCGGGCATCGGAGCGTCGACGCTGTTCGGGGCCGGGGTCTCGGTCGCTGCGGACAGCGCCAAGAGCGGCGGTGTACTGCCCGGCGTCGCCGTGAACTCCGTTCAGGCGCAGGCCGCCGCCCAGGCCAAGGCCGCCGACAAGGCGCAGCAGGACGCGGCCAAGAAGGCCGCGGGCATCAAGAAGGCCGCCGCCAAGGCCGCCGGCTGGGTCCACCCGGTCGAGCGCTACACCCTCTCCGCGAGCTTCGGCCTCGGCGGCAGCATGTGGTCCCACAAGCACTCCGGCCAGGACTTCGCCGTCTCGGTCGGCACGCCGGTCGCCGCCGTGCACGGCGGTACGGTCGTCAAGGCCGGCCCGAACGGCGCCGGTGACGGTCCCGCGTACGGCAACGCCCTCGTGATCAAGCACAGCAACGGCACGTACTCGCAGTACGCGCACCTCTCGAAGGTCGACGTCCGGGTGGGCCAGAACGTCACCACCGGCCAGCGGGTCGCCCTCTCGGGCAACACCGGCAACTCCAGCGGTCCCCACCTGCACTTCGAGATCCGTACGACGCCCAACTACGGCACGGCCGTCGACCCCGCCGCCTTCCTGCGCTCGGTGGGCGTGAAGGTCTGACCCGCGGGGTTTCGGCCCCGCATCGGCGCGCGCCGCGACTCAGTCGCCCGAGTGCGCCTGCGTGACCAGATCGATGGCGACTTCGAGGATGGCCTTCCGCTTCTCCTCGGGGTCGCCATCGATGTCTTTGAGGACGAACATCCCGCCGTGCATGGTGAACAGAGCGCTGAAGCACCGCACCTGGTCGGCCATCGGCGCGTCCGGGTCCTTGAGGATGTCGTAGAGCCCGAACATGCGGTCCTTGAAGCTCTCGCCGGTCTTCAGGTCCCGCACCGTGGCCTGGTTCTCCTGCATGAAGCGGAAGAGCGGCGCCGCGTCGACCAGGATCTCGCTGTAGCGGCTCAGGACCTGCTTGCGGACATCGAGGGACGGCGGCTGCGGCTGCTCGTGACCCCAGGCGATCAGCTCGTCGATGGGCCTGGTGCTGTCGTCGAAGATGCTGGTGAGAATGTCTTCCTTGGTCTTGAAGTGGTAGTAGAGCGCCGCCTTCGTGACGTCGAGGCGCTCGGCGATCTCGCGCAGCGACGTCTTCTCGTACCCCTGCTCGGCGAAGAGTTCGAGGGCCACGTCCTGGATGCGCTGGCGGGTGTTCCCGCGGCGCTGCTGCTTGCCTGTGCCCGTGCCCATCGGGGTGCTCCTCGGCTCCATTAACTTACTTGACGCCCGGCTAGTTGGGGGTCTACCTTCCCTCAGTGTAGTCAACTAGCCGGGCGGCAAGTAAGGCACCCGGTGGGGTTCAGGGCGGTCACAGGGTGGCCCCTGAGAAGAGTGCGGGGAGCGCGGGGAGTGGGGAACATGGCGGACAAGACCACGGCGGTAGCCGAGCCGGAGCGGGGGAGCGACGCCGCGCTGCAAAACAAGCCGCGCAAGCCGGACAAAGCCGAGCCGCAGCCGCGCAGCGTGCGCGTCGTGCTGATGGCACTGATGATCACGATGCTGCTCGCGATGCTCGACAACATGATCGTGAGCCCCGCGATGCCGACGATCGTCGGCGACCTCGGCGGCCTTGAGCACCTGTCGTGGGTCGTCACCGGATACACCCTGGCCACCGCCGCCTCCACCCCGATCTGGGGCAAGGTCGGCGACATGTACGGGCGCAAGGGCTCCTTCCTCACCGCCATAGTGATCTTCCTCGTGGGCTCTGTGCTGAGCGGCATGGCACAGGACATGGGGCAGCTCATCGGCTTCCGCGCGATCCAGGGACTTGGCGCGGGCGGCCTGATGGTCGGCGTCATGGCGATCATCGGTGACCTGATCCCGCCGCGGGAGCGCGGCAAGTACATGGGCATGATGACCGGCGTCATGGCCGTCGCGATGATCGGCGGCCCGCTCGTCGGCGGCACCATCACCGACCACCTCGGCTGGCGCTGGGCCTTCTACATCAACCTGCCGCTGGGCGCCGTGGCCCTCGCCATGGTCACCGCCGTCCTGCACCTGCCCAAGAAGAAGGCCGAAGGGCGCATCGACTACCTCGGCGCGGCCCTGCTCACCGTCGGCATCAGCGCGCTCGTGCTCGTCACCACCTGGGGCGGCACGGAGTACGCCTGGAGCTCGGCCGTGATCATGGAGCTGATCGCGATCGGCGTGGCCTCGCTCGTGGGCTTCCTCTTCGTACAGAAGAGGGCCGCCGAGCCGATCATGCCGCTGCACATCTTCCGCAGCCGCAACTTCTCCTTGATGGCAGTGATCGGCTTCATCAGCGGCTTCGTGATGTTCGGCGCGATGCTCTTCCTGCCGCTCTACCAGCAGTCGGTACAGGGCGCCTCGGCCACCAACTCCGGGCTGCTGCTGCTTCCGCTGCTGCTCTCGATGATGGTCGTCTCCCTGTTCGCCGGCCGGTTCACGACCGCCACCGGCAAGTACAAGGCGTTCCCGATCGTCGGCACCGTGCTGATGGTCGTGGGGTTCTTCCTGCTGGCCCAGATGGACACCGGGACCTCGCGGCTCACGTCGGGCCTCTACATGGCGGTGCTCGGCGCGGGCATGGGCTTCCTGATGCAGGTCACCATGCTGGTCGCCCAGAACAGCGTCGAGCTGAAGGACATGGGCGTCGCCTCCTCCTCGGCCACGCTCTTCCGTACGCTCGGCTCCTCCTTCGGCGTCGCGATCATGGGCGCGCTCTTCAACCACCGCGTCCAGGACGTGATGGCCGAGCGCGCCGGTGAACTGGGCGGCAAGGTGACCGAGAAGTCGGCGCAGCTCGATGCGGCGAGCCTCGCGAAGCTGCCGGAACAGGTGAGCGACGCGTACAAGTTCGCGGTGTCCTCCGGCACGCACTCGGCGTTCCTGCTCGGCGCGGCCGTCGGCGTCGCCGCGCTGCTCGCCTCGCTCTTCGTGAAGGAGACCCCGCTGCGGGGTGCGGGCCCCGCCGACAGCTAGTCCGCGGGCGAGGGGCCGTTGTCAGCGCCGCGTGCCAACATCGACGTATGACCGCATGACGGCATGACGGCATGACGGCAGTTGGGAGCAGACCATGATCAAGGGACTCGCCATCTCCACCGTCTGGGTCCTGGACCAGGACCGGGCCAAGGAGTTCTACACCCAGAAGCTCGGTTTCGAGGTCCGTACGGACATGACCATGGGCGACGGCGGCATGCGCTGGCTCACCGTCGGCGCAAAGGACCAGCCCGACGTGGAGCTGACGCTGATGGTGCCGGGCCCGCCGTCCCTGGACGACGAGTCGGCCGAGGCCATGAAGAAGCTGGTCGCCAAGGGAGTCCTCGGCGCGGGCGTCCTGGTCACCGACGACGTCCACGGGGACTACGAGAAGCTGAAGGCGCGCGGCGTGGAGTTCCTCCAGGAGCCGCAGGAGCGCCCCTACGGCACCGAGGCGCTCTTCCGCGACGACTCCGGGAACTGGTTCTCGTTCACGCAGCGCCGCGAGGGCGGCTTGGACCTCGACAAGGACTGGTCCTGCTGACGACGGCGCCCCCGGACCGGGATCAGAGGTTGTCCGGCAGCTGAAGGATCGGGAAGCTCCCCGTGCTCGTGGGCGCGTGTTCCGGCAGCCACAGCACGGCGACCGCCCCCTCGGAGGGCTCACCGGGCGCCACCCCCGCCGGGCGTACGTTGCGGAAGGTGAGCCGCGCGCCGAGCACCCGCGCCTGGCCCGCGGCGATCGTCAGGCCCAGGCCGTGGCCGTGCCCCGCCCGGTCCGTGCTGCCGGTGCGGAAGCGGCTCGGCCCCTCGTCCAGGAGCGCCTCGGGGAAGCCGGGCCCGTGGTCGCGCACCCGCACCACGCGGCCCTCGACGCTGACCTCGATCGGCGGCTTGCCGTGCTTGGCCGCGTTGGCGACGAGGTTGCCGAGGATGCGCTCCAGGCGGCGCGGGTCGGTGGTGACCTCCGACTCGTGCACCACCGTCACCGTCACGTCCGCGGTCAGGGCCGCCATCCGCCGGGTCACGAACTCGCCGAGCGTGATGTCCTGCAACTCGGCCCGCTCGGCCGCGGAGTCGAGACGGGCCACTTCGAGGACGTCCTCGACGAGCGTGCGCATGGCCTGCGCGCGGTCCTTGACCAGCTCGCTCGGCCGGCTGGGCGGCAGCAGCTCGGCGGCCGTGAGCAGACCGGTCACCGGGGTGCGCAGCTCGTGCGCGATGTCCGCGGTGACCCGCCGCTCGGCTTCGAGCCGCTGCTTGAGCGCGTCGGCCATGGCGTCCACGGCGCTCGCCAGATCGTCGGTCTCGTCCTTCACGACACCGCCGATGGCGGCACGGACACTGACGTCCGTCTGCCCCTGGGCGACCTCGCTCGCCGCCGTCGCCGCCTTGCGCAGCCGACGCGACAGCTGCCCGCCGATCAGCACGCCGAGCGCGCAGCCGCCGAAGACGACCGCGATCGAGCCGATGACCAGGGCCTGGTCGAGGTCCTTCATGACGGTGGCGCTGCGGTCGGTGAAACGGGAGTGCAGCGAAAGGACGTGCCCGTCGGCGAGCGGCACGGCCGCCCAGATGTCCGGCACCCCGTCGGGCTTGTCCTCCACATAGGTCGCGCGGCGGCCCTTGAGGACCGTCTCCCGCAGCTCCTCCGGGAGCGCCGGGTCGTCGACCTTCGTACCGAACTGGAGGGTCTGCCGCTGGGAGGCGGAGTAGAGCCGAAGGGCGAACTGGATGCGCTCGTCCTGCACATCGCGCGCGTTGTCGAGCATCGAGACCCGCGCGGCGTTGTGCACGACCAGGCTCAGCACCACCGCGACCAGCGCGCCGACCAGCGCGATCGCCGCGCTGATCTTCCAGCGCACGCCCGTGCGCAGGCCGGACCGCAGCACCTGGCGGGCACGGCCGACCACGCCGGGGCCTCCGTTCCTACCCCCGTTCATACACGTCCCTCGCGTTCGCGGCCCTTGAGGCGGCGCCGTACACCGATCGTCACGCGCCCGCTCACGCCTTGAGCTTGTATCCGAAGCCGCGGACCGTCTCGATGCGGTCCTGACCCACCTTCGTACGCAGCCGCTGCACATGGACGTCGACGACGCGGGTGTCGCCGCCCCAGCCGTAGTCCCAGACCCGCTCAAGGAGCTTGTCGCGGGACAGGACGGTGCCGGGCGCGGACGAGAACTCCAGGAGCAGGCGCATCTCGGTCGGCGTCAGCGCGACGGGGGCGCCGCCCCTGCGGACCTCCATGCCCTCCGTGTCGATCTCCAGATCGCCGAAGTGCAGCACGCCGCCGTCCGCCGACGCGCGCTCGTCCGCGGTGTTCGAGGCCGAGGCGGGGCCGCTCGCGTGTCCGAAGCGGCGCAGGACCGCGCGGATGCGGGCGACCAGGACGGCCCCGTCGAACGGCTTGGTCACGTAGTCGTCGGCGCCCGCCTCCAGACCCAGCACCACGTCGATGGAGTCGGCGCGCGCCGACAGCATGATCACCGGGACGGTCGACTCGTCACGGATGCGGCGGCACAGCGAGACACCGTCCAGGCCCGGCACCATCACGTCGAGCAGCGCGATGTCCGGCCGGTTCGCGCGGAACGCCTCCAGGCCCGCCAGACCGTCGGGCATGGCCGTCACCGCGAAGCCGTCGCGCTCCAGGGCGAGCTGGGTGGCCTCACGGATGACGTCGTCGTCCTCGACGAACAGGACATGGGTCTGCTCTGCCATCGGATGCTCTCAGTCCTTCTCGGTGCGTCGTACGTCGTACGTCGTACGTCGTGCTCGGTGCTCGGTGCTTGGTCCGCAGTGCTCAGTACTGTGCTCAGTACTCGTGTGTCCTTGAGGCCCGGTCGTCAACCGGCCGCCGGCGCGGGTTCCTCGCCGCCCACCGCGTTGCTGAAGTCGTTGCGCGTGCGTCCCGTCTCGGTGAAGCGGTTCGACGACCAGCGGTACGAGATCACTTCCTCGCCGGAGGGGTAGTCCACCGAGTCGCCCTCCTCGTACAGCTGTTTGGTCACGACCAGTTCGCCCCGGTCGATCTCGGTGTAGACGGAAGCCGGTTCCTCGGCCGTGAAGACATTCTCGTACCTGCCGCCCTGGGCGCGATACACATAGCTGCCGATGCCGACGGCGTCCGCGCAGGTCAGTACGTTCACCACGACATCGGCGGCGGATCCGCCGGTCAGGTTCCCGTACGACACGTCGACCGGGTACGTCTTGCCCGCGCAGGGCTTCAGATCCCGCTTCACGGCCGGGCTGACCTTCGGGTCCTCCTTGACGAGCCGCACCGCGTCGATCTTCTTCGGCACGGGGACCGAGGACGACGGGGAGGGCGAGGAGGACACCACGCGCTCGCTGCGGGCCGGTCCCTCGACCCGCGCGCCGGAACCGCCCGTCGAACAGGCGGAGAGCAAAAGGCCGACGGCGGCGAGTCCGGCCACCGCCGTACTCGCCGCCCGCACGCTTCTCGTGGCCCGAGGGCCTAGGCCGCGCAACGCTCCCGCTCCTCACGTTCGAGCGCGCGTGCGACCAGTTCCTCGCGGTCCCGGCTCTCCAGCTCCTGGCGGAGGCGGGCGAGCGCCCGGTGCAGCGTGCTCTTGACCGTTCCTGCCGACATGCCGAGTGCGGCGGCCGTCTCCTCTGTGGACATCTGCTCCCAGTGTCGCAGCACGACGACGCTGCGCTGCTTGGGTGCGAGCACCTTCATGATGTCCATGAGCAGAGCGCGGTCCGCGTGCTGTTCGGTGGAGTCTTCCACGCTCGCGTCGGGCAGCTGCTCGGTAGGCACCTCTTCGAGCTTGCGCGCCCGCCACCACTCCGTACGCGTATTGATCATGACGCGGCGCAGATAGGCGTCCGCGAGCCGCTTGTCGGCTATGCCGTCCCAACGGCCGTACGTGCGTACGAGTGCGGTCTGCAACAGGTCCTGGGCGTCCACGGGGTCGGGAACCAGGCGCCGGGCACTGCGCAGCAGGGCATCCTGCCGAGTGCGGACGTACTCTTCGAACTCGAGCACCTCGCCGTGCGCCATATCAAACCGCCTCCGTTCCATCCCCATTGCCGACCGCGGCCCCTGCCTGTGCGGTACAGGTAAGAAGCTACGTAGGCCGTGTCACGGGGTTGTGCGGAGCAGCCAGCGGAGGGCGCACGGCTGTGCGTAGGTTGTGTAACAGAAGTAGGACGCGCGTAAACGCCTGTGCGTCAGGTCATCGGCAGACGGTACATACCGCCCGGCAGGGGCTCGACGAGCCCGTCCGCGACCAGCCCGTCCAGCGCGCGGGCTCGCTGCACCGGCTCGTCCCACACCCGGTCCAGCGTCGCCTGCGGCACGGGCGTCACGGCCTCACGGAGCACGGCGAGCAGCTTGCCCCGCACCTGGCGGTCCGTGCCCGCGTACGTCTGGCCGCGGCGGGCCGGACCCTCGTGCGCCGGCTTCCCCGCCGCGCGCCAGGCGCACTGGGCGGCGATCGGGCACCGGGCGCAGTTCTCGTTCTTCGCGGTGCACACCAGGGCGCCCAGCTCCATCGAGGCGGCGGCCCAGCGCGACGCGGTGCGTTCGTCCTCGGGGAGCAGGGCGCGGGCGAGCTTGCGCTCGGCGGCGGTCGTCGCGTTCGGCGGGTACTGCACGCCGGTCACGGCCCGCGCGAAGACCCGGCGCACGTTCGTGTCGAGGACCGCGTGCCGCTGCCCGTACGCGAAGGACGCCACGGCGGCCGCGGTGTACTCCCCGATGCCGGGCAGGGCGAGCAGCTGGGCGTGGAGCCTGGGTACGTCGCCGCCGTGCCGCTCCGTTATGGCGACGGCCGCGCCGTGCAGCCGCAGGGCACGGCGCGGATAACCGAGCCGCCCCCAGGCGCGGACGGCCTCGCCGGGAGCCTCCTCGGCGAGGTCGGCGGGGCGGGGCCAGCGGGCCAGCCACTGCTCGTACACGGGCAGGACGCGACTGACGGGCGTCTGCTGGAGCATGAACTCACTGACCATCACGCCCCACGGCCCGGCGTCCTCGCGCCGCCACGGAAGATCACGGGCGTGTGCGTCGAACCAGGCGATGACGGGGGTGTGGAGGGTGTCCCCGGTGCGCTCGGGGGAGTCCCCCGGGTCGGCGGCCGGGTTGTGCGGCAGGGGCTTCGTGGGAGCAGTCATGGCAGGGTCGATCCTGCCATGGCCTCGACGGTTCTACGGGGTTGTGGGGGCGGGGTGTTGTTGCTCGCCTGCGGCCCGGTGGCGTCTTTCCGCGCTCCGCGCGGTTTCTCCCCCACCCACCCGCCCGTCTGCCCAGCGCTACACACCACTGGGCGGTGCTCTGCGCAGCGCCGTCGGGGGGGGGGGGAGACCTGACGATCGGCAGGGGCGCGAGGGCGAGGAGGGCACGTAGCGTCGAGGGCGTGCACAGGCGTATGCGGGGGATGGCGATGGGGGCGGGGCTCGCGCTGCCCGCCGGGGCAGTCGAGTGGCTGGGGCTGGACACCCCTCGCTCGATCCCCCAGCACCTCGCCGCACTCGCCACCCTCGCCTGCGCCATCGGCGTCCGCCGGACCCGCCCCCTGCTCGCGTTCCTCCTCGCGGCCGCCCTCGGCCTCGTCACCGCCCCCCCCTCTTCACCCTCTCCTACGGCCCGGCCCTCGCCGCCTTCGCCGTACTCCTCGGCCGCCGCGCGGTCCGGGCTTGCGGCGCCCTGCTCGCCTTCACGGCCATCGCCGTCTTCGGCACGGTCAAGATCGCCGCACGGGATGTCGACCCCGTGGTCGAGTGGCTCGTCCTCATGGGGACGCTCGTGTTCGGCGCGGTCTTCCCCTGGCTGGCGGGTCGCTACTGGCGCCAGGGCCGCGAACTGGCCGCCGCGGGCTGGGCGCGCGCCGGCCAGCTGGAGCGTGAGCAGCGCATCGTCGCCGACCGGGCGCGGCTGCGCGAACGGGCCCGCATCGCCCAGGACATGCACGACTCCCTGGGCCACGAACTGAGCCTGATCGCCGTTCGCGCGGGTGCCCTCCAGGTCGCCCCCGACCTGCCGAGTCCGCACCGCGAGGCCGCAGCGGACCTCCGCGCGGCCGCCTCGCAGGCCACCGACCGATTGCACGCCATCATCGGTCTGCTCCGCGAGGACGACGACGAGTGTGCCCCGCTCGCCCCGACCGGGGAGAGCGTCGCCGACCTCGTCGCCCGCGCCAAGGAGTCCGGCCTTCAGATCACGTACGACGACGACCGGTACGACGATGACCGTTACGCCGGTGGCCGGTACGACGGTGACCGAGGTGCCCTGAGTGCCCTAGGTGATCAACGGGGCCCGGCCGACCAAAGGGGAGCGGTGAGTGGCGTCGCCGACGGCGGGCCGGCCGAACGCACCCTCCACCGCGTCGTCCAAGAGGCCCTGACCAACGCCGCCAAGCACGCGCCCGGCGCCCCCGTCACCGTCACGGTGGCATGCGGCGACACCACGACGACGACGGTCACCGTCACCAACGGCCGCCCCGAGCACCACGGTTCGCCCTCCGACGGCGGCACCGGCCTGCGCGGCCTGCGCGCCCGCGTCACCGACCTCGGCGGCACCTTCGACGCGGGCCCGCACGGCGACGGCTTCCGGGTCACCGCGCGCCTGCCCGCCGAGGGCATCGCCCCCGCCCGCCCCGCCGCTCCAGGCCCCCCGCACCCCGGCGCCCACCTCGCGCACGCGCGCCGCCGCACCGTCCTGGCCTTCGGCGCCGCCGTCACCACGGGCGTGCTGCTCGTCGGGGGGACCTTCGCCTGGTACGCGTACTCCCGGACCCACTCGGTCCTCGACCCCGCCGACTTCGCGCGGCTGCGTGTCGGCGAGCCGCGCGCCGAGGTCGAACGCGTCCTGCCGGACCAGGCCGCCTCCGACCCGCCGGTCGAACGCGCGCCGACCCCGCCGCCCGAGGGCGCCGACTGCGCGTACTACCGCGCGAGCGGTGAACTCTTCACCGCCGTCCCCTACTTCAGAATCTGCTTCGGCTTCGGCAAGGGCGGTGCCCGGCTCGTGGACAAGACCGTGATCCCCACGGCTGACGCGATGAACAAGGAGCGTGTGCGGTGAACGCGGTGAACGCGGTGAACACGGTGAACACAGTGGACACGGTGAACGACGTCATCCGGGTCCTGTTGGCAGACGACGAGGCCATGATCCGCGCGGGCGTACGCGCCATCCTCGCGGCGGGCGGCGGCATCGAGGTCGTCGCGGAGGCGGGGGACGGGCGCGAGGCCGTCTCTCTCGCGCAGGCCCACCGGCCCGACGTGGCGCTGCTCGACGTTCGTATGCCGCGCCTGGACGGCCTCGCCGCAGGTGAGGAGATCGTGCGTACGGTGCCGGGCACCGCTGTCGCCATGCTGACGACGTTCTCCGAAGACGCGTACGTGGCACGGGCGCTGGGCGGGGGAGCCACCGGTTTCCTGCTGAAGTCCGGCGATCCGCACGAACTCATCGCGGGTGTCAGGGCGGTGGCGGGCGGCGCCGCCTTCCTCTCGCCCAAGGTGGCCCGGCACGTCATCGACGGCTTCGGCGCCCGCCGCATGGGCCGCGGCGTCGAGGCCCGTGCCCGCGTGGAGGCCCTCACCCCGCGCGAACGCCAGGTCCTCGGCCTGGTCGGCGCGGGCCTGTCCAACCCGGAGATCGCCGCCCGGCTCCATCTCGTGGAGGGCACGGTCAAGGCGTATGTGAGCGCGGTCCTCGACCGGCTCGGGGTCAAGAACCGCGTACGGGCGGCGATCGTCGCGTACGAAGCGGGGCTCGTCCCGGATCCGGACTGAGCCCCGCCCGGTCAGCCCCGTCCGGTCAGCGGCGGCGGTGCGAGTCGCGGCGGTGCGCGCCGCCCTGCCGCGGGTCGTAGTGCCGCGGGTCCTGGTGACGCGAGTCGCCGTACTGAGAGTCGCCGTGCTGCGCGTCGCCGTGGTGCGCGCCTCCGTGTTGCGCGTCGTGGCGGCGGAACGTCATCGTCGGGGTGTCGTACGCCGCCGGATCCGTCGCGGGCGACGGGGCGAGGGCGGGACCCGGGCCCGCGAACCACTTCACGACGCCCGTCGAGGACCCCCGCATCGCCTGCCCGATCCGCGCCACGGGACGCGTGGTGAGCCGTACGACCACGAACGTGATCACCGCGCCGAAGACGAGACCCACCACCACGTCGTGCGGGTAGTGCACGCCGACGAAGACCCGCGAGAAGGCCATGAGCACGGCCATCGGAACCGTCAGGGCCGCGATGCGCGGCCAGGCGAGCGCGAGGCCGACGGCGGCGGCGCCCGCGATCGTCGAGTGGTTGCTGGGGAAGGACCAGTCTCCGTAGGCCGGGCACTCGACGAGCGGCTTCAGCGCGCCGGACACCGCCCGGCAGGGACGCTCCTCGTCGATCACGGACTTGAGCAACTCGCTGCACACGTACGCCACCGCGGTGGCCAGGGGAGCGAGCACCGCGATCGCCAGCGCGCGCGGGTCACCGCGCCGGGCACGCCACCAGGCGACGATGAAGAGCACGCCGAAAAGAAGCAGTCCGAGCTCCGTCCACACCTCGGCGAGGTGCTGGAACCACGACGGGGTGTCGTGGGCGAAGTCGGTGATGTCGCGGTAGAGATCGTCGTCCATGGTGTCCATGATTACGGACGGTACGGAGTGGGTCCGAATCGTCACATCTGGCGATCGTCCCGTGCGGACCCTGACGATGGACAGGGTCGGGAGGGCATCAGGGGCTATAGGGGCTATAGGGGCTTTGGGGGCTTTACGGGCTTCGGAGGCTTCTGCGGAATGATGATCCGCAAACTTTGTTGCTCGGGGCGGCGGGTGGGGCGGGACGCGCGCCGGATCTCTCGTAAGGTTTGGGCGTGGGATCTCTGCGCAATCCGGTCGGGCCGCTTCCCTCCACCATCTACTGGCGTCGGAGGGCCGTTCTGCTGTCCGTGTTCGGCCTGCTGGTGCTACTCGCCGTATGGATCGCGACCTCGGGTGGCGGGGGCGGGAAGAACGGCGCCGACGGCCCGAGCGGCAACGGCCCCGCCACGTCCATCACTCCCGGACCGGGCGATTCCGGGCCCGCGATCAGTGAACACCCGGGCGGGCGGGACGAGTCGGACGAGGGCTCGGACTCCGGTTCCGGTTCCGGCTCCGGCGGCTCCGGCGGCTCCGGCGGATCGGGCGGCTCGGACGGATCGGGCTCCGGCGGTTCCGACGGCTCCAAGGGGTCCGGCGGCGGCTCGGACGGCGACGCCAAGGGTGGCGGCGGCTCGGGCGACCGGCTCCCGGCCGGCACGCGCGTGCCCGACTGCACCAGCGACGCCGTGAAGTTGAAGGTGCGAAGCGTTCGGAACGAGTACGAGATCGGCGAGAAGCCGAAGTTCGAGCTGATCGCCGAGAATCGCGGCGGCAAGGCCTGCAAGATCGATATGGGCGGCAAGGGAACGGTCCTGACGATCACTCAGGCCGACGGCGACGACGAGTTCTGGTCCTCGGCCGACTGCCCCTCCGGGGGCGGCAGCCTGCTGCTGCGCGTGCCGGCCGACGGGCGGATCACGCACACCGTGCAGTGGGACCGGCGGGGGAGCGAGCCGAAGTGCGCTACGCCTTCGGCGGGAGTTGCGGGGGCCGGTACGTATCTTGTCGAGGCGAAGGCGCCTGGGCTCGGGGTTGCTCGCGCCTCGTTCGTTCTTGAGAAGGACTGATCCCCGCAGACCGCTGGACGTAACCGACGCTAGGCGTACCGCTAGACGTACCGCTCCAGGATCGAGGACTCCGCCAGGCGGGAGAGGCCCTCGCGGACGCTGCGGGCCCGGGCCTCGCCCACGCCGTCCACCGTCTGGAGGTCGTCCACGCTGGCGGCGAGCAGCTTCTGTAGGCCGCCGAAGTGCTCGACGAGGCGGTCGATGATGGCGCCGGGGAGCCGGGGGACCTTGGCGAGGAGGCGGAAGCCGCGCGGTGAGACCGCCGAGTCCAGGGCCTCCGGGGAGCCGGTGTAGCCCAAGGCACGCGCCACGGTGGGCAGTTCGAGAAGCTCCGCGTGGGTGAGGGCGTCCAGCTCCTGGAGCGCCTCGTCGACCGTGCGGGAGCGCTTGGCGGTCGGCTCGGGCACGTAGTCCCTGACGACCAGCTCGCGCTCGGGCTCGACGCCCGCGATCAACTCGTCCAGCTGGAGGGCGAGAAGACGGCCGTCCGTGCCCAGCTCGACCACGTACTCGGCGATCTCCGTGGCGATGCGGCGCACCATCTCCAGACGCTGGGCGACCGCCGTGACGTCCCGCACCGTCACCAGGTCCTCGATCTCCAGGGCGGAGAGCGTGCCGGCGACCTCGTCGAGACGCAGCTTGTAACGCTCCAGGGTCGCGAGGGCCTGGTTCGCGCGGGAGAGGATCGCCGCCGAGTCCTCCAGGACGCGGCGCTGCCCGTCCACGTACAGCGCGATCAGGCGCATCGACTGGGAGACGGAGACGACCGGGAAGCCGACCTGCTTGGAGACGCGGTCCGCCGTGCGGTGCCGCGTGCCCGTCTCCTCGGTGGGGATCGTCGGATCCGGCACCAGCTGCACACCGGCGCGCAGGATCTTGGTGATGTCCTTGTCGAGGACGATGCCGCCGTCGAGCTTGCACAGCTCGCGCAGGCGCGTCGCGGTGAACTCGACGTCCAGGATGAAGCCGCCCGTGCACATCGACTCGACGGTCTTGTCCCAGCCGAGGACGATCAGACCGCCGGTGTTGCCGCGGAGGATGCGCTCGAGGCCGTCGCGCAGGGCCGTGCCGGGTGCGACGGCGCTCAGGGAGGCGCGCATCAGCACATCGGCAGCGGAGCTTCCGCCGGGCTTGCCGGGATTCGCTGCCCGGTCGTTGGCTGCCACTGCACTCCCTCGGTCGCAGGTTCCAAGCCTCTGCCGTACGTCTGTCTTCGTACGGATGGGCGAGACCAGGGCAAAGTCTACCGGCGCTCTTCCTCCTCCCGTGGGGCCTCCCGGCGACGGGACCGCGGAAGGACACGCAGCGCGTCACCCATGTCGGCGACTTCGATGACCTTCATACCGGCGGGGATCCTGCCGGGATCGGACGGCACGAGGGCGTGGGTGAAGCCGAGGCGGTGCGCCTCGGCCAGCCTGCGCTGGACGCCCGTGACCCGTCTGACCTCGCCCGCCAGGCCCACTTCACCGATCGCCACGAGATTCTTCGGCAGCGGGGTGTCGCTCGCCGCGCTGGCCAGGGCGAGGGCGACGGCGAGGTCCGCGGCGGGCTCGGAGAGCTTCACGCCGCCGACCGTCGCGCTGTAGATGTCCCGCTTGCCGAGGGCGGTGATCCGGCCGCGCTGCTCCAGGACGGCCAGCATCATCGAGACCCGGGAGGTCTCCAGGCCGGAGGTGGTGCGCCGGGGGCTCGGGATCTGGGAGTCGACCGTGAGCGCCTGGACCTCGGCGACCAGGGGGCGGCGGCCCTCCAGGGTGACGGTCAGACAGGTGCCGGGGACGGGCTCGGCGCGCCGGGTGAGGAAGAGGCCGCTGGGGTCGGCGAGGCCGGTGATGCCCTCGTCGTGCAGCTCGAAGCAGCCGACCTCGTCCGTCGTGCCGTACCGGTTCTTGACGCCGCGCACCAGGCGCAGGCGCGCGTGCCGGTCGCCCTCGAACTGGAGGACCACGTCGACGAGATGCTCCAGGAGGCGCGGACCCGCGATCGCGCCGTCCTTGGTGACGTGACCGACCAGGAGCGTCGACATGCCCCGCTCCTTGGAAGCGCGGATCAGCGCGCCCGCGACCTCACGGACCTGCGCCATGCCGCCGGGCGCGCCGTCGATCTCGGGCGAGGCGACCGTCTGCACCGAGTCGAGGACCAGGAGCGAGGGCTTGACCGCGTCCAAGTGGCCGAGGACGGCGGACAGATCGGTCTCCGCCGCCAGGTAGAGGTGGTCGTCGATGGCGCCGATGCGGTCGGCGCGCAGCCTGACCTGGCTCGCCGACTCCTCACCCGTCACATAGAGCGTGCGGTGCTGCTCGCTCGCCGCCTTCGCCGAGACGTCGAGCAGCAGCGTCGACTTGCCGACGCCCGGCTCGCCCGCGAGCAGCACCACGGCGCCGGGGACGAGGCCGCCGCCGAGCACGCGGTCCAGCTCGGGCACGCCGGTGGAGCGCGCGGTGGCCTGGCGGCCGTCGACCTCACCGATCGGGACGGCGGAGGAGGTGACCCGGCCGGGGGCGGTGGTACGGACCGCGGGCGCGCCGTACTCCTCGACCGTGCCCCATGCCTGGCATTCGGGGCAGCGGCCGAGCCACTTGGCCGTCTGCCAGCCGCACTCGGTGCAGCGGTAGGACGGACGGTCCTTGGTGGATTTCGTACGGGCAGCCATGCTCGGAACCGTAACCGAGCCCACTGACAACGCGGCCCGAGCCCACTGACAAACGCGGCCCGAGCCCGTCGGCAACGCCGCACGCCGTGGTCCCGTCCGCTCCTGACGTACGCCCGGCGCCCGCCCCGCGCGCGAGTCAAGGCCCCGGAATGATGGGTTCCTGTCCCCTTTTGAGGGATCTGTTCACCCGTAAGGATTAAATGTGCGCAAGAGGGCGGAAGGAGCCTGCATCATCCGCCTAACTTCGCACGGGTGATGAGCAGCAGGCCGGAAACTTCCGCGAACGCAACCGGCGCACACCGGGCGCACCGTGACGCGCGCCAGCGTGTGGTGCCCCGCCAGGCACCCCGGACGACTCCGCCCGCGCGCTACGAACCGTGTCTGGACGGCCTGTTCACGTACTGCCTGTCCGTCCTGTGCGATCACGACGCGGCGACCGCGGCGCTGGGGGACGTGCTCCACCTCGCCGAGCGCCGGGGCTCGCGCGGCCCCGAAGCCGACGGCGAGCTGCGCCCCTGGCTCTACGCCCTCGCTCGCTGGGTCTGCCTGCGCCGTTTGGCCGAAGCCAAACGGAACCGCCAGGGCGCGCACGCGGCCAGGGGGGCGGGGGGCCGCAGAGGCGCGGGCAGGGGCAGGGGCGGGGGCAGGGGCGCCGACCGGGACGCGGGTGCCGCCACCCGCGCCTCGAAGACCGAGGTCCCGACCGACCCGGCGACTCCGACCGACCATGCCGCCCAGGCCGCCCAGTCCGCCCAGTCCGCTCCGACCGACTCGACCGCCCCGACCGACCCGGCCCCCCGGACCACTCCGAACCCGCCCACCCCGCCGACCCCTGCCACACCCCCCACCCCCGAAGAGACCGAGCGCCAACGGCACCGCGAACTGGCCCAGCTCGCCTGGCCCGAGGCCGCCGGCACGACCCCCGAGCAGCGCGAGGCCCTCGAACTGGCCGTGCGCCACCAGCTCACCCCGGCCGAGGTCGCCGCCGTCCTCGGCATGGACCTCGCCAAGGCCCGCGCCCTGCTCGCCTCCGCCGCCTGCGAGGTGGAGCGCACCCGCGCCGCGCTCGCCGTCGTGGAGACCGGCAGCTGCCCCATCGTCGCCCGCCTCACCGGCGACAATCAGGTGCTGCTCGGCACGGCCCTGCGCCGCGAGCTGGTCCGGCACGTCGACGACTGCCCGCGCTGCCGCCGCACCGCCGAGCGCGCAGGCGCGGGCGCCTGGCCCGGCACGGCAGTCAGCCCCGCGAGGCTCCCCGTCGTCGAGGCTCCCCGCGACGCCCTCGCCACGGCGCACGTCCCACGCGCGCGGGGTGCCCACCCCCGCTACGACCGGCGTGGTTTCCCGATGGACCCCAAGGACCACGCCGCCCGCCGCGACCGCCTGCGCGCGCGTGCCGTCACGACGACCGTCGTCGCCACCGTGGTGGCCGCCCCGGTGCTCGCCCTCTGGGCCGCGTACCGCGGGGCGCCGCTCACCGGAGAGGGCCACGACGGCAGTTCGGTCACCGCCAGCGAGGGCGACGGCCCCGACGGCCTCGGCAGCGACCACGCGCGGGACTACGAGAACGCGGGCAACGCCCGCAAGGGCGCCGAGCCCCGCTTCACCGCGGACAGCCGCTCACCCCGCGTCTCCGTGGAGGTCATCAGCGGTGGCTCGGCGACGGGCCCCGGCCGCCTCACCGTAGAGGCGCGGCCCAGTGGCGACACGACGCTCATCACGCTCACGGCAACCGGAGGCTCGCCGGTCCGCTGGTCGGCGAGCGAGGGCGCGTCCTGGCTCTACCTGAGCCGCTCGTCCGGGACGCTCGCGCCGGGGGAGTCGGTCACGGTCCGGGTCTACGTCGACCATGCCCGTGAGCCCGCCGGGCACTGGCGGGCCCGGGTCGCCATCGCGCCATCGGGCGCGGCCATCTCCATCGAGGGGTACGGCGACGGACGACCGCCGGGCCGGCCGGGGCCGGGGCCGCGTCCCACTGACCCGGGGCCCTCTGATCCTGGTCCGTCCGATCCCGGGCCCTCCGACCCGGGTCCGTCCGATCCCGGTCCGTCCGACCCTGGGCCTTCTGACCCCGATCCCACACCTACGCCTACGGATCCGGCCCCTACGCCGTCGGATCCCGGGCCGGCGGACCCGTCCTCGCCGCCCGGCGATGAGGGCCCGAATCCCGGCTGAGCGCCGCCGGGGGCCGGGTTGTCTCGTATCCGTCGGCCGGAGGTGGCTGGGCGCGCCCACGCGGTGGAGCCGCACATGTCACAGCCCCGCGCCCCTACGGGGCTACCGGGTCCGCCGGATGCGGGGCCAGGAGCGGGAGTTGGGAGCCGAGGCGCTCCTCGCACAGCTCCACCAGACGGTCGTACCCCTCCTTGCCCATCATCTCGATCAGCTCGGGGCGATAGGAGACGTACACCGGGTCGCCCGCGCCGTGCGCCGACGTCGCCGACGTGCACCACCAGTGCAGGTCATGGCCGCCGGGGCCCCAGCCCCGCCGGTCGTACTCACCGATCGACACCTGGAGGACCCGCGTGTCGTCGGGCCGGTCGATCCACTCGTACGTACGGCGCACCGGCAGCTGCCAGCAGACGTCCGGCTTCGTCTCCAGGGGCTCGCGGCCCTCCTTGAGCGCCAGGATGTGCAGCGAGCAGCCCGCGCCCCCCGCGAAACCGGGGCGGTTCTGGAAGATGCACGAGCCGTTGTACGGACGGGTCTGGCGGTCGCCGTCCTCGTCCGTCGACACCCAGCCGGTCTCCCGGCCCACGTCGTGGTGCTGCCAGATGTCGGGCGTCAGGCGCTCCACGTACCCGGCGACGCGCTTCTCGTCGTCGTCGTCCGAGAAGTGCGCGCCCAGCGTGCAGCAGCCGTCGTCGGCGCGGCCCGCCTGGATGCCCTGGCAGCCACTGCCGAAGATGCAGTTCCAGCGGGAGGTCAGCCAGGTCAGGTCACAGCGGAAGATCTGCTCGTCGTCCGCGGGGTCGGGGAACTCCACCCACGCGCGGGCGAAGTCCAGGCCCTTCTCGTCCGGCTCGGTCTTCCCGGTCTTCGCGGTCTTCCCGGACTTGCCCACCGTCTCGTTCTTCTCGGGCCTGCCCAGCACCTTGTCGGCTTTGTCGGCCTTGCCGCCCTTCGCAGCCTTTTCCGGCTTCTCGGGCTTCTCAGGCTTCTTCGATTTGTCGGCCTTCGTCTTTTTCGTCTTTGGCACATCTCCAGGGTATGCGGGCGGTGGGCCGCCCGAGGCCAGACGAGCGCCCCATGCGGCGTAGCGTTCCGTACATGAGACTCGGTGTCCTCGACGTGGGGTCGAACACGGTGCATCTGCTCGTGGTCGACGCCCATCCCGGCGCGCGCCCCCTGCCCGCGCACTCCCACAAGGCCGATCTGCGCCTGGCCCAACTGCTCGACCCCGCGGGGGCGATCGGCCCCCAGGGCGTCGACCGGCTGGTCGCCACCGTCCGCGAGGCGGCGGAGGCCGCCGAGGACAAGGGCGTGGAGGAGATGCTGCCGTTCGCCACCTCCGCGGTGCGCGAGGCGACCAACGCCGACGAGGTGCTGGCCCGGGTCAGAGAGGAGACCGGCGTCGACCTCCAGGTGCTGTCCGGCGAGGACGAGGCCAGGCTCACGTTCCTCGCCGCCCGGCGCTGGTTCGGCTGGTCCGCGGGCAAGCTGCTCGTCCTGGACATCGGCGGCGGGTCGCTGGAGATCGCGTACGGCATGGACGAGGAGCCGGACTGCGCGGTCAGTCTGCCGCTCGGCGCCGGGCGTCTCACGTCCGCCTGGCTGCCCTCCGACCCGGCGGACCCCTCGGACGTGAAGGCGCTGCGGCGGCACGTGCGCGCCCAGATCGCCCGCACGGTCGGGGAGTTCGCCCGCTTCGGCGCACCCGACCACATCGTGGCGACGTCGAAGACGTTCAAGCAGCTCGCCCGCCTGGCCGGCGCGGCCCGCTCGGCGGAGGGCCTGCACGTCCAGCGCGAACTGAAGCACAAGTCCCTGGAGGACTGGGTGCCGCGGCTCGCCGCGATGACCACGCGCGAGCGCGCCGAGCTGCCCGGCGTCTCCGAGGGGCGGGCCGGACAGCTGCTCGCCGGGGCACTCGTCGCGGAGGGCGCGCTGGACCTCTTCGGGTGCGAGAGCGTGGAGATCTGCCCCTGGGCGCTGCGCGAGGGCGTGATCCTGCGGCGGCTCGACCACCTCCCCCCGACGCCGTGACCGGGCTCCATGAGGCCACCTCCCCGGCGCCGGGGCGCGGCCCGTACCCTGTCCCTCGTGGCAGAACCAGTGGTGCGCATCCCGGATGCGAAGGTCGCCCTGTCGACGGCCTCGGTCTATCCGGAGTCGACGGCGACGGCCTTCGAGATCGCCGCACGTCTGGGCTACGACGGTGTCGAGGTCATGGTGTGGACCGACCCCGTCAGCCAGGACATCGAGGCCCTGCGCAGACTGAGCGACTACCACCAGATCCCGATCCTGGCCGTCCACGCGCCCTGCCTGCTGATCACCCAGCGCGTCTGGTCCACCGACCCGTGGGTCAAGCTCCAGCGCGCCAGGGCCGCCGCCGAGAAGCTGGACGCGACCACCGTCGTGGTGCACCCGCCGTTCCGCTGGCAGCGGGGCTACGCACGCGACTTCGTCGACGGAATCTGGCGGATGGCCGACGAGACGGACGTGCGCTTCGCCGTCGAGAACATGTACCCCTGGCGCTACCGCGACCGCGAGATGCTCGCGTACGCCCCCGACTGGGACGTCACCAAGGACGACTACCGCCACTTCACCGTCGACCTCTCGCACACCGCGACCGCCCGCACGGACGCGATGCAGATGATCGACCGCATGGGCGACCGGCTCGGCCACGTCCACCTCGCCGACGGCAAGGGCTCCGCCAAGGACGAACACCTCGTCCCCGGCCGCGGCACCCAGCCCTGCGCCGAGCTGCTCGAACGCCTCGCTGCCACCGGCTTCGACGGCCACGTCGTCATCGAGGTCAATACGCGGCGCGCGATGTCCAGCGCCGAGCGCGAGGCCGACCTCGCCGAGGCCCTCGCCTTCACGCGGCTGCACCTCGCGTCGGCGGTGAAGGTGCCCCGCTCATGACGTCCGGCGCCCCCACGGGGGCCGCCGCCCCACGCCGCCGGGGCCGCCCGTCCCGTACGCAGTCGGATACCGGACCCGCGACGCGCGACCGCATCCTCCAGGCAGCCCGCGACGAATTCTCCGAACGGGGATACGAGAAGACGTCCGTACGCGGCATCGCCAAGGCCGCCGCGGTGGACCCGGCGCTCGTGCACCACTACTTCGGCACGAAGGAGCAGGTGTTCGAGGCGGCCATCACCGTCGCCTTCGCGCCCGCGCTGGAAGCGCCCGCCACCGTCGAGGAGGGCCCGCTCGACGGGGTCGGCGAGCGGCTCACCCGCTTCGTCCTCGGCGTCTGGGAGAACCCCTCCACGCGCGCCCCGCTGCTCGCCATCGTGCGCTCCGCGGTGAACAACGACACGGCCGCCGCCGTCTTCCGCCGCCTCATCGCCGCCCAGCTCCTCGGCCGCATCGCGCGCCGCCTCGAACTGCCGGACGCCGAACTGCGCGCCGAACTGGCGGCCGCGCAGCTGGTGGGCATCGCCATGCTGCGTTACGTGATCAAGGTAGAGCCGCTGGCCTCGGCGGACATGGAGCAGATCGTGGCGCGGGTGGCGCCGGTGGTGCAGGGGCATCTGACGGGGGCGTGAGCCAGGGGCCCGCACAGTCGAGGCAGCCCGAGGCGGAAGCCCCGGAAGCGTGAGACAGGCGTCCCGCGATCCGGACACCCTGTCCGGATCCTGGAGCCTCGGCGTACGCTCGACAGCAGCCCCATCTCTGACGAAGGAGCGAGCGACGATGCCCGAGCTCAGGTCCCGCACAGTCACCCACGGCCGCAACATGGCGGGCGCCCGCGCCCTTATGCGCGCCTCCGGTGTACCCGGGGCCGACATCGGGCGGAAGCCGATCATCGCCGTGGCCAACTCCTTCACGGAGTTCGTGCCCGGCCACACCCACCTCCAGCCCGTCGGCCGCATCGTCTCCGAGGCGATCCGCGAGGCCGGCGGCATCCCCCGCGAGTTCAACACCATCGCGGTGGACGACGGCATCGCGATGGGCCACGGCGGAATGCTGTACTCCCTGCCCTCGCGCGACCTGATCGCCGACTCCGTGGAGTACATGGTCGAGGCCCACTGCGCCGACGCCCTGATCTGCATCTCCAACTGCGACAAGATCACCCCCGGCATGCTGATGGCGGCCCTGCGCCTCAACATCCCGACGGTGTTCGTCTCCGGCGGTCCGATGGAGGCCGGCAAGGCCACGCTCGTCGACGGCACGGTCCGCAAGCTCGACCTGGTCAACGCGATCAGCGACGCGGTGGACGAGAGCGTCTCGGACGAGGACATCCTCCGTATCGAGGAGAACGCCTGCCCGACCTGCGGCTCCTGTTCCGGCATGTTCACCGCCAACTCCATGAACTGCCTGACCGAGGCCATCGGCCTCTCCCTGCCGGGCAACGGCTCGGTCCTCGCCACGCACACCGCCCGCAAGGAGCTGTACGAGCGCGCGGGGCGGACGGTCGTCGACATCACCAAGCGGTACTACGACGGCGACGACGCCTCCGTCCTGCCGCGCAGTATCGCCACGCACGCCGCGTTCGAGAACGCCATGGCCCTGGACATCGCCATGGGCGGCTCGACGAACACGATCCTGCACCTGCTCGCCGCCGCCCGCGAGGCCGAGGTCGACTACGACCTGACCGACATCGACGCCGTCTCGCGCCGCGTCCCCTGCCTGGCCAAGGTCGCGCCGAACGCCGCGCCCACGACGACGTACTACATGGAGGACGTGCACCGCGCCGGCGGCATCCCCGCCCTCCTCGGCGAGCTGTACCGCGGCGGCCTCCTCAACGAGGACGTGCACACCGTCCACTCGCCCTCCATCAAGGAGTGGCTGGACACCTGGGACATCCGCTCCGGCTCCGCCTCCGAGGAGGCCGTCGAGCTGTGGCACGCGGCGCCCGGCTGCAAGCGCTCCGCCGAGGCCTTCTCGCAGTCCGAGCGCTGGGACACCCTCGACACGGACGCCGCGAACGGCTGCATCCGCGACGTCGCCCACGCCTACTCCAAGGACGGCGGCCTCGGTGTCCTCAAGGGCAACCTCGCCGTGGACGGCTGCGTGGTGAAGACCGCGGGCGTCGACGAGTCGATCTGGACGTTCGAGGGCCCGGCGGTCGTCTGCGAGTCGCAGGAAGAGGCCGTCGAGAAGATCCTCAACAAGGCCGTGAAGGAAGGCGACGTGGTCGTCATCCGCTACGAGGGCCCCAAGGGCGGCCCCGGCATGCAGGAGATGCTCTACCCCACCTCCTTCCTCAAGGGCCGCGGTCTCGGCAAGGCCTGCGCCCTGGTCACCGACGGCCGCTTCTCCGGAGGCACGTCGGGCCTCTCGATCGGCCACGCCTCGCCCGAGGCGGCGTCCGGCGGGACGATCGCGTTCGTCGAGGACGGCGACCGCATCCGCATCGACATCCCGAACCGCTCGATCGAACTGCTCGTCGACGACGCGGAGCTGGACCGCCGCCGCGCCGCGCTCGGTGGGGTGTACGAACCCAAGGGCCGTGAGCGCAAGGTCTCGGCCGCCCTGCGCGCGTACGCGGCGATGGCGACCAGCGCCGACAAGGGCGCGGTGCGCGACGTGTCGAAGCTCGGCTGACACCCGGCGTTCGGCTGACGCGTTCGGCTGACACCCGAAACCTTTCGCGGCGCGGGCGCGTCCTTGGTGGGGAACACACCAGGGGCGGCCCGCGCCGCCGGTTACGGGGGACACCATGAGCGAGAGCGTCATCACACCGGAGACCGCCGACGGCACCGAGGCCGAGGCCGAGGCGCTGGCCGGCAGAACCTACGTGGTCGCCGCGGACGTCAACGTCCGCTCCGGCCCCGGCTCGTCGTACCGCAAGGTCGGCCGCCTCAGCGCGGGCGCCCGCGTCACCATCCAGTGCCAGAAGCCGGGCGAGACGGTCACGGGACCGACCGGCACGTCGAAGCTGTGGGACCGGATCGGCAGCGGGCGGTACATCTCCGATACGTACGTCCGCACGGGCAGCGACGGTTACGTGGCCCCGCGCTGCTGACGGCCTCCGGAGCCGCCGGGATCACTCGGAAGCCGCCGGGATCACTCGGATTCCGGCGGCTTCGCCGTGTCGAAGGCGAACACCGTGTTCTCCGCGCCGGTCACGATCGCCGCACGGCCCGCGACGGTCACCCGGGGACTCGCGTTCATCTCGCCGGACACGCCGTCGGCCCGCGGATCGGTGTGCCACAGCTTGGCCCCGCCGCGCTCGCGCAGGGCGGCCACCCGGCCGCTGGCCGAGCTGAAGTACAGCGTGCCGTCCGCGGCCACCGGCCCCGAAGCCCCTTCGAGGCCCGTCTGCCGCGACCACTTCCGCTTGCCGGTCGCCGGATCGAGCGCGCGGACGAGGCCGGTCCGCCCGGTGATGTAGACGGTGCCGCCCGCCACCGCGGGAGTGCCCTCGTACGGCGTCGGCAGCGGCGCGTACGACACCTTCCGCGCGTCCGTGTCGACCCGCGCCACTCCCTCGTACCCGAGCAGCTCCGGCCCCTTCACGCGCTGCCGCAGGAGTACGACGTCACCGTCGACGGAGCCGACCGGTTGGACGGGGCCCGGGACGGGGACACCCTTGCCGAGCCTCCCCGAGCCGCGGCCGATCTCGTACACCACGGAGTGGCGCACCGCGCCGGCCTCCACCTCGACGCGCGGCGCGCACATCGCGTACAGCCGTCCCCCCGCGGGGAGCGGGGCGCACTCCGCGGCGGCGGGGAAGGGCGTCGTCCAGGCCACGTGGCCGCTGTGCGCCTGCCGGGCCTCGAAACGGGAGTTCGACGCGTCGACCGTCACGACGAGGGAGCCGGACACCACGGCGTCCTGCGTCCGCCCCGTCACCGCCGTCGACTGGGAGCCGGACCGCACGGACCACAGCTCCTTGCCCTTGTCCGCGTCGACCGCCACCACGTCGGTCGCACCGCCGCCGGGCGCGCCCTCGGCGGCGAAGCGGTAGCCGAGAACCGTGTCGTCGGTGACGCCCACCAGGTGCATGCCCTGGACCGGCACGCCCGGACTCTTCCGGGTCCACACGCGGGTTCCGTCGGCGATCCGCAGCCGGGTCGCCACGACACCGCCGCCCCCGCAGAACAGCGCGTCCCCGCGCGCCTCGCACCGCAGCTCGTCCGGGATGTCCGCCCGGCCGCCGCGCACCTGCTTCCGCCAGGGCTCGAACCCGCGCGGCAGCGGGTCCCCGGTCGCCGCCACGTTGCGGCCCTTGTCACCCGTGCCACCCGGCTCGCCCGGGGCGTCGGTCCGCATCAGGGCGACGCCACCGCCGATCGCCGCGACGGCGACCGCGGCGGCGAGGACGGGGCGCAGGCGGCGGCGCTTCCCGGAGCGGGGGCCGGTGGCGGAGGCGGATTTCGCCGGGGAGGCGATCGGCGTGGACGTGTCCTCACCGGCCAGATGGTGCTGTGTGTCCGTCTCGCACGTGGGGCGCGCGGCACCCTCCACGGCGGCGGTCCCGAGATCCGTGGGCAGATCCCGCAGCCGTACGAGGAGTTCGTCGGCCGAGGGCCGGTCCTTGGGGTCCTTCGCCAGACACGGCTCGACGACCTTCCGCAGCACGGCCGGGACCGAGCCCAGCGAGGGCGGCTCGTGCACCACTTGATACGCCGTCATATACGGACTGTCCGCGTCGAAGGGCCCCTGCCCCGTCGCCGCGTACACGAGCAGCGTGCCCAGCGAGAACACGTCGGAGCGCGGCCCGACCCCGCGCGGCGCCTGCAACTGCTCCGGCGACATGAAGGGCGGCGTGCCGATCACCCGCCCCGTCATCGTCAGCGTCTGCTGGTCCGCCGCGCGCGAGATGCCGAAGTCGATGACGCGCGGGCCCTCGGGGGAGAGGACCACGTTGGACGGCTTGAGGTCCCGGTGCACGACCCTCGCGCGGTGGATGTCGCGCAGCGCCTCCGTGAGCCCGATGGCGAGCGTACGCAGCTCGGCGCCGCCGATCGGGCCCTGCTCGGCGATGCGCTGCGCGAGCGTGTGGCCCTCGATGTACGTCGTGGCCATCCACGGGTGCGCGGCCTCGGGGTCGGCGTCGATCACGGCCGCGGTGAAGGCGCCGCTGACCCGCCGGGCCGCGGCCACCTCCTGCCGGAAGCGGATCCGGAACTCCTCGTCGCCCGCGAACTGCTGGTGGATCAGCTTGATCGCGACGGGGCGCCCCGATGCCGTACGCGCCAGGAAGACGGTGCCCATACCGCCCGAGCCGAGCCGCGCCTCCAGCGGATAACCGCCGATCTCCTCCGGATCTCCTCCACGGAGTGACACTGTCCCGACCTCCCCGTGATTACCCGCCAGGCCCTACGCCTTCACGCTCCGCGCGTTATGCCGTACGCCGCCCAAACTAGCCGCCGGGTGGTGGGGCAGGACAAGGAGGGGGACGAATAGGGCGCGCCGCCCTGCGCGGTTTTCGCCACGGCGATAATCAAACGGTGAGCGAAGAACCCACCACCCCCGGTCCACAGCCCGAACCGATCCGCTTCTTCGGGACGACGTGGCTCGCCCACGACGGCGGCTACGGCGTGCGCAGGGCCGGTGTCGCCGTCGGCTCGCTGCTCGCGGCGGCCGCGGGATGCTTCGTCCTGCGGTTCGCCTACGAGGGCCTGGCCATCGCGGACGTGGGCACGTTCGTGAACCTGCTCGTGGTCGTGATGTTCGCGATCTGTAGCGCGATCGCCTTCCGCCGCACGTGGGAGGGGTTCACCAAACGCCACGACCCGGCGTCGCAGGCCCAGATGCGCGGCCTGCTGACCATCGGCTTCATCGGCGTCCTGCTGGCCTACTTCTTCCGCTCCCTGAGGGAGGCCCCCGGAGAGCAACTCCACCGCGAGGAGTACGAGACGGCCCGCGCCCAGTACAAGAAGCGGACCTCGCGCCGGACGGGCAACCCGTCCCGGAAAAAGCGCAGGGCCTGAAGCCTCGCGGCCCCGGCGGCCCGCCTTGACGGGCCGTACCCCTCGGAGGATTATTCATCGCATGATGAATAACGAGCATCCGCAGGCGGCCAACGACCCGCCCGAGAGGGGCGGGCCCGACGGCTGGGCGGGCGACCCGGACACCGCGAACCGGCCCGGCGCCGCCCGGAAAGCCGACGGCGACTCACTCCTCAGCGGCAGCCGGAACATCCGGGGCCGAGGCGGGGACGGGGACAAGGAGGTCACCGCCCCAGCCGCTCCCGCTGCCGCTCCCGCCATCCTGGCCGAAGGCCTCACCGTGATCCGCGGCCGCCGCACCGTCCTGCGCGGCCTCGCCTTCGCGGTCCCGCGAGGCCGGATCACCGGCCTCCTCGGCCCTTCCGGCTGCGGCAAGTCCACCCTCATGCGCGCGGTCGTCGGCACCCAGGCCGAAGTCACGGGCACCCTGCGCGTCCTCGACCACCCCGCGGGCGCCCCCGCCCTGCGCTCCCGCATCGGATACGTCACCCAGGACCCCTCCGTCTACGACGACCTGACCGTCCGCCAGAACCTGGAGTACTTCGCCGCCGTCCTCGACCCCGGCCGGGGCCCCGCCGCGGCCCGCCGCCGCGACCACGTCGCCCGCGCCATCGACGACGTCGACCTGGCCTCGCAGGCCGATTCCCTCGCCGGCAACCTCTCCGGCGGCCAGCGCAGCCGCGTATCCCTCGCGGTCGCGCTCCTCGGCACCCCCGAACTCCTCGTACTCGACGAGCCGACCGTAGGCCTCGACCCCGTACTCCGCCGCGACCTGTGGAACCTCTTCCACGACATCGCCGCCGAACGCGGCGCCACGATCCTCGTCTCCTCCCACGTCATGGACGAGGCCGAACGCTGCCACCGCCTCCTCCTCATGCGAGAGGGCGAGATCCTCGCGGACGACACCCCCGAAGCGCTGCGCACCCGCACCCGCACCGACACCGTCGAAGCGGCCTTCCTCCACCTCGTGGACGAGGCCGCGGCCCGCCCCGCGACCCCCTCCGCGAGCCCCCCATAACCACCGGCCCCCCACCACGCGCCGCCCGGGCCCCCATTCCACACACCCGGAGCCCTCAATGAACCCTCACCGCACCTTCGCCACCGCCGCCCGCGTCCTGCGCCAGCTCCGCCACGACCCGCGCTCCATCGCGCTGATGGTCCTCGTCCCCTGCGTGATGCTGCTCCTCCTGCGCTACGTCTTCGACGGCGACCCCCGCACCTTCGACTCCATCGGCGCCTCGCTCCTCGGCATCTTCCCCCTCATCACGATGTTCCTGGTGACCTCGATCGCCACCCTCCGCGAACGCACCTCCGGCACCCTCGAACGCCTCCTCGCCATGCCCCTCGGCAAGGGCGACCTCATCGCCGGCTACGCCCTCGCCTTCGGCACCCTCGCCGTCGTCCAGTCCGCCCTCGCCACCGGCCTCGCCCTGTGGGCCCTCGGCCTGGACGTCACCGGCTCCGCCTGGCTGCTGCTCCTGGTCGCCCTGCTCGACGCCCTGCTCGGCACCGCCCTCGGCCTGTTCGTGTCGGCGTTCGCCGCGTCCGAGTTCCAGGCCGTCCAGTTCATGCCGGCGGTGGTCTTCCCCCAGCTCCTGCTCTGCGGTCTCTTCGCGCCTCGCGCCGCCATGCAGCCGGTCCTGGAGTGGATCTCCAACGTCCTCCCCATGTCGTACGCCGTCGACGGCATGAACGAGGTCCGGCGCCACCCCGACATCACCGGCGACTTCGTACGCGACGCCGTCATCGTCGCGACCTGCGCCCTGCTGGTCCTCGGCCTGGGCGCGGCGACCCTCCGCCGCCGCACGGCCTGAACCCGACGAGCCGCGCCCCCTCCACCCCGTCCGCCCACCGGACGCGCCCCCTCCCCGGCACACCCCGATGCGAGGATGGCCCCCAGGACGACGCAACCCCGGAGGCCCCACTCATGAGCCGCACCACGAGCCAGAAAGTCGCAGTCCTCGGCACCGGAAAGATCGGCGAGGCCCTGCTCAGCGGCATGATCCGCGGTGGCTGGGCGCCCGCCGACCTCCTGGTCACCACCCGCCGCCAGGAACGCGCCGACGAACTCCGCACCCGCTACGGCGTCACCCCCGTCAGCAACGCCGACGCCGCCAAGCAGGCCGACACCCTCATCCTCGCCTGCAAGCCGCAGGACATGGCGAGGCTGCTCGACGAACTCGCCCCGCACGTCACCGCCGACCGCCTCGTCATCAGCGCCGCCGCCGGCATCACCACCGCCTTCATCGAAGAGCGCCTGGCCGACAGGACCCCCGTGGTCCGCGTCATGCCGAACACCCCCGTCCTCGTCGACGAGGGCATGTCCGTCATCTCCGCGGGCAGCCACGCCACGGCCGAGGCGCTCGCCCACGCCGAGGACATCTTCGGCGCCGTCGGCAAGACGCTCCGGGTCCCCGAGACCCAGCAGGACGCCTGCACGGCCCTGTCCGGCTCGGGCCCGGCCTACTTCTACTTCCTCGTCGAGGCCATGACCGACGCGGGCATCCTGCTCGGCCTGCCCCGCGACAAGGCCCACGACCTGATCGTCCAGGCGGCGGTCGGCGCGTCCGTGATGCTCCGCGACAGCGGTGAGCACCCGGTGAAGCTCCGCGAGAACGTCACGTCTCCCGCCGGTACGACCATCAACGCGATCCGCGAGCTGGAGAACCACGGCGTCCGCGCGGCGCTCATCGCGGCCCTGGAGGCGGCCAGGGACCGCAGCCGCGAACTCGCCTCCGGCAACAACTGACGCGACCTGGGCGAGGGGGCGGGCAGGTCACGTCGGCGGCAGCAGCCCGACCGCCCGATAGGCACCGTCCACCGTCGGCCCGGCCATCCCCCTGGCACGCTCGGCCCCCCGCCGCAACACCTCTTCCACATACGACGGATCCGCCATCAGTTCCTTGTGCCGCTCCTGCACGGGCCTGAGCAGCTCCACCACGGCCTCGGCGGTATCGCTCTTCAGCGCGCCGTACGACTCGTACGCCCCGCTCAGCGCTTCCGGGTTCCCGCCCCGGCAAGCCGCGAGGATCTCCAGCAGATTCGAGACCCCCGGCTTCGCCTCAGGGTCGAACACGACCTCGCTGCCGCTGTCCGTGACCGCCCGCAGGATCTTCTTCCGTACGACATCGGGCTCGTCCAGCAGATAGACGATCCCGGCCCCGGCATCGTGGGACTTGCCCATCTTCGACGTCGGGTCCTGGAGATCCATGACCCGCGCCGCCACCTTGGGCGGCGTGGCCCGCGGCACTACGAAGGTCTGTCCGTACCGCTGGTTGAACCGCACCGCCAGATCCCGTGTCAGCTCGACGTGCTGCGTCTGATCCTCACCGACCGGCACCTCGTCGGCCCGGTACGCCAGGATGTCCGCCGCCATCAGCACGGGATAGGTGAGAAGGGACAGCCGCACGCTCCCGCCCCGCGCCCGCTCCCGCACGGACTTCTCCTTGTACTGGATCATCCGCCGCATCTCACCGTCCGTGGCGACGCACTCCAGCAGGTACGAGAGCCGCGCGTGCTCGTCGACATGACTCTGTACGAAGACGGTGGCCTGTTCGGGATCGATCCCCGACGCGAGCAGCAGCGTCGCCGCCTGCCTGCTGAGCCTGCGCACCCGGCCGGGATCGTGCTCCACCGTCAGGGCGTGCAGGTCCACGACGCCGAACAGCGATTCGGCGCGGTACTGGTCGACCTCGGCCCACTGCCGGACGGCTCCCAGGTAGTTCCCCAGGGTCAGATGCCCCGTCGGCTTGACCCCACTGAAGATCCTCGTCATCTCTCCGCCTCCTGCTCGGGACCGCCGACCCGACGACCGGGTTCCGGGCCTCCAGGGGGAGAAACGAGAACGGCCGCCGAAGCGGCGGCCGTTGAGTACACGCGTATGTACGGCCGCCGTCAGGCGGCCCACCACAGCTGGGTGTACGCGTGCGTTGTCATGCCGCCCAGAGTAGTCCCCGGGGGACCACGCGTCAGGGAGTTGACACTCCCGGGGGGCCTACGTAGTGTTCTCCGAGTTGCCCGACGTGAGCGTCGACCACTTGGTCGGTCCCCGGGCGGCCATTCCGCAAGAACCATTCAAGCGATCGATGTCGTGCGCCCTCTTGGGACTCGCCTTCGGCCCGCTTTCATGCGTATTTGCGAAATGAGGAATCGGCGTTCGAAAGGACGCCCCCGATTAGCTCGGGAGCCAGGATTCCGCTAAAGTCTCACTCGTCGGAACGGCCCAACAGCCGCGAGGACAACCCACATTCGACTGGGAGTCAGGCCCGCAAGGATCTGATAGAGTCGGAACCGCCGGAAAGGGAAACGCGAAAGCCGAAAGGCTGGAGCGGGAACCGGAAAGGCACCGAGGAAATCGGACACGAAAGAGTCTGATAGAGTCGGAAACGCAAGAACAAAAGAAACACCGAAGGGAAGCGCCCGGAGGAAAGCCCGAGAGGGTGAGTACAAAGGAAGCGTCCGTTCCTTGAGAACTCAACAGCGTGCCAAAAGTCAACGCCAGATATGTTGATAACCCCGTCTCCAGCATCAGCTGGGACGCGGTTCCTTTGAAGAAACACAGCGAGGACGCTGTGAACGGACGGGATTATTCCTCCCGACCGTTCCGCTCTCGTGGTGTCATCCCGATTACGGGAGAACATTCACGGAGAGTTTGATCCTGGCTCAGGACGAACGCTGGCGGCGTGCTTAACACATGCAAGTCGAACGATGAAGCCCTTCGGGGTGGATTAGTGGCGAACGGGTGAGTAACACGTGGGCAATCTGCCCTTCACTCTGGGACAAGCCCTGGAAACGGGGTCTAATACCGGATAACACCTCCACTCTCCTGGGTGGAGGTTAAAAGCTCCGGCGGTGAAGGATGAGCCCGCGGCCTATCAGCTTGTTGGTGAGGTAATGGCTCACCAAGGCGACGACGGGTAGCCGGCCTGAGAGGGCGACCGGCCACACTGGGACTGAGACACGGCCCAGACTCCTACGGGAGGCAGCAGTGGGGAATATTGCACAATGGGCGAAAGCCTGATGCAGCGACGCCGCGTGAGGGATGACGGCCTTCGGGTTGTAAACCTCTTTCAGCAGGGAAGAAGCGAAAGTGACGGTACCTGCAGAAGAAGCGCCGGCTAACTACGTGCCAGCAGCCGCGGTAATACGTAGGGCGCAAGCGTTGTCCGGAATTATTGGGCGTAAAGAGCTCGTAGGCGGCTTGTCACGTCGGGTGTGAAAGCCCGGGGCTTAACCCCGGGTCTGCATTCGATACGGGCTAGCTAGAGTGTGGTAGGGGAGATCGGAATTCCTGGTGTAGCGGTGAAATGCGCAGATATCAGGAGGAACACCGGTGGCGAAGGCGGATCTCTGGGCCATTACTGACGCTGAGGAGCGAAAGCGTGGGGAGCGAACAGGATTAGATACCCTGGTAGTCCACGCCGTAAACGGTGGGAACTAGGTGTTGGCGACATTCCACGTCGTCGGTGCCGCAGCTAACGCATTAAGTTCCCCGCCTGGGGAGTACGGCCGCAAGGCTAAAACTCAAAGGAATTGACGGGGGCCCGCACAAGCAGCGGAGCATGTGGCTTAATTCGACGCAACGCGAAGAACCTTACCAAGGCTTGACATACACCGGAAAGCATCAGAGATGGTGCCCCCCTTGTGGTCGGTGTACAGGTGGTGCATGGCTGTCGTCAGCTCGTGTCGTGAGATGTTGGGTTAAGTCCCGCAACGAGCGCAACCCTTGTTCTGTGTTGCCAGCATGCCCTTCGGGGTGATGGGGACTCACAGAAGACCGCCGGGGTCAACTCGGAGGAAGGTGGGGACGACGTCAAGTCATCATGCCCCTTATGTCTTGGGCTGCACACGTGCTACAATGGCAGGTACAATGAGCTGCGATACCGTGAGGTGGAGCGAATCTCAAAAAGCCTGTCTCAGTTCGGATTGGGGTCTGCAACTCGACCCCATGAAGTCGGAGTTGCTAGTAATCGCAGATCAGCATTGCTGCGGTGAATACGTTCCCGGGCCTTGTACACACCGCCCGTCACGTCACGAAAGTCGGTAACACCCGAAGCCGGTGGCCCAACCCCTTGTGGGAGGGAGCTGTCGAAGGTGGGACTGGCGATTGGGACGAAGTCGTAACAAGGTAGCCGTACCGGAAGGTGCGGCTGGATCACCTCCTTTCTAAGGAGCACTTCTAAGCCAAGCTTGCTTGGTTCAGAGGCCACTACGTCGGCAAACGATCGACGGTGGTTGCTCATGGGTGGAACGTTGACTACTCGGCCTGGTTCACGGGTCGGAGGCTGCAAGTACTGCTCTTCGGGGCGTGGAAAGCATGATCTTCGGACGGGACTCGGTCGGGCACGCTGTTGGGTATCTGAAGGTACGGGCTGTCAAGCCTGTCCTTCGGGATGCCGACCCCAGTACACTCACTGGTTTTGCTGGTGGGGTGATGGGTGGTTGGTCGTTGTTTGAGAACTGCACAGTGGACGCGAGCATCTGTGGCCAAGTTTTTAAGGGCGCACGGTGGATGCCTTGGCACCAGGAACCGATGAAGGACGTGGGAGGCCACGATAGTCCCCGGGGAGTCGTCAACCAGGCTTTGATCCGGGGGTTTCCGAATGGGGAAACCCGGCAGTCGTCATGGGCTGTCACCCGCTGCTGAACACATAGGCAGTGTGGAGGGAACGCGGGGAAGTGAAACATCTCAGTACCCGCAGGAAGAGAAAACAACCGTGATTCCGGGAGTAGTGGCGAGCGAAACCGGATGAGGCCAAACCGTATACGTGTGAGACCCGGCAGGGGTTGCGTATGCGGGGTTGTGGGATCTCTCTTTCACAGTCTGCCGGCTGTGAGACGAGTCAGAAACCGTTGATGTAGGCGAAGGACATGCGAAAGGTCCGGCGTAGAGGGTAAGACCCCCGTAGTCGAAACATCAGCGGCTCGTTTGAGAGACACCCAAGTAGCACGGGGCCCGAGAAATCCCGTGTGAATCTGGCGGGACCACCCGTTAAGCCTAAATATTCCCTGGTGACCGATAGCGGATAGTACCGTGAGGGAATGGTGAAAAGTACCGCGGGAGCGGAGTGAAATAGTACCTGAAACCGTGTGCCTACAAGCCGTGGGAGCGTCGGACATCAAGCTTGCTTGGTGTCTCGTGACTGCGTGCCTTTTGAAGAATGAGCCTGCGAGTTTGCGGTGTGTTGCGAGGTTAACCCGTGTGGGGAAGCCGTAGCGAAAGCGAGTCCGAATAGGGCGGTTTAGTAGCGCGCTCAAGACCCGAAGCGGAGTGATCTAGCCATGGGCAGGTTGAAGCGGCTGTAAGAGGTCGTGGAGGACCGAACCCACCAGGGTTGAAAACCTGGGGGATGACCTGTGGTTAGGGGTGAAAGGCCAATCAAACTCCGTGATAGCTGGTTCTCCCCGAAATGCATTTAGGTGCAGCGTCGTGTGTTTCTTGCCGGAGGTAGAGCACTGGATAGGCGATGGGCCCTACCGGGTTACTGACCTTAGCCAAACTCCGAATGCCGGTAAGTGAGAGCACGGCAGTGAGACTGTGGGGGATAAGCTCCATGGTCGAGAGGGAAACAGCCCAGAGCATCGACTAAGGCCCCTAAGCGTACGCTAAGTGGGAAAGGATGTGGAGTCGCAGAGACAACCAGGAGGTTGGCTTAGAAGCAGCCACCCTTGAAAGAGTGCGTAATAGCTCACTGGTCTAGTGATTCCGCGCCGACAATGTAGCGGGGCTCAAGCGTACCGCCGAAGTCGTGTCATTCCAGCATATAGGGCCAACGCCTGCTGGGATGGGTAGGGGAGCGTCGTGTGCCGGGTGAAGCTGCGCCGGAAGGCAGTGGTGGACGGTTCACGAGTGAGAATGCAGGCATGAGTAGCGATACATACGTGAGAAACGTGTGCGCCGATTGACTAAGGGTTCCTGGGTCAAGCTGATCTGCCCAGGGTAAGTCGGGACCTAAGGCGAGGCCGACAGGCGTAGTCGATGGATAACCGGTTGATATTCCGGTACCCGCTGTGAAGCGTCAAACATCGAGCCCATTAATGCTAAGGCCGTGAAGCCGTCCTGATCTCTTCGGAGTTGAGGGAAGTGGTGGAGCCGCTGACCCAAGGTGGTAGTAGGTGAGTGATGGGGTGACGCAGGAAGGTAGTCCAGCCCGGGCGGTGGTTGTCCCGGGGTAAGGGTGTAGGCCGTGTGATAGGTAAATCCGTCGCACATTAAGGCTGAGACCTGATGCCGAGCCGATTGTGGTGAAGTGGATGATCCTATGCTGTCGAGAAAAGCCTCTAGCGAGTTTCATGGCGGCCCGTACCCTAAACCGACTCAGGTGGTCAGGTAGAGAATACCGAGGCGTTCGGGTGAACTATGGTTAAGGAACTCGGCAAAATGCCCCCGTAACTTCGGGAGAAGGGGGGCCATCACTGGTGATCGGATTTACTCCGTGAGCTGGGGGTGGCCGCAGAGACCAGCGAGAAGCGACTGTTTACTAAAAACACAGGTCCGTGCGAAGCCGTAAGGCGATGTATACGGACTGACGCCTGCCCGGTGCTGGAACGTTAAGGGGACCGGTTAGTGCACTTTCGGGTGTGCGAAGCTGAGAACTTAAGCGCCAGTAAACGGCGGTGGTAACTATAACCATCCTAAGGTAGCGAAATTCCTTGTCGGGTAAGTTCCGACCTGCACGAATGGCGTAACGACTTCTCGACTGTCTCAACCATAGGCCCGGTGAAATTGCACTACGAGTAAAGATGCTCGTTTCGCGCAGAAGGACGGAAAGACCCCGGGACCTTTACTACAGTTTGATATTGGTGTTCGGTTCGGCTTGTGTAGGATAGGTGGGAGACTTTGAAGCGGGCACGCCAGTGTTCGTGGAGTCGCCGTTGAAATACCACTCTGGTCGTGCTGGATGTCTAACCTCGGTCCGTGATCCGGATCAGGGACAGTGTCTGATGGGTAGTTTAACTGGGGCGGTTGCCTCCCAAAGAGTAACGGAGGCGCCCAAAGGTTCCCTCAGCCTGGTTGGTAATCAGGTGTTGAGTGTAAGTGCACAAGGGAGCTTGACTGTGAGACCGACGGGTCGAGCAGGGACGAAAGTCGGGACTAGTGATCCGGCGGTGGCTTGTGGAAGCGCCGTCGCTCAACGGATAAAAGGTACCCCGGGGATAACAGGCTGATCTTCCCCAAGAGTCCATATCGACGGGATGGTTTGGCACCTCGATGTCGGCTCGTCGCATCCTGGGGCTGGAGTCGGTCCCAAGGGTTGGGCTGTTCGCCCATTAAAGCGGTACGCGAGCTGGGTTTAGAACGTCGTGAGACAGTTCGGTCCCTATCCTCTGTGCGCGTAGGAATATTGAGAAGGGCTGTCCCTAGTACGAGAGGACCGGGACGGACGAACCTCTGGTGTGCCAGTTGTCCTGCCAAGGGCATGGCTGGTTGGCTACGTTCGGAAAGGATAACCGCTGAAAGCATCTAAGCGGGAAGCCTGCTTCGAGATGAGTATTCCCACCCCCTTTGAGGGGTTAAGGCTCCCAGTAGACGACTGGGTTGATAGGCCAGATCTGGAAGCCCGGTAACGGGTGGAGGTGACTGGTACTAATAGGCCGAGGGCTTGTCCTCAGTTGCTCGCGTCCACTGTGTTGGTTCTGAAACCACGAACAACCCCGTACATGGTCACGTGCGGTGCGGTTGACAGTTTCATAGTGTTTCGGTGGTCATAGCATGAGGGAAACGCCCGGTTACATTCCGAACCCGGAAGCTAAGCCTCATAGCGCCGATGGTACTGCAGGGGGGACCCTGTGGGAGAGTAGGACGCCGCCGAACTAATTTTGAATGGGAAACCCCCGCACCTCATGGTGCGGGGGTTTTCTGCGTTCTGGTCGTGTTTTTGTTGTACACCTGTTCCTTCGCTCCCGGAGCGGACCGATACGGTGACGGGCATGAGCGGCCGCGCACAGCTGATGTGGGACGAGGCAGTAACGGGCTATGACTTCGGCCCGGGGCACCCGATGGACCCGGTCAGACTCGGGCTGACCCGAAGTCTCGTCGGCGCCTTCGGGCTCGACCGGGAGCTGGACGTGGTCGCGGCCAAGCGGGCCGGCGACTCGACGCTGCGGCTCGTGCACCGCGAGGACTATGTGGCGGCGGTCAAGGCGGCCTCCGCCGACCCGGGCTCCGCGCGCGGGGAGTACGGCCTCGGGACGGAGGACGACCCGGCCTTCGCCGGCATGCACGAGGTGTCGGCGCTGATCGCCGGACAGTCGGTGGGGGCGGCCGAGGCGGTGTGGCGCGGCGAGGCCCTGCACGCCGTGAACTTCGCGGGCGGCCTGCACCACGCCATGCCCGGCGGCGCCTCGGGATTCTGCATCTACAACGACGCGGCGCTGGCGATCGCGCGCCTGCTGGAGCTGGGCGCCGAACGGGTCGCGTACGTGGATGTCGACGTGCACCACGGGGACGGGGTCCAGGCCGCGTTCTGGGACGACCCTCGGGTTCTGACGATCTCGCTGCACGAGCACCCCCGGACCCTGTTTCCGCAGACCGGGTGGCCCGAGGAGACAGGCGCGGGAGACGTGGCCGAGGGATCCGCCGCGAATGTCGCGCTGCCGGCCGGGACCGGCGACGCGGGCTGGGTGCGGGCCTTCCACGCCGTCGTACCCGAGCTGCTCGCGGAGTTCCGCCCGCAGGTGCTCGTGACGCAGCACGGCGCCGACACACACTTCGAGGACCCCCTCGCGCACCTCGCCGTCTCGCTGGACGCACAGCGGGCCGTGCAGGTCGCCTGCCACGAGCTGGCCCATGAGTACGCCGGAGGACGGTGGGTCGCGCTGGGGGGCGGGGGATACGCCGTGGTGGATGTGGTGCCGCGGTCCTGGACGCATCTCGTGGGTATCGCCGCGGGGCGGCCCGTGGCGCCCGAGAGCCTGGTCCCCGAGTCCTGGCGGCAGGAAGTGTATGCCCGTACACGGCAGTTGGCGCCCGGCCGGATGACGGACGGGCGATGGCCGGTGGGCTGGAAGGAATGGGAGTCGGGGTACGACCCCGCCGACCGGCTCGACCAGGCCGTCCTCGCGGCGCGGCGTGCGGTGTTCCCCCTGCGGGGGCTGCTGGCGTAGAACGGCTCCTCCCCAACCCGGGGCTGGATTGGCCGGTATTGTGCCCCCGTTAGCCCAACTGTGGGGGTTTTCCGGGGTTTTGACGGCCCGTATGCCCTCGATGCGCCAGCATCGGACCGTGTTGACCACCGGCGCCCTGCGCGCGCACCTGTTGGCGGCTCGGCTGGCCGGGCCCGTGGCCACCTCCAGGGAAGAGAGCCTGCGGAGCTATCGGCTCTTCGCGGCCAGGGATCCCCGGGTGCTGCTCGGGCTCGACCCCGAGTGGAGTTGGGGGTGTGCGGACCTGCTGCGGCTGATGGCCGACAAGTGCGGGGTGTCGGCGGATCCGCGGCACACCACGGGAGCCGACGTCATCGATCCGGAGCGGACGCTGCGGGCGCTCGACGCCTTCGCGGAGCGGCTGGCGGACGCGGCGCGACGGCGGTTGCCGGTACTCTTCGGGACCGGACACCCGCACCGGTTGCTGGGCTTCTACGCCGCGTTGGCGGACGCCTTGTCGGCGGCAGGGTGCACGGTCCTCACCCCCGCGCAGGGCAACAGTGTCGACATAACGACCCGGTTCGGCCTACGCACGTACAACCTTGACTACGTACAAGGAGTCGCGCTGGTGCGCGAACCCGGCGCGCGTTCCACCGGGAGTGAGACCGGCGCACACACCCACTCACCACTCCCGGTTCGGGCCGTTCTGGATGCCGCGGCGGAGGTCGGCGGACCGCTTCCCGAGCTGGTCGTCGGAGACCACGGATGGGTCTGCGGAGCAGGTCAGCTGGGGTTTGAGGCGATCGGTCTGGCGGATACGGACGATCCCGCGCTGTTCGTCGGAGAGGCCGAGGGGCGGGTGTCCGTCGTCGTTCCACTTGATGACGCTGTGCGGTCTGATTACTACCGACCGCTTACTCGCTATGTACTCAATCGAGCGTGTCTGTCACAGTAGGCGGCCGATGGCTGCTCCTCTTCCCCACTCGCATCATCCGCCCCTAGTCTGGGGAGTGAGCGCGCAGCGACGAAGAGTCACCGGAAGGGGAAGCCGGTGCCCGTCATGTGCGGAAGGTTCAGGTGGGGTGTCATGGCTGAGAACCAGAGGCCGCTGAACGAGGTTCAGTTTCTGACCGTGGCGGAAGTCGCCTCGGTGATGCGAGTGTCCAAGATGACCGTGTACCGCTTGGTGCACAGCGGTCATCTGCCCGCCATTCGGGTCGGAAGGTCCTTCCGGGTCCCGGAGCAGGCGGTTCACGAGTACCTCCGCGAGTCCTATGTGGGGGTCGAGGCAGGCTGAGCGCAGGGGCCCGAGGGCCCCTCGCCGCAGGGTCCGCGGAGGATCCATGGCCCTCGATTACGTCCCTCACGCGGGGGCAGGTAGGCTAGGCCGACGTAGGTCGTGTGGGCCCAGTCTGCTGCCCCGCACCGAGTGAAGAGAAGTGAGCGAGGGTAGTCGTGGGCTCTGTTATCAAGAAGCGGCGTAAGCGGATGGCCAAGAAGAAGCACCGCAAGCTGCTGAAGCGCACTCGCGTTCAGCGTCGCAACAAGAAGTAGCGATCGCTGCACAGCGAATTTCGAAGCCCCCCACCACCGGTGGGGGGCTTCGGCATGTTTGGGGCCCTCCCGCGCGGTACTTGAGGGGCGTCGACTTGGTCCGTACGTACCCCTGTGTCCGTCGTCACTTCCCGCAGCACGCGGTCATCACAGCGCAACACGGACCCGCTAGCGTGGGCCGGGACACAGTCGGCTGTGTGCGGCGAGGGTTGGGGAAAGGCAGGCGCTGATCTTGGGCAAGGTCGTGCTCGTGACCGGAGTGGCCCGACAGCTGGGCGGGCGGTTCGTCCGCCGCGTCCAGCGCGACCCGGAGGTCGACCGGGTGATCGCCGTCGACGCGATCCCACCCGAGCACCATCTCGGCGGCGCCGATTTCGTCCAGGCCGATATCCGGCAGCCCGCGATCGCCAAGGTGCTCGCCGAGTACGGGGTGGACACGGTCGTCCACATGGACGTGACGGCGACCGCGCTCGGCCGGGGCGGCCGGAGTTCGGTCAAGGAGACCAACGTCATCGGCACCATGCAGCTGCTCGGCGCCTGCCAGAAGTCGCCGACGGTCAAGCGGCTCGTGGTGAAGTCCAGTACGAGCGTGTACGGCTCCGCGCCCAGGGACCCCGCGGTCTTCACCGAGACCACGCCGCCGAAGTCGCTGCCCAGCGGTGGCTTCGCCAAGGACACCGTCGAGGTCGAGGGCTATGTGCGCGGCTTCGCGCGGCGCCGCCCCGATGTGGCGGTGTGCGTGCTGCGCTTCGCGAACATCCTGGGGCCCGCGGCGGAGTCCCCGCTCGCCGAGTACTTCTCGCTGCCGGTCCTGCCGACCGTGTTCGGCTACGACCCGCGCCTACAGTTCGTCCACGAGGACGACGCGGTCGAGGTGCTGCGCCTGGGTTCGCACGAGCCGCGCCGCGGGACCCTCAACAGTGGAACGTTCAACATCGCGGGCGACGGACAACTGCTGCTCTCGCAGTGCTCGCGACGGCTCGGCCGCCCCACCGTGCCGGTGCTGCTGCCGGCCGTCACCTGGGTCGGTTCGGCGCTGCGCACGCTCGGCGTGACGGACTTCTCGCCGGAGCAGATCCGCCTGCTCACGCACGGCAGGGTCGTGGCCACCCGGCAGATGCGCGAGACACTGGGCTTTGAACCGAAGTACACCACCGCCGAGACGTTCGCGGACTTCGTGCGCAGCCGGGGCCCTGGACTGCTGCCGCCGGGTGCCCTCGCGGGGGCCGTGGACCGGATCGCCGCGCTGCCCGTCGCGGGTGGCAACCGATGCGCCAACTGAGGAGAGCGTCAACGATGGCGGACGCCAAGGTCATTCCGTTCGACGACGACCGGTCGCGCGGGGGTGCGCAGCGCACGCCGCGCCGCAGGTCCGCGCCCCGGCTCACGGGCGATCCCGCGCCCGTGAGCGAGGTCAAGGCGCTGCCGGGCCGGCAGGACGGCCGGGAGGACGCGGAGCCGAGGGTGGAGCGGCCCGAACCGATGGAGGAGGCGGCGCCGCCGGCGCGCGGTGGTGGCTGGGACCGGCGAGTCGCCGGGGGCCTGGCCTTTCTGCGGCGGCGGCTCACCGGTGAGTACGAGGTCGACGACTTCGGTTACGACGAGGAGCTGACCGACAAGGTCCTGATGTCGCTGCTCCGCCCCTTCTACGAGAAGTACTTCCGGGTGGAGGTGAAGGGCGTCGAGAACATACCCGCGGACGGCGGGGCGCTGATCGTCGCCAACCACTCCGGGACCCTGCCGCTGGACGGCCTGATGATGCAGGTCGCGGTGCACGACAACCACCCGCAGGGCCGGCATCTGCGGCTGCTCGCCGCAGACCTCGTCTTCATGCTGCCGGTCATCAACGAACTGGCCCGCAAGGCGGGGCACACGCTGGCCTGCGTGGAGGACGCGGAGCGGCTCCTTGAGCGGGGCGAGCTGGTCGGGGTGATGCCGGAGGGCTTCAAGGGCATCGGGAAGCCGTTCAGCGAGCGCTACAAGCTCCAGCGGTTCGGCCGTGGCGGCTTCGTCTCGACGGCGCTGCGGACGGGTTCGCCGATCGTGCCGTGCTCGATCGTCGGGGCGGAGGAGATCTACCCGATGATCGGCAACGCCAGGACATTGGCGCGTGTCCTCGGCTTCCCCTACTTCCCGATCACGCCGACGTTTCCGTGGCTCGGTCCCTTGGGCGCGGTGCCGTTGCCGACGAAGTGGACGATCCAGTTCGGTGAGCCGATCCCGACGGACGGCTATCCGCCTGAGGCGGCGGAGGACCCGATGCTGATGTTCAACCTGACCGACCAGGTGCGGGAGCAGATACAGCACTCGCTGTACAAGCTGCTGGTGCAGCGGCGGTCCGTGTTCTTCTGAGAGCTCTTCTGACGCGTGGGGTTTCCTGCGTACGTACGTGATGGGGGCGCCCTCCTGATGTGGAGGGCGCCCCCATCACGTACTGACGAGGGTTACCTTGCGTCCCCCTCGTCGATGCCGAGCTCCGGGAGCAGGCCGGGCAGGAGCGGGGGCAGGGTGACGTCCGGCTTGGCCGAGGGGCGGGTCTTGCCGGGCTTGCTCTTGCCGTCCGACGGGGCCGGAGGCGTCTTCCTGTCGGCGGGCGGGTCGAGGAGATCGCCGACGCTGCCGCCGAGGACGTCATCGTCCGGGCTGTGCGGCGAGGAGGGTCTGGGCTTTCCGGCGCCGCCGGGGTCGCCGCGGTGTCCGCCGCCGCTGCCCGATGGGGTGGAGGAGCGTCCGTCCGTGCCGTCGGAGCCGGTGGGGCTCTGCGGGGCGCGGCCGGACGGGCCGCCCTTCTCGGGCGCGCGCGGCAGCAGCGCGCGCAGCGGCTCGACCTCTTCGTCTATGGCGTCGAAGACCGAGTCCACCTGCGCGCCCACGTCACCCAGCTGGACCGGCAGGCGGTCCTGGAGGTCGCTCCAACTCTCGCGGTGCGACCGGGAGAACGCGGACAGCGCCTGGATCGGGCCGAGCGAGCCGTCCCGCTCATACGCCTCAAGGAGGAGGCGGTGGCCCTCGGTGGCGTCGTGCCGCATGCCGGAGAGGGCGCGCCTGACCTCGCCGACGGACTCGTGGTCGAGCGGGCCGGTGCGGCCGCGCTCCATGAGCCTGCGGGCCTCGTTCAGCCGGGTGGAGGCCTGGTCGAGGTAGATCTGGCCGCGGTCCGCGTCGCCGTCGGCCATGCCCAGCTTGAGGTCCTCCATGCCGCGCTTGAGGCCGTACAGCGAGTCGCCCGGGAGGGCGTCCGAGCTGGCGGCGGCGACTCCGCCGAAGGCACCGGCCGCGACGCCGACGGTGAGGCCGCCCGCCGCGATGCCCTTGGAGAGGCGGGAGCGGGGCCGCAGCTTGTGCAGCGGGCCCGCTCGGTGGGCGCCCTTGCGGGAGCGCTGTTCGGGCACCGAGGCACTGCTGCCCTCGAGGAACATGGCTTCCATCGCGGCCACGAGCTGGGCGCGCTGAACGACCTTGACCTCGGGGTCGAGGGCGGGTTTGGGCAGCGCGTCGAGGCTGTCCGCCAGGGCCAGCATGCGGCCCTGCTCGGTCGGCTCGGCGCGGGCCACGGTGGTTTCGGGGGACTCCACGGATGCGGCCGCGGGCGCGGTGGACGCGGAGTCCTCGGACTGCTCGGACTGCTCGGCCGCCGGGTCCTGGTCGGAATGCTCCTCCAGGGCCTGGGCGAAGGCGTTCGCCCGCCGGTGGGCCGATACGTTCGCGATCACTGGCGGCACCTCCTCTCGTCATGACGGTCGACTCCCCAGGGGGTCCTGAGGGTTGCCTGCCCTGAACGGTTCCACACGATCGGGTGAGCGTGGGTGTTCGGGTGGCGACCACAGGGAGCCTGCATCCCGCACAACGAGCGTCGCGGCACTTGGGTTACGGACGGAGGATGATCGGACCGCGAAGAATCGGCGAGGGGCCGTGGCGGCCATCTGGCCGCCACGGAAGGTGAGTTGAGCGCTACGGAGGGCTAGCGCGCGTCGTCCGGGAGGAGGCGGGCGAGAGTGCGCACCGCCCGGTACTGGAGGGTTTTGATCGCGCCTTCGTTCTTGCCCATGACGCGAGCGGTCTCGGCGACGGAGAGACCTTGGAGGAACCGCAGGGTCACGCACTCCTGCTGCTGGGGGTTGAGGCGGCGGACGGCTTCGAGCAGTGCCGCGTTCGACAGGGACTCCAGGACGGAGTCCTCGGGGCTGCGCTCGACCTCATTGGCGTCGAGCATTTCGCCGGTGGTCACTTCGAGACGGAAGCGGCTCGACTTGAAGTGGTCGGCGACCAGGTTGCGAGCGATCGTGACCAGCCAGGCGCCGAAGTCACGACCCTGCCAGGTGAAGGTGCCGATGCGGCGCAGGGCGCGCAGAAAGGTCTCGCTGGTGAGGTCCTCGGCGGTCGCCTTGCCGCCGACGCGGTAGTAGATGTAGCGGTAGACCGTGTCGCTGTACTGGTCGTAGAGGCGGCCGAAGGCGTCCGACTCGCCGGCCTGGGCGCGCTCGACCAGGTCCATCATGCGGGCGCTGTCACTGTCGGCGGCGGGACGGCGGGGGGTGGGCGTAGAGGCGGCGGCGCCGGAGCGGGACCGTCTGCCGACTGCCGCACCGCCGTCCGCCAGGGCATAGCACGGCCCGGCGGGTGCGGGGACGGCGAAGACGGGGACGGCGGGGACGGCGTACGCGGTGGGGACGAAGCCGCGCAAGCGGTCGATGACCGTTGCGCGCAGCGTAGCCAGGCCCGAGGCGTCAACCCCGACGTGTGGGTACACGGGACTCCCAGAGGCAGAGCTTCCATCACGTGCAGTACGGAACCGTTCACTCGTCGTAGCGACGCGCGGGGTCCCTCATGCGTTTGAGGAGAATAACGCTTCGTACAGGCAGTGCTACACCCAGTTGCTCAAATCATCGATTACGTCGCTTCTGTAACCGATTGGAGGCGCTTCAAGTATCAGAGAGTGAGCGCTTGTTGATCGGAACGGTTCACATTCCGTCGCCACGCGGGGCGTGTTGTGCCCGAGTTCAACCCGCGGGACTGGCCGGAGGCGGGGCGGGGTAGGAGCGGGGGAATGCGCGGTGACCGGCGGCGTTACGGGCGGGGGCCGGTGACGGTGAGTCAGTGGCGGCGGCGGTGCAGGGCGATCGCCGCGGCCGTGCCGCCCGCGAGCGCGCCGACGCCCGCCGCGGCGGGGATGCCGACCTTCGCCGCCTTGCGGCCGGTGCGGTAGTCGCGCAGCCGCCAGTCCCGCTCGCGGGCGTGCTTGCGCAGCTTGGCGTCGGGGTTGATCGCGTACGGGTGCCCGACGAGCGAGAGCATCGGGATGTCGTTGTGCGAGTCGCTGTACGCGGCGCAGCGGCCGAGGTCCAGGCCCTCGGCGGCGGCCAGGGCGCGGACGGCCTCGGCCTTGGCGGGGCCGTGCAGGGGCTCACCGACGAGCTTGCCGGTGTAGACGCCGCCGATGGACTCGGCGACGGTGCCGAGGGCGCCGGTCAGGCCGAGGCGGCGGGCGATGACCGTGGCGATCTCCACCGGGGCGGCGGTGACCAGCCAGACCTTCTGGCCCGCGTCGAGGTGGGCCTGGGCGAGGGCGCGGGTGCCCGGCCAGATGCGCTCGGCCATGTACTCGTCGTAGATCTCCTCGCCGATGGTCATCAGCTCGGCGACGCGGTGGCCCTTGACGATGGACAGGGCGCTGTCGCGGGCGTCCTGCATGTGCTCGGGGTCCTCGACGCCCGCGAGCCTGAACCACGCCTGCTGCCAGGCGAATCGGACCAGTTCCTGGCGCTCGAAGAACTTCCGCTTGTACAGGCCGCGGCCGAAGTGGAAGATCGCGGCGCCCTGCATCACGGTGTTGTCGAGGTCGAAGAAGGCGGCGGCCTCCACGTCGCCGACGACGGGGAACTCCGGTTCGCCGGGGCCTTCCTCGGGCACGGTCCGCCCGGTGAGTTCCTCCAGCTCCTGGGAGGATTTGCGGGCGGCCTCGGCCGAGGCCTCGCCTGCCAACACGCTCCGCGCCGTGGCGGAGCGCCTACGGGGGGTGAGCCATCCGAGAGCGGCCATGCCGTGAGCATAGCTAGTTCGTTCGGTGGTTCCGGAGTCGGTGGGATGCCGCCCTGTGAACTCTTCGCGGCCGGGCCGTTAAACGGCGTGGGTCCGGTGCGGCCGCCGGGCGCGTCGGCGGGGCGAGAATGGGGGCATGAGCCCGATTTTTCGTCGTACGGAGAAGAAGAAGCCCGCGGATCGCACGGTCACCCTGATCGGGAAGCCGGGCTGTCATCTGTGTGATGACGCACAGCTGGTGATCGAGAAGGTCTGCGGGGAGCTGGGGGCCGCGTGGGAGAAGAAGGACATCACTCAGGACGAGGAACTGCACCGGGCCTACTGGGAGCAGATCCCGGTCGTCCTGGTGGACGGGGAGCAGCACACCTTCTGGCGCGTGGACGAGGCCCGGCTGCGGCGCGAGCTGGCCGGCTGACCGTCTGAAGTTACTGACCGGGTAGTCCAAACTGGCCCCGAAGTCGTTTACGCTTTGGGGCGGTTTTGGTCTCGGGGGCGATGATCGTGAGGGAGAGTGTGCGGTTTTGCCCCCATCCAATAAGCAACGGCGCCGCCCGCGCTTCGGTTCCACGATCGTGCGCCGGGGGCGCGTGACCCCGGTCACGTTGGCCGGGCAAATCGGACACAATCTTTGTGCACGCGTTCACAAAGACATAGCCTGCTGTCGACGGGGCGGTCTGGGGACGAGTGACCGCCTACAGCCCCGCTCTACCCGCAGGAGCACCGTGGCAACTGGCCGAACTCACCGACCGGCGACCCGCAGCCGAGGGATTCCCGAGGCCACTGTCGCCAGGCTTCCGCTGTACCTCCGAGCCCTCACCGCACTGTCGGAGCGCTCGGTGCCCACGGTCTCCTCCGAGGAGCTCGCGGCCGCCGCGGGGGTCAACTCCGCGAAGCTGCGCAAGGACTTCTCGTACCTCGGTTCGTACGGGACGCGAGGCGTCGGCTACGACGTCGAGTATCTCGTGTACCAGATCTCCCGTGAACTCGGCCTGACGCAGGATTGGCCTGTTGTCATCGTCGGCATCGGCAACCTCGGCGCCGCCCTGGCCAACTACGGCGGGTTCGCCTCGCGTGGTTTCCGTGTCGCGGCGCTGATCGACGCCGATCCGGCAATGGCCGGAAAGCCCGTCGCCGGCATGCCCGTGCAGCACACCGACGACCTTGAGCGGATCATCGAGGACAACGGCGTCTCGATCGGTGTCATCGCCACCCCGGCCGGGGCGGCCCAGCAGGTCTGCGAGCGGCTCGTCGCCGCGGGTGTGACCTCCATCCTGAACTTCGCGCCGACCGTGCTCTCCGTGCCGGACGGCGTCGACGTACGCAAGGTCGACCTCTCCATCGAGTTGCAGATCCTCGCCTTCCACGAGCAACGCAAGGCCGGTGAGGAGGCCGCCGCGGACGGTGTCGCGCCGCCCGTCGCGGCCAAGCCGCACCGCAAGGGACCCGACGGGGACGTCCCCGCCGTGATGCCGGCATGAGTCTCCTGGTCGTAGGGCTGAGCCATCGCAGCGCTCCGGTGAGCGTCCTGGAGCGCGCCGCGCTGCCCGCGGACACGCAGGCGAAGCTGTTGCAGGACTCGGTGGCCGCCGAGCCCGCGGCCGAGGCGGCCGTGCTCGCCACCTGCAACCGCATCGAGCTGTACGCGGACGTCGACAAGTTCCACGCGGGTGTCGCCGAGCTGTCGACGCTGCTCGCGCAGCACAGCGGGGTGGGCCTGGACGAGCTGACTCCTTATCTGTACGTCCACTACGAGGACCGGGCCGTCCATCACCTCTTCTCGGTGGCGTGCGGCCTCGACTCGATGGTCGTCGGCGAGGGGCAGATCCTCGGGCAGATCAAGGACGCCCTCGCGCGTGCGCAGGAGCTGCACACCGCGGGCCGGCTCCTCAACGACCTGTTCCAGCAGGCCCTCAGGGTCGGCAAGCGCGCGCACTCCGAGACCGGGATCGACCGGGCCGGGCAGTCGCTCGTCACCTTCGGCCTCGAACAGCTCGCCGTGCGCGAGCCGGTCGAGACCTGGGCCAAGGGCAAGCGGGCCCTGGTCATCGGCGCGGGCTCCATGTCCTCGCTCGCCGCGGCGACGCTCGCGCGGGCCGGGGTCGAGGAGGTCGTGGTCGCCAACCGCACGCTGGAGCGCGCCGAGCGGCTCGCGGCCATCCTGGGGGAGCAGGGCGACGCGGGCGTGAGCGCGCGAGCCGTGCCCATGGACCAGGTGGCCCACGAACTGACACGTGCCGATGTGGCGGTGTCCTGCACGGGCGCCACCGGTCTGGTGCTGACGGCGGACGCGGTCGCCGCGGCCGTCGAGGGGCGCCTGCCCGCGGGCGCCTGGGCGGGTGACCTCCCCGCGCAGGCCAGGAACGGCTCGGCGGGCCAGACCGCGTCGCAGCCGACCGTGGCCGACGAGGGCTGCCCCGTCGACCTCTCCGCGCCGCGCGGCTTCTCCGTCGCCGGTGAGGCCGCCGTCGCCGGGATGGACGCCGCGTCCCTGGAGCAGCACGCCGCCTGGGTGGACAACGCCCCGGCCGAGCGCCGCGAGGAGAAGGCCGACCCGCAGGCCGAGGCGGACGCCATCGCCGCGCTGGTGGCGGCCGCGCGCGTCTCGGGCAGGCTGCCCGAGCGGCGCAGGCCCCTCCCGTCGGCGAGTGCGGCCCGCCCGGCCGTGCTGGCCCTGCTCGACCTCGCCATGCCCCGCGACATCGACGCCGCCGTGCACCGCATCCCCGGCGTACGTCTTGTCGACATCGAGTCGCTGGCCGAGGCCTCCGCCGACGCCCCGATGGCCGCGGACGTCGAGCAGGTGCGCGGCATCGTCTCCGACGAGGTCGCCGCCTTCGGTGCCGCGCAGCGCGCCGCGCACATCACGCCTACCGTGGTCGCCCTGCGCACCATGGCCGCCGATGTGGTGGCGAGCGAGATCGCGCGGCTCGACGGACGGCTGCCGGGCCTCGGGGACAAGCAGCGCGCGGAGATCACGCAGACCGTGCGCCGCGTCGTGGACAAACTGCTGCACGCGCCGACGGTGCGGGTCAAGCAGCTGGCGAGCGAGCCGGGCGGCGCCGGGTACGCGGACGCGCTGCGCACGCTCTTCGACCTCGACCCGCAGACGGTCGCGGCGGTCAGCAGGGCCGACCACCTGACCGCGGACCGCCCGAACGCCGACCACGTGAACAACGAGAACGACGACCCGAATAGAGGCCGGGCATGACCGAGAGGGCTCTGAGGCTCGGGACCAGGCGCAGCAAGCTGGCCATGGCCCAGTCGGGCCAAGTGGCCGAAAAGGTGCGGCAGTTGACCGGCCGCCCCGTCGAACTCGTGGAGATCACGACGTACGGCGACATCTCGCGCGAGCACCTGGCGCAGATCGGCGGCACCGGCGTCTTCGTCGCCGCCCTGCGCGAGGCGCTGGTCCGGGGCGAGGTCGACTTCGCCGTGCACTCGCTCAAGGACCTGCCCACCGCGCAGCCCGAGGAACTCGTCCTCGCCGCCGTGCCGGAGCGCGAGGACCCCCGCGACGTCCTGATCGCCCGCGACGGGCTGACCTTCGCCGAGCTGCCCGACGGCGCTCGGGTCGGCACCGGCTCGCCGCGCCGCATGGCGCAGCTGAACGCCTACGCGCGCAGCCACGGCATGACCATCCAGACCGTGCCGATCCGCGGGAACATCGACACCCGCATCGGATACGTGCACAAGGGGGAGCTCGACGCCGTCGTGCTCGCCGCCGCCGGACTGAGCCGCATCGGCCGGACCGGCGAGGTGACCGACTTCCTGTCGGTCGACACCGTTCTGCCCGCCCCCGGCCAGGGGGCACTGGCGATCGAGTGTGCCGCGCACAACGCGTCACTCGCCGCCGCGCTCGCCGAGCTCGACGACCCGTACACCCGGGCCGCCGTGACCGCCGAGCGGTCCCTGCTCGCCGCCCTGGAAGCCGGTTGCAGCGCACCTGTGGGTGCGTTGGCCGACTTGCTGGCCGACGGGCAGATTGTCAAGGAAATGCGCCTGCGCGGTGTCGTCGGTACGACCGACGGCTCGACGCTGGTGCAGCTGTCCACCACCGGTCCCGTGCCCGAGACGGAGACGCAAGCCATGGCGCTTGGCCGTGAACTCGCGGTCGAGATGCTCGCCAAGGGCGCGGCCGGTCTGATGGGGGAGCGAGCACTTTGAGCCCCACCTCGAACCTTCCCGGCATTCCCGCACACGGGCACGTCACCTTCCTGGGTGCCGGACCCGGAGATCCGGGACTGCTGACCCTGCGCGCCGTCGAGGCGCTGGCCCGAGCGGATGTGCTGATCGCCGAGCCTGATGTGCTCGACGTCGTCCGTGTGCATGCCAAGGGAGGTGTGGACACACCCCTGCCGCCGACCACTGACGACACGTCAGCAACCGCGGACACGACGACGATCCGAGTCGCCGCCAATCTTGTCATGGAGGCCGCGAGGGGCGGCAAGCGGGTCGTGCGCGCGGTCAGCGGCGACCCCGGCCTCGACACGGACGCGGCGCAGGAGATGCTCGCCTGCGCCGCCGAGGGCATCTCCTTCGAGGTCGTGCCGGGCATCGCGGCCGCGGTCGGTGTGCCCGCGTACGCCGGTGTGCCGCTGCGGGACTCGCAGGGCGCGGACGTCCGCTTCGTCGACGCCCGTACGGCGTCCGACCGCTGCTGGAGCGAGGTCGGCGCGTCCGACGGGACCGCGGTGGTCTCCACGTCGCTCGACTCCGTCGCGGCGGCCGCGGGCGAGCTGGTGGCCGCGGGCCGCAAGCCGGACACCCCGATGACGGTGACCATCGCCGGTACGACGACGCGCCAGCGCACCTGGAACGCGACGCTCGGCACCATCGCGCAGGTCCTCAAGCAGGCGAAGGTGCTGCCCTCGCCCGACGGGGGGCAGCCCGTCATAGCCGTGGTCGGCGAGCGCTCCGCCGCCGCCCAGCGCGACCAGCTGTCGTGGTTCGAGTCGAAGCCCCTCTTCGGCTGGCGCGTGCTCGTCCCGCGTACGAAGGAGCAGGCGGCCTCGCTCTCCGACCAGCTGCGCTCCTACGGCGCGGTGCCGCACGAGGTGCCGACCATCGCGGTCGAGCCGCCGCGCACGCCCCAGCAGATGGAGCGCGCGGTCAAGGGCCTGGTCACCGGGCGGTACGAGTGGATCGCCTTCACGTCCGTCAACGCGGTGAAGGCGGTGCGGGAGAAGTTCGAGGAGTACGGGCTCGACGCGCGTGCCTTCGCCGGGATCAAGGTCGCGGCCGTCGGTGAGCAGACGGCCGCCGCGCTGATCGCCTTCGGCGTCAAGCCCGACCTGGTGCCGAGCGGTGAGCAGTCGGCCGCGGGCCTCCTGGAGGACTGGCCGCCCTACGACCCGGTCTTCGACCCGATCGACCGCGTCTTCCTGCCGCGGGCCGACATCGCCACGGAGACGCTGGTCGCCGGTCTCATCGACCTGGGCTGGGAGGTCGACGACGTCACGGCCTACCGGACCGTGCGCGCCTCGCCGCCGCCGGCAGAGACGCGGGAGGCCATCAAGGGCGGCGGTTTCGACGCCGTGCTCTTCACGTCCTCCTCGACCGTGCGCAACCTCGTCGGCATCGCGGGCAAGCCGCACAACGTGACGGTCATCGCGTGTATCGGCCCCGCCACCGCGAAGACGGCGGAGGAGCACGGGCTGCGGGTGGACGTGATGGCTCCGGAGCCCTCGGTGCACAAGCTGGCCCAGGCGCTGGCCGACTTCGGTTCGCAGCGGCGGGCCGCGGCGCTGGACGCCGGGGACCCCGTGACGCGGCCGAGCGAGCGTCGGCCCGGTTCGCGTCGGCGACGCACCGCGCCGTAGGTTCTTGTGGGCGGGCTTCCCGGCCCGCCCACAACGACAGCAGCGTACGAATCCAGGTGACGTCAGTGACGAAGTACGGATCTTTCCCCGGTACGCGGCCGCGGCGGCTGCGGACGACTCCGGCCATGCGGCGCATGGTCGCCGAGACGCGGCTGCATCCGGCCGATCTGATCCTGCCCGCGTTCGTGCGCGAGGGGATCAGCGAGCCGGTGGCGATCGGCTCCATGCCCGGCGTCTTCCAGCACACCCGCGACACTTTGAAGAAGGCGGCCGTCGAGGCGCTGGAGGCCGGGGTCTCCGGGATCATGCTCTTCGGGGTGCCGGAGGAGTCGAAGAAGGACGCCGCCGGGACGGTGGGCACCGACCCCGACGGGATCTTGCAGCTCGCCCTGCGGGACGTGCGTTCCGAGGTCGGCGACGACCTCATCGTCATGTCCGACCTGTGCCTGGACGAGTTCACCGACCACGGGCACTGCGGGGTGCTGGACTCCGAGGGTCGCGTCGACAACGACGCGACCCTTGAGCGGTACGCGGAGATGGCCCAGGTCCAGGCCGACGCGGGCGCCCATGTGGTCGGCCCGAGCGGCATGATGGACGGTCAGATCGGCGTCGTCCGCGACGCGTTGGACCAGGTCGGCCACGAGGACGTGTCGATCCTCGCCTACACCGTGAAGTACTCCTCGGCGTTCTTCGGCCCCTTCCGCGAGGCGGTCGGCTCGTCGCTGAAGGGCGACCGCAAGACGTACCAGCAGGACCCGGCCAACGCCCGGGAGTCCCTGCGGGAGCTGGCGCTCGATCTGGACGAGGGCGCCGACATGGTGATGGTGAAGCCCGCCGGGCCCTACCTCGACATCCTCGCGAAGGTCGCCGACGCGGTGGACGTGCCGGTGGCGGCGTACCAGATCAGCGGTGAGTACGCGATGATCGAGGCCGCCGCCGAGCGCGGCTGGATCGACCGGGACAAGGCGATCATGGAGTCCCTCACGGGGATCAAGCGCGCGGGCGCCAACATGATCCTCACGTACTGGGCCACCGAGGTGGCGCGGCAGCTGTGACCCCGGCTGCGGCCCCGGGCCGGTCGGGGCTTGACCTCAACTTCGGTTGAGGTCGCAGAGTGGTGTGCAAGCGGTCCACGGAGGACCGGTCCGAGGAGGGCATGATGCGCGCCGTTGTTCTGCATGAGTTCGGACCCGCCGAGAACCTGCGGTACGAGACCTGGCCGGACCCCGTCGCGGGCCCCGGCCAGGTGCGGATCGCCGTACGGGCGGCCGGGGCGCACTTCGTGGAGACCGTGATGCGGGCCGGTGAGGCCTCGGACAAGGCGCCGCCGCTGCCCGAACTGCCCGCGGTCCTCGGCGGAGAGGTCGCGGGCGTCGTCGACGCGGTCGGCCCCGGCGTGGACGCCTCCTGGCTCGGCCGGCCCGTCGTGACCTCGCACGGGGCGCCCGGCGGGTACGCCGATCTGGCGGTCGCCGCCGTCGACGAGCTGCACGCCGTCCCGGACGGGCTCGGTTTCGAGGACGCCGTGACCATGGTGATGACCGGCGCCACCACCATGGGGCTGCTCGGGGTCGCCCGACTGCGGCCGGACGACGTGGTGTTGGTGACGTCCGCCGCCGGGGGAGTGGGGCGGCTCGTCGTGCAGTACGCGCACGCCATCGGCGCGACGGTCGTCGGCGCGGCGGGCGGACCCGGCAAGGTCGACGCGGTGCGGGCGCTCGGCGCCGATGTCGCCGTGGACTACAACGTGCCCGGGTGGGCCGACTCCGTCCGCGAACGGCTCGGGGGGCGGCCGGTCACCGCCGTCCTGGACGGCGTCGGGGGCGAAAAGGCCGCGGCCGCCTTCGAGTTGATCGGGCGGGGCGGGCGGTACGTCGTCATCGGCTGGTCCTCGCAGGAGGCCTTCGAGCCGACGCCGCAGGTCCTTGCCGGGCGGGGCATCTCGTACGCCAATGCCCTCATGGAGTTGATCGGACACCCCGAGGAGCGGCCCGCGCGGGAGCGGGAGGCTCTGGAGGCCGCCGCCAAGGGGGAGTTGGTGCCCTCGTGGCAGGCGTTCCCGCTGGCGCGGGCGGCGCAGGCGCATGCGGCGATGGAGCGGCGGGAGACCACGGGGAAGGTGGTGCTCGTCCCCTAGGCGTCCAGGCCCCTAGTCGCCTAGCCGGGCCGGGCTAGGCCCAGCCCGTGGTGGACGCGCCGTCCAGGCGGCGCGTGCGGTAGCTGTCGGCGTCGAGCGTGATGACCTCCGCGTGATGGGCCAGCCGGTCCACCGTCGCGGACGCCGTCGCGCTGTCGCCGAACGCCTCGTCCCAGCGGCCCAGCGGGCGGTTGCTGGTGACGATCAGCGAGGCCCGTTCGTAGCGGTGCGAGACGAGCTGGAAGAGGAGGCGGGCGGCCTCGGGGTCGAGGGGCACGTAGCCGACCTCGTCCACGACGAGCACCGGGTACGCGTCGAGCCCGGCCAGCTCCTCGCGCAGCCGCCCCGCGGCCTTGGCGTCCGCGAGCCGGGCGCCCCACTCGGCAGCGGTCGCGAACAGCACCTGGTGGCCGGCCTGGCAGGCCCGTACGCCCAGGGCGACCGCCAGATGCGTCTTGCCCGTGCCGGGGCCGCCGAGCAGTACCACGTTCGCCTTGCGGGTGACGAAGTCGACCTTTCCCAGCCGGGTGATCACCCCCGGCTCGGGCGCCCGCAGATGCCCCTCGTCGAACAGTTCGAGGACCTTCCTGGCCGGGAACCCGGCGGCCTCGATGCGTTCCTCGGCGCCGGACGCGGGACCCGCCGCCTCGCCCGCCCCGGGATCCCGCTGGGCGGGGACGGCCGCGGGCCGGGAGCCCGCGCCCGCGGTGCGCGCACGGGTCTCGTGCGCCGCCATGGGCCCGGACATGTAGGCGAGGATGGCCGCGGAGGCGATGAACGCCATGTGGATGACCGTCCCCCACATGAGGTCGTGCCGGGGCGTGTGGTGCACGTCGACGAACATCTGGAGCAGGTGTACCGACGAGATCCCCACGATCGCGGTGGCCAGCTTGACCTTCAGCACGTTGGAATTGACGTGCGAAAGCCACTCGGGCTGGTCGCGGTGGCCCTGGAGGCCGATCCGCGAGACGAAGGTCTCGTACCCCCCGACGATCACCATGATCAGCAGATTGGCGATCATCACCACGTCGACGAGCTTGAGCACGGCGAGCATGACGTGCGTCTCGTCCGCCCGGCCGCTGATGACGTGGTGGATGAGGTGCCACAGCTCGTTGAAGAACTTGTAGACGTACACGCCCTGCGCGGCCACCAGGCCGAAATACAGGGGCGCTTGGAGCCAGCGGGTCGCGAAGAGGGCGCACCCCAGAGTGGTCATGTTCGGCGGGGGCGGGGCGGAACGGGACACGAGACCTCCAACGGCCGTGAGGCTCGACATTCTTGTGGACCGCCGCCGACTATCTGAATTCCGGCCACCCGTTGGGGTTAATAGAAATCCAGTCGGACAGGTCCCTCCATACGACCGCAGCGCCCCCTCGGTTGTGGTTGTCAGTCCTTCTTGGCCGCTATCCGGTCCTTCTTGATCAGGGTGGCGAGGCGGGAGAGGCCGTCGGCCGCGTATCCCTCGTCGACCGCTCGGTCCAGGAGGGTCTGGAGCGGCTCGAACAGCTCGGTGCTCAGGCCCTGTTGGGTGAAGGCGTCCAGGAAGTTCGGAAGCGCGGCCTGGTTGACCGCCAGGGACGACACGTCCGTGAGGTGCCGCCCGGAGTCCAGCGCCTCGGCCATGCCGGGCACGAGGCCGGCCGTCATCGCGTGGACCCAGTCCTTGAGCAGGGGCGCGAACTCGCGGGCCGGTACGCCTGCGCTGCCGATCAGGGCGTACGCCTGGGCGACGCCCATCACCATGCCGTACATGCCGGTGAGCAGGGACAGGTCGTACAGGGCGGCGGCGCCCGGGTCCTTGCCGACCCACTTGGTCTCCGCGAGGGCCGCGAGCGTGGGCCGGTGCGTCGCGTACGCCTGCTCGTCGGTGCCGCTGTAGAGGATGTACGCGCCGGGCGTGGCGATCATCTGCGGGACGGCCATGATGCCGCCGTCGATGTACGCGATGCCGTGCTCGGTCGCCCAGTCCGCCAACTCCCGTGCCTGGCCGGGGGTTCCGTTCGTGAGGTTCACGAGGGTGCGGCCGGCGAGGGCGGGCGCCTCGGGCTCCAGAAGGGCGCGGACGCGGTCGTTGCTCGTGAGGCAGACGATGACGAGGGGGGCGGCCTCGACGGCTTCCGTGACGGTCTCGGCGGGTCTCGCGCCCTGGGCGGCCAAGGGGCCTGTCTTGGCCGCGGTGCGGTTCCATACGGTGGTGTCATGGCCCGCCTTGAGCAGAGCGGAGGCCAGGGCCGTACCCATGAGGCCGAGGCCCAGTACGGCTACGGAATTGTTCTTCTCGGGCATGACGGCTCCTCGGGAGGCGTGGCGTGTTTTCCGCGTACACCTCGATCCTCGGGCTGCCCTTGGGACGCGACAAGTACTGACTAATTAGTGCGGTACTTACCGAACGGTGTGTGGGCCGAATCGGAAAAGGCGGCGGTGTGCCGGTTGGTGGCGGGATGCGGAACCGTGCTGTGCTTAATCGTCGTCTGTGCCACGGGTGTTGCCGCGCGCGGTGCCCGTGGACCGTCTGGAGAGAAGGGTGGAGGGTGGCGATGGCGTCTCTCGCGGAGCTGCTGCGGGAGCTGAAGGAGCGGTCGGGGCTCAGCTACGGGGTGCTGGCCAAGCGGCTCCACATGAGTACGTCCACCCTGCACCGGTACTGCAACGGCGACGCGGTGCCGGTGGACTTCGCCCCCGTGGAGCGGTTCGCCCGGCTCTGCAAGGCGTCGCCCGAGGAACTCGTCGAAGTGCATCGGCGGTGGATCCTCGCGGACGCGGCGAGGGGGCAGAAGGCCGAGCCCCGGCCGGAGCCAGGACCGGAACCGGAACCGGAACCGGAACCGGAACCGGAAGCGGGAACGGGGGCTGGAGCGGGTCAGGGTCCGGAGGCTGAAGCCGCTGTTGCCCACAGCTTTCTCGGAGCGGGAAGGCGGCGCCTGGTCACGCTGGTCTCCGCGGCCGCCGGGGTCGCCGTCATCGCGGTCGGCTCCGTGGCCCTCGCCATGAACGGCGACGACGACGGCGGGCACAAGCGGAACGACAAGGCCGCCGCCCCGGCCCACCCGAGCGCGTCCCCGGACGGCGGGGACGGCGAGGGCGAGGAAGACAAGGACCGGAGTGACGGCAAGAGCACGAAGAAGGAGGGCGATCCGTCCGCGTCGCCCTTCAGGAAGGGCAGCCCCAAATTGGGCGTGCCCCGGGCCGGCGGCGGCGGACGCGGCGGCAACGAGACCTCCTCCGCCGGGGGCTCCGCGAGCGACGACCTCGTCGAACCGCTGACGACACGCACCCGCCCGTATGTCTACGAAGACGCCTGCACCCAGCACTTCCTGGTCAACCGCAAGGCCAACGAGGTGCCGCAGCCGCCGTCCGAGCAGGACGCGCCCGCCTGGGTGGCCGACCTCGGCGCCGTCTCGTCCGGCGAGCAGTTCATCGAGGTCACCGTGCAGGGCATCGGCGAGGAGACCGTCGTCCTCCAGGACATGGACGTCCGTGTGCAGAGCACCAGCGCGCCGCTGGCCTGGAACGACTACGCGATGGAGACCGGCTGCGGCGGCAAGGTGAACACCAAGTCCTTCGGCGTCGACCTCGACGACAACGCGCCGCGCACCACACCCAAGGGGGGCCAGCGGGACTTCCCGTACAAGGTGAGCGAGAACGACCCCGAGGTCTTCTACATCAAGGCGCACACCGCGTCCCACGACGTCCGCTGGTACCTGGAGCTGGAGTGGTCGAGCGGCAAACGGCACGGCACGCTGCGCATCGACGACCAGGGCAAGCCGTTCCGCACCAGCGGCCGGGAGGAGCGCCCCTCGTACGGCTGGCCGCCCGGCAGCTCGAAGTGGTACCGGCAGCTGGACAGTTGAACTGTCACGGAAAAGGCTTAGGGTGCGGGCAGAGCCGTCCCAGCCGAAGGAGCCCGCCGCCATGACCGTCACCGAGCCAGCCCGCGCCGCCGCCCCCATGCCGCCGCTCGCCGCGCGCGCCGCCGGGGTCGGAGGCTCGCCGGTACGGGACATCCTCGCGGTCACCGCGCGGCCCGAGGTCATCAACTTCGCGGGCGGCCTGCCCGCCCCCGGCCTCTTCGACAGCGAGGGCATAGCGGCCGCCTTCCGCGCGGTCCTCACCGAGATGCCCCAGCGGGCGCTCCAGTACTCGACGACCGAGGGCGAGCCCGCCCTGCGCACCGCCATAGCCGCGCGCACCTCCGCGCGCGGGCTCGCGACCGCCCCCGACGACGTGCTGATCACCACGGGATCGCAGCAGGGCCTCTCGCTCCTCGCGACCGCGCTGGTGGAGCCCGGCGACACCGTCCTCGTCGAGGACCCCTGCTACCTGGCGGCGCTCCAGGCCTTCGCCTTCGCGGGCGCGCGCGTGGTGCCGGTGCCCTGCGACGAGTTCGGCATGGACCCCGCCGCCCTCGACGAACTCGTCGCCCTGCACCGGCCGAAGCTGCTCTACACCGTGCCCACCTTCCAGAACCCGACCGGCCGCACGCTGCCCGCGGGGCGGCGCGCCGCGGTCGCCGGGATCGCCGAGCGGCGCGGGGTGTGGATCGTGGAGGACGACCCTTACGGGGAGCTGCGGTTCGAGGGGGAGCGGGTGCCGTGGATCGCCACGTACCCGGGGGCCGAGGAGCGCACGGTCCTGCTCGGGAGCTTCTCCAAGGTCATGGCGCCGGGGCTGCGGCTCGGCTGGCTGCGGGCGCCGGGCGCGCTGCTGCGGGCCTGTGCGGTGGCCAAGCAGGCGGCGGATCTGCATACGCCGACCGTCAATCAGCTGGCCGCTGCGCGGTATCTCGCGGAACGCGATCTTGATGGGCATATCGCCCGGGTGGCGGGGATCTACCGCGAGCGGCGGGACGCGATGCTTTCCGGGATCGGGGAGGCGTTGCCGGAAGGGTCCGGCTGGGTTCGGCCCGAGGGCGGGATGTTCGTGTGGGCGAAGCTGCCTGAGGGGTACGACACGGGGGCGTTGCTGGGGGGTGTCGTCGCGCACGACGTGGCGTATGTGCCGGGGGCGCCGTTCTTTGCGGGGGCGCCGGATGTTTCTACGTTGCGGCTGTGCTTTGTGACGCAGGCCCCCGACGAGATCGCCGAGGGGCTGCGTCGGCTGCGGGGCGCGCTTCGGATCTGACCCGCAGGCTCGGCGCCTTCAGAGGCGCTCAGGCGTCCTGATCCCCAGCAGAGCCATGCCCTTGTGCAGTGTGCGGGCCGTGATGTCGCACAGGAACAGGCGGTTCTCGGTCTGGGCCGGGGTGTCCGCCTTGAGGACCGGGCACTTGTCGTAGAACGAGGTGTACAGCGACGCCAGCTGGTAGAGGTACGCGGCCAGCTTGTGCGGGGCGTACTCCGCGGCGGCCTCCGCCAGCGTGTCACCGAACGCGTCCAGGTGGAGGCCGAGCGCCCGCTCCGCCGGGGCGAGTTCGAGCTCCGGGTGCGCCACCGGGCCCGCCTGTGCGCCCGCCTTGCGCAGGATCGACTGGATACGGGCGTACGCGTACTGGAGGTAGACCGACGTGTCGCCGTTCAGGGACACCATCTGGTCGAGGTCGAACTTGTAGTCGCGGTTCGCCGACGTCGACAGGTCCGCGTACTTCACGGCGCCGATGCCGACCTGGAACGCCCGCTCCTGGATCTCCTCCTCGGTGAGGTCGCGCGCCTTCTCCCGTACGACCTCGGCGGCGCGCTGCACCGCCTCGTCGAGCAGGTCCTCCAGGCGCACCGTCTCGCCCTCGCGGGTCTTGAACGGCTTGCCGTCCGCGCCGAGCACCGTGCCGTAGCCCATGTTGTGGGCCGTGACGTCGTCGTTCAGCCAGCCCATCCGGCGGGCCGCCTCGAAGACCATCTTGAAGTGCAGGGACTGGCGCACGTCCACCACGTACAGCAGGGTCGTGGCGTGCAGGCCGAGGACGCGGTCGCGGATCGCCGAGAGGTCCGAGGCCGCGTACCCGAAGCCGCCGTCGGCCTTCTGCACGATCAGCGGGACCGGCTTGTCGTCCTTGCCCTTGATGTCGTCGAAGAACACGACGAGCGCGCCCTCCGAGCGGACCGCGACACCCGACTCCTCAAGGAGCCGCGCCGTCTCGGCCATCATGTCGTTGTACGCGGACTCGCCGACGATCTCGTCGTCGCGGACCTCCACGTCCAGCTTCTCGAAGACCGAGTAGAAGTAGACCTTCGACTCGTCCACGAAGCGCTGCCACAGCTCCAGAGTCTCCTTGTCGCCGGACTGGAGGGCGACGACCCGCTTGCGCGCCCGGTCCTTGAACTCCTCGTCCGCGTCGAACACCGCGCGCGACGCCTTGTAGACGCGGTTCAGGTTGCTCATCGCCTGCTCGCCGTCGACGTCCTCGGCCGGGGCCAGCTGGCCGGGATTCTCGATCAGGTACTGGATGAGCATGCCGAACTGGGTGCCCCAGTCGCCGATGTGGTGGCGGCCGATCGTCTTCTCGCCCGTGAAGTCCAGCATGTGGCGCAGGGCGTCACCGATGACGGCCGACCGCAGGTGGCCGACGTGCATCTCCTTGGCCACGTTCGGCTGGGCGTAGTCGATGACCGTCGTGCCCGCGTGCGGGTTCAGGGGGACGCCGAGCCGGTCGCCGTCGGCGGCGCGGGCCGCGAGCGTCTCGACGATCGCCTTGTCGGTCACCGTCACGTTCAGGAAACCGGGGCCCGAGACCTCGATGCCGGCGAGCAGGTCGCCGCTCTCGATCCGGGACACGACCTGCGTGGCCAGCTCCCGCGGGTTGCCCTTGAGCTTCTTGGCGAGCGCCAGGATGCCGTTGGCCTGGAAGTCGGCCCGGTCGCTACGTCGCAGCAGCGGGTCCGCGGAACCGGCCTCCGGCAGGGCAGCCGAGAGGGCGTCCGCGAGGCGCTGGTGGACGGAGGCGGTGAGGGACGTGACCGAGGCCATGAATGGGTGCCGTTCTGCTCGGGTGCCTGGGCGTGCTGAAGCTACAGAAGCCGAGTATCCCACGCGGTGAAAAGCGGTTTTCGCGGTTACGGGGCGACCTGGGAGAATGGCTGCGTCAAGCGGTACTCACGTACTCACGTAGAAGAAGAAGGGCGTGCCGATCGTGGCTCAGAGCACCGATACCACCGACTGGGTCTCCCGCTACGCGGACGAGGTCATCGCCGAGTCGGAGCGTCGTGCCCCGGGCGCGAAACAGCACGGCACCGCCGGACCGGCGATCGTCGTCGCCTCCGGCCTCTCCCCCTCGGGCCCGATCCACCTCGGCAACCTCCGCGAGGTCATGACCCCGCACCTGGTCGCCGACGAGATCCGCCGCCGCGGACACGAGGTCCGCCACCTGATCTCCTGGGACGACTACGACCGCTACCGCAAGGTGCCGGCCGGCGTCCCCGGCGTCGACGAGTCCTGGGCCGAGCACATCGGCAAGCCCCTCACCTCCGTGCCCGCCCCGGCCGGCTCCGCGTACCCGAACTGGGCCGAGCACTTCAAGGCCGCCATGGCCGAGGCGCTCACCGAGCTGGGCGTGGAGTACGACGGGATCAGCCAGACCGAGCAGTACACCTCGGGCGCCTACCGCGAGCAGATCCTGCACGCGATGAAGCACCGCGGTGACATCGACGCGATCCTCGACCAGTACCGCACCAAGAAGGACCCCGCCAAGGCCGGGCAGAACGGCAAGGGCAAGCAGCAGCAGAAGCCGGTCGACGAGGCCGAGCTGGAGGCCGCCGAGGGGTCCGGCGCGGCGAGCGAGGACGACGGCAGCGGCGGCAGCGGCGGGTACTACCCGTACAAGCCCTTCTGCGGGCAGTGCGAGAAGGACCTGACCACGGTCACGTCGTACGACGACGAGTCCACCGAGCTGGTCTACACCTGCACGGCGTGCGGCTTCGGCGAGACCGTGAAGCTGAGCGAGTTCAACCGCGGCAAGCTGGTCTGGAAGGTCGACTGGCCCATGCGCTGGGCGTACGAGGGCGTCGTCTTCGAGCCGAGCGGCGTGGACCACTCCTCGCCCGGTTCGTCGTTCGTCGTCGGCGGCCAGATCGTGCGGCAGATCTTCGACGGCGTGCAGCCGATCGGCCCGATGTACGCCTTCGTGGGCATCAGCGGTATGGCGAAGATGTCGTCCTCCAAGGGCGGCGTGCCGACCCCGGCCGATGCCCTGAAGATCATGGAGGCGCCGCTGCTGCGCTGGCTGTACGCGCGCCGCAAGCCCAACCAGTCGTTCAAGATCGCCTTCGACCAGGAGATCCAGCGGCTCTACGACGAGTGGGACAAGCTGGAGGCCAAGGTCGCCGACGGCTCCGCGCTGCCCGCCGACGCGTCCGCGCACTCCCGTGCGGTGCGCACCGCCGCGGGCGAGCTGCCCAGCACCCCGCGGCCGCTGCCGTACCGCACGCTGGCCTCCGTCGCCGACATCACCGCCGGTGCCGAGGACCAGACGCTGCGGATCCTGAGCGACCTCGACCCCTCCGCGCCGCTGTCCTCGCTCGACGAGGTCCGGCCGCGGCTGGACCGCGCCGAGAACTGGATCACCACGCAGGTCCCGGCGGACGCGCGCACGATCGTGCGGTCCGAGCCCGACACCGAGCTGCTGTCGTCCCTGGACGACGAGTCGCGTGAATCGCTGCGGCTGCTCCTGGAGGGCCTGGACACGCACTGGTCCCTGGACGGCCTCACGCACCTGGTGTACGGCGTGCCGAAGGTGCGGGCCGGGTTCTCGGCGGACGCGACGGCCAAGGAGCTGCCGCCGGAGATCAAGGTCGCGCAGCGGACGTTCTTCGCGCTGCTGTACCGGCTGCTCGTGACCCGGGAGACCGGTCCGCGGCTGCCCACGCTGCTGCTGGCCGTGGGCGCCGAGCGGGTGCGGAAGCTGCTCGGCGCGTAACGCCGCGCCGGACGGGCGCCGGTGCCGGTGCCGGTATTCCGGAGGGTGGGGGCCGTGCCGTTGCTTCGCGACGGCACGGCCCCCACCCCTTCGCGTATCAGGGGCGTCGTCGGTGGCGGCGTACGGCGAAGAAGGCCAGCCCGGCCATGACCGAGAGGGCGGCGGCGGTGATGGTGACGGTCGCCGGGGTCCAGTCGTCGCCCGTGGACCCGGTGGACCCCGTGGCCCCCGTAGCGCACTCGGGACGGGGTGTCGCGCCGCCCGCCTCGACCGTCACCCTGCCGTTCGTCCGCGCCTCGTCGGGCGGCACCGGCTGGTCGAAGCGCAGGGTGTGGCTGCCGGGCTCGGCATCGCAGCGGACCATGGCCCGGCCCTTCCAGGAGACCTTTCCGGAAGGGGCCAGTTTCACCGGCCGCGCGAAGGCGTCGGAATGGACGGTCACGCGGTGGTCGTCGTCCATCTGGTCCATCAGTTCCGGGTTCAGAACGGACAGCGTGACGCTCTCCCCGGGCGCCACCGAGCCGGGTGTGACGCTGAGTTGACCCTTTCCGCCCGCCTCCGCGGCGGCGCTCGGAATTCCCGCCAGTGAAAGGGCGAGGGCGAGCGCTCCAGCGGCCGCGGCGAGTTTACGTGGCATAAGGTGCAGTCCTCGGGTTCGGCCGGCCGGCGTTCATTTCCGGTTCGCTGGGTCCGTTCTTTGCGATCTTAACCAGGGGGAGTCTGGACACCCGCCGACCTCGGGTGTTCCAGCAGAAAGGCAAGAGTGCGCATTTCCCGTTGGGCCAGGGCCCTCACCATGGGGATAGGCGGCGGATTGCTCGCCGTATCGGCGGCCGGCGCTTCCGCCGCGACGCTGGACACGCCACCACCGGGCGCGTCAAAGGACAGTGAAAGCACGGCCGTTCCGAAAGAGAGCGGCGAGAAGTGGGGGGCGGCGGCCGCGGAGCGGTTCTGGACCGCCGACCGCATGGAGTCGGCGACTCCGCCGGAACCGGTGACGGGGAGTGCGGGGAGCACCCCGGCCGCTTCCACCCCCGTGTCCGCCACCCCGGCCGCGTACACCGCTGCCGCGCCCGCCGCACCGACCGCCGAGACCGGCTACGCGGGCTCCAAGACCATCGGCGTCCTCTACTTCGTCGACAAGGACATGTCCACGCACAACTGCACGGCCAGCGTGGTGCACAGTCCCAAGGGCAACCTCATCCTCACCGCGGGGCACTGCGGCAACGGCGACAAGTACGCCTTCGTGCCCCAGTACCGCACGGGGAAGACCCCGGCGCAGCAGCCCCACGGCATCTGGGCGGTCGACCGGGTCTTCAGGGACCCGCGGCACACCGATCGCGGCCCCGGCTCGGACCTCGACTTCGCCTTCGCGACCGTCAAGCCCGACAGGGAGGGCCGGCAGGTCGAGCAGGTCACCGGCGCCAACACGCTGACGCGCACGCCCGGTTACCAGGTGGCCGTCACCGTCATCGGCTACCCGTCGGCCAGGAACGCCCCCAGGGACCAGGCCATCAAGTGCCGGGTGAAGACCACCAGGCTCTCCGGATACAAGCAGCTGCGCATGGAGTGCGGCGGCTTCTACGGCGGCACGTCCGGCAGCCCGTGGCTGATGGACTACGACGAGCGGACCGGGACCGGCAAGGTCGTCGGCAACCTCGGCGGCGTCGGCGGCGGCGGGGCGACCGACTCCGTCTCCTACGCGCCGTACTACGACGGCGAGGTGTTCAGGCTCTACGACGACGCCGTCAACGACGCCGCCGTGGTCGAGCGGCCCCCGCTGCCCGCCTCGCTCGGCACCGGCGAGACCTGGCAGCACGCCAAGCGCACGGCGAGCGGCGACTACACCGGCGACGGCAAGGCCGACCTCCTCGTGGTGTGGGACGACGGGGAGGTCACCCTCCGCCCCGGCGACGGCAAGGGCGGCTTCACCGGCGAGCGCCGCCTGAAGAAGGCCAACGCCACGTGGAAGCACGCCACGACCATCACCGCCGGCGACTTCACCGGCGGCCCGCTCTCCGACCTGATGGTCCGCTGGTCCGACGGCGAGGTCACCCTGTACCGGGACGTGTCCGCCGACGGCCTCGGCAGGGAGACCAAGCTCGCCGCGGCCCGTTCCGTGTGGGCGCACGCCGGGCAGATCACCGCGGGCCGCTTCAGCGGGGACAAGCGGCTCAACGACGTGGTCGTGCGGTGGAGCGACGGCGAGGTCAGCCTCTACGCCGACGTGGACGGCGGCGGCTTCAAGAGGGAGACCAGGCTTCAGCGGGCCAACGCCACCTGGAAGGGCGCCACCCTGCTCACCAGTGGCGACTTCACCGGCAACGCCTCCTGGGACATCGTCGTCCGCTGGACCGACGGCCGGCGCTCCCTCTACCAGGACGTGAGCAAGGGCGGCCTCGGCAAGGAGACTCGGTGGAAGACTTCCGCCGGTCTGTGGAAGCACGCCAAGGCGGTGACGGCGGGCGCCTTCACCGCCAACGGCCGGCCCGACGACCTGCTCGTGCGGTGGAGCGACGGCGAGGTCACCCTCTACGCCGACACCACGACGAAGCTCGGCCGGGAGATCAACCTCGTTCCGCCGAAGGTCTCCTGAGCGGGTCTCCTACGCGATGTATTCCGCGCCCGCGTCCAGGTCCTGCTGGTAGCGGGAGCGGAAGTCGCGCAGGTACGGGCGCAGGGTGCTCTCCGTGAGAGGGCCGCCCGCCTGGCCCGTCACGCCGTACAGGTCCATCAAGTAGAGGCTGAACTGGCGGGCGTTGGGGTAGTCCCCCAGCTCGCTGACGTACTTGCGGAACGCCATGAAGTACGCCTCTTCGCGGCTGATGTCCTCCGGGAGCCCGAGGATGTCGGGCTCGGGCTCGGCCTCGGGGCCGGCGCCGGTCTCGGGCTCGGGCTCGGGTTCCGTGGGGGCCTGCGGCTGCTGCGCCTCGTGGGGCTGCTGGGCCGGGTGGGGCTCATGCGTCTCGTCGCCGTGCGGTCCGTGGTCGTCGTAGGGCGCCTGCTCCTCGTACCACTGGTCGTACGGCTCCTCGGGGGCGTACGACGCGGGGTGCCGGGCGAACCACGGGCTCGTGTGCGGCAGGGCGTCCGGCTCGGGCTGCGGCTCGGGCTGCGGTTCGGGCTGCGGTTCGGGCTGGGGCTCGGCGCCGGGATCGGGCTGCGGCGCGGGTTCCGGCTGGGGGCGGGGCGCCTGGGGGATCTCCTGCTGCGCGGGCTTCGTCAGCTCCGGCTGCCGGGGGACCGGGGGGAGCAGGGCCGGTTCGATGCCGGCGGCGGCCAGGCCCGCGGGGGCGGTCTCCGCCAGGGGGACGCCGTAGCGGGCCAGGCGCAGCGGCATCAACGACTCCACCGGGGCCTTGCGGCGCCAGGCGCGGCCGAAGCGGGAGCGCAGCCGGGCCTGGTAGACCAGGCGTTCCTGCTCCAGCTTGATCACCTGGTCGTAGGAGCGCAGCTCCCACAGCTTCATCCGCCGCCAGAGCAGGAACGTCGGCAGCGGCGACAGCAGCCACCGCGTGATCCGTACGCCCTCCATGTGCTTGTCGGCGGTGATGTCGGCGATCCGGCCCACCGCGTGCCGGGCCGCCTCGACCGCGACCACGAAGAGCACGGGGATCACCGCGTGCATGCCCGTGCCGAGCGGGTCGGGCCAGGCCGCCGCGCCGTTGAAGGCGATCGTCGCGGCCGTCAGCAGCCACGCCGTCTGGCGCAGCAGCGGGAAGGGGATGCGGATCCACGTCAGCAGGAGGTCCAGGGCCAGCAGGACGCAGATGCCCGCGTCGATGCCGATCGGGAAGACCACCGAGAAGCCGCCGAAGCCCTTCTTCTCGGCCAGCTCGCGCACGGCCGCGTACGACCCCGCGAAGCCGATCCCGGCGATGACGACCGCACCGGCGACGACCACCCCGATGAGTATCCGGTGCGTGCGTGTCAGCTGCATCGCGGCCACCCGCGAACCCCTCCCTGTTCAGCCTGTATCGGCTCGTTGCGAGCGACAGCCTGGCACATGTGTGCGGACCGCCTGACGGCCGGTACGCCAAGAGCCCGGCCCCATGGGGCCGGGCTCCGTCAACTGCTGTGCCTGTGCGGCTGGTTCAGGACTTGGACTTCGGCTTGTCGCCGGCCGACTTGGAGTCGTCGGCCTTGGAGTCGTCCGCCTTCGGGTCGTCCGACTTCGAGTCCCCCGCCTTCGGGGCGTCCTTCGTCGGCTCGTCCTTCTTCGCGTCGTCCTTCTTCGCGTCGTCGGTCTTGGGCTTCTCGCTCGAACCGGACGACGCCTTGCCGCCGCCCTCGTTGGCGGAGACGACCGACGCCGCGGCCTCCTTCGCCGCCTTCTGCGCGGCCTTCGACAGGTCACCGGCGTCGGGGGACTTGTCGCCCGCGAGGCCCGCGCCGTTGTAGTCGATCGTGACGACCGCGTTCTCCACGCGCGTCACGAACGTCTGCTGCTTGAAGGTGTCCTTGTCCTTCTTCAGGTCGTACCGCACGAGCGTCGCCTGGTCGCCCACGCCCTGCACCGGCTCCGCCTTGACACCCTTGGCGTCCTTGATCGCCTGGGCGTCCGCGACCTGCTTGGCGAAGTTGTCCTGCGCACGCTTCGCGCCGCTGCCGAGCGAGGCGTCCGAGTCGAAGCGCATCAGCGAGACGCGCAGCCAGCGGAACTGGGAACCGTCCACGCCGTTGTTGTCGAGACTGTCCCACGAGCAGCTGCCGCGCAGCGCCGTGTCCGTGGACGTGCCGGCCTTGCCCTTGTCCTTGGCCTTCGGCACCAGGTCCGCGAGCGTCTTCTTCGACAGGACCTCGCAGGGCTCGGGAAGCTTGCTGTACGCGGCCTTCTCCACGCTCGCGGGCTTGTCCCCGGGCTTCTTCGAGGCCGAGGCCTTCGAGCCCGTGTCCTTCTTGGCCCCGTCGGAGCCGGAGTCGGAGTCGGAGGAGCAGCCGGAGGCGACGAGGATCACCGGTACGGCGGCCGCGCAGACGATGATGCGGCTGAGGCGCTGTCGCTGTCGCTGTGCAGGTCGGTGCATGGTTCCTTCACTCAGTTCGTCTCGTGACGTCCAGTTCGTCTCGTGACGTCGTCGGGTCCGAGGGGCCACGGTACGCGCATGGGACGGCGGGTGGCTCCGATTCACCGGAGCCCGGACCCCGCCGGGGCCCGCTGCGGCCGACGGCTACTCGTCGAACGCGCCCGCGAGCGACTCGGCCAGTTCCTGCGCCTTGTCCTGCATTTCCTTGCTGTCGGGGACGTCCGTGCGGCGGCCGGGCTGCTCGTCGTACTCGATGGTCACGATGACGTTGGACGTGCGGAACACCACAGTCACGGTGCGGTGTCGGGTGGCCGAGGCGGCGGTCGTCAGGGCGTCGTCGAGGAAGGCCTCGTCGCCGAGGTCGTCGAGGGTGCGGGGTTCGAGGCCGGCGGGCGGGGTGGCGGGGGCGGTGCTGGCCGCCGTGTCGTCCGCGCCGTCCTTGTCGTCCTTGCCGTCCTTCTTGTCGGACTTCTCGGACTTCTCGGGCTCGCCGGACTCCTCGGACTTGCCCTTGTCGTCGTCGCGGCGCGCGCTCCTGGCGGCCTTTCCGCCCTGGGCCACTCCGCCTTGGGCCTTGTCGCCCGCCGCGTCGTCGGACTCCTTCGCGGAGCGGGTGCCGGAACTCCCGCCGTCCCCCTGGCCCCCGGGCTCGGAGGAGGCGGGCCGGGAGAGGTCCGCGCCCCGGAGCTTGGTCGCGTAGACCTCCGCGGCGCGGTCGTCGTCGCTGACCGTGCTGTCGTAGGAGACGACGCGCTCGAAGTCGAGGAGGAGGCGGTGGGAGGCGCCGGACGACTCGACCTTCCAGCTACAGCCGACGCGCCGGTCGGTGTCGTACGTGACCGTGGGCGTGCCCTCGTACGCCTTCTCGCGCTGTTCGCCGTCGTCCATCTCCTTGAGGCCGGGCAGCATCGCGTCGAGCGTGCCGGGCTCGACCTCGCCGCAGGGCTCCGGGAGCGTGCGGTACCTGCCGGGCTCGGCGGCGGCGGCCGAGCTGCCGGTGTCGCCCGGCTTGGAGTCGTCCGACGCGTCGCCCGTGCCGGAGCCTGAGGTGCAGCCTGCGAGCAGCGCCGCGAGCAGCGCGGCGACACCGGGTACGTAGACCTTCCGCTGCACCGTGATGGCTCCTCTCGTGGGGGATATTCGGTTGCCGCTGGTGGGCGACCGGTGGACACAATGTCTATCGCACGCGCTGCCGTGGACGCCGGTCCGATACCCCTTTCGTTGACCTTGGCTCCGGTATTTGCGCTTCAGATGCTTCTAGGCTTGTAGTGGATTACGGGGGAAAGAGGGCGATATGTCGTATGTAGAGGTTCCGGGTGCGAAGGTGCCGATCCGGATGTGGGCGGACCCGGCGTCGGTCGAGGAATCGGCGATGCGCCAGCTGCAGAACGTGGCGACGCTGCCGTGGATCAAGGGCCTGGCCGTCATGCCGGACGTCCACTTCGGCAAGGGCGCGACGGTCGGCTCGGTGATCGCCATGCAGGGCGCGGTCTGCCCGGCGGCGGTCGGCGTCGACATCGGCTGCGGCATGTCGGCGGTCAAGACCTCGCTGACCGCCAACGACCTGCCGGGGGATCTGTCGCGGCTGCGATCGAAGATCGAGCAGGCGATTCCGGTGGGGCGGGGCATGCATGAGGACCCCGTCGAGCCGGGGCGCTTCCACGGGATGGCGACGGCGGGGTGGGACGACTTCTGGTCCCGCTTCGACGGGGTCACCGAAGCGGTCAAATTCCGTCAGGAGCGAGCCGCTAAGCAGATGGGAACGCTCGGGTCGGGCAACCACTTCATCGAGTTCTGTCTCGACGAGTCGGGTTCGGTGTGGCTGATGCTGCACTCCGGTTCGCGGAACATCGGCAAGGAGCTGGCCGACCACCACATCGGCGTGGCCCAGAAGCTCGCGCACAACCAGGGCCTCGTCGACCGCGACCTGGCCGTCTTCATCGCGGAGACCCCGCAGATGGCGGCGTACCGGAACGACCTGTTCTGGGCGCAGGAGTACGCGAAGCACAACCGCGCCCTCATGATGGCGCTCTTCCAGGACGTGGTCCGCAAGGAGTTCCGGAAGGCGAAGGTGACCTTCGATCCGGTGATCTCCTGCCACCACAACTACGTCAGCGAGGAGCGGTACGACGGGATGGACCTGCTGGTCACCCGCAAGGGCGCGATCCGGGCCGGCGGCGGTGACTTCGGGATCATCCCCGGCTCGATGGGCACGGGCTCGTACATCGTGAAGGGCCTCGGCAACGAGGCGTCCTTCAACTCGGCCTCCCACGGCGCCGGCCGGCGCATGAGCCGGGGCGCGGCCAAGCGCCGCTTCTCGACGAAGGACCTGGAGGAGCAGACGCGGGGCGTGGAGTGCCGCAAGGACTCGGGCGTCGTGGACGAGATCCCGGGTGCGTACAAGCCGATCGAGCAGGTCATCGATCAGCAGCGTGACCTCGTCGAGGTCGTGGCGAAGCTGAAGCAGGTCATCTGCGTCAAGGGGTGAGCGCGGGCCGCCCGGCCGCCGCGGGGGCCGGGCGATCCGTCAGGCGCCGCCGTCGCGTTCCGCCGCGTGGCGGGTGCGGGCGGTGGTGAGAGCCTTGTCGAAGTCGCGCTGGGTGTCGTCGCACCAGTGGAGCAGGTCGGCGAGGACGCGTTGGAGGGTTTCGCTGGGGCTGTCGCGCCAGCCCTCCTCCGAGAGCGTGTACGCCTGAAGGGCTTCGGCCGCCCGACGTGAGGCGGCGTCGTGGGGTGAGGCGGCCTCGTGGGGTGAGTTCGGCAAGTTCGGCATCAAAGCTCCCTGTGCACCTTGGTGTTGGAGGCCTGCGCCCGGGGGCGGACCACCAGCAGGTCGATGTTGACGTGGGGCGGGCGGGTGACCGCCCAGGTGATCGTCTCCGCTACGTCCTCGGCCGTGAGCGGCTCGGCGACGCCCGCGTAGACCTTCGCGGCCTTCTCGGAGTCGCCGCCGAAGCGGGTCAGCGCGAACTCCTCCGTCCTGACCATGCCGGGCGCGATCTCGATGACGCGGACCGGGGTGCCGACGATCTCCAGGCGGAGGGTCTCGGCGAGGACGTGCTCGGCGTGCTTGGCGGCGACGTATCCGCCGCCTCCCTCGTACGTGCCGTGCCCGGCGGTCGAGGAGAGGACCACCACCGTGCCGTCGCCGCTCGCGGTGAGTGCGGGCAGCAGGGCCTGGGTGACGTTCAGCGTGCCGATGACGTTCGTCTCGTACATCCGGCGCCAGTCGGCGGGATCGCTCGCGGCGACGGTGTCCGCGCCGAGCGCGCCGCCCGCGTTGTTCACCAGGACGGCGATCTTCTTGAACGCCGTCGCGAAGGTGTCCACCGCCGCGCGGTCGGTGACATCGAGCGCGTACGCCATCGCGTCGTGCCCCGCGTCGGTCAGCTCGGCGGCGAGCGCCTCGATGCGGTCCTTGCGGCGCGCGGTGAGGACGACGCGGTAACCGGCGGCGGCCAGGCCGCGGGCGGTGGCGGCGCCGATGCCGCTGCTGGCGCCGGTGACGATCGCGATGCGCTTGGCGGCGGCGGTCATGGTGCGCTCCTTCGTCGTGGGGCGGGTCCTGGGAGGCCGAAGCGGGCCTGGGCCCGTGATGTTCGTCCGTCCGTGAGCCAGGATAGGCGGGCCCCTCAGCGGGCTCGCGGGGCGTACATGATCACGGCCATGCCCGCGAGGCAGATCAGCGCGCCGACGACGTCCCAGCGGTCGGGGCGGTAGCCGTCCGCGACCATGCCCCAGGCGATCGAGCCCGCGACGAAGACCCCGCCGTACGCGGCGAGGATGCGGCCGAACTCGGCGTCGGGCTGGAGCGTGGCCACGAAGCCGTAGACACCGAGCGCGACGACGCCGGCGCCGATCCAGGCCCAGCCGCGGTGTTCGCGAACGCCCTGCCAGACGAGCCAGGCACCGCCGATCTCGAAGAGGGCGGCGAGGACGAAGAGGAGGGCGGAGCGGGCGATGAGCATGGGCGACAGGGTGGCATGTTCTGGCGGGGCGCCTTGGGGCTCGGTCTCGCCTTGGCTTCGTCTGCGGGGCGGGGCCGCGGGGGTATGTGCGTGCTCGCCATCTTGGTGCGGGACCTTGTTGGTTGTGGGGCTCGGTTAGATGGATCCACTGTGCTGCGCTCGCACATACCCCCACGTCCCCTCACGAGCGTGCGCGGCTGCGGACCGGTGGGGGTGCCCCGGGCGTGCCCGTCCGGATGCTCGCTTCTTCTCCATGCCGGCCGACGGCGGCCCGGTCGGAACCTTCAACGGCCGGCAGGTACGCCAGGGCGGGCCGCGCCGCCTCCGGGACGCGGTCGAGTGGGCCGTAAGCACGTGGAAGGAGCACGGATCACCGAGCACCGCCGCGTTCAGGGCCACACAAGGCAATACGCCTGATGCCCCGCATCATGCAACCGGTGGCTGAAGTCCTGCCACTCGTGGAGGAGTTGGTAGACGTTGAAGGCGTCGCGCGGGCCGCCGCGGTCCGGGACCGTGGACCATATGAAGGCGGCGGCGCCCACCGACTCCTCGCCGATGCCGCGCAGCGGGTCGACGACGGTCATGGGGAGCTTCACCACGGCGTAGTCCGGGTGGAGGACGACCAGCTCCAGTGGGGGGACCTGGTGCAGGGGTATGCCCTCGATGCCGGTCAGGACCATCGCGGCCATCGTCTCCGGCTTGATCTTCGTGAACATGCCGCCCATGCCCAGCTCGTCGCCGCCCAGCTCCTCGGGCCGCATCGAGATGGGCACGCGGGCGGCGGTCGCGCCGTTCGGAGCCCCGAAGTACTTGTAGGTCACCCCCACCCCGCCACTCCTGCTGCTCACCCGGTCCCGCCCCGGCTCAGTGGTCTCGCCGTGCACCTGGTCGGGCGCCTGCGCCGGCTGCGGATCCGTCTCGCGTCGGTGCCTGCCCCGCCGGGCACGCCGCGGGCCCAGGCCGTCGGTCCCCTCGCCCAGTCCGCCACCGCGCTGCATATCTCCACCCGACTGCTTTCCAGGGCGGCACGGCCCTGTCTTTTCTAGGCCTCGCGGCCCCCGCCACGCAACCCGATCATCGTGTCAGTGACCTCCCCCACGGTCACCCTCTAAAACGTGGAGTGAAACACCTGTCCGCAGGATGCCCGGACGCTCTGACACCATGGCTCGTGTGAGCTTCCCGTATAGCGCCCCAGTTTCGCAGACTCTTTTCGACCGTGCGGCGGCCGTGACGCCCGGCGGTGTGAACTCTCCCGTGCGCGCGTTCCGCGCTGTGGGTGGTACGCCCCGTTTCATGGTGTCCGGTACCGGTCCGTACCTGACTGACGCCGACGGCCGCGAGTACGTCGACCTCGTGTGTTCGTGGGGTCCGATGATCCTCGGGCACTCCCACCCCGAGGTGATCGCCGCCGTGCAGGAGGCCGTCTCGCGCGGCACCTCCTTCGGTACGCCCGGCGAGGGCGAGGTCGCGCTCGCCGAGGAGATCGTGGCCCGTATCGAGCCCGTCGAGCAGGTGCGGCTCGTCTCCAGCGGCACCGAGGCGACCATGTCCGCCATCCGCCTCGCCCGCGGCTTCACCGGCCGCGCCAAGGTGATCAAGTTCGCCGGGTGCTACCACGGGCACGTCGACGCCCTGCTGGCCGCCGCCGGTTCGGGCGTGGCGACCCTCGGGCTCCCCGACACCCCGGGCGTCACCGGCGCCCAGGCGGGCGACACCATCGTCGTCCCGTACAACGACCTGGACGCCGTGCGCGCCGCGTTCGCCGCGAACGAGGGTCAGGTCGCCTGCGTCATCACCGAGGCCTCACCGGGCAACATGGGCGTCGTACCGCCGGGTGAGGGCTTCAACCAGGGGCTCGCGGACCTGTGCCGCCAGAACGGCGCGCTGTACATCTCCGACGAGGTCATGACCGGCTTCCGCACGTCGAGGGCCGGTTGGTACGGCGTCGACGGTGTGCGGCCCGACCTGATGACCTTCGGCAAGGTCATGGGTGGCGGTTTCCCCGCCGCGGCCTTCGGCGGGCGCGCCGACGTCATGGCGCACCTCGCCCCGGCCGGCCCTGTCTACCAGGCGGGCACGCTCTCCGGGAACCCCGTCGCCACGGCCGCGGGCCTGGCGCAGCTGCGGCTCCTGGACGATGCCGCGTACGAGAAGGTCGACGCGGTCTCGGAGCAGTTGCGGGGCCTGGTGAGTGAGTCGCTGGGCAAGGAGGGCGTCGCACACACCGTGCAGAACGCCTCCAACATGTTCTCCGTCTTCTTCACCGCGAACGAAGTGAGGAACTACGACGACGCCAAGGCGCAGGAGTCCTTCCGCTTCACCGCCTTCTTCCACTCGATGCTGTCGCAGGGCGTCTATCTGCCGCCCTCGGCCTTCGAGTCCTGGTTCGTCTCCACCGCCCACGACGAGCGGGCCGTCGAGCGGATCGCCGCCGCCCTGCCGGCCGCCGCCCGCGCCGCCGCCGAAGCGACGGAGGCCACCGCATGAGCGCCACCGCGGCGGGCGACGAGCTGACCGTCGTCCATCTGATGCGCCACGGCGAGGTGCACAACCCCGACGGGATCCTGTACGGGCGGCTGCCCGACTACCACCTCTCGGAGCTGGGCCGGCAGATGGCCGACCGGGTCGCCGAGCACCTCTCCCAGCGTGACGTCACGCACGTCGTCGCGTCCCCGCTCGACCGCGCCCAGGAGACGGCCACGCCGATCGCCAAGGTGCACGGCCTGGACCTCGCCACCGACGCCCGGCTCATCGAGGCGGGCAACGTCTTCGAGGGCAAGACCTTCGGAGTCGGCGACGGCGCCCTCAAGAACCCCGACAACTGGCGGCATCTGGTCAACCCCTTCAAGCCGTCCTGGGGCGAGCCGTACATCGAGCAGGTCGTACGGATGATGGGCGCCCTGGACGCGGCCAAGGACGCGGCCCGGGGGCACGAGGCGGTCTGCGTCAGCCACCAGCTGCCGATCTGGATCGTGCGCAGCTTCGTGGAGAAGCGGCGCCTGTGGCACGACCCGCGCAAGCGGCAGTGCACGCTCGCCTCGCTGACGACGTTCACCTACCGCGGCGACAAAATCGTTTCGGTCGGTTACTCGGAACCGGCCCGGGACCTTGTCCCCGCGCATCTCCTCGCGGGCGCCAAGCCGGTGAAGGGCAAGGGCAAGGCCTTCGGGGCCTGAGTAGCCCGAGCAGCCCGATTTCAATTGCGCTGATTGACGTCGTGTGATCGCGTCGCGACTGTAAGTCCCTTTCGGGTAAAGCGCGGCAAATAATCCGCGATGTGCAGGAACCCCGTTGTTCGTCGCGCCCTCTAACAGGGCGTCCCTCTTGCCGGGTCAGATACGGCAGGACGGGAGCCAAGGGCGCGACGAAATGGGGATTGGCAATGCGCGACTTCAGCCGCCGGGGAATGCTCGGACTCGGGGCAGGTGCCGCGGCCGCTTTCGGACTCGCGGCATGCGGCACCGGGGGCGACGGGGATTCCTCGGGGCCCGCGGACAAGGCCAGGGACGGGCAGGCCGACGCCGGCAAGCGCCCGGCGAAGCCGATCGGCGACGGGTCGACCTCCTACACCGGCAAGCAGCCCAACCAGCCGGGCAAGCCGGTTCCGCTGGAGCCCGGCGAGACGCCCCCGCAGTTCGTGGTCTTCTCCTGGGACGGTGCGGGCGAGGTCGGGAACGGACTGTTCCCGCGCTTTCTGAAGCTGGCCGAGGACCACAACGCGCACATGACGTTCTTCCTCTCCGGGCTTTATCTGCTTCCTGAATCGAAGAAGCGCATGTACCGCCCGCCGAACAATGCGGTCGGCGCCTCCGACATCGGTTATCTCACCGACGGTCACATCAAGGACACGCTGAAGTACGTCCGTCAGGCCTGGCTCGAAGGCCATGAAATCGGCACGCACTTCAACGGGCACTTCTGCACGGGCTCGGGAACCGTCGCCAAGTGGACGCCCGCGCAATGGCAGGACGAGATCGACCAGGCCAAGTCCTTTGTGAAGAAGTGGCGTACGAACACCGGCTGGACCGATCTGCCGTCGCTGCCCTTCGACTACGACAAGGAACTCGTCGGCGGCCGCACGCCCTGTCTGCTCGGCCAGAACAATCTGCTGCCGACCGCGAAGAAGCTCGGCTGGCGCTACGACGCGTCCTCGCCGGGCGGCCGCCAGCGCTGGCCCGAGAAGAAGATGGGCGTGTGGGACCTGCCGCTCCAGGCGGTGCCCTTCCCCGGTCACTCCTTCGAGGTCCTGTCGATGGACTACAACATCCTCGCCAACCAGTCGCAGAACTCCACGAAGGCGCCGCCCCACAACTACCCGGGTTGGCGCAAGCAGGCCACCGAGGCCTACATAGCCGGGTTCAAGCGGGCCTACGAGACCAACCGCGCCCCGTTCTTCATAGGCAACCACTTCGAGGAGTGGAACGGCGGCATCTACATGGACGCCGTCGAGGAGGCCCTGAAGCACATCGCCGGCAAGAAGGACGTCCGTCTGGTCTCCTTCCGGCAGTTCGTCGACTGGCTCGACGTGCAGGACCCCAAGGTGCTCAAGCAGCTCCAGGGCCTCGATGTCGGCCAGCAGCCCGCGGGTGGCTGGAAGGGGCTCGGAAGGGCCGCCTGAAATGGGGCTTTCCGCAACCGCGGGGGGTGCGGAAGATCCCTGAAACAGACATGCGAAACTTTTCACATGAGTGCCGCCTGCCGTGCCCCACACCGCGTTGACAGCAGCAGTCGCCGTCGCAGCCGTGCTGCCCTGCTCGCCGCAGGCGCCGCGGTCGCGGCGCTGACTCTGTCCGCTTGCGGCTCCGGCGGCATGTCGGGCGGTTCCGGGAACACCAACTTCGTCGCCGGGAAAGACGGCATCGCCACCGTCAAGAAGGGCGACCGCAAGCCGAACCCGTCGCTCGACGGGGAGACCCTCGACGGCAAGAAGCTGGACATCACCAAGGACTACAAGGGCAAGATCGTGGTCATCAACGTCTGGGGTTCCTGGTGCGCTCCGTGCCGGGCCGAGGCGCCGAACTTCGTGAAGCTCGCGAAGGAGACCAAGTCCAAGGGCGTCGAGTTCGTCGGGATCAACACGCGTGACCCCGAGCGCAGCCCCGCGATCCAGTTCGAGAAGCACCACGAGGTTCCCTACCCGAGCCTCTACGACCCGACGGGCAAGCTCATGCTGCGCTTCCCCCCGGGCTCGCTCAACCCGAACGCCATCCCCTCCACGCTCGTCGTCGACCGGGACGGGAAGATCGCGGCCCGCGCGCAGACGCCACTGAGCGAGGAGAAGCTGCGGAAGATGATCGACCCCGTACTCGCGGAGAAGTGATGTCCACGCTCGCGGCCGTCGTCGGTCCGAACGAGACCGTGCTGAGCGGGGCCCTGCTCCTCGCGATCCCGATCGCCGTGCTCGGCGGGCTCGTCTCCTTCTTCTCGCCGTGCGTCCTGCCGCTCGTGCCCGGCTATCTGTCGTACGTGACCGGGGTCAGCGGCCAGGACCTCGGGGAGGCGCGGCGCGGCCGGATGGCCGCCGGGGCCGGTCTCTTCGTGGCCGGGTTCACCGTCGTCTTCGTCACCGTCACGACCTCCTTCGGTGCCATCGGCCGCACGCTCAAGCTGCACCAGGGCACCATCAACACCACGCTCGGCGTGGTGATGATCGTGCTCGGGCTGTTCTTCATGGGGCTCATGCCGTGGCTCACCCAGCGCGAGTTCCGCTTCCACAAGCGGCCCGCCATCGGGCTGGCCGGCGCACCGATAGTCGGCGCTCTCTTCGCGGTGGGCTGGACGCCGTGCGTGGGCCCGACCCTCGCCTCGGTCCTCGCCCTGTCCGCCGAGGACGCCGACCCGCAGCGCGGCGCGATCCTCGGTGTCGCGTACTCCCTGGGGCTCGGCCTTCCGTTCATCCTCGCCGCCGTCGCCTTCCGCAAGGCGCTCGGCGCCTTCGGCTGGGTGAAGCGGCACTATGTCTGGGTGATGCGCGTCGGCGGCACCATGATGATCGTGACCGGGCTGCTCCTGGTCACCGGCGTGTGGGACAGCATCGTGCAGGACATGCAGGTCTGGACCAGCAGTTACAGCGTGGGGATCTGATCCATGAGCAAGACCGAAGCCCCCGAGGGACAGTCCGACCTCGGCGCCGCGGGCGAGCAGCTTTCGACCGCCCCCCGGGAGGAGTCGCCGAACCTCCCCTCCCTCGGCGTCATCGGCTGGCTCCGCTGGTTCTGGCGGCAGCTCACCTCGATGCGGGTCGCGCTGATCCTGCTCCTGCTGCTGTCGCTCGGCGCGATCCCCGGCTCGCTGATCCCGCAGAGCAACGTGGACGAGCTGAAGGTCCAGGACTTCATGGACCGGCACACCACGCTCGGCCCGCTCTACGACAAGCTCCAGCTCTTCGACGTCTACAGCTCGGTGTGGTTCTCCGCGATCTACATCCTGCTCTTCGTCTCCCTCATCGGCTGCATCGTGCCCCGCACCTGGCAGTTCGTCGGCCAGCTCCGCGGCCGCCCGCCGGGCGCCCCCAAGAAGCTGACGCGCCTGCCCGCGTACACGACCTGGCGCACCGGGGCCGAGCCCGAGCAGGTGCACGAGGCCGCGCTCGCACTGCTCAAGCAGCGGCGCTTCCGGGCGGACCTCACCGCGAACTCGGTCGCCGCCGAGAAGGGCTATCTGCGCGAGGCCGGCAACCTCGTCTTCCACGTCGCGCTGATCGTGATGCTGATCGCCTTCGCCGCCGGGCAGCTCCTCAAGTCCGAGGGCGGCAAGCTGATCATGGAGGGTGACGGCTTCTCCAACACCCTCAGCCAGTACGACGACTTCAAGTCCGGCAGCCTCTTCGACACCGACGACCTGGCGCCGTTCAGCTTCAAGCTCGACGACTTCGAGGGGACGTACGAGAAGTCGGGCCCCAACCGCGGCACGCCCCGCACCTACCGGGCGAACGTCACCTACAGCGAGGGCGCCGACGGCCCCGAGAAGAAGCAGGCCATCGAGGTCAACAAGCCGCTGGAGGTCGACGGCTCGAAGGTCTACCTCATCGGCCACGGCTACGCCCCCAAGGTCACCGTCAGGGACCCCAAGGGCGAGGTCATCTACGAGGCCGCCGTGCCGCTGCTGCCCATCGACCAGAACGGCACCGCGACCGGCGCCATCAAGGTCCTGGACAACTACAAGAACAAGAGCGGCAAGAAGGAGCAGCTCGGCTTCAACGCCTTCTTCGTGCCGACCTTCGCGGGCGAGGGCAAGGGCCAGATGTTCTCGCAGTTCCCCGCGCCCGACTTCCCGGTGCTCGCGCTGTCCGCGTACCACGGCAGCCTGGGCGTCGACTCCGGTGTCCCGCAGAACGTGTACCAGCTGGACACCCGGAAGATGACCAAGTTCAAGGACGCCCAGGGCGAGCTGTTCAAGAAGCGGCTGCTGCCCGGCGAGACCATGAAGCTGCCGAACGGCGCCGGGTCGATCACCTTCGAGAAGGACCTCAAGGAGTGGGCGACCTTCCAGATCTCGCAGGAGCCCGGCTCCGTGTGGGCGCTGGGCGGCGCGGTCGCCGCGATCGCGGGCCTCGCCGGATCGCTGTTCATCCAGCGCCGCCGCGTGTGGGTGCGCGCGGTGCGGGGCGCCGACGGCGTCACCGTCGTCGAGATGGCGGGGCTCGGCCGCAGCGAGTCCTCGAAGCTCCCCGAGGAACTGTCCGACCTCGCCGCCCACCTGCACGAGAAGGCGCCGAGCGCGCCCGATGCGGACCCAGACCCGGACGCGGAAGCCGCCTCCGACGCCGACCCCGATGTTGTTCCTGCCGAAGGGGCTGAGAAGTGAATCTCGCCACCACCCTGGCCGCCGAACCGAATGAGGACCTCGCGCACATCAGCAATGTGCTGATCTACTCCGCGATGGCCGTCTACCTCCTGGCCTTCTTCGCACACATGGCGGAGTGGCTCTTCGGCAGCCGCAGCAAGGTCGCCCGCACCGCAGCCGCGCTCACCCCGAGCAAGACCGCGGCGGCGGCGCCCGCGGTGACCACCAAGGCCAAGGGCGGTACCGCCACCCTGGAGCGGCCCCAGGTCGTCACGCGGTCGGTCACCGGTGCGCGCGACGTGCCGGACGGGCCCGGCGCCGCGGCGGGCGACGAGAAGGGCGACCTGTACGGCCGTATCGCGGTCTCCCTCACCGTCCTCGCGTTCCTGCTGGAGTTCGGCGGTGTGCTCACCCGCGCCCTGTCGGTGCAGCGGGCGCCGTGGGGCAACATGTACGAGTTCAGCATCACCTTCTCCACGGTCGCCGTCGGCGTCTACCTGGTGCTGATGGCGCTGAAGAAGAACATCGCCTGGCTCGGCCTGCCCCTGGTGACGACGATCCTGCTCGACCTCGGTCTCGCCGTCACCGTCCTGTACACCTCCAGCGACCAGCTGGTCCCGGCCCTGCACTCGTACTGGCTGTGGATCCACGTCTCCACGGCGATCTTCTGCGGCGCGGTCTTCTACGTCGGCTTCGTCGCGACGATGCTCTACCTCTTCCGGGACAGCTACGAGGCGAAGCTCCAGAGCGGCGGGCGGCCCGGCAAGTTCGCCACGTCCGTGCTGGAGCGGCTGCCGGCCGCCGCCTCGCTCGACAAGTTCTCGTACCGCCTGAACGCGGCGATCTTCCCGCTGTGGACGTTCACGATCATCGCGGGCGCGATCTGGGCGGGCGACGCCTGGGGCCGCTACTGGGGCTGGGACCCCAAGGAGGTCTGGTCCTTCATCACCTGGGTCGCCTACGCCTGCTACCTGCACGCCCGCGCGACGGCCGGCTGGAAGGGCCGCAAGGCCGCCTACCTGGCCCTGATCGCCTTCGGCTGCTGGCTCTTCAACTACTACGGCGTGAACATCTTCGTCACCGGCAAGCACTCGTACGCCGGGGTCTGACACACGTTCCGCACCCCGCCGCGTGCACAAGGGGTGCGGAATGGCCCCCACCGGGCCACGCTGGAGCCATGACCGCGACGATCGGGCAGGGCACAGGACGGGCCGAGGGCTCCACCCAGCACCTGCACTACGAGCTGCACCTTCCCCACCCTGTGGACAAGGTCTGGGCGGCGGTGGCCACCCCCGGCGGTCTGCCGGGGTGGCTGGCCGCCGCCGACGTGTTCGAGCCCCGGCTCGGCGGCGCCATCACGCTGCGCTGGCTGAACGGCGCGCAGGACCCCGAGCACTCCGTGCACTCCGGGCACATCACGGCCTGGGACCCGGACGTCGTCGCCGAGTACACGATCGACCTGCACGGCCGGTGCCGCTTCCACCTCGAACCGGCGGCCGGAGACGAAGGCACCACGCTGCGCTTCACCAACGAGTTCGACGGCGACGACGCGCTGCGCCTCGACTGCCTCGCCGGCTGGCACGACCACTTCGAGCTGCTCGTCGAGGCGCTCCAAGGCCGCCCCGAGGACTGGCCGACGTGGACCCCGGACCGCTGGCGTGAGCTGCGCGAGGGGTACGCCGCCGCGGAGGCCGCACCTAAGGATTGACCCCCGTGCCGTCCTCCACCGCGATCGCGTCGAGCTGCTTGCGCAGATACGTGTGCGAGTCGATGCCCCGGACGTCCGTGCCCGGGTCGCACTCGTAGAAGTACACGAGGGACATCAGCTCCTCGGCGGGCGGTTCGGCGGGCGGCGGCAGTACGCGATGCCGGCCGGACTGCCAGCGGCCGCCGGTCCAGCGCGCCATCAGGTCGCCGATGTTGACCGTGAGCGCCGCCGGGTCGAACGGCGCGTCCTGCCAGCCGCCCTCGTCCGTGAACACCTGGAGCCCGCCCCGGCCGGCCTGCCGGTCGAGGACCGTCACCGTGCCGAAGTCGGTGTGCGGGCCGATGCGGAACTGGCCCGGCTCGGGCTCGCCCACGGTGTCCCGCCCCGGATACCAGTTGATGTTGAAGCCCCAGGTCGGGTGCCCGGTGTGACGGGTGAAGAAGTCCTCGTCCTCGCCGAGCGCGACGGCGAGCAGTTCGAGGAGGCGGTCGGCGAGCGACCGCGTCTGCCGCAGGTACGTCTCCACGAGGCCCCGCAGCCCGGGGACCTCGCCCGGCCAGGTGTTCGGCGCGAACCACTCGGCGTCGACCGCCGCGTCCCCGGTCGGCTCGTCGGCGGCGAAGGACAGCGACTCCTTGAGGTCCGGGGGAGCGGCCGTGCCCTCCGCGTAGCTGTTGGCCTCCGCGCCGGGCCCGAGCCAGCCGCGCCCGCCGACCTTCACCGCGTAGGGCCGCTTCACCTCGGCGGGCAGCAGGAAGAAGCCGCGGGCCGACTCCCTGATCGCCGTACGCAGGCCGGGGTCGACACCGTGCCCGGTCACCAGGAGGAAACCGGCGGTGCGCAGGGCCGCGTCGACGGTGCGCGCCGTCCGCGCACGGGCCTCGGGGTCGCCGGACAGCCACGGCCGCAGGTCGACGGTGGGGATACGGGGGGTGCCCGATGCGCTGCTCATGACTCCCATCGTGCCCACGCGAGCCGTCGGTCAGGCGTCATCGACAGCGCCGATCGGCCCATCGGAAGGACGCCCCGGCACCGCGTGGACCTGCGCCTTCGCCCGCTCGTACGTTCCTGCCATGACCTCAAGGAACGCTTCCGAGAACAAGGGCACGGCCCAGCTCACCGCCGCCATGATGCTCTCCGGCACCCTCGGCGTCTTCGTCGTCGAGTCCGGCGCCAGCGCCTTCAACGTCGTCTTCTTCCGCGTCCTGTTCGGCGCCCTCGCCCTCGGCGCGTACGCCGTCGCCCGCGGCTACTTCCGCGACCACGGGCTCACGCCCAAGAGGCTCGGACTCGCCGCGCTCGGCGGCCTGTTCATCGTCTTCAACTGGGTGTTCCTCTTCAAGGCGTACGAGGCCACCTCGATCTCCCTGGCCACCGTCGTCTACCACACGCAGCCCTTCTTCCTGGTGCTGCTCAGCGCCCTCGTCCTGCGCGAGCGCCTGACCCGGTCCCAACTGGGCTGGCTGGCCGCCGCGTTCGCCGGCCTCGTGCTGGTCTCGGGGGTGCGCCCCGGCGACACCGGTTCCCTCGCGGGCATCGGGCTCGCGCTCCTCGCCGCCGTCCTCTACGCCCTCTCCACCCTCGTCACCAAGCGCGTCACGGGCGTACGCCCCCACCTGATCGCCCTGGTCCAGGTCCTGGTCGGCATCCCGCTGCTCCTGCCCTTCACCGACTTCGGCGCGATGCGCGGCACCGGCACCGGCTGGGCCTGGCTCGTCGGCCTCGGGGTGATCCACACCGGTCTGATGTACGTCCTGATGTACGCGGCGTACGCGAAGCTCCCCACGCCCAAGATCGCCGTACTCGCCTTCACCTACCCGGCGGTCGCGATGGTCGCCGACTGGGCGGTCTACGGCCGCCACATCGGGCTCGTCCAGGCGCTCGGCGTCCCGCTGATCGTCCTGGCGAGCCTCAAGGTGACCCTGGCGCCGGGGACGCGCTCTGCTCCCGCACGAGCCGCACGGCCTGCTCCACGAACAGCCGGACATGCACCGGAAGCCGCTTCCCCGACCGCCACGCGAGCTGCGTCCACAACGTGAACGGCGGCTCCCAGGGCAGCCGCACGAGGGTGCCCGCAGCCAGCTCCCGCGCCACCGCCACGGCCGGCAGCAGCGCCACTCCGAGCCCGCCCGCCACGCCCTGCTTGGTCGCCTCGATCGTGCCGAACTCCATGAACGGCGGGGGCTGACCGGTCCGCTCCCGCAGCTCCGCCTCGAACAGATCCCGGTAGGGGCAGCCCGGCTCGGTGCCGACGAGCTGCACCGCCGTCAGATCGGCCGTGGCGAGCGCGCCCGCCGCGCCCGCCGCGCGCGTCGCCAGCGGATGACCGGGGGCGCAGACCAGGACCAGCGGCTCCTCGGCGAGGACCTCGCTCTCCAGGCCCTGGTGCTCGGTCCCCGGCTCCATCAGGAAGCCCACGTCGTACGTCCCCTGCCGCAGCGCCTGCCGGGTCTCGTCGCCCAGCGTGGGGCGCAGCGAGAGCCGCACCTTCGGGTAGCGGTGGTGGAAGAGTTCGAGGAGCGGCGGCAGCCGGTAGGAGGTCAGGGACTCCATGGTGCCGACCGCGATCGCCCCGGACGGTTCGCCGGCGCCGACGACCGCGGCCCGCGCCTCGTCGGTCAGCTCGATGATCTGCCGGGCGTAGGGCAGCAGTCGCGTCCCCGCCTCGGTCAGGCGGATGCGGCTGCCGAGCCGGTCGAAGAGTTCCGTGCCGAGGGAGGACTCCAGGGAGCGGATCTGACTGGTCACGCTGGACTGCGCGTACGCCAGTTCGGTGGCGGCCCGGGTGAAGCTGAGGACGGTGGCGACCTTCTCGAAGGTCACGAGCAGCCGTAGCTCCATCAGCCGTCGGTGCCCTTGTCCTTCTTGTCCTCGCCCGGGTCCTTGTCCTCGTCCCTGAGGGACTTCAGGAACTCGGGGTTGTCGTCGGGCGCGACCCAGCGCGTGCGGCCCGTACGTCCCCGCGCGGTACCGGTGCCCGGCGCGTGCCGCACCTTGCCCGTGACGAACCAGGCGATCGGGCCGAGCAGCACCTCGCCGAAGAGCAGCACGATGATGACCCACACCACCTTGGGCAGATGCCTGACCTCCTTCTCGGGAGTGTTCAGGACATCGATGAAGGCGTAGATCCACACTGCCAGGACCAGCAGGAACGGCAGATACCTGAGCATGGTGGCGCGATCCCCCAAGCGGTGACGGCGGGAGGCGTGCGAGCCCCCGGTGACGGGGCCAGGGTAGCCGGTGCCGGATACTGGAACGCATGGCTTACGACGATCTTCGCTCCCTGCTCCGTGCACTGGAGCGCGAGGGCGATCTCAAGCGCATCAAGGCCGAGGTCGACCCGTACCTGGAGGTCGGTGAGATCGTCGACCGGGTGCAGAAGGCCGGCGGCCCCGCGCTCCTCTTCGAGAACGTCAAGGGCTCCGCGATGCCCCTGGCGATGAACGTGTACGGGACGGACCGGCGCCTGCTGAAGGCGCTCGGCCTGAAGTCGTACGGCGAGATCAGCGAGAAGATCGGCGGTCTGCTCAAGCCGGAGCTGCCGCAGGGCTTCGTCGGCGTCCGCGAGGCGTTCGGGAAGCTCGGCGCGATGACGCACGTACCGCCGAAGAAGGTGAAGTCGGAGAGCGCCCCCGTCCAGGAGGTGGTCCTGACCGGCGACGACGTCGACCTGGAGCAGCTGCCCGCGCTCTTCACCTGGCCCGAGGACGGCGGCTCCTTCTTCAACCTCGGTCTGACCCACACCAAGGACCCCGACACCGGGGTGCGCAACCTCGGCCTGTACCGCCTCCAGCGCCACGACAGGCGCACCATCGGCATGCACTGGCAGATCCACAAGGACAGCCGCAACCACTACCAGGTGGCCGCCCGCAGGGGCGAGAAGCTGCCCGTCGCGATCGCCTTCGGCTGCCCGCCGGCCGTCACGTACGCCTCGACGGCGCCGCTGCCCGGTGACATGGACGAGTACATGCTGGCCGGGTTCATCCAGGGCAAGCGCGTCGAGATGGTCGACTGCAAGACGGTCCCGCTCCAGGTGCCGGCGCACGCGGAGGTCGTCATCGAGGGCTGGCTGGAGCCCGGCGAGATGCTTCCCGAGGGCCCCTTCGGCGACCACACCGGCTTCTACACGCCGCAGGAGCCGTTCCCCGCACTGAAGATCGACTGCGTGACGATGCGGAGGCGGCCGCTGCTCCAGTCGATCGTGGTCGGCCGCCCGCCGACGGAGGACGGCCCGCTGGGCCGCGCGACGGAGAGGTTCTTCCTCCCCCTCCTCAAGGTGATCGTCCCGGACATCGTCGACTACCACCTTCCGGAGTCGGGCGGCTTCCACAACTGCGCGATCGTCTCGATCGACAAGAAGTACCCGAAGCACGCGCAGAAGGTCATGCACGCCATCTGGGGCGCGCACATGATGTCCCTGACGAAGCTGATCGTCGTCGTGGACAAGGACTGTGACGTCCACGACCTGCACGAGGTGTCCTGGCGGGCCCTCGGCAACACCGACTACGCCCGTGACCTCACCGTCGTCGAGGGCCCGGTCGACCACCTCGACCACGCCTCCTACCAGCAGTTCTGGGGCGGCAAGGCGGGCATAGACGCCACGCGGAAGCTGCCCGAGGAGGGCTACACACGGGACGGGGGCTGGCCCGAGATGGTGGTGTCCGATCCGGAGACCGCCTCGAAGGTCGACCGCCGCTGGAAGGAGTACGGACTGTGAGCAGCGCCTCCGCAGCGATCCCCCAGCCGGGGCGCACCAAAGCGTTTCTCAGGCTCGTCATGATCGAGCACTCCGTCTTCGCGCTGCCCTTCGCCTACATCGCCTCCCTGTCCGCGATGTTCCAGCTGGACAAGGACATCCACTGGGGGCGGCTGCTCCTGGTCACCATCTGCATGGTGGGGCTGCGGACGTTCGCCATGGCGGCGAACCGCATCATCGACCGCGAGATCGACGCCCGTAACCCGCGCACCGCCCACCGCGAGCTGGTGACGGGCGCGGTGTCCGTGAAGTCCGCGTGGACGGGCGCGCTGATCGCGCTCGCCGTGTTCCTCGGCGCGGCCGCCCTGCTCAACCCGCTGTGTCTGGCGCTCGCGCCCGTCGCGGTGATCCCGATGGTCGTCTATCCGTACGGCAAGCGGTTCACGAACTTCCCGCAGGCGATCCTCGGCCTCGCCCAGGCGATGGGCCCGGTCGGCGCCTGGATCGCGATCACCGGTGAGTGGTCGTGGCAGGCCGTGATCCTCGGGCTCGCGGTGGGTGTCTGGATCGGCGGGTTCGATCTGATCTACGCCTGTCAGGACGTGGAGACCGACCGCGAGGTCGGCGTGATGTCGGTGCCCGCGCGGTTCGGCATCCCGGCCGCGATTCGGGGCGCGCGCGGCTGCCACCTGGTGACCACGGGCCTCTTCGCCTGGTACGCCGCGTCCACCGGCGCGGGGGTGTTCTTCTGGCTCGGTCTCGCGATCGTGGCGGGTGCCTTCGTGTACGAGCACTCCATCGTGAAGCCGCACGACCTGTCCCGGCTCAACCGCGCCTTCTTCCAGGTGAACGGCTTCATCGGCATCGCCCTCTTCGTCTGTGCGCTGCTCGATCTGCTCGTGCGCGGGCTCACGGTCTAGGCTGCACAGCGTGAAGGCAGGAGATACGCGGCGTAAGCCTTGGATCGTGGGGGTGTCGGGCGCCTCGGGGACCCCGTACGCCGCCTCCGTGCTGCGCGCGCTGCTCGCGGCGGGCGAGGGCGTGGACCTCGTCGTGTCGCGTGCCTCGCGGCTGACGCTGCTCGACGAGACCGGCATCTCCTTCCGGGACGCGCACTGGCGGGACGATCTGCGGCAGTGGCTCGCGCGCGGCGCGGACGGGAAGCCGGACACCTTCGACGTGCCGTCGCGGACGCTGGACGACGTGCGGTACTGGGCGGCCGGTGATCTCGCGGCGGGCCCGTCGTCGGGGTCGTACGCGACGAAGGGGATGCTGATCGTGCCGGCGTCCACGGCGTGCGTGGCCGGGGTGGCGCTCGGTCTCTCGAAGGACCTGCTCCAGCGGTCGGCGAGCGTGACGCTCAAGGAAGGCCGACGGCTCGTGGTCTGCGTACGCGAGACTCCGCTGAACGGTCAGACGCTGAAGCACTTGGTGAGCCTGGACGAGGCGGGCGCGAGTGTGCTGCCCGCCTCTCCGGCGTTCTACGCGGGGGCGACGCACATCCAGGATCTGGTGGACTTCGTCGCCGGGCGGGTGCTGGACGCGGCGGGTGTGCCGCACAGCCTGTACCGCCGGTGGAAAGGGGAGCTGGGGGGCGCTTCCAGTGCCGACTGAGCGTGCCCCCGAAGGGGCGCGGGGAACTGCGCGAGCAACCAGGACGAACCCGCAGTCGGCACCGCCCCTCCACCCCAACGGTGGGACTACCGCTTCTTGGCGCCCCGCAGCTTCCAAGTGGCCTTCCGCGGCGCCGCAACATTCGCACGCGAGCGGTTGGCCATGTCCTGGAGCTCGCGCATACGGGCGTAGGCCATCTCGATCGAGTACACGGTGTGACTCACTCCTGAAGGATCGTCGTTGATCTGCTGAGATTGAGAAAGATTCACAGGGTGTAGACCCTGTTGCGCCTTAGATTCTACACATAGACTCGCGGTATCGCTGAATAATGAAAGGCATCGCACCTATGGACGCCGTGGACAGGCAGCTCATCCAGGCCCTGCGGGAGAACGGCCGGGCCTCGTACGCCGAACTCGGGCGGCTCGTGGGCCTCTCCGGGCCGAGCGTCACGGACCGGATCAACCGCCTCGAAGCGGCCGGTGTCATCACCGGCTACCGCGCGACCGTCGACTCCGCGTCGCTGGGCCTCGGCGTCATCGCCCTCATCGGCATCTCGCTCTCGGACGCCGCCGACCACGAGGACGTGGCGCGACGCCTGAAGGACCTGCACGAGATCGAGGACTGCTGGTTCATCGCGGGCGACGACTCGTACATGCTCAAGGTGCGGGCGAGCGACGTGGACGGCCTGGAGAAGACGATCCGCCGGCTCAGCGGCACGCGGGGCGTCTCCCGGACGCGTACGACCATCGTGCTCTCCACGAAGTGGGAGAACAGGGTCGGGGAGCTGCCCGAGGAGGAGTGAGCGGGAGCGGGGGCGTACGGTTGGCGGGAGTTTGTCGTAGGTCGCTGGAGAGGTAAGGGCGAGGGCATGGACGCAGGTCTCAAGCGCGATCTTGAGCAGAAGGTCCGGGACGGTGAGCGGCTGTCCCGCGAGGACGGCATCGCGCTGTACGAGTCGGACGACCTCGCCTGGCTCGGCGGCCTCGCCCACGAGGTCCGTACGCGCAAGAACGGCGACGTCGTGCACTTTAACGTCAACCGTCACCTCAACATGACGAACGTGTGCACCGCGTCGTGCGCGTACTGCTCGTTCCAGCGCAAGCCGGGCGAGAAGGACGCGTACACGATGCGCATCGAGGAGGCCGTCCGCCTCGCCAAGGCGATGGAGGGCGAGAACCTCACCGAGCTGCACATCGTCAACGGCCTGCACCCGAACCTGCCGTGGCGCTACTACCCGCGTTCGCTGAGCGAGCTGAAGAAGGCCCTCCCGAACGTGTCCCTGAAGGCCTTCACGGCCACGGAGATCCACCACTTCGAGACGATCTCCGGCATGTCGGCCTCCGACATCCTGGACGAGCTGATCGAGGCGGGCCTGGAGTCGCTGACCGGCGGCGGCGCGGAGATCTTCGACTGGGAGGTCCGCCAGCACATCGTCGACCACCGCACCCACTGGGAGGACTGGTCGCGCATCCACCGCCTCGCGCACGAGAAGGGTCTGAAGACCCCGTGCACGATGCTGTACGGCCACATCGAGGAGCCGCGTCACCGCGTCGACCACGTCCTTCGCCTGCGTGAGCTCCAGGACGAGACGAACGGCTTCCAGGTCTTCATCCCGCTGCGCTACCAGCACGACTTCGTGGACATGAAGGACGGCAAGGTCAGGAACCGCCTCCAGGCGCGCACGACCATGGCATCCGGCGCCGAGGCGCTGAAGACCTTCGCGGTCTCGCGCCTCCTCTTCGACAACGTCCCGCACGTCAAGGTCTTCTGGGTCATGCACGGCCTGCACACCACGCAGCTCGCGCTCCAGCACGGCGCGGACGACATGGACGGCTCGGTCGTCGAGTACAAGATCACGCACGACGCGGACAACTTCGGCACGCCGAACAAGCTGACCCGCGAGGACCTCCTCGACCTGATCCGCGAGGCCGGCTTCCGTCCGGTCGAGCGGAACACCCGCTACGAGGCGATCCGGGAGTACGAAGGGCCGGACCCGCTGCTGCGCGAGACGCCGCAGGCGATGCGGGTCTGACCCGATGCGGGTCTGACCCCCTTGCCGGGCGCGGGCCCCTCCATGCTTCACTGGAGAGGCTCGTCCAGCTCGGGCCCATTTCGGAACGGAAGAGTGGATTGCCATGCTCCGCTACACGCTGATGCGCCTCGGGATCTTCGTGGGTTGCCTCTTGGTCGTCGGGGGCCTCGTCTACTCCGGGATCCTGCCGCGCGGACTCGGTGACTCGAACGTGCTGTGGGTACTGCTGCTCGCGCTGGTCGTCTCCGCCCCCATCAGCTTCGTGGTGCTCCGCAAGGAGCGTGACCGCGCCTCGGAGCAGGTCGTCGCCAAGGTCGACCGCGCCAAGGCCACCCTGGAGGCGAACCGCACCCAGGAGGACCTCGCGGACGACCTGGCGCGCGCTCAGCGCTCGTAAGCTTCGTCACTCTCACCGGAACCCCGGTCCGGAGCATCCCGCTCCGGGCCGGGGTTCCGTGCGTTTTCCAAGGGCCGGGCGCGGGCCTACCTCAAACAAGACCTTTGATGTTCTCAAAGCACGAGTGTTAACGTGTTCGACATGAAGACAGCAGCAGCGCACCACCACGCCATGAGCGTCCCGCTCGTGGCGCGCCTGCATGTCGACCTCTGCCGCTGCATGTCCGCGGCCTGTCACGTCTGACCGTGACCCCGCCGCAGCGGCCCGCTGACCCTTCGCGGTCGCCGCTCCCGTATGCCCCCACCCTGACTTTCCTCACCGGAGTGTGTCCGTGTCCGCGAATTCCGCGACGCCCGCCGACAAGGCGGGCGACACCGAGAAGCCCGAGTCCCGCTTCCGGATATCCAAGTACCTCAAGATGCCCTTCTGGGCGCAGATCCTCGGCGGCCTGGTCCTCGGCGTGCTGCTCGGCTGGCTCGCCCGCAGCCAGGACATCTCCTGGCTGGTCACCACCCTCTCCAAGGTCGGCGACACCTTCATCGGTCTGCTGAAGCTCGCGGTCGCCCCGCTCGTCTTCTTCGCCATCCTGGTGTCCATCACCAACCTGCGGAAGGTCAACAACGCCGCGCGTCTGGCCACCCGCACCCTGCTGTGGTTCATGATCACGTCGCTGATCGCGGTGGCCATCGGCCTCGCCATCGGCCTGCTCACCAACCCGGGCTCCGGCACCGGCCTCACCCCGAAGGACGGCAAGGCCCCCGACCACGCGGGCTCCTGGATCGACTTCCTGACCGGGATCATCCCGACGGACGTCATCACGCCCTTCACCGAGCTGAACGTGCTCCAGATCGTCTTCATGGCCGCCGTCGCCGGCGTCGCCGTACTGAAGATCGGCGACAAGGCCCAGCCGATCCTGGAACTCTCCGAATCGGTCCTGGCGCTGCTCCAGAAGGCCCTGTGGTGGGTCATCAAGCTCTCCCCGATCGGCACTGTCGGCCTCATCGGCTTCGCCATCGCGGACTACGGCTGGAACCTCATCAGCAAGTACGCGACGTTCACCGCGGACATCTACATCGGCTGCGCCCTGGTGATGTTCGGCGTCTACCCGCTGCTGCTCGCGTTCGTCGCCAAGGTCAACCCGCTCCAGTTCTTCAAGGGCGCCTGGCCCGCGATCCAGCTGGCGTTCGTCTCCCGGTCCTCGGTCGGCACCATGCCGGTCACCCAGAAGGTCACCGAGCGCCTCGGCGTCCCGAAGGAGTACACGTCCTTCGCGGTGCCCTTCGGCGCCACGACCAAGATGGACGGCTGCGCCGCGATCTACCCGTCGATCGCCGCGATCTTCGTCGCGCAGATCTTCGACGTGAACCTCGGCATCAAGGAGTACCTGCTCATCGCGTTCGTGTCGGTGGTGGGCTCGGCGGCGACGGCCGGTCTGACCGGCGCCACGGTCATGCTGACGCTGACCCTCTCCACGCTCGGTCTGCCGATGGAGGGCGTGGGCCTGCTGCTCGCCATCGACCCCGTCCTGGACATGATGCGCACCGCCACGAACGTGGCCGGGCAGGCGCTGGTCCCCGTGATCGTCGCGGCCCGCGAGAAGATCCTCGACCGGGAGGCGTACGAGAGCGCCTCGGCGTCGCCGATCGACGACTTCGACGAGTCGCCGCGGGCGGTGCCCGCGGCCGCGTGAGTCCGCGCGAGCCCGTGTGGGTGTCGTGCCCCGTCCCGGAGTCGCTCCGGGGCGGGGCACTTTCGCGTCCCTCTCCGGTAATCGCTCGCGCGTTCGCGATGACCGTACGCTGACGGATGAACGGGCGGCGTGGGAGCGGGAAGCGCGGGAACGGGGAGTGCGTGAACGGGGAGGCCGGGGTGGGGGAGAAGCGGACGCGCAAGCGGATGCCGCGGGCCGTGCGCGAGCAGCAGATGCTGGACGCGGCGGTGCGGATCTTCGGGCAGCGGGGGTACCGGGCCGCTTCCATGGACGAGATCGCGGAGCTGGCCGGGGTGTCCAAGCCGCTGGTGTACCTGTATCTCAACTCCAAGGAAGATCTGTTCAGCGCCTGCATACGGCGGGAGGCCGCGGCGCTCGTCGCCGCGGTCCGTGACGGGGTGGGCGCGGCCGAGGGGACGAGTGCCGACCGGCAACTGTGGGACGGCCTGCGGGCGTTCTTCACGCACACCGCGGAGCGCCCGGACGGATGGGCGGTGCTGCACAGCCAGGCGCGGACGCAGGGGGAGCCGTTCGCCGCGCTGGTCACCGCGATGCGGGAGGAGATGCTCGCCTACGTGACATCGCTGATCGCGGCGGCGGCGAGCGAGGCCCACGGGGACCCCGCGCCGTCGCAGAGGCAGGTCGCGGGGCTCGCGCAGGCGCTGGTGGGCGCGGCGGAGTCCCTGGCGGACTGGGCCAACAGGGACGACTCGGTCTCGGCGAAGGAGGCGGCGACGACCCTGATGAACTTCGCGTGGGCGGGGCTCGGGGGGCTGGTGGAGGGGCGGGCCCCTACGGCACCGGGGGCAACCCCGGGCAACAGGTGATTACGCAGAGTGAGGAAGCGAGGGTGAGGGGCGGCGCTTAGGGTGGGCCTGGGGGAGATCCCTGGGAGGTCGCTGTGCGGGGAGCTTGTGCAGTCGCCGGTATAGCCGTACTGGCCGTCATGGGAGCGGGCGCACCCGCCCTCGCCCCGGCGGCGAACGGCCACCCCGACCTGTCGCGGTACTACACCCAGAAGATCAAATGGGGCGCCTGCAAGGGCTCGACCGAGGCCATGGCGGACGCCACGGGCCACGCCAAGGACGTCCGGTGCGGCCACGTGACCGTGCCGCTCGACTACGCGAAGCCGTCCACCGGCACGGTGGACGTGGCGATGATCCGCATGAGGTCGAGCGCGAGCGGCAAACCGCGCGGCTCCCTGCTGCTGAACTTCGGCGGTCCCGGCGGTCCCGGCGTCTCCGCGCTCGCCGGATCACAGAAGGAGTTCGGCTTCCTCAGCAAGGGCTACGACGTCGTCTCCTTCGACCCGCGCGGCGTCGGCCTGAGCGACCCCGTCAGCTGCGGCGACGCCGACGGGGACACCGAGCCCGTGGCCGGCGAGGGGGAGGAACCGGCCGCCGTACTCGCCGAGTTGCGCAAGGTCGCCAAGGAGTGCGAGGCCAAGTCCGGGCCCGTCCTGCCGTACATGGGGACCGTCAACGTCTCGCGCGACCTGGACGTCATGCGTCAGGCCCTCGGCGACAAGAAGCTCAACTACCTCGGCTTCTCCTACGGGACGCGGCTCGGCGCCGTCTACGCCGCCCAGTTTCCCAAGAAGGTCGGCCGGATGGTGCTCGACGGCGTGGACACACTGACCGAGCCCGTCGCCGAGCAGTCCCGCGTGACCGCCGAGGGACGCCAGACCGCCCTCGACAACTTCCTCACCTGGTGCACCGGCAACGCGGGCTGCGTCTTCGGTACCGACGCGCGGGGGGCCCGGCAGGGCATGGTCCAGCTCATCCAGGACCTGGACACGATGCCGCTGCGGTCCATGAGCGGCGAGGAGTTCACCGGGCAGGACGTCGTCGGCGTACTCGGTCAGGCCCTGTACAGCAGGCAGGCGTGGCCCGCACTGTCGCAGGCGCTGGGCGCACTGCTCGCGGACGGCGACCCCCGGGCACTGATCCGGATGAGCGGCGGGCTGGCGGGCGGCGTGGGCGGTGGTACGGGCGCGGTGCGTGGCACGGGCGCGGTCGGCGAGGAGACGCCCATGGACAACATGTCCGCCGCCCTCATGGCGGTGAACTGCGCCGACGACCCCGACCGGCCGGACGCCGCACGCATAGAGAAGGAAGTCGGCAAGCTCCAGAGGGAGTTCGAGGAGGCGTCGCCCGTCTTCGGCAAGTCCATGCTGATGCCGGTGCTGCTCTGCTTCGGCCGGCCCCCGGGGACGAGCTTCATCCGCGAGGACGTACGCGACGTGAAGACGCCGAAGCTGCTGCTCGTGGGCACGCGCGGGGACCCCGCGACGCCCTACCGCTGGACGGAGGAGACCGCGCGGCGCCTCGGCCCGCAGGCCGTCGTCCTGGACAACAAGGGGGACGGGCACACCGGTTACCTGGGGTCGAAGTGCGTACAGGACAAGGTGGACGGGTTCCTGCTGTACGGGGAGACGCCCAAGAGTGGCAGCTCCTGCGCGGCCGAGGCGGACTCGGCGCAGTGATCCGAAGCGGCTCCGGGGTGCCGGGGCGTCACTCCTGGCCGGGCGCCAGCCTCAGCATCGCCGCCTCGTCCGGCGTACCCGGCCTGGCCTGGTAGACCACCATGCGCTGGCCGCCCGTCCGGGCCAGCCTCATCATCTCGTACGTGAGGGTCATGCCGCCGACCCGGGGATGCGCGAAGGACTTGGTGCCGCCGCCTCGCTCCCGTACGTCGTAGCGTTCCCAGATGCGGGCGAAGTCCGGTGATTTGAGGAGGAGTTCACCGACGAGGTTGGCCAGCCGCGGCGAGTCCGTGTCCGTGCCGCCGACCGCGCGCAGGTGCGCGACCGACGTGGCGACCGTCTCCTCCCAGGGCTGGTAGAGGGTGCGGCCCACGGGGTGCAGGAAGAGGTAGCGGGTGACGTTGCGCCGCTCGGCGGGCCAGTCCCACAGGCCGGGGAACAGCCCCTTGCCGGGGGCGTTCGCGGCCAGCATGTAGCTGTGCCTGCTCACCACGTACGCGGGCAGCGGGGCCAGCGCCTCCAGCATGCGCAGGGTGGACTCGCGGACCGTCTCGTCGGCGGTGGGCTGCGGTTCGTTGAGGCGGCCCGAGGCCAGTTCGGCCAGCTCGTGCAGGCGCTCGTGGGCGTCGCCCGTCAGACGCAGGGCGCGGGCCAGGGCGTCGACGACCGCGGGGGAGGGGTTCGTCTCCCGGCCGCGCTCCAGGCGCGTGTAGTAGTCGACGCTCACCCCGGCGAGGGTCGCCAGCTCCTCGCGGCGCAGGCCCGGGGTGCGGCGCAGGCCGGTGCCCGCGGGGAGACCGGCGTCGGCGGGGGTGATGCGGGCCCTGCGGGCGCGGAGGTATCTGCCGAGTTCTGTCCCGGTGGTGCCGGCTGTCGTCATCCCGTCATTGTCGCTGGTCGCGGGGGTGCGTGGGGGGCCCTGTCAGGGCCAGGAACAGGGCGGTCTGGTGGGGGTTCCCGGGTGCGGGCACCGTCGGGGTTCCGCCGCTACCGGGGCGGCTGACCGTCGCTTCGCGACGTCGCTCTCCCACCCACCCGTCCCAGCCGCCCGTTACCCCGCACAAGCCCCCGCCGTAGGAGCCTCATGTCCGCCACCCTCGCCCCCGAGCCCGTCCGCACGGCCGCGCCCCCCTCCCCCCGCACCGGCAGCCCCGTCGCCCTCGTTGCCTCACTCCTCGGCTTCACCGTCATCACCATCGACGTCACCGCGGTGAACATCGCGCTGCCCGACATCCGCGCCACCCTCCACGGCGGCATGGCGGGCCTCCAGTGGGTCGTGGACGCCTACACGCTGATGTTCGCCGCGCTGATGCTCTCCGCGGGGGCGCTGGCCGACCGGGCGGGGGCGCGACGGGCGTACGCATGGGGCGTGGGGCTCTTCACCGCCGCCTCGCTCGCCTGCGCCCTCGCGCCCGGCATCGGCGCGCTGATCGCCGCCCGCGTCGCGCAGGGCGGGGCCGCCGCCATCGTGATGCCCGCCTCGCTCGCGCTGATCCGACAGGCGTACGACGATCCGCGCCGCCGGGCCCGCGCCATCGCGCTGTGGACGGTCGGCGGATCCGCGGCCGTCGCGGTCGGGCCCGTACTCGGCGGCATCCTGACGGAGACCGCGGGCTGGCGTGCGGTCTTCCTGCTCAACCTCCCGGTGGGCGCGGTCATCCTCGCCCTCCTCGCCCGTACCGCCCGCTCCCCGCGCCGCCCCGCCCCGCTCGACATCGCCGGGCAGGTGACCGCCGTCCTCACCCTCGCCGGGCTCGCGTTCGCCGTCATCGAGGGCGGGCACCTGGGCTGGACGAGCGCGCCCGTCCTCGCCGCGTTCGCCGTCGCGGCCGCCTCCGCCCTCGCCTTCCGCGCCGCCGAGAAGCGGCACCGCGCGCCCATGGTCCCGCTCGGGCTGCTGCGGCAGCGGCAGGTCTCCGTCGCCCTCGCGGTCGGCTTCGCGGTGAACGCAGGGTTCTACGGCGTGACCTTCCTTCTCGGCCTCTACTACCAGCAGTTGCGTGGCATGTCGGGCGTCGAGGCGGGCCTGATGTTCGTGCCGCTGGCCGCGTTCATCACCGGCACGAACCTCGTCTCGCCCCGCCTCGCCGAGCGCGTCGGCCGCCGCCGGGTCGTCGTCCTCGGCCAGGCCGTCCTCGCGCTGGCCATGTTCGCCCTGCTCCCGCTGGCGGCGCACACCCCGCTGTGGCTCGTCCTCGTCCTGCTGATCCCGACCGGCATCGGCGGCGCGCTCGCCGTCCCCGCGCTGACGGCACAACTCATGGACAGCGTGCCGGGCGAGCGCGCGGGAACGGCCTCCGGTCTGCTCAACTCCCTGCGCCAGACGGGCGGGGCGATGTCCGTGGCCCTCTTCGGCGCGCTCCTCGCGGGCGAGGGCGCCGGGTTCTCCCTGCCGGGCATGCGGACGGGCCTCCTGGTGGCGGGCCTCACCCTGTGCGCGACGACGGCCCTCGCGGCGAGGCTCCTGCCTCGCGGCTGACCCCCCACGGGAGTTGACCACGAACCGGCAGCGGGACTTCGAGCTGCCCGGCCGTGGAACTTTCGTCCAATACGGGGCCGTCGAAGTCCGCGACGGTGGTGAAGCCCGCCGAACAACCGAAGCAGCATGGAGGGAAACACCCGTGGTGAACGTGAACGCGACCGTGAACGTGAACATGAACGCGCATACCGAAGCCGACGCGGCCGACCGCGACCTGATCGTCCGCATCGCGTTCGGCAGCATGGCCGCGCAGACCCTGCGCGCGGCGGTCCGCATGCGGATCGTCGAGCTGATCGGCGACGCGCGGCGCACCGCCGCCGACGTCGCCGCCGACGCGGGGGCCGAGCCGCAGCCGATGACCCGGCTGCTGCGCGCCCTGACCGGCCTCGGCCTGTTGCGGGAGCACACTCCCGGCACCTTCTCCGTGACGCGGGCGGGCGCGTTCCTCGACTCCACCCGGCCCGGCTCGCTCACCTCGTTCGTGCGGATGTTCACCGAGCCGGTGCTGACCCGCGCCTGGGAGCACCTGGACGGGAGCGTCCGTACTGGAGACATCGCCTTCGACACCGTCTTCGGCACGGACTTCTTCAGCCACCTCGCCCAACACCCGGAGCTGTCCGTCGAGTTCAACGCGGCGATGAGCCAGGCCGCGGGGGAGGCCGCCGCCGCGCTGCCGCGCGCGTACGACTTCGGCCGGTTCACCACGGTCGCCGACGTGGGTGGAGGTGACGGCACGCTGCTGGCCGGGGTGCTCACCGCGTACCCGGCACTGAGCGGTGTCCTCTACGACACGGCGGAGGGGCTCGCCCAGGCCCCGCGGACCCTGGCCGGGCACGGGCTCACGGACCGCTGCTCGGTGGTCGCCGGGGACTTCTTCCGCTCGGTGCCGAAGGGCGCGGACGCCTACCTGGTGAAGAGCATCCTGCACGACTGGACCGACGAACAGGCGGTCACGATCCTCGGCCACTGCCGTGAGGTGCTGCCCCCCGGCGGTCGTGTCCTGATCGTGGAGCCCGTGCTCCCCGAAGTCGTCGACCCCGGCCCCGAACCCGGCCTCACCGACAGCGCGCTCACCTACCTGAGCGACCTCAACATGCTGGTGAACGTGGGTGGCAGGGAGCGCACCCGGCCGGACTTCGAGGACGTGTGCCGACGCGCGGGCCTGCGCGTCACATCGGTCACCCCGCTGCCCGACGCCGAGCCGTTCTCCCTCATCGAGGCAGTGGCCTAGCCGGAGACCCGGAGACCCGGAGACCCGGAGACCCTATTGTTTCGATCATGGGTTTCGACACGAGCTTTCACCCCGTTGACCTGCCGCTCATCGAGAGTCGGTTGCTGCCGTACCTGGCCGGCCAGGGTGGGGACGACGACATCAACGACCTGATCGCCAGGGCGGTGGAGATACGCAAGGTCCGCTTCCGGGCCAAGGCGTGGGCCCTGGGTGTGCAGGCGTACGCACGCGAGCACGAGGGGATTGACTTCGAGCCGCACCTGTACGTATGGGGCCGGCCCTTCTTCCTCGTCGGTGACGGGCCCGAGCGGATCGCGGAGGGCATACGGCGCTACCTCGCGGCGTCCGCCGCCGGCGTGGACGCCATCGCCGCGGAGATGATCGACCGGCTCGACCCGGCGCTCTCCGGGAGGATCGAGCCCGACGCGGGTGGACGACTGCCCGGTGACGACGCGCTCGCCGCGGGGCTCGCCATGCCGCTGCGCATGCTGCGCGGCTCGGCGGTGGCGCTGCGCGGCGGGCAGCGGCACGTCCGGCGTCCCGAGGACGGCAGGGAGTTCGACGCGGCAGAGCTGCTGACCCGCGAGGTCCCGTACTGCGTCCTGGAGTTCGCCGCCGCGCTGATGCCCGGATGGATGTCCAGGGGTTACACCTGGCCCACCCACCTGTGTGCGGAAGCCGGTGTCGGCGCGGAGGGATTCACCGCGCCGACACCCCTGTCCGCGCTGCTGCGGGAGGAGTTCCCCGACCTGGAATGGCCGGCCCCGCCGCCCACGATCGTCGGCAACTACATGGTGGGCGGGCTGGTGCCCGTCGACCGCGTGGCCGATGCCCGTACGCGGCTGGCGGACCACCGCGACAGGCTGAAGTGCGACGCGCTCGACGTACAGAAGATCGACGAGGCGATGGCCGTGGCCGAACGATTCGGCCTCGGTTTCTGCGAGGCCACAGAGATCTACAGCGGCATGGACGGCAACCTCAACTGATCGACTGCCTCGCCAGGAGACAACCAACCGATGACTCGCCGAATACCCCCTTGGGTCAGTGTGTCCAGTGTGACCGTTTCCGCGCTGGCCGTGGTCGCGGTCCTCGCGGTCCAGGCCGAGGGGACCGCTTCTCCTCCTGCCGCCCGGGCCGAGCCGGCGGCAAGCCCCAGTAAGTCGGGGCCCAGTAAGTCAGACCCCAGCGGAGAGAAGCACGACACGCCTCGACTCCCTCCGAGGGGATCGGGTGAAGGCAGGCGGGTCGTCTATTCCCTCGGCCAGGACCGGATATGGCTGGCCGAAGGCAGCGGAGACCGGAATCTCGTCACCTTCACCGCGTGGCCCGGCTCGGTGGATCCGAGGGTCGGCGAGCACAAGGTGACCGGGCGGCGCGATGCCACAACGGGCAGCGACGGTGTGCCGGTTGTGCGCGTCGTCTACTTCGACAATTCCGGGGGTGCGGCGGCGGCCTTCTCCGCCGCTCGGGACGGATCGTCGCCTGAGCCCGCCCCCGGAAAGAAGACCGGCGCCGTTCGCCTCAGGAGCAAGGACTCCCAGAGCCTCTGGAGCTTCGTGGAAGTCGGCACGAGCGTGGTCGTGGTGCGCTGACGATCGGCCGTTCGGCCGGGTTCAGCCCGTGAGGGTGTAGCCGAGCGGGCCGCCGCCGTTGGTCATGCCCTCGCAGTTCGGGTCGTTGGACTCGAACAGCTGGCGCCCGCCGCCGAGGCACCGGTAGAGCGGTGCGCTGGGCACGCCGGGCTGCGGGGCGTCCTGGATCCAGCCGAGACGGGTCACGTACTGCTGGCCCTCGCAGTTGACGTCGGTGGTGAGGAAGTGGTCCCCGCGAACGACACAGAGGTACAGCGGATGGGTGCCGGGCTTCGGCGCGGTGTAGAGGCGGCCCATGCTGCCTTCCCGGTTGTACCCGTCGGGGACGTGCCAGACGCTGCTGAGGTGGTCCTTGCCGGGCTTGAGGTAGCGGTACAGGTCCAGCTGCGCCGCGGCCACCGCCGGTTCCCCGACGCAGGTGATCTCCCGGATCGAGGTCCAGTACCCCCCGACGTGCTCGAAGTCCGTCCCGTTGGTTTCACGGCACTGGGAGGCACTGAATCCGGTAGCCGCCGCCTGGGCCAGAGCCGCCTCGGTGGCGGCGCGCCGCGCGATGTTGAGGGGACCGCCGCCGGTCCCTGTGTAGCGCAGCTGGACCGGTCCGACGCCCGATGCGGCGGCAGCGGAAGCGGAACCCGAAGCGGGGGCGGCTTGGGCTTGGACGGAGCCGGCCAGGGCGGTGGTGCAGACAACGGCCGCGGCCAGGAGTACGGCCCGTAAGCCTCGTTGACGTCTCATGGTGTGCTCCTCCAGGAATCGCTCGGGCGGATGTCCGGGGACTGTCTTGACGCCAAGAAACGTAGCGAGATGCACTGAGTGCTCGGTACCCGTCCATTTAGGGGGGTACCGGTGGGGGTTCTCATCACACGGGGGGCAGGCGAGTGGGGCTTCAGCGTGCACGGGGGTTCGCCGTGAAGGCCGTCGGCCTCTTTCGGATCGCGCACCTGGTGTACGCGGCCGACGTCGTGGCCACCGGCCCGTCCGACTGGCGGAGCGTCGGCCTCCTGGCCGCCGTGGGCGCCGTCACCCTGCTCCTCTACGGGTCGGCCCTCCTGCGCGGCTGGTTTTATCCGCGGTGGGTCTGGGCCGATGTACTGCTGACCGGCTGTGTGTTCCCGTGGGTCGCCGTCGTCGCGATCGGTGAAGGACCGGCGGTGGAACCGCACGGCTGGCTGATGGTGCAGGCCCTCTCCTCGGCAGCGGCCGCCGTGGTGGCGCTCGGCCTGCGAGGTGCCGCTTGGGCGGTCCTGCTCCTGCTGAGCACGTCACTGAGCGTCTACGAGGTGGTAGCGAGACCCACCTTGCCGGCCCTTTTCGATCACTTCACGGCGGTCGTCGAAGCCGCGGCCCTCGCCGGAGCGGGCTGGTGGTACCTCCGGCGTCAGGGGTCCCGGCTGGACCTCGCGCAGGAACGGGCCGTCGTCGCCGAGACCGCGCGGGCGCGGCAGGCGGAGCGGGCGGCGCACCATGCGGCACTGCACGACACCGTGCTCGCCACCCTGACCGCCATCGCCGCCGGCCGAGTGGACGCCAACGCGCCCGCCGTCCGCGACCGCTGCGCCCGCGAAGCGGCCTACCTGCGCCGGCTCGTGCAGGCCTACGAGGAGCCGCACCGGCACAGCGGCCTGCCCGCACCCGGGATGGGTACCTGGGCCGCCCTGGAGGAGGCCGCCCGCGCCGCGGAAAGCCTCGGCCTGAAGGTGACCGCGCAGTACGACGCGGTGCCGGACCTGCCCCGGGAGGTCGCCCACGCCCTGGCCGCCGCGGTGTCCGAAGCGCTGAACAACGTACACAAGCACGCCCAGACCCCGCGGGCCTACCTCACCGTCTTCGGCAACGCCGGTGGCGTCGAGGTGGCCGTGGCCGACCGTGGCATCGGCTTCGACACGTCCGACCGGAGCCACCGCCGTGCCGGGACCGGACTGCGCCGCTCCGTACACGGCAGGATGGCCGCCATCGGAGGCAGGGCGGAAGTGGACAGCCGGCCCGGTGAGGGAACAGTGGTCGAACTGCGGTGGCCGGCATGATCGACATCGCGGTGGTCGACGACGACCGCATGCTCCTCGACGGGCTGCGCGCCTGGCTGTCCGGCCAGCAGCGCCTGCGCCTCGTCGGAACCGTGTCGACGGTCGACGCCCTGCTGGCGGGCCCCGCCCGGACGGCCGCCGTGGTGCTCCTCGACCTCGTACTGGGGGACGGTTCCCGCCCGGAGGCGAACGTGCGCCGTGTGCGGGCGGCCGGGAGCAAGGTCCTGGTCATCAGCACGATCGCCGACCACGCCCGGGTCGTGGCGGCCGTGGCTGCCGGAGCCGACGGCTACCTCACCAAGGACCACGCCCTGGACACCCTGGTGGAGGCCGTCGAGACCGTGGCCGCGGGTGGGACAGCGCATTCTCCTGAACTCGCCTTCGGCTGGGTGAAGGACACCACCCCGACCCGACCGCACCTGGCCCCACGGGAACGTCAGGTGCTGCGCGACTACGCCTCCGGGCTGACCCTGAAAGCCACCGCCCGGCGCGCGGGCATCACCGTCAACACCGCGAAGTACTACCTGGACCAGGTGAAGGAAAAGTACCGACAGGCCGGCCGCCCGGCCTTGACGAAGATCGACCTGGCCCGGCGGCTCGACGAGGACGATGCGTACGGGGGAAGGCTCGGATGAGCACGGTCCGGCGGCACGCCAGTTGGGGCGGCCCCCGTCCGGAGTCGCCCCAACACGTCCGCTTGGGCCATCAGTTGCTTCGCTCAGCTCAGCAGTTGCTCCGCGCCGGCTTCCCCGCGAAGCGGTCCGCCAGCCACTGGGCGGCGAGCGGTGACTGCGTGATCACGCCGCTGACGTGCTCGCCGAGCGCGATGGTGTGCCACTCGACGTTCGCGCCCTTCGCGCACCAGTCGGCGCGGACCTGCTTGCCGACGCCGTACGGGATGAGTTCGTCGGCCAGCGCGTGGTACAGGTACACCGGCGCGTCCGGTTCGACCGAGCCGACCCGCGACTCGCGCAGGCGCCGCTGCCAGTCGGGCTGGTCGAGGGGGTTCTTCGTGGTCATCGAGTCGATCGACTTGAAGGCGCCGAGCACCGCGCCGTCCGCCACGCACGTGTTCTTCATGGCGCCGAGGAGCGTCCTGCCGACCGGGTTCAGGTAGGAGTCGAGGTTCAGCTCGGGGAACGCCGCGTTCTGGCCGATCGCCGCCATGAAGATCAGCCCCGAGCCGTACGACCCGTCGTTGGAGTCCGCCACCTTCATCAGATCGCCGGGGACGCCGCCGGTGGCCGTGCCCTTGACGTCGAGTTCGGGCGCGTACGAGCCGTGCAGCTCGGCCGCCCAGGAGGAGGCCTGGCCGCCCTGCGAGTAGCCCATGATGCCGACCGGGGTGTCCTTCCCGAGGCCCGCCTCGGGATGGCGGATCGCGGCGCGGGCCGCGTCGAGCATGGCCTGGCCGGCCGAGCGGCCCACCGTGTAGGTGTGGTCGCCCGGGGTGCCCAGACCCTCGTAGTCGGTGACGGCCACCGCCCAGCCGCGCAGGGTGAGCTGCTGGATGAGGTTGGCCTCCAGCGCGGTGCCCCTCGGGAAGCCCGCGCTGGGCGCGCAGTGGTCGCCCACGCCGACCGTCCCCACCGCGTACGTGATCAGAGGACGCGGCCCCTTCCTGCCGTCCTGCGGCACGATGACCGTTCCGGAGACGGTGTTGGGTTCGCCCTTGGCCGTCGTCGAGCGGTAGTGGATCTTCCAGGCCTTGGTGCCCGTCGGCTGGCCCGGCAGCGGGTGGAAGCTGCTCGGATCGGAGCTGACGATGTCGCCGGGGGACGCGGCCGCGCCGCGCTCGTCGGCGTGGGCCGTGCCGAGCGGGGTGATGGCCGACAGGCCTATCGCGGCCCCGACGGCCCACGCTCTGACGCTCGTACGGGGGATGTGCATGCGGCTCTCCCAACTGTCCACAGGGGGGTGGGATGTGCGGGCCTCGACCGTAGTGACGCGTGAGTAAGCAGGGGGCTGACCGGGACGCTCACCTTCGTTGACCGCGACTGCCCGCCGGGCCTCAGGGCCGCCGGGCCGCCGGGCCTCAGGGTCCCCGGGAGAAGCGGGCCGAGCCTCACAGGCGCGTGCGGTACGCCCCCGGCGTCGTCCCCGTCCAGCGGCGGAACGCCCGGTGGAAGGCCGTGTCCTCGGAGAATCCGAGCCGCGCCGCCAGCTCGGCGATCGGCTCGTGGCCCTCCGCCAGGCCCGCGATCGCCGCGTCCCGGCGCACCGCGTCCTTCAGCTGCTGGTACGACGTGGACTCCTCGGCCAGGCGGCGCCGCAGCGTCGCCGGGCTCACCGCGAGCCGCGCCGCGATCTCACCGAGCGAGGGGAGGCGGGGCGAGGAGCGCAGGGACCGCGCGAGGGTGCGGCCCACCTGCTCGGCGACCGTCGTGCCGTACTCGCGGCGGGTCAGCAGCTCGAAGGGCGCGCGCCGCAGCATCTCGTCCAGCGCCTCCTCGTCCCTGATCAGCGGCGCGTCGAGCCAGTGCGGGGGGAACCCGGCGCCGGTGCGCTCGGCCCCGAACCGCACGGGGCAGCCGAAGAGCAGCTCGTACTCGTCCTTGTGCGGGGGCGGCGGATGGCCGAACTCCGCCCAGCGCAGCGGTATGCGGCGCCCGACCAGCCAGCTGCACAGGCGGTGCCAGATGATGACCAGGCACTCGGCGAGGAAGTAGTCCTGTTCGAGGTCGCTGCGGACGCCGAACACGGCTTCGTCGCCCCGGCGCTCCAGGACGAGGTCGGGCCCGCCGGGGAAGAGGCCGTAGAAGGTGACGCCCCGCTGCACGGCCGCGCCGAGGTCACGGCAGCCGAGCGAGGCCTGGCACATCATCGCGAACGTGCCCGGCCTGCTGACGGCGGAGCCCAGACCCAGGAACTCGTCCTGCGTGGCGCGGTACAACTCCCTGAAGAGCCGCACGAACTGAGGGGCCGTCACCCGTGCCCGGTCGTCGCCGAGGAGCAGCGGCGGGATCTCGGCGCCCCGCAGCAGCGGGACGGTGTCGATGCCGCGCCGCTCGGCTCCGCGCAGCACGGCCCGCACATGGTGCACGGTGATCGTCCGCCTGGCCATGCCATGACGGTAGCGCCGCGCTGAGCGCCCCGGCCAGCGCCGCTGACGTTTCGCGTCATCCCGCACGCCGGACGCGCTCCCTAGCGTCGTACGCATGCAGCAGACCCGGAAGGACCCCCTGACGGCGGCGGAACTCCCCTCTACCCTGGCCCTGTTGACGGAGTGGGCGGCGGACCGTTACGGCGAACTGCCCGCCCTGCGCTTTCGCCGCGACGGGAAGTGGACCGAACTCTCCTACGCCGGACTGCGGGACCGCGCACGCCACGTGGGCCGCGCCCTGCTCGCGCTGGGCGTCCGCCCCGGCGACCGCGTGGCGATCCTCGCCGAGACCTGCCCCGAGTGGACCCACGCCCACTTCGGCATGCTCGCCGCGGGCGCGGTCGTCGTCCCCGTCTACCCGACGGCGGGCGACGAGGAGATCGCGTGGGTCGTGACGGACTCGGGCGCGACGGTGGTCCTCTGCGAGGACGCGCTCCAGGCCGCGAAGATCGAGCGGCTGCGGGGGGAGGGGCGGCTGGCGGGGGTGCGGGAGGTGGTCCTGATGCCGGCCCTCACCGACCCCGCGGAATCCGGCACCTCCGGCGACGCCCCCGCACTCGACGTGCTGCTGGAGCGTGCCGCCGGCCGGGGCGAGGGAGATCTGGCCACCATCATCTACACGTCCGGGACCACCGGCGCGCCCAAGGGGTGCCTGCTGACGCACGGCAATCTGCTGGCCGTGCAGCGCGCCTCCGTGCCGCTCGTCGGTGGCGGGCCCGGCGACTCCACGTACCTCTATCTGCCGCTCGCCCATCTCCTCGCCCAGCTCATCGAGTTCACGACGCTCCTCCAGGGCGGCACGCTCACCTTCTTCGGCGGGCGCGTCGAGGACGTCGTCGGCGAGCTGGCCGAGGCGCGCCCCACCCATCTGCCGTCCGTGCCCCGCCTCTTCGAGAAGGTGCGGTCGGTCGTGCTGTCGCTCGCGGAGTCGCAGGAGGGCGGGCGCGAACGGTTCGAGGAGGCCGTCCGTATCGGCGTCATGGCCGCCGAAGGCACTCTGCCGCCCGACCTCCGGGACGCGTACGAGGCAGCCGACAAGGCCCTGTACGGTCTGGTCCGGCAGGCGCTCGGTGGCCGGGTCCGCTGGGCGCTCACCGGCGGCGCGCCCATCGCGCCCGACACCGTGGACTTCCTGCGGGCCTGCGGCATCGAGGTCTACGAGGGCTACGGCATGACGGAGTCGGCCGGAGTCCTCACCCTCAACCACCCCGGCGCCGTGCGCTACGGCACGGTGGGCCGCCCGGTCGACGGCGTCGAGATCCGCACCGCGCCCGACGGCGAGGTGCTGGCCCGCGGCGCCATGGTCTTTTCCGGCTACCACAACAACCCCGCCGCCACCAGTGAGGCCATCGACGCCGAAGGCTGGCTGCACACGGGAGACTTGGGCGCGCTCGACGACGACGGCTACCTCACGATCACCGGCCGCAAGAAGGACCTGATCATCACCTCGGGAGGCAAGAACCTCACGCCCTCCCTGAGCGAACTCGCCGTGCAGACCTCGCGGTTCGTCTCCCGCGCGGTCATGGTCGGCGACCGCCGCCCCCACCCGGTCGCGCTGATCACCCTGGACACGGAGGAGGTCACCGGCTGGGCCGCCCGCGAAGGCGTGGAACTGACCGCGCCCCTCTCCCGCGACCCACGCGTCCGCGCCCTCGTCCAGGAGGCCGTGGACGCCGCCAACACCACGGTCTCGCGCCCCGCCCGCATCCGCCGGTTCGCCGTCCTCGATGAGGACTTCACGGTGGCGGACGGCCTTCTGACCCCGAGCCTGAAGGTCCGCAGGCGCGCGGTCACCGAGCGGTACGCGGACGTCGTGGACGCGCTGTACGGGGAGGGGTCCGGCGGCGACGGCGAGGGCTGAGCCGGGGGTGTACGCCGTGTCCCGCGCCCTTCCTGACGTCAGGAGACTCCCGCGAGCCGCAGCAGCGCGGTCGCCGCCGCAGCGCCCACCACGACCACCGCGAACGGCGCCCTGCGCCAGGCGAGGAGCCCGCCGACCAGCACCCCGGCGGGCCTGGCCCATCCCGCGAAGCCCTGGCCCTCCGTGAGAGCGCCCGTGGCGAGCAGCGCGACCAGCAGGACGGTGGCGCTGACGGTCAGCAGTTCCTGGACGCGTACGGGCAGTTCGACGCGGCCGTGCAGCACGGGCCCGGCCAGCCGGAAGACGTACGTTCCCGCGGCGAGGGCGAGGACACAGGCGAGCGTGGCGTTCACGAGGCGCTCCCGGGAGTGGTGGTGCGGGGGCGGCGGCGGAAGGGTCCGCGGCGTGCCGCGAGCAGGCCGAGGAGGGCGAGCAGCACCGGCACCCCCGCGGGCAGCAGCGGCGCCGCGGCGACCGCGATCACCGCGCCGGCCGCCGACGCCCGCCGGGCCGCGCTGTCACCGCGCAGCGCGGGCAGCACCAGGGCGAGCAGCACCACGGGGAACGCCGCGTCGAGCCCGAACCGGTCCGTGTCGCCGAGCGCCGACCCGGCGAGGGCGCCCGCGAGCACGCTGAGGTTCCACACCGCGAACAGTCCGATGCCGGATATCCAGAACGCGGCCTTGCGCTGCCTGCGGCCCTTCTGCGCGAGGACGAAGGCCGCCGTCTCGTCGGTGATCAGGTGCGCGCCGATCAGCCGCGCCGTCCAGGTGCGGCCGATGTCGTCGGCGAGGGCCAGGCTGAACGCCGCCGTACGGGAGTTGAGCAGCAGCCCGGTCGCCGCCGCGGCCACGGGACCGCCGCCGGCGGTGAGGATGCCGACGGCGCTGAACTGGGAGGAGCCCGCGTACACGAGCAGCGACATGACCACGGGCACCCACAGCGGGAGCCCGCCCGCGACGGCGATCGCGCCGAAGGAGACACCGACGACGGCGTCGGCCAGCAGGACGAGGGCGATGTCGCGCAGCACCCCGGGCGGTAGATCGGAGAGACGGACGAGGCCGGGGCCGGCCCCCTCGTCCGTTCGCTGGGCTGGGTCGTCTGTTCGGTGTGGCGAACGCATGCGTCGTAGGATGGGGTGAGTGAAGTGCGTTCGTCAAGGCGAACGATCGGTCCCCTGTGGCGAACGCGACGCGCGGGGAAGGGCAACGGGAGTGAACGTGATGACTGACGGCACCGGCACGGGCGCGGGCATCGGCTCCGGCGGCACCCGCGAGGCCCCGCCCGCCCGCATGCCGCGCGAATGGGTCGCCACCGCGCTGCGCCGCGAGCGCGCGAAGGCCGGGATCTCCCTCTCCGAGCTGGCCAAACGCGCCGGCATCGCCAAGTCCACGCTGTCCCAGCTGGAGGCGGCCACCGGCAACCCCGGCATCGAGACGCTCTGGGCGCTGGCCGTGGCGCTCGGGGTGCCGTTCAGCGTGCTCGTGGAGTCGCCCAGCCCCGCCGTGACGGTGATCCGCGCGGGGGAGGGCCCGTCCATGCGGGCCGAGAACGCGCCGTACGTGGGCACGCTGCTCTCCGCGGGACCGACCGGCGTGCGGCGCGACATCTACCACGGGGCGATGGAGCCCGGCGCGGCCCGCGAGTCCGAGCCGCACATCCCGGGCTCGGTGGAACACATCGTCATCAGCACGGGCCGCCTCCTCGCGGGCCCGCGCGACGAGACGGTGGAGCTGTCCGTCGGGGACTACATGTCGTACCGGGGAGACGTCCCGCATCTGTACGAGGCGCTGGTACCGGGCACGACCTTCGTCCTGGTCATGCAGCACACGTAGGCGGTGCGGCAGCCCTCATGGGTGGTGCGGTGGGTGGTGCGGCGAAAAGGCAGGAGCCCCGCTTCCCCCGCTCGCGCGGAGGAGCAGGGCTCCTTGGGTACTGCATCCATGTCCGGATCAAGCGTCACCGGAGGAATCAACACGCCCCACTCACGTGGGGCGCCCGATTACATCGGGGTGACGTTCTCCGCCTGCGGGCCCTTCGGGCCCTGCGTCACGTCGAAGGAAACGGCCTGGTTCTCCTCAAGGGAGCGGAAGCCGTTCGCGTTGATCGCGGAGTAGTGGACGAAGACGTCCGGGCCGCCGCCTTCCTGGGCGATGAAGCCAAAGCCCTTTTCAGCGTTGAACCACTTCACGGTTCCGGTAGCCATAAGCCCTCCTTGGGCCAAAGGGTTGCCCTGCTCCAGAACCAGCGATTGTTTAAACAACTGCATAAGTCTGAAAAAGACGAGAGCCTACGGGGTCACATGCTCCGCAGGCTCTGTACTGCAAGGGAAACCAAACTGCAACTTGCGGCGAGCTTAGCACGCAGGCAGGGGAATGCAATAGGGGGCAAGATCACGTCACCCGGAGGTTTGACGAGGCTCCCAAGGGGGTTGACGGGACGCGTAAGGGACCCGGCGCCCGCACCGTACCGCATGGGGGCTAGCCTCCCCGATGTGGACAATTCTCCCCTGGACGCCTTCGCGGGGACAGGCGCCGAACAGCTGCCCGACTCCCGTCGCACTCCCCGGCCGCGCGTCGGCCACATCCAGTTCCTGAACTGCATGCCCCTCTACTGGGGGCTCGCGCGGACCGGGACGCTCCTCGACTTCGAGCTGACGAAGGACACCCCCGAACGGCTCAGCGAGCAGCTCGTGCGGGGTGAGCTGGACATCGCGCCCGTCACCCTCGTCGAGTTCCTGAAGAACGCCGACGACCTCGTCGCCTTCCCCGATCTCGCGGTCGGCTGCGACGGGCCGGTCATGTCCTGCGTGATCGTCTCGCAGGTGCCGCTGGACCGCCTCGACGGGGCGCGGGTCGCCCTCGGCTCGACCTCGCGCACGTCCGTGCGCCTCGCCCAGCTGCTGCTCTCGGAGCGGTACGGCGTGCAGCCCGACTACTACGCCTGCCCGCCCGACCTGGGCCTGATGATGCGGGAGGCGGACGCCGCCGTCCTCATCGGCGACGCCGCGCTGCGCGCCAACCTGATCGACGGGCCCCGCCTCGGGCTCGACGTGTACGACCTGGGCGAGATGTGGAAGGAGTGGACGGGCCTGCCGTTCGTCTTCGCCGTCTGGGCCGCCCGGCGCGACTACGCCGAGCGGGAACCGGAGGTCGTGCGCGCGGTGCACAAGGCCTTCCTCGCCTCCCGCGACCTCTCCCTTGAGGAGGTCACGAAGGTCGCCGAGCAGGCCGCGCGCTGGGAGTCCTTCGACGCCGCCGTCCTGGAGCGCTACTTCACGACGCTCGACTTCCGCTTCGGCGCCGCCCAGCTGGAGGGCGTCACCGAGTTCGCGCGCCGGGTCGGCCCGACCACGGGCTTCCCCGCGGACGTGCGGGTGGAACTGCTGAAGCCATAGCGGCTTCGCGGTGCCGGTCTGGAAGGCGGGGCCGAAGGGGCGGGGAATTGGCCCCGCCCCTAATCGGGGACATGACCCATCGCCCGCGTCCGCATTCCCGGCTGCCCGGGGATATCGCCGCCGCCGAATTGCGGACGGAGGAATTGCCGGGGCGGCCGTCGCCGTCCGGCGGGGCTATCGGCAGCGGAAAGCGCGCCGGACGTAAAGGATCAATCCGGTCATTGCTCCCATGTGGCGGGGAATGCGGGCGGAGCCGTTCCGCCGACCGGTTCCGCACTACGCTGACCGGCAGTCGTAAAGCCGCGCACGCCGCGCACCGACAGGGTGCGGGAAGGTCCGGCCGCGCGCCTGGGGGAGGCCAACGTCATGCGTCCGCTCGAAGCCGACGAACCCACCGAGATCGGTCCCTACCGGCTGCTCGGCCGGCTCGGCTCCGGCGGCATGGGCCGGGTCTACCTCGGCCGCAGCGCGGGCGGCCGCACGGTCGCGGTCAAGATCGTGCATCCGCACTTCGCGCTCGACGAGGAGTTCCGCGCCCGCTTCCGGCGCGAGGTCGACGCCGCCCGGCGGGTGGGCGGCGACTGGACCGCGCCGGTCCTTGACGCGGATCCGGACGCCCCCGTGCCATGGGTCGCCACGGGGTACGCGGCCGGGCCCTCGCTCACCGAGGCGGTCCGGGACGGCGCCCCGCTGCCGGCCCACTCCGTACGCGTCCTCGGCGCGGGCCTCGCCGAGGCGCTGGCGCACGTCCACTCCCTGGGGCTCGTCCACCGTGACGTGAAGCCGTCGAACGTCCTGCTCACCCTGGACGGCCCGCGCCTGATCGACTTCGGCATCGCACGCGCCACGGACGGCACGGCCTCGCTCACCTCCACCGGCGTCTCCATCGGCTCGCCCGGCTACATGTCGCCCGAGCAGATCCTCGGCAAGGGCGTCACGGGAGCGGCGGACGTCTTCTCGCTGGGGGCCGTCCTGGTCTACGGCGCGACGGGGCAGTCACCCTTCTCCGGCGACTCGTCGGCCGCGCTGCTCTACAAGGTCGTCCACGAGGAGCCCGAACTGGGCGCGCTGGAAGGCGACCTGAGAACGCTCGCGGCGGCCTGCCTCACCAAGGACCCGTCCGCCCGCCCCACCCCCGCGGACCTGGCTCGCAGCCTCGCCCCCGAGGGCACGCCCCAACTCGTCGCGGCCGGTTGGCTGCCGGGGCCCGTGGTGGAGAGGGTGAGCCGCAGTGCGGTGCGGTTGCTCGATCTGGAGACGGGGGCGGGGCCGGGCGCGCGGCCCGGCGCTCCGACGGGGGACGCGGCATCCGGGCCGGTGGCCTTCAGTGTGCCGTCGGTGTCGGGGGAGTTCGGGCCGTCCGATCCTTCGTACGCGGACTCTGGGGCGGGGACGGGGGCGGGTTCTGCGGTGGGCGCGGGTTCTCCCGGGGATGCGGGCTCCCCGGGGGGTGCGGCCTCTTCCGGGGGTGCGGCCTCTCCTGGGGGTGCGGGCTCTCACGCGGGTGCGGCTTGTCCGGCGGGCGCGGACTCTGCGACGGGCGCGGACTCCACGGTGGGTGCGGGCTCTTCCCGGGGTGCGGGCTCTTCCCGGGGTGCGGGCTCTCCTGGGGGCGTCGCCTCTCCCGCGGGCTCGGCTTCTGCCGTGGACGCGGCCTCTCCGGCGGGCGGGGCCTTTCCCGGGGGCGCGGCCTCTTCGGCGGGCGCCGCCACTCCCGCAGCTGCGGCCTTTTCGGCGGGCGCCGCCACTCCCGCAGGCGCTGTCTCCCCAGACGCGGCCTCCCCGGCGGGTGTCGCCTCCCCCGGTGGCGCCGCCCCTCCCGCGTACGCCGCCGAAGCCGCCGTGCGGCCCGCCCCGGAGGAGACCCGCCCGCCCGGCAGGCTCTCCCTCTCGGTGGCCGCCACCTCCGTGTCCGAGGGGGCGAACGGGCGCGGGCGCAAGGTGAGTTGTACCGTCGCCCTCGCCGTGGCCGGGGCGATGGCCGCCGTCACGGTGGGCTCGGTCTTCGTCTTCGGGGTGTTGCCGAAGGACGACGACGCGGCGGGGGGTTCGGGTGCCGGACAGCGGCCCCCGGCGGCGACCGGCCCGGCAAACCCCTCCGACGGGGACGGCGCGGGACGGATCCCCGAGGCCTACCTCGGCACGTGGCGCGGCAAGGCCGACGCGAGCGGCGGCACGATCCCCCTCGGCACGTTCACGGTCACCCTGCGCCAGGCCGAGCCGGGCGACCGGGTCGGCACGGTCGTGCAGCGCGACCTGATCGGCAACACCTGCACGGACGTACTCACCCTCAAGTCCGCCTCGGCCAAGGAACTCGTGGCGACGGGCAAGGGCGCGAGCAGCAACGGCGGCCAGTGCGCGCAGACGTCCCACACCGTCCATCTGCGCCCCGACGGCAAGGACCTCAGGTACACGTCGGACGATCCGGACGCGGGGGATCCGAGAGCACGGCTGGCACGGGTGGAGTGAGCGAGTACGCGCGTCGGGACCCCGTGGTCCTTGGGCGGTCGTCCTCCCTCCAGCCCTCGTTTCCCCCTTCACTACTGTGTACGCGAACAGGAGCGCGGCGCATACCGAAGTGATGACAGGGGCGGGGAGCATGGAACCACTGCGAGCGGACGACCCGGGAGAACTCGGCAGTTACCGGCTGCTGCGGAGGCTCGGCGCAGGCGGGATGGGCCGTGTCTATCTCGCCCGTTCACCCGGCGGTCGCACAGTCGCGGTGAAGGTCGTGCGCCCTGATCTCGCCGCGGACGAGGACTTCAGGACTCGGTTCCGGCACGAGGTCGAGATCGCCCGCGCGGTGTCCGGCCGCTATACCGCGCCCGTTGTCGACGCGGCTCCGGACGCCCCGCTTCCCTGGCTCGCCACGTCGTACGTGCTGGGGCCCGATCTCACCGAAGTGGTCGACGCCCATGGGGGTCTGCCGGAACGCACCGTGGTGGCGCTGGGGGCCGGACTTGCCGCTGCGCTCACGGAGATCCACGCATCAGGTCTCATCCACCGGGACCTCAAGCCGTCGAATGTCCTGCTCGCCGCGGACGGTCCACGGGTGATCGACTTCGGGATCGCGCGTGCGATCGACGGAAATCGTCTGACGCAGACGGGAGTTGTGGTCGGATCGCCCGGCTACATGCCGCCCGAGCAGGCTATGGGAGGAGACGTCGGAGTTGCCGGGGATGTCTTCTCGCTGGGTGCTGTGCTGGCCTTCGCGGCCACCGGCCGCAATGCCTTCGGGGAGGGCAGCTCACACGCGGCGATGCTCTACCAGGTCGTCCATGCGGAGCCGGATCTCACGGGCGTCCCCCAGCGCCTACAGGGTCTGGTGCGGGCATGCCTGTTGAAGGACCCCGCGCAACGGCCCACTCCCACAGAGGTCGTGGCGGCACTGGCTCCGCACGGAGTGGAGAGTGTGCTGACGGACTGGCTTCCGTCCGCGGTGGCTTCGACGATCGCGACACACGCGGCGGGCATTTTGGACCTGGAAGCGCCCGAGGGACCGACGGCCCGCCCGGCAGCGGCATTCGGGCCGCCCGCGACAGCCGTGGACGCCTCGGGCGGGGGAGCGGGCCCCCTCCCCGGGGGGCCCTCGCAGTACGGGACTCCTGCGCCGGGAACGTTTGGGTCTCCTGCGCCGGCGACCGTTGCGTCGGGTCTTACCCGAAGCGAGCGGGCGATGGCCTCGAGGAGACGGATCTTGGGGGTGGCGGTGGGCGCCCTGGGCGTGGCCGCCGTCGGCGGAGGCTCTGCCTGGTGGCTCCGGAAGGATGACGGGCCGTCCGCTTCACCCGGCGGGGATGTCGGGAGCGGTGCTGAGCCCGAGGCGTTCGCCACGCCCCCCGACGGCGTGGCACCGCAGCCTTTGTGGCACAGATCGACGGCTGAGGACAGCATCAGTTCCACGCGCCGGCTGCTGACGCACGAGGGCATGCTCCTCATCAGCGCCGACCCGTTCATCGCGTACGACGTGAAGAACAAGGGCAAGAAGCGGTGGACCAGCACGACGGATCTGCCTGTCGGATCACCACTGCTGCTGGCCGGGGGCAAGCTGTTCATGGCCAGCACCGAGGGCGACGGCGTCCTCATCGGTCTGAACGCGCGCACGGGCAGGGAGGCCTGGCGCAGCCGCCTGGGCAGGAAACTGCGGGTGGAGAAGACGATCGCCGTGGATGAGAAGAATGTGTACGTCACGGTGACGGACCTCGGTGAGTCGCGCAGTGCTACCGACTTCCGTACGGCTGTCGCCGCCATCAACCACAGCACGGGCCGGCAGACCTGGCTGCGGCGACGGGACTGGGGCACGGACGACTACGACGTCGACGGAACCGTGGTCGGCAAGCGGCTGATCTACACCGACTCCAAGATGAACATCACCGTGCGTGACACCGCCACGGGCGAGCAGCTGTGGAGCAACAAGATCGGTGACGACTGGCAGTGGACGCCCGCGGCCGCGGACGGCCTGATCTTCCTGCCCGGCGAGAACCTGACCGGCGTCGACATCGACTCCGGCGATGTCCGCTGGACGTTGCCTCCCAACGGCCGTCGGGGGTTCGACAGCCCCACGTACATCGATGGTGTGCTCTACGTCCGGGACCACGACGACGGTGTGTGGGCGGTCAATGCCAAGTCTGGTCGCAAGATCTGGCTCTGCGAGGACTCGGGTGCCCGACGGTCCCCGACGGAGTTCCTGCGGGTCGGCTCGACTCTCTACGGCGCTTCGGCGATGGACGAAGGAGGCGTCGTCGCGCTGAAGGCCAAGAACGGCGAGCCTCGCTGGAACTACAACGACACCAAGACTCCCGGTGCGCCGTGGCACTTGGCGGCTTCGGGAAACCGGCTTCTGGTCACGCACGGGTCCGAGATCTACGCCTTGCCGGCCGTCTGACGCGAACCCGGCACCGGCCGACGAGCACCAAGGATTACGATCCGCCCATGCCTGCAGATCGCTCCCCAGCGTATGAAGTCCACTACACCTGGACACCGATCCAGCTCCTGAGCGGCGCTGTGGCGCGCCGCCTCGTCGCGTTCCGCGTCGACCACCAAGGAGTGACCTTGGGGGGCGCGCCCGCGAAGTACGCGCGGCAGACGGCATTCGTTCCCTGGCGGGACATCGAGGCGGTGGTCCTCTGGCAGCAGAAGACCGCCGCGCTCTCGCCCATGAACTACGTGGGTCTGCGACGCCGGCCGGGCGCGCCACAGCTGCCGGGGGCCAACTCCGCACTGAGCCGGGAGCAGACCGGCCGTCTCGCCCCGCACATCGATCACGACGTCTTCCTGGCGAGCAGGCACATCAACCTGTGGAAGCTGGACCGTGGGCGTCTCGCCGAGGCCTTGGAAACGTTTGCACCCGGGGTGGCGGTAGAGGAAGTATCGAACACCTGATGACACGCGAGATACACGACAACTGAGCGGGAGGGGCACGTACCGATGCGAGTGCGGGCGACCGTGGTCCGGGAAGGAGCCGCGCCACAGGAAGCGTTGATCAACATCGACGAGGGAAGCACCGCGGCGGAAGTGGCCGCAGCGGTCGAACGGCTGAGCAACCCGCGGACGCTCACTCCCGTCTCCCCCGGGGTGGTGAACCCACTGCCCGGCCGCGCTCTGTCGTGGGAAGCGCAGAAGGCCGCCACTGGCGCCGGGCTCTGGATCGACGGGCAGTTCTGGGAACCGCGGGCCCGGATCGACGGGGCACTCCGTGACGGAGTGCGCCTGACCACCGACGACGCCATCGGCCCTTTCATGGTCAGCGGCGAGCCTCCGGGCCGGTACGAGATCACGGTCAGCGGTGGTGCGGGTGCGGGGCGCGTGGCCCGTCTGAACGCCGGAGTCAGCACCATCGGCTCCATGCCCGGCGTGACGCTCGCGGTCGATGACCCATATGTGGCGCAGCATGCCGTGCGGGTGACCGTCGACATCAAGGGGCGGGTGGAGATAGCCCCGTACGAAGGCGTCACCCTCACCCTCGACGACGAGGCGGTGACCGGGCCACGCGAGTGGCAGCCGGGCGCACTGATGAAGTGCGGAGAGTCGCTCTTCAGCCTCTCCGAAGTCGGCGCGCCGGACGCCCACTTGTCGCCGGCGGGAGAAGGCGGCCTCGCCTACAACCGCCCACCCCGGCTCACCTCGCCACGGGCCAACCCGCGCCTGCTCGTACCGGTGGAGCCGAAGAAGGACGAGGGACACAGGTTCCAGCTGCTGTCGATGCTCCTGCCGCTCTTCTTCGGTGTGGGCATGTACTTCATGATGAAGTCGGTCTACTTCCTCCTCTTCTGCCTGATGTCGCCGCTCATGATGATCGGCCAGTGGTACAGCGACCGGCGGCACGGCAAGAAGAAATACGGCGCGGCCCTCAAGGAGTACAAGAAGGCCATGGCCGACCACGAGGCCGAGCTGGAGCGGCTCGGCGAGGCCGACCAGCGTCGCCGCCGCGAGGCTTTCCCGGATCCGGGACAGCTCCTCCTGTTCGCCACCGGCCCGCGCCGCCGCCTGTGGGAGCGGCGGATCACCGACCCTGACGCGATGCACCTGCGGGTGGGCTTCGGCGACCTACGCGCTGAGATCGACCTGGCCCATGCCCGCGGCGCCATGGTGGAGGAGGGGGAAGAGCCGCAGCCTCCGGTGGTGACCAATGTCCCGCTGACGCTGCCCTTCGCGGAGCTCGGCGTCGTCGGCGTCGCCGGGGACCGGTCACGAGCCGTGTCCACCACCCGGTGGCTGGCCGCCCAGGCCGCGATCCTGCACAGCCCGCGCGATCTCTCCCTGGTGGTCCTCTCCTCGGAGCAGGACGCGGCGGAGCAGTGGAGCTGGGTCCAGTGGCTCCCGCACACCAGCCCGCAACAGGGCCAGAACTGTCTCGCCCTGGTCGGCACCGACGCCGACTCCATCTCCCGTCGCGTCACCGAACTCCTCAACGAACTCCAGCGCCGCCAGCAGGCGGCCAAGGACCTGGGCGGCTTCAACGCGCTGCGCCCCGACTCCCATGTGCTGCTCGTCCTCGACGGCGCGCGGCTGCTGCGCCGTGTACCCGGTGTCCCGCAGCTGCTTCAGGAAGGTCCGGCGGTAGGGATCTTCGCACTGTGTGTGGACGCCGACGAACGGCTGCTGCCCGAGGAGTGCCGCACCGCGGTCTGCTGGACCCCGGACTCACCGACCCATGTCCACCTGAGGGGATATGGATACGAGGCGGTCGGCCAGGTCCTCGCCGACCAGGTCTCCACCGCCTGGTGCGAACGGGTGTCCCGCGCTCTGGCCCCCGTACGTGACGTGAGCCGTGACGACGCCGACAGTGCCCTGCCCACGGCCGCCCGGCTGCTCAACCTCCTGGAGATGCCGAACCCGACCGGCGAGGACATCGCCCGGATCTGGCAGCGCGGAGGGGCGACCACGTCGGCACCGATCGGCATCGCCGCCGACGGGCCGTTCGTCCTGGACATCCGGCGCGACGGCCCGCACGCCCTGATCGCAGGAACCACCGGTGCCGGTAAGTCGGAGCTGTTGCAGACGATCATCACCTCGCTCGCGGTCGGCAACACCCCGGACGCCCTGAACTTCGTCCTCATCGACTACAAGGGTGGCTCCGCCTTCCTGGACTGTGCGCGGCTCCCCCACACCGTAGGCATGGTCAGCGACCTCGATGCCCACCTCACGGAGCGAGCGCTCGCCTCGCTCGCCGCCGAGTTGAAGCGTCGCGAGGAGATCCTCTTCGAGGCCGAGACCAAGGACATCGAGGACTACAACGACGCCCGCAGGCTGCGTCCCGAACTCGAACCCATGCCGCGACTCATGCTCGTCATCGACGAGTTCGCCTCGCTGGTCGCCGAGCTTCCGGACTTCATCGCGGGCCTCGTCGACATCGCCCGGCGAGGCCGCTCACTCGGCGTGCACCTGATGCTCGCCACACAGCGCCCGGCGGGTGTCGTCAGCGCGGACATCCGCGCCAACACCAACCTGCGCATCGCGCTGCGGGTCACCAATGGCGAGGAGTCACGCGACGTCATCGACGCCGCTGATTCCGGCAGCATCTCCAAGGCGACACCCGGCCGTTGCTATGTGCGATCCGGCGCGCAGTCCCTCGTCGGCGTCCAGACCGCCCGCATCGGTGGACGCCGCCCCGGGCTCGAAGCGGCACCGCAGGTCACAGTGAATCCACTGAACTGGACAGCCTACGGTCATCCGCCTCCCCGCGCGGCTCAGGAAGACGGCGACGACGGCACGCTGGTCACTGACCTCGCGGTGCTCGTGGACGCGATCGCCGACGGCGCGAAGCTGCTGGGCTGTGCCACACCCCGCAGCCCCTGGCTGCCGCCCATCCCCGACCAGGTGCAGCTCGGGGACCTCCCCGAGCTGCCACCGGAGCCCGCAGGCGCCGACACGGTCCGCCCGATCGCCTTCGGCCTCACCGACCTCCCGGCCGAGCAGGCGCGGGCAGCGCTCGCACTCGACCTGGCCGACGGCGAGCACCTGATGATCGCGGGCGGCCCGCGATCCGGACGCTCCACGGCCCTTCGTACGATCGCGGGAGCGGTCGCACGGAACTGCAGCCCCAGTGACGTCCACATCTACGGCATCGACTGCGGCGCCAACGCACTGCTGCCGCTCACCACCCTTCCGCACTGCGGCGCCGTCGTGACCCGCGACCAGACGGCGCGCGTCGACCGGCTCCTCGGCCGGCTGCTCGACGAAATCGGACGACGCCAGCTCCTGCTCGCCGAGAAGGGCCAGTCCAGCGCGGCCGAGCAGCGCGCGTCGGCCGCCCCGGAGGATCGACTGCCATGGATGGTGGTCGCCTTCGACGGCTGGGACGCGTTCAGGCTCGCCTTCGAGAACTACGACTACGGCCGCCTCGTCGAGTCGTCGAAACGGATTTTCCGTGAGGGCGCCGCAGTAGGTGTCAAGGTCGTTCTCGGCGTGGACCGCAGTGGCCTCATGGGCGAGATCTCCAGTTCCTTCGCCGAGCGCCTCGTGCTGCGGCTCGCAGACGCACAGGACTACTCGTACGCGGGGATCATGCCGAAGGACGTGCCCAAGGAAGTGCCGCCGGGCCGGGCGCTCAAAGGGACCGACGAGGGAGTTCAGGAGAGCCAGATCGCGCTCCTCGCCGAGAATCCGAACGGTCAGGCGCAGGTGGCAGCGCTCCAGGAGATCGCCCGGACAGCGGCCCAGACCTGGCCCCGCCCATCCGTCGAGCAGCGCCCGATCCGTGTCGATGTGCTCCCGGCTCGCATCAAGGCGTCGGAGGCCATGGCCCTCCAGCCCGACTTCACCCCGCCGTCACACCTGTGGGCGCTCATCGCGGCCGGCGGGGACGAACTGTCGCCGCTCGGCACGGACTTGGAGGAGTCCGGACCCGGTTTCGTCATCTCCGGGCCGCCGAAGTCCGGTCGCTCCAGCACGCTGATGGCGGCGACGATGTCGCTGTTGCAGCGGGGCACTGAGGTCATCCTCGTGACGCCGAGACGATCTCCCTTGCGGGAACTTGCCTCGGAAGAGGGGGTGTTGGGGTCCCTCAACGCCGAGAGTTCGAGCGACGAGTTGGAGGCGCTGACGCAGAGCGCACGCGGTCCGTATGTGATCGTGGTCGACGACGCCGAGCTGATCTACGACACCCCGCTGGACGAGGCCGTGGAGGAGGAGATCCGCCGCGGCATGGACGGCGGTCTCGGCGTGATCATGGCGGGCGCGGTGGACACTCTGTCCTCGCAGTACCGCGGCTCAGTGGTGCAGGCACGGAAGTCGCGGAACGGCCTGCTTCTGTCGCCGCAGGGATCGGCGGACGGGGAGATGTTCAACATCCGGATCACGTCGAACAGTACGACCGGTGGGCCGACGGGGCGCGGGCTTCTCGTCACGGGCGGCGAAGTGGTGCCTGCGCAGGCGGTATTGCCGGACTGACGGACGAAGGCGCAGGGGCGAAGAAAAGCGGCCGGGCCGCACAGTCGATCGACTGTGCGGCCCGGCCGCTTTTTTTGAGCTTACTTGAGAGCGCGCTCGAAACCAGACTTACTAGTCGTTGGCGTTGTCGTTCGCCTGCGCGGCGTCGTGCGTCTCCTTGCGGGCATTCTCAAGGGAAGTCAGGAAGTTCTTCAGCTGCGGCTTCAGCTTGTCCCATTCCTCCCGGAACCGGTTGGCCCGGGGCCCCTTCCAGAACTCCTCGCTGTTGCTCGTGCCCGACGAAATGGCGCGGATCAGGTCATCGAGATTGCCGTGCTGAGTCTTGAAGGTCCCGGAAAGAGTCCGGAGCCGAGTAGTGTCTGCGCCCTTAATTCCCATGGCGTGCCTCCCCGTGTATCGAAAGCCAGGCGAACAGTCCGCCCGCCGGGGCCGATGCTATCGCAACGCGTGGGCCTCGTCATCTGCCTTGAGGTTGCCGGGAGTTCCCTTGCTCGGGGCGCTCAGGGCTCCGTATTCTCGGCTGCGGTGAACCTGTGAAGATTTGCTAACGACAGCTCGTTGCAACGCTGGAGGGCTAGTGGCGGATGGCGGCAAGGGCAAGGGCAAGGGCAAGGGTGCGGACGAAGAGCCGCAGGTTGAGAACCCCTATGTGACCCGCCTAGAGACATTGAAGACCAATCTCGTAGATGAGGTCAAAGAGCTCAAAAAGTGCCTGAAGACGGCAACGCAGGATGTGGGTGGAGAGGGTAAGACAGGTAAGTCCTGGGTAGGAAAGACGGCTGACAAATGGCACGACGAAGTCCAGGGCAACCGTGGCCGGATGATCCGAGAACTTGACAAGCTCATTCCGGCGGTAGAGGCACGGATCAAGGAGTTGCCTCCCAAAGTCTCCGCATCCACAGCGAGGATGATGAACAAGGAAATGCAGTACATGTACAGGTGACGCGCGGGCGGTGGTCCCAGGAGGACTGATCCAGGGCCAAGTCGGCAGGGCTGCGGGGAGATATTCATGAGTGGCAGTGGCGGTGACGGATTCTCGGGTATTGACCCGGAGAAGCTGGCGAGGACGATCAGCTCGATCAACAGGGACCAGGACAAGCTCAGATCCAGCGTGACGTGGATCAAGGCCAGCTTCCAACAGTACGGTGTGAAGACCGAGATGCTCACCGATATCTCTGCCATCGCGGGATGGGCCGAAAAGCAGCTCCCCATGCTACGGCGCAGACACCACCTTTCCATCGCCGAGGACCAGAAGTACGGCCACGGATACAAGGGAATGGTGCAGATCAAGGAAAGTATGGTCGGCGCGACGAAGAAGTCGCGGGCAGATGGCAAGAAGCTGGGTGAGAAGTTCAAGGAGCAGATGGACAGCGGGGACGGCATCACCCCGGAGGCGTTCGCTGTCTTGCGGGCCAACAAGGCAGACGCGGATTATGTGAAGTCATTCTACGAAGAACTGGGCTCGCAACGCTTGGTGTGGCTGTCCAGCGAGATGGGCGACCGATTCAACGATCAATACAAAGACCATCCCGAACAGCGGGAAAAGGATCGGCAGGTCATCGCGGACACCCTTGGCACGTTCACAAAGGTGGCTTTCGAGGGCAAGTCACCCAAGGTGAAGCGGCAAGCCTGGAACAATTGGTTCGATGACTCCGGAGAGGGTGATCATCAAGGGTTCCGTCCGGATCGACTGTCTCCATTGCTCAAGGGAGGGTCGCACGACAAGGACTTCCTCGTGGCCCTTGGGGATCGAATCTTCAAGAAGGACAACAAGACCAACGAGACGCAGTTCTTCGACGGTGGGCTAGGTGAAGGGGAGTGGGGCAAGGACGGGTACAGTCAGCTCTTCGCTGCCATTGCGCACAACCCGGAGGCTTCCGGCGAGTTCATGGATCAGCATCATGACTTCGTACAGAGTTCTCTCTACCCGGCAGGTCCCTGGCAGGTAGATGAGCCGAAGGAGCGTGGTGAAGCATTTTTCGATCTGCTCAATGCCGGGACGGTAAAACTCAAAAAGCAGAACCCGTTTCTGGCAGAGAAAAATACGGCGCGCATTCTCTTCGACAATTATCAGCACCGGAACGGCAAGGGCACCAAGGGTCAACACCCGATCGACGGCACCCAGGCTTTCTACGCGAGCATCATCACGGCCTACTGGGAGGACCTCGAACACGGAGTCACGTCCCCGACGAGCAACTCGCTTTGGGGGAGCGATGTAAAGGCCAAGGGAGAGCAGAAGTTCGCGAACACCACTGAGTGGAATCTCAAGGACTACCTCAAGGGCCAGGACAGCGGTCGGCCTGGGCTGGAAGCCTCCGAGGGTCTGTGGCGTTCGCTCATGGAGGAAACGGCTCGCGACCCGAAGGCGGCGGGGACACTCAGCGCCCTTTTTCAGGCGTATGACGAAACCGCGCTCGATCACTCCTATGCAACAAGGGAGAGCAACGACAACGCCGGCTCCTATGAAGCCATGAAGCGCGGCATGATGCAGCAATTCTATGTGACGACTTTCAAGCAGGCGACGACCGAGCTTGAGGGCGATATCGATAAATGGGTCACGGATACCAATAACGCGAGGGCGAAAGTCATCGGAATGATGAGTGATGTGGCTGTGGGTGCGACAGGTGGAGCGGGCCTCGCCGGCGCCAAGGGAGCGGCTATCGGGGTCGCGTATGGCTTTGGCCAGAGTGTTATTACAGGTTGGGCCCAGCAAATGTATAGGGTCGACGAAAACGATGCACCGAAAGGCCTGAAAGAGGCATTCAAGGGCGTCAAAGAGAATACGGCTGATTTCTCGTGGCAGATCGACTACCAGAACAATGCAGATGCGGCCAGGGAGTACGATCGGATCAAGCCCGTAACAGTCGAGAGCAAAAGCGAGAAGGGTGAAGGGTGGGTAGTCAAGGAGTACACGGGAGACCCCAAGCGGTACGCGAAGGGTGACGGCAACTTTTTGGATGGGAAGAGTAATATCAAGGACGTCTCCGATATGACCACCGCCGAGCGTACCGCCTACAGCAAATGGTTGCAGGACCCGGCTGTCGTCGCTGCGGTTTGGCCGGAATACTCGAAGGGGCGAAACAGCCGGGACTACCCAGGCCAAGAAGGATAATTGGTGCGCAGAATTTGCTCACTCATTGGCAAGGGAACCGAGACGACTGGAGTTTGTCTGATGGTAGCTTTCGGAAATAGGGCCACTGTTGCCATCTCGATGACCGCGTTGCTGCTGACGACGGCAGCATGCGGTGAAGACGGGGGTACGGGGTCGGCGGAAGGAAACCCGTTGAGCAAAGCACAACTCTCCGACGCGGTTCTGACGACCCAGAGGGATCTCCCCGGTTACGCAATTCGCGAAGTGTCCGGTTCCGGTGCCGAAGGTTCGGCCCGGGCCATCAAGAAGGTCTGTCAGCCCATTATCGATGTGACCCAACCGGGAGCGACGGCTTACCAGAAGCGGCTGATCATGCGGAGCATAGCCAAGAAGCCCACAGGCTCCCGAAACCCTGCTGCGGTGTATCTGCTGGCACTGCTGAGCACGGAGTCGGAGGCGGCTGCCGAAGAGTTCGTGAAGGACCTGAAGAGCGCGATCAATGCCTGCGATTCTGGTTTTAGAACCACGTCTACCGGGATTCACAATAAGATTCGCAGTGTGACGGCTAATAAGGTCCGATTCGGGGAGGGCGGCGTTGATTTCTCGCTGGAATACCGGACAGGCGTGAAGATCCGCTACGTAGTGGTCCAGGACGGCGCCGCTCTGACCAACATCTCGGCTCAGGACCAGTTCGCGCACACGTACATGCCCGTACCGGAGGAGATCGTCGACGCGCAGCGGCGGAGGCTTGAAAAGGTGACGGGGTGAACTGGCCTGTGGCAGGGGGCAGTTCGCGAATAAGCCCGGACGAGCCACGAATCACTCGGGAAGCTGCACCCGGACCAATGCTGTGTCCCAATCCTCTGGACCTCTTCTGTATTCGCCGTCAGTCGTGACGGCGACGTACAAGCTGTCCTTCGATGCCGCGATGGCCTGCACGCCGGCGATGACCGGGGCCAGCGTTCCGTCGGCCACGCGGTAGACGAAACTCCCGGCTTCGGCCGATTCCAAGAGATTTTTCTGTGAATCGGATGTGACTCCCCCCCAGCGGAAGTCGCCTTCGAGCGCAGGGTATGTCTTCTCGCCCGCGTCTCCGTAATAGACCTCATCCCGGTCCGGGACGGCGGCCAGGCCTCCTGCGCCGTCCAGGACACGGCGCGGAATCTTTGCATCCAGAGCTTGGCCCACACTGGCGAAGGGTCTATCCACGTCGCCGATCTTGTCGGGTGCCTTTGACGCCACGAACGGGGTCAGGATGCCATCGCTATTGATGCGGACGATCCCGGGGCCGGTCCTCCAGTAGAGCCCGCCCTTTGCGAAGGAGAGATTTCCGGAGTTCCTGTGATCGGGAACGAAGACATCGGTCGCCTTTGTTCCGGCAGAGGGGGCGAACCCGTTCCGCACGGCCGGATCGGAGGGTGTTGCCGACTCGTTGGCCTTGGAGGGGCGGCCCGCCACACGCTCAACCGAATCGCCCTTGAGCCGGTGGACGTAAGAGCCGTACGGCGGTGTTACGGTCAGGCTGTCACCGATGTAGACGGTGCCGTCCTCGGAGACGGCGACCCCCGAGACGTCTTCGGTGCAGAATTCGCTGATCGACGTGGCGCGAGGATTGGCCTTCTTGCAGTCACGGGTGCTGAGGACTTCTGTTGCCTTGCCGTCCGGTCGGACTTTCCACAGGCCGTCGTCACCACCCGCGAGATACACCGATCCATCGGGTGCGGCAGCTGCCTGCTCCGCCTTGACCCCGTCCATTCCGGATACGGTGATTCGCTCAACGGCGCCGGAATCCCTCGTGCGCCACATAACCATTCCGTTGGCCGATTTGTCGTCTTCCTGTGTGAACAGATAGACGGTGTTATCGGGGGATGTGGCGAGCCCACTGAAGATTCCTTTGATCGCCAACTGGTCGCCCTTACCTGTGACGTCGCTGCCACCACCCAGGACGAAGTCGACGTTCAGGACCGTCTTGTCATCGGAAGTGGCGCAATAGACCGTGCCCCCGGCGACAACCGCAATCGCCACTCCCGTACCTACCATGGCCTGACGCTGCCTACGGGACCAGGAACTCAAGCCGCGCACCTGCTGCCGCCTCTCCGACTCATGGATCAGGAACAGACATCTAACGCCGCCGTACGAACGCCGGTCAACGACTGAGCGACTGGGCCGTACGCGTTCGTGTCAGGTAAGGACCGCGCCCCGCCCCACCACCCGCAGCCCCACCGCGTCCTGCTGTTTCACGTCGCTGTCCGCGGCCACATGGAGGGGGACGAACACCACCATCCAGTAGAGGCCGAAGAGCCAGCGGCCGACCAGGCGGAGGAAGGTGGGCCGGCCGCCGTCGGAGGAGCGGACGACCCTCACGCCCGTGAGGAGCTTTCCGAGGCTTGCGCGGGTCGTAAGGGTGAGCAGGACGTGGTTGAGGAAGGACAGCCCGAACGCCGCACCCAGGGCAGCGGTCCACACCGTGGGGGACTGCGGGCGGATCTCGACGACTCCGTCCACCACCTTCACTCCTGCCGCGGCACCGGCTGCGAGGCCGCAGAGGAGAGCCAGGAGGGCGTCCAGGCAGGCGGCGGTGACTCTGCGGGTTTGCGTGGGGGTGCGCTGGCGGTCGGCCACGATGCGGTCTACTTTCCGGCTCCGGACTTCTTCTTCTCTTCCTCTTCCTTCTCCACGCGCTTGAGCGCCCTGTCGATCGCGGCGCGGGCGTTGGCGACCGCGTCCTTGATCTGCTTCTTGTGGCCGGCGAACTCACGCCGGAAGCGCTCGCTCTTGGGGCCCTTCCAGGTGTCCGTGCCACAAAGGGTCTGGACGTTGTCCAGGGAGCGCTCGAGTTCATCTGCGTACTGCTTGAGTTTGCGTACATCCTCACGGCAGTCGCTCTCGCGTGACATCTTGTGGGTTTCCTCAGCCTTGAGTGATCAAATTGGTCATCATCTTGCGAAGGGTGTTCTTTCCGACCGGGCGCGCCTGGATGCCGGTGGGTGCGTTGGGCTTCTCGACGTATACCGTCCACAGGGACTGCTGCGTGGCATACGTGGTCAGCAACGGACCGGGGGTGTCGGACAACAGGACAGTCTGGCCGACCACCAGAGCATTGTTGATGGCATCGGAGAGCGCGGTGCCGACGTCGTCCGTGCTGATCTGCTCCGGAGTCAGCTCCAGGAGTCGGCCGTCCTTGTCGGCGACCTCGAAGGGGTCGACGAACAGCAGCACCATGTCCGCCGCGTCCTTGGCGGAGGCGGCCAGGGTGAACATGTGCAGGCCGCCCGAGGTGACGCGCTCCACCAGGTAGAGGTCATCGCTGTGCACGTACACCAGCATGTGCGTGGTGCCGTTGGAGGTGTGCTGTTCAACAGCCAGTGCGCGGGCAGCGGTTCGGCGCAGGGTCAGAGCGAGACTGACCTCGGGGGTGATCCGCAGGTCGGCGTTCACACCGGAGGGGGTGTCCGCGGTCTCCGGGTGCGCCTCAGCGGAGCGCAGGACCGCGTCGAGCTCCTCGATGTTGGCTATCTCCACGGCCTCGCGGGAAACGAGGGAGCGCAGAGCTGTGGCGTACGCCCACTCCCGTTCTTGGGGCGAGAGTTCAGGGAGACGGGGAGTCGGTGCCACACATTCGGTCAGCGAGTCCGGGTCGAGAACCGCGATCTCCTCGTCCGTGAGACGCAGAAGGGGCTGGGTGCCGCCTTCGGCGAGCGCCTCGGCCAGGATTCCGCGGAACTCCTGGAGTTCCATGTCCAGATCGACATTGATGCCGTCGCCGATTCCAGGAGTGTTGTTGTTGTTTTGCATGATGAGGGCGCGTCCGATGCTCGCTGGTTACTGTCTAAGATCTATCGTTACCACAAACTGTATTTTCTGATGGTGCTTGGTACCAGGTTGGTGACCGCGCTCTTGGCACCGTCGACGATTTCCTTACCCTTGTCCTTCACCTTTCCGCCCCAGTCCTTGGTGGCCTTCCAGGCGTCCTTGGCGCCGGACTTGATGTCATCACCCCACTTGTCCCAGGCCCAGCTGCCAAGGAAATAGGTACTGGCCACTCCGAGCGCGACCCACCCCACGACGGGAACCGCGGCCGCCACGGTCGCCGAGGCACCCAGCGCCGTGGCCGCGCCCGCGCCTCCGAGGATGGCCGCTGCGCCGCCGGCCTCCAGGAGGCCCATGCCGCGGTCGGCAACGCCGTAGGCTCCCTTGTGGTCCGGGAGGAACATCTGCTTGACACCGTGGATGACACTCAGCGGCAGGAGGACACGGTTCGCGAGCTTGCTCGCACCCGGTGCGTTCTTGAAGAGTTTCTCCGCGAAGGGGATCTTCAGGCGCATGGCAGTCTTGCGCACCGCCTGCTGCCACTTCCAGGGCTCCTTGTACCAGTTGCGGATCTTCTGATCCTTGAGGAGCTCCTTGAGGAGTTCACCACGCTTCGCCTTGATGCGCTCGGCCGAGGAGCCGAAGTATTTGTTCAACTCCCAAACGGCCCGCGCGCCCGCTACGTTCTGCCCCTGCTGCCAACGTGAGTAGAGGTGCATCGAGGCTTCGATGGCCGTGGGAATCTTGAGGATCTTCAGGGGGGTCTTGATGTCCTTGAGGGTGCCCTCTTGAAACTCTTTCCAGGTTTCAAGGGCGCCCGCGAGACTGGCGAAGGTGAGAACGGCTTCCGGGTCGTCCTTGGCGATTCCGAGGCGGCGCCGGATGTCCTTCGCCTCGTCCGTCGCCCAGGATGCCTTCTTGGGAAAGTCGGAGACTCCTTCGGCTTTGGCGTTCCATTTCTCCAGGATTCCGCTTATCAAGCCGCCCTGGATGGTGAGGGTTCCGCCCATGACGTCGACGGCAGCCGCCAATTTGGGTGCCTGAACGTCGTCCATTCCCTTGAAGCCCACGGGCCTGCTCCTTGGTGGTTCTTGAGCTCGTCGGGGCGAGGATGTCCCCAAGGGCTCGACGTTATCCGGCCAGTTATTGGTTCCGCCAGGCGGAATAGTTGGGCAAAGTCGCACAACTGGGGCACTTGTGCTGGGGGGATGAGGTGAAGAACACGAGCCGGGTGGCTGGTGTGCGCGTCGGAGTATTCGTCTCGGCGGGCTCAGGTGAGCGAGACGGGCTTCGCGTTGGTGGTGGGCGTGGGTGTCCGGGGCGTGCGCCGCGGCGTAGTTCAGGCGCTGCCCGGAAGTCCCGGAACTCGGCGGCTTTCCACTCCGGGGCGTACCCGCGGGCGAGCGGGGTCCAGTTGGGGTCGACGGATGTCACCGGGCCCTTGGTCGCTTCCGCGGTGCCTCGGCCGGGCCCCAGCCCGGCCATGGCCGGGCTGCTCGCCGACCTGATGACCGAGCGGCCCGGAACGCGGTGGAACTCCTGCGTCCCGGGCCGCACACCCGGATCAGGCGACGTGCGCGAAGGTCACCGCCGGTTCAGCACCCGCTTCACCTTCCTGCCCGCCCCCGACTCATCCAGCGTCTTCCACAGCTTCGACGAGCTGAGCGACGTGTAGACGCCGGGGGCACCCTGCGCCCCGCAGCCGTCGCCGTACGAGACGACGCCGATCAGGATGGGGGCCTCGCGGCCGGGGACCTTGCGGAAGATGGGGCCGCCGCTGTCGCCCTGGCAGGAGTCCTTCGTCTCCACGCCGGCGCAGAAGTTGACCTTCGCGTCGTACTCCTCGTAGCTCGTCCGGCACTCGGCATGGGAGAGGACCGGGACCTTCACCTCGCGCAGCCGGTCAGGGGTGTGGGTCAGCTCCGTGTCCGTGTTGCCCCAGCCCGCGACCGTCGCCTTCTGGCCCGGGCGGATCAGCGCGTCGGTGCCCTGCGTGGGGAGCGCCACCTGGGAGATGCCGCGGACCGGCTTCTCCAGCTGGAGGAAGGCCACGTCGTAGGCCTCCTTGCCCTTGAGGTAGCGCGGGTGCACGACCACACCGCCCTTGGCGATGTTCCGTATCTGCCCCTGCCGGGACGACAGCACCGTGCGGCCCACCGCGACCTGGAGCGTCTTCGGCCTGACGGGCTTGCCCGCCTCGTCGACCAGGCAGTGCGCGGCCGTCACGACGACGTCGGGTCCGATCAGGCTCGCCCCGCAGAACTGCCGGTCGAGCGCGCTGCCCGGGCCCTTCTCCAGGACGGCCGTCATGAACGGGTAGGCGTCGTTGGGGACGTCGGTGCCGCCGACGATCGCGTGGGCCGCGGGAGCGGATGTGGCGACCATCGCGAGGGCGGCGGCGGTGGCGGCGAGACCGGTGGCGAGCCCGGCCTTGCGGGTGGGGGTGCTCAGCGGGGACTTAGAGGACTGAGAGGACTGAGAAGAGTGAGAAGGCTGGGGGGATTGGGGGGACTTACGCGTCATGGGGGGTTGCGTCTCTTTCATGCTCTTTCGTGCCGCTGCGTGCAGCACGGGTTAACAGGTCTGCACAGGACGGGCATTGGTCGGCCCATCAGCCTCTTCGCGCCCTCCGTGCGCAGTGTGAGAGGGCAAAGCGCTATGGAGGGTTGCCCTCTCGGAGGCATTCGCGTACGCACACAAATGCCGCGCCCGCGGCCCCCGAACGGCATGGGAACCGACGCGTGCGGATTGCGCGTGGATAACGATGGGGCACGTGGGCTTCGCGAGATCTGACGCGCCTTGAGGGGCTTATATGCTGCTGATACGGTGCGATCACTTGACACTGAGCCTGGGGCTGAATAGCCCGCCCGAGGCGGGGCGTAGAGAGTCGCGAGTGTCACTAATGACGGAAATTGACCGAATCTTCTTGGGTGTGCGGGGAGCAGTTGCGTGAAGATCCAGGAGCGTATGAGGGCGGGCAACAACCGTTCCACCGCGCCGGCTCAGCCGACGGTCGGTGAGCGCCTTCCCGCGCCGCCTCGCGAGCGCAAACCGGCACTGGCCGCACTGGCCGTACTCCTGATCCTGCTCGGCGCGCTCGGCGCCACCGTGCTCGTGCTGCGCGCGGGCGACCGCATCGAGGTCGTCAAGGTGACGAAGGAGATCCCGGCGGGCGAGTCGCCCGCCGAGGGCACGAACATCCAGCCGATGATGGTCGCCGAGGACTCCTCGATCCACTACGTCAAGTGGGAGCAGCGCGAGGCCCTTTCCCGGCTGAAGGCCAAGAGCACCGTACCGGCGGGTGCCGTCGCCGTCGGTGAGATGTTCGGCGCCAAGGAGAGCCTGCCCGCAGGCAAGGCCTCCGTCGGTCTCTCCCTCAAGGAGGGCCAGTACCCCGCCGACCTGAAGCCCGGCGACACCGTCGCCGCCTACCCCGTGGTGTCCGGCACCGCGACCGGCAAGGGCTCCTCCGGAAGCGGCAGCTCCGGCAGCGGGTCGCCCCTGGTCGCCGCCGCCAAGGTGAGCACCGTCACCACCAAGAGCGACGCCACCGTGAGCACCGGCAACCAGACCGTCACCCTCCTCGTCCCGCAGGACGAGGTCGCGGCTCTCGCGAGTGCCGCGTCCGAGAGCAAGGTCGTCGTCGTCCGCGTCACCGGCGACAGCAACTAGAGGCGAGTAGAAGAGACATGGCGCTCATCGCTCTCGCCGCCGACAAAGGGTCGCCCGGCGTCACCACCGCTGCCGTCGCGCTGGCCGCCGTCTGGCCGCGCCGCGTACTGGTCGCGGAGACCGACCCCGCGGGGGGCGACCTCGTCTACCGCAGCGCCGCCGCGCACGGCGGACCGCTCAACCCCAACACCGGCATGCTCTCCATCGCCGCCACGGCCCGCCGCGGCCTCGTGCCCGACCAACTCTGGGACCACACCCAGCCGTTGAGCGGGGGGCTCGAAGTCCTCGTCGGTCTCGGCATCGCCGAGCAGGCCGCCGGTCTCGCCGGGCTCTGGCCGACCCTCGGGCGCGCCTTCTCGCAGCTCGCCGACTCGCCGCACGCGCCCGCCGACGTCATCGCGGACTGCGGACGCGTCAGCGGCGACACCCCGGCCATCGACCTGTTCCCACAGGCCGCCCTCGTCCTGCTCGTCTCGCGCACGGAGCCCGAGTCGCTCGCCCGCGTACGCGACCGTGCCGCGGCCCTCGCCGCCAAACTGCACGGCGGGGCACGGGGCGCCGCCTCGCTGGCGACCCCGCTCATCGGCGTACTCCTGATCGCGGACCCGTCGACATCGGCCAAGCTCGTCCACCAGGTCAACGACATGCTGATGGCCGCGCAGACCGGCGCCCGCGTCGTGGGCACCCTCGCCGACGACCCGTCCGGCGCCGACCAGTTGGCCGGACGCAAGCGCGGGCGGCTCGACAAGTCGCTGCTCATCCGCTCCGCCCGCAAGGTGACCGTCGACCTGTACCAGCAGTACGGCGCCGCCTGGGCCGGCCCCGTCGCCCAGCAGCCCGGAGCGGGCCGATGAGCACGCCCGTCGATCACCAGCTGGTGAAGCGGTTCCGGCAGGACGCCGGCGACCGCATCGCCGAGCAGCGCCGCGTCGACCAGGTCTCCGGCGTCACCCCGATGTCGGGCGAGGACGAGCGGCACTACGCCCGCGCCGTCATCGCGCAGATCCTGGAGGAGTACGCGCGCGCGGAGATCAACGCCGGGCGCACCCCCCTCGACGCGGAGACCGAGGAGCAGTACGCGGCCGCCGTGCACGCCGCCCTCTTCGGCGTCGGACGGCTCCAGCCGCTGCTCGACGACCCCGAGGTCGAGAACATCGACATCAACGGCTGCGACCAGGTCTTCGTCGGATACGCCGACGGCCGCGAGGCCAAGGCCGACCCGGTCGCCGAGACCGACGAGGAACTCGTCGAGCTGATCCAGATCCTCGGCGCCTACTCCGGTCTGTCCTCCCGCCCCTTCGACTCCGCGAACCCCCAGCTCGACCTGCGGCTGCCCGACGGCTCGCGTCTGTCAGCGGTCATGGACGTCACGCGCCGCCCCGCCCTGTCCATCCGCCGCGCCCGCATGGGCAAGGTCTTCATGTCGGACCTCGTCGGCAACGGCACGCTCACCCCGGAGATCGGCCACTTCCTGGCCTGCGCGGTCCGGGCCCGCAAGAACATCATGATCGCGGGCGCGACCAACGCCGGTAAGACCACGCTCCTGCGCGCCCTCGCCAACGAGATCCCGCCGCACGAGCGCCTGGTGACCGTCGAGCGTGCCCTGGAGCTCGGCCTCGACCAGTTCGCCGACCTGCACCCGAACGTCGTGGCGTTCGAGGAGCGGCTGCCCAACTCCGAGGGGCAGGGCGAGATCTCGATGGCGGAGCTGGTACGCCGTTCGCTGCGTATGAACCCCTCCCGCGTCATCGTCGGTGAGGTCCTCGGCGACGAGATCGTGACGATGCTCAACGCGATGTCGCAGGGCAACGACGGCTCGCTCTCCACAATCCACGCCAACAGCTCCAGCGAGGTCTTCAACCGTATTTCCACCTACGCCCTCCAGGCCTCCGAACGCCTCCCCATCGAGGCGAGCCAGATGCTGGTGGCGGGCGCGGTCAACTTCGTCGTCTTCATCCAGCGGCGCAACAACTACCAGTCCGGAGGCAAGCTCCAGCGCATGGTGACCTCGATCCGCGAGGTCAACGGCGTCGACGGCCGCGTCCTGTCCAGCGAGGTCTTCGCGGAGGCCCCCGACGGGCGGGTCGTCGCGCACGCGCCGATCGCCTGCATGGACGACCTGGCCGCGTTCGGCTACCGCCCCGCCGGGCAATGGGGGTGAGCACGACATGAACGGACCTGGCTCCATGGGCGGCCTCTTCTCGCTGCCCGTCCTGTACGCACTGGTCTGCGGCGTCGCCGCGGGCGGCGGAATCGCGCTCCTCGCGATCGCGATCCGCGGCCTGCCCGCCAAGCCCGACCACGAGAAGCACAAGGCGAGCGAGCGCGCGAGTGAACTGCTCCGCTTCGCGGGCCGCCGCGGCTCCCTCGCCGCCGGTGTCGGCCTGGTCGTCCTCCTCCTCACCCGCTGGGCGGTGGCGGGCATCGCGGCCGGCATCCTCGTCTTCTTCTGGGACAAGCTCTTCGGCGGCGCCGCCGAGGAGCGCGCCCAGATGAAGCGCGTCGAGGCGCTGGCCGCCTGGACGGAATCGCTGCGCGACACCATCGCGGGCGCGGTCGGCCTGGAACAGGCCATCCCCGCGTCGGCCCGCGCGGCGGCCCCGGTGCTCCGCCCCCACCTGGACGCCCTGGTGGACCGGCTGCGCGCCCGCACCCCGCTGCCCGAGGCCCTCCAGATCCTGGCCGACGAGATCGACGACGCCTCGGCGGACATCATCGTCGCGGCGCTCATCCTCAACGCCAAGCTGCGCGGCCCCGGCCTGCGCCAAGTGCTCGGCGCGCTCGCCAAGTCGGCGCGCGAAGAGGTCGACATGCGCCAGCGCGTCATGGCGCAGCGCGCCTCGACGCGCCGCTCGGTGCAGATCGTCGTGGCCGTCTCCGTCGCCTTCGTCCTCGGCCTTTCCATCTTCAACCGCGAGTTCGTCGAGCCCTACGGCACGCCCGTCGGCCAGCTCGTGCTCGCCCTGGTCTGCGCCCTGTTCGCGCTGGGCTTCTGGTGGCTGCGGAAGCTGTCGACCGTGGAGACGCCGGACCGCTTCCTGGTCAAGGACGAGCCGGGCGTGCAGTTCGTACGCCCCCGGGGCCCGGCCACCGCTCCCGACCGGTCCCAGCAGCAGTCCCAGCAGGGCCTGCCGGGCTACGCCAACTCTCCCGAGGGGGTACGTCGATGAGCCTGACGCTGCCGATAGTGGTCGGCGCGGTGCTCGGCCTCGGCATCTTCGCCCTCGTACGCGCCCTGATGCCGTCCAGGCAGAGCGCGGTCGCCCAGGTGGCCCGCATCGACGCGATGCGGGCGCGCGGCGCGGCGTACGAGTCGCACCGGGCCACGTCGGACGTGGAGAAGCCGGGCCGCATCGGTTCGGTGCGGACCCGCATCGGCATGCGCGTGGCGGACTTCTACCTCCAGCAGGGGTGGGAGCAGCGGTCGCTGCGGGCCGACCTCGCGGTCCTCGACCGCAGCTGGGAGAAGTTCCTGGCGACGAAGATGCTGCTGGCCGCGGCCGGTGTCTTCTTCGGCCCGTTCCTCTTCGTCATCATCTGGCAGCTCGGCTTCGGCCGCAGCCCGATCATCCCGGTCTGGCTCGCGCTGATGTTCGGCGCGATCTTCTTCTTCCTGCCCGACCTGGAAGTACGCAGGGACGCGGCGGACAAGCGGCGCGATCTGCGCCGCGTCATCGGGGCCTATCTGGACCTGGTGTCGATGAGCCTCGCGGGCGGCCGCGGCCTCCCCGAGGCGCTCATGGCGGCGGCGGAAGTCTCCGACGGATGGGCGACGCGACGTATCCGAAGCGCGCTGGCCGACGCCCGCATCACCGGCGTCAGCCAGTGGCAGGCCCTCGGCACGCTCGGCGAGGAACTGGGCGTCGAGGAGCTGAAGGACCTGTCGGCGTCCCTGGCGCTGGTGGCGGACGACGGCGCGAAGGTACGCGAGTCGCTCGCCTCCCGCGCGGAGACGATGCGGCATCGCGAGCTGGCCGAGATCGAGGGCAGCGCGGGCGAGAAGTCCCAGTCGATGCTGGTGGCCCAGCTGTTGCTCTGTGCGGGATTCCTGGTCTTCCTCATCTTCCCGGCGGCGATGCGCGTGTTCCAGGTGTAGCCGCCCTTCGACGACGGTGCCGGCGACAACGGGGCCCGGTACCTCCTCCCCCCACCACTCTGAGAGGACACACACCATGAACGGACCGAACGGATTCAACGGGCGGGACTTCAGCACCGGCAACCCCGGCCTGGACTTCGTCATCACCTTCCTGCAGGGCCGCGTGCAGCGGGTCAGGTCGGGCGAGCTGGACCGAGGCGCGTCCGCCGTCGAGTGGGTCATCATCTCGGCGGTCGTCGTGGCGATCGTGGGTGCCGTGGCGGCGATCATCAACGCGGCCCTGGACAAGGGCGCGACCAAGGTCGGCGAGTGCATCGAGGGCGCGGACGCGGGCAGCACCTGCTGATCCGGCGGTGAACGGGGACGTACGGGGACGGACAAGGACGGGGACAGGGAGCGGACACACGTGCGCGAGCGTGCAAGACGATGGGTACGTCGCAGGGTGGAGGCCGCCTCCACCCGCGGCGAGTCCGGCATGACCGCGATCGAGTTCGTGCTGCTCACTCCCGTACTGTTCTTCATGATCTTCGCGACGGTGCAGTTCGCGCTGTACTTCTTCGCGGACCATGTGGCGCAGGCGGCGGCCCAGGCGGGTGCGCGGAAGGCCCGCGCGACGGCGGACGAGAACGCGGGCGGCTGGCGCGGCGAGGCACGTGACGTGGCCGACGCCTACATCCGCCAGCTCGGCCCGCAGTTGGTGATCGACCCGAAGGTGCAGACCATCCAGCCGGAGGCGAGCACGGTCGGCGTGGAGATCACGGCGAAGGTGCCGAGGGTCTTCCCCGGGCTCGACTTCACCGTGCACGCGCAGTCGTCCGGGCCGGTGGAGCGGTTCGTGGAGGACGACGGCTGATGTGTGACGCAACCCGGACTCCCCGGCCCTGGCCTCACCGCCGCGACGACCGAGGGCTCTCCACCATCGAGGTCGTGATCCTCGCCCCCGTGATGATCCTCTTCATCCTCGTCCTGGTGGCCTTCGGGCAGCTCGTCGACGGCCGAGGGGCCATCGACGGCGCGGCGCGGGACGCGGCACGCGCGGGCTCCATCCAGAAGGAACACGGCACGGCACTGGCGGAGGCGCGCAAGGCCGCGCGGGCGGACCTCGCGGACGTCTGCTCGGGACCGGTCAGCGTCGTGCAGAAGAGCGCCGGGTTCGACGAGGACGTCGACCCCTTCTTCACGGTCGAAGTCAGCTGCCAGGTGCGGGGCCTGGCCATGCTCGGCCTCGATGTGCCGACCACCCTGAAGGCCAGCTTCAGCTCCCCGCTCGACCCCTACCGGAGGTCGGCGTGACGACGATGTCCCCCGCTGTACGCGCTTGGGCCGCAGCCCGCCGCGAAGCACTGGACGACCGCGGCTCGGGCGCGGGCGCGGTCATCGTCTTCGCGCTCGTCTTCCTCGCCCTCGCCGCGTTCGTGATCGACGGCGGTCTCTCCATCTCCCAACGGGAACGCGCCGCGGACATCGCGGAGCAGGCCGCGCGCTATGCCGCGCAGGACCTCGACACCGAGGGCCTCTACGAGGGCGCCAAGGGCGCCCCCATCAACTTCGAGAACTGTGGCGCCCGCGTCCAGGCGTTCGTCCAGGAGGCCGGATTGAGCGGCGCGGACGCGGCAGCGACACACTGCGTCACGGCCAACGCCCAGCAGGTCGAGGTGGAGGTCCGGATGACGTACAGCCCTGTCTTCACCGGCATGTTCTACGGCGGCGACATCACGGTGACGGGGCGGGCGGTCGCGGAGAACGAGGTGGGCTGACATTCGGCAAGCCGCGGAGTGACCCCACTTGCTTGGACCCGCCCCCGCCCTTGCCGCCCTTCTCCCCGTCCGCCTCCACCGCGTCGGACAGCTCCGCGAGCTACCCCGTCGTGCGGCCGCGCGAATCGAGCCTTTGGCGCGGGCAGTTACCAAACGGGCGGCCCCCCAATCGCACCTCTGTTTGACCTTCGGCACCTTCCGTACCATCGCCTCAGTAGGCTGTTGCGTAAGCATCCACTCCTCCCCACAGGACACCAGGACTCCCGCCATGGCGCGCACCACCTCACGCTCGACGAGCCCGCCTGATCCGCAGTCGCCGCGGAACCGGACCCCGCAGCCGCTGCCGGGGCGTCGGCGTTCCGTCGGAGACTTCGTCAAGGCGTTCCTCGCCTTTGTCGCGCTGGCCGTGCTCCTGGTCGGCGTGCCGGGAGCCCTCGCGGTGTTCGTCGGGTGGCCGCTGCCGGACGGGACGCCCTCGCTGAGCTGGTTGCAGCAGGAGATCACCGTCGGCACGTTCATCAACGTGCTGACCGTCGTCGTCTGGTTCGCCTGGGCGCAGTTCACCGCCTGCGTACTCGTGGAGATAAAGGCCGCGCTCTCCGGAGTCGGCATTCCGAGCCGGGTCCCGGGAGCCGGTGGCAGCCAGCTGCTCGCGCGGCAACTCGTCGCCGCCCTCCTCCTCGTCGGCGCCACCGCCGCCGGCTTCGCGCCCGGCCTCTCGCAGTTCGGGCAGTCGCTGGAGGGGAACCAGAAGCCCGCCTCCGCGGCAAGCGCCCAGCAGACCCCCGGGGGCCTCTTCGGGCAGGAGCGGCAGCAGGCCGCCGGTGCCGCCGACGCGCTCGCCGCGCAGGCCGAGCAGGCCGCCGCGCACGCCGACGGAAGCGCCAAGGACGGCGACACGAAGTACTACCGGATCCAGCCCCCCGAGGGGCGCCACCACGACTCCCTGTGGGAGATCGCCGAGCGGCACCTCGGCGACGGCCGCAGGTACAAGGAGATCTACCAGCTCAACAAGGACCGTGAGCAGCCCGACGGATCGAAGCTCTCCGAGGCCAGCCTCATCCGGCCGGGCTGGATCATGGAGATGCCCGCGGACGCCCACGGCGGCGAGCTGGTCGAGATGCCCGACGAGGCGCCCAAGGTCTCCGAGGACGTCAAGGAGCAGATCTCCGACTACTCCAAGACCGGCGATCAGCGACAGGGCGGCGGCCAGGAGCAGGGCGGCGGCAGCTCCGTCGACCACGACACCGCGCACATCGTCCTTCCCGAGCAGCGCCCCGCCGCGCCCGGGAAGCCCGCCATGCCGCAGGCCCCGGCCACACCCGAGGCCCCCGCCGCCGAAGCCCCTGCCGCCGAAGGAGGCGGCACCGCGTCCGAGGGCTTCGGCTTCGGGCTGCCCGAGGCGCTCCTCGGCGCGCCCCTGCTCGCGGCCGGCCTGCTCGGTGCCCTCGGGCGCCGGCGCCGGCACGCCCTGTGGCAGTCGGCCGTGGGCGCGGTCGGCGGGCGTCGCGGCATGCATCCGCCCACCCCGACCGGGGACGCCGCCGCCGTGCAGGACGCGCTGCTCGTGGGCGCCGACCCCGACGGCGTACGCCTCCTCGACCTGTCGCTGCGCGGCCTCGCCGCCTCGCTCGCCGAGGAGAACCGCGCCCTGCCGACCGTGTACGCGGCCTGGCTCAGCAACGGCGACCTGCACCTCCAGCTCGCCCAGCCCGCCGGACGGCCGCCCGAGCCCTGGCAGCTGGGGCAGGACCAGACGTTCTGGGTGCTGTCCCGCGCCGACGCCGAGCGGTACGAGGACGCGGACACCGCCGCTCCCTACCCGGGGCTCGTCAGCCTCGGCACGCTCGGTGCCCCCGAGGAATCACGGCTGCTCCTCAACCTGGAGTCCGTGCCCGGCATCGTCTCGCTGAGCGGCCCCGCGAGCGACCGCGCCGCCGTCTTCGCCTCGGTCGCCGCCGAACTGGCCACCAACGGCTGGTCGGACCGCATGACCATCACCCTCGTCGGCTTCGGCCAGGACCTCACCCCGCTCGCCCCCAACCGGCTGCGGCACCTGGAGGACGTCGAGGCCCTCCTGGAGACCATGGAGGCCGAGACCCGGCAGCGGCGCGGCGCGCTCGGCGCCGCCGGGCACGACTCCGTGCTCACCGGCCGCACCGGCCCCGCCCAGCACACCCGCTGGGCCCCGCACCTCGTGCTGCTCGCCGCCGAACCGACCGGCGAGGACGCCGTCAAGCTCGCCGAACTGGCCGCCGACGCCAGCCGCCTGGGCATCGGCTATCTGGTCGGTACGGAGTCCGGGGACCTGCCCGGCGCCGCCTGGGAGATGGAGATCACCGGGGACGGCAAGCTGCTCGCGCCGCTGCTCGGCCTCGAACTGGTGGCCCAGACGCTGCCCGAGGCCCAGCAGCGTGCCGTCGTCCGGCTCTTCACCGAAGCCGACCCGGACGGCTCATCCGGCCCCACGGGCCCCGGCGACGGCCCCGCTGCCGCCTCGCCGCCGTTCCTCGTCGACGTCACCGAGCAGGGGCGGCCCGCGGTCTACGCCCGTCTCGTCGGTACGTACGAGATCATCGGCCTCGACACCCCGGACGGCGAGCGCAGCGCGCTGATGCACGAGGCGCTGGCCCTGCTCCTGATGCACCGCGAGGGCGTCCACCCCCGGGTGCTCGCCTCCGCGCTGTGGCCGCGCGGTGTCACCGAGGACGTACGCGACGCGCTCGTCGAGCGGCTGCGCGACTGGCTCGGCACCGACCCCGACGGATCGCACCGCCTGCGGGCCGACCGGAGCGGGCGGCTCACCCTCGCCGAGTCCGTCGTCTCGGACCTGGACGTGCTGCGCTCGCTGTACCACGAGGCCACGCAGGGGCGCGGCTCCGGCAACCGCGCCGTGCGCGGACGGATGCTCACCGACGCGCTGGTGCTCGTCCGCGGACCGCTGCTCGCCGACCGGCCGCAGGGGCGGTACGGATGGCTCACGCACGAGATCATCGACGCGCAGCTGCCGTTGCTCGTCGCCGACATCGGTCTCGCCCTCTCGGAGTTCCATTTGGAGAAGGGGCGGGCGGAGAAGGCGATCGAGGCGCTGAACGCCGCGCTGGGCTCCGCGCCGGGCGATGAGCGGCTCTGGAACGAGTTGCTCCGGGCGACGGCCGCGACGGAGGACCCCGCCCGCTTGCAGCGGGTCGCGGCTGATCTCCTGGCCCGGAGTGGGGCTCGGGGGTTGCCCGCACGTACCGAGGCGTTGCTGGATGAGTTGCTGCCCGCGTGGCGCAGTGGGGTCTCGGCTGCGGGTTAGTGGGGGGCTCTGCCGCCGCTTCGCGGCGATGTTCCCCACCCACCCGCCCGTTTGCCCCGCGTCGAATAGGTGAACGTCTTGATCGCGCTCCTCGTCCTTCTCGGCGCCCTCTGGGGCGCCCTCGCCGGGGTCCTCGTCCCCCGCGCCGCCTACCGCCTCTCCGTCCAGCCGGACGAGAGCTGGCGGCGCGAGTGCCCCGAGGGGCATCCCCTCGGCGCGTGGGTCGGGATCGCGCGGTGCGGGCACGGGGACACGTACGGACCCAGCACCCTCCTTCTCGCCGCCGCCACCGCGGCCGTCTGCGCCGCCCTCGCCGCCGCCACGGGGGCCCGCCCCGAGCTGGGGGCGTGGCTGCTGCTCGCGCCCTTCGGCGTGCTGCTCGCCGTGGTCGACTTCCGCGTGCACCGGCTGCCGGACGTGCTCACCCTGCCGCTCGCCGCGGGCGCGCTCGTGCTGCTCGGGGCCGCCGCGCTGGTGCCCGGGCACGCGGGGGAGTGGACGGTCGCGCTCTACGGGGCGCTCGCGCTGGCCGGCGCGTACTTCGTGCTCTTCCTCATCAACCCCAGCGGCATGGGCTTCGGCGACGTGAAGCTCGCCCTCGCCCTCGGGGCGGTGCTCGGCTGGTACGGGTGGGGCGCGCTGCTGCTCGGCACCTTCGCCGGGTTCGTCCTCGCCGCGCTGTACGGCATCGGGCTCGTCGCCGCCCGCCGCGCCGGGCGGAAGACGGCGATCCCCTTCGGGCCCTTCCTGGTCGGGGGAGCCTTCGTGGGCCTGCTGCTCGGGGCGTACTCCGCCTGACACCGGGATCCGCCTGGCGTCAGGCGTCCGGGAGGCCTGGCGTACGCTGGCTTGGTCCGTCCAGAACCCTTACGAAAGGGACGCCCCGGTGACCGAGAAGGCCGACCTTCAGTCCGTCCTCGACCGTGCCGCCGCAGGTGGCCGGATCACCCCCGAGGAGGCGCTCGCCCTCTACCGGGACGCCCCGCTGCACGCGCTCGGCGCCACCGCCGACGCCGTGCGCCGCCGCCGCTACGCCGGTACGGAGCACATCGCGACGTACATCATCGAGCGGAACATCAACTACACGAACGTCTGCGTGACGGCCTGCAAGTTCTGCGCCTTCTACGCCGCCCCGAAGGACACCAGGAAGGGCTGGAGCCGCGACCTCGACGACATCCTGCGCCGCTGCGCGGAGACGGTCGAGCTGGGCGGCACGCAGATCATGTTCCAGGGCGGACACCACCCGGACTACGGCGTCGAGTACTACGAGAAGCACTTCGCGGCGATCAAGGAGAACTTCCCGCAGCTGGTCATCCACTCCCTCGGCGCGTCCGAGGTCGAGCACATGGCCCGCATCTCCAAGGTCTCCGTCGAGGAGGCCATCCAGCGGATCAACGCCGCCGGGCTCGACTCCTTCGCGGGCGCGGGCGCCGAGCTGCTGCCCGAGCGGCCGCGCAAGGCCATCGCCCCGCTCAAGGAGAGCGGCGAGCGCTGGCTGGAGATCATGGAGATCGCCCACAACCTGGGCGTGGAATCGACGTCCACCATGCTCATGGGCACGGGCGAGACCAACGCCGAGCGCATCGAGCACCTGCGGATGATCCGCGACGTACAGGACCGGACCGGAGGCTTCCGGGCCTTCATCCCGTACACGTACCAGCCCGAGAACAACCACCTCAAGGGCCGTACGCAGGCGACGATCTTCGAGTACATCCGCATGATCGCGATCGCCCGCATCTTCCTCGACAACGTCGCGCACATCCAGGGCTCCTGGCTGACCACCGGCAAGGAGGCGGGCCAACTGACGCTGCACTACGGGGCGGACGACCTCGGCTCGGTCATGCTGGAGGAGAACGTCGTCTCCTCGGCGGGCGCCAAGCACCGCTCGAACCTGCGCGAGATGATCGACATGATCCGTACGGCGGACCGCGTCCCGGCCCAGCGCGCCACCACGTACGAACACCTGGTCGTGCACGACGACCCGGCGAACGACCCGGTCGACGACCGCGTCGCCTCCCACATCTCGTCCACGGCGATCGAGGGCGGCACGGCACATCCCGAGCTGAAGCTCCTCGCCACGAACTGAGCCCGCCGTGCTGACACTTCACGTCGCCGAACGCTCTCCGGAGGCGGCGGTCCTGGCCGACGGGGCAAGCGTCGCCGCCGTCGGCCCGTACGAGGATCTGGCCGCCGCGCACCCGGCGGCCCGGGTCCGCCGCTGGCCCGGCATCCTCACCCCCGGCCTGCTCAATCCGTACGGCCCGGAACTTCTCGAAGCGACCTACCACCCGGACCCGCGCGAGGCCGACAGCCTCGGCACGGAGCCCATCACCGGGGAACGCGCGCGGGCCATCTTCCGCGCCGACCCGGCCCGTCTCGGCGCCAGCGCCCGGCGGGGCGTGCAGCGGATGCTGGCGCACGGCACGGTGGCGGTAGCGGGCGAGCTGCGGGCCCGCCCGGTCCTGGACGCGCTCCGCAGGGCAGGCCTGGCGGTAGCGCAACGCCCGCCACGCCTGCCGGGCCCCCCGTCCCTCTCACCGACCCCGTTGGTCCTCCTGCCCGCACTGACCAGCGGCGGCCCGGCCCGCTTCGCGATCTTCGACGTACCGTCCCGGCCCGAACTGGTAAGACAGGGCCCGCAAACGTGCGTGGCGACGGTGGTGGCCGGCAGACTGGTGTACAGAGCCCGCTGAGGACCCCGCAAGGATGGCCCCGTAAGGGGCGCGGGGAACGGCGCGAGCGACCAAAACCAAACCCGCACGCGCCAGGAGGCGGCATCGGGCAGACGAGAGGCCGAACCGGCCCGCCGCAGGCGTGAAGCCCGCCGCAGGCGAAGAGCCCGCCGCCTGAAGCGAGGACCCGCCTGCCACAATGGCGGGGTGACCCGAGCCACCCTGGAAAAGCAGCCGCACGAAGTCGCCACGATGTTCGACGACGTCGCGGAACGATACGACCTCACCAACGACGTGCTCTCCCTCGGCCAGGCCCGCCTCTGGCGCAAGGAGGTGGCGAAGGCGGTCGACGCGCGCCCCGCGCAGAAGGTCCTGGACCTCGCCGCCGGCACCGCCACGTCCTCGCAGCCCTTCGCCCGGGCCGGCGCGTACGTCGTGCCCTGCGACTTCTCGCTCGGGATGCTCCAGGTGGGCAAGAAGCGTCATCCCTGGATGCCGTTCACGGCCGGCGACGGGACGAAGCTGCCGTTCAAGGACGACACCTTCGACGCCGTCACCATCTCCTTCGGGCTGCGCAACATCCAGGACACCGACGCCGCGCTGCGCGAGCTGTACCGCGTGACGAAGCCCGGCGGCCGGGTCGTGATCTGCGAGTTCTCCAGCCCGACATGGGCGCCGTTCAGGACGGTCTACACCGAGTACCTGATGCGGGCGCTGCCGCCGGTCGCCCGCGCGGTGTCCTCCAACCCCGACGCCTACGTCTACCTCGCCGAGTCGATCCGCTCCTGGCCCGACCAGCCCGCGCTCGCCGCGCGGCTGCGGGACGCGGGCTGGTCGCAGGTGGCCTGGCGGAACCTCACGGGCGGCGTCGTGGCGCTGCACCGGGGCTTCAAGCGGGACTGAACAAGGAACTGGGTCCGGGCGGGAACCGGCCACCGGGCAAGATGTGTCCGTTGATACGACCCGCGCCGAAACTTATGCGGTTCTTATAGGGTCGGTCCTTCCCGCTCATGGGCGGGTTCTCCTGGACTGTGACGGAGCGTTTGATGGCGTCGTACTGCCCGCACTGCGGGGCCGCTGCCCCTGATGAGGCCCGCTTCTGCATGAAGTGCGGCAAGGAACGCCCTTCAGAGCCGACGGCTCCGCAGGCACCATCCGCTCCAACGAAGGCTCCCGAGACGGAGGTTCCCGCTGCCGGTGACGCGGCTCCGGACGGCCGGCCTCCGGAGGACGCCGCTCCCTCGGCGCCCACATCGCCACCCCCACCCGCCTACACCCCGGCCCCCGCCCTCGCCCCCGGTCCCGGCCCCGCCCAACCCTCCGCCGTAGGCGCCTTCTTCGGGCGTACGTTCCGCGGCGACTGGGCCGGATCCGCGCAGGCCGCGCTCTGGCCCCTCGCACTGCTGCTCATCGGCGCCATCGGCATCGCGATCCCCTCGTACGGCCAGGACGACGAGGTGGTCGTCGACTTCACCGACCGGCTGCGGATCGGCCTCGCGCTGCTCCTCCAATCGGTGGGCGGCGGCTTCGAGGTGACGGGCGGTGACCGCCGGCCGGGCCTCGGCGGGTCGGACGGTCTCGGCTCGGACGGCCTGGGATCGGGCGGGCTCGGCTCCGACGGCCTCGGATCGGACGGCCTCGGATCGGGTGGGCTCGGTTCGGACGCCTCCGGGTCCGCCCTCGAAGGCAGCGTCTCCCTCCACTTCGTCCCGCTCACCGTGACCGCGCTGGTGATCGTGGCGCTCTTCATCGGCGTACGCGTTCTCCGCAACCGCCTCGTCGCGCGGGGGCACGGCGGCCAGGGTGGCGGCGGCACGGCCGGGCTGGAAGCGGCCCTGCGCGTCACGCTGTTGGTGACCGCGGGCGTACTGGCGCTCGCGCTCTTCGCGCAGCCCGAGATCGAGAGCTTCGAGCTGTCCTCGTCCCCGGCGCTCGCCGCGCTCGGCGCACTGGTGCTCACGCTCGTCGTCTCCTGTGGCGTGCTGCACCCGTGGGGCGCCGCGCGCCCCGCCGCGCAGACCGCGGTCCGGGCCGTGGGTACCGCGCTGCGCGCCCTCGCCGTCGTCCTCGTGCTCTGCTCGCTCGTCGCCTTCATCAGCCTGGCGCAGGTGGACGACCTGAAGGAGATCACCGACCTCGACGACGCCGACATCTCGCCGCTCCTGGTCGCACTGCTCATCCTGCCGAACCTCGCGATCGCGGCGCTCGGCATCGGCTGGGGCGCGGGCGTCGAGGCCTCCGTGAGCGGCACCAGTTCGCTGTACGGCGGCGGGTCCGAGAGCAGGTCCTTCGGCCTCTCCGAGCTGGGTGACGCCACCAACGACTGGGCGATCGTGGGCGCGTTGGCGCTCGGCCTGGTCTGCGCGCTGACGATCGGCGTCCTCGCCGCACGCCGCTGCGCGAACCGCGGTGAGCAACTGCTGTCCGCCGCCGTCTTCTTCGGCCTCGTCCTGCTGCTCGCCGGGGTCGGCGGGACCGGCTTCGAGGCGTCCGGCGCGGCTGTCGGCGGCGGTTCGGGCTTCGGCGGGCGCAGCGGCAACGGCGAGGTGGGGCTGGGTCTCAGCGTCTCGGAGGTGCTGCTCTTCGGGCTGCTCTGGGTCTCCGCGGCCGCACTGCTCGGCCCGTACCTGCTGCGGATGGCGGGCCAGGGTGGAGCCCCCGCCGCCCCCGCGTACGCACCTGGAGTGCCGCACACCCCGGCCACCCCGCACGCCCCGGCCAACCCAGCCACTCCGGCAGGCCCCGCACCGACGCCCTCGGGGAGCACCCCCACCCCCGCCGAAGCCGCCGCGTACATCACCCAGTCGGCGCCCGGCACGCCCCCGGCGGGAACTCCCACCACCCCCACCCCCGCGTACGCCCCCCAGGCCCCTCACGCCCCTCACACCGTCCACCTCGGCCACCAGCCCCCCGTCGCCAAGCCGCGCGGCCGGGCCGGTGTCTGGGTGGGCACGCTCGCCGGGGCCTTCCTCATCGGCGGCGGTGCCACGGCCGGGGTTCTGATCTGGCAGGACAACGCCGACGACAAGACGGACAGCGCGGGCAAGGACGGCAAACCCGCGGTCAGCCGGTCCGAGGAGCCGAGCCGCGAGCCGAGCCGGGCCCCCGAACCGGCCACCTCGCCGGAGGCCCGGCGGAGTCCGGAGCCGAGCGACGGCGCGGGCCCCGGCGCGGCCGACGAGACCGATGACACCGGCGCCCCCGAGGGCTCCGAGCGGGTGACCGACACCGAGGGGTTCTCCTTCGCGGTCCCGGAGGGCTGGACGCGGCAGCCCGTGAACCCGGAGCGCCCGGGGCAGATCACGTACGGTTCGGCCGGCCGTGAGCAGTTCCTCGTCGGCGTGGTCAAGGACGCGCCCTACACGTCGTACGAGAACTTCACGAAGATCGAGAAGGACACCAAGTCCGCCCCGGACAAGTCGGACTACGACCGGATCCGGCTGGAGCGCAACACCTTCCAGGGGCAGGACGGCGCGGTCTGGGAGTACACGTACACCGACGAGGCGGGCCGCACGATCCACGCCGTCAACCAGAGTTACGTCGCGCAGAACGGCACGGAGTACGCGATCCAGCTCTCCTGGCGCGAGAGCTTCTGGAGCGCGGGCGAGGGCGTGAGGACGCACCGGACCGCGCTGGAGACCTGGCGGCTCACCGACTGACCCCCGCCGCTCCCGCCACGCCCCGCCGCTCCCGCCGCCCGCGCCACGGCCCCGTTACAGCGTGAGCCGGAAGCAGTACGCCACGCGCCGCCCCTCGCCGTCGCCCGGCGTCGACGGCGTGGTGAACGTCTCGCCGAGGTCCATGCCGAGCCGCCGGGTCACCGCGACGGAGCGTTCGTTGCCGGCGTCGACCATCGCCACCACGCTCGGCACGCCACGCTCGCGCAGCCGTTCGACGGTGGCGCGGGCGGCGGCGGTCGCGTATCCCTTGCCCCAGGCCGCGCGGGCCAGCCGCCAGCCCATCTCGATCTCGCCGGCGGGGCCCCACGCGCGGGCCCACGGCTGGGCGCCCGCGAAGCCGATCGGCTCACCGGCCCCGTCGAGCAATGTCCAGAGGCAGTAACCCAGTTCGGCGTCGTGTCTGCGCTGGCGCGCGGTCAGCTCCTCGTACATGGACAGCTCCGCGGGCACGCCGCCGTGGAACTCCATGACCTCGGGATCGTCGAAGAGCCGGTGCCACACGAAGGCGTCCTCATGGGTGGGAACGCGCAGCCGTACGGCGGGAAGCTGTACGGCGGGCAGGGTCTCGGTCTGCTCGGTCACGTGTGGCCCTTCGGCTGGCTGATCGGTACCGCCTCATAGACTGCCCGTATCCCGTGCCGGTCGGCACACAGATTTCGAGCCTTGGGGAGAACCCGCCGTGACCGAGCCCCTCTCCGAACACACAGCGGACGTCATCGTCGTCGGAGCCGGGCCCGCCGGTTCGACCACGGCGTACTACCTGGCGAAGGCCGGGCTCGACGTCCTCCTCCTGGAGAAGACCGCGTTCCCGCGCGAGAAGGTCTGCGGCGACGGACTCACCCCGCGCGCCACCAAGCAGCTCGTGTCCATGGGCATCGACATCTCCGAAGAGGCGGGCTGGCTGCGCAACAAGGGCCTGCGCATCATCGGCGGCGGTGTACGGCTCCAGCTGGACTGGCCCGACCTCGCCTCGTACCCCGACTACGGCCTCGTACGGAAGCGCGACGACTTCGACGAGCAGCTCGCCCGGCAGGCCCAGAAGGCGGGCGCACGGCTGCACGAGCGGTGCAACGTGGGCGAGCCGGTCATCGACGACCGCACCGGCCGCGTCACCGGCGTGCACGCCAAGCTCGGCGAGGAGAAGACCCCGGTCACCTTCCACGCCCCGCTCGTCGTCGCGGCCGACGGCAACTCCTCGCGGATCTCGCTGGCCATGGGCCTGCACCGGCGCGAGGACCGCCCGATGGGCGTCGCCGTGCGGACGTACTTCACCTCGCCCCGCCACGACGACGACTACCTGGAGTCCTGGCTGGAGCTGTGGGACCGCCGCGGGCCCGGCGAGGACCGGCTCCTTCCCGGCTACGGCTGGATCTTCGGCATGGGCGACGGCACGTCCAACGTGGGCCTCGGCATCCTCAACTCCTCCAAGGCCTTCCGCGAGCTGGACTGGCGCGAGGTCCTCAAGGCGTGGTGCGCCTCGATGCCACAGGACTGGGGCTACACCCCCGAGAACATGACGATGCCGATCCGCGGCGCCGCCCTGCCGATGGCCTTCAACCGCCAGCCGCACTACACCAAGGGCCTGCTGCTCGTCGGTGACGCGGGCGGTCTGGTGAACCCCTTCAACGGCGAGGGCATCGCGTACGCCATGGAGTCGGGCCAGATCGCCGCCGACGTCATCGTGCAGGCCCACGCGCGTGCCACCCCCGCCCAGCGCGAACTGGCGCTCCAGAACTACCCGAAGACCCTCAAGGAGACCTACGGCGGCTACTACACGCTGGGCCGCGCCTTCGTGAAGCTCATCGGCAACCCGAAGGTCATGAAGATCGCCACGCAGCGCGGCCTGACGCACCCCATCCTGATGAAGTTCACGCTGAAGATGCTGGCGAACCTCACGGACCCGACGGGCGGCGACGCCATGGACCGCATCATCAACGGACTGAGCAAGGTGGCGCCGAAGGCGTGAGCGACGTGCACGGCGGCCCCGCCTCGGTGGACCGCGCGCTCGATCTCCTGGAGGCGGTCGCCCGGTCCGCGGAGCCGGTCGGTGCCAAGGCCCTCGCGAGGGAGCTGGGCTGTGCCCTCTCGACGGTCTACCACCTGCTGGCTCCGCTGACCGCGCGCGGCCATGTGGCCCGCACCCCGGGCGGGTACGTCCTCGGGCCGCGGGTGCCCTCCCTGTACCGCTCGTTCCAGCGGCACGCGGGGATCGACGCGGGCACCCGGGGGCTGCTGATGGGCGTGCGCCGCGCCGCGGGCGCCCACGCGTATCTGAGCGTGCGTCGCGGTGGGCGGATCGCGGTGATCGACAGCACCACGGCCGTCACGGCCCACGGCGCCGACCCGTTCGAGGTCGGCCTCGACCAGGGCGCGCACGCCACCGCACACGGCAAGGTCCTGCTCGCTTCCCTGCCACGGCGGGCCCGGCGCCGCTATCTCGACGAGTTCGGGCTGCCCCGGCTGACCGAGCACACCATCACGAGCCCGGACCGCTTCGAGGCCGAACTGCGCCGGGTGCGCGCGGCGGGCGTCGCGGTGTCGGTGGGGGAGACGGACCCGGCGTACACCTGCGTGGCGGTACCCCTCGGGGACGGGACACGGGCGCTGTCGGTCTCGCTGCCGACGGCGCACTCCCGCGGGCGCCGCGCGGAGTTGGCGCGGATCCTCACGCGGGCCGCGCGGCACGGCTTTCCGGCAGCGTCGGAATAGCGGGCCCCTCCGGTTGCCGGGCACGGCGGGCGGGCGGACGCTGGCCGCATGATTTTCATCGCCGTCAAGTTCACCGTCCGCCCCGAGCACGCCGACACCTGGCTGGAGCGGACCGCCGAATTCACCCGGGCCACGCGCGCCGAGCCCGGCAACCTCTTCTACGAGTGGTCGCGCAGCGTCGACGACCCCCACCAGTTCGTGCTCCTGGAGGCCTTCGCCTCGCCCGAGGCGGGTGCCGCGCACGTCGAGTCCGACCACTTCAAGGCCGGCATGGAGACGATGGCCGAGGCGATCGCCGAGGTCCCGCGGATCGTGAACACGGAGATTCCGGGCGACGACTGGTCCCGGATGGCCGAGCTTTCCCCGAAGAACGCCTGAGAAGAGGCCTGAGAAGGCGTCTCAGGGCACGCCGAGGGCCGGAACCCCACCCAGGGGGTTCCGGCCCTCGATCGTGTCTCTGTGGGGCCGTCAGAGGACGCGCACGGCGCCCGAGGCCGGGTAACCGGACAGGTCCTGGATGACAACGCCCTTGCTGGGGTTGGCGGCGTCCAGGTACTGGCCGTTACCGATGTACACACCGACGTGGTACGCGGAACCGGCGCCACCCCAGTAAAGGATGTCGCCCACCTGGATGTTGGAGAGCGAGACCGGCGTACCGGCGACCGACTGGTCCTGCGAGACGCGCGGAAGGTCCACGCCCGCCTGCTTGAACGCGGCCTGCACCAGGCTGGAGCAGTCCCAGGCGTTGGGGCCCGAGGCGCCCATCACGTACGCGTCGCCGAGCTGCGCCTTGAGGAAGCTGATGACCGTGCCGACGCTGCCGCTGGCCGGGGCGGCGACCGAGTCCGAGGCGGTGGAGCCGGAACCGGCGCCGGAGCCCGAGGTCGACTGGGTGGAGAGCGAGGTGCGCTCGGTGGCACGGGAGGCGCGCTCCTCCTCGGCCTTCTTCTCCGCGGCGGCCTCGGCCTTGCGCTTGGCCTCGGCCTTCTTCTCGGCCTGCGCCTGGTCTTCCTTGGCCTGCTTGGCGGCCTTGGCGGCGGCGGCGTCCTGCTCGGCGCGCGACTCGTAGGTGTCCGCGGCCTGCTGGGTGAGGTCGGCCGACTGCGCGATCTGCGCGGACAGATCGGTGGTGAGCGTGGGCATTTCGATGGTCTCGGTCACCGGCTCGGCCGCGTTCGCCGTACCGGCCGCCGCGGCCACTGCCAGGGTGCTGAGGACGCCACCGGCAACTCCGGCGCGCAGGGCGAGCTTGGAGGCGCTGCGACGGGGCTTCCGGTGGCTGGGTATGTGAGCGGTGTGGGACATGAGAACAACCGCTATCAGGGACTCGTGGTTCCCTTCAAGAAACGTGTGCTGCGCCACAGTTGCCGCTCACGGCCCTGAATCCCGGGCGTGTCGCTCTTTATTGACGCCGTAACGGGCAATGCGGACACCGGCGATCACGCCTGTGATCATGGGTTTTCTGAGATACGCCCGAATTGCCCACGGTCTACCACCGGTTGAGGCCGTTGGCCAAGCCCGGTTGATTGGGCATAGGGGGTGCTGTGAGGCAGGTCACAGGGGTACCTCCTCGGGGATCTCCCTGAGATCTCGCTGAGACCTCCCTGAGATCTCCCGTACTTTTCGGCTGCCCTACGGGTGGATTCCCAACCGTTCGCGCGGGGGCCGACGGTTCCTCGTGAATCGACGCACGCGTCCACATCTGTCCCCGTCGCTGCCGCCAAAGTGTGAACGCGGCGCCTTTATCAAGGGATCGCGTTCAGCGCCAATTTGCTTGGGATGTCCACCTCTTGATAGAGCAACACGCCTTCGACCAGGCATGACTCGCCGGGATGTCACCTCTAGTGATCACTCAGGCGCTTCGCGTACGAAGATCACCGCTCATCCGACTTCATGATCCTTCGTCAGGTGGTGGAGATCACAAAGCCGTTGTCGCACCCCGTGTCGCAGATCACAGACCGGCGGGCATAAGATGCGGGGCAGTTGGGCTTGTGACCTGCTTCACATGTAAGCGATCTTCAGTGGAGGACGGGCCGGGTCCGACGTAACCGCCAACAGTCAGTGCCGACTGAGAGGAGCGAGGAGCGTGAACGCCTATGCGCCCATCCTCGTGCTGGGAGCCCTCGGGGCAGGCTTTGCGATCTTCTCCGTGGTCATGGCCACGCTTATCGGTCCAAAGCGGTACAACCGCGCGAAGCTAGAGGCCTATGAGTGCGGTATCGAGCCGACGCCGACGCCGGCCGGTGGTGGGCGATTCCCCATCAAGTACTACCTGACGGCGATGCTCTTCATCGTCTTCGACATCGAGATCGTCTTCCTCTACCCCTGGGCCGTCACCTTCGACGCGCTGGGGATTTTCGGGCTCGTGGAGATGCTGCTCTTCGTGCTCACCGTCTTCGTCGCGTACGCGTACGTATGGCGGCGCGGCGGCCTGGAATGGGACTAAAGGTCTGAGGGGCCAAAGAGCATGGGACTCGAAGAGAAACTGCCGAGCGGTTTTCTGCTGACCACCGTCGAACAAGCCGCGGGCTGGGTGCGCAAGTCATCCGTCTTCCCCGCCACGTTCGGCCTCGCGTGCTGCGCCATCGAGATGATGACGACGGGTGCGGGGCGGTACGACCTGGCGCGCTTCGGCATGGAGGTCTTCCGCGGCTCGCCGCGCCAGGCGGATCTGATGATCGTGGCCGGCCGGGTGAGCCAGAAGATGGCGCCGGTCCTGCGGCAGGTCTATGACCAGATGCCCAACCCCAAGTGGGTGATCTCGATGGGGGTTTGTGCTTCATCGGGCGGGATGTTCAACAATTACGCGATTGTGCAAGGTGTGGACCATGTCGTCCCTGTTGACATCTATTTGCCCGGTTGTCCACCGCGGCCCGAGATGCTGATGGACGCGATTCTCAAGCTCCACCAGAAGATCCAGGGCTCCAAGCTCGGCGTGAACGCGGAAGAAGCGGCCCGCGAGGCGGAGGAGGCGGCCCTCAAGGCGCTCCCCACCATTGAGATGAAGGGGCTGCTGCGGTGAGCGACTCGCACGGCACGCACGACTCGCACGACGAGCACCTGAACGGCAACGGCGTCCCCGCCCCGCGCGACGCGGCCGGCGAGGTCATCCGCGTACGCAAGGGCATGTTCGGCGCCGAGGACGGCGGCGACACCTCCGGCTACGGCGGGCTCGTACGGACCATCACGCTGCCCGGCGCCTCCGCGCGCCCCTACGGCGGCTGGTTCGACGAGGTCGCGGACGAGCTGGAGGGCGCCCTGGAGGAACAGGGCCTGCTCCCGGAGAACGCGATCGAGAAGACGGTCGTCGACCGCGGCGAGCTGACCTTCCACATCGCGCGCGAGCACCTCCCGCGCGTCGCCCGGACGCTGCGCGACGACCCCGCCCTGCGCTTCGAACTGTGCACGGGCGTCTCGGGCGTGCACTTCCTGGAGGACAAGGGCCGCGAGCTGCACGCCGTCTACCACCTGCGCTCCCTCACCCACAACCGGTTGATCCGGCTCGAAGTCAGCGCACCCGACGCCGATCCGCACGTCCCCTCGCTCGTCTCCGTCTACCCGACGAACGACTGGCACGAGCGTGAGACGTACGACTTCTTCGGGCTGATCTTCGACGGTCACCCGGCCCTGACGCGGATCATGATGCCGGACGACTGGCAGGGCTTCCCGCAGCGCAAGGACTACCCCCTCGGCGGCATCCCCGTCGAGTACAAGGGCGCCCAGATCCCGGCTCCGGACCAGCGGAGGTCGTACAACTGATGTCTGCTTCTCATGCTTCTGCTCGGGAGACGACCGAGGGGACCGTATATACGGTCACCGGCGGCGACTGGGACGAGGTCGTCCAGTCCGCCGCGAAGGCCGACGACGAGCGCATCATCGTCAACATGGGGCCCCAGCACCCCTCCACGCACGGCGTGCTCCGCCTGATCCTGGAGATCGAGGGCGAGACCGTCTCCGAGGCCCGCTGCGGCATCGGCTATCTGCACACGGGCATCGAGAAGAACCTCGAATACCGCACGTGGACGCAGGGCACGACGTTCGTCACGCGCATGGACTACCTGACGCCGTTCTTCAACGAGACGGCGTACTGCCTCGGGGTCGAGAAGCTCCTCGGCATCGAGGACCAGATCCCGGACCGCGCCTCGGTCATCCGCGTCCTCCTCATGGAGCTGAACCGCCTCTCCTCGCACCTGGTGTGCATCGCCACCGGCGGCATGGAACTGGGCGCGACCACGATCATGATCTACGGCTTCCGTGATCGTGAACTCATTCTCGACATCTACGAGTTGATCACCGGCCTGCGCATGAACCACGCGTACATCCGGCCCGGCGGGCTCGCCCAGGACCTGCCGCCCGGCGCGGTGGACCAGATCCGCGAGTTCGTGAAGAAGATGAACAAGAACCTTCCCGAGTACGACAAGCTCGCCACCGGGAACCCCATCTTCAAGGCCCGCATGCAGGACGTCGGCTACCTCGACCTCGCCGGGTGCATGGCACTCGGCGCCACGGGCCCCGTGCTGCGCTCGGCGGGCCTGCCGCACGACCTGCGCAAGTCCCAGCCCTACTGCGGCTACGAGAACTACGACTTCGACATCCCGACCGCGGACACCTGCGACTCCTACGGGCGCTTCCTCATCCGCCTCGAGGAGATGCGCCAGTCGCTGCGCATCGTCGAGCAGTGCCTGGACCGGCTGCGGCCCGGACCCGTGATGGTCGCCGACAAGAAGATCGCCTGGCCCGCCCAGCTGGCGCTCGGCCCGGACGGCCTCGGCAACTCGCTCGACCACATCAAGAAGATCATGGGCACCTCCATGGAATCCCTGATCCACCACTTCAAGCTGGTGACCGAGGGCTTCCGGGTCCCCGCCGGACAGGCGTACACCGCGGTCGAGTCGCCCAAGGGTGAACTCGGCGTGCACGTCGTCTCCGACGGCGGCACTCGCCCCTACCGGGTCCACTTCCGCGACCCGTCCTTCACCAACCTCCAGGCCATGGCGGCGATGTGCGAGGGCGGCCAGGTCGCCGACGTCATCGTCGCCGTCGCGTCCATCGACCCCGTGATGGGAGGCGTCGACCGGTGACCACCACTCCTTCGGAGCAGGCCACGGGCGTCAGCCTGGGCATGCCCCAACTCCCCGCCCCCGACTACCCGGCCGACGTCCGGGCCCGGCTCGACGCGGACGCCAGGGAGATCATCGCCCGCTATCCGGATTCGCGGTCCGCGCTCCTGCCCCTGCTGCACCTGGTGCAGTCGGAGGAAGGCCACGTCACGCGCACGGGCATGCGGTTCTGCGCCGAGACGCTGGGCCTGACCACCGCTGAGGTCACGGCCGTCGCGACCTTCTACACCATGTACCGGCGCAAGCCCTCCGGCGACTACCAGGTCGGCGTCTGCACCAACACCCTGTGCGCGGTCATGGGCGGCGACGCGATCTTCGACGAACTCAAGGCCCACCTCGGCGTCGGCAACGACGAGACGACCGAGGACGGCAAGATCACCCTTGAGCACATCGAGTGCAACGCCGCCTGCGACTTCGCCCCCGTGGTGATGGTCAACTGGGAGTTCTTCGACAACCAGACCCCCCAGTCCGCCAAGCGCCTCGTCGACGACCTGCGCGCCGGCGTCCCCGTGGAACCCACCCGCGGCGCGCCGATCTGCACCTACAAGGAGACCGCCCGGATCCTGGCGGGCTTCCCCGACGAGCGGCCCGGCGCCGTCGAGGCGAGCGGCGGCGCGGGCCCCGCCTCACTGATCGGACTGCGCCTGGCCAAGGGCGAGGCGCCGCAACGCCGCGTGGTCCACCCGCGCGCGGGAGGCCCGCAGGACGACGGCTCCCACCCGGGCGCGCAGGACGCCGCCGAGCACCTCAGCTCGCACGACGCACCGCAGCAGACCTCGGCATCCGACCCGGCCCACCCGGCCGGACCGACCGCCGAGGAGGGGGAGTGATGACCTTGGCAGCCGAGATCGACAACGAGACCAGCCCCGAGAAACTGCTCTCGCCGGTCCTCTCCGCCTTCTGGGACGAGGAGAAGCCCTGGACGCTGGAGACCTACCGGCGGCACGAGGGGTACGAGGGCCTGCGCAAGGCGCTCGCCATGGCCCCGGACGACCTCATCGCGTACGTGAAGGACGCGGGTCTGCGGGGCCGCGGCGGCGCCGGATTCCCCACCGGGATGAAGTGGCAGTTCATCCCGCAGGGAGACGGCAAGCCGCACTATCTAGTTGTCAACGCCGACGAGTCGGAGCCGGGGACCTGCAAGGACATCCCGCTCCTCTTCGCGAACCCGCATTCCCTCATCGAGGGGATCGTGATCGCCTGCTACGCGATCCGGTCGTCGCATGCCTTCATCTATCTGCGGGGCGAGGTCGTCCCCGTGCTGCGCAGGCTGCACGAAGCCGTCCGCGAGGCCTATGCGGCGGGCTACCTCGGCAAGAACATCCTGGGCAGCGGACTCGATCTGGAACTCACCGTGCACGCGGGCGCGGGCGCGTACATCTGCGGTGAGGAGACCGCGCTGCTCGACTCGCTCGAAGGCCGTCGAGGCCAACCGCGACTGCGTCCCCCCTTCCCTGCCGTCGCGGGCCTTTACGCATGCCCCACTGTCGTGAACAACGTCGAGTCCATCGCGTCGGTTCCCGCGATCCTGAACCGCGGGAAAGACTGGTTCAAGTCGATGGGCAGCGAGAAGTCCCCGGGCTTCACGCTCTACTCGCTGAGCGGCCACGTCACCAACCCCGGCCAGTACGAGGCCCCGCTCGGCATCACGCTGCGCCAGCTGCTCGACATGAGCGGCGGCATGCGCGCCGGACACCGGCTCAAGTTCTGGACGCCCGGCGGCTCCTCGACGCCGATGTTCACCGACGAACACCTCGACGTCCCCCTCGACTACGAGGGCGTGGGCGCCGCCGGATCGATGCTCGGCACCAAGGCGCTCCAGTGCTTCGACGAGACGACGTGCGTCGTACGGGCCGTGACCCGCTGGACCGAGTTCTACGCCCACGAGTCCTGCGGCAAGTGCACGCCCTGCCGTGAAGGGACGTACTGGCTGGTGCAGTTGCTCCGCGACATCGAGGCGGGCAAGGGCGTCATGGCCGACCTCGACAAGCTGAACGACATCGCCGACAACATCAACGGCAAGTCGTTCTGCGCCCTCGGCGACGGCGCGGCCTCGCCGATCTTCTCCTCGCTGAAGTACTTCCGCGAGGAGTACGAGCAGCACATCACCGGCAGGGGCTGCCCCTTCGACCCGGCCAAGTCGACTCTCTGGGCCGACCGGCCCGCCGAAAACTCGGAGGTGAACGCATGACAGTGACCACGAACAGCGCTCCCTCCGGGGGCGGTGAGGCGGCCGTCCCACCGGAGGACCTCGTGTCGCTGACGATCGACGGCATCGACATCAGCGTCCCCAAGGGGACGCTCGTGATCCGCGCCGCCGAGCTCCTCGGCATCGAGATCCCCCGGTTCTGCGACCACCCGCTGCTCGACCCGGCGGGCGCCTGCCGCCAGTGCATCGTGGAGGTGGAGGGCCAGCGCAAGCCGATGGCGTCCTGCACCATCACCTGCACCGACGGCATGGTTGTGAAGTCGCAGCTGACCTCGCCGGTCGCCGAGAAGGCGCAGCGCGGCGTGATGGAGCTGCTGCTCATCAACCACCCGCTGGACTGCCCGGTGTGCGACAAGGGTGGTGAATGCCCGCTTCAGAACCAGGCGATGCAGGTCGGCGACCCGGACTCCCGCTTCGACGGCAAGAAGCGGACCTACGAGAAGCCGGTGCCGATCTCCACGCAGGTACTGCTCGACCGCGAGCGGTGCGTGCTGTGCGCGCGCTGCACCCGGTTCAGCAACCAGATCGCCGGCGACCCGATGATCGAGCTGATCGAGCGCGGCGCCCTCCAGCAGGTCGGCACGGGCGAGGGCGACCCCTTCGAGTCGTACTTCTCCGGGAACACCATCCAGATCTGCCCGGTCGGCGCGCTGACCTCGGCGGCGTACCGCTTCCGCTCGCGCCCCTTCGACCTGGTGTCCTCGCCGTCGGTGTGCGAGCACTGCTCGGGCGGCTGCGCTACCCGCACGGACCACCGCCGCGGCAAGGTCATGCGGCGGCTCGCCGCGGAGGACCCCGAGGTCAACGAGGAGTGGATGTGCGACAAGGGACGCTTCGCCTTCCGCTACGCCCAGCGGCCCGACCGGCTCACCCACCCCCTGGTGCGCAACGCCGCGGGTGAGCTGGAGCCCGCCAGCTGGCCCGAGGCCCTTGCCGCCGCGGCCCGCGGCCTTGCTGCCGCGCGCGGCCGGGCGGGGGTGCTGACCGGCGGCAGGCTGACGGTCGAGGACGCCTACGCGTACAGCAAGTACGCGCGCGTGGCGCTCGACACGAACGACATCGACTTCCGCGCGCGCGTGCACAGCAGCGAGGAGGCCGACTTCCTCGCGGCGCGGGTGGCCGGACGGGGCCTGGACCTCGACGGGACCGGTGTCACGTACGCCGCTCTGGAGAAGGCCCCCGCCGTCCTGCTGGTCGGCCTGGAGTCCGAGGAGGAGGCGCCCGGCGTCTTCCTGCGGCTGCGCAAGGCCTGGCGCAAGCACGGCCAGCGAACCTTCTCCCTCGCCACGCACATGACCCGGGGCCTGGAGAAGGCGGGCGGCACGCTGCTGCCCGCGGCTCCCGGCACCGAGACCGAGTGGCTGGACGCGCTCGCCGGTAGAACGGTCCTCGCGGACGACGGGGCCAAGGCCGCCGAGGCGCTGCGCACTTCAGGCGCTGTCCTCGTCATCGGAGAGCGGCTCGCGGCGGTGCCCGGCGGGCTCACCGCGGCGGCGCGGGCCGCATCCGCGACCGGCGCCCAGCTGGTGTGGATCCCGCGCAGGGCCGGGGAGCGGGCCGCCGTCGAGGTGGGCGCGCTGCCGTCGCTGCTGCCCGGCGGGCGCCCGGCCACCGACCCGCGCGCGCGGGACGAGGTCGCGGCCGCCTGGGGTGTCGCCGAACTCCCGCACCGCTACGGCCGCGACACCGGACAGATCGTCGAGGCCGCCGCGACCGGTGAACTCGGCGCGCTGCTCGTCGCGGGCGTCGAGGTGGCCGACCTGCCCGACCCGGCACGCGCGCGTGAGGCGCTCGACGCGGTGGGCTTCCTGGTCTCGCTGGAGCTGCGGCCCAGCGAGGTGACGGAGCGCGCGGACGTCGTTCTTCCGGTGGCCGCGGTCGCGGAGAAGCCGGGCACGTTCCTCAACTGGGAGGGCCGTGCGCGCATGTTCGACGCCGCGCTCAAGCCGGACCACATGACGCGCAGGCTGGCGCCCACCGACGCGCGTGTGCTCCACATGCTCGCCGACGCCGGCGACATCCACCTCGGACTGCCCGACCTGGTGACGCTCCGCCGCGAGCTGGACCGGCTCGGCGGCTGGGACGGGTCGTACGCGGGCGAGCCCCGCGAGACGGCGGTACAGCCGCCGCGGCCCGCCTCCGGAGAGGCCGTCCTGGCCGGTCACCGGCTGCTGCTGGACCAGGGCCGCCTCCAGGACGGCGACGAGGCGCTGGCCGGTACGCGGCACGCCGCCCACGCGCGCGTGTCGGCGGCCACGGCGGCCGAGGCGGGCGTGAAGGACGGTGATCTCCTCGCGGTCACCGGCCCCGCCGGCTCGACGGCGCTGCCGCTCCAGGTCACGGAAATGCCCGACCGCGTGGTCTGGCTGCCGCTGAACTCGACCGGGGGAGGCGTCACTTCGGACACCGGCGCCCGCCCCGGCGATCTCGTCCGTATCGGCCCGGCGGTCCTGCCGGAGCCCCCCGAGGCCCCGGAGGTGACGTCGTGACGCACACCGTGGTGCCACTTGCGGCGGAAGACCTGTCCATGTTCGGCCGCGACCCCTGGTGGCTGATCGCCCTCAAGGCGGTCTTCTGCTTCGCGTTCCTGATGGTGACGGTCCTCTTCTCCATCGTGTGGGAGCGCAAGGTCGTCGCGTGGATGCAACTGCGCATCGGCCCCAACCGGCATGGCCCGTGGGGCATGCTCCAGTCCCTCGCCGACGGCATCAAGCTGATGCTGAAGGAAGACGTCATCGTCAAGCGCGCGGACAAGGTGGTCTACGTCCTCGCGCCGATCGTCGCGGCGATCCCGGCCTTCATGGCGATCGCCGTGATCCCCTTCGGGCCCGCGGGCAAAGAAGTCTCGATCTTCGGCCAGCGCACCACGATGCAGCTCACCGATCTGCCGATCGCGATGCTGTACATCCTCGCGGTCGCCTCCGTCGGCATCTACGGCATCGTGCTCGCGGGCTGGAGTTCCGGATCCACCTATCCGCTCCTCGGCGGCCTTCGCTCCTGCGCGCAGATGATCTCGTACGAGATCGCGATGGGCGCGGCGTTCGCCTCCGTCTTCCTCTACTCCGGGTCGATGTCGACCTCGGCGATCGTGGAGGCGCAGGCCGACCGCTGGTATGTACTCCTGCTGCCGGTGTCGTTCCTCATCTACATCGTGACGATGATCGGTGAGACCAACCGCGCGCCCTTCGACATGCCGGAGTCCGAGGGCGACCTCGTCGGCGGCTTCAACACCGAGTACTCCTCCATCAAGTTCGCGCTGTTCATGCTCGCCGAGTACGTCAACATGGTCACCGTCTCGGCGGTCTCCGTCACGCTCTTCCTGGGCGGCTGGCGGGCCCCGTATCCGATCAGCACCTTCTGGGAGGGCGCGAACCACGGCTGGTGGCCGATGCTCTGGTTCGTGATCAAGGTCCAGCTGCTGCTGTTCTTCTTCATCTGGCTGCGCGGCACGCTGCCACGCGTCCGCTACGACCAGCTGATGAAGCTCGGCTGGAAGGTCCTCATCCCGGTCTCGGTCGTCTGGCTGATGCTCGTCGCCACGGTGAGGGCGATGCGGAACGAGGACTACGACTTCACCTCGATCGCGCTCTATGTGGGCGGCGGGGTCATCGCGCTTCTGTTGCTCTCCGTGGTCGTCGACATCTTCCGCGACAAGCGGGAGAAGGAGGCCGCCGCCGAGGAGGAGCCGGTCGCCTTCGACCCGATGGCGGGCGGATTCCCGGTGCCGCCACTGCCCGGCCAGAGCCTGCCGCCCGTCCCGCGCCGACGCTCGCGCCAGGAGCGGGAGCTGATTGTCAGTGGTGGGCCGGATACTCAAAGTGACGGAACCCGAAGTGGCGGAACCCCAAGTGACGGAAAGGAGGCGTCCGATGGCTGAGCCGAACAACGAATCACCGGCATCGCCGGATTCACCCCACGAGTCGAACCAATCGAAGCAGGGGTTCCAGAACCCTGTCGCGGGCTTCGGCGTGACCTTCAAGGCCATGTTCAAGAAGCGGCTGACCGAGCAGTATCCGGAGCAGCAGAAGATCACCGCTCCCCGCTTCCACGGCAGGCACCAGCTGAACCGCCATCCGGACGGCCTGGAGAAGTGCGTCGGCTGCGAGCTCTGCGCCTGGGCCTGCCCCGCCGACGCCATCTACGTGGAGGGCGCGGACAACACGGAAGAGGAGCGGTACTCCCCTGGTGAGCGGTACGGCCGCGTCTACCAGATCAACTACGCCCGCTGCATCCTGTGCGGCCTGTGCATCGAGGCGTGCCCCACGCGCGCGTTGACGATGACGAACGAGTTCGAGCTGGCCGACAGCAGCCGCGAGAGCCTCATCTACACAAAGGAGCAGCTGCTCGCCGGGCTTGAGGAGGGCATGGTCGAAAGTCCGCACTCGATCTTCCCGGGCATGGACGAGCAGGACTACTACCGAGGCCTGGTGACCGAGGCCGCTCCCGGGACGGTTCCCCAAGTGGCCCTCTCCAAGGGGGAGACGCCTCAGGAGGCGGCCTCCGACTTCGGGGACGCCGAGCCGGCCTCCGGGAAGGTGGCCGGCCGATGACGCAGCTCGCCGCCTACACCACCTCCACGGGCGAGGCCTTCCAGTTCTGGATCCTCGGCACGGTCGCCGTGATCGGCGCCCTGTGCACGATCCTCATGAAGAAGGCCGTGCACAGCGCGCTCTGCCTCGCCGGGACCATGATCATCCTGGCGGTCTTCTACCTCGCCAACGGCGCGTACTTCCTGGGCATCGTCCAGATCGTCGTCTACACCGGCGCGATCATGATGCTGTTCCTCTTCGTGGTCATGCTCGTCGGCGTCACCGCCGCCGACTCCCTGAAGGAGACCATCAAGGGACAGCGCTGGCTGGCCGCCCTGTGCGGCCTCGGCTTCGCGGTACTGCTCTTCGCGGGCATCGGGAACGCCTCGGTGAAGGAGTTCAACGGCCTCGGCAAGGCGAACGCCGGCGGCAATGTGGAGGGCCTCGCGGGGCTCATCTTCACCAAGTACGTTTTCGCCTTCGAGATCACCGGAGCGCTGCTCATCACCGCCACGGTCGGCGCGATGGTGCTCACCCACCGGGAGCGCACGGAGCGCGCCAAGACCCAGCGCGAGCGGTCCGAGGAGCGCGTGCGCGAGGGCAAGCACCTGCCACCCCTCCCCGCCCCCGGGGTGTACGCCCGGCACAACGCCGTGGACATCGCGGGCCTGCTCCCCGACGGCACCCCGTCGGAGCTGACGGTCAACAAGACCCTGCGCGAGCGCGGCCAGATCCGTGACGTGTCGCGCGAGGCCCTGGACGACCTGCGGGCGCTGGAACAGCGCTCCGCCGACCGCCTGGAGCGGCCCGACCTGCGCGGCACCGGCAGCGGGCGGACCGACATCGGGCGGACCGAGGAGGCGTCGAAGTGAACCCCGTCAACTATCTCTACCTCGCCGCCCTGTTGTTCGCGATCGGCGCGACCGGCGTACTCATCAGGCGGAACGCGATCGTGGTCTTCATGTGCATCGAGCTGATGCTCAACGCCTGCAACCTCGCGTTCGTCGCCTTCTCCCGGATGCACGGCAACCTCGACGGCCAGATCATCGCCTTCTTCACGATGGTCGTCGCCGCCGCGGAGGTCGTGGTCGGGCTCGCGATCATCGTGTCGCTCTTCCGTTCCCGCCACTCGGCCTCGGTCGACGACGCCAGCCTGATGAAGCTGTAAGGGGCTGAAAGTGGAGAACCTGATTGCGCTGCTCGTCGCGGCGCCTCTGCTCGGAGCGGCCGTACTGCTGTGCGGCGGGCGGGCGTTGGACCGCGCGGGCCACTGGCTCGGCACGCTGCTCGCGGCCGCCTCCTTCGTCGTCGCCGTGGTGCTCTTCTCGGACATGCTGGGCAAGGGCACCGAGGAGCGGACCCTGTCGCAGCACCTGTTCAGCTGGATCCCCGTCGAGGGCTTCCAGGCGGACGTCGCCTTCCAGCTCGACCAGCTGTCGATGACGTTCGTCCTGCTGATCTCCGGTGTCGGCACCCTGATCCACATCTACTCCATCGGGTACATGGAGCACGACGAGCGGCGCCGCCGCTTCTTCGGCTACCTGAACCTCTTCCTCGCGGCGATGCTCCTCCTCGTCCTCGCCGACAACTACCTCCTCCTGTACGTCGGCTGGGAGGGCGTCGGTCTCGCCTCGTACCTCCTGATCGGCTTCTGGCAGCACAAGCCCAGCGCCGCCACCGCCGCGAAGAAGGCCTTCCTGGTCAACCGCGTCGGCGACATGGGCCTGTCGATCGCGATCATGCTGATGTTCACCACCTTCGGGACGTTCGCCTTCGAGCCCGTCCTGGAGGCGACGGGTGAGACCAGCGAGGGCAAGCTCACCGCCATCGGCCTGATGCTGCTGCTCGCCGCGTGCGGCAAGTCCGCGCAGGTGCCGCTCCAGTCCTGGCTCGGTGACGCGATGGAGGGCCCGACCCCGGTCTCGGCCCTGATCCACGCGGCCACGATGGTGACCGCCGGTGTCTACCTGATCGTCCGCTCCGGAGCGATCTTCAACGGCGCTCCGGACGCACAGCTCGCCGTCACGGTCGTCGGAGCGGTCACGCTCCTGTTCGGTGCGATCGTCGGTTGCGCGAAGGACGACATCAAGAAGGCCCTCGCCGGCTCGACGATGTCCCAGATCGGCTACATGATCCTGGCCGCCGGCCTCGGACCCATCGGCTACGTCTTCGCGATCATGCACCTGGTGACGCACGGCTTCTTCAAGGCCGGGCTCTTCCTCGGCGCCGGATCGGTCATGCACGGCATGAACGACGAGGTGGACATGAGGAAGTACGGCGGCCTCAGGAAGTACATGCCGGTCACCTTCGTCACCTTCGGGCTCGGCTATCTCGCGATCATCGGCTTCCCCGGCCTGTCCGGCTTCTTCTCCAAGGACAAGATCATCGAGGCGGCGTTCGCCAAGGGCGGCACGGAGGGCTGGATCCTCGGGTCGGTGGCGCTCCTCGGCGCGGCCATCACCGCGTACTACATGACACGCGTGATGCTCATGACCTTCTTCGGGGACAAGCGCTGGCAGCCGGACGCCGACGGCAACGAACCGCACCCGCACGAGTCGCCCACATCCATGACGATCCCGATGATCGTGCTCGCCTTCGGGTCGGTCTTCGCGGGCGGCTTCTTCGGCATCGGCGACCGCTTCCTGCACTGGCTGGAGCCGGTCACCGGCCACAAGCACGGTCACTCCCCGCTCAGCGCCGCCACGGTCACGGGCGCCACCGTGGGCGTCCTGCTCATCGGCGTCGCCCTGGCCTACGTCCAGTACGGGCGCAGGCCCGTCCCGGTCACCGCCCCGCGCGGCTCGCTCCTCACCCGGGCCGCCCGCCGCGACCTCCTCCAGGACGACTTCAACCACGTCGTCCTGGTGCGCGGCGGTGAGCACCTCACGCGCTCCCTGGTGTACGTCGACCACACCCTGGTCGACGGGGTCGTCAACGGCACGGCGGCCTCGATGGGCGGCCTCTCCGGACGGCTGCGCAAACTGCAGAACGGCTACGCCCGCTCCTACGCGGTCTCGATGTTCGGCGGCGCTGCGGTACTCATCGCCGCGACCCTGCTGATGAGGGCGGTCTGATACCGATGTCCTTTCCTCTGCTGACAGCGACGGCGGCCCTGCCCGCGGTCGGCGCGATCGCCACGGCAGCCGTCCCGGCCGCCCGGCGCTCCGCCGCCAAGTGGCTCGCGCTGCTCGTCTCGCTCGCCACGCTGGCCCTGGCCGTGACCGTGCTCGTGCGGTTCGACCCGGACGGCGACCGCTATCAACTGACCGAGTCCCGCGCGTGGATCGCGGACTTCGGGGTGCGGTACGAACTGGGGGTCGACGGCATCGGCGTCGCGCTCATCGGACTCACCGCGCTGCTCATCCCGTTCATCATCCTGGCGGGCTGGCACGACGCCGACCCCCTGGAGACGAAATCGTCGCGGTGGCGTCCCACCCAGGGCTTCTTCGCCCTGATCCTCGCCGTCGAGGCGATGGTGATCATCTCCTTCGAGGCCACCGACGTCTTCCTCTTCTACATCTTCTTCGAAGCCATGCTCATCCCGATGTACTTCCTCATCGGCGGCTTCGGGGACCGCGCCCACGCGGGCAGCGACGAGAACGCCTCGGCGCAACGCTCGTACGCGGCCGTGAAGTTCCTGCTCTACAACCTCGTCGGCGGCCTCATCATGCTGGCCGCCGTGATCGGGCTCTACGTAGTGGCGGGGAACTTCTCGCTCCAGGAGATCGCCGAGGCCCGCGCCAACGGCACGCTCGACATGGCGACCAGCACTGAGCGGTGGCTCTTCCTCGGCTTCTTCTTCGCCTTCGCGGTGAAGGCGCCGCTGTGGCCGCTGCACACCTGGCTGCCGAACGCGATGGGGGAGTCCACGGCCCCGGTCGCCGTGCTGATCACGGCGGTGGTCGACAAGGTCGGCACGTTCGCGATGCTGCGGTTCTGCCTCGGGCTCTTCCCCGAGGCGAGCAAGTGGGCGACGCCCGTCATCGTCGTACTCGCGCTGATCAGCATCATCTACGGCGCGCTGCTCGCGGTCGGCCAGCGCGACATCAAGCGCCTGGTGGCGTACGCGTCGATCTCGCACTTCGGGTTCATCGTGCTCGGCATCTTCGCGATGACCTCGCAGGGCCAGTCGGGCGCGACGCTCTACATGGTCAACCACGGCATCTCGACCGCCGCGCTGATGCTGGTGGCCGGTTTCCTCATCTCGCGGCGCGGCTCGCGTCTGATCGCCGACTACGGAGGGGTGCAGAAAGTCGCCCCGGTGCTCGCGGGCACCTTCCTGATCGGCGGCCTGGCCACGCTCTCGCTGCCGGGGCTCGCGCCCTTCGTGAGTGAATTCCTCGTCCTGGTCGGCGCGTTCGCGCGCTATCCGGTGGCCGGGATCGTCGCGACCCTCGGCATCGTGCTCGCCGCGCTCTACACCCTCGTCCTCTACCAGCGGACGATGACGGGCCCCGTGAAGCCGGAGGTCTCGGCCATGCCGGACCTGCGGGTGCGTGAACTGGTCGTCGTCGCCCCGCTGATCGCGCTCCTGATCGGCCTCGGGGTCTACCCGAAGCCGCTCACCGAGCTGGTGAACCCGGCGGTCAAGCACACCATGTCCGACGTACAGCAGAAGGACCCCGAGCCCGAGGTGGAGGCGGCCAAGTGAGCGCATCAGCCGTCCACAGCCTGTGGACAATGGCCGCCGATCCGATCGACAAGATCGACGCGCCCAAGATCGAGTATGGGCAGTTGTCGCCGACGTTGATCGTCATCGGCGCGGCCGTCCTCGGAGTGCTCATCGAAGCCTTCGTCCCGCGCAAGTCCCGTTACTACGTCCAGTTGTTCGTGACCGTCGTAGCCCTCACCGCGGCCTTCGCCGCCGTGGTGGGGCTCGCGGCCCGCGGATTCGGTACGACGAAGGCGCAGATCGCGGCGATGGGCGCGATCGCGGTCGACGGGCCCGCGCTCTTCCTCCAGGGCACCATCCTGCTCGCCGGGCTCGTCGCCGTCTTCACCTTCGCGGAGCGGCGGCTCGACCCGGTGACGCACGGCAACCGCGTGGACTCGTTCGTCGCGCAGGCCGGGGCCGTGCCGGGCAGCGAGGGCGAACAGGCCGCCACGAAGGCCGGGTTCACCACCACCGAGGTGTTCCCGCTGGCGCTCTTCGCCATCGGCGGCATGCTCGTCTTCCCCGCGGCGAACGACCTCCTGACGCTCTTCATCGCGCTGGAAGTCTTCTCCCTGCCGCTGTACCTGCTGTGCGCGCTCGCCCGCCGCAAGCGCCTCATGTCGCAGGAAGCCGCCGTCAAGTACTTCCTGCTCGGCGCGTTCGCCTCCGCGTTCACGCTCTTCGGCATCGCGCTCCTGTACGGGTACGCGGGCTCGGTGTCGTACGCGACGATCGCGAACGTGGTCGAGGGCAACATCTCGACGATGGACCCGGCCCTCGCCGACACCATGGGCAATGACGCGCTGCTTCTGATCGGCGTCGCGATGGTCGTCATGGGGCTGCTCTTCAAGGTGGGCGCGGTGCCGTTCCACATGTGGACCCCCGACGTCTACCAGGGTGCACCGACTCCGGTCACCGGCTTCATGGCGGCGGCGACGAAGGTGGCCGCGTTCGGCGCCCTCCTGCGCCTGCTGTACGTGGTCCTGCCGGGCCTGCGCTGGGACTGGCGGCCAGTCATGTGGGGCATCGCGATCATCACGATGCTGGGCGGCGCGATCGTCGCCATCACGCAGACCGACATCAAGCGGCTCCTCGCGTACTCGTCCATCGCCCACGCGGGCTTCATCCTCGCCGGTGTCGTCGCCACCACCCCGGACGGCGTCTCCTCGGTGCTCTTCTACCTGGCGGCGTACTCCTTCGTGACGATCGGCGCCTTCGCCGTGGTCACCCTGGTGCGCGACGCGGGGGGCGAGGCCACGCACCTGTCGAAGTGGGCGGGGCTCGGGCGCAGGTCCCCCTTGGTCGCCGCGGTCTTCGCGGTCTTCCTGCTGGCCTTCGCGGGCATCCCGCTGACCTCCGGGTTCACGGGGAAGTTCGCGGTCTTCAAGGCGGCGGCCGAGGGCGGCGCGGGCGCCCTCGTCGTGGTCGGTGTGCTGTCGTCGGCGATCGCCGCGTTCTTCTACATCCGTGTGATCGTGCTCATGTTCTTCAGCGAGCCGAAGGCGGACGGCCCCACGGTCGCCGTGCCGTCGCCGCTGACCATGACGGCGATCGGCGTGGGCGTCGCGGTGACGCTGGTGCTCGGTGTGGCCCCGCAGTACTTCCTGGATCTGGCGGGCCAGGCGGGGGTCTTCGTCCGGTAACCCGCCTGTTCGTATGTGTGTCGCCCGCCCGGCATCCCGATCTGGGGATGCCGGGCGGTGGCCTGTGGATAACTTCTCGGGCTGTCGGTGCGGGGCCCTATCGTGGAGGCAGTGGTCGGGGCAGCGACCGGAGCGGTGACCGAGGCAGGACGTACGGCGGGGGGCAGGGCGATGGATGGGACCAAGGGCATGGGCGAGGTGACGGCTCCGGTATCGGCGCCGGGCGGAGCGACCGGGACGATGACCGGCGGGGTGACGCAGAGCGACGCGCTGCGCACACTCCACCGCGTCTTCGGGTACGACGCCTTCCGCGGCGAGCAGGAAGCGGTCATCGACCACGTGGTGGCCGGCGGCGACGCCGTCGTCCTCATGCCCACCGGCGGCGGCAAGTCCCTCTGCTATCAGATCCCGGCCCTGGTCAGACCGGGCACGGGCGTGGTGGTGTCCCCGCTCATCGCGCTCATGCAGGACCAGGTGGACGCGCTGCGGACGGCCGGTGTCCGCGCCGGGTTCATCAACTCCACGCAGGACTTCGACGAGCGGCGCGTGATGGAGGCCGAGTTCCTCGCGGGCGAGCTGGACGTGCTCTATCTCGCCCCGGAGCGGCTGCGCCTGGACGCCACCCTGGACCTCCTCTCGCGCGGCAAGATCTCCGTCTTCGCCATCGACGAGGCGCACTGTGTCGCGCAGTGGGGGCACGACTTCCGGCCCGACTACCTGGCGCTCTCCGTGCTCGGGCAGCGCTGGCCGGACGTCCCGCGCATCGCCCTGACGGCGACGGCCACGCACGCCACGCACCGGGAGATCACCGAGCGGCTCGGCATGCCGGACGCCAAGCACTTCGTGGCGAGCTTCGACCGGCCCAACATCCAGTACCGCATCGTGCCCAAGGCCGAGCCGAAGAAGCAGCTCCTGTCCTTCCTGAAGGAGGAGCACGCGGGCGACGCCGGCATCGTCTACTGCCTCTCGCGGAACTCGGTGGAGAAGACCGCCGAGTTCCTGTGCCAAAACGGCATCGAGGCGGTCCCGTACCACGCGGGGCTCGACGGCGGCACGCGCGCGCGGCACCAGTCCCGCTTCCTGCGGGAGGAAGGCCTCGTCGTCTGCGCCACGATCGCCTTCGGCATGGGCATCGACAAGCCGGACGTCCGCTTCGTCGCCCACCTCGACCTGCCCAAGTCGGTCGAGGGGTACTACCAGGAGACGGGCCGCGCGGGCCGGGACGGCCTGCCCTCGACGGCCTGGATGGCGTACGGCCTTCAGGACGTCGTCCAGCAGCGCAAGCTGATCCAGGGCGGCGAGGGCGACGAGGCGTTCCGGCGCCGGGCCGCCTCCCACCTGGACTCGATGCTGGCGCTCTGCGAGACCGCGCGGTGCCGCCGGGCCCAGCTGCTCACGTACTTCGGCCAGGAGGCGCCGGAGGCGTGCGGGAACTGCGACACGTGCCTCGCCCCGCCCGAGACCTGGGACGGCACGGTCGCGGCGCAGAAGGTGCTCTCCACGGTGGTGCGCCTTCAGCGTGAGCGCGGCCAGAAGTTCGGCGCGGGCCAGATCATCGACATCCTGCTCGGCAAGAAGACCGCGAAGGTCATCCAGTTCGACCACGACCAGCTCTCGGTCTTCGGTATCGGCGAGGAGCTGGCCGAGGCCGAATGGCGGGGCGTGGTGCGGCAGTTGCTGGCGCAGGGCCTGCTCGCGGTCGAGGGGGAGTACGGCACGCTGGTGCTCACCGAGACGAGCGGATCCGTCCTCGGCCGGGAGCGCGAGGTGCGGCTGCGCAAGGAGCCGAAGCGGGCCCCGGCCGCGCGGGCCGCGAAGGGTGAGCGCAAGGCGAAGGCGGCGGCAGCGGTCGCCGAGCTGGCCCCGGAGGCGGTGCCGGTCTTCGAGGCGCTGCGTGCCTGGCGCGGCGCCCAGGCCAAGGAGCAGGGTGTCCCCGCGTATGTGATCTTCCACGACGCGACGCTGCGCGAGATCGCCACGCTGCGGCCCACGTCCGTGGGGGACCTCGCGGGCATCAGCGGGGTGGGCGAGAAGAAGCGGGCGACGTATGGCGAGGGGGTGGTCGGGGTCGTCGCGGAGTTCGCTGGCTCGGGCGGGGCGCCCGGCGGGGATGTGCCGCCCGCCGAGGAGGCTTCCTCCGGTGGCCCGCAGTCGGCGCCGGGCGGGGACGCCGAGCTGGGCTGGGGTGACGAGGAGGAGCCGGACTGGGCGTCCTGAGGTCAGTCCCGGTAGCCGTCGTGACGGGGCCGCCTGGGCGGGAGGGCCGTGCTGGCCGCGGGGCGGCGCCGGACTCGGCGGCGCCGCCCCGCGACCGGATCGCCGCTCGGTGGCTTTACCGAGCCGCCACGATCCGGCCCGTCACCTCGCCGAGGCCCACCTTGGTGCCGTCCGGCCCCGGGGCCCACGCCGAGAGCGTGACCTCGTCGCCGTCCTCCAGGAACGTCCGCTTGCCGTCGGGGAGTTCGAGGGGGTCCCGGCCGTTCCAGGTGATCTCGATCAGGGAGCCGTACTGACCGGCCGAGGGGCCGCTGACCGTGCCCGAGCCGTACAGGTCACCGGTGCGCAGGGAGGCGCCGTTGACCGTCATGTGCGCGAGCTGCTGCGCGGCCGTCCAATACACGGTGGAGAAGGGCGGCTCGGAGATGACGTGGCCGTTGAGCGTGACCGTCATGCGCAGGTCGTAGCCGCCGGGCTCGTCCGTGGCCGACTCGGCGGAGTCGTCCAGGTAGGGCAGCAGCTGGTGCGTGCGCTCCGGGGGCGCGACCCGGGCCGCGTCCAGTGCGTCGAGGGGGGTGATCCAGGCGGACACCGAGGTGGCGAAGGACTTGCCGAGGAACGGGCCGAGGGGGACGTACTCCCAGGCCTGGATGTCGCGCGCCGACCAGTCGTTGAGGAGCGTGAGGCCGAAGACGTGCTCGCGGAAGTCCGCGAGGGGCACGGGAGTTCCGTGCGTCGAGGGGGCGCCGACCACGAACCCGACCTCCGCCTCGATGTCGAGGCGGACCGAGGGGCCGAAGACGGGGGCGGTGTCGGAGGGTGCCTTGCGCTGGCCCGAGGGGCGCACCACGTCCGTCCCGGAGACCACGACGGTGCCGGACCGGCCGTGGTAACCGATGGGCAGGTGCTTCCAGTTGGGGGTGAGCGGGGTCGGCGAGTCCGGGCGGAACATCTTGCCCAGGTTCGTCGCGTGGTTCTCCGAGGCGTAGAAGTCGACGTAGTCCGCTACCTCGAACGGCAGGTGCAGGGTGACGTCGGAGAGGGGGTGCAGCAGGGGGCGTACGGAATCCCGGTAGGACGGGACGGTCACCCACGCCGTCAGGGCGCGCCGCACGTCGGACCAGGCGGTGCGGCCCGCGGAGAGGAGAGCGTTCAGGGTGGGCCGGGCGAGGAGGGACACATAGGGGGAGCCGAGCGCGGCGGCGGCAGCACCCGCGTCCAGGACGTACGAGCCGAGTCGTACGCCGACCCTGCGCTGGTCGGTGCGCTCCCCGGCCAGGGAGAACACGCCGTAGGGGAGGTTGTGCGGTCCGAAGGGATCGCCCTCGGGCAGGCCGAAGGGGTCGCCCTCGGAGAGGCCGATGGAGTCGCTCTCGGGGAGGCCGGGGGTGTCACCGGCGGCCGGGTCGAGCGGGGTCTGCTCGGACATGCGTACCTGCCTCGCTTTCCATAGGGGTGTGCCACACGTTACGTGTGAAGGCCCCTGTTACGGCAGTGCCTGAAGAGTGCGTGATGTCCGGTAAGTCTTGCCGGGGGTGGTGCGGCTCTCTCCGAGTTCACTCTTCGACGGCCGCGCTGTCCCGGCTCATGGCAGTTCGGTCAGTCATGTCGCGGGTGGCGGAACGGCCCTTGACCGGGGCCCTGTCCGCCACGGACCGGGCGCGCTCCAGCTCGGGTTGGCACTGACGGCTTCAGCTACGTGCCTCGAAGTGAAGGTACGGGTCGTGGCGTACGCGCCTTCTCAGTCCGTTCTGCGGAATGAGAGGTTCCACTTTCTGGTGAACCCTGATGGCTCCCACCTCCCTCCTCCCGCACCGGCCTTGCCAAGCCGCTTCCGGCGCGGCTCAGGATCCGTATTCTCTGGATCATGGCCGCTCCCCTCGCATATGCACTTATCGCCACTGACCTGGACGGGACGCTGCTACGCGGCGACGACACGGTTTCGGACCGGTCGCGGCGGGCGCTGGCCGCCGCGGGTGAGGGGGGCGCGCGGCACCTCGTGGTGACGGGGCGGCCCGCGCCGCGCGTGCGGTCGCTTCTCGGCGATCTCGGCTATGCCGGTCTCGCCGTCTGCGGACAGGGTGCGCAGCTCTACGACGCCGGGGCGCACCGCATGGTGTGGTCGGTGACGCTCGACCGTGAGCTGGCCGAGGTCGCGCTCGGGAAGATCGAGGCGGAGGTCGGGCAGGTCTTCGCGGCCGTCGACCAGGACGGCGTGGACGGCCTCACGCTGATCGAGCCCGGCTACGAGATGCCGCACCCCACGCTCCCCGCGGTCCGCGTACCCGGGCGTGACGTGCTCTGGGAGGTGCCCATCAGCAAGGTGCTTGTCCGGCATCCGGCGTTGACGGACGACGAGTTGGCGGAGGTGGCGCGCGGGGCGGTCGACTCGCTCGCCACGGTCACGATGTCGGGGCCCGGCACCGTGGAGCTGCAACCGTGCGGGGTGACCAAGGCGACCGGCCTCGCGCTGGCCGCCGAGCGCATGGGCCTGACGGCCGCCGACACGGTGGCCTTCGGCGACATGCCGAACGACATCCCCATGTTCCGGTGGGCGGCCCACGGCGTGGCGATGGCCAACGCCCACAGCGAACTCAAGGCAGTGGCGGACGAGTTGACCCGATCGAACGAGGAGGACGGCGTCGCGGTCTTTCTGGAGGGGTTACTCGCGGCCGCCCAGGGCGCCACGGACGCCCGGCTCTGAGAGCGCCCCAAAGGCTCACCCTCGCTGCCAGTGCCTGTTGGCCCCTCAAGTCGCACATGGTCGGGGGCAACCGCGGCGCCCGGTTCGAGTGGTCCGAGTGGTCCGAGGGGACGCCGACCTGCCGATCCGCCGCCCCGCCCGCCCTACCCCGCCGTCCGCGGAATCCGCCGTTCCCACGTGCGGTGGAAGACCACCTCGGTGCCGTCCCGGCAGATGACCTCGTTCGTCGTGATGAAGTCCGCTGCGTCGCAGGCGATCTCCGAGTGCGTCTCGACCCTCGTGTCCCAGGCGAGTTCGGGACGGTGCAGGCGGATCGTCCAGTCGGAGCGGGTGCGGGCGCTCAGTGGGTCGTTCTCGTGGATCGTGTACGTCTCCACGGCGTCCTCGGTGAACTCCAGGCCGTCGGGGTACACGCGCGTACCGCCGTAGCGCGGGTCGACCTCCAGGCGCCACTCGCCCTTGGCCACATCGCGTACGACCAGACGTTCGGGGCTCTCCTCGTCGAGCGTCGCGGGGTGGACCACGCCGAGCGGTTCGGCCTGCTCGGGGGGCTCGAAGGTGATCGTCTGGTCCAAGTCGCCGGTTCGCACCGGCAGTTCCAGGGAGCTGCCGACCGGGTCCAGGGTGAAGCCGGCCGAGTCCGCCTGCGGCCAGATCCACGGCCAGTACGCGGAGGAGACCGCGAGGCGGATGCGGTGGCCCGGAGGGAAGGTGTGGCCGATGCCGTTGAGGTCGAAGGTCACGTCCTCGGTGGCACCGAGCGGCCATGCGTCCGCGCGGTCCCTGCCGTGCCGGGCGGAGAGGTTCAGCACGCCCCGGGTGACGAGCGTGGACGAGCCGTCCGGCGCGATGTCGCACAGGCGGGCGATCGCCTGGCCGAAGGGCACGTCCATCCGCAGCCGCAGGGTCACCTTGGGGCGCCCGAGAATCCGTACCTCCGCAGGGACCTCGAATTCGAAGCACGCCGACTTGGCGTCCTCGTCCCGCTGGTCGGGCGGCAGGTCGGCGTCGTTGCCGAAGGGGAAGAAGCGGCCCGCGTCCAGGCCGGTGTGCTGCGGGGAGTCGACCAGCTGGGGGGTGCCCTGGAGGGCGTAGACAGTGGGGGTGACGTTCGGGGAGGGCCAGGCGGGGTCGCCGACCCAGCCGCCGCGCAGCTCCGGGTAGACCGTCGCCGGCGGGTGCGAGTCGCTGATCCAGGAGCGGAGCTTGGGCTCGGCCATGATGCCCGTGTCGACGCCCTTGAGGTGGTGGTCCCACCAGCGCAGCGTCTCCTGGAGGAAGCCGATCGCCGGGCCGGGCGGCAGTCCCCGGTCGGGGTACTGGTGCGACCACGGGCCGATCAGTCCCCGTACCCGGTCGTCCGGGAGGTGTTCGACCAGGCGCAGGACCGTGTCCCGGTACGGGTCGTGCCAGCCGCCGACCGCGAGGACCGCCGCACCGATCGCGGAGTAGTCCTCGCAGACGCTGCCGTGCCGCCAGTAGTCGTCGCGGGTCTGGTGGCTCAGCCAGGTGTGGAGGAACGGCTCGACGGCTTCGAGACGCGTCAGCCACATCTCGCGCCACGCGTCGCCGACGAAGTACGGGTCCGGCGGGCGCGCGACGAAGGCGAGCATCGTCGCGGCCCAGGCGTGCATGTCCACCGCGAGGACGGAACCGCCCAGGTAGTGCACGTCGTTGTCGTAGCGGTCGTCCGCCGAGCAGACGGTGACGATCGCCTTGAGCGGCTCGGGCGCGAGGGCCGCGATCTGAAGGGAGTTGCAGCCGCCCCAGGAGATGCCGAACATGCCGACCTTGCCGGTCGACCAGTCCTGCGCGGCCAGCCAGTTCACCACCTCCACGCCGTCGGCCAGCTCCTGCGCGGAGTACTCGTCGGTGGGCAGCCCCTCGCTGTTGCCGTGGCCGCGGACGTCGACGCGCACGGAGGCGTAGCCGTGGCCCGCGTACCAGGGGTGGCGCTGCCAGTCGCGGGGCGCCGTCCAGTCGCTGAGTCGGTAGGGGAGGTATTCGAGGAGCACGGGGACGGGCTCGTCGGTCACCGGGCGCCACACGCGCGCGTAGAGCGTGGTCCCGTCGGCGAGGGGTACGCGGATGTCCTCGTGCGTCGTCCCGTACGGGAAGTCGCTTTCGGATCGGATCTTCAGGTGCGTCATGGGAGGTACCTCAGTGGAAGTCCGCGGGGCTGCCCGAAGGAGGCGTGGTCGTCGCCCGGGGGAGGGTCCGCCGGCGGTTCCGGCGACGGCTCGTACTCGGCAGTAGTACGGGACAAAGCGGATGCTCCCGGTCATTGCTCGCTCAGTGGTGCGGGTCGGGCCTATCGGTTGTATGGGCTGATCACGAACATACCGGTGGTGATCGGGGAGTGCCCGGCCGCGTTTGTGCGGGCAGGTGCTCGCTGTGATCGAAACGCGACCGGATACGCTGACTTGAGTGATGGCAGCGACACATCGACAAACCGTGTCATCGACCGAGATCCAATGATCGACCGAGTTCGCCATGTGATCGTCAGCAGACAGGAGAACCTCTCGTGACCGTCGTCGGGCCTTTTGGGCTGAGCGTGCGGGACCAGGCTCTCGAAGCCGATGTCCAGGCAGGATTGGCGGCTGTTGAGGAGGGCCTGCTAGAGGCCACCAAGAGCGAGGTCCCCTTCATCACGGAGGCCGCCCAGCACCTCGTCCGCGCCGGGGGGAAGCGTTTCCGCCCGCTGCTCGTAATGCTCGCCTCCCAGTTCGGCGACCCGTACGCGCCGGGCGTCGTGCCCTCCGCCGTCGTCGTCGAACTGACGCACCTCGCGACGCTCTACCACGACGACGTGATGGACGAGGCGGACGTGCGCCGCGGCGTCGAGAGCGCCAACCAGCGCTGGGGCAACTCCGTGGCCGTGCTGACCGGTGACTTCCTCTTCGCCCGCGCCTCGTACATCCTGGCCGACCTCGGTCCGGAGGCCGTCCGCATCCAGGCCGAGGCGTTCGAACGCCTGGTGACCGGACAGATCCTGGAGACCGCGGGGCCGAGCGAGGGACGCGACCCGGTCGACCACTACCTCGACGTGCTCGGCGGCAAGACGGGCTCGCTGGTCGCCGTGGCCTGCCGGTTCGGCGCGATGATGTCGGGCGCCGACGAGACGGTCGTCGACGTCCTGACGCAGTACGGCGAGCGGCTCGGCGTCGCCTTCCAGCTCGCCGACGACGTGCTCGACATCGCCTCCGACTCGCACGAGTCCGGCAAGACGCCGGGCACGGACCTGCGCGAGGGCATCCCCACCCTGCCCGTCCTGCGGCTGCGCGAGCGCGTCGCGCGGCTCGGCCTGGCCGAGGACATCGCCCTGAGCGAGCTGCTCGACTCCGACCTCACCGACGACGCCCGGCACGCCGAGGCGCTCTCCCTGCTGCGCGCGCACCCCGCCCTGGAGCAGGCCCGCCGGGACACCGTGCGGTACGCGGAGGAGGCGCGGGCCGCGCTGGCGCCGCTGCCGGCGTGCGACGCGAAGATCTCCCTGGTGGAACTCTGCGACCTGGTCGTGCACCGGGCCGGCTGAGTGGTCACGGCCGACTGGGCCGACCAGTACTGACGATCGGCGGCGTCACCCCTACGGGACGGGGGAGGCGCCGCCGCTTCATGTCATCCCTGGGCAGTACGTGGAGTTGAGCCCGGGGTCTGACGCCAATCGTCGGCCGATTTGGTCGGATAGAACCCAGCAAGGACCACCACTCCTGACCAATTCGGGTGAGAATGGCGGCGCGGGGTGGACGATGGCACGTACGCATGTATGCACGTACAAGCACGTACAGGGAAGGCCGCCGCCGACCACGGAGGTAGGGCACACAATGGCACCGTACGAACCGGAACAGGACACCAGTGAGGCCGGGGAGCCGCGCACCGGCCGCCGCAAGGCGGCCCGTTACGTGGTCCCGGTCGCGGTGGCGGGGGTGGCCGCGGCGACCATCGGGCTCGTCCCGGCGCTCGCCACCTCGGGCGACCCGGATCTGCCGAAGGTCACGGCTCAGGAACTCGTCGAGAAGATAGCCGCGTCGGACACGCAGCAGCTCTCCGGCAACGTCAAGATCAGCACGGATCTGGGCCTGCCGTCGCTGGGCGGCGTGCCGGGCGGCCTTGGCGGCGGTGGCGGCGCGGACCGCGGCGGCGACGGCGAGGGCTCGGCCGCCGACCCCAAGGACAAGCTGATGGAGCTGGCCTCGGGCACGCACACCCTGCGGGTCGCGGCCGATGGCCCCGACAAGCAGAAGGTGTCCGTCCTCGGCGACGCCTCCGAGTACAGCCTGATCCACAACGGCGACGAGGTGTGGGCGTACGACAGCGCGTCGAACGAGGCGTACCACGCGAAGGGCTTCCAGGTCTCGGGCGACGAGTCCGGGAAGGGAGAGGTCCCGGAGGACCTTCCCGCCACGCCCAAGGAGTTCGCCGAGCAGGCGCTGAAGGCCGTCGACGACACGACGTCGGTGAAGGTCGACGGGACCGCGCAGGTCGCGGGCCGCGACGCCTACCGCCTGGTCATCGAGCCGAAGCAGACCGGTTCGACGGTCGGCCGGATCACGGTCGCCGTGGACGCGAAGACGGGTACGCCGCTCAAGTTCACCCTCACCCCGGCCGCCGGGGGTGCCGCGGTGATCGACGCGGGCTTCACGAAGGTCGACTTCGGGAAGCCGTCGGCGGACACGTTCGACTTCGCGCCGCCCAAGGGCGCGAAGGTCACCGAGGCCGACGAACACGCCAAGGGCGAGCGTGACACCGAGGACAGGAACAAGGGCGGCAAGGAGTTCAAGGAAGAGGACCTGAACGGCCTGGACGACTGGAAGGTCATCGGCAAGGGCTGGAGCTCGATCGCCGAGCTGAAGCTGCCTGGTGGCAAGGGCCTGCCGACGTCCGGTTCGGGCGACGTCCCGCCGGACGCGCAGAAGCTGCTCGATTCGCTGGGCGACCAGGTCAGCGGCAAGTTCGGCTCCGGCACGGTCTTCTCGACCCGCCTGGTCAACGCCCTCATCACCGACGACGGCACGGTGTACGCGGGCGCGGTCACGAAGGACGCGCTGGTCAAGGCGGCGAACGCGGCCCACTAGGCGTGGGGCCTGAGCGGTGTTCGACGGTGGCGCCGGGCGGCGGCACCGTCGAACACCGGGAGCGGGGAGCCGGGAGTCGGGTGACGGGAGGAAGCGGTGCCGGACACCATCGGGGGACGGCCCACGCCGGGCGAGGCGCGGGCGGAGGGTGACGAGGAGCCGTGTGGGGGTGGAGCGCCGGCCGGTGGCGGGGAGCCGCGTGACGGGGGGCCGGTGCGCGGTGCCGACGCGCTCGACGGGCATCTGGAGCCGGGCGGCCGGGATGGACATCTGGAGCCGGACGGCCGGGACGGCGCGGCGTACGTCATCGAGACCCGCGGGCTCACCAAGCGCTACGGCAGGCATCTCGCCGTCGACCGGCTGGACCTCACCGTCCCCGAAGGCAGCGTCTTCGGGTTCCTCGGGCCGAACGGCTCGGGCAAGACGACCACCATCCGCATGCTGATGGGCCTCATCGAGCCGACCTCGGGCACCGCCCGGGTCCTCGGCAGGCCCATGCCGGGCGCCACCCGCGCCGTGCTCCCGCACGTGGGCGCGCTGATCGAGGGCCCCGCCCTCTACGGCTTCCTCTCGGGCCGCGACAACCTCCTGCGGTACGACTCCGCCGACCCGGCCGCCGACCCCCGCACCCGGCGGGCGCGGGCCGATGCCGCCCTTGACCGGGTGGGCCTCACCGCGGCCGCCGGCAAGAAGGCGAAGGCGTACTCGCTGGGTATGAAGCAGCGGCTCGGCCTCGCGGCCGCCCTCCTCCAGCCCCGCAGACTCCTCGTCCTGGACGAGCCGACGAACGGCCTCGACCCGCAGGGCATGCGCGAGATCCGCACCCTCGTGCGGGAGCTGGCGTCCGAGGGCACGACCGTCTTCCTCTCCTCGCACCTCCTCGACGAGATCGAGCAGGTCTGCACGCACGCCGCCGTGATGACCCGCGGCCGCCTGATCACCCAGGGCCCGGTCGCCGAGCTGGCGGCGGGCGCGCGCGGCAGGCTGGTCGTGACGACACCGGACCCGGGCGAGGCGGCCCGCGTCCTGAAGGAGCACGGCGTGCGCGACCTCGTCCTGGCGGAGGACCGCGTGACGGGCGAGCCGCCGGGCGAGGACGACTCGGGCCGGGAGACGGACCTCGCCGATCTGAACGCCGCGCTGGTCGGCGCGGGCGTACGCGTCCGCGGCTTCGGGCTCGAACGGGCCTCGCTGGAGGACGCGTTCGTGGCGCTCACCGGGGAGGGCTTCGATGTCGCGGGCTGAGGTCGTGGACGTATCAAGGGCGGGCGCCCCGAGGGAGCCGCGGTGGATCTGGACGCTCGGCCTCTTCCGCAGCGAGCTGGCGATCACCTTCCGCCGCTGGCGGACCATCGCGCTGCTCGGCGTGCTCGCGGCGGTGCCGGTGCTCGTCGGCGTCGCCGTCAGGATCGAGACGAGCGACGGTTCGACGGTCGGCGGGGGCGGTGAGGGCGGCGGCCCCGCGTTCATCGCGCAGGTCACCAACAACGGCCTGTTCCTGGTCTTCACCGCGCTCGCCGCGACGCTGCCGTTCTTCCTGCCGATGGCGATCGGCGTGGTCGCGGGCGACGCCATCGCGGGCGAGGCGAACGCGGGCACCCTGCGCTATCTGCTGGTCGCGCCCGCGGGACGCACCCGGCTGCTCCTCGTCAAGTACGCGACCACGCTGACGTTCTGCCTGGTCGCGACGTTGGTCGTCGCCGTGTCCGCGCTCGCGACGGGCGCGCTGCTGTTCCCGCTGGGCGAGGTCACGACGATCTCCGGTACGCGCATGGGCTTCGGCGAGGGGCTGGTGCGGGCCCTGCTCATCGCGCTCGTCGTCGCCGCGTCACTGATCGGAGTGGCGGCGCTCGGCCTGTTCGTCTCGACGCTCACCAGCAGCGGCATCGCGGCGATGGCGACGACGGTCGGGCTCTTGATCACCGTCCAGATCCTCGACCAGATCCCGCAACTGGACGCCCTGCACCCCTACTTCTTCTCCCACTACTGGCTGTCCTTCGCCGATCTGATGCGCGAGCCCGTCTACTGGGACGACCTCATCAAGAACTTCCAGATCCAGGGGCTCTACGCCGCCGTCTTCGGCTCGGCGGCGTGGGCGCGGTTCGGGGCGAAGGACATCATGGCGTGAGCCGGGCGCCCGCCGTCCTCACGCCTTGTCGTAGGGGTAGCGGGCCAGCGGCGGCTCCTGCGCGAAGAACGTCTTGGCGCGCAGCAGCGCCTGCTCGTCGTCCAGGACGTTGCCGGGGCGGCTGCCGTTGCCGAGCAGGACCCCGCCGAAGCGCATGGGGAAGAACGCGGCGGTGTGGTTCAGCGTGCCGATCAGCGGCTCGGCCACCTCCTCCTCGGAGTGCGCGAGCGCGGTCACGCCCCACAGGGTGCGGTCCTTCAGCGACTCCTGGAACGCGATCTCGGGGGTCTCCAGCCAGGCGTCCCAGTAGTCGAGGTAGCGCTTGACGGTCGCCGACACCGAGTACCAGTACAGCGGCGAGACGATGACGATGTCCGTGGCCGCGAGGGTGGCGTCGAGGAGCAGCGCCTCCTGATCGCCTTCGGGGCGGGTCCGGGCGCGGGGGCGGGTGGCGTCGTGCCGCAGGTCCTCGAAGTCGGGGAGCGGGTGGTCGGCGAGGTGGATCCAGCGCTGCTCGACCTCCGCGGGCAGCTGCTCGGCGGCCTTGCGGGCCAGGATCTCGGTGTTGCCCTCGCGGCGGGCGCTGCCGACGACGAAGAGGAACGAGCGGGTCATGGGTATCCCCCTGGGTGTGGCCCGGTGCGACCGGGCGCGGCAATTACTTGCACGCGCACTATATGCATGCGCAAGCAATGTCGTCCAGGGGGTGGGCGGGGGGGGCGGGCACGGACCGGGCGAGGCCGGTGTCAGCGCCCCGGGTTCTCGGGGCGCGGGGGCTTGAACCCTTACGGGCGTACGTGGATGACCCACCCGGAGGCGTACGTGCCGGGCACGGCGTGGTGGGGCCAGTCGCGCGCCCAGTGCGGGGGCGCCGCCCTGCGCAGCACGAGGGCGTCCGGCGCACGCGGATCGCCCGCCGGGCCGCCGGGCGCGCATCCGGCGACGTGGGCGAGCGGGATGACGGCGGTGTTGCCGTCCAGCACGCAGGGTTCGTCGGCGTCGCTGCCGCTCCGGGAGCCGTTGCCGACGCCGTGCCGCTCGAGCGCCTCGGCGATCCGCGTCCAGTCGCCTCGGGCGCCCGCCTGGATCGTGGCGTTGCCGTGAGCGAGGAGGACCTGCACGGCCAGGTGTCCGCCGAGCACGAGGCCCGGCACGACGACACCGGCCCACCGCGGCCGGGACGCCCGTGCGTAGCCCAGCAGGGTGAGGAGGCCCAGGGCGGCGGTGGGGGCGAGCAGGGCGTGGGTGGGGAGGAGGAAACGGGGGGCGGCGTAGGGGACGAGGAGGAGATAGGGCAGGGCGATGGCGAGGGCGGTGAGGAGGGGGAGGGCGGTGGTGGGGGTGCGTGGGCCATCGGGCTGACGGAGGGACTGATGGGCTCCGGGCCCGCTCCCGCTCTTGACCACGGAGTCGCGGCGCAGGGCCCACAGGCCGACGGCCACCAGGAAGCACAGCAGGAGCCACCACTCCGCCGCCACGGGACGGATGCCGTCGTTGTCGCAGGGGCGGCAGAGCAGGGGCCCGTCCATGACCGTGAGGTGGTGGACGAACGAGAGCAGCGGGCGCAGATCGCCCTGCACCTCGCTGGCCTCCGTCAGGCGTTCGCGGACGCCGCCGAAACGGACGTACGCCTCGACGACCCAGGGCAGCGCGCCCGCCGCGAGCCCTGCGAGCACGGCCGTGACGCGGCCGCGCTCCCGCCAGGCGGGCACCAGCAGGACGGCGAGGAGCAGGGGCAGCCCTATGGCGAAGCCGTCGTTGGGCCGCATCAGGGTGGCGAGGGCGACGCCCGTCGCGACCCCCGCGTACGTGAGGGGCGTCTGCCGCGACCTGAGGAAGAGGCCGACCGCGCCTACGGCGCCCATGGCGGTGTAGTGGTTGGGCATCGCCGCGCTCGCGTAGAAGAGCGTGATCCACAGCCCGCCGTAGAGCGCGGCGGCGACCGGGGCCACCGAGGGTCGGTACGCGGCGCGCAGCCAGGGCCGAAACCCCAGGTACAGGGCGGCGGTCGAGAGCAGCGTCAGCCACACCCGCAGGAGTACGACGGAGTCGCTCCAGAGGGCCACGGGCGCGATGAGGAACGGCACTCCGCGGGTGCGGGGCGCGCTGAAGGGGGTGGCGGGCCCGTAAGGGGAGTACCGGCTGGCGTAGACGAGTTCGTCCCAGCCGAGAGGCAGGGTGAGCGGTACGAGGACCGCCGACAGCAGGGCGAAGGCGCAGCAGACGCCGAGCAGGAGCCGGTGGGCCCGGAGCACGGCTCCGTCACGGGCTCCGGCATGCCCTGCGGCCCCCTCGCCGACCGCGGGCTCCTCACCGGCCGCGCCCCCCGCGCCCCTCCTGACGCTCACCCGCTCCTCGGCGCTCACCGTGTCCTCGCCGACGCGATCTCCACGAGCCGACCGTTCATGGCCATAGGGGACGGCCTCCTCGCTGGCAGAGATGGCGGAGATGGCAGAGATGGCGGGCGCCTCGCTGACGTCAGGTCAGGGAGGAAACGTCACCGCAAGCTTGCCATCGCCGACCCGTCACCCCTAGTGGACACAGAATTCGTTCCCCTCCGGGTCCCGCATGATCACCCACTCGCCGCCCGGTTCCTCGACGTGCCGCTCGACGGCCGCGCCGAGTCCTTCCAGGCGGGCCACCTCCTCGTCCCGGCGCCCGGGTGCGGAGTGCACATCGAGGTGCAGCCGGTTCTTGCCGGTCTTGGTCTCCGGGACGCGCTGGAAGAGGATCCGGCGGCCGAGGCCCACCCCCGTCTCCTCCTCGTAGGGGTCATCGGGGTGCCGTACGGCGATGAGGTCGCGCCAGGCGCGGCGGCCGCGGAAGTCGACGGCCGCCTCCTCGGGCACCGCGCCGAAACCGAGGAGACGCTCGATCAGCGCGCTGTTGTCCTCGACCTCGTACCCCAACGTCTCGCCCCAGAAGGCGGCCTGGGCATGCGGGTCGGTCGCGTCGATGACTAGCTTCCAGTGCAGGGTGGTCATGTAACTAGTTATACCGGTTACGCGGGAGGCGGGTCACGCGGAGCGCGCGCTCAGAGCGCGTGGGTTCTCGCCGCGGGACGTCGCCAGCGAGGCGCGGTAGCCGCTCGGAGCGATGCCCCGGATCCGCTTGAAGGCGTCGCTGAAGCCGAACCCGTCGGCGTACCCCACCTGCCCCGCCACCGAGGCGACCGTCGCGCCGGGCTCGGCGAGCAGTTCGGCGGCGAGCGTCATGCGCCACTCGGTGAGGTAGGCCATCGGGGGCCTGCCGACCAGGTCGGTGAAGTTCCTGGCGAACGCCGCGCGCGAGACCTGGGCGCGCGCGGCGAGCGCCGCCACCGTCCAGGGCCGGGCCGGCTCGTCGTGCATGGCGTGCAGCGCGGGGCCGACCACGTCGTCGCCGAGCGCGCGGTACCAGGCGGGAGGGCAGGCCTCGGGCAGGTCGAACCACTCGCGCAGAGTGCAGGCCAGCATCCAGTCGAGCATCCGGTCCATCACGTACTGCCGTCCCGGCCGGTCGGCGGCGATCTCGGCGGCGATCAGCTCCACGATGGGCATGCACTCCTCGCCGGCCGGCACGGTGAGGAGCGGCGGCAGGGCGCTGATCAGCCGCCGCCCGACGGAACTGTCCAACTGGTAGGCGCCGGTCACCAGTTCGCACCCGGCGCCGGGCTCCGCCGCGCCGGGCTCCGCGGCGGCCAGCGTGAACGGTGCGTTCGTGCACACGATCGCGGCGCCGCCCTCCCGAAGGGTCCGCGGCTCGCCCGCCCCCGCGACGGCGATCCGCGCCACGCCCCGCACCACCGTGATCAGTTCGAGCGCCACCCCCTCGGCACGGCGCGTCTCCCAAGGGCGCGTCAGCACCGTCCGGTTGAACAGCGCGCCGTCCGCGCGCACCCCTCGCAGCAGATCCCCCAGAGCGTCCATGGCCCCACGGTAGACGGACGCCCATGCCGCCAAGACGGATGCCCATGTCGCCGAGACGCCTGGGGCAGTTGGCTGAACGCATGACCGACAACGCGCAGCACCCCACGACCACCGCCGCCGCCCACACCCCCGCTCCCGGCCGCCCCATCCTCGTCCTCGGCGCCACCGGCAAGACCGGCCGCCGCGTGGTGGCCAAGCTCCGCGCGGCGGGCCGCACCGTCCGCGCCGCGTCCCGCACCGCGGAGACCCCCTTCGACTGGACCGACCGCGCCACCTGGGCCCCCGCCCTGGCCGGGGTGGGCGCCCTTTACCTGGTCGGCCCGCCCGACCCCGAGCCGATCGCCGACTTCGTCGCGCAGGCGAAGGCGGCGGGCGTACGCCGCTTCGTGGTCCTGTCCGGCCGGGGCATCGAGGTCTACGGCGACTCCTTCGAACCGTCCATGGCGGAGGCCGAGCGGGTGGTCCGCGAGGCCGGCGTGGACTGGACGGTGATCCGCCCGAACAACTTCTCCCAGAACTTCGACGAGGACGTCTTCCACGCGCCCCTGCTCGAAGGCCGCCTCGCGCTGCCGGTCGGCGACGTGCCGGAGCCGTTCATCGACGTGGAGGACATCGCGGAGGTGGTCGCCGCCCTTCTCACCGAGGACGGGCACACAGGTCGTACGTACGAACTCTCCGGGCCGCGCTCGCTGAGCTTCGCCGAAGCGGTGGCGGAGATGGCGGAGGCGTCGGGGCGGCCGATGCGGTTCGAGGACGTCACGGAGGAGGCGTACGTGGCCGAGCTGATCGGCCGGGGCCTGCCCGAGGAAGCCGCCACGTCACTGGCGGAGGTGCTCGCCTTCCTGGCCGGGGGCCACAACTCCGCACCCGTGTCCGGCGTCCGCGACGTACTCGGCCGCGAGCCCCGCGACTTCACCGAGTACGCGAAGAGGGCCGCAGCGGCGGGCGCGTGGGGTTAGAGCCGGCGGTGGCAGCCGCGACCGTTGGGGCAACTGTGCCCGCTGTGCCCGCTCGCGGGGAGTGCCCCGCGGATCAGGCCGCCGGCTCCCGCTCGCCGTCGACCGCGGGCGGCGCGACCGCCGCGGTCCGCCGGGCGGCGGCGATACGGGCCGCGTTGCGACGGGCCGTTCGCAGCGCGTCCCACGTCAGCAGCGAGAGTGCCAGCCACACCAGCCCGAAGCCCGCCCACCGCTCGGGCGGCATCGCCTCGTGGAAGTACAGGATCCCGAGCAGGAACTGGAAGACGGGCGCGAGGTACTGGAGCAGCCCCAGCGTGGAGAGCGGGACTCGGATCGCCGCCGCCCCGAAGCAGACCAGGGGAGCGGCGGTCACCACGCCGGTCGCGGCCAGCAGCGCCGCGTGCCCGGCGCCCTGCGTGCCGAACGTGGCCTCACCCCGCGAGCCGAGCCACACCAGATAGCCGACGGCGGGCAGGAACTGCACGGCGGTCTCGGCCGTGAGCGACTCCAGACCGCTGAGGTTGACCTTCTTCTTCACCAGGCCGTACGTCGCGAAGGAGAAGGCGAGGCAGAGCGAGATCCACGGCGGCTGTCCGTAGCCGAAGGCCAGCACGAGGACCGCCGCGAACCCGACGGCGACGGCCGCCCACTGCACCGGCCGCAGCCGCTCGCCGAGCAACAGGACGCCCATCGCGATGGTGACCAGGGGATTGATGAAGTATCCGAGGGAGGCCTCGACGACGTGGCCGGTGTTCACGGACCAGATGTAGACGCCCCAGTTGAGGGTGATGACCGCCGCGGCGATCGCCACCAGGCCCAGCCTGCGCGGCTGGCGCACCAGTTCGCGCGCCCAGCCCCAGCGCCGTACGAAGAGCAGCACGACGCCCACCACGACGAGCGACCACGCCATGCGGTGCGCGAGGATCTCGGCGGCCCCGGACGGTTTGAGGAGCGGCCAGAAAAGAGGGACGAGGCCCCACATCCCGTAGGCCGCGAAACCGTTCAGCAGCCCAGTGCGCTGCTCACCCCTGGCCTGTCCGGCTTCCCCGCTGTCCACGGCCCCTCCTCGGCACACGGCAGTCCGACGCTGCCTGCGGGCCCGTGTCGGAACGCGGACCCGCACCGAAGGTAGCGCCGGGAGCCCCCGTCTGTCATGCCTGTATGCCCATGACGCTCCTGACGCGGCCGGGAGCCGCGTGTCAGCCCCGCAGCCCCGCGGACACCGCGTCGGCGAGCGGCGTGGTCGGCCGCCCGATCAGCCGGGCCAGGTCGCCGGTCGTCCCCGCGAGGCGCCCCCGGCCGACGGCCGCGTCGACGTCCACGAGGATCGCCGCCATGGGCTCCGGCACTCCCGCCCCGGTCAGCACCGCGAGATGCCGCTCGGCGGGCACGTCGGTGTAGGAGATGCCCTTGCCGCTCTGCGCCGCGACCTCGGCGGCGTACTCGGCCATGCTCCACGCGACATCGCCGCTCAGCTCGTAGGCCTTGCCCTCGTGGCCCTCGCCGGTCAGGACGGCGACGGCGGCCGCGGCGTAGTCGGCGCGCGCGGCGGAGGCGACCCGGCCCTCGCCCGCGGAGGCGATGACGGTGCCGTGTTCGAGGACCGGGGCCAGGTGCTCGGTGTAGTTCTCGTGGTACCAGCCGTTGCGCAGGAAGGTGTACGGCAGGCCGGACTCGACGATCAGCCGCTCGGTGACCTTGTGCTCGGCCGCCAGGTCGAAGTCGGCGTCGGGCCCGCCGAGGATGCTCGTGTAGGCGAGGAGCGCCACGCCCGCCTCGCGCGCCGCGTCGACCACCGCGCCGTGCTGCGCCACCCGCCGCCCGACCTCACTGCTGGAGACCAGCAGCACGCGGTCGCCCGCGGCGAAGGCGCCGCGCAGGGTCTCGGGGGCGTTGTAGTCGGCCGCCCGCAGCTCGACGCCGCGCTCGGCGAGGTCGGCGGCCCTGTCCTTGTCGCGTACGACGGCGGCGATCTCCCCGGCGGGGACACCGGCGGTGAGCAGGCCCTCGATGACGAGGCGGCCGAGGTGTCCGGTGGCTCCGGTGATGACGAGGCTCATGTCTGAAATCTCCTGTTCGAAGCGGTCTGACACTCACCCTAGGCCCGGCACTAACTATCCGTAAGTACCCACTTTGAAGTAAGGTACTGGTATGTCCGTAAGTAGCTGGAGCCGCGACGGCGAGGAGATGTGCCCCTATCGCCTGGTCCTGGAGCACGTCACCAGCCGCTGGGGTGTCCTCATCCTGATCGCGCTCGAAGAGCGCTCGTACCGCTTCAGCGAGCTGCGCCGCGCCATCGGCCGCGTCAGCGAGAAGATGCTGACCCAGACCCTCCAGACCCTGGAGCGCGACGGCCTGGTGCACCGCGACGCCAAGCCCGTCATCCCGCCCCGCGTCGACTACTCCCTGACGGACCTCGGCCGCGAGGCCGCCGAGCAGGTCAGGACCCTCGCGGCCTGGACGGAACGGCGCATGGACGACGTGGAGAAAGCGCGGCGGGAGTACGACGAAGCCCGGCTCTGACGATCCAGAACCGGGCTTCCTTGCCGGACAGGCTCTAGCCGACGACCGTCCACGTGTCGCCGCCCGCGAGCAGCGCCGCGAGGTCGCCCTTGCCGTTCTGCTCGATGGCGCTGTCGAGCTGGTCGGCCATGAGCGTGTCGTACACCGGACGCTCGACGTCGCGGAAGACGCCGATCGGGGTGTGGTGCAGGGTGTCCGGGTCGGCCAGCCGGGAGAGGGCGAACGCGGTCGTCGGGGACGCGGAGTGCGCGTCGTGGACGAGGATGTCGCGCTCGTTCTCCGGGGTGACCGCGACGACCACCAGATCGCCGGTCAGCGGGTCGCGCACGACGCCCTTGGAGCTGTCGGTGCCGAAGCGGATCGGCTGCCCGTGCTCCAGGCGGATCACCGCCTCCTCGGCCTGCTGCTTGTCCTTGAGGACCTCGAAGGCGCCGTCGTTGAAGATGTTGCAGTTCTGGTAGATCTCCACCAGCGCCGTGCCCGGGTGGTCGGCGGCCTCGCGCAGCACCGACGTGAGGTGCTTGCGGTCGGAGTCGACGGTGCGGGCGACGAAGGACGCCTCCGCGCCGATGGCGAGGGAGACGGGGTTGAAGGGCGCGTCCAACGATCCCATCGGCGTCGACTTGGTGATCTTGCCGACCTCGGAGGTGGGGCTGTACTGCCCCTTGGTGAGGCCGTAGATCCGGTTGTTGAAGAGCAGGATCTTCAGGTTCACATTGCGGCGCAGCGCGTGGATGAGGTGGTTGCCGCCGATGGACAGCGCGTCGCCGTCACCGGTCACCACCCACACGCTCAGGTCGCGCCGCGAGGAGGCGAGGCCGGTGGCGATGGCCGGGGCGCGGCCGTGGATGGAGTGCATCCCGTACGTGTTCATGTAGTACGGGAAGCGGGAGGAGCACCCGATCCCGGAGACGAAGACGATGTTCTCCTTCGCCAGGCCGAGATCCGGCATGAAGCCCTGCACAGCGGCCAGCACGGCGTAGTCACCGCACCCCGGGCACCAGCGCACCTCCTGGTCGGACTTGAAGTCCTTCATGGACTGCTTCGCCTCGGCCTTGGGAACCAGCTTCAGCAGACCATTGCCGGCGTCAGTCATCGATGGCCTCCTTGAGAGCCGTGGCGAGCTGCTCGGCCTTGAACGGCATTCCATTGACCTGGTTGTACGAGACCGCGTCCACCAGGTACTTCGCCCTGATGAGGGTGGCGAGCTGACCGAGGTTCATCTCGGGGATCACCACCTTCTCGTAACGCCCGAGGACCTCGCCCAGGTTCCGCGGGAACGGGTTCAGATGGCGCAGATGGGCCTGGGCGATGGGCACACCGGCCGCGCGCAGCCGCCGGACCGCCGCGGTGATCGGCCCGTAGGTCGAACCCCAGCCGAGGACCAGCGTGGTGGCGTCCCCGCGCGCGTCGTCGACCTCCAGGTCGGGGACCTGGACGCCGTCGACCTTGGCCTGGCGGGTGCGGACCATGAAGTCGTGGTTGGCCGGGTCGTACGAGATGTTGCCCGTGCCGTCCTGCTTCTCGATGCCGCCGATCCGGTGTTCGAGCCCGGGTGTGCCGGGGACCGCCCAGGGGCGGGCCAGGGTCTGCGGGTCGCGCTTGTACGGCCAGAAGACCTCGGTGCCGTCGTCCTCCGTGTGGTTGGTCCCCGAGGCGAACTGCACGCGCAGGTCGGGCAGTTCGTCCACGTCCGGGATCCGCCAGGGCTCGCTGCCGTTGGCCAGATAGCCGTCGCTCAGCAGGAAGACCGGCGTCCGGTAGGTGACCGCGATCCGGGCGGCCTCCAGAGCGGCGTCGAAGCAGTCCGCCGGGGTCCTCGGCGCCACGATCGGCACCGGCGCCTCACCATTGCGGCCGTACATCGCCTGGAGCAGGTCGGCCTGCTCGGTCTTGGTCGGCAGACCGGTGGAGGGGCCGCCGCGCTGGATGTCCACGATGAGCAGCGGCAGTTCGAGCGAGACGGCGAGGCCGATGGTCTCCGACTTCAGTGCCACACCGGGCCCCGAGGTCGTCGTCACCGCCAGCGAGCCGCCGAACGCCGCGCCGAGCGCCGCGCCGATCCCGGCGATCTCGTCCTCCGCCTGGAAGGTGCGCACCCCGAAGTTCTTGTGCTTGGACAGCTCGTGGAGGATGTCCGAGGCGGGCGTGATGGGGTACGAGCCGAGGTACAGCGGCAGATCGGCCTGGCGGCCGGCCGCGATCAGGCCGTACGACAGTGCGAGGTTCCCGGAGATGTTGCGGTAGGTGCCGGTCGGGAACGCCTTCGCGGCCGGGGCGACTTCGTAGGAGACCGCGAAGTCCTCGGTGGTCTCGCCGAAGTTCCAGCCCGCGTGGAACGCCGCGATGTTCGCCTCGGCGATGTCGGGCTTCTTGGCGAACTTGGTCCGCAGAAACTTCTCGGTGCCCTCCGTCGGCCGGTGGTACATCCACGACAGCAGGCCGAGCGCGAACATGTTCTTGGAGCGGCCCGCGTCCTTGCGCGAGAGGTCGAAGTCCTTGAGGGCCTCCACCGTCAGCGTGGTCAGCGGCACGGGGTGCACGCTGTAGCCGTCCAGGGAGCCGTCCTCCAGCGGCGATACGTCGTAGCCGACCTTCTGCATCGCCCGCTTGGAGAACTCGTCGGTGTTGACGATGATCTCGGCGCCGCGCGGCACATCGCCGATGTTCGCCTTCAGTGCCGCCGGGTTCATCGCCACCAGGACGTTCGGCGCGTCACCCGGCGTGAGGATGTCGTGATCGGCGAAGTGCAGCTGGAAGGAGGAGACGCCCGGCAGGGTGCCGGCGGGCGCCCTGATCTCGGCCGGGAAGTTCGGCAGCGTCGACAGGTCGTTGCCGAAGGACGCGGTCTCCGAAGTGAAGCGGTCACCCGTGAGCTGCATCCCGTCACCGGAGTCACCCGCGAAGCGGATGATCACCCGGTCCAGGCGCCGTACGTCCTTCTCACCCGCGGGCTTGCGTTGCTCTCCGACGCGTGCCCCGTCGGCCTGCTCGGCTTGGCTACTGACCTGGCTGGTCACTGAACTGGACCTCCCTCGAGGCGGCTGAGGGATAACGCCGGGACGCCCGGCGTTCCCAAGGCCCACCCTACGTCTGTAAGGGGTGCCTTCCTCGGGTAGATCGCATTTTGGACGTCCTTTTGAGACGCATCGATGTCCTGGTTTGCCATGATTTGCCTTACCCCCCGGCCCTTCATAGATGACGCTCCCCGCTCATCCTTCGGTTCTAGGACTGTCTTGGCGTGGCGCTGATCTCCGGTCTGGCTCTGGTCTGGCTGTGGTCTGGCTCTGATCTCCGGCGTGGCTCGGCCCGGCTCGGCTACGGCTTCCGCCCTTCCGGCCCTGCCGATCACTGGCAGGGTGTCAGCTCGTCATGAGTTCAGGTAGGTGAGGACCGCCAGCACGCGGCGGTGATCTCCGTCACTCGGGGACAGCCCGAGCTTCAGGAAGATGTTGCTCACGTGCTTCTCGACGGCGCCGTCGCTCACCACGAGCTGCCGGGCGACCGCCGAGTTCGTCCGGCCCTCGGCCATCAGACCGAGTACCTCGCGCTCGCGCGGGGTAAGCCCCGCGAGGACGTCCTGCTTGCGGCTGCGGCCGAGCAGCTGCGCCACGACCTCCGGGTCGAGCGCCGTACCCCCCTCGGCCACCCGCACCACCGCGTCCACGAACTCGCGGACCTCGGCCACCCGGTCCTTGAGCAGATAGCCCACGCCCCGGCTCGACCCGGCGAGCAGCTCGGTGGCGTACTGCTCCTCGACGTACTGCGAGAGGACCAGCACCCCGAGCCCCGGATGCTGGTGGCGCAGGTACACCGCGGCCCGCACCCCCTCGTCGGTGTGGGTCGGCGGCATCCGCACATCGGCGACGACCACGTCCGGCAGGGCGTCCTGCGCCGCGAGGTCCGTGATCGTCTTGATCAGCGCCTCGGCGTCGCCCACCCCGGCGACCACGTCGTGTCCGCGGTCGGTCAGCAACCGGGTCAGGCCCTCCCTGAGCAGCACTGAATCCTCGGCGATGACCACCCGCACTTTGTCCTCCACTGTTTTCGGCCCCCCGGGCGCGCTTGTCCGACCGGCCCCGGCCCGACGTCCATCGCGTCGCCCGGACATCCGGCACCTCAGTATCGCGCGATCCGGGGCCGCCCACCGGCGCTGTCGTCAGACTGGTACCTCCCGCACGCGCCGCGCCGCCCCCGGTCCCGCGTACGGACCGGGGGCGGCGCGCCGCGTGCGGGCGCGGGCCGACTCAGGCCTTGCGCCAGGGGAGTTCGGCTGTGATCGCCGTCGGGCCGCCGCTCGGCGAGTCGACCACGAGGATCCCGTCGACCGCGTCGAGGCGCTCGGCCAGGCCCGCGAGCCCGGAGCCCGCCGACGCGTCGGCACCCCCGGAGCCGTCGTCCGTGACCTGGAGCATCAGCCGGTTCTCGGCCCGCCACACGTCGACCGAACCCCGCGTCGCCCGGCTGTGCTTGCTGATGTTCTGGAGCAGCTCGGAGACCGTGAAGTACGCGATGCCCTCGATGGCCGCCGCCGGCCGGCTCACCAGGTCCACCTCGACCTGGACCGGCACGGTGCAGCGTGCGGCCAGCGCGGAGAGCGCCGCGTCCAGGCCGCGGTCGGTGAGGACGGCCGGGTGGATGCCGCGGGCCAGGTCGCGCAGCTCCTGGAGGGCGACCTTCACCTCGCCGTGCGCCTCGTCCACCATGCGGGCCGCGGCCTCGGGGTCCTCGGTCAGCTTCTCCTTGGCGAGACCCAGATCCATGGCGAGGGCGACCAGGCGGGCCTGCGCGCCGTCGTGCAGATCGCGCTCGATGCGGCGCAGGTCGGCGGCGGCGGTGTCCACGACCACGCCCCGGTCCGACTCCAGCTCGACGACGCGGGTCGCGAGCCGCGAGGGGCCGAGCAGACTGACCACCAGCAGGCGGTCCACGGTCGTCAGGGCCCGCAGGATCCACGGCGTGGCCAGCGTGATCAGCAGGCCGGTGCCCGCCGTGAGGCCGATCTCGAAGGGGTTGTCGAGATAGACGCGGTGGCCGTCGTCGCCGCCGTAGAGCTGGATGCCGTCCTGCCCCGCGTACATCGGGAAGAGCCAGAACCAGAGCGGGTACGTGACCATCAGCCAGCCGTACGACCAGAAGATCACCGCCACGGTGAACGAGAACAGCGACCACGGCAGCAGCACCACGGAGTAGAGCAGGTGCCGCCAGGACGCGCCGCTCTTGAGGACGGCGCCGATGACCGCCATCGGGCCGCGGCTCTTGGGACGCAGCGGCTCCGGGGCGGCGACGTCCAGGTCGAGCAGGCCACGGGCCCGCGTGCGCTCCAGGGCGCCGATGCCGCGGCAGCCGGCCAGGGCGCCGGCCAGTACCGGGATGCCTACGAAGGTGACGAGCAGGCCCACGCCGAGCGAGAGCATCGTGACCGCGAAGGCGAAGGACGTGAGGCCGATCGGCAGGCTCAGCAGGAGGTAGCCGAACTCCTTCCAGGCGCGTGCCTCGAACGGGGCGCGCAGTCCCGCGGGAAGGCGCCGCCACCCCTTGACGTCGGTCCCCCGGAATTCCGGCCGGTCCATGTGTATGTGCCCCTGTCCGTACTCCGCGGCCATCGCTGCTATCCGTTTCTGCTGAGCTGTCTGCGTCTGCGTCTGCTTCTGCTGAGCTGCCTGTGTCCGTGCCTCCAGCCTCGCCTCCGCCGGGCGCCCGGGCCATGGAGCGCGTCGGCGTCCTGAGGCGGGGGTTTTCCCTACCTCACGCCCGGCGAGCGCCGGAAGCGTGGTCCCCCGCGCGGTCGCGCCACGGCAGCTCCGCCGTGATCGTCGTCGGGCCGCCCTGCGGGGAGTCGATCACGAAGAGGCCGTCGACCGCGCCGAGCCGGTCCGCGAGGCCCGCCATGCCCGTGCCGCCGTCCAGCCGGGCCCCGCCCCGGCCGTCGTCCCACACCTGGATGAGGAGCCGGTCCTTCGCGCGCCACACCTCCACGCTCGCGCTCCTCGCCCCGCTGTGCTTGCTGATGTTCTGAAGCAGCTCGGAGACCGTGAAGTACGCGATGCCCTCGATGGCGGCCGCCGGGCGCGCCGGCAGATCGGCGCTCACCTTCACCGGCACCGTGCACCGGGAGGCGACGGAGGACAGCGCCGCGTTCAGCCCCCGGTCGGTGAGGACGGCCGGATGGATGCCGCGGGCCAGGTCGCGCAGCTCCTGGAGGGCCAGCTTCACCTCGCCGTGCGCCTCGTCGACCATCGTCGCCGCGGCGTCGGGGTCCTCCAGGAGCTTCTCCTTGGCGAGGCCGAGCCCCATCGCGAGGGCGACGAGACGGGCCTGCGCGCCGTCGTGCAGATCGCGCTCGATGCGGCGCAGATCCGCGGCGGCCGTGTCCACGACCACCCCCCGGTCGGACTCCAGTTCGGCGATACGCCGCTCCAACTCGTCGGAGGGGCAGAGCAGTCCGCGCACCATCGCCCGGTCGGCGTTGGTAAGCCCCCGCACGACGAAAGGCAGCACGGGCCAGAGCACGAACAGTCCGACGAGCGTGACCGCGAAGGTCAGCACCCCCCAGGGCAACCGGATGAACGCGTACAGCATCGCGCGCCACCCCACCGGGTCCTTCAGGCTCGACCAGAGCCACCCGAAGAAGCCGCTCCCGCCGAACACCGCCATCGGGCTCGGCTCCTCGACCCGCACCCCGAGCAGCTTCCTGGCCCGCGCCCGCTCGACCTTGCCCAGCCAGCGCGCGCCGACCAGTCCCACCGCGAGCAGCGGCAGACCGACGACCGTCACCGTCAGACCCGCGCCCAGCGACAGCGTGAACACCGCGTAGACGAAGCCGGCGATGCCCATCGGCAGGTTCCCCAGGAGTTGCGCGATCTCCCTCCAGGTGTGCCCCCCGTACGCGAGCCGCGCGGGCGGCGGCCGATCGTCGTCAAGGGATCCGGCCGACGGTCGGACATCATCCAAGGGTCCGGTCGGCGGCGGGACATCTTCCAAGGGTCCGGTCGGCGGCCGGTCGTCGGGCAGGGGCGTGGTGCGTGCGGTCATACGCGCCAGAGTGCCCGGCGCGCCGCCGTAACGCCATGAGGGCCCCCGCCCGGGCGTCCGGGGGATAACCCCACCCCGCCCGCACCGATGCGTGACGCTCTGCTTACTGAACCTTTAGCAGGCCCTAGACTCCCGTGCGTACAGATCGTCGAACAGGATCAGGATCAGGACCAAGGGCGGTCAGGGAGTGAGGGGCTGACGTGTGTGAGGGGCTGACGTGCACGTGACGAACGTCGCGGCGAGCTACTACCAGTCGTACTCCGTCGTCGGACTGCTCGCCCTCGTGGGCGTGCTGTTCGTCGCCGTCGCCTTCGGGGCGGGCAGGCTGTTGCGCCCGGTGGTGCCGACCCCCGAGAAACTCCTGACGTACGAGTGCGGCGTCGACCCCGTCGGCGAGGGCTGGGCCCACACCCAGGTCCGGTACTACGTCTACGCCTTCCTCTACGTGATCTTCGCCGTCGACTCGATCTTCCTCTTCCCCTGGGCGACGGTCTTCGCCGCGCCCGGCTACGGCGCGACGACACTCGTGGAGATGTTCATCTTCCTCGGCTTCCTCGCCGTGGGCCTGCTGTACGCATACAAGAAGGGCGTCCTTACATGGACGTGAGTGCCGTGACCCCCGCTCCCGTGGACCTCCCGGAGCCGAAGCGGCTTGGCGTGCTCTCCCGCCTGGCCCCCGAGCCGATGAAGGTGGTCCTCAACTGGGGCCGCCGCTACTCCCTCTGGGTCTTCAACTTCGGCCTCGCCTGCTGCGCCATCGAGTTCATCGCCGCCTCCATGGCGCGCCACGACTTCATCCGGCTCGGCGTCATCCCGTTCGCACCGGGCCCGCGCCAGGCCGACCTGATGGTCGTCTCCGGCACGGTCACGGACAAGATGGCCCCCGCCGTGAAGCGCCTGTACGAGCAGATGCCCGAACCGAAGTACGTCATCTCCTTCGGCGCCTGCTCCAACTGCGGCGGCCCCTACTGGGACTCGTACTCCGTCACCAAGGGCGTCGACCAGATCATCCCCGTCGACGTCTACGTCCCCGGCTGCCCGCCCCGGCCCGAGGCACTGCTCCAGGGCATCCTCAAACTCCAGGAGAAGATCGCCGCCGAGTCTCTGGGGGAGCGGTACGGGAACGGCACCGGCCCCCGCCCCTCCCCGGCCGCGCTGCGCAGCGGCCTGGTGAAGGCGCCCGCGCCGGGGGAGGCCCAGGCATGACCGGCTGGCTGCCGAGCCCCGTCGAGGAGCTGTTCGGCGCGGAGGCCACGGCCGACGAGTCGTACGACGTACTGACCGTCGACGTCCCGCCCGCCGCGTGGACCACCGCCCTTGAGACCGCGCGCACCACGCTGGCCTGCACCTACTTCGACTGGCTGAGCGCGGTCGACGAGCCGGGGACGGGCTTCAAGATCTGCGCCCACGTGGTGGCTCTCGCTCCCGTACGCCGCCTCCTCCTGCGCACGACGGTCGCGCACGAGGCACCGGCACTCGCCTCCGCGGTCGACGTCTACGCGGGCGCTGCCTGGCACGAGCGCGAGACACACGAGATGTTCGGCGTGGTGTTCGAGGGCCACCCCGGGCTGACCCCGCTCCTCCTCCCCGAGACCTTCGAAGGCCACCCGCTGCGCAAGGACTTCGTCCTCGCGGCCCGCGTCGCGAAGGCCTGGCCGGGCGCCAAGGAGCCGGGCGAGTCCGAACACGGCGGCCCCAAGCGCCGCCAGATGCTGCCCCCCGGCGTCCCCGACCCCAACGAGTGGGGCCCCTTCAAGGGCCAGCTCCCGGCAGCCCCGGCCCGCCCGGCCCGGGGCGCGGGAGCGGCTGGCCGCGCGGCGGGTGCGGCCGGTGCGGCGGGTGCGGCGGGTGCGGCTGGTCGTGCGGCGGCCGGTGACCGTCCGGCGCGGCGGACTCGCTCCGTGAGCGAGGGTTCGGCCAGCCAGGCGGCGACCCCGCCAGCGGCCGGCGCTTCCGGTACCGGGGGCACCCCGCCCGTGGACCAGACGGCCGCTGAGCCCGCCGAAGCCCAGCAACCGGCAGCCCCGAGCCGCCCCCCGAGGCGCTCCCGCAGCGTCAGCCAGGGTTCGGCGTCCCAGCGGGCGGGAGCTTCGCCTTCTTCGGAGCCGGGGGCCTCGCCCACGGACGCGGCGTCAGCGACACCGCCAGTGCCGGAACCGGCTCCCGCGACCGAGGCGAGCCCCGCTTCCGAGGCGACTGCGAGCCCGGCGACCGAGGCGTCCCCGGCCACCGAGGCGAGGCCCGCGCCCGCCCCCGCGCCCGCCGCGGAGCCCGAGCCCAAGCGGCGCCCAGCCCCGCGTAGCTCCGACGCCCCGTGGCACCACGCCCGCCCGACCTTCGACGACGCCGACCCCGCAGGGCCCGAGCAGCCCACCCCCGCCGAGGCCACCGAGGCCACGGAACCCGACCCCGACAAGAACCCGGAGAACGGCGAACGCCCAGGAGGCACCGAGTGAACGACGCCCTCGACGTCGCCCTGCGCCTCCTCATCGTCTTCGCGGCGTTCCTGGTCCTGCCCCTCGTCATCGGCCAGACCGAGCACAAGGTGATGGCCCACATGCAGGGCCGCCTCGGCCCCATGTACGCGGGCGGCTTCCACGGCTGGGCCCAACTCGTCGCCGACGGCGTCAAGTTCGCCCAGAAGGAAGACATCGTCCCGGCCGAGGCCGACCGCCGCGTCTTCCAGCTCGCCCCCGCGATCGCCCTCCTGCCCTACCTCCTCGTCCTGGTCGCCATCCCGATCGGCCCCGGCGAGGGCGCGGTCGGCGAAGTCGTCGACGCCGGCATCTTCTTCGTCCTCGCGGTCATGGGCATCGGCGTACTCGGCTCGCTCATGGCGGGCTGGGCCAGCGCCAACAAGTTCTCCCTCCTCGGCGGCCTGCGCACCGCCGCCCAGCTCCTCGCCTACGAACTCCCGATGCTGCTCGCCGCCGCCTCGGTCGCGATGGCGGCCGGCACGGTCTCCCTGCCCGGCATCGTCGACGCGTTCGAGTGGTGGTGGCTGCCTTGGCAGATCACCGGCGCCCTCGTCTTCTTCGTCGCGGGCCTCGCCGAACTCCAGCGCCCGCCCTTCGACATGCCGGTCGCCGACTCCGAGATCATCTTCGGCGCCTACACCGAGTACACGGGCCTGCGCTTCGCCCTCTTCCTCCTCGCCGAGTACGCCGGAATCGTCGTCCTGTGCGGCCTGACCACCGTCCTCTTCCTGGGCGGCTGGCACGGCCCCTGGGGCGCCGACGGCCTGGGCTGGGTCTGGACCCTGCTCAAGACGGCCGTCCTCGCCTTCGTCGTCATCTGGCTCCGCGTCTCCTACCCCCGTCTCCGCGAGGACCAGCTCCAGAAACTTGCCTGGACCACCCTCGTCCCCCTCGCTCTCGCGCAGATCGCGCTCACCGGAATCGTGAAGGTGGCGATCTCCTAACCATGTCTCCCGTCCCCGGATCCGGCCTCGCCAAGGGCCTCGCCGTCACCCTCCGCACGATGACGAAGAAGACCGTCACCGAGCAGTACCCGGAGCACCAGCCCGAACTGCCGCCCCGCACCCGGGGCGTCATCGGCCTGTTCGAGGAGAACTGCACGGTCTGCATGCTGTGCGCCCGCGAGTGCCCCGACTGGTGCATCTACATCGACTCCCACAAGGAGACGGTCCCGCCCGCCGCCCCCGGCGGCCGCGAGCGCAGCCGCAACGTCCTCGACCGCTTCGCCATCGACTTCTCCCTCTGCATGTACTGCGGCATCTGCATCGAGGTCTGCCCCTTCGACGCCCTCTTCTGGTCCCCCGAGTTCGAGTACGCCGAGACCGACATCCACGAACTCACCCACGAGCGCGACAAACTCCGCGAGTGGATGTGGACGGTCCCGGCTCCGCCCGCCCTCGACCCCGGCGCCGAGGAGCCGAAGGAGCTCGCCGCGGCCCGCAAGGCCGCGGAGAAACAGGCCGCCGCCGAGGCCACCCCGCCCGGGACGAAGGAAGGGGAGTCGTGACCCTCGCAGCAGCCACCGCGGCATCCGCGGCCAAGACCGCCGAGACCCACGGATTCCTCTCCCCGACCGGCGTCGAGATCGCCTTTCTCCTCGTCGGCCTCGTCACCCTCGGCGCGGCGGTCATCACCGTCACGACACGCCAACTGGTGCACGCCGCCCTGTGGCTGGTCGTGGCACTCGGCGGCCTCGCCGTCGAGTACCTCCTGCTCACCGCGGAGTTCATCGCCTGGGTGCAGGTCCTCATCTACGTCGGTTCCGTCGTGGTCCTCCTCCTCTTCGGTCTGATGCTCACCAGGGCACCCATCGGCCGGTCCCCGGACGCCGATTCGGGCAACCGCCCAGTGGCGCTCGCGGTGGCCGCCGCCGCTGCCGCCGCCCTGGTCTGGGTCGTCGTGGACGCCTTCCGCACCACGGTGATCGACCTGGACGGCGCCGCCCAGGGCTCCACCGACGTGACCGGCTCGATCCTCTTCCGGCACTGGGTGCTCCCCTTCGAGGCGCTGTCGGTCCTCCTCCTCGCCGCCCTCGTCGGCGCGATCGTCCTGTCCCGCAAGACGGCCAAGGGCACACCCGCCCCGGAGGGAGACCGCTGATGCACCTCCACCTCGCCTATCCCGCCGTCCTCGCCGTCCTCCTCTTCTGCGTGGGCCTCTACGGCGTACTCGCCCGGCGCAACGCGATCCTGGTCCTGATGTCCGTCGAGCTGATGCTCAACGCCGTCAACCTCAACCTCGTCGCCTTCGACGTCTGGCTCCGCGACTCCCTCCACGCCGGCCAGGCCCTGACCCTCTTCGTCATCGCCATCGCCGCCGCCGAGATCGGTATCGGCCTCGCGATCGTCCTCGCCGTCTACCGCAACCGCGGCACCTCCGCCGTCGACGACCTCCGCGACACCGCCGAGCCCTCCGCGCCGGACGACTCCCAGGACGCACGGGAGTCCCAGGAGCCGGACGAGTCCCAGGAACCGCAGCAGTCACCGCAGTCGCAGAAGGCCGAGGCCACCGCGTGACCACGACCACCCTCGCCGTCCTCGTCCCCCTCCTCCCGTTCCTGGGCGCGGCCGCGGGCCTGCTGCTCGGCCGCAGGACCCCCGGACTCGTACGCCCCCTCGCGGTCCTGCCCACGCTGACGGCCCTGCTCCTCGCCGTACTCGTGGCCGTCCGCCAGGGCGGCGACAAGTCCGTCGACGCCGCCACCGAACTCACCCCGACCGGCTCGGTCCCCATCGAACTCGCCCTGCACATCGACGGCTTCGCCGCCCTCGTCGCCGTCTTGGTCGGCGTCGTCGCCTCCTGCGTGCAGATCTACTCGACGGGTTACCTGCGCGACGACCCGCGCTATCCCTCCTACGCCGCCCTCGTCTCCCTCTTCACCTCCGCGATGCTGCTCGTCGTCTACTCCGGCGACCTGATGGTGCTCCTGGTCGGCTGGGAGATCATGGGCATCTGCTCGTACTTCCTCGTCGGCCACTACTGGGAGACGCCCGAGGCGCGCGCCGCTTCCCTGAAGGCCTTCCTGGTCACCAAGCTCGGCGATGTCCCCTTCCTGATCGGCCTCTTCGCCCTCGCCGCGGACGCAGGCTCGTTCCGCGTCACGACGGTCCTCGCGACGGTCGCGGACGGCCGCCTGGACCACCCCACGCTCGTCGCCCTGCTGCTCCTCGCGGGCGTGGCGGGCAAGTCGGCGCAGTTCCCGCTGCACACCTGGCTGCCCGACGCGATGGCGGGCCCGACGCCCGTCTCCGCGCTGATCCACGCCGCGACGATGGTCGCCGCCGGTGTCTACTTCGTGGCCCGCCTCCTGCCCGTCTTCGCCGCCTCCGGGGCGGCCCTGGTCGTCCTCGCCGTCATGGCGGCCGTCACGATGGCCGGTTCGGCCCTCGCCGCGCTCGCCCAGGACGACATCAAGCGCGTCCTCGCGTACTCGACGATCGGCCAGCTCGGCTACATGACCGGCGCCCTCGCTGTCGGCGACCGCGGTGCCGCCGTCTTCCACCTCCTGTCCCACGGCGCCTTCAAGGCGCTGCTGTTCCTCACCGCGGGCGTGCTCATCCACGCCGCCGGTACCAACTCGCTGGCCGCCATGTCCCGTATGAAGGGCCTGCGCGACCGCGTCCCCGACGCCTACTGGACGATGACCGTGGCGCTCCTCGCGCTCGCCGCGATCCCGCCGTTCAGCGGCTTCTTCTCCAAGGAGGCCGTGCTCGGCGCCGCCGAGCACACGGCCACGGGCCACGCCGCGTCCGTGCCCACCGCCGCGGGCTGGATCGTCCTCGTCGCCGGTCTGCTCACCGCCCTCCTCACCGCCGCCTACGCGACGCGCCTGTGGCTGCTCGCCTTCAACGGCCGCGGAGCCGAAGCCCCGGACCACGGAAGGCAGCCCCTCGCCATGACGGCCGTGCTGTGGGTGCTCGCCGTCCCCTCCCTCGCCTTCGGCCTGGCCGTCGGTGTCCTGCCGGACTGGTTCGACGGCCGCTCGCTCTCGCCGACGCTCACGACCTCCGTCGTCGGGACGGGCCTCGCCCTCATCGGCGGTCTCGTCACCTACGGCGCCTGGCGGCACACCACCTCGCTCGCCGCCCGCGTCCCGATGGGCGCGGTCGCGGTGAGCCCGGACGGAGACGGGGGACAGGTCGAGTCGGAGGCCATCGCCTCGCACGCCCCCGCGTACGGAGACGTGGCCTCGGCCCACGACCCGGCCGACCCGGGCCGCCTGCTGCTCGGCCCCCTGCACCGCCACGCGGCCGCCGGCTTCCGCCTGGACGCCGCCTACGCCGTCCTCTTCGTCCGCCCGGTGCAGGCCGCCGCACGCCTCGTGCGCTTCCTCGACCGCGAGGTCGTCGAGACGTACGTGCGGGGCGCGGGCACCGCACCCCGCTGGCTCGGCGCGGCCGTCCGGCGCGCGCAGACCGGCAACGTACAGACCTATCTGAGCGCGCTGCTCGCAGGCACGGTCGTCCTGGCCGTCGCCGCCGTCCTCGTCGCCACCGCCGGAGCGTGAGCAGCCGTGATCGGTATCAGTGAGTCCGTGATGCAGTTTCTTCTGGCGTTGATCGTCGTCGGCCCGCTCATCGGCGCGGTGGCCGCTCTCCTGCCGGCCCCGCCCGGACTGAAGGGAAAGTCGCCCGACCAGGCCGTGCTGCGCCACGGCGTGATCGTGACGGGCGCGATCCTGCTCGCCGCGGTCATCCTCGCGCTCGGCTTCGACCACGACCACCCGTCGAAGATGCAGGCCACGACCGATATCAGCTGGATCCCCGCACTCGATGTGCGCATCCACCTCGGCATCGACGGCATCTCGCTCCCCCTTCTGGTCCTGACCGCGCTGCTGACCTTCCTCTGCGCGCTCTACAGCTATTTCAAAATGCCTTCCGGGCCGTCCCCCAAGGCATTTGTGGCACTGATCCTCGTCCTGGAGTCCGGCACCCTCGCGACCTTCGCCGTCCTCGATCTGCTGCTGTTCTTCCTGGCATTCGAGATGGTGCTCATCCCGATGTACTTCCTCATCGCCCGCTGGGGTGGCGAGCAACGAACCCAGGCGGCCTGGAAGTTCATCCTCTACACCCTGCTCGGGTCCGTCGTGATGCTGCTGGGCCTGCTCCTCATCGGGCTCAAGTCCGGCACCTTCGACATGGTGGCACTCGCCACTGACAACGACCCGGGCCTGAGTACATCCGTGCAGGTCATCGCCGTTCTGGCGATCGGGGTCGGGCTCGCGGTCAAGACGCCGATGTGGCCGCTGCACAGCTGGCTGCCGGACGCCCACACCGCCGCGCCAACTGTCGGCTCGGTCCTGCTGGCCGGCGTGCTGCTGAAGATGGGAACGTACGGGTTCATCCGCATTCTGCTGCCCATCGCCCCGGACGGGATGCGGGAGTTCGCGCCGTACCTCGCGGCCTTCGCGGTCGTCGGGATCATCTACGGATCCCTCGCCTGCCTCGCGCTCGCCAAGCGGGGCGCGAAGGGCGACCTCAAGCGCCTCATCGCGTACTCGTCCGTCGGCCACATGGGCTTCGTCCTGCTCGGCATCGCGACGATGAGCCCGACCGGCGTGAACGGCGCGCTGTTCGCCAACATCGCGCACGGCCTCATCACCGGCCTGCTCTTCTTCCTCGTCGGCGCGCTCAAGGACCGCACCGGCACCACCGACCTCGACTCCCTCGCACAGGAGTCCGGCGCCGCCCTCTACGGCAAGGCACCCCGCCTCGGCGCCCTGCTCGCCTTCGGCGCCGTCGCCTCGCTCGGCCTGCCCGGCCTCGCCGGGTTCTGGGGCGAAATGCTCGCGCTGTTCGGCGCGTTCGAGCCCGCCGACGACCTGAGCCGCCCCGCCTTCCTCACCTTCATGGCGATCGCCGCGTTCGGCACCCTGCTCACCGCCGCGTACATGCTCATCGTCGTACGCCGTGTCTGCATGGGCCCGATGCCGCGGCCCACCGCCGAGCCCGCGCCCCAGGCGCCCGCCGACGTCCAGGGCTACGAACTCGCCGCCTGGGCCCCCCTCGTCGCCCTCACCGTCCTCGCCGGACTCTGGCCCGCGGCTCTCCTCGGCCTGACCGACCCGGCCGTGCAGAAGCTCCTCACTGGAGGCAAGTCGTGACCGTGGACGCCGAAAGCGCTTCAAGCTTGGTCCAGTCCGTCGACTGGCTCGCGATCGCGCCGCCGACCATCGCGGCCGTCGTCGGCCTCGTCGTGCTCGTAGCCGACCTCTTCGTAGGCGACGCCAAGAAGGCGCTCCTCGGCTGGATCTCCGTGGCGGGCCTGGCCGCGGCGGCACTCTCCCTCCTGCCCCTCCTGGACGACGACCGCTCGACCTTCTGCCTGACCGGGGGCGGCGCGCACGCGTGCAGCTACACCGCCGACCGCTTCACCCTCGTCATCCAACTCCTCGTCCTCGGCGGCGCCCTGCTGGCCGCCCTGCTCTCCATGAGCACCCTGAAGGACGAGAAGGGCACCAAGGGGGAACTCCCCGCAGGAGAGTTCTGGTTCCTGCTGCTCTCCTCCGCCGCGGGCGCCGCCCTGCTGCCCGCCTCGCGCGACCTCGCGACGCTCATCGTCGCCCTGGAGGTCGCCTCCCTGCCCGCCTTTGCCCTCGTCGGCCTCAGGCACGGCGACAAGCGCTCCTCCGAAGCGGCCCTGAAGTTCTTCCTGTCCTCGGTCACCGCGACCGCCGTGAGCCTCCTGGGCGTCAGCTTCGTGTACGCGGCGACCGGCACCCTGCACCTCACGGAGATCGCCACCAAGCTCCAAGGCGACCAGGTCACCGACGGACAGCTGCACACCCTCGCCCAGGCCGGTGTCGCCCTCACCCTCGTCGGCTTCGCCTTCAAGGTGGCCGCCGTGCCCTTCCACTTCTGGGTACCGGACACCTACGTAGGCGCGCCGCTGCCCGTCGCCGCCTACCTGTCGGTCGTCGGCAAGGCCGTCGGGTTCACCGGCCTCATCCTCGTCACCGTGGTCGCCTTCCCCTCGTACGCGGACGTCTGGGGCCCCGTGCTCGCCGTCCTCGCCGCGCTCACCATGACCGCGGGCAACGTCGCCGCCCTGCGGCAGCAGACCACGCGCGCGTACAGCGCGGTCCGCCTCCTCGCCTGGTCCTCGGTCGGCCAGGCCGGCTATCTCCTGGTGCCGATCGCCGCCGCCGGATACGCCGACAACGAGGCGGGCGCCGAGAAGGCGATCGGCTCCACCGTCGCGTACGCCCTAATGTACGCGGCGGTGAACCTCGGCGCCTTCGCCGTGGCCGCGCTCGTCGGCCGCACCCAGCGCCTGAACCGCGTCAGCGACTACCGGGGCCTGTACACGCGCAGCCCCCTGGCCGCCCTCGTCCTGTCCTTCTTCCTGCTCTGCCTAGCGGGCCTGCCGCCCGGCATCATCGGCCTCTTCGCCAAGGTCACGGTCTTCTCGGCCGCGGTCGACGCGGGCCTCGGCTGGCTGGCCGTGGTGATGGCCGTGAACGTCGTGATCGCGCTCTACTACTACCTCCAGTGGACCGCTCTCCTGTTCCGCGCCCCCGAGGGCGAGCCGGTCAGGCACCGCGTACCCGCCCCCCTGACGGCGGCCATCGCGCTGACCGCGGTCCTCGGCGTCGCGCTCTCCGGAGCGCCCCAGCTCGTCCTGAGGTTCTCGGACACCGGCCTCTTCTGACACGGGCCCCCGGGCCGCCCCGGCGCGCCACGCGGGCCCTCACCCGCGTGGCCTACACCGCTCCTGAGCGCACAAGGGAACTAGTGCTCCCCGCCTGGCGTTGACCAGTACGGGAGGGTCCACTGAACAGTGGAAGCACCAGTCAGCAGAGGGTTCCCCCACGCACCACCAGGAGGGCGTACCGTGCACCGCCGGCACAACGGGTTGAAGACCGCCGTACTCCTCGGGGGACTGTCCGGACTCATCCTCGTCATCGGCAGCTTCTTCGGGCGTACGGGCCTCTTCGTCGCGCTCTTGGTAGCCCTCGGCACCAACGCGTACGCGTACTGGAACAGCGACAAGCTCGCCCTGCGAGCCATGCGCGCCCGCCCGGTGAGCGAATTCGAGGCCCCCGCGCTGTACCGCATGGTCCGCGAACTCTCCACCCAGGCCCGCCAGCCCATGCCCCGCCTGTACATCTCACCCACCGAGGCCCCGAACGCCTTTGCGACCGGCCGCAACCCGCGCAACGCGGCGGTGTGCTGCACCGACGGCATCCTGCGCCTCCTCGACGAGCGCGAGCTGCGCGGCGTCATCGGCCACGAGCTGAGTCACGTCTACAACCGCGACATCCTGATCTCCTCGGTCGCGGGCGCCCTGGCCTCCGTGATCATGTTCCTTGTCAACTTCGCCTGGCTGATCCCCGTCGGCCGCTCGAACGACAACGACGGCCCCGGCATCTTCGGAATGCTTCTGATCGTGCTGCTCGGCCCGCTCGCGGCCTCGATCATCCAGCTGGCGATCAGCCGTTCCAGGGAGTACGAGGCCGACGCGTCCGGCGCGCAACTGACCGGCGACCCGCTCGCGCTCGCGAGCGCCCTGCGCAAACTCGAAGCGGGCACGAAGCAGTTGCCGCTACCGCCCGAGCCCCGTCTCGAGACGGCGAGTCACATGATGATCGCGAACCCCTTCCGCCCGGGGCAGGGCATGTCCAAGATGTTCTCCACGCATCCGCCGATGGCGGAGCGCATCGCCCGACTCGAGCAGATGGCAGGTCGCCACCAGTGAAGACAATCCTCAACGTCATATGGCTCGTCCTCTGCGGCTTCTGGATGTTCCTGGCCTACCTGCTGGCGGGCGTGCTGCTCTGCGTCACGATCATCGGCATCCCGTTCGGCCTTGCCAGCTTCCGCATCGGCCGCTATGCCCTGTGGCCCTTCGGCTACACCACGGTCGAGCGCCGCGACGCGGGCGCGCCTTCTTGCGTCGGCAACGTCCTGTGGCTGGTCCTCGCGGGCTGGTGGCTCGCCCTCGGTCACATCGTGACGGGCATCCTCCTGTGCGTCACGATCATCGGCATCCCCCTGGGTGTGGCCAACTTCAAGCTGATCCCGGTCTCGCTGCTGCCGCTCGGCCGCGACATCGTCCGCACGGACCAGCCGTTCACCGCGCGCTACTAGAATCCAGCACCCTCCGGGGCGCGGCCCCGGAGGGCCCTGGGCGTCACACCACGCTCGGCGCCGATTGTCAGTGCCGTGGTCCACCATGAACTCATGACCGACACCGAGCAGTTGCTGGCCCGCGTCGCCGCCGAGGCGCGCGCCACCCGCCCCTGGGGCTGGGACGTCCTGCCCGCCCCCGTGGACGCGGACACCCTGGCCCGCGCGGAGGCGGCCCTGGGCTTCCGCCTGCCCCCGCTGCTCGCCGCGCTGTACACCCGCATAGGCGACGGCGGATTCGGCCCGGAATACGGCCTGTTGCCCCTGCTGGAGAACAAGTCCTCCGGAGGCGAGCCCGCGGTCGTCGAGAAGTACCTCGCGATGCGCCATGCCGACGACTGGGGCTGGCCGGAAGGCGTACTGCCGATATCCCAATGGGGCTGCGGGATGTACGCATGCGTGGACTGCCGCACGGACTCAGCCCAGGTGTTGCTCTTCGAGCCCAACGGCGGCGACCCCGACCACGCCTGGTTCATCGACTCCCCGAGCCTCACGGCCTGGCTGACCGCGTGGCTCGACGGCACCGGGTGGTACGAGGAGGACAACCAGGGCCTGGAGCTGCCGAGTTGGCACGACGCCCAGGCGCGGGTAGCACACGCGTGACGCTCGACCGGGGGCGCGTGCGTGCCGCTCGTCCGAGAAGCGTGCCGCGCGTGCTGCTCCCCTGAGAAGCTGCGCCGCGCGCTGCCCGCCTGGCAGGTTCCCCCGCGCGTGCCGCTCGCCCGGCAAGCGCGCCCGTACGACGCCCCTACGACGTCCGGTCGACGCTCGCATGACGCCCGCCCACGCCCGAGCGTGCCGCACGCGTACCGCCCTGCCTGATACGCCAAGCCCGCCGGACCTCTCGCCTAAAGGTGCCGTTACCCGAAGGGGCCCCCAACCCGAAGGTGGCCCCCACCCAAAGACGCCCCGCCCAAATCCCCCGCCCTCAACGCAACCGCCACCGCACCCCGTAAGCCGCCACCCCCACCGCCAGCACCGTCCCACCGGCCACCACCGAGGTCACCGGCAGCGCGAACGCCAGTACCACGCACCCGAGGCCGCCCACCGCTGGCAGGACCCGCGCGGCGGGCGACGAACCGAGCGTCCACGCCGAGGCGTTGGCGATCGCGTAGTAGACGAGCACCCCGAAGGAGGAGAAGCCGATCGCCCCACGCACATCCACCGTCGCGGCGGCCACCGCCACCACCGCGCCCACGGCCAGTTCCGCGCGGTGGGGCACCCGGAAGCGCGGATGCACGGCCGCCAGCGCCCCCGGCAGGTGCCGGTCCCGCGCCATGGCCAGCGTCGTCCGCGAGACGCCCAGGATCAGTGCGAGGAGCGAGCCGAGCGCCGCCACCGCGGCCCCCACCCGCACGACGGGCACGAGCCCCGGCACGCCCGCCGCCCGCACCGCGTCGGCCAGCGGCGCGGTCGCCCCGGCGAGCCCCGAGGGCCCGAGGACGGAGAGCACGGCGACCGCCACGCCCGCGTACACGCACAGAGCGATGCCCAACGCCACCGGGATCGCCCGCGGAATGGTCCGCGCCGGATCGCGCACCTCCTCGCCGAGCGTCGCGATGCGGGCGTACCCAGCGAAGGCGAAGAACAGCAGCCCCGCGGCCTCCAGCACCCCACCGAACCCGTTGGAGAGCCCCACATCGAGCCGCTCCGCGCCGGCCGCCCCCGACCCGAGGCAGGCGACGACGACCGCCGCCAGCACGGCGAGCACCACCGCCACGATCCCCCGCGTCAGCCACGCCGACTTCTGGACGCCCAGATAGTTCACGGCCGTCAGCAGCACCACGGCTGCCACCGCCACCGCGTGGGCCTGGCCCGGCCAGACGTACGCCCCCACGGTCAGCGCCATCGCCGCGCACGACGCGGTCTTGCCGACGACGAACGCCCAGCCCGCCAGGTACCCCCAGAACTCCCCGAGCCGTTCCCGCCCGTAGACGTAGGTCCCGCCCGACGCGGGGTAGCGGGCGGCGAGCCGCGCCGACGCCGTCGCGTTGCAGTACGCCACCACCGCGGCGATCGCGAGCCCGAGCAGCAGCCCCGACCCCGCCGCGCCCGCCGCGGGCCCGAGCGCGGCGAAGATCCCCGCGCCCACCATCGACCCGAGGCCGATCACCACCGCGTCGAAGACACCGAGGGTCCGTCGGAGCTCTGGTTGTTGTGTCATGCGCCGCACCTTACGGATCACCGCAACCGCGGCTCTCCGTAGAGGCGTCCTCCAGGGCAACAGCGCACAAAAGCTCACCGCGCGAGAAAGGCCGGGTCATCGCATGGGCGTCATCAGCTGGATCGTTCTGGGGCTGCTCGCCGGAGCCGTCGCCAAACTGCTGCTGCCCGGCCGCGACCCCGGCGGCTTCATCGGCACGACCGTCATCGGCATCGCGGGCGCCTTTCTCGGCGGCTGGATCTCCGCCCGCTACCTCGACCGCCCGATCGTCAACGATTTCTACGACGGTGCCACCTGGGCGGCGGCCATCGGCGGCTCCCTCGTCCTGCTCGTCGCCTACCGCATCCTTTTCGGCCACTCGCGGCGCTGAGAGGCCGTTCCCTCGCACCGCGTCGGGCGGCTCAGTCGGTCACCACCGGCACGATCACGGCGGCGATGGCGGACGCGAGACCACCGATGGCGATGAACGCCGCGAACTTCTCCTTGGCGGTCGGGAAGATCGACCTGGAGATGTCTCCCGCCTTGCTCCGCAGAACCACCAACTTGATCTTCTGCCACCGGTGCTGACGGAGATTGCAGCCCATCAAGATCCCCGAAGCGTTGCGCCGGCAGTAGGTGCCGTTGCGATTGACCGCCCCGCACCACACGGGAAACTGAAAGGTCGCGTACGAGACGACCGCCAGCGAGAGGACCACGATCACAGCGGTGGCGGCACGACTGCTCCATGCGGCGATCAGAGCCGCCGCCGCGATGTAGCCCCAGTACGTCCGCATCCCCCTCATGTTCATGGCTCGGGACGGTACTGCGGGGGCGACGATCATGAACAGGGCGAGAATGAGCCAGGAGCGGCTCCGCTCGGACGGCGGGGACGCGGCGGGGGCACACCGCCGAGACCGTCCTCGGTGCTGTGCCCCCCTCGCGCCCTGCGAACTTGCTTACCGGTAGTTGACGAACTGCAGCGCGAAGTCGAAGTCCTGGCCCTTGAGCAGCGTCTGCACGGCCTGGAGGTCGTCGCGGCTCTTCGAGCTGACGCGCAGCTCGTCGCCCTGGACCTGCGCCTTGACGCCCTTCGGGCCCTCGTCGCGGATGATCTTTGCGACCTTCTTCGCGTTCTCCTGGGAGATGCCCTCCTCGATGGACGCGAAGATCTTGTACTCCTTGCCGGACAGCTGCGGCTCGCCCGCGTCCAGCGCCTTCAGCGAGATGCCGCGCTTGACCAGCTTGGACTGGAAGACATCGAGGATCGCCTTGACCCGCTCCTCGCCGGTCGCCTCCATCAGGATCTTCTCGCCGGACCACGAGATCGAGGCGCCGGTGCCCTTGAAGTCGTAGCGCTGCGAGATCTCCTTGGCGGCCTGGTTGAGGGCGTTGTCGACTTCCTGCCGCTCGACCTTCGAGACGATGTCGAAACTGGAGTCGGCCATGTCCTGTGGCTCCTTGAATCGGGGTGTGCGTACTCAGCGGATACACGGCCGCCTGACGCTGGCCGCATCCGCAAAGCCTAGCCACCGCGCCCGCGCCGGGTGCCGATCAATCGGGTGGCGAAGCACCCCGGTGCATCAGGTATCGTTTACGTCGTTGCCACGGAGCGCCGCGAAAGCGGAGCGAGGCAGCAACCCCGGCGGTGTGCCCGAGCGGCCAAAGGGAGCAGACTGTAAATCTGCCGGCTCAGCCTTCCCAGGTTCGAATCCTGGCGCCGCCACATGAAGGTAAACCCCCTCCGATCTGCGGAAACGTTGATCTGAGGGGGTTTCTTCGTATGCGAACACGGCGATTCGAACGCTGGTCGAAACGCGTGGCTTGTCTCACTGAATATCGGGCTGGCCCGGCCCTGATCAGCGCGTGTCCCCCAGGCGTCCCCCGGGGGATGAGTCGCTTCCGTGCCATTCCCGCAGGCCAGCCTCTATCTGGCGGTTCGCTCGCTCCTGCGCTTGCGCCAGGACCTTCGCGTAGACCCGGAGGAGGACGGCCACGGAGTGCCCGGCCCGACGGGCGACCTCCATCGGATCGACCCCGGAGAAGAGCCAGAAGGAGACCCCGGCACACCGAAGGTCGTACGGGCGACGAGCGAGCGGGGACGCCACCTCAATGGGGGAGAGGGCGGTGCTCCGGGCTTCTGCCCAGACCTCGCCGTAGCCTGTGTCCTGAATCACGCCGCCGCGACTCGTTCGAAAGAGCCGCCCGTCCGGAGCCGCGCCGAAGCGCGCGAGGTGCCACCGGAGCATGGCCACGAAGTGCGGCGGAATCGGGACCACCCGCGAGTCCCGAGCTGCTCGTGCCTTCAGATGGCGATGTTGGTGGGCCCGGTCGTCGTCCGTCCAGCCGTGGCCCGCGTGGACGATGCCGCCACGAAGCGTGAGCCGACCCCATCCATGCTTGGGAAGGTGGCACTGCGACGCAGTCAGACCTACGGCTTCAGCGGGGCGCATGGCGGCGTAGTAGAGGCACCCGAAGAAGGCTTCGAGATGGGCGCCACGGTCGCCCTGTGCGCGCACGGCTTCGAGCAGCTTCTGAACCTGCCGAGGGTTGGCGACGCTCGCAGGGTCAACCTCCTCCGCTGACTTCGGAGGCGTCCACTTCACCGTGGTCAGCGGATTCACGGGAACGCTGAAGTACCGCCGTTCCACCGCGAGCCCGAGTACGTCGCTGAGACAGGCCCGCTTGCGGTTGGCCGTACGTCCGGCCGCAGGAGAGCCATCAAGCAGTGTCGACAGAGCGTCCAGCGCCAACCGAATCGTCCCGGGGTCTTCCAGCGCCGAGACGGGTACGGAGTTCTTCTCCACCCAGCGCAGCGCGTCCGCGACCTCCGTGGGGTGCTCCTGATCCCAGCGGCTCTTGTTGTACGCCCACCCGTACAGGGCCGTGCGGAGCGCGCGAGCGGGCGGCCGGCCCACGGTCGTCTTCACCAGGGCGGGGGTGATGGTGGCCAGGGCGTCCGCGTCGTTCCGGCGGGACTTCGCAGGGAGGCGGTCCCACCTGCGGTCGATGTACGAGCGTGTGTGCTCGTACCAGGTCACGGACCCGTGCAACGCCCGGAGTTCGGAGGTGGGCAAGCCCGTCTCGACGTCAAACTGGTCGCCCTTGCGCAGGGAGGCCATCAGCTCGGAGCGACGACCGTCTGCCTGAGCCTTAAGGGTGTAGCTCTTGGAGTGCTTCTGCGGGCCGACCAGCCAGCGAACGCGGTAGGGCTTGGGGCGGTCGGGACGCGTCTCGATGCTGTAGACACGCACGTCGTAGGTCAGCACGCGGATACCTCGCAGGTGTCCCACCACGAGTCGAGGTCGGAGCGGCGGATGCGTATCTGGCCGTTGGGCAGCTTCAGGAGTCGGGGTGCTTTGCCGCGTGCGCGTAGCCGGTAGAAGGCCGCCCGCGACATGCCGAGCTCGTCGAGCGCTTCCACGAGGGTGAGTTTGGGGTCTCGGGTGGCGCTCACAGCCACGGGTCTCCTTCCGTCTTGGCGCGTTGCTTGAGTGCTTGGTCGTGGCGGACGTGGGCGGCGAGGAGTTCTTCGCCGGGGCGGTAGCCGGTGCCGAGGAAGGTCCAGGCGGAGTCGGTGACCAGGGTGGTGGGCTCTTCGTCGGGGAGGCCGCGGTGGGCGCGGGCGGTGGCGAGGCGCCAGGCCCGGCGTACGTCGCGCAGGGCGCCGAGGGTGGTGGAGTAGGCGCGGGACTTGCTGGAGAAGTGGCCGCGGAAGCCGAGCATGTGGGCCCACTTCCAGAGCTTGAGGTGGGCGAACTCCGGCAGGTGGCCGAGGTCCCAGGCAGTGCGGATCATCTGGCGGGCGTGGTGCTGGACGGGGAGGGCCTTGATGCGTTCGGCCTGTCCGGTCCCGTCGCAGTCGGAGCACAGGTCGAGGAAGCCGTCCGGACCGCGTACGTAGCCGCGTCCCTTGCAGGGGCGGCACAGGAGAGTGCGGTCCACGGTGCCCGCGCCTTCGGCGTTCTTGGTGGCGTACTTGGCGACGTATCCGGCGACTTTGGCGTCGGTCAGTTCGCCGTCGCCGAGGGCGGTGATGGGGTCGACCTTGAATCGTTCGCCCCAGGTCATGATCCGTTCGCCGATGGCGTCGGACTCTACGGTGAGCCGAGTGCGGCGGACGGCCAGGCCGACGGCGACGTTCAGGGCGTCGAAGGTGGCCCATGGGGGCGGGGTGCTCGTGTGGCCGCTGGGGCCGTCGAAGCGGATCACGGCGTGGAAGTGGACCAGGCCGCGTTTTTGGTACTCGGCGACCTTCGCGAAGGAGATACGCAGGCCGGTTCGTAGGGCTTCTTGTGTCATGCCGAGGTGGGCGGCGAGGGCTCGGCGGAGGTAGATCGTGAAGCGTGCCCAGAGCTGTCCTGCGTGGGCGTTCCAGAGCACGGCGCCGGTGTAGTCGTAGGTGGACGGGTGCAGCGGTGTGCCGAGTTCTGGGGCGTCTTCGGTGTGGTGGGTGCCGCAGGCGCAGGGGCGGGGCTTGCCTGCCGGGTCGGTCTTGCGGTTGTGGACGGGGCCGAAGGAGGGGGCGGTGAGGGTGACGAAGGCGCGGGGGTGGTCGCGGACGCTTTCGGCGACGTTCTTGCCGCCGGAGAGTCCGGCTTTGATCAGGTGGTAGGTGTCGGCGGCGTACACCCGGGAGCAGGCGGGGCAGCGCGAGGAGCGGCGGTTGCCGCAGGTGGTGAGGAGGCGTCCGGTCGGTTCGTCCTCGGAGCGGTAGGAGCGGACGACTTCCTTGGTTGCCTGGTCGGTGGTGACTGTCCAGCCGTGAAGGTTGACGGGGTTGGTGCAGCCGCGCAGCTCGCGGACCTGTTCGGTGACGCGGCCGAAGTTGTCGGTGTTGGCCAGGGCGATCAGGTCCCGCAGGCCGGGGCTGAGCACGTGGTGCAGGTCGAGGTGGTGGCGCATGGGTGGCGGGGTCTCCCGTCTGACGTGAGGGTGGGGCCTGCGGGCAGCAGCGATTCAGTGCGCTCGGGCTGCTGTCCGCAGGCATGACTGGCAGGGCCCAGGGCGGGCGAGGAGGGGAGCGCCGGGGAGGCCGACGGTGGAGTTACAGGGCCGCGTGGAGGGCAGTGGCCATGGGCAGCCCGATGGCCAGGCGCATCTTGAGCTGAGCCGCAGTGATGGGCTCGCCGTGCTCGGCACAATGCGATGCGGCGATGGAGCGCGCTTCGGTCAGCAGCGGTTCGGGGACCTTCAGCGCGGGAGCGGCCGGTGCGGGCGTGGTCGAGGGCTCGGGCCGACTGGGCGCGGGTGCCTGGTCGACAGTGGGGGCCGCAGGCGTGGGCGCCGGGACGGGAACCGTCGGGGGTTCCGTGGCTGGCGCGGCGGGCTCGTTCGCGACTGCGTGGAAGCAGCGGAGGAGCTGCGGGCCGACGGCTCCCCAGCCGAGGAGCAGTAGCGGGGCCACGGCGTCGACAGCGGCACGACCGTAGTGCTTGGCTGCGATGGGTTCGGCGACGTTGAGGGCCAAGGTCAGCAGGCCGGAGACGTGCATGAGGCGGGTGGCGGCCGTCGTCTGCTCGGGCGGGATGCCGCGCAGGGAGAGATAGCGCAGGGCTACGAGGAGGCCGACCACGGAGAGGTCCACCATCGGTGCGATGAGCGGGGCGATGGGGGCGGGGACGCCCAGGCGCAGGGCCAGGGACCAGACGTTGCCGAAGGAGAAGACGAACGCCAGGGCGGCGATCACGATCATCACGGCTGTGATGGTGCGCTGAGTGATGCGGTCCTCAGTCATGGGTGTTCACCTCCTTCCGGGCGAGGACGCGACGGGTGGTGTGGCCGGTCAGGCCGCCATGGGCGGGGTGGTGTCCCCCGGGCCCGGCTTGGTGAGGTCGAGGCCGGGGAGGCAGGCGGCGAGCAAGTCGGCCGGGTCGGCGGTGAGATGGGCTGTCTGCTCGGCGATGGCCGCGCTGTCCCTGCCGGAGACGTAGGGGGTGCGGATGCGGGTGAAGCCGGGTTGCGACTGGTGGTTCATGGAGACCACGCCGACGTAGGAGCGGTCCTGAAGATTGATCGGGTTGGCGTCGGGCCACTCCCGGATGTCCTCGCCGAGGGCGGCCACGGCCGCTTCTGCGGTCTTCTGGGCGAAGGACAGGCCGATGGGGCACACGTCGCGGATGAACGTGGGGATGGCGTCGCCCGTGGACTTCTGGGTGGCAAGGATGGTGAGGATGCCCGTGCTGCGGCCCTTCTTGACCAGGTCCTCGACGAGCCGGGCGTTCTCGGCGGCGAGAGCGGCCAGCTTTTTCGTTTTGGGGTCGCTGCCCTTGTGGTCGCGGAAGTAGGTGTGCGCTTCGTCGATGATCACGACGACGAGCGGCCATGTCGCGGACGGCCCGACCTCCCACATGCTCTGGACGCCCAGGACGCGTTCGGCGGCCGAGACGCGGGCACGGCGCAGGTCCACCAGGCGCCGGAAGAGGGCGTTGGCCTCTTCGAGGTCGTCACCGACGAAGGCGAACATCCGCTTCACGAGGTGGGCGTAGTCCCCCTCCCGGGCGGTCGATACCTTGCCGTCGGCACACACAAACTGCACCGTGGGCGAAGGTGCCCAGTCGCAGATCAGACGGTTGATGAGCGAGGTCTTCCCGAAGCCTGGAAGGCCAGCCACAGTCACGCCGGGCACCTGGGTCAGGTCCACGGACACCGGTTGCGCGTACTCGTCCACGCCCAGGTCCCACCGGGCGATCTCGTCCGGCACCTCACCCGTCGGGTGATGCTCGGTAGGGATCTTCAGCGGGTCGAGGCGGACACCACGGATGACGACCTGTCCGGGCTTGTCCTGGGTGACCGCGACCCGTGTGCAGCCCCAGGCGTCGGCCAGGTGCGGAGCCGCCTTCTGGAACTGTTCGAGACCGACACGGGGCAGGCACGTCGCCCGAGCGATCACCCCGTACGCGTCGTGCCGGACCTTCAGAGCCGGAATCAGCACGCGGGGCTTGACCGGCCTGTTGGTCGTGTTGGCCATAGATGCCAGCGCGGTCGGAGTCTTGTCCGTGACCGACAGCTTCAGCATGGGCGCGAGCCGCCTCCAGCCCCACCGCACGCGCACGGCCTGACGGATGGACTGTCGGGTCATGGCGTCGGCACGCACGTAGCGGACCACCCACACCACGGCCCACACGGCCATCACGGCGAGGCCGAGCTGTACGACGAGCGGGGCTATGCCGAACACCTCCTGCACGGACATTCATTGCTCCTTGGAGTAGTCGAGGAAGGGCAGTGCACTGGGGCGGGCGCCCGGCCCGGCGTGAGGCGACGGATGGTCGCGTTCAGCGCCGGACCGGAGGGCGGGGCTGCTCACGCCGCGTCGGCGGCCGGGGCGGGGGTGAGGAGGTCGATGCGGTCGGCGCGGTAGGCGATGCCGTCCGCCAGCGAGCCGTTGAAGATGCGGGCCCACGGGGTGGCGAACAGTTCCACCGGCTTCACCGGCAGTCCCGGCTTGAGGCCGTTGGGGAGCCCGGTCTCCGGAACGGTGATCTTCAGGGCCTCGGCGCGGTCCTCCTCCATGAAGAAGAGGGTGATCGTCATCAACTTCGCGCCTGTCTCACGGTCGGTCGCGAACTGGGTCTTCTCGGCGTCCGCGTACTTGGGCACCGGCAGGGTGCCGACCATGAACGCGGCGGTCGGGAGCAGGCCAACACGGATACGAGCCATGACAGTTGAGTCCCTTCGGTAGAAGCCTCACCACGAGGCGGTGAGGTGCGATCTATAGAACCTCGGTGACCTAGCACTGTCAAGTATGAAGGGTGAGCTAGGTATGTAGTGACCTATGTCAGCGGGGTGTGCTAGGGCAGCTAGGGATGGCTACTCTGAGGGCATGACTCCCGCGCCAGACAAGAAGCAGGACCGCCGGCCGCCGTATCAGCACGCAGCCGACGAGCTCCGGCGCGAGATCATGCAAGGCCGCTTCAAGCCCGGTGAGCAGATGCCGCCCGTCCGCGAGCTGCAAGAGCGCTTCGGGGTCGCCAACATGACCGCGAGAAGCGCTCTGAACGTGCTGCGGGACGAGGGGCTGATCTACACCATTCACGGCCGCGGCAGCTTCGTCGCTGATGTGGCCGTCGCCGACAGCGCGGGCGAATTCGCCATCGACTACACCCCGCCCGCCTGGTACCTGGCCAACGACCCCGAGCGTGAGCCAGCGGACGGCGAGAGCGAGGGCAGCGAGCCCCGGACTTCGGAAACGGCCCCGCCCTCCCTCGCTGAAGTGCTCACCGCGTTGCGCGACGAGATCCGCGTACTCAGCGCCGAGCATCAGGAGTTGCGCCGGGAAGTCGAGGAGCTGAAGAAGGCTCGACGCGATCCGCGGTCCTGAGTCGTGCCACCTCGTGCCGTAGCTCCCGCGTCTCACGGCTGAGCCTGGCCACCATGGCCGTGATCTCACGGACCAGAGCAGACACCTCTGCGGACTCCGGGCTGTGAATGACGCTCAACTCCCCTTCTATCTGGCTTACCTGGTCGGACATGTCTCCCCGTTCGCTGCCATGCCATCGGTGCGTGCTGCGCGAGCCCGAGCGCAGCGGAGCTGTTCAGAGTTTCTTTACTGGATCAAGGCGGCCCGCCTGCGGCGTGCCGCGCGCGCTGGCGGCCGGGGGCCGCCGCCGCTCCATGTCTCCGCCACCGCTCCGGCGGCCCCCCGCCACTCAGCGCGCAACAACGCCGAAGCGGTCGAGGGGACCAGGAAGCAACTCGACCACTTCGAGCACCAGGACCAGGCCGACGAGCGCCGAACCGAGGCCGCGTCCGCAACGCCAAGGCCGGTCGACGGCGAGGGCCGTGACGCATTGAGGCAGCGTGGCTGAGACCGGGACGGGGTTGCTGGAGGCATACGTGGCGGGTGCTCGTTCGGCCGCCCCGCCGTCGTGGCTGACTTTCGGTGGCTGAGGTCAGAACTGGGGATGCACGGGCCGCGCCGCAATGTTGTTTCCTCTCCGACTCGACTGTGTGGAGCCGGGGTTGCAGCCGAACCCGCGTTCGGGCACGCCGATCACCCCGGTACCATCGGCACCGGGGTCCTGAACAGGGATTCCTCGACCGGACCACCCGGAATGCTGTCCAGGCTGAGGGGTGGTCCGGTCTTTTGTTGTCGGGTGAGGGTTCAGAGAGGCAGGGCGCCGGTCGCCAGCGTGAAGCCGATGACCAGGCCGCAGGAGCCGGAGATCATGATGATCATCAGCGGCCCGGTGAACTGCCCCAACCACGTGATCGCTCGTCGTATCAAGGCCGCCTCCAGGCCCGCCAGGGGCGCGTGATGATCTCGCGGTAGGTGTGGTGGGAGGGATGCTTGCCGCAGTGCTTCAGGACCCAGTCCTGTGGTGCCACCCAGTCCTCACTGGCGGGCGAGGTCTCCTCGTCCACGGCGCACTGCATGGCGTAGGTGACTGGCTCCGAGTCGGGCTCGACGTCGGGTTCGAGGGTCCAATTTTCGAACCTCAGAACCGCCCGGGGGCTCACAGTCCCCACCGCCTGTTGGCGACCGCCACTTTGGAGCTCATCCCTTCGGATTGGGTGGGTTGTCGAAGTGCGTCGGGAGGGACGTCCCACTCGGTGCCCCCACCAGACGGACGAAGCTGCACGTACGGGCCTTCGTGTCCCGTGACTATGCCCGTCTTGCCAGTGCGCGTATCGACCATGAGGGTGCCGACAGCCGGAAGGGACGCGTCGTCGATCACTTCTGCCTCCTACTCGCTGACGGAGCGGATTGACGCCAGATCGGAGCGTCCGCGTCGCCCCGTAAGCAGTCGGTATCCGTCCGTGCTCGTGCGCAGAAGCATCGGGTCAACAGGGGGGACCTTGGAACAACCCCCAAACCCCACTTCGGGACGTCCCGCGTCGGGTAAAACGTCCCTAGTGCCGTCCCGAGACTCAGGGGGAGACTCATGCAGAACGAGAGACTACGAGCCGTCATGGCGGCCGGAGGCTGGACGTACGCCGGACTCGCTAAGGCCGTTGAGGTCGACCCCAAGTCGGTTGAGCGATGGGTAAATCTGGGCCGTACGCCGCGCCGTGCCACAGCTATGGAGGCAGCTGAAGCCCTAGGAGAAGACGTGCACGCACTCTGGCCGGCGCTTCGACAGGCCCGCGCCGCCCGCGCGATCAGCCCGGAACTCGTCGCCCTCTACGAGCAACGAGCCGACCTGCCCGTATCCGCGTTCGTCGACATGATGACCCAGGCCCGCGAGCGCATCGACGTCCTGGTCTACGCGGCCGTCTTCCTGCACGAGGCATACCCGCGGCTCAACGATCTGCTGCGCGAACGAGCCGCCGAGGGCTGCTCCGTACGTATCGCAGTAGGCGATGCCGAAAGCCCGAACGTTCAAGCGCGCGGCCAGGAGGAGCGGTTCGGGCACGGCATCGAGTCCCGGTGCCGACTGGCCCTCATGCACTACCGCCCTCTCGTTGGGGTATCCGGCATCGAGATAAGGACCCACGAAACGACGCTCTACAACTCCTTGTACCGCGCCGACGACCAGCTGTTGGTCAACGCCCACGTCTGGGGAGCGAACGCGTACGGTGCGCCGGTGTGGCACCTCCGCCGTAACGGGGAAGGCGGCATGTTCGACACCTACGGGCAGAGCTTCGACGCGGTCTGGGCAACGGCGAAGCCGGTACAGCAGGAGGAGTGACCATGGCGCGCACCGAGTACTACGACGACCCCAACGCCCCGAAGCCGAACAGCATGGTTGTCGCGGCCTCAGCGGTCGTCACCGACGAAGAGGGGCGCATCCTGCTTCAACGCCGCCGGGACAACGACCTTTGGGCGTTGCCAGGAGGCGGCATGGACCTCACCGATTCACTGCCCGGTACGGCGGTCCGTGAGGTCAAGGAGGAGACCGGCCTCGACGTCGAGATCACGGGCCTGGTCGGCACGTACACCGACCCGAAGCACATCATCGAGTACACGGACGGCGAGGTCCGGCGACAGTTCAACGTCTGCTTCACGGCTCGAACCGTCGGTGGTCGGCTCGCGATCTCCAATGAGTCGACAGAGCTCCGTTTTGTCCGGCCAGAGGAGCTTGAGGAGCTGCCCATGCACCACACGCAGCGGCTCAGGCTCCGGCACTTTTTGGAGCACCGCGCGCGTCCGTATCTTGGCTAACGGTGACGGATCGCAATTGCAATGCTGCGTCGAGTACGGATGTCTGTCGACTCCGGCGAGCGGTCACCGACTGTGCGTATGTGACTCGGAAGGGAAACACATTTAGCGCAGAAGGCTCGTTTGATGATCTGGAGGAGGAGGTAGATGGAGCTACCTGAGATTGCGATCGTGGTGTCGTCAGCAAGCGCAGCGATCACGGGAGTAAATGCGCTCGTATCGTATCGCACGTTCAGGCGTGTCCGGCCCAAGATTCAGGTTCGGCTATGGCGTACCAATACCAACGCATTGGTGTCTCAGTCGGAGAAAAAAGAGGTCAATCACACCTTCGTTCTTCGACTTATCAATAATGGCATGACTCCCGTGACCCTTGAACGTGTTGAACTCTGCCGTTATGAGTCGAGATACAGCAAGCGGAAATTTCAGTTGGTGAAGGGCAGTAGGGGGTTCGATCCACAAAACAGATGGGGGACCGTGGCCCCGGTAATTCCTGCCCTTGATGGCACGATCTACCGCTTCACAGTTTCTAGGAGAAGCGCTACTCGCGGGGATCATCTTCGCTTTCGTGTCTTGCTGTCCAACGGTCGTACGTCTACAAGTCGCCTCATCCCCACCAAGGATTGGTCACTGGATGCAGGTGGGTCGGCGACTGGGGGTGGGCGAACGTCTGAGGACTAGCTCTCAACCGATTCCAGGTTGCAAGGTACTCCGTGCCGCCTGGATGAAGTCTCGCTCCCTAAATACTCGCGCTCTCTCTGCGTCCTGGAGTTCCTGCCTGTATGCCTCTCCAACTCCTGGACCATGGGCGGCTCTGTTTTTCTGAATTATCTCCTGCACTTCTCTGTGGACCACGACGACAGATTGGGCCAGCGGTACAAGGCGTTCGGGGCCTTCCAGTTCCACTAGAAACGCGAGCCCGATCAGCTCTCCCGTAGCGTCTTGCAAGGGTGCTGCGTACTGATCTGTGTATTCCTTGTGCTCTACGTTTCCTGCCCTTCTGATCTCCCTCAGTGTCACTCGTTGCTCGGCGTCATGAAGCCTCTTTGCTTCTAGCTCAGATACTTGTCCCGCCTTCTTTAGGAACTGGGCATAGATATCCCTGCGTACATCTCGGTGCCGTGAATTCTCGTCCAATTGATGCTTGCGCTCCTGAGTGGCGTTCTCCTGTCGCCCTTTCAGGAGGCTGAACGCACCAGCGATAAGTCCGCCTGTGGCTACACCAGTGCCACCCAGTAGGGCAGCCATGAGCTGTGAATCCATCAAACCCCCCAAGTGGCCAGAGATCTGGTCTTACCCAGTGGTCAACTTTGCGAAACACAATCGGTGCTAGGTGCGGACCCTGGCCATCCGTAATCGGAATGACTTGTGTGTGTTTGTCAGAGGTGGGTGCGGAGATGAAAGCACCTCATCGGAATCACAGCCATGATCCAAAGTCATGGTGAAGGCGTAGCGTGAGAGGGCGGCACTTGACCTCACCTACGGAGATCGTTTAGAAGCGCCTGGTTACGACCTCGTGGGGGGGGCAGCGAATGTGGTCGATCGACAGAGTGAAGTCGGAGGGCCGCTTGTGGCGCGCTTCCCCCAGGCGTCCCCCCAGTGGGGCGCCGCTGGTCTTCTTGCCAGGTCAACCAGGTTGGGAGCGGCCCGCTGTAAATCTGCCGGCTCAGCCTTCCCAGGTTCGAATCCTGGCGCCGCCACATGAAGGTAAACCCCCTCCGACCTGCGGAAACGTAGATCGGAGGGGGTTTCTTCGTTCCGCGCGGCCTCACGCGGTACTGGGGCAGCCCCGTACGACCTTCGTGGACTCCGGAAGCAGATGCGAGCCGACGAGTTCGGCGTCTTCCGGGACGCGGAGCGTGAGCAGGGAGCGCACCCTCTCCAGAGTGCTGAGGTCGATGCTCGGATGGAGTGTCTCAATGGTGAGTACACGCAGTGCGGGGAAGTGGCTCAGCCAGTCCCAGGCGGGTCCCATGTCGGACTCGACCCAGAGGTGGGTGAGGCGCTGGCTCGGGCACGTGGCGATGAACTCGTCGACGGCGAACTCCCCGGTGATCTTGATGCGGGAACGGCCGCCGAAACTCCGCAGCGCGGAGAGTTCCCGCAGGTTCGACACGGGGAAGTAGAGGCCGTCCTCGGCGAGGTGGGCGACGACTTCCTGGCCGTACAGGTCGGTGTCGTACCTGCTCCACGCCTGTGCGAGTTCGCTGCGCACCCGCAGGTCCGGGTGGTCGCGGTACAGGGCGAGCACCTGGACGGCGGCGTCGGTCGCGATGGGCGTCGCCGTGAGCACTGTGAAGTACGCCTCATCCGCCACCGCCTGGTACGCGGCTTCGGCCGCCGCCGCCTCGGCCTTCTGCTCGTCCGTGGCGAAGGGGTCCAGGGCGGCCGGGCGCGGCGGGAGTTCCCGAGGGCCGGTCAGCAGTTCGAGTACGACAGGGCCGATCGCGGCCAGGGCGCGGGCCCGGTCCGTCGAACGCGGCGGGATCAGCGCGGCGGCTCGCTCCTGGACCTCGGCTCGCACCGCGGGATCCAGCTCTGTGGCGTGTTCCAGGCAGGCGGCCGCGAGGAGATGGAGACGGTCCCGGCCCTGCCGTGAGGTGTTCTCGCGCCTGATGAGGCCCGTCAGGAGGTGGGTCCGCTCCGTGGGCCGCGCGTGGGCGACGGCCATCCTGATGACGTCCTCCCACTGGTCCAGGTGCGCGTTGGCGATGAGGAAGTCGAAGTCGAGCCCTTCGACCGCCGCCTTGGCTCCCAGGTAGTCCTGGAACGTCCGGTGGACGAAGTCCATGGAGTTCGCACTCGGCTCCCGGAGCAGACCGCTGCGGACGAGCAGATGCCGGTACACGGCTTCCGGCGTGCCCTGCTCCGCGACCTTGGGCATGGCCGGCAGGACGCGGCGCAGCAGCTCCACCGCGTCGGTGCGGTTCATCTCGGAGCGGCCGTTGCGGATCATCCAGTAGGCCAGTTTCTGGATGAGCTGGATGTGTTCGGCCTCGCTGATGTGGATCGGGCCGGATTTGAGGACTCCGCGTTCGCGGTCACGCCGGAAGAGCAGCATGGACAGGGCCGCGTCGTAGATCTCCTTGCGGCCGTCGGGCAGATAGCCGCGGCGGTCCTGGTGCAGGGCGCAGATCAGGCCGCACATCAGGGGGTTGACCGCGAGCCCGCTCAGGTCCTGCTGGGCCCGGATCGCACGGAGCAACTCGGTGGCGTACTGATCGCTGATGCCGGCGGCCTTGTGCCATCGATGGATGAACTCGGCGATGTTGTCCCGGTTCATGGGGGCCAGGTCCAGCTCGGCGAAGTCGTCCTCGGCCAGCCAGCGTTCCCGTACGGCCGACGGCCTGGAGGTGACGAGCCAACGGTTGTCCGGGTAGGCGCTGAGGAGTTCGCGAAGCCAGCGGCGGGCGTCACCGCGGTCGTCCTCGGGAATCTCGTCGATCCCGTCGATCAGGATGAGCCCCCGGCCGGCTTGCAGCACCCGGTCGATCCACCCGGGCGGCTGGCTCCCGGCGATCGGGCAGTCCACCGCGGACAGGAATCCGTCGGGGGCGGGAAGCGGGGCACCGCTGCGCGTCAGCGTGCGCAGGGGCAGCACGAACGGTACGAGCCCATAGAGGTAGAGCAACTGTTCGTTGAGCGACTTCTTCGCCGTGGACACCGCCAGCCACTGAATGAGGGTGGTCTTCCCCGAGCCCGCCACGCCGCGCAGGAGCACGCGGTCGCGGCCCGCGAGGACATGGTCGGCCGAGACCACCGTGGGGACGGGACTCAGCGCGTCGACGGCCGCGTCCAGGCGGAGATAGGCCACGTCGAGTCGCCAGCTCTCCGGAGCCCCGGACAGGTCGAGACCGAAGATGCTCAACTTGCCGTGCTTGGCGGCGATGTAGTGCGCGTACCGCTTCTCGAAGGGACCGTCCGCGGGCGGCGGCGACCGGGTGATCAGAGCATCGATCTTCCGGGTCAGCTCCTCGATGCCGCGGCTCTGTTCGAGGAGTGTGCGCGGCACGAACGTGGACCGCTGGGTGAAGAAGTTCAGAATGTGCAGGCATGCGGTGTCCATCACGCCGGCATGCAGCGTGACGGCGTCGTGGGACAGGCCGAGCGTGGCCGTCCTGTTCTGGGCGCGCAGCTGCCTGGAGAGCGCGAGATGACCGAGGCGCACGGCCTGGACGTCGTCCATCGCGAGCGTCCCGAGAGAACGCAGTGAATCGGTGACGGCGTGGACGACGGCCCGCTTCTCGAAGGAAGGCAGTTCGTCCTCGACGCCTGTCGAGTGGGCGGCGCGCCTGACCAGCTCTTCCGCGATCTTGTACAGGTCCTTGTCGGAGAGCGTCCGCTTCTCGCCCCGGAAGGAGACGAGACCGGATACGGCCACGGGCCGGTCCACCAGGTCGGCCCCGGGACCTTCGGATACGAACAGTTTCCTGACCAGCGGCCCCACGATGCTCGACGCGAGCCGAGCTCCGATCACGGCGGGTTCCATCAGCCCTCCGAGGCGTCCATGCGGCGCGATGTGCACGTCGCCTTCGGGGCAGGATAGGGCGGAGCGCTCGGAGGCATCGCCCAACTTGACAAATAGGGGGCCGAGTTGGAGCGCGGGCGCCGCCGAGGTCCGCAGGGCTCAAAATGGGACCATGTCGTCCCGTCGCAGAAACTGCCCGGAGTGCCGCCGCGAGATCGCCGTCGTAGGCGGGCGGTTCGCCCGTCACGACCCGCCGGGCTCGCGCGCCACCGGCGACCTGGTCTCCTGTCCGGGGTCCCGTCGGCACGCCCAGCTGGGCGCCGCGCAGCCCGCCCTGGACGGCTACACGGTCCCGGACCTGCCGGGCCAGCTCCCGCTGTTCTGAGCGCGCCTGAGGGGCCCTCAGGGCCTTCCCGGGCGGCGTCACGGCGTCAAGGCCTCCTGGGCGGCCTCAGGGCCTCCCAGGCTTCGCGGGGGCCCATCCGGACCCGTGGATCGTGCGCCGGGGGCGGCCTGAACGTTTCAGTTCCCCGCGACGGACTTGACCGCCACCGACACCGGCACCGAACCGCTGACCAGTTCCAGCGTCAGGCCGGCCGTCGCCGACGTCTCCAGAAGCTCCGCGAGCACCGCGGCGACGTCGTCGCGCGGGATCGGCCCCCGCCCGGTCGACGCCTCCAGGCGTACGAGACCCGTGCCCGCGTCGTCCGTCAGCATCCCGGGACGCAGGATCGTCCAGTCCAGAGCGGCACGCGCGCGTACGTTCACGTCCGCCTCGCCCTTGGCCCGCAGATACGCGTCGAAGACCTCGTCGCCCTGGTGCGCCGGGTCCGCGCCCATCGACGACACGACGATGTACCGCCGCACCCCGGCCCGCTCCGCCGCGTCCGCGAAGAGCACGGCGGCGCCCCGGTCCACGGTGTTCTTGCGGGCGACGTCGCTGCCCGGTCCCGCGCCCGCCGCGAAGACCGCCGCGTCGGCGCCGCGCAGGTGCTCGGCGACCTGGTCGACCGACGCCGACTCCAGGTCGCACAGCACCGGTTCGGCACCGGCCTCGCGCAGATCGGCTTCCTGCCCGGCGTCGCGGATCAGCCCGGCGACCTCGTCACCACGCGCGGCGAGCAGACGCTCGAGCCGCAGCGCGATCTGACCATGACCTCCAGCGATGACAATGCGCATGTCTCCGACCGTACGGCAGCACGGACGCGTTCGCCGCACGCGGAGGTCCCGACCCCATCGCGGGCCGCCCACCCCGCCTGGCCCTCAAGGCGACGCCCCCCTCTCGAATCGTCACCCTCAAGGCGACGCCTCGTCCCCTCTCGGCCGCCCCGGCTCGCCTTCCTTGGCCCGCCCCTGGCGCGGCAGGTCCAGGGCCACGGCGGCGGCCGAGTCGCAGTACTCACGTACCGCGCTGGTCCGCGCCACCACGCGTCCCCGGTGCACCACGATCCGGCTGTAAGCGAGCGACAGCGCGCCCGCGAGCCGGTCGCCGCGTACTGCGAGCAGCTCGGCGGGGAAGCCCGCCTCCACCCGGATCTCGGGCAGGCCCATGGCCGTCCGTGCCGCCCCGCTCACCGCGTCGTAGGCATCCTCGGGGCGCAGCCCGCACCGCGAGGCCAGCAGATACGCGGCCTCCAGCGGATCCCCCCGCCCCACGGCGTTCGACACGTCCCGCATCGCCCCGCTCCCCGCAGCTACCCGCACCCCGGCCGACCGCAGCAGCCGCACCGGCGCGAGCCCACGTCGCTCCGCGCTGCCGCAGCCGCCCTGGGGCAGGCAGATCACGGTCACACCGGCCGCCGCCAGCTGCTCGGCGGCGCGCGCGGCCAGCTCCTTCGGCAGCCGCCCGAGGCCGCCGCACGGGCCGATCGTCACCCCGGCCCGCACCCCGGCCGCCATCGCCGCGAGCCGCCCGAGCCGTGCCGGATCGTCACCGTCCGTATGCAGGTCGACGGGGCAGCCGTGCTCGGCGGCAAGCTCCAGGACCGCCTCCGCGTACCCCGTCGGATCGGGGTCGAGATCCGGGCAACCGCCCACTACGGAGGCGCCCATTTTCACCGCGTCCCGCAGCATCGCGAGCCCGTCGGCACCCGCGGCGCCGGTCAGCAGCCGCGGCACCGCGACGGCTGTCAGATCGACCAGCCCCCGCAGCGAGCGCCGCGCCTGGAGCACGGCCTCCATCGGGCCGAGCCCCTGGACGTCCCCGATCCGCACATGCGACCGCAGGGCCGTCGCGCCGTGCCCGAGCTGGAGCAGAGCCGCCTCCGTGGCCCTGCGCTGCACGTCGGGGACGTCGTACGAGACCGGGCCCGGCACGTCCGCCGACAGCGCGGTGTCACCGTGGGCGTGCGGCTCGGCGGCGGCCGGCAGCAGCAGATAACCGGCGAGGTCCACGCGCGCGGCGTGCGCGGCCAGGCTGCCGACCGTGCCGACCGCCTCGATGCGCCCGCCGCCGAGCCGGACGTCCACGGTCCTGCCGTCGGTGAGCCGGGCGCCGCAGAGCAGCAGGGACCCTGAGTCGGCCGTGGGGTCGGAACCGGAGGAACCGGAGGAGCCGGAGGAGTGGGGCTGCTGCGGTTGGCTGTCGGGCATCGCGCTCCTGGTGTTCGGGGGCGGCTGCTGTCGTTCGGGGCGTCAAGATCACGCAGCGTGTGCCGAGCCTAGGACGGCGAAACGTCCGCTTCGAGGAGGAGCGCAATAGTCGTACCGGTGTGGTGCCACGAGCCGTACCGGCGGGCTGTCACGAGCCGAATCGGTGTGGCGTCACAGCACGGACGAGGCATTCGGAGACCTCTGAGGCGGCCCTCCAGATCCCCCCGGACGGCCCTGGCGAAACGGATTTGGGCGATCGGCGACCAACCGTGTAATGTCTTCATCGCTCGCCCCAATAGCTCAGTCGGTAGAGCGTCTCCATGGTAAGGAGAAGGTCTGCGGTTCGATTCCGCATTGGGGCTCTGATGTCGAGTGATCCTCGCCTTTCGGGCGAGGGGATCCGGCATCGCAGCGGTGTAGCTCAGTCGGTAGAGCAAGCGGCTCATAATCGCTGTGTCACCGGTTCAAGTCCGGTCACCGCTACTCCTGGTAGCCGATTGTGGGGTCGGTCCTTCGATCGGCTACTCTTGTATGCGTTCATCCGTCCATCCGTCCGTCAAGGAGCACTCACGTGGCTGCCACCGACGTCCGCCCGAAGATCACGCTGGCCTGCGTGGAGTGCAAGGAGCGGAACTACATCACCAAGAAGAACCGGCGTAACGACCCGGACCGTCTTGAGATGAAGAAGCACTGCCCGCGCTGCAACTCGCACACTGCTCACCGCGAAACGCGCTGACACACAGGCTCGTACACGAGGCCGTCCCCGTTTGTGGGGGCGGCCTCGCGTCGTTTTTTACGAAACCAACCACAGGAGGTACCGAGTCCATGGCGCTCGACCAGTCCTTCGTGGGGCGGTCCTATCCGCCCACTGATCCTTATGAGGTCGGCCGGGAGAAGATCCGCGAGTTCGCCGAGGCGGTGGGGGACGCCAATCCCGCGTACACCGACAGGGAAACCGCCAAGGCACTCGGTCACCCCGATGTGATCGCCCCGCCGACTTTTGTGTTCGCGATCACTTTCAAGGCCGCGGGTGAGGTGTTCCGGGACCCGCAGCTGGGACTCGACTACAGCCGCGTCGTGCACGGCGACCAGAAGTTCGCCTACACCCGCCCGGTGCGCGCGGGGGACCGGCTCACGGTCACCTCGACGATCGAGAGCATCAAGTCGCTCGCGGGCAACGACATCCTGGACGTCCGCGGCGAGGTCCACGACGAAGCCGGGGAGCACGTCGTGACCGCCTGGACGAAGCTCGTCGCGCGTGCGGCGGAGCCCGCGGCAGAGGGGGCCTGAAGCGATGACGGCGAAGATTTCTTACGACGACGTCGAAGTCGGCACCGAGCTGCCGGCCCAGACCTTTCCCGTGACGCGCGCCACGCTCGTCCAGTACGCGGGCGCCTCGGGGGACTTCAACCCGATCCACTGGAACGAGAAGTTCGCGGTCGAGGTCGGCCTCCCCGACGTCATCGCGCACGGCATGCTCACCATGGCCGAGGCGATCCGTGTCGTGACCGACTGGGTGGGCGATCCGGGAGCGGTCGTCGAGTACGGCGTGCGCTTCACCAAGCCGGTCGTCGTCCCCAACGACGACAAGGGCGCCACCATAGAGGTCGGCGCCAAGGTCGCGGCCAAGCTGGACGACAGGCGCGTCCGGGTCGACCTGCTCGCTAAGAGCGCGGACCAGAAGGTCCTCGGCATGTCGCGGGCGGTCGTGCAGCTGGCCTGACGGTTGGCCGTTCACGGATACGCGGTAAGGGGCGCCCTCCATTGAGGAGCGCCCCTTACCTGTACGTCCCCCGACCATGCCCCTTGACCTGCTTAGTGATTGGCCACTAACTTACTCGCATGGTCAGGATGAGCGCAGAGGAGCGGCGCGAGAGCGTCATCCGCGCGGCGATGGTCGAATTCGCGCGCGGCGGCTACAAGGGCACCTCCACCGAGGTGATCGCCAAGCGCGTGGGCGTCTCCCAGCCGTACCTCTTCCGCCTCTTCCCGAGCAAGCAGGCCATCTTCCTCGCCGCGTCCCTGCGATGCAGCCAGGAGATCACCGAGGTCTTCAGGCGGGCATCCGAAGGGCTGGAGGCGGAGGAGGCCGCGCATGCCATGGGGGAGGCCTATCGGGCGCTCATCGCCGATGACCCGGACAAGCTGCTCATGCAGATGCAGATGTACGTCGCGGTGGCCTCCGCGGAGGCGTCCGGGGACCGGGAGTTCGGCGAGGCGCTGCGCGCCGCCTGGATGGAGATGTACGACACGGTCAGCCTGGCTCTGGGTGCCGACATCGACGAGGGGACGACATTCCTCGCGTACGGGATGCTGATCAATGTCCTGGTGTCGTTGGGCTACCGGCCCGATCACCGCGTGTGGAACGGCTTCGATCACTCGGTGCAGTCCTCGGAGTAGGTCACGACCGTCCCGCAGGAGGTGCGTTTCTTCGCGCCCGCGAAAGTTAGTAATCAATAACTAACCAATCAACCGCCCACAGGGGGAAGCAATGCCACAGAAGACCGCGCGGGCCGGGGGAGCGGCCTGGGCCCTGGTCATCACCAGCGCCGCCGGATTCATGGCGGCTCTCGACAACCTCGTCGTCACCACCGCCCTGCCGTCCATCCGCGAGGACCTCGGGGGAGGGCTGCACGACCTGGAGTGGACGGTGAGCGCCTACACCCTCACCTTCGCCGTGCTCCTCATGTTCGGCGCGGCCCTGGGCGACCGCTTCGGCCGCCGCAAGCTCTTCGTCATCGGCCTCACGGTCTTCACCGGGGCCTCCGCCGCAGCGGCCCTCGCACCCGGCATCGAGGCCCTGATCGCCGCCCGCGCGGTACAGGGCGTCGGCGCCGCGATCATGATGCCGCTCACGCTGACCCTCCTGACGGCCGCCGTGCCCGAGGCCAAGCGTGGAATGGCGTACGGAATATGGGGCGCCGTCAACGGCCTCGCGGTCGCTAGCGGCCCACTCATCGGGGGCAGCCTCACCGAGCACGCCTCCTGGCAGTGGATCTTCTGGCTGAACGTTCCGCTCGGCCTGGCCCTGCTACCGCTCGCCCGCTTCCGCCTCGCCGAGTCGCACGCCCCCGGAGCGCGCCTCGACATCACGGGCACCCTGCTCGCCAGCGGCGGCCTCTTCGGAATCGTGTACGCCCTGATCCGCGGGCCCCTCGACGGCTGGACCGGCGTCACCGTACTCGGCAGCCTCGTCGCGGGCGCCGCGCTGCTCGGCGGCTTCGTGCGCCACGGGATACGCCACAAGGCGCCGATGCTGCCGATGCGCCTCTTCCGCAGCCTGGCGTTCTCCGGCATCAACGCCGCGAGCCTGCTGATGTTCCTGGGGATGTTCGGCTCGATCTTCCTGCTCAGCCAGTACATGCAGATCGTCCTCCGCTACTCGCCCACCGAGGCGGGGCTGCGGATGCTGCCCTGGACCGGCATGCCGATGCTCGTCTCACCCCTCGCGGGCTACCTCTCCGACCGGTTCGGCGGCCGCCCTGTCGTCGCCGCAGGGCTCTTCCTCCAGGCCACCGGCCTCGGCTGGTACGCCGTCGTGGTCGCGCCCGACGCCGCGTACACCGTGCAACTCCCGGCCCTGATCATCAGCGGTATCGGCATGTCCCTGTTCTTCGCCCCCGCCTCCAACCTGGTCATGTCCGGCGTCCGGCCGCACGAGCAGGGCATCGCTTCCGGCGCCAACAACGCGCTGCGCGAGGTCGGCGGCGCCCTCGGCATCGCCGTGATGTCCTCGATCTTCTCGGCCCACGGCGGCTACGGCTCCCCGTGGAACTTCGTGGACGGCCTGGAGCCCGCGCTGTGGGTGGGTGCCGCGATGGTGGTCCTCGCCGCGGTGGCCGTGCTGTGCATCCCCGGCCGTCAGAAGACCGGCGTGCCCGCGTCCGGCCAGGAGGTGCGCTTGGGGCGCCAGGACGCCCGGGTCGACGCCTGACCGCTCGTACGGACACGGCCCCGCCGGGACCGGCGGGGCCGTTCTCGTACTCTTGAGCACGTGCAGGAACTCCACGACGCCCCCCTCGCCCCGCTGACCACCTTCCGTCTCGGTGGCCCCGCGACCCGCCTGATCACCGCGACGACCGACGCCGAGGTGATCGCCGCCGTCCGCGAGGCCGACGACACCGGCACCCCGCTGCTGCTCATCGGCGGCGGCTCGAACCTGGTCATCGGCGACAATGGCTTCGACGGGACCGCCCTGCGCATCGCCACCCAAGGCTTCGAACTCGACGGTACGAGGCTGGAGCTGGCGGCCGGCGAGACCTGGACGGACGCGGTCGCCCGCACCGTCGAGGCGGGCCTCGCGGGCATCGAGTGCCTCGCCGGGATCCCCGGCTCCGCGGGCGCGACGCCGATCCAGAACGTGGGGGCGTACGGCCAGGAAGTGTCGTCCACGATCACCGAAGTGGTCGCGTACGACCGAAAGACGCGCGAGACGGTCGTCATTCCGAACGCCGAGTGTGACTTCTCGTACCGCCACAGCCGCTTCAAGGCCGACCCCGAGCGCTTCGTGGTCCTGCGGGTCCGCTTCGAACTGGAGGACGCGCAGGGGATGAGCGCCCCCCTGAAGTACCCCGAGACGGCCCGCGCGCTCGGCGTCGAGGCGGGCGAGCGCGTCCCCGCGGCGGCCGCCCGCGAGACGGTCCTGAAGCTCCGCGCGGGCAAAGGCATGGTGCTCGACCCCGAGGACCACGACAGCTGGTCGGCCGGATCCTTCTTCACCAACCCGATCCTCACCGACGAGGAGTTCGCGGCCTTCCACGCGCGCGTGGCCGACCGCCTCGGGCCGGACACCGCCCCGCCCGCCTTCCCGACGGGCGACGGCCACGTGAAGACCTCCGCCGCCTGGCTCATCGACAAGGCCGGCTTCACCAAGGGCTACGGAGAGGGCCGGGCCCGCATCTCCACCAAGCACACCCTCGCCCTCACCAACCGCGGTGGCGCGACCACCGAGGACCTGCTGGCCCTCGCCCGCGAGGTCGTCGCCGGAGTGCGGGACGCCTTCGGGATCACGCTGGTCAACGAACCGGTGACGGTCGGCGTCAGCCTGTAGGGGCGGTCAGCCAGGCGTCGACCCCGGACAGCAGCTTCTCCCGTACGTCGACGGGGGCGGCCGAGCCGCGGATCGACTGCCGCGCCAGCTCGGCCAGTTCGGCATCGTCGAAGCCGTGGTGCTCGCGCGCGATGTCGTACTGGGCGGCGAGACGCGACCCGAAGAGCAGCGGGTCGTCGGCGCCGAGCGCCATCGGGACCCCGGCGTCGAACAGGGTCCGCAGCGGCACGTCCTCCGGCTTCTCGTAGACCCCGAGGGCGACGTTGGACGCCGGGCACACCTCGCACGTGACACCCCGGTCCGCGAGCCGCTTCAAGAGCCGCGGGTCCTCGGCGGCCCGCACCCCGTGCCCGATGCGCACCGCGTCCAGGTCGTCCAGGCAGTCCCGCACCGAAGCAGGCCCCGTCAGCTCACCGCCGTGCGGCGCCGCGAGCAGCCCGCCGTCCCGCGCGATGGCGAACGCCCGGTCGAAGTCCCGCGCCATGCCGCGCCGCTCGTCGTTCGAGAGCCCGAAGCCGACGACGCCCCGGTCCGCGTAGCGCACCGCGAGCCGGGCCAGCGTGCGCGCGTCCAGCGGATGCTTCATGCGGTTCGCGGCGACGAGGACGCGTATCCCGAGGCCGGTCTCCCGCGAGGCGCTCTCGACGGCGTCCAGGATGATTTCCAGGGCCGGGATGAGCCCCCCGAGCCGTGGCGCGTACGAGGTCGGGTCCACCTGGATCTCCAGCCACCCCGAACCGTCCCGCAGATCCTCCTCCGCGGCCTCCCGCACCAGCCGCTGGATGTCCTCGGGCTCCCGCAGACACGAGCGCGCCGCGTCGTAGAGCCGCTGGAAGCGGAACCAGCCCCGCTCATCGGTGGCGCGCAGTTTCGGCGGTTCGGCGCCGGTCAGCGCGTCCGGGAGCCGTACCCCGTACTTGTCGGCGAGTTCGAGCAGGGTGGCCGGCCGCATCGACCCGGTGAAGTGCAGGTGCAGATGGGCCTTCGGCAGCTCTCTTACGTCTCGTACGCGCTCCATTCCAGGATCTTGCCGTACGCACCTGGTGTCCCGGTAGCGCCTTTCCACCTTCGTGGGCTTCCCCGAACGCAGAAACGGGCCGCCTCTCCGGTGGAGAGACGGCCCGCACGCACGCGTGGCGCGCCCGACCTCAGTCGCGGGCCTCGGCGAGCAGCTTCTGGAGCCGCGACACGCCCTCGACGAGGTCCTCGTCCCCGAGCGCGTACGAGAGGCGCAGGTAACCCGGCGTCCCGAAGGCCTCGCCCGGGACGACCGCGACCTCGGCCTCCTCCAGGATCAGCGCGGCCAGCTCGACGGAGTCCTGCGGGCGCTTGCCGCGGATCTCCTTGCCGATCAGGCCCTTCACCGAGGGGTAGGCGTAGAAGGCGCCCTCGGGCTCGGGGCAGATGACGCCCTGGATGTCGTTGAGCATCCGCACGATGGTCTTGCGCCGCCGGTCGAAGGCCTCCCGCATCCTCTCGACGGCGACCAGGTCACCGGAGACGGCCGCGAGCGCGGCGGCCTGCGCGACATTGGAGACGTTGGACGTGGCGTGCGACTGGAGGTTCGTCGCGGCCTTCACGACGTCCTTCGGGCCGATGATCCAGCCGACCCGCCAGCCGGTCATCGCGTACGTCTTCGCGACGCCGTTGACCACGATGCACTTGTCGCGCAGCTCGGGAAGGATCGCGGGGAGCGAGGTGAACTTCGCGTCTCCGTAGACGAGGTGTTCGTAGATCTCGTCGGTCATGACCCACAGGCCGTGCTCGACGGCCCAGCGGCCGATCGCCTCGGCGTCGGGCTCGCTGTAGACGGCACCCGTCGGGTTCGACGGCGACACGAAGAGCACCACCTTCGTGCGCTCCGTGCGGGCCGCCTCCAGCTGCTCCACGGAGACGCGGTAGCCGGTGGTCTCGTCGGCGACGACCGGGACCGGGACACCGCCGGCGAGACGGATCGACTCCGGGTACGTCGTCCAGTAGGGGGCCGGGACGATGACCTCGTCACCCGGGTCGAGGATCGCGGCGAAGGCTTCGTAGATGGCCTGCTTGCCGCCGTTGGTCACCAGGATCTGCGAGGCGTCCACCTCGTACCCGGAGTCGCGCAGCGTCTTCGTGGCGATCGCGGCCTTCAGCTCGGGGAGGCCGCCGGCCGGCGTGTAGCGGTGGAACTTCGGGTTCTTGCAGGCCTCGACGGCCGCCTCGACGATGTAGTCCGGAGTGGGGAAGTCGGGCTCACCCGCGCCGAAGCCGATCACCGGACGCCCGGCGGCCTTGAGGGCCTTTGCCTTGGCGTCGACGGCGAGGGTCGCGGACTCGGAGATCGCGCCGATGCGCGCGGACACCCGGCGCTCGGTCGGAGAAGTTTCAGCGCTCATGGCCCCATCGTTCCAGACCTGAAACGCCCCCGGCGCGCGGGTTTCCAAGACCATCGGGACCCATTCTGTTCGACGGGGGGCCGTGGAGCACGTACACTCACTGCTCGTTGGCCCTCACCGGCCGCACCCTCACGACGCACTCCGTGCACGTGGGCGGATGCGGTAGGTTGGGGGAAATCAAAGGGTCGTAGCTCAATTGGTAGAGCACTGGTCTCCAAAACCAGCGGTTGGGGGTTCAAGTCCCTCCGGCCCTGCTACACACTCCTTCGCCAGGATGTGTGCGCATGTACGTACTGCAATGCACCGCCGTGCGGCTCAACCGGGCGCGGCACGGCCACGACCCGGAATCAGGTGAGGACGAGTGACGGACGCCGTGGGCTCCATCGACATGCCTGATGCCCAGGACGAGGCGCCGGAGTCCAAGAAGGCCCGCAAGGGCGGCAAGCGCGGCAAGAAGGGCCCCCTCGGCCGTCTCGCGCTCTTCTACCGCCAGATCGTCGCGGAGCTCCGCAAGGTCGTCTGGCCGACTCGCAGCCAGCTCACGACCTACACCTCAGTGGTGATTGTCTTCGTCGTCATCATGATCGGCCTTGTGACCGTGATTGACTATGGCTTCAGCCACGCTGTCAAGTACATCTTCGGCTGAGCCGAGAGCGAAGGGCGCCCTATCCGGCGCCCCTATTCGCGTGTTCCACCCCTTGTATCCAGGAAGAAGCAGCCACCGTGTCTGACCCGAACCTGAACGACGCCGTCGCGCCTCGCGGAGAGGACGCGGAGTCCGTGGAGGACCAGCTCGACATCGTCGAGGCGGCGGACGCCGAGGAGCCGGATCAGGCCGAGGCTGCCGACGCCGCCGCGGGCGAGCCCGCCGAAGAGGCGGCCATCCACCTGGAGGGCGACGCCGAGGCTGTCGCCGAGTCCGAGGAGGACGAGGCCGCCCTCGCCGAGGACGCCGACGAGATCACCGCGGACGACACCGCCGAGGCCACTGAGGACGAGGCCGCCGAGGACGAGGCCGCCGAGGACGAGGTGTCCGAGCCGGTCGACCCGATCGTCGCCCTGCGCGAGGAGCTGCGCACCCTCCCCGGCGAGTGGTACGTCATCCACACCTACGCCGGTTACGAGAACCGCGTGAAGACCAACCTCGAGCAGCGCGCCGTCTCGCTCAACGTCGAGGACTTCATCTTCCAGGCCGAGGTGCCGCAGGAAGAGGTCGCCCAGATCAAGAACGGCGAGCGCAAGACGATCCGTCAGAACAAGCTCCCCGGCTACGTGCTGGTGCGCATGGACCTGACGAACGAGTCCTGGGGCGTCGTCCGCAACACCCCCGGCGTCACCGGCTTCGTGGGCAACGCCTACGACCCGTACCCGCTGACCCTGGACGAGATCGTCAAGATGCTCGCCCCCGAGGCCGAGGAGAAGGCCGCCCGCGAGGCCGCGGAGGCCGAGGGCAAGCCCGCTCCCGCCCGCAAGGTCGAGGTCCAGGTCCTGGACTTCGAGGTCGGCGACTCGGTCACCGTCACCGACGGCCCGTTCGCGACGCTCCAGGCGACGATCAACGAGATCAACGCCGACTCGAAGAAGGTCAAGGGCCTCGTCGAGATCTTCGGCCGCGAGACCCCGGTCGAGCTGAGCTTCGACCAGATCCAGAAGAACTAGCCGGGCCGAGCCCGCAGGGCTCCTCGGCTTCCTCTGGAACACACGCCTCCGAACAGGTCAGACGGGCTGCCAAAGCCGGTCTGACCTGCTCGGTTTTTAGCCGCGCGACTATACCCGTTATCGTTGTGCGGTATGCCTCCATCCGGATGACCGGATGGCCGGCTGAAAACTCTCACTAGGACCCGGAGAGAGCAATGCCTCCCAAGAAGAAGAAGGTCACGGGGCTGATCAAGCTCCAGATCCAGGCTGGTGCCGCCAACCCGGCCCCGCCGGTCGGCCCCGCGCTGGGCCAGCACGGCGTCAACATCATGGAGTTCTGCAAGGCCTACAACGCCGCGACCGAGTCGCAGCGTGGCTGGGTGATCCCGGTGGAGATCACGGTCTACGAGGACCGTTCCTTCACCTTCATCACCAAGACGCCGCCGGCCGCCAAGATGATCCTGAAGGCCGCTGGTGTCGAGAAGGGCTCCGGCGAGCCCCACAAGACCAAGGTCGCCAAGGTCACCGAGGCGCAGATCCGCGAGATCGCGCAGACCAAGATGGAAGACCTCAACGCCAACGACCTGGACGCCGCGTCGAAGATCATCGCCGGCACCGCCCGTTCCATGGGCATCACGGTCGAGGGCTGAGACTCCTCCCCCGTCTGACCTTTCTCCAGTGGTAGGGCCAAGCGCTGGCCCGCACCACGACTCCATACCTGAACACACCAGGAGCAGAAGTGAAGCGCAGCAAGACTCTCCGCGCTGCGGACGCCAAGATCGACCGGGAGAAGCTGTACGCCCCGCTCGAGGCCGTCCGTCTCGCCAAGGAGACCTCCGCGACCAAGTTCGACGGCACCGTCGAGGTCGCCATGCGTCTGGGCGTCGACCCGCGCAAGGCCGACCAGATGGTCCGTGGCACCGTGAACCTCCCGCACGGCACCGGCAAGACCGCCCGGGTCCTGGTCTTCGCGACCGGTGACCGTGCTGCGGCCGCGGAAGCCGCTGGCGCCGACATCGTCGGCTCCGACGAGCTGATCGACGAGGTCGCGAAGGGCCGCCTGGACTTCGACGCCGTCGTCGCCACCCCGGACCTCATGGGCAAGGTCGGCCGCCTCGGCCGCGTGCTCGGTCCGCGTGGTCTGATGCCGAACCCGAAGACCGGCACCGTCACCCCCGATGTCGTGAAGGCTGTCAACGACATCAAGGGCGGCAAGATCGAGTTCCGCGTCGACAAGCACTCGAACCTGCACTTCATCATCGGCAAGGTCTCCTTCGACGAGACCAAGCTGGTGGAGAACTACGCCGCGGCCCTGGAGGAGATCCTCCGTCTGAAGCCGTCGGCCGCCAAGGGCCGCTACATCAAGAAGGCCGCCATCACCACCACGATGGGCCCCGGCATCCCGCTGGACTCGAACCGCACCCGCAACCTCCTCGTCGAGGAGGACCCGGCCGCCGTCTGACACTGACGGCAGCCGCGTCGCGCACGCGTTCTGTGGACGGGCCCCGCAACCTTTCGAGGTGCGGGGCCCGTCCTGTTTATGTGCGAGTTTGTGTACGAGTCATTCGGATACGTCTGTCACAGGCCCGCGCCGGTGTGCGCGGGCGTCACTAAGCCAAGGGGTGGGACGAGATGAACAGCACGATCATGCGGCGTACGGGCCTTTCGATCGCGGTGGCGGCCGCGCTGACGGGCCTGGCGGCCTGCGGCTCGGGCGACTCGGGCGACTCCTCCGACAAGGCCGGGGGCGGGGCGAAGGACAAGGGCGGTATCAAGCTCAGCCCGGTCGCGGCCCTGCGCAGCGTCGAGACCAGCACGGACAAGGCGGACACCGCCCGGGTCGAGGTGCAGACCGTCATGGGTTCGCAGATATCGACCGACATGAAGGGCGTCATGGGCTGGTCGGACGGCCTCACCGGCAACGTCCAGGCGACCATCACGGGCGGCACCCAGGCCGAGCAGATGAGGCAGCTCGGCCAGACGAAGATCGAGTACCGCTACCTGAAGAACGGCTTCTACGCGAACATGGGCGACAAGTTCGCGGCCCAGGCGGGTGGCGGCAAGCACTGGATCGCGTACGACTACGCGGAGCTCGAGAAGCTGTCCGGCGCCGCCGGTGCGGCCCTGAAGGACCAGGCGCAGAAGACCACCCCGAACCAGTCGGTGAAGATGCTGCTGGCCTCGGGCGACGTGAAGCGCGTGGGCAAGGAGACCGTCCGGGGGACCGAGGCGACCCACTACCGCGGGACCGTCGACGTCGCCGACTTCACCGGCAAGAACTCCGACCTGGACGAGCAGCAGATGAAGGAACTGAAGCAGCAGTTCCAGCAGGCCGGGCTGACCACCGAGACGATCGACATCTGGGTGAACAGCGACGACCTGCTCGTCAAGAAGGTCGAGAAGGCGGACATGAAGACCGGTTCCTTCTCCCAGACCGCCCACTACAGCGACTACGGCACGCCGCTCTCCGTCCAGAAGCCCCCGGCCTCGGACACGGTGAGCTTCCAGGACGTCATGAACAAGCAGCCCGCTGCCTGATCACGAGGTACGTGTGGCCCTGACCGGCGGATAACCCGGAGGAAAGCACCCCTTTCCTTCGGGTAATCTCGGCCCACCGCAGTAAGTGGATCAAATGTTTTGATGTTCCTAGGGGTGGGGTCATGAGTATTTCCGTACGTACGGGACGCAAGAGAACCGCGGGCGCCGCGCTGGCGGCCGTGCTGCTCGCCGGTGGCGCGGTCAGCTGCGGGTCGGAGAAGTCCGACAAGGCGGGGGAGGACATGGCGCCGGCGGCGGCCGTGAAGAAGGCCGCGGAGAAGACCGAGGAGCTGACCTCGTTCACCTTCCGGATGAAGGGCACCGTCCCGGGGGACGGGCGGGTGAAGGCCGACGCGGCGATGAGCACCAAGCCGCTCGCCATGAGCATGAAGATGTCCGCGCCCGACCAGGGCCCGGAGAAGATGGAGCTGCGCTTCGTCGACGGCGCGGTCTACCTCGGCGGCGGCAAGGAAGCCGCCAAGGAGATGGACGGCAAGAGCTGGATCAAGTTCGACGCCGCGGCCATGGGCAAGGCCGGCGGCAAGCCCGCCGCCACCTCGGCGGCCGGGCAGGCCGAGAACAACCCGGCCGACCAGTCCACGCTCCTGACCAACTCCAAGGACCTGAAGAAGGTCGGCGGCGAGTCGGTCGACGGTGTCAAGACCACCCGCTACACCGGCACGGTCACGCTGGACCGGATCCGCGAGCTGTTCAAGGACAAGGACGCGGCCACCCGGAAGCGTCACGAGAAGAGCATCAAGCAGTACGAGGAAATGGGCGTCGAGAAGCTCACGATGGACCTGTGGGTCGACGGCGAGGACCACACCAAGCAGTTTCGCGCCCGCGGAAAGGGCGACAAGGGCCCCCTCGACATGACCATCACCTTCGTCGACTACAACAAGCCGGTGAACGTGGAGGCTCCGCCGAAGAAGCTGGTCATGGACCTCGCCAAGGAGATGAAGGGCCTCGGGGGCTGACCCGATTTGCCTGACGCAAACCCCTTCGCGTAGTCTTCCCCAGAAGCCAAAGACCGCTGGTCGTTGCTGTGTTCTCGTATGAGGGTGCAGTGGCCGAAGGATCCGCTGAAACTGCGGACGACCCGCGTAGGTGACTGTGGATGTGCTCCCGGACGGGATTCTGTTCGGTCGAGCTCACGCCCCGTGCGCCTGCGCCGGGGCGTCTCGTTTTTCCCAGCCCCTTCTGAGCGGTCCTCATCACCCGGAAGGAGGCCGACGCTCATGCCGACGCCCGACAAGGCTGCCGCGGTAGCCGAGCTCACGGACAAGTTCCGCAGCTCGAACGCCGCCGTGCTGACCGAGTACCGGGGTCTCACCGTGGCCCAGCTCAAGCAGCTGCGCCGTTCCCTCGGTGCGAACTCCGAGTACGCCGTGGTGAAGAACACGCTGACCAAGATCGCGGCCAACGAGGCCGGGATCAACACGCTGGACGACCTGTTCACGGGTCCGACGGCGGTCGCCTTCGTCACCGGTGACCCGGTGGAGTCGGCGAAGGGTCTTCGTGACTTCGCCAAGGAGAACCCCAACCTCGTCATCAAGGGCGGTGTCCTTGATGGCAAGGCGCTGTCCGCCGATGAGATCAAGAAGCTCGCGGACCTCGAGTCCCGCGAGGTTCTGCTCGCCAAGCTGGCGGGCGCCATGAAGGGCAAGCAGTCGCAGGCTGCCGCGCTCTTCCAGGCGCTTCCCTCGAAGTTCGTCCGCACCGCGGAGGCGCTTCGTGCCAAGAAGGCCGAGCAGGGCGGTGCCGAGTAATTCGGCTCGCACACTGACCGCCGCCTGAGGCGACGGTCACAGCGGGCCCAACGTACGCCCGCCTCCATATACACCCGGCACCTGCCGAATTAGTGGAAGGACGCCATCATGGCGAAGCTGTCCCAGGACGACCTGCTCGCGCAGTTCGAAGAGATGACCCTCATCGAGCTCTCCGAGTTCGTGAAGGCCTTCGAGGAGAAGTTCGACGTCACCGCCGCCGCCCCGGTCGCCGTTGCCGCCGGTGGCGCCGCTGCCGCCCCGGCCGAGGCCGAGGCCGAGCAGGACGAGTTCGACGTCATCCTCACGGGCGCCGGCGAGAAGAAGATCCAGGTCATCAAGGTCGTGCGTGAGCTGACCTCGCTGGGTCTGAAGGAGGCCAAGGACCTCGTCGACGGCACCCCGAAGCCGGTCCTCGAGAAGGTCGCCAAGGACGCCGCGGAGAAGGCCGCCGAGGCCCTCAAGGGCGCCGGCGCCTCCGTCGAGGTCAAGTGACCTCACGAGTCGTCTGACTCTCTTCACCGCACGTACGGCGGAAACGCTGTAACGCGCGGGACGCCAAGGGCGATCACCCATGTGGGTGGTCGCCTTTCGGCGTTCCCGGGCACGCGCGTGAGGGCGCCTTGCGATGTCGGTCCCGGCGAGTATGGTGATCTTCGTTGTGCCTCGGGACGGCCCGTGACGGTGACGCTCTCCGGGCCAAGTCGGGGCATGGGGGGCCTTGACGAACCGCACGCAGCGCGCAATTCTCAGGACGCGTCGTCACAACGATCCGCATCCGAGGCATGGATCGGCGGCGAAGAGGGCAGTATCGATGTGCATCGAGGGCGTGGCTTGCAGCAGGGGTTGAGAAAAACGAGGGTCTTCAAAAACCCGCACTGGACATCAGTGGGCCGAGTGGCTACACTGACCCTTTGCGCTGCCTGTTAGCTGCCTCCTGCCCGTCACCAGGGGCATGCCCATGCTTGAGCACTGTGGACCGAATCTTCCCTGACCTGGGATGTCTGTCTCCGTGTCCAGCCTGGGACCGGTACGCGCGTAGTGAGTCCGAGCCCTCGGAAGGACCCCCTCTTGGCCGCCTCGCGCACTGCCTCGACCGCGAATACGAACAACGGCGCCAGCACCGCCCCGCTGCGCATTTCCTTTGCAAAGATCAAGGAGCCCCTCGAGGTTCCGAACCTTCTTGCGCTGCAGACCGAGAGCTTTGACTGGCTGCTCGGCAATGACGCGTGGAAGGCTCGTGTCGAGGCGGCTCTGGAAAGCGGACAGGACGTCCCCACCAAGTCCGGTCTGGAGGAGATCTTCGAGGAGATCTCCCCGATCGAGGACTTCTCCGGGTCGATGTCCCTGACGTTCCGCGACCACCGTTTCGAGCCTCCCAAGAACTCGATCGACGAGTGCAAGGAGCGCGACTTCACGTTCGCCGCCCCGCTCTTCGTCACCGCCGAGTTCACCAACAACGAGACCGGCGAGATCAAGTCCCAGACGGTCTTCATGGGCGACTTCCCGCTCATGACCAACAAGGGCACCTTCGTCATCAACGGCACCGAGCGTGTCGTCGTGTCGCAGCTGGTCCGTTCGCCGGGTGTCTACTTCGATTCCTCGATCGACAAGACGTCCGACAAGGACATCTTCTCCGCCAAGATCATCCCGTCCCGGGGTGCCTGGCTGGAGATGGAGATCGACAAGCGCGACATGGTCGGTGTACGCATCGACCGCAAGCGCAAGCAGTCGGTCACCGTTCTGCTCAAGGCTCTCGGTTGGACGACCGAGCAGATCCTCGAGGAGTTCGGCGAGTACGAGTCCATGCGCGCCACCCTGGAGAAGGACCACACCCAGGGCCAGGACGACGCGCTGCTCGACATCTACCGCAAGCTCCGTCCGGGCGAGCCGCCGACCCGTGAGGCCGCTCAGACGCTGCTTGAGAACCTCTACTTCAACCCCAAGCGCTACGACCTCGCGAAGGTCGGCCGCTACAAGGTCAACAAGAAGCTGGGTGCGGACGCTCCGCTCGACGCGGGCATCCTCACGGTCGAGGACATCATCGCCTCGATCAAGTACCTGGTGAAGCTGCACGCCGGTGAGACCGAGACCGTTGGCGACAGCGGTACGTCGATCGTCGTCGAGACCGACGACATCGACCACTTCGGCAACCGCCGTCTGCGCAACGTCGGCGAGCTCATCCAGAACCAGGTCCGCACGGGTCTGGCTCGTATGGAGCGCGTCGTCCGCGAGCGCATGACGACTCAGGACGTCGAGGCGATCACGCCGCAGACCCTGATCAACATCCGGCCGGTCGTCGCCTCCATCAAGGAGTTCTTCGGCACCAGCCAGCTGTCGCAGTTCATGGACCAGAACAACCCGCTGTCGGGTCTCACCCACAAGCGCCGCCTGTCGGCGCTCGGTCCGGGTGGTCTCTCCCGTGAGCGGGCCGGCTTCGAGGTCCGTGACGTGCACCCGTCTCACTACGGCCGCATGTGCCCGATTGAGACCCCTGAAGGCCCGAACATCGGTCTGATCGGTTCGCTCGCCTCCTACGGCCGCGTCAACGCGTTCGGCTTCGTCGAGACGCCGTACCGCAAGGTCGTCGAGGGCCAGGTCACCGACGACGTCGACTACCTGACGGCCGACGAGGAGGACCGCTTCGTCATCGCGCAGGCCAACGCGCCGCTGACGGACGACCTCCACTTCGCCGAGGCCCGCGTCCTGATCCGCCGCCGTGGCGGAGAGATCGACTACGTGCCCGGCACGGACGTCGACTACATGGACGTCTCGCCGCGCCAGATGGTGTCGGTCGCGACCGCCATGATCCCGTTCCTCGAGCACGACGACGCCAACCGTGCCCTCATGGGCGCGAACATGATGCGTCAGGCCGTGCCGCTGATCACCGCCGAGGCTCCCCTCGTCGGCACCGGCATGGAGTACCGCTGCGCGGTCGACGCCGGTGACGTGATCAAGGCCGAGAAGGCGGGTGTGGTCCAGGAGGTCTCCGCGGACTACGTCACCGTCACCAACGACGACGGCACGTACACCACGTACCGCATCGCCAAGTTCTCCCGGTCGAACCAGGGCACCTCCGTCAACCAGAAGGTTGTCGTCGACGAGGGCGCCCGCGTGATCGAGGGCCAGGTCCTGGCCGACGGTCCCGCGACCGAAGAGGGCGAGATGGCCCTCGGCAAGAACCTGCTCGTCGCGTTCATGCCCTGGGAAGGTCACAACTACGAGGACGCGATCATCCTGTCGCAGCGCCTCGTGCAGGACGACGTCCTCTCCTCGATCCACATCGAGGAGCACGAGGTCGACGCCCGTGACACCAAGCTCGGCCCGGAGGAGATCACCCGGGACATCCCGAACGTCTCCGAGGAGGTCCTCGCCGACCTCGACGAGCGCGGCATCATCCGTATCGGTGCCGAGGTCGTCGCCGGCGACATCCTCGTCGGCAAGGTCACGCCCAAGGGTGAGACCGAGCTGACGCCCGAGGAGCGCCTGCTCCGCGCGATCTTCGGTGAGAAGGCGCGCGAGGTGCGCGACACCTCGCTGAAGGTGCCGCACGGTGAGATCGGCAAGGTCATCGGCGTCCGCGTCTTCGACCGTGAAGAGGGCGACGAGCTGCCGCCGGGCGTGAACCAGCTGGTTCGTGTCTACGTGGCGCAGAAGCGCAAGATCACGGACGGCGACAAGCTCGCGGGCCGCCACGGCAACAAGGGTGTTATCTCGAAGATCCTTCCGATCGAGGACATGCCGTTCCTCGAGGACGGAACTCCGGTCGACATCATCCTCAACCCGCTGGGTGTGCCGTCCCGAATGAACCCGGGACAGGTCCTGGAGATCCACCTCGGCTGGCTCGCCAGCCGTGGCTGGGACGTCTCCGGCCTCGCGGACGAGTGGGCGCAGCGCCTCCAGGCCATCGGCGCCGACAAGGTCGACCCCGGCACGAACGTCGCCACCCCCGTCTTCGACGGTGCGCGTGAGGACGAGCTGGCCGGTCTGCTCCAACACACCATCCCGAACCGCGACGGCGAGCGCATGGTGCTCCCGACCGGCAAGGCGCGCCTGTTCGACGGCCGCTCCGGCGAGCCGTTCCCGGACCCGATCTCGGTCGGGTACATGTACATCCTCAAGCTGCACCACCTGGTCGACGACAAGCTGCACGCCCGTTCGACCGGTCCGTACTCGATGATCACCCAGCAGCCGCTGGGTGGTAAGGCACAGTTCGGTGGTCAGCGCTTCGGTGAGATGGAGGTGTGGGCGCTTGAGGCTTATGGCGCCGCGTACGCCCTTCAGGAGCTCCTGACGATCAAGTCCGACGACGTGACCGGCCGCGTGAAGGTCTACGAGGCCATCGTCAAGGGCGAGAACATCCCCGAGCCCGGCATTCCCGAGTCCTTCAAGGTGCTCATCAAGGAAATGCAGTCGCTCTGCCTCAACGTGGAGGTGCTGTCCTCGGACGGCATGTCCATCGAGATGCGCGACACCGACGAGGACGTCTTCCGCGCGGCGGAGGAGCTCGGCATCGACCTGTCCCGGCGCGAGCCGAGCAGCGTCGAAGAGGTCTGACGGGTCTGGTCGGGGCCTCCTCGTGAGGCCCCGGCCCTGCCCCGGACCCGTACAGACCATGATTGAGACTCGACCCCGAAAGAGGGATTGACGACAAAGTGCTCGACGTCAACTTCTTCGACGAGCTGCGGATCGGCCTTGCCACCGCGGACGACATCCGACAGTGGTCCCACGGCGAGGTCAAGAAGCCGGAGACCATCAACTACCGCACGCTCAAGCCGGAAAAGGACGGGCTCTTCTGCGAGAAGATCTTCGGTCCGACCCGGGACTGGGAGTGCTACTGCGGCAAGTACAAGCGTGTCCGCTTCAAGGGCATCATCTGCGAGCGCTGTGGCGTTGAGGTCACCCGCGCCAAGGTGCGCCGTGAGCGGATGGGCCACATCGAACTGGCCGCTCCCGTCACCCACATCTGGTACTTCAAGGGCGTCCCCTCGCGCCTCGGTTACCTCCTCGACCTCGCCCCGAAGGACCTTGAGAAGGTCATCTACTTCGCGGCGTACATGATCACGTTCGTGGACGAGGAGCGTCGTACCCGCGACCTGCCGTCCCTGGAGGCGCACGTCTCCGTCGAGCGTCAGCAGATCGAGAACCGTCGCGACTCCGACCTGGAGGCCCGCGCCAAGAAGCTTGAGACCGACCTGGCCGAGCTTGAGGCCGAGGGCGCCAAGGCCGACGTGCGCCGCAAGGTGCGCGAAGGCGCCGAGCGCGAGATGAAGCAGCTGCGCGACCGTGCGCAGCGCGAGATCGACCGTCTCGACGAGGTGTGGAACCGCTTCAAGAACCTCAAGGTCCAGGACCTCGAGGGCGACGAGCTGCTCTACCGCGAGCTGCGTGACCGCTTCGGCACGTACTTCGACGGCTCCATGGGTGCCGCTGCCCTCCAGAAGCGCCTGGAGTCCTTCGACCTGGATGAAGAGGCCGAGCGGCTTCGCGAGATCATCCGTACCGGCAAGGGCCAGAAGAAGACCCGTGCGCTCAAGCGCCTCAAGGTCGTCTCCGCGTTCCTCCAGACGAGCAACAGCCCCAAGGGCATGGTGCTCGACTGCGTGCCGGTCATCCCGCCGGACCTGCGTCCGATGGTGCAGCTGGACGGTGGCCGCTTCGCGACCTCCGACCTGAACGACCTGTACCGCCGCGTGATCAACCGCAACAACCGCCTGAAGCGGCTTCTCGACCTCGGCGCGCCCGAGATCATCGTGAACAACGAGAAGCGCATGCTCCAGGAGGCCGTGGACGCCCTCTTCGACAACGGTCGTCGCGGTCGCCCGGTCACCGGTCCCGGTAACCGCCCGCTGAAGTCCCTGAGCGACATGCTCAAGGGCAAGCAGGGCCGTTTCCGTCAGAACCTTCTCGGTAAGCGTGTGGACTACTCCGCGCGTTCCGTGATCGTCGTCGGTCCGCAGCTGAAGCTGCACCAGTGTGGTCTGCCGAAGGCCATGGCGCTGGAGCTCTTCAAGCCGTTCGTGATGAAGCGCCTGGTCGACCTGAACCACGCGCAGAACATCAAGAGCGCCAAGCGGATGGTCGAGCGCGGCCGCACGGTCGTGTACGACGTCCTCGAAGAGGTCATCGCCGAGCACCCGGTTCTGCTGAACCGTGCGCCCACGCTGCACCGCCTCGGCATCCAGGCCTTCGAGCCGCAGCTGGTCGAGGGCAAGGCCATCCAGATCCACCCGCTCGTCTGCACCGCGTTCAACGCGGACTTCGACGGTGACCAGATGGCCGTGCACCTGCCGCTCTCCGCGGAGGCGCAGGCCGAGGCCCGCATCCTGATGCTGTCCTCGAACAACATCCTGAAGCCCGCCGACGGCCGTCCGGTGACGATGCCGACCCAGGACATGGTCCTCGGTCTGTTCTTCCTCACCACCGACGGCGAGCTGCGGGACACCAAGGGCGAGGGCCGCGCGTTCGGTTCCACCGCCGAGGCGATGATGGCGTTCGACGCCGGCGAGCTCGCTCTCCAGTCGACCGTCGACATCCGCTTCCCGGTGGGCACCATCCCGCCCCGCGGCTGGACCCCGCCGGTCAGCGCCGAGGGCGAGGACTTCGGCGACGAGCGTGCCTACCAGCCGGGTGACAGCTTCCGGCTGCGTACGTCGCTGGGCCGCGCGCTCTTCAACGAGCTGCTGCCCGAGGACTACCCCTTCGTCGACTACTCGGTCGGCAAGAAGCAGCTCTCCGAGATCGTCAACGACCTCGCCGAGCGCTACCCCAAGGTCATCGTGGCGGCGACGCTCGACAACCTGAAGGCGGCGGGCTTCTACTGGGCGACCCGTTCCGGCGTCACCGTGGCCATCTCCGACGTCGTGGTCCCCGCGGCCAAGAAGGAGATCGTCGCGGGCTACGAGGCCCAGGACGAGAAGGTCCAGAAGCAGTACGAGCGCGGTCTGATCACCAAGGACGAGCGCACGCAGGAGCTCATCGCGATCTGGACCAAGGCGACCAACGAGGTCGCCGAGGCGATGAACGCGAACTTCCCGAAGACGAACCCCATCTTCATGATGGTTGACTCGGGTGCCCGAGGAAACATGATGCAGATGCGTCAGATCGCCGGTATGCGTGGTCTGGTGTCGAACGCGAAGAACGAGACCATCCCGCGTCCGATCAAGGCCTCGTTCCGTGAGGGCCTGACCGTTCTCGAGTACTTCATCTCCACGCACGGTGCCCGTAAGGGTCTGGCGGACACGGCTCTGCGTACCGCCGACTCCGGTTACCTCACCCGTCGTCTGGTCGACGTCTCCCAGGACGTCATCATTCGCGAGGAGGACTGTGGCACCGAGCGCGGTCTGAAGCTGAAGATCGCGGTCAAGGGCGAGGACGGTGTGCTCCGCAAGACGGAGAACGTCGAGACCTCGGTCTACGCCCGCATGCTGGCCGAGGACGTCGTCATCGACGGCAAGGTCATCGCGCCGGCCAACGTCGACCTCGGTGACGTGCTCATCGACGCCCTGGTCGCCAACGGCGTCGAGGAGGTCAAGACCCGCTCGGTCCTGACCTGTGAGTCGGCGGTCGGCACCTGTGCCTTCTGCTACGGCCGTTCGCTCGCCACCGGCAAGCTGGTCGACATCGGTGAGGCGGTCGGCATCATCGCCGCCCAGTCCATCGGTGAGCCCGGTACGCAGCTGACGATGCGTACCTTCCACACCGGTGGTGTGGCCGGTGACGACATCACCCAGGGTCTGCCCCGTGTCGTCGAGCTCTTCGAGGCTCGTACGCCGAAGGGTGTCGCCCCGATCTCCGAGGCCGCGGGCCGTGTCCGCATCGAGGAGACCGAGAAGACCAAGAAGATCGTCGTCACCCCGGACGACGGCAGCGACGAGACGGCGTTCCCGATCTCGAAGCGTGCCAAGGTCCTGGTGCGCGAGGGTGACCACGTCGAGGTGGGCCAGAAGCTCACCTTCGGTGCCACCAACCCGCACGACGTGCTGCGGATCCTCGGTCAGCGCGCGGTCCAGGTCCACCTGGTCGGCGAAGTCCAGAAGGTCTACAACAGCCAGGGTGTGTCGATCCACGACAAGCACATCGAGATCATCATCCGGCAGATGCTGCGCCGTGTGACGATCATCGAGTCCGGCGACGCGGAGCTGCTGCCGGGCGAGCTGGTCGAGCGTTCGAAGTTCGAGACCGAGAACCGTCGTGTCGTGACGGAAGGCGGCCACCCGGCCTCCGGCCGTCCGCAGCTGATGGGTATCACCAAGGCCTCGCTGGCGACGGAATCCTGGCTGTCGGCCGCCTCCTTCCAGGAGACGACCCGAGTCCTGACGGATGCGGCGATCAACGCCAAGTCCGACAGCCTCATCGGCCTCAAGGAGAACGTCATCATCGGTAAGCTCATCCCGGCCGGTACGGGCCTGTCCCGCTACCGCAACATCCGGGTGGAGCCGACCGAGGAGGCCAAGGCCGCGATGTACTCGGCCGTCGGCTACGACGACATCGACTACTCGCCGTTCGGCACGGGCTCCGGCCAGGCCGTGCCGCTGGAGGACTACGACTACGGTCCGTACAACCAGTAAGCGGTAGTACGTCCCTTTAGGGGCGTATCAGGCGCCCACAGGGCGGTCTCTCCTCGCGGAGCGGCCGCCCTGTGTCGTATGTTGCGGGCCGGTGTGTCCCCCGCGTGGGCATTTGTTTTGACCAGAGGCGATGAGGTAGGTACGCTCAGACCTTGTGCCTGGGGTGTGCCTGGGCTCGTGCGCGTGTCATCAGCCGCATCGCGAGTCCGTCAACGGCCACCGCAATCTGCGCTTCTTCCCGCCTTGCGGCGGGAGTCCGCAGGATTCGACACACCCGACCGCGTGGGTCGGCGACGTTCCAGGTTAGCTTTACTATTCGGCACACAGAAACCGGAGAAGTAGTGCCTACGATCCAGCAGCTGGTCCGTAAGGGCCGGCAGGACAAGGTCGAGAAGAACAAGACGCCCGCACTCGAGGGTTCGCCCCAGCGCCGTGGCGTCTGCACGCGTGTGTTCACGACCACCCCGAAGAAGCCGAACTCGGCCCTCCGTAAGGTCGCGCGTGTGCGTCTGACCTCCGGGATCGAGGTCACGGCTTACATTCCGGGTGAGGGACACAATCTGCAGGAGCACTCCATCGTGCTCGTGCGTGGTGGCCGTGTGAAGGACCTGCCTGGTGTTCGCTACAAGATCATCCGCGGTTCCCTCGACACCCAGGGTGTCAAGAACCGCAAGCAGGCCCGCAGCCGCTACGGCGCCAAGAAGGAGAAGTAAGAATGCCTCGTAAGGGCCCCGCCCCGAAGCGCCCGGTCATCATCGACCCGGTCTACGGTTCTCCTCTGGTGACCTCCCTCATCAACAAGGTGCTGCTGAACGGCAAGCGCTCCACCGCCGAGCGCATCGTGTACGGCGCCATGGAGGGCCTGCGCGAGAAGACCGGCAACGACCCGGTCATCACGCTGAAGCGCGCGCTTGAGAACATCAAGCCGACCCTCGAGGTCAAGTCCCGCCGCGTCGGTGGCGCCACGTACCAGGTGCCGATCGAGGTCAAGCCCGGTCGTGCCAACACCCTGGCGCTGCGCTGGCTGGTCGGTTACTCCCGCGCCCGTCGCGAGAAGACCATGACCGAGCGTCTGCTCAACGAGCTCCTCGACGCCTCCAACGGCCTCGGTGCCGCTGTGAAGAAGCGCGAGGACACCCACAAGATGGCCGAGTCCAACAAGGCCTTCGCGCACTACCGCTGGTAGTCGCTCCCCACATCGAGACCGAGAGAAGACTGAGCCGACATGGCTACCACTTCACTTGACCTGGCCAAGGTGCGCAACATCGGCATCATGGCTCACATCGACGCGGGCAAGACGACGACCACCGAGCGGATCCTGTTCTACACCGGTGTCTCGTACAAGATCGGTGAGGTCCACGACGGCGCCGCGACGATGGACTGGATGGAGCAGGAGCAGGAGCGTGGCATCACGATCACCTCTGCTGCCACCACCTGTCACTGGCCGCTGAACGACGTCGACCACACCATCAACATCATCGACACCCCGGGCCACGTCGACTTCACCGTCGAGGTGGAGCGTTCGCTCCGCGTGCTCGACGGTGCCGTGACGGTGTTCGACGGCGTCGCCGGCGTTGAGCCCCAGTCCGAGACCGTGTGGCGTCAGGCGGACCGCTACGGCGTCCCGCGTATCTGCTTCGTCAACAAGCTCGACCGCACGGGTGCCGAGTTCCACCGCTGCGTCGACATGATCGTCGACCGCCTCGGTGCGACCCCCCTCGTCATGCAGCTGCCCATCGGCGCAGAGGCTGACTTCAAGGGCGTCGTCGACCTCGTCACCATGAAGGCCTTCGTCTGGTCCGCCGAGACCAAGATGGGCGAGGCCTACGACATCGTCGACATCCCCGACACGCACACCGAGGCTGCCGAGGAGTACCGCGGCAAGCTCCTTGAGGCCGTCGCGGAGAACGACGAAGAGATGATGGAGCTGTACCTCGAGGGCCAGGAGCCCTCGGTGGACCAGCTGTACGCGGCGATCCGTCGCATCACCATCGCCTCCGGCAAGGGCGGCGACACCACCGTCACCCCCGTCTTCTGCGGTACCGCGTTCAAGAACAAGGGCGTCCAGCCCCTGCTCGACGCGGTCGTGCGCTACCTGCCGTCCCCCCTGGACGTCGAGGCCATCGAAGGCCACGACGTGAAGGACCCGGAGCAGGTCATCAAGCGCAAGCCGTCCGACGACGAGCCGCTGTCGGCCCTCGCGTTCAAGATCGCGAGCGACCCGCACCTCGGCAAGCTCACCTTCGTCCGGATCTACTCCGGTCGCCTGGACGCCGGCACCGCGGTGCTGAACTCCGTCAAGGGCAAGAAGGAGCGCATCGGCAAGATCTACCGCATGCACGCGAACAAGCGTGAGGAGATCGACTCGGTGGGCGCCGGCGACATCGTCGCCGTCATGGGCCTGAAGCAGACCACCACTGGTGAGACGCTGAGTGACGACAAGAACCCGGTGATCCTGGAGTCCATGGACTTCCCGGCGCCGGTCATCGAGGTCGCCATCGAGCCCAAGTCCAAGGGTGACCAGGAGAAGCTGGGTGTCGCCATCCAGCGTCTCTCGGAGGAGGACCCCTCCTTCCGCGTGCACTCGGACGAGGAGACCGGCCAGACCATCATCGGTGGTATGGGCGAGCTTCACCTCGAGGTGCTCGTCGACCGCATGAAGCGCGAATTCCGCGTCGAGGCGAACGTCGGCAAGCCGCAGGTGGCCTACCGCGAGACGATCCGCAAGGCCGTCGAGCGCGTGGACTTCACCCACAAGAAGCAGACCGGTGGTACTGGTCAGTTCGCGAAGGTGCAGATCGCGATCGAGCCCATCGAGGGCGGCGACGCGTCGTACGAGTTCGTGAACAAGGTCACCGGTGGCCGCATCCCCAAGGAGTACATCCCTTCGGTGGACGCGGGTGCTCAGGAGGCCATGCAGTTCGGCATCCTGGCGGGCTACGAGATGACGGGCGTCCGCGTCACGCTCATCGACGGCGCCTACCACGAGGTCGACTCCTCCGAGCTCGCCTTCAAGATCGCCGGTTCGCAGGCCTTCAAGGAGGCCGCGCGCAAGGCCAGCCCCGTGCTGCTCGAGCCGATGATGGCCGTCGAGGTCACCACGCCCGAGGACTACATGGGCGATGTCATCGGTGACATCAACTCCCGCCGTGGCCAGATCCAGGCCATGGAGGAGCGCAGCGGCGCTCGCGTCGTGAAGGGCCTCGTGCCCCTCTCGGAGATGTTCGGCTACGTCGGAGACCTCCGCAGCAAGACGTCGGGTCGCGCAAGCTACTCAATGCAGTTCGACTCCTACGCCGAGGTTCCGCGGAACGTCGCCGAGGAGATCATCGCGAAGGCCAAGGGCGAGTAACTCACCCCAGTTAACGCTTTAGGCTTGACACCATCCGCCGGGGTTCGACCCCGTAAGGCAAGAACCCCGGCGGCTGGCTTCCCAGCAAAGATCACCTGGCGCCGATGAAGCAAGGCGTACAGAACCACTCCCAGGAGGACCCAGTGGCGAAGGCGAAGTTCGAGCGGACTAAGCCGCACGTCAACATCGGCACCATCGGTCACATTGACCACGGTAAGACGACCCTCACGGCCGCCATTACCAAGGTGCTGCACGACGCGTACCCCGACCTGAACGAGGCCTCGGCCTTCGACCAGATCGACAAGGCTCCCGAGGAGCGCCAGCGCGGTATCACGATCTCGATCGCGCACGTCGAGTACCAGACCGAGGCGCGTCACTACGCCCACGTCGACTGCCCCGGTCACGCGGACTACATCAAGAACATGATCACGGGTGCGGCGCAGATGGACGGCGCCATCCTCGTGGTCGCCGCCACCGACGGCCCGATGCCGCAGACCAAGGAGCACGTGCTCCTGGCCCGCCAGGTCGGCGTTCCGTACATCGTTGTCGCCCTGAACAAGGCCGACATGGTGGACGACGAGGAGATCCTGGAGCTCGTCGAGCTCGAGGTCCGTGAGCTCCTCTCCGAGTACGAGTTCCCGGGCGACGACCTGCCGGTCGTCAAGGTCTCGGCGCTCAAGGCGCTCGAGGGCGACAAGGAGTGGGGCCAGTCGGTCCTGAACCTGATGGCCGCCGTCGACGAGTCGATCCCGGAGCCCGAGCGCGACGTCGACAAGCCGTTCCTGATGCCGATCGAGGACGTCTTCACGATCACCGGTCGTGGCACCGTCGTCACCGGTCGTATCGAGCGTGGTGTCCTCAAGGTCAACGAGACCGTCGACATCATCGGCATCAAGACCGAGAAGACCACCACCACGGTCACCGGCATCGAGATGTTCCGCAAGCTGCTCGACGAGGGCCAGGCCGGTGAGAACGTCGGTCTGCTCCTCCGTGGCATCAAGCGCGAGGACGTCGAGCGCGGCCAGGTCATCATCAAGCCCGGTTCGGTCACGCCGCACACCGAGTTCGAGGCCCAGGCCTACATCCTGTCGAAGGACGAGGGTGGCCGTCACACCCCGTTCTTCAACAACTACCGCCCGCAGTTCTACTTCCGTACGACGGACGTGACCGGCGTCGTGACCCTCCCCGAGGGCACCGAGATGGTCATGCCGGGTGACAACACCGAGATGAAGGTGGAGCTCATCCAGCCCGTCGCCATGGAGGAGGGCCTCAAGTTCGCCATCCGTGAGGGTGGCCGGACCGTCGGCGCCGGCCAGGTCACCAAGATCAACAAGTAAGCTCCTCGCTTGCTTGCGGATCGGGGAGACCCGGTCGCTCTGAACTGAGCGCATCGCAGTACAGGCAGTACCGGGAGGGTCCGTACGACTTCGGTCGTGCGGGCCCTTTCGGCGTGTGGTGAGCAGCCCTGCCGACGCCACGCCGGGCCCGCCCCGGGTTTGACCTTCGTCACTCACCGGGTACGCTCTTCGGCTCGATTGGCCCCGAGCGTGCCTCGTATGGCAGACTGTCCTGGTTGCTCGGTTGAGTGCCGATGCTGTGCGCCTCCCGCCGGGAGGACCGGAAGCGAGTCCCACAGTACTCGTCGCCTTATCTGTCGTTCGCGGCAGCGCTTGGGCGGAAGTACGGGAATCTTTCGGGAAGTGCGGTGCGGTGGCTCGACCAGGCGCCCGGTGGGTTTCTTCCCCCGGACCCGCGGTCATCAGGGCCGCAGCCCCTGGCAGGGATTCTCCTTCGGGAGAACTGTGTGAACGGGACTGCGACACGCCCGACCGCGTGGGTCGGAGGAAGTAGAAAAAAGGGCCTTCCGGGGGCCAGAGCGTTCGAGACGAAGGACTACTAAGTAGCCATGGCGGGACAGAAGATCCGCATCCGGCTCAAGGCCTACGACCACGAGGTCATCGACTCTTCGGCGAAGAAGATCGTCGAGACGGTGACTCGCACTGGTGCGTCGGTCGCGGGCCCGGTGCCGCTGCCCACTGAGAAGAACGTGTACTGCGTCATCAAGTCGCCGCACAAGTACAAGGACTCTCGCGAGCACTTCGAGATGCGCACGCACAAGCGCCTGATCGACATCCTCGACCCGACCCCCAAGACCGTTGACTCGCTGATGCGCCTGGACCTTCCGGCCGGCGTTGACATCGAGATCAAGCTCTGAAGGGCGCGAAGAAGATGACCAAGCAGATCAAGGGCATCCTGGGCGAGAAGCTCGGCATGACCCAGGTCTGGGACGAGAACAACCGTGTCGTCCCGGTGACCGTGGTCAAGGCCGGGCCCTGCGTCGTTACCCAGGTCCGTACGAATGACAGCGACGGCTACGAGTCGGTCCAGATCGCCTTCGGCGAGATCGACCCGCGCAAGGTGAACAAGCCCCTCAAGGGCCACTTCGCCAAGGCCGACGTGACCCCCCGTCGCCACCTCGTCGAGATCCGTACCGCTGGTGCCAGCGAGTACACCCTCGGCCAGGAGCTGACTGCCGAGACGTTCGAGGCCGGTATCAAGGTCGACGTCACCGGCAAGAGCAAGGGCAAGGGCTTCGCCGGTGTGATGAAGCGTCACAACTTCCACGGCGGCAAGGCCTCCCACGGTGCCCACCGCGTGCACCGCAAGCCCGGTTCCATCGGTGGCTGTGCCACCCCCGGCCGTGTCTTCAAGGGCATGCGCATGGCGGGTCGCATGGGCAACGAGCGGGTCACCACCCAGAACCTGACCGTCCACGCCGTTGACGCGGAGAAGGGTCTGCTGCTCATCAAGGGCGCGGTCCCCGGTCCGAACGGCGGCCTCGTCCTGGTCCGTACCGCGGCCAAGGGGGCCTGAGGTAACCCATGAGCACCATTGACATCCTTTCGCCGGCAGGCGACAAGACCGGGACGGTCGAGCTCCCCGCGGAGATCTTCGACGTCGAGAAGATCAGCATCCCGCTGATCCACCAGGTCGTCGTCGCGCAGCTGGCCGCGGCCCGTCAGGGCACGCACAAGACCAAGACCCGCGGTGAAGTCCGTGGTGGTGGCAAGAAGCCTTACCGCCAGAAGGGCACCGGCCGCGCGCGCCAGGGTTCGACCCGTGCGCCGCAGTTCGCCGGCGGTGGCGTCGTCCACGGCCCCGTGCCGCGTGACTACTCCCAGCGCACCCCCAAGAAGATGAAGGCTGCCGCTCTGCGTCACGCCCTCACCGACCGGGCGCGCAACTCCCGCATCCACGTCGTCTCCGGCGTGGTCGAGGGCGAGATCTCCACGAAGGCCGCCAAGAGCCTGCTCGGCAAGGTCAGTGAGCGCAAGAACGTGCTCCTGGTCATCGAGCGCTCGGACGAGGCCTCGCTGCTCTCCGCCCGCAACCTGCCCCAGGTGCACATCCTGGAGCCGGGCCAGCTGAACACGTACGACGTGCTCGTCTCGGACGACGTGGTCTTCACCAAGGCCGCGTTCGAGTCCTTCGTGTCTGGCCCCAAGGCCAATGAGACCGAAGGGAGCGAAGCCTGATGGCTATTCGTCACCAGAGCATCGCGTCCAAGGCTGCGAAGGCCGCCAAGGCCGCGCGCGTCGCCAAGGCGAAGCGCATCGCGACCGAGGGCAAGATCGCCGTTGAGCCCACCCCGCTGAGCAAGTCCTTCTCGGACCCGCGCGACGTCCTCGTCAAGCCGGTCGTCTCCGAGAAGTCGTACGCGCTGCTCGACGAGGGCAAGTACACGTTCATCGTGGCCCCCGGCTCCAACAAGACCCAGATCAAGCAGGCCGTCGAGACGGTCTTCTCGGTCAAGGTCACCGGAGTCAACACGATCAACCGTCAGGGCAAGCGCAAGCGCACCAAGTCTGGTTTCGGCAAGCGTGCCGACACCAAGCGCGCGATTGTGACCCTTGCTGAGGGCGACCGTATCGACATCTTCGGCCAGGCCTCCTAACGGAGCGCCCTGGTCCGAATATCGGACGAGGACTGAGAAATGGGAATCCGCAAGTACAAGCCGACTACGCCGGGCCGTCGTGGCTCCAGCGTCGCCGACTTCGTCGAGGTAACGCGGTCCACGCCGGAGAAGTCGCTGGTTCGCCCGCTGCACAGCAAGGGCGGCCGTAACAACGCCGGTCGGATCACCGTTCGCCACCAGGGTGGCGGACACAAGCGCGCCTACCGCGTCATCGACTTCCGTCGTCACGACAAGGACGGCGTGCCGGCGAAGGTCGCGCACATCGAGTACGACCCCAACCGCACCGCGCGCATCGCGCTGCTGCACTACGCGGACGGCGAGAAGCGCTACATCCTCGCCCCGCGCGGCACGCAGCAGGGTGACCGGATTGAGAGCGGCCCCGGTGCCGACATCAAGCCCGGCAACAACCTGGCGCTGCGCAACATCCCGGTCGGTACGACCATCCACGCCATCGAGCTGCGGCCCGGCGGCGGCGCGAAGTTCGCCCGCTCCGCGGGTGCCTCCGTGCAGCTGCTCGCGAAGGAAGGCGCCATGGCGCACCTTCGTATGCCGTCCGGTGAGATCCGTCTGGTCGACGTCCGCTGCCGCGCCACCATCGGCGAGGTCGGCAACGCCGAGCAGTCGAACATCAACTGGGGCAAGGCCGGCCGCATGCGCTGGAAGGGCGTCCGCCCGACCGTGCGTGGTGTCGTGATGAACCCGGTCGACCACCCGCACGGTGGTGGTGAAGGCAAGACCTCCGGTGGTCGTCACCCGGTCTCGCCGTGGGGCAAGAAGGAGGGTCGTACTCGTGATCGCAACAAGGCGAGCAACAAGTACATCGTCCGCCGCCGCAAGTCGAACAAGAAGCGCTAGGAGCGGGTTTAGATGCCGCGCAGTCTCAAGAAGGGGCCCTTCGTCGACGACCACCTCGTAAAGAAGGTGGACGCCCAGAACGAAGCCGGCACCAAGAACGTCATCAAGACCTGGTCCCGTCGCTCGATGATCATCCCCAGCATGCTGGGCCACACGATCGCGGTGCACAACGGCAAGACCCACATCCCGGTGTTCGTCACCGAGTCGATGGTCGGCCACAAGCTCGGCGAGTTCTCGCCGACGCGCACCTTCCGGGGTCACGTCAAGGACGACCGGAAGTCGAAGCGCCGCTAAGGCGGGGTGGAATCGACTATGACTAACACCGAAGGGACAACCATGGAAGCCAGGGCCCAGGCGCGGTACATCCGCGTCACGCCCATGAAGGCCCGCCGCGTGGTGGACCTCATCCGTGGCATGGATGCCACGGAGGCTCAGGCGGTCCTGCGTTTCGCCCCGCAGGCCGCGAGCGTGCCGGTCGGCAAGGTGCTGGACAGCGCCATTGCCAACGCCGCGCACAACTACGACCACACCGACGCCTCTTCGCTGGTCATCAGCGAGGCGTACGTGGATGAGGGCCCGACCCTGAAGCGGTTCCGTCCGCGTGCTCAGGGCCGTGCCTACCGGATCCGTAAGCGGACCAGCCACATCACCGTGGTCGTCAGCAGCAAGGAAGGAACCCGGTAATGGGCCAGAAGGTAAACCCGCACGGGTTCCGGCTCGGTGTCACGACCGACTTCAAGTCGCGTTGGTACGCCGACAAGCTGTACAAGGACTACGTCAAGGAAGACGTCGCCATCCGTCGGATGATGACGTCCGGCATGGAGCGCGCCGGTATCTCGAAGGTTGAGATCGAGCGCACCCGTGACCGCGTGCGTGTGGACATCCACACCGCTCGTCCCGGCATCGTCATCGGCCGCCGTGGCGCCGAGGCCGACCGCATCCGCGGTGACCTCGAGAAGCTCACGGGCAAGCAGGTCCAGCTGAACATCCTCGAGGTCAAGAACCCCGAGGTCGACGCTCAGCTCGTGGCCCAGGCCGTGGCGGAGCAGCTGTCCTCCCGCGTCTCCTTCCGTCGCGCCATGCGTAAGAGCATGCAGTCGGCGATGAAGGCCGGCGCCAAGGGCATCAAGATCCAGTGTGGTGGCCGTCTCGGCGGCGCCGAGATGTCGCGCTCGGAGTTCTACCGCGAGGGCCGCGTGCCCCTGCACACGCTCCGCGCCAACGTCGACTACGGCTTCTTCGAGGCCAAGACGACCTTCGGCCGCATCGGCGTGAAGGTCTGGATCTACAAGGGCGACGTCAAGAACATCGCCGAGGTCCGCGCCGAGAACGCCGCTGCCCGTGCGGGTAACCGCCCGGCGCGTGGCGGCGGCAACGACCGCCCGGCCCGTGGTGGCCGTGGTGGCGAGCGTGGCGGCCGCGGCCGCAAGCCGCAGCAGCAGTCCGCGCCGGCTGCCGAGGCCCCCAAGGCCGACGCTCCCGCCGCCGCTGCTCCGGCTGCTGAGAGCACCGGAACGGAGGCCTGACCGAAATGCTGATCCCCCGTAGGGTCAAGCACCGCAAGCAGCACCACCCGAAGCGCCGTGGTCAGGCCAAGGGCGGTACGACGGTTGCGTTCGGCGAGTACGGCATTCAGGCCCTCACGCCGGCGTACGTGACCAACCGCCAGATCGAGGCGGCTCGTATCGCGATGACCCGCCACATCAAGCGTGGCGGCAAGGTCTGGATCAACATCTACCCGGACCGCCCGCTGACCAAGAAGCCTGCCGAGACCCGCATGGGTTCCGGTAAGGGTTCGCCCGAGTGGTGGGTCGCGAACGTTCACCCGGGTCGGGTGATGTTCGAGCTGTCCTACCCGAACGAGAAGATTGCTCGTGAGGCGCTCACCCGCGCTGCTCACAAGCTTCCGATGAAGTGCCGCATCGTCCGGCGCGAGGCAGGTGAGTCGTGATGTCGGCCGGTACCAAGGCTTCCGAGCTGCGCGATCTGGGCGACGAGGAGCTTGTCAACAAGCTCCGCGAAGCCAAGGAAGAGCTGTTCAACCTCCGCTTCCAGGCGGCGACGGGCCAGCTCGAGAACCACGGCCGGCTCAAGGCCGTCCGTAAGGACATCGCGCGGATCTACACCCTGATGCGTGAGCGCGAGCTGGGCATCGAGACGGTGGAGAGCGCCTGATGAGCGAGAACAACGTGACTGAGAACACCGAGACCCGCGGATTCCGCAAGACCCGCGAGGGTCTGGTCGTCAGCGACAAGATGGACAAGACCGTCGTCGTCGCCGTCGAGGACCGTGTGAAGCACGCGCTGTACGGCAAGGTCATCCGCCGTACGAACAAGCTCAAGGCCCACGACGAGCAGAACGCTGCCGGCGTCGGCGACCGCGTCCTCCTGATGGAGACGCGTCCGCTGTCGGCGACCAAGCGCTGGCGCATCGTCGAGATCCTCGAGAAGGCCAAGTAATTCTCCCAGGGGTATCCCTAGGAGTTCGTTCCGCCAGGCTCCCGGGGCAGTTCACTGAACTGCCCCGGGGGAACCGGCAGACAATCAGGAGATAGACGTGATCCAGCAGGAGTCGCGACTGCGCGTCGCCGACAACACGGGTGCGAAGGAAATTCTCACCATCCGTGTTCTCGGTGGCTCGGGTCGCCGCTACGCGGGCATCGGTGACGTCATTGTCGCCACCGTCAAGGACGCGATCCCCGGTGGCAACGTGAAGAAGGGTGACGTCGTCAAGGCGGTCATCGTTCGCACCGTCAAGGAGCGCCGCCGTCCGGACGGCTCGTACATCCGCTTCGACGAGAACGCCGCCGTCATTCTGAAGAACGACGGCGACCCTCGCGGCACCCGTATCTTCGGCCCCGTCGGCCGTGAGCTGCGCGAGAAGAAGTTCATGAAGATCATCTCGCTCGCGCCGGAGGTGCTGTAAGCATGAAGATCAAGAAGGGCGACCTGGTCCAGGTCATCACCGGTAAGGACAAGGGCAAGCAGGGCAAGGTCATTGCCGCTTACCCGCGCGACGAGCGCGTCCTGGTCGAGGGTGTCAACCGGGTCAAGAAGCACACGAAGGCCGGCCCGACCGCCAGCGGCTCGCAGGCCGGCGGCATCGTGACCACCGAGGCCCCCGTCCACGTCTCCAACGTCCAGCTGGTCGTGGAGAAGGACGGCAACAAGGTTGTCACGCGCGTCGGTTACCGCTTCGACGACGAGGGCAACAAGATCCGCGTTGCCAAGCGGACGGGTGAGGACATCTGATGACGACCACCACCACTCCGCGTCTCAAGACGAAGTACCGCGAGGAGATCACGGGCAAGCTGCGTGAGGAGTTCTCGTACGAGAACGTCATGCAGATCCCCGGCCTGGTCAAGATCGTGGTGAACATGGGTGTCGGCGACGCCGCCCGTGACTCGAAGCTGATCGACGGCGCCATCCGCGACCTGACCACGATCACCGGCCAGAAGCCGGCCGTGACGAAGGCCCGGAAGTCCATCGCGCAGTTCAAGCTGCGCGAGGGCCAGCCGATCGGCTGCCACGTCACGCTCCGTGGCGACCGCATGTGGGAGTTCCTGGACCGCACCCTGTCGCTCGCGCTGCCGCGCATCCGCGACTTCCGTGGTCTGTCCCCCAAGCAGTTCGACGGCCGTGGCAACTACACCTTCGGTCTCACGGAGCAGGTCATGTTCCACGAGATCGACCAGGACAAGATCGACCGCGTCCGGGGTATGGACATCACCGTGGTCACCACGGCGACCAACGACGACGAGGGCCGTGCCCTCCTTCGTCACCTCGGCTTCCCGTTCAAGGAGGCGTAAGCGAGATGGCGAAGAAGGCTCTGATTGCCAAGGCTGCTCGTAAGCCCAAGTTCGGTGTGCGTGCGTACACCCGCTGCCAGCGCTGCGGCCGTCCGCACTCCGTCTACCGCAAGTTCGGCCTCTGCCGCGTGTGCCTTCGTGAGATGGCTCACCGTGGCGAGCTGCCGGGCGTGACCAAGAGCTCCTGGTAGTCCTGCCCTTCAAGGGTTTTTAGGACTCCTGGATCTCTCGGTAAGTAAAGGGTCGGCAGATGCCCTCCCCTCCATGGCTTAGGCTAGGAGGGTTGGGCGTCTGCCGCCCTGACCGACTTACTACGCCGTAGGTCCCCGCGCCGCACCCGTCCCGCCTCTGAGTGGGGAGAGGGATGGCGCAGATAGGAAACCCCGGCGAGAGAGGCCGAAGGCCAATTCATGACCATGACTGATCCGATCGCGGACATGCTGACTCGTCTGCGTAACGCGAACTCGGCGTACCACGACACCGTGGCGATGCCGCACAGCAAGATCAAGTCTCACATCGCGGAGATCCTCCAGCAGGAGGGCTTCATCACGGGCTGGAAGGTCGAGGACGCCGAGGTTGGCAAGAACCTCGTTCTCGAGCTGAAGTTCGGCCCGAACCGTGAGCGCTCCATTGCGGGCATCAAGCGGATCTCCAAGCCCGGTCTCCGGGTTTACGCGAAGTCCACCAACCTGCCGAAGGTGCTCGGCGGCCTGGGCGTGGCGATCATCTCCACGTCCCACGGTCTGCTCACCGGCCAGCAGGCAGGCAAGAAGGGCGTAGGTGGGGAAGTCCTCGCCTACGTCTGGTAGTCGGGAACGGAGGAATAGCTAATGTCGCGTATTGGCAAGCTCCCCATCACGGTTCCCGCCGGCGTGGACGTCACCATCGACGGCCAGACGGTCGCGGTCAAGGGCCCCAAGGGAACCCTGAGCCACACCATCGTCGCGCCGATCGAGATCGCTAAGGGTGAGGACGGCGTCCTGAACGTCACCCGCCCGAACGACGAGCGTCAGAACAAGGCCCTGCACGGCCTGTCCCGCACGCTGGTGGCGAACATGATCACCGGCGTGACCCAGGGTTACGTGAAGAAGCTCGAAATCAGCGGTGTCGGTTACCGCGTCCTGGCGAAGGGCTCCAACCTGGAGTTCTCGCTCGGCTACAGCCACCCGATCCTGATCGAGGCGCCCGAGGGCATCTCCTTCAAGGTCGAATCGGCGACCAAGTTCTCGGTCGAGGGCATCGACAAGCAGAAGGTCGGCGAGGTTGCGGCCAACATCCGCAAGCTGCGCAAGCCCGACCCGTACAAGGCCAAGGGCGTCAAGTACGAAGGCGAAGTCATCCGCCGCAAGGTCGGAAAGGCGGGTAAGTAAGCCATGGCATACGGTGTCAAGATTGCTAAGGGCGACGCTTACAAGCGTGCTGCCATCAAGCGTCGTCACATCCGCATCCGTAAGCACATCTCGGGTACGGCTGAGCGTCCGCGCCTGGTCGTGACGCGCTCCAACCGCCACATCGTGGCCCAGGTCATCGACGACATCAAGGGTCACACCCTTGCGTCGGCGTCGACCCTGGACACCACGATCCGCGGCGGCGAGGGCGACAAGTCCGCGCAGGCCAAGTCGGTCGGCGCCCTGGTCGCCGAGCGCGCCAAGGCCGCCGGTGTCGAGACTGTCGTGTTCGACCGTGGTGGTAACCAGTACGCCGGGCGCATCGCCGCCCTGGCGGACGCCGCCCGCGAAGCCGGACTCAAGTTCTGAGTCCTGCCCGTTCGCGCAGCGACTCATTGATGCTGCGTAGCTAGCGGAAACAGAGAGAGGTAATTCCAATGGCTGGACCCCAGCGCCGCGGTGGCGGTGCCGGTGGCGGCGAGCGGCGGGACCGGAAGGGTCGCGACGGTGGCGCTGCTGCCGCCGAGAAGACCGCGTACGTTGAGCGCGTTGTCGCGATCAACCGCGTCGCCAAGGTTGTGAAGGGTGGTCGTCGCTTCAGCTTCACTGCGCTCGTCGTAGTGGGCGACGGTGACGGCACCGTGGGTGTCGGTTACGGCAAGGCCAAGGAGGTGCCGGCCGCCATCGCCAAGGGTGTTGAGGAGGCCAAGAAGCACTTCTTCAAGGTCCCCCGTATCCAGGGCACCATCCCGCACCCGATCACGGGCGAGAAGGCCGCGGGCGTCGTCCTGCTCAAGCCTGCTTCCCCCGGTACCGGTGTTATCGCCGGTGGCCCGGTGCGTGCCGTGCTCGAGTGCGCCGGCGTTCACGACATCCTGTCGAAGTCACTCGGTTCGTCGAACGCGATCAACATCGTGCACGCGACCGTGGCGGCCCTCAAGGGTCTGCAGCGTCCCGAGGAGATCGCGGCTCGCCGTGGTCTGCCCCTCGAGGACGTCGCTCCCGCGGCTCTGCTGCGGGCGCGTGCCGGGGCTGGTGCTGCGTAATGGCACAGCTCAAGATCACGCAGACGAAGTCGTACATCGGCAGCAAGCAGAACCACCGCGACACCCTGCGTTCCCTTGGTCTCAAGGGCATCAACACGCAGGTCGTCAAGGAGGACCGCCCCGAGTTCCGCGGAATGGTGCACACCGTCCGCCACCTCGTGACGGTTGAGGAGGTCGACTGACATGGCGGAGCAGAACCCGCTGAAGGTCCACAACCTCCGGCCCGCCCCGGGCGCCAAGACCGCCAAGACCCGTGTGGGTCGTGGTGAGGCGTCCAAGGGTAAGACCGCTGGTCGTGGTACCAAGGGCACCAAGGCCCGTTACCAGGTTCCGGAGCGCTTCGAGGGTGGCCAGATGCCCCTCCACATGCGTCTCCCGAAGCTCAAGGGCTTCCGGAACCCGTTCAAGACCGAGTTCCAGGTCGTGAACCTCGACAAGCTGAGCGCGCTGTACCCGGAGGGTGGCGAGGTCACCGTCGAGGGTCTCGTCGCCAAGGGTGCCGTTCGCAAGAACAGCCTCGTCAAGGTCCTCGGCCAGGGCGAGATCTCCGTGGCGCTGCAGGTGACGGTCGACGCCGTCTCCGGCTCCGCCAAGGAGAAGATCACCGCCGCGGGCGGTACCGTCACCGAGCTCGTCTGATTCCCTCAGACGTGTCGATGACATGAGCGATTCCCAGCCGGGGATGCCCCACAAAAGGGGCATCCCCGGTTGGTCGTTCCAAGGGGGGCACGGACGCCGGTAAGGTGGCGTGCACTGTCTAAGCTCCGTGCGGTCTGCCCGCACGGTTTTGTTGACTGATACGTATTCGTCGAACCTCAAGACCACCACCTCTGGCGCACGCGCGCGGGGGTCGCAGGAGGCACCGTGCTCACCGCGTTCGCCCGGGCGTTCAAGACGCCCGACCTGCGCAAGAAGCTGCTCTTCACGCTTGGCATCATTGTGATCTACCGGATCGGTACGCACGTGCCGATCCCCGGCGTCGACTACCGGAACGTTCAGACCTGCGTCGACAGCGCGAGTCAGAACCAGGGTCTGTTCGGCCTGGTCAACATGATGAGCGGTGGCGCGCTGCTGCAGATCACGATCTTCGCGCTCGGCATCATGCCGTACATCACGGCGAGCATCATTCTGCAACTGCTGACCGTGGTGATCCCGCGGCTCGAGGCCCTCAAGAAGGAGGGCCAGGCCGGCACGGCGAAGATCACGCAGTACACGCGCTATCTGACCATCGCGCTCGCGATCCTCCAGGGCACCGGTCTGGTGGCCACCGCCCGCACCGGCAGCATCTTCCAGGGCTGCCCGGTCGCCAGCGAGATCGTCCCCGACCAGTCGATCTTCGTCACCATGACCATGGTCATCACGCTGACCGCCGGTACGGCCACCGTCATGTGGCTCGGCGAGCTGATCACCGACCGCGGCATCGGCAACGGCATGTCGATCCTGATGTTCATCTCGATCGCCGCGACCTTCCCCGCCGCCCTGTGGGCCATCAAGGAGGAGGGCTCGCTCGCCGACGGCTGGATCGAGTTCGGCACCGTCATCGCGGTCGGTCTCGTCATGGTCGGCCTGGTGGTCTTCGTCGAGCAGGCGCAGCGGCGCATCCCCGTTCAGTACGCGAAGCGCATGATCGGCCGCAGGTCCTACGGCGGTACGTCGACGTACATCCCGCTGAAGGTGAACCAGGCGGGCATCATCCCTGTGATCTTCGCCTCTTCGCTGCTCTACATTCCGGCGCTGGTCGCCAAGTTCGCCGGTGGCAACTCGGGATGGAAGCAGTGGATCGACGCGAACCTGACCACAGGTGACCACCCGGTTTACATCACCACGTACTTCGTGCTGATCGTCTTCTTCGCCTTCTTCTACGTCGCGATCTCCTTCAACCCCGAGGAAGTCGCCGACAACATGAAGAAGTATGGTGGCTTCATCCCGGGCATCCGGGCTGGCCGTCCGACCGCTGAGTACCTGAGCTACGTACTCAACCGGATCACCTGGCCGGGTTCGCTGTATCTGGGTCTGATCGCTCTTGTGCCGACGATGGCGTTGGTGGGCTTCGGGGCCAACCAGAACTTCCCGTTCGGCGGGACGAGCATCCTCATCATCGTGGGTGTGGGTCTGGAAACCGTGAAGCAGATCGAGAGCCAGCTCCAGCAGCGCAATTACGAAGGGTTCCTCCGCTGATGCGAATCGTCCTCGTCGGGCCGCCCGGTGCGGGCAAGGGAACGCAGGCCGCGTTCCTCGCCAAGAACCTGTCGATCCCGCACATCTCCACGGGCGACCTCTTCCGTGCCAACATCAGCCAGGGCACGGAGCTGGGCAAGCGGGCGAAGGCGTTCATGGACGCCGGGAACCTCGTGCCCGACGAGGTGACGATCGGCATGGCGAAGGACCGCATGGCGCAGCCGGACGCCGAGCACGGTTTCCTGCTCGACGGGTTCCCGCGCAACGTGTCGCAGGCGGAGGCGCTGGACGTGGCGCTCAAGGCCGATGACGTGAAGCTCGACGCCGTCCTGGACCTGGAGGTCCCCGAGGACGAGGTCGTCAAGCGGATCGCCGGCCGCCGCATCTGCCGCAAGGACTCCAGCCACGTCTTCCACGTGACGTACTCGCAGCCGGAGCAGGAAGGTGTCTGCGACGTCTGCGGCGGCGAGCTGTACCAGCGCGAGGACGACAGCGAGGACACCGTCCGCAAGCGCCTTGAGGTCTACCACACGCAGACCGAGCCGATCATCGACTACTACCGGACCCAGGGTCTGGTCGTCACGATCTCGGCGCTCGGCAAGGTGGACGAGGTCACCGAGCGTGCGATGGACGCCCTGAAGGGCGACAAGTAGTCAGTAGTGACCAGTACGCTGTTTCGGCCGCGGTGCCCCTCGGGGGACCGCGGCCGTACTGTTGTGTACGTAGCCGGTTGTTGGACGGATGACGGAGAGCGGAAGCCCCATGGTGCAGATCAAGACCCCCGAGCAGATCGCGAAGATGCGTGAGGCGGGCCTTGTCGTCGCCGCCATCCACGCGGCCACGCGTGAGGCCGCGGTGCCCGGGGCCACGACCAAGGACCTCGACGACGTCGCCCGCAAGGTGATCGCCGAGCACGGCGCGAAGTCCAACTTCCTCGGCTACGGCGGCTTCCCGGCGACGATCTGCACCTCCGTGAACGAGGTCGTCGTGCACGGCATCCCCGACGACAAGACCGTCCTCAAGGACGGCGACATCATCTCCATCGACGCGGGCGCGATCATCGACGGCTGGCACGGTGACGCGGCCTACACCGCGTTCGTCGGCACCGGACACGCTCCTGAGCTGGTGGAGCTCTCCCGGGTGACCGAGGAGTCGATGTGGGCCGGCATCGCGGCGATGAAGCAGGGCAACCGCCTGGTCGACATCTCCCGTGCCATCGAGACGTACATCCGCCGCCAGCCGAAGCCGGGCGGCGGCAAGTACGGGATCGTCGAGGACTACGGCGGTCACGGCATCGGCACCGAGATGCACATGGACCCGCACCTCCTGAACTACGTCGAGCGCCGCCGCGGCAAGGGCCCCAAGCTGGTCCCCGGCTTCTGCCTCGCCATCGAGCCGATGGTCTCCCTGGGCACCCCGCGCACGGAGGTCCTGGAGGACGACTGGACGGTCATCACGACGGACGGCACGTGGTCCTCGCACTGGGAGCACTCGGTGGCCCTCACGGAGGAGGGCCCGCTCGTCCTGACGGCCCCGGACTGCGGGCGTGAGCGCCTCGCGGCGTACGGGGTGACTCCGGCGCCGGACCCGCTGGGCTGAGCCGTCCGGCTGCGCCGGGTGGGAGCCGTGGTTCTCGCGGGGCGGCGCCGTGGGCTGTGCCCACCCGTGCCGCCCTGCGGCACGCCTGCCCACAGCAGTCGGTGCGCCATGCGGCGCCGGTCGGCCAGCCGGTTGCTTAAGGATCTACGGCATGGGGCAGACTTTCTCGATTCGTCTTTCCGAGTGCACTGACGTAGACTGACGCGTCGGCTCTCGTGCATCCGTGTGTCTGCATACGGAGCATGAAGTCGATCAAGGTAGTCGATTCGAAGGGCGAAGCGTGGCCAAGAAGCAAGGTGCCATCGAGATCGAAGGCACTGTCGTCGAGTCTCTTCCGAACGCCATGTTCAAGGTGGAGCTCCAGAACGGCCACCAGGTCCTGGCACACATCAGCGGCAAGATGCGTATGCACTACATCCGTATCCTCCCTGACGACCGGGTCGTGGTGGAGCTGTCTCCGTACGACCTGACGCGTGGCCGGATCGTCTACCGGTACAAGTAGATCTTGCCCGCACTCCGTTCCGGCGGGGTGGTGGCACTGACCCGGAGAACCTCACCCAATGAAGGTCAAGCCGAGCGTCAAGAAGATCTGCGACAAGTGCAGGGTGATCCGCCGTCACGGCCGGGTCATGATCATCTGCGACAACCCGCGCCACAAGCAGCGCCAGGGCTGACGCACGACTGCAGTTCGCAGATTTTCGCGCGACGCACGTAAGTAGATACGCAGCACCCGTCCCTCTTCAGATCCATCGGTAATGGAGGGCGACACCCCCGGTCGGAGGCCGGGGACCCAGTAGGTACCTCATACGGCCGCTGGGAGTGGTACTGCTGAAGACCTCCGAAGAATCAACAGGAGCCATGAATGGCACGCGTTGAAGGCGTTGACCTCCCGCGCGAAAAGCGCATCGAGGTTGCCCTCACCTACGTGTTCGGCATCGGCCGCACGCTGGCCCAGCAGACGCTGGACGCCACCGAGGTGGACCGCAACACCCGCGTCCGCGATCTGACCGAGGAAGACCTCGTCAAGATCCGCGAGTACGTGGACGCCAACATCAAGACCGAGGGTGACCTCCGTCGCGAGATCCAGGCCGACATCCGCCGCAAGGTCGAGATCGGTTGCTACCAGGGTCTGCGTCACCGTCGTGGCCTGCCCGTCCGCGGTCAGCGCACCAGCACCAACGCCCGCACCCGCAAGGGCCCGCGTCGCGCCATCGCCGGTAAGAAGAAGCCGGGCAAGAAGTAGTCCTCGCTCAGCGGTCTATCGACAGCTGTCGCTGCAGGACCGACCACCTCCCGTAGGAGTTATAGATGCCCCCCAAGGGTCGTCAGGGCGCTGCCAAGAAGGTGCGCCGCAAGGAAAAGAAGAACGTTGCCCACGGGCACGCTCACATCAAGAGCACGTTCAACAACACGATCGTGTCCATCACGGACCCGACCGGCAACGTGATCTCGTGGGCCTCCGCCGGCCACGTCGGCTTCAAGGGCTCGCGCAAGTCCACGCCGTTCGCCGCGCAGATGGCCGCCGAGTCGGCTGCCCGTCGCGCGCAGGAGCACGGCATGCGCAAGGTCGACGTCTTCGTCAAGGGCCCGGGTTCCGGTCGTGAGACCGCCATCCGTTCGCTCCAGGCGACCGGCCTTGAGGTCGGCTCGATCCAGGACGTGACGCCCACGCCGCACAACGGCTGCCGTCCGCCCAAGCGCCGCCGCGTCTGACGCACGGTTGTCTTAGCTTTACCTGGATTCGGGCGGTACGGCTCTTCGGAGGCGTGCCGCCCGTACCCTTGAAACATCTCAGGGCATCAAATAGTGGGTGCCCCTGACTGAAGGATTCCTTCATGCTTATTGCTCAGCGCCCGTCGCTGACCGAAGAGGTCGTCGACGAGTTCCGCTCGCGGTTCGTGATCGAGCCGCTGGAGCCGGGCTTCGGCTACACCCTCGGCAACTCCCTGCGTCGTACGCTCCTCTCCTCGATCCCGGGTGCGGCTGTCACGTCCATCCGCATCGACGGTGTCCTGCACGAGTTCACCACCGTGCCGGGCGTCAAGGAGGACGTCACCGACCTCATCCTCAACATCAAGCAGCTCGTCGTGTCGTCCGAGCACGATGAGCCCGTCGTGATGTACCTGCGCAAGCAGGGCCCGGGTCTGGTCACCGCCGCTGACATCGCGCCCCCGGCCGGTGTCGAGGTGCACAACCCCGACCTCGTCCTCGCCACGCTCAACGGCAAGGGCAAGCTGGAGATGGAGCTGACCGTCGAGCGCGGTCGCGGCTACGTCTCCGCCGTGCAGAACAAGCAGGTCGGCCAGGAGATCGGCCGCATCCCGGTCGACTCGATCTACTCGCCGGTGCTCAAGGTCACGTACAAGGTCGAGGCGACCCGTGTCGAGCAGCGCACCGACTTCGACAAGCTGATCGTCGACGTCGAGACCAAGCAGGCCATGCGGCCGCGTGACGCCATGGCGTCCGCCGGTAAGACGTTGGTCGAGCTGTTCGGTCTGGCGCGCGAGCTCAACATCGACGCCGAGGGCATTGACATGGGCCCGTCCCCGACGGACGCCGCCCTCGCCGCCGACCTGGCGCTGCCGATCGAGGAGCTGGAGCTCACCGTTCGGTCGTACAACTGCCTCAAGCGCGAGGGCATCCACTCCGTGGGTGAGCTCGTGGCCCGCTCCGAGGCTGACCTGCTCGACATCCGCAACTTCGGTGCGAAGTCGATCGACGAGGTCAAGATGAAGCTCAATGGCATGGGCCTCGCGCTGAAGGACTCGCCTCCCGGCTTCGACCCGACCGCCGCCGCGGACGCCTTCGGCGCCGACGACGACGCCGACGCCGGGTTCGTCGAGACCGAGCAGTACTAAATTCTCTGCGGACCGGCTCGGGCCGGTCGCGCAGTTCCCCGCGCCCCTGTCGGGGCGCGGCCACTGACCCCGGTACCTGATACGGCCGGGGCAGACATCAAGGAGAAACACCATGCCGAAGCCCACCAAGGGTGCCCGTCTGGGCGGCAGCGCCGCGCACGAGAAGCTTCTGCTGGCGAACCTCGCCAAGCAGCTCTTCGAGTACGGCCGCATCACCACCACCGAGGCGAAGGCCCGTCGCCTGCGCCCGTACGCGGAGCGTCTGGTCACCAAGGCGAAGAAGGGTGACCTTCACAACCGCCGCCAGGTGCTGTCCGTCATCACCGACAAGAGCATCGTGCACACGCTCTTCACGGAGATCGGCCCGCGCTACGAGAACCGCCCGGGTGGCTACACCCGTATCACCAAGATCGGTAACCGTCGTGGCGACAACGCGCCCATGGCGATCATCGAGCTGGTGGAGGCCCTGACCGTGGCCCAGGAGGCCACCGGTGAGGCCGAGGCCGCGACCAAGCGCGCGGTCAAGGAAGACTCCCTCAAGAAGGACGAGGCCGTCGAGGCCAAGTCCGACGAGGCTGTCGAGGCTCCGGCCGAGGAGTCGAAGGACGCGTAAGCGTTCTGACCGGCGTAACGGACGGGCCCGCATCCCTTCGGGGGTGCGGGCCCGTTCCGCTTGAGAGGATTTTTCACGTGAGTGATGAGGCGGCGCCCGGGTTCGTGCGGGTGCGACTGGATCTGTCGTACGACGGCAGGGACTTCTCCGGCTGGGCCAAGCAGCGGGACGGGCAGCGGACCGTCCAGGGGGAGATCGAGGCCGCGCTGCGGACCGTGACGCGGTCGCAGGAGACGTACGAGCTGACCGTCGCGGGGCGGACCGACAGCGGGGTCCACGCGCGGGGGCAGGTCGCGCACGTCGACCTGCCCGAGAGCGTGTGGGAGGAGCACCGCGAGAAGCTGCTGCGGCGGCTCGCCGGGCGGCTGTCGCACGACGTGCGGGTGTGGAAGGTCGCCGAGGCGCCCGCCGGCTTCAACGCGCGGTTCTCCGCGGTGTGGCGGCGGTACGCGTACCGCGTGACCGACCACCCCGGTGGCGTCGATCCACTGCTGCGCGGTCATGTGCTGTGGCACGACTGGGAGTTGGACCTCGACGCCATGAACGCCGCCGCCGAGCGGCTGATCGGCGAGCACGACTTCGCCGCCTACTGCAAGCGGCGTGAGGGGGCCACCACCATTCGTACGCTCCAGGAGCTGCGGTGGGAGCGGCGGGCCGACGGGATCCTGGAGGCCACCGTGCGGGCCGACGCCTTCTGCCACAACATGGTGCGGTCCCTGGTCGGCGCCATGCTGTTCGTGGGCGACGGGCACCGGCCCGTGGAGTGGCCGGGGAAGGTCCTCGAAGCGGGCGTGCGGGACTCCGCCGTGCACGTCGTGCGGCCGCACGGACTCACGCTGGAGGAGGTCGGCTACCCCGCCGACGAGCTGCTGGCCGCGCGCAGCAAGGAAGCGCGCAACAAGCGGACGCTGCCCGGCGCCGGATGCTGCTGAGCCCCGGCCGCCGGACCACCGGCCGCCCGGCTACTCGGGAGCTGCGGCCGCGGCCGACGCCTGGGCCTGGCCGCGCTGGCTGATCCGCTGGAAGGCGAAGCGGGCCATGGTGTCGCCGACGTCGTAGGCCTTGCGGTCGCCGGTCGTCACGTTCTTGCCGCTGGTGTAGCCGGTGGTGGTGAAGTACGCGTAGCGGCCGTACGCGTTGTACGTCCCGCGGCATACGCCCGTCTGGCAGAAGCCCGGCACGCCCTTGCCGGGCAACGCCGTGACCAGGCCCTTGCTCACCTGCTCCTTGACCTTCGCCGCCTCGGCCGAGGTGTCGAAGACGGCGACGCCGATGGTGACCGCGAGGCCGCCCTTGACGTAGCTGACGCGGATCAGGCGCGTGCAGTCGTTCTTGGTGAGGATCGCGCCGAGGGCGGGCTGCGTGACGGACGCGCACTGCTTGGTGCTGTCCGTGGTGCCCTTCTTGTAGACCGTCTCACCCGAGGTGAACGTCTTTCCGGGGAAGAGGCCCTCGGGGGTGAGCGGCGCCTTGTCCTTCTTGGCGCTGGAGATGAAGTCCTTGGGGTCCGGCGGGGGCGGCGGCGTGGTCGGCTTGAAGGTCGGGCCGGGGTTCTCGCTCGCCCCGGGGATGTCCGCCGTCGCCGGCAGCTCGCTGGCCGGCTTGTTCGAGGCGGAGGCGTCGTCGCTGCTGGCGGAGACGACGGTGATCGCCACGGCCGCCGCGATGCCGACCGTGGCGAGCGCGCCGCCGCCGATCATCAGCCATTTGCGGCGCCGGGCGCGCGCCTCGGAGGCCTCGGCGAGCGCCGCCCAGTCGGGCGTGGGCCCGCCGCCGGGTCCGCCCGTTCCGCCCGGACCCCACTGAGGTCCCCCTTGCCCAAAGCTCATGGGGCGCATCTTAGACGGGGAGTTGGGGATGTTGAGCCGGGGTCGCGTGGGGTTCCCGCCCTAGCCTGAGGCGTATGGATACCGGCAAATCGGCTGTTAATGGATGGTTGTTGCGGCCCGCCGGATGGCATGTCCGGGCCGTGCTCGGTCTGGTGCTGCTCGCCGGGGCCGTCCGTGTGGGGCTGCGGTCGCCGGACGGGGGCATGGACAACGCCATCGTGGTGCGCGCCGCCGAGGCCTGGATCCACGGGCGCTCGCCCTACGCCGACCGGCACTTCCTCTATCTGCCGGGGGCCGTGCTCGCCGCGGTGCCGCAGGCCCTGCTCCCGACCGCCGTCGTCCGCTTCCTGGTGCCCCTGGGCGTCAGCGCCGGTCTCGTCGTGGGCTGGGCGTGTGCGCTGCGGCTGTACGAGGTGCCCTGGCGCAGCCGGTTCGCGGCGTACGGCCTGCTCGGGCTCGCCCTCGGCTTCACGCCCTTCGGGCACCTCGTCGGGCTCGGCAACTGGACGGTGGCGTCCGCGGCCGCGCTGCCGCTCGCGCTGCTGCTCGTCTCCCGCGGGCGGTGGCTCGCGGCCGGGCTCGTCATCGGCGCCGCCGTCGCCGTGAAGCCGCTGCTCGCGCCCGTGGTGCTCCTCTTCGTCTTCGCCGGGCGGTGGCGGGCGCTCGGGGCGGCGGTCGCCGTGCCCGCGGTGGCCTCGCTGGGGGCCGCGCTCGTGATGCCGGACCCCGCCGGGTTCTTCACGCGGACGCTGCCGTTCCTGCTGCGGGGCGACGACGCCTTCGTACGCCTCTACGAGGCATCGCCCGCCGCGGTGCTCGCGCGGCTCGGGGTGCCGCAGGCCGCGGCCACGCTGTTCGCGGGGTGTGCGGCGGCGGCCGGGGTGTGGTGCGCCTGGCGGCGGTGGGGGAGGGGCGACCCGGGGCCTTCGAGGGTGGTGGAGTGCGCCACGATGCTGATGCTTTCGGCCTTTCTCGTCTCCCGGCCCTCCTACGACCACTATCTGCTGGTCGTCCTGCCGCTGCTGCTCGCGGGCGCGCTGCGGGCGGGGGCGCCGGCGCGCAGTCCGTGGTTCTGGGTGGCGCTGGTGCCGCAGGTGCCGGGGTTCGTCTGGCCGTGGTTCGAGCCGGTGACGCGGCGGGCCTTCAAGGACGCGGCGACGCTGTGTCTGCTGGCGGTCACGGTCGGGCGGGCATGTGCGGCGGGGGCGCTGTGCGGTCGGTGCGGGGTGGAGCGCGCGGGCCGTTACCCTGATGAGTGCAGACCTGTCCGTGGTGTGTGAGTCGTCGGTACCGGTCTTCAAAGCTGCGTTTTGACCGGTACGGGGCGGCGCGGGTACTCTCGGGGATTGATACGTATTGGTGTCCTCGATCTCACGCGAAAGGGCCCTTACGTAGGTTCCCTGGAGCAGTTACCAGTGGCTCGCATACGGGCAGCGTCCCCGGCATTGTGGGCCCCAGCTGCATGATCGCTTCCTGGGTGCCGTGTGTCTGGACCCCATCCACTGAAGAAGCGAAGGCTACTAAGTGCGTACGTACAGCCCCAAGCCCGGCGATGTGACCCGCCAGTGGCACGTCATCGACGCCCGGGACATCGTCCTCGGTCGTCTGGCGACCACCGCTGCCACCCTCCTGCGTGGCAAGCACAAGCCGATCTACGCCCCCCACGTTGACACCGGTGACTTCGTCATCATCATCAACGCGGAGAAGGTGCACCTCTCCGGCAACAAGAAGACCCAGAAGATGGCGTACCGCCACTCCGGTTACCCGGGTGGTCTGCGTTCCGTCCGTTACGACGAGCTGCTCGAGAAGAGCCCCGAGAAGGCCGTTGAGAAGGCCGTCAAGGGCATGCTCCCCAAGAACACCCTGGGCCGTCAGATGCTCTCGAAGCTGAAGGTCTACGCGGGCGACCAGCACCCGCACGGCGCTCAGCAGCCGGTCCCGTTCGAGATCACCCAGGTCGCGCAGTAGTTCCGGCCACCCCCTAAGACGAAAAAGAATCTGAGGAGAATCGTGGCCGAGACCACCGTTGAGCAGCCGGTCGAAGAGACCGAGGTTGTTGACGTCGAGCAGTACACCACCGAGTCCGAGGCTCCCCTTGAGGGCGAGTACACCTCGGAGTCGAACGCGGCGCGCTTCGGCGACCCCCAGCCGGCCGCCGGCCTGGGCCGTCGCAAGAACGCCATCGCCCGCGTCCGGATCGTTCCGGGCACCGGCAAGTGGAAGGTCAACGGGCGGACGCTCGAGGACTACTTCCCGAACAAGGTCCACCAGCAGGAAGTCAACGAGCCCTTCAAGGTGCTCGAGCTCGACGGCCGCTACGACGTCATCGCCCGCATCGCGGGTGGCGGTGTCTCCGGTCAGGCCGGTGCGCTCCGTCTCGGTGTCGCCCGCGCGCTGAACGAGGCCGACGTCGAGAACAACCGTGGCGCCCTCAAGAAGGCCGGTTACCTGAAGCGTGACGACCGTGCGGTCGAGCGCAAGAAGGCCGGTCTCAAGAAGGCCCGCAAGGCCCCGCAGTACAGCAAGCGCTAATCGCTGCCTGCTTGTACTTTTCGTTCGCCCCGGCGGCACTCACCGTGCTGCCGGGGCGTTCGTCTATCAGGAACGAACGTTCGGAGGACAGCAGTGGGACGACTCTTCGGCACGGACGGCGTGCGTGGTGTCGCCAACGCGGATCTGACGGCCGAGCTGGCGCTCGGACTCTCCGTGGCGGCGGCGCACGTACTGGCCGAGGCGGGCACCTTTGAAGGCCATCGCCCGGTGGCGGTGGTCGGGCGTGACCCGCGCGCGTCCGGGGAGTTTCTGGAGGCCGCGGTGGTCGCGGGCCTCGCGAGCGCGGGCGTGGACGTCCTGCGCGTCGGTGTGCTGCCCACCCCCGCGGTGGCGCATCTCACCGGGGCGCTGGGCGCCGACCTCGGCGTGATGCTCTCCGCCAGCCACAACGCCATGCCCGACAACGGCATCAAGTTCTTCGCCCGCGGCGGCCACAAGCTCGCCGACGAGCTGGAGGACCGCATCGAGTCGGTCTACGAGAAGCACCGCACCGGCGCTCCCTGGCAGCGGCCCACCGGCTCGGGCGTCGGCCGCGTCAAGTCGTACGACCAGGGGCTCGACCAGTACATCGCGCACCTGCTCGGTGTGCTCCCCAACCGCCTCGACGGGCTGAGGATCGTCCTGGACGAGGCGCACGGCGCCGCCGCCCGCGTCTCGCCCGAGGCGTTCACGCGCGCCGGCGCCGAGGTCATCACCATCGGGGCGCAGCCCGACGGCCTGAACATCAACGACGGCTGCGGCTCCACGCACCTGGGGCTGCTCAAGGCCGCCGTCGTGGAGCACAAGGCGGACTTCGGGATCGCGCACGACGGGGACGCCGACCGCTGCCTCGCCGTGGACCACACCGGCGCGGAGATCGACGGCGACCAGATCCTCGCCGTGCTCGCCCTCGCCATGCGGGAGCACGGCACGCTGCGTCACGACACCGTTGTCGCCACCGTCATGTCGAACCTCGGCTTCAAGCTCGCCATGGAGGCCCAGGGCCTCTCCCTGGTGCAGACCGCCGTCGGCGACCGGTACGTCCTGGAGTCGATGAAGGAGCACGGCTTCGCCCTCGGCGGCGAGCAGTCCGGGCACGTGATCGTCCTCGACCACGCGACGACCGGTGACGGCACGCTGACCGGGCTGCTGCTCGCGGCCCGCGTCGCCGAGACCGGGCGGACGCTCGCGGATCTCGCGGGCGTCATGGAGCGGCTGCCGCAGGTCCTCATCAACGTCCCCGACGTCGACAAGTCGCGCGTGAAGACCTCCGCCGAACTCTCCGCGGCCGTCACCGACGCCGAGCGTGAGCTGGGCTCCACCGGGCGGGTGCTGCTGCGGCCCTCGGGGACCGAGCCGCTGGTGCGGGTCATGGTCGAGGCCGCCGACATCGAGCAGGCGCGGTCCGTAGCCGGGCGGCTCGCCGATGTCGTCAAGTCGGCGCTGGGTTAGGAGCCCGTCACCGAGTCCTGAGCGCGCCGCCGGGACTTGGCGGTACGTTCGCGCTGCGTGGCCCAGAGAGCCTTCTGGGCCAGCAGTGTGAGCGTGCCGGCGAGGACGATGCCGAGGAGGTTCAGCAGGAGCTGCTCGGTGGAGCCCCACGCTTGCTTGTACTCGTTGTAGCTGAAGGCGACCGCCGCGTTCGCCGCCGCCGGGACCGTCGTCACGGAGATCGCCACGCCGACCAGCGCCCCCGACTTCGCCGAGGTGAGCGAGAGCGTGCCCGCCGCGCCCGCGAGGACCGCCACCACGAACGAGAACCAGTCCGGGCGGTAGATGAAGTTCGTGTTCGGCCGCTCCGCCTTGAGGGCCTCGTGGCTGAACAGGTCGGTGGCGTCCATGAAGTAGCTGAACCCGGTCGTCACCACCATCGCCGCGAGGAAGCCCACCAGCAGCGCGATCAGTGACCGCAGGGCCAGCCGGGGCGCGCGCCGCACCAGGGCCGTGCAGAAGCCGGCGAGGGGGCCGAACTCCGGTCCGACGGCCATCGCGCCCACGATCAGGATCGCGTTGTCGAGCACGACACCGCAGGCCGCGATCATCGTGGCGAGCGTGATGAACGCGACGTACGTGATCGAGAGCGTCGACTCCTCGTGGGTAGCGTCGGTCAGATGTTCCCAGAGGACCGCGTCCGAGCCCTCTCCCGGCGCCTCGTGTTCCGCCTCGTCGGCACGCTCGGAGAGGGAGAGGTCGATGTTCTCGACCGCGATCGAGCCGCACTTGTCCAGGTCGAGGTCGCGCAGGCCGGCGATCAGCTCGTCGCCCGCCTCCCGTGCGACGTCGCACATGATGACGTCGCCCGCGGGGTCGCGGGCGGCGCCGGGGACGACGGCCAGGTGCGTGGTGCCGGTCGTCCCCTCGATCAGGCGCAGTACGTCGTCGGTCTTGTCCGCGGGGGAGATCAGGCGCAAGTGCAGCATTACGGCAGGGTAGTCGGGTGCGGAGGGTGGGATCTTCAGAGTTTGCGCAGGCTCAGGCGCTGGACCTTGTGGTCGGGGCCCTTGCGGACGACCAGGGTGGCGCGGCCCCGGGTGGGAGCCACGTTCTCCAGGAGGTTGACCTTGTTGACGGTGCGCCAGGTGGTGCGGGCGTAGTCGAGGGCCTCCTCCTCCGACACCTGCGTGTACTTGCGGAAGTACGAGGACGGGTTCTGGAAGGCCGTACCGCGCAGCTTCTTGAAGCGGTTCAGGTACCAGCGCTCGATGTCCTCCGCGCGGGCGTCGACGTACACGCTGAAGTCGAAGTAGTCCGCGAGGCCCACGCGGGTGCGGCCGTCCTTGCCGGGGAGCGCGGGCTGGAGGACGTTCAGGCCCTCGACGATGAGGATGTCGGGGCGGCGGACCGTGAGGCGTTTGCCCGGGACGATGTCGTAGATCAGGTGGGAGTAGACGGGGGCGGTGACCTCGGCCTTGCCCGCCTTGATGTCCGCCACGAAGCGGGTGAGGGCGCGGCGGTCGTACGACTCGGGGAAGCCCTTGCGGGACATCAGGCCGCGGGCCTCCAGCTCCTTCGTGGGCAGCAGGAAGCCGTCGGTCGTCACCAGTTCCACGCGGGGGTGTTCCGGCCAGCGGGAGAGGAGGGCCTGGAGGAGGCGGGCGACGGTCGACTTGCCGACGGCCACGGAGCCGGCGACCCCTATGACGAAGGGGGTTCCGGACTGGGATCCCTTCTCGCCCAGGAACGTGTTGAGGGCTCCGCGCAGGCCGTCCGTCGCGCCTACGTAGAGGTTCAGGAGGCGGGAGAGCGGGAGGTAGATGTCGCGGACCTCGTCCAGGTCGATGACGTCACCGAGGCCGCGCAGCTTCTCCACCTCCTCCGCCGTCAGGGGCAGAGGCGTCTTCTCCCGGAGAGCGCTCCACTCGTTACGGGTCAGGTCGACGTAGGGAGTCGCCTCCGGCCGGTGCCGGTGGGCGCTCCGCGGCGCCTTCGCAGGCGCGGAGACCGAAGAGATCACAGTCCATTGTTACGGCTGTTTGAACGGCGAGGGGGTTGGGCGTGTGGTGGGGTGTGTCACGCTGAGCCGGTGATTCTTGGGGTGAGCCTGTGATTATTGGGGTCGGTATCGACGTCGCCGAGATCGAGCGGTTCGGGGCGGCGCTGGCCCGGACGCCGGGCATGGCGGAACGCCTGTTCGTCGAGAGCGAGTTGCTGCTGCCGAGCGGGGAGCGCCGGGGGGTGGCCTCGCTGGCGGCCCGTTTCGCGGCGAAGGAGGCGCTGGCGAAGGCGCTGGGGGCGCCCGGGGGGCTTCGGTGGACGGACGCCGAGGTGTACGTCGAGGAGAGCGGCCAGCCGCGGGTGCGGGTGCGGGGGACGGTCGCCGAGCGGGCTTCCGTGCTGGGGGTCCGGGCCTGGCACGTGTCGTTGAGCCATGACGCGGGGGTGGCTTCTGCGGTGGTGGTGGCGGAGGGGTAGCCGGCCTCTGGCCTTGGGCGGGGTTCGCCCTCGCAGGGGCCGTGGCGGATGTTCCCGGCGCCCTTTCGCGCTGCCCGGCGGGCAGACTGGGGGCATGCGTAATGCGTATGGCGTGGAGAGTGTCCGGGCTGCTGAGCGCGAGGTCATGGCGCGGGGGCCCGAAGGGGCGCTGATGCGGAGGGCCGCGGCCGGGCTCGCCGCCGAGTGCGCGCAGCTGCTGGGCAAGGTGTACGGGGCCCGGATCGCGCTGCTGGTGGGCAGCGGGGACAACGGCGGCGACGCCCTGTACGCGGGGGCCAAACTGGCCGGACGCGGCGCGGGAGTCACCGCCGTGCTGCTCGCTCCGGAGCGGACCCACGCCGGTGGCCTCGCCGCGCTGCGGGCCGCCGGGGGCACGGTGGTCGACGGGAGTGAGGACAGGGCCGAGGGCGTCGTCGCGCGGGCCCGGCTCGTCGTGGACGGGATCGTCGGCATCGGGGGCCGCGGCGGACTTCGGGAGCGTGCCGCGCGCCTCGTCGCCGCCGTCGCGGGGGACGCCCTCGTCGTTGCCGTCGACGTGCCGAGCGGCGTCGACGCCGACACGGGCGAGGTGCACGGAGAGGCGGTGCGCGCGGATGTGACGGTGACCTTCGGGGCGTACAAGCCGGGGCTGCTGATCGATCCGGGGCGCGAGTACGCCGGTGCGGTGCGCCTGGTGGACATCGGGCTCGAACTGGCCTCGGGCGAGCGGGTCCTGGAAGCCCTCCAGTACGCCGATGTGGCGGGGCTGCTGCCTCGGCCGAGCGGGGAGAGCGACAAGTACCGGCGCGGTGTCGTCGGGGTCGTCGCGGGGTCCGCGAGGTATCCGGGCGCCGCCGTGCTCTGCGTGGCCGGGGCGCTGCGCGGGGGCGCGGGTGCCGTGCGGTACGTGGGGCCCGCCGCGGACGCCGTCATCGCGCGGTTCCCGGAGACGCTGGTGTCCGCGGGGCCGCCGTCGAAGGCGGGGCGGGTACAGGCCTGGGTCGTGGGGCCCGGCCTCGGGGACGACGGGGAGCGGCTGCGGGACGTGGTCGCCGCCGATGTGCCCGTACTGATCGACGCGGACGGCCTGCGGCTCGCGGGGGAGCGGGAGGTGCGGGCGCGGCGCGCGCCGACGCTGCTCACGCCGCATGCCGGGGAGGCCGCCGCGCTCCTCGGGGTCTCCCGCGAGGAGGTGGAGTCGGCCCGGCTCTCCGCGGTGCGGGAACTGGCGGGGAGGTACGGCGCGACCGTGCTGCTGAAGGGGTCCACCACGCTGGTCGCCTCCGGGGAGGGGCCCGTACGCGTCAACCCCACCGGCACCCCGTGGCTCGCCACCGCGGGCAGCGGCGATGTCCTGTCGGGCCTCGCGGGTTCCCTCCTGGCGGCGGGCCTGGACGCGCGGGACGCGGGGGCGGTCGGCGCCTATTTGCACGGCCTCGCCGCGCGGCACGCGTCGAGTGGGGGGCCGGTGGCGGCCCAGGACGTGGCGGACGCGATTCCGGCCGCTTGGCGGGATGTGCGGCGGACGGACTGATCCCGGCCGGTGGCAGGCCGGGCCGTCGATGGCGGGGCTGACGGCCCGGGTGAGCCCGGGTGCGCGGCGGGGTGCTCGCCGGCGCTGGCGGCGCTGGAGGCCGGCGCCGCCCGCTAGCGGCGCCTAGGACCCGCGCCGCCGCGGGCCTCGCCTGGAATGTGCCCGCCTCAGGCGGCGCCGGTCGTGCCGGAGTGTGCCCGCCTCAGGGGCGCCGGTCGTGGAGAGGGCCGCCGCAGCGGGGCAAGGGGCGCGCTCTGAGACACTTGTGCGCGATGAACGAGACAGCACCTTTCCGTGTCCGGGCCGAGATCGACCTCGCCGCCCTCCGCGCCAACGTGCGCGCGCTGCGTGCCCATGCGCCGGACGCCGCGTTCATGGCCGTGGTGAAGGCCGACGCCTACGGCCACGGAATGGTGCCCTGTGCCAAGGCCGCCGTCCAGGCCGGGGCCGCCTGGATCGGGACCGCGACACCCGAGGAGGCCCTGGCCCTGCGCGCCGCGGGACTGCCGGGGCGGATCATGTGCTGGCTGTGGACGCCGGGCGGCCCCTGGCGCGAGGGCGTCGAGGCCGGTCTCGACATGTCGGTGAGCGCGCCGTGGGCGCTGGAAGAGGTGACGGCCGCCGCCCGGGAGGCGGGGCGCACCGCCCGTATCCAGCTCAAGGCCGACACCGGCCTCGGGCGCAACGGCTGCATGCCGGCCGACTGGCCCGAGCTGGTCGCCGCGTCCCTGCGCGCCGAGGCCGAGGGGCTCGTCCGGGTCACCGGACTCTGGTCGCACTTCGCGTGCGCCGACGAGCCGGGGCACCCGTCGATCGCCGCCCAGCTCACGGTCTTCCGCGAGATGGTGGCGTACGCCGAGGGCGAGGGGATACGGCCCGAGGTGCGGCACATCGCCAACTCCCCGGCGACCCTCACGCTCCCGGAGACCCACTTCGATCTCGTACGGCCGGGCATCGCGATGTACGGCGTCTCGCCGAGCCCCGAGGTGGGCACCCCCGAGGACTTCGGGCTGCGGCCCGTCATGACGCTGACCGCCTCGCTCGCCCATGTGAAGCACGCTCCGGGGGGCCACGGTGTGAGTTACGGGCATCACTACGTCACCCCGGGTGCAACCACGCTCGGCCTCGTCCCCGCCGGGTACGGCGACGGCATTCCGCGGCACGCCTCCGGCACGGCCCCGGTCCTCGTCGACGGCAAGTGGCGTACGGTCGCGGGCCGGGTGGCGATGGACCAGTTCGTGGTCGACCTCGGCGGCGACGAGCCCGAAGTGGGCGCCGAGGCGGTGCTGTTCGGGCCCGGCGACCGCGGCGAGCCGACCGCCGAGGACTGGGCGCAGGCCGCGGGCACCATCGCGTACGAGATCGTCACCCGCATCGGATCGCGTGTCCCGCGCGTCTACGTGAATGAGCGGCCCGGCATCGGAGAGATGTGAACGAGCAGTCCGACCACTGACGAGGAGCGGCACGTGAGCGAGAGCAGCACGGGGGCTGCCGCGGCGGAAGCGGTGACGGAGGCCGCCGCCGCGGCGGGGAACTGGCGCCGGGCCGGGGTGGCCGGCGCCGCGCTCGGTGTGATCGCCGCGGGCGCGGCCGCGGGGGTCGCCATCGAGCGGCTCACCGTGGGGCGCGGCATGCGCAAGAAGGCCCGCCTCGCACTGGACGCCGCCGGGCCGTACGGCTCGCTGCGCGGCATGCCCGGCACGGCGTACGCGGACGACGGCACCGAACTCTCGTACGAGGTCGAGGAGGTCGAGACGGACGGCGAGCAGGCCGCGCGCAGGCGCCGTCTCTTCGGGCGCCGCGCCCCCGCGCCCGTCACGGTCGTCTTCAGCCACGGCTACTGCCTGAGCCAGGACTCCTGGCACTTCCAGCGGGCCGCCCTGCGCGGCGCGGTCCGCGCGGTCTACTGGGACCAGCGCAGCCACGCCCGCTCCGGGCGGGGCGTCGACCAGGCGGAGCGCGATGTGCCGGTCTCCATCGACCAGTTGGGGCGCGACCTGAGGGCCGTCATCGACGCGGCCGCGCCCGAGGGGCCGCTCGTCCTCGTCGGGCACTCCATGGGCGGCATGACGACGATGGCCCTCGCCGACCAGTTCCCCGAACTGATCCGCGAGCGCGTCGTGGGCGTCGCCCTCGTCGGTACGTCGTCGGGGAAGCTCGGTCAGGTGAACTTCGGGCTCCCGGTGGCCGGGATGAACGCGGTCCGGCGGGTGCTGCCCGGCGTACTGCGGACGCTCGGCTCGCAGGCCGAGCTGGTGGAGCGGGGGCGGCGGGCCACCGCCGACCTCTTCGCCGGGATCATCAAGCGCTACTCGTTCTCCAGCAGGGACGTGGACCCGGCGATCGCGCGGTTCGCGGAGCGGATGATCGAGTCGACGCCGATCGACGTGGTCGCGGAGTTCTACCCGGCGTTCGCCGAGCACGACAAGGCGGCGGCGCTCGAACGCTTCGCAGGGCTGCCGGTGCTGGTGCTCGCGGGGGAGAAGGACCTGGTCACGCCGAGCGAGCACAGCGAGGCGATCGCGGCGCTGCTGCCGGACGCCGAGCTGGTCCTGGTCCCGGACGCGGGGCACCTGGTCATGCTGGAGCACCCCGACGCGGTCACGGACCGGATCGCGGAGCTGCTGGCCAGGGCGGGCGCCGGGCGGGCGGCAGCCGATGCGGGGTCGTCCAGCGGCTAACGTGGACGGTATGGAAGCACCGCACCACCAGGCCCCCGCCAACGTACTCAAGATCACCGTCAACTCCCCCGAACAGATGGGCGAGTTGGGCCGCCGCCTGGCGAAACTCCTGCGCCCCGGCGACCTCGTCATGCTCACCGGCGAGCTGGGCGCCGGCAAGACGACGCTGACCCGCGGCCTCGGTGACGGCCTCGGCGTACGCGGCGCCGTCACCTCCCCGACCTTCGTCATCGCCCGCGTCCACCCGCCGCTCGGCCAGGGTCCCGCGCTGGTGCACGTCGACGCGTACCGCCTGGGCGGCGGGCTCGACGAGATGGAGGACCTGGACCTCGACGTCTCGCTGCCCGAGTCGGTGGTCGTCGTCGAGTGGGGCGACGGCAAGGTCGAGGAGCTGTCGGACGACCGGCTGCACGTCGTCATCGACCGCGCCGTCGGCGACACGACGGACGAGGTGCGCGAGGTGACGCTGGCCGGGCTCGGCGAGCGCTGGTCGGGCGCGGACCTGGCGTCGCTCGCGGCCTAGGGCGTTCCGCCGAAGGTTCCGACAAGTCGTCGGCAAATTCTTGCGTTGCGCACGCCGCGCGTGGTCACATGGGTACAGGTCCTGGTTAGGTCTACCTAACCACGTCTGTCCCCGGGAGCCCAGGAGGCATCCATGCCGGCTTCAGAACGTGACGCACAGCCGCAGCCGCACGCGCATGCGCACGGGCGGCCGGGACCTTCGGCCGTCTCGGGCCTCTCGCATCTGTCGATGAGCGATCTGCTCGCGTCGTGCGCCGCGGCGACCGCGGTCTCCACCCCGCCCAGGGACCCGGCACCCGCCGGGAAGAGGCCTACGGAACGACGACGACCTTCTTGCTGATCGTCGCGAACTCCCACATCGCGTTGCCGTGCGCGCGCGACTCGCGGATGCCGCCGGTCTTCTTCGCCGGGTCCGGCTTCGGCGTCGAGCCGTCGACCGCCGCGCTGAAGCCGATGGTGATCCCGTCGACGGTCGTGAACCGCACGACGTGCTCGATCGGCACACCGTCCGTTCCGGTGACGGTCCCGGAGCGCGAGGTGACTGCGTACGTGCCCGGCGCCGGGTCCACCGAACCCGGCGTGACCTTGAACGTGATCCGCGGCTTCCCGGACGCCTCGACCAGCCAGACCCGGTCCTCGCCCACGGAGTACACGACCCGCTCGCCCGCGCCGGACTCGGCCGGCACCGCCATCGGGTCGGCCCTGTCCTTGGGGGAGCGGGAGGCGGTGGCGCCCGCGGACTTCTCCGGCTTGGCCGGGTCCGGCGCGTTGGCCGAAGCCTGATAGGCGAGGAAGCCGACCGCGGCGAGCGCGGCCGCGGTGAGCCCGGCCACGAATCCCGAGCTGCTCCTTGACACCTTGCGCTCCCACCTCTTCGTACGGCGTACGGATACGGAGCGACGGTAGCAGCAGGCACCGCTCATCCCGGGGCGGCCGTGCGCCGTGCGCCGGAGCCGTAGGCTGTTCGCGTGCTCTTGCTCGCTCTTGATACCGCAACGCCCGCCGTCACCGTCGCCCTCCACGACGGCTCCTCCGTCGTGGCGGAGTCGAGCCAGGTGGACGCCCGGCGCCATGGGGAACTGCTGCTTCCGGCCGTCGACCGCGTGCTCGCCGACGCCGGCCTGAGACTCGACGCCGTCACCGCCGTCGTCGCCGGTGTGGGCCCCGGCCCCTACACCGGGCTGCGCGTCGGCCTGATGACCGCCGAGACGTTCGGCCTCGCCCTCGGCATCCCCGTCTACGGGCTCTGCACGCTGGACGGCCTCGCCTACGCCTCCGGCATCGAGTCCGGCCCCTTCGTGGTGGCCACCGACGCCCGGCGCAAGGAGGTCTACTGGGCGCGCTACCAGGACGTGCGTACGCGCGTCAGCGAGCCCGCGGTCGACCGGCCCGCGGACATCGCCGCCGACGTCGAGGGCCTGCCCGCCGTCGGCGCGGGCGCGCTGCTCTACCCCGACACCTTCCCCGACGCCCGCGCCCCCGAGCACGTCTCGGCGGCGGCGCTCGCGTCCCTGGCCGCCGAGAAGCTCGCCGCGGGCGAGGCGCTCCTTGAGCCCCGGCCGCTGTACCTGCGCCGCCCCGACGCGCAGGTGCCGAAGAACTACAAGGTGGTCACCCCGAAGTGACCGATGTGACCGATGCGACCGAGGCGACCGCGGCCGCCGTGCTGCGCGAGATGCGCTGGTGGGACATCGACGCGGTGTTCGCCCTGGAGAAGGAGCTGTTCCCGGACGACGCCTGGTCGCGTGGCATGTTCTGGTCCGAGCTGGCCCACGCGCGCGGGCCGCTGGCCACCCGCCGCTATGTGGTGGCCATGGACGGCGACCGCCTGGTCGGTTACGCGGGGCTCGCCGCCTCCGGAGACCTTGCCGACGTCCAGACCATCGCCGTCGCCCGCGACCACTGGGGCACCGGGCTCGGCGCCCGGCTGCTCACCGACCTGCTCCAGGCCGCGACCGCCTTCGAGTGCCCCGAGGTCATGCTCGAAGTACGGGTCGACAACACCCGGGCCCAGAAGCTGTACGAGCGTTTCGGCTTCGAGCCCATCGGCTTCAGGCGCGGCTACTACCAGCCCGGCAATGTGGACGCCCTGGTCATGCGCCGTACCGATCCCTCCACCTCCGCTCCGACTGGCGTACAAGGAACCGAGATTCATGGCTGACTCGCGCGACGAACCCCTCGTCCTCGGCATCGAGACCTCCTGCGACGAGACCGGCGTCGGCATCGTCCGCGGCACCACCCTGCTCGCCGACGCCGTCGCCTCCAGCGTCGACGAGCACGCCCGCTTCGGCGGCGTCGTGCCCGAGGTCGCCTCCCGCGCGCACCTCGAAGCGATGGTGCCGACCATCGACCGCGCCCTGAAGGAAGCGGGGGTGAGCGCGAAGGACCTCGACGGCATCGCGGTGACCGCCGGGCCCGGGCTCGCGGGCGCGCTGCTCGTCGGCGTCTCGGCCGCGAAGGCGTACGCGTACGCGCTCGGCAAGCCGCTCTACGGCGTCAACCACCTCGCCTCGCACATCTGTGTGGACCAGCTGGAGCACGGGCCGCTGCCCGAGCCGACCATGGCGCTCCTGGTCTCCGGCGGCCACTCCTCGCTGCTGCTGTCCGCCGACATCACCTCGGACGTACGTCCGCTCGGCTCGACCATCGACGACGCGGCGGGCGAGGCCTTCGACAAGATCGCGCGGGTGCTGAACCTCGGCTTCCCCGGCGGCCCCGTCATCGACCGGTACGCGCGCGAGGGCGACCCGGAGGCGATCGCGTTCCCGCGCGGTCTGACCGGCCCGCGCGACCCGGCCTACGACTTCTCCTTCTCCGGGCTCAAGACGTCCGTCGCCCGCTGGATCGAGGCCAAGCGGGCCGCGGGCGAGGAGGTGCCGGTGCGGGACGTGTCGGCGTCCTTCCAGGAGGCGGTCGTCGACGTGCTGACCCGCAAGGCGGTCCGCGCGTGCAAGGACGAGGGCGTCGACCACCTCATGATCGGCGGTGGCGTGGCCGCCAACTCGCGGCTCCGCGCTCTCGCGCAGGAGCGCTGCGAGAAGGCCGGGATCCGCCTTCGAGTGCCGCGTCCGAAGCTGTGCACGGACAACGGCGCGATGGTCGCGGCCCTCGGCGCGGAGATGGTGGCGCGCAACCGCTCGGCCTCGTCCTGGGACCTGTCGGCGGACTCGTCGCTGCCGGTGACGGAACCGCACGTGCCGGGCCACGGTCACGGCCACACGCACGACCACGACCATGTGCACGAGGTCAGCAAGGGGAACCTGTACTCGTGACCGTCGCGCTGATGTGGGAGGCCCGTGCCGTCGAGGGGCGCGGCGCGGAACTGCTCGCGTGGGCGCGGGAGCGGGCCCGCGAGCTGGCCGACGGGCCGACCGGTGGGGGAGTCGGCGGGCCGGTGCGCCGGGAGTGCTTCCGGGCGCCGCAGGACCGGGTCCTGGTCATCACCTGGTGGGACGCCGCGTTCGACGCCGAGCTTCCGGAGCTGCCGGAGCCCGCGGCGGAGCTGGTGACGCGGGCGGTGCACCGCTGGCGGTTCGAGTCGGTCGAGTCGGTCGCGGCGTCGGCCGGATAGCTCCGGTCCTGCCACGGCCGTTCCGGCAGCATGCCGCGGTGCTCCTGGTACCGGGACGTTCGCGACGCCGCCTCACCCGTGGTGTGCCGGTCGCCGCCAGTTCCGGCACATCCGGCTCCAGGAGGCACTCGCGGGGGATCCCGCGTACGCCGCCGTGGCGGCCGGCGCCACCGCCCGTGCACTGAGCGGCCGCGAGGACGAGAGCGAGGCGGTGTTCGCGGCGCCGCGCAGGACACCGATGTCTTCGTGTGGGCGGACCGCGGCGACGGCAGGTACGCGCTCGTCCGGCACGAACTCCCGGCCGGGGCCCCGGCCTCGCCCAGTGGTGCTGGATCACGTCGCCGGAGTCCAGGGTCCGGAACCGCCGCGAGCCGCTGTGATCACCCGGCGCGGTACGTCAGCAGATAGCGCCAGAAGAGCAGTTGGCGCACACGGCTGCCGGGCAGGAGGCGGGCCGCCTCGGCGCGGATCCGCGGGAGCGTCATGTCGGGCTGCCGTACGGGGGCCTTGAGCGGGGGCGCGTGCGTGCCGCGCACGCGCTCGCCCGCGTACACCGTCAGGCGCGCCAGCGCGTTGGCCGGGGCCGCCGCGAGGTCCCACCAGGTCGCCCCGGCGTAGCAGCCGAGGACGAGCAGGGTGCCGCCGGGCGCGAGGGCGGCGCGCAGCCGGGTCAGCGTGGTGAACGGCATGTGGTGCAGGCTCGCCAGGCAGGTGATGACGTCGTAGTGGCCCTCGGGGAGGTCCTCCGCGGTCACGTCCGCCCGCCGGTAGCGGGGGCCTCCACCCAGCGCTTCGGCCTCGGCGATGACCTCCGCCGACGGGTCGAGCGCGTCGACCTCGTAGCCGCGGGCCGCGAGGCGGCGGGCGAAACGGCCGGTGCCGCAGCCGATGTCGAGGGCGGTGCGGCCGTGCGGCGGCAGGTGCCTCAGGAGCAGCGGGTGGTAGTGGTCGTTGTGGTCGAAGGGCATGGCGGCGAGCCTGGCACACGGCTCACTCCGCCCGCTCCCGGCCGCCTAGGCTCTCCCGTCCCGTCCGCCCCAGCAACCCGTCGATCACCGCGCCCAGTTGGCGGGCCACGTCGTAGTCCTCGGTCAGTTCGGTCCACTGGTCCGCGAGCGCCGCGAGGTGGGGGAGTTCGGCCGCGTCCGCGTCCGTGAGCATGCCGGGGAAGTGCCGCTTGCGGTCCGGATCCTCGGCGCGGCGCTCCATCGCGCGGCGGAAGACCAGGTCTCCGTAGACGCAGTGCCACAGGGTCCGGTAGGCGCGGACCGCCTCCGCGGGGGTGAGGCCGCAGTCGACGGCCGCGCCGATCATCTCCTCGACCATCCACAGGGCGCCCCTGTCGGTGAGGTCGCCGAGGCTGAGCACCTCGACCACCCAGGGCATCCGCGCCAGCGTGCCGTGCATGTGCAGGGTCACGGCGAGGAGGCGCTCGCGCGGGTCGGCCGGCAGCTCGGGGCGCGGGACCGTGGCGGCGGTACCGGCGAGCGTGAGCATCAGCAGCTCGTCCTTGTCGCGTACGTGGTGGTAGAGCGCCATCGGCGTCGTGCCGACCTCCTTGGCGACCCGGCGCATGCTCAGGGCCGCCACGCCCTCCTCCTGAAGGATCCGGCGGGCGGTCGCGACGATCGTCTCCGGTTCCAGGCGACGGGGGCGCCCCACGCGGCGCTTCTTCGGCTCGCCGGATGTCGTCCCTGGGTCTTTCTCTGCTGCCACCCGCCCATTGTCGTGCCTGCCCGCGCGATCGGGACTTGCGGAGTTTCTATACGCGTATAGTAATGTGCCGCGCATGGTGAACAAGGTGCGGAACAAGGTGCGGAACACGGTGCGGAGCAAGGTGCGGAACAAGGGGGACTCGAACGCCTTACAAGGGCGTTGGCTCCTGCCAGTGCTGCTCACCGTGCAGTTCCTCGTCTCCCTCGACGTGTCCGTCGTCAACATCGCCCTGCCCGACATGGGCGACGACCTCGGCTTCGCCCCCGGCTCGCTGCTCTGGGTCGTCAACGCCTACGCGCTCGCCTTCGGCGGCCTGCTCATGCTCGGCGGACGCCTCGCCGACCTGGCCGGACGTCGGCGCACCCTCATCTGGGGCTTCGTCGTCTTCGGCGTGGCGAGCCTCGCGGGCGGGCTCGCCCTGACGCCGGGTCAGCTCATCGCGGCGCGGGCGGTGCAGGGCGCGGGCGCGGCCGCGCTCGCGCCCGTCGCGCTCACCCTGATCACCGTCAACTACGCGGCGGGGCCCGCGCGTTCGCGGGCGCTCGGCCTCTCTGGGGCGTCGCGGGAGCGCTCGGCGGCGCGGTCGGGATCATGGCGGGCGGACTGCTCACCGACTGGGTGGGCTGGCGCTCCGTGATGCTCGTCAACGTCCCCGTGGTGCTCGCCGCGCTCCTCACCGCCCGCCGCGGGGTGCCCGTCGACCGCCGCACCGGGCCCGCGCCCCGCCTCGACGTCACCGGCGCCCTGCTCGTCACGGCCGGGGCGGCGGCGCTCGTACTCGGCCTCGTGCGCACGGAGACGTACGCCTGGGGATCCGGCACCACGCTGGGCACGCTCGGCGTCGCGGCCGTCCTGCTCGCGGCCTTCGTCGCCGTCGAGGCCCGCAAGCGGGAGCCGCTGCTGCGGCTCGGCCTGCTCGGCACCGCCCACCGGCCCGTGCTCTCCGCGAACGTCTTCTCGCTACTGATGTCGTCGGGGCAGTTCGCCGCCTTCTACTTCACCTCGCTCTACCTCCAGCAGGTGATGGGGTACGGGCCGACGGCGGCCGGTGCCGCGTTCCTGCCGTTCTGCGCGGGCGTCGTGGCCGGGTCGACGGTCGCGGCCCACGCGGTCGGGCGGGTCGGCGAGCGGGCGCTGCTCGTGGCGGGCGGGCTGCTCGGGGCCGCCGGGTTCGGGTGGTTCGCGCTGACGGTCGAGGCGGGCGGTACGTTCCTCGGCTCGATCCTCGGACCCTCGCTGGTCGCGAGTGTCGGCATCGGCATGTGCTTCGTACCGCTGGGCACGGCCGCGACCAGCGGGGTCGCCCCCGAGGAGGCCGGCATGGCCTCCGGGCTGCTCAACAGCTCGCGTCAGCTCGGCGGCTCGCTCGGCCTCGCGGTCCTGGTCACGGTCGCGGCGAACGTCACCGGCACGGGGACCGACCGGGCCTCCCTCGCCGAGGGGCACGCGGCGGCCTTCGCGGTGTCCGCGGGACTGCTGGTGGCGGCCGCGCTGGGGACGGCCGTGCTGCACGGCCGCCGTCCGTCGTCGCCCGTGCCGCCGGCGCGGGACAGCGCCCCGGACCTCACGGGGCCGGGTGGCCGATCAGCATCGTGGGCGCCCCGGCCACCCGCGTCAGGAACACCGTCGCCGCGTTCTTCCCCCGCGGCTTCACCTTGCGGCGCAGTTCCTCCGGTTCCACCGCCGAGCCCCGCTTCTTCACCGTCAGGATCCCGACCTCCCGCTCCCGGAGCAGGGCCTTCAGCTTCTTGACACCGAAGGGGAGCCGGTCGGTGATCTCGTACGCCACCGCGTAGGGCGTCGCGTGCAGCGCGTCGGACGTGACGTACGCGATGGTCTCGTCGATCAGTCCGCCGCCGACCCGCGCCGCGACCTCGGCGACCAGATGCGCACGGATGACGGCGCCGTCCGGCTCGTACAGGTACCGCCCCACGGGCCGCACCTCGGGGTCGGGAAGCATCGCGTCGAGGGAGCTCCACAGGGAGACGTCTTGGGGCAGGAGCGTCGCGCGGTGCGAGGCGGGCGCGTCCGTGCCGAACCACAGCACGGCCTCCTTCACATCGCCGCCGTCCGAGATCCACTCGGCCTCGGTCCCCGCGGGGATCGCCTCGTGCGGGATCCCGGGGGCGATCTTCAGCGCGGCGCGCGGGGCCTTGCGGGCCGCCTGGACCGCCCAGGACAGCGGCGGGGAGTAGGACTCCGGATCGAAGATGCGGCCGCGCTTGGAGGAGCGCCGCGCCGGGTCCACGAACACCGCGTCGTACGCCGATGTGTCCACGTCCGTGACATCGGCCTCCCGGACCTCGATGAGGTCGGCGAGCCCGAGCGCCTCGGCGTTGGCACGGGCGACCGCGCAGGTCAGCGGGGAGCGGTCGACGGCGAGCACGGAGATCCCGGCCCGTGCCAGGGCGATCGCGTCACCGCCGATGCCGCAGCACAGGTCGGCGAGGGTACGCACCCCCAGGCTCCTGAAGCTCTCGGCGCGGTGCGTGGCGACGGAGGCGCGGGTGGACTGCTCGACGCCGTCCGGCGTGAAGAACATCCGGCCCGCGTCCTTCGCGCCGAACTTCGCCGCCGCCCGCCGGCGCAGCCGCGCCTGGCCGAGGGCGGCCGAGACGAGCGGCGCCGGGTGCTCGCGGCGCAGCCGGGTGGCGGCGGCCAGCTCCTGCGCGGGCTCCACGTCCCGCACCTCGTCGAGCAGGGCCCGGCCCGCTTCGGTGCGCAGGGCGGCGAAGGCGGCGAGGGGATCGTCGAGGCCGGCGTCCTCGGTGCCTCCGGTGGCGCGGTGGGCGGCAGGGGCGCTCGGCGGCGGCGTGTTCGGGTCGTTCACCCGCCCCATTGTGGGCCAGTCGGTGGATGGTGCGCGGCCGGTGGCGGTGTCGGCCCCGGGGCACGCCGGTGAGCTGCGAGGATCCGGCGCCATGCAACTCGTACGACAAAAGGAAGAATCCGCCGCACGGCGGAAGAATCAGACGCGTGCCGTCGTGGCGGTGCTGACCGTCACGGCGATCGCCTCGGGCTGCGCCTCCGCGGGCGGCTCGGACGCCGTGAAGCCCGCCCACGGCCAGCAGCCGCTCAAGGCCCCGCCCGCCAGGGCCCTCGACTCCTACGCCCATCAGCTCGCCGTCACCCAGGCCGCCCGGGTCGCGGCCGCCAAGCGCTGGCGCCTCGCCAAGACCCCGCTGGCGGCGCCCGCGCCACCCAGGAAGAAGCCGCGGCTCAAGACCCGCAAGGGCTTCGAGGTCAAGGGCCAGGCCAAGCTGCCGCCGGTCTTCACTACCATCCCGACCAAGCAGAAGGTCGTCTTCCTCACCATCGACGACGGCGCCGAGAAGGACCCGGCGCTGCTGAGGATGATGAGCGACCTGAGGATCCCGTACACCGCCTTCCTCAGTGACTACCTGGTCAAGGAGGACTACGCGTACTTCAAGAAGATGCAGTCGCGCGGGGTCACCCTGAACAACCACACCCTCAATCACCGCTACATGCCCGGCCTCTCGTACAAGAGCCAGCGCCGCGAGATCTGCGGCATGCAGGACACCATCGAGAAGCGCTACGGCAAGCGGCCCGAACTCTTCCGCCCGCCGTACGGCAACTACAACGACGACACGCTGCGCGCCGCGAAGTCCTGCGGCATCAAGGCCGTGCCGCTGTGGAACGCGGAGGTCTTCGCCGACCGCATGGAGTACCGCGAGTGGGACCGTGACCTGCACCCCGGCGACATCATCCTCACCCACTTCAGGGGCCGCGAGGACTGGAAGGGCACCATGCCCGACATGGTCCGCAGGCTCATGAAGACGGTCACGGGCAAGGGGTACGCGGTGGCCAGGCTGGAGGACTACCTGTGACCCGGCGGGCGCGAGCGCACCGCCGCCTCCTCGCCGGGGCCCTGCTGTGCGGAGTACTCGCGCCCGCGCTGCTGACGTCCTGCGCGGAATCGGTCGACCCGATCGAGCGACTGGGCAGAAAGGCGGCGGAGAAACTACCGAGCCGCGAGCCCGCGGTCACCGGCGCGCCGAACGCTCTCGACCGCTGTCCACGGGAAACGAGGCCTCCGCGGGCCGCGGGAAGGGAACCCGGCGTCACCGAGAGCCGTTGCCCCGAACGAGGGAAAACACCGCCCGCCCCGGCGGCCCGGGGCACCGCGATCCGCTGAAGCCGGACGCAGTCGATTGGCACTCCGCTTGACCGAGTGCTAATCGCCGTCCTAGTCTCGCTTCTGGCACTCCCCGTTGGAGAGTGCCAATAGCGACGGGCAGGTCCGGCACCCGCGACGACGGATCCACCTGGTCGCCACACCTAAGACTGTTAACCCCGTGAGATCTCCGAAGGGGGAGACCGGATCGTGACGACCACCAGCTCCAAGGTTGCCATCAAGCCGCTCGAGGACCGCATTGTGGTCCAGCCGCTCGACGCCGAGCAGACCACGGCCTCCGGCCTGGTCATTCCGGACACCGCCAAGGAGAAGCCCCAGGAGGGCGTCGTCCTGGCCGTGGGCCCGGGCCGCTTCGAGAACGGCGAGCGTCTGCCGCTCGACGTGAAGACCGGCGACATCGTGCTGTACAGCAAGTACGGCGGCACCGAGGTGAAGTACAGCGGCGAGGAGTACCTCGTCCTCTCGGCTCGCGACGTGCTCGCGATCGTCGAGAAGTAATTCACCGCTTCACCTGCATCACCTGCTTCACCAGCAGATTTGCTTTTTGAGCTGCGCCCCTGGTCACCCCGCTGATTGCCGGGCGGCGAGGGGCGCGGTTCGTTCACCCGAGTTTTCGAGAGGGCTGAATCGCTCCCATGGCGAAGATCCTGAAGTTCGACGAGGACGCCCGTCGCGCCCTTGAGCGCGGCGTCAACAAGCTTGCCGACACGGTCAAGGTGACGATCGGCCCCCGCGGCCGCAACGTCGTCATCGACAAGAAGTTCGGCGCCCCGACCATCACCAACGACGGCGTCACCATCGCCCGTGAGGTCGAGGTCGAGGACCCGTACGAGAACCTCGGCGCCCAGCTGGTGAAGGAGGTGGCGACCAAGACCAACGACATCGCTGGCGACGGCACCACCACCGCCACCGTGCTCGCCCAGGCCCTGGTCAAGGAAGGCCTGCGCAACGTCGCAGCCGGCGCCTCCCCGGCCGCCCTGAAGAAGGGCATCGACGCCGCCGTCGCGGCCGTCTCCGAGGAACTGCTCGCCACCGCCCGCCCGATCGACGACAAGGCCGACATCGCGGCCGTCGCCGGTCTGTCGGCCCAGGACCCGCAGGTCGGCGAGCTGATCGCCGAGGCGATGGACAAGGTCGGCAAGGACGGTGTCATCACCGTCGAGGAGTCCAACACCTTCGGCCTGGAGCTGGACTTCACCGAGGGCATGGCCTTCGACAAGGGCTACCTGTCCCCGTACATGGTCTCCGACCAGGAGCGTATGGAGGCCGTCCTCGACGACCCGTACATCCTGATCCACCAGGGCAAGATCTCCTCCATCCAGGACCTCCTGCCGCTGCTCGAGAAGGTCATCCAGGCCAACTCCTCGAAGCCGCTCCTGATCATCGCCGAGGACGTCGAGGGCGAGGCCCTGTCGACCCTGGTCGTGAACAAGATCCGCGGCACGTTCAACGCCGTCGCGGTGAAGGCCCCCGGCTTCGGCGACCGCCGCAAGGCGATGCTCGGCGACATGGCCACCCTCACGGGCGGCACCGTCATCGCCGAGGAGGTCGGCCTCAAGCTCGACCAGGTCGGCCTGGACGTGCTCGGCACCGCCCGCCGCGTCACCATCACCAAGGACGACACCACGATCGTCGACGGCGGCGGCAACAAGGCCGACGTCGAGGGCCGCGTCGCCCAGATCAAGGCCGAGATCGAGGCCACGGACTCCGACTGGGACCGCGAGAAGCTCCAGGAGCGCCTCGCGAAGCTGGCCGGCGGCGTGTGCGTCATCAAGGTCGGCGCCGCCACCGAGGTGGAGCTGAAGGAGAAGAAGCACCGTCTGGAGGACGCCATCTCCGCGACCCGCGCCGCGGTCGAGGAGGGCATCGTCTCCGGTGGTGGCTCCGCTCTGGTCCACGCCGTCAAGGTCCTCGAGGGCAACCTCGACAAGACCGGCGACGAGGCCACGGGTGTCGCGGTCGTCCGCCGCGCCGCCGTCGAGCCGCTGCGCTGGATCGCCGAGAACGCCGGCCTGGAGGGTTACGTCATCACCTCCAAGGTCGCCGAGCTGGACAAGGGCTTCGGCTTCAACGCCGCGACCGGCGAGTACGGCGACCTGGTCAAGGCCGGCGTCATCGACCCGGTCAAGGTCACGCGCTCCGCGCTGGAGAACGCCGCGTCCATCGCCTCCCTGCTCCTGACGACCGAGACCCTGGTCGTCGAGAAGCCGGCGGAGGAAGAGGCGGAGGCCGGGCACGGCCACGGCCACGGTCACTCGCACTGACCGCTGCGCTCGCTTGAACGGTGACTGAGGCCCGGCTCCCTTGCGGGGGAGCCGGGCCTCAGCCTTTTCGGGGCGCGTCTGCCGGGTTGCGCTGTCTTTGCCGGGTGCGGGGAACTGCGCGAGGACGGACCACGGCCCGCGGTCGGCGACGAGCACCGACCCGGCAGACGCGAGGCCCATAAGACCTACTGAGGCCCGTACTTCCGCCCCGTGCGGGACGTGACGCCTCCCAGGAGGGACCTCGGCGCCACCTTCGCCAGGCCCATCAGGGCCTTGTAGCGCGGATCGGGGATGGAGACGGTCCGGCCCCGCGCCAAGTCGGCCAGCGCCGCCGCCACCAGCTTGTCCGCGTCGAGCCACATCCAGTTGGGGATGTTGGACGTGCCCATCCCGGCCCGCTCGTGGAACTCCGTACGCACGAAGCCGGGGCACAGCGCCATCAGCCGCACCCCGCTGCCCGCCAGGTCCTTCGCCGCGCCCTGCGTGAACTGCACGACCCACGCCTTCGAGGCGCCGTACGTGCCGCGCGGTACGAACGCCGCGACCGACGCGACGTTCACCACTCCGCCCCGCCCGCGCTCCCGCATCGGCTCCGCGGCCGCCGACGTCAGCCGCAGCACCGCCTCGCAGTGCACCTTGAGCATGGTCAGCTCGTCGGCCATCGGGACTTCCAGGTACCGGCCCTTGTTGCCGAACCCCGCGTTGTTGATCAGCAGATCGACCGGGTCCCTGCGGTTCGCCAGCCGCTTCTCGACGGTTTCGATGCCGCCGTCGGTGGCGAGGTCCGCCGTGAGGACCTCCGCCTCGATGCCGTGCCGGTCGTGCAGTTCGGTCGCCTGCTCGCGCAGCCGCTTGGTGTCGCGCGCCACCAGGACGAGGTTGTGGCCGTCGCCGGCGAGGCGTCGCGCGAAGGCGGCGCCGATGCCGGCGGTGGATCCCGTGATCAGAGCCGTAGTCATGGACCAAGGCTAGTGAGCCCCGATGACAGGCGTGTGACACACGCACCCCACTGCCTCAAAGGAGCGTCGCGACATTTCGTGGCAGGCCCAAGCCTCGCTTATGCTCGGAGCATGATCGAGGCCCGTCATCTCCGTGTCCTGCGCGCCGTGGCCACCACCGGCTCCTTCTCGGCCGCGGCCCGCGAACTCGGCTGCACCCAGCCCGCGGTGAGCCAGCAGATGAAGGCCCTCGAATCCTCCACGGGCACGCCGTTGCTGATCCGTACCGGCCGCGAAATGCGCCTGACGCAGGCGGGGGAAGCCCTGGTCAGGCATGCCACGGGCATCCTCGCCGGGCTCACCGCCGCGGAGGAGGAGGTCGCCGCCATCGCGGGCCTGCGCGCGGGCCGGGTCCGGCTCGTCTCGTTCCCCAGCGGCAGTTCGACGCTCGTCCCCGGCGCCCTCGCGGCGCTGCGCGCGGCCCACCCGGGCACGCGTGTCTCCCTCGTCGAGGCCGAGCCGCCGCGCTCGGTGGAGATGCTGCGCGAGGGCGACTGCGATGTGGCGCTGGCGTTTCGCTACGACGGCGCGTCCGAGGGCGCGTCCGCGGCGGAGGAGTGGGACGACCTCGTCGTACGGCCCCTGCTCGCGGACCGGCTCGTCGGTCTCGTACCCGAGGGGCACCGGCTCGCCGGGGCAGAGGCGGTCACCATCGGGGAATTCGCCGACGAGCCGTGGATCGCGGGCTGCCCGCGCTGCCGCAGGCAACTGGTCGAGGTCTGCGAGGCCGCCGGCTTCGTGCCCCGGATCGATTTCGCGACCGACGACTACCCCGCGGTGATCGGCCTGGTCGGCGCGGGCCTGGGGGTCGCGGTGCTGCCCGAACTCGCGATCGAGTCGGTACGTCCCAGGGGCGCCCGCACGGTGACGGTGGAGCCCGCGGTGCGGCGGGAGATCGTCGCGCTCACGCTGCCGGACCTGGCGCAGGTGCCGGCCGTCGCCGCCACGCTGGACCACCTCGCGCGGGCGGCGGCGCGCTGACGGGCAGCCGCCGGCCCGAGCGTTTGCAGAAACGTTCCTTCAGTGGGATGACACGGCATCTCAGTGGTGCGTGACAGGTCTCCCCGCCGACGCCGCCGCCGTCACCAGGCGATTGCGCGCCCGCCCCATGAGTTCCTCGCGCTCGTCCTCCGTCAGTCCGCCCCATACGCCGTACGGCTCGCGCACCGCGAGTGCGTGAGCGGCGCACTCCGCGCGCACCGGGCACCGCATGCAGACCTCCTTGGCGGAGTTCTCTCGCGCGCTGCGCGCCGCGCCCCGCTCGCCCTCCGGGTGGAAGAAGAGCGAGCTGTCGACCCCGCGGCAGGCCGCGAGGAGCTGCCAGTCCCACAGATCTGCGTTCGGTCCGGGAAGGCGGGAGAAATCTGCCATTGCTGGTCCCCTTGAAGCCGTTCTGACGCGGATACGGTGCCCATGACCGTCATGACCGTACATCTACTGTCTAAGGAGATGAAAATATGACTCATTGCGAATCTAGCCATAGACACCGGCAAAAGGGAAGAAAAGGCGCTAAATGGGGCATAGCTTGTGATGAAACCTTGAGGGTGTGCCGCACGCTCTGCGCTGTGTCCGCGCCCTCACGTAGAGTGCCGAAGATGGCTGACTGCCCCGTAACTCTTTCGGGTGACCGTCGTTGAGAGTGCGAGGCGGTTGAAAGAACAAGCGCTCGGGCAGGTGTCCGAGAGCGTCAACCGCACAGGTGACGAATATGTACCAGCCTGGAGGCTCAAGGTGACGCGCAGCAGCTGTGAGAGCCGCGGAGGACAGTCATGACATCCGTCCTCGTCTGCGACGACTCCCCGCTTGCCCGAGAGGCGCTCCGCCGCGCGGTCGCGACCGTGCCCGGTGTCGAGCGTGTGACGACGGCGGCCAACGGCGAGGAAGTCCTCCGCCGCTGGGGTGCCGACCGCTCGGACCTGATTCTGATGGACGTACGCATGCCCGGTCTGGGCGGCGTCGAGACCGTCCGGCGGCTGCTGTCCGCCGACCCCGGTGCGCGCATCATCATGCTCACCGTCGCCGAGGACCTGGACGGGGTCGCGCTCGCGGTCGCCGCCGGTGCCCGCGGCTATCTGCACAAGGACGCCTCGCGCGCCGAACTGCGCGCGACGGTCACGCAGGCGCTCGCCGACCCGACGTGGCGGCTCGCCCCGCGCAGACTGCGCTCGGCCGAGATGGGCGCCGCGCCCACGCTCACCGCGCGTGAGATCCAGGTCCTAGAGGGCATGAGTCACGGCCGTTCGAACGCGGAGATCGGGCGCGAGCTCTTCCTCTCCGAGGACACGGTGAAGACGCACGCCAGGCGGCTCTTCAAGAAGCTCGGCGCCTCGGACCGGGCGCACGCGGTGGCGCTCGGCTTCCGCTGGGGTCTGGTCCGCTGAGTGTGCCGCAGCGGGGGCCCGGCCCTCCCCGCCCGCCATGCGGTGGGCGGGGTGACCGACGCCCGCCGCACCCCTCCTCGGGAGCGGTTGCTGTCGCTTCGCGGCCGATGCCGCATCCTTGAGGTGTGGAGTTCCTCGGGGACGAGTCGATCGAGCGGGAGGGGAGGGCGCAGGAGATGAGTTCCGGCGCACCTGCTCATAACGCTTCAGTGCACAACTACGGACGCGGTGCCACAGATCAGTCGGCGTCAAGGCACCATGGACCGATGCGCGATGACAAGACGACGGTGATCGGTGCCCTCGTCCTTCGCGCCGTAGAGGGCGACCAGCAGGCCACGCACGACCTGCTCGCACACGTGCACCCCCTCGCGCTGCGCTACTGCCGCGCCCGGCTGTCCCGACTTCCGGGTGACGCCCGCCACTTCGTGGAGGACCTGGCGCAGGAAGTCTGCGTCGCCGTCCTGCTCGCCCTGCCGCGCTACAAGGACACGGGGCGCCCCTTCGAGGCGTTCGTCTTCGCGATCGCCGCGCACAAGGTGGCCGACCTCCAGCGCGCGGCGATGCGCCGCCCCGGCTCCACCGCCGTGCCCTCCGACGAGATGCCCGAGCGGCCCGACGACTCGCTCGGCCCCGAGGAGCGCGCCCTGCTCAGCAGCGACGCGGAGTGGGCCAAGAAGCTCCTCGCCAACCTCCCGGACAACCAGCGCGAGCTGCTGCTGCTCAGGATCGCCGTCGGTCTCACGGCCGAGGAGACGGGCCAGATGCTGGGGATGTCCCCGGGGGCGGTGCGGGTGGCCCAGCACCGGGCGCTGAGCCGTCTGCGGGCACTCGCCGAGCAGTAACCGCAGGCGAAGACAGAGCGGTAACCGCAGGCGAAGACAGAGACGTACGAACGTACAAAGCTTGCCGATGATCTTGATCGTGGAATGAGACACCCTTCGTTCCCGTTAGCATGGACATCCGCACCGATCAAGGCCATTTGGGGAAGGTGTCATGACTGCAAACGGCGGTTCTTCGACTGGGGTGCCCGAGAAATTCGCGACGCTCGGGCTGACCTACGACGACGTGCTGCTGCTGCCGGGCGCGTCGGACATGGCGCCCGACCAGATCGACACCTCCTCGTACATCTCGAAGAACGTGCGGGTGAACGTCCCGCTGCTCTCGGCCGCGATGGACAAGGTCACCGAGTCCCGCATGGCGATCGCCATGGCACGCCAAGGCGGCGTCGGCGTGCTGCACCGCAACCTCTCCATCGCCGACCAGGCCAACCAGGTCGACCTGGTGAAGCGCTCCGAGTCCGGCATGGTCACCGACCCGATCACGGTGCACCCGGACGCGACGCTCGCCGAGGCCGACGCGATCTGCGCGAAGTTCCGCATCAGCGGCGTCCCGGTGACCGACGCGGCGGGCAAGCTGCTCGGCATCGTCACCAACCGCGACATGGCCTTCGAGAACGACCGCAGCCGGCAGGTCCGCGAGGTCATGACGCCGATGCCGCTGGTCACCGGCAAGGTCGGTATCTCCGGCGTGGACGCCATGGAGCTGCTGCGCCGCCACAAGATCGAGAAGCTTCCGCTGGTCGACGACGCGGGCGTCCTCAAGGGCCTCATCACGGTCAAGGACTTCGTGAAGGCCGAGAAGTACCCGAACGCCGCCAAGGACGGCGAGGGCCGCCTCCTGGTCGGCGCCGCCGTGGGCGTCGCGGGCGACGCCTTCGAGCGCGCCCAGGCCCTGGTCGCCGCGGGCGTCGACTTCATCGTCGTCGACACCGCGCACGGCCACTCCCGCCTGGTCGGCGACATGGTCGCCAAGATCAAGTCGGATACCCCGGGCGTCGACGTCATCGGCGGCAACATCGCCACCCGCGAGGGCGCCCAGGCGCTCATCGACGCCGGTGTCGACGGCATCAAGGTCGGCGTCGGTCCGGGCTCCATCTGTACGACGCGTGTCGTCGCCGGCATCGGCGTGCCGCAGGTGACGGCCATCTACGAAGCGTCGCTCGCCGCCAAGGAGGCCGGTGTCCCGGTCATCGGCGACGGCGGCCTCCAGTACTCCGGAGACATCGCCAAGGCGCTCGTCGCCGGCGCGGACACGGTCATGCTGGGCTCGCTGCTCGCCGGCTGCGAGGAGTCCCCGGGTGAGCTGATGTTCATCAACGGCAAGCAGTTCAAGTCGTACCGCGGCATGGGCTCGCTCGGCGCGATGCAGTCCCGTGGCGACCAGCGCTCCTTCTCCAAGGACCGCTACTTCCAGGAGGGCGTCGCCTCCGACGAGAAGCTGGTGCCCGAGGGCATCGAGGGCCAGGTCCCCTACCGCGGCCCGCTCTCGGCGGTCGTCCACCAGCTGGTGGGCGGTCTGCGCCAGTCGATGTTCTATGTCGGCGGGCGCACCGTCCCCGACCTCCAGGCCAACGGCCGCTTCGTCCGCATCACGTCCGCGGGCCTCAAGGAGAGCCACCCGCACGACATCCAGATGACGGTCGAGGCGCCGAACTACAGCCGTAGTAAGTAGCTTCAGCGGTACCACACGGCCTTCCGGCTCCACGCGCGCGTGGAGGGGCGGTCCCGGCTCACCGGGGCCGCCCCTTCCGTGTGTGTCGGGGATACTGGACAGGCAGACCAAGAGGGAAAGGCCCCACAACGTGACTGAGATCGAGATCGGGCGCGGCAAGCGCGGCCGCCGCGCGTACGCCTTCGACGACATCGCCGTCGTACCGAGCCGGCGCACCCGCGACCCGAAGGAGGTCTCGATCGCGTGGCAGATCGACGCCTACCGCTTCGAGCTGCCCTTCCTGGCGGCCCCCATGGACTCGGTCGTCTCGCCGCAGACGGCCATCCGCATCGGTGAACTGGGCGGCCTCGGCGTCCTGAACCTCGAAGGACTCTGGACGCGGTATGAGGACCCGCAGCCGCTGCTCGACGAGATCGCCGAGCTGGACTCGGAGACCGCGACCCGGCGCCTCCAGGAGATCTACGCGGCCCCGATCAAGGCCGACCTGATCGGGCAGCGCATCAAGGAGGTGCGCGACGCGGGCGTCGTCACGGCCGCCGCGCTCTCCCCGCAGCGCACCGCCGAGTTCTCCAAGGCCGTCGTGGACGCCGGGGTGGACATCTTCGTGATCCGCGGCACCACCGTCTCCGCCGAGCACGTCTCCGGCGCCGCCGAGCCGCTGAACCTGAAGCAGTTCATCTACGAGCTGGATGTGCCGGTCATCGTGGGCGGCTGCGCCACCTACACCGCCGCCCTGCACCTGATGCGCACGGGCGCCGCGGGCGTCCTGGTCGGCTTCGGCGGCGGCGCCGCGCACACCACGCGCAATGTCCTGGGCATCCAGGTGCCGATGGCCACGGCCGTCGCCGATGTCGCGGCCGCCCGCCGTGACTACATGGACGAGTCCGGTGGCCGTTACGTGCACGTCATCGCCGACGGCGGCGTGGGCTGGTCCGGTGACCTGCCCAAGGCCATCGCGTGCGGCGCCGACGCCGTGATGGTGGGCTCCCCTCTGGCGCGCGCCACGGACGCGCCCGGCAAGGGCCACCACTGGGGCATGGAGGCCGTCCACGAGGACGTGCCGCGCGGCAAGAAGGTCCACCTGGGCACGGTCGGCACGACCGAGGAGATCCTCGCCGGTCCCTCGCACATCCCGGACGGCTCGATGAACTTCTTCGGGGCGCTGCGCCGCGCGATGGCTACGACGGGCTACAGCGAGCTGAAGGAGTTCCAGCGCGTCGAGGTGACGGTCGCGGACTCGCAGCACAAGCGCTGAGCATCTGAGGGTCCGGTTTCTGGACGCTGCTCTACGGAAGGGCCCCGGTACGTGCGTACCGGGGCCCTTCCGCGTGCTCAGAGGCGGTGAGCGGCGCCCGCCGGGGTCGCGCCCCTGGTGTCCAGCAGGAGCTGGGCCTTCACGGCCAGGCCTTGCAGGTCGTACGTGCGGTGGTGCTGGAGCAGGATCGTGAGGTCGGCGTCGGCCGCCGCCTCGTAGAGGGAGTCCGCGCGCGGGACGGGCCGGCCGAGGATGCTCCAGTTGGAGACGTAGGGGTCGTGGTAGCTGACGGCCGCGCCCAGCTCCATGAGGCGGGTCGCCACCTCCTGGGCGGGTGCGCCCTGCTGGTCGGCCAGGTCGGGTTTGTAGGTGACGCCGAGGAGCAGGACGCGGGCGCCACGGACGGACTTGCCGTGTTCGTTGAGCAGGGTCGCCGAGCGCTGGATGACGTACTGGGGCATGCGGTCGTTGACCTGCTGGGCCAGTTCGACCATGCGCAGGGGGCGGGCCCCGCGGGACGGGTTCGGGATGTCCAGGGGGACGCCGTGGCCACCGACGCCGGGGCCGGGCCGGAAGGCCTGGAAGCCGAAGGGCTTGGTCTCCGCGCAACGGATGACGTCCCACAGGTCGATGCCGAGGTCGTGGCAGAGCACTGCCATCTCGTTGACCAGCGCCATGTTCACGTGCCGGTAGTTGGTCTCCAGGAGGTGCACGGTCTCGGCCTCGCGGGGGCCTCGGGCGCGGACGACCTTGTCGGTGAGGCGGCCGTAGAAGGTGGCGGCGGATTCGGTGCAGGCCGGGGTGAGGCCGCCGATGACCTTCGGGGTGCCGGCGTAGCCGTGCGAGCGGTTGCCGGGGTCGAGGCGGCCCGGGGAGTAGGCGAGGTGGAAGTCGCGGCCCGCGCGCAGGCCCGAGCCCGATTCGAGGATCGGACGGACGAATTCCTCGGTGGACCCCGGGTACGCGGGGGATTCGAGGATCACGGTGGTGTGCGGGCGCAGGCGCGCGGCCAGGGCCCGGGCGGCCTCGGCCACCTGGCTCAGGTCGAGCGAGCGGTCGGCGGCGGGCGGAGTGGGGGCGCAGATGACGGCGGTGCGGACCCTGCCGAGTTCGGCCGGGTCGGTGGTCGGCCGGAAGCCCCCCGAGAGCATCCGGCGTACGTCGGCGGCGGTGAGGGTTCCCTCGGCGCCGTCGCAGGGCAGGCGGCCGCCTGCCAGGTCGGTGGCGCGGACAGGGTCGTAGCCGATAGTGGCGATGGAGCGGGCGACGGCGGCCTGCGCGAGGGGCAGGCCGAGGTGGCCGAGACCGATGACTGCGAGATCTGCGGGCATGGCGGTGGGCCGTCCTCCCAATAGCCGGAGCGGGACGAGCGCGCAAGCCCTGTGGACAAGGCGGACCAGCGCAATGTCAGACTAGGAGTAAATATGACCGATTTGCGGTATTGCCTCGTGCCGAAGTCCGGAGTGTTGTCCACAGGCTGCGGGTGAGATCGGCGGGCGGGGACGAAATCTGGGCATGATGTGAGTCCGACCACACCCGATCACAGCGGGAGGCAGCGGTGAGGACAGCGACACTGGGGCCGGCCGAGCGTGCCGAGTCACTTGCGGGAATGGCCGACCGGGAGCTGGACATCCTGGTCGTGGGCGCGGGGGTGGTCGGCGCGGGGACGGCTCTCGACGCGGTCACACGCGGTCTGTCCACCGGCCTGGTCGAGGCCCGGGACTGGGCGTCGGGCACCTCCAGCCGTTCGAGCAAGCTGATCCACGGCGGACTGCGCTATCTGGAGATGCTCGACTTCGCGCTCGTGCGGGAGGCGCTGAAGGAGCGCGGCCTGCTCCTGGAGCGGCTCGCCCCGCATCTGGTGAAACCCGTGCCGTTCCTCTACCCCTTGCAGCACAAGGGCTGGGAGAGGTTGTACGCCGGATCGGGCGTCGCGCTCTACGACGCCATGTCGATGTCGCGCGGGCACGGCCGCGGCCTGCCCATGCACCGCCATCTGACGCGCCGCCACGCCCTGCGCGTCGCCCCGTGCCTGAAGAAGGAAGCACTGGTCGGCGCGATGCAGTACTACGACGCGCAGATGGACGACGCCCGCTATGTGGCCACCCTGGTGCGCACCGCGGCGGCGTACGGCGCGAAGGTCGCCAACCGCGCGCGCGTCACCGGCTTCCTGCGCGAGGGCGAGCGCGTGGTCGGCGCCCGGGTGCAGGACGTGGAGGGCGGCGGGGAGTACGAGATCCGCGCCAAGCAGGTGGTGAACGCCACGGGCGTGTGGACGGACGACACGCAGGCGATGGTCGGCGAGCGCGGGCAGTTCCACGTCAGGGCGTCCAAGGGCATCCACCTGGTCGTGCCCAAGGACCGGATCAACTCCACGACCGGGCTGATCCTGCGGACCGAGAAGAGCGTCCTCTTCGTCATCCCCTGGGGACGGCACTGGATCGTGGGCACGACCGACACGGACTGGGACCTCGACAAGGCCCACCCGGCCGCGTCCAGCGCCGACATCGACTACCTCCTGGAGCATGTGAACTCGGTCCTGGCGGTGCCCCTCTCCCGAGACGACGTCCAGGGGGTCTACGCCGGCCTGCGCCCGCTGCTCGCCGGGGAGTCGGACGCCACGAGCAAGCTGTCCAGGGAGCACACGGTCGCGCATCCGGCGCCCGGCCTCGTGGTCGTCGCGGGCGGCAAGTACACGACGTACCGCGTCATGGCCAAGGACGCCGTCGACGAGGCGGTGCACGCGCTGGACCAGCGGGTCGCCGAGTGTGTCACGGAGGACATCCCGCTGGTCGGCGCCGAGGGGTACAGGGCGCTGTGGAACGCCAGGGCGAGGACCGCCGCGCGGACGGGCCTCCATGTGGTGCGCGTGGAGCATTTGTTGAACCGGTACGGCGCGCTGGCCGAGGAGGTGCTCGAACTGATCACCGCGGACCCGACCCTCGGCGAGCCGCTGCCGGGCGCCGACGACTATCTGCGCGCCGAGATCGTCTACGCCGCGTCGCACGAGGGCGCCCGGCACCTCGACGACGTACTGACGCGGCGCACCCGCATCTCGATCGAGACGTTCGACCGTGGCACGCGCAGCGCCCGGGAGTGCGCCGAGCTGATGGCGCCCGTCCTCGGCTGGGACAAGGACCAGATCGAGCGGGAGGTGCAGCACTACGAGAAGCGGGTGGAGGCCGAGCGGGAGTCGCAGCGGCAGCCGGACGACCTGACGGCGGACGCGGCGCGGCTGGGCGCACCGGACATCGTGCCGCTCGCCTAGCGTGACGGCCGCTCCGAGGCGCGGGGGCAGAACTCGGCCGCGAGGAGGGCCGTTTCCAGCCCGGGGTCGGCCAGCTTGTCCGTGTTGACCCGGAAAGTGAGGACGCGTCGGCCGTCACGGGTGGCGGCGGTGCGGACATAACTCCCGGCGATGTGGCCGTTGTGGCCCCACACCGTGGTGCCGCAGGGGAGTTTGTGCGGGTACAGACCCATGCCGTAGCGACCGTGTGCGGTGCGGGTGTTGAGCATCTCGCGCAGGAAGGGGGCGGGGAGGAGTCGGCCGGTGAGCAGGGAGGCGTAGAAGCGGTTCAGGTCCGCGAGGGTGGAGATCACTTCGCCCGCGGCGCCCGCGACGCGGGGGTCGAGCCGGGTGACGTCCTCACCGTGGCTCGTGTACGCGCGACCGTGGGGAGAGGGGAGCGTGGTGCGAGCGCCGGGGAACGAGGTACCGGTGAGACGGAGGGGACCGAGGACACGGCGCTCGGCCTCGGTGGCGTAGGTGTGGCCGGTGACCCGCTCGATCACCATGCCGAGCAGGACGTAGTTCGTATTGGAGTACGCCCAGCGGCCCTTGGGGGAGGCGGGGCGGGCCAGGGCGGTGCGGACCGCCTGGGCGGGAGTGACGGGGGTGGTGCCTTGGGTGACGGCGGTGAAGTCGGCGAGGCCGCTGGTGTGGGTGAGCAGAGCGCGCAGGGTGAGGCGCCGGCCGTCGGCGCCGGGGCCGCGTACGAGCCCGGGGAGGTGGCACTCCACGGGGTCGGACAGCGACAGCCGGTGCTCGGCGGCGAGTTGGAGGACGACCGTCGCGATGAACGTCTTGGTGATGCTGCCCACCCGGAAGTGGTCGGCGCGGGTGGGGGCGGGGCCGGTGCGGGCGGCGTGGGCGAAGTGAACGCGTGGCCGTGTGACCGGCTTCGGGACCGCTGTCGTCGCCCGGGGTGGTTTCGGCCGCGGCGTATCGGCAACGGGCGTGGTGGGGCGTGCGCGCCTTGCCCGGTGGGGCTGTTGTGGATCCGCGGGGGTCCGCTGGCCGCGCGGTCCTGCGGTGCTCGGGAGCGGTGCGGTCAGTTCGCGGGTCAGGAGGGCCGCGGCCGGGGCCTTGCCTCGACCGATGAGCAGCGGAAGAGTGGCGTCCGTGGTCGTCGTCGTGGGTTGCGGCGGGCCTGCCGTCAGGCTGACGAGGGTCGCCGCCAGGACGATGGCCGCCAGTGAGCGCGGTGTCGGCATGGCGCTCCCTCCTTGTGCGCGGTCCATCATGCGGGACGGTGGACCCTGGGCGTCGGCCGGTCCTCGGGTAGGGGACAATGAAGGCTCTGTCAGGGCGGGTTGCGCGGTAGCAGCGGTAGCAGCAGAGGGGACGCATGTCGGACGCGGAGCAGACGGGTGAGTCCCGTCGGGACAGGAGCGAACGTCTCCTTGCCGGCCGGTACCGGCTGGGAGAGGTGCTCGGCCGCGGCGGCATGGGCACCGTGTGGCGCGCCAAGGACGAGACGCTGGGCCGTACGGTCGCGGTGAAGGAGCTGCGGTTCCCCTCGAGCATCGACGAGGAGGAGAAGCGGCGGCTCATCACGCGGACGCTGCGCGAGGCGAAGGCGATCGCGCGGATCCGCAACACCAGTGCGGTGACGGTCTACGACGTGGTCGACGAGGACGACCGGCCGTGGATCGTGATGGAGCTGGTCGAGGGCAAGTCCCTTGCGGAGGCGATCCGCGAGGACGGACTGCTCACGCCGAAGCGGGCGGCCGAGGTCGGCCTCGCCGTGCTCGACGTGCTGCGGTCCGCCCACCGCGAGGGCATCCTGCACCGCGACGTGAAGCCGTCGAACGTGCTGATCGCCGAGGACGGCCGGGTCGTGCTCACGGACTTCGGTATCGCGCAGGTCGAGGGCGACCCGTCGATCACGTCGACGGGCATGCTCGTCGGCGCCCCCTCGTACATCTCCCCGGAGCGTGCCCGCGGGCACAAGCCGGGTCCCGCGGCCGACCTGTGGTCGCTGGGCGGTCTGCTGTACGCGGCGGTGGAGGGCGTGCCTCCGTACGACAAGGGGTCGGCGATCGCGACCCTCACCGCGGTGATGACCGAGGACGTGGAACAGCCCACGAACGCCGGGCCGTTGGAGAAGGTCATCTACGGCCTCCTCGCCAAGGACCCCGAGCAGCGGCTCGACGACGCGGGGGCGCGAGCGCTCCTGATGGACGTCATTCACGCCCCGGAGGCCAAGGCGGAGCCGGAACCGGTCGAGGCGACCAAGGTCGTGCCGCTGCCGCCGGTGCCTCCGATGCCGAAGAAGCAGGCCAAGACGGCCAAGTCGCTCAGGTCGGGCACCCCGGTCAGGCTGACGAAGAAGCCGGGCTCGGGCGCCGCCGGCTCGCCCGCCGCTTCCGGGTCCGTCGCGGGGCGCAAGGGCGAGGAGGCGGCCGATCGGCTGAAGGGGGCGCTGCGGTCGGTCCGCAAGGCGACCTCGGCGGTGACCGGGGCCGCGGTGGGCGCGGCGTCCGGTTCGGGCGCGGGGTCCGGCCCGGCGACGGGGTCGGCGGTCGGCTCGGGCTACGGGGCCACGGCGGGCAGCGGGGCCGGGGCAGCCGTGCCGCCACCGCCGGGCGCGCCGCCGCGGGTGCCCCCGAAGGCATCGCTCACCGATGTGGTGCCGCGCCGCACGCTGGTGATCGTGTCCGTGGTGGCCGTACTCGCGGTGCTCGGTACGGTACTGGCCTTCGCGCTCTCGGGCGGTGAGGACGCCGCGTCCGGCAAGGACAGCAAGGGCGGCGACAAGGCGGCGTCCAGCGGGGCGAGCGCCGGCGGCCAGGGCAAGGACGACGCCGACAAGGACACGGACAAGGGCTCCGGCTCCGGTTCCGGGTCGGGGGACGACAAGGAACAGGGCCAGGGCCAGGGCACTGACCCGGGCAAGGGTTCGGACTCGGACGAGGGCGAGGGGCACGACCCCAGCCAGGACGACGGCGGCAAGAAGCCGGGTGACGGCGCCGAGTCGACGTACGAGCACGACCAGGGCTTCAAGATCGGGCTGCCCAAGGGGTGGAAGTACCAGTCCACTGGCATCGCGGGCGCACGGTTCACCGGGCCCAACAGCCAGAAGCTGCTGATCGGTTGGACGGCCACGCCCAAGGACAACCCGGTGAGCGACTGGAAGAACCAGGAGCACGGCATGGTCCGGTCGCAGTATGACCGGATACGGATAGAGAAGGTGGATTTCCGCGGGTGGAACACCGCTGACTGGGAGTTCACCTACGTGGAGGGCGGGACCAAGTACCGCTCCGTCGACCGCGGCTTCGTCGTCAACGGCGGGCTCGGCTACGGAATCATGTACACGGCCAAGGCCGACGAGTGGAAGAGCGATCAGCGTCGGGACACGTGGCGGACCTTCACGAAGACGTTCCAGCCGAAGTCGTGAGTCGGGGCGGGGGTGCGGGGCTTGAGATCCTGGGCCTGAGATCCGGGCCTTGAGATTCGGGCCTTGAGATCTCGTATCCCCTCATTGCGGTTCGCCTACGGCACGTATCGTGAGTGCTTGCGGACCGTACGCAGCCGCAACGAGCCACAAGACGAACGGAATTGACCACCGGGCGGACGGGGGAGGCGTCGTGGACGACTACGCGGGTCGGGTGCTCGCCGACCGGTACCGCCTGCCGCTGCCGCCCTCGGACGAGTACGAACTCGCCGAATCCCGTGCCTTCGATACGTACAGCGGGCAGGAAGTCCTGGTCAGGCAGGTCCCGCTGCCCGAGATCGTCGAGGCGGAGGTCCTTGACGAGGACGACCTGCCCGAGGGGTTCGTGCCCCGGGCGGGGGCAGGCGGCACCGGGGTGCGGCGGGCCTCGGCGCGGACGACGCGCAGGCCCACGGACCCGGCGGTGCGGCGCGCGATGGAGGCCGCGCAGACGGCCGCGCAGATACCGGACCACCCTCGGCTCGACCAGGTCTTCGACGTGTTCGCGGAGGGCGGCTCGCTCTGGATAGTGAGCGAGCTGGTGGCGGCGAGGCCGCTGGCGGCGCTCCTCGCGGACCGGCCGCTGAGCCCGTACCGCGCGGCGGAGGTCGCGGCGGACGTCCTGGCGGCGCTGCGAGTGCTGCACGCGCACGGGTGGGTGCATCGGAACATCACCGCGCGCACGGTACTGATCTGCGACGACGGCCGCGTGATGCTGACGGGCCTGGCGGCCGGGGCGGCCGAGGAGGCGCTGTGCGGATATGACCCACGGCCCGTGGAGGCGGGAGAGGCCGCGGGGTCGGCGGGGTCGGTCGGGAACGTGGCGGCGTACGAGGGGGCCGATGCTTCCGACGCCGCGTACGAGGCCGGCGAGGTGCCGATCGAGCCTGCGCCGGAGACGTACGGAGCGTATGGGGGTCCCGGGGGAACAGGGGAGTTCGCGGCGCGACGGGCTGTGGAGGCATCGGAAGCGGCGGAGGCCGCTGGGGCCGCGGGGGCTGCCTGGGGTGAGGCGCGGGGCGTGCGCGGCGGGTCCGTCGCGGCGTACCGCGCGGGGGCCGCGCGGGCGGCGGCCCGGGTCGACGAGGAGACTTCCGGGGTGCCGGGGCCGCGGGGCGGCGAGGGCGGCGGCTTCGGGGAGGCCTCGGACTCGGCCGGGTACGAGTCGGCGTACGAGGCGGCTGGTGGACAGGGGGAGCCCGGGACGGCCGGCCGGATCTCGGACCCTTACGGAGTCGGAGAGACGAAGCCTTGGCACGGGGCGGTACCGCGCGGCGGGGTGCCCTCGGCAAGGAGCGGGGACGCGACCGGCTCGGCGGGACGTGGACAGAGGCCTAGTGGGACCGGTGCCGGTGGCGGTGGCGCTGGGTGGCCTGGGATGCCTATAGGCGGCGGCGTAGCCCGGCGTGAGGGTAGGGCCGCCCGTGAACCCGCGGCCCGCCGTGAACCCGAGGCCCGCCGTGAAGGCGCGGTCCCGGGGCAGAGCCCGGCGCCCGTCGAGCACCGGCAGAGTGCGGGTGACGGCCGGGGACGGAGCGGGCCCAGGGCGTACGAGGGGTACGGGGAAAGCGGCGGGGAGTACCGGGAGCCCGGTGGTTGGGGTGCGGCCGAGGGCGAGGCGGCGGGGCGGCGCGGTCCCACCACCGCTCTGGACGCCGAGCGGGCCCGCCACGCGCGCATGGTCGTCGTCGGCGCCGTCACCGAGCGGTGGGCGCCCGAGCAGGCGGGCCCCGTGCACGAGAACTGGCAGCTCGCCGCGCCGATCGGCCCCGCCACCGACCTGTGGGCCCTCGGGGCGCTGCTCTTCCGCGCCGTGCAGGGACACGCGCCCTACCCCGAGGACAACACCGGGGAACTCGTGCAGCTGGTATGCGCCGAGCCGCCCGCCTTCGCCGAGGAGTGCGGCCCGCTGCGGCCCGTCGTCGAGTCCCTGCTGCGCCAGGACCCCACCGACCGGCTCGACTTCGAGGAACTGAGCGGCTGGCTGCGTTCGTTGGTGCGGTCCGCGCCGGAGCCGGAGGCCGGGGCGCACGTCGTGCCGGTGCCGCCCTACGACGCCGGACGACTGCCCGTCGTACGCCGCAGGGGCGAGGTCGTGCGCAAACGCCGTGCGGCCGCGCCCGCCACCACGGGCCAGGGGCACGGCCGGCACAAGCGGGGGCGCGGCAGGGACGTGCGGGCCGCGCGCGGGTCCCGCGACCGCGAACCGCGGCGGCTGCGCGAGGACCCGCCGCCACGCGAGCGGGAGCCCGGCCCCCTCCGCGAGGCCGGGCCGGCCCGTCGGCCGCAGGCCCGGGGCCCCGCTCGGCCCCGCTCCCTCGGGCGGCTGCTGCTCATCGCCATCCTCGTCGGGCTCGTCGCGGCGGTCGCGTACGCCGTCCTGTTCCTGCCCGAGGCCGACGACGGGGCGTCGGGCGACCGCGCAGGGACCGCCGGCGAGTCGAGCGCGGGCCCCAGCCACGAGGAGCAGCCCGGCGGCGACAAGCCGGGCGGCGACAAGCCGAGCGGGGACAGCTCCGGTGATGACGAGTCCAGCAAGAGCCCCAGTTCGCAGGAGCCGCAGACCTCCGGGCCCGAGGTGCCGCGGGGTTTCGCCCTGCGCAAGGACGCGGAGGGCTTCCGCGTCGCCGTGGCGAGCGGCTGGGACCGGCAGCCCAAGAACGGGCGGGGCCAGGTCCGTTACACCCAAGGCGCTTTCGAACTGCTCGTCGTGCCGGGGCGTGACACCACGGACAGCTACGGCAGCGACCCCATGAAGTACCAGCGCGAGCACGAGCGCGAGTTGCAGCCGTTCCGGGACTCCTCCTGGGCGACCTCCAGCGGCATGCGGCGCATCGACGTCGGCGGGCGGGCCATGGCCGAGGGGCAGTTCACCTGGCAGGACGCGCAGGGCCGCGAGATCTACGTACGCAACCTCGCGATGGTCGTCGGCGGGAAGTACCACGTGGTGCAGGTGCGGGGGCCCGAGGCGGAGCGGGACGAGGTGTCGCGGCTGTACGAGCAGGCGGCGAAGTCCTACCAGGTCTCCGGCTAGCCCGCAGCCCGCACAGGCCACCTCGTCCGTCACATTGAGGCCTCCGTGGCCCCCTGCGGTTCCCTGTGGGCCTCCCCCTCCTTAACCTGGCCTTGTCAAGACCATTGCGGGGGAACGTGAATCAGAGCCAGGGCCTGCTCCTCGCGGGCCGCTACCGACTCGGGGAGCCCATCGGCCGCGGTGGCATGGGGCGGGTGTGGCGCGCCCAGGACGAGGTGCTGCACCGTGCCGTCGCCGTCAAGGAACTGACGGCCGCGCAGTTCGTGCAGGAGGCCGACCGCGCAATCCTCTTCGCGCGCACGCAGACCGAGGCGCGGGCCGCCGCCAGGATCAACCACCCCGCCGTCGTCACCGTCCACGACGTAGTGGAGTACGACGACCGGCCCTGGATCGTGATGGAGCTGGTCGAGGGCTGTTCGCTGGCGGACGCCGTCAAGGAGCGGGGCCGCGTCGAGTCCGTGGAGGCCGCCCGCATCGGCCTGTGGACCCTCAGGGCCCTGCGCGCCGCGCACGCGGCCGGGGTGCTGCACCGCGACGTCAAGCCCGGCAACGTGCTCCTGTCCGAGGACCGGCGGATCCTGCTCACCGACTTCGGGATCGCGGCGATCGAGGGGGACTCGACGATCACCCGGACCGGGGAAGTCGTCGGTTCCGTCGACTACTTGGCGCCCGAGCGGGTCAGTGGCGCGACCCCCGGTCCGGCGTCCGACCTGTGGGCGCTCGGCGCCACGCTGTATACGGCGGTGGAGGGGAACTCCCCGTTCCGGCGTACGTCACCGATCGGCACCATGCAGGCCGTGGTCACCGAGGAGCCCGCGCGGCCCGAGCACGCGGGCGTCCTCGCACCCGTCATCAGCGCCCTCCTGCGCAAGGACCCGGCGGCCAGGCCCACCGCGGAGGAGGCCGAGCTGATGCTCGCCGAGGCCGCGGAGGGGCGGCGGCCGAGCGGGGCGCAGGCGTACGTGCCGACGCAGGCGCACGCCCAGGGGCGGCACCCCGTCGCCGGACCGGTCGGTGTGGACTCCGCGACCGTGGTCGAGGGGGTGGCCGGGCGCGGGGGCGAGGACTCCGGTGGGAGGCCGGCGGCGCGTTCCGGGGCGGTGGCGCACGCGTCCTCCTCCGCGCCCGCTCCCTCTCCGTCCGGGAGCCGTCGGTGGCTTGCCGTCGCCGCCCTCGCCGTCGTGGCCGCGCTGCTCGGCGGGGCTGGCGTCTTCGGCTTTCTGCACTTCACGGGCGGTGGCGACGGCCAGGAGAGGTCCCGCGCCGCCGAGGACGGCCCCGGTAGGACGGTCGGCGGCATTCCCGAGAGCTGGCAGCGGGTGAAGGACCCGAACGGCTTCAGCCTCATGCTGCCCAAGGGCTGGAAGCGTGAGGTGGACGGCAACCAGGTCGACTACACGCCCGACGGCGGCCGCCGCTTCCTGCGCATCGCCGTCGACAAGCAGCCGCAGTACGAGTCTGCGTATCTGCACCAGCTGTCCCTGGAGAAGCCGCTGCGCGTCAAGCTCCACGACTACCGGCGGCTGCACCTGAACTCCAACACGTTCCGCGACCAGCCGGGCGCCCTCTGGGAGTTCAGCTGGACCGCCGGCTCCAACGACACCACCGCGGGCCCGCGCCGTGCCATCGAACAGACGTATCTCAGCCGTGACGGCGTCGAGTACGCCCTCTACATGTCGGCCCCCGCCGACAACTGGGCCGCCACCCGGCAGCAGTTCGACGCGATGCTGCGGGGATGGCGTGAGGGCTGAGCGCCCCCGCGCGCCCCTGGGGCATTCGGTGCGCCCCCGGTGCCCCCAGCGGCTGCGGCCGGAACCAGCCCGCCGCTCGGTGAGACGCATTCCGTTCGCACACCTGTGGGGCATGATGGCCGCATGGGGAGCCTGGGAGACCGCGCAGGTGGGAGCAGCGACCGTGTGATCGCGGGCCGCTACCGCCTGGAGGCGCGGCTCGGCCGGGGCGGCATGGGGGTCGTGTGGCGCGCCGCCGACCTGCTCCTCGGGCGGCAGGTCGCCGTCAAGGAACTGGAGCGGGACGAGACGCTCTCCGACACCGAGGCCACACAGCAGCACGAGCGGTCCCTGCGCGAGGCGCGTGCTGTCGCGCAGCTGCGGCATCCGCACATCGTCGTCGTGCACGACGTGGTCGTGGAGGACGAACAGCCGTTCATCGTCATGGAGTTGATCGACGGCGGTTCGCTGGCGGCGCGCATCGCGCGGCACGGGCCGATCGACGCGGACACCGTCGCCCGCATGGGCATCGACCTCCTCGGCGCGCTGAGCACCGCCCACGAGGCGGGCATCCTGCACCGCGACCTCAAGCCCGCCAACGTGCTCCTGGAGCGGGCCACCGGCCGTGTCGTCCTCACCGACTTCGGGATCGCGCAGGTCACCGGGGCGACGACACTCACGGAAGTGGGGTCGTTCGTGGGCTCCCCCGAGTACACCGCGCCCGAGCGCATCGCGGGCGAGCAGACCGGCCCCGAGTCCGACCTGTGGTCGCTCGGCGCGCTGCTCGTCACCGCGCTCGCCGGTGAGTCGCCCTTCCGCAGGGACTCCATCGGCGGCGTCCTGCACGCGGTCGTCTACGAGGAGATACGCCCAGCGGACAGCGCGGCGCCGCTCCTCCCCGCAGTCCTCGGCCTCCTGGAACGCGACCCGCGGCGGCGCCTGGACGCGGCGCAGGCGGAACGGCTGCTGCGGGCGTACGTCGAGACGGGACGCATGCCCGAGCGGCCCGGAAACGGCGGCCCGGCCTCGCACGGCGGCTTCATCGGAGCGCGCCGCGAACTGCCGCCGGGCCGCGCCGAGTCCGCCCGGCCGCGGAGCCGTCAGAGCCGGGTCATGCTGATCGCCGCGGCGCTGGTGGCGGCCGTGGCCGGGGCCGGGGTCTCGGCGACCGCGCTCCTTCTGGGCAGGGACGGGGGCGGCGGTACGCCGTCGAACTCGGCCTCACCCTCCACCACCGTCAGCAGGGCGACCCCCACGGTGACGGTCACTCAGGGCACGCGTACGCCCAGGCCGTCCACGCCTGGGCCCTCCACGCCCCAGCCGCCCGACGGCTACCGGCTGGCGAAGGACCCCGAGGGCTTCACGATCGCCGTACCGAAGGGATTCATGCGGGAGACGGACGGGCGGCGGATCTTCTACGTCTCGCCGAGCGGCACCTACCGCATCGGCATCAAGGAGGCGGACCCCGAGCCGGGTGGCCCGCTCGCCGCGCAGCGCCGCGCCGACACCGAGGGGCCGCGGAACAACCCCGGTTACCGCAACAGCGAGGTCACCGAGACCACGCGCAACGGCAGGCCTGCCGCCCTGTGGGAGTTCACGTGGGACGGCGCCAGCAAGACGCAGGGCGAGCGGCACACGTACGACCTGTGCTGGGAGGAGGGCGGCAGGATGTACGACGTGTGGGTCTCGGGCCCGGCGGAGCAGGCGGAGCAGACGCGGAAGTACTTCGACACGGCGGTCGATACGTTCGTACGCCGGTAGCGCGCGTCACGTTCGTACGCCGTCAGCGGGAGCCCTGCGGCGCGCCTCGGTGCGGTCGTGCGCATCACGCAGGTCACAAGTGGGGGGCCTGGCTGGAAACAGAGGTGCCCGGCGCGGTAGTCATGGGGGCATGAGTAATGACGGGGGCACCTCATACGGCCCGTACGAGCCCACCAGCTACGGCCTGCGGCCACCGCGACAACCCGGCGCTCCCGGGCAGCCCGGCAACCCCTACGCCCAGCCCACCCCTGCCGTGCCGAACCAGCCGTCCGAGCCCGACCCCGGCGCGGGCCGGCTGATCGCGGGCCGCTACCGGCTGCTGGCCAAGCTCGGCCACGGCGGCATGGGCACGGTGTGGCGCGCCAAGGACGAGACGGTGGACCGCGAGGTCGCCGTGAAGGAGCCGCGCCTCCCCGACCACCTGCCCGAGCGCGAACGCGCCAACGCCTTTGAGCGGATGCGCCGCGAGGCACGCGCCGCGGCCCGCCTCGACCATCCCGCCGTCGTGAACGTCCACGACGTGGCGGTCGAGGACGGGCAGCCGTGGATCGTGATGGAGCTGGTCCAGGGCCGCTCGCTCGGCGCCGCGCTCCAGGAGGGCACGCTGGGCGCCCGTGATGCCGCGCGCATCGGCCTCGACGTCCTGAACGCCCTGGACGCCGCGCACCAGGCGGGCATCCTGCACCGTGACGTGAAGCCGGACAACGTCATGCTCGGCAGGCACGACCGGGTCGTCCTCACCGACTTCGGCATCGCCCAGATCGAGGGCGAGACCAGTCTGACCGACACCGGCGGCTTCGTCGGCTCCCCCGAGTTCATCGCCCCGGAGCGGGTGTTGGGCCAGCGCCCCGGCCCGGCCTCCGACCTCTGGTCGCTGGGTGTCGTCCTGTACGCGGCGACGGAGGGCGTCTCACCGTTCCGCCGCAACAACACCCCGGCGACGCTCCAGTCCGTCCTCAACGCGACGCCCGCCGCGCCCGCCTCCGCCTCCGGCCCGCTCGCCGAGGCGATCAACGGCCTGCTGGCCAAGGACCCCGCACACCGTCCCGACGCCGCGCGGGTCCGCACCCTCCTGGAGGAGGCGGCGAGGCCCCCGCAGCCGGCGCCCACGCAGGTCGTCACGGTCGCGGGCGGCGGTGACGGACGGAACGGCAAGGGGGTCTTCCTGAGCCGCAAGGCGCTGTCCGTCATCGCCGGGGTGGTCGTCGTGGCCGTAGCGGCGGGCGTGCTGGTGGCGCTGAACCCGTTCGCCGGTTCGAAGGACGCCGAGGGGTGGCGGAAGCACGAGGCGAAGGAGCTGGCGGCGACCGTCGCCGCACCCGCCGGCTACCGGAAGGCCGAGGACGACAACTCCAACGAGAAGGAGCACTGGGTCCGGTACACCGACCCGAGCGGCAGCGTCTGGATCAGCCTCTCCCTCCTGAAGAAGTCCGAGAACACCAGCGGCGAGATCGCCGCGACCGCGGCCGCCGAGATGTACGACGACGACGCCGGTTTCAAGGAGTCCGGCAACTACACCATGGGCATGGCCTCCGACCCCGCTCCGAGGAGCGACCCCAAGGAGACCGAGTTCAAGGGGGAGAAGGCCGCGGAGAACACCGTCGTCTACTCCACCACGGACAGCGAGAACCCCCTCCCGCGCGAGCTCAAGGCCTTCTACTACAAGACGAAGGGCGGGGACATGTACAAGCTGCTCGTGAGCTACCCGGGCAAGGGCGACTTCACCGCCCGCGGCCGCGAGGTCGCCGAGACGGCCATCGCCGATCTGGAACTCGACCGGCTCTGAGAATTCGTCCCGCTGACGTCACGCCCCTCCGACACCCCGCCTCGCTGGCGACAACGCCCTGATCAGCGGCTTTGTCGCCAGCAATCACTGGCGCCGTGCGAGTGGCCGGTGAAGCCCATTACCGATGGGTACCCAAAACTCTGACGTAGGCCTACTCTCACGAGCATGACGGACTCGCAGGCCACCGCAGCGCCCCTCGGAACGAACCCGACCGCCCCGGCCCCCGCAGGCGCGCGCACCGCCGCCGACGTGGTCACGCCCGAGCTGATAGCCCAGCTCACCCGTGACGTCATCGGTTCGGGGCACACGGCCAACCACACGCCGCTCACCGGCGAGAAGCTGGCCGACCTGCCCGAGTCCACCCCCGAGGACGTGGCCACCGCCTTCCAGCGGGCCCGCACCGCTCAGATCGCCTGGGCCAGGACGCCCGTACGGCAGCGCGCCGCCGTGCTGCTCCGCTTCCACGACCTGGTGCTCCAGCGTCAGGCCGAGGTGCTCGACCTGATCCAGCTGGAGACCGGCAAGACCCGCCTCCACGCGCACGAGGAGATCCAGGCCGTCGTGGTCGCCGCCCGGCACTACGGCCGCAAGGCCCCCTCCTACCTGAGCCCCAAGCGGCACACCGGCGTCGTCCCGGCCCTCACCAAGGTCACCGAGAACCGCCAGCCCCGCGGAGTCGTTGGGCAGATAGCCCCCTGGAACTACCCCCTCGAACTCTCCATCGGCGACGCGCTGCCCGCCCTCGTCGCGGGCAACGCGCTCGTGATGAAGCCCGACACGGAGACCTGCCTCACCGCACTGTGGGCCCGAGACCTGATCATCGAGGCGGGCCTGCCGTCCGAGGTCTTCCAGGTCGTCCTCGGCGACGGCCCGGTCGTCGGCCCGGAGATCGTCAAGCACGCCGACTACGTCTCCTTCACCGGCTCCACGCGCACGGGCCGCGAGGTCGCCCAGGGCGCCGCGGCCCGCCTGGTCGGCGTATCGCTCGAACTGGGCGGCAAGAACGCGATGCTGGTCCTGCACGACGCCGACATCGACAAGGCCGCGGCGGGCGCGGTGCGCGCCTGCTTCTCCTCCGCGGGCCAACTGTGCATCTCCATCGAGCGGTTGTACGTCCATGAGTCGATCGCCGACCGGTTCGTGGAGCGCTTCGCCGAGCGGACGAGGGCGATGCGGCTCGGCACGTCCCTCGCGTACGGCGCCGACATGGGATCGCTGGTCGGCGAGCGGCAGCTGGAGACCGTGACCCGGCACGTCGAGGAGGCCCTCGCCAAGGGTGCCACGCTCGTCGCGGGCGGCGTCGCGCGCCCGGACATCGGCCCCTACTTCTACGAGCCGACGATCCTGGACAACGTCGAGGCCCCGATGGCGGTCCGCGTTGAGGAAACGTTTGGCCCGGTCGTCTCCCTCTACCGCTTCACGGACGAGAACGAGGCGATCGAACTCGCCAACTCCACGCCGTACGGCCTGAACTCCTCGGTCTGGACGAAGGACGGCAGCCGCGGCCGCGCGATCGCCGCCCGGCTGCGCACCGGCACGGTGAACATCAACGAGGGGTACGCGCCCGCCTACGGCAGCGTGCAGTCCCCGATGGGCGGCATGAAGGAATCGGGCCTCGGCCGCCGGCACGGCTCCGAGGGCATCCTCAAGTTCACCGAGGCGCAGACCGTCGCCCAGCAGCGGCTCATGCCGCTGGCCCCGTCCTTCGGTCTGGACGACGAGAAGTACGCGGCGTTCATGAGCACGAGCCTCAAGGTCATGAAGGCGCTCCGACTGCGCTAGCAGCGTCCCGTAAGGGGCGCGGGGAACTGCGCGAGCAACCACGGACGGCCCGCGGGCAATTTGACGAGGAGAGGTCGATGTCACAGGAGAGCTCTGCCCAGAACCAGGGCACCGACGTGCCCGGCGACGCGTACGACTACGACGTCATCGTCGTAGGCAGCGGCTTCGGCGGCGCGGTGTCCGCGCTGCGCCTGACGGAGAAGGGCTACCGCGTCGGCGTCCTCGAAGCCGGCCGCCGCTTCACGCGCGCGACGCTGCCGAAGAACTCCTGGGACCTGAAGAACTACCTCTGGGCCCCGGCCCTCGGCCTCTTCGGCATCCAGCGCATACACCTGCTCGGCAACGTGATGGTCCTCGCGGGCGCCGGAGTCGGCGGCGGCTCGCTCAACTACGCCAACACCCTCTACGTACCGCCCGCCCCGTTCTTCAACGACCCGCAGTGGAAGAACATCACGGACTGGCACGACGAACTGAGCCCCTACTACGAGCAGGCCAAGCGCATGCTCGGCGTACGGCTCAACCCGACGACCACGCCATCGGACGTCCATCTGAAGGCCACCGCCGAGGAGATGGGCGTCGGGGACACGTTCCACATGGCGCCCGTCGGCGTCTTCTTCGGCGACGAGGACGACGCGGACGGTACGTCGACGGCGCGGCCCGGCGCGGAGGTCCCCGACCCCTACTTCGGCGGCGCGGGCCCCTCGCGGCGCGCCTGTACCGAGTGCGGCGAGTGCATGACCGGGTGCCGGCACGGCGCGAAGAACACCCTCAACGAGAACTACCTGTACCTGGCGGAGAAGGCCGGGGCGGTCATCCACCCGATGACGTCGGTGGTCTCCCTCACGGAGGACTCGCGGGGCGGCTACGCCGTGGCGACGCTGCCCACGGACGACAAGCGCAAGGGCAGGGGCCGGGTCTTCACGGCCCCCAGGGTCGTCGTCGCCGCCGGTACCTACGGCACGCAGACGCTGTTGCACCGCATGAAGGACAGCGGCCTGCTCCCGCGCATCTCCTCGCGGCTCGGCACGATGACCCGCACCAACTCCGAGGCCCTGGTGGGCGCCCAGACCACCGAGCGCCGCTACCGCAAGCGGCACGGCGGGCAGAAGCTCGACTTCACCAAGGGCGTCGCGATCACCTCGTCGATCCACCCGGACGAGAACACGCACATCGAACCCGTCCGCTACGGCAAGAAGTCCAACGCCATGGGCAGCCTGACCGTGCTCCAGGTCCCGTACAGCGCGAAGGGCGGCAAGGCGCGGGTCACCGGCTGGCTCGGCAACGTCGCCCGCCACCCCATGCTCCTGGTCCGCTCGCTCTCCAACCGGCGCTGGTCGGAGCGGGTCATCATCGGCCTGGTCATGCAGTCGCTCGACAACTCCCTGTCCACGTACCGCAAGGAGAAGGGGATCGGGAAGGGCCTGCTCACCGCCCGTCAGGGCCACGGCGCGCCCAACCCCGACCAGATACCCGAGGCCACGCGCGCGGCGACACTCCTGTCGAAGGAGATCAACGGCTTCGCGGGTTCGAACATCGGCGAGCTGATGGGCACCCCGCTGACCGCCCACTTCCTCGGCGGCTGCCCCATCGGCGACTCGGCCGACACAGGTGTCATCGACCCCTACCACCGGCTCTACGGCCACCCGGGGATCTCGGTCGTCGACGGCGCCGCGGTCTCCGCGAACCTCGGCGTGAACCCGTCCCTGACGATCACCGCGCAGGCCGAGCGGGCGATGTCGTTCTGGCCCAACAAGGGCGGCGAGGACCCGCGTCCGGCGCAGGGCGAGCGGTATGTGCGGCTCGCGGCCGTGGAACCGAAGACCCCGGTGGTCCCGGCGGACGCGTTCGGCGCGCTGAAGCTGCCGTTCCTGGGGATGCCGGCGGTGCCGCCCAAGAAGTAGGCGTACGTCCGCCACGTCCACCTTCGTGCAGCTGGATACACGTAAGGACCTGCGCCCCCCTCCGAGCGCAGGTCCTTCCGCGTGCTTGGGTGCCGCTGTTGTACGGCGGCCGCTGCTACCCGGCGGTGTCGCCCTTGCGGCGGCGTACGACGAACACCGCGCCCGCGCCGATGACCACGGCGGCGCCACCGATGAGGCCGATGGCCGGCAGCGCCGAGCTCGACCCGGTGTCGGCGAGGCTGCCGGTCACAGGAAGGTCCTTGGCGCCGCCCTGCGGCTGCGTGACGACGGACGGCTTCTTGGTCGGCTTCTTGGTCGGCTTCGGCGTGCCCGGATGCTTGTTCTCGCTGCCGGGCTTGAGGATCTTCAGCGGGTCCTCGTCGGCCGAGTTGTGCGTGCAGTCCAGCTCGGAGTCGACGTAATGGCCGACGCCCGTCGCGTAGGCCTTGCCGATCGGGGCATCGGCGCTGACCTTGAGCCGCAGCTGGATGTCGACCGTCTCCTCGGCGCCCAGCTCGATGACACCGTGGGCAGGGAACTCGTCGACCGACTTCCAGGCCTTGGTCTCGGGGTCGATGAACTGGAGCTCGGAGTACGTGCTCACATGGTCCCGCTCGTCCTCGCTGTACAAGTCGTTGTACACGGTCACAAGCCATTTGACCTCGCCGAACGCCTCCGCGGTGGGGTTGGTGGCGGTCAGCTCGAACCGGTGCCAGCCACTGCCCGCGACGATCTTGCCGGGCAGGCCGGCGAGATCGATCTCCAGCTCGGAGTCGGGGTCGACGCCCTTGTCGTTGACCGGGCAGTCGACGGGCTGCGGCTCCCGCTCGTCCTCCGAGCCGTGCTCGGTGGGCTCATCGCCCGGCTCGCCGGGCTCTTCCGGGTCTTCCGGGTTTTCCGGCTCATCCGGATCCCCCGGCTCCTCGGCCTTCGTCGGGGGTTTGTCGGCCGGGGGCTTCGGCAGGGTGGGCTTCTTGGCCGGGTCGAGCTTCGGGTCCGGAGTCGGGTCTGAAGCCGGGGCGGACTCGGCGGGCTCGGCGCCCTCGACAGCGAACGCGCCGGGAGCGGACAGGAGCGCCATCGGAGCTATGACAGCAGTAACGGCCGCTGCTGCCATGGCACGGCGAAGCTTCATGAAGTCCTCAAGAAGTCCGGCGCGCCGCCCGGTCGGCAGCGCGGATGTGGTCGTTGTTACTGCATGCATGACCTGCGACCCCTGGGAATGGTTGTCTTCGCTTTCACAGAACCCTTATATGGCGTGAGTCACATCGCTTGTGCCGCCCGGACGGGGTGCCGTAGAACTGCCCCCGCACGAGGGGGTGATGGAGAGATACGGGGAGGGAACAGCGTTGGCCATACCCGACGAGGTGTGGGAGAAGTTCGAGAAGGACAGCGAGCGGGACATCCGCTCGTCCGCGCCGAAGGAGCCGTCCGCGCGGGCCCGCATGGTGGCCGAAAGGCTGCGTCGCCTGGACGAGGAGGCCGCGCGCCAGCAGGTGCAGCGGGCCGGGCGGTTGCGCCGCAGACGCGCGAGGCGCGATGCCGAATCCGTGCGATGGCGGCCCGACGACTGGCGCTCGGCGCCCGTGGGCCCGCGCCGGGACGCACGCTCCGAGCGCCGCCGCCGTGTGTGGAGCGTGGTGATCGTGATCGGCTGCATGGCCCTGGCTATCGCGGTGCTCAGCCCGTTCCGGTTCTGGGTCTGGGGCTGGTGAAGTCCCAGGCGGGCGTGGTGCAACCCGGTATGTGCCCCGCTCGCCGCCCTGCCCGGCCCCGACGCCACCATCCCCAAACTCACACGCGCCGCGTACAACCTTTCCGGCGGTTTCCGATCGTTATGCAAATCGCTGGAAAAGATGGCGTGTTTGCAGCTTTCATTTCGCCTCGGCGTGGGCCGTCGCCCACGCCGTGCGAGTGAAGGTAGGAAACGTGAAGTCATCTGTGTCTCGGGCCGTCGTGGCCGCGTCCGTCACGGTCGCGCTGGGCCTGACCGCAGCGTGTGGCAGCGACGACGACGGCAAGAAGTCGTCGGAACCGGCCAAGTCCGCGCAAGGTTCCGGGGGTGAGAAGGGCGCGAAGGGCGCGAAGCCGGCCGGCGAGAAGTCGGGTGCGCTGACCACCGCCGACCTGGAGAAGGCGATACTCGCCAAGGGCGACCTCAAGGGCTACAAGCTGGAGAAGCTGTCCGCCGCGGACATGCCCGCCCAGACCGTGCCTTCCGAACCGGCCACGTGCCAGCCGCTCGCGAACATGTTCATGCTCGCCACCGACCCGGCGTCCAAGGCCCGCGTCGGCCGGACCATGACCGGCCCCGACGAGCTGGACGCCACGATCATCACGCTCGCGCTGCTCGCCCACGAGAAGGGCGACGCGGAGAAGGTCATGGACGATCTTCGTACGGCCACCAAGAACTGCGACGCGTACGAGCACGCCGGTTCCAAGTACCGCGAGGTCGCCGCCCTGCCCGCCCCGAAGTCGGGCGACGAGGCCGTCTCGTACAAGGTCGTGGGTCTCATCGAGGGCCAGAAGACGCCGATGAGCTTCACCGTCGTACGCAGTGGTTCGACGCTCGCCGCCTTCTACTCGATCAACCTGCTCAAGCCGAAGGAGTTCGGCGTGCCGACCAAGATCGTCGACGCGCAGGTCGACAAGCTCGCGAAGCTGTAGCCCTCCTGGTTCGGTGCAGAGCGAAGGGCCCCGCGGGACGGATCCGCGGGGCCCTTGGCTGTCAGCACCGACGTCAGGGCAGCGTCGGTGCCGCGGGGCGGCGCTGGGGGAGTGCGCCGCTGGTTCTTCGGCGGGCCGGTGGTTCAGTGCGCCGGTGGCCGACCCGGCGCACTGGGGGCGCTCGCGTGGTATCGACCATTGGCAGTGCGGTGGTGGACGGGGGCCCGGAAGCTGTCCGCCCTCCTAGGCATCGTGCTCGATGGGTTGTCGGGGGCGCAACCGTTTCGACCACATCTATAGGTAAAGGGGTGGGATGGCAGGGGGATGCGGGGGTGGCGCAGGGGAGTCGGGACGGAGGCCGGCCGACCCCGGGCGTCCCCGGAGCCGACCGTTCTCTTGGGTGACCGGGCTGCTGTCCCCTGCCGTCCGGTCACATCGCTGGAGCGAGGTCCCACGGCGTACGACACGAGCCGTACGCCTCATCGCTCCAGCGGAGCCACGCGTGGTTCTTGCGGGCCCGCCCCTGGCTGAGACGGACATCGGGACCAACGAAGCCCGCCCGGACCCGGTCACGCGCCGTACGGGTGAGAAGCGACCCGAACTCAGATCCGCAGGCGACCGGGCGGTCGCGCCCGGGGGTGACGGAGGTCAGACGCGGCCCCGGCACAGCTCCAGAAGCGTCATCGCGAGCGTCGTGCCGGGCTTGCCGAGCGCGTCCCTGTAGTGGCCGAGGACCTCCATCTCGCGGGAGAGGCTGACGCGGCGCCCGCCCGAGGTGATGCGGGCCTCCTGGATCACGGCCGAGACGGCCATCCGTTCCTGGACGAGCCCGATGATGCGGTCGTCGAGCGCGTCGATCCGCTCACGGGCGTTCTCGATCACGCCGACGGCCTCGGGCGTGCGGGCGCCGGTCTTCTCAGCGGTCGCGGAAGCGAGGGAGGTGGCGGAAGCGACGGAGGCAACGGAGGTGGCGGTGGCTGCGGAGGTGGCGGTGGCGGGCATGCGGGGCTCCTTGTGATTCCTGGGGTTCTCGCGGGCGAGGTGCCCCGGAGTGATGAGGCCCGGAAACGACAGAGCGCCCCGGGCCTTGTCGGCCCGGGGCGCCTGGGAAGTCGCTTGTCAGTGGATCAAGCAGCTCGACCATGGCAGCCGGCGGGCCGGGTGCCATAGGTAAAGAGGAAGCCGAGGTGCTTGTTCACGGGGCCAGTATGCCCTCACGCGCGCGTGCCGGGTCAATCGGATACGGCGGGCCGCTCGCATGCTGAGACGCCTGTCCGGGGGCGCTCCTTGGCGCGCTCCCGGGGGTGCACCTCGGAGTGCTTCCCGGCGCGGAGTCCGTCGGATGCGACGAAGGAGGTCCCCCCGGGCCCGGTAGAATCGACAAAACAGACCCCCTGCACACGCACTGAGCCTCTCGCTCAACGCTCAACGCCGGAAGGCCGCCGCCGTGCCATCAGCGCCCCACGCTGCCGCCGCTCCCGACACCGTTCTGGTCGTCGACTTCGGAGCGCAGTACGCCCAGCTCATCGCCCGTCGCGTCCGTGAGGCCCGGGTCTACAGCGAGATCGTGCCGAGCACGATGCCCGTCTCCGAGATGCTCGCCAAGAAGCCGGCGGCGATCATCCTCTCCGGCGGCCCCTCGTCGGTGTACGCGGAGCACGCGCCCACCGTCGACCGCAGCCTGTTCGAGGCCGGCGTCCCCGTCTTCGGCATGTGCTACGGCTTCCAGCTGATGGCGACCACGCTCGGCGGCACCGTCGACGACAACGGCGCGCGTGAGTACGGACGGACGCCCCTGACCGTCTCCAAGCCCAGCTCCACCCTCTTCGAGGGCACCCCGACCGAGCAGTCCGTGTGGATGTCGCACGGCGACGCGTGCAGCGCGGCGCCCGAGGGCTTCACCGTCACCGCGTCCACGGACGTCGTACCGGTCGCCGCCTTCGAGGACGACGAAAAGAAGCTGTACGCCGTGCAGTACCACCCCGAGGTGATGCACTCCACGCACGGCCAGCAGGTCCTGGAGCACTTCCTCTACCGCGGCGCGGGCCTCAAGCCCGACTGGACGACCGGCAACGTCATCGACGAGCAGGTCGCCGCGATCCGCGAGCAGGTCGGCACCAAGCGCGCCATCTGCGGCCTGTCCGGCGGCGTGGACTCCGCCGTCGCCGCGGCGCTCGTCCAGAAGGCCATCGGCTCGCAGCTGACCTGCGTATACGTCGACCACGGCCTGATGCGCAAGGACGAGACCGAGCAGGTCGAGAAGGACTTCGTCGCCGCGACCGGCGTACAGCTCAAGGTCGTCGACGCCCAGGAGCGGTTCCTGGCCGCGCTCGCCGGGGTCTCCGACCCCGAGGAGAAGCGGAAGATCATCGGCCGCGAGTTCATCCGGGTCTTCGAGCAGGCCCAGGCGGAGATCGTCGCCGAGGCCCCCGGCGACCAGCCGGTCGAGTTCCTGGTCCAGGGCACGCTCTACCCCGACGTGGTCGAGTCCGGCGGCGGCACCGGCACCGCGAACATCAAGTCCCACCACAACGTGGGCGGCCTCCCCGAGGACCTCGAGTTCAAGCTCATCGAGCCGCTGCGCAAGCTGTTCAAGGACGAGGTCCGCATGGTCGGCGCCGAGCTCGGCCTGCCCGACGAGATCGTCCAGCGCCAGCCCTTCCCCGGCCCCGGCCTCGGCATCCGCATCGTCGGCGAGGTCACCAAGGAACGCCTCGACCTGCTGCGCGAGGCCGACGCCATCGCCCGCGAGGAGCTGACGGCGGCCGGTCTCGACCGGGACATCTGGCAGTGCCCGGTCGTGCTGCTCGCGGACGTCCGCAGCGTCGGCGTCCAGGGCGACGGCCGCACCTACGGCCACCCGATCGTGCTGCGCCCCGTCTCGTCCGAGGACGCCATGACGGCCGACTGGACCCGCATGCCGTACGACGTCCTCGCGAAGATCTCGACCCGCATCACGAACGAGGTCGCCGAGGTGAACCGCGTGGTCCTCGACGTGACGTCGAAGCCGCCGGGCACCATCGAGTGGGAGTGACCACCACGGTCCTCCCCGAGGTTCTCTGAACGCCGGTGCCGCCACTTCGCGAACGGAAGTGGCGGCACCGGCGTTCTCACGTCCGCCGAGTCGTGCGCAGCGGCGCACCCGGCTTCCAGAGCTGCACCGCCAGGTACTTCTCGTCCTCGATGTACGTGCGCACCACCTCCGTCAGCTCGGCGCGGAAGAGGTGGAACGCGTCCAGGTCCGGCGGATTGACCACCTCCGCATAGCGCGCGATCTCCTGCGGGTCCCGCACCTCGACCGCGCGGCCCGCGACGCGGACATCGCCGCCCGCCATCTCCGTACCGGACCCGGGATTCGCCTGGAGCGCGAACCGCGAGTCGCGGCGCAGGTCGAGCGCCTTGAGGGAGCCCGGCATCATGCCGAGCCACAACTCCCCGTTGAGGAAACGCACTTCGATGCCCGTGGTCCGCGGTGAGCCGTCCTTGCGGAGCGTGGCGAGGACATGGTGGGTGAAGGCGCCGAATCGATCCTCGACGGTGCGGGCGAGAGCGGGTTCCGCGGCAACGAAGGCCGCCCAGTTCGACGTCATACGCCGAGTCTGGCATCAATACCCGACACCTTCTGTCCGGTATCGAGACTCCCTCGCGCACTCTCTTCACCTGACGCCCCTGTCTTCTCCCCTGACGCCCCAGTCTTCTCACCTGGCGCCCCTGTCCTCCTGCGCGGACCGCCGGCAACTTCCGCTCCGTACAGCCGAGGATGGAGGTCCTATGCAGGCACCCACGCCGATACCCGTCGAGCGGTTGCGGTTCGCGATGCCGCCCGTGCACGACTCGCCGGAGGGCGAACGGCGGTATCGGAAGGAGCGGCTCGCCGGGGCCCTGCGGATCTTCGGACGGCTCGGCTACGAGGACGGAGTCTCCGGGCACATCACCGCACGGGACCCGGAACACCCGGACTGCTTCTGGGTGAACCCGTTCGGAATGCCCTTCAAGCACGTCACCGTGGGCGACCTCGTCCTCGCCAACGCCGACGGCCAGGTGGTCGAGGGGCGCTATCACGTCAACCAGGCCGCCTTCACCGTCCACGCCCAGGCGCATCTCGCGCGGCCCGACGTCGTAGCCGTCGCGCACTGCCACTCCATGTACGGCCGCGCGCTCTCCACGCTGGGCGAACTCCTCGACCCGATCACCCAGGAGGCCTGCGCCTTCTACGAGAGTCACGCGCTGTACGACGGCTACACGGGCGTCGTCGTGAACGCCGAGGAGGGGCGCAGGATCGCCTCCACGCTCGGCGGCCACAAAGCGGTGATCCTGCGCAACCACGGCCTGCTCACCGTCGGCGACTCCGTCGACGCCGCGGCCTGGTGGTTCCTCTCCATGGAACGCTCCTGCCAGGTCCAGCTGAGCGCCCGGGCCGCGGGCCGCCCGGTGCTGATCGGCCACAAACAGGCGGTACAGACGCGGGAGCAGCTCGGCGGCGACCTGGTCGCGTGGATCAACTACCAGCCCCTGTGGCAGGACATCAGCCGCAGCGAACCGGACCTGTTGACCTGAGGCCCCGGCCACCCGCCACCCGTCCGTCAACACGCAGCTGGCCCATTCACCCCCGCTGACCTGACCCACGGGATTCATTCGCCCTTCAGTGCGGCACAATTCCCTTTCTCTGCAAGGAAGTTCACAACGGCCCTCAGGGGCTCCGAGGGTGGGGAAGGCGGCGTACGCGGTGGCGGTGCAGGAGGCGAGACAGGGCGCGCACGGGGGCGGCTGCACGTGCGGTGGCTGCCCGCACGGCGCGCGCGAGGGGCACCGGCGTGCCGTGGCCGCGTTCCTCACCAAGCGCGACGAACTGGCGGCCGGGCAGGGCCTGCCCGCGGCCGTCGCGCACTCGGCGGGCGCGTCGCGGCAGTGGGTGTCGGACGAGCTGACGCAGTCCGCGCGGGCCGTCGCCGAACGCGGCAGGGCCGAGGGGGAGGCGTGGCTGCGGCGGCTGTGGACGCGCACGCTCGGTGTCGTCTGGGGCTCCTTCGTCGTACTCCTCCTGACCCAGGCGCTCACCGCGATCGGCACCGGCTGGACCGCGGCGCGCACGACGGGGCTCCTCGCCGGGCTGGCGGTGGGCGGACTGCTGACCGGCGTGGCATACGTCCACCGGGAGCGCGGCGGTGTCCTCGCGCCCGTGGTCGGCGAGGACAACCGGCTCTCCACCTCGCGTGCCGTGGCCGCCTCCTGGGTGCTCCTCGTGGTCTTCGCGGTCCTTGTCCTCGCCGGCCAGCTGGCCGTGGCCTCGGGGAACGGACGGCGCGACGAGCTGATCGCCGGGCTCGAACTCGGCCGTGCCGCCGGGATGGTGACCGTCCTCGCCGTGGTGTGCGGGGTCGCCGTCCTCGTACGCCGGGTCGTCGGTCTGCGCGTGCTGGGCCAGCGGTTGCAGAAGGTGCCCGCGGACCGGCCGCGGGCCTCCGATCCGCTCACCGACGACGCGGGCCGCGGCAGCTTCACCGACGCGCAGTATGTCCTGATCAGCGCCGTCGCCGTCGTGTTCAGCGCCGTACGCCTCGCGCGGCGGCCCGAGCAACTGCCCGATCTGCCGTGGGGGCTGGCCGTACTGGTGCTGGTGTCGGCCGCGACATATCTGGCGGGGAAGTACTCAGAAGGCGGCCGCCCCGTGATCCTCTCCGTCGTCCGCGCGCGGGAGGCCGGTGATCTCGACGCACCGATCCGCACGGGCGACGACATCGAGATCCGCGGCGCGGGCTTCGTCCCGCCCGGGGCGGGTGACGCGGACCGCCTCGCCCGCATGGTCGTCCGCATCGGTGCCGTCCACGTCCACGTCCCCCTCGTGCCCGTGCCCGGTGGCTTCAGCAATCCGGCCGACGTGACGCTGACCGTGCCCGTCCCCGTCGACGTCGAGCCGGGCCGCGTCGACGTCCAGGTGGTCACCGCCGCGGGCCTGGAGACGAACCGCGTGGCGATCGACGTCACGGACTGAACCAACGGCCTCGACCATCGGCCATCCCACATCCGCCACCGGCTGATCGAGCCCAGCCACCGGTTGTCCCAGCCCAGCCATGGCGTGCACCACTTTGGCTGACGCATTAAAGCCTCCCCCCTGGGTTCTCGATCACCGACTCGGGGCCTCCCGGTCGATGTTGTGGAAATCCGTCGCACGACGGGTGAGCAGCGGCCTCCTCTCGTACGTAAGGTCAGAAGACGGGGTCGATGGGAGAGGCGGCGGAGTGCCATGGCTCACGGCATGCGGACGGACCGGCACACCAGCTACCCCCGGCGCGACGGCTGGCGGGAGACCGCCACCCGCTACGCCCTGCTCCCCTTGCGGATCTTCCTTGGCGTCACCTTCATCTACGCCGGCCTCGACAAGCTCACGGACAGCTCCTTCATGCGGGCGGACGGAGTGGGCTCGATCGGCCAGATGATGGAGCAGATCCGCGACATCTCCGCGGTCCCCGCCCTGGTAGACCTCTCCCTCAAGAACCCCGTGGGCTTCGGCTACGCCATCGCCCTCGGTGAACTCGTCGTCGGCATCGGCACCCTGATCGGCCTCTTCGCCCGGGTCGCCGCACTCGGCGGCGCGCTGATCTCACTCAGCCTCTGGCTGACCGTCAGCTGGTCCACCGACCCCTACTACTACGGCAACGACCTCGCGTATCTGATGGCGTGGCTGCCGCTGGTGCTCGCCGGGGCGTTGGTCTTCTCCGTCGATGCCATGCTCGCCGCCCGCCGCGGAGAGCCCCACGGTTCCACCAGGCCCAGCAAGCCGTAGCAGGCCCCGGCAGGCTCTAGCAGGCGTCGGCGATCCGACCGGCCCCCGCTCCATGCGGCCCCCGGCCCGCCCCGCCCCGCGTTGGGAGCGGCTCGGTCCAGCAGCGCCCCAACCCTGCGCAGAGCCTCAATCCCGCGGTGTTCGGCGGCCCGAGCTGCCGTCCGGGCGGGTCGCACCGCGCGGGCGTATTCCGTGGATCGCCGCGGTGACGCCTGCCAGGAGCAGGCCCGCCATCACGAGCGGGAGTGCGACGAACCACGGCGCTTCCCAGGCGCCGCCCGCATCACCCGCGTACACGACGGCGACCGTCAGCAGGGAGAGGCCTGCCACCAGCTTGCCGGGGTGGAGTTCATGACGCAGCACGGGTCACCTTCGCTAGTCCGACGCCTACTTCGAGCCGCAGATCGATCGTGCCGCCGTCCTTGCTGCCCGTGGGCGGCTTCAGCGTCACTCTCTTCTCCCGGTCCGGAGCGATATCCAGGTCTTTGCTCTCGTCGCCCGGCAACACGATGTCGCCGATGCCCACTTCCGCGTTCAGCCGAACGGTGGCGTCCTTCGGCACGATCACCTTGAGGTCGCCCATCCCGGTCTCGGCGCTGGTCTCCAGTGTCCGGCCCTTGCCGATGTCGATCTTGCTCAGGTCGAGTGTGCCCGTGCCGAGACCCACCTCGTACCGCGGGCGGACGTCCGCCGCCGACGCCGGTATCCAGTCGGTGCGGGCGTAATGCGTGGTGATGTTCTTCGGCAGGGCCGCCGTGGCCGCGAGGAGGCCCGCGGTGAGCACCGCGAGCACGATCGAACCCGCCCCCGTGCGTCCCAGGAAGGCGCTGAGCGCGATCCCGAGACCGAACACCGCGAGGGCGCACGCCAGGCCCGTCTGCAACGTCGTGCCGAGCGGCTGGTCCTCCCAGGTCAAGCCGGTGCCGAGGCCACCGGCGAGCAGCGCGAGGAGGAACACCCAACCGCCGATCCAGCGCGGCCCGCGAGGCGTGGGCGGCGGGGCGGGGGCCGCCGCCTTGGTGCGGTGCACGCCCTGGTGGTGGCCCGTCGGCTGGTAGGCGATGTCGAGGCCTTCGGGTCCCCAGAAATAACCGGAGATCCCGTCGTGCGTGCCGTCCTTGACTATGGGGTCACGCCACCAGGACGGGCCCCCGGCGACGGGCGGCGCCTTCGCCTCGGGCGGGGCGTCCGCCGCGGCGTGCGCGGAGACCGGGTCGGGATCGAGGGCCGCGCGCTGCTGCGACCAGTACCCCGCGCCCGCGAGGAGGAGGGTGAGGACGGCGGCGAAGGTGAGCGCTCCGCCGTTGTTCAACAGGGTGAGGAAGACGCCGCAGCCGACGAGCGCGAAGAGCACGGCCGTCAGGGCCTGGCCGTCGACGCGGCCCGAGAGGACTTTGCGTGCCTCGTTCTCCTCCTCCCCCTCGTACGGCACCAAGAGCCAGGCGAAGCCGTAGATCACCAGGCCGAGTCCGCTGGTGATCGCGAGGATCGCGACGCCGACGCGGAAGATCACCGGGTCCATGTCGCAGTACCGCCCGAGCCCCGCGCACACCCCGCCGAGCCTTTTGTGCGGGCGATCGCGGTGGAACTTCCGCTCCTGCGCGAGCAGGCCCGGCTCATGGCCGTACGCCGGGCCGTCCGGCTCGCCATGCGCGCCGGACAGGGCGTCGCGGATGGCGGCCTCGGTCTCCGTCTCGGCGGGCTGCTGATCTGTCATGTGTCCATGGTGACGGCCCGGGGCCCGCCGCGGCAGTCGGGAAAACCCTGGTCCGACCCTGAGATCGCCCCTGAGACGCTTGCGGCACGCTCCCTGACAGGGCCGGGGCAGGGTCCGAGATCAGGGAAGTCTCGGGGGTCGACCCTGATGTCCGCGTCCGCGCCCGCGTGTGAATATCGAGACATGCCGGAAGCCGCCGCACCTCCCCTCGACGCCGTCAGACCGCTGCGCAAGCTCTACCGCAGCGGTGACGGGCGATGGCTCGGTGGAGTCGCGCGCGGCCTCGCCGGGCATCTCGGACTGCCCGTGATTTGGGTCAGGCTCATCTTCGTCGGCCTGTTCACGGCGGACGGTCTCGGCGCTCTGCTGTACGGGGCGTTCTGGTTCTTCGTCCCGCTCGGTATCGGCGGCGTCGACGCCGAGCGGCCACCCGCGGCCGTCACGACCGATACGTCACCGGACGGCCGCCGAAGACTCGTGGCCCGCAAGCCGGACAAGGGCCAGATCGTCGCGCTCCTCGCGATGGTCGTCGTCTCCATGGTCTTCGTAGGCAATGTGGACCTGGACGGCTCGACCAAGGCATACGTCGTGCCGACGCTGCTCGTCGCCGCCGGCGTCGCTCTAGTCTGGCGCCAGGCCGACAATGCCCGCCGGGCCCGCTGGATGGCCGTCGGCCGCCGTCGGCGCACCCTTACGCTCGCCCGGTCGGCGGCCGGGGTGCTCCTGGTCGGCGCCGGGGTCTCCGGCATATTCGTACTCCAGGGCTCCGCCGCGCATCTCGGCGCCGTGTTGCAGGCCGCGCTGGCCGTGCTCGTCGGTATCGCGCTCCTCGCAGGTCCCTACCTCGTCCGCATGACACAGGACCTCTCCGAGGAGCGGCTGATGCGCATCCGCGCCCAGGAGAGAGCCGAGGTCGCCGCCCATGTGCACGACTCCGTGCTGCACACCCTGACCCTGATCCAGCGCAACGCGGAGAGGGCGAGCGAGGTGCGCCGCCTCGCCCGCGCCCAGGAGCGCGACCTGCGCGTCTGGCTCTACAAACCCGAAGGCACCGGCAAGGACGAGGACGAGGAGCCCGACACCCTCGCCGAGGCGGTACGCCACAGCGCGGCGGAGATCGAGGACAAACACGGAGTCCCGATCGAGGTCGTCGTGGTCGGCGACTGCTCGCTCGACGACCGGCTGACCGCGCAGATGCAGGCCGCGAGGGAAGCCATGGTGAACGCCGCCAAGTACGGTGGCGAGGGCGGTGCGGTGCAGGTCTTCGCCGAAGTCGAGGAAGAGAAGGTGTTCGTGTCCGTCCGGGACCGGGGCCCCGGCTTCGACCTGGATTCCGTTCCCGACGACCGCATGGGCGTACGAGAATCGATCATCGGCCGCATGCAGCGCAACGGCGGCACGGCGCGCCTGCGCGCGGTGCCGGGCGGCGGCACGGAAGTCGAGCTGGTAATGGAGAGGACGGCGACGACATGAGCGACGCGACCGAGGCGGGCGAACCCGCGGAGCCAACGGGGTCGGACGAGGGCGGTGCGGGCGGGCGTCGCGTGCGAGTCGTCCTGGTCGACGACCACCGGATGTTCCGTACGGGAGTGCAGGCGGAGATCGGCCGGACCGACATCACCGGCGTCGAGGTGGTCGGCGAGGCCGCCGACGTCGACCAGGCGGTCACGGTGATCACAGCCGCGCGCCCCGAGGTCGTGCTCCTGGACGTGCACCTTCCCGGTGGTGGGGGCGTGGAAGTGCTGCGCCGGTGCTCGCCGTTGATGGCCGACGCGGGGAATCCGGTGCGCTTCCTCGCGCTCTCGGTCTCCGACGCCGCCGAGGACGTCATCGGTGTCATCCGCGGCGGCGCCCGCGGCTATGTCACCAAGACCATCACCGGCACCGACCTGGTGGACTCCATCTTCCGTGTGCAGGAAGGCGACGCGGTGTTCTCGCCACGGCTGGCGGGCTTCGTCCTGGACGCCTTCGCCTCGACGGACGCGCCGCCGGTCGACGAGGACCTGGACCGTCTCACGCAGCGGGAGAGGGAGGTGCTGCGGCTGATCGCGCGCGGATACGCGTACAAGGAGATCGCCAAGCAGCTCTACATCTCCGTGAAGACGGTCGAGTCGCACGTCTCGGCGGTCCTGAGGAAGCTTCAGCTCTCCAATCGCCATGAGCTGACGCGGTGGGCGACGGCGCGACGGCTGGTCTGAGCCTTCTCAGTCCCGTCTGAGCGTTCCTTGGTGACGGGTGCCGACGGGCGTCGGTGCCGGGCCCAGCTTCCGGAGCGCCCAGCGGTAGTGGCCGGCGGCCTTCGTGCAGCCCACGAGGCCCGTGAGCCACAGGATCAGGCCCGCGCCCATGCCGAGGACGACGTCGGCGTAGGTCTCGCGGCCCGGTTCGGCGTACGCGGCCGCGGCGAAGGACGCCCACAGGCCGAGCGTGCACAGGGCGAGGGAGGACAGGAGCCACAGGAGGCTGAGGCCGGGGGAGCGCAGGCGGGCGTCGGACGCGGGATGGCGGTCCAGCGCGAGCCAGGCTTCGGAGAGTTCCCGTATGCGCCGGTCGCGGCGGATGCCGAGGACGACGCCGACCACCGCCGGGCCGAGCGCCGCGAGTCCGAGGACGGCGAGGACCGGGCCGAGGATGATCCCCGTGGCGTCCTTCTCCTCGATGTGCTTGAGCGGCTGCACGAGCAGGGCCCAGCCGATGACGGCGCCGAACCCGCACAGCCACAGCAGGAGCAGCCGGTGCACGCCCAGGTGCCGCCCGCGCAGATCGTGGAGGGCCAGGCCGCGGTCCATGAGCATCGTCTGCCGGTCCGGCCAGGTGCGCAGATGCACGGGAGGGGGAGGCGGCGGCAGCGTACGACTGGGCATGGACCCGACATTACTTGGGTCGCGAGGGCAGGTTCACGCCACCCGGGTGGCGCCCGCGAACGGCATCTGGTCGATCGGCGCGAGCCGTACGGGAGCGCTCGGGTTCGGGGCGTGGATCATCTGGCCGTTCCCGACGTAGATGCCGACGTGACTGATGCCCGAGTAGAAGAACACCAGGTCACCGGGGCGCAGCGCCGAGCGTGGCACGCGCTCGCCCGCGGCGATCTGGGCGTACGTGGTGCGGGGCAGTGAGACGCCCGCCGAGCGGTAGGCGGCCTGCGTCAGGCCCGAGCAGTCGAAGGCGCTCGGACCCGTCGCGCCCCACACGTAGGGGCTGCCGATCGCTTTGTACGCGTAGGAAACAGCTGCGGCGGCACGGGCGTTGGGAGTCCTCGCCGCGCTGCCCGGCCGAGGGGCGCGGGCGCCGGGGGCGGCGGTGCGGGTGTCCGAGCGGGCGGCGTCGCCCTCGTCGCCCTCGTCGCCCGCGAACTCCGCACGCTGCTTCTCGGTGAGCTGGGCCAGCAGTCGCTTGGCCTCGCCGAGCTTGGTGGTGACGGTCTTCTTGTGCTTCCTCAGTTCCGCCTGGCGCGAGCGGAGGGTGGACAGGCGGCCGTCGGCCTCGGCGCGCACTTGGTCGACCTCCTGGAGCTTCCTGCGTACGCCGCCGATGGCCGCGGCCTGGCGGCTGCCGGCCCGGTCGGCCAGCGAAGCGCGGTCCAGGAACTGCTCGGGGTCCGAGGAGAGCGCGAGTTGGACGGACGGGTCGATGCCGCCCGCGCGGTACTGGGCGGCCGCGTATGAACCCAGCGCGGCACGGGCGGAGTTGAGTTTCTCCTGCTTGCGGGCCGCCTCGTCGCGCAGCTCACCGAGCGACTTCTCGGCCTTCTCGGCCTTCTCCTTCGCGCCGTTGTACTTCTCGGTGGCGACCTCCGCCTCGCGGTAGAGCGCGTCGACCTTCGCCTTCACCGCGGCGGGGCTGAGCCGTGGGTCCGCGTGTCCCGAGCCTTCGAGGGCGGTCGCCGAGGCGGCTCCCGCGAGGGCGAGGGTGGCGGCGGTGCGGGCCGTGCGGCCGCTGAGCGAGCGCTGTCTGGGCTTGCGGTGCGCTGCCACGAGGGGCTCCTTCGCTGGCCGGCGGCGGCCCACACAGGGGGAGCGGGCCGCCGCCGGGTTTCTCGGCGGTGGTGGCCGACTGCCGCCCCGGGAGGGCGGCGGTGGGGAGCCGGTCACCTGGTGGAGGACGCTAAACCTGGTCGTCACGGCTTGGTGACGGATTGTGCGTAATGGGCGGCAGTGGGCGGAAGGGCGACTGCGTCTGTCCGTGCCGACAATCGATCGAAGCCCTGTTCACGCGTAACTATGACCAATGTGGCGATTACGGCCTACCTGTCCGTCGGCGGGTGGTAAGGGACCACCTGCGGCAGGCGGCAGGGGACCCGGCTAGGCTCCGGCCTCATGGACGTACTCATCCATCTCTTCGTCGGCCTGCACATCATCGGCATCGCCTCGCTCCTGGGCGGCTTCCTCACCCAGATGAAGCAGATGGGCCAGGGCGCCGCCCGCTTCAGCCCCGCGATGCTCCACGGCGCGCTGACCATGCTCGTCACCGGAGTGGTCCTGGTGGGCCTCAACCAGGCGGACGACAACGCCGTCAACAACCTCAAGATCGGCATCAAGATGGCCGTGCTGATCGTGATCCTCGCGCTGGTCTACGTGAAGCGGGACGAGGAGAAGGTGGACAAGGGTGTCTTCGGTGCGGTGGGGCTGCTGACCACGGCGAACATTTTCATCGCCGTCCTGTGGACCTGATCCCCGCTGACGACCCTCTACGCGCGCGTGGCCCGCACTCTCCCGGGAGAGTGCGGGCCACGCGCGCGTAGAGGGTCGTAGAGGGTGCTTCTTGTGGTTACGCCGGGCGCACCACGCTGTGGATCGGCATGTAGTAGATCGACTCGACGCGTACGTTGGCGCCCGGCTTCGGGGCGTGGATCATCTTGCCGTCGCCGATGTAGATCCCCACATGGCTGATGTCGTCGTAGAAGAAGACCAGGTCGCCGGGGGCGGCATCGGCGGTCTTCACGGTCGTGCCGACCTTCACCTGGTCCCACGTGGTGCGCGGCAGGGAGATCCCCGCGGCCTTCCAGGCGTCCTGGGTGAGCCCGGAGCAGTCGTAGGAGTCGGGTCCCGTGGCGCCCCAGACGTACGGCTTGCCGATCTGGGCCTCCGCGAAGCCGATGACCTTCGCGGCCTTCGTGGCGCCCGAGCCGGGCTCGGCGCCCGGACCCGGACCCGAACCGGTGTCCGGCCCGGAGGAGCCCTGGCCCCCTCCCCGCTCCTTCTCCCGCTCCTTCTCCCGCTCCTTCTGCGCCGCCTCTTCCGCCTTGCGCTTGCGCTCCGCCTCCGCGGCCTGCTCGCGGGCCAGCTCCTCGGCCTTCCGCTTGGCCTCCCGCTCCTTCTTCCGCTCGATCGCGGCGAGCCGCGCCTTCTCCTCGGCGGTCAGCTCCGACAGCAGTGCGCGCGCCTCGCCCAGCTTCCTCTGGACGGTCCGCTTGCTCGTCCTGAGGTCGTCCCGGGACTCGCTCAGCGTCTTGAGGCTCTTCGCGGCCTTCGTACGCTGCTTCGTCGCCGACGCCTGCTCCGCCTGGTACTCGTCGACGGCCTTCTTCTGCCGGGAGGTCAGGCGGTCCGCCAGGTGGTTCTGGTCGAAGTAGCCCTGAGGGTCGTTGGCGAGCATCATCGTGGCGGTCTCGGAGGCGGCGCCGGTGCGGTACTGCGCGGCGGCGAAGGAGCCCAGCTCCTGGCGCGCCTCGTTCAGCTTGTCCGCGCGCCTGGCCACGCCGTCGAGCAGACGGTCGACCTTCTTGCGCTGCTTCTCGGTCTTCTCCTTGGCCGAGTTGTACCTCTGGGTGGCCACGCCCGCCTGGTGGTAGAGGTCGTCGACCTTCTTCTTCACCTCGTCGAGGCTGGGCTCCACCGGCGCGGAGGGTGCTGTCGGCGCGGCGGGTGCTGCCTGCGCGCTCTGCGACAGGAGCGCCACGGACGTGAGGGCGGCCGTGGTGATACCGACGGCGGGGGTGGTGCGTATGCCGGCTGACCGGCCCCGCGGCTTGCGGTGCGACGCCAAGGGAGGCGACTCCTTCCGTAGACCGCCTACCGGGTTAGCTGTCGGGTTCGGGCGGGTGGTCCGGAAGGTTGCCCTACAGTCCCGTACGAAGTACGGGACCGATTCACCCCAAGTTTTCGGTGGGTCCCCGGTTCCGAACACGTCGGACTCGGCGGGGGCCACCCGTTCCCGGCGGGGTTCGCCGGTGGGGGACGTGCGGCCCGCGGAGCACGCTAACCAACCTGTGTGGCACGTGTGAAGGTTGATGTTCGATATGCCCGATACATTTTCGTGACTTTACGAGCGTCAGGACGGGCGCCCGCAGCGGAGTGGCGGAGCGTGACCGGGTGCGGCCGGGGCGTGAACGGGCCCGGGGTGGCCGGAACCCGGGGCGGGTTGTCAGTGGGGCCGCCTAGACTCGGGAGGCGATGAGCAGCCTCTTTGATGACAGCTTCCTGGCGGACATGCGGCCTTCCCGGGCCGCGGACGAAGAACCCCCGCCGCCGCCCGAGGACAGCGCTCCGGAACCGGTTCCGGACGACTTGTTCAGCGGGAAGTTCGACGTGCCCATGACCCGGGACTCGCACTACCGCGACGGAGCCCCGCGCCCGGTCATCGACCCGGCCGCGCTCCTGGAGGGGCTGAACGAGAACCAGCGCGCGGCCGTCGTGCACGCGGGCTCCCCGCTGCTCATCGTCGCCGGCGCCGGTTCCGGCAAGACCCGCGTACTGACCCACCGCATCGCGTACCTCCTCGCCGAGCGCGGTGTCCACCCCGGCCAGATCCTCGCGATCACGTTCACGAACAAGGCCGCGGGCGAGATGAAGGAGCGCGTCGAGCAGCTCGTCGGCCCCCGGGCCAACGCGATGTGGGTATCGACCTTCCACAGCGCCTGCGTCCGCATCCTGCGGCGCGAGTACAAGAAGCTGGGCTTCACGTCCTCCTTCTCGATCTACGACGCCGCGGACTCCAAGCGTCTGATGGCCCTGGTCTGCCGCGACCTGGACCTCGACCCGAAGAAGTTCCCGCCGAAGTCCTTCAGCGCCAAGATCTCGAACCTGAAGAACGAGCTGATCGACGAGGAGGACTTCGCCGCCCAGGCCGCCGACGGTTTCGAGAAGACCCTCGCCGAGGCCTACGCCATGTACCAGTCCCGCCTGCGCGAGGCGAACGCGCTGGACTTCGACGACCTGATCATGACGACGGTCCACCTCCTGCGCGCCTTCCCGGACGTCGCCGAGCACTACCGCCGCCGCTTCCGGCACGTCATGGTCGACGAGTACCAGGACACGAACCACGCCCAGTACGCCCTGGTGCGCGAGCTGGTCGGCCCCTCCGGAGGCGAGGGTGACGACCCCGCGGAGCTGTGTGTGGTGGGTGACGCGGACCAGTCGATCTACGCCTTCCGCGGCGCCACCATCCGCAACATCCTCCAGTTCGAGGAGGACTACACCGACGCGACGACGATCCTCCTGGAGCAGAACTACCGCTCCACGCAGACGATCCTGACCGCCGCGAACGCGGTCATCGAGCGGAACGAAAGCCGCCGCCCGAAGAACCTGTGGACCAACCAGGGCGCGGGCGCCCGCATCACCGGCTACGTGGCCGACACCGAGCACGACGAGGCGCAGTTCGTCGCCGACGAGATCGACCGCCTCACGGACGCGGGCGACGCGAAGGCCGGCGACGTCGCGATCTTCTACCGTACGAACGCCCAGTCCCGCGTCTTCGAAGAGATCTTCATCCGCGTCGGCCTGCCCTACAAGGTCGTCGGCGGCGTCCGCTTCTACGAGCGCAAGGAGGTCCGCGATGTGCTGGCCTACCTGCGCGTTCTCGCCAACCCCGAGGACGCGGTGCCGCTGCGGCGCATCCTCAACGTCCCCAAGAGGGGCATCGGCGACCGCGCCGAGGCGATGATCGACGCGCTCTCGCAGCGCGAGAAGATCTCCTTCCCGCAGGCGCTGCGCCGCGTCGACGAGGCGTACGGCATGGCGGCCCGCTCGACCAACGCCGTCAAGCGGTTCAACACGCTCATGGAAGAGCTGCGCACCGTCGTCGAGTCCGGCGCGGGCCCGGCCGTCGTCCTGGAGGCCGTCCTCGAACGGACCGGCTACCTCGCCGAGTTGCAGGCCTCGACCGACCCGCAGGACGAGACCCGCATCGAGAACCTCCAGGAACTCGCCGCCGTGGCACTGGAGTTCGAGCAGGAGTACGCCCAGGCCCAGGCGGCGCAGGCCGAGGGCGACGAGGGGCCCGCCCCGGCCGGCACCCTCTCCGACTTCCTGGAGCGCGTCGCGCTCGTCGCCGACTCCGACCAGATTCCGGATGAGGAGGACGACGGCTCCGGAGTCATCACTCTCATGACGCTGCACACCGCCAAGGGACTCGAATTCCCCGTGGTGTTCCTGACCGGCATGGAGGACGGCGTCTTCCCGCACATGCGCTCCCTCGGCCAGGTCAAGGAGCTGGAGGAGGAGCGCCGCCTCGCCTATGTCGGCATCACGCGCGCGCGTGAGCGGCTCTACCTCACCCGGTCCTCGATGCGCAGCGCCTGGGGCCAGCCCTCGTACAACCCGCCCTCACGCTTCCTCGAAGAGATTCCGGAAACCCATCTGGACTGGAAGCGGAAGGGCTCCGTCGGCGCCCCCGCCTCGTCCGGTCCCGCCGCGGGCATCGCCTCGTCGCTGTCGTCCTCGCGTTCGCGCACGGGTGGGGCGCAGGGCTTCGCCACGCGCCGCGCCTCGGAGAAGCCGGTGGTCTCGCTGGCGGTGGGGGACCGGGTCACGCACGACCAGTTCGGCCTCGGGACCGTGGTCGGGGTGAAGGGCACGGGGGCGAACGCCGAGGCGACGGTGGACTTCGGCGAGCCCAAGCCGAAGCGGCTCCTGCTGAGGTACGCGCCGGTCGAGAAGCTGTAACGCTCCGGGCGGTGCCCGGAGCCGCGCCGGGGGGGGGCGGCGGCGGAGTTACGTCGGGTCGAGTCCGTGGCTGCGCAGCCACGGCAGCGGGTCGATCGCCGAGCTGCCGCTGGGGCGCACCTCGAAGTGCAGGTGCGGTCCGGTGGAGTTGCCGGAGTTCCCGGAGTAGGCGATGGTCTCGCCCGCCTTCACGGGACCGCTGGAGATCTTGTGCGAGGAGAGGTGGCAGTACCACGTCTCCGTACCGTCCTTGGCGGTCACGATCGCCATGTTGCCGTAGGCGCTGTTCCACTTCGTGGTCACGGTGCCGTCGGTCGCGGCGAAGACTTCCGTGCCGTACGACACGGGGAAGTCGATGCCGGAGTGCGCCGACATCCAGTTGACGCCGGCCTGGCCGTACTGCGCGCTCAGACCGTGCTGCTTCACCGGCAGCGCGAACTTGGGGCGCAGCCGCTCCTTGCGCGCCGCCTCCGCGGCCGCCTTCTTCTGGGCGGCGACCTTTTCGGCCTTCAGGTCGATACGTTCCTGCGTGCGGCTCGCGCGGTCCGCGAAGTCGCCCGCGTCCGCGGAGAGGTTGGCCAGCTGGGTGTCCAGCTTGCTGTTGGCGGTGGAGGGCTTCACGGACGTGGTGTCCGGTGCGGAGGCCGTCGTCTCTTTCTCGCCGTCCCCGCCGAAGCTGCCCACGGACGCGGCCGCCACCCCGGCGACGCCCATCACGCAGGCCGACGGCACGGCGACGGTGAGGAGGGCGGAGCGCTTGGCGGGGGTACGGCGCCGGGTCCTGGACCGACCCGCACCGGATCCGCCGCTTTTGCCGCGGGCGGTGCGGGGGGTGGGGGCCGGAATCCCCGAGACGGACTCGGGCTCCGCGCTCGCGTAGGGGACATCGGTGTCGTACGGGCCCTCGCCGTCGTACGGGCTCTCGCTGTCGAACGGGGCATCGCTGTCGAACGGGGCCTCGGCGGAGATCTCGTACTGCTCGGTCAGCTCGTACGGCTGCGGAGTTTCGTTCGACTCGTGCGACTCGCGTGCCTCGGGTGACTCGTGCTGCTCGCGTGTCTCGTCGGCGGAGTTCCACGCCGTGGCGTCGTACGCGCCCGTGTCGAAGGTCTGCGTCTGCCACTGACCGGTCGCCGGACCCTGGTCCCAGGAGGCGGTGTCCCACTGGCCCGTGCTGTCGGGGCCCGGCTGCGACGGGATGTCGGCGAGCTGCTGATAGCCACCGGCCGACCAGACGGAGGTGGTGTCGTAGCTGCCGGTTTCGTAGGCGGCGGCGTGGTGCTGTGCGGCGTACGCGTCGTAGGCGGACGTCTGCTGCTGGGTACTCGGCGTGGTCGCCCACTGGCCTGTGTCGTACTCGGTGCCGGGCATGTCGCCGAAGAGGGGATCGGTGGCGAAGGTACCGGTGTCGAAGCTTCCGGTGCTGATGCTGCCGGTGTCGAAACCGCCGGTGGAGTAGGTGTCGTAGCCGTAGCCGCCGGGCTGGGCGCTCTGCTGGTCGTACGTCGCGTTGAGCGGGTAGTCGGCGCCGGGTGCCGAGGGCTGGGGAGTCGAGCTCCCCGACGGGTGACGGTCGTTCACCAACTTCTCTTTCGCCTCGGCAGCAAGGGCGGAGCAGTGCGGCGACTGTACCCGGCGGTATGCGGGCGCGACAATCTTCGGCAGGTTTCATGGTCTCAGGAAACGGGCATTCGGCCGTCTTTCGGAGGACTGCGGGCACAGGCTTGGCCCTGCGTTCGAGCTACGTTCGATACCGGGGGCTCGCCAAGTGGCCCCTGATCCGGTGTTCCGCTGTGGTCAGGCGACCGTGAGCCCGCCCGGGGCTTCCTTGGCGTCGGCTCCGGGATGGGCCAGGTCGAGGGCCTGGCGTATGCCGTTCGCGACCGCCGGGTGCACCGGGAGCGCGAGGTGGCCGATTCCGGTCACGCGGACGTTCTGCGCGATCAGGTCGGGGTGGTCCACGCACGCCGTCTCCAGCGGGACCATGATCTGGTCCAGGTCGCTCCAGAAACTCACGAACTGCGTCCGGCAGTCCGGTGCAGGTTCCTTCAGCTCCTCGATCACGGCGGAGCCCGGACGCATCTGCCGCACGATCGGGTGCGCGTCCGCGAGCGGCGCGACGCGGGTGCCCCCGTGCGGTGTGCCCAGCGTGACAAGCGTGCGTACGCGTACGTCACCGCCGAGGCGCTGGGCGTAATACCGGGCGATCAGGCCGCCCAGGCTGTGCCCGACGATGTCTACCCGATGGTGGCCCGTGCGCTCGCACAGCTCTTCGACGTGGCGGCCGAGAAGCTCGGCGGCGGTACGGATGTCGCAGGTCAGCGGGGAGTAGTTGAGGGACTCCACGCGGCGTCCGTCGTGCTGGGACAGGGCGCGGCGGAGCAGGACGAAGACCGAGCGGTTGTCTATGAAGCCGTGCAGGAGGAGGGTCGGCGGCCTGCTGTCCGGGGGGAGGCGCGGCGCGTCGGGGGGCGGCTGGACAGGGGCTGTCCTGCGCTCCTGGGCGATGCCCGAGGGGTAGAGGACGAGATGGCCCGCGAGGATCGCCACTTCCAGGGCGGTCGCTTTCAGGAGGGCCAGGGAGAGGCGGCCCGCCATCTTGGCGGAGAGGGCGGGCAGCGAGGGGAGCAGCGACAGCGAGGGGAGTGCGGGGGGTAAAGGGAGCGTGGGGAGTGCGGCGCGTAGTGCGGGGAGCGCGGCCAGCGCGTGCAGTGCCGACCGGCCGGGGAGTCCCGGCAGCCTTGGCAGTCTCGGCCGCGGGAGGGTGAGGGTGCGAAAGGGGTGGGCCCCTGTGGCTGGCTCCGGCATCGTCGACCTCCCGATCGGCGCACGGGAGGACAGCTCCGTCCCCCGTGTGCCCTAGGGGGAGTCGTGAGAAAGGAGTCGGCTGTGCGACGGCGTTCCACGCCACCGTGGTGCGGTGGCCCCATGCCCCCGTTGCGTCGCCGATGCATCGGACCACCACGCCGGGCGGGTGCCGGTGTGGTGGTCCGGCGATCTCGTTGCGGCTCCCCTCGCGCCTGGTCCGGATGCGGGGCGCGAACCCCTGAGTAGTGGACGGCGCGCAGCGAACGTGTCCCAACGTGTGATTTCCCCCTCCCTCTCCACCGCGAAACTGCCGCTTGCGCGATGCTGGAGATAACGTTCGTTCACTTCCCCGGCCCGTGCGGTGCGGGGTATCTGTGCTTGGGCAGATGCTTGGACAGATGGATGTCGGTACGGATATCGGTACATGGAGGCAGTGATGGGTGTGGCAGCCGGGCCGATCCGCGTGGTGGTCGCCAAGCCGGGGCTCGACGGGCACGACCGCGGGGCCAAGGTGATCGCGCGGGCGCTGCGTGACGCCGGTATGGAGGTCATCTACACCGGGCTGCACCAGACGCCCGAGCAGGTGGTGGACACCGCGATCCAGGAGGACGCCGACGCGATCGGCCTCTCCATCCTGTCCGGGGCGCACAACACGCTGTTCGCGCGGGTGCTCGAACTTTTGAAGGAGCGGGAAGCGCAGGACATCCTGGTGTTCGGCGGCGGCATCATCCCGGAGGCGGACATCGCGCCGCTGAAGGAGAAGGGCGTCGCGGAGATCTTCACGCCCGGTGCGACCACGACTTCGATCGTGGAGTGGGTGCGGGCGAACGTGCAGGAGCGTGCCGGGGCCTGATCGGGCGGGGCGCCTCGGCCGGAGGCTTTCGTGGCCTTCCGGGCAGGACGTGCGCTCACGCTCCAGGAGCCGGCGGCGGGAGTTCGTCTCGTATCGCCGCGCGGAGGCGCAGGGTCGTGACCAGGCGTTGGAACGCCTCCGACCAGTAGCTCCCCGCTCCCGGTGACGCGTCCTCCGGTTCGTCGGGTATCGCGGTGAGCGCCTCCAGGCGGATCGCTTCCGCGGGGTCGAGGCAGCGTTCCGCGAGGCCCATGACCCCGCTGAAGCTCCAGGGGTAACTGCCCGCGTCCCGCGCGATGTTCAGCGCGTCCACGACCGCCCGGCCCAGTGGTTCGGTCCAGGGGACCGCGCATACGCCCAGGAGCTGGAACGACTCGGACAGCCCGTGCGAGGCTATGAATCCGGCGACCCAGTCTGCCCGTTCCGCGGCGGGCAGGGCGGCCAGGAGCTTGGCGCGCTCGGCGAGCGATACGGCCCCCGGGCCCGCGGCGTCGGGGGCCGCGGGCGCGCCGAGCAGGGCCCTGGACCAGGTCGCGTCCCGCTGCCGTACGGCAGCGCGGCACCACGCGGCGTGCAGCTCGGCACGCCAGTCGTCGGCCACGGGGAGGGCCACTATCTCGGCCGGGGTGCGGTGGCCGAGCCGGGTGCTCCAGGTGGCGAGTGGCGCCGCTTCCACCAACTGGCCGAGCCACCAGGACCGTTCGCCTCGACCGGCGGGGGGCTTGGGGGCGACGCCGTCCCGCTCCATGGCCACGTCGCACTCGTGCGGCGCCTCGACCGTGAGGGTCGGCGTGTTCGACACGTGGTCCACGGCCACACAGGAAGCCGCCCTGGACGCCATCCGCCCGGCCAGCGCCGATTCGGGGAGCGCGGAGAGCAGTTCCGCCGCCGTGGAGCGGACGTTGCGGCTGCGGTCGGTGAGCGCCTGCTCCAGGAACGGCTCGTCCGCCGCCGACAGGCCGGTGCGGAGCGAGTCGAGGAACATCAGGCGGTCCTCGGCCCGTTCTGTCTGCCAGGTCGTGGTGAGCAGCCGCCGGGCGGCGCCGGGGTCGTGCGCGCGGAGTGTGGTGAGCAGGGCAACCCGCTCCGCGAAGAGGCCCTCTTCCCACAGTCGTTGGACCTCGGGCGTGTCGTCCGCGGAGGGCAGTGCCACACCGCTTCCCGGGGTGGCGCGGAGGGCGAACTTCCAGTGCGGGTTGAGCCGGGCCAGCCACAGGGCTCTGGGGCCCGCGAACGTGAGCGCCTGGGGGCGCAGGTCCGTGCGGCCGCGGGCCGCGTCGAGGAGGGCGGGAAGCAGCTCGGGTGGTGCTCCGTACCCCCGGGCGTTGGCCAGGGCCAGCCACTGGGGGAGGAGTTCCATCAGGTCCGGGGCCGCGCCGCGTCTGCCGCCGCTGCCGGTGCCGGGATGGTCGGTGAGGAGCGTGGCGAGCCTGCGCCGGGCCGCGGGCGGCAGCGGCGGTCTGGGGTCCGGCAGCGCCGGTTCGGGCGGCGCGACGGCCGGTGCAGGGCGCAGTCCCGCCCTGCGGCGTACCGTCTGCACCGCTGCCTCGTCCAGGAGTGCGACCGGTGCCTCCCTGCCGGGGGTGTGCAGGGCGGGCGGCAGCGCGCGCCGGTCGGTGCCGAGCAGGGCCGAGGTGACCAGCTCTTCCCATGAGGAGTGCGGGGTGCCCGGCTTCCCTCGGGAGGGAGGCGGAGGCGCGGCTTTCGCCGGGGGGACGGGCATCTGTTCCTCCTCGTGGTTGTGTTCGTTCTCGTTCTCGTTCTCGTTCTCGTGGTCGGGGTCGCGATTGTTCTCGTGCCTGCTCTTGCCGTTGTTCTTGCGTTCGTTCGTCAGCACAGCGGCACCGTCTCTCCCGCCCCCTGAGGCCAGGCCGCCAAGGGGGTGAAGCCGCGGTGGCCGCACTCCCCGAACACGGTCAGCGGTGCGCCTCCGGACAGGGCGATCAGCCGCCAGAGGCCCTGCGCGGGGGCGGAGGCTGCAACGGGGAGCGCCAGGGCCCCGTCCGGGTCGGCCAATTGCCATCCGCTTTCGGTCTGGGCCGGTATGACCTCGGCGAGCGTCACCGGCCAGGACTCCAGCCACGGGTCGTCACGCAGCGCCTCGCCGTACAGGGCGGTGGCCTCGTCCGTCCGTACGCCCGGTGGCCGTTCCGCGGTGGGCGCCGGGGCCGCGAACTGTTCACCCAGGTCGGCTCGCAGCTGTCGCGTGCCCGCGTATCCGGTCAGCTGCGCGTCGAGTGCGAGGCCCACCGGCAGGGCGAGCGCGGGGGCGCGGCCCGCGGCACCGTACGAGAGGAGCAGCGCGGTGCGCCCGGAGTGCGTGCCGTAGAGCCAGATGCGGCGCGTGGTCAGTTTGCTGTCCGCCGTGTCGTACTGCGCGAGGACCAGCCACCGGTCCCGCAGCGGCGGATCCTGGGGCTGGGCGGGCAGGCCGACGCGGGAGCGGACCGTGGCGGCCAGGTCGTGCGGCAACTGGTCGCGGTGGAGCCAGCCCTGGTCGAGGAGGTGCACCAAGGCGCACTCCTCCAGGAGGCGCACCGGCCAGCCCGGCCCCGAGGAGGGTATGGCGCCCAACTCCCGGACCCGCGCGGCCAGTCCCGGTGCCTGCGCGTCGACCATACGGGCCGCCGTCTCCTCCCACAGGCCGTACCCCGACTGCTCGGCGGACGCCGTACCGGCGCGCAGCAGGTCGGACAGGCGCTGCTCCAGCTCCATCGCCCCCGCCGTGATCCGCTCGGCCCGCTTCTCCGCTCTCCCGCGCGCCGCCTCAGCGTCCGCCGGGGCCGCGGGCCGCGCGGCCGGACTCCGCTTGCCCTCCGCTCTTTCGCGGCGGGACGCCAGCCACTCCTCCGCCCATGCGGGGGGCTCCCCGTCCGGCACGGTGCCGTCCCCGCCCGCCCAGATCAGCAGCAGCCCCAGCGCGTGCTTGCACGGGAACTTGCGGCTCGGACAACTGCACTTGTACGCCGGACCCGCCCTGTCCGCGATGTCCACGACCGTCTGATACGGCTTGCTGCCACTGCCCTTGCACAGCCCCCACACCGTCCCCTCGTCAGAACTCCCCGCCTCCGACCATGGCCCTGCGACGCCGAGTTTGCTTCCCGCCTTGCGTGACGGGACGTCAGGCGCCAGCGCCAGCACCTGATCCGCCGTCCAGCGCACCCCCTGCTGAGTCATGTCTCGAAGGTAGGTCCCGCCACTGACAATCGACCCGGCTCCGGGTATCCATGCAGCTCAGAGGCGTGTGAGGGTCGATTGTCAGTGGCGTGGTGCACGGTGGAGACACATCCGGGCCAGACGTGCCCGGAGGAGCTGGAGGGGGATCGCTCCATGACCGTTTCCGTCGACTCGACGACGTCCGCGACCGCGAATCCGGCCGGGACCGCGAATCCGTCCGCGACCGCCGATCCGGCCGGGGTGCTGCGGCCGCACGCCGAGCACGCCTTCGCCGCCGAACTGGCCGCGCTCGCCGTGCAGGACGACCGGCCGAGGCCGCAGCGGTGGAAGCTCTCCCCGTGGGCCGTGGCGACGTATCTGCTCGGCGGCACGCTGCCCGACGGCACCGTGATCACCCCGAAGTACGTGGGGCCCCGCCGCATCGTCGAGGTCGCCGTCACCACGCTCGCCACCGACCGGGCCCTGCTGCTGCTCGGTGTGCCCGGCACCGCCAAGACCTGGGTGTCGGAGCATCTGGCCGCCGCGGTCAGCGGGGACTCGACGCTGCTCGTGCAGGGCACGGCGGGCACACCGGAGGAGGCGATCCGGTACGGGTGGAACTACGCCCAGCTCCTCGCCCACGGCCCGAGCCGCGACGCGCTCGTGCCCAGCCCCGTCATGCGGGCGATGGCCGAGGGGATGACGGCACGCGTCGAGGAGCTGACGCGCATCCCCGCCGACGTGCAGGACACGTTGATCACGATTCTCTCGGAGAAGACCCTGCCCATCCCGGAGTTGGGCCAGGAGGTGCAGGCCGTGCGGGGCTTCAACCTCATCGCCACCGCCAACGACCGCGATCGCGGGGTCAACGATCTGTCGAGCGCCCTGCGCCGCCGGTTCAACACCGTCGTCCTGCCCCTGCCGGAGAGCGCCGAGGCCGAGGTCGACATCGTCTCCCGCCGCGTCGACCAGATCGGCCGCTCCCTCGACCTGCCCACGGGACCCGAGGGCATCGACGAGATACGCCGTGTCGTCACCGTCTTCCGCGAGCTGCGCGACGGCGTCACGGCGGACGGGCGTACGAAGGTGAAGTCGCCCAGCGGCACGCTGTCGACGGCAGAGGCGATCTCCGTCGTCACGAACGGACTGGCCTTGTCGGCCCACTTCGGCGACGGCGTCCTGCGCGCCGGGGACATCGCGGCCGGCATTCTCGGCGCGGTCGTGCGCGACCCCGCGGCGGACCGCGTGATCTGGCAGGAGTACCTGGAGACGGTCGTCCGTGAGCGTGACGGCTGGAAGGACTTCTACCGCGCGTGCCGGGAGGTGAGCGCGTGACGGGGGTACGGGCGGGGGCCGCGGCCGGGGGGACGCTGCTGCTCGGGGTGCGGCACCACGGGCCCGGGTCGGCCCGTGCGGTGCGGGCCGCGCTCGACGAGGGGCGGCCCGAGGCCGTCCTCATCGAAGGGCCGCCGGAGGCCGACTCCTTGGTGCACCTCACCGCCGACGAGGGCATGCGGCCGCCGGTCGCGCTGCTCGCGCACGTCGTGGACGAGCCGGGCCGCTCGGCGTTCTGGCCGCTCGCCGAGTTCTCCCCGGAGTGGGTGGCCATCCAGTGGGCCGTCGGGCGCGGGGTGCCGGTCCGCTTCATCGACCTGCCGGCCGCGAACTCGCTGGCACGAAACGAGGAAGAGGGTGATCCAACCTCCGGGGGCGAGGACGCCGTGCGGATCGATCCGCTCGCCGTGCTCGCCGAGACCGCCGGGTACGACGATCCCGAGCGCTGGTGGGAGGACGCCGTCGAACACCGGGCGGGGGGCGGTGACGCGTTCGCGCCGTTCGAGGCGCTGGGCGAGGCGATGGGGGCGCTGCGCGAGGCCTACGGGGACGGTGGGCACGGCCGCGACCTGGCACGCGAGGCCCATATGCGGCTGCGTATGCGGGCCGCGCAGAAGGAGTTCGGTCCGGACCGGGTGGCCGTGGTGTGCGGGGCCTGGCACGTGCCTGCGCTGCGGCGCAAGGTCGCCGTGGCCGCCGACCGGGCGCTGCTCAAGGGTCTTCCCAAGGTGAGGGCCGAGATGACGTGGGTGCCCTGGACGAACCGCCGGCTGTCCCGCGCCAGTGGGTACGGGGCGGGCGTTTCGTCCCCCGGTTGGTACGGCCACCTGTTCGGTGCCCCGGACCGGCCGGTCGAGCGCTGGATGACAAAGGTCGCTCGGCTGCTGCGCGAGGAGGACCGGCTCGTGTCGTCCGCGCACGTCATCGAGGCCGTCCGGCTCGCCGACACGCTCGCCGCGATGCGGGGGCGGCCGCTGGCCGGACTCACCGAGACGACCGATGCGGTGCGGGCGGTGATGTGCGAGGGCTCGGACGTACCGCTCGCCCTCGTGCACGACAAGCTCGTCGTCGGGGATGTGCTGGGGGAGGTCCCGGAGGCGGCCCCCGCCGTGCCGCTCCAGCGCGATCTCACCCGCCTCCAGCGCAAGCTGCGGCTGAAGCCGGACGCCCTGGAGCGGGAGCTGCAGCTGGACCTCCGCAAGGAGACGGACGCGGCCCGCAGCACGCTGCTGCATCGGCTGCGGCTCCTCGGTATCGGCTGGGGCGAGCCGGTGCGGTCCCGGGGGAGCACGGGGACGTTCCGGGAGACCTGGCGGCTGCGGTGGGAGCCGGAGCTTTCCGTACGGGTCGCGGAGGCCGGGGTGTGGGGGACCACGGTGCTGGGCGCGGCCACCGGAAAGGCGACGGCCGACGCGGTCGGCGCGGCGGGCCTCGCCGACGTCACGGCGCTCGCCGAGCGGTGCCTGCTGGCAGCGTTGCCGGACGCGTTGCCCGTGGTGATGCGGGTGCTCGCGGACCGGGCCGCGCTGGACGCGGACGTCGGGCACCTCGCACAGGCGTTGCCCGCGCTGGTGCGGTCGCTGCGGTACGGCGACGTGCGGGGGACGGACACGGCCGCTCTCGGCGAGGTGGCTCTCGGGCTCGCCGAGCGGCTCTTCGTCGGGTTGCCGCCCGCCTGTACGGGGCTTGGCGCGGAGGCGGCTCTGGAGATGCGGGGGCATGTCGACGCGGTTCACCAGGCGGTGGGCATGTTGGGGGAGTTGACGCCGGATGCGGGCTCCGGCGGGGCGGGTTCCCAGGGGGTGCGGGCCCGGTGGGTTTCCGTGCTGCGCGTGCTCGCGCGGCGGGAGGCCGTCGCCGGGGTTGTGCGGGGGCGTGGTGTGCGGCTGCTGCTGGACGGCGGGGAGTTGGCGGACGAGGCGGTCGCCCGGCTCATGGGGCTCGCGCTGTCCAGAGGAGGCGACCCGGCGGAAGGAGCCGCCTGGATCGAGGGGTTCGTCGGGGGCGGATCCGGTGGCGGAATGCTGCTCGTCCACGACGACCGGCTCCTCGGCCTTGTGGACGACTGGCTGAGCGGGGTCTCGGCCGACGCCTTCATCGACGTACTGCCGTTGCTGCGCCGCACGTTCTCGGAGTACGAGCCGGGGGTGCGGCGCACGCTGGGGGAACTGGTGAGACGCGGACCGGCCGGGGGCGGGGTCGCGGTGGGAGGGGGCGGCGTCCCCGGTTTCGCCGAGGAGATCGACGCAGCGCGGGCGGACGCGGTCGTGGCGACGGTGCGGGCGCTGCTCGGCGAGGCGCCGGCGGGGAGGGAGGGGCTGGTGGGGGCGGTGGGGTGACGGGGATGGCGGGGGTGGCGGGGTGATTGGGGTGGCGGATGGGTGGTGGGGGCGGCGCATCTCGCGGTTCGGCGTTGGTGGGACTGGGCGGGTGCCGTGGTGCTGATGGTGCGGGTGCCGGTGGATGTGGTGCAGGTGGGCGGCCGAGATCTTGTGGGGGTGGCGGGATGACTGGGACGGGTGGGGCGAGCGAGGTGTTGGGGGCGACCGACGTGGCTGGTGTGGGGGTCGGTGGGTTTGAGGTGGGGCTTGACGTGGCTGGGGTGGAGGTCGGCGGGTTCGAGGCGGGGGTTGCTGTGGCTGGTGCGGGGGGTGACGGGTTCGAGGCGGGGGCTGCCATGGCCGGTGCAGGGGGTGACAGGCCCGGGACGGGGGCTGTTGTGGGCGGGGCGTCGGCTGGGGGGCTCGGAGCGGCGGTTGGCGTGGTCGGGGCGGGGTTTTGTGAGGTCGGGGTGATTGGCGTCTCGGGGGCGGCAGTTGGTGGGTTCAGCGCGGTAGATGACGGATTGGGGGCGGGAGCGGGCGTGGCCGGGGCGGGGGGTGTCGCGGGGGCTGATGTGCGTGGAGCGGCAGTTGATGGGCTTGGGGCTGCCACGGGAGCCGGTGCAGGGGCTGGCGCGGGAGCTGACGTGGCCGGGGTGGCCGCTGGTGGGATTGGGGGCGGGGTGGGGGGTGGCCTCGGGGAGGTGGGGGGAGAGCGGTTGCGGCGGTGGCGGCTTGTGTTGGGTGGGGAGGGCGGTGAGGGGACCGGGTGTGCGCTCGCGGGGCGGGACGCGGCGATGGACGGCGCGCTCACCGCGTTGTACGGGGTGGGGAGTGAGAAGGGCGGCCGGGGGCGGGAGCGTTCGGCGGGGCTCGGAGGGTCGGCGCCGTCCGTGGCGCGCTGGCTCGGGGACATACGGACGTACTTCCCCTCGTCCGTCGTCCAGGTCATGCAGCGCGACGCCATCGCCAGGCTCGGACTCTCCACGCTGCTCCTGGAGCCCGAGATGCTGGAGGCCGTCGAGGCGGACGTACACCTGGTGGGCACGTTGCTCTCCCTCAACAAGGCGATGCCCGAGACCACCAAGGAAACCGCGCGGGCCGTCGTGCGCAAGGTCGTCGAGGACCTGGAGAAGCGGCTCGCGACGCGGACCCGTTCCACGCTCACCGGAGCGCTCGACCGCAGCGCGCGCGTCAGCAGGCCCCGTCACCACGACATCGACTGGAACCGCACGATCGCGGCCAACCTCGGGAACTACCTGCCGGAGTACCGGACGATCGTGCCCGAGCGGCTCATCGGGTACGGACGGGCGGAGCGGTCCGTGAAGAAGGAAGTCATCCTCTGCATCGACCAGTCGGGCTCGATGGCGGCATCCGTCGTCTACGCCTCGGTGTTCGGCGCGGTGCTCGGTTCGATGCGGTCACTCACCACGCGGCTCGTCGTCTTCGACACGAATGTCGTCGACCTCACCGATCAGCTCGACGACCCGGTGGATGTCCTGTTCGGCACGCAGTTGGGGGGCGGGACCGACATCAACCGCGCCCTCGCGTACTGCCAGTCGCAGATCACCCGGCCCGCCGACACCGTCGTCGTCCTCATCAGCGACCTCTACGAAGGGGGCATACGCGACGAGATGCTGAAGCGGGTCGCGGCGATGAAGGCGTCCGGGGTGCAGTTCGTGACGTTGCTCGCGCTCTCCGACGAAGGGACGCCCGCGTACGACCGCGAGCACGCGGCGGCGCTCGCCGCGTTGGACGCGCCCGCCTTCGCCTGTACGCCGGACCTCTTCCCGGAGGTGATGGCCGCGGCGATCGAGCGGCGGCCACTGCCCATACCGGACACGGCGGTGGGGAACCGGACATGACTGTGCATCGGGTGCAGAGGGCTTGCGCGAGGGCGGGCGTTCCGTGCGAGGATCGACGCGCCGGGCGTGCGGAATGATGCGTTCCGCTGTCGCGGCTCCGTGACACGGGCGTACGTTCCGAACTCGGGCGTACGTGCTGAACGCGGCGTACGTGCCGAACACGGGCGCACGTTCCGGCTCCCGCCCTCCTTCCCTCCTCCCCCCCCCGCCGTGCAGAGGAACCTCTTCGTCTTGAACCCCGCTTCCGCAGCTGTTCCGTCCGGAGCCGTCGTGCGCCTCGTGCGCGCGGTGGCCGGGCGGCGTGCGCTGCGAGTGGCCATGCTGCTCGGGGGGTTGCTCGTCATCGGGTTCCTCTTCGGGGAGCGGGCGCAGGCGGCGGACGGGCCGGTTCGGCCGGTGGAGCGGGTCCAGCCCGTGCCGCGGGCCGTCGCCGAGCCGGTGGTGAAGCCTGTCGTCCGGAGCGCTGAGCGGAGCATCGAGCGGAGCGCCGTGCGTTCCGTGGGCGAGGGTGTTGACGACATGGTCGCTGCCTTGCGCAAGGCGCCGCCCCAGGGGGAGTTGCTCCCCGAGCAGCGGTTGCCGTTGCCGTCGCCTGGCGTCCGCCTTGGCCGGGGCGCCGTGCCCGCGCCCGCGCCCGCCACCCTCCCTCTCCCCCTCCCCGTCCTGACTCCTACGCCTGCCCCGACTCCTACGCCTGCCCCGACTCCTACGCCTGCCCCGGCTCCCGCGCCCGACCCTGAGGTCGAGGCCGAGCCGCGGGGCGAGGGCGGTTCCGTTCCGGGGCCGGTGCATCGTGCCGGGCTGTCGGGCGGGGCGGGGGCTGAGTCCTCGGATCGCGCCGAGTACGGCACCGCGCATGGCGCCGTGTATGGCACCGGCAGCTGGTGCGGGGGCCTGGGTTCCTGTCACGGCCCCGACAGGGACGGTGACCGTGACGCGGTCGCGGACGTGGGCGGGCCGGGGCCGGGCTCTGAGCCGCTGCCCGCGCCCGCGCCCGGGGCTCCCGGCGGGAGCCTCGGCGGTGCCACCGCCGTTGACGGTGGCGCTTCGCGGTTCGGCGGCGATGTGCAGGCGGCCGCGCTCTCCGGCATGGCGCCGGTTCGGCTTCTCGCGGGTCCCGGTCTTTCCGCGGGCTCCTTCCCGACGCGTGACAGACACCGGGACATTCCCGAATTCCCTGGCTAGGGCAGCCCTTTCCCCGCGATGACCTGCCGCGCGGGGGCGGAACAGGTCTGCCCGCCGGTCCGTGGACATCTCCGGACCGGATCCACAGCCAGAGCACGAATTCGAAGGATCTGACGTCAGCATGAACAAGAACATCCGCCGTTCCATCGTCATAGCCGCAGGTGTGACCGGGGCCTGGGCCCTCGGTTCCGCCGTCGCCAGCGCCGATGAGCTGCCCCAGCACTCCGTCGCGGTGCCGGACCAGGCGTCCGACGCGGTCTCCGACGTCACGGGTGGTGTCGCCGACGTGACCGACGACGACGTCGCCGATGTGCCGGACAAGGCCTCCGACGTGAAGGACGTGGCATCCGGCACGCAGGGCAGGGTCTCACCGGCCGAGGACGCGCTCCCCAAGGCGCAGGGCAAGCTCGCACAGGCCGACGGCGCGGTCTCACAGGCCAAGGCCAAGGCCAAGGTCTCCGACGACGTCGACTACCTCTTCGGCCCCCTCTCCGCCTTCGCGCCGGACCTCGCCCAGGTCCAGGACACCGCCACCCGAGCCGCCGCTCAGGCCCCCGGCCGGGCCCAGCGCACCGCCACCCCCATCGTCGACGAGACCGCCGCCTCCGTGCTGCCGCCCGTCGCCGCCACCGCCGTCGACGGTGTCGTGCCGGTCGCCGGGCAGGCCGTCGGGGACCTGTCCGGCCTGGCGCGGGGCGTGACCGGTGAGGTGCTGCCGTTCGCGGGCGGGGTCGTAGGCGAGGTTCCGCCGTTCGCGCGGACGGTCGTGGGCGAGGACGTCCAGCCGTTCGCGGACGGTGTCGTCGGCTCGGTCGCGCCGGTCGTGCGGACCGTCACCGACCAGGTGCGGCCCGTCGTACAGGGTGTCGGCGGCAGCGCCGAGGGGCTGGCGTGGGGCGTGACCGGTGACGTCCAGCCCTTCGCGGGCGGCGTCACCTCGCAGGTCCAGCCGCTCGCGCGGGACCTGACCGGCGCCACCGTCGCGCCCCATGCCCAGACCCTCGCGGGCAACGCCGTCGGCGGCGTCCGGGGCGTGGCCGACGACGTCACGCCGAGCTACGTGCCGACGTACGACTCGGTCGCCTCGTACACCCCGTACGGCGTCTGATCGCTGCCCCGTACAGCGCCCGCTCGCTGGAGCAACGGGAGCAAACGGGCGGCCTCTGGTGTGACAGGGGCCGCCCGTCGGCGTTTCGCGGCCGCGATCTGTGACCGTCATCACCGCCCAAATGTGATCTGCGATTTAGGGACCCACGTCCCACGGCGATAACCTGCGAGACGGACATGCCGCGTACTGGACTCCGTCCTACGCCTCCCTTGTGACAGCGCAGTCACGTTGCCCTCCGCGGCACGCCCACGCAGACAGCTGACACCAAAGCAGCGAGATCGCAGCGAGATCACGGATTAGGGACGGACGCGCGTGGACCTGTTCGAGTACCAGGCGAGGGACCTCTTCGCCAAGCACGGTGTACCGGTGCTGGCCGGTGAAGTCATCGACACGCCTGAGGCGGCGCGCGAGGCCACCGAGCGTCTTGGCGGCAAGTCGGTCGTCAAGGCGCAGGTGAAGGTCGGCGGCCGCGGCAAGGCCGGCGGCGTGAAGCTGGCGGCGGACCCGGACGAGGCCGTCGCTCGTGCGACGGACATCCTCGGCATGGACATCAAGGGCCACACGGTCCACAAGGTGATGATCGCCGAGCTGTCCCCGGAGATCGAGGCGGAGTACTACGTCTCGTACCTCCTCGACCGCACCAACCGCACCTTCCTGGCCATGGCCTCGGTGCAGGGCGGCATGGACATCGAGGAGGTCGCGGAGAAGACCCCCGAGGCCCTCGCGAAGGTCCCGGTCAACGCCGTCGAGGGCGTGAACATCGAGAAGGCCCGCGAGATCGTGGCGCAGGCGAAGTTCCCGGCCGAGGTGGCCGAGAAGGTCGCCGAGGCCATGGTGACCCTGTGGGACACCTTCGTCGCCGAGGACGCGCTCCTCGTCGAGGTCAACCCGCTGGTGAAGACCAAGGACGGCCGGATCCTGGCCCTGGACGGCAAGGTGTCCCTGGACGCCAACGCCGACTTCCGCCAGCCGGAGCACGAGGCTCTTGAGGACAAGGACGCAGCCAACCCGCTCGAGGCTGCTGCCAAGGCCAAGGGCCTCAACTACGTCAAGCTCGACGGCGAGGTCGGCATCATCGGCAACGGCGCGGGTCTCGTCATGAGCACCCTCGACGTCGTCGCGTACGCCGGTGAGGCGCACGGCGGCGTGAAGCCCGCCAACTTCCTCGACATCGGTGGCGGCGCCTCCGCCGAGGTCATGGCGAACGGCCTGGAGATCATCCTCGGCGACCCGGACGTCAAGTCCGTCTTCGTCAACGTCTTCGGTGGCATCACCGCGTGCGACGAGGTCGCCAACGGCATCGTGCAGGCCCTGGAACTGCTCGCCTCCAAGGGCGAGAAGGTCGAGAAGCCGCTGGTCGTGCGCCTCGACGGCAACAACGCGGAGCTGGGTCGCAAGATCCTGAGCGACGCCAACCACCCGCTCGTACAGCGCGTGGACACCATGGACGGCGCGGCCGACAAGGCCGCCGAGCTCGCGGCTGCGAAGTAAGGGAAGAGGTTAAGACACCACCATGGCTATCTTCCTCAACAAGGACAGCAAGGTCATCGTCCAGGGCATGACCGGTGCCACGGGCATGAAGCACACCAAGCTCATGCTGGGTGACGGCACCAACATCGTCGGCGGCGTGAACCCGCGCAAGGCGGGCACGAAGGTCGACTTCGACGGCACCGAGGTGCCGGTCTTCGGCACGGTCAAGGAGGCCATGGAGGCGACGGGCGCCAACGTCTCCGTCCTCTTCGTGCCGCCGGCCTTCTCCAAGGCCGCCGTCGTCGAGGCGATCGACGCCGAGATCCCCCTCGCCGTCGTCATCACCGAGGGCATCGCCGTCCACGACTCCGCCGCCTTCTGGGCGTACGCGAAGTCGAAGGGCAACAAGACCCGCATCATCGGCCCGAACTGCCCCGGTCTCATCACCCCGGGCCAATCGAACGCCGGCATCATCCCGGGCGACATCACGAAGCCGGGCCGCATCGGCCTGGTCTCGAAGTCCGGCACGCTGACGTACCAGATGATGTACGAGCTGCGTGACATCGGCTTCTCGTCGGCCGTCGGCATCGGTGGCGACCCGGTCATCGGTACGACGCACATCGACGCCCTGGAGGCGTTCGAGGCCGACCCCGACACCGACCTGATCGTCATGATCGGTGAGATCGGCGGCGACGCCGAGGAGCGTGCGGCGGACTACATCAAGGCCAACGTGACGAAGCCGGTCGTCGGCTACGTCGCCGGCTTCACGGCGCCCGAGGGCAAGACCATGGGCCACGCCGGCGCCATCGTCTCCGGCTCCTCCGGCACCGCGCAGGCCAAGAAGGAGGCCCTTGAGGCCGCCGGCGTCAAGGTCGGCAAGACGCCGACCGAGACGGCGAAGCTGGCGAGGGCCATCCTCGCGGGCTGACCCTCTCCGCCCTGCTCGTCCTGCTGTTCGAAAGCGGGCCCGCACCTCTGTTGAGGCGCGGGCCCGCTTTCTATTGGGTGGGCCGGAGGGAGGCTATTTCGGCTCCGGGAGCAGACGGTGGGGGCCGTTCGGCACGTAGGAGCGGAGCTTCTCGCGGAGTTCCTCGTCCTCGTACGAGAGAGGGCCCGGCCCCATGCGGGGCGGAACTCCGCTGATGGCCCTGCCCGGGGCCTGCGGCGGCTCGTAGTGGGTCGGGGCCGTCCTCAGGGTCAGGGCGGTGGCGCCGATGATCAGGGTCGTGAGGGCGATGGCCGCGCGGGTCCAGACGCGGGCGCGGTGCTCGCCGGTGATCCTGACCCGCTCCGGCGTCGGCGGCCGGAGCTTCTCCGCGCCGCCCAGTTCGGCGAGGCGCCGGTGCAGCGTCCCGGGGTCCGCCAGATCGGGCAGCCGCTCGGCGACCACCTCGCGCGCGTGCAGCAGGCGGTACGCGGCGGCGGGCGTGCTCGCCTCCGTCTCGGCCGCGGTCTCGGGCAGGTCGAGGCCGATGCCGTCGTAGAGCAGCAGCGTGCGGCGCTGGGCGGGCGGCAGGCTCAGCAGTACGTCGAGGAAGGCGCGGTCGGCCGGTTCCGCGGGCGGGGCGTCCGAGTGCCGCAGGGAGGGGCGGAAACGGTGCCAGGGCGACATTGCGTACTCGTGTACGACGGCACGGACCCAGCCCGCCGGGTCGCGGTCCACGGCCACCTCGGGCCAGCGGAACCACGCCTGCTGGAAGGCGCGCTCCACGGCTTCCTGGGCCAGCGTCCGACGCCCCGTGAGCACGTAGGCCTGGCGTACCAGGGTGGGGGCGGTGTGGGCGCAGAGGGCGTCGAAGGCGTGGGCCGGGGTGCGGGGCCGGGAGGGTGCGGGATCGGGGGCGGGCGCGGCGGTGGGATCGGCCGAAGATTCCGGCTCGGGCTCGGGCTTGGGCTCGGGGCCGGAGCCGGGTTCGTGGTCGGGGCCGCACTCGGGCTCAGCCTCGGGTTCGGGGTCGGGCAGGGGCGGCGGCGGTGACGGTGACGGGTGGTGGGCGTGGCCGCTCACCGCGGCCGGGCTCGACGCCACCGCCGTCGGGGTCTGCGGCTTCGCCGCGCGCTTGACCGGGGGCTCGGGTCTCGTCGTAGAGCGGGCGCCGTCCGTGGGCGGCGCCTGCGCGTGCCGCCGCGCGGGCCGCTCCTGGGGGCGCTCCTCGGTCTTGGCGAGGGAGTTCAGGAGCTTCGCGTACGCCTCATGGGAGCGCCCCCGGGGGTGCGTGCGGCCCTTCTCCCACAGACGGACCGTTTCGCGTGTGACGCCCAGCTTCGCGGCGACATCGGCATGGCTCAGCGACTTCGCCTCGCGCAGCCTGCGGCGTTCCTTGGGGGACGGCAGAGACGTGGCAGGGCTCTGGGGCATGTCGGACTCTCCGCAGCGTGGGCCGACGTGCGGCGGGCGGCCGGGCGCAGCCGATCCGCCGTACGAAAAAGTACATAAACGTATATTGAGCGACACATCCGATATTCGCCTGTTACGGGAAGAAAGCGCGTGTCGTTGGCAGCATGGCCGGGTGACCCAGACGACCGATCACAGCGCCTCGCCGCCGCCGTTGCTGTCGCGTGAACGCACCCGTGAACGTTCTCCCGGCCTCGCCACCTGCCTGGCGGGCGGGGCCGTGGCGGCGGGCCTCGGCCTCGGCTCGCTCGCCGTCCTGGTGATCGTCCTGTGGATCAGCTCGCCGTACCCGGACAGCGGTCCCGACGGGGCGCTGCACGTCGCGGCGGCGCTGTGGCTGCTCGCGCACGGCACGGACCTGATCAGGACGGACACGCTCGCGGGGCCGCCCGCGCCGGTCGGGGTGACGCCGCTGCTCCTCACCCTCCTGCCCGGCTGGCTCGTGTACCGCGCGGCGCGGGACGCGACGGCTCCCGAGGAGCGGGGGCTTCCGGCACGGACCGTCTGGTGCGGGGTGGTGAGCGGTTATCTGCTGGTCGGCACCGCGGCGGCGCTGTACGCGACGGGCGGCGAACTGCGCCCCGACCTGCTCGGCGCGGCGATCCACGTGCCGGCGCTGGCGGCCGGGGCGGCGGCGCTCGGGGTGTGGGCGGCGTACGGCCACCCGCGCGGGCCGCTCCCGCACTTCCTGCGGCCCGCGCTCGCCGTGCTGCCCCGAGGGGTACGGGCTCACTGCGTACGAGGAGCATTCGTGCGAGGCAGGACTCTGGCCGTCGCGCGGGCGGGGGTGAGCGGGGCGGCGGTGCTCGTCGTGGGCGGCGCGCTGCTGGTCGCGGTGTCGCTCGTGCTGCACATGGGGCCCGTACGGGAGTCGTTCGCTCAGGTCACCGACGTGTGGTCGGGGCGGTTCGCGGTGCTGCTGCTGACGCTCGCGCTGATGCCGAACGCGGGGGTGTGGGGCGCGGCGTACGGCCTCGGCCCCGGCTTCGTACTCGGCACGGGAAGCGTGGTGAGCCCCCTCGCGGCGGACGCGGTACCGCTGCTTCCGCCGTTCCCGCTGTTCGCGGCGGTGCCATCGGCGGGGCCGGGTTCGCCGCTCACGTGGGCGGCCGGGGCGGTGCCGGTCGCCGCGGGCCTCGCGGTGGCCTGGCGCACGGTCCAACTGGCGGCACCCGCCTTCGGGGAACGGGAGGATGCCTGGTCACCGGGGAGGACCGCCGCGGGCGCGGCGGTGGCGGCGGTGCTGTGCGGGGCGACGACGGCGGCCCTCGCGGCACTGGCGGGCGGCCCGATGGGCGCGGCGGTACTGGCCGACTTCGGCCCCGTGTGGTGGCAGACGGGCGCGGCGGCACTGGCATGGACCGCGGTGGTGGGCGTGCCGGGGGCGTTGGCGATGCGGGGGTGGCGGGTGCGTTCACGGGCGGGGTCGCGGTTCCTGGCGAGGGCGCGGTGCCTGGCAGGGACGCCCCAGGCGGGGGTGCCTGGCCCCGCGTCCGGGCCGCCCGACGCGGGGAACGTCTCCGGACGTGCGGGGGCCGGGGCGCGGGGGGCGTTGGGCCTGCGGGGCTGGCGGTTGCGGGCGGGGACGCCCGGGGTGGTGGACGGTCCTGGGGCCGAGGCGGGGGCGCCTCCCGGGGGTACGGGCCGAGTCCCGGGTGAGCACGGGCCCGTGGACGGGTTGCGTGAGGTGGGGTTGTTCCCCGGGGCTGCTGCCGGCCGAGACGCGGGCCGGGGTGGGGCTGAGGCTGGGTTGCCTGATGTGGGGGCGTCTCTTGGGGGTGTGTACGGAGGTTCGGGTGAGTTCGGGTCTGTGGTCGGGCCGTCTGATGCGGGTGGGTCTTCGCGTGTGGGGCGTCGGGGGTCGGGTGGGTTTGACTCCGAGGCGGGGCTGTTTGGCGTGAGTGAGTCGCCCGGCGGTGGCGGCCGAGCTTTGGGTGGGTCGGGGGCTGAGGCTGGGTTGTCCGAGGTGGGGTTGTTCCCTGGGGCTGCTGCCGGCCTAGTCGCGGGCCGGGGTGGGGCTGAAGCTGAGGCTGAGGTGTCTGATGTGGGGGCGTCTTTTGGGGGTGTGTACGGAGCTTCGGGTGAGGTCGGGTCCGTGGGCGGGCCGTCTGATGCCGATGTGTCCCCTCGCGCCGGGCGTAGGGCCTCGGATGGGGCTGAGACCGAGGCCGGGGTACCCGACGCGGAGGCGGCCGCCGGTGCCGCGTCACTGTCTCCGCGGCGAGGGCTGCTGCCGCGGCCCGGAGCGGCGAGCGGCGAGCGGCCGCGCCGAGGACTGCCCCGCGTCAGGCTCCCCTGGCGAGCCTCGGATCCCGCGGACACTCCGCCGTCCCCGGAGCCCCCCGCGGATACCCCGCCGTCCCCGGAGACCCCCGCGGTGTCACTGCCCCCGGAACCCTCCGCGAAGTCACTGCCCCCGGAACCCTCCGCCGAGTCACCGTCCCTGGAACCCCCCGCCACCTCACCATCCCCAAAACCTCCTGCGGAGCCGACCGCCTCGCCGTTCCCTGAACCGCCCGAACCCCCCCTAGCGCCTGGCGCACGCCTCGCCCCGGAACCCCCCGCGGCCGGAGCGGCATCGCCACCTTCAGACGCCCCGACAGCCCCGACAGCCCCGACCCCCGACCCCACCCCACCCGACTTCGAGCCGTACGCCTTCCTCCCGGAGAAGCCGAAGCCCCCGCGCGCCAAGCGTTCCGACACTCCGTACGACGACGAGACCCCCTGGCACGACGACGCGTTCCGCGAGGCCCGCTGGCGTGCCCTGAAGGAGGCGGGGGAGCGGCCGCCCGAGTCGCCCTGAAGGCCCGGCGGGTTGGCAGACAGGCAGACAGCCAGGCTCGCCCCGCTCAAGCCGAGCGGCCGCCCGCCCGGACGCACCCCACCCCCCCAACGCAAAAGACCCGCCCCCCCCCGCGTCGCGGAGTGGGGCGGGCCCGAGTCGAAGGGGCCGGAGGGCGCGCTAGTCCTCTTCGCCCAGAAGTGGACGCAACTGCTTCGGCAGCAGTTCCTCGCACGACTGCTTCGACGTGCTGGTGAGCGCGTCGTCCACGCACGTGTAGTAATCCCGGTACACCAGCTGCGCCGTGAACGTCCCCGCCACCATCAGCAGCGCCAGCGCCCCCGTGACCAGGCCACTGATCGCGGCCGTCGTCTGCGGCCGAGTGGTCGCGGGCGCCTGCGGCGCGCCGCCCGGGGCGGTGGCGGCCGGGGCGGTGGCGGCCGGGGCGGTGGCGGCCGGGGCGGTGGCGGCCGGTGCCGTCGGGTCCGGCGTACGCGGCTTCGCGCGCAGCGACTGGATGGCCCAGTTCAGCGCGAGCGCGCCGAGCAGCAGTGCGACGTACCGCCAGCCGAACAGCGCGAAGAAGAAGGCCCACATGCCCGAGAGCAGGGCGTAGCGCGCACGGCGCTGGGCCGGGTCCGTCGGGTCCCAGCGCAGGCCACCGCCGGAACCGGAGGGGCCGTCCTGGCCGGGGCCGCCCTGCTGGCGCGGCCGCTCGCCGAAACCGCCCGGGGAACGGCCGGGCTGCCGGTCGCTCCACTGGCTGCCCCAGGGGGAACCGTGGCCCTCACCGGAGCCGTCGGGCGCGGGCGAGGAGCCGTCCGAGGGGCGCGGCTGCCACGGCCGGTCCGGCGTCCCCTCCGGCGGCGGCGCGAAGGGGTTGTCGTCGTCCTTGCCCGTTCCCTGGGAGCCCGCGCCCCGGGACTCCGGTCCCTGGGAGTCGGAGTCCTGCGGTGGAGACGAAGGGCGGCTACGGTCCGGCATCAGGTGTGCGTCTTCCCCTTGGTAGGGCCGTGGAGGAGCCGTCGCGCGGCTCGGCAACTCGGCGTGCTTCGGTATTCAGGGCGCCTTCTCCACCAGACGCTACCTCTAGGCCGCGCCCCCGTCCCGTGAGGGGCGGTTCCGGGTGCCGGTATCGTTGCTGGCGGTCGGCCGCTTCGTAGAGTTCCCCGTATCGCGGGGCACGAAGCCTTCGTACGACCGTACAAAGACGCACCTTCCGAGAAAGGGCCCCAGCCGTGGCCGAAAGCTCTGTGGCCGAGAGCGCTGTGGTCGCGCGCCCCAAGCGACTCGTCGTACTGGTCTCCGGGTCGGGCACGAACCTCCAGGCCCTGATCGACACCATCCGCGCCGAGGGGCCGCGGGCCTACGGGGCCGAGATCGTCGCCGTCGGCGCCGACCGCGACGGCATCGCCGGTCTGGAGCGCGCCGAGCGCGCCGGGATCCCGACCTTTGTCTGCCGGGTGAAGGGCCACGAGACCCGTGACGAGTGGGACGCGGCCCTCGCGGCCGCGACCGTCGCCTACGAGCCCGACCTGGTGGTCTCCGCCGGGTTCATGAAGATCGTGGGGAAGGAGTTCCTCGCGCGCTTCGGCGGGCGGTTCGTGAACACGCACCCCGCGCTGCTGCCCAGTTTTCCGGGGGCCCACGGCGCGCGCGACGCACTCGCGTACGGCGTGAAGGTCACCGGCTGCACCGTCCACTTCGTCGACGACGGCGTCGACACCGGCCCGATCATCGCCCAGGGCGTGGTCGAGGTCCGGGACGAGGACGACGAGAGCGCTCTGCACGAGCGCATCAAGGAAGTCGAGCGCACGCTGCTCGTCGATGTCGTGGGGCGTCTGGCCCGGCACGGCTACCGCATTGAGGGACGAAAGGTTCTTATCCCGTGACCGCCGAAGCTAGGAACGCCGAAGCTATGAACGCTGACCACTCGAACGGCACGCAGCGCCCCGTCAAGCGCGCGCTCGTCAGCGTCTACGACAAGACCGGCCTGGAAGAGCTCGCGCGCGGGCTGCACGAGGCGGGTGTCGAGCTGGTCTCCACCGGCTCGACCGCCGCGCGGATCGCCGCCGCCGGGGTGCCCGTCACCAAGGTCGAGGAGCTGACCGGCTTCCCCGAGTGCCTCGACGGCCGGGTCAAGACCCTGCACCCGAAGGTCCACGCGGGCATCCTCGCCGACCTGCGCCTGGCGGACCACCGCGACCAGCTCGCCGAGCTGGGCGTGGAGCCCTTCCAGCTCGTCGTCGTGAACCTCTACCCCTTCAAGGAGACCGTCGCCTCGGGCGCCACTCCCGACGAGTGCGTCGAGCAGATCGACATCGGCGGCCCCTCCATGGTCCGCGCCGCCGCCAAGAACCACCCCTCCGTCGCGGTCGTCACCGACCCGAAGCGGTACGCCGACGTCCTCACGGCGGTCAAGGCGGGCGGCTTCGACCTGACCGCGCGCAAGCGGCTCGCGGGAGAAGCGTTCCAGCACACGGCCGCGTACGACGTTGCGGTGGCGAGCTGGTTCGCGGATGCCCGCGGCGGAGCCGCTGATGAACACAGCGCCGCCGACGACGACAGCGGCCTCCCCGGCTTCCTCGGCGCGACGTACGAGCGCAAGAACGTCCTCCGTTACGGCGAGAACCCGCACCAGGGTGCCGCCCTGTACGTCGACGGCACGGGCGGCCTGGCGGAGGCCGAGCAGCTGCACGGCAAGGAGATGTCGTACAACAACTTCACGGACACGGACGCCGCGCGCCGTGCCGCGTACGACCACGACGAGCCCTGTGTCGCGATCATCAAGCACGCCAACCCGTGCGGCATCGCGATCGGCGCGACCGTCGCCGAGGCGCACCGCAAGGCGCACGCCTGCGACCCGCTCTCCGCGTTCGGCGGCGTCATCGCGGTGAACCGCCCGGTCAGCAAGGAGATGGCGGAGCAGGTCGCCGACATCTTCACCGAGGTCATCGTGGCGCCGGAGTTCGAGGACGGGGCTCTCGACGTCCTCACCAAGAAGAAGAACATCCGTGTGCTGCGCGCCCACCGGGCGCCGTCGAACCCCGTCGAGGTCAAGCAGATCGACGGCGGCGCCCTGCTCCAGGTCACCGACCGCCTCCAGGCCGACGGCGACAACCCGGCCAACTGGACGCTGGCCACGGGCGACGCGCTCAACCCGGGCGAGCTGGCCGAGCTGGCCTTCGCCTGGAAGGCGTGCCGCGCGGTGAAGTCCAACGCCATCCTGCTCGCCAAGGACGGCGCCTCGGTCGGCGTCGGCATGGGCCAGGTCAACCGCGTCGACTCCGCGAAGCTCGCCGTCGAGCGGGCCGGCGAGGAGCGGGCGCACGGCTCCTACGCCGCTTCCGACGCGTTCTTCCCCTTCCCCGACGGCCTGGAGATCCTGACCGCCGCGGGCGTCAAGGCCGTGGTCCAGCCGGGCGGTTCGGTCCGCGACGAGCTGGTCGTCGAGGCCGCGAAGAAGGCGGGCGTCACGATGTACTTCACGGGGACGCGCCACTTCTTCCACTGAGCGGCCCCGAGGTACGGATGAGCGGTACCTGACGTACGTACGACAGTGGCCGCGTCCTTCCTCCGGGAAGGGCGCGGCCACCGTCAGTGCCCCCGGGCGGGGCCAAGTCGCTCAGTAGCGCGGGCGGTTGAACCACGCGGTGCCGCTGGGGACGACCGGGGCCATCGTGATGATGACGGCGAAGACGACCCAGATCAGCGGGCCGATGACCGCGGTGGCCAGACCGGAGTCCAGGCCGATGAAGAGGTAGATGAGGCCGAAGACGCCGCCGAGCGCGCCGTAGATCACCGTGGTGATGCGCACGCCCTGGCCGCCCCGGCTGAACTTCACGCCGAGCGTGATCGACAGCGTGGCGAGGGCCGCGCAGATGAGCGCGAAGACCACGAAGATGCCGGCGGCCGCGTCACCGAAGTCGCCCGCGCTGTTGAACCCGAACTCGTCGGCGCTGTCCGAGACGTCGTTCGCGACAGCGGCGCCGTAAAGGAAGCCGATCGCGCTCAGGATCTGCACCGCCGAGATCAGGAACAGGAAGACACGCGCGGTGACCAGGAGACCCGGCATCGACTGCTGCATCATGTTGCCGCCCGGGTAGCCGGGGTAGGCCGGCTGCTGCGGGTAGCCGTAGCCCTGCTGCGGCGGGACGCCGGGCGGGGCCTGCTGGGGGTAGCCGTAACCGGGAGCGGGCGGCGGCTGCTGGGGCGGCTGCCCGTAGGGGTTGTTCGGGTCGCCGTAACTCATGGCGGTCTTCCTCCGTCGGATAGTGCGGGGACGACGCGGCACATCACGGAGGAATGTTCTACAGATGCGGTCCGTCCCCCCGACACTGCCCGCGGCACTGTGCGCTTATCGTTCTTTAGCTGTGGCTTATTTGTCCAGCCGCATTCCGTATGTGTTGTGCAAGTGCAACCTCGCTGATCAGCGGGCGGACCGCCGGGGCGCCCTGATTGGTACCGGGCGGGCCTCATCCGGGAAGATGGAGTCATGACCGCCCAGATTCTCGATGGCAAGGCCACCGCAGCCGCGATCAAGTCCGAACTGACCGCCCGCGTGGCGGCCCTGAAGGAGAAGGGCGTCACGCCCGGACTCGGTACCGTCCTGGTCGGCGACGACCCGGGCAGCCAGAAGTACGTCGCGGGCAAGCACCGCGACTGCGCGCAGGTCGGCATCGCCTCCATCCAGCGCGAACTGCCCGCCACCGCCTCGCAGGAGGAGATCGAGGCCGTCGTCCGCGAGCTGAACGACGACCCGTCCTGCACCGGCTACATCGTCCAGCTCCCGCTGCCCAAGGGCATCGACGAGAACCGCGTCCTGGAACTCATGGACCCGGACAAGGACGCCGACGGCCTGCACCCGATGAACCTCGGCCGCCTCGTCCTCAACGAGCCGGCGCCGCTGCCCTGCACCCCCTACGGCATCATCCGGCTGCTGCGGCAGCACGACGTGGAGATCAAGGGTGCCGAGGTCGTGGTCGTGGGCCGCGGCGTGACCATCGGCCGGCCCATGCCGCTCCTGCTCACCCGCAAGTCCGAGAACGCGACCGTCACGCAGTGCCACACCGGCACCCGTGACCTGGCCGCGCACCTGAAGCGGGCCGACATCATCGTGGCCGCCGCGGGCGTCCCGCACCTCATCAAGCCCGAGGACGTGAAGCCCGGCGCCGCCGTCCTGGACGTCGGTGTCTCGCGCGACGAGAGCGGCAAGATCGTCGGAGACGTCCACCCCGGCGTCGCCGAGGTCGCCGGATGGATCTCCCCGAACCCGGGCGGTGTCGGCCCGATGACCCGCGCCCAGCTCCTGGTGAACGTCGTCGAGGCCGCCGAGCGCATCGCCGCCGCGAGCTGACCCGGAGCGGGCCGATGGGAGAGGGGCGAGCAGCTCATGAACGCAGAACCTGAGCCGGGGGCCGAGCCGGTCGCGGAGGGGGCGGGGGTCGCGGGGGCGGTGGGGTCCTCCCCCGGGCCCTCGGGGTCCTCGGGGTCCTCCGGGTCTACGGAGGTCCAGGAGGCCCCGCAGACCCCGGAGACCTTGGAGACCGTGGAGGCCAAGGGCGCGGTCAGCGCGCCGGGCCCGGACGGGCAGCCGCGGAAGGTCTCGCGCCGCTTCCCGCTGTTCACCCGGGACACGGCACGCCCCGAGGGCGGCGGCCGCGCGGCCTCCGGTGACGCGCCCGCGCCCGCCAGGCAGTGGCCGCTGCTGAGCGTCGCCTCCGTGGTCGGGCTCGGCCTGCTGCTCACCGCGCTCGACGTGTTCCGTGTCGGCACGATGCTGGTCGGCATCGCGCTCGTCGGCGGCGCCGTGCTGCGGTGGGCGCTGCCGGACGTGGGCATGCTGGCGGTGCGCTCGCGCTTCACGGACATGGTCACGTATGGAGCGCTCGGCCTCGCCATCGTGCTCCTGGCGATGATGGCGCAGCCGAATCCGTGGCTGGAGATCCCGTTCCTCGACGACACGCTGCACTTCACGATCGACAGCTAGGGCCTGTCCGGCGGGCCGCGGCACGACCCGCCGGGCCGCCGGTGGCAGGTGGCCCGCCCTCCCCCGAAGGGACGGGCCACCGCTGGTCGACGACGCTACGCGGCGCCCCGCCGGGTGGTCGTCCCCCGACCGGATGGCATCCGGCTGCTCCCGCGGTGGTAGTCGCGCGGTTCCTGCAACTTCCGCGGTACTTCGGATGGTTGACGTTCCCTCGCTCGCGCTAGGGCTACGCTGCGGCGATGCGGATCCGCCCCCTCGTCGTCGACGCGCTCATCGCGGTCGCCCTCACCGCGGTGGCCGTGCTCCTCGGCCAGGAATCCGCACAACAGGGCTGGCCCGAACTCGACGCCGCCGGATATGCGCTGGTGGCGCTGGTCAATCTGCCCGCGGTGCTGCGCGGCAAGGCGCCGTTCGCCGTATTCCTCTTCGTCCACAGCGTGTGGATCGTCTACGTCACGGCCGGCTACTGGCCCGTCCTCAACACCTTCGCGCCCATGCTCGCCGTCTACACGGTCGCGTCGCTGCGGCCCACCCGCGTCTCCCTGCCCTGCGCGGCACTGATGGGCGCCGTGTGGATCTACGCGGGTCTGCTCACGGAGGGCGCGGGCATGGCGGCCGTCGTCGCGCAGGCCACCGGCTTCCCGCTGGTGCTGTGGCGTTTCGGGTACGCGGCCCGCCGGACGGCCGAACTGGCCCGCCAGCTCAAGCGGGAGCAGGACGAGCGGGCCCGGCGTGAGGTCGCCGAGGAGCGCGGCAGGATCGCGCGAGAGCTGCACGACGTGGTCGCCCACCACATGTCGGTGATATCCGTGCAGGCGGGCCTCGCCACGTTCGTCTTCGGCTCGGACCCCGCCACCGCGCGCGCCGCGCTCGGCACCATCGCGGGGACCAGCGGCGAGGCCCTCGAAGAACTGCGCCGCATGCTGCGGGTGCTGCGGGCGGAGGAGACCGAAGGGGAGGGGGCGGGCGGGGTAGGAGGGGACGGGCCGGAGGCGCCCATGCCGGGGCTTGCCCGCCTGGAGGAGATGGTCGACCGGGTGCGCGCCGGCGGCGTCCCCGTCGAGCTGCGCGTCACCGGGACCCCGCGTCCGCTCGCCCCCGGTATCGAACTGTGCGCGTACCGCGTGGTGCAGGAGGCCCTGACGAACGTACTGAAACACGCCCACGGCGCCTCGTCGGCCGTCGAACTCGCCTACCGGGAACGGCACATCGAGGTTTCGGTCAGCAACGACGGACAGGGAGCCATTCAGGACAGAGTGCGAACCGGCAGCGGCCACGGCTTGATTGGGATGCGGGAGCGGGCCAAGCTCTACGGCGGGACGATCAGCATCGGCCCGCTGAGCGAGGGGGGATTCGCCGTGCGTCTCACCCTGCCGACCTCGGCGCAGGCCGCGGCTCGGGGGGATGACGGGGCGGAATGACCGGATGACCGGATCCATCAGGGTACTTGTCGTCGACGATCAGTTCCTCATCCGCGCGGGGCTGGTCGGGCTGCTGCGCGCCGCGCCCGGCATCGAGGTCGTCGGCGAGGCGGGAGACGGGGACGAGGCCGTCGAACTCGCCGCCCGCACCCGGCCCGACGTCATCCTCATGGACATCCGGATGCCGGGCATGAACGGCATCGCGGCCACCACGGAGATCCTCGCCCACGCGCCCGAACCGGCGCCGCGCGTTCTGGTGCTGACCACCTTCGACCTCGACGAGTACGTGTACGGGGCGCTGCGCGCGGGCGCCTCCGGGTTCCTGCTCAAGGACTCCGGGCCCGAGCGGCTGCTGGCCGCGGTGGCGGCCGTCGGCTGCGGCGACGCGCTCTTCGCGCCCAGCGTGACGCGCCGCCTCGTCGAGGCGTTCGCGCGACAGACGGCGGGACCCGGCGGGTGCGACGATGAACCGCTGCCCGATCTCGCCGCGCTGACCCTGCGCGAGGTCGAGGTCCTGAAGCTGATCGCCCGCGGTCTGACCAACGCGGACATCGCCGAGCGGCTCTACATCAGCGAGGCCACCGTGAAGACGCACCTCAACCGCACGATGAGCAAGCTCGGCCTGGACAGCAGGGCGCAGGCGGTCGTGGTGGCGTACGAGACGGGTCTCGTCAGGCCGGGGGCCCCGGGCTGATCGTGCCGGGAGGCGTGGGAGGCGTGGGAGACGGCGCCCGTCCTCTCCCCCGTGGGAGGACGGGCGCCGCCGTTCAGGAGGGTGTTTCCTGCTGGAATCTCCCGATGTAAGCGGTCCGTTCCGCTTGGGATCCAGAGTCATGGACGCGCCAATCACGTTCAAGGGATGGCCGGTCCCTGTGGCACGGAGGTGACCATTCCGCAACGGTGTTCGTGCCCTGCAACGAGCCTGGTCCGATGTCTGTGACGGAGCGTGCGCGGCGGTGGGACACTGTTGCCCGGACCGTGTCCCCACTCCGGGAACTGACATCCTGGCTCCGCGCATCCCTGTGGGTGGGCAGGACAGGCACGTACGGCGGAAATAGGGGGAATGATGCCTCGTTGGAAGGCGCTGCCGGACGAGCTCGACCCGGAGGTCAAGGAGTTCGCCGGTCAGTTGCGCAGGCTCGTGGACCACAGTGGTCTGAGCATCGCGGCGGTCTCGGACCGGACCGGCTACAGCAAGACGTCGTGGGAGCGCTATCTGAACGGGCGGCTCCTCGCCCCGAAGGGCGCGGTCGTCGCGCTGGCCGAGGTCACGGGCACGCAGCCGGTGCATCTCATCACCATGTGGGAGCTGGCTGAGCGGGCCTGGAGCCGGTCCGAGATGCGGCACGACATGACCATGCAGGCGATACGGATCTCGCAGGCCCGTGCGGCACTGGGAGAACTGGGCACCTCCCCCTCCTCTCCGCCCCCCGCTTCCGCTTCCGCTTCCTCTTCGTCTTCCCTCGCTTCTTCGCCTCCTTCGGCTTCCCCGGCCGCTCCGCCGTCCTCCGGGCCGAAGTCGAAGTCGAAGGTGAAGGCGAAGGCGCGCAACGGCTCCGGGGGTGTCGGCAGCCTGACGGGCGTGGCGGGGCCCGCAGGCGTCTCGCCCACCGTGCCGCCGCAGGCCCCGCAGGCCCCGCAGGCCCCGCCGTCCTACGGGACGGCGGCTTCCTCTCCGTACGGCGACGCGTCCGGGGCGCCGCCGGCCGGCTCGCCCGACAGGCAGCGGCGACGGCGGAAGCTGACGATGTTCCTCGCGGGTGTGGTCGGGGCGCTCGTCGTCATCGCGGCGGCGGTCTTCCTCACCGACCTGGGCGGCGGTGGCAAGGAGAAGGACGAGACCAAGCCGACCGTGGCGCCGTCCACGAGCGAGACGGACCTGCCCGCCGGGGTGGAGTGCAGCGGCGCGGACTGCGCGGGCAAGGACCCCGAGAACATGGGGTGCGGCGGGGAGCTGGCGAAGACGGCCTCGCGGGCCACGGTCGGCAGGACGCTGATCGAGGTGCGCTACAGCAAGACGTGCGGGGCCGCGTGGGCGCGCATCACCCAGGCGACGCCGGGTGACAAGGTCACGATCACGGGGTCGGGCAAGGGCGCATCGGCCAAGCAGAACGGCACGGTGAACGAGGACTTCGACGCGTATACGCCGATGGTGGCGGTCAAGGCGGGGACCACGGCCAAGGCCTGTGCGGCGCTGGTCTCGGGCGAGACGGGCTGTACGGAGTAGGCGCGGCGCGGCTGAAAAAAGTGGGCGTCGGGAGTGCATGACCCCGTCAGGGCAGGGCAGGCGCACCGTACCCCCACGGGAGTGGTCACACCCCCACGGCGGCCGTCACTCTCCTCTCCCGAGGTGACGGCCGCCCCCCTATGGCAGGTGGGGGAGGGCTGTGGGCCGGGCCACAGCAGACCCGGCGCTCAAGGTCGGCCGGGGCGCGATAGCCTGACGGCGGATCTCTCTTGATGCCAAGAGATCGATCATCGAGAGGCGATCGAGGACTCGAAGAGGCGTCGGCGGGGATCCAGGAAAAAGGGGATCCAGTACACCAGTACGAGGGACAGGGAACCCCACCGCCAGCTGTCTTACGGAGATCGCCATGACCCGCACTCCCGTGAATGTCACCGTCACCGGCGCGGCCGGCCAGATCGGCTACGCGCTGCTCTTCCGCATCGCCTCGGGCCACCTGCTCGGCGCTGACGTGCCGGTCAACCTGCGCCTTCTTGAGATCACGCCGGCGCTGAAGGCCGCCGAGGGCACCGCCATGGAGCTCGACGACTGTGCCTTCCCGCTGCTGAACTCGATCGAGATCAGCGACGACCCGAACGTCGCCTTCGACGGCGCCAACGTCGCCCTCCTCGTCGGCGCCCGCCCCCGCACCAAGGGCATGGAGCGCGGCGACCTCCTGGAGGCCAACGGCGGCATCTTCAAGCCGCAGGGCAAGGCCATCAACGACAACGCCGCGGACGACATCAAGGTCCTCGTCGTCGGCAACCCCGCCAACACCAACGCGCTCATCGCGCAGGCCGCCGCCCCGGACGTACCGGCCGAGCGCTTCACCGCGATGACCCGTCTGGACCACAACCGCGCCCTGTCGCAGCTGGCGAAGAAGACCGGCTCGTCGGTCTCCGACATCAAGCGTCTGACCATCTGGGGCAACCACTCGGCCACCCAGTACCCGGACATCTTCCACGCGGAGATCGCCGGCAAGAACGCCGCCGACGTCGTGAGCGACCAGACCTGGCTCGCCGACGAGTTCATCCCGACCGTCGCCAAGCGCGGCGCCGCGATCATCGAGGCCCGTGGCGCCTCGTCGGCCGCCTCCGCCGCCAACGCCGCCATCGACCACGTCCACACGTGGGTGAACGGCACGGCCGCGGGCGACTGGACCTCCATGGGCATCCCGTCGGACGGTTCGTACGGCGTTCCGGAGGGGCTCATCTCCTCCTTCCCCGTCACCACCAAGGACGGCAAGTACGAGATCGTCCAGGGCCTGGAGATCAACGAGTTCTCGCGTGCGCGCATCGACGCCTCCGTCAAGGAGCTGGCCGAGGAGCGCGAGGCCGTGCGCGGTCTCGGCCTCATCTGAGATCAGGCCTGATCCGAGACCGGGCCTGATCCGAGACCGGTCGTACCCCTCGCGGGGTGTTCCGCCCCCGGCAGCCGCTCACCGCGGCCGCCGGGGGCGGTTCTGTCTTCACCGGCCCTTGCCGTAGCCCGCCGTGACCAGCGCCGCCGCGGCGACCACCACCAGCGCCACCACGCGCAGCGCCGTCGCCATGCCGTCCGTGAAGCCCGCCGAGGTGTGCGAGGCCAGCGTCGTCCCGGTGACGGCCACGCCGAGCGCGGCGCCCACCTCGCGTGCCGAGGTGCTGAGTCCGGAGCCGAGTCCCGCCTGGCGTGCCGGGAGCGAGCCGACGACGCTGAGCGTGAGCACGGGCATGCACAGGCCGGTGCCCGCCGAGATGACCAGCAGCCAGCACGCGTACACCGCGTAGGGCGTCGACGCCCCCGCCGTGGACGCGCCGAGCAGGCCGAGGCCGATCAGGAGCAGCCCGCCGCCCGCCAAGGGCCGGGGCCGGCCCGACCAGCGCGCGGCGAGCCGGGGGACCAGCGCCATGCCGACCGTGAGCGGGATGATGGCGAGGCCCGCGCGGGCGGCGCCGTACCCCTTCACGTACTGGAGGTACTGCGAGTTGACGTAGAAGAGCGAGAAGAGCCCGAAGAAGCTCGCGGCCGTTCCGAGGGTCGCCGCGCGCAGCCGCCGGGAGGCGAAGACCCGCGGGTCGAAGAGCGGGGCGCGCGAGCGCAGCGCGTGGACGACGAAGAGTGCGACGAGTGCGGCGCCCGCGGCGAAGGCGGCCAGGATCCGGGCGGACGTCCAGCCGTACAGCGGGCTCTCGATGATGCCGAAGAGCAGCGCGAAGAGGCCGCCGGTCAGCAGGAGCGTGCCGACGGGGTCCAGGGCGGGGGCCTGGGCGGCCTTGTCCGTCCGCGGAGTCGTGCGGGCCACCGCCAGCGCGAGGAGCGCGGTGAGCGGGACCACCGCCCAGAACAGCGCGTGCCAGGACAGGTACTGGCCGACGAGACCGCCGCCCACGTTGCCCGCGAGCCCGCCGAGGCCCGCGGCGAGCGTCCAGGAGGCGAGCGCGCGCGGCCGGTGTTCCGGTGGTGCGACGCGCATCAGGATGGACAGGGTCGCGGGCATGATCAGCGCGGCTCCCGCACCGGAGACGCCCCGCCCCGCGATCAGCACCGCGGGAGAGGCGGCGAGGGCGCTGAGCGTGGCCCCGGCGGCGAACAGCCCGAGGCCGCAGAGCAGCGCGCCCTTGCGGCCGTACCGGTCGCCGAGCGCGCCGGCCGGGATGAGGAGCCCCGCGAAGACGATGACGTACGCGTCGACCGTCCACAGGATTTCGCTGGCAGAGGGCTGGAGCGAGGACGAAGTCAGCTGTGGGACAAGGAGGTTGATGGCGGCGACCATGCCCTGCGCGACGAGGACGCAGGCGCAGAGGGCCAGCAGGGTCGAACGCCTGAGGGGCGGTGGGGCCGCCGGGGTGGTGGCCGGTCGGGTCGGTGTGCGGGCAGGCGAGAGCAAGGCTCCTCCTGGGGAGCGTCGTGGTTGGGATGTGCTGCCACCGTAGGCTCGGTTCCGACTTGCTTTCCAGTGCAACTTTCGCAAGGGATGAATGCGTGTGACGCAATCGCAAAGGCCGGCAGGGGGAGAGGCGGGGGCCCCGGTGCCCGGCGGGACGGGCCTCGACCTCAATCTGCTGCTCGCCCTCGACGTGCTCCTCGACGAGCAGAGCGTGTCCGGCGCCGCCCGCCGCCTGCACCTCTCGGAGCCCGCGATGAGCCGTACGCTCGGCCGCATCCGCAAGGCCCTGGGTGATCCGATCCTCGTACGGGCCGGGCGGCGGATGGTGCCGACGCCGCACGCGCTTGCGGTGCGGGCGGAGGTCGGCGCGGTCGTGGAGAGGGCCCGCGCGCTCTTCGCCGGGCCCGGCGCCGTCGACCTGCGCACGGTCTCCCGCACCCTGACGATCCTCGGCAACGACGCGCTCGCCGCCGCCTACGGCCCCGCCCTCTTCGCCCGCGCCGCCGAGGAGGCGCCGGGCGTACGGCTCCGCTTCCTCGGCGAGAGCCACCTGGACGCGCCTTTGCTGCGGCAGGGCACCGCCGACCTGGAACTCGGCGTCATCGACACGACCTCGCCCGAGGTGCACGTGGAGCACTTCCGCGACGACCGGATGCTGGGTGTCGTACGGCCCGGACACCCGCTCCTCCAGGGCGAGCTGACGCCGCGTCGGCTGGCCGCGGCCGACCACCTGACCGTCTCGCGCCGGGGGCGGCTCAGTGGTCCGCTGGACGCCGCGCTCGCCGAACTCGGCCTGAGCCGACGGGTGGTGGCCGGCGTCGGGACGTTCGCCGCCTCCCTCTTCATCCTGCTGCGCACGGACCTGGTGGGTCTGGTCACGTCCTGGGCCCGCCCGCCGGCGGACAGGCTCGGCCTGGTCACCTTCGAGATCCCCCTGGACCTGCCGCCGCTGCCGCTGGGCATGGCCTGGCACCCCCGGCACGACGCGGATCCGGCGCACGCGTGGCTGCGGGGGTGTGCGCGGGACCTGCTGGCGGGGGGCGAGCCGGGCGCACCGCCCGCCTGAGCGGCCCCCGGCCCGGCCTCCGGGCACTGTTGCTTACGTACGTATGAATGTAGTACTTCTTATACATGAGCGAGCAAGTGCACAACAGGTTGGCGATGGTGCGCGCCGAGCGGAAGGTGTCGCGTCAGAGCCTGGCCGAGGCAGTGGGGGCCCACTACCAGACCATCGGCTACATCGAGCGGGGGCAGTACAACCCGAGCCTCGACCTCGCGCTGAAGATCGCCAAGTTCTTCGAGCTGCCGGTCGAGGCCGTGTTCTCCCTCGAGCCGTTTCGCCCGCTCACGGATCAGGTTTACGGGAGGAACCAGTGATGACGACCGCCGACCGGCGCCCCATGACAAGCTACGACCGGTGGATGTACCGGCTGATGAACCGCCGCGAGGCCGCGCCGTTCCACGCCACCGCCGCGCGCAGGCGCGCCGTGGTCTGCGCGCACATCGCCCTGACCGCGGCGGGCGTGGCGGTCTGGCTGCTCGCCGTCGTGGGGGACCAGCGCTGGGCGCTGTGGACCATGCTCGGCCTGCTCCTGCCGTGGTGCTTCTCGACCGGTGTCATCAACAGCTCGACGCGCGGCCTGCTCGAACTGCGCGTCCGCGCGCTCGACGAGCGCCAGCGCGCCGAGAAGAACAGGGTGGCCGCCCTCGCCCACCGGGCGATGCTCTGGGTGCTCCTCGCGGCCACTGTCGGCTCGGGTGCCGCCGCTCTCGCCGGGGTGAAGATCGAGGGGCTCGTCTTCTCCGTCCTGTTCACCGTCTTCGTCGTGCACTGGCTGACGCCGCTGTGGGTGGCCGGGCTCACCGTGCGGGACGAGCCGGAGTTCGACGACGACCCCGTCGAGGTCGCGGCGGGCACCGGGGCCGCGTGAGTCGCTCCGGCGACGGCGTCTTGACGGGCACCTGCTCGCCGTAGCGGGAGAAGGCGGTCGTCGTCACCTCGTCGCTGTCGCCGTCGCCGACGCGATCGTCCTCGCCCTTCTCCACCGCCCGGCATCGTCATGGTGCCGGGCGGTTCCCGTCCGCGAGCAGCCCCTCCCGCCCCGTCCTTCTCGTCGCCGTCCGACGAACACGCGGGTACGGTCAGGAGGGCGACGGCACACCAGCACAGCGCGTACGTTTTCACCCCGTGTGCCCGCACGCACAGTGACACAGCGCACTTTCAGCCACCGGATGCGCATGCTTTTCCCGCCTGCGGGCAGGTGCACCCGGCTACCGCGAGTGACAGGCGGGGCATATGACAGGAACGGAAGGCAAACGGGACGTGTCCGCACAACAGACCATCCATGTGGGCGGAGAGTGGCTGAGCGCCGCCTCCGGCGCCACCCGCGAGATCCTCGACCCCGCGGACGCCAAGCCGTTCGCGCTGATCGCCGAGGGCGGGACCGAGGACGCGGACGCGGCCATCGCCGCCGCCCGCAAGGCCTTCGACGAAGGACCGTGGCCGCACACGCCCGTCGCCGAGCGTGCCGCACTGCTGCGCAGGGTCGCCGACCTCCTCGTGCGCGACCGCGAGGAGATCGGCCTGCTGGAGAGCCGCGACGCGGGCAAGACCCTCGAAGAGGGCCGCGTCGACGTGGACTGCGTCGTCGATGCCTTCCGTTACTTCGCCGACCTGGCCATCGGCGAGGGCGCCGGGCGCGTCGTCGACGCCGGCTCCGACGACATCCACAGCGTCGTCGTGCACGAGCCCGTCGGCGTCTGCTCGATGATCACGCCCTGGAACTACCCCCTCCTCCAGGCCAGCTGGAAGATCGCCCCCGCGCTCGCCGCCGGCAACACCTTCGTCATCAAGCCCAGCGAGGTCACCCCGCTGACGACGGTCGCGCTCATCGACCTCCTCGTCGAGGCCGGTCTGCCCGCCGGTGTCGCCAACATCGTCACCGGCCCCGGGCACACCGTCGGCGCCCGCCTCGCCGACCACCCCGACGTCGACCTGGTCTCCTTCACCGGCGGCCTCGTCTCCGGCACCAAGGTCGCCCAGGCCGCCGCGCTCGGCGTGAAGAAGGTCGCCCTGGAGCTGGGAGGCAAGAACCCGAACGTCGTCTTCGCCGACGCCTGCGCCACCGAAGAGGGCTTCGACACCGCCGTCGACCAGGCGCTCAACGCCGCCTTCATCCACAGCGGGCAGGTCTGCTCCGCCGGTGGCCGCCTCATCATCGAGGAGTCCGTGCGGGAACGTTTCGTCGCCGAACTGGCCCGCAGGGCCCAGAAGATCAAGCTCGGTCGCGGCACCGAGGACGGTGTCGAGTGCGGGCCGCTCGTCTCGGCGCAGCAGCGCGAGAAGACCGAGATGTACGTCGCCTCGGCCCTGGAGGAGGGCGCCGTGCTCCGCTGCGGCGGCAAGCGCCCCGAGCCGACCGACGCCAGGCCCGCCACCGGCTACTTCTACGAGCCCACCGTGCTCGACCAGTGCCACCGCGAGATGAAGGTCGTCCGCGAGGAGGTCTTCGGACCCGTCCTGACCGTCGAGACCTTCCGCACCGAGGACGAGGCCGTCGCGCTCGCCAACGACACCGAGTACGGCCTCGCGGGCGGCGTGTGGACCAGCGACGCGGGACGCGGCCGCCGCATGGCCCGCCGCATGCGCCACGGCACCGTCTGGATCAACGACTTCCACCCCTACCTTCCGCAGGCGGAGTGGGGCGGCTTCGGCAAGAGCGGCGTGGGACGCGAGCTGGGCCCCGCGGGCCTCGCCGAGTACCGCGAGTCCAAGCACATCTACCAGAACCTCGCGCCGCAGCCGGTCCGCTGGTTCGCGGGCTGACGCCCGCCGGCCCCTTACGCGCAAGCACCTTGCACGACCTCGCAGGAAGAGGAGTAGCTACCCCATGGCTGAAACCCCCCAGGCCGCAACCGAGTACGACTACGTCATCGTCGGCGGCGGCACGGCGGGCTCGGTGATCGCATCCCGCCTCACCGAGAACCCTGACATCACCGTCGCCGTCATCGAGGGCGGTCCCAGCGACATCGACCGCGAGGACGTCCTCACGCTCCGCCGCTGGCTCGGCCTGCTCGGCGGTGACCTCGACTACGGCTACACCACCACGGAGCAGCCGCGCGGCAACTCCCACATCCTGCACAGCCGTGCCAAGGTGCTCGGCGGCTGCTCGTCGCACAACACCCTGATCTCCTTCAAGCCGCTGCCGTCCGACTGGGACGAGTGGGAGGAGGCCGGGGCCACCGGCTGGAACGCCAAGGCCATGGACCCCTACTTCGGCAAGCTGCGCAACAACATCGTGCGCGTCGCCAAGAAGGACCAGAACCAGATCGCCACCGACTGGGTCGAGGCGACGAAGACCGCCCTCGGCGTCCCGGAGATCGTCGGCTTCAACGACCAGCCCTTCGACGAGGGCGTCGGCTTCTTCGACCTCGCCTACCACCCGGAGAACAACAAGCGCTCCTCCGCGTCGGTCGCCTACCTCCACCCCCACATGGAGGCCGGCGACCGCCCGAACCTCCACCTGTTCCTGGAGACCTGGGCCACCAGGCTGGAGCTGGAAGGCAAGACCGCGCGCGGTGTCCACGTGCGGATGAAGGACAGCGAGGAGTCGCTGCTGACCGCCCGCCGCGAGGTGCTCGTCTGCGCCGGCGCCGTCGACACGCCGCGGCTGCTCATGCACTCGGGCATCGGCCCGAAGAAGGACCTCGAAGCGCTCGGCATCCCCGTCGTGCACGACCTGCCGGGCGTCGGTGAGAACCTCATCGACCACCCGGAGTCGGTCATCGTCTGGGAGACCGACGGGCCGATCCCCGGCAACTCCGCGATGGACTCGGACGCCGGTCTGTTCGTGAAGCGGGACCCGGACCACAAGGGCCCGGACCTGATGTTCCACTTCTACCAGATCCCGTTCACGGACAACCCGGAGCGCCTCGGATACGAACGTCCCGAGCACGGTGTGTCGATGACGCCGAACATCCCCAAGTCCCGTGCGCGCGGTCGCCTCTACCTCACGTCGGCCGACCCCGAGGTCAAGCCGGCGCTGGACTTCAAGTACTTCGAGGATGAGGGCGACTACGACGGGCAGACCCTCGTCGACGGCATCAAGCTGGCCCGCAAGGTCGCGCAGGCCGAGCCGTTCAAGAAGTGGCTCAAGCGCGAGGTCTTCCCCGGCCCCGAGGTCACCGACGACGCCGAGATCAGCGAGCTGGTGCGCAAGGCCGCCCACACCGTGTACCACCCGGCGGGGACCTGCCGAATGGGCGCTTCCCATGATGAACTCGCCGTGGTCGACCCGGAGTTGAAGATCCGGGGCATGGCAGGAATCCGTATCGCGGACGCATCCGTCTTCCCGACGATGCCCGCCGTGAACCCGATGATCGGAGTACTCATGGTCGGGGAGAAATGTGCCGAGATCCTTGGTGGTGACGGCCGATGAGCGAAGCCACCATGACGACCGAGGACCAGGCCGCGGCGCCCGCCGACGGGCCCGTGTTCGCCGTCAAGAACCTCTGGAAGGTCTTCGGCCCCCGGGCCGAGCGAATACCGCACGACACCTCGCTGCACGGCCTGAGCCCCGCCGAACTGCGTGAGCAGACCGGCTGCACGGCCGCCGTGCGGGATGTGTCCTTCGAGGTCAACAAGGGCGAGGTCTTCGTCGTCATGGGCCTGTCGGGGTCCGGCAAGTCCACCCTCGTACGCTGTCTGACCCGGCTCATCGAGCCGACCTCCGGCGCCATCGCCATCGACGGCGAGGACGTCCTCGCCATGGACAGGGCCCGCCTGCGCGAACTGCGCCGCCACCGCGCCTCCATGGTCTTCCAGCACTTCGGCCTGCTGCCGCACCGCTCCGTCCTCGACAACGTCGCGTACGGCCTGGAGATCCAGGGCGTCGGCAAGGCCGAGCGGCGCGCCAAGGCCCTCGAAGTCGTCAAGAAGGTCGGCCTCGAAGGCCTTGAGCAGCGCAAGCCGGGACAGCTCTCCGGTGGTCAGCAGCAGCGCGTGGGCCTGGCCCGCGCCCTCGCCGTCGACCCCGAAGTCCTGTTGTTCGACGAGCCGTTCAGCGCGCTCGACCCGCTGATCCGCCGTGACATGCAGGAGGAGGTCGTCCGCCTGCACCGTGAAGAGGGCCGCACGATGGTCTTCATCACCCACGACCTCAGCGAGGCCCTCAAGCTCGGCGACCGCATCGCCCTGATGCGCGACGGCCGCGTCGTCCAGTGCGGCACCCCCGAGGAGATCGTCGGCTCCCCGGCCGACGAGTACGTCCGCGACTTCGTACGCGATGTCGCGCGCGCCGACGTGATGAGCGTGCGCAGCGCCATGCGCCCCGCCGAGGCCGACGAGGAGAGCCGCGGCGCGGCCCTCGCGCCCGACGCCAAGGTCTCCGAGGCCATCGAGGCCGTCGCCCGCACCGGTTTCCCCGTGCGCGTCATGGACGGCAAGCGGTGCCTCGGCGTGGTCGACCACGCCGGGCTGCTCGGTGTCGTCGCCGGCACCGCCGCAACGCCAACCGTCCCCGGCCAGGGCGGGGTGGTCGCCTGATGGCCACAGCCACCGCATCGAGTCCCGTACGGGACACCGGAATCGGCGCGCTCCTGCGTCACCGCGCCATCGGCAAGCTCCTGCTGCTCGCCGTCGCCGCGGCGGTTCTCGTGCCGATCGTCAACGCCAAGTGGGCCTCCGGCGCCTGGCCGGACGCGCTCACCGTCGACCTGACCGAACCGCTGGGCAGGACCAGCGACTGGATCATCGACAACCGCGACAGCCACCCGCTGTTCATCTACTTCTTCGGGCACGTCAGCAACGCCATCGTGCTCTCCGTGCGCGGCGTCTACCTCGTGCTGCTCGCCGCCGGCTGGGCCGGCGTGACCGTCGCCGCCGGGCTCGTCGCCTGGCGCGTGGCGGGCGTCAAGCTCGCCGTCACCGCGTCCGCCGCGTTCGCCGTGTGCGGGCTCCTCGGCATGTGGGTGCCGACCATGCAGACGCTCGCCCTGATGATCGTCGCGGTTATCGCCTCGGTCGTGCTCGGTCTGCTCCTCGGCCTCGCGGGCGGCCTCAACGACCGCGTCTTCCGCATCCTGCGCCCGGTCCTCGACACCATGCAGGTGCTGCCCGCCTACGCCTACCTGCTGCCGTTCGCGCTCGTCTTCGGCATGGGCGTCCCCGCGGCCATCATCGCCACGGTCGTGTACGCCGCCCCGCCCATGGCCCGCCTCACGGCGCTCGGCCTGCGCGGCGCCGACGGCGGCGTCATGGAGGCCGTGACCTCGCTCGGCGCGACCGGCCGCCAGCGGCTGTTCTCCGCGCGTCTGCCGCTGGCCCGCAAGGAACTCCTGCTCGGCGTCAACCAGACGATCATGATGGCGCTCTCGATGGCCGTCATCGCCTCGGTGATCGGCGCGGGCGGCCTCGGCGACCGCGTCTACCAGGCGCTCTCGTCCGTCGACGTCGGCCAGGCGCTCGCCGCCGGCATCCCGATCGTGCTGCTCGCCGTGGTCCTGGACCGTGTGACGGGCGCCGCGGGCGAACGCATGGGGGCGCCTGCCGCCGGGTCCGCCTCGCCGCTGCGCGGCTGGCGCGGCTGGTCCCTCGTGGCCGCCGTGACGGTCGTGGCCGCGCTCGCCGCCCGCTTCGCGGACCGCGTCGACTGGCCGACCGGCTGGGTCGTCAACATCGCCCCGCCGGTGAACACCGCCAAGGAGTGGATGGTCGACCACATCTACACCGGTGTGCCCGTCGTCGGCGGCACCGCCGACTGGGCGTCGCACTTCACCACGTGGATCCTCAACCCCGCCCGCGACGGCCTCCAGGGCCTTCCCTGGTGGTCGGTCCTGCTGATCGTCGCCGCGCTCGCCTGGCTGATCGGCACCTGGCAGACCGCGCTGACCGCCGTCGCCGCGATGGGCGCGATCGGTGTCCTCGGCGTGTGGAACAAGTCCCTCGACACGCTCGCGCAGGTCATCGCCGGTGTCGCCGTGACGCTCGTCCTCGGCTTCGCGGTCGGCATCGCGGCCTCACGCAGCAAGCGCTTCGAGCGGATGCTCCGCCCGGTGCTCGACGTCTTCCAGACGATGCCGCAGTTCGTCTACCTCATCCCGGTCGTCGCCCTCTTCGGCGTCGGCCGCGCCCCCGCGGTCGCCGCCGCCGTCGTCTACGCGCTGCCCGCCGTCGTCCGCATCACGACGCAGGGCCTGCGCCAGGTCGACGCCGCCGCGATGGAGTCCTCCCGTTCGCTGGGCGCCACCGGCTGGCAGCAGCTGCGCAAGGTCCAGCTGCCACTGGCCCGCCCGGCCCTCATGCTCGCCCTCAACCAGGGCGTCGTCCTGGTGCTCGCCGTCGTCGTCATCGGCGGCCTGGTCGGCGGTGGCGCGCTCGGCTACGACGTCGTGTTCGGCATCGCGCAGGGCGACCTGGCGACGGGTCTGGTGGCCGGTGTGGCAATCGTCTGCCTCGGCCTGATGCTCGACCGGGTCACGCAGCCCACGGAGCGCCGCACGAAGAAGGGTGCGTGACATGCGAGTTCGTACGCGTGTGATCAGCGCCGTCACGGCGGGCGGCGCGCTCCTCGCGCTGTCCGGCTGTGGCGCCGCCGACATGACCAAGCAGTCCTCGCCGTACGCGAACGCCGCGGGGGCCAGGACGGTGACCCTCTCGGTCCAGTCCTGGGTCGGCGCGCAGGCGGACGTCGCCGTCGCCGAGTACCTGCTCAAGAACGAGCTGGGCTACCGCGTCGACAAGGTCCAGATCGACGAGGTGCCCGCCTGGGACGCCCTCAGCCAGGGCCGCGTCGACGCGATCATGGAGGACTGGGGCCACCCCGAGCAGGAGCAGCGGTACGTCAAGGACAAGAAGACGATCGTCTCCGGCGGCGACGTCGGCGTGACCGGGCACATCGGCTGGTACGTCCCCACGTACTTCGCCAAGAAGCACCCGGACGTCACCGACTGGAAGAACCTCAACAAGTACGCCGACCGGTTCCGCACCTCCGAGAGCGGCGGCAAGGGCCAGCTCATGGACGGCTCCCCGTCGTACGTGACGAACGACAAGGCCCTGGTGCAGAACCTGGACCTGGACTACGAGGTCGTCTTCGCGGGGTCCGAGGCGGCGCAGATCACCCAGATCGAGCAGTTCGCCAAGCAGCAGAAGCCCTTCCTCACCTACTGGTACAAGCCGCAGTGGCTGTTCAAGAAGGTGCCGATGACGGAGGTGAAGCTGCCCGAGTACAAGGAGGGCTGCGACGCCGACCCGGCCAAGATCAAGTGCGCGTATCCGCACACGCCGCTCAAGAAGTACCTCAACGCGGACTTCGCCAAGAAGGGCGGCGACGCCGCGAAGTTCCTGAAGAACTTCACGTGGTCGGAGGAGGACCAGAACGAGGTCTCCCTCATGATCGCGGACAAGAAGATGTCCCCCGAGGACGCGGCGAAGGCGTGGGTGGACAAGAACGAATCGAAGTGGAAGGGCTGGCTTCCCAAGTAGCCGCTCCTCCCGTTGTGGGCAGGCGTGCCCCAGGGCGATGGGGGTCTCCCCTGGTCGAGCGGAGCCGAGAGCTTGGGGAAGGGTGGGCACAACGCACCGGTGCCGGGCGCCTTTTGAAGGGGCGCCCGGCACGGTTCAGACCAGCTCGTCGGCGATGTCCCGCAGGGCGCCCAGGCTCCGGTGGAGCAGACCGGGCCCGAAGGTGACCCGGGTCGCACCGAGCTTCCCCAGCTCCTGAGGCGAGGGCCCGCCCGCCCGGACGACCGCGTTGAGCGGCCCGTCGATGCCCGCCCGCAGCGCGGGAAGCTGCTCGGGCGGCGCCAGGATCGGGTAGACGCAGTCCGCGCCCGCCGCCATGTACAGGCGGGCCCGCTCGATCGCCGCCCCCGGCTCCGGGACGCCCGCGAGGAACGTATCCACACGCGCGTTGACGAAGAGGCTCCCACCCGCGGCGCCCCGCACCTCCGCGAGGAAGTCGGCCTGCTCGGCGGGGTCCCTGAGCGTGTGCGGGCCACCCGGCCCCTTGTAGGAGTCCTCCAGGTTGCAGCCGACCGCGCCGGTCTCCAGGAGCCGCTCCACCAGCTCCTTCGGGGCGAGGCCGTAACCGGCCTCGATGTCCGCGCTCACGGGCACCGAGACGGACCGGACGATCCGCGCGACCGCCGCGAACATCTCCGTGGGCGGCACCTGCTCGTCCTCGTACCCGAGGGAGAGCGCGATCCCCGCGCTCGGCGTGGCCAGCGCGGGGCTCCCCGCCTCCTCGAACACCCGCGCGCTCGCCGCGTCCCACGGCCCCGGCAGGATCAGCGGGTCACCGGGCGCGCGGCCGTGGTGCAGGGCGCGCAGGGTGCCGACGGGGCTCACCACGCCTGAGCGCCCGGCTCGACGCGGCGGCTCACCATCAGCCGGTTCCAGCTGTTGATGACGGCGATCAGACCGATGAGATGGGCGAGTTCGGCCTCGTCGAAGTGCGCGGCGGCCGCCTCGTACACGTCGTCCGGTACGAAGTCGTCGGTCAGCACGGTGACGGCCTCGGTCAGGGCGAGCGCGGCACGCTCGCGCTCGCTGAAGAGCGGCCCGGCCTCCTGCCAGGCGTTGAGGAGCGTCACACGCTTCGGGGTCTCCCCGTTCTTGAGGGCGATCTCCACATGCATGTCGAGACAGAACGCGCACGCGTTGATCTGCGAGGCCCGCATCATCACCAGCTCGGCGAGGACCGGATCGCCGAGCCCCTTCTTGGCGGCGGCGCTCAGCGCGGCCATCGCGCCGCCGACGGCCTTGTCCAAGTACTGCGTACGAGCGCTCACTTGAGGTCCCCGGCCTTGTAGTGGCCCGGCACCTGGCGGGTCGTGACGCCGAAGCGGTTCCACGCGTTGATGACGGTGATCGCGGCGATCAGCTGGGTCAGCTCAGCCTCGTCGAAGTGCGCGGCCGCCCGCTCGTACACGTCGTCCGGCACGAAGCCCTCGGTGAGGACGGTGACCGCCTCGGTCAGTTCGATCGCGGCGACCTCCTGGGCCGTGTAGAAGTGCCGCGACTCCTCCCACGCGCTGAGCTGGACGATCCGCTCGACGCTCTCGCCCGCGGCGAGCGCGTCCTTGGTGTGCATGTCCAGGCAGAGGGCGCAGCGGTTGATCTGCGAGGCGCGGATCTTCACCAGCTCGTAGATCACCGGGTCGAGACCCTTACGGGCCGCCGCGTCGAGTCTGATCATGGCCTTGAAGACCTCGGGGGCGTGCGTCGCCCAGGCGAGGCGGGGCGTGTGCTCGTGGACGTACTCCTTGGCGGGGGCGTTTTCGGATGTGTTCTCAGGGGCGGTCTCGTTCGTCGTCATGCCATCGACCCTACGGACGGAGTAGCCCACGGGTATGGTCCATTTCCATGGCGGAATCCTGGGCCACTCTGGGCGTCGACCTTCATCTGGAGACCGGCGGCGAGGCGACCCGCAACGGCGTGCGCAAGGGCCTGACGGACGCCCTGCGCGCGGCGGTGCGCGGCGGCCGTCTCGCCCCCGGCACCCGGCTGCCCTCCTCCCGCTCCCTCGCCGTCGACCTCGGCATCGCGCGGAACACCGTCGCCGACGCGTACGCCGACCTGGTCGCCGAGGGCTGGCTCACCGCCCGGCAGGGCTCGGGCACCCGGGTCGCGGAGCGCGTGATCACGCCCCCGGCGCGGCCCGCGCCGACCCGCAGGCCCGCGGGCGCGCCGGCCTACGACCTCACTCCCGGCACCCCCGACCTGGCGTCCTTCCCGCGCGCGGAGTGGCTCAAGGCGGCCAGGCGGGCCCTGTCGGCGGCGCCCAACGCCGCGCTCGGATACGGCGATCCGCGCGGCCGCGTCGAACTCCGCGAGGCCCTGGCCGGGTACCTCGCGCGGGCCCGCGGCGTGCACGCCGACCCCGACCGCATCGTCATCACCGCCGGGTTCGTGCACGGCCTCTCGATCCTGGGCCGCGTGCTGCGGGCGCGCGGTCTGCGGGAGGTGACCGTGGAGTCGTACGGCCTGGACATCCACTGGAACCTGCTGCACCGCGCGGGCCTGCGCACGACCCCGCTCGACCTCGACGACCTGGGCACCCGCACCGCGGGGCTGGACACGGGCGCCTCGAAGGCGGTGCTGCTGACCCCCGCCCACCAGTTCCCGATGGGCGTACCGCTGCACCCCGACCGGCGCGCGGCGGCCGTCGACTGGGCGCGGCGCGAGGGCGGGCTGATCCTGGAGGACGACTACGACGGCGAGTTCCGCTACGACCGCCAGCCCGTCGGCGCGCTCCAGGGCCTCGACCCCGAGCGCGTGGTCTACCTCGGCACGGCCAGCAAGTCCCTCGCCCCCGGTCTGCGCCTGGGCTGGATGGTGCTCCCGTCGGGGCTGCGCGACGAGGTCCTCGGCGAGAAGGAGGCCGCCGGGTGGTCCTGCGGCACGCCCGACCAGCTGACGCTCGCGGACTTCCTCACGTCGGGTGCGTACGACCGTCATGTGCGCGGCGCCCGCCTGCGCTACCGCCGCCGCCGCGACCAGCTCGTGGCCGCCCTCGCCGAACGGTCCCCCGGGACCCGCGCCACGGGCATCGCGGCCGGCCTCCACGCGGTCCTCGAACTCCCGCCGGACACCGAGCGGTCCGTGGTCCAGGCCGCCAACTGGGAGCGCCTCGCGGTGCAGGGCCTGTCCCGCTTCCGCCATCCTCTCGCGGGGGAGCGGCAGCGGGACGCGCTGGTGGTGGGGTACGGGACGCCGCCGGAGCACGCGTGGGCGGGGGCGCTGGACGCGCTGTGCCGGGTGCTTCCGTGACCGGGCGCGCTCGCCCTCGCGGTCCTCTGGGCCTGCGCCCAAAGCCGTAACCGGCCTCGGTCGACGGACCGATCCGATCGCGCCACACCCCCAACTACCGTCCCAGCCATGACGAAGAAGACACAGACAACTGACGGTGCGGCCGGCCGGGTCACCGTGCTCGGCCTGGGCGACATGGGCTCGGCGATCGCAAGGACCTTCGTAGAGCACGGCTTTGACACCACGGTCTGGAACAGAACCGCATCCAAGAGCGCGCCACTGGTCGACGCGGGGGCGACGGCGGCGGAGACGGCCGCGGAAGCGGTGGCGGCGAGTCCGCTCGTCGTGATCTGCCTGCTCGACGGCACGGCGGTGGACGAGGTTCTGGCGGCCGTGGAGGGAGCGATCGCGGGCAAGGTGCTGGTGAACGTCACGAGCGGCTCGCCCGCTCAGGCGCGGGCCTGCGAACGCTGGGCGAACGAGCGCGGCGCCCAGTACATCGACGGCAAGGTCATGGGGGACCCGCCGGATGTGGGCAAGCCGCACGTCATGTTCCCGTTCAGCGGCTCCCGCGCCGCCTACGAGGCCCACGAGCCGGTACTGAAGGTCCTGGGCGGCATCGCGTACCACGGGGAGGACGCCGGTGCGGCCGCCGTGGAGTTCATGGCCCAGGTCGCGATGGGCTTCGAACTGCTCATCGGCTTCCTGCACACGCTCAAGCTGGTGCGGGCGGAGGGCGTCGACGTCACCGAGTTCACCGACCGCCTCGCGGGTACGTTGACCGCCTACCCGCCGCTGCTGACCTCGATGGCCGAGGCGGTCAAGAGCGGCAAGTACGGCCCCGACCTCGGTTCGCTCGACGTACAGGCCGCACTGATGGACGACCTGATCGGCCACCGGGAGTCCCTCGGTGTGGAGACGGTGCGGATGCGGGAGGTCAAGCGCCTGATGACCCGCCGCATCGCGGACGGCCACGGCGACCAGGGCTTCTCCAGCCTGTTCGAGCTGCTGGGGAAGTAGGGGCTGGTCCCCCGGGCAGCTCAACACGCTTGGGTAGGCTGCCCGTTGAAAACGCGCTGTCGCGTGCCGCCCCCCCCGGCCCCCAGGAGCCCACCGTGCCCGAGACCGAGCCCGAGACCGACATCAGCAGGGTCGACACCGCCCGGCCCCACACGGCCCGGATCTGGAACTACTGGCTCGGCGGCAAGGACAACTACGAGGTGGACCAGGAGGCGGGCGACCGCATCCGCGAACTGCACCCCGGCATCGGCGAGTACGCCCGCGCCGACCGCCTCTTCCTCGGCCGCGCGGTGCGTCACCTGGTGACGAACGAAGGCATCCGGCAGTTCCTCGACGTCGGCACCGGCCTGCCGACCGCCGACAACACCCACGAGGTCGCCCAGCGCCTCGCCCCCGAGTCCCGCGTCGTCTACGTCGACAACGACCCGCTGGTGCTCGCCCACGCCCGCGCCCTGCTCACCAGCTCCCCCGAGGGCCGCACCGACTACCTCGACGCGGACATGCGCGACGTCGACACCATCCTCGAACACGCCGCCCGCACCCTCGACTTCAGCGAGCCCGTCGCCCTGATGCTGCTCGGGGTCGTCATCTTCATCGACGACGACGCCGAGGCGTACGACGTCGTACGGCGGCTCCTCGACGGCCTGCCCACCGGCAGCCACCTAGTGCTCAGCCACACCGTCACCAGCCCGGCGATGCCGGACGTGGACGCGGCCGTGGCGTTCTGGAACGAACACGGCACACCGAAGCTCACCCAGCGCAGCCCGGCCCAAGTGGCCCGGTTCTTCGACGGGTTGGAGCTGCTGGAGCCGGGCGTGGTGTCGTGCAACCGCTGGCGTGCGCAGACGGCCGACCTGCCGGACGAGGTGGCGATGTTCGCCGGGGTGGGCCGCAAGTCCTAGCTCAGCACCGCCCGCAGCTGGTCAAGGCCCCAGTCAAGGTCCTCCTTGCTGATCACCAGCGGGGGAGCGATGCGGATCGTCGCCCCGTGCGTGTCCTTGACCAGCACCCCCCGCTCCATCAGCTTCTCGGAGACCTGCCGGCCCGTGCCGTGCGACGGGGCGATGTCGACGCCCGCCCACAGCCCGCGCCCACGCACCTGCGTCACCTTGCCGGTGCCGGTCAGCAGCCCCAGCTCGGCATGCAGATGCTCACCCAGCTCCGTGGCCCGCTCCTGGAACTCGCCCGTCGACAGCATGGCGATCACCTCAAGACCCACGGCACAGGCGAGGGGGTTGCCGCCGAACGTCGACCCGTGCTCGCCCGGCTGGAACACCCCGAGCACATCGGCGTCCGCGACCACCGCCGACACCGGCACGACCCCGCCGCCGAGCGCCTTGCCCAGCACATACACGTCCGGCACCACACCCTCGTGCTCACACGCGAACGTACGTCCCGTCCGGCCGAGCCCCGACTGGATCTCGTCCGCCATGAAGAGGATCCCGCGCTCCCGGGTCAGCTCCCTGACCCCCGCCAGATACCCGGCGGGCGGCACCAGCACCCCGGCCTCGCCCTGGATCGGTTCGAGCAGCACCGCCACCGTGTCGTCGGTGACCGCGGCCCGCAGCGCCTCCGGATCCCCGTACGGCACGACGTCGAACCCCGGCGTGTACGGCCCGAAGTCCGCCCGCGCCTCGGGGTCCGTGGAGAAGCTGACGATGGTCGTGGTCCGGCCGTGGAAGTTGCCGGCCGCGACCACGATCCTCGCGCGCCCGTCCGGCACGCCCTTGACCTTGTAACCCCACTTCCGCGCGGTCTTCACGGCCGTCTCGACGGCCTCCGCGCCCGTGTTCATCGGCAGCACCATCTCCTTGCCGCACAGCTCGGCCAGGCGCGTGCAGAACTCGGCGAACCGGTCGTGGTGGAAGGCCCGCGAGGTCAGCGTGACGCGGTCCAGCTGCGCCTTGGCCGCGTCGAGCAGACGGCGGTTGCCGTGCCCGAAGTTGAGCGCGGAGTACCCGGCGAGCATGTCGAGGTAGCGACGCCCCTCGACATCGGTCATCCACGCGCCCTCGGCCGAGGTGATCACGAGGGGCAGCGGGTGGTAGTTGTGCGCGCTGTGCGCCCCGGCCGAGGCGATGTACTGCTCGCTGGCCGTGCGGGGAGAAGGCGTACTCGACACGGGGTCTCCGTTCGTCCTGCGGCGTGAAGCGGTGGTGGGCCAGTAGGCCAATTTCTATCGTCGCTCGCATCGCGGACGAAGAAACCTGCCACAACGGCGTGCCAGCTATGGTGGCCCCAACAGCACGGCGACTGGCGCACGGGGAACCGACCCCGAGGAAGCCGTGCGAAGGCAGAACCTTCGAGGTGCCGAACGCCTGGGCACCCCGGGACCACGACCGGACACACACCGCTCGCCCCCGGAGGACGCCATGACCCACCCTTCCTCTCCCTCTCCTTCCGAGCACCACCCCGCCCTCGCCGCCGAGGACCCCGAACTCGCCGCCCTGATCGGCGCCGAGGAGCGGCTCCAGGCCGGCACCCTGCGGCTGATCCCCAGCGAGAACTACGTCTCCGCCGCGGTCCTCGAAGCCTCCGGCACCGTCCTTCAGAACAAGTACAGCGAGGGCTACCCGGGCCGCCGCTACTACGAGGGCCAGCAGAACATCGACCCCGTCGAGCGCCTGGCCGTGGCCCGGGCCAAGGCGGTCTTCGGCGTGGAGCACGCCAACGTCCAGCCCTACTCCGGCTCCCCGGCCAACCTCGCCGTCTACCTCGCCTTCGCCGAGCCCGGCGACACCGTGATGGGCATGGCCCTGCCCATGGGCGGCCACCTCACCCACGGCTGGGGCGTCTCCGCCACCGGCAAGTGGTTCCGCGGCGTGCAGTACGGCGTACGACAGGACACCGGGCTCGTCGACCTCGACGAGGTCCGCGACCTCGCCCTGAAGGAACGCCCCAAGCTGATCTTCTGCGGCGGCACCGCCCTGCCCCGCACCATCGACTTCGCCGCCTTCGCGGAGATCGCCCACGAGGCCGGCGCCGTCCTGGTCGCCGACATCGCGCACATCGCCGGACTGATCGCGGGCGGCGCCCACCCCTCGCCGGTGCCGCACGCCGACGTGATCTCCACCACCACGCACAAGACCCTGCGCGGCCCGCGCGGCGCGATGCTCATGGCCCGCGAGGAGCACGCCAAGGCCATCGACAAGGCGGTCTTCCCCGGCCTCCAGGGCGGCCCCCACAACCAGACCACCGCGGCCATAGCGGTCGCCCTCCACGAGGCGTCCCGGCCCTCCTTCCGCGACTACGCCCACGCGGTCGTCGCCAACGCGAAGGCCCTCGCCGACGCGCTGCTCGCCCGCGGCTTCGACCTGGTCTCCGGCGGCACCGACAACCACCTGATCCTGATGGACCTCACCCCCAAGGACGTACCGGGCAAGGTCGCGGCGAAGGCCCTGGACCGGGCCGGGATCGTCGTGAACTACAACACCGTGCCGTTCGACCCGCGGAAGCCGTTCGACCCCTCGGGCGTACGCATCGGCACCCCCTCCCTCACCTCCCGCGGCCTCGGCGCGGAGCACATGGCGACCGTCGCCGACTGGATCGACCGCGGTGTCGCCGCCGCGCGCGCCGAGGACGAGGACGCCCTGACGAAGATCAGGGCCGAGGTCGCCGACCTGATGTCCGCCCACCCGGCCCCGGGCCTGCCGACGGACTGACGCCCGCCCGGCCGCCCGCGGGTCCGACCCTCCGCCTCAAGCCTGTTTCCGAGCTATGAGAGTCACCTGAGAGAATGGGGCCCATGGCCTCTGAACGACCTCGTGTGCTCTCCGGAATCCAGCCCACCGCCGGCTCGTTCCACCTCGGCAACTACCTCGGCGCGGTCCGCCAGTGGGTGGCCCTCCAGGACTCCCACGACGCCTTCTACATGGTGGTGGACCTGCACGCGATCACGGTCCCGCAGGACCCCGCCGATCTGCGGGCCAACACCCGGCTCGCCGCCGCCCAGCTGCTCGCCGCCGGTCTCGACCCCGAGCGCTGCACGCTCTTCGTCCAGAGCCACGTCCCCGAGCACGCCCAGCTCGGCTGGGTCATGAACTGCCTCACCGGCTTCGGCGAGGCGTCCCGCATGACCCAGTTCAAGGACAAGTCCGCCAAGCAGGGCGCCGACCGCGCCTCGGTCGGCCTCTTCACGTACCCCGTCCTCCAGGTCGCGGACATCCTGCTGTACCAGGCCAACGAGGTGCCGGTCGGCGAGGACCAGCGCCAGCACATCGAGCTGACCCGTGACCTCGCCGAGCGCTTCAACGGCCGCTTCGGTGAGACGTTCACGGTCCCTTCGGCGTACATCCTCAAGGAGACGGCGAAGATCTACGACCTTCAGGACCCGTCGATCAAGATGAGCAAGTCGGCGTCCACGCCGAAGGGCCTGATCAACCTCCTCGACGAGCCCAAGGCCACCGCCAAAAAGGTCAAGAGCGCCGTCACCGACACCGACACGGTGATCCGCTACGACGTGGCCGAGAAGCCGGGTGTCAGCAACCTCCTCAGCATCTACTCCACGCTCACCGGCACCGGTATCGCCGAACTGGAGCAGAAGTACACCGGCAAGGGCTACGGTGCGCTGAAGACCGACCTCGCCGAGGTCATGGTCGAGTTCGTGACCCCCTTCCGGGACCGCACCCAGCAGTACCTGGACGACCCGGAGACGCTCGACTCGATCCTGGCCAAGGGCGCGGAGAAGGCCCGTGCCGTCGCCGCCGAGACCCTCGCGCAGGCGTACGACAAGGTGGGCTTCCTGCCCGCCAAGCACTGAGCCCGGAGCACGACCACAGCACGACCACAGCACGGCGCTGCTCGCCGAGCAGCGCCCCCTGCCCAACGACACGACGACAGGAGTACGACGTGGGGACCGTAACGATCGGCGTCTCGATCGCGGTCCCGGAGCCACACGGCAGCCTGCTCCAGGAGCGGCGCGCGGGCTTCGGTGACCCCGCCGCGCACGGCATCCCCACGCACGTGACCCTGCTCCCTCCTACCGAAGTGGACGCCTCCGCGCTGCCCGCGGTTGAGGCGCACCTCCTGTCGGTCGCGGCGGCCGGACGCCCCTTCCCGATGCGCCTCTCGGGGACGGGCACCTTCCGTCCGCTGTCGCCCGTCGTCTTCGTGCGGGTGGTGTCGGGTGCCGCGGCCTGCTCCTGGCTCCAGGAGCGGGTGCGGGACGCCTCGGGCCCGATGGCACGGGAACTACAGTTCCCGTACCACCCGCACGTCACCGTGGCGCACGGCATCTCCGAAGAGGCCATGGACCGGGCGTACGAGGAGCTTTCGGAGTACGAGGCCGAGTGGCCCTGCACCGGCTTCGCCCTCTACGAGCAGGGTTCCGACGGCGTCTGGCGCAAGCTGCGCGAGTTCGCCTTCGGCGGCCCCGTGGTGCCCCCTCAGGCGCCTTCGCCGGCGGCCCGGGGTACGCTGCCCGCTCGCTGACCGGGGACGCCCCCGGCCGACGTGCTGGGGGGACCATGCGCAGATCAGCGGCCGCCGCTGCCGTGCTCGCCACCGTGTTCGCCGTCGTGGTGGCCGGATGCGGGGCGAAGGAGTCCGGCGGTGGCGCCCGCACCGAGTCGGGCGAGCCGCGGGCGGCCGGGCTCTCCTGGGCGTACGAGCGCGTCGACGCCGTGGACGGCGAGCTGATCGACGGGGCCGCCATGGCGCCGGACGACATCTGGGCCCTCGGCAGCGACCGCGCCGCCACGGACGGGCGGCTCGCGCGGGGGCACCTGCTGCACTTCGACGGCCAGAAGTGGGCGCGCGAGCCGATGCCGGTCGAGGGCGTCCCCGCCCTCTCGCGGATGGAGTCCCTGGGGTCGGCGGGCATCTGGCTGAGCACCGTCGGCGGGACCGCGTCGGCTCCGGAGGACCCGCGCTACGCCCTCTGGGACGGCACCCGCTGGGGCCCCGTGAAGAACGCCCCGGCCGGTCCGCTCACCGACGTCGAGGTCATCGCACCCGACGACGTGTGGGTGCTCCGCGGCGACGGGAAGGTCACGCACTGGGACGGCGACCGCTGGACGGTGACGCCGATGCCCGCGGAGAAGGTCGCCGCCCTCGCGGGATCGGCCCCGGACGACGTCTGGGCGGTCGGCTCCCGCACCACGGGACCTGGCGTGGGCGGCGCGGGAGGCCAGGTGTCGCAGCCCGCCGCGATGCGGTTCGACGGCGAGAAGTGGCAGCTCACCAAGACCGCGACGATGCGCTTCCCCGCCCCCGTGCCGCCCGAGCCCTACGCCCGGTTCACGACGGTCGACGTCGCCTCCAGGACACACGCCCTGGTCACCGGAGAGCACTCCTTCAAGGGGTACGACGCGGAGGAGAACCCCGACCCGCGGCCCTCGTCCTTCACACTGCGCTGGGACGGCTCCCGCTGGACGGAGGCCGAGCCGTTCCCCGGAGCGTGCGCGTACCGGCGCCCGGTGGCCCGGGACGGCGACGGCGGCTTCTTCATGGACGGCAACTGGCACCTGACCGCCGACGGCATCTGCACCAAGATCAGGAAACCGCGGCTGCCCGGCACCGGAGGCGTGCGCCCCGAGTCGCAGCAGCAGCTCTGGCTCAAGCGGCTCGTTCCGGTCCCCGGCACGGACGAGGTGCTCGGTTTCGGCACCGTCGCCGTCCTCCAGAGCGGGCCGCCCGTGTCCAAGGCCGTCGTCGTCACCCTCGACCGCTAGCGGACTCCCCTCGCGGCGCTCAGAGCGGCAGCCGCCGGAACACCGGCCGTGGCACGTGCCGCAGCGCCGACATCACCACCCGCAGCACCCCGGGCACCCACACCGTCTCCGAGCGGCGTCGCAGGCCGGTCTCGATGGCCTCGGCCACCGCCTCCGGAGTGGTCGCCATGGGAGCCTCCTCCAGGCCCGCCGTCATCTTCGTACGGACGAAGCCGGGGCGGACCACCATCACGTGCACCCCGGTGCCGTACAGCGCGTCGCCGAGCCCCTGGGCGAACGCGTCGAGGCCCGCCTTGCTGGAGCCGTAGATGAAGTTCGAACGGCGGGCCCGCTCGCCCGCCACCGAGGAGAGCACCACCAAGGAGCCGTGCCCCTGGGACTGGAGTGCCCGCGCGCAGACCAGGCCCGCCGAGACCGCCCCGGTGTAGTTGGTCTGGGCGACGCGCGCCGCGGAGAGAGGCTCGTCCTCGTCGCGCGCCTGGTCGCCGAGGACGCCGAAGGCGAGCAGCACCATGTCGATGTCGCCCTCGGTGAAGATCTTGCCGAGGTTCTCCTCGTGGGACTCGGGGTCGAGCGCGTCGAAGGCGACGGTGCGCACGTCCGCTCCCAGGTCGCGCAGTCCGGACGCGGCCTTCTCCAGGGCCGGCGAGGGGCGGCCGGCCAGCCACACCGTGCGGGTGCGGCGGGCGACGAGGCGACGCGCGGTGGCGAGTGCGATCTCGGAGGTGCCGCCGAGGACGAGCAGGGACTGGGGGGTGCCGAAGGCGTCTTTCATCAGAACCGATCTCCTAGAGGGCGAGGCGGCGCGAGAGGTCCGAGCGGAACACGCCGCGCGGGTCGAGACCGGCCCGCAGGGCACGGAAGTCGTCGAGCCGGGGGTACATCGCGGCGAGCATCTCGGGCCGCAGCCGCGAGTCCTTGGCGAGGTAGACGCGCCCGTCCGCGGCGGCCACCTCCTCGTCGAGTTCGTCGAGGAAGGCGCCGAGCCCCGGCAGGTTCGCGGGGATGTCGAGCGCGAGCGTCCAGCCGGGCATGGGGAACGACAGCCAGCCCGGATCGCCCTCTCCGAAGCGCTTCAGTACGGCGAGGAAGGACGGGCAGCCGCGCTCCGAGATGCGGCGTACGACGCGGCGCAGGGCCTCCTCCTTGCCGTATCCGACGACGAATTGGTACTGCACGAAGCCGCTGCGTCCGTAGACGCGGTTCCAGTGTGGGACGCCGTCCAGCGGGTGGAAGAAGGTCGAGATCTTCTGGAGCTCTCCGGTGCGGCAGCGGGGCGCCTTGCGGTACCAGAGTTCGTTGAAGAGGCCCACCGTGGCCTTGCCGAGCAGCCCGTCCGGTACGAAGGAGGGGGCGGCGGGGAGCTGTCCGGGGCGGAACGCCAGCGGGGCCCTGCGCGCGCGTGCCCGTGCCGGAAGCGCGTCCAGGGGGGCGTGGTCGCCGCGGGTCAGGACCGAGCGGCCCATGGCCGTGCCGCGGGCGAGGAGGTCGATCCAGGCCACCGAGTAGCGGTAGCGGTGGTCGGTGGCGGTGAGGCGGGCCATCAGGTCGTCGAGGTCCGTGGCGCGTTCCGTGTCGACGCTCATCAAGGACGTCTCGACCGGCTGGAGCCGGACCGTCGCCGACAGGATGACGCCGGTCAGGCCCATGCCGCCCGCCGTGGCGTCGAACAGTGGGGTGCCGGGCGTGACGGTGTGGACCGTGCCGTCGGCCGTGAGCAGGTCCATCGCGAGGACGTGCCGCGAGAACGACCCCGAGACGTGGTGGTTCTTGCCGTGGATGTCGGCGCCGATGGCCCCGCCGACCGTCACATAGCGCGTCCCCGGCGTCACCGGCACGAACCAGCCGAGGGGGAGCAGGACTTCCATCAGGCGGTGCAGCGAGACCCCGGAGTCGCACACGACCGTGCCCGCGTCGGCGTCGATGGCGCGCACCCGGTCCAGGCCCGTCATGTCGAAGACGGCACCGCCCGCGTTCTGCGCCGCGTCGCCGTAGGCCCGGCCGAGGCCCCTGGCGATGCCGCCGCGCTCACCACAGTCGCGCACGGCGGCCGCGGCCTCCTCCGGTGTGCGGGGTCTCACCAGCCGGGCGGTGGTCGGAGCCGTGCGGCCCCAGCCGGAGACGGACACGGCTTCGGCGGCGGACGCGGCTTCGGAGGGGGGCAATGCGGGGGAGTCGGCAGGCATGTCACCGACCGTAACGCCCGGTTAAGGGTAGTTCACCATAAATCATCCCTACTCTCACCGAAATGGGTGATTAAGGGAGTGTCATCACAACATTGCCGGAATTATTTGAGGGTTGGCTACAAGAGTCGAGGTGCCCGGTTCCCGGAGAAGAAGAGGCCACATGCACGACATGGACCACAGGTTGCTGTCGGCCCTGCGCGACTGCGGCACCGACCCGCGCGTGGCGACCGTCGCGCGCGCCCTCTCCTGGAGCGGCGAGCACGGCGCCCTCTGGATCGCCGCGGGGCTCCTGGGGGCCGCCGCGGACCGCGAGCGGCGCGGCGCCTGGCTGCGCGGCACGGCGCTGACCGCCGCCGCCCACCTCGCGAGCATGGGCGTCAAGCGGGTCGTCCGCCGCCCTCGCCCCGCCCACAGAGGCGGCGCCGAGCCGCTGGTGCGCACCGCGGGCCGGCACTCCTTCCCCAGCTCGCACGCCACGTCGGCGGCCGCCGCGACCGTCGCGTACGGCGCGCTGCGCCCCGTCGGCGCCCGTCTCGTGCCGCCCGTGGCCGCCGCGATGTGCGTCTCCCGGATGGTCGTCGGCGTCCACTACCCCTCCGACGTGGCCGCGGGCGCGGCGCTCGGCGCGCTCACCGCGCGCGTGGGGGCCGCCTGGATGAACGGGAGCCGCGCCGATGCCTGAACGTATCTCCACCGTCCTGGAGCGCCCCCGCCCGCCCCAGCCCCAGCGCCCGGGCCCCATCAGCCTGCCCCTCGGCCTCCTGAGGACCGCACGGCCCCGCCAGTGGGTGAAGAACGTCCTGGTCGTCGCGGCCCCCGCCGCGGCGGGCGAGCTGTTCACGCACCACGCGCTCGTCCAACTCGCGATCGTCTTCGCGCTGTTCACGGCCGCCGCGTCCGCCGTCTACCTGATCAACGACGCGCGCGACGCGGACGCCGACCGCGCCCACCCCACCAAGTGCCGCAGGCCGGTCGCCGCCGGACAGGTGCCGGTGCCCGTCGCCTACACCGTCGGGGGCCTCCTCGCGGCCCTCGCGCCCGTGGCCGCGTACGTCCTGTGCACCCCGCTGACGGCCGCGCTCCTGGCCGGGTACGTGTGCATGCAACTCGCCTACTGCGTCAGCCTCAAGCACGTGCTCGTCGTCGACCTCACGATCGTCACGACCGGCTTCCTGATGCGCGCCATGATCGGCGGCCTCGCGCTCGACATCCCGCTCTCGCGCTGGTTCCTGATCACCACGGGCTTCGGCGCGCTGTTCATGGTCTCCGCCAAGCGCTACTCCGAGTCCGTCCAGATGTCCGCGACCTCCGGGCAACTGGGCGCCACGCGCGCGCTGCTCACCGAATACACCACCGGTTATCTGCGCTTCGTATGGCAGCTGGCCGCCGGGGTCGCCGTCCTCGCGTACTGCCTGTGGGCCATGGAAGCGGGCGGCACGGCCAACGGCAGCCTGCTGCCCTGGCGCCAGCTGTCCATGGCGGCCTTCATCCTCGCGATCCTGCGCTACGCCGTCTTCGCCGACCGCGGCACCGCGGGCGAGCCGGAGGACGTCGTCCTGCGGGACAGGGCGCTCGCCGTGATCGGTCTGGTGTGGGTCGCGATGTACGGGCTCGCGGTCGCGAACTGGTGAGCTGGGACTCCCTCCGCGGGCGGCTGCGGTCGCTGGGACCCGAACTGCTCGGCTTCGCCGCCGCCGGGATCTGCGCGTACGCCGCCGACCTCGGCCTCTTCATCTGGCTGCGCGGACCGGTGGGCATGGACCCGCTGACCGCCAAGGCGCTCTCCTTCGTGGCGGGCTGCTCCGTGGCCTACGCGGGCAACGCCCTCGGCACCTACCGGCGCGAGGCCGCCGATGCCTCGCGGCTGCGCCAGTACGCGGTGTTCTTCGCCGTCAACATCGCCGGCGCCCTCGTCCAACTCCTGTGCATCGCCGTCTCCCACTACGGGCTCGGCCTCACCTCACAGCGTGCGGACACCGTCTCGGGCGCCGGGATCGGCATGGCCCTCGCCACCGTCCTCAGATTCTGGGGAACCCGGACTCTGGTATTCCGCGTGGCGCGCGGGACTTCGGGCACGACTTCCGGCACGACCCCGGACAGGACGGCAGGCAGGGAGGCAACATGGACTGGCTGAAGAAGCTGCCCGGCATCGGGCCGCTCGTCGAGAAGGGCATGCGCACGCACGCGTGGCGCGCCTACGAACGGCTCGACGCGGTCCACTGGACCCGCCTCGCGGCCGCGATGACGTTCATCAGCTTCCTGGCGCTCTTCCCGCTGCTCACCGTCGCCGCCGCGATCGCCGCGGCGACGCTCACCAAGAAGCAGCAGAACACCCTTGAGGACAAGCTCTCCGACCAGGTCCCCGGCATCTCCGACCAGCTGGACCTCGACGGCCTGGTCGCCAACGCGGGCACCGTCGGACTCGTCGCGGGCGCCCTGCTGCTCTTCACCGGCATCGGCTGGGTCGGCTCGATGCGGGAGTGCCTGCGGGCCGTCTGGGAGCTGCCGGACGAGGAGGAGAACCCCTTCCTCGGCAAGGTCAAGGACGCCGGGGTGCTCATCGGGCTCGGTGGCGCGGGTCTCGCCTCCTTCGCGGCGTCCGCGCTCGCCTCGACCGCCGTCGGCTGGACCGCCGACCTCCTCGGCGTCGACGAGACCGGCTGGGGAACGGTCCTGCTCCAGGCCATCGCGTTCGCCATCGCCGTGCTGGCCGACTTCCTCCTGCTGCTCTACGTCCTGACACTGCTGCCCGGGGTCCAGCCGCACCGGCGCGACCTCATCACCGCGGGACTGATCGGCGCGGCCGGCTTCGAACTGCTCAAACTGCTTCTTGGCGGCTACATGAAGGGCGTAGCCGCCAAGAGCATGTACGGCGCCTTCGGCGTGCCCGTCGCGCTGCTCCTGTGGATCAGCTTCACCGCGAAGCTGCTGCTGTTCTGCGCCGCCTGGACGGCGACGCGGAAGGCCTCACGCGCGACGGACACCTCCTCCGCAAAGGACGAGGAGACGCCCGGCGTCAGTCCTGACCCGGGCGACGGCCGGACTGGCCCGGCAGCGGCATCCGGCGCCTGACGACGAAGACGCCCGCGGCGAGCACCACGACCACGCCGCCCGCCACCGCGAGCGCGACGCCCATGCCGCTCGTCCCGTCGTCGGAGGCGTGCGCCATGTTCGCCGCGGCGCCGTTCTTGCCGTCGCCGACGCCGCCCGGAGCGCCCTTGCCCGCGCCCGTGGCCCCCTTCGGGGCGACCAGCTCACCCACCGGATCGACCTTGCCCGCGGCCTTGAAGCCCCAGTCGAGGAGCCGCGCGGTCTCCTTGTAGACGGCGTGCGCCTCTCCGGAGGCGGGGTTCATGACGGTGACGAGGAGGATTTTGCCGTCACGCTCGGCGACACCGGTGAACGTGTTCCCCGCGTTCGAGGTGTAGCCGTTCTTGACGCCCGCGATGCCCTTGTACGGGGTGACGTCCAGGCCTCCGGTGAGCAGCTTGTTGGTGTTCTGGATCTCGAAGGAGCCGCGCTTCGTCTTGCCCTTGTCCTTGCCCTTGGTGATCTTCTTGGTCTCCCCGGGGAACGTGGCGGTGGCCGTCGAGCAGTACTCCCGGAAGTCCTTCTTCTGCAGCCCCGAGCGCGCGATCAGCGACAGGTCGTACGCGGACGACACCTGCCCCTTGGCGTCGTAACCGTCCGGCGAGACCACGTGGGTGTCCAGGGCCTGGAGGTTCTCGGCGTGCGCCTGCATGTCCTTGACGGTCTTGTCGACGCCGTCGTTCATCGCGGACAGGACGTGCACCGCGTCGTTGCCCGACTTCAGGAAGACACCGAGCCACAGGTCGTGGACGGAGTACGTCTCGTTCTCCTTGATGCCGACCATGCTGCTGCCCGCGCCGATGCCCTCCAGGTCGGAGAGCGCCACCTTGTGCTTCTGCGTCTTGGGGAACTTCGGCAGGACCGTGTCCGCGAAGAGCATCTTCAGGGTGCTCGCGGGGGGCAGCCGCCAGTGGGCGTTGTGCGCGGCGAGGACCTCGCCGGACTCCGCGTCCGAGACGATCCAGGAGCGCGCCGAGAGGTCCTTGGGCAGCACCGGGGCGCCCGGCTTGAGCTTTGCCTGGGTGCCCGGCTTCCCGAGCTGGGCCCCGCCGACGGTCGACATCGAAGCGGGCGGCTTCGGCTTGTCCTTGTCCCCTGGCTCGCCGTCCGCGAAGGCGGGAGCGGTGGTCGACACGGTCAGCAATGTCGCGGAGGCGAGCAGCACGGCGGCTTTTTTGGAGGCAGGCACGGACGAGAACGTACAGGGCGGGATCATGGCGGCCGCCGCCGAGGTGCGCTGTGTCCCGTCGTCCCCACCCCGGCGGCGGTGCGGAAGGAAACCCCGCGATACTGAACGTATGAAGCTCAGCCGCCCTGTCTCCTGGTTCCTGCTCGCCTTCGGGGTGTGGAGCTGGTTCATCTGGATCACTTTCGTCAAGAACCTGTGGAAGGACGGCAGCGGGCTCGCCTTCGATGACGCGGGCGACCCGACCGGGTACTTCTGGGTGCACCTGACGCTCGCCGTTGTCTCCTTTGTCTTGGGGACGGTGGTAGGGACCATCGGGTTCCGTGGACTCCGCGCTCTGCGCCGTACGTCATAGTCGTGGCCGTCCTCGCGGTCCTCGTGGGCCTCGCCGTCCTCGCGGCCTTCGCCGGTCTCCACTGGTACGTGTGGCGCCGCCTGGTGCGGGACACCACGGCCGGACCCGGCTTCGCCCGGCGCGCGGGCACGGTGCTCTTCGTCGCCGCCCCGCTGCTGATGTTCGCCGCGCTCGTGGCGGAGCGGGCGGGAGCGCCCTTCCTGCTCCAGCGGGTGCTCGCCTGGCCCGGCTTCCTCTGGCTGGCCCTCGCCCTGTACCTGCTGCTCGCGGTGCTCGTAGGGGAGTTGGCGCGCCCGCTGGTGCGGCGATGGGCGGAACGCACGCCTTCCGAGGACCCCGTGTCCGAGGCGCCCGCCCCCGCGGAGCCCGCCTCCGTGGAGGCTGCCCCTTCCGACCCCGCCCCCTCCGACCCCGCCCCCTCCCGCCGCCTCTTCGTCTCCCGCGTCGTCGGGGGCGCCGCCGCGGCCGCCGCCGTGGGGACCGTCGGCTACGGCACGTACGGTGTGCTCCGCGGGCCCCAGGTGAAGCGCGTCACCGTGCCGCTGGCCAAACTGCCGCGCGGGGCACACGGGTTCCGGATCGCCGTGGTCAGCGACATCCACCTCGGGCCGATCCTCGGGCGCGGCTTCACTCAGCGCGTCGTCGACACCATCAACGCCACCCAGCCCGATCTGATCGCCGTGGTCGGCGACTTGGTGGACGGCAGCGTCGAGGACCTGGGCCCGGCCGCCGCGCCCCTCGCGGGACTGCGGGCCCGGCACGGCGCGTACTTCGTGACGGGCAACCACGAGTACTTCTCCGGAGCGGAGCAGTGGGTCGACCACGTACGCGAACTCGGTCTGCGCCCGCTGCGCAACGCCCGCGCCGAACTGCCCTGGTTCGACCTCGCGGGAGTCGACGACGTGGCGGGCGAGGACGAGGGCAAGGGCCCCGACTTCGCCAGGGCCCTCGGCGACCGGGACCGCTCACGGGCGTCCGTGCTCCTCGCGCACCAGCCGGTCGTCATCCACGACGCCGTCGAACACGGAGTGGACCTCCAGCTCTCGGGCCACACGCACGGCGGCCAGCTGTGGCCGGGCAACCTCGTGGCGGATCTCGCCAACCCGACCCTCGCGGGTCTGGAGCGGTACGGCGACACGCAACTCTACGTGACGCGGGGCGCGGGCGCGTGGGGCCCGCCGGTGCGCGTGGGGGCGCCGTCGGACATCACGGTGGTGGAGCTGGCGTCGCGACAGGCCTGAGCCCCGCCCGGCGCGGCCCCGCTCACGAACTGCGCGCCAGCTCCGGCCGCTTGAGGTAGTCCGCGAAGCCGATGACGTTGCCCCACGGGTCGGCGATCTCCACGGTCCACCCGGTGGCGACGGAGAACGGCTCGGCGAGCAGTACGACGCCCGCGTCCGCGAGGGCCCGCCCCTTGGCGCGGGCGTCCGGGACCTCAAGCCATACACGGGGCGAGGGCCACGGCGGCGTACGCGGCACGATGCCGTCCTCCACGCGCAGCAGCACGCCCGGCGTCTCCTTGCCCACCTTCAGGATGGCGAGGCCGATCTCGTCGAGCCGGAACGAGACGGGGAACCCGGCCCGCTCGTAGAACGCGACTGCCTCGCCCAGGTCGCCGACGGGAAACAGGACGTTGTCGAAGCCGAGCAGTTCCGCGGCGGGGTCGGCGGTGAGCTGGTCAACGGACAGGCCGACCGACTGGTTGTCTGACATTCCGTCAGCGTAGGGCGGGTCTCGCGGCACGCGCGCAGGCGCGCGAGAACGGTGCCGCGAGCGCCCTCGTTCAGCGGATTCGGCGGATTCGGCGTGCTCAGCGGTTGATCGACTGGATCTCCTGGACGGTGACGTCCTGGGTGCCCTCGAAGGTGCCGTCGGGCAGGTCGCCACCGGCGCCGCCCGTCCCCTCCCAGGTGATCTCCCAGGTGATGGACGCCTTCATCTCGTACGGCTCCCCGCCCGTCGCCCGCAGGTACGTGATGCCGCACGGCGGGTCCTCCTTGGCCGACCCCTTCGTGTACGGCGTCCCGATGCTGCCGTCGTCGCCGACCGGGCACTCGCCGTCGGCGGGGAAGGTCTCGGCGTCCGAGGTGCCGGGCTCCAGGCGCAGGCTGACGGGCTTGGCGGTGGTCTGCGCCCAGATGCCGGTGCCGGGCAGTTCGGCGCGCACCTTGACGGGCTCGAACTTCCCCTTGTCCAGCCACACCCAGGTGGGCAGGTTCACGGTCGACCTGCCCTGGGGCTTCATCTCGACCTTGGTGTCGGGGACCTTGATCCGGTCGTACGCGTACGAGGCGAGGACCTTGGGCGTCGGGGCGTTCTTGATCTTCGGGACGGTGCCGGTGTCCTGCCAGAAGAGGTTCTTCTCGCAGTCGTACGCCTCCGGGTCGTCCTCCCTGTCCGGATTGACGACACCGCGCCAGAACTTGCCGTCCTTGCCGAGGTTGAAGTCCTTGTAGCCCTCGGCGCCGTCGGACTGGGGCTTGCCCTTCTCGTAGTGGTCGACCATCAGGTCCCTGCCCCAGCTGAGCGTGGGGGTGACGTGCACCAGGCCCTTGTTGGGCTCCTTCTTGAGCCGCTCCACGGCGTCCTTCACCTGCTCGGGGGTCGCCACGGGCTCGTACCAGCACGCCGGGGGCCGCCAGTTGGGGTCCACCGGGACGACGGGCCTGTTTGCGGCGCCCTTGCCGCCGCTGACCTGCGTGACCTCGATGCTGGTGGTGCCGGCGCCGGCCATGAGGGTGTTGCCGGTGGCCCCGCCGGAGGGCCCCGAGGGAGCCTGGTTCGCCTTGTCGCCGATGGCGTACGCCGCCGGGGAGAGGCCCACGGTGAGGGCCGCGGCGACGAGGAACGCCCCTGCCCCGGCGGTCGCGCGCGTCACTTGCACCCTCCCGGCACCGTCTCCAGCGCGGCGGTCTGCCATACGCCCTGCGGCGACTTGGTGAGCCGGGCCCGGTACTGAAGGACGGACTCGGGGGAGTCCGGGGTCCGCGTGACCTTCCCGGTCCTGCGGTTCTTCGTGGCCGACTTGCGCTCGTCGACGCAGTAGAACAGCACGCCCGCGCCGTCGTCGGTGACATGGGCCTTGGCGTTGTACGCCTTGATCTCGCCGATCAGGCTGTCATCGGTCTCGACGAAGCTCTTGATCCACTTACGGGCCGTGGCGAGGGAGGCGCCCGTGTCGTAGAACGCCACCGCGTCCGCGTCCGGGTCGGCCTCGATGATCGCCGCGTACTTCGCCCGCAGTTCCTCCCGCCCGTCGTCCAGGATCGCCTGCTTCTTCGGGTCGCCGCTGGTCCAGCCCACGAAGTCCGCCTCGAACCCCGAGGGAAGCTCGACCTCGGGACGCTTCGCTCCGCCGGGCTTCCTGGAGGCCTCGGCCGAAGCCGAAGCCGGCGCCCCGCCTCCGCCATCCGCGCCCTCGATCTTGTCGGAGGAGCCGCCGTCACCCCCTCCCGAACCACATGCGGTCAACAACACGGCCGCGGACACGGTCAGGGCGGCCGTCGTCACGAGACGGGTGGGGCGATGCACTCTCGAACTCCTGTTGCGTATGTGGGGGGATGCGATAGACGAAGTGACGTTTCTGTGGGGGGCGTGGTGTACGCGCATGGGCCCCGCTCCTCGGAAGGAGCGGGGCCCATGCGCGTACAGGCGTGACCAGGGACGGTCAGAAGCGACGCGTGATCAGCGCGCGCTTGACCTCCTGGATCGCCTTCGTGACCTCGATGCCACGCGGGCACGCGTCCGTGCAGTTGAACGTCGTGCGGCAACGCCACACGCCGTCCTTGTCGTTCAGGATCTCCAGACGCTGCTCGCCCGCCTCGTCACGCGAGTCGAAGATGAAGCGGTGCGCGTTGACGATCGCGGCCGGGCCGAAGTACTGGCCGTCGTTCCAGAACACCGGGCACGAGGACGTGCACGCGGCGCACAGGATGCACTTCGTCGTGTCGTCGAAGCGCTCGCGGTCCTCGGCGGACTGGTAGCGCTCGCGCGTGGGCTCGTTGCCCTTGGTCACGAGGAACGGCATCACGTCGCGGTACGCCTGGAAGAACGGGTCCATGTCGACGACCAGGTCCTTCAGGACCGTCAGACCCTTGATCGGCTCGACCGTGATCGGCTTGGCCGGGTTGATGTCCTTGATCAGGGTCTTGCAGGCCAGACGGTTCTTGCCGTTGATCCGCATGGCGTCCGAGCCGCAGATGCCGTGCGCGCAGGAGCGGCGGAACGTCAGCGTGCCGTCCATGTCCCACTTGACCTTGTGGAGGGCGTCGAGGACGCGCTCCTTCGGGTCGATCTCCAGCTGGAAGTCCTGCCACGTGGCGTCCGCCGAGACCTCGGGGTTGAAGCGGCGCACGCGCAGGGTGATCGTGATGTACGGGGAGTCGGCGAAGCCCGCCTCGGGCTTGGCGTCTTCCTTGTCGAGGGTCGGGGTTGCCATCAGTACTTACGCTCCATCGGCTGGTAGCGGGTCTGGACGACCGGCTTGTAGTCGAGACGGATCGTCTCCGTGCCGTCGTCGCCGACCTCGCGGTACGCCATGGTGTGGCGCATGAAGTTGACGTCGTCGCGGTTCGGGAAGTCCTCGCGGTAGTGACCGCCGCGGGACTCCTTGCGGGCGAGCGCGGACTGCGCCATGACCTCGGCCAGGTCGAGCAGGTTGCCCAGCTCGATGGCCTCCAGGAGGTCGGTGTTGAACCGCTTGCCCTTGTCCTGGATCGAGACGTTCCGGTAGCGCTCGCGCAGCTCCGCGATCTTCTCGACCGCCGTCTTGATGGTCTGCTCCGTGCGGAACACCATGACGTTGGCGTCCATGGTCTCCTGGAGCTCCCTGCGCAGGTCGGCGACCCGCTCGTTGCCCGTGGCGTCGCGCAGCTGCTCGACGAGGCCGACGACCAGCTCCTCCGGGTTCTCGGGAAGCTCGACGTAGTCGTTCTTCGCGGAGTACTCGGCGGCGGCGATGCCCGCGCGCTTGCCGAAGACGTTGATGTCCAGGAGCGAGTTCGTGCCGAGGCGGTTGGCGCCGTGGACCGATACGCAGGCCACCTCGCCGGCGGCGTACAGGCCGGGAACGACCGTGGTGTTGTCCGCGAGGACCTCGCCCTCGACGTTCGTCGGGATGCCGCCCATGGCGTAGTGCGCGGTCGGCTGGATCGGGATCGGGTCCGTGTAGGGCTCGATGCCGAGGTAGGTGCGCGCGAACTCCGTGATGTCCGGGAGCTTCGCGTCCAGCTGCTCCGGCGGGAGGTGCGTGAGGTCGAGGTAGACGTGGTCGCCCTCGGGACCGCAGCCGCGGCCCTCACGGATCTCCGTGTAGATGGAGCGGGACACGACGTCACGGGACGCGAGGTCCTTCATGACCGGCGCGTACTTCTCCATGAAGCGCTCGCCGTCCTTGTTGCGCAGGATGCCGCCCTCACCGCGGGCGCCCTCGGTGAGCAGGATGCCCATGCGCCAGATGCCGGTCGGGTGGAACTGGAAGAACTCCATGTCCTCCAGCGGGATCCCGCGCCGGTAGCAGGCCGCCTGGCCGTCGCCGGTGAGCGTGTGCGCGTTCGACGTCACCTTGAAGAACTTGCCGGTGCCGCCGGACGCGTAGATCACGGCCTTGGCCTGGAAGATGTGGATCTCGCCGGTGGCCAGCTCGTACGCGACGACGCCCGCGCTCTTCTTGACCCCGTCCACCTCGACGATGATCTGGTCGAGGACGTAGAACTCGTTGAAGAACTCCACGCCCTCCTTGACGCAGTTCTGGTACAGCGTCTGGAGGATCATGTGGCCGGTGCGGTCGGCCGCGTAGCAGGACCGGCGCACGGCGGCCTCGCCGTGGTTGCGGGTGTGCCCGCCGAAGCGCCGCTGGTCGATGGTGCCGTCCGGCGTGCGGTTGAACGGCAGGCCCATCTTCTCCAGGTCGAGGACCGCGTCGATGGCCTCCTTCGCCAGGATCTCGGCGGCGTCCTGGTCGACCAGGTAGTCGCCGCCCTTGACCGTGTCGAAGGTGTGCCACTCCCAGTTGTCCTCCTCCACGTTGGCGAGCGCGGCGGCCATGCCGCCCTGCGCGGCGCCCGTGTGGGAGCGGGTGGGGTACAGCTTGGTGAGCACGGCGGTGCGGCTGCGCTTCGTCGCCTCGATGGCGGCGCGCATGCCGGCGCCGCCCGCGCCGACGATGACGGTGTCGTACTTGTGAATCTTCACTGGGGTCGCCTCGGCTTTAGCGGATGTTCGGGTCGAAGGTGAAGATCACCAGCGTGCCCAGAAGGATGGTGAACACCGTGGCGGTGTACAGCAGGCCCTTGAGCCACAGACGCGTGTTCGGGCGCTCGGCGTAGTCGTTGATGACCGTGCGCAGGCCGTTGGCGCCGTGCAGCATCGCGAGCCACAGCATCAGCAGGTCCCAGACCTGCCAGAACGGCGAGGCCCAGCGGCCCGCGACGAACGCGAAGCCGATCTTCGAGACGCCGCCGTCGAGCACCAGCTGGATCAGCAGGTGGCCGAGGACGAGGACGACCAGGACGACACCGGACAGGCGCATGAAGAGCCATGCGGCCATCTCGAAGTTGCCGCGGGTCGAGCGCGGGGTCTTGGAGGTGCGCTTGCGCGGCGCCTCGATGACGGGGGCCGGGTGGTCCACGTCGTAGAGCGAGGCGCCCTCGACGGGGCCCACGCCGGACGTGCCGGACTTATCGAGCGTGGTGTCAGCAGACATGTCTGGCGTCAGCTCCCGAAGACTTCGCGGACGGCGTGGCCGAGCACGGGGTAGAGCGCCCCGACCATCAGGACGATCCAGATGCCGACGACGGTCCAGAGCATCTGCTTCTGGTAGCGGGGGCCCTTCGACCAGAAGTCGACGGCGATGACGCGCAGGCCGTTGAGCGCGTGGAAGAGGATGGCGGCGACCAGGCCGTACTCGAGGAGTGCGACGAGGGGCGTCTTGTAGGTGCTGACGACGTCGTCGTACGCCTCCGGGGAGACGCGGACGAGAGCGGTGTCCAGCACATGCACGAACAGGAAGAAGAAGATGAGGACGCCGGTGACTCGATGAGCCACCCAGGACCACATTCCTTCCCGGCCGCGGTACAGCGTTCCAGCCGGCACGGAAGTTCCTCCGGGAGCGGGGGTTGGGGCCGGCCGGCTTCGGTGTCGGACGAGCCCGGCCGGGTACGGTCCACCGGCCGCCCGTCATCGTATCGACGACTTGTCGGTGTCCCTGCGCCGGGTCCGCAGGTGTGATCAAACAGGCAGTCAAACAGGCACGTACGGGCTATCGGGGCGAGAGTGTCCCGCGACGGCCTGAGTGGCGGCTTCCGTGGCGGTTTGGGCGGTGTTTCCGCCGGGGTTACCGGCGGTGGCCCGTGCGGGGCGCAGGGTGAGGCGGGTCAGGCGGCCCCGGGCGAGGCGGCGCAGTTCCTCGGCGGCGACGGCGCGTTCCTCCTCCGGATCGTTGCCGAGGCGTGACCGGAGGGCGGTGAGTCGGTGGTCCAGGGCCTCGTCCGGGGCGACACCGTCGAGGCAGACCACGAACGTGTGACCGAAACGGCTCTCGTACGCGGCGTGTGCGGCGCGCAGGGCGGTGTGGGCGGCGACGTACGTGGCCCGGGGCGCCCCGTGGTGGGTGCCCGGCGGGTCCAGGGGCTCGCGGGCCAGGGCTTCGGCGAGGTCGCCGGGGGAGAGGTCGTACGCGGCTTCGTCGCAGGCGGCGAGCAGCGCGTCGAGGTCGGGGTAGGGCCGGTGGGCGGCGACGCGGCGGGCCCAGCGGCGGCTTCCGCAGCAGGTGAGGAGCGCGGTCTCGGCCTCGCGTGGCGTGGCGGAGTTCAGCTGTTCCGGCGTGGCGACGGGGCCGGCGGCGTGGGCGGCGCCGGGGAGTCGGGGGGAACGGTGCGGGGACAGCGGGCGCTCCTGGGCAGGGGGCGGCTAGACGGACGGTGGGGGGAGGGTCGTGCGGGGCGTACGGGTGGTGCGGGTAGTGCGGGAGGTGCGTGCGCGTGTGGGGTGGCTCGTAACGGTAGCGAGAGTGCGGGGGAAACGTCCGAAGGATGAGCGAATTTCACCTGGATGGGGGAGTTTCGCCTCGCGATGTGAACGGGTGGCCCGCGACGGCGCGTCGTAGCGTGGCTGTATGGCTGTGACTTCTGGTGCGGATCGGCGGCCGTCGAGGAGGCCGCGATGAAGCGCGGGCCCCTCGCCGCCGCGGGGGGCGTCGTCGTCGCGGGGGCCGTCGTGGCGAGCGTAGCCCTGTGGCCGGGCGGGGACGGCCGGACTCCCGCAGAACCGCGCCCCTCGGAGACCCGGACGCGCGAACAGAGCCAGGCTCAGTCGCGGGCACCGACGCGGGCGCCGACGCCCAGCGAGAGCCACCCCCTGTCGAGGGCGCCGGCGGCCATACCCGCCGTGCGGGAGCACACCGCCGCCCGCGGCCCCGGCTGGCGCCCCGCCGAGGGGAAGGCCCGCGTGGTCGTCCGCGACCGGGACCTCGCCGACGAGGGCCGCCTCCTCGCGGGCGAGCTGAGGCTGGAGTACGCCGGCGAGGACGACCCCGGCCGGGGGGACGTGGAGCTGGCCCTCACGGACGGCGAGGGCCAGGGCCCCGAGTCGTACACCCTCTCCGTCAAGGACCGCCGGGTCCGCATAACCGCCCCCGCCGAAGCCGGTGTCTTCTACGGGACCCGCACGCTCAAGCAGGAGGTGAAGGGGGACGGGACGGCCCCCGAGGGCGTCGTGCGGGACCGGCCGGCCAAGCCGCAGCGCGGTTTCATGCTCGACATCGCCCGCAAGCACTTCGACGCCGCGTGGATCGAGGACCGGATCCGCGAGCTGGGCGACCTGAAGTTCAACCAGCTCGGCCTGCACTTCTCCGACGACCAGGCCTTCCGCATCGCGTCCGCCTCGCACCCCGAGATCGTCTCGTCCGACCACCTCACCAAGGACCAGGTCCGCCGCATCCTGAAGCTGGCGGCGAGCCGCCACATCACCGTCGTGCCGGAGATCGACTCCCCGGGCCACCTCGGCGCGGTCATCAGGGCGCACCCCTCGCTCCAGCTCCGCGACGCCCGGGGCGTGGCCGCCCCCGGCGCCGTCGACATCTCCAGACCGGAGGCCGCGAGGATCGTCGACGACCTCCTGAAGGAGTACGCGGAACTCTTCCCGGGCCGCTACTGGCACCTCGGCGCCGACGAATACCGCGCCCTCATGGTCAAGAACCCCGAGGCGTCCTACCCGCGCCTCGCCGCCGCGGCCCGCGAGCGGTACGGGCCGGGCGGCCGGGTGCAGGACCTGGCGACGGGCTGGCTCAACGACCGGGCCGCCACCGTGCGCCCGTACGAGAAGAAGCTGAAGGCGTGGAACGACGGGTTCTTCCGCGGCGGTCGGCTCCGGGCCGCCGACGACATCGAGGTGGCGTACTGGACGGGCAAGGAGATCGGCGCCCGCGACCCCGTGGAGTATCTGGAGGACGGGCGCGAGCTGGTCAACTACAACGACGAGTACCTCTATTACGTCCTCGGCCAGCCCAACGACTTCCGCTATCCGACCGGGCAGCGGATCTACGAGAGCTGGACCCCGCTGGTGATCCGCGGCAGCCGGCCGGTGAGCGAGAAGTACGACGACCAGATCCTCGGCGGGTCGTTCGCCGTGTGGTGCGACCTCGCCGGGTCGCAGACGCAGGAGCAGGTCGCCCAGGGCATCCGCATGCCGCTCGCGGCCACCGCCCAGAAGCTGTGGGACCCGGGGAAGCCCGCCCTGACGTGGGAAGATTTCGTGAAACTCGCTGATACCGTCCGGTAGCCACCGGTCGGCCCCTGGGGGAGGGACGCGGGTGGATCCTCGTATGTCCGTGAACCCGTGTATGTCCGTGAACCCGTGGGGGGTCGCTCAGCGATGCTGTGCACGTCTTGTCAGTTGAATACCGCCTCGACGCCGGAGGGGCTGTGCGGCGTCTGCGTCCAGGCGTCCGCCGCCGTGCCGCCGCCCCCGCCGGCGCCCCAGCCGGGCCCGTCCGGTGCCGCCATGGTGGGCGGGAAGCCCGCCTGGCTGCGCTCGCCGGTGGCACTCGGCCGTGCGGCCGTCGTGGTGCTCGGCCTCGTCATCGCCGCCGACCTGTACTCGCTGTGGGCGGGCACGGTGATGCTCGACGTGATGGGCGACCTGGTCGCGGGGGAGTTCGGGGCGGACATGGAGCGGAGGGCGGAGAACGCCGACAAGATCTACGGGACCACCGGGGGCGCGCAGTTGATCACGCTGCTCGCCGGGTGTGTCGGCTTCCTCCTCTGGTTCCACCGGGTGCGGGTGAACGCCGAGGTGTTCGAGCCGCACATCCACCGGATGAAGCGCGGCTGGACGGTCGGTGGCTGGTTCGTGCCGGTGGTGAACTTCTGGTTCCCGCGGCGGATCGCCGTCGACATCTGGGACGCCAGCTCCCTCCGCCCGGCGGCGCCGGAACACATGACGCCCTTCGGCCCGGTGACGGACCGCGGCCCGCACACCCTCATCAACGCCTGGTGGACGCTGTGGATAGCGAACCTCTTCGCCGGGCGCTGGGCGACCCAGTCGTACTGGAAGGCCGAGGAGGCCGAGGAGGTCAAGTCGGCCGTCGGCAACATGATGTTCTCGGACGGCCTCGACATCGCGGCCGCCGTCCTCGCCATCGTCGTCGTGCTCCGGATCACGCGCATGCAGGACCTCAGGGCCCGATCCGGCCCGCCCCTTGCGCCGCCGGTGCCGGGGCCCGTCACCACCGCGTGATTTCGCTCTTCCTGTGGCGAACTCGCCCGACTCTGTGGTGTATTCGGCCAGGAGTGGGGAGAACTGCCGCCGGAACGGGCAGAACGGCCTGAACGTCGTACGGAGCACAGCGGGGGGACGCGCGATGGGTTACTGGGGCTATTACGTCGTCGGGAGGAGCGAGCGGCCGCTCGCGGAGTTCCCGGCGGTCGCGGGCGTGCGGGACGACCTCGCCCTCCTCGACCGGCGGGCCGACGGCTGGCAGGTGTGGGAGGTGCCGGGCGGCGAGGGCGCGCGGGACGTGGGGAACATGAACACGCTGGCCCTGGAGACGGGCGCGCCCGCCCTCTTCGGATACGTGATGGACAGCGACTGCGTGGTCATCGAGGCGGCGGCGCCCGAGAGCGGGGCGTGGACGACGTGCCTGGCGCGGCGCGCGATGGCCGCGTACCTCGGCGACGGCGGGCTGACCGTGGAGGACTACTTCCTGGAGCCGCGCGATGCCGCCGAACGCGCGGTCGCCTGGGCCGCCGAGTCGGACAGGACGGTGCGGACGGCGCCGCTCCTCGACGTCCTGAGAGCCGAGGCCGAGCCCTCCGCGGAGGAGCTCTTCTTCCGTTTCCTGGACCGGCTCGGCGTCGTGCCGCAGTGACGGCAGTGACGTTCCCGGGGCAGCGCACGCAGTATGGGTGAAGCGCAGGGTCCGTGACGGGAGACGTACAGCATGAGCCTGGTGGAGCTGATCGCACAGGCCGACGAGCGGGGCCTCGCGGCCAGCGGATTGGCCTGCCTCGACCGCTGTGTGCCGGTGCTCGGCGGCGACGACGACCTGCTGCGGCCCCTGTGGGCGCGGCTCGCGGAGGGCGGCGACTGGGGCGGGCCGCTGGCCGAGGCCCGGTCGGCGCTCGGGCCGGCGCCGGACGCCCCCGGAGCCTCGGACGAGGCCGCCGGCCTTGCCCGCCGCATGCTCGACGCCGTGCCCGCGGCGCACTCGGGCCCCGCGGTGCGGGAGTGGGCCGACGGCTGCTCCGTCGCGGCCCTCCAGGTCCACCGCCTCCTGGACGCGGCGCCGTGGGGCTCCGCCCGCCCGGTGGCCGCGCGCCGCGAGGGCCGCACGGACGGCATGTCCCCCCTGGTCGCGGCCGAACTCCGCCGCCAGATCCGCATCCTGGAGCTGCTCTCCGCCCACGACACCGGCGCCGGCGGGCTGCGCCAGGCCCTGGACGTGTCCCTGGAGGGCCGCAGGGTGCTGCGGGCGGTGGTGTCGCGGCGGGCGCGCGGGCGGCACTGACAGGCACTGACAAGAGAAGGGTCGACGACACGTGAGGCGCCGCTCCCCGGGGGTCCGTGGAGCGGCGCCGCGTGGGCGTTACGGCGTCAGCGTCTGACCGAGGCGGGCGCCCGCCGGGGTCCCCAGCGTCGTACGCCCGTAGTAGACGCCACTGGCCCCCGGCACGTCCGAACCGCCGCTGTCCAGCTGGAGGATCGTGCCGTCGCCCGCGTCCTCGCCCTCCACGCCGATGGCCAGGTCCGCGCGGCCGGAGCCGGACAGGTCGGCCAGGGTCACCGAGGAGCCGAGGCGGTCGCCGGTCTCCGTGGAGCCGGGCACGTCGGGCTCGTCCTGCGAGAAGGCCTTCGCGCCCGTGCCGGTGAGGCCGGCCGCGGAGCCCTTCAGGAGCAGGGACGTCCCGGCGTCCTTGCGGCTGGTGCCGGAGCGGGTGATGTCCTCGCCGGGAGCGCCCGTGAGGACGTCGGCGTAACCGTCGGCGTTGTAGTCGCCCGCCGCGACCGACCAGCCCATCGCGTCGCCCGCCTCGGCCGCGCCGATGACACCGTTCGTCGCCTGGTGGACCGTCCTCATGCCGGTCGTGGTGAAGCCCGTCGACGTGCCGGGGACCACCGTCACCTGGCCGCCCGCGTGCGCGCCCGACTCGACGGTGTACGGCTGGCCGATGACCAGGTCGTCGTAGCCGTTGCCGTCGACGTCGCCCGCCGCGACCGAGTGGCCGCCGGGGACGGAGAGGACCCCGGCCCGGCTCAGGCCCGAGCGGCCGCCCCTGAACCAGGCGACCTTGGCCTTGCCCGCCTGGTCGCGGTAGGTGAGGGCGACGTCCGCGTACCCGTCGCGGTTGAAGTCGCCCGACGTGGCGTCCGCGTCCGCTATGGCCGTGTCGCCCGGGGTGAGGCTGCCGCCCGACTCACGGTCCGCGTCGAGCCGCGCGGCCCACGAGCCGCCCGTGCCGGTCGCCGCCGCGAAGACGTCCGCCCTGCCGTCGGCGTTGAAGTCGCCGGACGCCACCGCCGAACCGAACCTCGCCCTGGCGTAGTTGAAGTCGTCCGAGAGCTGCATGTCCGTGCCGGACGTGAAGGACGGGCCGTACAGCATGGTGACCGCGCCGCGGTCCGTGTGGCCCGAGCCGTCGTCCTCGCCCGGCGCACCGATGACGAGGTCCGCGTGGCCGTCGGCGTTCAGGTCGCCCCACGCGGTGGCGGCCGCCCACTCGTCACCGGGCTCGGAGACGCCGGGGACGCCGGTGCTGGTCTGCGTCAGGGAGATCTTCGCCCCGGCCACCGGCCCGTCGAGACCGCCGGGCACGACCGTCAGGCGGCCGCGGCCGCCCGACGCCTTCGGGGTGCCCACGACCAGGTCGGTGATGCCGTCGCCGTTGAAGTCACCGGTCGGGGCGGCGGAGTTCACACCCGGGCCGCTCGCGTAGCGGCGGATCTCGCCCAGCTCGGCGTAGAGGTTCTTGCCGGGGCCCGCGGCCGCGACGGCGTCGCGGTGACCGGAGACCGTGTGCAGCGAGGCCTGCTCGCCCTTCTTCCACACGCCCGTGTCGTCGGAGGCGGTCAGCGTGACCTTGCCGGTCGGGCCCGCGCCGTATTGGCCGAGCTTCCAGGCCGCCACGCGCGCCACCGCCTCCAGGGCGGCGCGGGAGGGCCTGCCCGCGGGCCTGCCCGTCGCCGGGTCGCCCTCGAAGTCGCCGAGGACCGCGATCCCCGCCGAGTCGCCGTCGAACCCGGAGGTGTGCGCGCCGCGCACGGGTACGTCGACGCCGCCGCCGCGGCCCTCGAAGACACGGCCGCACTTGTCCACGAGGAAGTTGTAGCCGAGGTCGCCGCGGCCCTCGGTCCTCACCTGGTAGGCCAGCAGGCCGCGGATCAGGGCGGGGGACTGGGCGCAGCTGTAGTCGTTCGTGTCGGCTGCCTGGTGGACGAAGACCGCCCTGACCTTGTCGAGGTACCGCGGCGATTCCTTGACCAGCGACTCGTCGGCGCCCCAGGCCGCGCGGCCGATGATGGGCGGCCGGGTGACGGTGGAGGGCGGGGGCGTCGGCCTGGCCGGGGTGGCGTCCGGGGGTGTCTGGGCGGGCGTCTGCGTGGATGTCTGCGCGGGCGGCTCGCCGTCGGCGCGCGCGAGAGAGCGTGCGTGAGCGTGTACGTGTGCGGCGGGGGCGCGTACGTGTGCGGCGGGAGCCAACGCCGTACCGCCCGTGCCGGCGCCTGTGCCAGCCCCCGCATTAGCGTTCGGGCCGCCGTCGAGCGAGGGGTTCGCGGCCTCCTTGGCCGTCACCCCCGGGTCCACGAGGCTGACCTCAAGTCCCTTGGGCAGTACGCCACTCGCCGATCCGTCGGCCGCGACGACGCGGACCTCGACGCCGTCCGAGGGGCCGACCCACAGCGGCTCGGAGGCGGCCCGCGTGCCCGCCTCCGCCTTCTCCGGACGGCGTGGCGCCAGGTCCAGCGCGCGCCAGGCGCTCCACTTCCCGGACCCGAGGGCGCGCGTACGGACCTGCGCGCTGCCCTTCAGCTCCTCGGTGGCGCCGCTCCACACGACGCCGAGCAGGGAGAACTGTTCGGTCGAGGTGCGCGGCAGCTCCCGCTTCGCGGCGCCGTCGCCCTTGAGTGCGAGGTCGTGCACGCTCGCCGGCCGCTTGGCGCGTGGATCGGCGGGCCCGTCCCCGGAGTTCGGGCCGGCCGTCGCGTAGGTGACGGCGCCCGCACCTCCCAGCACGACGGCACCGATCGTCAGCCACGCCCTGCGCTTGAGACTCAGCGGTCGGTACGCATGCGTGGAACGCGCCTTTTCACGCGGTTTGTGCGGGCTCAAGTGCCCCACTCCTTAGCGAATTTCAGGTGAACCAGCGAGTCCGTAGGACCCATACGGGGCGCAAAGGGTTGTACCGGCAAGGGAAATCGAGCACGTGATGTTTGCCGCACGCCCCAGGTGTGACGCGGGAGCCGGTGCGCGCGCTGGGCCATGTGACAGTTGTGAGTGACGCAACGGGTGGGGACTCGGGTGGGGAAACAGGTGGCACGTCGCGTGAACGGCCGGATGGGGGCGCGCAGGCGGTGGATACGGGCGACGGCGCTCTCCCTCGCGATGGGAGCCGCGGTGGGCACGCTCGCGTCCTGCGGCTCGGACGGCTCGGTGACGTACGCCGGTGGCACGTTCGAGGAGGTGGACCGCGGGGCATCCACGGTGGACGGCGCGGGCTCCACGACGGACGGCGGCGCGGAGCCCGCGTCCGCCGACGAAGTGCGCGCCAGGAAGCTCGCCTCGGAGGGCATGGAACTGCTCAGGTCGGCCGACACGGTACGCATCGGCATCGACATGGTGACCCCGAAAGGCCGTCAGAAGGCCTCGCTGCACATGGACCGCCGCAGCAACTGCACGGGCACCTTCGACGCGGGACCGGAGCGGCGGGGCGACCTGATCATGATCGCGGGCGGTGCGACGTACGTACGGTTCACCGATGCCTCGCTCGACGCGATCGTGGAGAGGGGGGCCCTGCGTGGCCCCGAGACGGCGGCCCGCGTGCGCGAGCGGACGGCGCTGGCGCGCGGAAAGTACCTGAAGCTCCCGGCGAGGTCCGGTTCCGGCACCGGCACCGGCGGGCCCGGGGCGCCGGTGGGGCAGTGCGACCTCGACGAGTTCACCGAGAAGGTCGGCACCCCGGAGCCGGACGAGGTCATCAAGGCCCTTCCCGTCACCCGGCGGTACGGCAAGGACGTCACCCCGCTCGTAGAGAAGGACGACGGCGAGGAGACGACGGTGTACGTGGCAGCCTCCGGCGAGCCGTACATCCTGGGCGTCGAGGTCACGAGGAGCGGCGGAACGCTACGGGGCGGAGTCGGCGGCTCCGGTGGCGAACAGACCATGAAACTGCGTATGTCCGACTACGGCGAGCCGGTCGCCGCGGTGGCCCCGGCCCCGGGCCTGACGGTCGACATCTCGCGGATCGGCCCGGGGGGGCCGGGAAGTCCGGGCGGCGGGCTCTTCGAGGTCTGAGAACCCGTGCCGGGATTCCGGCACGGGCTTTGGGCGTGCGGAGCCGCCCGGGGCGCCGTTCGGCGCCAGGAGACGTAGCCGTACGCTCTCGCACTGTGACATTTCCGCGCCCGGCGACGCTGGTGACCGTGGGGGCATGGGCACGGTGGGCGTGCCGCGTTCGGCCGGATGGGAGAGCGTTGGGCCAGGGTGGGGAGCCGCGTCGCGCAAGGGCGCGCGACGAGGAGCTGGGCAGAGCCGTCGCGGCGGCCCAGGAAGGCGACGAGGCGGCCTTCGCGGTCGCGTACCGGATCGTCCAGCCGGGACTCGTCGGATATCTGCGCGGCCTGGTCGGTACGGACGGCGAGGCCGCGGAGGACGTCGCGGCCGAGGCCTGGCTGGAGATCGCCAGGGACCTCGGGCGGTTCCGCGGGGACGGGGCGGGCTTCCGCGGCTGGACGGCGACGATCGCGCGGCACCGGGCCTTCGACCACCTGCGCCGCCAGAAGGCGAGGCCGCGCCCCACCACGCTGGAACAGGACCTGCTCGAACTGCCCGGCCCGCACAGCACGTCGGCGGCGGCCCTGGAGGCGGTCTCGACCGAGCGGGTGCTCGCGCTGGTCGCGACCCTGCCGCGCGACCAGGCCGAGGCGGTGCTGCTGCGGGTGGTCGTCGGCCTCGACGGCCCGGCTGCGGCGCGGGTCCTCGGCAAGCGCCCCGGGGCGGTGCGGACGGCCGCGCACCGGGGACTGAAGAAACTGGGCGAGCGGCTGGGACTCGACGGTGTGACGGATCACGGGCCCGGCACGCTGGGGGAGTCGAGATGAACGCAGACGAGCCCTTGGGCCCTGAGGACACGCAGGACCGCCCTTCCCGCCCCTCCCGCCCCTCCCTCCACGAACTGCTCGCCGCGGCCCTGCTGCCCGGCGCGGACACCGCCGTGGACACGGAGGGGGAACGTGCGGCGGTCGCGGCGTTCCGCGCGGCGCGCGACGCGGACGCGCACCGGGCGCGCACCCGGCGCCGCGACGACTGGCGTCCCCGGGAGCCCCGCCGCGCCTGGTTCACGCTGCGGGCCACCGGGGGAGTGGTGCTGGCCGGAGGCCTCCTCGGCGGAGTGGCGCTGGCGGCGGCGGGCACGGTGACCGACGACCCGCCCCCGAGGGAACGCCCCCGCCCCGCGGTGTCGTCCCCGAAGACCCCGCCGCCTCCGCCCTCCACGGGCCCGGAACGCACGGCGCCGCCGCCCTCGAAGACATCCGCGACCCCCGACCCCGACCCCACACCCGAGCCCAGGTCCACGTCCGACTCCAAGTCCAAGTCGAAGGACAAGAGCGAGCCACCCAGGAGCAAGAGCAAGCCGGACGAGAGCAAGCCGGACAAGAGCAAGCCGGACCAGGGAAAAGGAAAGGAAAAGGGGAAGGGAAAGGGAAAGCAGGAGAAGCCTCCCAAGTCCGAGAAGCCGCACCCCAACGGCAAGGCCAACGGCAAGACCAAGCACGACGAAAAGCGCCGCTGAACGTCACTCGGGGCGTGGACGAGGGCGAGCCGCTGGCGGGAACGCGGTCGCCGCGACCCGCTGGGCCGTCTCCCGGAGCCAGATGTGGGCCGCGTCGTGCGTGTGCGCGGGGTGCCACCACAGGGCCTCTTGCACGGGTACGGCTTCGTAGGGGCACTCCATGACGCGTACGGGAGCCACACCGCGCAGCCGGTCGGCGAGCCGTTCCTGGATGAGGGCGACGCGGCGGGTTCCGGCGACGAGCGAGGGCAGCGCGAGGAAGCCGTCCACGGACACCTCCGTCCTGGCTTCGATGCCCAGCATGCCGAGCTGGCGGACCGCGGGCGCGTCGTACGTGCGCTGGTAGGTGACCCACGGCAAGCGGCGCAGGTCGTCGAGCGTGAGGCGTTCGCCCACGTCGGGATGGTCGGCGGAGACGAGGACGACCCAGCGGTCGCGGTACAGGTCGACCGAGGGAAAGCCGCGGATGACGCCGTGCGGCAGGAGGACCCCGTCGACCGTGCTCAGCAGCGTCCCGGTGTTCTCGGTGACGTCCGCGGGCGGCTGCCGGAAGCGCAGACGGATGCCCGGAGCCTCGGCGTGGACCGTGCGGGCCAGTTCGGCGCCGAAGACGGCCACCGCGTAGTCGGAGGCGACGAGGGTGAACGTGTGGGCTTCCAGGGCCGGGTCGAAGTCGGCCTGGCTGGTGAAGACGCGCTCCAGCACATCGCAGGCGGTGGCGCTGCGGTCCAGGAGGACCTGGCCCAGGGCGGTCAGTTCGTACCGGCTGCCCACGCGGGAGAGCAGGTCGTCGTCGAAGTGGCGGCGCAGCCGGGCCAGGGCGGCGCTCATGGCGGGCTGGCTGAGCCCGACGCGCAGCCCGGCGCGCGTGACGTTGCGCTCCTCCAGGAGGGCTTGCAGAGCGGTGACGAGGTTCAGGTCCAGGCTGGCCAGGTTCATGGTGCGTCCCCAGGCGCGATGACCGCGCGTCATTCACGGTATGGATGAAAGGCATCCAACGAATCTATTTCCCTTATCGGTTGGGCCCGGGCCAGATTAGACCTCTCGCGATCGGGAGGACATCTTCGTGGAACCCGCAGCAGGCGTGAACGGCACTCGCACCCGCGCCCGTACCCATGCCCGTACCGTCCTGGTCGTCGGCGGTGGCACCTCCGGGAGCGCGTTGGCCGTCCTGCTCAGGGGCGCCGGTGTCGCCGTCGACCTCGTCGAGGCCAAGGCCGACTGGAACGCCACGACAGGCTCCGGCATCACCCTTCAGGGCAACGCCCTGCGCGTCCTGCGCGAGATCGGCGTCTGGGAGCAGGTGAGCGCCCAGGGCTTCAGCGGCGACGGCGTCACCGTCGTCGCCCCCGACGGCACCGAGCTCTTCACGAAGAAGGACGCGCGCACCGGCGGCGACGACCTCCCGGCGATGGTCGGCATGCGGCGTCCCGCGCTCCAGGGGATCCTCATGCGCGCCGTACGGGCCTCGGGCACCCGGGTCCGGCTCGGCTGCACCATCGAGACGTTGACGCAGGACGCCACGGGTGTCGACGTCTCCTTCACGGACGGCACGTCGAGCCGGTACGACCTGGTGGTGGCCGCCGACGGGCTGAACTCCCGCACGCGCGGTCTCATCGGTGTCACCGACGGGCCGGTCCCGACCGGCATGGCGATCTGGCGGGCCCCCGCGCCCCGGCCGGCCGGTGTCACCCGCGCCCATCTCGCCTACGGCGGCCCCGCCTACATCGCCGGGTTCTGCCCCACCAGCGACACCACCGTCTACGCCTTCCTCGTCGAACGGAACCGCGACCGGGCCTCCATCGACCCGGCGTCGTACGCCGCGCGGATGCGGCACCTCGCCGAGGGCTACGGCGGCTTCTGGAACGAGATCCGGGCGTCCCTCACCGACCCGGCGCAGGTCAACTACACCTGGTTCGACCGGCATCTGGTGGAAGGCGCCTGGCACCGCGGCCGGGTCGTGCTCGTCGGCGACGCCGCCCACGGCTGCCCGCCCACCCTCGCCCAGGGCGCGGCCATGTCACTGGAGGACGCGTCCGTTCTCGCCGAACTGCTCAGCCCGGACGACGCCTGGGGCGCCTCCCTGGAGAGCACGCTCACCGCCTACCGCGACCGTCGCATGCCGCGCGTGCGGATGGTCGTCGACGCCTCCGTGCAGATCGGCCGCTGGCAGCTCGACGGGGCACGCGACGCGGACGTACCCGGGCTGATGGGCCGCACCCTGGAGGTGCTGAAGGAACTCCCGTGACCACCGGTCCGACCCGCGGCACGACCTCCGACCCGCGGCACGACCGGGGCCGCCACCCCCCACAGGAGAGGCCCCGGCCGGCACACGGTACGAACCGGCGTGCGGTCCGTACTCCCTTCAGCGCCGCGCGTGCGTTTTCTGTCACACCGCGTTCTGTCACCCGCTAGTTGCACGTTGTACAAACATGGACGTAGGGCCTGACAAGGCCGTAGCGTGCTGGTTCGCGCCGGGGCCGGGCGCAGATCTCCGAGTGGCAGGATTGAGAGAGTGCTGGGGGACGACGCGGAGCTGACCGCCGCGGTGCTTGCGGCACAGGACGGGGACGAGAGCGCGTTCCGGACTGTGTACCGCGCTGTGCACCCGCGGCTGTTGGGATACGTACGCACGCTGGTCGCCGACGCGGACGCGGAGGACGTCGCCTCCGAGGCCTGGCTCCAGATAGCGCGCGACCTGGACCGGTTCAGTGGCGACGCGGACCGCTTCCGGGGCTGGGCCGCGCGCATCGCGCGCAACCGCGCCCTGGATCACATACGCATGCGGGGCCGCCGCCCGGCGATAGGCGGCGACGAGACCGAGCTGACCGGCAGGCCCGCCGACGCGGACACCGCGGGCGAGGCGATGGAGTCCCTGGCCACCGGCGACGCCCTGGCGCTGATAGCGAAGCTCCCGCAGGACCAGGCCGAGGCCGTGGTCCTCAGAGTCGTCGTGGGCCTGGACGCCAAGAGCGCGGCGCAGACCCTCGGCAAGCGTCCGGGAGCCGTCCGCACGGCGGCGCACCGCGGCCTGAAGCGGCTCGCCGAGCTGCTCGGCGCGGACCCCGCGGACCCCGCGCAAGCACTCGGCGCGGTGCCCCCTCAGAGAGAGCCGCGCGGCCGCGCGGTGACGTCCGCCGGTGTGACGCAATCGCGTACGCGGACGCAGAAGGACATGTGATGGCCGACGAGCAGGACAAGTGGCTGGACCGCGACACGGCGGAGCGTCTGCTGCGCGGGGAGCCCCTCGAAGGCGTCGACCCTCACGCACGCGCGCAGGCCGACCGGCTCGCCCAGGCGCTCGGCGCGCTGGCCGCCACGGACGGGCCGACGGCGCCCGGCGAAGCCGGTGCCGCCGCGGGGGAACTCCCGGGCGAGGCCGCCGCGCTGGCCGCGTTCCGCGCCGCACGGGCGGAGTCGGCACGGGAGGAGTCCGTACGGGCCGGCGCCGCGCGGGGCGGCCACCGCTCGGCCGCGTACGCGACGTCCGCCCATGAGGCCGCCGCGGCCGAAACCGTACGCCTGAGCCGTGCCGCCGACCGGCCCCGGCCGAGCCGTTGGGGCAAGCCGGTGCGCTTCGGACTCGCCGCGGCGCTCGCGGGCTGCATGATCGGCGGCGTCGCCGTTGCCGCGTCGTCGGGGGTGCTGCCCTCGCCGTTCGGCGGACACGGCGGACACGGCGAGCCGGGCCCGGTCGCGTCCGCGTCGTCCGTCGCCACCCCCGAGGAGCCGCGGACCTCCCCGTCGGGCCGGACGGAGGAGCCCTCCGAGAACCTGGTGCCTGACGACACCACGCCGCCCGACGACGGACCCACCCGTGAGCCGGAGTCCCGTACGCCCCCCGAGGCGGAGGCCGACGGCGGCCACTCCGACGGGGTCACGCGGCGGCCCGGCCCCGACGCGACGCTGCCGCGCACGGACGGCAAGGACTGGTACCGCACGGTGCTGACCGCCTGCCGCGCCTACCGCAGCGGCGATCTCCAGGGCGCCAAGCGGCGCCACCTCGAAGAGGCCGCCAGGGGTTCGGCCCGGGTGGAGGAGTTCTGCGGCCGGGTCCTCGGCGGCACGGGCGGCGGCGGCCAGGGCAACGGCAGCGGCCACGGCAATGGCGGCGGCTCCGGTGGTGGTGACCACCACGGCGACGGCGACGGCGGTGGCGAGAACGGCTCGGGCGGCGACACCGGCGGCGCCCCCGTCCCGCCCCCCGGCCTCCCCGGCCCGACCCCGACGGGTTCGTACAGCGCCCTGCCGACACTGCCCCACCACTAGGGCCTGCCCGCAAAGTCCCGCCTGCGCGGCCACGCCCTAGGGTTCCGAAAAGATTCCGCCGCGAGGTGTGACGTTTTTTGAAGCCGCGACGCAGTAAGAAATGAGCCGACTGGTCATCGGCCCACGCACGAGCCGGGGGTTCCCCCCGTACCTTCGGCTCCGTGCCCTCGGCGTGGGCGGGATACGTTCCCCCGATCCCGCCCACGCCGCTTTATCGCGGGGCCCTGGGACCTGGGTCCGGGGCCCTCACTTGTAGATGACGACCCGGTCGCCCTTCCGTACCTGGGCGAAGAGACTCGCGATCTTCTTCTCGTCCCGTACGTTCACACAGCCGTGCGACCCGCCTGCGTACCCCCTTGCCGCGAAGTCCGCCGAGTAGTGCACCGCCTGGCCGCCGCTGAAGAACATCGCGTACGGCATGGGGGTGTCGTAGAGCGTCGAGACGTGGTGCCGGGACTTCCAGTACACGCGGAAGGTGCCCTCGCGCGTCGGCGTGTACTGCGAGCCGAAGCGCACGTCCATCGTCGATACGGCCTTGCCGTCGACCATCCACGTGAGCGTCCGGCTGCTCTTGGCGAGGCACAGGACCCGCCCGGTCAGGCACCGCTTGTCCGGCGCGGCCGGCGGCATCCCGCCGCCCGCGTACAGCTCGTACCGCGTCGGCTCGCGCGTCATGGCCAGCAGCCGCTGCCAGGTGACGGTGTCCGTCCTGCCGGTGCGGGGCAGGCCGCGCTTGGCCTGGAACCCCTCGACCGCGCTGACCGTGGACGCGCCGTACGTCCCCGAGGGGTACTCGAAGAACCAGGCGATCTGCCGGAGCCTGGCCTGGAGCTCCCGCACCTGCCCGCCGCGCTCGCCCTCCCGCATGAGGGTCCTGGGCACGGGCGCCGCGCCGGGCGCGGCCGGCGCGGCGGAGGCGCTGGGCTTTCCGTCCCCGTCCGCCGTTCCGCCCGCCGTCCCGCCCCTCGGCCCCTCCTCAACCGGCCGCCCGCCATCCGTGTCGACCGCCACCGCCTTGCACCCCGCGACCAGCGCGAGCACCGTCACGGCACCCACCGACAGCGCGCCCCTGCCCGTCACACTCCTGCCCGTCACACCCCTGCCCATCACGCCCCCATGCCCCTGGACATCACTTCTGGAAGTGTTTCCCGGTTTGCCGCGCGTGACGCGTCCCGCGGGTGGGCGCAAGCTGGTGCCATGACACACGAGTCGGAGTCAGGACTGCCCATCGAGCCCGTGTACGGCCCCGAGGCCCTGGAGGGCTGGGACCCCGCGCAGAAGCTCGGCGCCCCCGGCGCGTACCCGTACACGCGCGGTGTCTACCCGACGATGTACACCGGCCGCCCCTGGACGATGCGCCAGTACGCGGGCTTCGGCACCGCCGCGGAGTCCAACGCCCGCTACCGGCAGCTGATCGAGCACGGCACGACCGGCCTGTCGGTCGCCTTCGACCTGCCGACCCAGATGGGCCACGACTCCGACGCGCCCCTCGCGCACGGCGAGGTCGGCAAGGTCGGGGTCGCGATCGACTCCGTCGAGGACATGCGGGTGCTGTTCGACGGCATCCCGCTGGACAAGGTCTCGACGTCGATGACGATCAACTCACCCGCCGCACTGCTGCTCCTCATGTACCAACTGGTAGCCGAGGAACAGGGAATCGACGCGAGCCGCCTCACCGGGACGATCCAGAACGACGTGCTGAAGGAGTACATCGCGCGCGGCACGTACATCTTCCCGCCCCAGCCCTCCCTGCGCCTGATCGCGGACATCTTCCAGTACTGCAAGGCCGAGATCCCGCGGTGGAACACCATTTCGATCTCCGGCTACCACATGGCGGAGGCGGGAGCCTCGCCCGCGCAGGAGATCGCCTTCACCCTCGCCGACGGCATCGAGTACGTCCGTACGGCGGTCGCGGCGGGCATGGACGTGGACGACTTCGCGCCGCGCCTGTCCTTCTTCTTCGTGGCGCGTACGACGATCCTGGAGGAGGTCGCCAAGTTCCGTGCCGCCAGGCGCATTTGGGCTCGCGTCATGCGGGAGGAGTTCGGTGCGCGGAACCCGAAGTCGCTGATGCTGCGCTTCCACACGCAGACGGCGGGCGTCCAGCTCACCGCCCAGCAGCCCGAGGTGAACCTGGTCAGGGTCGCCGTCCAGGGCCTCGGCGCGGTCCTCGGCGGCACCCAGTCGCTGCACACCAACTCCTTCGACGAGGCGATCGCGCTCCCCACCGACAAGTCGGCCCGGCTGGCGCTGCGCACCCAGCAGGTCCTCGCGTACGAGACGGACGTGACCGCGACCGTGGACCCCTTCGCCGGGTCGTACGTCGTGGAGAGCATGACGGACGACGTGGAGGCGGCGGCGCTCCGGCTGATGGAGCGCGTCGAGGACCTGGGCGGGGCGGTGCACGCCATCGAGCGGGGCTTCCAGAAGGGCGAGATCGAACGCAACGCCTACCGCATCGCGCGGGAGACGGACAGCGGCGAGCGGGTCGTCGTCGGCGTCAACCGTTTCCGGCTCGACGAGGAGGAGCCGTACGAGCCGCTGCGCGTGGACCCGGCCATCGAGGCCGGGCAGGCCGCCCGCCTCGCCCGCCTGCGCGCGGACCGCGACCAGCGGGCGGTGGACACGGCCCTCGCGGCCCTGAAGGAGGCGGCGAAGGGTGACGCGAACGTCCTCTACCCGATGAAGGACGCCCTGCGGGCGCGGGCGACGGTGGGCGAGGTGTGCGGGGCGCTGCGGGAGGTGTGGGGCGCGTACGTCCCGGTCGACGCGTTCTGACCCCTGTACAGGACACGTCGACCGGGGGGCCCGGCCCGCCCGGCCACCCGGGCCGGCCGGGCGGCTCAGTGGTGCCAGGCGGTGCCCCCCACGTTGTGGATCATCCGCTGGAGGACCTTCAGCGTCCGGACGTACTCCTCGTCCGTGACGCCCTCGCGGATCTCCGCGAGGATCGACCGCTGCCGCTCGGCGACGCGGTCCCGCAGCTCGCGCCCCGCGTCGGTGAGGGCGATGCGGCCCGCGGCGTCCTCGGTGACCAGGCCGCGGTCGTGCAGGGCGGCGATGTTGTGCAGCAGGGCGCCCTCGCCGGTTTCGAGATACCCCTTGAGGACCGCCACGACCTCGTCGCGGTCGCGGCCCTCCGGCGGCGTGTCCAGGAGCTGGTTGAGGATCCACCACTGGGGCTGGGTGAGGCCGAGTTCGGCGAGGGCGGTGCGGATGTGGTTGACCACGGCGGCGCCCGCGGCCGAACTCCAGTATCCGATGGGCTGGTTGAGCAGGTCGGCGTCGCTGTGTGAGTACGCGAAGGTCGTCATGGAGGTGAAGGTAGAACCTCAAGTCGACTTGAGGTCAAGGACCCCTTTTACGCCCTCGGGGTGCCGAGGCCCTTGCGGATCGCCGGGGTGAGCCGTTCCTCCACGCACCGGTTCAGGAGCCACGCCAGGGCCAGCATCGCGGCGATCGTCAGGGCGAAGGCCGGTGACGCCGGCAGACCGAAGACCTGGTGCAACGCCCGGACGACGACCCAGCCCAGGTGCTCGTGCACCAGGTAGAAGGGGTACGTGAGGGCTCCCGCCACCGTCAGCCGGTGCCAGTTCAGCCGGTCCAGGTGGCCGAGCGCGATCAGCAGCACCGCCGCGAAGCCCGCCGTGACGATCGCGATGATCACGAGCGAGGAGCGGTGCGAGAAGGAGGCCGGGTCCGGCTCGTGCCACAGCTGGGTGACCGCGTAATGCTGGCCGGTCAGCCAGCTGACGCCCACGATGCCCCACGCGGTGAGGTCGCGGCGGTCGCGGTGGACGAGGTAGATGCCGATGCCGCCGATGAAGTAGGGCGCGAACTGCGGCATGAGGACGAGGTCGAGCAACGGCTCGTTCGCGGCCTCGGAGACCGCTGCCGCCAGGGTCCACACCGCGCAGAACAGGATCACGCGGGCGCGGGTCGCGCCCGGCAGTACGACACAGAGCGCGAAGAGCGCGTAGAAGCGCAGCTCGGCCCAGAGGGTCCAGCACACGCCGAGGACCCGGTCCGCGCCCAGCGGCTGCTGGAGCATGGTGAGGTTCACCAGCACGTCGCTGGGCGAGACCGCCTCGTACGCCACGACGGGCAGCGCGAAGACCGCCGTCACCAGGAGGACCGCCGCCCAGTAGGAGGGCAGCAGGCGGGCGGCGCGGGAGGCGAAGAAGGAGCGCAGAGGTCTGCCCCAGCCGCTCATGCAGATGACGAAGCCGCTGATCACGAAGAAGATCTGGACGCCGAGACAGCCGTACGCGAACCACGCGTGGGCGGTGGGGAACTGAAGCCTGGGGGAGCTGCCCCAGGCCTCGGATATCTCGCCGTCACGCCCGCCGTAGTGGTAGGCGGCGACCATGAGCGCGGCGATCAGCCGCAGCCCGTCCAGGGCGCGCAGCCGGGGCTTCGCCCGCGCGCGCACGACGGTGGGCGCGGGCGTGCCGGTGCGCGCTCCCGGTGCCGCCCTGGGGAGCGTGGGTGCGGGGGCGGTCATCCGAGGGCGGTCCGCTTGATGGAGCGCTGCACCGAACGGGCCCGGCGCGCCACGCGCCGCACCGCCGCGTTGCGCGGGATGAACGCCAGCTGCGAGGGCAGTGCCCCGGGCAGGGCGAGCGCGGTGAGGCGGCGCCGCTTGAAGTAGCGCCAGGTGTCCGGGCCGAGGTTCCGCGCGAGATAGCGCTCGGCGTCGGGGCGCAGGCCGGGGTAGATCTGCGGCTGCATCGCGAAGCCGACGGCCTTGAGGAGGTTCGTCAGCTCGCCGGTGCCGAGGGCCGCCCGCCGCTCGGTGACCGCCGCCCGGTCCGTCAGCTCGGGCAGCAGCGCGTCGACGATGGTGACGGGGACGCGATTGCTGTTCTGGTAGGGCGCGAGGCGCTCCAGGAGGAGGTCCGTGCCGGTGCGGGCGACGGGCAGGCCGTAGAGCGCGGACGCCGTGAGCAGCGCTGTGGAGAAGCAGCCGATCACGAGCGTGGGGCGCATCCGCTGGTAGAGCACCTCGGCGAGGACGGGGGAGTCGAGTACCGTCAGCTCGACCCCGATCGCCCGCGCCTCCTTCTCCAGGATGCGCGACCAGCGGGCGGGTGCGGTGGGGTGGGGCTTGAACACCACCTGGGTGTGACCCAGTTCGGCGGCGCCGCGCACCATGCGGACGTGCAGCTCCTCCTCTTCCTCGGGGGTGAGGATGTTCAGGGCGGAGAGGTACTGGCCGAGGACGAGGGCGGGCGCCTCGATGTCGGGCAAGCCGGCACTGTCCGCGCCGGGTTCACCGAGTTCACCGAGGACTTTCACGAACGCTTCGGTCGGCACGATCTCCGGCTCGACGCCGAACTCGGTGAGCAGGAGCGGGGTGAGGCCCGGCACCAGGTCCAGGTGGAGCAGGCGCCGCACGCGCGTGCCGACCAGTGGGTCGATCTTGTTGCGGGTGGGGCCGTAGCTCATCAGGCCGTCGGCGTAGACGTCCACGGGGGCGCCGGTGAAGATCTGGGTGAGGGCGAGCGCCGGGTTCACCTGGATCGACTCGACGGCCAGCTCGACCCGGTCGTCGCCGAGGTCCCAGAGCATCCGCACGTACCGCTCCCACAGCACGACGTCGTCGCCGCGCGGGGCCCAACCGCCCGGGTGGAAGGGGGAGATGGCCTCGTTCCAGGAGCGTACGTCGTCGAACCGGCCGCGCAGCCGCGCGAATCCCGGCATCTCGTCGAGCGGGGTCGTCGTCTCCGGGATCGCCGCGTTGTTGCTGACCAGCAGGACACGGCGGTCGGCGGGCCCGAACCGGCCGGCGTCCAGGGCGGCGGCGAGCGTCGCGACGCCGTACAGCGTGGACGCCAGAAAGATCTGGGTCGGCATTACGCGGCCACCTCCGCCGAGACGGGCCGACGGCGCAGCCTGCGCAGCCGGGTCGCCCGCTGGAGGTCCATGGAGTCGAGGGCTTCGTCCAGAACGCCCTGCGGCATCCGCTTCAGCGCGGCCGCACTCATTGACTTCAATTTGCGCGCCACGGATGGCTCGAACCTTTCGATGGATCCCAAATGGTGGGAGATGATCGCACAATAAGTGCGCACGGCCTTCGGCAGGAGTTTTTCGGCATCCCGGTCCGACGCGGTTTCCCGTATCACCTGGTCAAATGCCTTGATGAAATCGAGTTGGCGCACGTCGCCGATCTGGGTGAGCGACGAGGCGACCCCGCGCCGGTAGAAAACCCCGAGCAGACCGACGGCGGCGAAGGATTCCGCCTCCCGGTGCAGCCGCCAGATCCAGGGCCGGTCCTCCGCGGTGCGCAGGCCGTCGGTGAAGTGCAGCAGGCCCGCGTCGGCGAGCCGGCGGTGGTAGATGCCGGCCCAGGCGTACGCGTAGTCGACGGACGTCGACCGGTCGGCGGGGAGTATCACCTCGCGCGGGCTCATCACGACGCCGCGCCTGCCGTGCGGGACGCGGTGGACCGAACGGGCCCGCGCGGTGCACTGCACATGGTCGGTACGGACGAAGTCGCACCCCAACTCCTCGATGGAGGAAAGCAGTTGCTCGTAATAGCCGGGGGCGAGCCAGTCGTCACCGTCCAGGAAGGTGAGGTACTCGCCGCGCGCCGCGTCGAGGCCCGTGTTGCGGGCGGTCGCGAGCCCGCCGTTCCTCTCATGTCTGAGGTGGACGGCGCCCGGCAGCTCGCGCGCCGCTCGCTCCAGGATGTCCGGAGTCCCGTCGCGCGAACAGTCGTCGACGAGAATGAATTCGAAGTCGTCGCGCGTGTTCGCGCGCAGACTCCTCAGGGTGTCGGGCGCGTATTGCTGCACGTTGTAGAACGGCACGATGACGGAGAGCTTAACCACGTGGGTGACGTTAGGTGTCGGCCCGTCATTCGTGTCGACCCGCAGTGGGATGCCAGGTGAACGACGCGTGGCGGAATGGTTAACCAGGCTGCCGAGGCGCCCATTCCCGGGCTGATTCGCCATTCGTCGGCGTGCTGTTAACCGTTTGTTGCACCTGAGTTGGGCCGCGAATCGAAATGGCTTCCTAGCGTCTGGGGCGTGCCAGCAAGTAACCGAAACCCGCTGCGGGTGGCCGTACTCGCCGATTCCGATACGCGATGGAAATGGGGCGCTCTCACCGCGAACCGCATCGTATCGGACAGTCGGCCCGAGTCCGACGGCCATCGGCTCAGCGGATTCCTGCTCCGCGGCCGGGCCACCCCGACGCCCCGGCAGCTCGAAGAGGTGGGGGTGCGCGCGGACAGCCTGCGCGAGGTCACCGCCGTCGAGTTCCTGCGCGAGATGGAGCGGGACGCGCCCGACGTGATCGTGCTCGCCCTGGTGGGCGGGGCGGTCCAGGCGGTGCTGCACGGACTCGCCCGCCTCACCGAGGACGCCCGCCTCACCGGCACCGCGCCGAAGCGCCCCGTCGTCGTCACCGGCTACGTCGGCGTCGTCTACGAGAAGCTCGCCGACGGCCTCCTCCTGCGGCACGGCGCCGACGTCGTCCTCGCCAACTCCCGCCAGGACGCGGAACGTTTCCGCGCGGTGTACGAGGGGGTGGGCGCCGACGCCTCGTCGGTCACGGAGGCCGCGCTGCCCTTCCTCGGCGGCGCGCCCTACGCCGGGCACGACCCGTACACGGTCGTCTTCGCCGCCCAGCCCTCCGTACCGGACAGCGCCGCGCACCGCACGTACCTGCTGCGCCGCCTCGCCGACCACGCCCGGCTGCACCCCGACCGTGAGGTCCTGCTCAAGCTGCGCAGCAAGCCCGGCGAGCACACCACACACATCGAGGAGTTGCCCTACCAGAAGCTGGCGCAGCGGCTGGAGGGCGGCCTGCCCGCCAACTGCCGCCTCGTCTACGGCCACATGGGCGAGGTCCTCGACCGCACCGACCTGCTGGTCACCGTCAGCTCCACGGCCGCCCTGGAGTCGCTGCACCGCCGCATCCCCACCGCGGTCCTCACCGACCTCGGGGTGCGCGAGGCGCTCGGCAACCACCACTTCACCGGCTCCGGGTGCCTCGCCTCCTGGGACCAACTGGACGCGGGCCACCTGCCCGTGCCCGACGAGCGCTGGCTGGCCCGGCAGGGCGTCGCCGCCGACGGGGCGTACGAGCGGGCCTTCGACGCGGCACGGGAGAAGGTCACCGGCCTCCTCGCCGACGCCGCGGCCGGCCGCATCCCGCCCCTGAAGCCCTACTACAGCCTCACCACCGCCCGCGGCTATCTGCCCGGCATCCTCGCCCGCCACCACCTCGGCCCCGACGGCTCCCCGCTGCCGGGCGCCCCGGCGGCCGACAGGGACCCGGGCCCCGTACGGCAGATCGTGCGCCGCGCCGCCCGCGGGGCCTACCGCCACGGGGTGCAGCGCGTGGCCCCCGTCATCCGGCGGATGGGCGAGCTGTGAACTCCCACGACCTCCCACCCTCAGGAGCCCCCATGTCCCACCCCGGCCCAGCGAGTGCGCAGGCCCGCCGCGTCCTCGCCGTCATCCCCGCCCGCGGCGGCTCCAAGGGTGTGCCCGCCAAGAACCTCGCCCCGGTCGGCGGCGTGCCGCTGGTGGGCCGCGCCATCCGCGCGTGCCTGGCCGCACGGCTCGTCACGGACGTCGTGGTCTCCACGGACGACCACGTGATCGCCGAGGCCGCCCGCGCCGCCGGCGCCGAGGTGGTACTGCGCCCCGCCGCCATCGCAGGGGACACCGCGACCAGCGAGGCCGCCGTCCTGCACGCGATGGACGCCCACGAGGCCCTGCACGGCACCCGCGTCGACGTCGTCCTGCTCGTGCAGTGCACCAGCCCCTTCCTGACCCACGAGGACATCGACGGGGTGGCCGCCGCCGTCGTCGAGAACGGCGCCGACACGGCCGTCACCGTCGCCCCCTTCCACGGCTTCATCTGGCGCGACGCGGCCGACGACGCCGACGGCCCCGCCGACGTGCCCGCCCAGCGCACCGACTCCCTGGGCGGCACGGCGACCCTGGCCAACTCCATCCGCACCCGCGGCGGTTACGGCGTCAACCACGACAAGTCCTTCCGCCCGCGCCGCCAGGACCGCCCCCAGGACCTCCTGGAGACCGGCGCCGCCTACGCCATGGACGCGGCGGGCTTCCGTGACCACAAGCACCGCTTCTTCGGCCACACCGAGCCGGTCCGCACCGACCCGGCCCGCGTCCTGGAGGTCGACGACCCGCACGACCTCGCCCGCGCCCGCGCACTGGCCCCGCTCTTCGACGCGGACCACGCGCAGGCGCTTCCGACCGCCGCCGACATCGACGCGGTCGTCCTCGACTTCGACGGCACCCAGACCGACGACAGGGTGCTGATCGACTCCGAGGGACGGGAATTCGTCTCCGTGCACCGCGGCGACGGCCTCGGCATCGCGGCCCTGCGCAAGAGCGGCCTGCACATGCTGATCCTGTCCACGGAACAGAACCCGGTCGTCGCCGCGCGCGCAAGGAAGCTCAAGCTTCCGGTCCTGCACGGCATCGACCGGAAAGACCTCGCACTGAAGCAGTGGTGCGAGGAGCAGGGCATCGCGCCCGAGCGCGTGCTCTACGTCGGCAACGACGTCAACGACCTCCCGTGCTTCGCCCTCGTGGGCTGGCCCGTGGCGGTCGGCAGCGCCCACGACGTCGTGCGCGGCGCGGCCCGCGCGGTCACCACCCTCCCCGGCGGTGAAGGCGCGATCCGAGAGATCGCCACCTGGATCCTCGGCCCCTCTCTCGACTCCCTCCACAGTTAAGGAACGTTCCTGCCATGAGCTCCCTCACCTCCGTCACACCCATCGGCGCCAACTCCCGTCTGCGTCAGTTCGGTTCGAAGACGGCAGGGCCCGGCCGGCCCGTCTACATCACCGGCGAGATCGGCATCAACCACAACGGTGACCTGGAGAACGCGTTCAAGCTGATCGACGTGGCCGCCGAGGCCGGGTGCGACGCGGTCAAGTTCCAAAAGCGCACCCCGGAGATCTGCACGCCGCGCGACCAGTGGGACATCGAGCGCGACACCCCCTGGGGCCGCATGACGTACATCGACTACCGCCACCGCGTGGAGTTCGGTGAGTCCGAGTACCAGGCGATCAGCGAGCACTGCGCCAAGCGCGGCATCGACTGGTTCGCCTCCCCGTGGGACACCGAGGCCGTCGCCTTCCTGGAGAAGTTCGACCTGCCCGCCCACAAGGTCGCCTCCGCCTCCCTCACGGACGACGAGCTGCTGCGCGCCCTGCGCGCCACCGGCCGCACGATCATCCTCTCCACCGGCATGTCGACGCCGAAGCAGATCCGCCACGCCGTCGAGGTCCTCGGCTCCGACAACATCCTGCTCTGCCACGCCACGTCGACGTACCCGGCCAAGGCCGAGGAGCTGAACCTGCGCGTGATCAACACCCTCCAGCAGGAGTACCCGAACGTCCCGATCGGCTACTCCGGCCACGAGACGGGCCTCCAGACGACGCTGGCCGCCGTCGCCCTCGGCGCCACGTTCGTCGAGCGCCACATCACCCTCGACCGCGCCATGTGGGGCTCCGACCAGGCCGCCTCCGTGGAGCCGCAGGGCCTGACCCGCCTGGTCCGCGACATCCGCACCATCGAGGCCTCCCTCGGCGACGGCGTCAAGAAGGTGTACGAGTCGGAGCTGGGCCCGATGAAGAAGCTGCGCCGCGTCGCGGGCGTCGTGGCGGAGTCGGAGACCACCGGCGCCGAGCCGGTCGCGGTCTGAGCGCCCACAGGTTACCGGGATACGGACGAGACGACGATGAGTCCCCGAGCCGCCGGCGCCACCGCCCCCTCCACGCTCGCCTTCGTGGAGAGCCCTGTTCAGCTGCTGAACGTACTGGAGTGGGCGCACGCGGCGGCCGCGACCGGCCCGGCCGGGGGGCTCACCGTCGTCGTCCTCTCGCCCAACGACCCCATGACCCGGGGTCAGTTGCGCCGCATGGCGCAGCTCGCCCGCGACGAGGGCGTCGAGGTCCGCTGGGAGGAGGCGCGCGGCGGCGCGAGCGCCCCCTTCCAGACGATCGGCGGCCTGGCGGGCGCGCTGCGCAAGGCGGACCGGGTCGTCATAGGAGACCCGTTCTCCCGCTACGTACAGCTCCTGCTGACCATCACCCGCGCCCGCTCGCTGGTGGTGGTCGACGACGGCACGGCGACCATGGAGTTCATCTCCCAGCTGGCCCGCGGTGAGCGCCTTGTGCGCTGGCACCGCAAGGGCGGCCGCCCCGGGCCCCGCGACCTGGTCTTCGCGCCGGTCTCGGCCTCGGCCCGGCGGCGCCTCACCCCCGGCGGGGCGCGCACGGTGGAGGTCTTCTCCTCCATGCCGATCGACCAGGCGCCGCCCGGCGTCACCCTCACCGTCAACGCCTTCGCCTGGACCAGAGAGCGCTTCGGCCCGCCCCGCATCACGCGCGGCGCCGACCTGGTCGGCACGTCCCTCGTCGAGACGGGCGTGGTGGACCTCGACCGCTATGTGGAAGCGGTCCGCGCCCTCTCCCTGACCCACGGGGCCACGCGCTACTTCGCCCACCGCCGCGAGAGTTCCGACAAGCTGCACCGGCTCGCGGTGGAGACGGGCCTCCAGGTGGTGCGCCCCGACCTCCCCCTGGAGCTGATCGCCCGCCGCGGCCCCATCAGCCGTACGATCCTCAGCTTCCCCTCCACGGTCGTCCACACCCTGCCCCTGGCCCTGGCGGGCACGGACGTGAAGGTGGCGGTCTGCGACATCGACCCGGCGTGGCTCACGCAGAACGCCTCGCCGCGCGCGCAGGGCTTCCTGTCCGGAGTGACGGGGACGGCGCGGGACGTGCACCGGCTGACGTCCGTCATCACCTCGGCGGGCGGCCCGCGGGGCGTGGGGTCACCGGCGCCGGGGTGAGGAGGCGCCTCAGGCGCTGAACCGTGCCACGTACCGCCGCTGCCAGGGTGTCTCCACCGCGTGCCGGTCGTAGTGCGCCCGTACGAAGGCGACGGCCTCCGCGGCGGGCACCCCGTCCAGGACGGCGATACAGGCGAGGGCGGTCCCGGTCCGCCCCCGTCCGCCCCCGCAGGCCACCTCGACACGCTCCTCGGCGGCCCGCTCCCACGCCTCGCGCAGCACCTCCCGCGCCAGCGCGCGATCACCCGGCAGCCGGAAGTCGGGCCAGGCCAGCCACTTCGCCTCCCAGGGGACTTCGGGCGGTTGCTTGCCGAGGAGGTAGACGCCGAGATCGGGCACGTCACCGTCGGGAAGCGGGCGCCGAAGCCCCCGCCCCCGGACGAGCCGTCCGGAGGGCAACCGCAGGACTCCGACGCCGTCGGCCTTCCACGTATCCGTCTTCGCGCTGCCGGTCATGCCCGCAGACTAGGCGCCACCACCGGCTCGGGCAGCGCACTTCGCTTCATCCGCAGCCCGAAGGCGCTGATCACCGCGGCCAGCAGGGCGGCGGCCAGCGGGACCCACAGGGCCGCTCGGTAGCCGTCGAGCACGGCCGCCGGTGAACCGGACGCCGTCGCCGCGACGTTGACCGCCGTGACCGCCGAGAGGCCGAGCGCCGCGCCGAACTGGAAGGACGTGTAGAGCAGCGCCCCGGCCAGACCCTGCTCCTCCTCGGCGACGCCCTCGGTGGCGACGATGGTGAGCGGGCCGTACGCCAGCGAGAACGCGAGGCCGACGACGACCAGGCTCGGGAGCATCATCGCGTACGTCCAGTCGGCGGCGACCGGCAGGAACAGGGCGTAGGCGAGCGCGGCGAGGAGCAGTCCGCCGAAGATCACCCGGGCGTTGCCGAAGCGGTTCACCAGCCTGGGGGTGAGGAGGGGGGAGAGGATCGCGTCGATGCCCATGACCAGCATCGCGAAACTGGTCCGGAGCGTCGACCACTCCCGCAGCTCCTGGAGGTAGAGCACCACCAGGAACTGGAAACCGAAGAAGCCCGCGGCGAAGAGCAGCGCGGAGAGGTTGGCGCGCACGAGGCCGCCGCTCCGCAGGATGCCGAGCCGCACCAGCGGGGCCGGCGAGCGCCGCTCGACCGCGACGAACGCGGCGACGAGGAGGAGACCGGCGCCGATCGTGGCCGCCGTCCAGGCGGCTGGGGTGTGCGCGGCGCGCTCCACGCCGAGGACGAGCAGCACGATGGCGGAGGTGATGGTCAATCCGCCCGCCAGATCGAACCCCTGTCCGGCCACCCGCTCGGGACGCGCCGACTTCGGTACGAAGGCGAGGGCCGCCAGGAGGATCACCGCGGAGAGCACGACCGGCGCGAAGAACACCCAGCGCCAGCCGGCCGAGGTCAGCAGCCCGCCGACGACGAGCCCGACCGAGAAGCCGCCGGCGGAGGTACCGGAGTAGAAGAGCAGGGCCTTGCTGCGCTGCGGCCCCTCCGCGAACCCGGTGGTGATGATCGAGAGCCCGGCGGGCGTCATGAAGGCGGCGGCGACCCCGGTGACGAAGCGCGCCACGATCAGCGTCCAGCCCTCGGTGGCGAACCCGCCGAGCCCGGAGAAGACGAGGAAGACGGAGAGCCAGAACACGAACATCCGGCGGCGCCCGAAGAGGTCGGCGGCGCGCCCGCCGAGCAGCATGAAGCCGCCGTACCCGAGGACGTACGCGCTCATCACCCACTGCAAGGAGCCCGTGGACAGGCCGAGGTCGGCGCGGATGGAGGGCAGGGCGACGTTGAGCATCGCGATGTCGACGCCCTCCAGGAAGATCGCCCCGCACAGGACGAGGAGGACGCCCCATTGGCGGCGGGTCCAGCCGGTGGCCGGCCGTTCTTCGGTGGATCTCGGGGCACTGGCACTCATGACGTCTCAACTCTCCCGCTACTGGCAGCTGTTGTTGTCTGCTCAATCACCCTCGGCCGGGCGGGGAAGAGGAACAACGGCGAAGATCGCAACGTTCGTTCAAGCAGGCTGAACGATCCGACCTACCCGGGGGCACCGATGCCGATCGAGCGTGACGAACTGGAGTGCTTCCTCCTCCTCGCCGAGGAGCTGCACTTCGGCCGCACCGCCGAGCGGATGAGGCTCTCCAAGGCCCGCGTGAGCCAGCTCGTCCAGCGGCTCGAACGCCGCGTGGGCGCCCCGCTGTTCACCCGCACCAGCCGCCGCGTCGCCCTCACCTCGATCGGCCGGCAGCTGCGCGCCGACCTGGCACCCCACCACCGCGCCATCGAGGAGGGCCTGGACCGGGCGGCGGCCACCGCGCGCGGCATCGAGGGCGTACTGCACGTCGGCTTCTCCAACCCGCTCACCGGCGAGATCGTGATGAAGGCGACGGAGGCGCTGCGCGTCAGCCACCCCGGCCTCGCCGTGGAGGTGTGCGAAGTGCCGCTCGGCGATCCGTACGGGCAGCTACGCAGAGGCGAGTTCGACGTGCAGCTCACCGAGCTTCCCGTACGGGAGGAGGACCTCGGCATCGGGCCCCAGCTGTTCGCCGAGGACCGCGTCCTCGCCCTGCCCGCCACCCACCCGCTGGCCGCCCGGGACACGGTGACCCTGGAGGACCTCGCCGCCGTGACCCTCCTCACCCTCGCGGGCGAGGTCCCCGACTACTGGCTGGAGCACCACGTCCCCGCCCGCACCCCGAGCGGCCGCCCGATCGAGCGGGGCCCCGGGGTGGTCAACATGCAGGAGGGCCTGATCCTGGTGGCGGCGGGCAAGGGCGCGTTCCTCGCCCCCGCCCACACGGCCACGTACTACGCCCGGCCGGGGGTCGCGTACGTCCCCTTCGCGGACGCGGAGCCGACGGGCTACGGCCTGGTGTGGCGGCTCGGCCACGACACGGGGGTGGTGGCGGCCTTCGCGCGGACGGCGCGGGAGGTCACCGGCTGAGGGCGCGGAGGGCTCCCTCTGAGGGCGCGTACGAGGAGGGCGAGGAGGTCGGGGGAGGAGTGCTCCCTCCCCCGTCCGGCGGAGCCCGCCGCCACCGGACGCGCCCCCACGACGACGCGCCCCCCACCGCCGCCGCGCCAGCATCACCCCATGCTGAGAATCACCGCACTCCCCGACGTCCCCCGCTGGGCCGCCCTCGCCGCCCACGCCGTGCCGTGGACCACCCTGCCCTCCGGGCTGTGGCGGGTCGCCCTGGTAGCCGGGCTCCCCGTCGCCGCGCAGGAGCAGCACGGTGCGGGAGAGGCCGTGTACATCCTGCTGCTCAGCCTCGTCTCCGAGGGGCTCGCGCTGCTCACGCTCGGGCTGGTGCGCCAGTGGGGTGAGGTGGTGCCCGGGTGGGTACCCGTGCTCGGCGGTCGGCAGGTGCGGCCGCTCGCCGCCGTCGTACCGGCCCTGCTGGGCGCCGCCGGGCTCTTCGGGCTCATGGGCTGGGCCTTCTACGCACAGATCGCCGGATTGGGGGCCGAAGCGGGTGTGACGGACAGTACAGCGCAAACCGCCCTGCTCGTGTTTTGCTATGTACCGCTGATCGCCTGGCCGCCCCTGCTGACAGCGGTCGCCCTCGCCTACTACAGGCGCCGGACGGCTTACGCATCCCCCGTGGCGGCGTGAATGTTTACCCATCCCGATCAGCGGCCATGCGCCACGAGGCCACTGTTTCTTCCCCTAACGGGCTGAACTTTTGTTGATCGTGGGTCAGTTGGCCGTTGCATCGCCCTACCCTTCAAAGGGTGAACCAACTGATGTCCTGTGCGACCGAAGAGGTGTCCGACGGCTTGTCCGCAACGGAGTACGCACTCACGCAGACGCTTCCCGGTGCGCTGCCCGAAGCGCTGCGCACCGAACTCGTCGCCTTCCGCCGTGACGTGCACATGCACCCGGAGCTCGGCAACCAGGAGTTCCGTACCACCGCCGCCATCAAGACCCGGCTGGAGGAGGCGGGTCTCGCCCCCCGGGTGCTCAAGGCCGGCACAGGGCTCGTCTGCGACGTGGGGGAGTGGGACGGCGTGCGCCCCATGCTGGCCCTGCGCGCCGACATCGACGCGCTGCCCATCCCCGACACCAAGCTCGGCGTGCCCTACCGCTCCACGGTGCCCGACCGCGCCCACGCCTGCGGGCACGACGTGCACACCACCGTCGTCCTCGGCGCCGGCCTGGTCCTCGCGGACCTGGCGCGCAAGGGGCAGCTGCCCTTCGCGGTGCGGCTGATCTTCCAGCCCGCCGAGGAGGTCCTGCCGGGCGGCGCCGCCGACGCCATCAAGGAGGGCGTCCTCGACGGCGTAGGGAAGATCATCGCCGTGCACTGCGACCCCCGCGTCGACGCGGGCCGCATCGGCCTGCGGCACGGACCCATCACCTCAGCCTGCGACCGCCTGGAGGTCTCGCTCGACGGGCCCGGCGGACACACCGCGCGGCCGCACCTCACCACCGACCTCGTCACCGCCGCCGCCAAGGTCGCCACCGAGGTCCCGGCCGTCGTCGCCCGCCGCGCCGACGCCCGCTCGGGCCTCTCGGTGACCTGGGGTCGCATCGAGTCCGGCCACGCGCCGAACGTGATCCCGCAGCACGCCGAGCTGTCCGGGACCGTGCGCTGCCTGGACCTCAAGGCCTGGCGGGAGGCGCCCGACCTGGTGCACGGCGCGATCCAGGAGATCGCCGACCTCTACCGCGCCAAGTCCGAGGTCACCTACGTCCGTGGCGTCCCGCCCGTCGTCAACGACCCCGGCGTCGCCGACCTGCTGCGCGACGCCATGGCCGAGCGGCGCGGCCCGCTCGCGATCGAGGACACCGAACAGAGCCTGGGCGGCGAGGACTTCTCCTGGTACCTGGAGCACGTGCCCGGCGCCATGGCCCGGCTCGGCGTGCGCAGGCCGGGCGAGCGCACCGTCCGCGACCTCCACCAGGGCGACTTCGACGCGGACGAGTCGGCCATCGCGGTCGGCGTCGAACTCTTCACCGCCACCGCACTGCTGGACGCGGCGCGCACCGGGGCGTGAACCCGGCACGAATAGGTAACGGCCCCGCGGAAAACCGTTCCCCTCCCTTTCTACGCGCGTTACTGTGCGCCGAAATCAGCGCCGTCAGCGGTGCGTTGGGGAACGTGAGGAGTACGTCCTATGCGTCGTGTATCGAGACTTTCCCAAGTGGCCGTGGCGGTGGCGTCGCTCGCCCTCGCCGCTTCGGCGTGCGGCAAGACCAGCAGTGAGGCCGCGCAGGAGGAGGGCGGCAAGGAGCAGGGCTCCGGCGCCTCGTCCTCGTACAAGGGCAAGGGCATCGGTCTGGCCTACGACATCGGCGGGCAGGGCGACCAGTCCTTCAACGACGCCGCCTACGCGGGCTACACCAAGGCCCGCAAGGAGTTCAAGATCGGTGGCGTGGACATGGAGCCGGGCGACGGCGAGTCCAGCGCCGACAAGGTCCAGCGCCTCGAACAGCTCGCCAACCAGGGTTACAACCCCGTCATCGGCGTCGGCTTCGCCTACGCGCCCGCGGTGGAGGCGGCCGCGAAGAAGTTCCCGAAGACCACCTTCGGGATCATCGACGACAACACCGTGAAGGCCGACAACGTCGCCGGTATCGTGTTCCACGACGAACAGGGCTCCTATCTCGCCGGTGTCGCCGCGGCCAAGGCGAGCAAGGCCAAGCACGTCGGATTCGTGGGCGGCGTGGACATTCCGCTGATCCATAAATTCGAGGCCGGATTCGTGCAGGGCGTGAAGTCCGTCGATCCCAAGATCGAAATTGAGAAGCGGTATCTGTCGGAGAAACCGGAGGAGGGCGGATTCGCCAGTCCCGACAAGGGGCAGAACGCGGCCGGCGGCCAGATCGAGGCCGGCGCGGACGTGATCTACCACGCGGCGGGGCTCTCCGGGCAGGGCGTCATCCAGGAGGCCGGCTCCCAGAAGAAGTGGGTGATCGGCGTCGACTCCGACCAGTACAAGCACAAGGCCCTCGCCAAGTACAAGCAGTACATCCTCGGCTCGGCGCTCAAGGACATCGGCGGCGCCGTGTACGACCTGACGAAGTCGGTCGTCGAGGGCGACCCGAGGACGGGCGAGCGGCGCTACGACCTCAAGTCCGGCCGCCTCGGCTTCTCCGACTCCAACCCGAGGTACAGGGCGATGAAGGACGTCGTCGCCGCCGTCGAGAAGGCCAAGCAGGACGTCATCAGCGGCAAGGTGAAGGTCAGGACGGCGCCGTAGCGCGCCGCGAGGACGTTGTACGTAGCACCTCGCGCGCACACCTCACGCCGTTTTACGTAGTACGTACTGCGGCGCTTGGGCGCCCTCCACGAAGGGGGCGCCCACCGCGTGTTCGCCCCCCGGACGCCTCGTGGCCACAGGTCGATAACGGACCGGACAGAAGGGTTCTTATGTCAGGTCTACGCGCGTTACGCTGCGGCGAAATCAGCGCCGGGTGAGGCGCTCGTACCGCTTGTGCTTGCTTGACTCAAGGAGTTCGTCTCTATGCGCCGGGTGTCTCGAATTGCTGTCGCGGGCGCCGCGACCGCAGCCCTCGCCGTCTCCGTCTCCGCCTGTGGTGGCACGTCCAGCGACGCCGCCGCGAGCAAGGACGACAAGAACAAGGGCGTCGCCATCGCCTACGACGTCGGCGGCGCCGGCGACCAGTCCTTCAACGACGCCGCGACCGAGGGCATGAAGAAGGCCGCCAAGGACTTCAAGACCGGCGAGAAGGCCGTCGAGCCGGTCGACGGCGAGTCGGACGCCGACAAGACGCAGCGCCTGACGCAGCTCGCCAAGCAGGGCTACAACCCCGTCATCGGTGTCGGCTACGCCTACGCCCCGGCGATCAAGGAGGTCGCGGCGAAGTTCCCGAAGGTCACCTTCGGCATCGTCGACGACGAGACCGTCAAGGCCGACAACGTCTCCGACCTGGTCTTCAGCGAGCAGGAGGCGTCCTACCTCGCGGGCGTCGCCGCCGCCAAGACCACCAAGACCAAGACCGTCGGCTTCGTCGGCGGCGTGGACGTCCCCCTCATCCACAAGTTCGAGGCGGGCTACGCCCAGGGCGTCAAGGACACGAACCCCAAGGTCAAGGTCGTCAAGCAGTACCTGACGGAGAAGGCCGAGGACGGCGGCTTCACCAGCCCCGACAAGGGCAAGACCGCCGCTCAGGGCCAGATCGAGAAGGGCGCCGACGTGGTCTACCACGCGGCCGGCCTCTCCGGTCAGGGCGTCATCGAGGCCGCCGCCGCCAAGAAGGTCTGGGCGATCGGCGTCGACTCCGACCAGTACAAGCAGGACGCCCTCGCCAAGTACAAGAAGTACATCCTGACCTCGGCGACCAAGGACGTCGCGGCCTCGGTGTACAACCTGGCGAAGGCCGTCGAGGACGGTAACGCCAAGGGCGGCGTCGTCCGCGCCGACCTCAAGTCGGGCGGTGTCGCGCTCGCCAAGTCCAACCCCGAGTTCATGAAGATGAAGGACGTCCAGGCCGCGCTGGCGAAGGCCGAGGCCGGCATCAAGGACGGCAAGATCAAGGTCAAGACCACGCCGTAAGGCGGTAGTTGACCCTACGCTCGCCGTCAGAACCTGTGTCAGGCTCTGACGGCAGCGTGCTGCTCGTGTGGCGGGGTGCGGGGGACGCCGGTCCACCCGCGCCCCGTTCGCGCGAGCCACTTTTCACCCGCAGGGGCACTGCGCGCGTAGGCGGCCCCTTTCCTTCAGGCCCTTCAGGCCCTCTGGCCCCCGAGGAGAGTGCGCCATCGACGCGTCCACCAACCCTCCGCCCATCGCCGTCGAACTCGCCGGCATCACCAAGCGCTTCCCCGGAGTCGTCGCCAACCACGACATCCACCTCACCGTCCGCAAGGGCACCGTGCACGCCCTCGTCGGCGAGAACGGCGCCGGCAAGTCGACGCTGATGAAGATCCTCTACGGCATGCAGAAGCCGGACGAGGGCACCATCACCGTCGACGGTGAGCAGGTCGCCTTCTCCAGCCCCGCCGACGCCATCGTGCGCGGCATCGGCATGGTCCACCAGCACTTCATGCTCGCCGACCAGCTGACCGTCCTGGAGAACATCGTCCTCGGCAGCGAGAAACTGCACGGCATCGGCGGCGCGGCCCGCCGCGCGATCCTCGACCTCTCCGACCGCTACGGCCTCGGGGTGCGCCCCGACGCGTACGTCGAGGACCTCGGCGTCGCCGACCGCCAGCGCGTGGAGATCCTCAAGGTCCTCTACCGCGGCGCCACCACGCTGATCCTCGACGAGCCGACGGCCGTGCTCGTGCCGCAGGAGGTCGACGCGCTCTTCGACAACCTCCGCGAGCTCAAGTCCGAGGGCCTGTCCGTCATCTTCATCTCGCACAAGCTGGGTGAGGTCCTCTCCGTGGCCGACGACATCACCGTCATCCGGCGCGGCACGACGGTCGGCACGGCGATCCCCTCCGAGACGACCCCGCGCCAGCTCGCCGAGCTGATGGTGGGCAGCGAACTGCCGACCCCCGAGACGGCGGAGTCCACGGTCACCGACCGCCCGATGATCCAGGTGGAGGGCCTCAAGCTGCTCGCCGACGGCGAGTCGGGCCGCGCCCTGCTCGACGACATCTCCTTCACGATCCACGAGGGAGAGGTCCTCGGCATCGCGGGCGTCGAGGGCAACGGCCAGACCGAGCTGATCGACGCGCTGATCGGCCTCAAGCACGCCGACTCCGGCGTCATCCGCATGGCGGGCGAGGACATCACCGGCACGGCGACCCGCAAGCGGCGCGAGGACGGCATCGGGTACATCCCCGAGGACCGCCACCGCCACGGCCTCCTCCTGGAGTCCCCGCTGTGGGAGAACCGCATCCTCGGCCACGTCACGGAGAAGCCGAACGCACGCGGCTTCTGGCTGGACCCCAAGGGAGCCCAGGCCGACACCCGCCGCATCGTCGAGGAGTACGACGTCCGTACGCCCGGCATCGACGTGACGGCCGCCTCGCTGTCCGGCGGCAACCAGCAGAAGCTGATCGTCGGCCGCGAGATGAGCCACCACCCGCGCTTCCTGATCGCCGCCCACCCCACCCGCGGTGTGGACGTCGGCGCGCAGGCGCAGATCTGGGACCAGATCCGCGAGGCGCGCCGCGAGGGCCTGGCCGTCCTGCTGATCTCCGCCGACCTGGACGAGCTGATCGGCCTCTCCGACACCCTCCGCGTGATCTACCGCGGACGGCTCGTGGCGGACGCCGACCCGGCCACCATCACGCCGGAGGAGCTGGGCTCGGCGATGACGGGTGCCGCCTCCGGACACCTGGAACACGTTGAGTCCGGTGACGGCTCCGAGGCGTCCGAGGAGGACGAGACCCGATGAAGAAGTTCGACAAGGAGCGCGTGCTCCTCGCGGTGGCCGCCCCGGTCATCGCGCTGTTCGTGGCCGTGGCGCTGACCTCGGTCGTGCTGCTCGCCTCGGGCAAGAGCCCGATCGAGCCGTACACCCTGATGCTGGAGCAGATCTCCTACTCCGACGTCCAGGTGCTGACCATCAACCAGGCAGGCATGTACTACCTGGCGGCGCTCGCGGTGGCCATCGGCTTCCGCATGAACCTGTTCAACATCGGCGTGGACGGCCAGTACCGCCTCGCGGCGATGGTCACCGCCGTCGTCGGCGCGCACGTCGCTCTCCCGGCCGCGCTCCAGATCCCGCTGCTCATCGTGGTCGCCATGCTCACCGGCGCCTTCTGGGCGGGCATCGCGGGTCTCCTCAAGACCACCCGCGGCGTCAGCGAGGTCGTCGCCACGATCATGCTCAACGCCATCGCGACGAGCGTCATCGGCTACCTCACCCTCACCGAGAACTTCGGTGTGCCGGTGGGCAACAACCAGACCACCGGCGTGATGAAGGAGTCCGGCTGGTTCCCCGGCATCAAGCTGGCGGGCGGCGAGGTCTACGGCTTCGTCTTCGTCGCCGTCCTCGCGGGCGTCCTGTACTGGCTGGTCCTCAACCGCACCCGGTTCGGCTTCGACCTGCGCGCCACCGGCGCCTCCGAGTCGGCCGCCGCGGCCTCCGGCGTCAACGCCAAGCGCATGGTGCTCACCGCCATGCTGATCTCCGGCGCGATGGCGGGCCTCGCGGGCCTGCCGATCCTGCTCGGCGACACCCACACCTACAGCCTCAGCTTCCCCGCGGGCCTCGGCTTCACCGCCATCGGCATCGCGCTCCTCGGCCGCAACAACCCGGTCGGCATCGCGCTGGCCGCGCTGCTGTGGGCCTTCCTCGACAAGGCCTCGCCCGCCCTGGACTACGCGACCCCGGTCGCGTACGACAAGGAGATCGCGGTGATCATGCAGGGCCTCATCGTGATCGCGGTCGTCGTCTCCTCGGAGACCGTGCGCCGCTGGGGCCTGCGCCGTCAGCAGCGGCGCGTCGGTGAGGAACTGGCCGCCGCCGCCCGGGCGAACGCCAACAACGGCAACAACGGCAACAACGACTCCGCGAAGGAGGTGGCTGCCCGATGAGCACGGCATCCGTGGCCAAGCCCCCGGCCAAGCAGCCCGCCGCGGGCCGCCGCCGCATCTCGCTCCCCGTCCTCCTGCTCTCCATCGCCGGCGTCCTGGTGCTGATCTCGCTGGTCCGCGTCATCACCGGCGCCGACGGCATCACGTCCACCGGCCAGATGTCCACGGCGCTCAAGCTCGCCGTGCCGATCGGCCTCGCGGGCCTCGGCGGCCTGTGGGCCGAGCGCGCGGGCGTCGTCAACATCGGCCTCGAAGGCATGCTCATCCTCGGCACCTGGTTCGGTGCCTGGGCGGGCTTCCAGTGGGGCCCGTGGGTCGGTGTCCTCTTCGGCGTCCTCGGCGGCGCGCTCGGCGGCCTGCTGCACGCGATCGTGACGGTCACCTTCAACGTCAACCACATCGTCTCCGGTGTGGCCCTGAACATCCTCGCCCTGGGCGTCACCCGCTACCTCGCGACGTTCGCCTTCGAGGGCGAGGAGGGCGGTACGTCGAAGCAGTCACCGCCCGTCGAATCTCTGGGGGACTTCTCGGTCCCCGGCCTCTCCGACTGGCTCATGGACCTCAACGGCAAGCACTGGTTCCTGGTCTCCGACCTCGCGGGCCTGATCGGCGGCCTGGTCACCGGCCTGTCGCCGCTCACCGTGGTGGCGGTCGCGATGGTGCCGCTGAGCTGGTGGGTGCTGTGGCGCACGTCGTTCGGGCTGCGGCTGCGCTCCTGCGGCGAGAACCCCGTCGCCGCCGAGTCCCTCGGCGTCAACGTCTACAAGTACAAGTACCTCGCCGTGATCATCTCGGGCGGCTTCGCCGGCCTCGGCGGCGCCTTCCTCTCGCTGGTCGCCTCCAACATCTATCTGGAGGGCCAGACGGGCGGCCGCGGTTACATCGGCCTCGCCGCGATGATCTTCGGTAACTGGATGCCGGGCGGACTCGCGCTCGGCGCGGGCCTGTTCGGCTACACCGACAGCCTGAAGCTCCGGGGCGGCGGTACGAACGTCCACGCGCTGCTGCTGCTCCTCGCGATCCTGCTGGTCATCGGCGCGATCTACCTCGCCTGGCGCAAGCGCTACGTGCCCGCGGCGATCACCGCGGCCGTCTCCGTGCTGATGTTCCTGTGGTACGGGTTGACGGACGAGGTGCCCAACCAGGTCGTCACCGCCACCCCGTACGTGGTGACCCTGCTGGTCCTCTCGCTCTCCGCCCAGCGGCTGCGGATGCCGAAGGCGGACGGAATGCCGTACCGAAGGGGACAAGGAAAGTGACGACTGCCGCCCAGGACACCGACTGGGACGCCCTGCGGGAAGCCGCGCGCGAGGCCATGTCCCGCGCGTACGCGCCCTACTCGGGGTTCCCGGTCGGCGCCGCGGCGCTGGTGGACGACGGCAGGACGGTCTCCGGCTGCAACGTCGAGAACGCCTCCTACGGCCTCGGCCTGTGCGCCGAGTGCGGCCTGGTCTCGCAGCTCCAGCTGACCGGCGGCGGCCGCCTCACCCACTTCACGTGCGTGGACGGCAAGGGCGAGATCCTGATGCCCTGCGGCCGCTGCCGCCAGCTGCTCTACGAGTTCGGGGGCCCGGAGCTGCTCCTGGAGACGGCCTCGGGCGTGCGCACGCTCGCGGACATGCTCCCCGACGCGTTCGGCCCGCAGCACCTCAACTGACGGCAGGCCCCGCCCCCTTGGAGATCTTGGGTGCGGGGCCACCTTCAGCTCGGGGCTCTATGCGCGTAGAGTCGCCTCGTATCTACGTACGTACGTCGCTGTACTGCTGGAAGGACCGCCATGGACGTCATCTCCGTCATCCGCACCAAGCGCGACCGGGGCGAGCTGACCGATGAGCAGATCGACTGGGTCATCGACGCCTACACGCGCGGCGCGGTCGCCGACGAGCAGATGTCGGCCCTCGCGATGGCGATCCTGCTCAACGGCATGAACCGCAAGGAGATCGCCCGCTGGACCGCCGCGATGATCGCGTCCGGCGAGCGCATGGACTTCTCCTCGCTCTCCCGCCCCACCGCCGACAAGCACTCCACGGGCGGGGTCGGCGACAAGATCACGCTGCCGCTCGCCCCGCTGGTCGCCGCGTGCGGCGCGGCCGTCCCGCAGCTGTCGGGCCGCGGTCTCGGCCACACCGGCGGCACCCTGGACAAGCTGGAGGCCATCCCCGGCTGGCGCGCCCTGCTCTCCAACGAGGAGATGCTGAACGTCCTGGACGGCGTCGGCTCGGTGATCTGCGCGGCGGGCGACGGCCTGGCCCCCGCCGACAAGAAGCTCTACGCCCTGCGCGATGTCACCGGCACGGTGGAGGCGATCCCGCTGATCGCCTCCTCGATCATGTCCAAGAAGATCGCCGAGGGCACGGGCTCGCTCGTGCTCGACGTGAAGGTCGGCACCGGCGCCTTCATGAAGAACATCGAGGACGCGCGTGAACTGGCCTCCACGATGGTGGAGCTGGGCACGGACAGCGGCGTCCGCACGGTGGCCCTGCTCACCGACATGTCGACCCCGCTCGGCCTGACGGCGGGCAACGCCCTCGAAGTCCGCGAGTCGGTCGAGGTGCTGGCGGGCGGCGGCCCGGCGGATGTGGTGGAACTGACCCTGGCCCTCGCGCGCGAGATGCTGGACGCGGCCGGCCTGAAGGACGCCGACCCGGCGAAGGCGCTCGCGGACGGCTCGGCGATGGACGTATGGCGCCGGATGATCGCGGCGCAGGGCGGAGACCCGGACGCGGAGCTGCCGGTGGCACGGGAGCGGCACGTGGTGACGGCCCCGTCGTCGGGTGTCCTGACCCGCCTCGACGCGTACGACATCGGCGTCGCGGCCTGGCGCCTGGGCGCGGGCCGCGCGCGCAAGGAGGACGTGGTCCAGGCCGGCGCGGGCGTCGAGCTGCACGCCAAGCCGGGCGACTCCGTCGAGGCGGGCGCGCCCCTGATGACCCTGCACACGGACACGCCGGAGCGGTTCGCGTACGCGCTGGAGTCGGTGGAGGGGTCGTACGACATCGCGCCGTCGGGCACGGACTTCTCGCCGGGGGCGATCGTGCTGGACCGGATCGGCTAGGGGGCGGTCCTCGGGGGCTGGCCGCCGGGCCGGCTGCGGGTACGTCGTGGCTGATCGCGCAGTTCCCCGCGCCCCTTCGGGGCCCTCTGTGACCAGCGCTTACTCGTACGGGTGAACGGGATCGGTGGACCGCCGCCGGTCCCGTTCGGCATGCTGGGATCGGTGACGCACCGAAAGAGGAGACCGCCATGAGCGCACTCACCGTAGGCCACGGATCGGGGCAGGACTGGGACGACCTCGTCCGGCTCTGGGAGGAGATGGAGTGGCCCGAGGGCAGCAAGGTGGAGATCATCGAAGGGGTCATCACCGTGTCGCCTAGCCCGGCCAATCGCCACAATCTCGTCACGGAGAAGGTGCAGCGCCTGTTGTACTCCGTGCTTCCGGATGACTGGGGCGTCTTTCAGACCCTGTCCGTCGCCGTGCCCTCGAAGCTCGGCATGTTCATCCCCGACCTCGTTGTGATCCCCCTCGCGGAAGTGGAAGCTCCGGGGACGTATGTTCCGGCCGGTGCCGCCGAACTCGTGGTCGAGGTGACGTCCCCCTCCAACGCCCGCCACGACCGCATCAGCAAGCCCGCCGCCTACGCCGCCGCCGGCGTCCCCCTCTACCTCCTCATCGACCGCTGGGCCTCCGGCGGCCCCACCATCACCCTGTACGGCGAGCCCAGGGGCGATGTCTACCGAGTCCTGAGGGCCTGCAAGTTCGGCGAGCCCATCAAGCTCCCCGAGCCTTTCGACCTGGACCTCGACACGAGCGCGTTCCCCCAGGACTGACCGCGGACGGGGCGTCGACCTGCTAGGACGCGATGAGGCGGCTGGTGAAGCCTGCGGTGAGGAGGCTTTCGTACGCGGCATGGACGTCGTCCGGCTGCTCTTGGCGTAGGAGCGACGCGCCATATGCGGCTTGGAGACCGGCAGCACTGAGGTAGCCCGCCTCCTGAACGAGCAGCCCGCCTCCTGAACGAGCAGCCCGCCTTCTGAACGGCACAGTCCGCCCCCTGGACGAGGCAGCCCACCCCCGAAGCGATGAGTTCCGCCCGACCGGACGGTCAACCCTGCGTGGCCGATTCCGAAGCGAACCTCATCCATGTCGCGGGGCCCCTGCGCCCGGGCGACGTCCCGTCCCTGTGCGAGCAGGTCACGGCCGCCCGGCACGGGCCCGGAGACGTCATCTGTGATGTCTCCGCCGTCACCACCGCCGACCTCACCACCGTCGACGCCATCGCCCGCCTGCACCTCGCCGCCCGCAGGGCCGGGGGCGGGATCCGCCTGAGGAATCCCGCCCCCGCCCTGCTGGCACTGCTGGGCCTCGTCGGCCTTGTCGAACTGCTCGGGCTAGTCGTCGAGATGGAGGGGCACCCCGAACAGCGGGAACCACCGCTCGGTGTCCAGGAAGCAGTGGAAGCCGGCGATGCGTCCCTCTGAGATCTCGATGACCTGGATCGACCAGGGCATGAAGCCGCCGTTGTCGGGGTCGGGCTTGTACTGCGCGAAGCCCGGCGTGCCGTTCACGTCCACCGGCAGCAGGCGGCCGTTGGCACACGCGGCGCCCATCGTGGACATGAAGCCGGTGATGTCCGCCGTGCCGCGCAGCCACAGGTCGAACGGCGGCATCGTCATGACGGCGTCCTCGGCGAGCAGCGCGGTCAGCGCTGCCATGTCGTACCCCTCGAAGGCGGCGACATAGCGCTCCAGGAGCTTCTGCTGCTCCTCGTCCAGCGGATCGGAGACGGCCGTGTCGTCCTCCGGCCGCTCGGCGAGGGTGGCGCGGGCCCGCTGGAGCGCGCTGTTCACCGAGGCGACGGAGGTGTCGATCAGCTCGGCGACCTCGCTGGCCTTCCAGGCGAGGACCTCGCGCAGGATCAGCACCGCCCGCTGCTTGGGCGGCAGGTTCTGGAGGGCCGCGACGAAGGCCAGGCGCACCGACTCCTTGGCGACGGCGGCCTCGGCGGGGTCACCCGGCGTCGGCAGGATGCGGGCGTCGGGCATCGGCTCCAGCCAGGTGTTGTCCGGACGCGGGGTGAGCGCCGCCTGCGCCAGCGGGGCGGCGGCTGTCAGGTCCATGGGGCGGGCGCGGCGGTTGCCCGCGTTCAGCATGTCCAGGCAGACGTTGGTCGCGATTCTGTACAGCCATGAGCGGACGCTGGAGCGGCCCTCGAACTTCTCGAAGCTGCGCCAGGCCCGCACCATCGTGTCCTGCACGGCGTCCTCGGCCTCGAAGGCCGAGCCCAGCATCCGATAGCAGTACCCGGTCAGCTCGACCCGGTACTTCTCCAGCGTGACGTCCAGATCGGCCGTCGTCCCTGCGATGTCGCTCATCCCAACCCACCCCTGCGGCTTCCGAGAAGGGCCCGACAGTGAGGCCCGACACACCGGAAGCTACCGCAGCCCACTGACAACGGCCGCCGGAGTGGGAAAACCCGCAGGTGAAATCAGCGCACGCCCGAATGCGGCAGGGGAGAAGAACTCAGCAGGAGCGGGCCACCAGCCCCCGACGCCGCTCCACCCGCGCCACGTGGGAGCCCCACACCGTCACCGACACGACGCCGGTCACCGCGAGCAGACCGAGCGCCACGGTCCCGCCCCAGCCGCCCGCGTGGAAGGCGACGGCGCCGAGCGTGCCGCCCGCGCTGGAGCCCAGGTAGTACGCGGACTGGTAGAGCGCCGACGCCTGCGCCCGCCCGGTGGTGGCCGTACGGCTCACCGACGAGGACGCGACCGCGTGCCCCGCGAAGAACCCCGCGGTGATCAGCACGAGCCCCAGCAGCACCAGGACCAGCGAGGCCGAGAGGGACAGCAGCAGCCCGCCCGCCGTCGTGCCCACCGCCAGGTACAGCGCCCCGCGCCGCCCGAGCCGCGCCACGAGCTTTCCGGCCGCCGCGGAGGAGACCGTACCGACGAGGTAGACGAGGAAGATCGAGCCGATGACGCCCTGGGGGAGCGAGAACGGCGCCTCGGTGAGCCGGTATCCGATCACCGTGTACACCGCGCCGAAGACGGTCATGAACAGCGCGCCGATCGCGTACAGCCTGCACAGAAGCGGGTTGGACAGATGCGTACGCACCGTGCGCGCGAGGGACTTGGGGCTGAGCGAGCCCGGCGTGAAGTGCCGCGGCGCGGGCAGCAGCGCGCGGAAGGCGACCGCGCACAGCACCGCGAGGACGCCGACGACGGCGAGCGCCGCGCGCCAGCCCCAGGCCTGCGCGGCCCAGCCCGTGACGATGCGCCCGCTCATGCCGCCGATGGAGTTGCCCGCCACGAACATGCCGATCGCCCCGACCAGCGCCTTGGGCCGCACCTCCTCGGCGAGGAACGCCATCGCGGACGCCGGAAGCCCGGCGAGGGCCGCGCCCTGCACCGCGCGCAGCGCGATGAGCACCTCGACCGACGGGGCGAAGGGGATGAGGAGCCCGACCACCACCGCGACGGTCAGGGACGCGGTCATCACCGCACGCCGCCCGAAGCGCTCGCTGAGCGCGCTCAGCGGAAGGACGAGGAGAGCCAGTGCGCCCGTGGCCGCCGAGACCGTCCAGCTCGCCGTGCTCGCGCTCGCGCCGAAGTCGGCGGAGAGCAGCGGCAGCAGGGCCTGCGTGGAGTAGAGGAGGGCGAAGGTCGCGACGCCCGCGAGGAAGAGCGCGAAGCTCATCCGGCGGTAGCCGGGACCGCCCGGTGTCAGACGGGAATCGGCGGCAGGGGATGACGGAGTGAGGGCGACCGCATGGGTGGCGGACGCCCCGCTACTGGCAGGAGGCATGCCACGAACGTACGACTCTCTTTTTGATGCGTCCAATGCATGGAAACGCCATAATCGTTCCCATGCCGCATCAGCAGAGGTCACAGCCGCGCCTGTCACACAACAGTGACGTGGAGGACATCGTGACGCTGCTTGCGCCACGCCTCGCGTACTTCGCCGGCGTCGCCCGCACCGAGCACGTCACGCGCGCCGCGCAGGAGATGCAGATCCCCCAGTCGACGCTCTCCCGCGCACTCGTACGTCTCGAACAGGACCTCGGCGTCGACCTGTTCGCCCGCCGCGGCCGCACCGTCTCGCTCACCCCGTCCGGCCGCACCTTCCTCGCCTCGGTCGAGCGGGCGCTCGGCGAGGTGGAGCGCGCGGCCGAGTCGGTGCGCGCCGACGCCGACCCGGCCTCGGGAAAGGTCGCCTTCGGGTTCCTGCACACCATGGGCTCGGAGACCGTGCCCGGCCTGATCCGCGCCTTCCGCGCCGACCACCCCCGGGTGCGCTTCAGCCTCGTGCAGAACTACGGCGAGGCGATGCTGGAGCGCCTGCGCGCGGGCGAGCTGGACCTCTGCCTCACCTCTCCCGTGCCCGACGCCCCCGACCTGGTCGCCCGCCGCCTCGACGAGCAACGCCTGCGCCTGGTCGTGCCCGACGACCACCGCCTCGCCGCCCGCAAGCGGATCCGCCTCGCCGAGGCCGCCGACGAGGCCTTCGTGACCCTGGAGCCCGGCTACGGCCTGCGCCGCATCACGGACGACCTCTGCCAGGAGGCGGGCTTCAAGCCCCGCGTGGCCTTCGAGGGGGAGGAGGCGGAGACCCTGCGCGGCCTGGTGGCGGCGGGCCTGGGAGTGGCCCTGCTGCCCCCGCCGGCCGTACCCCGCCCGGGAGTCGTCGAACTGACGGTGACGGGCCAGCGGGCGGTACGGGAGATCGGCGTGGCCTGGCTGGGCGGTCACCCGGACACCCCGCCGGTGGCGGCGTTCAAGGAGTTCCTGCTGAGCAGAAAGGGAAAACTGCTTCAGCAGGCCGGCGTGCACCAGCCCGGCCCCGGCGGGAGTTCAAGCCCGTCCGGCGATTGAGGACGAACACGGCGAAGCCGGTGATCGACCGCGCCCCGGCGCCGGCTCACCGCCGAAGCGACCGCCCGAACCCCGAGGCGAGCGGCATCCGCAACCCCAAGGGCGGCGGCGCGGCCAACGCGTCCTCCAACGGCCGCGCGAAATCCGTACCGAAGAGCGTCCCCCGCACGAAGTCCGAGGCCAGCGCGAGGACTTCGTCCTGGTGCTGATGAAGCCGGTGCCCGTCGGAGTGCACCTCGAACCGGCACACGTCACGGTTCGTCTTCTTCGCCCGCTCCGCCAGCCGGAACGACAGCTCGGGATCGGTCCGCTCGTCGTTCGTGCCGTGCACGATCAGAACCCGCCGCCCCGCGAGCTGCTTCACCGGCTCGGGCGGCGCCGCCATGTCGTCCTCGGGCAGCCAAGGGGCGATGGCGAGCACGGAGTTGACCGCGCGGTGCCCGGCCGCCCGCAGCGCCGCCCGGCCGCCCATGTCCACCCCGGCCAGGCAGACGGGGACATCGCCGTAGAGGCGTACGACCTCGTCCGCCGCCCAGGCCGTGTCCTCGGCGAGCTGGGCCTGCGCGCCGTTCCAACCCCGGCAGCGGTAGCGCACGACATGCGCGGCGAGCCCGTCCGCCCGCCCGTCGTGGGCCAGCCTGCGCCCCAGCGCGCGCACGGCGCCGGCGGCCAGCGGCGAGGGTCTGCGCGTGGAGGTCTCGGCGCCGCCGGGCAGCAGAAGGGCCACGCCGCCCACCGCCGAAGGGGCCGCTTTGATCACTCGCCCGAGCCTCGGCGTGCCCGCGGGCCCCGCCGTCCCTTGCTGTGCCATGACAGAACAGTGTCAGAAGGCATGGTGTACGCCACCCGTCCGCCGGGTCACTGTTACGTATCGACCAGTGAGTTCTACGCGCGTAGGCGCTAGAGTGCCGAAATGACGAGCCAGACACACACGACCGGTCACACGGACCGTGAAACGCCCAGCGCCGAACAGATCCGCCGCGCCCCCAAGGTGCTCCTCCACGACCACCTCGACGGCGGCCTGCGCCCCGGCACGATCGTCGACCTCGCCCGCGACTGCGGCTACGAGGGACTGCCCGAGACCGACCCCGACAAGCTCGGGATCTGGTTCCGCGAGGCGGCCGACTCCGGTTCCCTGGAGCGCTATCTGGAGACCTTCGCCCACACCTGCGCGGTGATGCAGACGAAGGACGCCCTCAAGCGGGTGGCCGCCGAGTGCGCCGTAGACCTCGCCGAGGACGGCGTGGTCTACGCCGAGATCCGCTACGCCCCCGAGCAGCACCTGGAGAACGGCCTCACGCTCGAAGAGGTCGTCGAGGCGGTCAACGAAGGCTTCCGCGAGGGCGAGCGTCGCGCGAAGGCGAGCGGCCACCGCATCCGCGTCGGCGCGCTGCTCACCGCCATGCGGCACGCCGCCCGCGCGCTGGAGATCGCCGAGCTGGCCAACCGCTACCGCGATCTGGGCGTCGTCGGCTTCGACATCGCGGGCGCCGAGGCGGGCTTCCCTCCCACCCGCCACCTCGACGCCTTCGAGTTCCTCAAGCGCGAGAACAACCACTTCACGATCCACGCGGGTGAGGCCTTCGGCCTGCCGTCGATCTGGCAGGCCCTCCAGTGGTGCGGCGCCGACCGCCTCGGCCACGGCGTGCGCATCATCGACGACATCGAGATCGCCGACGACGGCACCGTCAAGCTCGGCCGCCTCGCGTCGTACGTACGGGACAAGCGCATCCCGCTGGAGCTCTGCCCGACGTCCAACCTCCAGACGGGTGCCGCCACCTCCTACGCCGAGCACCCCATCGGCCTCCTGCGCAAGCTGCACTTCCGAGCCACGGTGAACACCGACAACCGTCTGATGTCGGGCACCAGCATGAGCCGCGAATTCGAGCACCTGGTCGGCACGTTCGGCTACACGCTCGATGACATGCAATGGTTCACAGTCAATGCGATGAAATCAGCGTTCATTCCTTTCGATGAACGGCTGGCCATGATCAGTGATGTGATCAAGCCCGGCTATGCCGAGCTGAAGTCCGAATGGCTGTTCCGCCAGACGGTCTCGACCAGCGCGTCTGCCGGGAGCTAGCGGGTCGTATCGCGTCCTTGCGCGATGTGTCGGCGGCCGGGTTCTTCGTCACCCGGCCGCTTTTCGCTGCCCGCGGGCCGTGATCGGCGGTGTTTACGGTCGTTGAACCGCGCAGATCCCCGTCATCGAATTCGCAAGGACGCATTGAAGATGAAGCAGTCTGCTGCCAAGACCCTCGGTGTCGCCGCTCTCGGTGCCGCCTTCGCCGCCGCCGGTGCCGGTGCCGCGAACGCCGCCGCCGGTCTCCCTGACGTGACCTCGGCCCTGGGCCCGGTCAGCTCGATCCTCCCCCTGGACCAGGCTGCCAAGACGCTGCCCGCCGGCGCCCCCCAGTCGCTCGCCGCCGCGCAGGGCGCCATCGCCGGTGGCCTCACCGCCGTGCAGCCCACCCTCGACAAGGTGACCTCCTCCGCCATGCCGCCCGCGGCCAAGGGCGCCGCGGCTCCCGCCACCGCCGCCCCCGCCACCGCCGCCCCCGTCCCCACCTCCCCGGTCGGCGAGCTGCTCGGCGGCGTGCCCGTGGGCGGCGTGCCCCTCGGCGGCAGCGCCATCAACGGCCTGCCGCTCGGCTGACCCCGCAGCGCACACACCGATGGGGCGCCCCTCCACAAGGAGGGGCGCCCCATCGTGTCGTCACCAGGCGTTACGGGTCTTGCTCTCGTCCGGCAGCAGGAACCACAGGGCGAGGTAGAGCAGGAACTGCGGGCCGGGGAGCAGGCAGGACGCCACGAAGATCACGCGCATCGTGGTCGCGGAAGTGCCGAAGCGCTTGGCCAGGGAGGCGCACACTCCGCCGATCATCCGGCCGTGGGTGGGGCGGGTAAGGGCGGTCATGTCGGGCTCCTTCACGAACCGTAGGGGCGAGGCTGTCGGGTCTGCCTCGATGCTTCAAAGCTACGGGTACCCAACAGGCCGAACGTCGCTCTACGGGGCGATCCCGACCCTGGGAATCGTCGGGGTCGACCCCTGAGGGGCCTCCTCCCGCAGGAGGGCCGTGACGTGCTCCGGATCCACACGGCGACGCAGTCTGGCGCGCACCGCGGGCACCACGGCCACATGAGCCAGAGCGACCCCGAGGGTGTTCAGGAGCAGCGAGTCGATGTCGACGACCTGCCCGGGCACCCCGGTCTGGAGCAGCTCGATGCCGAGCGAGAGCAGCGCACCTGCGGCGACCGTACGCACCAGGGAACCCCACGGCGAGACGAGGAGCCGTCCGCCGGCCAGTGGGAGCAGCACGCCGAGCGGGGCGAGCAGCAGCAGGGCCTCGCCGATCCGGCGGGTCGCCTGGAGGCCGCCGAGCGCCAGATCCGCCTTGATCCCGGCGAGCGGCCGCAGATTCGCGGCGCTCACCCAGGGAACGTCCAGCGGACGCAGCGTGATCCATCCGACGAGCAGAAGGTGCGCGACGAGGAGGAATCCTCCCGCCGCGCGGAAGCGGATGGCGGCAGTACGGCCGCCCGAGCCTTGACGCACGCCCCCCAAGACGCCAGAGGCGGCAGGATCGGTTCCGCGTACCGCCGCGGGCCGTGCGGCGCGTGCCGGGCGCGGGCCCCTACTCCACCGTCTTCGTGGGCAGCGCCACCGTGCCGGGGCGGGAGCGGACCTCGGGCGTGCAGGAGTAGCGCCGCAGCGGATCGTCCCCGGGGCCGCCCATGATCACTGTCTGGTCCTCGGCGGCCGCGGCGCTGTCGGCCAGCGTGCACACGATCTGCGCGAGCGCGAACGCGGACAGGTCCTCGGGCGGCGTACTGAACCGCAGCGTGTCCTCAGGGTCGCCGTCGGCGGGGCCGGAGACCCGCACGCCACCCCGTACGTCCGTGGCGAGGCCCGCCTGCTTCTCGGACTCCGAGGGCGGTGCGGCCAGCTCGTCGAGGAGGGCCTGGGCGATCCGGACCCGGTCGGTGGCCGCCTTGTCCTCGTGGACCCGCACGGTACGGTCGACGGCCACCAGCTGGGCCGCGCACACCAGGAAGACCTCGACGGGAACCCCGCTGCCCGACTGCGAGGCGATGGCGGAGCCCGACATCACGCACGGCACCCGCGACGGCGCGGGCCCGAAGTCGGTGGGCACCTCCGTCGACCTGATCCCGCACCCGGCGAGCGCGGCGGCGAGCACCGCGGTGGCCGCCGCGGCCCGGATCCGACGCCCCTTCACGCCTGGCCTCCCTCGACACGGTCCTCGCTACCGTCCTCGTCGCGGGCCGTGTCCCGCGCGCAGTCCTCCCCGTCGCTCTCGCTGTCGCACGGCAGCCACAGCGTGAAGACGGCGCCGCCCTTGGGGCAGTTGGCCGCGGAGATGTCCCCGCCGTGGATGTGCGCGTTCTCCAGGGCGATGGAAAGCCCCAGTCCGCTGCCCTCGGACCGCGGCCGGGACGCGCTCGCCTTGTAGAAGCGGTCGAAGACGTGCGGCAGGACGTCCTCGGGGATGCCGGGGCCGTGATCGCGTACGGAGATGACGAGCTTCGTGTCCTCGAGCCGCACCGAGACCTCGACCGGGGAACCGCCGTGCTTGAGGGCGTTGCCGATGAGGTTGGCCAGGATGACGTCCAGGCGGCGCGGGTCGAGCCGGGCGGTGATGCCGCGCTCGGCGTCCAGCTCCACCGCGTCCAGCCAGGCGCGCGCGTCGATGCAGGCGGTGATCTGGTCGGCGATGTCGACGTCGTCCAGGACGAGCCGCGCGGTGCCCGCGTCGAAGCGGGTGACCTCCATGAGGTTCTCCACGAGATCGCCCAGGCGGCGCGTCTCGCTCACCACGAGCCGTACGGCGGGCTCGATCATCGGGTCGACGGAACCGGTCTCCGCGTCCAGCTCCTCCTCCAGGACCTCGGTCACCGCGGTGATCGCCGTCAACGGCGTACGCAGCTCGTGCGACATGTCGGCGACGAACCGCCGGGACGCCTCCTCGCGGGCGCTCATGTCGGCGACCTTCTTCTCTAGGTTCTCGGCGGTCCTGTTGAACGTCCTTGAGAGATCGGCGAGTTCGTCGGTGCCGGACACCCGCAGGCGCGTGTCGAGCTTGCCCTCGCCGAGCCGGCGCGCGGCGACGCCCAGGCGGTGCACGGGTTTGAGTACGGTCGTCGCGGCGGCCTGCGCGAGCAGCGCGGAGCCGATCAGCGCCAGACCGGTGGCGATGGCGAGGGACCAGCCCAGCGAACTGAGGTCCTTGGCCTCCGGTTCGAGGGACTTGAGCATGTAGCCGGTCGGGCCGCCGCCGATCACCGTGGCGCCGCCGACCAGGTACGGGGTTCCGTGGTCGACGGTCCGCTGCCAGTACAGGTGGTAGGGGCTGTCGTTGCCGGAGTTGAGCTCCTGCTTCTCGGTGACGGCCTTTTGCAGCGAACCCGGCACCTTGGCGAAGGTGAACGCGTCCAGGTCGGAGTATCCGACGATCCGGCCGCCGCCCTCCTTCTCGGCGACCAGGAGCACGCTGTAGCCCTGGCTGCTGTTGGCCATCTGCCCGGCGGCCGCCTGGAGTTCCTCCTGCGTCGGGTTGGCGCGCAGCGCGCCCGCGCGGGTCTGCATCTGCTGCCGGAAGTCCTTGAGCGCCGCGTCCTGGGCGCGCGTCAGCACGGCCTCGCGGTTGAGCCAGTACGCGATGCCGGACGCCGAGACGGCGGCGGTGAGCGCCACGAGACCGAAGACCAGTACGAGCCTCAGACGCAGGCTCGTGAAGCGCAGTCCCGCCAGAAGGGCCTTGCGTGCCGCGGGCAGGCCGCGGAGCTTGTCCTGCGCTTTGGTCACTGAGGAGTGTCCAGCCGGTATCCGACCCCGCGCACCGTGCGGATCAGCGTGGGCGACGAGGGGACGTCCTCGACCTTGGCGCGCAGCCGCTGCACGCAGGCGTCGACGAGCCGCGAGTCGCCGAGGTAGTCGTGCTCCCAGACGAGCCGCAGCAACTGCTGCCGGGACAGGGCCTGTCCGGGCCTGCGGCTCAGCTCCAGGAGCAGCCGCAGCTCGGTCGGCGTGAGCTGGAGGTCCTCGCCGTTCTTCGTCACGGTCATCGCGGCCCGGTCGATGACGAGCGAACCGAACGTCGCCGCGTCGTTGGCCTCCCGCTCCCCGCGCCGCAGGACGGCCCTGATCCGGGCGTCGAGCACCCGCCCCTGCACGGGCTTGACCACATAGTCGTCGGCGCCGGACTCCAGGCCCACCACCACGTCGATGTCGTCGCTGCGCGCGGTCAGCAAAATGATGGGCAGCTGGTCGGTGCGCCGGATGCGACGGCACACCTCGAACCCGTCGATGCCCGGCAGCATCACGTCCAGCACGATCAGGTCGGGCCGCTGCTCACCGAGCAGTTTCAGGCCGTCCTCGCCGGTGGCAGCAGTGGCCACCCGGTGCCCCTGGCGCGTCAGCGAAAGCTCCAGGGCCGTCCGGATGGCGTCGTCGTCCTCGATCAGCAACAGGGAAGGCACGGAGGTCATTCTGTCCCATGCCGGGCCGCACTTCGACTGCTGGAGCGCTCCCACACCGCACCCTCACGCACGGAAGGGACGCCAAGCCCCTGTGACAGGCCTGTGACAGTCGGCGGACACCGTCATGAAGTGGCTCGGGCAGAGTTCTGGTCACACGCAAGAAGCACGGAAGCAAGACGGAACAGGCCGGACTCCACCGACGGGGGGCGCGAGATGAATACGCTGCACAGCACCAGCTCAAGCGCAGTTGTCACGCGTCTCCACGACGTCGGGCGGGGATCTGAGAGGTCCGGTGCCGTGAGCGGGCGGGGGTGCGCTCGCGGCACCGGGCGTCAGCACACCGCGTACATGACGGTGGTTGACGCGCCGCACGGGGGAAGCGCGTACGGGGAGGGCTCGGGGGAGCGGAAGTCCCTGCCGGAGGCGGTGAACGCCGAAGCGGCGTTCACCGCCTACGTCCAGGAACGCCGCGCCTCTCTGTACGCGACGGCATACCACCTGACCGGCGACCGTTTCGAGGCGGAGGACCTGCTCCAGAGCGCCCTCTTCTCGACGTACCGTGCCTGGGACAGGATCAGCGACAAGGCCGCGGTGGGGGGCTACCTCCGCCGCACCATGACGAACCTGCACATCAGCGCGTGGCGCCGCCGCAAGCTGAACGAGTACCCGACCGAGGAACTGCCGGAGACCGTGGGCGACACGGACGCGATGCGCGGCACGGAGCTACGCGCCGTCCTGTGGCAGGCCCTGGCCCGGCTGCCCGAACTCCAGCGCACGATGCTGGTCCTTCGCTACTACGAGGGCCGCACCGACCCGGAGATCGCGGACATCCTCGACATCAGCGTGGGCACGGTGAAGTCCAGCATCTGGCGCTCGCTGCGCCGGCTGCGCGAGGACGACGTCCTCAGCTTCGGCCGTGACCAGGAGGAGTCCTTCGGCGAGTTGGTCGCCTGAGGGCCGGGGGGAACACGGGGGCCGCCGCTCCGGGGGGACGCGGCGGAAGCACGGGGGAACACGGGGGAAAAAGCAGCGGGACCGGTAGGCCGGGGGGGCCTGTCCGGTCCTTCTGTTTGTTCGGCAGGGGTCAGCGCGGGGCAGCCGCGACACGCCGCCCGGCCGCAGCGGAGGCCACCCGCCCGAGCGCCTCCTCGGCCCCGCAGGGATGCGCCCCGAGCCCGGCCTGCCGCGCCACGATCGCACGCTCCGCGCGCATGAGCCGCCACCCCCTCCGAAGGAGGAACGGCACGGACTTGCGCCCCTCCCGGAGATCCCGGAGCAGCCGCCGCCGGAAGGTGGTGGAAGGCCGCCCCCGCAGACAGATCGCGTCGGCGAGCACGCCGATCTCCCGGCACCGCTCCACGATGTCCGCCGCGAAGATCCCCTCCGCGATGAACACGGGTGTCCGCTCGATGTCCAGGGTTGTCCGCCCGACGCGCGCGCTGGTCGCGATGTCGTACACCGGGACGCTCGTACGCCCGGTGCGGCACAGTTCCTCGATCGCGGCGACCGCCACCTCCGCGTCCCAGGACGCCGGCGAGTCCCAGTCGATGTCCGAACTGCCCGGGACCAGCGGCAACGTAGGGTCGCCGGCTTCCTTGTAGAAGTCGTCCAGGCACAGTACGGGCAGCCCGGACCGGGCGGCGAAGGACGACTTGCCCGAGCCTGAGGGGCCGCAGAGCAGCACGACGCGGGCGGGTATCGGGGGATGGGAGCTCACGAGAGAACAGTGTGCGGCATCGCGCCGCGCGGACACCCCCCGCGGGTCGGCTTTGGTGGCGATGTCACACGTCAACTACGCTACGTGCTCGCTCGATTACGCACGACGCACACACACGACGCACGGATATGGGCGGTACTCATGACACGACACACGGCCTCCAGGTCACCCCGTCCCGGCTCCCGCGCACTGCTGCGCGCCGGTCTCGCCCTCACCGTGGCGGGCGCCGCGCTCGGCGCGGGCAGCGCGAGCGCGGCGGCGGTCCCCACGCCGCTCGGCGACGTCGACGGGGCCTCCGCGGTGCAGGCGCTCGTGGGGGCGGCGCGCAGCGCGACGGCGGGCGGACTCAACCCCGCCAGGACCCTTCAGCTGGACCCCCTGGCGAACACCAGCGTGGACCCGCTCAACAACTCGCTCGGCACGCAGGTGGCGGACTTCAAGCCGCTCACCACGGCCGTGGCCACCGGACCGCTCGCCCGAGGGGCCTCCCTGGACGACCTGCCGGTGGTGGGCCCGGCGACGGGCCTGCTGGCGGGCTAGACAAAGCCCCGGCCTCCTGGACGGCGGAGGCCGGGGCTTCGTCGGGGAGATGGCCGGGGGGGACTTGCGCCCGCTAGTAGGCCGAGCCCGAGGCGCCGAGCGAGCCCGTGGGGTGCCAGACCGTCTTGGTCTCCAGGAAGGCCGTCAGGCGGTGCGTGCCGGGGTCGGCGGAGAAATCCACAGGCTGTGGACGCAGTACGCGCTTGAGGTTGTCCGCGGCGGCGATCTCCAGGTCGCGGGCGAGGTCCGCGTCCGCGCCCGTCAGGTCGATCGCGTTGACGTCCTGGTGCGCGGCGAGCGGGGCGGCGATCTCGGCGGTCCTGCCGGTGAGGATGTTGACCACACCGCCGGGGACGTCCGAGGTCGCCAGGACCTCGCCCAGCGAGAGCGCCGGGAGCGGGGCCTTCTCGGAGGCGATCACGACGGCCGTGTTGCCCGTCGCGATCACCGGGGCGAGCACGGAGACCAGGCCGAGGAACGACGACTCCTGCGGCGCGAGCACCGCGACGACGCCCGTCGGCTCCGGGGTCGAGAGGTTGAAGTACGGGCCCGCGACCGGGTTCGCCCCGCCCACGACCTGGGCGATCTTGTCCGTCCAGCCCGCGTACCAGACCCAGCGGTCGATGGCCGCGTCCACGACCGCGGCGGCCTTGGACTTCGAGAGGCCCTCGGCGTCGGCGACCTCGCGCACGAACTGGTCGCGGCGGCCCTCCAGCATCTCGGCGATGCGGTAGAGGATCTGGCCGCGGTTGTACGCGGTCGCGCCCGACCAGCCGCCGAACGCCTTGCGGGCCGCCACGACCGCGTCACGCGCGTCCTTGCGGGACGACAGCGGAGCGTTGGCCAGCCACTTGTCCTTGTTGTCCCGCACCTCGTACACCCGGCCGCTCTCGCTGCGGGGGAACTTGCCCCCCACATACAGCTTGTAGGTCTTGAAGACAGTGAGTCGCTCAGACATCGAGGTACGCCTCCAGGCCGTGGCGGCCGCCCTCGCGGCCGAAGCCCGACTCCTTGTAGCCGCCGAACGGCGAGGTCGGATCGAACTTGTTGAATGTGTTGGCCCAGACGACACCGGCCCGGAGCTTGTTCGCGACCGCGAGGATGCGCGAGCCCTTCTCCGTCCAGATGCCGGCGGAGAGGCCGTACTGGGTGTTGTTGGCCTTGGCGACGGCTTCGTCCGGCGTACGGAAGCTGAGCACGGAGAGGACCGGGCCGAAGATCTCGTCGCGGGCGATGGTGTGCGCCTGCGTGACGTTCGTGAAGAGCGTCGGCGCGAACCAGTAGCCCGACGTGGGCAGTTCGCACGGGGCCGACCAGCGCTCGGCGCCCTCGGCCTCGCCGGTCTCGGCGAGCGCGGTGATGCGGGCCAACTGCTCGGCGGAGTTGATGGCGCCGATGTCGGTGTTCTTGTCGAGCGGGTCGCCGAGGCGGAGGGTGGACAGGCGCCGCTTGAGCGAGTCGAGCAGCTCGTCCTGGACCGACTCCTGTACGAGCAGGCGCGACCCGGCGCAGCAGACCTGGCCCTGGTTGAAGAAGATGCCCGTGACGATGCCCTCGACGGCCTGGTCGATGGGAGCGTCGTCGAAGACGATGTTCGCGCCCTTGCCGCCCAGTTCGAGCGTGACCTTCTTGTCGGTGCCCGCGACCTGGCGTGCGATGGCCTTGCCGACGGCGGTGGAGCCGGTGAAGGCGACCTTGTTCACGTCCGGGTGGGCGGTCAGGGCCGCGCCCGCGTCGCCGTACCCGGGAAGGATGTTGACGACGCCCTTGGGCAGGCCCGCCTGGCGGCAGATGTCCGCGAAGAACAGGGCGCTCAGGGGAGTGGTCTCGGCGGGCTTCAGGACGACCGTGTTGCCGGTCGCGAGCGCCGGAGCGATCTTCCAGGCCAGCATCAGGAGCGGGAAGTTCCAGGGGATGACCTGGCCTGCGACACCGAGGGGCCGCGGGTCGGCGCCGTACCCCGCGTGGTCGAGCTTGTCGGCCCAGCCCGCGTAGTAGAAGAAGTGCGCGGCGACCAGGGGGAGGTCCGCGTCGCGGGTCTCCTTGATCGGCTTGCCGTTGTCCAGGGTCTCCAGGACGGCCAGCTCGCGGCTGCGCTCCTGGATGATCCGGGCGATGCGGAAGAGGTACTTGGCGCGCTCGGCGCCCGGCAGCGCCGACCACTTCTCGAAGGCCTTGCGGGCGGCCTTCACCGCGCGGTCGACGTCCTCGGAGGAGGCCTGCGCGACCTCGGAGAGGACCTCTTCGGTGGACGGGGAGACCGTCTTGAAGACCTTGCCGTCGGCGGCCTCGGTGAACTCGCCGTCGATGAACAGGCCGTAGCTCGGCGCGATGTCGACGACGGAGCGGGACTCGGGCGCCGGGGCGTACTCGAAGGGGGAAGTCATCGGATCAGTCCACCGTCACGTAGTCGGGGCCGGAGTAGCGGCCGGTGGCCAGCTTCTGGCGCTGCATCAGCAGGTCGTTGAGGAGTGACGAGGCGCCGAAGCGGAACCAGTGGTTGTCCAGCCAGTCGGGGCCCGCCGTCTCGTTCACCAGGACGAGGAACTTCACCGCGTCCTTCGTCGAGCGGATGCCGCCCGCGGGCTTCACGCCGATCTGCACGCCGGTCTGCGCGCGGAAGTCGCGGACGGCCTCCAGCATCAGCAGGGTGTTGGACGGGGTGGCGTTGACGCCGACCTTGCCGGTCGAGGTCTTGATGAAGTCGGCGCCGGCGATCATGCCGATCCAGCTGGCGCGCTTGATGTTGTCGTACGTGGACAGCTCGCCCGTCTCGAAGATGACCTTCAGGCGGGCGGTGCCGCAGGCCTCCTTCACGGCGCGGATCTGCTCGTACACCGTCATGTAGTCCCCGGAGAGGAAGGCTCCCCGGTCGATGACCATGTCGATCTCGTCGGCGCCGGCGGCCACGGCCTCGCGCACGTCGCCGAGCTTCACCTCGATCGCGGCGCGGCCCGCGGGGAAGGCGGTCGCGACGGAGGCGACCTTCACGCCGCTGCCCGCGACGGCCTCCTTGGCGGTGGCGACCATGTCCGGATAGACGCAGACGGCCGCGGTGCGCGGCGCGCCACGGTCCGTGGGGTCCGGGTTGACGGCCTTCGCGCCGAGCGCCCGGACCTTGCCCGGGGTGTCGGCGCCCTCCAGCGTCGTCAGGTCGATCATCGAGATGGCCAGGTCGATGGCGTACGCCTTCGCCGTGGTCTTGATCGAACGGGTACCGAGCGAGGCGGCACGCGCCTCCAGGCCGACCGCGTCGACGCCGGGCAGTCCGTGGAGGAAGCGGCGGAGCGTGCTGTCGGACGCTGTCACGTCAGCGAATGCAGTGGACATGGTCACGAGGGGAGCATATCTACGCGCGTAGCTGCTGTACAGGGGTGGGGGTCAGGGGCGGGGCCGGGGGTGGGGGCCGGGGCCCCGCGCGGGGCTTCAGGCAGAATCAGCGTATGAGCGACCCTCAAAAGCACCGGGGTACGAGCGAGCCCCAGGAGCCCGCGGCGGAGCCCGCGTACAAGGACCGCACCTTCCGGTCCCCCGCCGGTATCGCCGGCGGCGTCCTGCTGCTCGCCCTGGGCGCCTGGCTCGGCATCGACGCCGTCATCCGGGGCGAGGGCCGCACCCCGTGGCTCGCGCTCGCCGGGCTGCTCGTCGCGGTGCCGCTGGTCGTCGCGTTCACCGTGCGGCCCGCCGTCTACGCCAACGACGACCGGCTGCGGATCCGCAACCCCTTCCGGACCATCACCCTGCCGTGGGCGTCCGTCGCGACCCTGCGCTCCGGCTACTCCAACGAGGCCCTCACCCGGACCGGCGCCAAGTACCAGCTCTGGGCCATCCCCGTCTCCCTGCGCGGCCGCAAGAAGGCGGCGCGCAGGCAGTCGCAGGCCGCCGCCTCCGGTGACCCGACCGGCGGCCGCCCCTTCCTCGACCCGCACGCCCCGCCCCCGCGCTCCACCGGCGACCAGTCCATGGACGAACTGCGCGACCTCGCCGAGCAGCACGCCACCGCCGAGTCCGCGCAGGGCGAGCCCGTGGTCCGGTGGGCCTACGAGATCCTCGCGCCCTGCGCCGCGGGGGCCCTCCTGCTCGCGGTGCTGCTCGCGGTGACCTGACCGCCTGACCTGACCTGAGGACGGCCCGGCTCACGGCGGGCCGTGCCACCCCAGCAGCATGTGCCCGCCGAACGCGGCCGAGCCGAGCGCCGCCGCCGTCAGCAGCGTCACCATCACCGGCGTCCTCGCGCGCGCCAGGGCCACGGCGAGCGGCAGCAGCAACGGGAAGCCGGGCAGCAGGAAGCGGGCCCGGGGGAAGTAGACCCCGCTGCTGCCGAGCACGATCAGCAGGAGCAGACCGGTGAAGACCAGCAGGGGGACCGGCTGGCGGTCGGCCACCGAAAGCACGTAGAGGACCACCGAGCCCAGCAGGACAGCCGTCACCATCGCGTAGAACAGCGCGGGCCGCTCGGTCATGAGCAGCGCCTGCATGCGGCGGACCGTCTCGACACCGCCGTCCCACTTGTTGCGCCACAGCTTCTGTACGGCGAAATAGCCGTCCCAGCGGCCCAGGCGCAGGCCCACCCAGGCGACGTACGCCAACCAGCCCGCGGGGGCCAGAAGGGCGCCCAGGAGCGGGCGGGGCGAGAAGCCGCGCCGCAGCGCGAGGAGCGCGGTCAGGGAGACCGCCGCCGCCAGCGCCACCCCGGTGGGCCGGGTGAGCCCCGCAAGCGCGGCCAGCGAGCCCGCCCACAGCCAGCGGCCGCTCAGTACGGCGTGGAGCGACCACGCGGTGAGGGCCGTGAAGAGCGACTCGGTGTAGCCCATCCACTGCACGAGCGCGACCGGCAGGCTGCCCCACAGGACCGCGAGGACGACCCCGGCCCGCCGCCCGTACAGCCGGTCGCCCACCGCGAAGATCCCCCAAGCCGCCAGGAACGAACAGAGCAGCGAGACACCGAGGCCCACCGCGCCGCGCGGCAGGGCGGGGACGAGGGCGTCGCCCGCCCGCACGAGCAGTGGGTACAGCGGGAAGAACGCCAGGTTGTTCGCGTCGTACGCGGTGCCGAGCGAGTGCGCGTAACCCTGCGAGGCGATCCGCAGGTACCAGTCGCAGTCCCATGACGCCATCAGCAGATGCCGCACACCGCGCCGCTCGCCGTGCGCCCAGGGGACGAAGACCAGCAGGCCGAGCGTGCGTACGGCCGCGTACGCGAGCAGGGCGGGGGAGGCCTGGCGCAGGGCGCGGGCCGCGCGGCGGCGCAGGCCGGGGGCGGGCCGGGCCGCGCCGAGGGGGCGCCGGGACGCCGGGACCCTGGACGGGGCGGCGGTGGAGGGAAGTGGTCCGTACGGCACTGCGGCGGCTCCCGGAACGTACGTGATCGTGCGCTACCGGTCGAACCTTCCTGGGGGACCGGCAGCACACCGTGCCGCTGCGGCAGCCGCAGGAGTGGAATCACTCGGACGGGTGGCCTCTGGGTGGGGCCACCCGTCCGCCACCCGTCTGAGGGCGGAGGGCTCAGATGCCCGCGGCCGCCGAGAGATCGCGCTTGATCTCGGCGAGGAGCTGCGCCGCCCGCGCGCGGGCCGCCGGGAGTTCCGCCTTCGAGGCCAGCGGGACGACCACTTCGAGGTAGCACTTGAGCTTCGGCTCCGTGCCGCTCGGGCGCACGATGACGCGGGCGCCGTCGAGCGTGTAACGCAGGCCGTCGGTGGGCGGCAGCGTGTCCGTGCCCCGCGTCAGGTCCTCCGCCAGCGTCACGGGCAGGCCCGCGAGTTCCGCCGGGGGCTGCTCGCGCAGGCGGCGCATGGCGTCCGCGATCAGGGACAGGTCCTCCACGCGGACCGACAGCTGGTCGGTGGCGTGCAGGCCGTGCTCCAGGGCAAGGTCGTCCAGGAGGTCGAGGAAGGTGCGGCCCTGCTCCTTCAGCTCGGAGGCCAGCTCCGTGAGGACGAGCGCGGCGGTGATGCCGTCCTTGTCGCGTACGCCCTCGGGGTCCACGCAGTAGCCGAGCGCCTCCTCGTAGCCGTAGCGCAGGCCGTCGACGCGGGCGATCCACTTGAAGCCCGTCAGCGTCTCCTCGTACGGAAGACCCGCCTTCTCGGCGATTCGGCCGAGGAGGGAGGAGGAGACGATCGACTCGGCGAAGGTGCCCCGTGCTCCGCGCTTGACGAGGTGCGCGGCGAGCAGCGCCCCCACCTCGTCGCCCCGGAGCATCCGCCAGTCGGCGCCGTCCTTGACCGCGGCGGCGCAGCGGTCCGCGTCCGGGTCGTTGGCGATGATCAGGTCGGGGGCGGGGCTGGTGCGGGCCGCGGTCGCGAAGGCCAGGTCCATCGCGCCCGGCTCCTCCGGGTTCGGGAACGCGACCGTCGGGAAGTCCGGGTCCGGCTCGGCCTGCTCGGCGACGAGCGTGGGGGCGGGAAAACCGGCGCGCTCGAAGGCCGCGAGGAGGGTGTCCTTGCCGACGCCGTGCATGGCCGTGTAGACGGCGCGCGCGGTACGGGGGGACTCCGGGGCCAGGACGGCGTCCGTGCGGGCCAGGTAGGCCTCCAGGACGTCGTCGCCGAGGATCTCCCAGCCGCTCTCGGGGCGGGGGACGTCGTGCAGGCTCGCGATCGCGTCGATCTCGGCGGCGATCTCCGCATCGGCGGGCGGCACGATCTGGGAGCCGTCGCCGAGGTAGACCTTGTAGCCGTTGTCGCGCGGGGGGTTGTGGCTCGCCGTGACCTCCACGCCCGCCACCGCGCCGAGGTGCCGTATGGCGAAGGCGAGGACGGGGGTCGGCAGGGGGCGGGGGAGTACGGCCGCGCGGAGCCCGGCGCCGGTCATCACGGCCGCGGTGTCGCGGGCGAAGTCGGCGGACTTGTGGCGGGCGTCGTAACCGATGACGACGAGGCCGTCGGTCCGGCCCTTGCCCTTGAGGTACGCGGCGAGTCCGGCGGCTGCGCGGATGACCACGGAGCGGTTCATGCGCATGGGGCCCGCGCCCAGCTCGCCGCGGAGTCCGGCGGTGCCGAACTGGAGCGTGCCGGCGAAACGGGCGGTCAGCTCGGCGGTGTCCTCGGCGTCGACGAGCTTGGCCAGCTCTTCGCGGGTCTCGGGGTCCGGGTCCTCGGCCAGCCAGGCCTGGGCTCGCGCGATGAGTTCGGAGTTGTCCTGCACGGGGTCGTCAGCCTCTCGTTGCGGCGTCGCTTGAGCGGGGTCTGGGGTGGTTGTACCCCGCCGGGTATGTCTACCCGGTTGGGTTTTGGGGTGGGGCCGGGGCCGGGGTGGGCCGGGGGCTGTGCCCCCTGGGTGTGCCTGCCCGGTTCGTTTTGGGGCGGGGCCGCGCCGGTATGTCCGTCCTCGCCATCTCGGCGCGGGCGGCCTTCCGCTGTTGCCTGGGGCGGCAGGCAACGTGCTCCGGGCGGACAAACCGGCACGTCCCTCGCGTCTCGATCAGGGGTGCGGGCCGGTGGGCCCCCACCCCACCCCTCGGTGCGAGGTAAACGGGCCCCGCTCCGGCCCCCTACCCCACCCATCCGGTACGGGGTAAACGGGTGGGTGGGGGAGCCCGGCGCGGAGCGCCGGAGACCGAGCCGCAGCGCGGGGCGCGGAGACGAGAGACGGGGAAGCCGGTCCGAGACGCCCCCGTCAGAGCCCGTCAGATGCGGTTGAGGACCTTGCCGAGCAGCTCGCCCATCCGCGTGGCGCTGTCGCGGCCCGCCTGGAGGACTTCCTCGTGGTTCAGCGGCTCGCCCGTCATACCCGCGGCCAGGTTCGTGACCAGCGAGATGCCCAGCACCTCCGCGCCCGCCTCGCGCGCGGCGATGGCTTCGAGGACCGTGGACATGCCGACCAGGTCCGCGCCGATCGTGCGGGCCATGCGGATCTCCGCCGGCGTCTCGTAGTGCGGGCCGGGGAACTGTGCGTAGACGCCCTCCTCCAGGGAGGGGTCGATCTCCTTGCACAGGGCGCGCAGGCGCGGCGAGTACAGGTCCGTCAGGTCCACGAAGTTCGCGCCGACGATCGGGGACGTCGCCGTGAGGTTCAGGTGGTCGCTGATCAGCACCGGCTGCCCGGGACGCATGCCCTCGCGCAGGCCACCGCAGCCGTTGGTCAGCACGATCGTCTTGCAGCCGGCGGCCACGGCGGTGCGGACGCCGTGCGAGACGGCGGCCACGCCACGGCCCTCGTAGTAGTGGGTGCGGCCCAGGAAGACCAGCACGCGCTTGTCGCCGATCTTGAAGGACCGGATACGGCCGCCGTGCCCCTCGACCGCGGGCGGCGGGAAGCCGGGCAGCTCGGTGACGGCGAAGTCCGCCTCGGGCTCGCCCAGCGCGTCGACGGCCGGCGCCCAGCCGGAGCCCATCACGAGGGCGACGTCGTGGGTCTCGGCGCCCGTCAGCTCACGCAGGCGCGCGGCGGCGGCGTCGGCGGCGGCGTACGGGTCGCCCTGGATGTCGTCCGGAATAACTGAAGCGTTCACGCCGACGAGGGTAGCGGGTTACGGCCTACGCGCGTAGATGACGATGCTCACGGGATTCTCCCCGCCGTCTTGTCGTTTCCGACAAGGGAGCGCCGCGGGGTGCGGCGAAGGGCCGCCGATGCGCGGCGAGTGAGGGCCGGTGAGGGCTAGCAGGGCCTCTTGCGGAGTTCCATCACATAGTCGTGAGGCGCCCCGGCCGACTCCGCCGCGTCCGCCAGCTCGCCCAGGTAGCGCGCGGAGGGGAGGCCGCCCTCGTATCCGTTGAGGACGTACACCCAGGCCGGCTCCTCGCCCTCCAGGGTGTCCACCCGGACCCGCATGCGCCGGTAGATGTCGAGCCCCACGCCCTCCCAGCGGTCCATGGAGTCCTCGTCCATGGGAGCGATGTCGTAGAGGGTCACGAAGACCTGGGAGCGGGGGGCCTCGACGATCGTCGCGAGCGCGCCCTCCCACCCCATGTGCTCCCCGCCGAAGGTGAGCCGCCAGCCGGTCAGCCAGCCGGTCGAGCGCAGCGGTGAGTGCGGGGCGCGGCGTGACATGAGCCGCGGATCCAGATTGCCGGCGTACGCGGCGTAGAGCGACATGACGTCGAGGGTACGGCAGCAATCAAGGACGCAGGTTCCGCGGCGGGAGGACCGCCCGGACGGGGGCGTTCGCACGGACGGTGGGCCCCGGCGCGTCCGTACCTTGAAGCGTGCGGGACAATGGAGTACGTGACTCGGATCGTGATCATTGGCGGCGGACCCGGCGGATACGAGGCGGCCCTGGTGGCCGCCCAGCTCGGCGCGGAGGTGACCGTCGTCGACTGCGACGGTCTGGGCGGGGCGTCGGTGCTCACCGACTGCGTGCCGTCGAAGACCCTGATCGCCACGGCCGAGGTGATGACCACCTTCGACTCCTCCTACGAGGAGCTGGGGATCATCGTCGCGGACGACACCCCGCACATCGACACCCCCGCGCGCGTGGTCGGTGTGGACCTGGGCAAGGTCAACCGCCGTGTGAAGCGCCTCGCGCTCGCGCAGTCCCACGACATCACCGCTTCCGTCACGCGTGCGGGCGCGCGCGTGCTGCGCGGCCGGGGCCGTCTTGAGGGCCAGCAGGAGACCGACGGTTCGCGCAAGGTCGTGGTGCGGGCCGCCGACGGCAGCGAGGAGACGCTCGTCGCCGACGCGGTGCTCATCGCCACCGGCGGTCACCCGCGCGAGGTCCCGGACGCCCTGCCCGACGGCGAGCGGATCCTGAACTGGACCCAGGTCTACGACCTCGACGAGCTGCCCGAGGAACTCATCGTGGTCGGCTCCGGTGTCACCGGTGCCGAGTTCGCCGGTGCCTACCAGGCGCTCGGGTCGAACGTCACCCTCGTGTCCAGCCGTGACCGCGTGCTGCCCGGTGAGGACCCGGACGCCGCCGCCGTCCTGGAGGACGTGTTCCGGCGGCGCGGCATGAACGTGATGTCCCGCTCCCGCGCCGCCTCCGCCAAGCGCGTCGGCGACCGCGTCGAGGTCACGCTGGCCGACGGGCGCGTCATCTCCGGTTCGCACTGCCTGATGGCCGTCGGCGCCATCCCGAACAGCAGCGGCATGGGCCTGGAGGAGGCCGGGGTCAAGCTCAAGGACTCCGGGCACATCTGGACCGACAAGGTGTCCAGGACCTCCGCCCCGGGTGTCTACGCCGCCGGTGACGTCACCGGCGTCTTCGCGCTCGCCTCCGTCGCCGCCATGCAGGGGCGCATCGCGATGTACCACTTCCTGGGCGACGCGGTGACCCCGCTGAACCTGAAGACCGTCTCCGCGAACGTCTTCACGGACCCCGAGATCGCGACCGTCGGCTACAGCCAGGCCGACGTCGACGCGGGCAAGATCGACGCGCGCGTCGTCAAACTGCCGCTGCTGCGCAATCCGCGCGCGAAGATGCAGGGCATCCGCGACGGATTCGTCAAGATCTTCTGCCGTCCGGGTACGGGCATCGTGGTCGGCGGCGTGGTCGTCGCGCCGCGCGCTTCGGAACTGATCCACCCCATCTCGATCGCGGTCGACAACAATCTGACGGTCGAGCAGATCGCGAATGCGTTCACCGTGTACCCATCGCTTTCGGGGTCGATCGCCGAGGTGGCGCGTCAACTCCACACGCGGAAGACGGCGGGCGAGGGCTGATCGGTACGGCGGCCTGATTCAACGCTTCGCAGGTCACGCACTGTTGTCACCCATTTGCGCGGCATAGGCGGAGTAACTAGGCACCTATACCACTTGGTGGTCTGCCGTGCGAACAACTTCTGTAATTCGGCGCAAACTGCTGAAAGTAGACGGTCGTTGGGGTTACTGTCAGTTTCGTGTTCGCTGCAGAACGTCGCCAATTGATCCTCGAAATGGTGCGGGCCAACGGAGCGGTATCGCTCCGGGAGCTCGCCCGCGTCGTCCAGACCTCCGAAGTGACCGTACGGCGGGACGTGCGCGCGCTGGAGGCAGAAGGACTCCTCGACCGCCGGCATGGCGGTGCGGTATTGCCGGGCGGATTCACGCGGGAGTCCGGCTTTCCGCAGAAATCACATCTCGCGACCGCCGAGAAGACGGCTATCGCCGATCTCGCGGCGGGACTCGTCGAAGAAGGCGAAGCCATCGTCGTCGGGGCGGGTACGACCACGCAGGAGCTGGCCCGACGGCTCGCGCGGGTCCCCGGCCTGACCGTCGTCACCAACTCCCTGCTGGTGGCACAGGCGCTGGCCCATGCCAACAGGGTCGAAGTCGTCATGACCGGCGGCACCCTGCGCGGCTCCAACTACGCCCTCGTGGGCAGCGGGGCCGAGCAGTCCCTGCAAGGGCTCCGGGTGTCGCGCGCGTTCCTGTCGGGCAGTGGTCTGACCGCCGAGCGCGGCCTCTCCACGTCCAACATGCTCTCCGCGAGCGTGGACCGCGCGCTGGTGCAGGCGGCGGCCGAGGTCGTGGTCCTCGCCGACCACACCAAGCTCGGCACCGACACGATGTTCCAGACCGTGCCGACGGACGTCATCACCCGCCTGGTCACGGACGAGCCCCCGGCGCACGACGACCGGGCGGCCACGGAACTCCAGGCCCTGGCGGACCAGGGCGTACAGATCGCGGTGACGGGCGGCTCCGCGAACCCTAGCGCCGGGCCCGGCGTCGATTCCGTCCAGCCGGGGCGCCAGCCGCGCCGGGACGTGCCCCTGCCGGGCCAGCGTCGCAACCACGGGGCGGGCCCGGGGCAGCAGCTGCGCAGCGCGCTGCTCGGGGAGCAGCCGCCGGGGGAGCGGGCCGCCCGCGTCGCGGATCTGCGCCGCCGCTGACCGCGGGGCGGGGCCGGCGTATGGGGGGCAGGGGGCTTACGCCGCCGTGCACCCGTCGGCCTTCAGGCCCCGCAGGGTCAGCATCAGCAGGCGGTCGGCCAACTCCGGGTCGTCCGGCGTCTCTTCGGCCGCCAGCGAGATCGCGTTGGTCAGCTGGAGCAGGTCGGAGATGGAGACGTCGGGCCGCACGGCCCCCGCCTCCTGCGCGCGGGCGAGCAGGGCAGCGCCCGCCTCGCCCATGGGCTTGCTGCACCGCGCCAGCGCCGAACTGTCGTCGTGCGACGCGGACATGAGCGCGCTCGACAGGCCGCGGTACTCACCCGCATGAGTGACGATGGCCCGCAGCCACGTCACCAGCGCGGCACAGGGCTGCGGGTCGTCGAGCAGGGCGTGCGAGCGCGCGAGGAGATCGCTCACCGCGTCCTCCCAGACCGCGCTCATCAGCGCGTGCCGGTTGGGGAAGTGCCGGTAGAGCGTGCCGATGCCGACGCCCGCGCGGCGCGCCACGTCCTCCAGGGACGTGCCGGTGCCGTGCTCGGCGAAGGCGGCGCGGGCCTCCGCGAGCAGCCGGTCGTAATTGCGGCGCGCGTCGGCCCGCATGGCCCGCGTGGACTGCCGCGCCGCGCTCGCCTGCTGGTCCATGCCGGTCGTCATCCCGCACCCTTCGTGAACGTACGCGTCCTTCAAGGATGCCACTGCCCGGGCGCGGCGATCGGTGGCGGTCAGGGCTCGCGGCCCCCGAAGAAGGCCTCCAGCTCCGCCCTCGCCCTGCGCTCGCGCGGGTGGGGTGGCAGGCAGCCGCCGCGCAGGTTCCGGGCCAGCCACAGCACCAGGGGGTACGTGACACAGGTGCCGACGAGCAGTCCGCTCAGCACACCGATGGCCAGCTCTCCCATGATCATCAACTCACCTTCGCGCGGAGCGTCTTGCTGCCGCTCCCGCACGCGCTCCTCGGCGGCGCGCGGAAGCCGTCGTGGGCCGCGGTGATCATCGTGGTGCCGTCGTCCGGGGTCACGGCGCCGTAGCCGAGCAGCCGCCAGCGCGGGTCGACGGCGTCGCTTTCGTGGTACGGCACGGGGCCGGTGGCCGACGGCACCAGGAGCGGGGCCGGCTCCCGGGCGCAGCCGTGACAGACGGCGACCTCGCCGGCCGCCGCGCCGGGGAGTGCCACGCGCGCGTGGCCGCGGTCGTGCAGCGGGTTGAAGTAGCAGGGTGGGTCGGGCAGCAGCGGCCGCTCGGTCACCAGCGCCTGCACGGCCCGCATCCCGATGCGGCTGAACTCGACGGCCGCGACCAGCTCTCCGAGGGCGTACGCGGCGTCGTACGCGGGGTCGGGGCTTCCCGGCCCGCCGTCGCCCGCGGGGTGGAGGGTGGAGTTGCTCGCCTGGATCGACGCCGTGGTGGCGTACGAGGCGAGCTCCTCGCGGAGTCCGGGCGCCAGCGTGCAGCTGTGGCGCAGCGAGCAGCCGAGCGCGGAGGCGTCGCTCAGGAGGCGCGCGCGCTGTTCGGCGTACGGTCGCAGGACTTCGGGGTCGCCGTGCGGGTCCGGCAGCGGGGCGCGCCAGTCGGGCGGGGGCAGCGGCAGGGTGAAGACGCGGGGGCGGCGCGGGCCCGGCGGCAGCCTTGTGAAGCGGCGCAACAGTGCCAGGGACAGGCCTGCGACCAGCCCCAGGACGAGTCCCGCCTCGTAACGCTCCCCGGCGCCCGCGCTCGCCACGAGCCATCCGCCGCCGGTGACGCCGCCCACGGCGGCCACCAGTGCCAGTAAGTCCCCTGTGCGTGTCACTGAAGCCCCCCGTGGTCTTCGGCTCTACGGCTATGTGGGGAGGACGCGGGGCGGGGGCGCGGTGGTTGCGGGGTGCTGGTGGTGGCGTCCCGCGTCTTGGCTCGGTCGGTCACCGGCTCCGCCGAGTTAGTCCTCAAACGCCGGACGGGCTTGATATACCCGCCCGGGCGGGCTCGGTATGCCTGGGGGGCGGCTTGAGATGCCCCCGGGGCGGGGCGCAGGCCGGGTACGCCCGCGAAACCGCGCCGGACACGCCCGCGGGGCCGGGCTGGATCGACCAGCCCGGCCCCGCGGGTGTTCCGTTCCTCGGTGTTCGAGGACCGGGTCAGTCCTTGATCTCGCAGATCACCGCGCCGGAGGTCAGGCTCGCGCCCACCTCCGCGGTGAGGCCCTTGATCGTGCCCGAGCGGTGGGCGTTCAGGGGCTGTTCCATCTTCATGGCCTCCAGGACGACGATCAGGTCGCCCTCGTTGACCTCCTGGCCCTCCTCGACCGCGATCTTGACGATCGTGCCCTGCATGGGCGAGGCGAGGGTGTCGCCGGAGGCGGCGGGGCCGGACTTCTTGGCCGCGCGGCGCTTGGGGCGGGCGCCGCCCGCCGCGGCGGTGCGCGCGATCGTCATGCCGAGGGAGGACGGCAGGGAGACCTCCAGGCGCTTGCCGCCGACCTCGACGACGACCGTCTCGCGGCCCGGCTCCTCGTCCGTCTCGGTGTCGGTGGCGGGTGCGGTGAAGGCCGGGATGTCGTTGACGAACTCGGTCTCGATCCAGCGGGTGTGGACGGTGAAGGGGTCGCTGGAGCCGGTCAGTTCGGGTGCGAACGCCGGGTCCTTGACGACGGCACGGTGGAAGGGGATGGCGGTGGCCATGCCCTCCACATTGAACTCCGCCAGTGCACGCGCGGCACGCTGCAACGCCTGCTCGCGGGTGGCGCCGGTGACGATCAGCTTGGCCAGCAGCGAGTCCCAGGCCGGGCCGATGACCGAGCCGGACTCCACGCCCGCGTCCAGGCGCACACCGGGACCCGAGGGCGCCTCGAACTTGGTGACCGTGCCGGGCGCGGGCAGGAAGTTGCGGCCCGGGTCCTCGCCGTTGATACGGAACTCGAAGGAGTGCCCGCGCAGTTCGGGGTCGCCGTAGCCCAGTTCCTCGCCGTCGGCGATGCGGAACATCTCACGGACCAGGTCGATGCCGGCGACCTCCTCGGTGACCGGGTGTTCGACCTGGAGGCGGGTGTTGACCTCCAGGAAGGAGATCGTGCCGTCCACACCGACGAGGAACTCCACGGTGCCCGCGCCGACGTAGCCGGCCTCCTTGAGGATCGCCTTGGACGAGGCGTACAACTCCGCGACCTGCGCCTCGGAGAGAAAGGGTGCCGGGGCCTCCTCCACCAGCTTCTGGTGGCGGCGCTGGAGCGAGCAGTCCCGGGTGGAGACCACGACCACGTTGCCGTGCTGGTCGGCCAGGCACTGGGTCTCCACGTGCCGGGGCTTGTCGAGGTAGCGCTCCACGAAGCACTCACCGCGGCCGAAGGCGGCCACCGCCTCGCGCACCGCCGAGTCGTACAGCTCGGGGACCTCTTCCAGGGTGCGGGCGACCTTCAGGCCGCGCCCGCCACCACCGAAGGCGGCCTTGATGGCGATGGGCAGGCCGTGCTCCTTCGCGAAGGCCACGACCTCCTCCGCACCCGAGACCGGGTCGGGCGTGCCCGCGACCAGCGGGGCACCGGCACGCTGGGCGATGTGCCGGGCGGCGACCTTGTCCCCCAGGTCGCGGATGGCCTGCGGCGGCGGGCCGATCCAGATCAGGCCCGCGTCGATGACGGCCTGCGCGAAGTCGGCGTTCTCCGAAAGGAAGCCGTAACCGGGGTGGATCGCGTCCGCCCCCGAGTCCCTGGCCGCCGCCAGCACCTTGGAGATGTCCAGGTAGCTGGTGGCCGGAGTGTCACCGCCCAGCGCGAACGCCTCATCGGCCGCCCGCACATGCAGAGCGTCCCGGTCGGGATCTGCGTAGACGGCAACACTCGCGATCCCCGCATCCCGGCATGCCCGGGCAACACGGACAGCGATTTCGCCACGGTTGGCGATGAGCACCTTGCGCACGATGGCTCCCTCCTTGAAACAAGCCGAGTTTAGGGACTGCCGACACGGCCTTACGACCCGTCCCCAAGGGTGAGCTTGCCCACACGGAGTGTGATGCGAGGTCCCCTCGTCCCGCGAAAACCCTTGTCGCACCGGAGTACGCAGGGGTCCTGCCCGGCAGCCTAGCCCTCCGGTGTGGCCAAGGTCTCTGTGAGGCCGCGCTGCGGGACGCCCGCATTCTTTGTGGAGTCCCTACGAATGGCCCAATGATTCTTTGCCCGCCGCACAGCCCTTGTCCCGGCGTTTACCGGTGAGTAGCGTGCGCGACAGCTCGACGTACCAGCGGTAACAGAGGGAAGAAAGAGGGTGGGGTGCCGTGGCGCGCAGACCGGTGGCCTGGGCGGGCGCGATCGTTCTCCTCGCGGAGGCGGTCGGCATCGCGCTCCTCAACTGGTTCCTCGGCCTCGTCGTCGACAGGCAGGAGATGTCGCTGGCGGGCCTCGATCCGCATGCGATGACCGTCTCGACGTGGATCGCCGGCCTTGTCTTCGGCGGCTACCTCGCGCTGTGCGGCGTCATGCTGGCCCTCGTCGGCGCCCGCGACCGCGCCCCCGGCCGCTTCGGGCGCCTCCTGCTGATCAGCTGCGCCGTCGTACACGGGGTGCTCGGCGCCTTCTGCGTCGGCCTGGTGGGCTGGCCCGCGTTCGCGTTCATGATGGTCGTACTCGGCCTGATCGTGCTGCCGCTGGTGGCCTACGACAGGGCGGGCCGGGCTACGCCCACAACTGCGTGATGCCCACGTCCAGTTGACCGAGCAGGCGGCGCAGCAGCGGCAGGGAGAGGCCGATCACGTTGCCGTGGTCGCCCTCGATGCCGTCGATGAAGGGCGCCGAGCGGCCGTCCAGCGTGAACGCCCCCGCCACGTGCAGCGGTTCGCCGCTCGCGACGTACGCGGCGATCTCCTCGTCGGAGGGCTCGCCGAAGCGGACCACGGTCGACGCCGTCGCCGACGCGTACTGCCCGGTGGCCGTGTCGTAGACGCAGTGGCCCGTCTGAAGGACGCCCGCGCGCCCGCGCATGGACTTCCAGCGGGCGGTCGCCTCCTCCGCGTCGGCGGGCTTGCCGAGCGCCTGCCCGTCCAGCTCCAGGACCGAGTCGCAGCCGATGACCAGGGCCCCCTTGGCCTCCGGCCGCGCGGCGACCACGGAGGCCTTGGCCTCGGCCAGGGCGAGGGCCAGCTCGGCGGGGGTCGGCGCGGAGACCTTGTCCTCGTCGACGCCGCTGACGATCACCTCGGGCACCAGACCCGCCTGCCGGAGCAGACCGAGGCGGGCGGGGGACTGCGAGGCGAGCACGAGACGGCGTGGCTGATCACTCATGCGGTCAGCGTAGGCGCTCGCACCCTCGGGACGCTCAGTGGATGCCGAGGACGAACATCGCGATCACCATGGCCAGGGCGAGGACCAGGCCCGCACGGCGCATCTTGGCCTGCATGTCGCGCATGTCCTTGGGCGGGTTGTTCTCGGGGTCCGACCACAGCATGACTCCGATACTGCGGCGGGGCGGGCCGGGGCGCCTGAGTACGCGTACTCAAGTTCCCCGGCCCGATCCGCCTCAGCCGGGCCAGTACGTGCGGCCCCACGCCGTGGGGCCCGGCGCGGGCAGCCGGTCGCGGGCCACGCGCGCGGGGTCGGCCCATGCGTCGGGCGGCGTGGGCGCGCCGGACGGCTGGTTCGCCACCGCCGCGGCGCGCGCCTGGACCACCGCGAGTGCGGCGGCCAGCTCCTCCGGGGTCGGGTTGCCCCGTACGACCTTGATCACTAGGGCTCCTCTACAGGGGGATGTTGCCGTGCTTCTTCGGAGGCAGGGACTCCCGCTTCGTACGCAGCTGCCGCAGGCCCCGCACGAGGTGCGAACGGGTCTCCGACGGCATGATCACGGCGTCGACGTAACCGCGCTCGGCCGCGGCGTACGGGTTGAGCAGGGCGTCCTCGTACTCCTGGATCAGCCGGGCCCGGGTCTCCTCCTGGGCCGCCTCGTCACCCGCCGCGGCGATGGTGCGGCGGTGCAGGACGTTCACCGCGCCCTGCGCGCCCATCACCGCGATCTGCGCGGTCGGCCAGGCGAGGTTCAGGTCGGCGCCCAGGTGCTTGGAGCCCATGACGTCGTAGGCGCCGCCGAAGGCCTTGCGCGTGATGATCGTGATGAGCGGGACGGTGGCCTCGGCGTAGGCGTAGATGAGCTTCGCGCCGCGGCGGATGATGCCCGTGTGCTCCTGCTCGACGCCCGGCAGGAAGCCCGGCACGTCCACGAAGGTCAGGACCGGCACGTTGAAGGCGTCGCAGGTGCGCACGAAGCGGGCGGCCTTCTCGGAGGCGTCGATGTCCAGACAGCCGGCGAACTGCATCGGCTGGTTGGCGACGATGCCCACCGGGTGCCCCTCGACGCGGCCGAAGCCGGTGAGGATGTTCGGCGCGAACAGCGGCTGCGTCTCGAAGAACTCGCTGTCGTCCAGGACGTGTTCGATCACGGTGTGCATGTCGTACGGCTGGTTCGCGCTGTCCGGGATCAGCGTGTCCAGCGCACGGTCCTCGTCCGTGGGCGCGAGGTCCGCCTCCTCGGGGAAGGCGGGCGGCTCGCTGAGGTTGTTCGAAGGCAGGTACGACAGCAGGGACTTGACGTACTCGATGGCGTCCTTCTCGTCGCCCGCCATGTGGTGCGCCACGCCCGACGTCGAGTTGTGGGTGCGGGCGCCGCCCAGCTCCTCGAAGCCGACGTCCTCGCCGGTGACCGTCTTGATGACGTCGGGCCCGGTGATGAACATGTGCGAGGTCTGGTCGACCATCACCGTGAAGTCGGTGATGGCGGGGGAGTAGACCGCGCCGCCCGCGCACGGCCCGACGACCAGGGAGATCTGCGGGATCACACCGGAGGCATGGGTGTTGCGGCGGAAGATCTCGCCGTACATGCCGAGGGCCATGACGCCCTCCTGGATGCGGGCGCCGCCGGAGTCGTTGATGCCGATGACCGGGCAGCCGGTCTTCAGCGCGAAGTCCATGACCTTGACGATCTTCTGCCCGAAGACCTCGCCGAGCGCGCCGCCGAAGACGGTGAAGTCCTGCGAGAACACGGCTACGGGGCGGCCGTCGACGGTGCCGTAACCGGTCACCACGCCGTCGCCGTACGGCCGGTTCTTCTCCAGGCCGAACTGCGTCGAGCGGTGCTGCGCGAACTCGTCGAACTCGACGAAGGAGCCCTCGTCGAGCAGCAGCTCGATCCGCTCGCGTGCCGTCAACTTGCCCTTGGCGTGCTGCTTCTCGACCGCGCGGGCCGATCCCGCGTGCGTCGCCTCCTCGATGCGGCGCTGGAGGTCCGCGAGCTTTCCGGCGGTCGTGTGGATGTCGATCTCGGACATAGGGATGCGGCTCCCTGCCTGCTCAAAGGTGCGTATGGCGGCTTACGGCTGGCTACTGACCCGTAGCGTATCGGCGCGGATACGGTTCGGCAGTGCGGCGTTTACCACACCTAGGGTGGCTTGCATGACGCCGTCAGATGCTGAAGACAATCGCTGGTCCGACCTCGGACGACCGCCCCTGAACGCCGCCTCCCTGCGGCGGACCCTGCTGCGGGAGGGCGGGCTGTGGACCTCCCTGGACGTGGTGCCCGCCACCGGGTCCACCAACACCGACCTCGCGGCGCGGGCCGACGAACTGGCCGAGGGGGCGGTGCTGGTCGCCGAGGAGCAGAGCGCGGGGCGCGGGCGCCTGGACCGGCAGTGGTCGGCGCCGGCCCGCTCCGGGCTCTTCTTCTCCGTCCTGCTCAAGCCCGCCGAGGTGCCGGTCGAGCGGTGGGGGTGGCTGCCGCTGCTCACCGGCGTCGCCGTCGCGACGGGGCTCTCCCGGGTGGCCGGTGTGGACACCGCACTCAAGTGGCCCAATGACCTCCTGGTGACTGTCGGTGAGGAGGAGCGCAAGGCCGGGGGGATCCTCGCCGAGCGGGCCGGCGCGTCCGGCGCGGGTGTCGTCATCGGCATCGGCCTCAACGTGACGCTGCGTGAGGATGAGCTGCCCGTGCCCACGGCCGGTTCCCTCGCGCTCGCCGGGGCGGGCACGACGGACCGGGACCCCTTGCTGCGGGCCGTGCTGCGGTCCCTTGAGCAGTGGTACGGGGTGTGGCGGAAGGCGGACGGCGACCCGGCCGCCTCCCGGCTCCAGGAGGCGTACGCGGCGGGATGCGCGACGCTGGGCCGACGGGTGCGCGCCGAGCTGCCGGGCAACCGGGCGATCGTGGGCGAGGCGGTAGCGGTGGACGGCGACGGCCGCCTGGTCCTCGCCACGGAGCAGGGGGTGCAGGAGCCGGTGGGAGCGGGCGACATCGTCCACCTGAGGCCGGCCCCGTAGGAAAGGCGGCAGGCCGGGCCGCCGGGCCCCGTAAGGGGCGCGGGGAACGGCGCGAGCAACCCGAACGCACCCGCACACAAACCAGGACGCCCCGCGGGGAACCGCCCCCGCCCCCGGCTCCCGGGGAGTCGGGAGTGAGCTGCGGCACACCTGCCGTAAAGTTGGCGCCGGTCGATACCTGACCGCGGCAGATCGGAAGGGCAGCAGGCGTGACCGTCGATGACACGGGCTCCGGCGAGGGCGCACAGCGCGGCCCCGACGCCGGGACGGACGCCTCCGCGATCCCCGAAGTGGAGGACGAGAAGGCGGACGGCGAGTCCGCGAAGAACCCCCTCGCCCTCCAGCTCGAACAGCTCATCCTCGGAGCCGACCGCCGCTACACCCCCTTCCAGGCGGCCCGCAGCGCGGGCGTCTCGATGGAGCTGGCGTCCCGCTTCTGGCGGGCCATGGGCTTTCCCGACATCGGCCAGGCCAAGGCGCTGACAGAGGCCGACGTGCTCGCGCTGCGGCGCCTGGCCGGTCTCGTCGAGGCGGGGCTGCTCAGCGAGGCCATGGCGGTGCAGGTGGCCCGGTCGACCGGGCAGACCACCGCGCGGCTCGCCGAGTGGCAGATCGACTCCTTCCTGGAGGGGCTCACCGAGCCTCCCGAGCCGGGCATGACCCGCACGGAAGTCACGTATCCGCTCATCGAGCTGCTCCTGCCCGAGCTGGAGGAGTTCCTCGTCTACGTATGGCGCCGCCAGCTCGCCGCCGCCACCGGCCGCGTCGTGCAGGCCGCCGACGACGAGGAGATGGTCGACCGGCGGCTCGCCGTCGGCTTCGCCGATCTGGTCGGCTTCACCCGGCTGACCCGGCGCATGGAGGAGGAGGAACTCGGCGAACTCGTCGAGGCCTTCGAGACCACCGCCGCGGATCTCGTGGCCGCGCACGGCGGACGGCTCATCAAGACGCTCGGCGACGAGGTCCTGTACGCCGCCGACGACGCGGGCACGGCCGCGGAGATCGCGCTGCGCCTCATCGAGACCATGGCCAACGACGAGACCATGCCGGAGCTGCGCGTCGGGATGGCCTTCGGCACCGTGACGACGCGCATGGGCGACGTCTTCGGTACGACGGTCAACCTCGCGAGCCGCCTCACGTCGATAGCGCCGCGGGACGCCGTCCTGGTGGACGGGGCGTTCGCGGAGGACCTGACGCGCACCGGCGACGCCCCCGCCTCCGAGGCGCAGGCCGCGGAGGCGGCCGCCGCGGCGGAGAAGGAGGGCGAGGAGCCGCCGTCCTACCGGTTCGCGCTCCAGCCCATGTGGCAGCGGCCCGTGCGCGGCCTCGGCGTCGTCGAGCCCTGGCTCCTCGCCCGCCGTACGCCGTAACGCCCCCGCGTACGTACGCCGTGATGTCCCCCCGCGTACGTACGCCGTGCTGCCTCTTCCCGGCGCCGGGCCCGGCTGACATGATCCCCGGGTAACGGTCGTTAACCACGAGGAGGCGTCGGTCATGGGTGACGAGCAGCGGTACGGGGAGTACGTGGCGGTCAGGCGGCACGGTCATGTCGTCGAACTCGTCCTGGACCGCCCCAAGGCCATGAACGCCGTCTCCTCGGAGATGGCCCGCTCCGTTGCCGCCGCCTGCGCCGCCCTGTCCGAGGACCGGGACGCCCGGGTCGTGGTCGTGACGTCCACGCATGAGCGGGCGTTCTGCGTGGGCGCCGACCTCAAGGAGCGGAACTCACTCAGCGACGCCGAGTTGCTGCGGCAGCGGCCCACGTCCCGGGCCTGCTACACCAGCGTCCTGGAGCTGCCCATGCCCACCGTCGCCGCCGTGCACGGCTTCGCGCTCGGTGGCGGGTTCGAACTCGCGCTCTCCTGTGACGTGATCGTCGCCGACCCGAGCGCGGTCGTCGGGCTGCCCGAGGTGTCCGTCGGCGTCATTCCGGGCGGTGGCGGTACGCAGCTCCTGCCGCGTCGCGTCGGTGCCGCCCGCGCCGCCGAGCTGATCTTCTCGGCGCGGCGCGTGGAGGCGGCCGAGGCGCGGGAGTTGGGGCTGGTCGACCTGCTGGTGGGCGAGGGCGAGGCGCGGACGGAAGCGCTCGCGCTGGGCGCCCGCATGGCCGCCAACTCACCGGTCGGCCTGCGGGCCGCCAAGCGTGCCCTGCGGCTGGGGCACGGCCTCGACCTGCGCGCGGGCCTCGAGGTGGAGGACGCGGCGTGGCGGACGGTGGCGTTCTCGGGCGACCGGGCGGAGGGCGTCGCGGCGTTCAACGAGAAGCGGAAGCCGGAGTGGCCCGGGGAGTAATGGATTATGTCCCGAAGTTCCACATTGCCGTAAACGTCATAGCCTGGAGTGATGGGTGAGGATGTCCGGCTGCGGGCCGTGGTGGAGCTGGCGCAGGGAATGGCCGCCGCGCAGACTCCGCGTGAGTCCTGGCGGGCCGCCGCCCTCGGCGCCTGTCGCGGGCTGAGCGGCAGTTTCGCCGCGCTGTCCGTGTGGGAGCGGGACCTGGGACGGCTGCGGGTGCTCGTGAACGCGGGCGAACGGGCCGAGGGCGAGGAGGAGTTCCCGGAGGGGGAGGCGTACCCCGTCCACCAGTTCCCGGAGATCACCGAGTTCCTGCACGAGCGCTGGGCCGGCGGCGGCGAGCCGAACGCCTGGGTCGAGACGGCCGAGGGGCCGCGGGGCGGGCATTCAGCGGGCTACTGCCACCAGCGCGTCACGGCGCTGCGCCGCCGCGGCCGGGGCTGCTGTGTGGTCGCGCCGATCGTGCTGCACGGGCGGGCGTGGGGCGAGCTGTATGTGGCCAGGCCGGTGGGGGCGCCCGTCTTCGGCCGGTCCGACGCCGACTTCGCCACCGTCCTCGCGGCGGTGGCCGCCGCCGGGATCGCCCAGACCGAGCGCCTGGAGGAGGCGCGCCGGCTGGCCTTCACCGACGCGCTGACGGGGCTCGCCAACCGGCGGGCGGTGGACCTGCGCCTGGACGAGGCGGTGGAGCGGCACCGCGCCGACGGGGCCGTGGTGAGCCTGGTCGTCTGTGACGTGAACGGGCTCAAGCGGGTCAACGACACCCGGGGCCATGCCGTGGGCGACCGCCTCCTCGAACGCTTCGGCTCGATCCTCTCGCTCTGCGGGGCGATGCTGCCGGGGACGCTGGCGGCGCGGCTCGGCGGCGACGAGTTCTGTCTGCTCTCCGTGGGGCCCACCGCGGACGAGGTGGTCCGGGTCGCCGACGAACTGTGCGTACGGGCCGCCGAGTTGGAGCACGGCGACGGGGTCGCCTGCGGGGTCGCCTCCACCGGGGACCCGATCGGCCCGGTGCGCTCGGCCCGCCGCCTGTTCCGCCTCGCGGACGCGGCCCAGTACCGCGCGAAGGCCGCCCGCGCGCCGAAGCCGGTGGTGGCGGGCCGGGAGGGCCCGGCGGGCGCCCAGGATTCGGTGATCCGCCTCGCGGACTCGCCGCCGCGGACGGACGAGCCGGGGGAGCGCCGCAGGTTCCGGGGGCGGGGGACGCCGGGCTGAGCCCGGGGTAAGTGGCTCGGGCGGGATCCACCCGTGACACCTGGCGATTCAATCCGTACGCTGCTGAATATGGATATGCACAGCGTGGGCATCGTGGCCCTAGGGACGTCCGGGACGACCGCGGCGGACGTCGTCGCCGTCGCGCGGGGGAACGCGCGGATCGAACTGACCGAGGAGGCGCGGAGCGCTCTCGCCGCCTCGCGCGAGATCGTCGACGCGCTCGCGGCCAAGCCCGACCCCGTCTACGGCGTCTCGACCGGCTTCGGCGCCCTGGCCAGCCGCCACATCGGCCCCGACCTCCGCGCCCAGCTCCAGCGCAACATCGTCCGCTCGCACGCCGCCGGCATGGGCCCGCGCGTGGAGCGCGAGGTGGTCCGCGCGCTGATGTTCCTGCGCCTGAAGACGGTCTGCTCGGGCCACACGGGCGTACGCCCCGAGGTCGCGCAGACGATGGCCGACGTCCTCAACGCCGGGATCACCCCGGTCGTCCACGAGTACGGATCGCTCGGCTGCTCCGGTGACCTGGCTCCCCTCAGCCACTGCGCGCTGACGCTGATGGGCGAGGGCGACGCCGAAGGCCCCGACGACGAGCTGAGGCCCGCGGGCGAGCTGCTCGCCGCGCACGGCATCACCCCGGTCGAGCTGCGCGAGAAGGAGGGCCTGGCCCTCCTGAACGGCACCGACGGCATGCTGGGGATGCTCGTCATGGCCCTCGCCGACCTGGAGAACCTCTACAAGTCGGCCGACGTCACGGCGGCCCTCACCCTCGAAGCCCTGCTCGGCACGGACAAGGTCCTCGCCCCCGAGCTGCACGCCATCCGCCCGCACCCGGGCCAGGCCGCGTCCGCCGCCAACATGCTCGCGGTCCTTGCCGGTTCGGGCCTCACCGGCCACCACCAGGACGACGCGCCGCGCGTCCAGGACGCGTACTCGGTGCGCTGCGCCCCGCAGGTCGCGGGCGCGGGCCGCGACACCATGGCGCACGCCCGTACGGTCGCCGAACGCGAGCTGGCCGCCGCCGTCGACAACCCCGTCGTGCTGCCCGACGGCCGCGTGGAGTCCAACGGCAACTTCCACGGCGCCCCCGTGGCGTACGTCCTCGACTTCCTCGCGATCGCCGCCGCCGACCTCGGCTCGATCGCCGAACGCCGCACGGACCGCCTCCTCGACAAGAACCGCTCGCACGGCCTGCCGCCCTTCCTCGCGGACGACGCGGGCGTCGACTCGGGCCTGATGATCGCCCAGTACACGCAGGCGGCCCTGGTCAGCGAGATGAAGCGGCTGGCGGTCCCCGCGTCGGCCGACTCCATCCCGTCCTCCGCCATGCAGGAGGACCACGTCTCCATGGGCTGGTCGGCCGCGCGCAAACTGCGTACGGCCGTCGACAACTTGACCCGCATCGTGGCGATCGAGCTGTACGCCGCCACGCGCGCCGTCGAACTGCGCGAGGGCCTCACCCCGGCCCCCGCCACCCGGGCGGTCATCGAGGCCGTCCGCAAGGCGGGCGTCGAGGGGCCGGGCCCGGACCGCTTCCTCGCCCCGGACCTGGCGGCGGCGGACGCGTTCGTCCGCTCGGGCGCGCTGCTCGCGGCAGTGGAGCCGGTCACCGGCCCGCTGGCCTAGAAGGTGCTCAGACCGGCGGGCCCCCGCGCAGGGCCTGCCGGATGCGGGGTGTGAGCGTGCCCCAGGGGCGCGCGTCGACCACGGGCAGCGCGTGCAGGGCCGCCTGCCGCGCGAGCCAGTGGGAGTACGAGGCGCTGACCTCGGCGCGCTCGGACTGGTCCCCGCTGTCGGGCTCCCGGCAGGCGTAGTTGGCCGCGATCCGGTGCGGGTCGCCCTCATGGAGGAACACGGCCCGCACCTCGCGCCCGGCCGCGGCGCCCTCGCGCACGGCGAGCGCGGCCGCGGCGGGCGTGAGGTAGTCGCCCTCGATCACGGCGGGCACGTCGACGGTCAGGCGGTTGCGCACGACCCCGAGGAGCGCGGGGTCCAGGGCCTCGGCGGTGGCGATCTGCAGGTCCAGGACCACCGCCGGGGAGAGCCGGGAGACGTCAAGGCCGTCGAAACGGTGGAGCCCGGGGTGCCCCTCGGCCGTGGTGACCGCCCGGACCGCGCCGACCACGTCGTCGAATTCGACGACGAACGCCGCCGACTCCTCGGCCAGTTGGGCGGCGACCCGGCTCTTGCCGATGCCGGACGCGCCGCCGATCAGCAGGATGTCCCAGGGTGGCGCGATGGCCGGGCCGCCGTTCAGTACGCCGCGCCGCGCGCCGCGGCCGACCGCTCCCTGCGTACGGAGTAGGCGACGAAGCCCGCTCCCAGGCCGAGGAACGCCGTCCCGCCGATCACGTACGGAGTCGTGTCGAAGCCGCCGGTGTCCGCGAGGCGGCCGGTGGACGCGGTCGTCTCGTGGTGGGGCGCTGCCGAGGTCGCGGGCCTGTCGTCCCGGGCGCTCTCGTGCGACCCGGTGGAGGTCGCGTTCGCGGAGGGGACGAACCACAGGGCGCCGAGGAGGGCTCCTGCGGCGGTGGCGGTCAGCATGGATCGACGTGCGGACACGGAATCGGATCCCCCTTGTGGTGCTGGCGAATTGGCCGTGTGGGCCGATGGTAGTGAAAGGCGCGGGTCGCGGGAAAGTCGCGGGGGAGGCGGGCCGTACGCTCCCTCGTATGACTGGAGACGAGACATCACGGTTTGTACGGCTGCGGGTTGAAATGGTGGTCGAGGTCGAGGACGCCGGGAAACTGACCGGCGCGGCGCTCGGGCGCATCGCGGAGGACGAGCGGATGCCCGCCGAGGAGCGCGCGCACGCCGAGGCCGCCGTCAAGGAGGACGGCGCCGAGGCGCTCGCCTATCTGGTGGATCCGTTCGACCTGGTCAGCGAGGTCCCCGGGATCGAGCTGACCCAGGCGTCGTGGAGCAGCGAGATGATCGACTACGACCCCGATTCGCCGGACTGGGACCCGGACGAGGATGATGACGACGAGGACGACGAGTTGGTGTAGACCGGCGGCGCGATCCGGATGAGGCGATCCGGATTAGCCGATCCGGAATCGGGGACCCCGGACAGCGACCGCCGTCCGGGGTCCCGTCTCGTCCCGCCCCGGCACGGTGATCGGTTTTCCTGCGGGCGGTCCCATGCCGCACAGTGGTGGCAGGGGGCGGTTCCAGTACCGCGGAGGTGGTGTTCCCCACATTCCGCGCGGTAGTGGAACGGGACGAACCGGGCAGGACGTTATGCGGGGTTACGAGGGACTCTCGGGGGCGGGCCGGGGATCCGGCGGCTTTCGGGGATTCGGCAACTATGGAGATGCGTGTGATGACGGACAGTAGGCGTCGCAAGCCGGGGCGTGGACGCAAGGGCCTGGCGGCCGTGTCCGCTCTCGTCGGCGGCGTGCTCGTGCTCTCGGCGTGCAACGGCGACGACGGCGACAAGGCCTCCGGCGGCAAGGAGTCCCAGAGCCGGGTCGACGAGGCGGCCGCCAAGAAGACCTCCGCCGCCCAGATCAGGATCGCGCCGAAGAACGGCTCCGACAACGCCAGCATCAACAGCGCGGCCAAGGTCTCGGTCAGCGACGGCACACTCACCGCCGTGACCATGAAGACCGGCGCCGGCAAGGCCGTGGCCGGTCAGATATCCGCTGACAAGAAGAGCTGGAAGCCCAGCGCCCAGCTCGAACGCGCCACGAAGTACGAGATCTCGGCCACCGCCAAGGACTCCGAGGGCCGCAAGGCGCACGAGAACTCGACGTTCACGACCGTCTCACCGGCCAACAGCTTCATCGGCAACTTCACGCCCGAGGACGGCTCCACGGTCGGCGTCGGCATGCCCGTGTCGATCAACTTCGACAAGGGCATCACGAACAAGAAGGAAGTCCAGTCCGCGATCAAGGTGTCGTCCACCAGCGGCCAGGAGATCGCCGGCCACTGGTTCGGCAACAACCGCCTGGACTTCCGTCCGGAGGACTACTGGAAGGGCAACTCCACCGTCACGCTCAAGATGAGCCTCGACGGCGTCGAGGGTGCCGACGGTGTCTACGGCGTCCAGCAGAAGACCGTCCAGTTCAAGATCGGGCGCAATCAGGTCTCCGTCGTCGACGCCAAGACGAAGACGATGAAGGTGACGCGTGACGGGAAGGTCGTGAAGACCATCCCGATCTCCGCGGGCTCGCCCGAGAACAAGACGTACAACGGCAAGATGGTGATCTCCGAGATGTTCAAGGAGACCCGCATGGACGGCGCGACCGTCGGCTTCAAGGACGGCGACGGCAAGGGCGAGTACGACATCAAGGACGTGCCGCACGCCATGCGCCTGTCCTCGTCGGGCACGTTCATCCACGGCAACTACTGGGGCTCGCCGTCGATCTTCGGCAACGCCAACACGAGCCACGGGTGCATCGGCCTCGAGGACGCCAAGGGCGCGGGCGACAAGAGCAAGCCCGGCGCGTGGTTCTTCGACAACACCATCACCGGTGACGTCGTCGACGTCCGCAACACCGGCGACAAGACCATCGCCCCGGACAACGGCCTCAACGGCTGGAACATGGACTGGGCGCAGTGGAAGGCCGGCTCCGCCGTCTGATCCCGCACGGTCGTACGGACGTGACCGCGGCCCGCACCCCGACCGGGGCGCGGGCCGCAGTCACGTCCCGGTAACAACCCTCTGGCACCAACTCTCCACTTCCTCCCCACTATTGAGCAGATGTTCGACTCTGGGCATACTTCGCTCATCGAGGGGCGACAGCCCCTGTGACTCCAGGGGGAGACTTGCACAGACAAGTGAAGAGAGCGTGCGGGGCCGGCATCGCCGCGGCGGTCGCCGTCGCACTCGCGGCGGGCATGACCAGCCCGGCCGGCGCGCAGCCGGTACCGGCGGGGGACGCGATCGGCGCGCAGGGCGCGGCCGGGGGCAAGCAGCGCGTCACGCTGATCACCGGCGACCGGGCCGTCGTGGACGCCAAGGGCCGCGTGGTCGGCCTTGAGCGCGCCAAGGGACGGGAGCACATCCCCGTACAGGTGCGGCGCAGTGGCGGGCACACGCTGCTGATACCCGCCGACGCGCAGCGTCTGATAGCCGACGGCAAGATCGACCAGCGGCTGTTCGACGTCACCGAACTGAACTCCAAGCGCAACCGCGCGGCCCAGAAGAAGGGCCTCAAGCTCATCGTCGGCTACAAGGGAGCCGCGGCCGGCGCCAAGGCCGACGTCCGCTCCGCCGGTGACACCACGGTCCGCAGGACCCTGAAGTCGCTGAACGCCGACGCGGTCACCACCCCGAAGGACGACGCCGCCGACCTGTGGGCCGCGCTCACCAGCGGCAAGGGCGACGCCCGCACCGCCGCGTCCGGCGTGAGCCACGTCTGGCTCGACGGCGTCCGCAAGGCGAGCCTCGACAAGAGCGTCAAGCAGATCGGCGCCGACAAGGCGTGGGCCGCCGGGTACGACGGCAAGGGCGTCAAGATCGCCGTCCTGGACACCGGCGTCGACTCCACCCACCCGGACCTCAAGGGCCAGGTGGTCGGCGAGAAGAACTTCACGCCGTCGCCCGACGCCAAGGACCGCTACGGCCACGGCACGCACGTCGCGTCCACCGCGGCCGGTACCGGCGCCAAGTCGGGCGGCAAGCTCAAGGGCGTCGCGCCCGCCGCCAAGCTCCTCAGCGGCAAGGTCCTCGGCGACGACGGCTACGGCGAGGACTCCGGCATCATCGCGGCCATGGACTGGGCGGTGGCCGAGGGCGCGGACATCGTCAACCTCAGCCTCGGCGGCGGCGACACCCCGGGTGTCGACCCGCTCGAAGCGCAGGTCGACAAGCTCTCCGCGGAGAAGGGCATCCTCTTCGCGATCTCCGCGGGCAACGACGGCGAGCCCGGCTCCGTCGGCTCGCCGGGCAGCGCCGACTCCGCGCTGACCGTCGGCGCGGTCGACGACAACGACAAGCTGGCGGACTTCTCCAGCCAGGGTCCGCGGGTCGGCGACGGCGCGATCAAGCCCGATGTGACGGCTCCCGGTGTGGACATCACCGCGGCCGCCGCTCCGGGCAGCGTCATCGAGCAGGAGGTCGGCCAGAAGCCCGAGGGCTATCTGACGATCTCCGGTACGTCGATGGCGACCCCGCACGTCGCGGGCGCCGCCGCCCTGCTCAAGCAGCAGCACCCCGACTGGAAGTACGCCGAGCTGAAGGGCGCTCTGACCGCGTCCACGAAGGACGGCAAGTACACGCCGTTCCAGCAGGGCTCGGGCCGTATCGCCGTCGACAAGGCCATCAAGCAGACCGTCTACGCCGACCCGGTGTCGGTGAACTTCGGCGCCCAGCAGTGGCCGCACGCCGACGACAAGCCGGTCACCAAGAAGGTGACGTACAAGAACGCCGGCAAGGACGACATCACCCTCGACCTGACCGTCTCCGGCAAGGACCCGAAGGGCCGCACGGCCCCGGCCGGCTTCTTCGCCCTCGGCGCCAAGAAGGTGACCGTCCCCGCGGGCGGCTCGGCCTCGGTCGACCTGACCGCCGACTCCAAGCGGGGCGCCGCCCTGGACGGCACGTACTCCGCGTACGTCGTGGCGAGCGGTGGCGGACAGTCCGTGCGGACGGCCGCCGTCGTGGAGAACGAGGTGGAGTCGTACGACCTGACGCTCAAGTTCATCGGACGGGACGGCGCTCCCGCCAAGTTCTACGACGGTGACCTGGAGGGCATCTCCGGGCTCGCCAAGGACAAGTCCTACAACCCGTTCGACGCGTCCGGCACCGTCAAGGTGCGGGTGCCCAAGGGCGGCTACATCCTGAACTCCGGGATCTACGCGGACCCGGAGGACTTCACCAAGGGCGCCGACTGGATCGCGCAGCCCAAGCTGAGCGTCACCAAGGACACCACGGTGACCCTGGACGCGCGGACGACGAAGCCGGTGGACGTCACGGTGCCGGCGGCCGGCGCCAAGATGGCGTTCGCCGCTCCGGACTTCAGCGTCGAGACCTCGGAGATGGGCTACAGCTTCGGCTGGTTCCTCGACTCGTACGCGAACTTCCGTACGCGTCACCTCGGCCCGCAGATCACCGACGGCTCGGTGTTCCAGCAGTGGGACGGGCACTGGACCGACGGTGACGACACCCAGTACAGCGTCGTCACCGGCAGCAAGGTCAAGCAGCTCGCGACCGGCTACACCCGGCACTTCAAGGCGAGCGAGCTGGCCAAGGTGAAGGTGAACCTCGGCGCGTCCAGCACGAACAAGAAGGGCGCGCTCAACGCCTTCGGCGACATCCCCGGCAGTTCGAGCGGTTCCTCGCTCGGCATTCCGCGGCCGCTGCCCTCCACGCGGACGCTGTACGTGTCCACCGTGGACAAGGCGAAGTGGAGCCTCGACATGGAGCAGCACGCCGGGACCAACCCGGAGGGCTGGCCCATCGTCGACGCGGGTTACACGCTCGGCGCGCCGCAGACCTACAAGGCCGGTCAGAGCTACGAGAAGACCTTCAACACGGCGGTCTTCGGTCCGCGCGTCGGCGGCACCTTCGGCGTCTTCCGCCAGGACAACGAGATCGTGGGCGCCCTGCCGCTGTTCGCCGACGGCAAGAACCACCTGGGCTCCTCGCTCTACACGTCCGTGAAGACGACGCTGTACCGCAACGGCACCAAGATCGGCGAGAACGACGACCCGCTGGTCGGCGGAGCGCCGTTCAAGGTGTCCTCGGGCGATGCCGCGTACGAGCTGAAGACGTCCGTGAAGCGCTCCGTGAAGGTCGCCGCGGCCACCACCCGGGTCGACGCGAGCTTCAAGTTCCGCTCCAAGAAGGTGGAGAGCGCCAAGCTTCCCGTCTCCACGGCGCGGTTCAGCCCGGTGGTCGACCTGCGCAGCAGGGCGAAGGCCGGCGAGACGCAGTCCGTGCCGGTGACGGTCCAGGGCTCGGCGGCGGGCTCGAACCTCAAGTCCCTCTACGTCTACGTGTCCTACGACTACGGCCAGACGTGGAAGGAGGTCGAGGTGAGGGGCGGAAAGATCTCCGTGAAGAACCCCGCGAAGGGTGAGGGGATCTCCTTCCACGCCAAGATCACGGACAAGAAGGGGAACAAGTCGACGCTGTCGCTCTACAACGCGTTCTACGGCAAGTGATCTTGCCCGCCTAGTGCGTTGAGCCCCGGCGTGGCGCCGATGGGACTGTCGATCATGTATCGCCGGTATCCGTCGGCGCCGCGTTACTGTGAGCCATGCCCTTCGCGGAAGCGGCCGACGGCGCCGCACTCCACTACCTGCTGCACGGCTCCGGTGAGCCGTTGGTCCTGCTGGCCGGGCAGTCCAACAACCACCACTGGTGGGACTGCGTGCGCGCCGACTTCGCCGCGCGCTTCACGACCCTCGTACTCGACCACCGCGGCACCGGCGAGAGCGACCGGCCCGACACGGACACGTACAGCACGCCCGGCTTCGCCCGGGATGTCATCGCGGTCCTCGATCACGCGGGGATCGAACGCGCCCACGTCTACGGCACGTCCATGGGCGGCCGCATCGCGCAGTTCCTGGCCGCCGACCACCCCGAGCGCGTCGGCCGGCTCGTCCTCGGCTGTACGTCGCCGGGGGCCCCGCACGGCGTCGAGCGCGGCCCCGAGGTCCGGGCGGCCCTGACCCAGGCCGACCCGGACGCCGTGCGCCGCGCTCTGCTGGAGCTGATGTACACCCCGGGCTGGCTCGCCGAGCGGGAGCGCGAGGACCCGGGGCGGGATTTCCACACCCTCGGCGACCCGACCATGCCCGCCCACGCCCGCCGCCGCCACCTGCGGGCCAGCGCCCGGCACGACGCGTGGGACGCGCTGCCCCGGATCCAGGCCCCGACGCTCGTCGTCCACGGCACGGACGACGCGTTCAACCCGGCGGCCAACGCCCCGCTGCTCGCCGCCCGCATCCCGGACGCCAGGACGTTCCTCGTCCCCGGCGCCCGGCACGCCTACTTCGAGGAGTTCGCGGACGTGGCCACCGAACCGGTGCTCGCGTTCCTGGACGGGGGCGCCCCGCCCCGGAGCCCGGGTCAGCCGCCGCTGCCGTAGGGCTTGGTCAGGATCTCCAGCTTGTGCCCGTCCGGGTCGTCCCAGTAGACGCCCCGGCCGCCGTCGTTCGTGTTGATCTCGTTCGCGCGGTGGTGGTACGGGTCGGCCCAGTAGGGCAGGCCCCGTGCCTTGATCCGCCCGAAGATCGCGTCGAACTCGTCCTCGGAGACCAGGAAGGCGTAGTGCTGCGGGGTGATCGGCCCGCCGTCGCCCTCGAAGTAGTCGAGGGCCACGCCGTTGGGGATCTCCACGGGGATGAACGGCCCGTACTGCGGGCTCACCTCAAGCCCCAGGATGTCCGCGAGGAACTGGGCGGACGCCTTCTTGTCCGTGGCCGCGACGATCGTGTGGTTCAACTCGATGGACATGAGGTGACCTCCTCGTTTGCCGGGACCCCCGTGGTCCTGCGCTGACAGGGACCACGGTAGGCCGGGGAGCGGGGCGCCCGGATCGGTCACGGGTCCCGGTTCCGCCGCGCCCTGCGGACCAGGCCCCGGGACCGAGGCGTTTTCAGGCCACGCGGGCGCTCAGATCGTCGCGGCGTCGATCACGAAGCGGTAGCGCACGTCGCTGGCGAGGACGCGCTCGTACGCCTCGTTGATCTGGTCGGCGCGGATCAGCTCGATCTCGGAGCCCAGGCCGTGCTCGGCGCAGAAGTCCAGCATCTCCTGGGTCTCCCGGATGCCGCCGATGCCGGACCCGGCGAGGGTCTTCCGGCCGGCGATCACCGAGAAGAGGCTGAGGGAGACCGGCTCCTCGGGGGCGCCGACGTTCACGAAGGCGCCGTCCGTGCGCAGCAGGCCCAGGTACTTGTCGAGCGGCAGCGGCGCGGAGACCGTGGAGAGGATGAGGTCGAAGCGGCCGGCGAGCGCCTCGAAGGTGGCGTCGTCACTGGTCGCGTAGTAGTGCTCGGCGCCCAGTCGCAGGCCGTCGTCCTTCTTGCGCAGGGACTGGGAGAGGACGGTCACCTCGGCGCCCATGGCGTGCGCGATCTTGACGGCCATGTGGCCGAGACCGCCGAGGCCGACGACGGCGACCTTCGTGCCGGGGCCGGCCTTCCAGTGGGCGAGCGGGGAGTACGTGGTGATGCCGGCGCACAGCAGCGGGGCGGCCACGTCGAGCGCGATCCCGTCGGGGATGCGCAGGGTGAACGCCTCGTCCACGACGATGTGCGTGGAGTAGCCGCCGTAGGTCGGCTCGCCGTTCTTGTCGAGCGCGTTGTACGTGCCGACATTGCCACCCGTGCAGTACTGCTCCAGGCCCGCCGCGCAGTTCTCGCACCGGCGGCAGGAGTCGACCATGCAGCCGACTCCGACGTGGTCGCCGACGGAGAACTTGGTGACGCCGGGGCCGACCTCGGCGACGATTCCGGCGATCTCGTGGCCGGGCACCATCGGGAAGATGCCCTCGCCCCAGCCGTCGCGGGCCTGGTGGATGTCCGAGTGGCAGATACCGGCGTACTTGATGTCGATCAGGACGTCGAACTCGCCGACGGCGCGGCGCGGGATCGTGGTCCGCTCCAGGGGTGCGTCGGGGGCGGGGGCGGCGTAGGCGGAAACGGTGGTGATCTGCTCAGTCATGGCTACGACACTGCCAATGACCTGCGGGTTCACCCAGACACCCGTTCTGCCTACGTCCAGCGGTCCTACCACTGGCGGGGTCAGGCTCGTGGTCGTACGACGCGGGATACGGGGCGGGATACTGGAACGTATGGACGAATCACCCGAGACGCCGGGCGCTGCCGGGGCGCAGGAGACAGCGGGGTCGCTGGAGGCAGCCGGGACGCCCGGGGTGGTCGCGGCTCCGCCCCTGGACGCCCGGGCCGAGCTGAGCGAGTTCCTGCGCACCCGCAGAGCCCGGCTCCAGCCGCAGGACGTGGGGCTGCCCAGCTTCGGGCGGCACCGCCGAGTGCCGGGCCTGCGCCGCGAGGAGCTGGCGCAGCTCGCCGGGGTCTCCGTCGCGTACTACACCCGTCTCGAACAGGGGAACGGCCGCAATGTCTCGGGCGAGGTGCTCGACGCCATCGCGCGCGCCCTGCGCCTGACCGACGCCGAGCACGCGCACCTCACGCGCCTCGCGAAGCCGAAGACCGTGAAGAAGAAGCGGGCCACCCGCCAGCAGTACCTGCGGCCCGCCCTCCAGCAGCTCCTCGACTCCATGGACACCGTGCCCGCGTACGTCGTCGGCCGCCGCACGGACATCCTCGGCTGGAACGCGCTCGCCGCGGCGCTCCTCGGTGACTGGGCCGAACTCCCGCCCGGGGAGCGGAACCTGGCGCGTTTCTGCTTCCTCGACCCGCGCTCGCGCGACCTCTTCGTCGACTGGGAGCTGAAGGCGTCCGACGTCGTCAGCTACCTCCGTATGGATGCCGGCTGCTACCCCAACGACCCGCTGCTGTCCGGGCTGGTCGGCGAACTCTCCGTGCGGAGCGAGGAGTTCAGGAATCTGTGGGCCACGCACGACGTGCGGGAGAAGGGCCACGGCGTCAAACGGCTGCGCCATCCCCTGGTGGGCGAGCTGTCCCTCTCGTACGAGACGCTGCGGCTCCCCGACGACTGCGACCAGTCGCTGATCATGTACCACGCGGAGCCGGAATCGGCGTCGGCGCAGGCGCTGCGGCTGCTGGCTAGCTGGGGCAGGGACGCGGCGTCGGTGGGGTCGGCGACGAAGTGAGGAACAGCCCTGCGGAACAGGCGATTTCGCGGGCGGCAGAACGCTTGGCGCTGCCCGATGGCGTGATCACTCCCTAGGCTGGGGGAGTGAGCAGCGATGAGCGAGTGAGCAGCGATGAGCGGCAGAAGCCGAACGAAGCCCGCGTGATTCCCCTACACCCAATGAAGACAGCGCCGCGCCCGCCCGCCGATGGGGCCAAGGAGCCTCTCTGGCGGGACGTCGTCGGGGACGTCCTGCGCCGGGAGCGCCTCGCGCAGGAGCGCACGCTCAAGGACGTGGCGGACGCCGCCCGGATCTCCATGCCGTACCTCTCCGAGCTGGAGCGCGGCCGCAAGGAGGCCTCCTCCGAGGTCCTCGCGGCCGCCGCCCACGCGCTCGGGCTGCGCCTGTCCGACCTGCTCTCCCTGGCCCAGGGCCGGTTGGTCGGCCTCCCCCGTGCGAGGCCGACCGGGGCGGCGTACCAGGGCGAGGTGCGCCTGGCCGCGTAACGCCGGGTCAGGCGGCGACGGGCAGGACCCGCCTGCTGAGTACCTGATCGGCGAGGCCGTACGCGACGGCCTCCTGCGCGGTGAAGACCTTGTCCCGGTCCATGTCGGCGCGCAGGGTGGCGACGTCGTGGTGCGTATGCCGGGACAGCACCTCCTCCACCTGGGAGCGGATCCGCAGCATCTCCTGTGCCTCCAGGGCGAGATCGGACACCGTCCCCTGCCGGCCGCGGCTCGCCGGCTGGCCGAGCAGCACGCGCGCGTGGTCGAGCACGAACCGCCTGCCGGGGTCGCCGCCCGCGAGCAGCACGGCGGCGGTGGAGGCGGCCTGGCCGACGCAGAACGTCGAGATCGGCGCGGAGATGAAGCTCATCGTGTCGTAGATGGCCATGAGCGAAGTGAAGCTGCCGCCGGGCGAGTTGATGTAGATGGCGACCTCACGCTCGGGCGCGGAGGACTCCAGGTGGAGCAGTTGCGCGATGACGACGTTGGCGACGCCGTCGTCGATCTCCGTGCCGAGGAAGATGATGCGCTCGGAGAGCAGGCGGCTGTAGATGTCGTAGGCGCGTTCGCCCTGCGGGGTGCGCTCGACGACCGTGGGAATCGTGTACTGACTCATGTCCGCTGTCTCCCTCAGATCCCGAGCCCGATGCGCCGCTTCGACCCGGCGGGCCGCACGTCCTCCAGGGACTCGACCACGCGGTCGACCATCCCGTACTCCTTGGCCTGCTCGGCCGTGAACCACCGGTCGCGGTCACCGTCCCGGGAGATCGTTTCGGGGCTCTGGCCGGTGTGCTCGGCCGTGATCCGTTCGATGGCACTCTTCGTGAACTCCAGGTTCTCGGCCTGGATGGCGATGTCGGCGGTGGTGCCGCCGATGCCCGCGGACGGCTGGTGCATCATGATCCGCGCGTTGGGCAGCGCGAACCGCTTGCCGCGCGTCCCCACGCTGAGCAGGAACTGGCCCATGCTGGCGGCGAATCCCATGGCGAGGGTGGAGACGTCGTTCGGGATGAGCCGCATGGTGTCGTAGATGGCGAGCCCCGCGGTCACCGACCCACCGGGGCTGTTGATGTACAGACTGATGTCGGTCTTGGGGTCCTCCGCCGACAGCAACAGCATCTGCGCGCAGACGCGGTTGGCGGACACCTCGTCGACCTGCGTCCCGAGGAACACGATCCGCTGGTTGAGCAGCTGGGCGGCGAGGTGATCGTCGAACCGCGAAGGGACGGTCTCCCCGTCCTCACCCCGCGGCCGCACCACCGCGTCCCAGCCACTGCCGAGTACTGACATCGGACCTCCCTCAACTACCGCGGCTCCAACACCGCGCCGTGCCCCCACTGTTGCCCGCCGCGACCGCGACTGTCAGAAATCTCGGCTGGGGGCAGATTCGCTGAGGGCAGAGGCCCGGCGGGCGCGGTTCTTGAGGACGCGGGCGTTGTCAGTGGGCCTCAGTACGCTGCCGACGCGGCGCGCGGGACAGGTGCGCGCCCTACGCGGGCAGAGGCTCGCGACGTGAGGGGAGAGGTACATGGGGGTCGCCGTCATCGCGGCCGTCGCGGCTGTCGCCGCGGCGGCCATCGCGGCTTGGGCGACGCTGCGGGCCAGAAGGAAGCCGGACGGCAGGATCAGGCTGGTCGACGTCTTGGTGGCCGACGCGTCGGCTGTCCTCGCGGAGCCGGAGCCCGCGGCGAGGGTCCTCGACGAACTGGCCCCCGAGCGCCCCGTCCTGGACATCGCCGTGCACAACGACGGGGGTCAGAGCTGCCTGGTGCGCCGCGTGTCCCTGGAGGTGGAGGGCCTCGTCCACGTGCCGGCGCTGGACCTGCCCCTGGTGGTCGACCTGCCGGGCGGACCGATCACGGAACCGCTGCCTGTTTGCGAGCGCCGTCTCGGACCCAGCGGTTCCTACCGCTTCGGTTTCCCTCTGCGGGAAGGCCGGCATACGCGGGGCGTCAACCAGCAAGTGGCCGCCGGTGAGGACGACCGGTTCCTGCTCTCCCTCATGGCACGGGAGGCGGTGAGGGGCCAGGACTTCTACCGGGTGACGCTCTCCCTCGACTGCGGCAGGACCAGGCGAGGAAAGAAGACGAAGCCGCTCACGTGGGAGCCGATCACCGTCGCGGCGTACGGTCTGCCGGACTGGGAGACACCAGAGGTGATCAGGGAGCGCCTGACGTACATCGCCGACCGCGCCCGGGAAGTGGCCCCGGGCGGCGGCGACGGTGTGTGCGTGATCTTCAACGCCATGGCACACCCGCTGCGGACGGCGATGGCGGACTACGTCGACTTCTACGAGGCCAAGCTCAAGATCCTGGAGGCGCTGCTCAGACAGTGCCGGGAGCACCTGACGGACAGGGCGGCGATCGAGACCCGGCTCGCGGCCCTGGAGGCCGCTCTCGGCGAGGTGGCGAGCCTGTACGGGCACGCCACCGCCCACAGGGCCCCTTAGCTATCGGCCGGGGCGATGCCCGTCGGGCATGCCCGGCCCCAGTTCGTCTCCGAGGGGGTGTCCAGGAGGGCGCCCGTGCCGCCGATGCCGCAGTAGCCGTCGGGGTTCTTGTCCAGGTACTGCTGGTGGTAGGGCTCGGCCGGCCAGAAGGGCTTGTTGTCCGCGGGCAGGATCGTCGTCGTGATCGTGCCGTGGCCCGCCGCCGTCAGGACCTTCTGGTACGCCTCCAGGGACGCCTTCGCTCCCGCCTCCTGCTCGGGCGAGTGGGTGTAGATCGCCGAGCGGTACTGCGTGCCCACGTCGTTGCCCTGGCGGAAGCCCTGCGTGGGGTTGTGGGACTCCCAGAAGAGCTTCAGGAGGGACGCGTACGAGACGCGCGCCGGGTCGAAGACGACGCGGACCGCCTCCGTGTGGCCCGTCAGGCCGGAGCAGACCTCTTCGTAGGACGGGTGCTCCGTATAGCCGCCCTGGTAGCCGACGTACGTCGTCCAGACGCCCGGCGTCTGCCAGAACTTGCGCTCCGCGCCCCAGAAGCAGCCCAGCGCGAAGTCCGCGACGGCCAGGCCCTCGGGGTAGGGGCCGAGCAGTGCGTTGCCGAGGACCGTGTGGCGCGAGGGGACCTCGAATTCCGGGGTCGCCCGGCCCTTCAGGGCCTGCTCGGGGGTGGGGAGCTCGGGCGTGCGGCCGAAGATCATGCGGGTCTCTCCTCGTGCGGGGCCTGACAGGGCGCGTACAGCTTCGTAGAGGGCTGCACCAGGGGAACGTGCTGGGCGGGTCCCTGCATTCCGGCCTTGCGATCCGGGCCGCTCAGAGCGACAGCGTCGCCGGGCTTCCGCCGTTCGCCTCGTACCCGGCTACGGCCAGCGCGCGGTACACCGCGTAGCTCTCGGCCGGGTCGGGGGTCAGGGTCCAGGGCAGCGCGCCGACGTGGCCGTCCACGTGCACCAGCTGGTGCATGGCCTCCGCCCAGCGCTCGCAGCGGACCAGGAAGAACACCAGGAGGTGGCGGACGTGCGCCAGCATCGGGTCGTCCGGGCGGGCCGCGTGCACCGCGAAGAGGGCGCCCTCGACGGCCTTCGTGACGACCTCGCTCTCGTAGAAGCCGCGGACGAGATTCACCTCGGGCATGTGTTCGTAGACGGCGAAGAGCGGGAGCGCCGCGAGGAGGGAGGCGCGGGGCGCGCGCGCCGCGGCCGCCTCCGTGAAGCTGTACGCGAGGTCGCGCGAGCCGTGCCACTTCTCGCACCAGTAGTGCAGCGCCGCCAGATGCGCGCCCATGTGCGCGGGCGCGCGGTCCAGGATCTTCAGCCAGAGCTGCTCGAACTCCTCGCGGGGGTACGCGAGACCGCGCGCGATGGACAGCTCGATGATGTACGGGACCGGGTCACCCGGCGCGAGCAGCGCCGCCTGCGCGCACGCCTCCTTGGCCTCCTCCAGAATGATCCGGAACTCGTCCGTGCCCTGGGCGGCCGTCCGCCACGCCTGCTGGACCAGGAACTCCGCGTGCACCGCGGCGCCACCGGCGTCCTTGGGAGCCTCGGCCCGCCACACCCGCAGCCACTGCCCGCCGGGGCTGTCGCTCACGCCGCCCGGCCGCTGCTGGAGCTCCAGTGAGGCCGCTCCCGCGAAGGCCTGCACACGCTGCCAGCGCTGCTCGCCGTGCGTCTCCGTGCCCGCGAGGAGCTGCGAGGCGGCCTGCCACCCCTGCGTGCGCTGAACGAGGTCGAGGACTTCCAGGAGATCGGCGTCCGGCCCCGGCATGCGGATGTCCAGCTCCTCCTGGCGCAGAAAGCCGTAGTGCGCCGGGTCCGCGGCGTCCGGTGAGCCGGGCTCGACCTGCCGGATCCCGCCGCGCCTGCGCAGCAGCACGGGCCCGAGGACCGCGCCGATCATGACCACAGCGAACAGGAACCAGAGAATCTCCATGGCTCAAGCGAACCAGACGGGTCCGACAATTGGCCAACCTGCCGGGACGTACCCGTACCGACTTGGACGGAAGGACCCTCTCCCCCGGGCGGAAGGGCCCGAGCGCGCACTACGCTCAGGCCGCATGAGTGACTTGCACAGCACGCCCGGCACACAGAGTTTCGAGACCGTGGCGATCCACGCGGGCAACACGGCCGACCCGCTCACCGGCGCCGTCGTCCCGCCCATCTACCAGGTGTCGACCTACAAGCAGGACGGCGTCGGAGGCCTGCGCGGCGGCTATGAGTACAGCCGCAGCGCGAACCCGACGAGGACCGCCCTGGAGGAGAATCTCGCCGCCCTGGAGGGCGGCCGCCGCGGGCTGGCCTTCGCCTCGGGCCTCGCGGCCGAGGACTGCCTCCTGCGCGCGCTGCTCAGCCCCGGCGACCACGTGGTCATCCCCAACGACGCGTACGGCGGCACGTTCCGCCTCTTCGCCAAGGTCGTCTCGCGGTGGGGCGTCGAGTGGTCCGTGGCCGACACCTCCGACCCGGAGGCGGTGCGGGCCGCGGTGACCGACCGTACGAAGGCGATCTGGGTGGAGACCCCCTCCAACCCGCTGCTCGGCATCACCGACATCGCCGCGGTCGCGCAGATCGCCCGTGACAGCGGGGCGCGCCTCGTCGTCGACAACACCTTCGCGAGCCCTTACCTCCAGCAGCCCCTCGCCCTCGGCGCGGACGTCGTCGTGCACTCCATGACGAAGTACATGGGCGGCCACTCGGACGTCGTCGGCGGCGCGCTCGTCGTCGGCGACGAGGCGCTCGGCGAGGAGCTTGCGTACCACCAGAACGCGATGGGGGCCGTCGCCGGGCCCTTCGACGCCTGGCTGGTGCTGCGCGGCATCAAGACCCTCGCGGTGCGCATGGACCGGCACAGCGAGAACGCCACCAAGGTCACCGAGATGCTGACCCGGCACGCGCGCGTGACGCGCGTCCTGTACCCGGGCCTTCCGGAGCACCCCGGTCACGAGATCGCCGCCAAGCAGATGAAGGCGTTCGGCGGCATGGTGTCGTTCCAGGTCGAGGGCGGCGAGGAGGCGGCCGTCGAGGTCTGCAACCGCGCCAAGCTCTTCACCCTGGGCGAGTCCCTGGGCGGTGTCGAGTCCCTGATCGAGCACCCGGGCCGCATGACGCACGCCTCGGTGGCGGGCTCGGCCCTGGAGGTCCCGGCGGACCTGGTGCGCCTGTCGGTGGGCATCGAATCCGCGGACGACCTCCTGGCGGACCTCCAGCAGGCACTGGGCTAGTCCGTCCGGCACGAACACCCCCCCGCTACCAGCGAGTAAGCGGCGGAGTCGTCTCCGAAGGCGGCTCCGCCCACGGCTGCGCGACGGACGCCCACACGGCGAACGCCACCACGCAGGCGAGCAGCACCACCCACAGGAGCCTGCGCAGCACCACGCGCCGCCGCAACATCCGCCCGCCCCGCCGCACGGCGTCATCGAAGAGCCCCGGCGGCACCGACGCCTGCGCACTCTCCAGGAGCCGCCGGACGGCCGTCTCCTTGCGCTCGTACTGGCTCATGAGGGCACCGCCCCACGCTCGTACCGGCTCATGAGGGCGCCGCCCCGCTCAGCGCCCCCGTCGGCGCGGGCCCGCGCGGCGGATGCAGGGCCGTCGCTATGGCACGCGCGCAGATCGCCGCGACCCGCTCGGCCGGCAGCCCGAGGAGCGCCGCCGTCTGTTCCTCGGCCACGCCCTCGTACATCCGGAGCACGAGAATCAGCCGTTCCTGGGGGCTCAGCCGGGCCAGGACGCCGCCGTGACCGCGATGGTGGCGCCAGGCCCCGCGCGCGAAGCGCAGGGCGAGCTGCTGGCGGGTGCGGTCGTAAGGGTCCTCGCCGCGCAGCCGGTCCCACGCCGCGTACGTATGTGCGAGGGCGGCGGTCAGCAGGGCACGCGCGCGTGGGTTGTCCGCCGGGCGCTCGGCGGTGAGCAGCGTCGCGGCATGCAGGAGCCTGCCTGCCGCGCCCGCGACGAACGCCTCGAACTCCCGGGCACGGCGGGCGTCCTGGAACGCCTGCCGTTCTCGCACCGCGCCTCCCGGCCGGAAGGAAGGAGGGGAACCCCGCACAAGGGGGCGTCCCGCTCTCATATGAGGCCAGGGCGGGGCCGGGGTCAAGACTCCGGAGTGGCCGGAACCTCTCCGCCGGGCGCCGCGTGTGACGTCTGGCGAGCCGAGAGGGCGGAGTTGAAGCGTGTGAGGAGCGCGCAGAAGCTCTCACGCTCCTCCGGCGCCCAGTCCTGCGTCAGTTCGGCCATCAGCTCGCGCCGCGAGGAACGCACCTCGTCGAGCCTGGCCTGGCCGCGCGGCGACAGCTGGAGCACCACGGCACGGCCGTCCTCCGGGTGCGAGGTGCGCTTGACGAGCCCGGTGTCGACCAGCGGGGCGACCTGCCGGGTGACCGTCGAGGAGTCGATGCCCATGCTCGCCGCGAGCGCTTTGACGCCCATCGGCCCTTCCTTGTCGAGGCGGTTGAGCAGCAGATAGGCGGCGCGGTCCATGGAGTTGCGGACCTGGCCTACCCCGCCGAGGCGGGTCTGCTCCGCGCGGCGGGCGAAGACCGCCACCTGGTGTTGCAAGCTGTCGAGAAGGCCGGGTTCACTGGCGGTCGTCATGTCCGGAGTTGTGGGCATGGCCGGGGGCTCACTTCATGCGAGGGCGGTGGGTTGGGGGACAGGGTACGCGGCCGGGACGCGGACCGTACCTGCGCTGCGCAAACCTACGCGCAGAACGGTCTCGGCCTTTGGTCACCGCGGGAGGACTCGGGCGGCGGCTGCGAGACTTGGCGTCATGAGCTATCGCACGCCTCACTCCTTGCCGACCGTCACCCTCGACGATGTGCGCGGTGCGCGGAAGATGCTCTCCGGAGTGGCCCGGATGACGGCGATGGAGGGCAGCAGGCACCTGTCCCAGCTGGTCGGCGCGCCGGTGCACCTCAAGTGCGAGAACCTCCAGCGGACGGGCTCCTTCAAGCTGCGCGGGGCGTACGTGCGTATCGCGGGCCTGCTTCCCGAGGAGCGCGCCGCGGGTGTCGTGGCCGCCAGCGCGGGCAACCACGCGCAGGGCGTGGCCCTCGCCTCCTCACTGCTCGGCGTGCGCTCCACGGTGTTCATGCCCGCCGGGGCGCCCCTGCCCAAGGTCGCGGCGACCAGGGAGTACGGCGCCGAGGTGCGGCTGCACGGCCAGGTCGTCGACGAGACGCTGGCCGCCGCGCAGGAGTACGCGCGCGAGACGGGCGCGGTCTTCATCCACCCCTTCGACCACCCCGACATCATCGCGGGGCAGGGCACGGTCGGCCTGGAGGTCCTGGAGCAGTGCCCCGAGCTGCGCACCCTCGTCGTCGGCGTCGGGGGCGGCGGACTCGCGGCGGGCATCGCGGTGGCCGTCAAGGCGCTGCGCCCGGACGTGCGGCTCGTCGGCGTGCAGGCGGCGGGCTCCGCGGCCTACCCGCCCTCGCTCGCCGCGGGGCACCCGGTGTCGATCGACAACCCCGCGACCATGGCGGACGGCATCAAGGTCGGACGCCCCGGTGATGTTCCGTTCCAACTGGTCGAGGACCTGGTCGACGACATCGTCACGGTCTCCGAGGACGAGCTGTCCAGCGCCCTGCTGCTCTGCCTGGAGCGCGCCAAGCTGGTCGTCGAGCCCGCGGGCGCCAGCCCCGTCGCGGCCCTGCTGAGCAGCCCGAAGTCGTTCGAGGGGCCGGTCGTCGCGCTGCTCTCGGGCGGCAATGTGGACCCGCTCCTGATGCAGCGCATCCTGCGCCAGGGCATGGCGGCGGCGGGCCGCTACCTGTCGCTGCGGCTGCGCCTGACGGACCGCCCCGGCGCCCTCGCCACGCTCCTCGGCGTGCTGACCGTGGTCGACGCCAACGTCCTCGACGTGAGTCACGTACGCACCGACCCGCGCCTCGGCCTGACCGAGGCGGAGGTCGAGCTGCACCTGGAGACGAAGGGGCCCGAACACTGCGCCGAGGTGGGCGCGGCGCTGCGCGAGGCGGGCTACACGGTCATCGTCTGAGCCCCCGCCCACCAGGCGCATGATGTCCGACAAATCTAAACTTTTCCCAGGAAGTCCCCCCACCGGACCACTGGGAGACCCACATGCCAGGCGCCATCTACGCCGAAGGTCTGGTGAAGACCTTCGGTGACGTAAGGGCTCTGGACGGCGTCGATCTGGACGTCCCCGAGGGCACCGTGCTCGGCCTCCTCGGGCCGAACGGCGCGGGCAAGACCACCGCGGTGCGCTGTCTGACGACGCTCCTGACACCCGACAGCGGCAGGGCCGTCGTCGCGGGGATCGACGTGCTCAAGCACCCGAACGAGGTGCGCCGGGCGATCGGCCTCTCCGGTCAGTTCGCCGCCGTGGACGAGTACTTGACGGGCCGCGAGAACCTCCAGATGGTCGCCAGGCTCTACCAGATGAGGGCGAAGGAGGCCAAGGCAAGGGCGGGTGAGCTGCTCGACCGGTTCCACCTCGCCGACGCCGCGGACCGCCCCTCCAAGACGTACTCGGGAGGCATGCGCCGCCGCCTCGACCTTGCGGCCGCGCTCGTCGTCTCGCCGCCGGTGATGTTCATGGACGAGCCCACCACCGGCCTCGACCCGCGCAACCGCCAGCAGCTGTGGGAGGTCATCCAGGAACTCGTCTCGGGCGGTACGACGCTCCTGCTGACCACCCAGTACCTGGAGGAGGCCGACCACCTCGCGCACGACATCTGCGTCGTCGACCACGGCCGCGTCATCGCCCGCGGCACCTCCGACCAGCTCAAGGCCCGCACCGGCGGCGAGCGCGTCGAGGTCGTGGTGCACGAGCGCGAGCACATCCCCACCGCCTCCGAGGTCCTGCGCGGCTTCGGCAAGGGGGACGTCACCGTCGCCGAGCACACGCGCAAGCTGACCGTGCCCGTCACCGGCGGCGCCAAGCTGCTCGCCGAGGTCATCCGTGAGCTGGACACGCGCGGCATCGAGATCGACGACATCGGCCTGCGCCGCCCGACCCTCGACGACGTCTTCATCTCCCTCACCGGCCACGTCGCGGCGCTGGAGGACGAGGGCAACGGCGCGGGCGCCGCGGCCAAGGCCAAGCGGAACAAGGAGGCCGGCATATGAGCACCGTCACCGACGCCGTGCCCTCGGCGGGCCCCAGGCCCGCGGGCGGCATCGGCCAGTCCGTCAGGGACTCCCTGGTCGTCGCCAAGCGGAACCTCATCCGCATGTCCAGAATTCCCGAGATGATGATATTTGGTCTGATTCAGCCAATTATGTTCGTGGTGCTGTTCAGCTACGTCTTCGGCGGCTCCATGAAGATCGGCGCCAGCACCGACCCCTCCGTCTACCGCAACTTCCTGATGGCGGGCATCTTCGCCCAGACCGTCACCTTCGCCACCGCGGGCGCGGGAGCCGGTATCGCCGACGACATGCACAAGGGCCTCATCGACCGCTTCCGGTCACTGCCCATGGCGCGCGGCGCGGTCCTCACCGGCCGCACCATCGCCGACCTCGTGCAGACCGCGCTGACCCTGCTGGTCCTCGCGATCGTGGCGCTGCTCGTCGGCTGGCGCATCCACGAGGGCATCTGGAAGGCGCTCGGCGCCTTCGGCCTGCTGCTCCTGCTCGGCTACGCCTTCACCTGGGTCGGCGCGCTCATCGGCCTCTCGGTGCGCACTCCGGAGGCGGCCACGTCGGGCGGCCTGATCTGGCTCTTCCCGGTCACGTTCATCTCGAACGCGTTCGTGGACTCCAGCCAGATGACACCCTGGCTGCGCCACGTCGCCGACTGGAACCCCTTCAGCGCCACCGTCCAGGCCTGCCGCGAGCTGTTCGGCAACCCGGGCGTCTCGGCGTCCACGGCCTGGCCCATGCAGCATCCGGTCTGGGCCTCGGTGATCTACTCGGTCCTGATCATCCTGGTCTTCCGCACGCTGGCGGTCCGCAAGTACCGCTCGGCGACGGCCTGACGCGCGACGGGCCCCCGGCACCTGAGGTGCCGGGGGCCCGTCCTTGCTGCGACGCTACGGCTCAGCCCTGGTACGGCTTGGCCTCAAGGATCTTGACGGAGGCGAGCTTGCCGTTCGGCAGTTCGTACCGCGCGTCCTCGCCGATCTTCTTGCCGTTCACGCCCGAGCCCAGCGGGGACTGCGGCGAGTACGTCTCGATGTCGTCGCTCGCGTACTCCCGGGAGGCGAGCAGGAACGTCAGGGTGTCGTCCTCGTCGCCGTCGAAGGCGATGGTCACGACCATGCCGGGCGCCACCATGCCGTCGGCCGCCGGGGCCTCACCGACCTTGGCGGTCTCCAGGAGCTGGGTCAGCTGGCGGACGCGGAGCTCCTGCTTGCCCTGCTCCTCCTTGGCCGCGTGGTACCCGCCGTTCTCGCGCAGGTCCCCCTCCTCGCGCGCCGCCGCGATCTTCGCGGCGATCTCGGTGCGCGCGGGACCAGACAGGTACTCCAGCTCGGCCTTGAGCTGGTTGTACGCCTCCTGGGTCAGCCAGGTGACGTTCTCGCTGGTCTGGGTCACAGGTGCTCCTCGTAGGTACTGGGAATACAAAGCATCGCCCTACCCAGAAGGATGTTCCCTCACGGGTGGGCGAAACCACGAGCCTAACAATTCCGGTGCGCCAGGGGGAGGACATAAGCCATCAGAATCACGTCAACGCAGGTGAGGGCCGTAAAGCGGGGCCGCACCCGGCCGTGTCACCTGCCGGCCCGGTCGGCCGTGTCAGTCGGAGTGGCAGCCCAGCAGCTCGACGCTGGTCGCCCTCTCGGTCGTACGCAGGGTGACGACCCGGTCGATACGGCCCTCGCGCTGGTCGAAGCGGAAGTCCGCGCGGCCGACCTCGGCGCCGGACTCGGCCTGTGAGCGCAGGGTGCAGTACCCCTTGGCGTCGGCGTCCTTGCGCACTTCCAGGTGCGCCTCGACGGCGGTGGCCGAAACGACGTCGAACTTGATGACCTCGGCGCTGAGCTTCGTACCGTTGACGTAGTCGTAACCGAACCACCCGACTACGCCGAGCAGGACCACGCCCAGCACGGAGCCCACGATCCTCAGCTTGCGGTCGGCGGCCTCGTCAGCCGTGCGCGAGCGGCCGTACCGCCCCTGGGGAAGCCCTTCCGGATGTGCCTCGGAAGGCCCCTCGGAAGGCTTCGAACCCACCGCCGCCATGATCGTCCTCCAGGAACAGGGGATGCCGGAATTTTCCGCCCCCCGGTTCCGTCACTATAGAAGCCGCGTGTTGCGCCGGATGACCGAGGGCGCCCAATACCTTGAGGATCGAGTCTTGACTGAGCAGCTTCGACTGATGGCCGTGCACGCCCACCCCGACGACGAGTCGAGCAAGGGCGCGGCCACCATGGCCAAGTACGTGTCCGAGGGGGTGGACGTGCTCGTCGTGACCTGCACGGGCGGTGAGCGCGGCGACATCCTCAACCCGAAGCTCCAGGGTGACACCTACATCCAGGAGAACATCCACGAGGTGCGCAAGAAGGAGATGGACGAGGCGCGCGAGATCCTCGGCGTCAAGCAGGAGTGGCTCGGCTTCGTCGACTCGGGGCTCCCCGAGGGCGACCCGCTGCCGCCGCTGCCCGAGGGCTGCTTCGCGCTGGAGGACGTGGACAAGGCGGCGGGCGAGCTGGTGCGCCAGATCCGCGCGTTCCGCCCGCAGGTGATCACGACGTACGACGAGAACGGCGGCTATCCGCACCCCGACCACATCATGACCCACAAGATCACGATGGTGGCGTTCGAGGGCGCGGCGGACGCCGAGAAGTACCCGGAGAGCGAGTTCGGCGCGGTCTTCCAGCCGCAGAAGCTCTACTACAACCAGGGCTTCAACCGCCCGCGCACCGAGGCCCTCCACCAGGCGATGCTCGACCACGGTCTGGAGTCGCCGTACGGGGACTGGCTCAAGCGGTGGGACGAGTTCGAGCGGGTCGAGCGCACCCTGACCACCCACGTCCCGTGCGCCGACTTCTACGAGATCCGCGACAAGGCCCTGATCGCCCACGCCACGCAGATCGACCCCGACGGCGGCTGGTTCCGCGTCCCGATGGAGCTCCAGAAGAAGGTCTGGCCCACGGAGGAGTACGAGCTGGCGAAGTCGCTCGTCGATACTTCCCTCCCCGAGGACGACCTCTTTGCGGGCATCCGCGACAATGCCTAGCGTGAACGCACATCTGGCAATGACGCATCTCGTCCCTCTTGCCAAGGAGGTCGACGACGACAAGGTGACCCCCGGCGTCCTCGGATTCATCGTCTTCGCGGTGATGGCCCTGGCCGTGTGGGGCCTCATGAAGTCGATGAACCGGCACATGGGCAAGGTCGACTTCAAGGAGCCGGAATCCGGGCGGCCGAAGCCGGGCGACGAGCCGGTCGCCGCGACGACCGGCTCGAATGCGGCCGCCGACGAGAAGAAGCCGGGCGGCGAGAGCTAGCCCTCGCCGGGCGGCGTGCCACAGCTCGGGCCGCCCGGCCCGTCGAACTGCACCGAGCTGAAGAAGTCCTGGTAGGTGGGGAAGAAGTTCCCCTTGCCCGTCGGGCCGGAGGAAGTCACGGCCGTGCAGCCGCTGTAGTGCGCCTCGGACCAGAGGTAGATGGTCGAGGCGGTGCGGTTCCAGTCCGACTTGGCCCGGTCGTTCATGCCGAGCGCCGCCAGGTCCGGGGTGTTCCCCCTGAGGGTGATCATGTCGCCGGTGCCGTCGAGGCCCGAGAACATGCAGTAGTAGCCGCTGGGGCACCGGTCGTACCCGTCAGCCGCGTGCGCGGTGGTGCCCGGGACCACGGTGGCGGCCGCGGCGGCCACCCCCACGACCAGTACCGACAGCTTGTTCCTCATTTTGTTCCTCATCGTGATGCCCTTGCGCATTCCGATCCGCCCTTCCTCGGCTCGACAGACCCTCCAGACTTGTGGATGCGCGGAGCGGTCCGCTACCCCCCGCAGGGGTGACTCGCGGGGGTGACTCGCGCAGAGCGGTCCTGACGGCCTCCGACCCTGTTCGGGTACCTCGCCTACGCCGCTGTCGCCACCGCCGCCAGTTCCTCCGCGACGGTGTCGGCGATCAGCTGGGAGTCCTCCGGTCGGAGGTGGCTCACCACGGAGAGGGTGTAGACGTCGGCGGTCTGCACGAGGCTGAGGTTGGCGGTGCCGGGTGAGGAGAGCGCGGGCAGGGAGACGACGCCGCTCAGGCGCCGGCCGTGCAGGTGGCTCGGATTGTCCCGCCATTTGAACGCCGTGCACACGGCCGTGGTGACCTCGGGCCGAATCATGCGCCTGGCCAGCGCCGCGGTGAGCCAGGGCACCGCGCGCGCGGCACCCTCCAGGACGGGCAGGGCCGCGTGGTGGGCCTGGCGGCGTTGGTGCAGGTCCGCCATCAGGTTCTGGCACGTGTGCAGGCGCCCGGCCGGGGAGTCGGTGCCGAGGGGCAGCGGGATGCGGACGGCGGTGATGAAGTTGCCGAGCTTCTGCGCCTCGGACCGGCCGCGCAGGTCCACCGGCACCGTCGCGTAGAGGGGCGCGCGCCCCCGGGGCCAGGACGAGGTGGTGCCGTAGCAGGTGGGGAGGGCGCCCGCCACGGCACCGAGCAGCAGTTCGTTCAAGGTCGCTCCGCGTCCCCCCGCGGGCCGGCGGCGGGCCGAGCGCATCACGTCCGGGTCGAGCCGGGTGACAGCGAGGGACGGGTGGGCTTCGCCGGATGCCAGCGGCAGGCGCTGCCCCAGGGCGTTGCTGTCCCGGCACTCTCTGAAGAGGGCGGCGGGGCGGACGCGGGGGCGCTGCCGCGGTGGCGAGGGAACCGGCGGCGTGGGAATCGGTACCGCGGGCAGTGGTGCGGGCGCCCGGGGCGTGGCGAGCTTGGAGCCGTCCATGAGGAGGCGAAGGAGGGTCGCCATGGAACTGCCGTCGATGAGTGCGTGATGGGCGAGCAGCACCAGGGCGTGTTCGCCGTTCGGAGCGGGCTTCGGTACCAGCAGCTGCCACAGAGGCCGGTCGGGCCGCAGCCGCCGGCCGACCGACGCGGACAGGAGCGGGCGCAGCTCCTGCTCGGAAGCGATGACGTGCGCGGCGGGGTCGAACGGTCTCCCGGCCGCCCAGCGGTGGCCCGAGAGGGCCGCCGGTCCGCGGGGCGCCTCCAGGACCTGATGCATCCGGTCGAGCCCTCCCCACCGCTCGCCGACGCGGGACCGCAGCTCGGCCAGGTCGAAAGGCTCTCCCGTGAAGAGCGCGGCCGTGCCGATCGTCCCGGACAGCCCGGTGCGCACGAAGCCTTCGTCGAGTCCCGACAGCCTCATGTGTACGACCCTTCGCTCTTCATCTGCGTCAGCGCTCGGCCGAGTCGAGGACGACACAGGAGTTGTGCCCGCCGAAGCCGAAGCTGTTGCTGATCGCCGGTCCCGCGGACAGCTTGCGCGGCTGGACGACGATGTCGAGATCGCACTCGGGGTCCAGCCGCGTGAGGTGGGCGGTGGGCGGTACGACTCCTTCGTGCAGCGACAGAGCGGTGATTACGGCTTCCAGGGCTCCCGCAGCCCCGAGGGCGTGCCCGGTCACCGACTTGGAGGCGGTCACCGGCACGGCGGCGGGACCGAACACGGAGGTGATGGCGCGCGCTTCCGCCAGGTCGTTGAGCGTGGTGCCGGTGCCGTGCGCGTTGACGTGGGTGACGGCGTCGGGAGCGATACCGGCGTCGGCGAGTGCCTGCTCCATGCAGGCGGTCGCACCGGTGCCGTCGGGGTGCGGTGCCGTGAGGTGGTGGGCGTCGGATGTGCACCCGTACCCGATCAGGGTGGCGTAGATCCGCGCGCCCCGGGCGCGGGCGAGGTCCAGCCGTTCCAGCACCATGAAGGCCGCCGCCTCCGCGAGGAGGAACCCCTGCCGCTCCGCGTCGAACGGCCGTGAGGCGCGGGCGGGTTCGGCGCAGTCCGTGACCATGGCTCCGGACCGCGCGAAGGCGAGTGCGGTCGTCGCGGTGAACGGACTGTCGTGGCCGCCGGTCACGACCACGTCCGCGCGCCCGGCCCGGATCATCTGCATCGCCTCGCCCACGGCGTGCGTTCCCGAGGCGCACGCGGTGGAGAGGGTCAGGGTGGGGCCGGTGACATCGGCCTTGGAACTGATCCAGTACGCACCGGCGTTGGGCATCACCCGCGCCGGGTAGAACACGTCGGGCTTGCCGATGCCGTGTTCCTGGCTGATCAGGCCGCCGTAGGTGGTGCCGGTGACGACCGCCCTGCGCGCGGCGGGGACGTGCAGGCCCCCGGCGTCCGTGACCGCGTCCATGGCGGCGCACACCGCCATCTGCACGGAGCGGTCCGCTCGGCGTGCCTCTTTCGGGGCGAGGTAGCCCTCGGGAGTGAAGTCGGGCATGGGATACGCGGGGTGCACGACGGTGGCCTCGTCGTCGAAGGCGTGCAGCGTGGCCGCGCAACGGGAGCGCAGGAGGTTCTCCCACAGCTCACCCGTCGTCGCCCCGGCCCCGCAGCGGACTCCGAGGCCCGTGACCGCGACAGCGTCGTTGCGTGTCATCCAGTGACCACGCCCGGGGCGGGCCGGGTGCGCTGCTTCACGATGAGAGCGGCGACGTCACCGACCGTGGACACCGCGGCGGGGTCGGCTCCCTTGAGGGACACGCCGAACAGTTCCTCCGAGGCGACCTGGAGTTCGGTGACGTCCAGGCTGTCGGCCCCGAGGTCGGCCACGAGCCGGGCGTGCGGGACGACGTGCTCCTGCGGCACGGACATGATGTGTGCGCAAAGGGGGCGCAACTCGGCCCATACTTCCGATTGTTCAGCTTCTACCGCCGCGTTCACTTCTGTTTCCACGGTGCTTTTCCCTTCTTCAGGTCTTCCGGTGCGTCAGGTCTTCCGGTGTCAGGTCTTCCAGTGGCGCCGGGGCTTGCGGTGGCGTCATGACATCCGCGCCAGGGTCTCGAATTCACCCACCACGGCGTCGGCGAGTAGTTGGGCGCTGTCGGGGAGCAAGTGGCAGACCACGGTGAGCGTGCAGGCGGTATTGCTCTGCATCAGATGGAAGCTCGCACTGCCCGGCCGGTGCAGCGGCGGCAGCCCCACGACGTGCTGAAGTCGGTTGCCGCGAAAGGCGGATGACGCGTCACGCCATTTCATGGCGGTCGTCACCGTCGCCACGAAGGTCGGCTCCGTGGCACTGTCCGCCATCCGAGCGGTCAGCCAGGGCGCCGCACGGTGGACCGTTTCTGCCATGGGGAGCAGTGCGGCGGCGTGGACGCCGGACCGTGCGGGCACCGCTCGCAGCGAGTTCTGGCAGACCCGCAGGCGGGCGACGGGGTCGTCATGGTCGAGGGGCAGCGCCACTTGTACGGCCGTGGAGCCGTTGCCCAGAGCGTCCTGGTCGTCCCGGGCACGCAGGTCGCTCGGTACGGCCGTGTACACGGGCCGGGTGCGCGGCCAGTGGCGTGGGGGGCCGAAATGGGCGCGCAGCCCCCCGGCGACCGCGCCGACCAGCAGTTCGTTCAGCGTCGCGCCGCGCGTGTCCACGGGGTGCCGGCGCGCGGCGCGGATCGTGGGGGCGGGCAGTGCGCGTACGGCGACCGAGGGGGACGTCCGAGGAGGCGACGGTGTCGGGAGGGCCTGCCCGCGGGCCGCCAGCGCCTTGAGTTCCCTGGCCACGGCGCCGAGCCGGACGCGGGGCCGCGGCGTACGGCCCGCGCCCCGCGCCGGGACGGCGTCGTCCATCAGAAGGCGCAGCAGGGTTTCGAGGGAACGCCCGTCCAGCAGCACGTGCTGGGCCACCAGTGCCAGGGCGAACCCACCGTCCGGGCCGCCAGGAACGGCGTAGAGCCGCCAGGGCGGCGCCCCGTCGGGGAGCGGGCGGCCCACCACGTCCGCCCACAGGTCGTCGAGCTTGCCCGGCGCGGCAAGGACGTGCGCCTCGGGTTCGAACGGCCCGGGTACGACCCAGTGGGGGCGGCGTCGACGCGGTGTCCGCCGCTCGCCCGCGCCTGTCGTGAGCGAGATGTCGAGCAGGTGGCTCATCCGTCGCAGCGCCGTCCATCGTTCGGCGACCCGCGCCCGGACTTCGCGGAGGTCAGGCTCCTCGCCGGTGAAGACCGCCGCCGCGCCGATGACACCGGGGCAGCCGTTGTGCAGCAGCGTCGCATCGGGGAAGGAGAGCCTCATGCGATCCATGGCCGACATCTCCTCCGCTGGGGGGCATCCTTTGGGGATCTTCCTTGTTCCGGGCGCTGTTGGCCTGACTCGACCGCCGCTCGCAGTCACAGAAGGCAACGAGATTCACAGCGGGGAGTTACGACCGGCGGTGCTCACCGTGCCGCCGAGGGACGTCAGTTCGCGTTCGAACGCGGCCGCCAGCAAACGGGCTTGGCCCGGAGGGGTGTTGCTGATCACGGAGAGGGTGTGCGTGCCCGCGTAGCTCGTCAGGGTCAGGCTGACCGCCTCCGGGTTCTGCACCTGGGGCAGGGTGATCGCCTTCGCCAGCGGCGCGCCGTCCAGGAACCACGGGCCCCGGGGCCACCTGATGGCAGTACAGACCACGGGGGCCCACCGGCGCGAATTGGCTCGTACGGCGAGCAGGCGCAGCCCCCAGGGGCCCAGACGGGCGGCGGTGCTGAGCAATTGTGTGGCGGCGGCCGCGGTGTGCGCGGAGTCGGAAGCGGCCGCCTCTGCCCGGCATGCCGCAAGCCGTTCCCGGGGGCTGTCGATGGCCATGGGGAGCGGTATCCGCACCGCTGAGACGACGTTGCCCAGCGTCTCGGGCTGCTCCGGCGTGCGCAGGTCCACGGCGAACAGGCCGTACAGCGGGCGGGTGGCCGCGGCCCAGTGGTCCGGGTCGCCGTGGACGGTCCGCAGGGCGCCCGCGGAGGCCGCGAGCAGGATTTCGTTGAGGGTCGCGCCGAGTCCGGGCAGGGCCCGGCGGGCCGCTCGTACCGCGTCCGTGTCCACGTCCACCCAGGCGAGATCCCGCTTCGCCCCCGGTGGGCCGGAGGGCAGCGGCAGGGCCTGCCCCGAGCGCAGCGCGTCGAGCGGCCGACCGGTGCTCCGGGGCTGCCCGTCCTGCACCGCGCGTCGAGGTCCGGGGAGCCGAGGCGTCCGGACGGCCCGCGCGCGCCCCGCGGCCTTGGCGCCGCGCCCGGGACCGCCGTCGAGGAGACTGCTCAGCAGCAGCTCCAAGGAACGGCCGTCCATCAGGGCGTGATGGGCGCTCAGGACGAGCCCGAACCACTCCTGTGGGCCGGTCTGCCGCACCGTGCGTACGAGCCGCAGGCGCCAGGGCGGCAGCCCGTCGGGCACGGGCTGGGTGACCAGCCGGCCGAGCAGGTCGGTGAATGCCGTACCGCCGGCGCCCCCATCCACGCGCCGGCCCTCGGAGGGGGTGTCCAGGACGTGGTCGCGGACGTGGGCGCGGACGTCGAAGCCGTCGAGCGGCACCCAGCGGTGCGGGCGCAGCCACGTCGGCCGCGCGGGCCGCAGCAGAGTCCGGCGCAGCAGGGGAAGACCGCCCCAGCGCTCGACCACCCTGTCGCGCAGATCATCGAGGGGTGGTGGTGCCCCCGTGAACAACGCGGCCATGGCGATAGGGGGTTTGGGGTGCGTGCCCGCGCCGCAGAGGAGTTCGTCCACAGGTGACAGGGCAATACTATTTTTCATAAGAGGTGCCGACGGACAATGAGGATTCGACGGCGGCGGCGATCTCGCCCAGTGTGGTGTCCAGGGTGAGTTGATCCTCGCTGAACGGCCGGCCGATCCTGTTCTCCAGGGTGATGGCGAATTCGACCTGCGCGAGCGAGTCGAGATCCACGTCCTCCACGGTCGTGGCGGGCGTCAACTCCTCTTCCGCGCACCGGAATTTGTCCACGAGGATATCCACGACAGTGCTGTATCCCTTGGTCATCGCATCTCCTTGAGGTCAGCTCGGACCGGCATGCCGACGGCCCCTGCGACCTCCCATCCTTACGACGCCACTCGGCATAACCGGCCGCCTAGAGGCATTTCACCTGAAGGGAGTACGGGATTGGACGCGGCCGGTCACCGCGGCCGCGGCACCTCCACCCCCATCACCTCCCGGGCGTGCCGGTTGGGCACCATGCCGAGGCGCCACGCCTGCCAGCCCGTCTCCAGCTCGGCGCCCCGCTCCAGGAGCAGCCCGTACGCCTGGAAGTAGTCGGCGAGCTTGCCGTCGCGGGTCGGGTGGTCGGCGCGGGCGAGCTGATTCAGCTCCTCCTGGGCGACCGCCGTGCCGATCTCCCAGCCGCCCGGTGAGGCGTACGGCAGCAGGGTGCAGCGCAGGAAGCGGGCCCAGTCCTCGCCGCGGCGGTCGCCGTAAGAGGTGAACAGGGTGATCGCCTCGTCGCACAGGGCCAGCGCCTGCTGCGTGCGGGAGTTGCCCGCGTCCACGACCGCCAGCTCCAGGCATGTCCAGGCCTCGCCGTGCGCGACGCCGATCCGCTGGAAGTCGGCACGGGCGTCGACCAGGAGCTGGCGGGCGAACCCGGAGTTGCGCAGCGAGCCGGTCTGGGCGGCGCGCTGGTCGCGGGTGACGCGCGCCGAGTGGTGGCGGGCGCACGCGAGCCCGTACACGTCCCGCATCCGGGAGAACATCGTGCGCGCCCGCTCCAGGTCACGCACCGCCTGGTCGAGGCTGCCCATCTCCTCCAGGGCCTGGCCGAGGTAGTACAGCGACCAGGCCTCGCCCCGCACGTCCTCGTTGTCGCGGTGCCGGGACACCGCCTGGCGCAGGCCGTCGACCGCCGGTGAGGGGTCGCCGTCCACCAGGCGGGCCCGCGCCAGCTGCGTCATGGCCCAGGCCTCGCCGCGCGCGTCGCGCGTGCGGCCGTACAGGTCGAGGGCGTCGCGCAGCTCCGTCTCCGCGCGCGGTACGTCGCCCATGCGCAGCCGCAGCTGCCCGAGCTGGAAGTGTGTCCACGCCTCGCCGTGCACGGAGCCGCCCGCGCGGTGCAGGGTGAGCGCCCGCTCCAGCATGTCGAGGGCGTGCGCGAGATGGGCACGGTCGCGCTCCACCGCGGCGAGCGCGTGCAGCGTCCAGGCCCGGTCGCCCGCCAGCTCGTCGGAGGCCTGGAGGTCCAGCGCCTCCGTCAGCCGGGCCGCGGCCTCCGTGAGGTTGCCCTGGTGGTGCAGCGTGATGCCGAGGGAGCCGAGCGCGCGGGCCGCGGCGGCGTCCTGGTGGGCCTCGAAGTAGAGGTCGACGACGGAGTTCAACGTCGTACGCGACTGATCCAGCTCGCCGAGCTGACGGGCCGCGATGCCCGTGCGCCACTGCACGCTGCGGCCGAGGAGACCCTGGTCGATGGCCTGGGTGAGTTCGTTGATCTCGCCCAAACGGTAGAGGTCGCCGCGCAGCAGGCAGTAGTCGCACAGGGCGCCGAGGAGGTTCAGGACGGCCCGCTGGTCGACGCCCTCCGCGTGCCGCAGGGCCGCCGTGATGAACGTCGACTCGTCGTCCAGCCAGCGCAGCGCCGCGTCGAGGGAGGTGAAGCCGTGCTGCCCGGCGGTCCCCGACCGGAAGACGGTGTTCGACCGGGTGGACGTCTTGCCGTCGACCAGGCGGATCACCGTGTCGGCCAGCTCGCCGTAGCTGACGATGAGCCGCTCCTGCGCGGCGGTGCGCTCGGCGGGCTCCTCCTCGTCCAGGAGGCGGGCGAGGGCGAAGGTGCGTACGAGGTCGTGCAGGCGGTAGCGGCCGCCCCGGAGCCGGTCGACCAGGCCCGCGTCGGAGAGCGCGGTGAGCCGGCGGCCCGCCTCCTGCTCGTCCGTGGCGAGCAGCGCCGCCGCCGCGGCAGGGCCGAGCGAGGCGCGTCCGGCGAGCGCGAGGCGCCGCAGCAGGCGCCGGGCGGGCTCGGACTGGTCGGTGTAGCGCAGCCACAGGACGCGCTCGATGGGGCCGACCTTGTCGGCGGGCCCGTACGCCGCGAGGTCCGCCGCGAGCCGGCGCGGGGTGCGCGGGCCGAGCGAGGACCCGGCGGCGCGCAGCGCGAGCGGCAGACCGCCGCACAACTCGCGTACGGTATCGGCAGATTCGGCGTCGTAGGGCCCGGAGGGGTCCTCGGCGGACTCCCGCAGCAGCTCCTCCGCGCCCGCCTCGTCCAGCGCCTCGACCGGGAGCCGGTGCACCCAGGCGGGCAGGTCGGCGGGGATCTCCAGCGGCTCCCGCGCGGTGACGAGGACGAGGCTGTCCGAGCGCTCCGGGATCAGGGTGCGTACCTGCTCGGCGTCGCCCGCGTCGTCCAGGACGATGACCACCGCCACACCCGTCAGATACTGGTGATACAGCTCGCTGAGCCGCTTGACCTGCTGTTCCTGCGAGGAACGCTCCCGGAAGAGCAGTTGCTCGCGCGGCGCGCCCAATCGATTCAGCAGGTGCAGCAGCGCGTCGCGCGTGGACAGCGGGGTCTCCCGCGGGGCGTCGCCGCGCAGGTCCACCACGCACGCGCCGCGGAACTGGTCCCGCAGATCGTGCGCGGCCCGCACCGCGAGCGATGACCTTCCCGAGCCGGGCGCGCCGTACAGCATGACGACCGTGGGCCGGGTGTCCGTGCTGGCGCGCGCCGCGTGCACCCACCGGGCGATCTGTCCGAGCTCGGCCCTGCGCCCCGCGAAATGCCTATCGTTCTGAGGGAGTTGGGAGAAGGACTGCTCCAGCGCGGAGCGCCTGCGCGCCGCCGCGCTCTTGTCCGTGCCGCGCAGCTGCGGCGCGGCCTTCTTCGCCGTCCCCGTGCCCGTGGAGGCGGCGAGGACCCGCTGCTGGTCGAGGAAGGGCCTGATGCCCCGCACCTCCAGTGCCGTCAGCCACTGGAGCCGCAGCTGTTCGGGCCCGCCCGGCTGGCTGAGCGCCCCGGCGCGGCGGCTCGCCGCCGGCACGTGGGAGGCCGTCACCTTCAGGACCGTCGCCGCAGCTCCCGCCACCGCGACGACCGCGCCGGTACCGAGGGCCGTACCGACGCTCGTGCCGAACGACAGGTCGGACACCCCGGCCGCGACGGCGGCAACCACCGCCACCAGAAGGGGAGTTCCGGCGCCCTCGCGCGCGTACCGCTGGCCGAAGGTGAGCCGCCCGGCATCCGCCTCGTCCAGCGCCCGGGTGTACGTGTCGTACTCCTCGGCGGCCGTCTGCGCCATCGCGTCCAGGGCGCCGCGCGCCCGGGAGAGCAGTACGGCGCCGTCGACGCGCCCGCCCGAGCGCCGCACCTCCTCCTCCACGGCCCGTGCCAACAGCCGCTCGGCCTCGGCCCGATGGCTGTCCCGCATATGGGTTCCCCCTCCGAGAGCAACGGTTGCCTGCGGTCGCAAGTGTGCTGCGTGCGGGGCGCCGATGCGAGGGAGTCGGCGGATCAGGGCCCGGCGTACGTGAGCCGGGCGCCCGGTGTGCGCGAGGATGGGGGGTATGCCGAACCGACTGGCCCAAGAGACGTCCCCCTACCTGCTCCAGCACGCCGACAACCCCGTCGACTGGTGGCCCTGGTCGGCCGAGGCCTTTCAGGAGGCCCGCGAACGGGGCGTGCCGGTGCTGCTCAGCGTCGGGTACAGCAGCTGTCACTGGTGTCACGTCATGGCGCACGAGTCCTTCGAGGACCAGGCGACGGCCGCGCTCATGAACGAGAAGTTCGTGAACATCAAGGTCGACCGCGAGGAGCGCCCCGACGTCGACGCCGTCTATATGGAGGCCGTGCAGGCCGCGACGGGCCAGGGCGGCTGGCCCATGACCGTCTTCCTCACCGCCGACGCCGAGCCCTTCTACTTCGGTACGTACTTCCCGCCCGAGCCCCGGCACGGCATGCCGTCCTTCCCGCAGGTCCTCGACGGCGTGCACCGGGCGTGGACGGACCGGCGCGGCGAGGTCGCCGAGGTCGCCGGGAAGATCGTGCGCGACCTCGGGGAGCGGCAGCTCACGCACGGCACCGGCGAGAAGCCCGGCGAGGACGAGCTGGCGCAGGCGCTGCTCGGCCTGACCCGCGACTACGACGCGGCGCACGGCGGCTTCGGCGGTGCGCCCAAGTTCCCGCCGTCGATGGCGGTGGAGTTTTTGCTGCGGCACTACGCCCGCACGGGCGCGGAGGGCGCGCTCCAGATGGCCGCCGACACCTGTGAGCGGATGGCGCGCGGCGGCATCTACGACCAGCTCGGCGGCGGCTTCGCGCGCTACTCGGTCGACCGTGAGTGGGTCGTGCCGCACTTCGAGAAGATGCTGTACGACAACGCGCTGCTGTGCCGCGCGTACGCCCATTTGTGGCGGGCCACCGGCTCGGACCTCGCGCGTCGCGTGGCGCTGGAGACCGCGGACTTCATGGTCCGCGAACTGCGCACCAACGAAGGCGGGTTCGCCTCCGCGCTCGACGCCGACAGCGAGGACCCGGCGACGGGCAAGCACGTCGAGGGCGCGTACTACGTATGGACGCCCGCGCAGTTGAGGGAGGTGCTGGGGGAGGCCGACGCGGATCTCGCGATGGCCTGCTACGGCGTGACGGAGGAAGGCACCTTCGAGGAAGGCGCCTCCGTTCTGCAACTCCCTGTCGCGGAAGGCCCGCAGGCGGAGGCCTCGCGGCTCGAATCGGTGCGGGAACGGCTGCTCGCCGCGCGTGCCGAGCGGCCCGCTCCCGGGCGTGACGACAAGATCGTCGCTGCCTGGAACGGCCTCGCGATCGCCGCGCTCGCGGAGGCCGGCGCGTACTTCGACCGGCCCGACCTCGTCGCGGCCGCCGTGGGCGCGGGCGATCTCCTCGTACGTCTGCACATGGACGACCGTGCGCGGCTCGCCCGCACCTCGAAGGACGGGCGCGTCGGTGCCAACGCGGGCGTGCTCGAGGACTACGCCGATGTCGCCGAGGGCTTCCTCGTGCTGGCCTCCGTGACGGGGGAGGGGGTGTGGCTGGAGTTCGCCGGGTTCCTGCTCGACCACGTCCTCACGCAGTTCGTCGACGAGGAGAGCGGGGCCCTGTACGACACGGCGGCGGACGCGGAGCGGCTGATCCGGCGGCCGCAGGACCCCACGGACAACGCGGCGCCCTCCGGGTGGACGGCCGCGGCCGGGGCCCTGCTCTCGTACGCGGCGCACACGGGGGCCTCGCCGCACCGGACCGCGGCGGAGCGGGCGCTCGGGGTCGTCAAGGCGCTCGGGCCTCGCGTGCCGCGGTTCATCGGGCACGGTCTCGCGGTCGCCGAGGCGGCGCTGGACGGACCGCGCGAGGTGGCCGTCGTGGGGGAGGTCCTCGGTGACCTGCACCGGACCGCGCTGCTCGGCACGGCGCCGGGGGCGGTGGTGGCGGCGGGGCCCCCTGGCTCCGACGAGCTTCCGCTGCTCGCGGGCAGGGGGCTGGTGGACGGGCGTCCGGCGGCCTACGTCTGCCGGGGCTTCGTCTGCGACGCGCCGACGACCGATGCGAGTGCGCTCGCCGGGATGCTCTCCTAGCGCTGGGTACGCGTCCGCGCAGACGAAAGTGGCCGCGGCTGAAGAGCCGCGGCCACCGGGTGGAGTAAGGGGGAAGAGAAAGGAGGGGGGAGGGGTCAGCCGTGCTGGTAGGCCACCAGTGAGATGCCGATGTAGTGCACGGCGAAGGCCGCCAGCGTCAGCGAGTGGAAGACCTCGTGGAAGCCGAAGAAGCGGGGCGAGGGGTTCGGCCGCTTGATGCCGTAGATCACGCCGCCCGCGCTGTAGAGCAGCCCGCCGACGACGACCAGGACGAGCACGGCGATGCCGCCCGTGCGCATGAAGTCCGGCAGGAAGAAGACGGCCGCCCAGCCCATCGCGATGTAGCACGGCGTGTAGAGCCAGCGGGGGGCGCCGACCCAGAACACGCGGAAGGCGATTCCCGCGACGGCCGCGCCCCAGATGCCCCAGAGCAGCCACCGCCCCTTCGCGTCGGGGAGCAGCAGCATCGTCAGCGGGGTGTAGGTGCCCGCGATGATCAGGAAGATGTTGGAGTGGTCGAGTCTGCGCAGGACACCGTCCGCTCGCGGGCTCCAGTTCCCCCGGTGGTAGAGCGCGCTCACCCCGAAGAGGAGGCAGGCGGTCAGGGCGAAGATGCCGCAGGCGATCCGGCCGCGGGTGGAGTCCGCGAGCGCGGTCAGCACCAGCCCGGCCACGACCACCGCGGGGAACATTCCCGCGTGCAGCCAGCCGCGCATCTTGGGCTTCACGGGCAGCGGCATGTCCTGCGGGGGTGGGACGAGGGAGGGGGCGTCCTCGGGTTCCGGGATCGCTTCGGAGACGGAGGCGGTCATGCTCGGCATCGTACCTACGCCCCCGTAAGTCGGACATCAACCGCACGTGAACCGGTCATCAAATCGGATGGAACCGCCGTCCTCACACCCGAAGCCGTACAAGTGGCGATGCTCACGCCGCTCAGGTGTGAGGCCCTCTGGACAGATGCGCGGCCGCGTCGGATGATCAAATGAGTGCGGTCGGCACCGGATGAGCGCCAGAGGATCTACACGTGAAGCGTCCGGGTCGCAGCCCCCACGGGGCATACATCCTCAAAAACCCCTCGATTAGGAGCAATCGTGGCGCGCGACATCGCGGCTCCCAGCACCCCGACCAACACCGTCCCGACCCGTCACAAGGAGCTGCTCTCCTGGGTCGACGAGATCGCCGAACTGACACAGCCGGACAGTGTGGTCTGGTGTGACGGCTCCGAGGCGGAGTACGAGCGCCTTTGCGAGGAGCTCGTCGCCAAGGGCACGTTCAAGAAGCTCGACCCGGTCAAGCGCCCGAACTCCTACTACGCGGCCTCCGACCCGACCGACGTCGCGCGCGTCGAGGACCGCACCTTCATCTGCTCCGAGAAGGAGGAGGACGCGGGCCCGACCAACCACTGGAAGGCCCCCGCCGAGATGCGGGAGATCTTCCGGGGCGCGGACGGAGAGGGCGGCGTCTTCCGCGGTTCGATGAAGGGCCGCACGATGTACGTCGTGCCCTTCTGCATGGGCCCGGTCGGCTCGCCGCTGTCCGCGATCGGCGTCGAGATCACCGACTCCGCGTACGTCGCCGTCTCCATGCGCACCATGACCCGGATGGGCCAGGCGGTCCTGGACGAGCTGGGTGAGGACGGCTTCTTCGTGAAGGCCGTCCACACGCTCGGCGCCCCGCTCGCCGAGGGCGAGGCCGACGTGCCGTGGCCCTGCAACTCCACGAAGTACATCTCGCACTTCCCCGAGGACCGCGAGATCTGGTCCTACGGCTCGGGCTACGGCGGCAACGCCCTGCTCGGCAAGAAGTGCTACGCCCTGCGCATCGCCTCCGTCATGGCGCGCGACGAGGGCTGGCTGGCCGAGCACATGCTCATCCTGAAGCTCACGCCCCCGCGGGGCGAGAGCAAGTACGTCGCCGCCGCCTTCCCGAGCGCCTGCGGCAAGACGAACCTCGCCATGCTGGAGCCGACGGTCCCGGGCTGGACCGTCGAGACCATCGGTGACGACATCGCCTGGATGCGCTTCGGCGAGGACGGCCGCCTCTACGCGATCAACCCCGAGGCCGGCTTCTTCGGCGTCGCGCCCGGCACCGGCGAGCACACCAACGCCAACGCCATGAAGACGCTGTGGGGCAACTCCGTCTTCACGAACGTCGCGCTCACCGACGACGGCGACGTCTGGTGGGAGGGCATGACGGAGGAGACCCCGGCCCACCTCACGGACTGGAAGGGCAACGACTGGACGCCGGAGTCAGGCACCCCGGCCGCCCACCCGAACGCCCGCTTCACCACCCCCGCCTCGCAGTGCCCGATCATCGCGCCCGAGTGGGAGGACCCCAAGGGCGTGCCGATCTCCGCGATCCTCTTCGGCGGCCGCCGCGCGAGCGCCGTCCCGCTGGTGACCGAGTCCTTCGACTGGCAGCACGGCGTCTTCCTCGGCGCGAACGTGGCCTCCGAGAAGACCGCCGCCGCCGAGGGCAAGGTCGGCGAGCTGCGCCGCGACCCGTTCGCGATGCTGCCGTTCTGCGGCTACAACATGGGCGACTACATGGCCCACTGGGTCAAGGTCGGCGCAGGCAAGGACCCGTCCAAGCTCCCCAAGATCTACTACGTCAACTGGTTCCGGAAGAACGCCGACGGCAAGTTCGTGTGGCCCGGCTTCGGTGAGAACTCCCGGGTCCTGAAGTGGATCGTGGAGCGCCTCGACGGCAAGGCCGAGGGCGTCGAGACCCCCATCGGCATCCTGCCGACGATGGACTCGCTCGACACCGACGGCCTCGAACTGGCCGATGCCGACCTCAAGTTCCTGCTCACGGTCGACAAGGAGGCCTGGCGCGAGGAGGCCTCCCTGGTCCCCGAGCACCTCAACACCTTCGGCGACCACACGCCCAAGGAGCTGTGGGACGAGTACCGCGCGCTGGTGCAGCGCCTCGGCTGACCGACCCGCGCGTTCGTGGAAGGGCCCCGCACAACGGCGTGCGGGGCCCCTCCCGTACGTACGCACGTCATATACATGCACGTCACACGGTCCTCACATGTTTCAATGACCCCACACATGGCCCGCTGTTCGAAGCGTGCCGTCAAGAGAGCCTGTGGGGGGCCAAGTTGAAGCACTCTCAGCGGTTACGGCGCATGACGGGCATCGCCCTCGCGGTGGCGCTCGGCTCGGCGGGCCTGGTGGCCGCCGGGACGCCCGCCGCGTACGCCGTCACACCGTCGGACGAGGCGGCGAAGCTGCCGATCTCCTCGTTCGGCGCCATGGTGGTCGACTCCGCGCACGAGCGCGTGTACGTCACCGACGGCCGTAAATCCAGCGGGCCGGGCGCGGTCCTGGTGTACAACTTCCAGGGCCAGAAGGTGGGTTCGCTCGCCACCGACCACCCGGCGTCCGGCATGGCGCTCAGCGCGGACGGCGCGACGCTGCACGTGTCGCAGGCCGGCGGCATCCTGAAGTTCGACACGGCGACGCAGGCCAGGGGCGACATCGCGTACACGCCGTACAACACCACCTGCGGCCGGGACGTGGCCGTGGCGGGCGGCAAGACGTGGTTCACGGAGACGCCGTACATGGAGGGGTACTGCGACCGCCCCGACAACAGCGCGCTGCTGTACGGGGTCAACGGCACCTCCTCCGTCTCCACCGGCTGGAACACCCAGGGACGCCTGAAGCTGGAGGCGGGCCCGGAGGCGCCGGACCGGCTCGTGATGGGGCAGGCGGGCGCGGGCACCGACGCCAATCCGTTCCTCACCACCTTCGACGCGAGCGGCGAGAACCTCGTACGGGGTCCCTCGCGGCGGTTCGCGGACGCCGACGGCAAGGGTGCGCTCGACCTGAAGGACATCGCCCAGAGCGCCGACGGCAAGCGCATCGCCGTCGCCGACGCGGCATACGGCACGCGGCTGCTCGCGGCCGACGACCTGGCGGACGCCCCGGCCGGCTATCAGCCGCTTCCGGAGGGCGCGAAGGCGTCGGCGGTGGCGTTCAGCGGCGACGGCAAGTACGTGGCGCGCGGCGCGGCCGCCTCGGGCAGCACGGCCGATCTGCTGATCCAGCCCGCCGACCCGGCGGACGGCACCACGGCCATGGAGTTCGCCTTCGAAGGGGCGCTCGACGGCTCGCGGGTCGTGCCGCAGGGCCTCGGCTGGGCCAAGGACGGCTCGCGGCTCTTCGCGGTGACCTCGGACATCCACGGCGGCCACTGGCTGCACGTCATCCAGCCGCCCGCAGCGCAGCACGACTCGCGCTTCACGGGCGGGCTCACCACCACGCCCACGAAGGCCGTCGTCGGTGAGCCGCTGGGCATCCGCGGCAGGCTGGAGCTGGACGGGCCCGCACCCGCGGAGCCCCTGAAGGTGACCGCGGTCCGCAAGGACGCCGACGGCACCCAGGAGGTGGCGGCCGCCAAGGTCGCGGCCGACGGCAGCTTCACCGTGCTCGACGTGCCGGACAGGACGGGTGAGGCGACGTACACCCTGCGCTTCCTCGGCGATGTCACCCACCGCCCGGCCGAGGACGTCACGGTCACCGTCGACGTGGCGAAGGCGCCGACGGCGATCGAGCTGAAGGCACCCGCCGAGGCGACCCGCGCGGGTGGCGTGGAGATCACCGGCAAGCTGACCGGCCAGGGCCGCGCGCTGCCGTCCGGGATCGGCCTGAAGGTGACGCGCACGGACCGGTTCGGCACGACGGGCGAGCTGACGTCCGCGTCGGTCGCGGCCGACGGCACGTTCCGTATCAAGGACCTGCCGAACAAGCGGGGCAGGACTGTCTACGCGGTGAGCTACGAGGGCGACGCCCTGCACGCGGGCTCGTCGGCCGAGGCCACGGTGAGGATCACCGGCTAGGCAGAGGTCCGGCTGGGGCCGGTCCGTTTGGGTGGCACCCGGTCCGCGGCCTCCCCGGCCGCGGACCGGGGCCGGTCAGGAGGCGCCGACCAGGCGCGTGGCGTCCGCGTGGGCGTCCATGCGCTCGGCGGCCAGGATCGCCGCCGCGGTGTCGGCGCGGGAGGCCGCCACGACCAGGGCGCGGCCCGCGAGGGCGTGGGCGCGCTGGTGCAGGGCGGCCAGGTGCGGTTCGTGGATGGCGGCGGCCACGGAGGATCGCGCCGGCTCCTCGCCGCGGCGCAGCCGCGCCACCTGGGCAGCCAGCCGCTCGGCGGCGGCGTCCAGGTCCGTGCCCGGGGCGAGGGTGCGCAGCTCGTCGGTTACGGCGAGGAGCGCCGCGAGGTGCCCGGCGAGCTGGATGTCCAGCTCTTCCTCGCGGGAGCGGTGCGGGAAGCTCGCGTCGTCGGCCATGGTGTGGACCGACTTGGTGCGGATCGGCTCGTACATGGGGTGGCCTCCAAGCGGTATGGGGACCATCCTAGCTTAGATTCCGTCTAAAGTTGAGCGCGGTCCGGGAGGGCCCGGCATGCGCGTCACGGCTGGCTGTAGCCGTCCAGGAAGGTGCCGATCCGGGTGATCGCCTCCGTGAGGTCCGTCGCCGTGGGCAGCGTCACGACGCGGAAGTGATCGGGCTCGGTCCAGTTGAAGCCCGTACCGTGCACGACCATGATCTTCTCGGCGCGCAGCAGGTCGAGGACCAGCTGCCGGTCGTCCTTGATCTTGAAGACCTTCGGGTCGAGCCGCGGGAAGAGGTACAGCGACCCCTTCGGCTTCACACAGCTCACGCCGGGGATCCGCGTCAGCAGGTCGTACGCGGTGTCGCGCTGCTCCAGGAGCCGCCCGCCCGGCAGCACCAGGTCGTTGATCGTCTGGCGCCCGCTCAGCGCCGCGACCACGCCGTGCTGGCCCGGCATGTTCGCGCACAGGCGCATGTTGGCGAGGATCGTCAGGCCCTCGATGTACGAGGAGGCGTGCGCCTTCGGCCCCGAGATCGCCATCCAGCCGACGCGGTAGCCCGCCACGCGGTAGGCCTTCGACATGCCGTTGAAGGTGAGGGTCAGCAGGTCGGGGGCGATGGCGGCGGTCGCCGTGTGCGTCACGCCGTCGTAGAGGATCTTGTCGTAGATCTCGTCCGAGCAGACCAGGAGGTTGTGGCGGCGCGCGATGTCGGTCAGCCCGCGGAGCATGTCGTCGCTGTAGACGGCACCCGTCGGGTTGTTCGGGTTGATGATCACGATCGCCTTGGTGCGGTCGGTCACCTTGCGCTCGATGTCGGCGAGGTCCGGCATCCAGTCGGACTGCTCGTCGCAGCGGTAGTGCACGGCGGTGCCGCCGGACAGGGAGACGGCGGCGGTCCACAGCGGGTAGTCCGGGGCCGGCACGAGGACCTCGTCGCCGTCGTCGAGCAGGGCCTGCATGGCCATCACGATCAGCTCGGAGACGCCGTTGCCGATGAAGACGTGCTCGACGTCGGTCTCGATGCCGAGGGTCTGGTTGTGCATGACGACCGCGCGGCGGGCGGCGAGCAGGCCCTTCGCGTCGCCGTAGCCGTGCGCGTCGCCGACGTTGCGGAGGATGTCCTCCAGGATCTCGGGCGGGCACTCGAAGCCGAAGGCGGCGGGGTTTCCGGTGTTGAGCTTGAGGATGCGGTGGCCTGCTGCTTCCAGCCGCGTCGCCTCCTCAAGCACGGGGCCCCGGATCTCGTAACAGACGTTGGCGAGCTTCGTCGACTGGATGACCTGCATGGCGGGGAGCTTACGGGGTGTACCGGTGGTCGGGGGAGCGGATTCTTCCGGCGCGGGCTCGGCGCCTTTGCGGTCCGCGGTCTTGTTCCCGGGGTCCCGCGGCCCGGCAATAACCGCCCGGACGCACGAGAGCCGGCGGTGACGCCGCGGGCGCCGCCCGGCCCCTTCTGGAAGCTGAAAAGGGGGTGCGGGCGGCGCCCGGATCTCAGGTCCTCAGGCCGCCGGCGCCAGCTCGGCCCTGCCGAAGAGCAGGGCGTAGCCCGGCGGCAGCAGGTTCAGCAGGCGGTCGACCAGCTCTTCGTCGACCGCCCGCGCCAGGGTGGTGAGGACGGAGCTGACGTCCCATCGGGCGGTGGCCGGCGTGGCACCGTCGAGCCGCAGCGCCACGCTCTCGACGAACTCCGGTGCCGTGAGCCGCCGCACCACGGGCACCTCGTCCGCGATCACCCTCGCGGCCTCGGCCGGCAGCCGCCCCGCCAGGTCTACGCGTTCGTCCCCGACGACCTGGCCGCCGAGGGCGGACAGCACGGCGCGCGTCACGCGCTCCGCCTCTGCCGCAGTGGCGTACTGGCCGGACTCCCGCACCGCCTCGATGAGTTCGCTCCATCTCATCGTGCCGTTCTCCTCCGTCTCGTGTCGTTCGTCCGGGTCAGCCGCTGATCTGCCTGCGGCCGCTTCCGCCGCCGCTGATCTGGATCTTGCGCGGCTTGGCCTGCTCGGCCACGGGGATGCGCAGGGTCAGGACGCCGGCGTCGTACGAGGCGTCGATGCGCTCGGTGTCCAGGGTGTCGCCGAGGAACAGCTGGCGGGCGAAGGTGCCGGTGGGACGCTCGGCCGCGATCATCTCCACGCCCTCGGGGGCGGGGGAGCGGCGCTCGGCGCGCACGTTCAGGACGTGGCGCTCCACGTCCAGGTCGATCGACTCCGGGTCGACGCCCGGCAGATCGAAGTGGACCACGAAGTCATCGCCCTCGCGGTAGGCGTCCATCTGCATTCCGGCCGGCCGCGCGCTGCTGAAGACCTGCTGGGCGAGTCGGTCGAACTCGCGGAACGGGTCGGTACGCATGAGCATCACGGGTCACTCCCTTCCTCAGGTACTGGGTGCGATGCCCTTACGTTTTTCTATATAGCCCGAAGGAAGAAAATTGACAAGGCCGGACTCAGGTCCGGGCCCGGATCCAGCCGCGGGAGCGGCGGCGCGGGCCCGGCCCCGAGTCCGGGACGGTCAGTGGTCGGAGTAGCTGAGGTCCCCCACGGTCCAGGCGCTCACGTCCTGGAGGGGGATGCGGTACATCCCGCCCGTCTCCGGCAGGCCCACGTTGCCCTGGAGGATCCGGGCCAGGTGGAAGTGCAGGTGGGTGGGGGGCGTGGCGTCCCGCGGCGGGTCGGCGGGCACCCCGTCGCCCTCGAACACGGAGGCGAAGGGGCCCAGCTGGTCGGAGTCCTTGAGGACTTCGGCGACGCGCCGCCGCCACAGGGCTTCGGGGGCCAGCCGTCCGGTGATGACGGCGCCGGCCACGACCACGGTGAGGGACATCTGGTTGCTGCGCTCGGACTCCACCAGGGTGGCGATGTCGACGAGCAGTTCGTCAGGCTTCGACATGACTGGTGAGCCTACCGAGGGGAGGGGGCGCGTGGGTGCCCTGATCCCCTCTCCTCGATCCCTCCTCCTCCGCTCCCGAAAATCTGTCACGGCTGGAGTAGACATGCACAACCGCCGTTGTTAGAGTTCCTGGTGTAGTCAAAGACGTTCAGCACGAGAGAGGAGTGGACGCCATCAGGATCGCCTGGGCGAGGTTCGTCGTCGCCCGGGTACCGCAGACCCCGGATTGGAAGGTGGTCCCCGGTCACGCATCCGCGATCCCCGCATCCCCGCCCTCTCGGGCGGCTGTGCGGAAACAGATAGCCGGCACACAGGGCCGGTAGATGGTGTTGAAACCCCTCGGGGCCTGGTGCCGTAGCGGCACCAGGCCCCTCGACGCGTTCCAGAAAAGGTGCAAATGCCCCCAGAGACCCTCACGCATGGCCCCGACCGGTTCGATGACGACGACTTCCCCGCCTACACGATGGGCCGGGCCGCCGAGATGATCGGCGCCACACCCGGCTTCCTGCGGGCGGTCGGCGAGGCCCGCCTGATCACACCGCTGCGCTCCGAGGGCGGCCACCGCCGCTACTCGCGCTACCAGCTGCGCATCGCCGCGCGCGCCCGCGAACTCGTCGACCAGGGCACGCCGATCGAGGCCGCCTGCCGCATCGTCATCCTGGAGGACCAGCTCGACGACGCCCTGCGCCTCAACGAGCAGCTGCGCCGTACCCCCACCGGATCCGAGGGGGGATCGTCGTCCTGAGGGCGCCGTCCACGAAACGCTGCACCTCGCGCCGCCAGATATCTACGGTGGCAAATGCAGAATTTCGCGTGATGCGCGGTGAGGGTTTTTATGCCGACCGGCGGACGGCATAAAAAATCATGCGCCGACGGCGAGGGCGTGCTACTGTCGTTATCAGTTGCAGTTGTGGTTCCCAAGAGACTTCAAGTGCTCAGTCGGCGTTATGTGTCGGCGGGGCACTTTGTATTGCCGGTCATTACCGGACGGGGTAATCATTACGACAACGCGGAGTTCGCACAGTGTGGACTCCACGGGCACTGCCCCGAAGGAGATATGACATGGCTACTGGCACCGTGAAGTGGTTCAACGCGGAAAAGGGCTTCGGCTTCATCGAGCAGGAGGGCGGCGGCGCCGACGTCTTCGCTCACTACTCGAACATCGCCACCCAGGGCTTCCGCGAGCTGCAGGAGGGCCAGAAGGTGACCTTCGACGTCACGCAGGGCCAGAAGGGCCCGCAGGCCGAGAACATCGTTCCCGCCTGACGCTGACGCGCACTTCGTAGCTGGGGCCCGCACCTTGGGTGCGGGCCCCAGCTCGTTTTGTTTCCGGGGATAACGCCCCCGATGGCACGACGCAACACCCGACACCCCGGTGAATCAACCCGGAGCGTGTCCCCCTCTCTTGACCGGCCTGTCTCGAATGTATTTCGACGGCCGGAATCAATGTTTTATTCCCCCGGCCGTTCCTGCAATTCTCGACACCGTTTACGGTGTCGGCGAGAATTCCTCGATACGCGCCGCATCGAGGAAGGTTCTTCATGAACCGCTCAACTCGCACGAACGGCCGACACGCGGGCAGTCCCCGCTCATCCGGCGGCTTCCGCGCCACGGAGGGCTCCCGTTCCGGTGGCGGCCCCCGCTCCGGCGGACCCCGCTCCTCCGGACGGTCGTACTCCAAGGGCCCCTCGCGGCGCCCCGCCGCGCTCCAGGGAGAGTTCGCCCTCCCGGTCACCGTCACCCCGGCCCTGCCGCCCGTCGAGGACTTCGGCGCGCTCGGACTGCCGGACGGCGTGGTGCAGACCCTCACCCGTCTGGGTGTCACCGAGCCCTTCCCGATCCAGGCGGCGACGCTGCCCAACTCCCTCGCGGGCCGTGACGTCCTCGGCCGCGGGCGCACCGGCTCGGGCAAGACCCTCGCCTTCGGCCTCGCCGTGCTCGCGCGCACCGCGGGACAGCGCGCCGAGCCGCGCCGCCCGCGCGCCCTGGTCCTCGTACCCACCCGTGAGCTGGCGCAGCAGGTGACCGACGCGCTCACCCCGTACGCCAAGGCGGTGCGGCTGCGCATGGCCACCGTGGTCGGCGGTATGTCGATCGGACGGCAGGCCGGCGCGCTGCGCGCCGGGGCCGAGGTCGTCGTCGCCACGCCCGGCCGGCTCAAGGACCTCATCGAGCGCCGCGACTGCCAGCTCGACGACGTCGCCATCACCGTCCTCGACGAGGCCGACCAGATGGCCGACATGGGCTTCCTGCCCCAGGTCACCGAACTCCTCGACCAGGTGCGCTCCGGCGGCCAGCGGATGCTGTTCTCGGCCACCCTGGACCGCAACGTCGACCTCCTGGTCCGGCGCTACCTCAACGACCCGGTCGTCCACTCGGTCGACCCCTCGGCGGGCGCGGTCACCACGATGGAGCACCACGTGCTGCACATCCACGGCGCCGACAAGTACGCCACCACGACGGAGATCGCCGCCCGCGACGGGCGGGTGATCCTCTTCCTGGACACCAAGCACGCCGTCGACCAGCTCACCACGCACCTGCTCAACAGCGGGGTGCGGGCCGCGGCGCTGCACGGCGGCAAGTCCCAGCCGCAGCGCACCCGTACGCTCTCGCAGTTCAAGTCCGGCCAGGTCACGGCGCTCGTCGCGACGAACGTCGCGGCGCGCGGCATCCACGTCGACGACCTCGACCTGGTCGTCAACGTCGACCCGCCGGCCGACCACAAGGACTACCTGCACCGCGGCGGCCGCACCGCCCGCGCGGGTGGTTCCGGCAGCGTCGTCACGCTGGTCACCTCGGCGCAGCGGCGCGACATGAACCGGCTGATGGTGGCCGCGGGCATCACCCCGCAGACCATCCAGGTGCGGTCCGGCGAGGCCGAGCTGACGCGTATCACCGGAGCCAGGACCCCTTCGGGGGTCCCGGTGACCATCGCCGCCCCGCCGAAGGAAGGCTCCCGGCGCGCCGGCGGCTCCCCGGCCCGTGGCCGCCGTCCCCGCGACGGTCGCGCGCGCCGCGCCTACGCCTCCCGCACGCAGGGTGGCGGCGCGTCGCAGGGCGGGGCCCCGCAGGGGGCTTCGCAGAACAGGGCCGCTTGATCCAGGGCCGCTCGACCCCGGGCTCCCGCCCGGGGTCTTCCCTCCGGGCTCCCGCCCGGAGCCCCTTCAGGTCTCCCCGCCCCTTCCCCTCTGTGAGGCACCATGCGCTGTGTCATCGCCCGCTTCCCCTTCGACCTGTTCAAGAGCGAGGTCGAGCAGGCCATGAAGGGCGTCAAGCCCGAGCCCGTCACCGGTGAGTCGGTGATCATCAACCGACGTCACTACCCCGTCAAGCAGGTCGGGGAAGTCATCACGCGGCAGGACCGCCGCGACTTCTCGGCGCGCGAGGTGACCCGGGCGCTGACCGGCCTCGGCTTCACCTGCCGCGCCATGCCCGAGCCCGTCGCGCCGGACCCGGAGCCGGCGGCGCAGGCCTGGCCGACGTCCCTCGTCTAGCCGCCCCCCCCCGGGGGGAACTCGGCCGCCTCGCCCGCTGGGAGCGTCAGATCGCGCTCGCCGACCAGCAGGCGCAGGCGGCCGTTGAGGTTGAGTACGTACCAGCCCTTGCCGGAACCGCAAGAACCCGTGCCAGATCACGGGGAGCCGGACAAGACTGCGGGCGTTCCCGAAAGCCATGCTGGAGGAGCCCTCGATGAACCCCGTGAACCCCCTGAGCCCCGTGAATCCCTCGGATTCCGTGGAGCCGGTGAAGACCGCCGACCCCGTCGCGTTCTGGGACGGCGTCTACGCGGCCCGGCCGGCGGCCACCGATCCGCGGCCGAACGTACGACTCACCGAGACGGTCACCGACCTGTCGCCCGGCGATGTGCTCGACCTCGGCTGCGGCGAGGGCGGCGACGCGCTGTCGCTCGCCCGCCAGGGATGGCACGTCACCGCCGTCGACGTCTCGGCCGTGGCGGTCGGGCGCCTCACCGCGCTCGCCCTCGCACACGGCCTCGGCGACCGGATCGCCGCCGAACGCCACGATCTGCCCGGGTCCTTCCCGCGCGGCGCCTTCGACCTCGTCAGCGCCCACTACTTCCAGACCCCCCTCGAACTGGACAGGACGACCGTCCTGCGCAAGGCCGCGCACGCCCTGCGCCCGGGAGGGGCGCTGCTGGTCGTCGACCACGGCTCGACCGCCCCCTGGTCGTGGAACCAGGACCCTCACGTGCGCTACCCGGCTCCCCAGGAGGTCGCCGCGGATCTCGGCCTCGACCCGGCGGAGTGGACGGTCGAGCGGGCCGATGCGCCCCGCCGGACGGCGACCGGACCCGACGGGCGTACCGCCGAGGTCATCGACCACGTCCTGATCATCCGTCGCGCCGCCTGAAACCCGGTGAGGAGGCACGCCATGCCCGCCGAATCCCGCCGCGCACGCCGCGGTGACGCCCCGCCGCCCCGGACCGGGAACAGTGAGACCGAGGTCCTGCGCGGCTTCCTCGACTACCTTCGCCACTCGGTCCGCGCGAAGGTCGAGGGCGCCCCCGAACCGGGGGTACGAACCGCCGGAGTGCCGTCCGGCACGAACCTGCTCGGCCTGCTCGGCCACCTCACCGCCGTCGAGCGGTCCACGTTCCTCGGCGAGCGGGTCACCGACTGGCCGGCGACCTTCCGCGCCGCGCCCGAGGACAGCGTGGCCGACGTCGTCGCCCGCTACCGGCAGGCGGTCGGCCAGGCCAACGACGTACTCGACGGATGCGCCGACCTCGGCGCGCCCCTGCCCCGCCCCGGACCGAACGGCCCGGCCCCCAGCGTCCGTTGGGCTCTCACCCACCTGATCGAGGAGACCGGCCGCCACGCCGGCCACGCGGACATCCTCCGCGAACTGATCGACGGCGCGACCGGACGCTGAGGGCCGGGGCCGGGGCCGGGGGCCGGGTGGTCAGGGCGTACGGCGTACGGCGCGCCCCGCGAGGGTGTCCGTGCGGCGGCCGTCCCGCATCACGAACCGGCCGTCGATCAGGACGTGCGGAATGCCGACGGGCAGCGTGCGGGGCGCTTCGAACGTCGAGCCCGCCGCGACCGTCTCCGGGTCGAAGAGGACCAGGTCGGCGCGGTAGCCCTCGCGGACGAGGCCCCGGTCGGGGAGCCGGAGGCGGGCCGCGGGCCGCGAGGTGAGGTGGGCGACGGTCTCCTCGAGGGACAGGACACCCAACTCCCGTGCGTAGCGCCCGAGATACTGCGGGAACGTGCCGTAGGCGCGCGGGTGCGGTTTGACCCCTTGCAGGATGCCGTCGCTGCCACCGGTGTGCACGCGGTGCCGCATGATCGCCCGGACGTTCTCCTCGTGGCCGACGTGCTGGAGGATCGTCGAGCCCAGCCTGTCGTCGATGAGCAGACGGCGGGCGGTGGTCCAGGGGGCCTCGCCCCGCGCGTCGGCCAACTCCTGGATCGTCCTGCCGACGCAGGAGGCGAGCCCGGGAGCGAGGGCGCCGGAGATCTCGATGGTGTCCCATTCGATGGGGACGCCGTGGCAGCCGTCGGAGCCGACGACCTCCAGGTGATGGCGGATCCTCTCGGCGGTCCCGTCGTCCCGGAGCCGGGCGAGGATCGCGTCCGGGCCGCCTTCGCCCGCCCAACTGGGCAGCATCGCGACGAGCGTGGTGCAGCCGGGGGTGTAGGGGTACGTGTCGAGGGTGATGTCCGCGCCGTGCGCGAGGGCGTCGTCGAGGAGGGCGAGGAGGTCCGGGGCCCTACCCTTGTTCACGCCGAAGTTCATGGTGGCGTGCGCGAGGTGCAGGGGACAGCGCGCGGTGCGGGCGAGGTTCACCATCTCCTCGTACGCCTGGAGGGCGCCCGCCCCGTAACTGCGGTGATGGGGGCAGTAGTAGCCCTTGTGGGCGGCTACGACCTCACACAGCGCGGCGAGTTCGGAGTCGTCGGCGTACATGCCGGGGGTGTAGGTGAGGCCCGAGGACATGCCGACGGCGCCCTCGCTCATCCCCTCGGCGACGAGGTGCCGCATGCGGTCCAGCTCGGCGGGGGTCGCCGGGCGGTCGTCCCAGCCCAGTGCGTACATCCGTACGGTGCCCTGCGGGATGAGGTAGGCGGCGTTCACCGCGATGCCGTGGCCGCCGTGGGCCGTGTCCAGGGCGTCCAGGTAACCGCCGACCGTGCGCCACGTGAAGTCGATGTCGGAGCCGTCGCCGTTCCAGCCGGTGATGGCCCGGCGGACCTGGGCGAGCGTGCGGTCGTCCACGGGGGCGTAACTGAGGCCGTCCTGGCCGATGACCTCCAGGGTCACACCCTGGGCGGCCTTCGCGGTGTGCTCCGGGTCGCGCAGGAGGGCGAGGTCGCTGTGGGCGTGCATGTCGATGAAACCCGGCGCCAGCGCCAGGCCCTGGGCGTCCAGGGTGTGCCGCCGCGCCGCTGCCGGGCGGGGGCCGGTGTCGCCCTCCCTGTGGATCGCGGCGATCCTGCCCTCCTGTACGCCGATGTCGGCGCGGTAGGAGGCACCTCCGGTGCCGTCTATGACGCGGGCGTCTTGGATCACCAGGTCCATGGCGGGGCCTCTCTTGGGGGGCTTGCGCGTCTTGCGGGGCGCTTGGGCGGGGGGGCGGGGGGGCTAAACGCGTGGGTGGATGGGAGACGGCCGTCGCGCGGCGACGGGGCGGGGGATGACGCCGGGCAACGGGCCGGGTGGCGGAGGCACAGCCCCACCCCGCCCGCCCCATCCCGCCCCGCAAAGCCCCCCAAACCCCCAAGACCCCCCGGTCAGAAGAACGTGCGGATGTAGCCCGTGACCGCCCCATCCCCCTCCACCAGGGGAATCAGCTGCCACTTGTCGAACACCGTGCACGGATGGGAGAGGCCCATCCCCACCCAGTCGCCCACGGCGAGTTCCGCCTCCGGCGAGGTCCGCAGCCATCCGTGCTGGTCGGAGAGGCCCGTCACCGCGATGCCGGTCGCGGGGCTCTCCACGCCGCCCGCCACCCCGCCCCGGCGGACGACCTGCGCCTCGGGCAGGTCGAGGTCGTACGCCGCGTCCCGCTTCCCCGCGTTGGTGAACGCCTGCTCCGAAGAGGGACGCGACACCACCTGCGACCAAAGACGGAACGCAGGCTCCAGGCCGCCCTCCCCCGGGACGCGGTTGAAGGGCGTCAGCTTCCGGTAGTGGCCGTCGTCATGCGAGACGTACGCACCCGAACGCAGCAACTTCAGTACGGGCGAGGAGAGTTCCGGCACCTCGGCGAAGACCGACGCCACCGCGTCGAACCACGCGCTGCCCCCCGCGCTGAGCACGGCCTCCGGAAGATCCGCGAACCGCCCCGACCTGTCGAGTTCGACGAGCAGCGCGACGAGCCGTCGCAGCCACGCGGTGACCCGCTCCGTGGAGGGCCGCGGCACCTCGCCCTCGTATCCGGCGACGCCCACGAGCCGCAGCGTGTCCGCGCCCGCGACGGCGTTGGCGATCTCGAAGCACTCGGCCTCGGTCCGCACCCCGGTGCGTGCCTCGTCGCCCGCAGCCAGTTCGATGACGACGTCCACGGGGCGGCTCGCCCCCGCCTCGCTGAGCGCGGCGTGCATCAACTCGACGCCGCGTACGGAGTCGACGTAACAGATGAAGCCGAAGGACGGGTCGGCGTTCATCTCGCCGGCCAGCCAGCGCAGCGCCGCCGCGTCGACCAGTTCGTTCGCGAGGAAGATCCGCGAGGTGCCGAAAGCCCGCGCCACCCGCACCTGGTGGGGCACCGCGAGCGTGATGCCCCACGCCCCGCGCTCCATCTGCCGGGCGAAGAGCTGCGGCGCCATCGACGTCTTGCCGTGCGGCGCGAAGGCCAGGCCGTGCCGCTCGGCGTACGTCTCCATGAGGGCGAGGTTGTGTTCGAGGCGTTCCGCGGAGAGCGCGAGGACGGGCGTGGTGAACCCGCCGGTGAAGAGGTTCCGGCGCTGGGCCGCCAGCTCGCCGACAGTAAGGCCCTCCGCGTCGGGGGGCAGGCCCTTGAAGCGGTGGTCGATCCGCTCGTCCGCGAGCGCGGCCAGCGGATCGGCGGACCGGACGACGGCGTCGGCCGCGTCGTCGGCGTGGTCGTCGGCGTGGTCGGCGTTGTCGGCGGCCATGGGCGCCTCCTCCAGAGTGCGTTGCAGCATCTGCAACAGTCATTGCGTATGGCGTTTACTGCTGTCTAACATCCGAGCCAACGCCGGGTCAACGGATCCGGAGGGACGGTTGAGGGGCTGGAAGAACGTGACCGCACAGGCAGCCGCGACGGCGGCCGCGCAGGCAGCAGTGGACGTCGTGGCGCTCGGCGAGTCCATGGTCACCTTCCTGCCCGCGCGACCCGGCCGCCTCGCCGACGTGCCCTCCTTCGACCGCGGAATCGGCGGCGCCGAGTCGAACGTCCTGTGCGCGCTCGCCGCGGCCGGGCACACCACCCGCTGGGTCAGCCGCGTCGGCGCCGACGGCTTCGGCGACCACCTCGTCGAGTCGATCGCGCGCTGTGGAGTGGACACCTCCGCCGTCGGCCGCGACCCCCACCGCCCCACCGGCATCTACTTCCGCACCGCCGACGACCGCTCCACCGACGCCCACGAGGTCGTCTACTACCGCGCGGGCTCGGCCGCCTCCGCCATGGCGCCGGGCTCGGTCGACGAGGACGCGCTCGCCTCGGGCCGCGTCCTGCACCTGTCGGGCATCACGCCCGCCCTCTCCGCCGGCTGCCTCGATCTCGTACGCCACCTCTGCACCCGGCGCGTCGACCGCGGGCCGCTCGTCTCCTTCGACGTCAACTACCGCCCACGGCTGTGGAAGGACGCGGGCGGCGGCTCCGCCCACGCGCCCGGCGTCCTGCTCGGCCTGGCCCGCGGCGCCGACCTCGTCTTCGTCGGCGAGGACGAGGCCGCGGCCGCCTGGGGCGTCACCGGCGGCCCCGCAGCCCTGCGCGCCGTACTGCCCGAACCCGACACCCTCGTCGTCAAGCAGGGCGGCCGCGGCGCCACCGTCCTGCGCCACGGCGAGGACCCCGTCTTCCAGCCCGCCCTGCGCGTGGACGTCGTCGCGCCCGTAGGCGCCGGTGACGCCTTCGCCGCCGGGTTCCTCTCCGCCACCCTGCGCGACCTGCCCGCCGACCGGCGGCTGCGCCACGGCCACCTCATGGCCGCCGCGGCCCTCACCGTCCCCGGCGACCTCGCCGCACCCCCCGCCCGCCCACACGCCGACCGCCTCGCCGCTCTGGACGACGCCGCCTGGGAGACACTTCGTCTCGGTCCCGGCTGGACGGCGAACGCCCCGGAGGAGCCCGGGGCCGACGAGGAGGTACGTACCCCATGAGCCAGACCGTCGACCGCGCGCTCTCGATCCTGCCGCTGCTCGCCGAGGGCCCCGCCGACCTGGGTCAGGTGGCCGACCGGCTCGGTGTCCACAAGTCCACGGCGCTCCGGCTCCTGCGCACCCTCCACGAGCACGGCCTGGTCTTCCGCCAGTCCGACCAGCGCTACCGCCTCGGGGCGCGCCTCTTCGCGCTCGCCCAGGAGGCCGTCGAGAACCTCGACGTGCGCGAGATCGCCCACCCCCACCTCCTCGCCCTCAACGAACGCTGCGGCCACACGATCCACCTCGCCGTCCACGAGGACGGGGAAGTCCTCTACATCGACAAGGTCGAGAGCCGCTACCCGGTACGGATGTACTCCCGCATCGGCAAACCGGTCGCCATCACCGTCGCCGCCGTCGCCAAACTGCTGCTCGCCGACTTCCCGGAAGCCGAGCGCCGCGCCTTCGCGGAGAAGCTCGACTACCCCACCTACACGTCCCGTTCCACCCCCAACGCCGCCGCTTTCCTGCGGGAGTTGGAGAAGGTGCGCGAACAGGGCTGGGCCACCGACCTCGGTGGCCACGAGGAGTCCATCAACTGCGTCGCGGCCCCCGTCCGCGGCGCCGACGGGCGCGTCGTCGCCGCCATGTCGGTCTCCGCGCCGAACGTGGTCGTCACCGCCGAGGAACTCCTCTCCCTCCTCCCGCTGGTGCGCCGCACGGCGGAAGCCATCAGCCGGGAGTACTCCGGCGCCGCTCCCGACGCGAAAACCGCCCCTATCAAGGAAGCCTGATCAGCAGATGACCGAGAAGACAGCCCTCACCCCGGCCACCCACACCACCCCGCCCGCGAAGTTCTCCCACGGCGTCAAGAAGGGCAACATCCTCCAGGTCGCCGGTCAGGTCGGCTTCCTCCCGGCCGAGGAGGGCAAGGCGCCCACCCCGGCGGGCCCGACCCTGCGCGAGCAGGCCCTCCAGACCTTCGCCAACGTCAAGGCGATCCTCGAAGAGGGCGGTGCCACCTGGGACGACGTGATGATGATGCGCGTCTACCTCACGGACGTGGACCACTTCGCCGAGATGAACGAGATCTACAACGCCTACTTCGAGGAGCAGGGCCTCAAGGCCCCCGCCTCGGCCCGCACCACCGTCTACGTCGGGCTGCCCAAGGGCCTGCTCATCGAGATCGACGCACTCGCCGTGCTCGGCTGACACACGCTCAGTTCCCGGCTGACACCCCTTCACTTCCCGCAAGCCGTACGTCGTCACGGCGCGGCGCCCCCTTCCCCCGGGGCGCCGTGCCGTGATCCGCCCTGCCCACGAAAGCCCCATGCACTTACGAGGTCAACCATGTCCCCGTCCCACACCGGCGGTCTCCTCGCCCTGATCGACGGCACGGCGGGCCTGCTGACCGTCGCCGCGCTCGGCATCGTGCTCCTGCTCCTCCTGATCATCAAGGTCAGGCTCCAGCCCTTCGTGGCGCTGCTCGCGGTCTCCATAGCCGTCGGTCTCGCGGCCGGCCTCTCCGTCACCGAACTCTTCGGCACCGTCCAGAAGTCCGACGCCGTCTCGGTCGTCGAGTCGGGCATGGGCGGCATCCTCGGGCATGTGGCGATCATCATCGGCCTCGGCACGATGCTCGGCGCGATCCTGGAGGTCTCGGGCGGCGCGGAGGTGCTGGCGTCGCGCCTGCTGGGCCTCTTCGGTGAGAAGCGCGCGCCGCTCGCCATGGGCCTGACGGGCCTGATCTTCGGCGTCCCGGTCTTCTTCGATGTGGGCATCTTCGTCCTGGCCCCCATCGTGTACGCCGCCGCCAAGCGCAGCGGCAAGTCGATCCTGCTGTACTGCCTCCCCCTCCTCGCGGGCCTGTCGATGACCCACGCGTTCCTGCCCCCGCACCCGGGGCCGGTGGCGGCGGCCGGACTCCTCAAGGTGGACCTCGGCTGGGTCATCCTGATGGGCGTCGTCTGCGGCATCCCGGCGGTGCTCGCCGCGTGGGCGTACTCGGCGTGGATCGGCGAGCGCATCTTCGTACCCGTACCGCAGGACATGGTCGAGGCCGCGGAGGAGGCGAAGGCGGCGGTGGTCGCCGAGCAGCGGGAGGCGGGTGTGGCCCCGCAGGAGAAGCCGGTGCCACTGCGCCTCGTCCTCGCCATCATCGGCACGCCGCTGGTCCTGATCCTCCTGGCGACGTTCTCCTCGATCGCCTTCGACCCCTCGACGACCCGCTCGGTGATCGAGTTCTTCGGCAACCCCTTCGTGGCCCTCACGATCGCCCTGCTCATGGCGTACTACCTGCTGGGCATCCGGCGCGGCTGGTCCCGCAAGTCCCTGGAGAGGGTGTCGACCTCGTCCCTGAAGCCGGTCGGCAACATCCTGCTGGTGGTCGGCGCGGGCGGGGTCTTCGGCGCGGTCCTCAAGGCGAGCGGCGTCGCGAAGGCCCTCTCGGACACCTTCCAGGACGTGGGCCTGCCCATCATCGTCCTCGCCTACCTGCTCTCCCTGGTGCTGCGCGTCGCCCAGGGCTCCGCGACGGTCGCGATCGTCACGACGGCCGGCATCGTCGCCCCGCTCCTCGCGGAGGGCGACCACTCGCAGGCCTTCGTGGCCCTGGTCATCATGGCGATCTCGGCGGGCTCCATCTTCGCCTCGCACGTCAACGACGGCGGGTTCTGGATGGTCGCGAAGTACTTCGGCATCAGCGAGCGGGACACGCTGAGGACGTGGACGGTGCTGGAGTCGGTGCTGTCACTGGCCGGGTTCGCGGTGGCGGCGCTGGTCAGCCTGTTCGTGTAACAGGCTGACCAGGACCGGGCTGTCAGGCCGTGCAGTACTGCTGTTCCTTGCCGATGGACCGGTACATGCAGTCCGAGTTCTCCAGGAGTTGCAGGACCGCGTCGCGGTTGCGCGAGGTCTCGCGTTCGATGACCTCGTCGGGCGGGTAGAAGCCGCCGCCGCCCGCGGTCGACGGGTACATCTCGAAGGTGTAGCTGAAGATCTTCTGGCTGCCCCACAGCCAGTCGTTGATCGACCCGTCCGTGATGTAGAGGTCGCTGGACTGCTGCGGCGTGTAGCCGTTGCTCGCGGCCATCTTGCGGCCGACGGTGGCGTGCGCGTCGCGGTCGTCCTGGGTGAGGCCGGGGCCCGTGTCGCTGTACGTGTAGCCGTAGGGCCACAGGATCAGTTCGCTGTACGTGTGGAAGTCGATGGAGGCCCTGATCTGCTGCTTGCCGCCGACGACGCGGCTGCGGACGAAGTTGGCGACGACCTTCACCTCGGGGGCCGACTCGGCGCTCGGGCCGCGGTAGGTCTCGGAGCCGGTGTTGCCCGATGAGCCGCCGCAGCAGCCCCACCGGTAGGCCCAGTTGCGGTTCATGTCGGTGCCGACGTTCGACGAACCGCTGTTGGGCTGGCGATTCTTGCGCCAGCTGCGGTAGGAGCCGGTCGCGATGTCGTACTCGCCGCCGTCCGGGTTCAGGTCCGGCACGATCCAGATCTCGCGCTCGTCGACCATCTTCTTGACCCGGGCGTCGGTGGCGTAGTCGTCGCCCAGCTCGCGCAGCAGGTAGAGCGCCATCTCCACCGTCAGGTGCTCGCGGGCGTGCTGGTGGTGGGTGAAGAGGACCTCGGGCTCGGCCTCGTCGGTGGCCACGTTGTCGCTGATCTTGATGGCGACGATGTCCCGGCCCTGGTAGGACTTGCCGATGACGCGCTTGCTCATCAGGTTCGGGTGGGCCGCGATGCGCTGGTCGATCGCCGCCGTCATCTCGGCGTAGTTGTGGTAGCGCGAGTCGGCGGGCGGGAAGTCCTTGGCCTCCACCGGCAGTCCGTTCGTACGCTTCGGGGGGCCGGCCAGAGCCCTGAGTTCGTAGCCCGCCTCCCGGAGCCGGGCCGCCTCGCGGCCGTCGGCGGAGACGACCACCGCGCGGGCGTGGACCTCGTCGATCGCGACACCCGTGCGGGCGAGCGCGGTGCGGGCGGCTCGGTCGTCGGCCATCGGGATCTCGTACTGACGGGTCTCCTCATCGGCGGCCGCCGCGCTCCGGGCGGTGGTGCCGGGCTCGGACGGGGAGGCGTTGGCGGTGAGGGGGGCCGCCACGGCGAGGGCGAGAAGGGCCGCGAGGGTGGCGGATCTTCTGCCGCGTATGCGGAGTCGCATGAAGTCTCCTCAGGGGTGGGGGGGTGTTTCAGTGCGACGCGTGGGGGTGCGGGGGTGCTGGGACGCGGGGTGCTGGGACGCGGGGTCTTGTGCGGGGTGCGCACTGTCGTGCGCACGGTGCGGGTCGCGCCGCCCCATCGTCGAGGCGTGGCATGCTCCGGTCAATGCTGTCTTCCGGCCAACCCCTTGTGCCCCGCGCCGCTTTGCGCTTTCTTGATCGGCATGGCTGAAACCACAGGCAGTGGCACCACCGCCGGCGCATCGGCACCCCAGCCCCGCAAGTCGAGCTGGAAGTACATCGGCCCCGGCATCGTCGTCGCCGCGACCGGCGTCGGCGCCGGTGACCTCGTCGCGACCCTCATCGCGGGCAGCAACTTCGGCTACACCCTGCTCTGGGCCGCGGTCATCGGCTGCGTCGTGAAGATCTCGCTCGCCGAGGCCGCCGGCCGCTGGCACCTGTCCACCGGACGCACCCTCTTCGACGGCTGGGCGAGCCTCGGCCGCTGGACGACGTGGTTCTTCGTCGTCTACGTGGTGATCTGGGGGTACGTCTACGGGGCGGCGGCCATGTCGTCCTCGGGGCTGCCCCTCCAGGCGCTCTTCCCCGACGTCATGGAACTCAAGTGGTGGGCGATCCTCACCGGCCTCGTCGGGCTCGTCTTCGTCTGGTTCAACAAGTACGCCGTCTTCGAGAAGGTCATGACGGTCCTGGTCGGCGTGATGTTCGTCGTCACCGTTTACCTCGCCATCCGCGTCACCCCGCACCTGGGCGAGGCCTTCGCGGGCCTGCTGCCCGTCCTGCCCGACGAGAAGGACTCGATCCTCAACACGCTCGGCCTGATCGGCGGCGTCGGCGGCACCATCACCCTTGCCGCGTACGGCTACTGGGTCAACGCCAAGGGCTGGACCAACACCGGCTGGATGAAGGTGATGCGGCTCGACAACCGCGTCGCGTACATCACCACCGGCGTCTTCGTCGTCGCCATGCTCTTCGTCGGCGCCGAGATGCTGCACTCCGCGAACGTCGCCATCGCGAGCGGCGACAAGGGCCTCGTCCAGCTCTCCGGCATCCTGGAGAAGGAGTACGGCAACGCCACCGCCAAGCTGTTCCTCGTCGGCTTCTTCGCCACGTCGTTCACCTCGCTGATCGGCGTGTGGCACGGCGTCAGCCTGATGTTCGCGGACTTCGTCGAGCGCTACCGCAAGCAGCGGGCGGGCGCCGACGAGAAGGCGCTCAGCGGCGAGGAGGTGGCGTCCGGCGCGCGCGAGGAGTCGGTGCCGTTCCGCGCGTACCTGCTCTGGCTGACCTTCCCGCCGATGATCCTGCTCTTCCAGGGCCAGCCCTTCCGGCTGATCATCATCTACGGCGTGCTGGGCGCGGCCTTCATGCCCTTCCTCTCGCTGACCCTCATCTGGCTGCTCAACTCCTCGCGCACACCCAGCGAGTGGCGCAACGGCTGGCTCAGCAACGGCATGCTGGCGGTCGCGGGCCTGCTGTTCCTGGTCCTGTGCGTCAAACAGATCTCCGACCAGGACTGGAGCAGCTTCTTCTAGCTCTCTGCCAGCTCTCCGTCAGTTCCCCGGTAGCTCCCCGCGCCCGCCCACCGGACACCCGCTTCCCAGTACGGGACAGTCACCTCCACGTGAACACTGGGAAGTTGGGTGTTGAGGTGGCCCTTGCCTGGATATGGTGCTGGGGCCGAGGAGAAGTGCAGGGTGAGCCGCAGGGGGTGCGCGCATGCCGACCGCCATAGCCGTCACCGGCCCCGACCTCGTGCTGCCCTCGCCCGACCGGCACACGCCCTCCGCCGCCGTCCTCCAGTCCGCCGTACGGCCCCCGCGGGCGTACTCGCTGGACCAGGCGCTCACCGAGATGCACACGCTCATCGAGCACCACGGCTATGTGATCGCCCTGTGCCCCGCCTCGGCGCCCGCAGCCGTCACGCAGCGCCTGTACGCGGTCCGCTCGGTCCTGGAGAGCGACCGGATCGCCGTCGTCCGCTCCGACCTGCCGCCGCTCGGCCTCGCCGTACTCGCCCTCCAGTTACGGCAGTTGTCCGTCTGCGACTTCAGCCCCGGCGTCCTCGCCTCCGCCGCCCGGCTGCTCTCCCACTACATCTACGCGGGCGCCCTGCTCGGCTCCGTCACCAAGCTCGACCGCGTCCCCGTCACCCTCCAGTCGCACGCCAAGTCCTGGCTTCCCGGAGCGCAGTTCGCGGTCCTCGCCACCCCGCGGCCCGAGCTGGTGAAGCTCTCGGGCGACGGCTCGCAGGCGCGCCTGACGGGACCGGCGTTCGGTACGAAGATGCTGTACGCACCTGGGCAGTTGGCGCCCGGCTGGGTCACCGGTCACCTCGCCCCCGCCTGGCGCTCCCAAGAGGTCGAGGAGGCCCGCCTGCCCGCCGAGTCCGCCCGCTGGTGGGCCACCGGCAAGCTCGTCGAGTTCGCCGCGGCCATCCCGGACATCTCGGTCCTCTACCAGCTCGTGTCGTCCGTCCGCCGCGACGACTGCCACTGGTGCGGGCTCGAACTCATCGGCGACCGCTGCGCGTTCTGCGCGGCGCCGCTGCCGCCGCCCGAGGACCGCCCCGGGCGCCCCGTCCGCGCACTCCTGCCCCGCGGTGCGACCTAGCCGCCCCACCCTCGTACGCGACCCGCGACCGACGACGCGCCACCCCGCTCACTGTCCGTAGCCACCCGCACTCGATCGAGGTAGTCCGGCCCATGAACTCACGCCAGCGCCGCGGCGTCATCCTGCTGGTCCTGTCGGTCCTGTGCGCGTTCGGCGCGTTCGCGGGCGTCCTCTCGGTGATCCGTGACGTGAACTCGAAAGTGGGCCCCGAGGTCACCGCGTACAAGCTCAAAGGGGACATCGCGCCCTACAAGGAACTGACCGCCGAGCAGTTCGAGAAGGTCGAGATGCCCGAGCGGTGGCTCTCCGACAACGCCGTCACCAACCTCCGTGAGATCCGCGGCAAGATCGCCGTCACCCAGCTCCGCGAGGGTTCGCTGCTCCAGTCCGACATGATCGTCAAGCGGCCCGAACTCGGCCCGGGACAGCAGGAGATCGCCATCATGATCGATGCGGCGACCGGCGTCGCGGGCAAGATCACGCCCGGCTCGACGGTCAACATCTACGCCACCTTCAAGGGCGAGAGCGACAAGGCGAAGGACCAGTCCAAAGTCATCGTGGAGGGCGCCAAGGTCCTCGACGTCGGCAAGCTGACCCCGCTCGAACCGGACCAGGACGACCGCACGCGCCGCAGGGCGAGCGAGGCCGTGCCGATCACGTTCGCCCTCGGCACGGCGGACGCGCAGCGCGTCGCGTACGCCGAGTCGTTCGCCACGCACGTCCGCCTCGCCCTCATCGGCGCGGGCGGCGACCCGACGGTCCCGCCGCGGGACCGGACGTACACCCTCGACGAGGACAAGTAGGAGGTCTCGCATGGCCACTCGGATCCTGCCCGCCGTGGGGGACATCGAGGCCGCCCGCGTGCTGTCTGCGTGCACCGGCAGGCTGCCGGACGCGGTGTCGGCCTGGGCCGTGGTGCTCGCCTTCCGTGTGTGGTCGGCTTTTTCGGGTGCGGGTGGCGGTGTGGTGTTGTCGCCGTGCGGTCGGGCATGCACCTTCGACGAGGACAAGTAGGAGGTCTCGCATGGCTACTCGGATCCTGCCGGCCGTGGGGGACATCGAGGCCGCCCGCGCGTTGTCCACGCTGACCGGGCAGCTGCCCGACGCCGAGCCCTCCCTGCCCGTCGGTGACTCCACCGCGCTGCTCGACACCCTCGCGCGCCTCGCCGCCGAGTCCGTCGACGAGCTGCCGGAAGTCGTCCTCGTCCACGAGCGGATCGGGCCGGCCCCGGCGCTCGACCTCATCCGCGACCTCGTCCTGCGCTTCCCCGCCGTCGGCGTCGTCCTGATCACCGCCGACACCAGCCCGGGCACCCTCACGGCCGCCATGGACTCCGGGGCACGCGGCATCGTCGGCTTCCCGCTCGCCTACGACGCCCTCGCCGAACGCGTCCAGGCCGCCGCGGCCTGGTCCGCAGGCATGCGGCGCCACCTCGGCAGCGGGGGGCTCGAACTGTACGGCGGCGGTACGGGCGGGCCCGGGGCGCCCGGCGGCGCGGGCACCGTCGTCACGGTCAGCGGGGCCAAGGGCGGCGTCGGGACGACCCTGACGGCCGTCCAACTCGCCCTCGCCGCACAGGCGTCGGGCCGCACCACCGCCCTCCTCGACCTCGACCTCCAGTCCGGCGACGTCGCCTCCTACCTGGACGTACAGTTCCGCCGCTCGGTCGTCGACCTCGCCGCCATCACCGACATCACGCCCCGCGTACTCCAGGACGCCGTCTACACCCACGAGAGCGGCATCGGCCTGCTCCTCGCCCCCGCCGAGGGCGAGCGCGGCGAGGAGGTCACCGACCGGGTCACCCGGCAGATCCTCGGCTCCCTGCGCGCCCGCTACGACGTCGTGGTCGTCGACTGCGGCGCCTACGTCACCGCCGCGAGCGCCACCGCCGTCGAACTCGCCGACCACGCGTTGCTGCTCCTCACCCCCGACGTCGTCGCGGTACGCGCCGCCAAGCGGATGGTGCGGCTGTGGGACCGCCTCCAGATCCGCAAGGCCGAGGAGACCCTCACGGTCGTCAACCGCCACGGCAAGGGCACGGAGATCCAGCCCTCCCTGGTGGAACGCGTCACCGGCACCCGCGTGGCCCGCACCACCGTGCCCGCCGCGTTCAAGGAACTCCAGGCCGCCGTGGACGCGGGCCGCATGCAGGACCTCGACAGCCGCTCCTCGGTGAAACAGGCGCTGTGGGGTCTCGCGGGCGAGCTGGGCCTCATCGACGCGGACAAGGCCAACGCCGGCAAGCGCGGCGGCCTCACCCTGCGGAGGAAGGCGGCCACCGGCGACCGCGGCGCGGTCACCCTCGAATTCGCCGGGATGTTCCCGCTGCTCCTCACGGTCATGGCGATCCTCTGGCAGTGCACCCTGTACGGCTACACGTACTCCCTCGCCGGGAACGCCGCGGACGAGGCGGCACGGGCGGCCACGGCGGCGTACGCGGCCGGGGAAGGCGAGGCCGGCGCCTGCTCCGCCGCGGCCCAGGAGCACCTGCCCGCCGCCTGGCAGGGCGCTGAGGTCTCCTGCGTGGACGAGGGCGCGGTGTGGAAGGCCACCGTGTCGGTGGACGTCCCGGTGTTCTTCCCCGGCTTCGACGCGGGGTGGCACGTCGACGGGAAGGCGGGCGCGGCGAAGGAGGGGGACGACGGATGAGGGCGCCGAGGTCTCCGCGGTTCCTGAGGCCCCGCCGCCGGGGCGGCCGAGGAGCACCCCGCCGCTGGGGCGACCGCGGGGTATCGATGCTGGAGTTCGCCGGCTTCCTGCCGATCCTGCTCCTCGTCGGCCTCGCCGCGATCCAGCTCGGCCTGGTCGGCTACGCCGCCAACCAGGCGGGCTCCGGCGCCCGCGCTGCGGCCCGCGCGGCCTCGCAGGGCGACTCGGGGGAGGCGGCCGGGGCAGCGGCGATGGACGGCGGTCTGGATGCCTCCGTCGCGGTCGGCTCGGGCGGCGACACGACGACCGCCACGGTCGAGGTCCAGGTGCCGACGCTGCTCCCCTTCGTGGACGCGGGCTGGAGCGTCACCAAGGAGGCCACCATGCCCAACGACGACGACGCCGAGTACTGAACCCCGTACCCCTGAAGGAGGTTGAAGGACGCCATGAGCCTGCGCGACCGCGTGGCCCCCACCCACCAGACCGAGCCGAGCCGCGACGACGGCCTCGTCGCCGTCTACCGCTCCAAGCTCCTGGAGGAGATCGACCTCGCCGAGATGTCGTCGCTCACCGCCGCGGACCGCCGCGTCCGCCTGGAGCGCGTCCTCGGCCACATCATCAGCCGCGAGGGACCCGTCCTCTCCACCTCCGAACGCGCCCAGCTGATCCGCCGCGTCGTGGACGAAGCACTCGGCCTCGGCGTCCTCGAACCGCTCCTCGCCGACGCCTCCATCACCGAGATCATGGTCAACGGCCCCGACTCGGTCTTCGTGGAGCGCGCCGGCCGCGTGGAACAGCTCCCGCTCCGCTTCGCCTCGAACGACCAGCTCATGCAGACCATCGAACGCATCGTCTCGACGGTCAACCGACGCGTCGACGAGTCGAACCCCATGGTCGACGCCCGCCTGCCCACCGGCGAGCGCGTCAACGTCATCATCCCGCCGCTCGCCCTCACCGGCGCCACCCTCACCATCCGCCGCTTCCCCCGCGCCTACACGCTCCCCGAACTGATCGGCCTCGGCTCACTCGACGAGCACATGCTGATGCTGCTCGCGGCGTTCGTGCGCGCCCGCTTCAACCTCATCGTCAGCGGCGGCACGGGCAGCGGCAAGACCACCCTCCTCAACGCCCTCTCCGGTCTGATCCCGGCCCACGAACGCATCATCACCATCGAGGACTCCGCGGAACTCCAGCTCCAGCAGGACCACGTCATCCGCCTCGAATCGCGCCCCGCCAACGTCGAGGGCAAGGGCCAGATCACCATCCGCGACCTCGTGCGCAACAGCCTGCGCATGCGCCCCGACCGCATCATCGTCGGCGAGGTCCGCGGCGGCGAGACCCTCGACATGCTCCAGGCCATGTCGACCGGCCACGACGGCTCCCTCGCCACCGTCCACGCGAACACCGCGGAGGACGCCCTGATGCGCCTCCAGACCCTCGGCTCCATGTCGGAGGTCCAGATCCCCTTCGAGGCGCTGAAGGACCAGATCAACTCCGCCGTCGACGTGGTCGTCCAGCTCGCCCGGCACAGCGACGGCTCCCGCAAGGTCTCCGAGATCGTGCTGCTCGTCTCGCACGGCCGCCAGCAGTTCCGCATCGCGCCCGTCACCCGCTTCGTGGCCCAGCCGATCGGCCCCGACCGGGTCGTGCGCGGCTGGTTCGAACACCTGCCCCTGCCCCGCGAGATCGCCGACAAGCTGTACGGCGCGGGCGAGCCGGTACCGCCGGCGTACGGCGTGGCGGAGGCGATCGACGTCCTGGACACGAGGGAGGCGATCGGATGACCGGCCCGTCCCCGAGCGAGGAAGGCGGCGCCCGATGAACAACCCCGCGCTGCTCGCCCTGGGCGCCACGATCCTGTGCGGCACGCTCGCCGTCGCGGGTGTCCACTCGTACGCGTCCGGGCGCGCCCAGCGCCAGGCGCTCGTCGACCGGCTGGCGCTCGGCCCCGGCAGCGGGGACGGCGGCCCGCCCGGCCGCGCGCGCCGTTTCGCGGGCGTCGACCGCCGCCTGCGTCGCACGCGCCTCGGCAGGTCGATCCAGCTGCGGCTCTCCTCGACGGGGCTCGACCTGACCGCGGGCGAGTTCTTCACCTACGTCGTCGCGGTCGTGGCGGCGCTCTGGCTGATCGCGGCGGCGACGCTCGCGCCCTTCTTCGGCCCGATCGCGGGCATCGTGGCGATATGGAGCGCGGTCGCCTTCCTCAACTGGCAGCGCCAGAAGCGCATCGAGGCGTTCATCAACCAACTCCCGGACGTGGCACGCATCCTGGCCAACGCGACGGCGGCCGGACTGGCCCTGCGTACATCCCTGGCGATGGCGGCGGAAGAGCTCGAGGCTCCCGCCGGCGAGGAACTGTCCCACGTCGCCGACCAGTTGACGCTCGGCCGCTCGATCGACGACACCCTGGGCGAGCTGGCGGCCCGCCTCCCCTCCCGCGAGCTGATAGTCCTCGTCACGACACTCGTCCTCTCGAACAAGGCGGGCGGCACAGTGGTGAACTCCCTGCGGAACCTCACCCAGACCCTGGAGGACCGCAAGGAGACCCGGCGCGAGGTCCGCACGATGCTGTCGGAGGTCCACGCGACGGCGTTCACGGTCCCGCTGCTCGGCCTGGGCTCCCTGCTCCTGATCAACTCCTCCAACGAGGGCGCTCTGGAACGGGTGACCGGCTCCCCCATGGGCCAGACGCTGATCCTGATCGCGCTCGGCCTGTACGCGGTGGGCTTCTTCGTGATCAGACGCCTCGGCAAGATCGAAGTGTAGGGAGCGGTCGACGTGTTCGGTCTGGCGATGGCGGCCGTGATGGGCCTGGCGGTGGCGGGAGTGTGCCAGGGCATCCGCATGTACCGCGCGGAGGCGAAACTCCCCTCGGACCTGGCGATAGCCCTGGAGGTAGGCGCTACGCGCGTCTCGACGGCGGGCTCGGCGGTGGACCGCCTGGGCATGCGCTTCGCGCCCTTCGTCCTGCGCCTGATGGGCCCGAAGCGGGTGGACGCCAAACGCCGCAGGATCGACATGGCGGGCAACCCGGGAGGCCTGACGATCGACCGCTATGCGGCGCGCAGAGCGGTCTACGGCATCTTCGGCGTGGTGATGGGCCTGGTGTTCCTGACGAACGGCGCCGTGCTCTTCGGTCTCCTGACCTTCGCGTTCGGGGTGACGGCGGCGGACGCCCTGATCTGGCAGGCCATCCGCGAACGCCGCGAGGTCATCGACCGCACCCTGCCGGACTTCCTGGACGTCCTCGCGGTGGTGGTCTCGGCGGGCCTCGGTTTCCGCCAGGCGCTGGACCGGGTCGCGGAACGGTACGAGGGTCCGTGGGCGGACGAACTGCGCATCACCCTGCGCCAGATGGACATGGGCGTCAGCCGCCGCCAGGCCTTCGACGAACTCCGCCGCCGCAACGCGTCCGAGCAGGTCGCCCAGTTCGTCTCCGCGCTCCAGCAGGGCGAGGAACTGGGTTCGCCGATCGCGGACACGCTGATCCAGATCGCGACGGACATGCGCCGCACGGACGCGCAGAACTCCCGCCGCAGGGCGGCGAAAACCATCCCCAAGGCGACGCTGGTGACCCTGGTCTTCATGCTCCCGGCCACGATGATCCTTATCGCGGCGGGCATGTTCCTCGGCTCGGGTTCGGACTTCGGTTCGATTCTGGGGCGCTGAGCATGCGTCGTTCAGCAACTGCGTCGGCTGCTTCAACTGCTTCATCTGCATCGACTGCGTCAACTGTGCGAAACCCCTTCGCGGATGCAATGCGATGTGGGACAGTCGGCTCTGAGTTCACGGTCCGCGGTTCGCGGGAGGGGGCTTCGTGCATGGTGATCTCGAAGAGAGGGAAGGGAATCCGCCAACTTGCGGGCGGGCGACGCCTGTTAGGGCGCGGGTTGCGCAGAGTGGCTGCCGAAACACGTGTTGTCGCGTACGTTGCCCATGACGACACCGCCGGAGGTTGCGGCCGTCGCGGAATCGGGTGGACGAGAAGGGGCCGTCGTGCTGAAGGAACGCGTGCTCAGAGTCTGGGTCGACTGGTCGGTGACGGTGGCATCCCGGGTCCGGGGGAGGGATCGGGATGCGGGGGCGGGGTTTGTGGAGTATGCGGGGCTCATGATTCTTATTGCGGGGATCTTTACGTTGATCGATGGGCTGGGTCTCGACGGCCTGATCTCGGGCGCGATCCTCGATGCGGTCAACAACGTCATCGGCGGTTGATCTCGCACCTGTCGAAGAGCGACCGAGGGCAGACTCTCCCGATCTATGTCTGGTTGACGGGGGTTCTGCTCTTTGTTGCATTCGCCTTCTTCGCGTTCGCTCAGGCTGCCTCGGCCCGAAACGGCGCACAATCCGCCGCTGACGCAGCAGCATTAGCGGCCGCGCAGGAGGCCAGAGACGAACTCATGGGCGGCTTGGAGCTGTCCATTGGTGGAGGGGACGACTGGCCCGACTGGCTCGCCGGTGAGAAGTTCACCGGCGAGGGGGCGCGAGTCGCGGCGGAGACGCTTGCCGCGGAGAACGACTCCACCGTGATCGGCTTCGGGCCCGCTGAGGTGAACGGCTACCCGGGCTTCCGTGCGGAGATCGAGACCACGTACACCGTCGGCGATTCGATCATCCCGGGTACTGAATCCAAACACGCCAAGGCCGACGCCACCGCCATCGTGAAACCGCGATGTGGCATCGATCCGTCGGCCGACCCGGAGAAGGCCGTGGAATTCGACTGCGAGGGCGGGGAGTCCTTCGAGATCGACCCGGACGACTTCGAACTGGATGATCTGCCCGACGCATCCGTCCTCTTCTCTGTCCACCTGGCCGACTGACCGGAGATCGACGAAAGAAGGAAGCGGTAGCCATGAGCATTCGGCGCGCCATGCTGACCCGCAGGGCATTGACCGCTGTGGCGATCACGACGGGGCTGGTCCTCACGGTCGCTGGCTGCGGCGGTGGGGGTGACGAAAAGCCCACGTCGGAAAAGAAGTCGTCCAATACCAAGACTGACGGAGAGAGCAAGGGTCGTGGGCAGCCCCAAAAGCCCGCAGAAGGGAGCACGCTGGCCGAGGTCAAGGGAGAGTCCGGGCTGACTCTCAAGGTGACATCGGCCAAGCGCGACGATGGTGGATTCCTTACCGTCGAGGGAACTGTGACGAATGGAAGCGGTAAGGCCTGGGTGGCTGCCAGTTGGCGAGGCGATGAGCGCGAGTTGACCAAGAACGGGGGCTCGATGGCGGGGGCCAGTCTCGTGGACGCCGCAGGCAAGAAGAAGTACCTCATCCTCCGGGACACACAGGGGCGTTGCCTGTGCACACGATTTACCGGTGGTGTGCTTTCCGGGCAGTCGGTCGACTGGTTTGCTCAGTTCCCAGCCCCCCCTGAGGGCACGACCAAGGTCGACTTCCAAGTCGGCGCCATGCCCCCCGCCCCCATCAAAATCTCCGAGGGCGAATAACCATGACCCCCCACCCCTCCCACCCCCTCCGAACCGCCGGCGCCGTCACCCTCACCGCCCTGGCCCTCCTCCTCGGCCCCGCGCCCGCCTGGGCCGACGAAGGGGACCCCAGCTCACCCCCCGGCAGCACCACCACCTCCCCACCCCCCGAGGTCGACTCCAACAGCCCGGGGCTGAAGCTTGCCGACGGGGCCACGCTCGCGCCCGCCAAGGTGCTGGACATCAAGTCGGTCGTCGAGGACCTCGGCGGCGAGGAGCGGCGCGAGGACACCAACACGGACGTGAAGTTCGCGTTGCAGGCCGAGGTCCTCTTCCCCAAGGACAGCGCGAAGCTGAACCCGGAGGCGAACGCCCGTATAAAGGCGATCGCCGAGGAGGCCAAGGCGCAGAAGGCCACGGACGTCAGAGTGTTCGGCTTCACGGACAACCTCGGCTCCTACGGCCACGGCAAGAAACTCTCCCGACAGCGCGCGGAAGCCGTGCACGACGAACTGGCCGGCCACCTCGGCCCCGAGGTCACGTTCTCCGTACGCGGCTACAGCGAGGACTACCCGATCGCGGACAACGGCTCGGAGGAGGGTCGCAAGAAGAACCGGCGCGTGGAGGTCTCCTTCCCCCGCGGGACGGCGCCCACCGGCACCAACGGCTGACCCCCTCACCGGCACGGCCGCGACGCGGCGCGCGCGAAACCCGGATGTGCCGCACCGCAACGGATGCCAGGATTGCTTCATGAGCGCCCACCCCGCTGGCCCCACTGGTCCCATTGGTCCCACCGGCTCCGCCACCACCCCCACCACCTTCGACGACCTCCTCGCCGAAGCCGAGGCCGCGCCCACCGAAGGCTGGGACTTCTCGTGGTTCGAGGGCAGGGCCACCGAGGCACGCCCCTCGTGGCGGTATGCCGAGGCGATGGCGGAGCGCCTCGCGCGGGCGGAGGCCTCGCTCGACATCCAGACCGGCGGCGGCGAGGTACTGGCCTCCGCGGCCACCCTGCCGCCGCTCGCCGTCGCCACGGAGGGCTGGCCCGCGAACGTCGCCAAGGCCACCGCCCTCCTGCATCCGCGCGGCGTGGCCGTCGTCGCGTCGCCGGAGGACGCGCCGCTGCCCTTCGCGGACGGCGCCTTCGACCTTGTCACCAGCCGGCACCCGGTGCGGGCCCGCTTCGACGAGATCGCCCGCGTGCTCCGCCCCGGCGGCACGTACTTCGCGCAGCACGTCGGACCCGCCAGCGTCTTCGAGGTCGTCGAGTACTTCCTCGGGCCGCAGTCCGAGGAAGTCAGGAACGGCCGCCATCCGGACCGCGAGCGCGCCGAGGCCGAGACGGCGGGCCTGGAGGTCGTGGACCTGCGGGCCGAACGGCTGCGGATGGAGTTCTTCGACATCGGAGCCGTCGTCCACTTCCTGCGCAAGGTGGTGTGGATGGTCCCCGACTTCAGCGTGGAGAAGTACCGGCCGCGGCTGCGCGAGCTGCACGACCGGATCCAGACGGAGGGGCCATTCGTCGCCCACAGCGCCCGCCACCTCTTCGAACTCCGCAAGCCTGTACGGGCGTAGTCTGTACTGTCCTTCCGGTAAGTGACCCAGCGAGCAGAGGAGTTGGCCGTGGCGAAGGAACGAGGGCCGTACGCCTGTGGGCTCGACGCCGCGGTGGATGTCGTCGGCGGCAAGTGGAAGCCGATGATCCTGTGGGCCCTGCACGCGGGCAGGACGCTGCGCTTCGGGGAGCTGAAGCGGCATATCCCGGCCGTCAGCGAGAAGGTGCTGATCCAGCAGCTGCGGGAGCTGGAGTCGGACGGCATCGTGCACCGCGAGGTCTACCGGGAGGTGCCGCCGAAGGTCGAGTACTCCCTGACCGACCTCGGCCAGTCCCTCAACGCGGCGCTGCGGCCCCTGGGGTTGTGGGGCGACCAGCACATGCGGCAGATCGTGGCGAGCAAAGAGGGCAAGCCGTCGAACGCCGCCTGACGGGGCGATTGGTAGGGACTGGGGCAAAACCCCTGTACCGCCCACACCATGACGTACGGGCCAGAATCGAAGCCTTGATTCCGCATCGTTATCAATACTGGCTCGATCTGCCCCTGAGCGTCACGTAAGTTCAGACCAAGGCTAATTCGCGCAAGCAAAGCTGTGCGTGCGGTGCCGTGCGGTGGAGGGGGCCGCGCGGCACCGCGAGCCGTCATCCCGCGTCGCGTACGACGATCCGCGCGCCCCGGCGTACGCCCCACCCCGCCATCGCCCCTGCCGCCGCCTCCATCACATGCCGGGCGCGCGGTCGCGGCAGCCCGAGGCGACCCGGACGCATCGTACGGACGGCCAGCACCCGCAGCTCACGGTCCAGATACGCCACATCGATGGCGAACCGCATCCGCACGGTGTGCACGCTCCTCGCCGGCGTCAGCAGCAGCGCTCCCGTCACACCCGCCCGCCCGAGCAGCCCCCGCCGCCGCGCCCCAGCCGAGTCCGCGATCTCCAGCGGGACCTCCAGAGGGGGCTCAGCGGAGGCCTCCGCCGAGTTCCCCGCCGGCCGGCCCTCGGACTCGATGACCCTCATCGTCGCCATGCCCGCGAAATTAGCGGTCCGTACACCCGGCGCGTCAAGGACGCGACGCCATCCGGGGTCCCCCGTGAGGAGTACTGCCGTGCGCGGCCGAAATCCGCCTCTGAACCCCGTATTCCGCCGGAAGAACGGGGTCTCGCAGTTGTCGCGCGGTCTCGGAGAGTAGTTGTGGAGCGCCAATGCACGCAGCATCACTTACGAAGGGTTATGGTGGAAACCCCCCCTCGGGCCGGTCCGTCTCCCCCCCACGGACCGGCCCGTTTTTTGTGCCCGCGCGCCGGAGCCCGTCGATCAAGGCCGCCGCCCTCCCCGTTATGGTCAGGGACATGTCGAACGATTTCCCCCCGCCGCAGCAGAATCCGCAGGTCACCCCCCAGGGCCACCCCCAGCCCGGCCCTCCGAACAACCCCCAGCCAGGCCTGCCGACTTACCCCGGCCCGTCCCAGGACCCCGCGTACGCCTACGGCCCGATGGCGCCGCAGCGGATGCCCGGCTCCGTCCGAGCCGCGCGGATCGTCCTCTGGGTGCTCGCCGGCCTCGTCATCATCGGCTCGATAGGGATCGCCGCCACGGGCGACTCGGAGACCGCGGGCGCCGCCGTCGGGGTGAACTTCCTGCTCATGGTGGCCGCCGGCCTGGCCTTCCGGTTCCCGAAGGGGGGCGGCGGTCTCCGCGTGGCCTGCATCGTCCTGATGGCGCTCCACGCCCTGAGCGCGCTCGCCGGGGCGGCGGGCGGCAACCCCGGCGGCCTCGTGCCGCTCCTCGGCGCCATCGCGGTGATCATCCTGCTCGCCCAGGGGACCGCGGGCGCCTGGTTCAACCGCCCGCGCCCCTAGGACGACCCCTCTCAGCCGCCAGGGCGACCCCTCTCAGCCGCGCCCGGCCCAGATGTTGGTGCCGGGCGTCGAGACCGCGAACGTGTCGATGGCCGAGAGCTCCGCGTCCGTCAGCTTCGGGCCGGCCAGCGCCGCCACGTTCTCCTCCAGCTGCTTCACGCTGGAGGCGCCGATCAGGGCCGAGGTCATCCGCTCGTCGCGGAGCACCCAGTTGAGGGCGAGCTGGGCGAGCGACTGGCCGCGGGCCGCGGCGATGTCGTTCAGCCCGTTGAGCCGGCGCACGACCTCGTCGCTCAGCAGGTCCGGATCCAGGGACTTGCCCTGTGTCGCGCGCGAACCCTCCGGAATGCCCTTCAGGTACTTGTTGGTGAGCAGCCCCTGGGCGAGCGGCACGAAGGAGATGCAGCCCATCCCGGCGCGCTCCAGCGTGTCGAGGAGGCCGTCCTCCTCGGTCCAGCGGTTGATCATCGAGTACGACGGCTGGTGGATGAGCGCCGGCACGCCCATCTCCCGCAGCAGCCGCGCCGCTTCGGCGGTCTGCTCGCTGTCGTACGAGGAGACGCCCACGTAGAGCGCCTTGCCCTGCTGGACCGCGGACGCGAGCGCGCCCATCGTCTCCTCCAGCGGGGTGTCCGGATCGAAGCGGTGCGAGTAGAAGATGTCGACGTAGTCGAGGCCCATCCGCGACAGCGAGGCGTCCAGCGAGGAGAGCAGGTACTTGCGGCTGCCCCACTCGCCGTACGGGCCGGGGTGCATGAGGTAGCCCGCCTTGGTCGAGATGATCAGCTCATCGCGGTACGAGGCGAAATCCTGTGCGAAGAGCTTGCCGAAGTTCAGCTCCGCCGAGCCGGGCGGGGGGCCGTAGTTGTTCGCCAGGTCGAAGTGCGTGACGCCCAGGTCGAAGGCGCGGCGCAGGATCGCGCGCTGCGTGTCCAGGGACTTGTCGTCACCGAAGTTGTGCCAGAGGCCGAGGGAGACCGCGGGCAGCTTCAGTCCGCTGCGGCCCGTACGCCGGTACTCCATCGAGTCGTAGCGGTCCGCCGCCGCGCGGTACAAAGACGTGTCGTTCATGGGGATGAAGCTACTTCAGCGGCGCCGACCCGACTTCGGTGGGAGGCCTCCGCAGCGGTAGGGTGTCGCCCTCGGGGACTGCCCTAGGCGCACCCCTTGAGGACCGCCATCTGCTGGAGGGGCTGACACACGTGAACCTGCGCGACCTGGTGTACGGACTTTACGCACGCCGGGTGGAAGGCCGCCTCGACCACGACCAGGTGCCCAAGCACATCGGGGTCATCCTCGACGGCAACCGCCGCTGGGCGAAGGCGTCCGGCGGGACCACCGCACAGGGCCACCAGGCCGGCGCGCACAAGATCGAGGAGTTCCTCGGCTGGTGCGCCGAGACCGACGTCGAGGTCGTCACGCTGTGGATGCTCTCCACCGACAACCTCGACCGGCCCGAGGAGGAGCTGACCCCGCTCCTCGGCATCATCGAGGCCACCGTCCGCTCGCTCGTCGCCGACGGCCGCTGGCGCGTGCACCACGTCGGCGCCCTCGACCTGCTGCCCGCCCGCACCCAGGCCGTCCTGAAGGAAGCCGAACAGGCCACCCACGACAACACCGGGATACTGGTCAACGTCGCGGTCGGTTACGGCGGCCGCCAGGAGATCGCCGACGCGGTGCGCTCGCTGCTCCTGGACCACGCCGACAAGGGCACCAGCCTGGAGGAGATCGCGGAGAGCGTCGACATCGACCTCATCTCCAAGCACCTCTACACCAGCGGCCAGCCGGACCCCGACCTGGTGATCCGTACGAGTGGCGAACAGCGCCTGTCGGGCTTCATGCTCTGGCAGTCCGCTCACTCCGAGTACTACTTCTGCGAGGTCTTCTGGCCGGCCTTCCGGAAGGTCGACTTCCTGCGTGCGCTGCGCGATTACGCGGCCCGCCACCGCCGCTACGGCGGCTGACACCCGCACGCCCCTGAGGCCGGGGTCACCCGGAGTTAACCAACGCGTCGTCATATGCCCTGGCATGGCTGCGCTTGTTCGAGGGAATAAGCCTTCCAGGTCGACGTCCTAGCAGTACCCGAAAGGGACGTCGTATCTCAGCGGACGCCATGAGGCCGTCCGCCCGGGAGGCCCTTTGCACCAGGACGACCGTGTGAGCAGCGCGGGCGACGTGGAGGGCCGGCGCTCGGCCCGCGCATCGCGGCCGCGCCGGGCCTGGATCACACCCGCCGGCCCGCCCGGAATCCCTCCCGTCGCTCCCCGACCTCATCCGAGGGGGTACGTCCTTCCGTGGTGACCAGCACAAAGCGCCGCATGCCCGACAGGCGCACCTATGTTCTCGACACCAGCGTCCTGCTGGCCGATCCGAACGCCCTGACCCGCTTCGACGAGCACGAAGTCGTGCTGCCCGTCGTCGTGGTGACGGAGCTGGAGGCCAAGCGGCACCATCCGGAGCTCGGCTACTTCGCCCGGCAGGCGCTGCGCCTGCTGGACGACTTCCGCATCCGGCACGGCCGCCTGGACGCCCCGATCCCGATCGGGGATCTGGGCGGCTCGCTGCGCGTCGAGCTCAACCACTCCGATCCCGGCGTGCTCCCGGCCGGTTACCGGTTGGGGGACAACGACTCCCGCATCCTCGCCGTAGCCCGCAACCTCCAGGCCGAGGGGTACGACGTCACGGTCGTCTCCAAGGACCTGCCGCTCAGAATCAAGGCGTCGTCCGTCGGACTCCTCGCCGAGGAGTACCGCGCGGAGCTGGCCATCACGGACTCCGGCTGGACCGGCATGTCCGAACTGACCCTCTCCGGTGAGCAGGTCGACCTCCTCTTCGAGGAAGACCACCTGTACGTCCCCGAGGCGGCGGAACTGCCCGTGCACACGGGCCTGACCATCCAGTCCGAGCGGGGCAAGGCGCTGGGCCGCGTCACGGCCGAGGGCAACGTCCGCCTCGTACGCGGCGATCGGGAGGCCTTCGGCATCAAGGGGAGGAGCGCCGAACAGCGGATCGCCCTCGATCTGCTCCTCGACCCGGACATCGGGATCGTCTCGATGGGCGGGCGCGCGGGAACCGGCAAGTCGGCGCTCGCGCTCTGCGCGGGCCTGGAGGCCGTCCTGGAGCGCAGGCAGCACCAGAAGGTGATGGTCTTCCGGCCGTTGTACGCGGTCGGCGGGCAGGAGCTCGGCTACCTCCCCGGCACCGAGGCCGAGAAGATGGGCCCCTGGGCGCAGGCGGTCTTCGACACGCTCGGTTCGGTGGCGGGCAAAGAGGTCATCGAGGAGATCAGCGCGCGGGGGATGCTGGAGGTCCTGCCGCTCACCCACATCCGCGGGCGCTCGCTGCACGACGCGTTCGTGATCGTGGACGAGGCCCAATCCCTGGAGCGGAACGTCCTGCTGACCGTTCTGTCCAGGATCGGGGCGAACTCCCGTGTCGTCCTCACTCATGACGTCGCCCAGCGCGACAACCTCCGCGTGGGGCGGTACGACGGAGTGGTCGCCGTCGTCGAGAAGCTGAAGGGGCATCCGCTCTTCGCCCACGTCACCCTCACCCGGTCCGAGCGTTCGCAGATCGCGGCCCTGGTGACCGAAATGCTGGAGGACGGCCACATCTGAGTCAGTTCACGGCGTATACGCGGTAGTTGGCGCCGCCCGGTGAAGCGAAGGAGCCTAGCCGGGCGGCGTCGTCGTGCGCGCCTCTTTCCGGAAAACTCCTGGAGCAAACGGCGTGTGAGCTTTCCCACGCAACGGAGAATTGCCTTGCGGTGTCGAGCTGGGGCAGAGTCTGGGTCCTGTCAGGCCCCGCATGCGACACACGTGTACCCCCAGCGGTACGAAACCCCAGAACTTCATAGTGGCCGTCGCATGCCGCCCGAGCACCACGCGGCGCTCCCCACGCGGGAGTTGTCCACCGGGCCCGTGCCTCCCGTGACCGATCGCAAGCGGAGGCCAGCGCCAGGGGCACGATTGCGTCCGCGAGGTCACCTATGCGGGCGATGCTGGAAGGAAACCGTGTGAGCCGGATTTCGGTCCGGGGATTCGCCGTGGCATCCGCCACCGCGGTCACCACCGTCGGAGCTGTCGTGGGTGTCGCCTCGGGCAACACCCAGCCCTCGAACACGAACGACTTCGAGGCAGCGGCGAGCGACGCGACGCTTCTCGCAGAGATCCCCGCGGGTCAGCAGGCCCAGGTCCAGACCGCGTCCCTGACGCAGCAGGCCGACGCGCAGGCCCTGGCCGCCGACACCGCCGCCAAGAAGACCGCCGCGGAGGAGGCCCGCAAGCAGGCCGCCGCCTCGGCTATCGAGAAGCAGAAGGCCGCGGAGAAGGCCGAGAAGGCGGAGGCGGCCCAGAAGGCCGCCGCGAAGAAGGAGCGCGAGGAGAAGGCCGAGACCAAGGCCAGCCGCTCCTCCACCCGCGACGCCGGCAGCTTCAAGCCCCAGGGCTCCTACACGGTCGCTCAGGTCCAGGCGATGGCGCGGCAGATGGTGCCCGCCGGCCAGTTCCAGTGCTTCAGCAACATCGTCAACCACGAGTCCACGTGGAACTACAAGGCCACCAACGCCTCTTCCGGCGCGTACGGCCTCGTCCAGGCGCTGCCCGCTTCCAAGATGGCCTCGGCGGGCGCCGACTGGCAGACCAACCCGGCCACGCAGATCAAGTGGGGCCTGAACTACATGAACGACCGCTACGGCAGCCCGTGCGGCGCCTGGGACTTCTGGCAGGCGAACAACTGGTACTAGGCCGCTCCCCGGCCGTACCGCGCTCAACCTCGGGAGCCCCCCACCGTCCTTCGGTGGGGGGTTTCTCCCGTGTACGGTCGGTGCGGACAGCTCCAGGGGGGAGTGGTGGGGAAAGACGGGGGTAGAGGACGGATCATGTCGCGAGTGCCAGGGTGGATCGGTCGGCTCGGCGCCGGACTGAGCGAGATGGGCGAGCGGTTGAACGAGAAGCGCCGCGAAGAGGACGCCGACTCGGACGCCGATGAGTCGAACGACCCCGCCAACGGAGAGCAGGAGCACGTGCCGCCGCCGCCCGCGTATGCGCCGGACGTGGCGGCCAGGCCCGATCCCGTGGCGGCCCTGCCGTGGGGGATGAGGGTCGCGGCCGAGGCCGGCTGGCGGCTGCTCGTCCTCGCGGGCACGCTCTGGGTCCTGATGAGGGTCATCAGCGCGGTCCAGCTGGTGGTGCTCGCCTTTGTGGCGGCGCTGCTGATCACCGCGCTGCTCCAACCGACGGTGGCGCGGCTGAGGAGGCTCGGCCTGCCGCGCGGCCTCGCGACGGCGGTCACCGCGATCCTCGGCTTCGTCATCATGGGCCTGGTCGGCTGGTTCGTGGTCTGGCAGGTCATGGAGAACGCCGACGAACTCTCGGGGCAGGTCCAGGACGGCATCGAGGACCTGCGCAAGTGGCTGCTCAACAGCCCCTTCCACGTGACCGAGGACCAGATCAACGACATCGCCAAGAGCCTGCGCGAAGCCGTCGGTGCCAACACCGAGGAGCTGACGTCCGCCGGCCTCGAAGGTGTGACGGTCATCGTCGAGACGCTGACCGGCCTGCTGCTCGCGATGTTCTCGACGCTCTTCCTGCTGTACGACGGCAAGCGCATCTGGCAGTGGTTCCTGAAGCTGGTGCCGGCGAACGCCCGGCCCGGCATCGCCGGCGCGGGCCCCCGGGCCTGGCGCACGCTCACCGCCTATGTGCGCGGCACGGTGATAGTGGCCATGATCGACGCCATCTTCATCGGCCTCGGCATCTACTTCCTCGGTGTGCCCATGGCCGTGCCGCTGGCCGTCATCATCTTCCTGGCCTCGTTCGTGCCGCTGGTCGGCGCCGTGGTCTCCGGAGCCCTCGCGGTGGTCGTCGCGCTGGTCACGCAGGGCGTGTTCACCGCCGTGATGGCGCTGGCCGTGGTCCTCGCCGTGCAGCAGATCGAGGGGCACATCCTCCAGCCGTTCATCCTCGGCCGCGCGGTGCGGGTACATCCGCTGGCCGTGATCCTGTCCGTCGCCGCGGGCGGCATGGTCGCCGGGATCGGCGGGGCGGTCGTGGCGGTGCCGCTGGTCGCCGTCACGAACTCGGTCGTCGGCTATCTGCGGTCGTACTCCCGCGAGGCGGCGCTGAAGAAGCGGGCGCCGCAGCCGCAGGGGACCACGGCGGTGGACGCCGCGCAGGAGAGGTCCGCCGGACAGGCTTGATATGCGAGTGGCCCGGCCCGAAACCTTCAAGGTTTCGGGCCGGGCCACTCGCATGAGGTGTTACGCGAGGACGTCCTCGGAGTCCAGCGTGACGCCGACAGCCTGGATGACCGCGGCGATCTTGACGGCCTCCTGGATGACCTCACGGTCGACGCCGGCCTTGCGCAGGACCTGCTCGTGCGAGTCCAGGCACTGGCCGCAGCCGTTGATCGCGGAGACCGCGAGGGACCACAGCTCGAAGTCGACCTTCTCGACACCCGGGTTGCCGATGACGTTCATCCGCAGACCGGCGCGCATCGTCCCGTACTCCGGGTCGGAGAGCAGGTGACGCGTGCGGTAGAAGACGTTGTTCATCGCCATGATGGCGGCGGCCGACTTGGCGGCCGTGTACGCCTCGGGGGAGAGGTTCGCCTTGGCCTCGGGCTCCAGCTCGCGCAGCACCTTCGGGGAGCGGGACGCGATGGCGCAGGCCAGCACGGTGCCCCACAGCTGCTGCTGCGGCAGGTCGCTGTTGCCGATGACCGAGCCGAGGTTCAGCTTCAGGTCCTTGGCGTAGTCCGGTACGGCGGACTTCAGTTCGTCGAGTGCCATGTCAGAGGCTCCTGTTCACTCGCCGGAGAGCAGCGCGACCGGGTCGAGGGTCTCGTCGCCCTTGGTCCAGTTGCAGGGGCACAGCTCGTCGGTCTGGAGGGCGTCGAGGACCCGGAGGACCTCCTTGGGGTTACGGCCCACGGAACCGGCGGTCACCATCGTGAACTGGATCTCGTTGTTCTGGTCGACGATGAAGACGGCGCGCTGCGCGAAGCCGTCCTCGCCCTCGATGCCGAGCGCGCGCATCAGCTCGTGCTTCGAGTCGGCCAGCATCGGGAAGGGCAGGTCGGTCAGGTCCGGGTGGTCCTTGCGCCAGGCGTGGTGCACGAACTCGGAGTCACCGGAGAAGCCGAGGATCTGGGCGTCACGGTCGGCGAACTCGTCGTTCAGCTTGCCGAAGGCCGCGATCTCGGTCGGGCACACGAAGGTGAAGTCCTTGGGCCACGCAAAGACGATCTTCCACTTGCCCTCGTAGGTCTTGTGGTTGATCTGCTCGAACTCCTTGCCCTGCTCCAGGGAGACACAGGCGGTCAGGTCGAACTCGGGGAACTTGTCACCGACAGTGAGCACGCATACTCCTTGCGACGAAGAAAATCCCTTTTGGGGATTTTCCTGCGGGGTTGGACTGATGACGATGGTGGCACAGGGTGCATTGATTAGGGAAATAGCTAGAGTGGGTCATGTTGATCGGAGGTAGTTATCAGTGCGAGCCATAAATAGGGGCAAGCAGAGCAACGGCAAGCAGCCCAGCCTGGCGCAGCTGCGCGCCTTCGCCGCGGTGGCCGAGCATCTGCACTTCAGGGACGCCGCCGCCGCGATCGGGATGAGCCAGCCCGCCCTGTCGGGTGCCGTGGCCGCGCTGGAGGAGGCACTGGGTGTCCAGCTCCTGGAGCGCACCACGCGCAAGGTGCTGCTCTCCCCGGCCGGCGAGCGTCTCGCCGTGCGGGTCAGGGCGGTCCTCGGCGAGGTCGAGGCGCTCCTGGAGGAGGCGGACGCCGTCAAGGCGCCGTTCACCGGGGCGCTGCGGCTCGGCGTGATCCCGACCGTCGCGCCCTATCTGCTGCCGACGCTGATCTCGCTGGTCCACGAGACGTACCCGGACCTGGACCTCCAGGTGCACGAGGAGCAGACGTCCTCGCTCCTTGAGGGGCTCGCGGCAGGGCGGCTCGACCTGCTGCTGCTCGCGGTGCCGCTCGGTATGCCGGGGGTGACCGAACTGCCGCTGTTCGACGAGGACTTCGTACTCGTCACGCCCCTCGACCACTGGCTCGGCGGCCGCGAGGGCATCCCGCGCGAGGCCCTGAAGGAGCTGAACCTGCTGCTGCTCGACGAGGGGCACTGCCTGCGCGACCAGGCCCTGGACATCTGCCGCGAGGCGGGCCGCGCGGACGCCCCGGTGACCACGACCGCCGCCGGGCTCTCCACCCTCGTCCAGCTGGTCGCGGGCGGGCTCGGCGTGACGCTGCTGCCGCGCACCGCCGTGCGGGTGGAGACCAGCCGCAGCAACCAGCTGCTGACCGGGTACTTCGCCGATCCGGCGCCGACGCGCCGGATCGCCCTCGCGATGCGGGCGGGGGCCGCGCGGGCGGCCGAGTACGAGGAGCTGGCGGAGGCCTTGCGGGGGGCGGTGCGGCCGTTGCCGGTGCGGGTGGTGTGACCCCGCACCGGCAACGACCGCACGACCGATGCCGGCGCGCGGGGGGCGGGCCTACTCCGTGCGCAGGCCCTCCGGCCGCATCATCCGCCACAGCGGCGGCAGGCTGAGCAGGGTCACGACCGCGACCAGCACGGCGCCCGCGGCCGTCAGAGGGACGAACATCCACCAGTCGGTGACCGGCTTCCGGATCATACGGACCATGACGTAGCCGAGGCCGAGGCCGCCCACGACGGCGAGCGCCAGCCCGATCGCGACCGGGATCGCCGTCTGCCAGAGCACCGACCACGCCATCGAGCCGCGCCGCGTACCGAAGGCCGTCAGGGCCGCCAACAGGCGCTTGCGCTCCCGTAGTTGCTCCAGCATCGACACCAGCATGGACGCCGCGATCAGCGCCATCGTGGCCACCGCGCCGATCTGCAGACCGGTCTGGATGGTGGCGTACTGCTGGTCGCGCTCGACCGCGCGCAGCGTCATCACGTGGAGGAACGGGTCGATGTGGGCCGCGGTGTTGCGGATGTACTCCTCGGCGTCCGAGTCGTCCGGATCGACCTGGATCATCGCCGTCGTCGTGGCGTCGACCAGCTTGGACCGGTCGACGGCGCCGAGGGTGGCGTAGACGCCGTCGTGCAGGTCGCCGCCCGGGTCGGGGCGCGCCCTGACCGTGCGGGAGTCGGCGGGCAGCGTCCACAGGACGTGCTCGCGGCCGGGGTCGTCCCAGCTGACGGGGTTGAGGTCGAGCTGCTTGCCGGGGCGGGCCGACGCGTCGACCCACTTGTTCATCCGCTTGTTCCCGGTGTGCACGACGAAGGTGTCACCGTCCTCGCACGAGCCGATGCGGGCCAGCTCGCGCAGGTTGGCGCAGCTGCCGACGGTCAGCTCCGTGGTGGGGCGCAGGGCATCGGGGTTCTTCAGCTTGCCGGGCATGACGACGTACGTGGAGACCGTGCCGATGACGTTCTTGACGCCCTTGGTCGTACGGAACTCGTCGATCATCCGCCCGGCGAGCTTCCCGTCCGCGACGTCGGCCGTGACCACCAGCTTGGCGCGGCCGGGGTCCTTGCCCGTGACCCGGTTGAAGTCGTCGTGCATGGCGCCGAACAGCATCTGGAGGGCGACCGCGCCCGCCACCGCGACGGTGATGCCGCTGACCGCGCGGGCCGCCGTACCGCTGCTCAACTGAAGCCTGCGGGTGGCCAGCTGCCAGGGCACCGGGCCACCGCCGCGCAGCCGGGCCATACTCGCCTCGACCAGCCACGGCAGCAGCGCGGCGAGGCCCACCAGGGTGAGCGTCGAGCCCAGGCCGATGGCGTAGACCGACGGGGCCATGTCGCCGGCGACGCGGCCCGCCGCCAGCAGGATGGCGAGCCCGACGAGCGGCATCAGGATCCGCCACCACATCCGGCGCTTGCGGGGCTTCGCACTGCGGACGACACCGAGGGGCTCGATGGAGACGGCACGCAGCGAGATCATCGTGACCACGACGGCCGTGACCGGGACGGCCGCCAGGATCAGCGCGGCGAGGGCGGGCAGCGGCACCACGTCGGAGGGGAAGGCGCTGACCCGGTACAGGTCGACCACACCGGCCAGTTGGCGCAGGGCGAGGAAGAACGCCCAGCCCAGGGCCAGGCCGAGCAGCGCCCCGCACAGGGCCTCGCCCGCCGCGATCCGCCGCACGCTCCGCGCGTCGGCGCCGACCAGGCGCAACGCGGCCAGCCGTCGGTCGCGGCGCTCCCCGCCGAAGCGGACCGCCGTACCGATGAAGATGACCACGGGGGTCAGCAGGACCACGCAGATCATGACGACGAGGACGAGCAGGAGCGGATCCAGCGGCTCGGCGGGCAGGTGGAAGCCGTAGGCCTCGACGCGCTGGCCGCCCTTCTCCCGGGTGAGGGAGTCGGAACCGGCGTAGTAGTACAGCTCCTGAGGGCTCGTCAGGCCCGCGTCGCCGAGGGTGCCGGTCACGCGGTAGGCGCTGAAGCGTTCCCTGAGGAGGGCGCCCTCGGAGCTGTCGAGGAGCTTGCGCAGGGCCGGGGAGGCGACCATCTCGCCGGGGCCGGGCAGTGCGTCGAGGCCGGGCGGCAGTACCGGGTGCTCGCCCTCGGCGCGCACGATACGGCCGCTGACCGTCACATCCCGGAAGTCGGTGGGGGAGTCGCGCTGGAGGACCGTCTTGTCGGAGGGCTTGATGCCGTCGGAGGAGAACTGCCCGGAGGGTGTGCGGGCCGCGCCGCGGTCGTCGATCGCCTGCAACAGCTGCGGCACGGACGCCGCGCCGAGCAGCAGCGCCACCCCGAGCCCCACGCCGACGGCGGTCAGGATCGTGCGGGTCCAGCCCTCGCGGCCGCCGCCGACGGCGAAGCGTATGCCCAGGGCGAGGTCGCGGAGGAAGCCGCCGCCGGGGCGCGCGCTGCCCGGCGGGGGCGGCGCCCCCGGTCCCGTACGCGCCTTCGTAGGGGTGTCGAGGCTCATACGACCCGCTCCATGTCGCGCGACCTGCCGTCGCGCACGACGATCTCGCGGTCGGAGTAGGCGGCGACACGGGTCTCGTGGGTGACCAGGACGACGGCCGCGTTGGCCGAGCGGGCGGCTTCGGTCAGCAGCTCCATCACGCGCTCGCCGTTGAGCGAGTCCAGGGCGCCGGTCGGCTCGTCGGCGAAGATCACGCGCGGGCTCGTGGCCAGCGCCCGGGCGACGGCGACGCGCTGTCCCTGGCCGCCCGAGACCTCGCCGGGCCGCTTGGCGGTGACGTCGTCGACCTCCAGGCGCTCCATCCAGGTACGGGCGGTCGCCTCGGCCTCCTTGCGCTTGGCGCCGTTCAGCCGCAGCGGCAGCGCGACGTTCTCGACGCAGGTGAGTTCCGGCACGAGCTGGCCGAACTGGAAGACGAACCCGAACTCGCTGCGCCGCAGCGCGCTCAGTTCGGCGTCCCGCAGGGCGGTCAGCTCGCGGCCGTCGTACGTGATGGTGCCCTCGTCGGGGCGGACGATCCCGGCGAGGCAGTGCAGCAGGGTCGACTTGCCGGAGCCCGAGGGGCCCATGACGGCGACGACCTCACCGGGGTGGATGGAGAAGGCAGCGCCGTCGAGCGCGGTGGTAGGGCCGTAGGTCTTGCGGAGTCCGTGGGCCGTGAGGAGGGAGCCTGCGGGGGTCATGGGGAGCGCACCTCCTGGGCGAGCTTGCCGAGGCGCGCGGCGGTCAGCTCCAGCCAGCGCAGATCGGCTTCGAGATGGAAGAGCGCGTGGTCGCAGACGAGCTGGTCGGCGAGGTCGCCCTTGCGTTTGCGGTCGGTGAGGATGCGCATCAGGCGCAGGTGCTCGGCGCGCTGGACATCCAGGAGTTCGGCGGCGTCGCGGTCGGTGAGGAGCGCGAGGACGACCTTGGTGTAGAGCGTCGACTGGAGGTAGGGCTCGGGCTTCTCCGGGGTGGCGAGCCACCGCTGGACGTCGGTGACGCCTGCGTCGGTGATCGCGTACCGCTTGCGCTCGGGACCGCCGCCCGCCTCTATGCCGTCGACCTCGACGAGGCCGTTCTTCAGCAGCCGGGACATGGTCGAGTAGACCTGTCCGTAGTGCAGGGGCTTGTCGTGCCCGAACTTCTCGTCAAAGGCCCGCTTGAGGTCGTAGCCGTGCCGGGGGCCCGATTCCAGGAGACCCAGAAGGGTGTGGCCAATGGACATGACGAGCACTGTACACGGTGTGTATACGTGCCGTGTATACGCCTGGTGTAGAGCGCACAAGTTCGAAAAAGGGGGCAACCTTCCTGCCCCTGAAACCGTCGGTTCCTTAGGGGCAGGTGCTCATTGTCACGTCCGGAAAAGACCGGATCGCAGGACCTTTGTCCCTAGGTGCGGTGTTAGCTTCATGAGCTGACTTAAGCGACCAGCGACTTGCCAGTGAGAAGACGGGGCGTACGGGAAGTACGCGTCGTACGAGACGGAAGCGGAGCACTCTCAGTCATGGGCCGAGCCGAAGAACGACAAGCGCGGCAGCGCGGTGCCCGCCGGGCAGTGCGCGGGCGCCCGTCCGGCGGGGGCAAGCCCAAGCGCACCGGCATACGCCGCTTCTTCACCTGGAAGAAGCTCCTCGGGACGTTCTTCGGACTCATCCTCCTCGGCATGGGCGCCTTCGTCGTGCTCTACCTGGTGATCGACATCCCTGAGGGCAACGCCGCGGCGAAGAGGCAGAGCAACGTCTACAAGTACAGCGACGGGACGATCCTGGCGAGGGACGGCAAGGTCAACCGCGAGATCGTCGACCTCGACAAGGTGCCCGAGGGTGTCCAGAAGACCTTCGTCGCCGCCGAGAACAAGTCCTTCTACAAGGACCAGGGCGTCGACTTCAAGGGCACGGCACGCGGCGTCCTCAACACGCTGACCGGCAAGGGCAAGCAGGGTGGCTCGACGATCACCCAGCAGTACGTGAAGAACTACTACCTCACGCAGGACCAGACGGTCAGCCGCAAGCTGAAGGAACTGGTCATCTCGCTGAAGGTGGACCGCGAGAAGAGCAAGGACGACATCCTCGCGGGCTACATCAACACCAGCTACTACGGCCGCGACGCCTACGGCATCCAGGCCGCCGCCCAGGCCTACTACGGCGTCGACGCCAAGAAGCTGGACGTGGAGCAGGGCGCCTACCTCGCCGCCCTGCTCCAGGCCCCCAGCCAGTACGACTGGCAGGCCGCGACCCAGACCGGCAAGAAGCTCGTCAAGGCCCGCTGGAACTACGTCCTCGACAACATGGTCGAGGAGGGCTGGCTGGACTCCGGCAAGCGCGAGGCGATGAAGTTCCCCGTGCCGGAGGACCCCAAGGCGCTGCCCGGCCGTGAGGGCCAGATCGGCTACCTCGTGGACGAGGCCAAGCGGGAGGTCCTGCGCAACAGCGGCCTCAGCGAGGCCGAGTTCGCGGCCGGTGGTTACACGATCACGCTGAACATCGACCCCAAGAAGCAGAAGCAGCTTGAGAAGGCCGTCGACAAGAAGCTGAACGACAAGCTGGACCGGAAGAAGAACAAGGCGGACGCCCGGGTCCAGGCGGGCGCGGCGTCCGTCGACCCCAAGACCGGCAAGGTCCTCGCCATGTACGGCGGCGAGAACTACGTGAAGCACTACACGAACAACGCCACCCGCCGCGACTACCAGTCGGCCTCCACCTTCAAGCCGCTGATCCTCGCCGCGGCCCTGGAGAACGGCGCGACGACCCAGGACGGCAAGCCGATCACGGCGAGCACCGTCTACGACGGCACCAGCGGGCGCCCGGTCAAGGGCAGCGAGGTGGGCTTCGCCCCGCCGAACGAGGACCACGTCGACTACGGCCCCGTCACCGTCCAGAAGGCGATGAACAAGTCCATCAACTCCGTCTTCGCACAGATGGGCGTGGACGTCGGGATGCCCAAGGTGATGGAGATGGCGGGCAAGCTCGGCATGGACGTCAAGGGCCTGCCCGCCGTGCCCGCCCAGACGCTGGGCTCCATGGGCGCGAGCCCGCTGGAGATGGCGGGCGTGTACGCCACGCTCGACAACCACGGCAAGAAGGTCACCCCCGCCCTGGTCGCCTCCATCGAGCACAAGGACCGCACGGTCGACCTGCCCGACCCCATCGGCGACCAGGTCGTCAAGCGCGGCACCGCCGACGCGCTGACCTCCGTCCTGACCGGCGTCGTCGACGACGGCACGGGCCACGCGGTGCGCAACTCCGTGCAGGACGTCGCCGGCAAGACCGGTACCTCCGACGACAACAAGTCGGCCTGGTTCACCGGCTACACACCGAAGCTGGTCACCTCCGTCGGCCTCTTCGGCGAGGGCGCCCCCGGCACCCCCGAGCAGAACAAGCAGGTCTCCATGAAGGGCGCGGGCGGTCTGCCGCGCGTCGACGGCGGCAGCTTCCCGGCCGAGATCTGGGCGGCGTACACCTTCGACGCGATGGGCGCGCCGAGCGAATTCGACCTCGACACACGCATGGGCGCGGCCATCGCGCCGCCCCCGGAGCCGACGCCGAAGGATTCCAAGGAGCCGTCGAGCACGCCGTCGAAGCCGGAGAAGGACCCGTCGTCGAAGCCGCCGACGCAGTCCCCGTCCTCGGAGCCGCCGACGCAGTCCCCCTCGTCCAAGCCGCCGACGCAGTCCCCGTCGTCGAAGCCGCCGACGGACGAGCCGGACCCCACGCACACGATCGAGATCCCCGAGGATCCCGACGACCGCGGGCCGAGCAGGGACTGACGTCCGCCCCGCGCACGTGAGAAAGGCGCCCGGAACCTTCGAGGTTCCGGGCGCCTTTCTCATGTGCGGTCAGCTTCGGTTCAGCTCGAACCAGACGACCTTCCCGGTACTCAGGCGGGTCGCGCCCCACCGCCGCGCCATCTTGTTGACCAGGTACAGCCCGCGGCCGCCCTCGTCCGTGGCGCGCGCTTGGCGCAGCCGGGGCAGCTGCGGGACGTCGTCGCCGACCTCGCAGCGCAGTACGTCCGTACGCAGCAGCCGCAGCGTGATCGGCCGCGACGCGTACCGCACGGCGTTCGTCACGACCTCGCTGACCAGCAGCTCCACCGCATCCGTCATGTCCTCAAGGCCCCAGCGGACCAGCGCGCTGCGGGCCAGGCGGCGGGCGCGGGACGGGGTCGCGTTCTCCGGTTCGAGGAACCAGTACGCGACGTCGCTCGGCGCGATGCCGTCGAAGCGGGCGGCGAGCAGCGCGATGTCGTCGTCCCGGTCGCCCGGACCGAGCATGTCCAGCACCTCGTCGCAGAGCGCCTCAAGGGGCGGCGGGTGGTCGGGGCCGGTCAACTGGGCGGTCGCGGCGAGACGTTCGCGCAGCTGCTCTATGCCGGTCCACACATCGCGCAGGCGGGACTCGACGAGCCCGTCCGTGTACAGGAGCAGCGTCGCGCCCGCCGGGGCGTCCAGCTCCACGGCCTCGAAGTCCACGCCGCCCACGCCGATGGGGGCGCCCGGCGGCACGCGCAGCACCTCGGCTCGGCCGCCCAGATGCAGCAGGACGGGCGGCGGGTGACCGGCGTTGGCGATGGTGATGCGGTGCGAGACCGGGTCGTAGACCGCGTACAGACAGGTCGCCATGCGGTCGGAGCCGAGCCGCTGCGCCTGCTCGTCCAGGTGGTGCAGGACCTCCTGGGGCGGCAGATCGAGCCCGGCGAGGGTCTGCGCGGTCGTCCGCAGCTGGCCCATGATCGCCGCCGACGTCATGGAGTGCCCCATGACATCGCCCACGACCAGGGCCACCCGGCTGCCCGGCAGCGGGATCGCGTCGTACCAGTCGCCGCCGACCCGGGCCGTCTCGGCCGCCGGGAGATAGCGCGAGGCGAGCCGCACCCCGGTCGGGCGCGGCAGCGTCTCGGGCAGCATCGTGCGCTGCAACTCGTCGGCGATGTACGCCTCGCGGCCGTACAGGACCGCCTTGTCGATGCCGAGCGCGCTGTGCGTGGCCAGCTGGGCGGCGACGAGCAGGTCGTCCGCCTCGAAGGGGTGGCGGTCCGGGCGGCGCAGGAACACGGCCGCGCCGATCACCCGCCGCCGGCCCCGCAGCGGCGCCAGGATCGCCCGCTGCCCGGACGGCACGGTCCGCCCCTCGCCGAGCAGTTCGGGCAGGGCGGCCCGCGCCGCCGCCGAGTCCGCGAAGACGGGCCGCACGCCGCGCAGCACCTCGGCGAGCGCGCCGCCCTGGCGCACCTCGCACAGCTCGGCGGTCCCCATCACGTCCGTGATGTCGGGCGTCACCACCTGGAGCGAGGGCAGCGGGCCGCCGTCGGTGTCCGGCTCCTCGGCGCCCTCCTCGATGGAGCGCAGCCGGTCCGTGCGGCGCAGGCGCAGCACCAGCGGGCCCGAGGGCCGCTCGTCGCCGACGGGCAGCGGGTCGCGCAGATAGACCAGGATCGCGTCGGAGAAGGTCGGGACCGTCGCCCGGCACAGACCCATCACGATCTCGTCGAGGTCGATGCCGCGCGCGATCCGCCGGGTCGCCGCGCCCACGAAGCGCAGCCGGTCGCCGTCGCGGCGCATCGCCACGGGTCCGGCGCCCGGCGGCTGCGGCCGGCCGGTGCGCCGCTCCTCGCCGTGCGGCGGGCCCGGGGGCGGGCCGGGCTGCGCCGGCACGCCGTCGGGCGCGGGGCGCGGACGGCCGGGGTCCGGCTCGGAGGCGGACGGCTGGGAATGCTCACTGGTCGGCGGCACCGATGCTCCCGGGGATGTGTCGCGCGCGCCCTGTGACGTCTCGGGGGAACGCAGCAGCGCCCCGCGGGGATCCGCGGGGGCGGTCGGCCGGGCAACTGGTGCCTTGCGACCCTCGTGGGGGGTGAGGTGCTCCGTCACGCGTTTCGAATCCGTCCGTCCGGGGCTGCGCGCCGTGCGCGCCGTCCAGCGTTGCACGTCGCTCAGCCGCGTCGGCAGTGCAGAAAGATCTGGTGTTCCGGTGGTACGTCGCTGCTGGCGGGCGCGTACGAGTACGTGTCCTCGCCGGTGATCTCGAAGCCCGCGTCCCGCACGACCTGCCGCAGTTCGTCCCGCAGGTAACCCGATACCCGGATTGTGTGGCCCAGGAACGGGATCGCCGCGTCGTCGAGGTCGGCCTCGACCATGGACAGCTCCATCAGGCCTCCCGGCCGCAGCAGCCCGTGCAGCCGCCGCAGCGCCCCGGGGATCTCCGGACGCGGCAGCATCAGCAGGGCGAAGAAGCAGGCGATGCCGTCGAACCGGCCGATTCCGGCCGGGCCGTCGGTCGCCAGGTCCGCGATGTCGATCTGCCGGAACTCGGCCGCGGGGACGTTCTTTTCGGCCAGGGCCAGCATGCCCGCCGAGAGGTCCGTGCCGAGGACGGAGTGACCCTTCTCGGCCAATTGCAGCGCGGTCGGCAGACCCGTGCCGCAGCCCACGTCCAGGACCCGGGAACCGGGCGCGAGCGCCTCGGCGAGACGGCGCCCCGCGGCGAGCTGACCCTCCTTGTGCGGGAAGGCTTCGTCGTAGTGCTGTCCGATGGCGTCAAAGGCCTCGGCCTGGCCCCTGCGGTCCTCGCTCACGTTCTGCCGCCCTTCAATGACTTCCTGTCAGACAGCGCGCGGACTCTCGGAGTTGTCGCTGTGCGCCCTTGCGGAGGACGATCCTACGTTTGAACCACGGGGGCGCATCAAGGGTCTCATGAGGACACATGCGCGGGCGTACGGTCCCAGTCATCCGGAAGGGGTGGTACGACCCAGGACGGATCGGGACGCCAGTGCTGCCAGCCGTCCGAAAACGGTGCCCCCCAGGCCTCGATCACCTTGAGGGCGGCCCGGCCGGCGGCGCGTACGTCAGCAGCCTTTTCCGGGTCCATCAGGCCCACCCGCAGGGCCTCGGCGAACTCGTCCTCGTCGTGCCAGCGCCAGCTGCCGTCGGGGCGCACGGAGATGTCCAGAAAGTGATCCTCGGAATCCACGCCGCCCGACCAGCGGGTGCGCGGTTCCTCCAGGTTCACGTACCAGTTCTTGAACCGCCAGCCCGGGTCCCAGAACAGCCAGACCGACCACGGATCGCCGGGGCGGGCCAGCTTGAGGACGCCGGTGCCGAACCAGCGGTCCCTGCGCACGGCGCGCGGTTTGGTGTAGCGGGTGGCCAGGGGCTCGTGGTGCAGGGGGGTCCCGTCGGCCAGCACCGGCTTGACGCATTCGGTGCCGGGCGCCATCCAGACGGCGAGCAGGTCCTCGCTGTCCTGGACGACGGTGACGGGACGGCAGATGTGCACGCGGTCCCCGGCGTTCTCCCGGTACCGCCACAGGATGTGGTCCCCGGGGGCCCACCGGGCCGCCGCACCGTCACCGTCCGCCGTCTTCCCGTCGAGGTCTGTCATGGACAGATATTAGACGGGCCTCCTGTGACGGGCCGGTGGATCACCCGGGAACGCGAGGTCCCGGCGCGAGGTCCCGTTGCGAAGGCCCGGCGCGCCAAGCCCGGTGCTAGGGGCGCGTCATGCGCAACACGTCCAGGGCCTGGTCCAGTTGCTCCAGGGTGAGGTCGCCCCGGTCGACGTAGCCGGCCTCCAGGACGACCTCGCGGATCGTCTTGCGCTCGGCCAGGGACCTCTTGGCGACCTTCGCCGCCTCCTCGTAGCCGATGTACTTGTTCAGCGGCGTCACGACGGACGGCGAGGACTCGGCGTACTCCCGGGCGCGGTCGCGGTTGGCGGTGATCCCGTCGACGGTCCGGTCGGCGAGCAGCCGGGAGACGTTGGCGAGCAGCCGGATCGACTCCAGTACGTTCTTGGCGATCACCGGAAGCATGACGTTCAGCTCGAAGTTGCCGGCGGCGCCCGCCGCGGCGACCGTCGCGTCGTTGCCGGTGACCTGCGCGGCGACCATCAGCGCGGCCTCCGGGATGACCGGGTTCACCTTGCCCGGCATGATCGACGAACCGGGTTGCAGATCCGGGAGGTTGATCTCCGCGAGGCCGGTGCGCGGGCCGGATGCCATCCACCGCAGGTCGTTGGCGATCTTCGTCAGGCCCACGCCGATCGTCCGCAGCTGGCCGCTGGTCTCGACGATGCCGTCCCGCGCGCCCTGCGCCTCGAAGTGGTCGCGCGCCTCGGTCAGCGGCAGCCCCGTGGCCCGCGCGACCTCGGCGATGACGGCCGCGGAGAAGCCGGGCGGGGTGTTGATGCCCGTACCCACGGCCGTGCCGCCGAGCGGCAGTTCGGCCAGGCGGGGCAGGGAGGCCTCCAGGCGTTCGATGCCGTACCGCACCTGGGCCGCGTAACCGCCGAACTCCTGGCCGAGGGTCACGGGCGTGGCGTCCATGAGGTGCGTGCGCCCGGACTTCACGACGTCCGCGAACTCCTCGGCCTTGCGCTCCAGGGCGGCGGCGAGGTGGTCGAGGGCGGGGATCAGGTCGCCGGTCACCGCGCCCGTCGCCGCGATGTGGATCGAGGACGGGAAGACGTCGTTCGAGGACTGCGAGGCGTTGACGTGGTCGTTGGGGTGTACGTCGCGTCCGAGCCGTTCCGTCGCGAGCGTGGCCAGGACCTCGTTGGTGTTCATGTTCGACGACGTGCCGGAGCCGGTCTGGAAGACGTCCACGGGGAAGTGGGCGTCCCAGCGGCCCTCGGCGACCCCGGCCGCCGCGTCCGCGATGGCGTCGGCGATGTCCTTGTCGAGCACGCCGAGGTCCGCGTTGACCTTGGCGGCGGCCCCCTTGATCCGCGCGAGGGCGGCGATGTGGGCGCGCTCAAGGCGCTGTCCCGAGATGGGGAAGTTCTCCACCGCGCGCTGGGTCTGGGCGCGCCACTTGGCGTCGGCGGGGACCCGCACCTCGCCCATGGAGTCGTGCTCGGTCCGGTACTCGCCGGTGCGGTCTTCGCTGGCGTCGCTGGTCATGCCGTGAACCTACCTCTCCGTTCGAAGCCCGTCGAAAAGCCCCGCGAAGTTGAGCACTTGTCTTGTTGCAGGTATTCCCAAGCCCTCTACCCACCAGTAAAAACCGTGGGTAACACCAATCCGGGGAGGCGCGATGAAGCGCATCAGAAGCAGCGGACGGGCTCGGCTGCGATGTTCGTTCGCGGCGGCCGTCGCGATGACGGCCGTGCTCGGCACGGCGGCCGGGGCACCCGCCCGGGCGGCGGACGGGCCGAAGGCGCCCGCGTCCGCGCCGCTGCCGCCCGAACTGGAGAAGATCCGGGCGGCCGAGGCGACCAAGCTCTACGGCAGCCCTGCCGAACGCCCGATGGCCGAGCGCAAGACGGGCCTGATCTCCCTCGGCGACAGCGAGATCTCCGGTGAGGGGGTCGGGACGTACGAACCGGGCACCGACGGCCCCGACAACTGGTGTCACCGCTCGCCGGACGCCGCGATCCACCGGACGGGCATCCCCGCCGACGTGACGTACAACGTCGCCTGTTCGGGGGCGCGGACCGTCAACATCAAAATCGGCGGCCAGAAGCAGTACGCCGACGAGCTGGTGCAGAGCGACAACCTCGCCGTCAAGGCGCGCAACACGAGGATCAAGACGATCCTGCTCGTCGTCGGCGCCAACGACGACCTTCAGTTCTCACCCGTGATGACGGACTGCGTCACCCGTTACCTGCTCGGCCAGGGACCCTGCGCGGCCAAGTACCACGACGGCTGGCAGGCGCGCGTGGACGCCCTCGTACCCAAGGTCGAGCAGTCCATCCGCGACCTCAAGACCGTCATGAGGGACGCGGGATACCAGGAGGGCGACTACCAGCTCGTCGCCATGGGCTACCCGAGTCCGATCGGACCGGACTTCCGCGACAACCCCGCGTTCCCCGGCAAGCTGGCCTGCGGCGGGCTCGGTTACGACTCCGACACCGAGTGGGGCCGCAACTACGCGGTGCCGACCTTCGAGACCGGCATGCGCAGGGCCGCGAGGAACGCCGGAGCGACCTATCTCGACAACTCCCGCCTCTTCCACGGCCACGAGGTCTGCATGGAGGACACCTGGGCGCGCGGCCTCTACGTCGACCTGTCCAACCCCTTCCCGCCGGACTCCAACTCCGTACGCCAGTCCTTCCACCCCAACGCCCGCGGCCACGCCGCCTTCGCCTCCTGCCTGACGCAGCTGTACGCCTCCGGCAAGCGTGAGGCCAGCTGTGCCGACCCGGCGAGCACGGGCAGCCGGAAGCTGTACGAGGGCGCCTGGGACGATGCGTTCAAGCCCCTGAGGAACGAGGCCACCGGGACGTGCCTGGACGTCGACGCGTCCAAGAGCCGTAACGGCACGAAGGTCCAGGGCTGGGACTGCACGGGTCATCGCAACCAGATCTGGTGGTACGACGACTCGCGGCGCTCGCTGCACACTGGATTGACCCAGGATCGCTGTCTGGACGTGCCGGACGGCGCCTACAAGGAAGGTGCCGCCGTTGTGTTGTGGAACTGCCACGGGGGTGGCAACCAGAAGTTCGTCCGGGAGACCGGGACGGTGCGGCCCGCTGCCGCGAGTGAGCTGTGTCTGACCCTTGCGGGGGGCAAGGAGCCGTTGCGGCTTCAGAAGTGTGCCGGGACTGCGAATCAGCGGTTCGCCTGAGGGGTTGCCTTCACTGCGGGTGCGCCGTGGCCGGGCGCGCAGTTCCCCGCGCCCCTTCGGGGCGCACCCGCAGGTTTCGCGTGCTACGCCAGGCCGGGACCCCGCACCGGGATGTGCGTGAACGTCGGCTCGGGGGCCGGGTTCTGGAAGAAGTCGTTGCCCTTGTCGTCGACGACGATGAACGCCGGGAAGTCCTCGACCTCGATCTTCCAGACCGCCTCCATGCCCAGCTCCTCGTACTCGACGACCTCGACCTTCTTGATGCAGTCCTGCGCGAGGCGCGCGGCCGGGCCGCCGATCGAGCCGAGGTAGAAGCCGCCGTGCGCGTCGCACGCGTCGGTGACCTTCTGGGAGCGGTTGCCCTTGGCGAGCATGACCTTGGAGCCGCCGGCGGCCTGGAACTGCTCCACGTAGGAGTCCATCCGGCCCGCCGTGGTCGGCCCGAAGGAGCCGGAGGCGTAGCCCTCGGGGGTCTTGGCGGGACCGGCGTAGTAGACCGGGTGGTCCTTCAGGTACTGCGGCATCTCCTCGCCCGCGTCGAGCCGCTCCTTGATCTTGGCGTGTGCGATGTCGCGGGCCACGACCAGCGGGCCGGTGAGCGACAGGCGGGTCTTCACCGGGTGCTTGGTCAGCTCGGCGAGGATGGCGTCCATGGGCTGGTTGAGGTCGATCTCCACGACGTCCGCGGCCTCGTCGAGGTGCTCGTCCGTGGTCTCCGGCAGGAAGCGCGCCGGGTCCGTCTCCAGCTGCTCCAGGAAGACGCCCTCAGCGGTGATCTTCGCGGTGGCCTGGCGGTCGGCCGAGCAGGAGACGGCGATGGCGACGGGCAGCGAGGCGCCGTGCCGGGGCAGGCGCACCACGCGTACGTCGTGGCAGAAGTACTTGCCGCCGAACTGCGCGCCGATGCCGATCCTCTGGGTCAGCTCGAAGACCTTCTCCTCCAGCTCCTTGTCGCGGAAGCCGTGGCCGGTCGGCGATCCCTCGGCGGGCAGCTCGTCCAGGTAGTGCGCGGAGGCGTACTTCGCGGTCTTCAGGGCGAACTCGGCGCTGGTGCCGCCGACGACGATCGCCAGGTGGTAGGGCGGGCAGGCCGCCGTACCCAGGGAGCGGATCTTCTCCTCCAGGAACTTCATCATGGAGGCCTCGTTCAAGACGGCCTTCGTCTCCTGGTAGAGGAACGACTTGTTGGCGGAGCCGCCGCCCTTGGCCATGAAGAGGAACTTGTAGGCGCCGCCGTCGGTCGCGTACAGCTCGATCTGCGCGGGGAGGTTGGAGCCGGTGTTCTTCTCCTCCCACATGGTGAGCGGCGCCATCTGCGAGTAGCGCAGGTTCAGCTTCGTGTACGCGTCGTAGATGCCCTTGGAGAGCGCCTTCTCGTCCTCACCTTCGGTGAGGACGTTCTGTCCGCGCTTGCCCATGACGATCGCCGTGCCGGTGTCCTGGCACATGGGGAGCACGCCCGCGGCCGCGATGTTCGCGTTCTTCAGCAGGTCGAGTGCCACGAACTTGTCGTTGGACGACGCCTCGGGGTCGTCGACGATGCGCCGCAGCTGGGCCAGGTGCGCGGGCCGCAGATAGTGCTGGATGTCGTGGATCGCCTCGGCGGCGAGCTTGCGCAGCGCCTCCGGGTCGACCTTGAGGAACGTCCGCCCGTCGGCCTCGAAGGTGGAGACACCCTCGGAGGTCACCAGCCGGTAGGGGGTGGTGTCCTCTCCCAGCGGGAGCAGGTCGGAGTACTCGAACTCTGGCATGTGCGGCCATTCCTCACTCGGCAGACAGCGGCGCGGCCTCCATTGGCGGCGCGCCAACCAGCGTAGAACGCGCGAAGCGGGCCGGGTTTGTGAGGTAAGGCTCAGTAGGGCGCGGCCGGGCTCCCGCGGGTCGCCTGCCGGGTTGTCTGCGGGTTGGCTGCGGGTTGTCCGGGGTTGTCCACAGGGCTGGTCGCGATCTATCGCGTCTGGGTACGCTGCTGGGGTGGACCTCGAAAAGCGCCTCCCGCAGCCCGATCCCGCCGCAGCCGACGAGCCGGGATCGCTCCGCGCCTCGGACGCCGACCGGGACCGCACGGCGGACATCCTCCGCGACGCCCTGGCCGAGGGCCGCCTGACCGCGGAGGAGCACGCCGACCGCGTCGAGGGGGTCTACCGCGCCAAGACCATGGCCGAACTGCGGCCGCTGGTCAGCGACTTGCCCGCGGGCCATGAGCAGCCGCGGGCGGGGTTCAGGCCCGGGCCCGCCCCGTTCCGCCCCTCCCCGGGAGCGGTCCCGCCGGTCGCCGACGAGAACATGGTCGCGGTGCTCAGCGGCTGCGTCCGCAAGGGCCGCTGGCGCGTGGGCCGCCGCACGCACGCGTACGCGATCTTCGGCAGTGTCGAGATAGACCTGAGCGAGGCGATCTTCGAGCAGCGCCAGGTGGTCATCAAGGCGATCGCGATCTTCGGCTCGGTCGAGGTCCGCGTCCCGGAGAACGTGTCGTTGCGCGGCAGCGGCGCGGGCGTCCTCGGCACTTTCGAGGTGGACACGCTCGACTCCGCCGACCAGGACGCCCCCGTCGTCTTCGTGGACGGCCTGGCGGTCCTCGGGAGCATCGAGGCGCGCCCCCAGCGCGGCAAAATCGTGCGTGACCTGCATCAGCGCCTGCGCAAGCACCTCGGGCACTGACGGCCGAGGCCCCGCGAGGGGAAGGCGGACCTCCGCGTATCGGAACTCAGTGCATAGGCGCGCACACAGCGGGTAGAGCTTGCTGCATCGTCTCTCGCTCGCGAAGCCGTCGTCAGGAGTAGACCGTGCTGCAACCGTCGCATCAGTCCCTACAGGTCGCCGCTGTCCCGGCTCAGCGGGGCCCGGCGCGGGACCGGACCGATGACGCGCCATGGCATACGGAGGCCGTGTGCCGTCGCGACGAAGCCGGACTGTTCTTCGCCCCGTCCAAGGAACCGACCGCGGCCAGGCTCTCGCGCGAGGAGGCGGCCAAGCGCGTCTGCGCCCGCTGTCCCGTGATGGTCGCCTGCCGCGAGCACGCCCTGCTCCAGCCCGAGCCGTACGGCGTGTGGGGCGGCCTCACCGCCGCCGAGCGCCGCGTGGTCCTCGCCCGCAGGCGCAGGCGTGACCTGGAGCTCCAGAAGGCGGCGCACGCGGCGGGCGTCGCCGCAGCGGGATAGCCCTCGGGCGCAGGGGAAGCGAGAGGTAAGGGGGCGTCCCCCGCACGGGACGCCCCCTTACCTCTGCGTAATGCTTCTCCTGCTGCGGACTTCTTCTGCCGCTGCGGACTACTTCGCGCGGTCGAAGTCGACCGCGCTGTAGGCGCGCAGCTTCGAGAGCCGGTGGTCGGAGTCGATCTTGCGGATCGTTCCCGACTTGGAGCGCATGACCAGCGACGACGTCGAAGCGGTGGCCGCTCGGTAGCGGACGCCCTGGAGCAGCTCGCCGTCGGTGATGCCGGTCGCGACGAAGAAGACGTTGTCGCCCTTGACCAGGTCGTCGGTCGAGAGTGTGCGGTCCAGGTCGTGGCCCGCGTCGAGGGCCCGCTGGCGCTCGGCGTCGTCCTTGGGCCACAGCTTGCCCTGGATCACGCCGCCCAGGCACTTGATCGCACAGGCCGAGATGATGCCCTCGGGAGTGCCGCCGATGCCCATGAGCAGATCGACGCCGGTGCCCTCGCGCACGGCCATGACCGAGCCCGCCACATCGCCGTCCGAAATGAACTTGATGCGGGCGCCGGTCTCGCGGATCTCCTTGACGATGCCCTCGTGGCGGGGGCGGTCCAGGATCATGACCGTGACGTCCTCGGGGGAGGAGTTCTTGGCCTTGGCGACGCGGCGGATGTTGACCGACGCGGGCGCGTTGATGTCGACGTAGTCCGCGGCCTCGGGGCCGGTGACCAGCTTGTCCATGTAGAAGACGGCGGACGGGTCGAACATGGCGCCGCGGTCGGCGGCGGCCAGGACGGCGATGGCGTTCGGCATGCCCTTCGCCGTCAGCGTCGTGCCGTCGATCGGGTCGACGGCGATGTCGACCTCGGCGCCGGTGCCGTCGCCGATGCGCTCTCCGTTGAAGAGCATCGGGGCCTCGTCCTTCTCGCCCTCCCCGATGACGACGACGCCGTTCATCGAGACGGTGTGGACGAGGGTCCGCATGGCCCTGACCGCGGCGCCGTCCGCGCCGTTCTTGTCGCCGCGGCCGACCCAGCGGCCCGCGGCCATGGCGGCGGCCTCGGTGACCCGGACGAGCTCCAGGGCGAGGTTGCGGTCGGGGGCCTCGGGGGAGACCTCCAGCTCGGACGGAAGATGATGCTCGGTCATCGGGACGCACCTCTCTGCTGATACGACGACGGCCGGATGAGGGATTGTGAACGACTCTATCTGTAGGTCGACAAAATGAGCAGTGGGCCCCACGCATGAGCGGACCGGGCGGAGAGGGGAGATACCGGGGGAAGATCCGTGCCGGGCGCCTGAGACCATGGGGGCGTGGCAGGCAGACAAGGCAACCAGACCGTCAAGAACATGCTGTGGTCGTTGGTGGTGATCGCCCTGGTCGCGGGCGTGATCTACATCTTCGTCCCGCATGACGAGTCCAAGACCCCGGTCAAGCGGGTCGACTACCGCGTGGAGCTCCTGACGGCCCGGCGGGCCGCGGCGTACCCCGTGGCGGCGCCCGAGGGCCTGCCCAAGGAGTGGAAGCCGACATCCGTGCGGTTCAACGGCGCCGAGCACGACGACTGGCACCTCGGCTTCCTCGACCCCGGCGGTGAGTACGTGGCGGTCAAGCAGTCCACCGCCAAGCCGGCCAGGTTCATCGAGAAGGCCACCCAGGAGGCCACGAGGACCGACGCCACCGAGAAGATCGGCGGCCGGACGTGGCAGCGGTACAAGGGTTCGACGTACGACGCCCTGGTGAGCACCGAGAAGGGCGCGACGACGGTCGTCACGGGCACGGCGTCCTTCGGGCAGCTCGCGAAGATGGCGGAGTCGCTGAGAACGGCGTGAGCGTGGCGCGGTGAGCGTCGAGTGACGCGATGACGCGAAGGGCCCCCGGCGGTGTGCCGGGGGCCCTTCGCGTGGCGGTGGAGCGTGCGGGGTCGCTGTCGCTCAGACCGTGGTGACGACGTCGTCGTAGGCCAGGCGCGGGGAGCGCGGGAACCAGGCGTCCTCGCCCGGCTTGCCGATGTTGACGACCATCAGCGGGGTGTGGTCGTCGTCCAGGAACTCCTTCTGAACGCCGGCGGGGTCGAAGCCGGTCATCGGGCCCGCGGCCAGGCCGGCGGCGCGGACGCCGACGATGAAGTACCCGGCCTGGAGGGTGGCGTTCACCAGCGCGGCCTGCTCACGGGCCGGGCGCTCGGCGAAGAACACGTCCTTGGCCTGCGGGAAGTGCGGGAACAGCGCCGGAAGCTCCTCGTGGAACTCGTTGTCCGCGGAGAGGATCGCGACCAGCGGCGCGGACGCCGTCTTCGGGCGGTTGCCCTCGGCCATGTGCGCGACCAGGCGCTCGCGGGCCTCGGGGGAGCGGACCAGGGTGACACGCAGCGGCGACTGGTTGAAGGCGGTCGGGCCGTACTTGACCAGGTCGTAGATCGCCTGGACCTGCTCCTCGGTGACCGGCTCGTCGGTGAAGGTGTTCGCGGTGCGCGCCTCGCGGAAGAGCAGGTCCTGGGCGGCGGGGTCAAGAGCGAGGGACATGGATCTACCTTCTCGTTGCATGCTGTGGATCAACTGGCACCACCGACAGTACGGCACTTTACGTTTAAGATTCAACCAAAGCTGGGGCGTCGTGATCCGCTTCACATGAGCGTGGGTGCCCGGCCCGGTCAGCCCTCGGGGGCGTCCGCCTCGGCGTCCTCGCCCGCGAGGGCCGCGTCCAGACGGGCGCGCGCCCCGTCCAGCCAGCGGCGGCACACCTTCGCCAGCTCCTCGCCCCGCTCCCACAGGGCGAGCGACTCCTCCAGGGTCGTGCCGCCGGTCTCCAGGCGGCGTACGACCTCGATCAGCTCGTCCCGCGCCTGCTCGTACCCGAGCGCGTCCGCCGGGCCCGTGGCCTCGTCCGTCTTGCTGGTCATGCGCCCACCCTAATGGTCGGTTTGTGTGGTTCGTACGGTGAATTCGCCCTCGGCGACGCGGGCCCTCAGCTCCTCGTCGGCGCCCACCTCTGCCGGGGCCCGCACCACCGCGCCGTCCGCCTTCTGGAGCACCGCGTACCCCCGCTGGAGGGTCGCGGCGGGGGAGAGGGCGACCACGCGCGCGTGGGTGTGCGTCAGCTCCGACGACGCCCGGTCGAGCAGGTGCCCGAGCGTGCGCCGCGCCCGGTCGGCCAGCGCCGCGACCTGCTCCTCACGCTCCTCGACCATGCGGTGCGGATGCTCCATGGAGGGGCGCCCCAGAGCGTGCGCGAGGCCGCGGTCCTCGCGGTCCAGAAAGGCGTCCATGCAGCGCCGGGCGCGCTCGCGCAGGGCCTGTACGCGCTCGTACTCCTCGCCGACGTCCGGTACGACCTTCTTCGCGGCGTCGGTCGGGGTGGAGGCGCGCAGGTCCGCCACGTAGTCCAGGAGGGGGTTGTCCGGCTCGTGCCCGATCGCCGAGACCACCGGCGTACGACACGAGGCCACCGCCCTGATCAGCTGCTCGTCCGAGAACGGCAGCAGGTCCTCCACGCTGCCGCCGCCCCGCGCCACGATGATCACGTCGACCTCGTCGAGCGCGTCGAGGTCCTGCACGGCCTGGACGACCTGCGGCACCGCGTGGACGCCCTGGACGGGGACGGTGCGCACCTCGAAGCGGACGGCGGGCCAGCGGTGCCTGGCGTTCTCCAGGACGTCCCGCTCGGCGGCCGAGGCACGGCCCGTGACGAGGCCGATGAGCTGGGGCAGGAAGGGCAGGGTCTTCTTGCGCTCGGCCGCGAAGAGGCCCTCCGCGGCGAGGCTCTTCTTCAACTGCTCGATCCGCGCGAGCAGTTCACCGACGCCGACGGGCCTTATCTCGGCGGCCCGCAGGGACAGCTGGCCCCGGGGGGCGTACCACTCCGGCTTGGCGTGGACGACGACGCGGGCGCCCTCCGACACGACGTCCGCCACGGCGTCGAACACCTGGCGATAACAGGTGACGCTCACCGAGATGTCGTGCGACGGGTCGCGCAGCGTCATGAAGACGACGCCGGCGCCGGGCCTGCGCGACAGCTGGGTGATCTGCCCCTCGACCCAGACGGCACCGAGCCGGTCGATCCAGCCGCCGATGAGCCGCGACACCTGCCCCACGGGCAGCGGCGCGTCCGCGGACGTGTTGAGAGCCATGCGGCCGAGCGTAGCCGCAGGGTGTGACAGCGGGGCGCGGCTGGTCCGGAGCGGTTCGACACGGGCGAACGGCCCCCACTCCGCCGCTTCGGCACGGGGCGAACGGCCCCTACCCTGCCGATTCGGCGCCGGGTAAACGGGTGGGTGGGTGGGAGAGATTCGCCGCGAAGCGGCGCCTAGGACACCCGCCGAGCCCCCTGAGCAACCAGCACCACCAGCCCCACGAGAAGCCAAACCGCCCCCACGACCTGCGCGGACCCCGACGCCTCCCAAATAACGGCCACCACGATCAACGCCCCCAGCGCAGGGATCAGCAGATGCCGCCACCAGCTGAAACCGTCTTCGCGGTGCCGTACCGCGAACCACCCCACCACGCTCGCGTGGAGCAGCAGAAACGCCGTCAGCGCACCGATGTCCACCACGGACACCAGGTGGTCCATGCCGTCGTCCCGCCGAGCCGCCCACACCGCCGCCACCATCGTCACCACCGCCGCGCACAGCAGCGCGACCCGAGGCGTACCGGAGTCCGTCCGGGACAGAACCTTCGGCAGCCGCCGGTCCCGCGCCATCGCGAAGAGCAGTCGTCCCGCCGCCGCCTGCCCCGCGAGCGCGGCGAACGCCGCGCCGATCGCCTTGCTGACGGCCACCAGATCGTGCAGCCACGACCCGGCCGCCGAGTCCACGGCGTCGTAGAACGCGGTGCCCTGCTTGCCCGGTTCCGCGGCCAGCTCGGCGGAGGACAGCGGCTCGAGGAGGGCCACCAGATACGTCTGCGCGACGAAGAGCACACCCGCGAGCGCCAGACAGAACAGCACCGCCCGCGCGACCTTCGCCGAGCCCCCCGTCACCTCCTCCGCGAAGGAGGCGATCGCGTCGAAGCCCAGATAGGACAGGACGGCGATCGACACCGCGCCCACCACCGCCGAGAGCGCGAAAGCACCCTGCGAGCCGTCCCCCGTCAGCGGCGACAGCCAGTCCCGCCGCGCCCCGTCCTGGACGAGGACGACCGCCGCCGCGACGACGAACACGAGGAGGACCACGACCTCCATGGCGAGCACCGCGAAGCCGACCCGGGCGGCCGCCCGCACCCCCCACAGGTTCAGCGCGGTCGTGATGAGCACCGCGATCGCCGTCCACACCCACCGGGACACCGAGGGGACCAGCGCGTTCATGGCGATACCGGAGAAGAGGTACGCGACCGCCGGGATGAGCAGATAGTCGAGCATCGCCATCCACCCGGCGATGAACCCGGGGCCCTTACCGAGCCCCACGCGCGCGTACGCGAAGACGGACCCCGCCTGGGGCACCACTCGCACCATCTGCGCGTAGCTGAAAGCGGTGAACGCCATCGCGACCGTGGCGATCAGATAGACGAGGGCGACGGCGCCGTGCGACTTCGCGTCGAGCGTGCCGAAGACACCGACCGGCGCCATGGGGGCGATGAACAGCAGACCGTAGACGACGAGGTCACGGAAGCCGAGACTGCGCCGCAGCCCCGTGCCGTCGGTGGGCTCGGCGGCCCCGACGCCCTCGGAGGGCGCTCCCGTATGGGCGGACTGTCCGGACATCGTGCCTCCGTGGATCAACGCGGGAGATCAACGCAGCCTCCAGTGTCCCCAACGCGGCGATCTTTGACGCGCTGGACGCGGCCTTACGATGGGGGCATGACTGCAACGCCTGGCTCCCGCCGTGTCCTGCTCGCCGCTCCCCGTGGCTACTGCGCGGGCGTGGACCGTGCCGTGATCGCCGTCGAGAAGGCCCTGGAGCAGTACGGGGCCCCGATCTACGTCCGCCACGAGATCGTCCACAACAAGTACGTGGTGCAGACCCTGGAGAAGAAGGGCGCCATCTTCGTCGACGAGACGGCGGAGGTCCCCGAGGGCTCCATCGTGATGTTCTCGGCGCACGGCGTGGCCCCGACCGTCCACGCGGAGGCCGCCGAGCGCAGGCTCGCCACGATCGACGCGACGTGCCCGCTGGTCACCAAGGTCCACAAGGAAGCGGTCCGGTTCGCCAAGGAGGACTACGACATCCTCCTGATCGGCCACGAGGGCCACGAGGAAGTCATCGGTACGTCCGGTGAGGCGCCCGAGCACATCACGCTCGTCGACGGCCCCGACGACGTGGCGAACGTCGAGGTCCGCGACCCGGACAAGGTCGTCTGGCTCTCCCAGACCACGCTCTCCGTCGACGAGACGATGGAGACGGTCGACGCGCTGAAGGGCAAGTTCCCGAACCTGCTCTCGCCGCCCAGCGACGACATCTGCTACGCCACGCAGAACCGCCAGATCGCGGTGAAGAAGCTCGCCGAGGACGCCGATCTCGTCATCGTCGTCGGCTCCAAGAACTCCTCGAACTCCATCCGCATGGTCGAGGTCGCCCTCGACGCCGGCGCCCCCGCCTCGCACCTGGTGGACAACGCCGACGAGATCGACGAGGCGTGGCTGGAGGGCGTCACCACGGTCGGCCTGACCTCGGGCGCGTCCGTGCCGGACGTCCTGGTGGACGGCGTCATCGAATGGCTCGCCGAGCGGGGCTACGGCGACGTGGAGACGGTGAAGACGGCCGAGGAGTCGATCACCTTCTCGCTGCCCAAGGAACTCCGCAGGGACCTGCGCGCCGAGGCGGCGGAGCTGTCGCGGCGCTGAGTCGGCCGTCGGAGCTGTCGTGGGGCTGAGCGGGTCGTACGGTGGGGCCATGGAGATCTTCGGTGTGGACATCGGCGGATCCGGGATCAAGGGCGCGCCCGTTGACCTGGATCGCGGAGACCTGGCTCAGGAGCGGCACAAGGTCCTGACCCCTCATCCGGCGACGCCGGACGCGGTGGTGGAAGGCGTACGCGAGGTCGTGGAGCACTTCGGCTGGACGGGGGACGTCGGGGTCACGTTCCCCGGCGTGATCACCAACGGCGTGGTGCGCACCGCCGCGAACGTCGACAAGGGCTGGGTGGGCAAGGACATCCGCAAGCTGGTCTCGGACCGGCTCGGCGGGGCCTGTGTCACCGTCCTGAACGACGCGGACGCGGCGGGCGTCGCGGAGATGCACCGCGGCGCGGGCCAGGGCCGTACGGGCACGGTCCTGATGCTCACGCTCGGCACGGGCATCGGCAGCGCGCTGTTCACCGGCGGCCGCCTGGTGCCGAACACCGAGCTGGGCCACCTGGAGCTGCACGGCCACGACGCGGAGAAGAAGGCCTCCTCCAAGGCGCGCGAGGACGAGGACCTGAGCTGGGAGCACTGGGCGCGGCGCGTCCAGAAGTACCTCGCGCACGTGGAGATGCTGTTCTCGCCGGAACTGTTCATCATCGGCGGCGGCGTGAGCCGCAAGGCGCACAAGTTCCTGCCGCTGATCGAGGGCATCGAGGCGGAGATCGTCCCGGCCCAGCTCCAGAACAACGCCGGCATCGTGGGCGCGGCGATGGCGGCGGCGGGCGAGGCGTAGCCCTACGTACGTACGGCCTGTGCTGCTCTTCGGCCGCCCGCCCGCCCGTCCGCCCGCTCAGGCGGCGGGGACGCGCTTCCCGCCGCCCGGGTGCCGGGGCGGCACGGCACGCGGCTGCCCGCGGCGCTGCGCCATCAGCCGGATCTTGCGCACGGTCACGATCACGCCGGCGACGAGCGTGCCTCCGTAGAGCCACCCCGCGTGCAGCGCCAGCGACGTTACGAGCCCCATGAGCTGGCCACCGAACCCGCCGGTGCCCCCGGAGATCGGCAGGATCCCGGCGGCGAACGCGATCGGCACGCCCACCGGCGCGGTGACCAGGTCGGCGGGGCGCACCCACAGCGCGGTGAGCGCGGCCACGGGCACGAACAGCACGCCGTACGCGACGAGGGAACTGCCGAACAGCAGCCGCAGCAGACAGGCGAACAGGAACATCACGGCCGCACAGAACAGACCGCTGCCGAGGCCCGTCAGCCGCGGGTTCGGCATCTGCCGCAGCCTGCGGTACAGCGACATCTGCCGCAGCTTGCGGTACAGCGGGGAGCGGCGCAGCGCCCGGACGAACGGCGGCTCGGGACGGCGCGGGCGGGCCGCGGCCCGGTACACCGTGCCGGGCCCGGCCGCCCCGCCCTGCGGGGGCAGCGGGGCGGTCCGCCGGGGCCGGGCCGCCGCGGCGGCCTTCGGGTCGGGCTGAGAGGGACGCGTCCTGTGTTGCTCCACTGGACCAACCTAGGTCGGCTTCCGCGCGGAATCAGGCGCGGGACACGCCCTTTGGGTGACCTTGGCCATGCGTTCGACAGCGAGACGGCTGGGCGGGCGGCCGTCCGGAGGGACCGGTTGCGGCACGCCGTAGACTGGTGGATCGGCCCACGTACGAAGCGCACGCACGAAGCGCGGGTACGAGGGGACCACCCCACCCAGCCCTGACGTACGGGAAGTCGCAACGTGTCGCTCACGATCGGAATCGTCGGTCTGCCCAATGTCGGCAAGTCGACCCTGTTCAACGCCCTGACCAAGAACGACGTGCTGGCGGCCAACTACCCGTTCGCCACGATCGAGCCGAACGTCGGCGTGGTCGGCGTCCCCGACCCCCGCCTGACGAAGCTCGCGGAGATCTTCTCCTCGCAGAAGGTCCTCCCGGCGACGGTCGACTTCGTCGACATCGCGGGCATCGTGCGCGGCGCGAGCGAGGGCGAGGGCCTCGGCAACAAGTTCCTCGCGAACATCCGCGAGTCGGACGCGATCTGCCAGGTCATCCGCGCCTTCAAGGACGAGAACGTCGTACACGTCGACGGCAAGGTCTCGCCCAAGGACGACATCGAGACGATCAACACCGAGCTGATCCTCGCCGACCTCCAGACCATCGAGAAGGTCCTCCCGCGCCTCCAGAAGGAGTCGCGCATCAAGAAGGACATCGCCCCGAAGGTCAAGGCCGTCGAAGAGGCCAAGGAGATCCTGGAGAAGGGCGACACGCTCTTCTCCCAGGGCATCGTCCAGGGCGCGGAGCGCTCCGAGCTCCTCCACGACCTGCACCTGCTCACGACCAAGCCCTTCCTCTACGTCTTCAACGTCGACGAGGACGAGCTGACGGACGACGACTTCAAGGCCGAGCAGCGCGCACTGGTCGCCCCTGCCGAGGCGATCTTCCTCAACGCCAAGCTGGAGGCGGACCTCGCCGAGCTGGACGACGAGGAGGCCCTCGAACTCCTCCAGTCCGTAGGCCAGGAAGAGCCCGGCCTCGCCACCCTGGCCCACGTAGGCTTCCGCACCCTCGGCCTCCAGACCTACCTCACGGCAGGCCCCAAGGAATCCCGCGCCTGGACGATCAAGCAGGGCGCGACGGCCCCCGAGGCGGCCGGTGTCATCCACACCGACTTCCAGAAGGGCTTCATCAAGGCCGAGGTCATCTCCTTCGCCGACCTGGTCGAAACGGGCTCGGTGGCGGAGGCGCGGGCGGCGGGGAAGGCGCGTATGGAGGGCAAGGAGTATGTGATGCAGGACGGGGATGTGGTGGAGTTTCGGTTCAACGTGTAGTGCGTGATTCCTTGATCGCCGAAAGTGGCTGGTCAGATTAGGAAACCCAGGTCAAGGGGCCAGATCTTCGGGTCTGGCCCCTTCCTGTTTTCTCCTGCGGATTCACGCCGTTTCCGGGTCGTGTGCTGACTTGATGCTGACTCTGCGAAGGGGTCGAGCCGGTGATGACCTGGGCTTTCGAAGGGGCAGCGAGGGGCCGGGCTGACCCAGGCGGCGGGAAGAGGGCGGGAGCTCCCCAGTGGCCCGCTCGCGGGCCCTCTTTATGCAAGAACGCGCATAGTCGCGAGAGTGCATAGACGGCCGTGCACGGCGTCCGTACCGTCGTCCCGGGCGGCTCCGGCAGGGGAATGCGGACTTGGGGGTTCACGTGTCCGAGCGCACTAGATTGACCCACGGCTGATGGGCGGAGACGACAGGAGCGGCAACGGAAGCGGGGAGTGCGGACAGGGCGACTGCCCGAACGGGTACCGCACCAAGAATGGGGAGCATCGTAGTGCAGGGAGACCTGTTCGACGGCTTCACACCCCCGCCGGGGGACGGCTTGGGGGAGATTCCGGAGTGCGTGTTGCGGGAGGCAGTCCGTGCTCTTGGCTGGTGAGAAGTGACAGGTGAAGTTCAGCGAGTTCACGAGTGAGGCGTGGTGGCTGGCGCACGCCCCATCTACCGCGTCCCTCAGGAGGCTGACAAGTTCTCCCGGTTCCTCGCAGGAGAACGGTTCCCCGGCCCGTACGAGGACGCTGGACGGCGATGATCCGCAGGCACCGCGTGACCGGCGGGACGATCGGCCGCGTCCATGTGGTGACACGTCCGCCCTCGAACTACCTGCGCTTTGAGTTCAGGCGGTACTACCGCCATCAGGCTCCGGTCCATCCGCATCCTCGACGTCACGGACCGGACGAACCCCCTGGCAGGTGTCGACAACTTCTGGATGTTCGACCACTCCACGGTCGTCCTGATGAAGTACGCCGATGACGGAACGCAGATTGAGCGCGAGCTGTACGAAGGTGATCTCGCCCCGTTCCCGGGGTACCAGCGCATCGCTCTCGCCGAGTCGGTTCCGTTTCTGGGGTACGTGACTGCGCGACATTCGAGCCCGAGCAGCTCGGCCAGTCCGCTCAGGAACTCGCCGCCACGCTGCGGAAGCTGCGTAAGCAGGCCGCTCTCTCCGGGAACCGGCTTGCCGCGCTGCAACATGTCGCAGTCGAAGGTGAGCCGCATCGAGAACGGGAAGGTGCGCCCCACCCTGGTGGACGTAGAGCGACTGTTCACGGACCTGGAGGCCCCGCCGGCGCTGGTGGCTGAGGTGTCGGCGTTGGCCCGTCTCGCTGCGGCGGAGTGGCAGGACGCCGGCTCGATGTGCCGCAAGGGCTTGGACAAGACGCAGCTCGAACTGGCAGGTCTAGAAGCTCCTCGATCCATTTCCGGTTCGTCCTCCTGTCGATGCTCACGGCCTGCTGTCGACCCGGAGTACATCCGGGCCGGACTGGAGCACATCCCCGGTGGTGGCGATCAGCCAACACGGCACCGTTCCGACGTTCGACGTGTCGATGGCCGTGACGTTCGAGGTAACGGCACCTTTTGAGGCGACACCGGAGGCTCCACCGCGCTCTAACTCCGTGATGGTGACAGCCCCGCAGACGGATGAAGTCAGGGTGCCTACGGGCGCGGAAGCCGTGGACTGTGCAGGAAAAGTGCCCCGGGCCGCAATCGGTGAGGTGGTCGCGGCAGCTTTCTACGGCGGGTGGGGGCGACTCCCTCGGTGACGACGAGGGCCGAGAATGAGACCGCGCGGCTGAGGCGTCTGTGCCGGGCGACGGCGAACCAGGCTTCGCTGTCAGTGCGCCCCGGTACGCTGCTCAAGTCATCACAGTTGGAGGAAAAGACATGGGCACCTCGGGGCGTCTCAGCCTGACTTGGATCAACAAAGACAGGTCGCTCATCAGCACGCGGGACGGCGGCTATGAGTGGGTCAACCGGGACGACTTTCGGGTGACCGAGACACGCCTCCTCCGCGATGTGGCGACTGTGGGCGAGGTGCATGACGACCTCAAACGTGCTGCGGACAATCTGCTGATCCAGGGGGACAATGGGGACGCACTACGGGCGCTCTCCAGGCTCCCTGAATTCGCGGACGAGTACCGCGGCAAGGTGAAACTGGCGTATATCGACCCACCATTCAACACGGGTCAGGCGTTCGACCATTACAAGGATGGCGTCGAGCACTCAGTCTGGCTGACGATGATGCGCGACCGGATTCTCCTGATCCGAGACCTGCTAGCGCCTGATGGGAGTATCTGGGTCCACCTCGACGATAGCGAGGGGGCCTATGCACGGGTGCTTCTCGATGAGATTTTTGGGCGATCGTGCTTCGCGGGAACCGTCATCTGGAGATCCACGGATAACAGTAATAATGACGCGAAGACGTTCTCCGTGGACCACAATGTGATTCACGTGTACGGGAAGTCTCCGGGCTGGCTAACGAATCGAGTTGCTCGGCGAGAGGATCAGTCTGGACATTATTCAAATCCGGACAATGACCCTCGCGGCCCCTGGTTTGACGGGAATCCGCTTGGTTCGCCGAACCCACGAAAGAACCTTCAGTACGAAATCGTGTCGCCGCAGGGGCATGTGATCCGCTGTCCCCCGAACGGCTGGCGGTGGGCACGGGAGACACTGAACGAGAAAATGGCTACTGGGGAGATCCGGTTCACTCCGGATGGCAAAGGAATCCGACGGCGTACGTATCTACTGGAGCAGGGCGGGCTTCCGCCGTCGACGCTTTGGGCCGACATCGAAGAAACCGGAAGTAATCGCAAGGCGAAGGCAGAGCTGAAACGGATTTTCCGGGGGAAACCGACAGCCGAACTATTCAAGACACCGAAGCCGGAGTCATTGCTGCGAAAGGTTCTTGAGATCGCGACTCAGCCCGGTGACGTCGTCCTCGACTGTTTCGGTGGTTCCGGGACGACCGCCGCTGTGGCGCACAAGATGGGTCGGCGTTGGATCTTGACCGAGCGCGAGTCGGGGACAGTCGACAAATTCATTCGTCCGCGGCTTGACTGCATCGTCAACGGCGAGGAGCCCGGCGGGATTTCGAAGGCGGTCGGCTGGGAAAAGGGTGGAGGCTTCCGTCATCTCGAAGTTGCCCCCTCCATGTATGAGCGCATGGGTAATCGGCTACTCCTCGCCCCGTGGGTGGTCGGCGACGCCTTCGCTGAGACCGCCTGTGCGCAGATCCCTGGCTTCGAACTGGAGCCTGGCTCCGAGTCGCCGTTTGTCGGTCGAAAGGGGCGACGGCGTCTGGCGGTCGTCGATGGGCTTGTTGCCGAGAGCACAGTCCAGTCGATCGTTGAGGCGTTGTGTGAGAACGAGAGCGTTCTCATCGTGGCCAAGAGTTACCTGCGTGAGGCGGCAAGCCTCCTAGAGAAGCTCAGCCCTGGCTCGCGCATCAAGAAGGCCCCCCAGGACCTGTTGGACATGAAGGGACGTGTGCTGCGTTGAGCTGGATCACATACGACCAGGCCGCGATCGAGGACCTGGCGACTCGTATGGAGCTGCGGGACCCCAACCGTCGCGCCGTGGCCAAGGTCGTCGAGGAGATCCAGGCGGGGGAGGGGCGAGAGGTGGTCTGCGACCTGGCAACCGGCGTGGGTAAGACGTACATCTGCCGGGGCCTCATCGACTACCTGGCGGATCAAGGTGTTCGCAACATCCTGATTGTCACGCCGGGGCGGACCATTCAGAGGAAGACGCTGGCCAACTTCGACCCTGGACACCCCAAGTTCGTGCCAGGCGCCGACCACGAGCCCATCGTCATCACACCGGAGAATTATGCTGGCGGCCGTGTTGGCGACGCAATGCGTGATCCGGATGTGTTGAAGGTCTTCATTTTCAACGTCCAGCTGCTGACCAAGCCAACCATCAAGACCTCGCGCAGTACATACGAGACTGACGAGTTCATCGGTACCGCTCTGTACGACCACCTGCGTTCGGTCGAAGACTTGGTGATCATTGCCGATGAGCATCACGTGTACCGGAGCGATGCGAAGAAGTTCCATGAGGCGGTCCGCGATCTCAAGCCGCGGGCGCTTGTGGGCTTGACGGCGACTCCTGACGAAACAGACCGTAAGGTGCCTGGCAGGGTTGTCTTCCAATACTCGCTTGCCGAGGCCATCGCAGACCAACTCGTCAAGATTCCCGTCATCGTCTACCGCGAAGACGGGCACAACGACGTGCGCACACAACTGGCCGACGCTTGCCATCTGCGCAAGGTGAAGGAGGAGACCACGCGGGATTGGGCTGAGAGGAATGGGCGGCCCATGGTCAACCCAGTCCTCTTCGTGGTCTGCCAGAGCATTGAGGAAGCCACCGAGAGCGCCGCGATCCTGGCTGGCCCGGGATTCATCGACGAACCCGGCGCGGTGTTGCAGATCACCTCCGGCAGCAAGGATGACGCGCTCGAAGCTCTCGCCGGCATCGAGGAGCCCGACTCTCCGGTGCGGGCCGTGGTTTCCGTCGATATGTTGAAGGAGGGATGGGACGTCAAGAACATCAGCGTGATCGTTGCGCGACGTGCTCTCGCTTCTCAGACCCTCACTGAGCAGATCCTTGGCCGCGGTCTTCGGCTTCCTTACGGCGAGCGCGTCGGATTCTCGATGGTCGACTGCGTCGACATCATTGCTCACGAGTCGTACCGGAGGCTTCTGGACTCGAAGGAAGCCCTTCTGGAGCACACCCTTCCGCAGAGGGCGGAGACAGGCGGGACTCCGGGCGCTGGCACGAGCATCGCAACCACGTCTGGTGGTGAACGCTCTCTGCCCGCTTACCGTGAGACCGAGACGCAAGGGATGCTGACGTTCACCGCCGAGGCCCCTGTCCGGGATGGCGGGTTCGGCACCGAGGCATCCGAGGCGGTCTACCTCGGTATGGCCGACATGGAACATCGGCTTGCGGAAGCTGGGGTGGAGAAGGAGAAGGCCCAGCAGGTCATGAAGCCTGCGGAAGGGGCACCGCCCATTACGTTCCCCAGTAAGCGCCTGTTGGAGAAGCCGGACACCTACAGCTTGGCCTTCGTCAACTCCGAAGCTGTGGCCGAGAAGGGGAAGGTGTTCAAGCACGAGATAGAGGTGGAGCTGAAGCGCAAGGCGCTGAACGCTTCGCGTGGGCTTGACGGCACCGTGACCGTGGAAGCGCAGGACCAGAAGTCCGCCGTGGCGACTCAGCGTAGCTGGCCGATCTCGAAGGTCAGGGAGGACCTGGAAGAGCGGATTCTCAATCTTCCGCAGTTGAAGCTCACGGCTGACGAGGTCGAGGCCGCGCAGGAGCTTGTGCATACGTTCCTCGGCGCGGCGATCGAGGTTGATGCAGAGGACAGCACGCCTTGGGAAGAGGCTCGTGCGGAGCTGGCTCTGACGCAGTTGGAGAGGCTTGTGGTCTCCAGCTTCAAGCAGAAGCTCGCAACGGTCGAGCACGAGATCGTGAAGGTGACTGTCCCGCCTCCTGCCCAGCCGTGGCCGGGGCAGACGATGCCTCAGATGCAGATGACCGACAAGGTGATCCGGGGCATGGGGTATACGGGCTGGGGTAGCTCGATTCTGCCGGTCGTTCATTTCGACGCGCTGTCCACCGAAGTCAAGCTGGCCAGGCTGATGGATGTCAGCCCCAAGGTCGAGTGGTGGCTGCGGCTTGAGTCGCAGAGCGGCACCTTCATCCAGCTCGACAATGGCGCTCGCTACTTCCCGGACTTCATCGCCATAGACAAAGACGGTGTGCACTGGCTCGTCGAGGGCAAGTCCAACGCCGAGTCTTCCAGCGAATCGGTCCTTGCGAAGAAGGCCGCCGCTGTGTCGTGGGCGAAGGAAGTGACCGAACTTAAGCAGTTCGGGACTTGGAAGTACCTGTTCGCCACCGAGGAACATCTGAGCCAGTCGAACAGCTGGGACACTCTACTGACCGTCACTGGTGCCCGAGGGTAGAAATGGATGACGGCGGAGGAGCCCCAGCCGTTCAGACTGGGGTTCTTCCGTGGCGGCTATCGACGGGCGATCTTCTGCTCATGTGGCGACAACGGCCTGTCAAGGGACAGCAAGCGTCGCAATCGTCATCCAGTACCGATGCGTTGATCGCAACACGGCGCTCCTTACGGAGCAGCTGGAACATCCTCAACGGCGGCGCGTAGCCTAGATCAACAACGTGTGCGCAGCGAGGTCGAGGATGTGGGTCGTGTCAGCGGCCACTATGCGATCAGCGGCGAACGGAAGTCTGGCGGCGGCGCAGCCGCCGGACTGTGGCGAGCATGGCGTATAGGCGCTTCGAACTCATCGGTCCCTTTAGGGGCCGCCTTCGCGTCGTCCGCTGCGTGATGTGGGCACGACAGCACCCTGCGTAGCGATCGTAGTAACGTGCTGTCGGCCCCGGAAGGGGCCGCTGCCTCGAGGTAACCTCCGAAGTGGGCGGCCCTCCGGCTGCCCTGCTCACCGTTGTTTCGCACCTCCGCTGCGCTATGGGGGACGCTACGCGCCCCGCCACGTTTCGCCGCTGATCAGCGCAAGCTTTGGTCGGCCCCCATGGGGCCGCTCCGCCGCTGCTTTCTGCGCCGCTGGCTCGGCGCCTTGGGCCGTGGAACAACCCCTTCATGTGATTCAACGTGTGACTGGACCGGTACCGCACGAGCCACTCGGGGGCCGTAACCCCGTGACCGAGCGTGCCGACTTTGCCGCAATCCTCAAGCAGTCGTTGCTGCCGGGGGTGGAGTTGGTCGCGGGCTTCCAGGCGCAGGACTGGAACCAGGCCCTACGCTCCCTGGCGCTCGCGGTGCCCGATGACGCACCCAGCATCGCAGTGATCGACGAGGTGTCCTGGCTGGTCGAGCAGGATCAGGAATTTCGAGGGCGCACTCCAAACTGTCTGGGATCGTCATCTGCCTTCCAAGCCCGTTCTGCTGCTGCCGACTGGCAGCGATACATCGGTGATGAAAGCACTACAGTCCTACGGGCACCACTTCTTCGGCCGGGCGGCGAAAATGACCGTCCACCCGCTGAATCTGGCAGACGCGCGGGCCATGACCGAGCTCGACGATGCGGGGGAAGTCGACGCCCAGTTGATCACCGGTGGATTCGCCGAGATCGCGCAGTCATGGCGGCCGGGTTTCGGGCGTTCGGACTTCTTGCAGGCTTCGGTTTCCAATCCGCTTTCCTCGCTATTGGTGGGCGGCGCAGTGTCCCTGCCGGGCGATTTCCCCGAGGCTTCGCACTCACGGGCCGTACTGGAAGCGGTTGGCAGTGGTGAGCGTACGTCCAGTGCGATCGCAGCCCAGGCGGGCGCGTCAACGCGCTACCGTCCGGCACGCATTCCCTGCTACTGGCCATGTTGCAGGCCAAGCGGTCCTGGACGCTGATCTCCCGCTGTCCACCAAACGGGACGCGAGGAACAAGCGTTACCGGATCGCCGACCCGTACCTGCGGTTCCGGCTGGCGTTCTTGTTGCGCGTGATCCCGCTCATCGAGCGCGGCCGTGGTGACTTGGCGTTGGAACGGATTGAGCGGTCGTGGACCACTTGGCGCGTTCGAGCGGTCGAGCCGCTGATCCGCGAATCCCTGCTGCGTCTGATGGCCAACGACGAGTGGCCTGAGACCGAGGCCATCGGCGGTTGGTGGAACCGTCAGAACAACCCGAGATCGACCTCGTCGGGTCATACCGCGAGCCGGTGGCCAGGCAGGTGCACTTCGTCGGGTCGGTCAAAGTGGCTGGAGAACCAGCCGTTTGGCCGTCACGAGTACGACGCCTTGGTGCGTGACGTGTTGGATGTGCCTGGCGCCGGCCCGGATACTCCACTGGTCGCGGTCTCCCGCTGCGGGGTGGCGGGTAATCTGCCACATTCCGCTCACTGGGGACCGGAAGATCTTGTGCGCACATGGCAGCCCCGGTAGTCGCCGCACGGCCATGTCCAGCTTCCCGTGCCGGGCGCGATGGGTTCGGCGGTAGGTACGCCACCGCCGGATCTGGCCCACTGGGTTAACACTCTTACCTCAAGAACCATTGGCATCGGTATGCGCCTCCTCCGCGCCCCGCGCCCTTGTATGAGCGCTCCCCTCTCCTATCGTTCCGGCCGATGCTGTGGGACGGTGATGAAGCATCGCAAAGGGCTACAGCCTGGAGGGGGACGATGTGCCGAAGGACTGGATCCGGGATCTCGTGGCGAACTTCGGAGCCGAATGCAGGGCAGGCCTGAGATTTAGTGACACTGAGGCATCGATCAGCCCTCCAGTGAAGAAGCTCGTAGAGGCATTCGGTTCACGCTGGAAGTTGAACTCCCGCCTGCATCCCGAATTTCCTCTCCCAGAAGCGAGAGTTCGGCCCGACTACGCCGTGGAGAGCGGAGGGCGTGTCACTGGCTTTCTGGAGTTGAAGGCACCGAGCCACGACATCACGCCAGATGGTTTTACGAAACGTGACCGCGAGCAGTGGGATTTCATGCGGCAGCTTCCCAATGTCCTCTACACCAACGGACACACGTGGTGCTTGTACCGAGGTGGTCGACTTCCCCTACGGACAGTTCGGTTCGAAGGTGATCTGTACCGGTCCGGCAACCGGCTGCGCACGGCTGATTCGGATGGCGCCGCGTTGCGGGACCTGCTGCGCGATTTCCTCGGGTGGCAACCTGAACAGATCACCACCGTTCGTCGCTTGGTGACGTCCATGGCTCCACTGTGCCAATACCTTCGAGCGGAGGTATTGGAGCAACTCGACATCGAGCGACGGCTGCCAGAGCGCGCGCCGGCTCGGCGACGTGTCCACAAGCCCTTCACCGCGCTCGCTCATCACTGGGGAAAGGTCCTCCTCCCATCGACCGATGGGCAGGACCCAGATCGAATCTTCGCCGACCGTTACACGCAGACCGTCGCCTTTGCTTTGCTGCTTGCCCGTACCGAAGGACTGCATTTGGCAGGGCGCGATCTCGCAGCAGTGGCAAGTGAGTTGCAAGTCGAAAACACGGTCATGGGTCGCGCCCTGCAACTGCTGACGGAGAGGGTGGACACCGAGTTCTCCCGGCGTCTCAACACCTTGGTCCAAGTGGTGGACGCCGTCGACTGGAAGGCGATCACGAAGCAGCGCCCAGACGCTCACGTGCATCTCTACGAAGACTTCCTGGAGGAGTACGACCCCAAGCTGCGTAGACGTTCCGGTACCTACTACACCCCTCCGCGGCTCGTCCGTTCGATGGTCCGCTTCACCGACACCGTGCTGCGTACCCGACTCGAATGCGCGGAGGGCTTCGCCGACGGCCGGGTTACCGTCATCGATCCGGCGATGGGAACGGGGACTTTCCTCAGTGAAATCATCGATACGGTCGCCGAGCAGCGTGCCCGACGGGGGCAAGGTTTCCGTGGCGAAGCGGTCGAGCAGTTGGCAGGGCGACTCATAGGGTTCGAGCGGCAGATGGCGGCCTACGCGGTCGCGCAGATGAGGATCACCCAGACCCTTCGTGAGCAGGACACCCGTACGCGCCTGGATGACCTGCGACTTCACCTTGCCGACACCCTTGCAGACCCCTACGAGAGATCCTCACTCTTCGCATTCCTGCCTGCTGACGACGCATTGGTCGAGAACAGCCGACAAGCGGACTGGATCAAGCGGGAACAGCAAGTGACCGTCGTGATCGGCAATCCACCGGATCGTGAGAGGGCTGAAGGCGAGGGAGGGTGGGTGGAGGCGGGGTCGGAGAAGGAAGGTATCGCACCTCTCCTCGATGCCTTTCGGCTTCGAGGGAGAAGTGGCACTCAGGAGAATAAGCTCAAGAATCTCTATGTATATTTCTGGCGCTGGGCCACCTATAAAGTATTCGACCAGCACCGCCCGAAATCGCACCGAGGAATCGTCGCCTTCATCAGCACCGCGGGCTTCCTGAGTGGCCCGGGATTCCGAGGCATGCGGGAATATCTACGCCGTACGTGCTCGGAGGGTTGGATCATAGATCTCAGCCCGGAAGGTATCCGGCCTCCTGTGCCGACACGCCTCTTCCCTGGAGTTCAACAGCAGCTCACGATCGCCGTGTTCGTTCGCGCTGAGAGTGATGAGTCACCAGCCGACATTCGATATGTCGCTCTAGAGGGCACGGGCGAGCAGAAGTTCGCGAAGCTGGAAGCCCTTACTCCCGACAGTGCGCAATGGCGCCCCGTGCGTTCAGCTGCCCAGGATCCCTTTACACCCGCAGCGGAGGGTGATTGGGACAGCTATCCAGCGCTAGGTGACCTATTGCCGTGGTCGGTGCCCGGCGTGCTGCCGAAGCGTACGTGGGTCTATTCCACGGACAAAGACACGCTGCGAGATCGATGGCAGAGGCTCGCTGCGGAGAGGGACGTCGAGGAGAAGCGCTCGCTGTTCCGGGAGACGCACAGTCGAACCATCGACCGGAAGGTGCACCCTCTGCCTGGATCCGGGGTGCAGAGACAGTCGATGATGGAAAGTTCCCCTGTCTGCCCTGAACCGGTACCAGTCGCCTATCGCCCATTCGATCGGCAGTGGGTTATTCCAGACAACAGGGTGCTTGATAGAAGTTCACCGGACCTGTGGGAGAGCCGGATTCCGGACCAGTTGCGAGTAGTTGAGCAACATTCCAGAAAGTTCGGCCCTGGGCCTGCTGTGATCTTCTCGACTCTGTTGCCCGACCATCATTGCTTCGATGGCAGAGGTGGTCGGGTTCTGTCCCTTCTTCAGAAGGATGGCACGCCCAATGTGGCCCCCGGTCTGCTCCAGCACCTGACCAACTCCTATGGCTCCCAGAAGGTCTCCGCGATGAATCTGGCTGCGTACATTGCAGCCGTCACTGCCCATCCCGACTTCACATCACGGTTCGGGGACGAACTGACTACGCGCGGTGTTCGAGTTCCGCTCACGGGTGATGCCGCTCTGTGGTCGGAAGCGCTCTCTATCGGCAGGACCGTGATCTGGGCCTCGACCTTTGGCGAACGTTTCGTCGATCCGCAGGATGGGCGGCCCCGGGGCGCTGGCCAGGTCTGGGAAACGGCACTGCCGACCGTCACGTATCGCAAGCAGGTCGGTAGACATGAGTTGCCCGAGCGATTCCATTACGATCCCGACCGTCTCGAGCTGCGTCTCGGTAGTGGTGTCTTCGGACCGGTATCGCCTGGAGTGCGTGGGTACCAGGTCGGCGGGCAGAACGTACTTGACGGCTGGCTTCGGCGGCGAAGCGGTCCCCTGTCACCCAAGGCGGGCAGTGAGCTGGACCGTATACGCCCGAACCATTGGCTCCCTTCTTGGAGTGAAGAACTCCAACATGTACTGGCAGTTTTGTGGCACCTGGTCGAGGCGCAGCCCGCTCAATCCCTTTTGCTCGCCCGCATCCTTGGTTCCCCACTGATCAGTGTGGATGAGCTTCTCAGGCGCGGAGTCCTTCCCGTACCCGAACGCGCTCGCCGTTCAGCTCCGGCTCCCATACGTGACCAAACCATCCCAGGGACTGAGGGCATCGAACTGCGGGAGCCGCATGCAGTCAGACCGATCGAGCCGCGGGAGGACACTCCGGTGGCAGATCCATCCCTACGGCCACATAGGAGCAGGGAACCCGGCAGTAATCGGGCGTACCGGAAGCCATAGCCGGCCACAGGGTGATGGGGGCGTGAGCCCTTATTTCGGGTGGAGGGTCGGGGCATGAGGTGACTGATTGGTCCGGTTCTCTCTGGCGGGGAGCCCACAGGTGGCCTGCTGAGGCGGGTTGTGAGCCCCAGGCCTCGAAGCTGGGCACACCAGTACGCGATCGAGGCGGCGGTCGCCGAGGTCGTCCTGCGACAGCGCCGCGCCGTGGTCGTGTGGTCTCTCTGTGGGGGCGCGTGGTTCGGGTGTGAGGGTGTTAGGCGACGTATGAGCTGGAGGGTTGTGCTCCTTGTTCGTGCGTGGGGTGGGGGAATATCTATGGTCGCCGGGTGAGGCTTTAATGGTTCGGGCGGGGAGTGTGTTTGGCTTGGGGGGTTGAGTGTAATTATTTGTCGTACGCCTCGGGCTTCAGCGTGCTATTGTCGATCCCAGTTGCAGTTGTGGTTCCCAAAAACTTGAACGCCCTTCGTCGGGATTTTTGGACGTGGGAAGCGTTTTTTATTTCCGGTTGTTCTCCGGGCGGGGCATCATCGCGGCGACCCGGTATCCGTGACGTACGGGTCCGGTGTACTGCCCCAAGGGAGATACGACATGGCATCCGGCACTGTGAAGTGGTTCAACGCGGCCAAGGGTTTCGGCTTCATCGAGCAGGACGGTGGCGGCGCCGATGTGTTCGCCCACTTCTCGAACATCGCCGCCCAGGGCTTCCGTGAGCTGCTCGAAGGTCAGAAGGTCACCTTCGACATCATGCCGAGTCAGAAGGGTCCGACGGCCGAGAATATTATTCCCGTCTGACGCTTTAGTGAACTTCGTAGCTGGGGCCCGCATCCCTCGGGGTGCGGGCCCCAGCTGCGAGCATTTCCTTTTTCTGTTCTCTTCGGTCCGTTCTTGTAATTCCCTGCGCTGATCTTCCGCTGCGAGAATTCCTTGATACGTGCCGTATCAAGGAAGGTTCTGAATGAACCCCGCACGTACGAACGATCGCTCATCCCGCGCCCGCAGCCGTACCGGAGCGCCCAGCCGTACCGGAGCGCCCAGCCGCTCGGGTGGCCCGAGCCGCGGCGGTGGCTACGGCCGGCGGTCCGCTGCGGCCTCTGCCGAGTTCGCTCCGCCGAAGACCATCACTCCCGCGCTGCCCGCCGTCGAGGCGTTCGCCGACCTCGACATGCCCGAGCGGCTGCACGCCTCGCTCGCCGCGCAGGGCATGCGCGTCCCGTTCCCGATCCAGGGCGCGACCCTGCCCAACTCCCTCGCGGGCCGCGACGTCCTCGGCCGCGGGCGCACCGGTTCGGGCAAGACCCTCGCGTTCGGTCTGGCCCTGCTGGCCCGCACCGCCGGACAGCGGGCCGAGCCCTGCCAGCCGCTGGCCCTGGTCCTCGTACCTACACGCGAACTGGCACAGCAGGTGACCGACGCGCTCACCCCCTACGCCCGCTCGGTGAGCCTGCGCCTCGCCACCGTCGTCGGCGGAATGCCGATCAGCAGGCAGGTCAGCTCGGTGCGCCGTGGTGCCGAGGTCGTCGTCGCGACGCCGGGCCGCCTCAAGGACCTCATCGACCGGGGCGAGTGCCGGCTGAACCAGGTCGCGATCACCGTCCTCGACGAGGCCGACCAGATGGCCGACATGGGCTTCATGCCCCAGGTCACCGCGCTCCTGGACCAGGTGCGGCCCGAAGGACAGCGGATGCTGTTCTCGGCCACCCTGGATCGCAACGTCGACCTGCTGGTGCGCCGCTACCTCACCGACCCGGTCGTCCACTCCGTCGACCCCTCCGCGGGCGCGGTCACGACCATGGAGCACCACGTCCTGCACGTCCACGGCGCAGACAAGCACCGGACGACGACCGAGATCGCGGCGCGCGAAGGCCGGGTGATCATGTTCCTGGACACCAAGCACGGCGTCGACCGGCTGACGCAGGACCTGCTGAACAGCGGGGTGCGGGCCGCCGCCCTGCACGGCGGTAAGTCGCAGCCGCAGCGCACCCGGACCCTGGCCCAGTTCAAGACGGGGCACGTCACCGTGCTCGTCGCGACGAACGTCGCGGCACGCGGCATCCACGTCGACAACCTCGACCTCGTCGTCAACGTGGACCCGCCGACCGACCCCAAGGACTACCTCCACCGCGGCGGCCGCACCGCGCGAGCCGGGGAGTCCGGCAGCGTCGTCACCCTGGTCACCCCGGGCCAGCGCCGCGACATGACCCGCCTCATGGCCGCCGCCGGCATCGTCCCCCAGGCCACCCAGGTGCGCTCCGGCGAAGAGGCGCTCAGCCGGATCACCGGCGCCCAGGCTCCCTCCGGCGTCCCCGTGACGATCACCGCGCCGGTGACCGAGCGGCGTAAGCGCGGTGCCGCCTCCCGCGGCCGGCGCAGCCCCGCCTCGGCCTCCCGGCGCGCGATCGTGCGCCAGACCACTTTCGACGCGGCGGCCTGACCAGCCCGCTTCGTGATCAGGAAGTTGACCCATCTTCGCAGGAGGCACCTTTTGACGCTGGTTCAGATGCAGCGCGGCCCGGCGGGTGTCACGCCCGTGCACGGGACGGCGGCCGATGCCATTGACACGGCCGGGCCGCGGGTCGGTGACGACATGACCGTCGAGGTGGCCCTGTCCGTCATGGCCGGCGCCCGCACCGAGCACCTGCTCGTCTGCGACGACGACGGTCTGTGCACCGGACTGGTCACCCGGGCCCGGCTCGTGGCCGTCCGGGACGGCTCCGCGTACACGGACCGGGTGCAGCTCCGCGACCTTCCCGACCTCCGCGGGCCGCTCACCTCGCCGGTGTCTGCGAGGGCCGAAGGCGAGGAGGGCAGCGCTGCGGACGTTCTCGTCCTCGCTCGCTGAACCGCCTCACGGCGGCGGAACCACTCCCCTTCTCCTTCCTGTGAGGCATCCATGCGTTGTGTCATCGCCCGCTTCCCGTTCGATCTCACCAAGAGCGGTGTCCTGGAGACCATGAAGGGCGTCAAGCCCGAACAGGTCATCGGCGAGTCCGTGATCATCGGCCGCCGCACCTACCCCGTCAAGCAGGTCGGGCAGGTCATCACACGCCAGGACCGCCGCGACTTCAGCTCCGGCGAAGTTCTGCGGGCCATGCGCCAGCTCGGCTTCACCTGCCGCGGCCTGCCCGTCGCCGCGCCCACGCCCGACCTCTCTCCGATGCGACGGGCTTCCGCCCTGCTCGGCGCGTAGACGCGGGTACGCATAGACGCGGCTACGCGGGTACGCGGGTACGCGGGTACGCACAGAGTCTGCGTACGGTCATTTGTCGGTTGCCGGGACCGCTTCACGGGGTGAGGCCTCTTCCGCGCCGGAGGGCGTCGGCGCGGGCTGGTCGGTGGGTGCCCCGTTCTTTCCTGTCGTCGGCAGGATCCGGGTCAGCAGGGGGCCCGTGAGCGCGGTGGTCGCCACCGCCATGACCACCATCAGGGAGTAGAGCGTCCCGTCCAGCAGGCCCAGTTCCAATCCGATGCCGAGCACCACCAGTTCGGTGAGGCCGCGCGTGTTCAGCAGGGCGCCGAGCGCGGCCGCCGGCCGTCTGTCGAAGCCCCCGAGCCGCGCCCCGACGTAGGTCCCTAGGAGCTTTCCGGCCATGGCCACCGCCAGGATGGCGGCCAGGGTGCCGAGGTCCGTGAGGTCCAGTTCGGACAGGTCGACCTTGAGTCCGGCCAGTACGAAGTACACGGGCAGCAGGAGCAGTCTGGACAGCGGCTCCATCCGTTGCAGCGCGCCTTCGCGCAGCGCGCTGTGGCCGTCCCGCGGAATGATGGCGCCGAACAGGAACGCTCCGAATATGTAGTGCAGGCCCAGCCACTCGGTGCAGGCCGACGACAGGAGGAGCCCGGCCAGCACCAGAACCACGAGGTTCGTGCTCTCGCCGGAAGCGCCGGAAGCATTGCTCAGCCCGCTCACCTTGCGGAGCAGCGGACGTACGACCGTGATCATCAGGACCACGTACGGCACCAGGAGCACCAGACGCCAGTCGAGGTCCTCGCCCGTGGCCACGGCTGCCGCCACCGCCAGCAGGATCCAGACCAGCAGGTCGGTGATGGCCGCGCACGTCAGGGCGGTCGTGCCGAGCCGGGTACGGGTCAGTCCGCGGTCGGCGATGATCCTGGCGAGTACGGGGAACGCCGTCGCGGCCATGGCGACCGCGAAGAACAGGACGAATGCCAGGAGCGGGCCCTGACGGTGCGTGTCCGCGAGCAGCCACGCGAGCCCGGCGCCCAGGCCGAGCGGCAGCACTGTCGAGAAGGTGGTCGCCCACAGGGTGACCCGGCCCCCGCCGCGCAGGACGCCGAGGTCGATCTCCAGCCCGACGGCGAACATGAACAGGGCGAGGCCCACTCCGGCGAGCGCGCTCAGCAGGGGCCGTACGTCGGCGGGGAAGAGGGTGTCCGCGAAGTTGGCGCCGAGCAGGGTGGGGCCCAGCAGGACCCCGGCGAGTATCTCGCCGATGACCGCGGGCTGGCCCAACGCCCGCGCGGCCGCGCCCAGTAGGCGCGCGAGGCCGAGGATCAGGGCCAGGTCCAGGAGCAGGTAGAGCGTCTGCGACGGCGTCACCGGGAGGAACCTTCCTCCGCGTCCGGGCCGCCCTCGTCGGCGACCGGCACCCCCGAGCGCTCGCTGGCGTCCGGCGCCTCCGAGTGGCCATCCACGGCCGACACTCCCGAGTGGCCGTCAACGGCCGACACTCCCGAGTGGCGGTCCGCGTCCGGCGCCTCCGAGCGGCCATCCACGGCAGCCACTCCCGAGCGGTCACCCACGGCCCACGTCCCCGAGCCGTCGTCCACAGCCGACACCTCCGAACCGTCACCCGCGTCCGGCACCCCTGACCGACCACCCACAGCCGACACCCCCGGACCGCCCTCACTCACAGCCGACACCCTCGAACCGTCCTCGCCCAAAGCAGGCGCCCCCAAGCGGCCGTCCCCGGCCGCCCGTGCGTCGCGAGCCCCGTTCTCACCAGGCAGGACGACACTCGCGATGCCCTTGTTCAGGTCGATCCGCGTGCGCGGCGGCGCGCCGTCGCCCTCCTCGTCGCGGAGCATCTCCTGCTGTTGCTGCTGCTTGATCTCGACCAGCTTGTTGCCGTTGAAGATCAGGTTGAACTCGTCGAACGCGTGACCCGTCAAAGGGCGCCGCGCGCTGCTGCGCCGGAAGAGGATGCTGCGCCCCTTGAAGAAGCGGCGCAGGACCAACTCCGTCCCGCAGCAGATGAACAGCAACAACGCGAGCCCGGGTATGACGGCCTCGCTCCACACGACTGACATCGGATAGGCCTCCTGCTGACGAGGTCGACGCTATCCGGCAACCGGATCTCGTTCACCAGGATCCGGTGTCCCGTTTCGTCCAGTGCCGTCTCAGGCCTTGCACGGCATGTCCGCACAGCAGAGCCTCCAGTGGAGATTTAGCGCCTGCGCAGCCCGAGGAGAATTGATGATCCCGCTCTCGCACGCACAGCAGCGACTGTGGTTCCTCAACCGGTTGGAAGGGCCCAATGCCACCTACAACATGCCGGCCGTCCTTCGGCTGACGGGTGAGCTCGACCGGACCGCACTCGTCGCGGCGTTGCAGGACCTCATCGACCGGCACGAGCCGCTGCGCACGGTTTTCGTCAGCAGGGACGACGTACCCGGCCAGAAGATCCTCGCCCCGGGCGCGACCCGCCTGGAGGCGGCCGTCACCGAGGTCGCGCCGGAGCGGCTTGACGGCGAACTCGCCGAGTTGGCCGCCGAGGCCTTCGACCTGGAGGCGGAGATACCGATCCGGGCGCGGCTGTTCGCCCTGTCCGAGCGCGAGCACGTGCTGGCGCTGGTGATCCACCACATCGCGGCGGACGGCTGGTCGATGGCCCCGCTCGCCCGAGACCTCACCACCGCGTACGAGGCGCGTCGCGCCGGGCGGGCCCCCGACTGGCCCGAGCTGCCGATCCAGTACGCCGACTACACCCTGTGGCAGCAGGAGCTGCTCGGCGGCGAGGACGACCCGGAATCCCTGATCAGCGAGCAGGTCGAGTACTGGCGCAAGACGCTGGCCGGGCTGCCGGACGAACTGCGGCTGCCGGTGGACCGGCGGCGCTCCGCCGCGGCAGGCAACCAGGGCGGCAACGTTCCGTTCCGGGTGAGCGCGGAGCTGCACGGGAAGCTGTCCGAACTGGCCGCGCGGTCGGACGCCAGCCTGTACATGGTGGTGCAGGCGGGACTCGCCGCACTGCTGAGCCGGATGGGCGCCGGCACGGACATCCCCCTCGGCTCGCCGATCGCGGGACGCACCGACGAAGGCCTCGACGAACTGGTCGGCTTCTTCGTCAACACCGTGGTGATGCGCCTCGACACCGACGGCGACCCCACGTTCCGTCAGCTCATCGCCAGGTCCCGGGAGACGGCTCTCGGGGCGTACGCGAACCAGGAGCTGCCGTTCGAGCGGCTGGTCGACATCCTTCGCCCGGACCGGGCCCTCGGCAGGCACCCGCTGTTCCAGGTGATGCTGGCGTTCCAGAACAACACGCTGCCGCAGCTGCGGCTGCCGGGGCTGGTCGTCGAGGGCGAGCAGCTGTACACCGAGACCTCCAAGTTCGACCTCGCCTTCAGCATGGGCGAGCAGTTCGACGGCGAGGGGCGGCCGCTGGGCCTCGGCGGGACGATCGAGTACGCCACCGACCTGTTCGACCGCGAGAGCGTGGAGCGGCTCGGCGCGCGCCTCGTCCACGTATTCGAGGCGATGGCCGCCGATCCCGGACAGCGGGTCGGCGCCGTGGACGTGCTGCTGCCGGGCGAGCGCCAGCAGGTGCTGGAGGCGTGGAACAGGACCGAGCAGGACGTCCCCGAGGCCGGGTTCGCGGAGTTGTTCCGCGTCCGCGCGGCCGAGACCCCGGACGCCGTCGCGCTGGTGTCCGACGCGGCCACGCTGACCTACGGCGAACTCGACGCCGCCGCCAACCGGCTGGCCCGGCTGCTCGCCGAACGCGGCGCGGGCCCCGGGCAATTGGTGGCGCTGGCGCTGCCCCGCTCGGTGGAGCTGGTGACGGCGATGCTCGCCGTGGCCAAGGCCGGGGCCGCCTACCTTCCGGTCGACACCGGCTACCCCGCCGAGCGCATCGCGTACATGCTGGAGGACTCCCGCCCGGTCCTGACGGTCACCACCGGGGAACTGACCGGACGGCTGCCCTCCGGTGCGTCCGGCGGATCCGGCGGATCCGGCGGAACCGGCGGAGGGCAGCCGTCCGGTCCCGGCACCGGTCCCGGCACCCTCCTCGTACTCGACGACGAGCACACCCTCACCGAGCTGGACCGGCACAGCACCGACGGCCTGCCGCCGAACCGCACGCTCAGCAGCCCGCTCTACGTGATCTACACCTCGGGATCCACCGGGAAGCCCAAGGGCGTGGTGGTGACGGACAGCGGCGTGGCCAGCATGGTCCGCAGCCAGCGGGAGCGCCTCGGCGCGGGCCCGGACAGCCGGGTGCTCCAGTTCTCCTCGCCGAGCTTCGACGTCGCGTTCTGGGACTGCTGCATGGCGCTGCTGAACGGCGGCACGCTGTACCTGCGCTCGGCCGACCAGCTCATGCCGGGACAGGAGCTGGCCGAGTTCATCAGGGACCGGCGCCTCACGCACTTCACCATGCCGCCGTCCGTGCTCGCGGCGATGCCCTCGGGCGTGCTGCCGGCCGGCCTGACCGTGTCGGTCGCGGGCGAGGCGTGCCCCGGCGCGCTCGTGGAGCGGTGGGCGCCGGGCAACCGGATGTTCAACGCCTACGGCCCCACCGAGACGACCGTCATCGCGACCATGAGCGAGCGGCTGTCCGGCCCGGATGGACCCCCGATCGGCAGGCCGGTGGACAACACCCGGGTCTACGTCCTCGACGAGGCCCTGCGCCCGGTGCCCCCGGGCGTGGTGGGAGACCTGTACGTCGCGGGCGCGAGCCTCGCCGCCGGCTATCTGCGCCGCCCGGGCCTGACCGCGGAGCGGTTCGTGGCCTGCCCCTTCGGCGGCACCGGGGAGCGGATGTACCGCACCGGGGACCTCGCCCGGCTGGGTGCCGACGGACAGGTCGACTACGTCGGCCGCGCCGACGCGCAGGTGAAGATCCGCGGCTTCCGCATCGAGCCGGGGGAGGTCGAGTCCGTACTGGCCCGGCACCCCGGGGTGCGGCAGGCCGCCGTGCTGGCGCGGGAGGACCGTCCCGGCGACCGGCAGCTGGCCGCGTACCTCGTGCCGGCCGAGAACGACGCCGACCGGGACGAGTCGGCGGAGGAGCAGCAGCTCGGCAACTGGCAGGCCACGTACGACGCCACCTACGACGCCCACCACGAGGGCCAGGGCGGTCTCGGCGAGGACTTCTCCGGCTGGAACAGCAGCTACACCGGGCAGCCGATCCCGCTCGACGAGATGCGCAGGTGGCGTGACGCCACTGTGGCCCGGGTGCGGGAACTGAACCCCCGCCGCATCCTTGAGATCGGCGTGGGCAGCGGCCTGCTCCTCGCGCCGCTGGCGCCGGACTGCGAGTCCTACTGGGGCACCGACATCTCCGAGGTCGTCATCGAGCGGGTCCGCGCCCAGCTCGAAGGCCACCCCGACCTCGCGGGCCGGGTCGAGCTGCGCGCCCAGGCGGCGCACCTCTTCGACGGTCTGCCCACGGGGTTCTTCGACACCGTCATCGTCAACTCCGTCATCCAGTACTTCCCCAGCGCCGACTACCTCACCGACGTACTCACCCAGGCGCTCGGCCTGGTCGTCCCCGGCGGCAACGTGTTCGTCGGTGACGTCCGCAACCTCCGCCTGCACCGCGCCCTGCGCACCTCCGTCGAACTGCTCGCCACCGACGCCGCGGTCCGCGACGCCGCCGACGTGCGCAAGACCGTCGACCTGGCCGTGGCGCGGGAGACGGAACTGCTCGTCGACCCCGACTACTTCACCGGCCTGCCCGCCGCCGCGGACCTCGCGGTCAAGTACGGCACCGACCGCAACGAACTGACCGGACACCGCTACGACGTGGTGCTGCGCACCGCGCCCCAGCAGGAACCGGCCGCCGTCCAGGACCTCGCCTGGGGCCAGGACATCACCGGCACGGACGCGCTGCGCGCCGCGCTGGCGGCACGGCCGGAGGGCCTGCGCGTCACCGGCGTCCCCAACCACCGGATCGCCGGTGAGCTGGCCGCCGTACGGGCGCTCGAAGCCGGTGACCTGACGGCCGCTCAGGCCGCCCTGAGCGCCGACACGTCCGGGCTGCCCGCGCCCGCGGAGCTGACCGCCCTGGGCGAGGAGGCCGGCTACCGCACCACCGTCACCTGGAACGGCGCCGACCGCGACGGCAGCACCCTGGACGTGGCGTTCAGCGCACCCGGCACGGCGCCGGTGACGGGCTACCGCCCCGGCGCGCGTCCGGCCGCCGAAGGCCCCGCGCACACCAACGCCCCGGCCGCCGTACTCGCCTCGGACGCGCTGGTCGAGTCGGTGCGCGAGCACCTGCGGCGCGCGGTGCCCGACTACCTGGTGCCGACCGCGTTCGTCGTGCTCGACCGGATGCCGCTGACCACGAACGGCAAGGTGGACCGGCGGGCGCTGCCCGCACCCGCCGTCATCGGCAAGACCTCGGGCCGCGGCCCGCGCGACGACCGCGAGACCACGCTGTGCCGGATCTTCGCCGAGGTCCTCGGCCTGCCCCGGGTCGGCATCGACGACGGGTTCTTCGACCTGGGCGGCCACTCGCTGCTCGCGACCCGCCTGGTCTCCCGGGTGCGGGACGCCCTCGGCGTCGACCTGGCCATCCGCGACCTGTTCCTGACGCCGACCGTGGCCGGGCTCAGCGAGGTGCTGGACAAGGCCGAGGGAACGAGGCGGCAGCCGGTAGTTCGCCGGCGCCGCCCCGAGCGCACACCGCTGTCGCACGCTCAGCAGCGGCTGTGGTTCCTCAGCAGGCTGGAGGGCGGAAGCGCCACCTACAACATGCCGATCGCGATGCGGCTCACCGGCGAACTCGACCGCGAGGCACTGGCCGCCGCCATCCAGGACGTGTCCGACCGCCACGAGTCGCTGCGCACCCGCTACCCGGACATCGACGGCACCCCCTACCAGGACATCGTCGCCCCGGAGCAGGCCCGCATCGAGCTGGAGGTCGTCGGGACCACCGACGCGGAACTGCCCGCCCGCCTCGCGGACGCCTGCGGCCACGTCTTCGATCTGGCCGAGGAACTCCCGCTGCGCGCCACCCTGTTCGCGCTGTCGCCGCACGACCACGTACTGGCGCTGGTGCTGCACCACATCGCCGGGGACGGCTGGTCGATGGGCCCGCTGACCCGCGACCTCACGGACGCCTACGCCGCCCGCCGCGACGGCCGCAAGCCGCGCTGGGCGCCGCTGCCCGTGAATTACGCGGACTACGCCCTGTGGCAGCGGGAGCTGCTCGGCCGCGAGGACGACCCGGACAGCCTGGTCAGCGAGCAGATCGCGTTCTGGCGCAGGACGCTGGCCGATCTGCCCGAGGACCTGCGGCTGCCCGGCAGCAGGCCGCGCGGCACGAGCGGCGAGTACCACGGGGCCACCCACTCGTTCCGCATCGACCAGCGAACCCACCGCCGCATGGCCGAGCTGGCCACCGCCTCCGGCACCAGCCTCTACATGGTCGCCCAGGCAGGCCTCACCGCTCTGCTCACCCGGCTCGGCTGCGGCACCGACATCCCGCTCGGCACGCCGGTCGCCGGACGCACCGACACCGCGCTCGACGACCTCGTCGGCGACTTCCTCAACACGCTGGTGCTGCGCACCGACACGAGCGGCAATCCCACCTGGCGCGAGCTGCTCGACCGCATCGGCGAGACGAACCTCAACGCCTACGCGAACCAGGACGTGCCGATCGAGCGGCTGGTCGAACTCCTCAACCCCGACCGCTCGGCCGGCCGGATGCCGCTGTTCCAGGTACTGCTCTCGCTGCACGGAACCCCGCCGGAACCGGCGTTCCCCGGCCTCACCGCCCGCGCCGAGCCCGTCGAGCGGATCGTGCAGAACAAGTTCGACCTCGCCGTCCACCTCCGCGAGACCGCCGCCGAGGACGGCACCCCGGGCGGCCTCGAAGGCATGGTCGAGTACTCCACCGATCTCTTCGACGCGGCGGACGTCGAGCGGCTGACGGACCGGCTGGCACGGATCCTCACCGCGCTGGCCGACGACCCCGGGCAGCGGATCGGCGCGGCCGGCCTGCTGGAGGAGACCGAGTACGAGCAGGTCGTACGCGGCTGGAACGACACCGCGCACGAGGTGCCGCGCACCACCCTGCCGGACCTGTTCGCCGCCCAGGCGGCCCGTACCCCCGACCGCACGGCGGTGGTCTTCGAAGGCACCGAACTCACCTACGCCGAGCTGGATCAGCGCGCAGCCCGGCTCGCCCGGCTGCTCGCCGAGCAGGGCGCCGGACCTGAGACCTGCGTCGCGGTGGTGCTGCCGCGCTCCGAGACCCTCGTCGTCACGCTGCTCGCGGTCCTCAGGACCGGCGCCGCCTACCTGCCGGTCGACCCCGGCTACCCCGCCGAGCGCATCCAGTACCTGCTCGACGACGCACGCCCGGTACTCACCCTCACCGAGGGCCACCCCCTCCTCGACGCGCAGCACGCGGGCGAGGCCCTCGCGGCCGCCCCGGGCCGCTGCCTCCCGGAGCACCCCGCGTACGTCATCTACACGTCCGGGTCCACCGGAGCGCCCAAGGGCGTGGTGGTCTCGCACGCGAGCATCGTCAACCGGCTGATGTGGATGCAGGACCAGTACGGACTCGACGGGACCGACCGGGTGCTCCAGAAGACCCCCGCCGGATTCGACGTGTCGGTATGGGAGTTCTTCTGGCCGCTGCTCAACGGCGCCACGCTGGTGGTCGCCAAGCCCGGCGGGCACCAGGACCCCGTGTACCTGGCCCGGCTGATGAGCGAACAGCGCGTCACCACCGCCCACTTCGTGCCGTCGATGCTGGCCGTGTTCGCCGCCGAGCCCGCCGCGGCCGGGCTGCCGCACCTGCGCCGCCTGATCAGCAGCGGCGAGGCACTGCCGGCCGAGCTGGCCGAGCGGGCCCGCACGACGATCGGGACCGGCCTGCACAACCTGTACGGGCCGACCGAGGCGGCGGTCGACGTGAGCGCGTGGGAGTGCCGCGACGAGCCCGGCGCGGTCTCCGTGCCGATCGGCAGCCCGGTGTGGAACACCGCCCTGTACGTGCTCGACTCCACGCTGCGCCCGGTCCCGCCCGGCGTCGCGGGCGAGCTGTACATCGCCGGCGCCCAGCTGGCCCGCGGCTATCTGCACCGCCCCGGCCTGACCGCCGAGCGGTTCGTGGCCTGCCCCTTCGGCGGCCCCGGGGAGCGGATGTACCGCACCGGCGACGTGGCGGCCTGGCGGGCCGACGGCCAGCTGGAGTTCCTCGGTCGCGCCGACGACCAGGTCAAGGTGCGCGGCTTCCGCGTCGAGCCCGCCGAGATCGAGGCGGCCCTGGCCCGGCACGACCGCGTCGGGCACGCCGTCGTCGTACCGCGCGTGGACCCCTCCGGCGACACCCGGCTCTTCGCCTACGTCGTCCCGGCGGGCGCGGAGCGGCCCGAGCCGACGGCGCTGCGCGAGTTCCTCGGCGGCCTGCTGCCCGAGCATCTGATCCCGGCGGCCTTCGTCGTCCTGGACGAGCTGCCGCTGACCCCGAACGGAAAGCTGGACCGGCGGGCGCTCCCGGCACCCGACCACGAAGGCCGCAAGGCCGGACGCGGGCCGCGCGACAAGCGCGAGGAGACGCTCTGCCGGATCTTCGCGGACATCCTCGGCCTGCCCGAGGTGGGCATCGACGACGGATTCTTCGACCTCGGCGGCCACTCCCTGATGGCGACCCGGCTGATCTCCCTGGTCCGGGTCACGTTCGGTGTCGACCTGGCGATCCGCGACCTGTTCACGACGCAGACGGTGGCCGGGCTCGTGGAGATCCTCGACCGCTCGGGCGACAGCCGACGGCCGCCGATCGTGCGCGGACCGCGCCCGGAGCGGGTGCCGCTGTCCCACGCCCAGCAGCGGCTGTGGTTCCTCAACCGCCTGGAAGGCTCGAACGCCGCCTACAACCTGCCGATGGCGGCACGCCTGACGGGCCCCCTGGACCACGAGGCGCTGGCCGCGGCCGTCGCCGACGTCACCGTCCGGCACGAGACGCTCCGCACGGTCTTCCCCGAGACCGACGGCGTCCCCCACCAGCGGATCCTCGACCCGGAGCAGACACGGCCCGACTTCGAGGTGCGCGAGGTCGGCCGGGACGAGCTCGCCGCCGCGATCGCCCGGATCGCGGAGCGGGACTTCGACCTCCGCACCGACCTGCCGCTGCGGGTCAGGGTGCTCGCGCTCTCCCCGACCGAGCACATGCTCGTCCTGGTCCTGCACCACGTGGCGGGCGACGGCTGGTCGCTCGTCCCGCTCGCCCGCGACCTGAGCGCCGCGTACGCGGAACGCTGCGCGGGCCGGACGCCCGAGTGGACCGAACTGCCCGTGCAGTACGTGGACTACGCGCTGTGGCAGCGTGATCTGCTGGGCCGCACGGACGACCCGGACAGCCTCGTCAACGAGCAGGTCGCCTACTGGCGCCGGGCGCTGGCCGGGATCCCGGACGAGCTGCCGCTGCCGACGGACCGGCAGCGGCCGAAGACCCCGAGCTACGCCGGCGGCAGCGTCGACTTCGGCTACGGACCGGAGCTGCACGCCCGGATCAACAAGCTGGCCGTCGACTGCAACGCGACGGCGTTCATGGTCGTCCAGACGGCGCTCGCCGCCCTGCTGACCCGCCTCGGCGCCGGCACCGACATCCCCGTCGGCTCGCCCATCGCCGGGCGTACCGACGAAGCCCTCGACGACCTCGTCGGCTTCTTCGTCAACACACTGGTCCTGCGCACCGACACCAGCGGCGATCCGACGTTCCGCGAGGTCATCGACCGGGTGCGGGAGGCGAACGTCAACGCGTACGCCCACCAGGACCTCCCCTTCGAGTACCTGGTCGAGGCGCTCAACCCGGACCGGTCCCCGGCCCGGCACCCGCTGTTCCAGGTGATGTTCGCCTTCCAGAACACCCGGGACACCGAGCTGCGGCTGCCCGACCTCGCCGCGGAGGCCTTCGAGGTCGGCACCGACGCCACCATGTTCGACCTGTCGGTCCACCTGACGGCCCGCTACCACGAGGACGGCCGGGAGGGCGGCGCCCGCGGCGCGCTGATGTACAGCGGCGACCTGTTCGACAGGGAGACCGTGCAGATGATCGCCGATCGCCTGTTGCTGATGCTGGAGGCGATCACCGGCCACCCGGAGCAGCGGATCAGCCAGGTCGAACTGCTCGGCGCGGCCGAGCGGAAGCGCATCCTGGAGGAGTGGAACGGCGCCACCGCGCCGGTCCCCTCGGCCACCCTGCCCGAGCTGTTCGCCGCGTCCGCGTCCCGCGACGGCGCCGCCATCGCGGTACGGGCGGGTGGGACACGGCTGAGCTACGACGCGCTGCGGTCCCGTGCCAACCGGCTGGCGAGGCTCCTCGTGGCCCACGGCTGCGGTCCGGAACGGCGGGTCGCGCTGGCCCTGCCGAGGGACGAGCGGCTGCCGGTCGCGATGTGGGCGGTGCTCGACTCCGGCGCCGCGTACGTGCCGATCGACCCCGGCCACCCGGCCGAGCGGGTGCGCTACCTGGTCGAGGACGCCCGCCCGGTGCTCGCGGTGACCGACCGCGCAGGCGCCGCCGTGCTGCCCGAGGGCCTGCCCCGGATCGTCCTCGACGACCCGGAGACCGAGGCCGCGCTCAGCCGCCTCGACGACGGTGACCTCACCGACGCGGACCGGACGGCGCCGCTGCGCCCCGACGACGCGGCCTACGTCATCTACACCTCGGGTTCGACCGGGCGCCCCAAGGGCGTCGTGGTCGCGCACCGCGCCGTGGCGAACCTGTCGGCGTGGGCGGGCGAGGCCTTCTCCGCGGACGTGTTCGCCGCCACGCTGGCCACCACCTCGGCGACCTTCGACGTCTCGGTGTCGGACCTGATCCTGCCGCTGCTGCACGGCGGCGCCATCGAGGTGGTGCGCGACGTCCTCGCCCTCGCCGACGGGGACCGCCCCGAGGCGAGCCTGGTCTGCACGGCCCCGTCCGCGATGTCGGCCGCGCTCGCCACCGGCGGGCGCCTGCGGATCGGCACCGTCATCCTGGTGGGCGAGGCGGTCACGCCACGGCTCATGCACGACCTGCGGGCCGCCGCCCCCGGCGTGCGGATCGCGAACCTGTACGGCCCGACGGAGGCCACCGTCTACGCCACCGAGTGGTACGACGACGGCAACGCCGCCGGTGTGGCGCCGATCGGCCGGGCCCTCACCAACTACCGCACCTACGTGCTGGACCACGGCATGAACCCGGTGCCCCCCGGCGTCACCGGGGAGCTGTATCTCGCGGGAGCCGGTCTCGCCCGGGGCTACTTCGGGCGGCCCGGGATGACCGCCGAACGCTTCGTCGCCTGCCCGTTCGGCGGTGCCGGGGAGCGCATGTACCGCACCGGCGACCTGGTGCGCTGGGGCTCCGACGGCCAGTTGGAGTTCGTCGGCCGGGTCGACGACCAGGTCAAGATCCGTGGTCAGCGGGCGGAACCCGGCGAGACCGAGGCCGTGCTCGCCCGGCACGAGAGCGTCGCCCAGGTCGCGGTGATCGCCCGGAAGGACGAGCAGGGGGACACCGCCCTGGTCGCCTATGCCGTGGCCGCCGAGGGCCACGAGGCGGAGCCGGCCGCGCTGATCGAGTTCGCGCGCCGGGAGCTGCCGGGCCACCTTGTCCCGTCGGCGGTCGTGCCGCTGGAGCGGCTGCCGCTGACGGCCAGCGGAAAGCTGGACCGGCGGATGTTGCCGGCGCCGGGGGCCACGCGGTCCGCCGACGGACGCGGGCCGCGCGACGCCCGGGAGCAGGCGCTGTGCGACCTGTTCGCCGAGGTGACCGGGGCGCCGAAGGTCGGTATCGACGACAGCTTCTTCGAGCTGGGCGGGCACTCCCTGCTCGCCACCCGGCTCGTGGCGAAGGCGCGGGACCGGCTCGGCGTCGAACTCGCCGTGCGGACCCTGTTCGAAGCACCGACGGTCGCGGCCCTCGCCGACCGCCTCGACGCGACCGGCCAGGAGAACTCCGGTGCGGGCTCGCTCCAGGTCATGATGCCGCTGCGCGCCGAGGGCAGCCGCCCGCCGCTGTTCTGCGTGCACCCGGCGACCGGGCTCGGCTGGGTGTACTCGGGTCTGCTGCGGCACCTGGAGAAGGACCAGCCGGTCTACGCGGTCCAGGCCCGCGGCCTGGACGGGCAGGGCGGGTACGCCGCGTCGATCGACGAGATGGCCGCCGACTACGTGGCCCACATCCGCGAGGTGCAGCCGCACGGGCCGTACCAGCTCCTCGGCTGGTCCTCCGGCGGCGCGGCCGCCCACGTCATCGCCGGGCTGCTGCGGGAGCAGGGCGAGCACGTGCACCTGCTGGCCATGCTCGACACCACGGTCCCCGGGGCCGACTACACCGACCCGGACGCCGGGGTGATGTTCCAGGCACTGCGTTACGTCGGCCTCGACCTGCCCCAAGTGGAGGGGGAGGAGCTCGACTTCGCCCACGTGCACGCCTTCCTGCGCGAGATCGACCATCCGCTCGCCGGTCTGGGCGAGAGCAGCCTGGCCGCGCTGCCGGAGATCCTCCGCAGGGCCACCGAGATGCTCCAGGTGCCGTTCACCCGTTCCGTCGACACCGACCTGCTGTTCTTCACCGCGAAGCTCACCCACCCGGATGAACCGGACTTCGCATTGACCTGGCAGCCCCTGATCACAGGTCAGATCACGGAGGTCGAGGTCGACTGCGAACACAATCAGATGACGGAACCGAAGGCGCTGGAACAAATCGCCCCGGCCCTTCAGGCGAAACTCTGGACAACTGATTGGTGAGGCAGGTAGGAGGGCCCGACCCCCGGCAAACCGCCATCGTGGCGCAGTTCACAAGTATTACCGCACTGGTATGCTTGCGTCGTCCCTTGCTGATGAGAGAACGTCGGCACCACCGAGAACAATTCGGGGGACAGTCGCAATACGGGGGTCGGGGGTTGCGGTTCAGTGGGTCACGCTGCCATGGGTATCTTGCTGCCGGCTGGGCGGTAATTTTCGCTGCTCTGCATTTCTTCTGGGCTCTCGGCGGGGAAGTCGGTCTCGACGTCTCGTCCGGTGAGCGACTCGCGTCCGAGCGGCCGGCCTGGTTCGTGGCCGGCGGGCTCTGGGGCGTGGGCCTCCTGTGCCTGATCGGCTCCGCGATCGCGCTGGGCCTGCGGCGACGCGGTGTGCGCGGGCCGCGGTGGCGGCTGCTCCAGTTGCTCGGGTTCGCGATCTGCGCACTGCTGCTGGTCCGGGGCGTGCTCGTCGAAGTGCTGCTCCTCGCCGGTGTTTCGGCTGTCGGTGAGGTCAGCGCCGCGCAGAAGTTCTGGACGCTCACGGTGTGGAACCCGTGGTTCATTCTCGGTGGGGTGCTGTTCGGGATGACGGCGAGAAGCTTCGGCAAGGGTATGGCGGACCGATCGGGATCAGGACCCGCGGTCCGGCACTGAGCGGGCGAAACGCACGCAACTTGTAGTTCAACATTCGACAATTTCGGGGGTGATTGTCGTGGTGACACCTGTAAATGCATCGGAATTCGTAGAGCAGCTGCGTGAACTTCGACTGAACGTCGGGCAGCCTTCTATGCGCCGCCTACAGCAACTGGGCGGGACGACCAGGGCAGCCAATGGAGACGAGGTCGACGCGCTGCCGCGGAGCACGGTCTCGACGATTCTGCGCGGCGACAAGCTGCCGCGCTCGGAATTCGTCTCGGCATTCGTGACGGCCTGTCTGGTGTACGGCGGGCAGCCACCGGAGAAGGTGGCCGAGGCGACCGAGCGCTGGCTCGCCCACTGGCGAGCGCTCTACGCCACGGGAGCGACGGAGGGCGCCGAGGGCAGACCCGCCCGGGACGCGCCTCTCGCCGAGGAGCCGAAGAGGTGGAGCGTGCCCCGGCACCTCCCGCTCGGCGCGCCGTTCCTGGCGGGCCGGGCGGCCGAACTGGACGTGGCGGAACAGCTGTTCCGGCGGCAGTCCGGAGGCGGCGTCTTCCTCGTGACGGGCTCGGTCGGCGTCGGCAAGTCCGCGTTCGCGGTCCGCTGGGCGCACAGCCTGATCGACGACTTCCCGGACGGCCAGCTCTACGTCGATCTGCGCGGCCCGCACGGCCCGTTGGACAGCCAGCAGGCCCTGGGCGTGCTCCTCGGCAGCCTCGGTGTGCACGAGGACGACTGCCCGAAGGACCCGTGGCGTCGGGTGGAGCGGTACCGCTCGCTGATCGCCGGCCGCCGCATGCTCGTCGTCCTCGACAACGCCTGCGACGCCGAGCAGGTCCGCCCGCTCCTCGCGACCGGCGAGCACTGCCGGACCGTCGTCACCAGCCGGAACCGCATGTCCGGCCTCGTGGCCAGGGAGGCCGCGCAGCGGCTGGTCCTGGAGGTGCTCAGCTCGGAGGCGGCGTGCGCGGTGCTGAGCGCCGTCATCGACGAGGCCCACCTGGTGGAGGCGCGCGCCGAGCTGGAGGAACTGGCCGAGCTGTGCGGGTATCTGCCGCTCGTGCTGCGGCTGGCCGCCGTGAAGTTCACCGACCGGCCCGGGCAGGGCTTCAAGAGCTTCGTCCGCTCCATGCGCGACGGCGGCCAACTGCTCTCCCTCGCGCTCGACGGTGACACCGGCAGCTCCATCCAGGACGAACTGGAGTTCTCGTACCGGAGACTCGGCCTGGACGCGAAGCGGTTCTTCCGGAAGATCGGGCTCGTGGACGAGACCGGGTTCACGCTGGAGGCGGGTGCGGCGCTCGCCGGGATACCCCTCGCCGAGGCCGACCGGCTGACCGCGCAGCTGGAGTCGGAGCACCTGGTGGCGGAGGTCGGCGGGCGCAGGTTCACCATGCCCCGGGTGTTGCAGGCGTTCGCGCGGGCCATGGAGCGCAACGCCGGTGAGGCCCGCACGCTAATGCTCGCCTGACGCGTCCGGGGCGGCGGCGGATGTCGCCGCCCCGGTGACCACGGCGGCCGGGCGGGCCACGGCGATCAGGGACCCCACGGTGAGGAGCACCTGATCGCCGACCCGGCTCTCGCCCGCCATGAACGCGTTGTCGTCCACCAGCCGTTCGACCCATACGCGGTGCCGGATCACGTCACCGGGGAACGCGGAGCCGCTGAACGCGCAGTGCCGCAGCCGGCCGACCATCGGCAGACGGTCCTCCTCGGAGTCCGGGCCGCGGCTGCCGAGCCAGAGCAGCGCGGCGGACTGCCCGAAGGATTCCAGGATCATCGACCGGGGATAGGCGTACCGCTCGGCCGGGAGGTTCTCGGCCATGTCCTGGTAGCACGGCTCGCTGCCGGTCACGGCCTTGGCGGTCTCGATGGTGCGGCCGCGGTCGAAGTCGAGCACCCGGTCCACCAGCACCATCGGGTGCCGGACCGGGAGCAGCGCGAGGAGCCGCGCGTACCCGGAGTTCATGAGGTTCCTCCCCGTACGAGTTCGACGGTCATCCTCGCGACCTGTTCGCCGTCGCCGCGGCGGCAGTCGAGCGCGGCCCGCAGGGCGCCCGGGCGACCGGCCGACACCCGGATCAGCAGCCGGAGTTCGTCGCCCTCCAGCATCGGCCTGAGCACCCGCGCGGAGTCGAGCGACCCCAGTTCGAGCCACTCGCCTCCCGTGCTGTCCGGGCTGTCCGGGCTGTCCGTGCCGAGGTGCGCGGCGAGCGCGGGGGAGCGGTGGAGTTCGGCGCCGACCGCCTGCCGGATGCCGTCGAGCAGGAAGATCGCCGGATAGAGGGTGACCTCCGGGAAGTGCCCGGCGAGGTAGGGGTCGGTGGACCGCACCACCTTGGCCGCCTCGATCAGCAGCTCGTCCGCCTCGGCGCGGGCCGTGATCCGGTCGGCGCCTTCGAGCGGCCGGGCGTATCCCCGTCGCCCGCGCACGGGAACCGCACGTCGCCCGCTCACAGGAACCACACCCCGGCGTACTCCCCCCAGCGAGCGGCGAGCCGAGCGGTGTCCAGCTTGGTGACGCCGGGGAGCAGCGGGGCGTCGGCCAGGCCGAGGGCGGCGAGGCCGGGCTCGTCGACGTAGACCGCCGCCCCCTTGTCCACCAGCGCGCCGACGGACCGCCGCGGGTCCCCGAGGGTGTTCAGGACCGTCGGCCCCACCCGGAGGGCGGGCGGCGGCGCGGCACCGGCCAGCGCGGCGGTCACGCTCGTGCCGCGCAGCACCACGTCCATGCCGCCGAGCTGGTCGCCGAGCATCTCGACGCCGTAGAGCGCGTCGAAGAACTGGGCCTCCGCGCTGCCGCGGTAGCCGCGGTCGATGATGACCAGGTAGGCCACCTACGCACCTCCGATATAGATGGTCCGGCGGGCCGCGCCGATCGTCGCCGCGAGGCGGGCGTCGGAGCGCAGCCGGACCTCGGCGATGTGGTCCCCGGCGCCGCGCTCCGCGCTGCACGCCGTGCAGACGATCCAGCTGAACCGGCCCTTGTAGGCGGTGAGCAGGCCCCGGATCAGCGCACCGGCCGTCGGCGCCGGTGTCGCCGGGTCGCGCAGGTCGGCGGGTTTGGTGTCGCCCAGCGAACCCTGGGTCAGGATGGTGTTGTAGCCGCAGGCCCAGACCCTGATGGTGTGCTCCCTGTCCAGTACGGCCTGGGCGAGGCGGAGCACGGTGGTCAGCGCATCGGACGTGTGGGGCGGGGCGGTGAGGACGACCAGCACGTCCCAGGTGCGGCGTTCGACGGTCGCGGCCATGGTCAGTGCCACACCACCCGGGTGCCGGGCTCAAGCAGCCAGTCCGCCACGTCGCCCATGCCGGTGGTGCGTACCCCGGGGGCCAGCGGCGCGGCGTGCAGCGCCCGGTGGGCGAGGGTGAACTCGTCGATCCAGGCCTGCCCGCCCGCACCGAGGAACCGCGGCAGCCCGGCGCTCGCCCCGCGGATCCCGAGCGCGACGCCGTCCGAGGCGAGGAACAGGCGCACTCGCTCACCGGCGCCGGCGAGCGCGGCGGCGTCGGCGAGGAAGCGCTCCGCGGTGGTGCCGGACTGGGTTTCGACCAGCAGGTACCGCTCGGCCGGGTGGTCCTCCCTCACGCCGCCGACGTCCCCAGCTTGCGGAGCAGCAGCGCGGAGATGTCGGACAGGGTCCGCACCTCGCCGATCTCATGCGATTCGATCTTGACCTGGTACTGCCGCTCCAGGGTGACGGCCAGCTCCATGGCGAGGAGGGAGTCGACGCCGAGGTCGCGGACGAAGTCGATCTCCGGGGTGATCGACTCCCCGTCGACCTCCAGTACATCGGCGATCAGTTCGCGCAGCTCTGCGGTATCGAGGGTGGCTTCGGCGGTCATGGGAATCCCTTCCATTGTTGGTCTCCGCGGTGGTCGCGGCGTCAGCCGCAGCCGCCCGCGTGTCCGGCGTCCCCGCCGGCCCGTATCGGCTCGGGCTCCAGGCCCGCCTCGTCCAGCCAGGTGAGATAGGTGTCGGGGCCCGGCTCCTCGCCCCGGACCTTCGCGACGTAGGCGCGCAGCCGGTCGGCGCCGAAGAACTTGTCGTGGCCGTGGATGAAGAAGGGGACGCCGAACAGGCCGTCCTTGTACGAGCGGGTCAGCGCCTCGGCCCCCCGGCGCCGCAGCTCCGGATCGTCCGAGGCGTCGGCGACCAGGGCGGGGTCCAGGCCGAGTTCGGCGGCGATCTCGGCGATGACGGCCCGGTCGGTGATGTCCCTGCTCTGCTGCCAGCGGGCGCGGTAGGCCAGCGCCACGTACTCCCGGCCGAGGCCAGCGTCCTCGGCCACCAGGTATCCGAGGTGGGCGATCTCCCAGTTCGGCTCGCGGTCCACCGGCCAGGTGACGGCGAGTCCGCGGGCCTCGGCCAGCCGCCGGGCGTCCTGGAGGATGTAGAAGTTCTTCGCCCGGGACATGTCGACGATCGGCAGCTGGACGCCGTCCTTGTCCAGCAGCGCCTGCGTCCGGCTGTCCGGCTCCCAGAACGGTATCCACTCGATCGCGTCCGCCACGTCGGGGTAGCGGTCCATCAGGTCGCGGTAGGCGAACCACGAGTACGGGCTGCGCAGCGAGAAGTACCAGCGGGGTGGTTTGCGGGCCATGTCGGTGGCTTCCTTTCGGGTCGGAGCGAGATGCCGCTCGGGTCGGAGCGGGTGCCGCTCGGGTCAGAGCGAGATGCCGCCGTCGATCTCGAGGACCGTTCCGGTGATGAAGCCCGCGCGGGGCGAGACCAGGAACGACACCAGGTCCGCCACCTCCTCGGGGCGGCCCATGCGGCGCAGCGCCGTCTCCTCGATGGCCTTCTTGGTCGCCTTCTCGGGCAGTACGGAGGTCATGTCGGTGTCGATGAACCCGGGTGCGACCACGTTCGCGCGGATCCCGTAGGGGCCCGCCTCCTTGGCCAGCGAGCGCGTGAACCCGATGATCCCGGCCTTGGCGGCCGCGTAGTTGGTCTGCCGGGCGTGGCCCTTCACCCCGGCCACCGAGGACAGGTTGACGATCACTCCGGAGCGGCTCTTCATCATGTCGAAGATCGCGGAACGGCAGACGTTGTACATGCCGTCGAGGTTGATGTCGAGGACGGTGTGCCAGTCCTCGTCCGCCATCAGCACCAGTGCGCTGTCCCTGGTGACGCCCGCGGAGGTCACCACGGCGTCGATCGGGCCGAGTTCGCTGCCCGTCTCACGCACCCAGGCGCGCACGGCCTCGGCGTCGGTCACGTCGACCCGGGTGGCGACGGCGCGCCGGCCCAGCCCGGCGATCTCCTTCTCCAGCTCCCTGGCCGGCTCCTCGGCGCTGACGTAGCAGAACGCGACGTCGTAGCCGTCCTCGGCCAGACGGCGCACGACCGCCCGGCCGATGCCGCGGGATCCGCCGCTCACCAGTGCGACCGGTGACGGGGTTTCAGGCATGGGTACTCCCTGGTTCCTTCGCGATTCGGAAAAGGGCACAGCCGAGAACGTTGTCCCGGTCGGCCGACAGCACCGCCGCCACGCGTCCGCGGGCGGTGGGGTCCCCTTCGGCCGCGGCCAGCACGGACGCGATCTGGAACGGGGCGGCCGCGGCGCCGGCGTCCCCCCAGGCCTCCTCGCCGGGCAGGATCAGCGGGGCGTGCCCGTCCAGGCGGACCTCGCCCTGCCCGACCGCGGGGGAGACGGCCCACAGGTCCGCCGCCGCGACCCCGGCCCGTGCCAGGGCGCGGGCGAGGCAGTCCGCGAGCGCGGCGTCCTGCTCGCCGTCGCGGAACACGCCGAGGGTGACGCCGAGGACCTCGGCGAGCACCGGCGCGTCCGGGGGCGCGGCGGGTTCGAGGAGCAGCAGTGAGCAGCCCTCGCCGAGCGTGGTCGGCCGGTCCGGGTCACCGGACAGGTGTTCCAGCCAGGCGCGGTCCTCGGTGAGTTCCTCGGCGCCGCCGCAGAGCACCGAGCGCGCGTGGCCGAAGGAGAGCAGCCGCAGGGCGTAGCGCAGCGCGAACAGTCCGGCGGCCCTGCCGCCCGCGACGGTCGTGTTGGGGCCCTTGAGGTGGTGCCGGATGGCGCACTGCGCGGCGGAGCTGTTCATGATGGCGTTGGGGATCCGCGGCGTGTCGATGTGGAACGGCATCGCGCGCGTATGCGTGTCCCGGGTGATGTCCATCATGCTCGTGCTGCTGCCGGCGGTGGTGCCGAGCACGAGCGCCGCCCCCTCACCGGCCGCGACGTCGCGGTGGCGGCTGTCGGCACCGAGCAGCTCGTCGGCGGCGGCCGCGGTCAGCGCCGAGACCCGGTCCATCGACCGGGTGCCCTTGCGGCCGAGCACCTCCGCGGCGACGAAGCCCGGTACCCGCGCGACCCGTTGCCGCGGGACGGGCCAGTCATCGGGCCGGGTCACCGCGGACGTCCCCGCCGCGACTCCGGCCGCGAAGGCCCCCCGGCCGAGGCCGAAGGGCGAGACCGCGGACCAGGCGGTGATGACGGGCGTCGTCACGACTCCTCGCCGGGCAGGCCCTTGATGGCCCGGTCGATCCGCTCGTCCCAGGTGACGACCCGGGCCTGGTTGCCGTTCTCCACGACGCCGTAGCCGTGCGTGATGACACCCGTGGCCATCTTGACCAGGTGCCCCTCGCGCACCACGTAGCAGTCCATGCGCGAGGTGTAGAGCAGGTTCTTGAAGACGCTCTCGACCGTGTAGACGGTGTAGAGGTCCTCTTCGAGCAGGGCCTCGCCGAGGATCTCGATGCGGGAGTGGGTGACCGCCGGGATCCAGTTGCGCTCGGCCAGCTGCGCGCCGATGGAGATGCCGCGGGCGTCGACGAAGCGGTGCTTGGCCTCCTCCATCTGCCGCAGGTACGACGACATGTGCATGCGGCTGAAGAAGTGCACGTACGGATACGGGACGCGGAACTTCCAGCCGTGGCCGTTGCGCCCGGCGAGCAGCTGGTCGAGCACGGGGTCCTGGTCGGTCGAGCCGCCGGACGGCAGGTCCTCACCCGTGGCCGGGACGGCGTCGCCGGGCTCCGGGGTGCCGAGGGTGGCCACGGTGAAGCGGTCGAGCGCGGCGGGGGCCGGCACCCGGCCCGGCAGCCGCCGGTCGTCCTCGTCCCGGCGCAGCACGGCCGCCGCCGAGGCGGTGACGATCTTCTTCGGCTCGCCGTCGCGCAGGACGGTGATCGCCACCTTGAACCGGAACGCGGTGTCGTCGTCGCCCGTCACCGGCCGCACTTCCAGCGAGGCCTCGTCGTCGACGAACACCCCGCCGCGCAGGCGGGCTTCGAGGTCGACGAGGTCGAAGCCGAGGCCGTACTCCTCGTACAGCTCGCCGACCGGCAGGCCCTGCCGCCGGAAGTGCTCGATGACCGCCTTCTCGACGAGGTAGTTGACGTGCTTGAAGCCGATGTACGTGCCGATGTTCGCGCCCTCGTAGCCGGGCGTGAGGGTGACCGTGGTGGTCTCCGTGAGCACGTTCTTGACCGCGGTGTCGATGTCAGCCATCAGATTCGCTCCATTAGCGTTGAACGGGGCCGTTCCCCGGCCGCTTCGGGGGTGGCGCGGATGCGTCGCAGGAAACCGCCGAGCGCGTCGGCGAACTGCGCGGGCCGCTCGGCCATCGGGAAGTGCCCGGTCTCCTCGATCGTGTGCAGGGCCGCCGAGGGCATCCGGGCGACCAGGTCCTGTGCCTCCCCGGTCACCGCGATGCGGTCCTCGGCACCGGACACGACCAGCACGGGCGTGCGCACCTCGGTGGGGCGCAGCCACGGCGTGCGGAGGTACAGCTCGAAGAACCGCGACCAGCCGTAGGGGCCGATCGTCTCGCACAGCCGCTCCGCCAGGGCGCGGTGCAGCTCCGGCTTCGACCGCGGTCCGGCCGCCACCCGGATGCCCTCCTCCATGGTGCGGACGAACTGCTCAGGCAGCCCCGCCATGGTGTTCCAGTCGAAGTCCTCGGGCCGGGGCCGGAAGAAGGGGGACAGCAGGAGCATCCCCTTCAGCTGGTGCCCGGCGCGTCCGGTGCGCGCGGACGCGCCACAGGCCAGGTCGAGCAGCAGCATGGCGGAGAAGGAGTGCGCCACCACGACGTCGGCCGGGCCCACGGTGTCCGCGAGTTCGTCGAGGGCCTCGGCGAGCCACGAGGCGGAGTCGAGGCGGTGCGCCCAGTCGGACGGTCCGGTGCCGCGCCAGGGCAGTTCGGCCGTGTGGATCTCGGCGCGGCGCAGCTCCGCGTGCCGGGGGGCCAGCGCGAGCAGCCGCTCCCACACGGTGGCGCTGTCCGCCATGCCGTGCAGCAGCAGTACGCGGGGCCCTTCGCCGTCGCTGATCGTGCGCTGACGGAGCAGCACGGGCCGTATGCCGTCGGCCGGGGACGCCACGTTCACGCGCGGGCCACCCCGCTCCCGGTCACCGCGCCGCCCGGCGCGGTGAGGACGAGCCCGGCGACCGCGTCGTCGGAGTCCGTACCGGCGACCGCGTACACCGGGCCGCCGCCGCCCGCGGCGAAGTGCCCTACCGCGGCGGCGCACTGGAGGACCCCCAGCGCGCCCGACGCCGGGCCCCAGCGGTCCTCCAGATCGTGCCGGGGCACGCCCGGCAGGGCGTCCACCGGCGCCTGCCGCGGCGCGAGCCAGGCATGGGGGGCGCCGCCGAGCGCGAAGAGGCAGTCGGCGAGCGAGCCGGTGCGGACGTAGCCGTGGAGACCGGCGAGCACCGGGGCGCCGCGCCCGGCCGCGGCCGCCGGGGACTCGAGGACCAGCGCCGCGGCGCCGTCGAGCGGGTGCGCGTGCCCGGTGAGGCGGCGTACGACGTCGTTGGCGGGCTCGGCGCCGACCACCAGGACGTGCCGGGCGCGGCCGGCCGCCAGCAGCACCGTGGCCCAGTGCACCGCGTCGAGGCCGGAGGTCGGGCCGTTGCACAGCATGAGGTTCGGGCCGCGCAGCCCGAACCTGATCGCGATCTCGGAGGCGGTGACGTTGCTCGAAAGACGCGGGGCGTAGACGGGGCTGAGGAGCCGGGTGCCGCCGTCGGCCGCGATGGCCGTGGCGACCTCGCACACCGAGTCCAGGTTGCCGAAGTTCGAGCTGACGACGACCGCGACCGACTCGCCGGGCACCAGCAGCTCGGCGGCCACGGCCGGGGCGCCACCGCCGGGGGGCGTGGTCAGCCGCGCGTCGCCGGTCATCAGACCGGCGGCGTTCAGCGCGTCCCGCGCGGCGCAGAGCGCGAGCCGGGTCGCCTGATCCAGATAGCGCAGGCCCTTCTTGCCGATCAGGGCCGCGGGGTCGAACGGATCGGCGCCCTCGGCGGTGTGCGTGGTGAGCTGTGTGGCGGTCCGCGCGCCCGGCACGGCCAGGCCCACGCCCGTGGCGACCGCGCTCATCGCCGGCCGGCCACGAGTGCGACCGCGTTGATCCCGCCGAAGCCGAAGGCGTTGACCTGCGCAAGGGCCAGGTCCGCCGGTGCGGCCGCGTCCCGCACGATCCGGAACTCCTCGACGTCCTCGATCGGTTCGTCCAGACCGAGCGTCGGCGGGACGAGACCGCCTTCCATGGCCCGCAGCGCGACGATCAGGCTGTGCAGTCCGGAGGCTCCGGACGTGTGGCCGGTCATCGACTTCATTGCCGTCATCAGTGCCTTCTGGGGGGCGGGGCCGAACACCGCCCGGATGGCCCGGGCTTCGGCGGCGTCGTTGGCGTGGGTTCCGGTGCCGTGCAGCATCACCAGGTCGATGTCCTCGGGGGTGACACCGGCCCTGCGGTGCGCGTCGCGGATCGCGGTGGCGATGCTGCCGGGCTCCGGGGCGGTGGTGTGGTGGGCGTCGCAGTTGACGGCTACGCCGCGCACCCGGCCGGGGGCCGGACGGGCCGGGTCCTCGGTGCGGCGCAGCACCACGGCCGAGGCGCCCTCGCCGAGGATCGTGCCCCTCCGGTTGCGGTCGAAGGGGCGTACGGCGTCCGGTGCCACCGACTGGAGCCGGTCGGCGATCCCCACCATGCTCTCGGTGACGGCGTCGACACCGGCCACGACCACGGTCTCGGCGCCCGCCGCCAGCAGGTCGGTGCCCAGCGACAGCGCGTAGAGCGACGCCGAGCAGGCGTTGGAGACGGTGTGGGTCATGGTCGCGCCGAAGCGCTCCCGCAGCGCGGTGCCGAAGTGCAGCTCCCCGGCCGTGTACGGGACTTCGCCGCGGGCCCACAGCTCGACCGAGCGCAGCTCCCGCAGGCCGGTGCCGACCAGTACCGGGATGTCGCCGAGCCGCTCGTCGACACCGGCCTCGGCGAGCGCCTGCGCGATCGCTTCGAGGAGGAAGGCGGTGGCCCGCCCCGGTACGTCCCCGGCGGCGCCGCGGTCGTCGATCTCGTACAGCCGGTCGCCCGTGTAGTACGACCGCTCGAAGCCCCGCATCGGATGCAGGCCGGACGTGCCCGCGCACAGGGAATCGAAGATCTCGGCCGGGGTCCGGCCGATGGAGGCCACCGCGCCGGTTCCGGCGATCGGCCAGCCTGCGTGCTCGCTCAACGGGACTCCTCGTACCGGCCCAGGACCGCGACCGCGTTGTTGCCCCCGAAGCCGAGACCGTTGTTCTGCACGATCCGCAGGTCCGCCTCGACGGCGTGGTTGGGCACGCAGTCGATCCGGCACTCCGGGTCGGTGCGGTTGTGGTTGATGGTCGGCGGGATGAAGCGGTGGGTGATCGCCAGCGCGCAGGCGATCGCGGCCAGCGCGCTCGCCGCGCCCATGGTGTGCCCGAGCATCGACTTGACCGACACCGTGCGCGGCGGCTCGTCGCCGTAGATCTCCCGGATCGCCTGGGACTCCGTGATGTCGTTGGCCTTCGTGCCGGTGCCGTGGGCCGAGATGAGGTCGACCTCGTGCGGCTGCACGCCCGCGTTCTCCAGCGCGAGCGACATCACCCGGGCCACGCTGGAGAGGTCCGGCGCGACCTGGTGGTAGGCGTCGCAGTTGAGGCCGTAGCCGAGCACCTCGGCGTAGATGCGGGCCCCGCGGGCGAGCGCCGACTCCAGGTCCTCCAGGACCAGTACGCCGGCGCCCTCACCGGTGAGGATGCCCTTGCGGTCGGCGTCGAAGGGGCGGCAGAGGTCGGGGGCGATGGTGCCGAGCCGGTAGAAACCGGCGAAGGTCTTGCGGCACATGGCGTCCGCGCCGCCGCACAGGGCGAAGTCGACGTCCCCGGAGCGGACCGCGTCGTAGCCGTAGCCGATGGCGTAGTTGCCGGCGGCGCAGGCGGTCGGGATGGTCACCGCCTCCACGTCCGTGAGGCCCAGCTCCAGGGCCACGGCCGAGGACAGCCGGGCGGCCCGCAGGCGGCTCGCGACCTGCCGGTCCATGGCCGCGTGGCCGTGGGCCAGCTGGGTCTCCACCAGCTCGTCCAAGTCGCGCGACTCGCCGTCGGTGGTGCCGATGGAGATCATGCCGGGCCGCTCGCGCAGCGTCCCGAGGTCGAGACCGGCGTCCGCGACCGCCATCCGCGCCGCCGACACGGAGAACCGGGTCGCGGGGCCCAGCGAGTCGACGGGAAGGTTCTGGATCCAGGCCTCCGCGTCGAACTCGCCGAGCCCGCAGCCGGTGGAGTGCTCGAAGCCGGCGGTGTCGAACACCGTGATCGGCCCGGCACCGCTGCGCCCGGACCGCAGGCCGGCGGTGAACTCCTCGACCCCGGTCCCGATGCTCGACAGCACTCCGAGGCCGGTCAGGACCACCCGCCTGTCACGTGACGCCATCAGCTCCTCATTCCCTGTGCGGAGGGGTTACTTCTTCGCCCAGCCCGCGGTTTCGGAGACCACGTCGTAGACGCCCTGGAGGTTCGTCATCCGGCCCAGCTCGGCCTGGTCGATGACCACCCCGAACTCACGCTCCAGCGCACCCAGGATCTCGATGGCGCGCAGCGAGTCGGCGCCGTACTCCTCGTTGAACAGGCCCTCGGTCGTGACCTCTTCCTCTTCGAGCTCAAGGATTTCGCAGACGATTTCCTTAATCTTCGCGAAATTGGCGTCGGTGGTCGTTGCCACAGTCGTGACCTCTTTCTCCGGCATGTGGATTTCTCCGCATGCGAGTTGAGCATCGGTTCAGTAGTTCAGATCTCATGCGGGCGGGCGCTGTCCCGCAAGGTCATGGACGGCACGGGACGGAACGAGACAGCCGCTCCTCGTATCCCGCCCGCGGGGCCGTGGGTTAGCGTGCGTAATCGGTAATGAGGGGGAGTTGCGCCGCAACTTCGAGGGGATGGGTGAAAAAGACGCGATGACTGATGAATATGAGCGCCAGAAGGCCACGCGTCAGCAAAAGGCAAGGGAATGGCAGCCCGGTGAACCGCTGCCGGTCATTGCCTATACGGAGGAGGAGGACGCCCTCTGGGAGACGGTCACCGCCAAACTGGGTTCCCTGCACGCGGAAGTGGCGTGCGCGAACTACCGGCGGGCCGCCGAGGCCGTCGTCCTCCACCGGCACCGGGTCCCGCAACTGGCCGAGGTCTCACCGGTGCTGACCGGCCTGACCGGCTTCCACCTGCGGCCCGCCGAAGGCACCGTCCCCGCCAAGGATTTCCTCGGCGCGTTCGCGGACGGCGGGTTCCACGCCACGCAGTACCTGCGGCGCCCCGACTCGCCCTACCACTCCCCGGAACCGGACGTCCTGCACGAACTGGTCGGCCACGCCGTGATGCTGGGCGACCCCGTCTTCGCGGACCTGTACCGGAGCTTCGGCGAGGCCGCCCGGCGGGTCTCCACACCGGAGGCCATGCGGGACCTCGTCCACGTCTTCTGGTTCACCATCGAGACCGGTGTCGTGTACGAGGGCGGCCGGCCCCGGGTGTGCGGCGCGGCCCTGCTGTCCTCGGTCGCGGAGATGGAGTCGCTGGACAAGGTGGAGCTGCGGCCGTTCGACACCGCGGACATCGTGGCGCAGGACTTCGACGACACGGACTGCATGCCGGTGCTCTTCGCCGCCGAATCGGTCGACCACCTGGTCGCCGAGGTGCAGCGGTTCCTGACCCGGCTGTGACTTCCTGACCCGGCGGTGACCCATGCCCGGCCGGCCGACATCACACTGAGAGCGAAGACATGAGAATCCAGGTCAGCATCACCGAGGAACTCCAGGACTACATCGCGGACGTCTCCCTGTCCGAACCGGCGCCGCTCGCCGAGCTGCGCGAGGAGACCTCGCGGCTCGACGAGCGCAACATGCAGGTCTCGCCCGAGCAGGGCCAGTTCCTGTCCGTGCTGCTGCGCGCCATCGGCGCCAAGCGGACCCTGGAGGTCGGGGTCTTCACCGGCTACAGCCTGCTGCGCACCGCGCTGACCCTGCCCGCCGACGGCCGCGTCACGGCCTGCGACATCAGCGACGAGTGGGCGAGGACCGCGCTCGGGCACTGTGAGCGGGCGGGCGTGGCGGACAAGGTGGACCTGCGGATCGGCGACGCCCGGCAGAGCCTGGCCGCCCTCGTCGAGGAGGAGGGCGCGGCCGGCGGTTACGACTTCGTGTTCCTGGACGCGGACAAGGAGGGCTACGAGACGTACTACGAGTACGCCCTGACCCTGCTGCGGCCGGGCGGGCTGCTGGCCGCCGACAACGTGCTGTGGTCCGGGCGGGTCATCGACGAGTCGGTGCAGGACTCCGAGACCCGGGCGCTGCGCTCCTTCAACACCAAGCTGCGCGGCGACGACCGGGTCGACCTGTGCATGCTGCCGTTCGCCGACGGCCTGACGCTCGCCGTCAAGCGCTGACCGAACACACTGAGGGCGTGTCCGCGACGAGGTGACGTCGCGGACACGCCCTTCGCGCTTTCGCGCCTTTGCGGAGTCAGTCCACCTTGGCCAGTCCGCGCGCGTCCCGCCGCGCCGCCCCCCGGGAGACGGCGAGGGGATCCCAGTCCGCGGCGCGCGCGGGCAGCCTGTCCCGGTCCCCGAAGACCGCGCCCGTGTGCGCCGCGGTCAGCAGCCGCCGCCCGAGGATCCGGGAGGCGCAGGCGATGCCGCTGACCATCACGCCCGTGATGCCGCTGCCGTAGCGGGTGCTCTGGCCGACGACGTGCAGGCCCCCGACGCCGGTCGCGGTGTCCGGCCTGGCGCCCGTGGCGCCCCAGGTGGCCAGGCCGAACGGGGAGCCGCCGGTGGAGAGCGTGTAGCGCTCCTGGGTCAGCGGGGTGGCCAGCTCCAGATGCGTGATGTGCTCCCGGAACGGCCCGAGCGCCCGCTCCCCGGCTCGCAGCACGGCCTCCGTGAAGCGCTGCTTCTCCGCCAGGTAGGCGGGCTCGCGGCGGTAGCGGCCTCCCTCGGCCGGCCCCCGCTCGACGCCCCAGTGCCGGTAGCCGGGCGGGCACATCGTCATCAGCTGGAAGTTCGCGTGTCCCGGAGGGGCCAGGTGCCGCGCACCGGGCTCCTTCAGGGAGGCGAACGAGACGAAGAGGAAGCGCACGTCGTCGGGTTGCTCGCCCGCGTGCAGTCCGCGGTAGAGGTCGCCGATGTCCTCGTGGTCGTACCACCAGAGGTTGGCCTCGGACCGCCGCGCCGGCGGCCGGTCGAGGGCGACGTAGAGGGTGGCGAAGGGCAGCCCCATCGTCGCCTCCCGGGTCGCGCGGACGATGCGCGGGCTGAAGTGCTCCTCGCCGACGAGGTCGAGGACCGTGCGCCGGTAGTCGGCGCCGGAGATCACCAGCGGCGCGGTGAACGAGGTCCCGTCCGTCAGGCGCACACCGGTGGCCGTGCGGTCCGTGACGTCGATCGAGGCGACCCGGCTGCGGGTGCGCAGCTCGCCGCCGTGCGCCTCCAGGACCTCGACGAGCGTCGCGGCCAGCACCTGCCCGCCGCCTTCGGGGACGTAGGCGCCGCGGAGGTAGTGGTCGGTCACCGTGGCGTGGGTGGCCACCGTCGCGACGTCCGGGCCCATGCCGTAGTTCGGCGACTGGGCGGCGAGCACCGTGCGGGCCCGGGTGGAGAGGCCGCAGTGGTCGAACAGTTCGGCCAGCGGCCGCCTGCCCCAGGCCCGTACGTTCTCGGTGCCCGCGGCGATCTGCGGCAGCGTGGCGTCGGTGAGCAGCGCCCAGCGTTGTTCACCGCCGACGGCCCGGCAGATCCCGGTGAAGGTGCGCAGGCCCTCCGCGTCCTCGGGCAGCGCCCGCTGGAGCCGCGTCAGGTACGCGTTCCAGTCGGCGGGCACGTCGAGCGTGAGGCCGGGGACGCGGACCTCGTCGAAGCAGTCGCGGTCCAGCTCGCGGAAACGCACCCGGTCGCCCGCGCCGAGGCCCGACAGGATGGCCGGGATGACGCCGTCGGGCCCGCAGTCGCCCAGGTAGTGCACGCCGACGTCGAACTCGTAGGCACGGCGGCGGCGGAAGACGTGGCTGTTGCCGCCCGCCCAGTCGTGCTGTTCGAGCACGAGCACCCGCCGTCCCGCGGCGGCGAGATAGGCGGCGCAGGTCAGGCTGCCGAGGCCGCCCCCCACGACGATGGCGTCCCACTGCTCTTCGGTGCTGGTGGTGGTCAAGGAGTCCTCGCCGTGGTGATGGGCCGTGGTGATGGCCGTGGCCGGTGCCTGGGTCAGCGTGCGGGATACGGCCGCAGCAGCGCGCAGCCGAGAGTGCCGTCGTGATCGACCGCGGTGACCAGCGCGAGACGGCCGGCGAGCGCCGGGTCTTCCTCGGCCCGGACGAGCACGGTGAGGACCTGGAAGGCGGCCGCGGCGGCCGCCTGGTCACCGATCAGTGCGGCGCAGTCGGTCTGCGCGGGAGGCCGGTGGCCGAACAGCGCGGAGAGCGCCTCCTGTTCGGGTCCTTCGGCCGCGCCCGGGGCGACGAGCGCGACGTCCTCGGGCCGTGCCCCGGCCCGCTCCAGCACCCGGCGCAGACAGCGCAGCAGGGTCGCGGGGATCTCCCCGGCGTCCTCGTACACGCCGAACTCCAGCGCGACGACCTCCGCCAGGCCGTCCCGCTCGGCGGCGCCGTCGGCGCCGGATCCGCCCGGCTCCAGGCGCAGTACCGCCGCCCCCTCGCCGAGAACCGCGGTGCCGGGGGTGCCCGGGGTGCCCTGCGCGTGCTGGTGCAGGTGCGCCCGCGCGTCGGAGTACTCCTCGGCGCCGCCGCAGTACAGCGTCCCCGCGCGGCCGCCCGCTTGCAGCCTGCGCGCGTAGTTCAGCGCGAGGAGACCGGCCGCGCGGCCGCCCGCGACCGTCGCGTTCGGGCCCTTGAGCCCGTGCCAGATCGCGCACTGGCCGGCCGCGCAGTTCATCACCGTGTTGGGGAAACGGGCCGCGTCGACGTAGAACGGCCGCTCCCCGTCGAGGGAGCTGCGCGTGAAGTCCATCGTGGACTGCACGCTGCCGGTGGTGCCGAGCACCAGGCCGGGGGCCGGGCCACCGGCCGGGGCGGCGGGCGCGTCCGGCCGGTCCACCAGCTCGCGGACCGCCGCCACCGACAGCGCGGTGACCCGGTCCATCGAACGGGTGCCCTTCTTGCCGAGCACGGCACGGCCGTCGAAGTCCGGAACCAGCCGGGCGGCCCCGGCCCCTGGGGCGGCGGCCGGAACCCCGCCCCGCAGCCCCGCCCGGAAGGCGTCCGCGCCGAACCCGAAGGGCGAGATCGCCGACCATGCCGTGATGACGGGTCGTATGCCTGTCACGCTGCTCCTCCGTCGTAGCGGCCGAGGATGACCACCGCGTTGTTGCCCCCGAAGGCGAGCCCGTTGTTCTGCACGATCCGCAGGTCCGCCGCCACCGACTCGTTGGGCACGCAGTCGAGGCCGCAGTCGGGGTCGGTCGTGGTGTGGTTGATGGTCGGCGGGATGAAGCCGTGCTCCAGGGCCAGGGTGCAGCCGATCGCGGCCAGCGCGCTGGCCGCGCCCATGGTGTGCCCGAGCATGGACTTCATCGACACCGTGCGCGGCGGCCGGTCGCCGAAGACCGCGTGGATCGCGCTCGCCTCGGTGCTGTCGTTGGCCTTCGTGCCGGTGCCGTGCGCCGAGATGAGGTCCACCTCCTCCGGCTTGACGCCCGCGTCCTCGACCGCGAGCCGCATGCAGTCTGCGACGCTCTCCTCCAGCGGCGCGACCTGGTGGTACGCGTCGCAGTTGAGGCCGTATCCCAGCACCTCGGCGTGGATGCGGGCGCCGCGGGCGAGCGCCGACTCCAGGCTTTCGAGGACCAGGATCCCCGAGCCCTCGCCGGTGAGGATGCCCTTGCGGTCGAGGTCGAAGGGGCGGCAGACGTCGGGGGCGATGGTGCCCAGCCGGTAGAACCCGGCGAAGGTCTTGAGGCAGACCGCGTCCGCGCCGCCGCAGAAGGCCAGGTCGGCGTCGCCCGCGCGGATGGCGTCGAGGCCGTAGCCGATCGCGTAGTTGCCGGCGGCGCACGCCGTCGGGATGGTCACCGCCTCGGCGTCGGCGAGCGCGAACTCGCGGGCGACGGAGGCCGAGAGGCGGGAGGCGGAGGCCCGGCGGGCGATGCGCGGGTCCGCCGCACCCGGCTCCGCGAGGTCCCGCGCCACCAGACGGTCGAGGTCGCGGGTCTCGCCGTCGGTCGTGCCGACGGCCACCAGGACGCGGCTGTCGGCCAGCACTTGAGAGGTCAGCCCGGCGTGATCCGCGGCCATCCTCGCGGCGGCCACGGCGAACCGGGCCGCCCGGCCCAGCTCTTCGGGGTCGAGCCGCTCGATCCAGCGCCCCGGGTCGAAGTCGGCTATCTCGCAGCCGTTGGCATGCTCGAAGCCGGTGGTGTCGAACGCGGATATCGGCCGGACCGCACTGCGGCCCGAGCGCAGTCCGGCGAGGAATTCGGTGACCGAGGTGCCGATGCTGGAAACTGCGCCGAGCCCGGTAATCACTACCCGCCGGCCGGGTTCTTTCCTTTTCCCAGCAAGCAATTCACTGACCCCAATTCAGAAGAGAAAAGCAGTTCAGGTATGCCCGGCAGACTACAAGCCGGGCTCCGCGCGGGTACACAACTGCCGGTGTCTCGTTCCGTCCCGTACCGTCCTTCCACTTGCTGGGACGCCGTCGCGGCGGCAATTCTGCAGTTCGAGCGCGCCGATGCGATAGGGGAGTCCCATGACGAATCCGTTCGACGACAACGAGGCGGTCTTCTCTGTTCTGGTGAACGGTGAAGGACAGCATTCGCTCTGGCCGGCATTTGCCGACGTGCCGGAGGGGTGGACCGCGCAGCTCTCCGGGAGCAGCCGCGAGGCCTGCCTGGCCTACATCGAGGAGAACTGGACGGACATGCGGCCGAAGAGCCTGCGCGAAGCCTCCTGACGTCCACCGCCCTGGACCACCGGCCACTACCTCGGGGATGAACATGAACAACGTCGGCGGTGACCTGCTGCCCCTTTCCGCGGCACAGCGCGGAATCTGGTACGGACATCAACTCGACTCCAGCGGCCGGCGCTACCGGATCGCGGAGTACTTCGACATCCGCGGAGCCGTCGACCCCGAGGCATTCGGCACCGCCTGGCGGCAAGTCGTCGAGGAGACCGACGCGTTGCGCGTCCGCTTCACCGAAGAGGCGGACGGACCACGGCAGTTCGTCGCGGGGCCCGCCGACGTCGACGCCACCCTGGACGTGGTGGACGTCTCCGCGCTGCCGGACGCCGCGGGCGCCGCGCTGGAGCGGATGCGCGCCGACCTGGACCGGCCGGTCGACCTGACCCGGGGCCCGCTGCACACCGTGCTGCTGTTCAAGCTGGCCGCGGACCGCTGGCAGTGGTACTTCCAGTTCCACCACGCCGCCCTGGACGGCTACAGCGGGGCCATGGTGGTCCGCCGCGTCGCCGAGGTGTACTCGGCACTCCTCGCCGGTGAGCGGGCGGACCGCGCCGAGCCGTTGCCGCTGCGCGGTCTGCTCGACGACGAGGCCGACTACCGCGCCTCCGACTCCTTCGCCGCCGACCAGGAGTACTGGGACGCCCAGCTGGCCGACCGCCCCGACCCGGTGACCCTGGCCGAGCGGTCGTCCGGCGCGTCCGGCGAGCCCGCGCGCTGCTCGGCACAGCTCGGCGCGGACCTCCAGCAGCGGCTGACCGACTCCACCGGGCGGGCGCTGCCCACCGTCGTACTGACCGCGGTGGCCGCCTATCTGCACCGGCTGACCGGAGCGCGGGACCTCGTGCTCGGACTGCCGGTGACGGCACGGCCCGGCCCCGGCGCCAAGACGCCCGGCATGGTGTCCAACCTGCTGCCGCTGCGCCTGACCGTGACCAGCGGGCTCAGCTGCGCCGACCTCGCCCGGCACGTGCTGTCCCGCGCCCGCGAGGCGCTGCGCCACCAGCGGTACCGCTACGAGGACATGCGCCGCGACCAGCGGCTGTCCCTGGAGGACGAGTCACTGGTCGGCCCGGTGGTCAACGTCCTGCCGTTCAGCTACGACCGTGGCTTCGGCGGCCACCCGATGACCTCCCACAACCTCGCGGGCGGCCTGGTCGAGGACCTGTCGATCACGGTCTACGACCGCGGTGAGGGACAGGGGCTGCGCGTCGACTTCGACGCGAGCGCCCTGTACGGCCAAGAGGACCTCCTGACCCATCAGCGCGGTCTGCTGCGCGTCCTGACGGCGATGGCGGACGACCCGGCCGTGCAGGTCGGCCGCATCGAACTGCTCGACGAGGCCGAGCGCCACCAGGTGCTGCACGCCTGGAACGACACGGCCCGCGCACACCCGGCGGCGACCTGGCCCGCGCTCTTCGAGGCCCAGGCCGCGCGCACCCCCGACGCGACCGCCCTCCTCTTCGAGGACACCGAGCTGACCTACGCCCAGCTGAACGGCCGCGCCAACCGGCTCGCCCGCACCCTGGTCGCCTCCGGCATCGGCCCCGAGAGCGTTGTCGCGCTGGCGCTGCCGCGCTCGATCGAGCTGATCACCGCGATGCTCGCGGTGTCCAAGGCGGGCGGCGCGTACCTGCCCCTCGACCTCGAACACCCGGCGGAGCGCCTCGCGTTCATGTGCGCGGACGCTGCGCCCGCCTGCGTCGTCGTCGACGAGCGGAGCCCGGCGGGCCTGCCGGGTGACCTGCCCCGGATCACCCTCGACGACCGGGCGGCCGCCCATGCCGACACCGGCGAGGACACCGGCCCGGCCGGCACCGACCTGACCGACGCCGACCGGCTCGCCCCCCTGCTGCCGGACCACCCGGCGTACGTCATCTACACGTCGGGCTCCACCGGCCGCCCGAAGGGCGTCGTCGTCACCCACGCCGGCGCGGCGTCGCTCGCCTTCGGGCAGATCGCCCGGCTGGCGGTGGACGGGAACAGCCGGGTGCTCCAGTTCGCCTCGCCGAGCTTCGACGCGGCGTTCTCCGAGGTGTCGATGGCCCTCCTGTCCGGAGCGGCCCTGGTGCTCGCGCGCGCCGAACAGCTCGTCCCCGGCATCACCCTGACCGAGCTGGCCGCCAAGCACGCCCTGACCCATGTGACGCTGCCGCCCGCCGTCCTCTCCGCGATGCGGCCCGGCGAACTGCCCGCGGACCTCACCCTCAACCTGGCGGGCGAGGCGTGCCCGGCCGAAGTCGTCGCCGGCTGGTCGCCCGGCCGCCGCATGCTCAACGCGTACGGCCCGACCGAGAGCACGGTCTGCGCGACCATGTCGGACCCCCTGACCGGCGGCACGACCCCGCCGATCGGGCGCCCGATCGACAACATGCGGGTGCTCGTCCTGGACGGCGCCCTGCGCCCGGTGCCCGCGGGCGTCACCGGCGAGCTGTACCTGGCGGGGCCGGGCCTCGCCCGGGGCTACCAGGGACAGCCCGCGCTGACCGCGCAGCGGTTCCTCGCCTGCCCGGCCGAGGCCGCACAGGCCCCGGGCGAGCGGATGTACCGCACGGGCGACCTCGTCCGTTGGCGCGCCGACGGGCAGCTGGAGTTCCTCGGCCGCGCCGACGACCAGGTCAAGATCCGCGGCTTCCGCATCGAACCGGGCGAGATCGAGTCCGTGCTCGCCGCCGACGACGCCGTGCGCGAGGTCGCCGTGGTGGCCCGCGAGGACGTCCCCGGCGAGCGGCGCCTGATCGCCTACGCCGTGCCGCACGAGGGGCGCACCATCGACCCGGTGGAGGCCCGCAGGTCGGTCGCCGAGGTTCTGCCCCGGCACCTGGTGCCCGCGGCGGTCGTGGTCCTCGACCGGCTCCCGCTGACGCCCAACGGAAAGCTGGACCGGCGCGCGCTGCCCGCCGCCAGGTTCGCGGGCACCGGCCCGAGCCGCGCCCCGCGCAGCCCGCGCGAGGAGATCCTCTGCGGCCTGTTCGCGGACGTCACCGGCGCGCCCAAGGTGCACATCGACGACCACTTCTTCGACCTCGGCGGGCACTCGCTCCTCGCGACCAGGCTGGTGGCCAGGATCAGACCCGCCTTCGGCGTGGAACTCACCGTCCGCGACATCTTCGGCGCGCCCACGGTGGCCGAGCTGGCGCGGCGCCTCGACGAGGTCGGCGGCTCGCTGCGGCCCGCCGTGACCCGCGCCGAGCGGCCCGACCGGCTGCCGCTGTCCTTCGCCCAGCGCCGCCTGTGGTTCCTCGGCCAGATGGAGGGCAAGAGCGCGACGTACAACATGCCGGCCGTGCTGCGGCTGACCGGCGACCTCGACCGCGCGGCACTCGCCGCGGCGCTCGGGGACCTGAGCGACCGGCACGAGGCCCTGCGGACGGTGTTCGGCGAGGTCGACGGGGTGCCGTTCCAGCGGGTCCTCGACGTCCGGCCCGAACTGCCGTGCACCGACGCCACCGAGCAGGGCCTCGACGCCGAGGTCGCCGCGTTCTGCGGCCGCGAGTTCGACCTGGCCGTCGATCCGCCGCTGCGCGCGCACCTCTTCGCGCTGTCCCCGACCGAGCACGTACTGGCCCTGGTGATCCACCACATCGCGGGCGACGGCTGGTCGATGGCCCCGCTCTCGGACGACCTGGCGGCCGCCTACCGGGCACGGGCCGCCGGGCTCGACGACGGCGCTCCCGAACTGCCCGTGCAGTACGCGGACTACACGCTGTGGCAGCAGCGGCTGCTCGGCACCGAGGACGACCCGGACAGCCGGATCAACGAACAGATCAGGTACTGGGCGAAGGCCCTGGACGGCGCGCCCGACGAGCTGCCGCTGCCCGTGGACCGCCGGCGCCCCGCGATCGCCAGCTACCGGGGCGCCACCGCCCGGTTCGAGATGAGCGCGGGCCTGCACACCCGGCTCACCGAGCTGGCGAGGCAGAGCGACGCGAGCCTGTTCATGGTGGTGCAGGCGGGTCTGTCCGCACTCCTCAGCAGGCTGGGCGCCGGTACGGACATCCCCATCGGCACGGCCATCGCGGGCCGCACCGACGAGAGCCTGGACGAACTCGTCGGGTTCTTCGTCAACACCCTGGTGCTGCGCACCGACCTCGGCGGCGACCCCTCCCTGCGCGAACTCATCGCACGCGTACGGGAGACGGACCTCAACGCCTACGCCAACCAGGACCTGCCGTTCGAGCGCCTGGTGGAGATCCTCAACCCGAGCCGGTCGACGTCGCGCCACCCGCTGTTCCAGGTGATGCTGGCGTTCCAGAACCTGGCCGACGTCGAGTTCCGGCTGCCCGGCCTAGAGGTCGAGGCCAAGCAGCTCTACACCGACACCGCCAAGTTCGACCTGGCCTTCAGCGTGTTCGAGCAGTTCGACGAGCAGGGCGCGCCGCGCGGACTGACCGGTGTGGTCGAGTACGCCGTCGAGCTGTTCGACCCGGCCACCGTCGAGCGGATGCTGGACCGTCTCGTCCAGGTCTTCGAGGTGATGACGGCCGACCCGGACACCCGTCTCGCCGACATCGACGTCCTCGACTCCGCCGAGCGGCGGCTGGTGCTGCACGAGTGGAACGACACGGACCGGGACGTCACCCCGACGGTCTTCCCGGAACTCTTCCAGGCGCAGGTGGCCGCGGTCCCCGACGCGGTCGCGGTCCGCGGCGAGGGCACCGCGCTCACCTACCGGGAGCTGAACGGACACGCCAACCGGCTGGCCCGGCACCTGGCCGCGCACGGCGTGGGCCCCGACGACTACGTGGCGCTCGCGCTGCCCCGGTCGATCGAGCTGACCACGGCCATGCTGGCGGTGCTGAAGGCGGGTGCCGCCTATCTGCCGGTGGACCCGGACTACCCCGCGGAACGCGTCGCGTTCATGCTGGGCGACGCCGCGCCGCGGTACGTGGTGACCGCGGCGGACAGCACGGTCCCGCTGCCCGCGGGCCTTGAGCGGATCGTCCTCGACGAGGAGACCCGCTCGGCCGTCTCCCTGCTGCCGGGCGAGGACCTGACGGACGCCGACCGGGTCGCGCCCCTGCGGCCGGGCCACGCCGCCTACGTCATCTACACCTCCGGCTCCACGGGCGTACCGAAGGGCGTGGTGGTCTCCCACGCGGGCATCGCGAGCCGGATGGGCAGCGAGATCGAGCGCCTGGAGGTCGAGCGGGACAGCGTCGTGCTCCAGTTCGCCTCGCCCAGCTTCGACGGCGCGTTCTCCGACATGTGCATGGCGCTGCTGGCCGGCGCGACGCTGATCGTGGCGCCGCGCGAGAAGACGCTGCCGGGGCCGGGGCTGAGCGCGCTGATGCACGAGCAGGGCGTCACCCACGTGACCCTGCCGCCGCCGGTGCTCGCGGCCCTGCCGGACGACGGCCTGCCCGCGCCGATGATGCTGATCATGGCCGGTGACGCCTGCCCGCCCGACCTCGTGGCCCGCTGGGCGCCCGGCCGCCGGATGGTCAACGCCTACGGCCCGACCGAGGCCACCGTCTGCGCCACGGTCAGCGACCAGCTCGTCCCCGACGGCGCCCAGCCCCCCATCGGACGGCCGCTGGACAACACCCGGCTCTACGTCCTCGACGACCGGCTGCGGCCCACTCCGCCGGGCGTGGCGGGCGAGCTGTACATCGCGGGTGAAGCCCTGGCGCGCGGCTATCTGCGGCGCCCGGGACTGACCGCGGGGCGGTTCGTGGCCTGCCCGTTCGGCGCTTCCGGGGAGCGGATGTACCGGACCGGGGACGTGGTCCGGTGGCGCGGCGACGGCCAGCTGGAGTTCGTCGGCCGCTCCGACGACCAGGTCAAGGTCCGCGGCTTCCGCATCGAACTGGGCGAGGTGGAGGCGGCGTTGACCGCCCACCCCGGCGTGGCGCAGGCCGTCGTGGTGCCCCGCGAGGACCAGCCGGGCGGCAAGCGCCTGGTCGGCTATCTCGTCCCGAGCGGGGACGATCCCGCCGTGGCGAGGGACCGGGACGAGCGGCAGGTGCAGGAGTGGCAGCTCACGTACGACTCGCTCTACACCGGCGGCGAAGCGGCCGAGTTCGGCGAGGACTTCTCCGGCTGGAACAGCAGCTACGACAGCCGGCCGATCCCCGTCGAGCAGATGCGCGCCTGGCGGGACGACACCGTGGAGCGGATCCTCGCGCTGCGGCCGAGGCGCGTGCTGGAGATCGGCATGGGCACCGGACTGCTCCTGTCGAAGATCGCGCCGGAGTGCGAGAGCTACTGGGGCACCGACATCTCGCCCCAGATCGTCGAGGGAGTCCGCGGCCAGGTGGCCAAGGACCCGCGGCTCGACGGCCGCGTCGAGGTGCGCGTCCAGCCGGCCCACGACCTCGACGGGCTGCCCCGGGGCCACTTCGACACCGTGGTGCTGAACTCCGTCGTGCAGTACTTCCCGAACGCCGACTACCTGGAGAAGGCCCTGCGGGGACTGCTCGGGCTGCTGGCCCCGGGCGGCCGGGTGTTCGTCGGCGACGCGCGCAACATCCACCTCCTCGAAGCGCTGCGCACCGCTGTCGAGCTGGGCCGCCCGGGCGGCACGTCGGACGGCAGGGCGCTGCGCGCGGCGATCGAGCAGTCCGTGTCGCTGGAGAAGGAACTGCTGATCGACCCGGCGTTCTTCACCGGCCTCGACGCGGCGGCGGACCTGCGTGTCAAGCGGTCGGACTTCCGCAACGAACTGACCGCGCACCGGTTCGACGTCGTCCTCCACAAGCAGCCGCACGAACGCGTCGACACCGACGGCGCCCGTGAGGTCACCTGGGGCGCCGACGTCACCGGCCTGGACGCGCTGGCGGACCGGCTGGCCGCGGCGCACCCCGCGCCCGTGCGGCTGCGCGGCGTGCCCGACACGCGGGTCGAGTACGAACTCGCGGCGGTACGCGTCCTGGCCGACGGCGGCACGCCCGACGAGGCGAGGGACAGGCTGGCGCGGCGCGACGGCACGCTCCCGGAACCCGGGGACTTCGCCGGGCCCGCCGACCGGGCCGGTTACCGCGCTCTGGTGCTGCCTCCGGGCGAGGACGGAACGCTCGACGTCCTGTTCGTGGAGCGGAACGCGACGGGGGTGCCCACGACCGGGTACCTGCCGCGGCGCTCCGGTCCCCGGCCGCTGACCAACAACCCGTCCCTGGCCGCGGAGGCCGTCTCCCTGAGTGCCGCGGTCAAGGCGCACCTCCAGGCCTCCCTGCCCGACCACATGGTCCCCTCGGCCCTGGTCGTGCTGGAGGAGCTGCCGCTGACACCGAACGGCAAGGTGGACCGGCGCGCGCTGCCCGCACCGGGCCGGGCCGGCGCCGGGACCGGCCGGGGGCCGCGGAACGAGCGCGAGGAAGTGCTGTGCCGGCTCTTCGCCGAGCTGCTCGGCGTACCGGCGGTCGGCATCGACGACGACTTCTTCGAGCTGGGCGGCCACTCGCTCCTCGCGACCCGTCTGGTGTCCCGGATCCGCTCGACGCTGGGCGTCGAGCTGGCCATCCCGGATCTGTTCAACGCGACCACGGTCGAGAAGCTCTCGGGCCGGCTGGCCGTGGCGCGCAAGCGCGAGCGGCCGGTGCTGCGACCGCGTCCACGCCTGACAAGTTAAGGAGATTGACCGTTGTCCTCAGAAGAGTTCGATGTCGTCGTGGTCGGCGGTGGCCCGAGCGGCTCGACCGTCGCGTCCTTCGTCGCCAAGCAGGGTCACCGGGTGCTGCTGCTGGAGAAGGAGACCTTCCCGCGGTACCAGATCGGCGAGTCGCTGCTGCCCGCGACGGTGCACGGCATCTGCGGGATGCTGGGCGTGGCCGACGAGGTGGAGAAGGCCGGCTTCACGCGCAAGCTCGGCGGCACCTTCCGGTGGGGCACCAACCCCGAGCCGTGGTCGTTCGCCTTCGCGATCTCGCCGCGGATGGCCGGTCCGACCTCTCATGCGTACCAGGTCGAGCGGATGAAGTTCGACGACATCCTGCTCAAGCACTCCCGCAAGCTCGGCGTGGACGTGCGTGAGAACTGTTCCGTGACCGAGGTGATCGAGGACGCCGAGCGGGTCCGCGGCGTCGTCTACACCGACGCGGACGGCACGCGGCACACGGTCAACGCGCGCTACGTCGTCGACGCGTCCGGCAACAAGAGCCGGATCCACCGTCAGGCGGGCGGCGAACGCACGTACTCGGACTTCTTCCGCAACATCGCGATCTTCGGGTACTACGAGGGCGGCAAGCGGATGCCCGCGCCGAAGCAGGGCAACATCTTCTGCGCCGCCTTCGACGAGGGCTGGTTCTGGTACATCCCGCTGAGCGACACCCTCACCAGCGTGGGCGCGGTGGTGCACCGCGAGTTCGCCGAGTCGGTGCAGGGCGACCCGTCCGAGGCGCTCTCGCAGCTCATCGAGAAGTGCCCCCGCATCGCCGACCTGCTGTCCGACGCCGAGCGCGTCACGGACGGCGTCTACGGCCAGGTGCGCGTCCGCAAGGACTACTCGTACAGCAACAACAGCTACTGGCGTCCGGGCATGGTGCTGGTCGGGGACGCCGCCTGCTTCCTCGACCCGGTCTTCTCCTCCGGGGTGCACCTGGCGACCTACAGCGCGCTGCTCGCCGCGCGGTCCATCAACTCCGTGCTGGCGGGCGACATCGGCGAGGAGGAGAGCTTCGCCGAGTTCGACGCGCGCTACCGCCACGAGTTCGGCCTGTTCTACGAGTTCCTGGTGTCGTTCTACGACATGAACAGCGACCACGAGTCGTACTTCTGGCAGGCGAAGAAGGTCAACAGCTTCGCGGACTCCGAGCTGGAGGCGTTCGTCGAGCTGGTGGGCGGGGTGGCCTCCCTCGACGGCGCCTTCGTGGACGCCGAGTCGGTGCGGACGCGGTTCAGGAACACCGCCGGTGAGCTGGAGCGGTCGGTGGCCCAGGTGGACCGGACCGGCGGGGACGACGCCACGCCGCTGTACCAGTCGGAGATCATGGGCAGCGTCATGGAGCAGGGCACCCAGATCCAGGTGCAGGCCGCGCTCGGCGGCGACCTCGATCCGTCGGACGCCCTGTTCGAAGGCGGTCTCGTGCCCTCGGCGGACGGCCTGCGCTGGGCGGTGTCGGCCGAGCGGTGAGCTGAAGAGCTGAAGAGCTGAAGGGGGGAAGGGGCCGGACTCGTCGGAGTCCGGCCCCTTTCGTATGTGTGACCTCCGGCGCACGCGGTTGACCTGTTGAGGCTGCATGTTAATGTAAAGGTCTGCATGATTATCGACCCAGCCATCGACCCAGTGCCGTCGGGGCTGGTCAGACTTCGGAGGTAGTGCCGTGACGATTTCGGGCCTCAAGGGGCGCAGCCTGCTGTCCCTGCGCGAGCTCAGCGGCGACGAGATCCGCGAGCTGCTGGCCAAGGCGGCCGACCTCAAGGAGCGCACCGCCCTCGGGGTGAACGTGCCCGCCCTGGCCGGCAAGAACATCGCCCTGATCTTCCTGAAGCCCTCCACCCGTACGCGCGTCTCCTTCGTCGTCGCCTCGACGCAGTCCGGCGCGCACCCGGAGATCTTCAACGGCGACGACATCCGCTTCGGCGTCAAGGAGTCCGTCCGGGACATCGCGCGCGTCTTCGGTCGCGTCTTCGACGGCATCATGTTCCGCGGCTACGAGCACGCCACGGTGGCCGAGTTCGCCCAGTACGCGGGGGTTCCCGTGTGGAACGGCCTGTGCGACAGCTACCACCCCACCCAGGTGCTCGCCGACCTGCTCACCCTGCGCGAGAACTTCGGCGACCTGGAGGGGCTCCCGCTGACGTACGTCGGTGACGGCCGCAACAACATGGCCGTCACCCTGGCCATCGCCGCCGCCAAGCTCGGCCTCGACCTGCGCATCCTCGCACCGAAGCCGCTCCAGCCCGACCCCGAGCTGATCAAGGAACTGCTCGCCGGGCGCGAGTCGGAGCGGGCCCGGGTGCTGGTCACGGAGTCGCCCGAGGAGGCGCTGAGCGGTTCGGCCTGCGTCTACGGCGACGTCTGGGTCTCCATGGGCGAGGAGGACCAGACGCAGGAGCGCATCGACCTGCTGCGCGACCTGAAGGTGACGAGCGACCTCATGGCCCTCACCGGCCGCGAGGACAGCATCTACCTGCACTGCCTGCCGGCCTTCCACCTCCTGGACACGGAGACCGCGATCGCGCACCCCGACATCCGCGAGGTGGACGACGAGGTCTTCGAGGGTGCGCAGAGCCGAGTCTTCGACCAGTCGGAGAACCGTATGCACACGGCCAAGGCCCTGATGCAGCTGACCATCGCGGGCTGAGACCCGCACGCACCAGTGCGCGCCCCCGGACAATCCGGGGGCGCGCACTCGTGCGTCACGGCGGCGGCCGTCAGCCCTGCCAGCTGTGCGGGGCCCGGTACTTGTCGTGGCGCCACGACGTGCTCGGCGCGGTGGTGGCGGTGGCGGTGGTCCGGGGCGGGGCGGCTGCACGGGACAGCAGGAGGACGGTCAGGGCCGCCAGCTCGTCGGCGGTGACCTCGCCTTTCTCGATGCGGATGTCGGCTGTGGGCATGGGACCTCCGGTCGTGGGCGTCACTGCGGGGGATTGCCGTGCTTCCGGGAGGGACGGTCGGCGTGCTTGCCCGCGAGCATCGCGAGGGAGTTGATGAGGACCTCGCGGGTCTCGGCGGGGTCGATGACGTCGTCGACCAGGCCGCGTTCGGCGGCGTAGTAGGGGTGCATCAGTTCGGCCTTGTACTCCTTGACCATGCGGGTGCGCATGGCTTCGGGGTCTTCGGCGGCGGCGATCTGGCGGCGGAAGATGACGTTGGCCGCGCCTTCGGCGCCCATCACGGCGATCTCGTTGGTGGGCCAGGCGTAGGTGAGGTCGGCGCCGATGGACTGGCTGTTCATGACGATGTAGGCGCCGCCGTAGGCCTTGCGCAGGATCAGTGAGATGCGCGGGACGGTGGCGTTGCAGTACGCGTACAGCAGTTTGGCGCCGTGGCGGATGATGCCGCCGTGTTCCTGGTCGACGCCGGGCAGGAAGCCGGGCACGTCGAGGAGCGTCACGATGGGGATGTTGAAGGCATCGCACATCTGCACGAAGCGGGCGGCCTTCTCGGAGGCCTCGATGTCCAGCACCCCGGCCAGGGACTGCGGCTGGTTCGCCACGATCCCGACCACCTTGCCGTCCAGACGGGCCAGGGCACAGATGATGTTCCGCGCCCACCGCTCGTGGACCTCCAGGAAATCACCGTCGTCGACGATCTCCTCGATGACCTTGGCCATGTCGTACGGGCGGTTGCCGTCCACGGGCACCAGGTCGAGCAGGGCCTGGCACGCGCGGCCGGCCGGGTCGTCGCAGCCGTGCGCCGGGGGGTTCTCGCGGTTGTTCGACGGCAGCATCGACAGCAGATAGCGCACTTCTTCGAGGCAGGTCTCCTCGTCGTCGTACGCGAAGTGCGCGACGCCCGACGTCTCGGCGTGGACATCGGCGCCGCCCAGGCCGTTCTGCGTGATCTCCTCGCCGGTCACCGCGCGGACCACGTCAGGCCCCGTGATGAACATCTGCGAGGTCTCACGGACCATGAACACGAAGTCCGTCAGCGCGGGCGAATAGGCCGCGCCGCCCGCGCACGGGCCCAGCATCACACTGATCTGCGGGATGACGCCCGAGGCCTTGGTGTTGCGCTGGAAGATCCCGCCATAGCCCGCGAGAGCCGTGACGCCTTCCTGGATGCGGGCCCCCGCGCCGTCGTTCAGCGAGACCAGCGGAGCACCGGCCGCGATGGCCATGTCCATGATCTTGTGGATCTTGGTGGCGTGCGCCTCACCCAGCGCACCGCCGAAGATCCGGAAGTCGTGCGCGTAGACGAAGACCGTACGGCCCTCGACCGTGCCCCAACCGGTGACGACGCCGTCCGTGTACGGCCGCTTCGCCTCCAGGCCGAAACCGGTCGCCCGGTGTCGGCGCAAGGGTTCGACCTCGCGGAACGAGCCCTCGTCGAGGAGCAGTCCGATCCGCTCCCGGACGGTGAGCTTGCCCTTGGCCTTCTGAGCGGCGGTAGCCGGTTCGCCGGGCCCCGCGAGGGCCCGGTCCCGGATCGCCGCCAGCTCCGCGACGTGGAGTCTCATCTCTCCCCTTACCGGTTGCCGTCACCGGGGACGCTGTGGGCGGTTCAGTTGGTGAGCTTGCGCAGGCCGCTGATCTGGAGCCCGGCGAACCCGCCGACGACAGCAGCCTGCATGAGGATCCACACCGTGCCGATCGTGTTCGGGTCGAACCAGCCGAACAGCGCGGTGGCGACACTGGCGACGGCCCACAGCAGGTTGGCCTCGATGACGATCTTGGTGGCGGCGGCGGACGGCACCTGCTGGGCGGCGAGGACGCCGACGAGCACGCCGTAGACGGTCAGGAAGACACCGATCCCGCGCAGCAGCCCGGCGTTCATGTCGAGGAGGTCGCCGACGGGGCCCGCGGCGATCAGGTAGATCAGGCCGTTGCCGGCCGTGACGGCGGCGTCGAGACCGAGGAACAGACGCAGCGGGCGCGCGGCGGACGAGTTCGTGGCCGCGGTTCCAAAGCGTGCGGAGGTCTGGCTCGTGGTCATGAAAACTCCTGGTGGATACGGTGGTTGGGTCGATGCGCGCCGCGCGGGACGCGTACGGGGAGGCTCCGCGCGGTGCGCGGGCGCCCGCTTTCCGTTCCGATGGTGGCAATCGCCGCTGACCGGCCGCTGACATCCCGCGTGCGCGGCGGCTCCGTACGCGGGGCCCCTGTGTCAGGCGGGCTGGAGCAGGGTGCGGGGCTCCGCGGCCAGGGCGGGGTCGTGCGCGAGGATCGCGTGCTCGACCTGGCGCAGGGCGGGGGACGGGTCGATGCCCAGCTCGTCCGAGAGGTGCCGGCGCATGGCGCGGTAGACGTTGAGCGCGTCGGCCTGGCGCCCCGAGCGGTAGAGGGCGACCATCAGCTGCTCGCAGAAGCGTTCCCGCAGCGGGTGGTTGCTGTGCGCCTCGTGGAGTTCGGCGAGCATCGCGGCGTGATGCCCGAGCCGCAGCTCCGCCTCGAAACGCAGTTCCATGGCGCGCATGCGGTACTCCTCGTAACGCGCGCAGGCGAGCTGGCAGATGGTGCCGCCGGGGAAGTCGCCGAAGACGGGGCCGCGCCACAGGGCGAGCGCCCGGCCGAGCAGTTCCGCCGTGGCGCCGGGGTCGGCCGCGCCCTCGGCCTCGGCCTGCCGGACCGACTTGGTGAATTCCGCCGCGTCGAATTCGCCCTCGTGGATGGTGAGCCGGTATCCGGAGGGGTGAATGGTCACCCGGGACACCGCGAGATCGGGCTCCAGGCTCTTCAGTTTCCGGCGGAGTCGGCTGATGTGAGCCTGGAGAGCATTCGCCTGCTTGTCCGGGACGCAATCGCCCCACATTTCTTCAACGAGGCTCTCGCCCGAGATCGGGCGACCCTCGCTGACGAGCAGCGTCTGGATGAGATTGCGCTGGAGATCCCCCGAGATCTCCGCGAATCCTGACGCGGTGCGGATCTGCAGTGCTCCGAGAATCGAAAAGCTCAGCATGCCGTTTCCCCCTTGGCTTTCGTTGCTGCAACGTCGGGGTGGTTCACCTTCCGGGTCGCCAGGGCCATCGGTGCTGCGGTGTGGGGGCCCGCGGGTGGAGGTCGGCGTGGCGATCTCTGGGCGTCCCCGACCTGGGGAGACAGGGGGCGCACCCTCTGCCTCCTTCCGGCGAAGACCCTCTCACGGTATCATTCCTTTGGGAAGGTATTTTTTTGAACGAGGCGGATCGGCTGCGTGACAACGGCCCTGACCTGCCGCTTCGTCCAGAAGAAGAGAGGTGTGTCCGCCGGACGCAGGCCCGCCCCGGCAGGCCTGGCCGCTGTCGCGGGGCGCCGGGGCGGTCGCTTCACCGGGGCGGGGGAGGCCCGGCGAAGTGGATGTGGAAGTCACTGTTCCAGTGGCGGAGAGGGCAGGATTCGAACCTGCGTGGGCCGCGGACGACCCGACCTTGAGCGTGAGCCCGAGATCCCCGATAAACCACTCCGGGCACCTCTCCTGGTGGTGCGGGCACGGTGTTCCGTGCCTGTACGGGCACGGTGTTCTGTGCCTGCGGAGAGGGCAGGATTCGAACCTGCGTGGGCCGCGAGCGACCCGACCTTGAGCGTGAGCCCGAGATCCCCGATAAACCACTCCGGGCACCTCTCCGTGTTCCCGGCCCGGTTTCCCGTGCCGTTCACGAGAACAACATTGCCAGGCACTTCTGACGGCCTGCTGACGCCTCTCTGACATGCCGTCACGCCCACCGCCGTACACCCTCGGTGTGAGTTTTACGCCCTTCCCATGAAAGGGGCGGCGGTGCTCTACTCTCCTCGACCGCAACGGCTTCCGAAAGGGAAACGGATCATGACCGTGACCGTAGTGGAAAACCCGATTCTCCAGGCTGTCCGCACCCATACGCGGGCCGAGAATCCCAGCGCGTTCCTCGCGCTGAACAGTGGCAACAGCACCTTCACAGTGCCGGGAACGGACGGCGTCGTCATCTACCGCAGGACCGGCCGCTTCGCCGTCCAGTTCGGCGGGCCCTTCGCCGCCCCCAAGGACTACGACACCCTCCTCGACGGTTTCCGGCGCCACGTGAGGGAGCAGGGGCTGACCCACGTAGGCGTCCAACTCCAGCGCGACGACGCCGAGCGCTACGCGCGGCGCGGGTTCACCGTCAACCAGATCGGCGCCTCCTGGGCGGTGAGCCTGGCCGAGTTCACCCTGCGCGGCACCCGCTTCATGCAGCTGCGCAACAAGATCTCCCGCGCCTACCGCAACGGCCTCCAGATCCAGGAGGTCGAGGCGGACGCCTGGCGGGAGGCGCTGGAGGCCATCGACGGTGCCTGGCTGTCCAGCAAGGGCGCGGCCCGCCCGCTGGAGTTCCTGGTCGGCGAGATCGGCGGCGAGGCGCAGGAGCACCGGCGGCTCTTCGTCGGCACGATCGCCGGGGCGCCGGTCGCCTACATCTCGTACTCCCCGGTCTTCGGCAGCCGCGCCGGGTGGATGCACGACCTGAGCCGGCGCGTGCCGGACGGGTCGCCGGGCCTGATGGAGGCCATCAACGCGCACGCCATCGAGGTGTTCCGCGGCGAGGGCGTCCCGTGGCTGCACTTCGGCTTCACGCCCTTCACGGGCCTGGACGCCGAGCACGAACTGGACGGCCACAGCCCGGCGTTCCAGTGGCTGATGCAGGCCCTGTGGGCCGAGGGCGCCGCGCTCTACCCGGCCCAGACGCAGCTCTCGTACAAGCACAAGTGGGCGCCCGACGCGACCATCCCGGAGTACGTGGCCTTCGACGGCCCCGCGTCCCTGGCGTCGTTCGCGCACATCTTCCGTGCGTGCAACGCCTTCTGAGGTGCCGTCAGACACGCGCAACCCGAAACCGACCGACAGGAGTGAACGACGATGAGTGGCAACGCGGAGACCATCGACACGCTCAAGCACGCCATGGTGGAACAGCTCATGGGTGTCATCGCCGCCCCCGACGACGAGGACGTGGCCCGCGCCGCGGACACCGTGGTCCGCGACCTGGACGCCCTGCTGCGGGCCGAGCCCGGCCCCGCGGCCTGAACCGGCGCGGAGCGACGCCGAGCGGCACTGAGCGGCACCGAGCGGCACTGAGCAGCGCCGATCAGTCCAGCATCAGCGCCACATCAGTGCCTCACGGAACGCTGCACACACGTTCGCCCGGCGTCCGTCCGGTGGGATACCCGACGCCGGGCGGGCGCCGCCGCCCGGTTCGGGCACTTCTTCCGAGGAGAGCTTCGTATGCAGCGTCCGTACGTCCAAGAGACCGGTGTCGCCGTCGACCCGCAGCGCCCCGCTGTTTCTCAGCACAAAGCAGCCCCGCAGCGCACCGGGGCATCCGCGACCTTCTCCGAGCTGCTCAAACGCGTCAAGGCGGAGGGGCTGCTCGACCTCGACCCGCGGTACTACATCGGGCGCCTCACCCGGAACACCACGCTGCTCGTGGCCGGGCTCACCGCGTTCTTCCTGCTGGGCGACTCGTGGTGGCAGCTCGTCGTGGCGGTGTGGATGGGCCTCTGCGGCGGCCAGTCCTCCTTCATGTGGCACGACGCGGGCCACAAGGCGATGTTCCGCGACAAGCGGGCCGCCTCCGCGGTCGGCTACTTCCACGCCAACTTCGTCAACGGGGTCAGCTTCGGCTGGTGGGTCAACCACCACAACCGTCACCACAGCAACCCCAACCATCTGGACATGGACCCGGACATCGGCCGGCGCACCGCGATCTTCGACATCAAGCAGTACGCGACCCGCACCGGCGTCCAGCGCTTCATCGTGCGCTACCAGAGCGTGCTCTTCTTCGTGCTGCTCGTCCTCGAGTCGTTCAAGATGCACAAGACGGCCGTGAAGTCGATCGCCCAGGGCCTCACCAAGCGTCCCGTCCTGGAGTCCACCCTGCTCCTCGCGCGCGCCGCGATCTATCTGACCTGCGTCTTCACCGTCCTGTCGCCGGTCCTCGCGGTCACCTTCATCCTGGTCCAGCAGGCCACCCTCGGCGTCTACTTCGGCATGATCTTCGCCCCGAACCACAAGGGCATGGACGTGCGCGACGGTGACGAGGAGACCCTGGACTGGCTGGAGCGCCAGGTCCTGACCTCCCGCAACATCCGGCCCTCGTGGTTCATCGACTTCCTGTACGGGGGTCTCAACTACCAGGTGGAGCACCACCTGTTCCCGGCCATGCCGCAGAAGAACCTGGGGCGGGCCCGCGAGCTGACCCGCGAGTACTGCGCCGAGCGCGGCGTCCCGTACCACGAGGTCGGTTTCTGGGCCTCCTACCGCGAGGTCGCCTCCTATCTGCACGAGGTCAGCGCCCCGGTCCGCCGCGGTGACGTCGACGCGCACCTGGAACGGGCCGCCTGATGGCCGACACGCTTTCCAGACCGGCGGCCGGGGCCACGGCCGCCGCGGGCGCCTCGATCGGCGTCCGGCTCGACCGGATGCCGATCACCCCGACCCACCGTAGTGTCACCGCGGTCATCGGCGTCGGGCTGCTCTTCGACACGTTCGAGAACAACCTCTCCGGCACCATCGCCAAGGTCCTCCAGAACGACTTCGCCTTCGGCGCCACCGAGCTGAAACTGGTCCTCGCCTCCGCCTTCATCGGCCAGTTCATCGGCTCGCTGGTGCTCGGCAAGATCGCCGACCGGTACGGGCGGCGCCGGGCGTTTTTGATCAACCTCGCGATCTACTCCGGTTTCTCGCTGCTCGGCGCCTTCTCGCCGAACGCGGCCTGGCTGATCGCGACCCGGTTCTTCGCCGGCATCGGCATCGGCGCCGAACAGTCCCTCTCCGACTGCTACTTGTCGGACGTACTGCCCGCGAAGAAGCGCGGCCGGTTCATCGCCTGGGCGTACACGCTCGCCTTCTGCGGGGTGCCCGCCGTGGGCTTCGCCGCGCTGTGGCTCGTCCCGCTGACACCGCTCGGCATCGACGGCTGGCGCTGGCTCTTCGTGATCGGGGCGCTCGGCTCGGCCGTGGTGTGGGTGCTGCGCAGGCGGCTGATCGAGTCCCCGCGCTGGCTGGCGACGGTCGGCCGCGAGGACGAGGCGGAGGCGCTGGTCGCCCGCATGGAGGCGGAGGTGCCTGGCGGGGTCCCGGCGGTGCCGGAGGCCGGCCTCGCGCACGCCGCGGCCAACGGGCCGGCCCCCGCGACCCGGCTGCGGGACATCTTCCAGCCCCACCTGCGGCGCCGCACCACCATGCTCTGGATCTTCTGCGCGCTGTCGACGGTCGGCTACTACGGCTTCGGCACGCTCGCCCCGCAGATCCTCGCCGCCAAGGGGTACGGGATCGTCGCCGGCATCGGCTTCACCGCCGTCTGCTTCCTCGGCTACCCCGTGGGCTCCGCGCTCGCCCTGCCCATCATCGACCGCGTCGAGCGCAAGAAGCTGGTGGTCGCGTCGGCGGGCGCGATGGTCGTGGCCGGGCTCGGCTTCAGTTACGCGGGTTCGCCGACGGTCATCATGGTCTTCGGCTTCGCCTACACGGTGTTCAGCAACCTCTTCTCCAGCGTCTCGCACGTCTACCTCGCCGAGCAGTACCCGACCGCCATCCGCGCGGCCGCGTCCGGCGCGGCGTACTCCCTGTCCAAACTCAGCGCCGCCGCGCTGCCGTTCGTCCTGCTCCCGGTCCTCCAGTCGTACGGGCCAGGGGCGCTGTTCGGTGTCATCGCCACGGTGATGGCCGCGCTCGCCGTCACCGTCCTCACCCTGGGCGAACGCACCACCGGCGTCCCGGTCGACCGCGCGAGCACCGCTGACCCCACCGCCCCGCCGACGTGAATGAGGAAACCAGCATGGCCTACGTCATCGCCCAGCCCTGCGCCGATGTGAAGGACAAGTCCTGCATCGACGAATGCCCCGTGGACTGCATCTACGAAGGCGGCCGCGCCCTCTACATCCACCCCGAGGAATGCGTGGACTGCGGCGCCTGCGAACCCGTCTGCCCGGTGGAGGCCATCTACTTCGAGGACGACGTACCCGCCGACTGGGGCGACCACAGCGGCTCCAACGCCGCCTTCTTCGAGGAGATCGGCTCACCCGGCGGCGCCGCCGCCCTCGGCGCGCTCCCGCACGACTCCGCCCTCGTCGCCTCCCTGCCGCAGGCGGTGGCGTCATGAGCGGCCTGCTCGCGGGCAAGCGCGTCCTGGTGACAGGTGTCCTCACCGAGGCGTCCATCGCCTTCCACGCGGCGCGCCTGGCCCAACTGGAGGGCGCCGAGGTTGTATTGACCGGATTCGGGCGGCTCTCCCTGATCGAGCGCACCGCGGCCCTGCTGCCGAAGCCCGCCCCGGTCGTCGAACTGGACGTCACCGACCCGGCGCACCTGGACGGCCTCGCCGACCGCCTGCGGGAGCACGTCGACGGCCTCGACGGCGTCGTGCACTCCATCGCGTACGGCCCGCCCGGCGCCTTCGAATTCCTCGCGGGCGAATGGGAGGACGTGTCGACCGCCGTGCACGTCTCCGCGTACTCCCTGAAGTCCCTGACCACCGCCTGCCTGCCGCTTCTCGAACCGCGCGGCGGCTCGGTGGTGGGCGTCACCTTCGACGCCACGGTCGCCTGGCCCAAGTACGACTGGATGGGCGTCGCCAAGGCCGCCCTGGAGTCCACCAGCCGCTACCTCGCCCGGGACCTCGGCCCCCGCGGCATCCGCTGCAACCTCGTCGCCGCGGGCCCGCTGCGCTCCATGGCCGCCAAGTCCATCCCCGGCTTCTCCGAACTGGCGGACGACTGGCACACCCGCGCCCCGGCGGGCTGGGACCTCACCGACCCGGACCCCGCGGCCCGCGGCATCGTCGCCCTCCTCTCCGACCTCTTCCCGCGCACCACGGGCGAGATCGTCCACGTGGACGGCGGGGCGCACATGATGGGCGCGTGACCCGCGGACGCATGACGGAGGGGGAGTTCAGGTGCCGGCACCTGAACTCCCCCTCCGTCATGCGTCCGGCGGCAGCCCTCGGTCACTCCGTCGTGCCGTCCGGCAGGATCCGGCGGAACCCCGTGTACGAGATGAGCGCCTCGGGCAGTTCGACCGAGCCGTCCGGGCGGGCGCCCTGTTCGAGGAGCGCGGCCACCGTGCGGCCGATGGGCAGGGCCGAGCCGTTCAGCGTCGCCGCGTACTCCTTGCGGCCGTCCGCCGTACGGTGGCGGATGCCGGCGCGACGGGCCTGGAAGGTGCCGCAGTCGGAGACCGAGGAGATCTCGCGGTAGGAGCCGCTGCCCGGCAGCCACACCTCGATGTCGTAGGTCGAACGGGCCGAGAAGCCGAGGTCCCCGGCCGGCAACTGCACGATGCGGTAGGAGAGTTCGAGGCGGCGCAGGCACTCCTCGGCGTGCTCCAGCATCAGCTCCAGCTGCGCGGGGGCGTCCTCAAGGGTGCAGACGCGCACCAGTTCCACCTTCTCGAACTGGTGCAGTCGCAGGATGCCCCTGGTGTCCCTGCCGTACGCCCCGGCCTCGGCGCGGAAGCACGGGGTGCGGGCCGTGAACGCGTACGGCATCTCGCGGGCGTCCAGGGCCTGCTGCGCGAGCAGGTTGGTGAGCGGAACCTCCGCGGTGGGGATCAGGAACAGCTCGCGGTCGCCGACCTGCGTGGCGAACAGGTCCTCCGCGAACTTGGGGAGCTGGCCGGTGCCCGTCATGGTGTCGCGGTTGACCAGGAACGGCACGGAGTGCTCGGTGTAGCCGTGCTCGCCCGTGTGCAGGTCGAGGAAGAAGTCGGCGAGGGCGCGTTCGAGGCGGGCCCCGGGGCCGCGGCTCACGGTGAAGCGGGCGCCGGAGAGCCGGGCCGCCGCCTTGCCGTCGAGGATGCCGAGCCGCTCGCCGATGTCGGCGTGGTGGCGGGAGCCGTCCGCCTCGCACGGGGGCGGGCCGCCCCGGCGTATCTCCACCGCCTCCTTCTCGGAGTCGCCGTCCGGCACCGAGTCCAGCGGGATGTTGGGGACGGCGAGGACCAGGTCGGCGAGGCTCTTGCCCGCCTCCTTGGCGGCCGCCTCCGCGCGCTGGACCTCGGCGCGCAGCGTGCGCGCGGCCTCCTTGTCCTGTTCGGAGGGCGGCCCGGGGGTGCGCTCGCGGGCCGCGCGGTTCATCTCGGTGCGCAGCCGGGTCACTTCGGCCTGGGCCTCGGCCCGGCCGCGGTGGGCCGCGTCGAGCGCGCTCACGTCGAGGTCGTGGCGGCGGCGGGCGAGACGCCGTACCGCCTCGGGCCCGGACGCGATCAGTTCGCGCGGATCGTGCATGGCTTCTCCTGGGGTCTGCGGTGCGGGGCGGGGGAGATGCGCCGAGCCGCCCCCCTGGCGAGGGGCGGCTGCGGCTCCTGCCCGGGGCAGGGGTCGGGGGCGGGATGGGAGCGGGTCCGCTCCGGTGCTCACGCGGGGGCGAGGGCCAGGACGGTGTTCTGACCGCCGAACCCGCAGGAATTGCTGAGCGCCAGATCGATGGGCATGGAGGTCGCCGAGTACGCGAGCTTGACGTCGACCTCCGCGTCCGGCATGACCAGGTTGGCGATGGGCGGCACCAGTTCGTGCTCGATGCTCAGCAGCGTGAACGCCGCCTCCACCGCGCCCGCCGCGCCGAGCAGATGCCCGGTCACGCCCTTGGTCGAGGTGACCAGCGGATCCCCCTGGAGGGTCCGTTTGATCATCCTCGCCTCGGCGACGTCGTTGAGCGGCGTCGAGGTGCCGTGGGCGTTCACGTGCTGTACGTCGTCCGGATCCGCGCCCGCGTCGGCGAGGGCCGCGCGGACCGCCGCCTCAACCCCGGCGCCGTCCGGGTGCGGCGACGTCATGTGATGGGCGTCGGCGGTGGCGCCGTAGCCGATGATCCGGCCGTGCTGGTGCGCCCCGCGGGCCCGGGCGTCCTCGACGCGTTCCATGACGAGGATCCCGGCGCCCTCGCCCGCGACGAAGCCGTCCCGGTCGGCGTCGAAGGGACGCGACGCGCGCGTCGGATCGTCCTCGCGCCGGGACAGGGCGCCCATCTGCGCGAACCCGGCCATCACCAACGGCGTGATCATGGCCTCGCTGCCGCCCGCCAGGACGACGTCGCAGCGGCCGAGCGCGAGCAGGTCCCGTGCCGTGCCGATGGCCGTCGCCCCGGACGCGCAGGCGGTGGCCACCACGAGGTTGGGTCCCGTCGCCCCGAACTCGATGGCCGTCTGACCGGCCAGCATGTTCGGCAGCTGCATGGGCAGCAGCAGCGGCGAGACCCGGTCGGCGCCCTTCTCCCGTAGCGCGTGGTGCTGTTCCTCGACCGTGCCGGGGCCGCCGTCCGCGCAGCCGAGCACCACCCCGACCCGGGCACCGTCCCAGGTCAGCGGGTCGAGCCCGGCGTCGGTGATGGCCTCGCGCGCGGCGACGAGCGCGAACTGCACGAACCGGTCCAGGCGGTGGGCCCGGCGGGCCGTCAGCAGGGCTTCGGGGTCGAAGCCGGGCACGCGGCAGGAGATGCGCACCGGATTGTCCGCCAGCACGGGATCGAACGCCGCGCCCGACCGGCCCTCGCAGACCGCCGCCCAGCTCGGCCCGACCCCGATGCCGCCCGGGGTGACGAGGCCGAGCCCGGTGACGGCGATGTCGATGCCGGCCATCAGACCTTCGCGCTCCTCGTCTCCATGAGCGCCACCATGTCGGCCACGGTCTCGGCCTCCAGGAGGTCGTCGTCGCTGACGTCGATGTCCAGTTCGGACTTGAGCAGCAGCGACAGCTCCACCACGGCGAGCGAGTCCAGCTCGATGTCGTCCCTGGTGGCCTCCGGCGTGATGGCCTCGGGGGACACCTTGAGCTTGTTGGACAGGATTTCCTTGAGCTGCTCCAGCATGACGATCCCTTTCGGAAGGCGTACGCGCCGTTCGGCGTACGGGTCTTGAGGAGGTACCGCCCGGCGCCGGCAGGCGTCAGACGGACTGCACTTCGGGCCAGACGAGCGTCGCGGCCCCCCAGGAGAGCCCGCCGCCGAACGCGGTCAGCAGCACCCGGTGCCCGGCCGTGAGCCGGCCCTCGGCGGCGGACTGGGACAGGAGCAGGGGGAGCGAGGCGGCCCCGGTGTTGCCGACCTGCTCGATGTTGCTGAGCTGCCGCTCGGCGGGGATGCCGAGCCGCTCCGCGACGGAGTCGAGGATGCGGGCGTTCGCCTGGTGGGCCGCGAACCGGTCCACGTCGTCGAGCCGCCAGCCGGACAGCTCGGCCGCCTCCTGCGAGGTGGCGGTCATCCGCTCCACCGCGTGCCGGTAGGTGTCGCGGCCGAGCATCCGGAAGTACTGGTCGCCGGGCTCGGGCGGGGTGCCCGCCGAGCGCTGCCGGGAGCCGCCGGCCGGTACCTCGATGAGGTGGCTCAGCTCGCCGTCGCTGCCGAGGACCATCGGCCCGACGGCGCCCGGTTCACCCGCGTCCCCGGCCCGCAGGACCACGGCCCCCGCGCCGTCCGCGAAGATCACCGCCGTGGTGCGGTCCTCGGGGTTGATGATGGTCGTGAAGGCGTCGGCCGCCACCAGCAGCACCCGCTCCGCCATCCCCGAGGCGATGAGCCCCGAGGAGGTGGCGAGCCCGTAGAGGAATCCGGAGCAGACGGCCGCCACGTCGAACGCCGCGACCTGGCCGAGACCGAGCCGCGCCGCCACCGCCGGCGCGGTCGCCGGGCACGGCTGGTCGGGGGTGGTGGTGGCCAGGACGACGGCGTCCACCTGCTCGGTGCTCGCCGACTTCAGGGCGCGCAGACCGGCCTCCACCGCCAGATCGGAGGTGGCGGTGCCGGGCGAGACCACGTAGCGCTCGGCGATTCCGGTGCGGGAGCGGATCCACGCGTCGGAGGTGTCGAGACGCCGCGACAGCTCGTCGTTGGTCACCTTGTCCGGCGGCACGTACGAGCCGATGCCGCAGACCACCGCCGACCGGCCGAGCGGCCGGGCCGCGCCGCTCATGCGCCCGGCTCCGGACGCTTGAGGACCTCGGCCGGGCTGCTGAGGACCTCTACGGGCAGCCCCATGTACGCCATACGGGACTCGGCCATCTCGTCGGTCCACTGCTCGGCCATGTCGTAGCGCTGCTCGGGGGTGGTGTCGAGCATCCGCACGCCCGGCCAGATCTCGTAGTCGCCGATCTTGTCGGCGTGGTCGGCCATGCCCTTCTGGAACAGTTCCTCACGGTGGATGACGAACTCCCGGTCGGGGATCTCGTCCCAGAGCCTCACCCCGGCCCGCAGGATCTCCATCAGGCGCGGACGGTACTCGGGGTGGGCGATCACGTGGTCGCGCAGGATGGTGCTCGCCACCGTCAGATGGCGGATCTCGTCGATGGCGGTGCCGCGCGAGATCTCCCCGGTGGCCGGGGACAGCGGCGTCCACTTGCGCTCGCTCAGCTCGGCGGCCGGGGCGAGCACCCCCTCGATGACGATGGCGAAGACGGCGACGCCGCCCGCGAAGTCGCCCTGGTCGCGGACGATGTCGAGGGTGAAGTCGACGACCGGGTTCAGGACCCGCTCGCGGTAGTCCGCGGCCATCTCGTCGATGTCCTTGAGGAGTGTGTCCGCGGGGTGCCCCAGCTCCACCAGGTGGTTGCGGAAGACGCGGGCGTGCCGGGCCTCGTCGATGAGCTGGGTGGCGTAGAACTCCATCTCGGGCACGCCCGGCGCGAGCGCCACGTAGTGGCCGAGCAGGCGCGTGGCGATCTCCTCGGACAGGCCGCGGAAGCCGAACTCCAGGACCAGCGCGTCGCGCAGCGGCCCCGGTTCCTTCAGGAAGTCGGGGACCGTCGCCCGCTCGTGGTGCCCGGTCGCGCCGCGGTCGCGCAGGGTGCCCTGGGCGACGGAGGTGAACCAGTAGGCGAGGTCGCAGTCGTCGGGGCCGAGGGTGAGTTCCTTGGCGCCGTCGAGCAGCCCTGGCGCCTTGTCCCAGTCGGCCTCGGGGGCCACAGAACCGGTCATGATGCCGAAGTCTCCTTCGTGGTGCGGGCGGGACGCAGGGAGCCCGCGACGAGGCCGCCCGCGTAGCTGAACAGCGGGGGGCGGTTCTCGGCGGTGGCGCGGACGACGTAGCCGAGCAGCACCTCGCCGTCGCCCGCCCGGTGCGAGGAGTGGAGCCGGCAGGAGTAGTAGGCGAGCGCCTCGGTCAGCCGCGGGGCGCCGGCGTAGGAGTCGGCCGTCCAGGGCACGCCGTCGAACTGCGCGCTGCCGTCGGGGCGCGAGCTGTCCGCGAACCACCGCGCCAGGTCGCCCTGCCCGCCGTCCAGGACGTTGACGACGAACCGCCCCTCGGCCCCGGCGAGCCGCGCGAACGACGAGCCGGGCCGCAGCGCGACCCCGATCAGCAAGGGCTCACGCGAGACGAGGGTGACCGTGCTCGCCGTGGTGCCGTGCAGCTGTCCGGCGTGGCCGACGGTCAGCACCGACACCGGCGACGCCAGGTGGTACAGCGCCCGGCGTCGCTCGGCCGGGTCCTGGCGCACCGGGCGGCGCAGCGGGGTGAGTGTGCTCATCGCAGGGCCTCCTCACGGGCCCGGGCCGCGGGCCGCGGCGGCTCGGCGATGTGCCCGACCGGCTCCGGGTCCTGCGCGTGGCCGGCCGGCTTGGGGTGGGCGACGCCGAGGTCGTCCAGGAGCCGCAGATAGCCGCTCTGCCGCACCGGCTCGAAGGGCAGTGCGAACGACTTCATGAAGTTGCCGAACAGGCCGCGGTCGCCGAAGAGATGGAAGGGCAGCACCAGCAGCGCCCACTCGGGACCGATCAGCCAGCACCACAGCGCGGCCACCACGGCCTGGGTGATGAGGCTGTGCATCACGTTGTAGAGGACGTAGTACACCTTGGAGATCGGTTTCCCGCCGCTGCGCTTGAAGGCGATCGCGCCGGGGATGTAGCCGATCAGGTCGATGTAGAGGAAGAGGGCGACCGCCGGGATCCAGCGGATGTCGCCGAGGTGCGCGATGAGCAGCCCGGTGGTGACCGCGAAGCCCACCAGGTACTCGGCGCGGTGCAGGGAGAACGTCTTCGGCGTCTCGAAGGGATTGGCCTGGTCCATGGTCAGCTCCTGGCTAAGGTCTCAGGCGCCGACGGCGGCCGGCTGGGACAGTTCGAGGCCGCCCGCGATCCGCGTCTTCGGGAACAGGCCGGTCAGCGCCCAGGCGACGGTCTCCTTGACGACCCGCTCGGCGATCGGGTCGAGGATGCCCTCCAGGCTCGGGATGCCGAAGTCGAATTCGGCGTCGAAGCGGACCGCGACGTCGTCGCCGTCCTGCGTCAGCGACCAGACGCCGGTGAAGGAGTCGAAGTCGCCGTCGGACTGCTCGAAGCGGATCTCGCCCTGCTCCGGCAGGAAGACGTCGTCCTCGGTCCAGCGCAGCAGACCGCTGCGGAAGTGCAGCTCCCAGCTGGAACTGCACCGGGTCTCGGGCAGGGTGGCGTGCACCGTGGTGGAGTTCACGTGAGGGGCCAGGTCCGGGTACTTCTCCCAGCGCATCACGGCGTCGAAGACCGTCGAGACCTGCTCCGCGGGGACCACTGCTTCCAGTTCAACGTGCCGCACGATCAGTTACCGCCTTCCGGCATGGTGGCCGCGCCGCGCACGAGGTCGCGGGTGGCCAGGTCGAAGGAGTTGAGGAGGAACTCCACATCGGTGTCGCTGAGGACGGCGGGCGGCGTGAACCGCACCACCGAGCTGCCGTTCATGGAGTGGTTGGCGACCACCCCGTGGTTGAAGAGCTCGATCAGCAGCTCGCCGGCCAGACCGGCCTCGACGAGCTCCACGCCGATGAGCAGCCCCTGGCCGCGTACGTCGACGACGAGTTCGGGGATGTTGCGGTACGCGATCTCGGCGATCCGCGGCAGCAGCACGGCGCCCAGGTCGGTGGCCCGGGTGACCAGGCGCTCCTCCTTCATGGCCCGCACCGCGCCCTGCACCGCGGCCATCAGGACGGGCTGCCCGGAGAAGGTGGCGGTGTGGACGTAGGGGTCCTTGTCGAAGGGGCGGAACGCCTTGCGGGTGGCGATCGCCGCGGAGACCGGCAGCACACCGCCGCCGAGCGCCTTGCCCGCGAGCAGCACGTCGGGGCGTACGCCCTCGATGTCGGCGCCCCACCACTCGCCGAGGCGGCCGAAGCCGGACTGCACCTCGTCGAGGATCAGGAACCCGTCGTGCTCGCGGACCAGTTCCTCGACCCGCTTCAGATAGCCCTTGGGCGGCATGATGACGCCGCCCTCGCCCTGGACGGGCTCCAGGATGACGCAGACCTCGCCGGGGTGGGCGGCGAGCGTGGCCTCCAGGGCGTCGGCGTCACCGAACGGCAGGTGTTCGAAGTCGGGTATCAGTGGCCGGAACGGCTTCTGGTAGACCTCCTTCGCGGTGGCGGACAGGGCGCCGAGCGTCTTGCCGTGGTAGCCGCCGCGCATGGAGACGGTCCGCTTGTAGCCGCCGGCGCGGGCCAGCTTCAGGCCGGTCTCCACGGCCTCGGCGCCGGACAGCGCGAAGTGCACGCGGTCCAGGCCCTCCGGCATCACGGAGACCAGGGCCTCGGCGGCGCGGGCCACCGTCGGTTCCAGGAGGATGCGGGTAGCGGTGGGGTGCGTACGCAGCTGGCGCTCCACCTCCTCCATCACGATGGGGTGGCGGGCGCCCATGATGAAGACGCCGTAGCCGCCGGCGTTGAGGAAGCGCTCGCCGTCGCTGGTGGTGAGCCAGGCGCCTTCGGAGGCCACCTCCATGTGGCTGCCGAAGAGTTCGGCGAGGGTGGCCCGGCCCTTGCTGAGATGGGCGCGGTACAGGCCGAGGACCTCCGCCTCGGTGTCGGCCGCGGAGGCCGAGGGGCCCGCGGACGCCGGGTTTTCCTGGATTACGGTCACGGTTCACTCACTCCAAAAAAGCAGGTGCGGTCGGGGCTGCGGGTCAGGCGAGGACCAGCGGGCCGCCGTCGAAGTAGCGAAGGAGCGGCTCGGCGGCGGCGCCCCGGCCGGGCGGGTGGAAGGCGAGCGCGGTGGACGCGGCCGCCTCCAGGGCGTGGCCGGAGGAGCGGATGAAGTCCAGGCCGCCCAGCAGTTCGAGGGAGTGCGAGGTGATGCGGGGCAGTGCGTTCTGCACGGCGTAGCGGGCGACGAGCACCCGGGCCACCGACGCCTCGTCGCCCGGCTCGGGGCCGATCGCGCGGGCCACTCCTTCGAGCAGCGCCACGGAGGCCTCCAGCTCGACCCCGAGGGCGGCCCGCTCCTGGACGCTGCCGCGCTCCCGCTCCTGGACCTGCTCGACCAGGGCGGCCGCGCCTCCCAGGTATCCGGCGGTGATGAGCATCTCGAACCAGACGAACCCGGCCGTCTGGAGGTCGTCGAGGCGGCGCGGATCGTCCGCCCCGGCCCGTACGACCATGTCCTTCGGTACGAAGACGTCCTCCAGGAGCACCTCGTCGCTCTCCGCCCCGGCGAGCAGCTCGTTGCCCCAGAAGGGGCGGACGGTCAGACCGGGCGAGTCGGCGGGCACCAGGGCGAGCGCCAGTTCGGGATCGCCCTCCAGGCCGTGGATGGCGATGCTCGCGGTGAGCAGGCTCATCGAATGGGACAGGCTGCACGGCTTCTTGGCACCCGAGAGGAGGTAGCCGCCCTCGACCGGGCGGGCGGTCACCGACGGGGTGAGGATGTTCTGCTCGGTGCGGCCCTCGGCCCAGCCGGAGGCCATCACCAGCTGGTCGGGGACGACCCGGCGCAGCAGGTCGTTCTGCGCGTCGGTGAGCCGGCCCTTGGCGACGGCCAGCGAGTAGAGCATGGCGACGGTGAAGTGGTGCATGGACACGGCCGCGACGAGGGACGGCGAGAGGGAGCCGAGGGCCAGCTGGGTGTGGAGCGCGTCCAGCGGGGCGGCGCCGTGGCCGCCGAACTTCTCGGGGATCAGCAGGCCGACACCGCCGTGGATGCGGAAGAGGTCGATGATCGGGCTGCCGGGCTTCTCCCGCTCGGTGTACGGGATCTGCTCCAACTCCTTGAGCAGGCCGGGGTGGTAGCGCTCGCAGACGGCCCGAGCGACATCGAGGGAACGCACGTCAGAACCTCCGAAGGAGAGGGGAGTGGAAGCTGTTCAGTCGTCGAAGGCGCCGAAGACCGCCTCGTAGGGGCTGACGTCACGGGCGATGCTGACGCCCTGCACATGGGACGTCTTGAGCATCGGGTAGTTGGCCTCGCCGAAGGCGCCGCCGGTGCGGCCGGTGCCGCCGTGGCTGGGCAGATAGGGCAGGAAGCCGATGTGGGAGTCGTTGACCTTCAGCAGGCCGCCGTTGACGACGCGGCGCACGAAGGTGTCGATGACGTGGTCGGAGCGCGACCAGAGGGAGTTGCGCAGCCCGTACTCGTTGGAGTTGACGAACCTGAGGAAGTCCTCCAGGAGGGCGTCGTCGTTGTCGGCCTCCGGCACGATGACGGGGATCAGCGGGAAGAACGTCTCCTCGCGCACCACGTCGTAGGTGCGGGCGCGGTCCAGGCCGTCGACGCGTACGACGGTGGGCTGGAGGAAGACACCGGTCTCGGACGGGGTGCCGTCCAGTTCGGTGCGGTTGCCGCCGGTGACCAGCTCGGCGCCGTTGTCCAGGGCCTGGCGGAGCAGCCGGAAGAAGCGCTCGCTGCGGCGCACCGGGGAGAGCAGGACGTCCTCCTCCTCGGGATAGCCCGGCCTGATGGCCTTGACCTGCTCCTTGACCTCGGCGATGAGGGCGTCCGCGACCGCCGGGTGAACCAGTACGTAGTTGGGGACCATGCAGATCTGGCCGGAGCCGAAGAACGACTCGGTGATCGCCTCGGCCGCCCACTTCACGTCGGCGTCCTTCCACACCACGATGCCGTCGTTGCCGGCCAGTTCGAGGATCGGCTTCTTGCCGTTGGCCACGCAGGCCTGCTCGAAGCGCAGCCCTTCCTGGCTGCCGCCGATGTAGAAGATGTCGTTGATCAGCGGGTCGGCGACCCACCGGTCCAGGGTCTGCTTGGGGTTGGAGCACACCGCGTTCAGGACGCCCGGCGGGGCGTCGAACTCCTCCAGGAGCGGCGCCACGATGTCCCGCAGCAGCCACATGGTGGACAGCGCGATGCTGCGCGGCGCCCGGACCACCACGGCGTTGCCGGCCATCAGGGCGAGGACGGACAGGGCGGCGCTGGGCAGCGGGGCGTTCTGCGGCGGGTTGAAGGCCACCACGCCGTCCGGCTGGCGTTGCAGGATCAGCTTGCGGCCGCCGTACTCCTTCTCGACCCGCATCTGCTTCGTGTACCAGCGCAGGCTGCCGGGAGCGTAGATCTGGAGCAGGCAGCTCAGTTCCCAGCGGGCCAGCTTCACCGGGTGGGACTCGGCGACCAGCATCTGGAGGAACTCGTCCTGGTGCTTGATGAGTTCCTCGCGGAAGCGGGTGCCGAGGCGCATCCGCCGCTCCTGCGGTACGGCCGCCCAGCCGGGGGCCGCCGCGGCGGCGGCCTGCGTGGCCAGGTCGATGGCGGAGTCGTCGGCGATGGCGCAACGCCCCACGACATAGGGGTGGTTGGCCGCGTCGGATTCGGGGTCCTGTTCCAGCGTGCGCTTGAGGCTCACGCTGGTGAAGACGTCCTCCAGCAGGGAACGCCCGCTGACGGTGTAGACCCACCCGTCACCCGCGACGTCCTTGCCAGCGATGTAGAGGTCGTAGCTCTTGAGTCCGGAATGTGCCGGAGCACGTTCCTCCTGTATGGCGCCGCGCATTATCAGCCTTTCGGGTGGGGTTTCTCCGAGTGGATTCCGATCTGGTGAGCCCTTGCGAAGCATCTCGATCGTGACAGCGGGATCTGACCCGGCGCTGACGCCGTACTGATTGGCCGGGCCGAACTGATTGAGACAACCCCGTGTTCAGAACCGAAAGAGGTGACTGAGTGGCGGGCGCGGAGGGTACGCGCGCGACGTCAGTGAGGCGTCAGCCCGCATTGATTTCATGGCTCCATGTCTCCCGAACACATGACACTTCAGCAATTCCGGGAACTTCCCCGGACGGAACTCGCCGAGGAAATGGAACAGCTCCTCGTCAGCCAGTTCAGGGCGACCCTGCTCATGGACGACGCGGAGGAGCTGCCGCTCGACATCAGCTACTTCGACCTCGGTCTCACCTCGCTGAAGCTCACCGAGATGAGGCGGACCCTGGAGGGGATCCTCGACCTCTCCATCAACGCGAACGTGCTCTTCAACGAACCGACGGTCGGCCGGCTCCTCGACTATCTCGTCGACGCGGTGTCCGACCCGTCCCACGCAATAGCCGGCGCGATACCCAGCACCAACTGATCCACCAGGGTCCCGGACAGAAGGAGACGCGGTATGCCGCGCGAGGAATCAGAGAAGAATCAGGCGTCCGACCGGGCGCCGGAGCCGATCGCGATCGTCGGTGTGGGCCTGCGATTCCCCGGCGGCAGCAATTCCCTCGATGAATTCGACGCCTTCTTGCGCGAAGGGCGCTCGGGGATCGGACCCATTCCCGGCGACCGGTGGGACGTCGAGGCGTTCACCCCGCAGAGCCCGGACGACAAGGGGAAGATCCACACGACGTCCGGCGGATTCCTCGACCGCATCGACCGTTTCGACGCGGCCTTCTTCAACATCTCCCCGAAGGAAGCCCAGTACATGGACCCCCAGCAGCGCATGCTGCTGGAGACCGCCTGGCAGGCCCTGGAGCACGCCAACATCGACCCGGCGCCGCTGCGCCGCGGCAACGGCGGCGTGTACATCGGCGCCAGCTCCATCGACTACGCCCTCGAACTGGACTCCCTGCCCTACGAGGAGCTGGACGGCCTGCTGGCCTCCGGCATCACCATGTTCCCGCTGTCGGGGCGCCTGTCCTACTTCCTCGGCTGGCGCGGCCCGAGCATGAGCGTCGACACCGCGTGCTCGTCGTCCCTGGCCGCCCTGCACGTCGCCGTGCAGGGACTGCGCGCGGGCGAGACCGACATCGCGCTGTGCGGCGGCGTCAACGCCCTGCACCACCCGCGTATCCCGGTGATGTTCTCCAACGCGCAGATGCTGTCCCCCGACGGGCAGTGCAAGACCTTCGACGAGTCCGCCGACGGGTACGCCCGCGCCGAGGGCTGCGGCATCCTCGTACTGAAGCGGCTCTCCGACGCCACCCGCGACGGCGACACCGTCCTCGCCCTGGTCAGGGGCACCGCCGTCGGCCAGGACGGCGACAGCGCGGGCCTGACCGTGCCCAACGGCCCCGCCCAGGAGAAGGTGATCCGCTCCGCGCTCGCCGCCGCCGCGCTCGCCCCCGAGGACATCCAGTACGTGGAGGCGCACGGCACCGGCACCCCGCTCGGCGACCCCATCGAGTTCGGCGCCATCGGGGACACCTTCGCCGACTCGCACACCAAGAGCGACCCGCTGCTCGTCGGCTCCGTGAAGACCAATCTCGGCCACATGGAGCCCGCTTCCGGGATCGTCGGCGTCATCAAGGCGGTCCTCCAGATCAGGTCCGGCACGATCTACCCGCACCTCAACCTCGACACCCCCTCCGGACGCATCCCCTGGGACCTGTACCCGGTGCGGGTGCCCACCGCGTGCGAGCCGTGGAAGGCGCCGGTCCGGCGCGCGGTCGTCAACAGCTTCGGCTTCGCGGGCACCATCGGCGCGGTCGTTCTTGAGCAGCCCCCGGCCACCGCGGCGCCGGACTCCGCGGCGGGTGAGGCGCCCGCGACCCCCATGTTCACGCTCTCCGCCAAGACCGCCGCCGCCCTGCGCGAACAGGTCGCGCGATACCGGCAGTTGCTGGCCGATGCCCCGGAGCTGCCGGTCGACGGGCTCTGCTACACCGGCAACGTCTCGCGCACCCACCACCCCTACCGCCTCGCGGGCCCGGTCACCGACCGCGCCGCGCTCACCAAGCTCCTCGACAAGGCCGCGGACCACGACCACCAGGGCCCGGCCGGCATCCGCAAGGTCGCGTTCATGTTCAGCGGGCAGGGCGCGCAGTACGCGGGCATGGGCGCCCACCTGTACGGGGGCTTCCCGGTCTTCCGCCGCCACGTCGACGAGTGCGACCGCCTGTTCGCCGCCGAACTGGGCCGCTCCGTACGCGACTTGGTGATCGGTGCCGCCGACGACCCCGAGTCGATCGACCGTACCGAGTACACCCAGCCCGCCCTGTTCACCCTGGAGTACGCCCTCGCCCAGCTGTGGATGTCCTGGGGCGTGCGCCCGAACGTGCTCATCGGACACAGCATCGGCGAGGTGTCGGCCGCCGCGGTCGCGGGCCTGTTCAGCCTCCCGGACGCCGTGACGCTCGTATCCGCCCGCGCCCGCCTCATGCAGGCCGTGCGCGCCGAGGGCGGCATGGCGGCGGTCACCGCCCCCGCCGAGGACGTCCTGCCGCTCCTCGATCCCCACCCCGACCTGGCGCTCGCCGCCTCCAACGCCCCCGACCAGTGCGTGATCTCGGGCGGCGCCGACGCGCTCGCGCAGGTCACCGGGCAGCTGCTCGCCCAGGGGCTGCGCGTCGACCGGCTGGCCGTCTCGCACGCCTTCCACTCGCCGCTCATGGCCGAGGTGTACGACGACTTCCGCGCCGCCCTGGAGGCCATCACCTTCCGCGAGCCGTCCATCAGCCTCATCTCCAACGTCACGGGCAAGCTCGCCCGCCTCGCCGAGATCGGCACCCCCGACTACTGGGTGCGGCACATCGGCGAGCCGGTGCAGTTCCTCGCCGGCATCCGCGCGGTCGCCCGGCGCGGCCGCCACGCCCTGATCGAGATCGGCCCCTCCACCGCGCTGACCGCACTAGCCCAGCGCTCCCTGCCGGTCGCCGACCACCTGTGGCTGGCCAGCCTGCGGCGGCGCGACCGGGGCGGTGACACCACGCTGCGGGCCCTCGCGGAGTACTACACCGCGGGCCTGCCGGTCTCCTGGGCCGGCTACCACGACGGCCGTGCCGTCCCCGCCAAGACGGCGCTGCCCACCTACGCCTTCCAGCGCAAGCGCTACTGGCTGCCCACCGCCACCCCCCGCAAGGGCGGCGCGCGGGGCGGGGCGGCGCATCACCCGCTGCTGGGTACGGAGGTGCGACTGGACGGGCCCGTGCGGGAGTTCACGGCCGAGTTCACCGTCGAGGAGCTGGGCGCGCTCGCCGACTTCGCCGACGGCGACCGCACCACGCTGCCCGCCGGTGCCTACGTAGACCTGCTGCTCGCCCTCCAGGACGCCGTGCACGGCCACACCCGCGCGGCCGTCCAGGAGCTGAGGCTCCCCGAACCGCTCACCCTGAAGGCCGAGACGCCCCTCACCCTGACCACCCGGCTGCGGCCGCGCGCGGACGGCGGCGCCGAGGTGACGGTCCTGAGTGTCGCGGAGAAGACCGGCGACGACGCGGGTGACGAGGGCACGGAGCGCGTGCACGCGACCGCCGTGCTTGCCCCCGGCCAGGACCAGGACGAGCCGCCGCTCACCGGGCTCGTCGCGGGACCCGCTCTTCTGGAGAGCGACGCCGAGGACCTCTACACCGACCTCACGTCGGTGGGCCGCCCGCACGGTCCGCGCGCCCGCACCCTGCTCGGCGCGGCCCGCCACCCATCGGGCGTATACACGGCCGAGTTGACCTGCCGCTTCACCGCCTCCGTCGAGCAGGTGCCCGCCGAGCTGATCGAGGCCGCGGTGGAGGCGGCCGTCGTCCTCGACCCCGAGGGCCCGGTCTTCCTGCCCCGCGAGATCGCGTCCGTACGCCACTTCAAGAAGCCCCGCGGCGAGCGGCTGACCGTCGTCGCCCGCGTCACCACGGAACAGGACCGGCGCCTCGCCGACATCCTGGTCCTGGAGAACGGCGACCCCGTCATCGAACTCGGCGGCGTCACCCTCGCCCGCCCCGAAGTCCCGGCCGGGCGACGGCAGTTCCTGCACCGACCCGAGTGGGTGCGCCGCGCCCTGTCCGCCGCCGTGCCGGACGCCGCCCCCCGGCACGTCCTGCTCCTCGGCCGCACCGAGGACGCCGGCACCGCCCCGGACGGCCTGCGCGTCACACCCGTCGCCGACTCCGCCGCCCTCAAGGCCGCCCTGGACGACGACTCCGTCACCGACGTCTGCTGGAGCTGGCGCCCGCTGCCCGGCGCGATGTCGGCCGAGCTGATGCGCGCCGAGTGCGAGCACAACTACCGTGATCTGCTCGGCCTGTTGACCGTGCTCGACGCCGCGGCCCAGCAGCGGCCGCCCCGGCTGTGGCTGGTCACCGAGGGCGCCCAGCGGCTGCCCGGCGACAGCCCCGGCAGCGGCGCGCACCTGGCCGCCGCCACCCTGTGGGGCTTCGGCCGGGTGCTGCTGACCGAGTCGCCCCAGTACCGCGCGACGCTGGTCGACCTCGCGCCCGGCGACGGCCTGTCGGCGCTGCTCGACGAGTGCCGTGCCGAAGCGCCCGGCGAGTACCAGATCGCCCTCCGCGGCGGCCTGCGCCACGTCCGACGGCTGCTGCCCGGCGACACCGCCCGCACCTGGCCCGGCGGCTTCGCGCTGCGCCCCCCGGGCTCCGGCGACCTCTCCGACCTGTGCCTCGCGCCCGCCGAGGACCGCGCCCCCGCGGCCGGCGAGGTCCAGGTGCGGGTCGCCTCGGTCGCCCTCACCGCGGCCGACGCCCGGGCAGCCCTGGACGGCGAGGAGTCCGGCGTACCCGGACCCGTGCTCGGCTCACTGGCCGCGGGAACGGTCCTCGCGGCCGGCGCCGAGGCCGCTTTCACCGCGGGCGACGAGGTCTACGTACGCCATGACGGCGCCCTGCGCGCCACCCTCACCGTCCCGGCCACCGAGGTGGCGCTCGCGCCCGGCGCGGCCAGCGGCAAGGCGCGGGGCGGGGCCGAGGCGCGGGGCGGGGCCACGGCCTTCCGCCTGGAGGAGCTGGGTGAGGCGCTGCGCACCGCCGCCTCCGGGTCCCGCGCCGAGGTGTGGGTGGACGTGCCGGGCGGCCCGGACCCCGAGCCCGCCCCGGCCCGCGTCCGCGCCGACCGCACGTATCTCGTCACCGGAGGTCTCGGCGGCCTCGGTCTGGTCACCGCACGCAAGCTGGTCTCCCTCGGCGCCCGGCACCTGACCCTGGTCAGCCGCGGCGGACGGGCCACCGAGGAGGCCGCGCCGGTCCTCGCCGAACTGTCCGAACGGGCGGAGGTCAGCGTCGTACGGGCCGATGTGAGCAGCACCGACGACGTGCGGAACCTCGCCGCCGGGCTCGCGGCAGGTCCCCACCCGGTCGGCGGTGTCGTGCACGCGGCGGGCTCCTTCGACAAGAAGCTGATCGCCGAGCTGACCTGGGAGTCCATCGACGCCCAGCTCGCCCCGAAGGCGTACGGCGGCTGGCTGCTGCACGAGGCGGCCGAGGAGTTCTTCCCCGACCTCGACTTCTTCGTGACGTACTCCTCGATCGCCTCCGTTCTCGGCGGCGCCACCCAGGGCCACTACGCGGCCGCGAGCGCGGGCCTCGACAGCCTCGCCGAGTGGCGCGGCCTGCGCGGACTGCCGGGCCTCTCGGTCAACTGGGGCGCCTGGGCCAGGGTCGGCATGTCCGCCCGGCTCGACGAGCAGCTGGCCCAGGAGATCGACCGCAGCGGCGTCCGCTTCTTCTCGCCCACCAGGGCGCTCGACACCCTCGCCGCGCTCTGGCAGCGGCCCGGCAGCCGCCGGGTGGTGGGCGAGTTCGACTGGGCGCGCTATGTGGCGGGCGGCGGAGTGGACGACGCGTTCTACGACCGGCTCGCCCGCCACGACCAGGGCGGCGCGGTCGGCACCGGCCTCGACCTCACCGCGCTGGCCGCCCTGCCGAAGCCGGAGCGCACGGCCCTGATCGCCGCGGCCGTGCGCGAGAAGGTCGCCGACGCGCTGCACATGGACGCCGGGGACGACCTCGATCCGAACGCCGAGTTCGTCTCGCTCGGCCTGGACTCGCTCATGGCCCAGACCGTCAAGGGCGGCCTGGAGACCCTGTTCCGGCTGCCGCTGCCGGCATCGCTGACCTTCGACCACCCGACGGTCCGCAGGCTCACCGAGTTCCTCGACGGGCGCCTCGCCCCGGCCACGCAGCAGCACCCCTGACGGGAGACCACAGTGGAACACCACACCACCAGTAACTGGACGCTGACCCGCACCTCCAGGACGCACGCCGGGGGCCGGGCGGAGCACGCCGCGATCATCTGCGAGGGCCGCACCACCACCTACGGGAAGCTGCACAGGGACAGCAACCGCGCGGCCCACGCCCTGCGCGACGCCGGGATCGGCCCCGGCGACCGCGTCGCCTACCTGGGACGCGAGTCGGAGAACTACTACCTCACGATCCTCGCCTGCGCGAAGGCCGGCGCCGTCCTGGTCCCGGTCAACTGGCGCCTCACCCAGGGCGAGGTGGACCACATCCTGCGCGACTCGGGCGCCGTGCTCCTCTTCGTGGACGACGAGTTCTGGGAGACCGCCGACCGGGTCAGGCCGCAGCTGCCCGGCCTGCGCACCGTCGTCCGCGTCGACGGCACCGACAGCGAGGGCGAACCGGCGCGCGGCGCCGGGCTGCCCGCCTGGTACGCCGACCACCCCACCACCGACCTGGAGCCGGGCACGGGACCGGACGACGCGGTCGTCCAGATCTACACCAGCGGGACCACCGGGCTCCCCAAGGGCGCGGTCCTCGCCCACCGCAGCTTCTTCACGCTGCCCGCCGCGATGCGCGAGCACGGCGCCGACTGGCTCGACTGGCTCCCGGACGACGTCAGCCTCATCTCGCTGCCGGGCTTCGGCATCGCGGGCATTGGCTGGTTCATGCACACCTTCAACGCCGGTGGCACGAGCGTGGTGATGCCGCAGTTCATCCCGCAGGAGGCGGTGCGGCTCATCCGCGAGCACGGCGTCACCATCACCTTCGCGGCGCCCGCCATGCTCCAGATGATGATGGCCGAACGCGGCGCGGGCCCGGCCGCGTTCACCTCCCTGCGCAAGATCGCCTACGGGGCGGCGCCGATGTCCGAGACGCTGCTCGAACGCTGCCTCGCGGTCTTCGGCTGCCAGTTCGCGCAGATCTACGCCAGCACCGAGACCGGCAGCGTCGCGGTCTGCCTGCCCCCCGAGGCACACCGCCCCGGCACCGGCCTCCTGAAGTCGGTCGGCAGGCCCTGCCCCGGCAACGAGGTCAAGGTCATCGGCCCGGACGGCGAGAGCCTGCCGCCCGGCGAGACCGGTCAGATATGCGTACGCACCCCCTCGCGCATGCTCGGCTACTGGAACCTCCCCGAGGCCACCGAGCGCACCGTCGTGGGGGAGTGGCTGCACATGGGCGACGCCGGCTACCTCGACGAGGACGGCTATGTGTACCTGCGCGACCGCATGAACGACACGATCATCGTGGCCGGGCAGAACATCTACCCCGCCGAGGTCGAGAAGGCGCTCGCCGCCCACCCGGCCGTCGCCGACGCCGCCGTCGTCGGACTGCCCGACCCGCACTGGGGCGAGGCGGTGCACGCCGTCGTCGTCCCGCGGCCCGGCGCCACCGTCAAGCCCCGCGAACTGCTCGTCGCCCTCCGCGCCCACCTCGCCGACTACAAGATCCCGAGCGCCTTCCACTTCGCCGAGGACCTGCCGCGCAACCCGTCGGGGAAGATCCTGCGCCGCGCCGTGCGGGACCGGCTGACCGCCGAGGCACCCCCGGCGGCCGAGCGCCTGACCCTGCCCGTCCAGCGCCGCGACTCGGCACGGACGGCCTCGCTGCCGCCGCAGCGCCAGCACGCCTGACGCACGGACCAGACGATCCAGCGGACCACACGAAACGGAGCACCCCATGCAGTCCTTTGCCGGGCCCCTGCGCATCGGCATCCTGTTGCCCACCCGGGAACAGGCCATCAACGGCGCCTACGCCGCCGCACCGCTGCTCGACTTCGCCCGGCAGGCCGAGGCGCTCGGCTTCGACTCGCTGTGGGCGGGCGACTCGCTGACCGCCAGGCCGCGCCTCGACCCCCTCGTCGTGCTCTCCGCGGCCGCCGCCGCCACCGAGCGGATCACCGTCGGCACGGCCGCGTTCACCCCCGCCCTGCGCCACCCGCTGATCGGCTCCCACCTGATCGCGAGCCTGGACCACGTGGCCGCCGGCCGACTGGTCCTCGGGCTCGGCTCCGGCTTCCCGATGCCCGAGACGGAGGAGGAGTTCGCCTCCGTCGGGGCCTCCTTCGCCGGGCGGGTGGGGCGGCTCGACGAGATCGCCGCGCTGTGGCGCACCGCCTGGCGCTCCGGCGAGGAGGGCCAACCCACCGCATTCCAGGGCAAGTTCTGGCAGGCCGAGCGCCTTGAGCGGCTGCCGAAGCCCGCCTCGCCCGGCGGCCCGCCGCTCTGGCTGGCCGGCAGCGACACCCCGAAGGTGCTCGCCAGGGTCGCCGAGAAGTACGACGGCTGGCTGCCGTTCCTGCCGGACGCCGAGGCGTACGGCAGGGCCCGCGCCCGCATCGCCGAACTCGCCGAGGCGGCGGGCCGCGCCCCCGACGCGGTAACCCCCGCGCTGTACGCGACGGTCACCGTCAACCGCGACGAGGCGGCGGCCAAGGCCGAGCTGGAGCACTACATCGAGCACTACTACGGGCGCTCCCTGGAGCAGATGTCGGCCATCCAGGCCTACGGCTGGGGCAGCGCCGAGAGCTGCGCCGAGTGGCTCGGCGCCTATGTGCGCGCCGGTGCCCGCCACCTCGTCATCCGGATCGGGTCGCTCGACCCGGAGCCGCAGCTGAAGGAGATCGCCGAGGTGCTGCTGCCCGCGGTACGCGCCATCGGCCGGCACACAACCGTTGGGAGAACACAGTCGTGACCACCGCCACCGCCACTGCCACCCTGGGCCAGGAGATGTCCGCCGCGGGTGAGTGGTTCCACCCGGCCGAGCCGTCCGAGGACGCCTCCGTACGGCTGTTCATGCTGCCGCACGCGGGCAGCGGAGCCATCATCTACCGCGACTGGGAGCGGCTGCTGCCGGGCGACATCGCCCCGCAGGCGGTCACCCTGCCAGGACGCCACAACCGGCGCGACGAGATGACGTACGAGGACTGGGACCCGCTGCTCGACGCGCTCCACGAGGCGGTCGCCGACGACCTGGACGAGCGGCCCTTCGCGTTCTTCGGGCACTGCCTCGGCGCCCAGCTGGCGTTCCGCCTCACCATCCGTATGGAGGCGGAGGGCGGCCCCTCGCCGGTCCTCGTCGGCATGTCCGGGTGGTCGCCCGTCGGCTTCTTCCAGCCGACGGAGGAGCAGAGCCGGATGCCCGCCCCCGAACTCGTCGAGTGGATCAAGAAGTTGGGGTCGTTCCCCGCCGAGATCTACGACAACCCCCAGATGCTCGCCCTCGTCGTCCCCGCGCTCCGCGCCGACCTGCGCGTCGCCGCCCAGTACGTCGACGACGGCGCGGGCACCGCCTGCCCGCTGGTCTCCTACGGCGGCGCGTCCGATCCGCTGATGGAGAGCCCGGACGCCATGGAGCACTGGGCCGGGCGCAGCCCCCAGTACCTGGGCCACAGCGAGTACCCGGGTGGCCACTTCTACATCGACAGCCACGCCGAGGCCGTCACCACGCACTTCGCCCAGCGGCTGCGGCGACTGGCGGGCCGCTCATGACTACCGAGGCGGACCTCAACGTCAAGGCCGAGGCGGACATCGACATCAAGGGCGCGGGCGTCCCGCCCCTCGCGCCTCAGGCCGCGCCGCCGGACGAGGCCGCGGCGGCCAAGCCCTCCTACGGGGCGCTGCTCGTCGTCCTGGCCGGCCTCTTCATCACCAACCTCGACTTCTTCATCGTCAACGTGGCGATCCCCTCGCTCCAGACGAACATGCACGCCACCGCGGCGGAGATCCAGCTCATCGCCGTCACCTTCACCATCGGCCTGTCCGCGCTGCTGATCACCGGCGGCCGGCTCGGCGACATCTACGGCAGGCGTCGGGTCTACTCGATCGGCGTGCTGCTCTTCACGCTCGCCTCGCTGGCCTGCGGCATCGCCCAGAACATGGGCGAGCTGATCATCGCCCGCGGCATCCAGGGCGCGGCAGCGGCGCTGGTCATCCCGCAGGTGCTCGGCATCCTGACGACCACCTACTCGGGCAAGCACCGCGCCGTCGCGTTCAACGCGTACGGCATCGCGCTCGGCGCGGCCGCGGTCTTCGGGCAGCTGATCGGCGGGCTGCTGATCAAGGCCGACGTGTTCGGCATGGACTGGCGGACCATCTTCCTCATCAACGTGCCGATCGGCGCGATCGTGCTCGCGCTCACCCCGAAGCTGGTGCCGGAGTCGAAGTCCGAGGGCCGTACCGGGCTCGACCTGGTCGGTGTCCTGCTCGTCACCGCCGGGCTCACCGCGGTCGTGCTGCCGCTGGTCATCGGCCGCGAGGAGGGCTGGCCCGCCTGGACCTGGCTGTGCATGGCGGCGGCGGTGCCGCTGCTCGCCGCCTTCTGGTTCTGCCAGCGGCGGCTCGCGGCGAGCGCCAAGTCGCCGCTGGTGAGCCCGTCCCTCTTCCGTGACAGGGCGTTCGGCGTCGGATCCGTCACCATCCTCGTCTACTTCTCGGTGATGGCCTCCTTCTTCCTGGTCCTCGCGCTCTACCTCCAGCAGGGGCACGGCGCTTCGGCCCTGGAGTCGGGGCTGCTCTTCGTGCCGCTGGGCCTCGGCTTCTTCGTCGCCTCGGCCATGGCGCCCAAGTTCGCCGCCAAGCTGGGGCGGCAGGCGCTCGCACTGGGCGCCCTGGTGGTGGCCGCGGGCGACATCGCCTTCGCCCAGACCGCCTCCCAGCTCGGTACCACGGGCTCGGTCGGCTGGTGCATCCCCGCGATGGTGGTCTGCGGCTTCGGCATGGGCCTGGTGGTCGCCCCACTCACCTCGCTGGTCCTCGAGGGGGTGGCGACCGAGCACGCGGCGGCGGCCTCCGGGGTGTTCTCCACCGGCCAGGAGATGGGGAACGCGCTGGGCATCGCGATCATCGGCGTGGTCTTCTTCGACCAGGTCGGGGAGCACCCGTCGGCGCAGGGCTACACCGACGGGTTCGGGTTCAGCCTGTACGTCCAGGCCGGCATCTGCGTCCTGGTCGCGGCCCTGGTGCAGTTCCTGCCGCGCAAGGCCGAGAAGGGCTGAACAAGGGCCCGGTACCGGGCGGTTCGGACGGCGGGTGCCCCGGAGCGAAGGCTCCGGGGCACCCGCCGTCCGTATGCCGTGAGAGCGCGGTCGCGCGTGTTACGCAGGTGTGTCCCCACCGGTCACGACAGGCACGAGATCCGGCCAGAAAGGGTCAGCCGGACGTCAGGGGAGCATCAGGGCATTCGGCCAGCATGACGGAAAGGAACAAGCCATAGCCCAGGGGGGAAATGCCATGACGGTCACTCCTGTCATGCCCGAGGTCCAGGAGCGGCTCGCCGCCTGGCCCATGCCGCGCACCTGCCCGTATTCACCGCCGGACGCCTACGCCGAACTCCGCAGGGGCGGACCCGTCAAGGTCCGGATCAGGACAGGTGAGGCGTGGCTCATCACACGCTACGACGATGTCCGCGCGGTCCTGACCGACGCGCGTTTCAGCTCGGACGACACCCAGCCCGGCTTCCCCGTTCGTATACAACTGCCGCCCGCGCCCCGGGTGATGTCGTTCACGCGCATGGACGGCCCGGAGCACGGGCGGCTGCGCCGCATGGCGATGACCGAGTTCACCGCCCGCCGCACCCGCGCGCTGCGGCCCTCGGTGGAGCTGCTGGTGGAGCGCCTCGTCGACGAGCTGGAGCGGGGGCCACGCCCGGCCGACCTGGTGGCCGCCTTCTCCGTCCGGCTGCCGTCCCTGGTGATCGCCCGCATGCTGGGCGTCCCGGAGGCGGACGAGTGCGACTTCACCGAGCTGAGCCAGGCCGTCCTCTCCCAGGACGCCACGCCCGAGGAGATCTACGCGGCCTTCGTCGAGATGACCCAGTACCTGGACGAACTGATCCGCCGCAAGGGCCGCGAGCCCGAGGAGGACCTGCTCAGCCGCCTCGCCACGCAGTACGTGGCCACCGGCGAGCTGTCCCACGACGACCTGGTGGCGATGGCCCGGCTCTTCCTGGTGGCGGGCCACGAGACCACCGCCCACCAGCTCAGCCTCAGCGTGCTCAGCCTGCTGCGCGAGCCGGGCCGACTGGAGCGGCTGCGCCGCGACCCGGACCTGTTCGCCCCGGCCGTCGAGGAACTGCTGCGCTACTGGTCCATCACCCAGGACAACCAGGTCCGCGTCGCCGTCGAGGACGCGGAGATCGGCGGCGCCCGCATCGCGAAGGGCGACGGCGTGATCCTCGCCTACCCGAGCGCCAACCACGACGAGTCGGTCTTCCCCGGCGGCGACCGCGTCGACCTGGACCGGGACGCGAGCCGGCACATCGCCTTCGGCTACGGCCCGCACCTGTGCCCGGGCGCCTCGCTGGCCCGCATGGAGCTGGAGGTCGCCCTGCGCGCCCTGGTGGGCCGCTTCCCCGGCCTGCGCGTCGCGGACGTCCCCGGGGCGGTGTCGTTCCGCGAGAACACGATCAACTACGGGCTCGACTCCCTGCTCGTGACCTGGTAGCGGACCCGCCGTCGAGCCCCGTGGCGGACCCGGCAGCGGAGTCAGCCGCACGTCAGACCGGCGTCAGCGCCCGGTGGAAGAGTCTTTCGCAGGTGCTACCAGATCAAGGAGTACGCCCGACATGGCCGACAGCAGCGACGCCGCGGGCCCCACCAGGGCCCTGGTCATAGCCAATCCCGCATCCGGCAGCCACAGCCCTGAACTGGTGCGCGACGTAGTGGAGTTGTGCGCAGCCCACCTCTCCCGCGCCGAGCTCCACCTCACCACCGCCCGGGGGGACGCGACCGCCTTCGTGCGCCGCGCCCTGGAACGTCCCGAGGGGGCGCCCGACCTCGTCGTGACCATCGGAGGCGACGGCACCGTCCGCGAGGTGGTCCAGGGTCTCGACGGGGCCGCCGGACGGGCCGCGCTCCAGGTGGTGCCCGGCGGCACCGGCAACTCCGGGTACAAGATGCTCTGGGGCGACCGGCCCTGGACCGAATCCCTCAAGGCGGTCCTCGCCGACTCCGGTCCTGGCGGCAGCGCCCGGCTGCGCCGACTGGACCTGGCGAGGCTCGCCGAGACCGGCAACCGTGTCTACCTGGGCGCCTGTAGCGGTGTGATCGCCGACGCGCTGATCAGCGCGAAGGACAGCCCGCTGCGCGGTCGGGAGCGGTACGCCAAGGCGTTCGCCGACAGCGCGAAGGCCTACGTCCCGTACCCGGGCCGGGTCGTCGTCGACGAGCGGGTGGTGCACGAGGGCCCGACCGTCCTCGCCAACGTCGGGGGCGGCCGCTACCGAGGCGGCCGGTTCCTGGTGCTGCCCGACTCGCTGCTCGACGACGGACTGCTGGACGTCTGCGTCATCGGCGGCGGGGTCGCCGCCACCGAGGTGCCCGGACTGACCCTGGACGCCGCGCACATGGCCCATCCGGCGACCGTGTACGCACGCGGCCGCTCGATCACCGTCGAGCGCACCGACGGCGAGCGGCTGCCCCTGGAGCACGACGGCGAGTACCAGTACGCCATCGGCGCGTCGGCCACCTTCGACGTACTCCCCGGGGCGCTCACCGCCTGGGCGCCGACGGACCCCGCCTGACCTGGCCCTCACGACCCTTACGACCATTACGCCCCTTACGACTAAGGAGACCTCATGAGCGACCTCAGCAACACCGTCACCCGCTACCTCGCCATCTGGAACGAGGCCGACGCCGACAAGCGCGCCGCGGCGATCGCCGAACTCTTCACCGCCGACGCCCCCTACATCGACCCGCTCGCCGCGGTCGAGGGCCACGAGGGCGTCGCCGCGGTCATCGCGGGCGCCCGCGACCAGTTCCAGGGCCTCAGCTTCGAACTGATCGGCACGGTGGACACCCACCACAACGTCGCCCGCTTCCAGTGGGGCCTGGTCACCGAGCCCGGCGCCGAGCCGATCGCCATCGGTTTCGACGTCGCGGTCACCGCCGACGACGGCCGCATCAAGGGCGTCTACGGCTTCCTGGACAAGGTCCCCGCGGCCTGATCACCCCGGGGCGGCCGTGCGCCACCGGCGTACCGCCGCCCCGGACCACACCGCTACAGGAAGGGCGCGTCCCATGTCGGCAGTCCTCGCCGAACGCGTGGCCCGGACGCTGTGCGAGCAGTGGGAGCGCCCCCGGCCCGCGCCCGCCCGCGCGGCCACCGACACACCGTTGCGCGAACTGTCCCGGTGGGCCGCCCAGTTGCGCCCCCAGGACATCCCGTGCCGGGTGCTGAAGCTCGCCGCGAGCCAGGTCCTCTCGCAGATCGCCTCCATCAGGGCGGGCCTCGCCCACCCGCTGGGCCGCAAGCTCGTCGCCGCCTTCGGCCACCCCATGCAGCGCGACCCGCGAGCCGCGGCGGGCGTGTTCGCCGCCCTCGGCTCCTGGCTCAACCTCGACGACACCGCGTACGCCGGACATCTGTCGAACTCGACCGTCGCGGTGCCCCTCGCCTTCGCGTACGCCCGCAAGCTCGACGGGCTCTCCCTGCTGACGGCCGTCGTCGCGGCCAACGAGTGCGCGGCCCGCATCACCGCCTCCGCGACCCTCGGGCCGCTGCGCGGGCAGAGCGCCGTCCACACCCACCTCGCGGGCGCGGTGGCGGGGCGGCTGCACTGCGACCGCGCCCCCGCCGAGCAGTGGGAGAACTCCTTCGGCCTGGCCTTCGCGATGCCCAACTGGCCGCTGATGCGCGCCTTCCTGGCGAGTGACGCCCGGCTGTTCAACACCTTCACGCCCGTCCGCACCGCCATGGACGCCTGTGACGCGGCGGCGGCCGGGCTGCGCGGCGCCCCCGACATCATCGAGCACCAGGACGGCTTCCTGGCCCGCTTCGCGACCGTGCCGCTGCCCGACGCGGTGGCCAAGGGGCTCGGCCGCCGCTGGCACACCGACACCCTGTCGTTCAAGATGCACCCCGGCGGCCCCGGCATCGACGCCGCAGTGGACTGCGCCACGGAGATCCACCGGGAGCTGGGCCCGATACGCCCGCGGGACGTGGCGGAGATCGTCGTCGAGGCGTCCCTGTACACGCTGTTCGCGGGGGAGCGCGCGGCCCAGTACGTCTACGGCCCCGGATCCCCGCTCGGCGCCCTCGTCCTCGACGTGCCCTACCCGGTGGCCACCACGCTGCTGACCGGGGAGTTCTCGGTCGACGACTTCTCCTCGCCGCTCCTGGACGACCCCGACCGCTGGGAGCTGGCCCGCCGCGTGCGCCTGGAGCACGACACGGCCATGACCCGCGAACTGTTCCTGTCCGACGCGCCGTTCGGGGAGGCGGTGCGCGAGGCGGGCCCACGGGCCGAGCCCTGGCTGCGCGGCTTCGGCGGCGACGACCTGGTGGACCTCGTCGGCAACCTCGGCGCCGCCGGCCACGACTTCGCCCACTCGACGAAGGCCACCGGCGCCCGGGTCACCGTACGGCTGACCGACGGCCGTACCGTGACGCGCGGACGTCTCATCCCGGTCGGCGCGGCAGGACCCGACACGCGCTCGCGCCACTCGGAGATGGTGCGCGAGAAGTTCCTCGCCGTCGGGGGCTCGCAGCAAGTGGCGGACACCGTGGGCGCGTTGCACCGCATGCGGCCGCGCGGGGTGCGGCGGTGGATAGAGGCGGCCTTCCTCGACTGACGGCCCCTGCGACCCCGCGCCTGCCCCGCCCCGCCCGGTCAGCCGGCCTGCCGGTCCGGGGGCAGGAAGACGTCGACGATCTCCTGTACGCGGTCGACGACGTCCTGGCGGTCGGCCTGGACCCAGGAGATGTGCTGCGCGCCGAAGAGCGCGGACCGCAGCACGCGCGCCAGCGCGGCCGGGTCGGCGGTCTCCAGCGTCCCCGCCTTCCGGCAGTTCTCCAGCAGCTCGGTCAGCAGGTCGGTGAAGCCGACGTAGGGGACCGGCATGTCGGCCTTGATGTAGGGCCGCTCGATCTGGAGCCGGGAGCCCGCCTTGATGAAGTCGTCGTCACGGAAGCCGCGGGCCACCTCCGTCATGACGTCGGCGACCGTCGCGGGCGAGGACTGGTCGCCCTCGAGGACGGGGGCGATGATCTCGTTCAGTCTGCGGTAGAACTCGTCCGCCACGGCGGCGGCGATCGCCTCCTTGTTGGCGAAGTGGAAGTACACGGCCCCCTTGGTCAGCTCCGCCTTGTCGGCGACGTCCTTGATGGTGACGGCGGGGAAGCCGGAGTCGGCGAAGACCGAGGCCGCCGCGTTGAGGATCGTCCTGCGGGTGTGGATGGCCCGCTCCTGCTTGAGGTGCGAGGTGTCGTCGGACGAGGTTGCGGTCGGCAGGGGGAGCGGAGGTGCCTTGCGTTCGTTGCTCATGGCTTCCAAATCGTGCTCAGTGTGTGCCAACTGGTCAGTACCCAGGGTGAGTTGGTGGTGATGGAACGTGGTTCGACTCTTGAAATATACCTTCTCGCAGGTATATTAATTCCCGCGCAGCAAGGCTTCACACGTCTGTTCTCCAGCACGAGATCGTCCTGATTTGGGGGGAAGCTTTGTCTCAGAAGTCGGTCGTGCTCATCGATGATTCCAGAAACCGGGATGCCGCATCAATGGCTTGCACGGCACCTGGCCTCACGTTCCTCAGACCCGTCCCGCGCGAGCTGGTGCACCGCAGCTCGATCGCGGAGGTCTTCGTCACGGACGGCTGTCGTGTAAGCGACAGCCGTTTCTCCGTCGCGGCCCAGTGGCCGCGCGACCACGCGCTCTACCACCCGGACGAGCAGGGGTTCAGTGATCCCATGCTGTTCGCGGAGACCATCCGCCAGGCCCTTCTCTATGTGGCCCACGAGCACTTCGAGGTGCCGATCGGGCACCGGTTCGTCGGCCGCGACCTGTCCTTCGAGATCACCGACCCGGCCGCGCTGCGGATCGTCGGCGTCCCCGTCCCCGTGGTCCTCGAGGCCGAGTGGACCTGGGAGGAGGGCCGGCCGAGGGGGGCCCGGCTCGACGTACGCCTGCTGGCGGGCGGCAAGCCCTGCGGCAGCGGCACGATACGGGTCTACGTCATGGACGACAGGCGGTACGGACTGCTGCGCCGGATGGCGTGGGGCGGCGACGCCCCGCCGGTCCCGGCCCCGGACCGCGCCACGGCCGCCCCGCTCGTGCCGCCGCGCAGGGTGGGCCGGCTGCGCTGGAAGGACTGCGTCCTGGAGCGCTGCTGGCCGGACGGCGACTGGCAGCTGCGCCTCGACCGCGACCACGCGGTGCTCTTCGACCACCCCACCGACCACGTGCCGCTCATGGTCCTGATGGAGGGCTTCCGGCAGCTCGGCCACCTCTGTGTGCACGAGACGGTCGAGGAGCCGCTCGTCGACCAGGCGTTCGCGCTGGTCGGCGCCCAGGTGGAGTGCGCGGCCTTCGCCGAACTGAACGCACCGATCCGGCTCGTCGTCGAGCAGAGCGTGCCCGGCCTCACCCCGGCGGACGCCTTCCGGCTACGCGTCGCGGCCCTCCAGGGAGACACCCTGCTGGCCAGGACCGATATGACGTGGGCGGGCGTCGGGCCGCGCAACCCCCGGGAGGTGGCGGGCCGTTGGCCCGAGCCGGCCTCACTGGCCGGGCTTGCCCCGTAGGGCGTGGGACAGCACGTTCCACATGGCGGCCACGCGGCTGCCCGGCTCCGGCCGTTCGTGGGCGGAGCCCATCCAGAACACACTGAAGAACGCGGCCACGAGCAGGTCGGCCACGGCCTTGGCGGACGCCGAGGCCTCCCAGTGCCCCTCCCGCTGCACCTCTCCCACCAGGTCGAACACGACGGAGTGGGTCTCCTCCAGCAAGGGCGCCGTCACCCCTGACGCCTGAGCGGTCTCCAGCGCCAGCCTGAGCGCGGCGCGGGCGCGCACATCGCCCTGGAACAGCTCCCCCAGGGTGAGCATGAGCGTCCGCAGCCGGCCGAGCGCCGGTCCGGTGGACGCCTTCGCCTCACCCAGGGGGAGCTCGACCGCGGTGGTCAGGTGGGACGACAGGACGGCGGCCAGCTCCTCCTTGTTGGAGAAGTGGCCGTAGAGGGCGCCCTTCGTCAGGCCGATCTGGTCGGCGATCTTCTGCAAGTTGGTGTTCGCGTACCCGTATCGCGCGAACTCGTACGCGGCGGCGTCCAGGACGGCGTCGTATGTGCGCAAGGCCCGTGCTTGCTTCGGCAAGGTGCACACCTCCTTCACTGGGGATCGAGCGGCGAGGGACCGACGGCGCTAAAGATACGTTCAAGAACGAATTCTAATCGGCGAGAGAGGTGTATGCCACAGATGATTCAGTCACAGAGTTCACCGGCGGGACATCGGCGGTCCGGCGGCCACGCGCTGCCGCCCGCCGCGGTCGCGAGCGCCGCCAGGTCGGCGGCCGTCCACACGGACGGCGCCGATCGGGAGCGGCGGCTGCACGAGGAGACCGCGCGGCTGCTGACCCGCGCCGGATTCGCCCGGCACTTCGTCCCCCGCGCCTGGGGCGGCACCGAAGGCACCTTCGCCGCCCTCCTCGACGCGGCCGCCACGGTCGGCGCGGGCTGCGCCTCGGCCGCCTGGTGCGGGGCCCTGTGGGGCGCGCACGGCAGATTCGCCGCGTATCTGCCTCCCGACGGGCAGCGCGACCTCTGGGCGGCCTCGCCCGACACCCGGATCAGTGCCGTGATGAGCGCGTCGGGCGAGGCGAGACCCACCCGGGACGGCTGGCTGCTGAGCGGCGTCTGGGCGTACGCGAGCGGGGTGGCCTTCGCGGACTGGCTGCTGCTCGCCTCCACCGAGCCCGTCGAACAGGGCGGACGCTGCCGGGTGTTCGCCGTCCCGCGCGCGCGGGCCACCGTCCTCGACACCTGGCGCGCCGACGGGATGCGCGGCACCGGCAGCCACACCGTCGTCGTCGAGTCCGTCCCCGTGCCCCGCCACCGCTCCTTCCTCATGGCCGACCTGACCTCCGGCGCCCCCGGCCCCGGGCGGGCCAGCTGCCACACCGTACCCGCCGAACTCGGCGGCGGCCTCCTCTTCTGCGCCCCCGCCCTCGGTGCCGCCCGCCACGCGCTGGAGGCGTGGTCGCAGGGGGCGGCCCGCCGCGCGCGTGACCTCTCCGACGCCGACGCGCTGCGGCTGCACCGGGTCCTCGCCGTCTCCGCGGACGAGATCGAGGCCGCCCAGCTCCTGCTGCGGGACGCCGCGCAGCGCGCCGACGCCGGCACCTGGACCGAGCGGGACGTGGCGCGCAACCGCCGCATCGCGGCGTCGGCGGTCGGCCTGCTCGCGCGCGCGGTCGAGCGGCTCCACCGCACCGGCGTACGCCCGGACCCGGCGGGCCCGGACGTCGTCGGGCGGTGCCGTCGCGACGTACGTACCGTGGCGGGCCACCGGATGCTGCGCAGGGAGCGGGCCGCGGTCGACTACGCCCGCAGCGTCTTCTCCGAGCTGTCCGACATACCCGCGCCCGCGGTACCCGCCCCCGCGCGGGAGCTGACCCCGGAGGCTCCCCATGCCGACATCTGAACTCTCAACACCCCGACGCCCGCGTCTCGTCTTCTCCGACGTGGACGAGACGCTGATCACCTGCAAAAGCCTCCTCGACTTCCTCGGCTACTACTTAGCGGGCCGCTACGGCCCCGAGGGGGCGAGCCGCGCGGCCCGGATCCGCGAGGACCTGCACGCGCAAGTGACGGCGGGCCTCCCGCGGGCCGACGCCAACCGCGCGTACTACCGCGCCTGGCGGGGTGAGCCGGTGGCGGCGGTCGAGGAGTGGGCCCGCCGCTGGTTTGCCGAACGCAGCGCCGCCGAGGGCTTCTACGTCCGCGAGGTCGCGGCACAGCTGCGCGGACACCGGGCCGAGGGCGCGAGCATCGTCCTGGTCTCCGGCTCGTTCAGACCGCTCCTCGACCCGCTCGCCGAGGCGGTCGGAGCCGGCCACGTGCTCTGCGCGCGCCTGGAGCGGTGCGGCCGCTTCTACACCGGCGCGCTCCTGGGCGCCCCGGTCATCGGCGACGAGAAGCGCCGCCTGGTCCGCGAACTCCTCGCCCGGCACCCGCACATCGACCCGGCGGACTGCTACGGCTACGGCGACGACCCCTCCGACCTGCCGATGCTGTCCGAGGTGGGGCACGCGGTGATGGTCGGGGCGTCGTCCCACGGATAGGGGCGGCGTCCCACGGACAGGAGCGCCGGACCCTCGGACGGACAGCGAAACGGCCGTCGGCGGGCCGGGCCTTGATGGCCCGTCCCGCCGACGGCGAGGCTCACCCGCCCGATCCCGCTCAGCCGGCCCTGTCCGCCGGACCCACCTCCAGCCAGGTGTAGCGGTCCGCGGGGGTGTCCTGTCCCCGGGTCTTCTGCGTGTTCTCCAGGAGGAGGCCGGTGTCGGGGTCCACGACGTAGCGGTCCTTGGTCCAGGTCGTCACGTCCTTGCCCGGCCCCGTGGAGAACCACGCCTTCCGGACGATCTCGACGGCGACGCCCGTCCTGCCCTTGCTGTCCTTCACCTCACCGATCAGCTCGATGCCGGGCGTGTCCGCGAGGATCCGGAAGAGCGCGGCGCGCAGCCGCGGGCTCGCGGGGGAGTCCTCCAGCATGATCAGGATCTGCTCGAAGCGGCGCTCGGCGTCCTTCGGGAAGAGCGCGGCGAGAGCCTTCTCGTCGGTGGGCAGCTTGTCGAGCTGCGGCCACGTCAGCCACTCCTCGCCCACCGGCCACTTCTTGACCTTGCCCTCGACGCCGCCGCGTGCGTAATAGGTCGTGAAGGTGCGCTTCCCGTCGTCCTGGTTGTCGGTCTCGACGCGCACCTTCCAGTACTCGGCGTCCGAGGCGGGGGCATCGGCGGCCACCGCCGCCATGTCGTCCAGGAACCGACCCGCCGAGGCCGAAGCGGTCGCCGCGGGCTTGCCGCCCAGGTCGAGGACGGGGTAGGCCACGGCTCCCACCGCGATCGCGGCCACGGCGGCGGCGGCGACGAGCAGCCTGCGGCGGCGGGGTACCGCGGGGCGGGTCTCCCGCTGCGCCTCGAAGGCCACGGCGGCCTGCGCGGCGGCCACGGCACCCGGCCGGGGCGGCGGCACCTGACCCGCGGTGAGCAGCTCCGCGGCGCCGGGGAAGTCGAGAAGGGCGTCGCGCTCCTCGCGGGGGTCGCGAAGGGCCTCGCGCTCCTCGGGGGAAAGGCCACCGTGCTCAGTGCGTTCGGTCATGCCAGGTCTCCTGTCAGCTTGAGGGGCGTGTCGGCGCGCAGCCGGTTGCGGGCGCGGTGCAGCCTCGATCTGGCCGTTCCCGCCGGGATGCCGACGGCCGCGGCGGCCTCGCCGGGTGTCAACTGCTCCCAGGCGACGAGGAGCAGCAATTCGCGCTCCACCGAGGGGAGTTCGGCCAGCAGTGCGCGAAGCCGCGGTGCGACCGCCGCGGCGTCGAGCCGCGCGTCCACCGCCTCCCACGGGTCGTCACGGCCCTCGCCCCGCGGCCCGGTGCGCTGCCGCTCGGTCCGCCGCCAGTGCGCGGACAGAACGTTTCTGGCCACGCCGAACAGCCAGGCCCGCGCGGGACCGCGGTCCGCGTCGAAGCCGTGCCGCGTGGAGTAGGCCTGGAGCCAGGCCTCGGCCAGCAGATCGTCGGCCGCGCCGGGTGCCCGCCGGGCGAAGTAGCCGTGCAGCGCGTCCGAGTGGCGTCGCACCAGCGGCTCGAAGGCCGAGGCGTCGCGCCCGGCGCGGGCGAGCAGCTCCTCGTCCGTCGCCTCGCCGCCCGCGCCGGGGCCGTCCCGTTCCTCCGGTGTGCCGTCCCGTTCATCCGGTGTCACGAGCCCTCACTCTCCGACCGCCGGACGGCGGTCCCACCCCCTACTTGGCGTCAGCCCTCCGTGGCGTTCGCGAGCCCCGCCTTGGCGCCCGCCCCGCACAGCGGCACCACCGCCGTCCGCTCGCCGAGCGCCCCGTCCCGCACGGCCGCCCAGCAGGCCACGCCGGTCGACTCGACGTACAGGCCGCGCCCCGCGAGATCCCGCTGGGCCGCCGCGATCTGCTCCTCCGTCACGGTGAGGAAGCCGCCCCCGAAATCGCGTACCGCCCGCAGGATCTGCCGCGCGCGCGGCGGGCGGGGGATCGCGATCCCCTCGGCGAAGGTGGGCGCGGGGGCGCTCTCGCCGACCAGATCGTCCGCGCCCGCCCGCCAGGCCTCGGCGAGCGGGGCGACCGCCGCGGACTGCACCGCGTACAGCGCGGGCGCTTTCGCGATGAGCCCCGCCGCGTACAGCTCGCGCACCGCGAGGGCCGCGCCGAGCAGCAGCGTGCCGTTGCCGACGGGTACGACCAGGGCGTCGGGCAGCCGGCCTCCCAGGTCCTCCCACAGCTCGTGGACGTAGGTCTTGGTGCCCTGGAGGAAGTACGGGTTGTGGACGTGGGAGGCGTAGAACGTGCCGGGCTCGTCGGCGGCGGTACGAGCCGCGCGTGCCGCCGACTCCCGCCCGCCGTCGACGACTTCGAGCCGCGCGCCGTGCGCGCCGATCTGCTCCAGCTTCTTCGGCGACGTCCCCGCGGGCACGTACACGGTGCAGGGGAGCTGGGCCCGCGCGCAGTACGCGGCGAGGGCCGTGCCCGCGTTGCCGCTGCTGTCGGCGATGACACGCTCGGGGCCGAGGCGCTGCGCGAGAGCGGCGAGCACGACGGCGCCCCGGTCCTTGAAGGAGAGCGTCGGCATCAGGAAGTCCAGCTTCGCGGAGATGCCGTCCGCCAGCTCCACGACAGGCGTACGGCCTTCGCCGAGCGAGATGGCGGGGGCGGGCAGCGGCAGGCACTCGGCGTACCGCCAGAGCGAATTGACGCGCCCGGCAAGGGACTTGAGGTGTGCGGGAGTGGGGGAGAAGTCCAGGTCGAGGGGCCCGCGGCAGACGGGACAGGCCCAGGCGAGCGACCCCCCGGGAACACGCGCCCCGTCGACGGGGCAGAAGGAGTCGGGCAGGGCGGGCATGGCGCCAAAGACGCTGAGAGCAGTCATGCGCGCAGGCTAGTGAATCGACTCCGGCGGCCCCGAAGACCGAGCCCGGCGTCCCCGGAGTGACGGGGCGAGGCGAACCCGAGGCGAGGCACTCACGTTACGTCCGGTCCTGACCCTTGTGGGATTCCTATGGATCAGTCAATCTTTCGTCCCGACGGGGGCGGAATCCCGTGCGGTCGGGCGTGTTCGTATAGATGTACGGATAGATGTGCGGACGTATTGACATGCCCCTGACGGGTGCCTCCGTGTGTGGCGAACCAAGTGTGGACAGCACCAATCCCCCACCAGCGCACCACCTATTGAGGAGGACCCCTCAGATGGCAGTGATGCGTCATACCCGCCGAAGACTGGCCGGGATCAGCGCGACAGCGGTCGCGGCCCTCGCCCTCGGCGTCGTCTCCGCCCTCCCGGCCAACGCCCAGCCGGAGCAGGCGGAAGGCAGGATCGAGAACGCCGGAGCCCCCGGCACGATCAAGAACAGCTACATCGTGAGCCTCGGCAAGGACGCCCCGAAGGCCCGCTCCGCCGAGGGCAGGGCCCTCGCCAAGGAGTACGGCGCCGAGATCGAGCGGACCTACGACAAGGCCCTCAACGGCTACGCGGTCGAACTGACGGAGGCCGAGGCGAAGAAGTTCGCCGCCGACCCCGCGGTCGACGCCGTCGTCCAGAACCGGACGTTCACTGCCTCCGCGACCCAGACCAACCCGCCCTCCTGGGGTCTGGACCGCATCGACCAGAAGAACCTGCCGCTGGACCAGAAGTACACCTACCCGGACTCGGCGGGCGAGGGTGTCACCGCGTACGTCATCGACACCGGCGTCCGCATCAGCCACAGCGACTTCGGCGGTCGCGCCTCCTACGGCTATGACGCCATCGACAACGACAACACCGCGCAGGACGGCCACGGCCACGGCACGCACGTCGCGGGAACCGTCGCGGGCACCCTGCACGGCGTCGCCAAGAAGGCCAAGGTCGTCGGCGTCCGCGTGCTGAACAACCAGGGCTCGGGCACCACCGCCCAGGTCGTCGCGGGCATCGACTGGGTGACCAAGAACGCGGTCAAGCCCGCCGTCGCCAACATGTCGCTCGGCGGCGGCGCCGACAGCGCGCTCGACACGGCCGTACGCAACTCCATCGCGTCCGGCATCACGTACGCGGTCGCGGCCGGCAACGAGTCGACCGACGCGTCCACGAAGTCCCCCGCGCGCGTCCAGGAGGCCATCACCGTCGGCGCCACGACCAGCACCGACGCCAGGGCCAGCTACTCCAACTACGGCAGCGTCCTGGACATCTTCGCCCCGGGCTCCTCGATCACCTCGGCGTGGAACTCCGGCGACTCGGCGACCAACACCATCTCCGGTACGTCGATGGCGTCCCCGCACGTCGCGGGCGCGGCGGCGATCTACGTGGGCCAGAACCCGTCGGCGACCCCGGCGCAGGTCTCCACCGCCCTGGTCAACGCCTCCTCGACCGGCGTCGTCACCAGCCCCGGCACCGGCTCGCCGAACCGCCTGCTGAACGTGACGGGCGGCACCACCAACCCGCCGGGCCCGAAGTTCACCAACGACACGGACTACGCGATCGCGGACAACGCCACGGCCGAGTCCCCGGTGACCGTGACCGGCGTCGCGGGCAACGCGCCCGCGGCCCTGAGTGTGCCGGTGACCATCCAGCACACGTACATCGGCGACCTCCAGGTCCAGCTGATCGCCCCCGACGGCACGGCCTACACCCTCAAGGCCTATGGCACCGGCGGCAGTTCGGACAACATCAACACCACGTACACGGTGAACGCCTCCTCGGAGACGGCCAACGGCACGTGGAAGCTGCGGGTCAGCGACAACGCGGCCCAGGACACCGGGAAGATCGACACGTGGGGGCTCCAGTTCTGATCCGAGTTCTGATCCGCCCACCCCTCGTGAACGCATAGCGCAGCGGATCTCGTCCCCGCGGCACGGCTCAGGGTCCCCGACCCGTCCGGCCGCGGGGACGAACGTTTCCTCGGTGCGCTCGGTCGGACGCCATATCCGGGTAAGAGCCCTGCGTAAAGACCTGCGAGGGCAGAAATCATCACTTCGAGTGATTCCTTGGCCTAGGGTTGCAGGCTACAACCCACGGTTGCCAGGCTGTAGCTGTCTGTCAACCTGATGGGAGTGGCCAGTGACTTTCGGTGAGCAGCCGGCGTATCTGCGCGTCGCGGGTGATCTTCGCAAGAAGATCACCGACGGTTCGCTCCCGCCGCACACCCGGCTCCCCTCGCAGGCGAGAATCCGCGAGGAGTACGGCGTATCGGACACGGTCGCCCTGGAGGCGCGCAAGGTCCTGATGGCCGAGGGCCTGGTCGAGGGCCGCTCCGGTTCCGGGACGTATGTGCGCGAGCGCCCCGTCCCCCGCAAGATCGCCCGCACCGGCTACCGCGGGGTGAACGGCGGCTCGACCCCCTTCCGCCAGGAGCAGGCCGCCGATGGCGCGCGGGGTACGTGGGAGTCCCGCAGTGAGCAGACCGAGGCGGGCGCCGGGATCGCCGAGCGCCTCGGCATCCGCCCGGGCGACCGCGTGATGTGCACCAAGTACGTCTTCCGTGACGCCGGGGAGGCCATGATGCTCTCCACCTCCTGGGAGCCCCTCGCCGTGACGGGCCGCACCCCCGTCATGCTCCCGGAGGAAGGCCCGCTCGGCGGCTGCGGAGTGGTGGAGCGCATGGCGGCCATCGACGTCGTCGTGGACAACGTCGCGGAGGAGGTCGGCGCCCGCCCGGGCCTAGCCGAGGAGCTGACGGCGCTCGGCGGCGTCCCCGGTCATGTGGTCCTCGTCGTCCAGCGGACGTACTACGCCTCGGGCCGCCCCGTCGAGACGGCCGACATCGTCGTCCCGGCCGACCGGTACCGCATCGCGTATCACCTGCCCGTGAAGTGATGGGGCCGCCGTCGGCGTGTTCACCGGGCCCGTCGTGATCACGATGGGTTTCGGCTCTTTAGGGCCGACCCCCACGTCCCTCATCCACGCCTCCTTCAACTCCTCGGCCGGTCCGCGCCCCGGTGAACGGACTGCCCGTCCAGGCGGGCCCGGGGCGCACTCGCGCGGTGCGCCCCTCGCCGCTGTCGCTCTGATGGCCGATTGACAACGGCCTGCGTATCTCTTTGTGCAAACTCGTATCCGCTGAGTAAAGGTCGGGCGTAGGCTCGGGCATATGCGGATTGCGGTTTCCTTGGTGATCGAGGCGTGGCGCGCGCCGGGGGCGGCGAGCGGAGGGGCGCGATGAACGACGGGACGGTCCTGCTGCCCTGGTTCGTCATACGCCAGGACGACAACGGCAACCGCTATCGCGTGGGCAGGTTCGCGACGAAGGCCGAGGCCCAGAGGATCGCCGACAGCCTCGACGACCTCGGCCCCGATCGGCGCTACTCGGTCGAGAAGCTGAACCAGAACGGTGGCGGGCGCCAGTAGGCCGGGCACCTGAGCCCCGCCATGAGCAGGGCCCCTAAGCTCCGGCACATGAACGAACGCATTGTGGTGGGCGCCGCCCTGTACGACGACGGACGCCTGCTCGCCGCGCGGCGCAGCGCGCCCCCCGAGCTCGCGGGCGGCTGGGAGCTGCCGGGCGGCAAGGTCGAACCGGGAGAGCGGTGCGAGGACGCGCTGGCGCGCGAGCTGCGCGAGGAACTGGGCGTCGAGGCGGAGATCCTGGAGCGCGTGCCGGGCCAGTGGCCGCTCGCCAAGGGGTACGCCCTGCGGGTGTACCGGGCCCGGCTGGTCTCGGGAGTGGCCGAGCCCCTTGAGGATCATGATGAACTGCGCTGGCTCGCCCCTGACCAGGTCTGGTCGGTCCCGTGGCTGGCGGCGGACGTCCCCGCCGTCACGGCGGCGCTCGGGCAGCCGCACTCCGCGCACTGACCCCGCCTACGCCGTTCGTGCCACAGTGCGCCCTGTTACGGGGTAAAGCCACCTGGATATCGGGTATGTGCCCATTAACCACCCGAAACCGGACAGGTTCTGCCTCTGGTCTGGAAGTGATCGGCGTGATCGACACCGAAGGCGACTGCGCCGCGTGGGACTTCCCCGCCGACCCCGGCGCCGTCCGCACCGCCCGCTCGGTCGTCCGCGAGCAGCTCGGCGACTGGGGCCTCGCACCCCTCGGTGACGTCACCGTGCTCCTGGTGAGCGAGCTGGTCACGAATTCCCTGCGGCACGCCTCCGGGCCCATCGGCGTACGCCTCGTGCGCCCCGCCGGACCGCTGGGCACCCTGCTGGTGGAGGTGTCCGACCCCCTCCCCGACCCGCCCCTGGCCCGCGTCGCGGCCCCGGACGACGAGGGCGGGCGCGGCCTTCAGCTGGTGGCCCGCTCCTCGCGCAGCTGGGGCACGCGTCCGGGCAGGACGGGCAGCACGGGGAAGACGGTGTGGTTCGAGCTGGCGCTGCCGGGTTAGAAGACTTGCAGTGTGCGAAGGTCGTCGGCACAAGAGCCGCACGGGCCAAAAAGCGATGAGTCCGTGCTGTGATCGTGAACGCCGCGTGGCGCTGCACCGTAGTGCTGGATACTGCGGTCAGCCGTACGCGGCGACCGGTGCCGGACGCGGTGAGCTGGAGGGGACGGTTCGCGTGAGCGAGATACCAGCGAAGGCGACGGAGCCCGAGGGGCCGTCGGGCGACGCGCAGGCCGAGCGGCCGTCGGGTGATCCGGTGGCCGGCGAGACGACCGGCGACGCGGGGGGCGAGGGGCCCGGCGACATGCCGGGAGGCCATCCGCCCGACGAGACCTGGCAGAGCAGCCCGCCCGGTTCGATCTACGACTACATCAAGGTGGCCTCCTTCTCGATCGGCCCCGACGGCCTCGTCGACCAGTGGAGCAAGCGCGCCGAGCGGCTGTTCGGCGTGGCCGCGCGCGACGCCGTCGGCAAGGACCCCATCGAGGCCTTCGTGCCGCCCGAGCTGCGCGCCGACGGCCACCGCAAGATGGCGGAGATCCTCGACGGACGGGAGTGGACGGGCGTCGTCCCCTTCCGCGTGCCCGACGAGGAGGGCGGCGGCGGACCCGGCATGGAGGGCATCGCCGAGGTCTACGTCATGCCGACCGGCACGGAGGAGGGCGAGCGGGCCGCGGTCTGCATCGTCGTCGATGTCCGCGCGCTCCGGCAGATCGAGACGGACCTCGCCTCCTCACAAGCCATTTTCGGCCAATCTCCCTTCGGCTTCCTGCTGTTCGGTACGGATCTGAAGGTGCTGCGGGCCAACCGCCGCTTCGCCGACGTCTTCGGCGGCGGCGTCGAGGACCAGCGCGGCCGCACCGTCCACGACTATCTGCCGCGCCACGAGGCCGACCGCATGGCCGCCGCGATGAAGCGGGTCCTGGAGACCGGCGACGCCGTGACGGACATGCAGATCGTCGGCCCCACGCCCGGCAGCGCCGACCGCAGGCACTGGTCGATCAACCTCTACCGCGTACACAGCGGCTCGGGCCGCCCCATCGGCGTCGCGGGTCTCGGCACCGACGTCACCCGGCGGCACGCGGCCGCCCGCGAGGCCGCCCAGGCCCGCCGCAACCTCGCCCTCCTGAACGAGGCGGGCGCCCGCATCGGCAACTCCCTCGACCTGGAGACCACCGCGAGGGAACTCCTCGACGTCGCCGTTCCCGGCTTCTGCGACCTCGCGTCCGTCGACCTCTACCAAGGGCTGCTCGACGGCGACGAGGCGCCGCCCGGCCTCGCCGACGGCAGCGCGGAACTGCGCCGGGTGGCCTTCGCGAGCGCCGTCGCCGACGCCCCGTTTCCGGACGGCAGCGCGCCCGTCGACGTCGGCTCCGTGCACCGCTTCGCGTTCACCTCGCCCTGCGCCGACGCCCTGCGCGCGGCCCGCCCCAGGCTGACCACCGCGCAGGACGACGAGTCCGCGAGCCGTCTCACCGGCGGCCTCATCCAGTCGACGCTCGCCGTGCCGATGGTCGCCCACGACACGGTGGTCGGCCTCGCCCAGTTCTCCCGTACGAAGGGCAGCGAACCCTTCGGCGAGCGCGACCGGGCGCTCGCCGTCGAACTGGCCGCGCGCGCCGCCGTCTGCATCGACAACGCCCGCCTCTACCGCCGCGAGCACGAGCGCGCCCTGATACTGCAACGATCCCTGCTGCCGCCCGGCGATCCCGAGGCGTCCGGCCTGGACATCGCCTGCCGCTATCTGCCGGGCAACGCCGCGACGGAGGTCGGCGGCGACTGGTTCGACGTCATCGAACTGCCCGGCCACCGCACCGCCCTGGTCGTCGGCGACGTCATGGGCCGCGGGCTGCGCGCCGCCGTCGCCATGGGGGAGCTGCGCACCGCCGTACGCACCCTGGCCCTGCTGGACCTGGAGCCCGCCGAGGTGCTCTCCGCCCTCGACGAGATCGCACGCGGCCTCGGCAGCCCCGCCGGGCCCCAGCAGGGCACCCGCGCCGCCCGCAAGGCGGCGGACGCCGACCTCGGCGAGGTGTACCTCGCCACCTGCGTCTACGCGGTCTACGACGCCGTCACCCGCCGCTGTACGTTCGCCAACGCGGGTCATCTGCCGCCCGTCCTCGTCGAGCCCGGCGAATCGGCGCTCATGCTCGACGTGCCGCCGGGCATGCCGCTCGGCGTCGGCGGCGAACCCTTCGAGGACGTCGAGGTCGAACTCCCCGAGGGAGCCCTCCTCGCCCTCTACACCGACGGGCTCGTCGAGTCCCGCGACCACCCCCTCGACGAGGGCCTGAACGCGCTCGTCCGCGCCCTCGACGACGCCCCGCCCGCCCTTGAGGACGTCTGCGACCACGTCCTGAACAGCCTCGACACGCACCACGGCGAGGACGACATCGCCCTCCTGACGGCGCGCGTCCAGGGCCTGCCCGCCGAGCACGTCGGCGACTGGACGCTGCCACGCGACCCCAAGTCGGTGGGCCGCGCCCGCGAACTGGCCTGCGACCAACTGCGCGCCTGGGACCTGGAGCGGCTCTGCGACACGGCGGAACTTCTGGTCAGCGAGCTGGTCACCAACGCCCTGCGGTACGGAGAGGGGGAGATCAGACTGCGCCTCCTGCTCGACCGCACGCTGGTGTGCGAGGTGTGGGACGGCGGCTTCGTCCAGCCGCGCCGCCGCCGGGCCCGCGACACCGACGAGGGCGGCCGCGGCCTCCAGCTGGTCGGCCTGCTCAGCGCCGGGTGGGGCTCACGCAGGACCCCGCGGGGCAAGACGGTGTGGTTCGAACTGGCGCTGCCGGACGGGGAGACCGAGCCGATGGACGCGGCGGAGGCCCTGCTCAGCCTCTTCTGACGCCGATGTCCGGCGGCCTCACGTGGTCGCCTTGAGGGCGGCGAGGCGGGCCTCGACCTCCGCCGCGTCGCCCAGCCCGTCCAGCTCCTCGAACTGGGCGTCGAGCGAGGACGCGGCAAGCTCCTGCTTGCCGAGCACCCGCGCCTCCTCGCGGCGCACCTTCTCCTCGAAGCGGTTCAACTCGCCGGCCGGGTCCAGGACGTCGATGCTCCGGGCGGCGTCCATCATCCGGTTCTCCGCCTGCGCGGTCGTCGCCCGCGCCACCAGCTGATCCCGCCTCGCCCGCAGATCGGCCAGCTTCATCTCCATCCGGTCGAGCCCCGTCCTGAGCCGGTCCACGATCTCGGTCTGCGAGGCGATCACCGGCTCGGCCGCCTTCGCCTCCTTCTCGCACCGCACCTGCCGCCCGAGCGCCACCTTGGCGAGCCGGTCGAACTTGTCGGCCTCCGTGGCGCTCCCGTCCGCGCGCAGCTCGTCCGCCTTCCTGCTCGCGGCGAGCGCCTTGCCGCCCCACTCGACGGCCGCGTCCCGGTCCTCCTGGTGGTCCTGCTCCAGCATCCGCAGATTGCCGATGGTGGTCGCGACCGCCTCTTGGGCCTCCCTGATGTTGTCCGTGTAGTCGCGGATCAGCTGGTCGAGCATCTTCTGCGGGTCCTCGGCCTGATCGAGGAGGGCGTTGATGTTCGCCTTGGCGAGCTGGGTGACCCGGCCGAGGATGGTCTGCTTCGTCATGGGCTGGTCCTCCTTGTAAGGGTCGTGCTTGTCCGACGGTCGTGAGGGTCCTGCTTGTACGGGGGCCGTGAGTGACGTACGAGAGTGGCCGCCGGGTCGCCGACGGGGGCTCAGAACCTGCCGCCCCCGCCCCGGCGCCCCCGCGTCCCGCCCCCGCCGAAGCTCCCCGGCCCGCCTCCGCCGAAGCCGCCACCTCCTGGGCGCCCGCCGCCCGCGCGGCCCATGCCGCCGAGGAGGTCGCCGAGGATGATCCCGCCGAGCACCGCGCCGCCCATGCCGCCGCCACGGCCGCCTCCCGGGCCGAGCCCCCCGTACGGATTGCCGTACCCCCGCACGTCCCGCTCCGCGAGCTGCTGCGCCTGCCGGGCCAGGGAGTCCGCCCGCTGGGCATCGGCGAGCGCGGCCGTGGCGTCGCCGTCCCTGGCGGCCTCCGCCCGGGCGAGACGGCGTCCGGCCTCGGCCAGCCGCGTCCTGGCCTCGCTGCCGACGGCGGCGCGGTGCGTGGTGACGTAGTCCGTGGCCGCCCCGACGGCGCTGCGCGCGGTGAGCAGGGCCTGGGCGAGCAGAGCACGGGAGCGGCCTTCGGTGACCTCGCGCTCCCGGGCGCCCGCGAGCGCCGCGTCGAGGGCCGCGTCGGCCTCCTCCACGCGGCGCAGGGAGGCGATCGGATCGCAGGGCCCGGCGGCCAGGTGGCCCCGCACCTCGGCGACCACCGACTCCGCGCGGGCGACACGGCCCCGCAGGTCGGCGGTGGAGACCCCGGCCGCGGTGCCTTCGAGCAGGCCCCGCGCGTCCGCGAGGTCGGCCTCGGTCTCGGTGAGCGCCCCCGGCAGCCGCTCGGCGGCCTGCGCCAACTCGTCGGCCAGCCGGTCGACGGCGTCCACGAAGGTGCCCGCCTGGTCGACGGCGCCCTCGGCGGCCCGCAGATGGACGGCGGCCCGGCCGCTGTCGCCCGCGTCGACGGACTGCCGGGCCACGTCGAGGTGGGTGGTGGCGAAGACGAGGCGGTCCTTGGCCTGCTCGACGTGGCCGAGAACCGCCGCGGAGGCGGTCGGCGCGTACGTCCCGCGGAGCCCGGCCAGGGTCTCGTCGGCCGCGCCGGTACGCGCAGCGACCTGCCGGAACGCCGTCTCGGCGTGCTCCAGGGCCTGTGGGGCGTTCTTCTCCAGGGCGCGCAGTTCGTCGAAGTCCGCGCTCTGCGCGTCCAGGCGGCGGTCCGCCTCCGTGCAGCGCGCGATGATCTCGTCCAGCATGCGGCGTCTGGTCGGCTCGTCCTCGGCGATGGCGTCGTCCAGCTTCTGCCGCAGCCGGAACGCCGCCGTCAGCTCCGAACGCGCGTACGCCAGCGCCTCGCCGAAGGGCTTGACCGCGTCCGCGCCGAACTGGGCGGTCGCGAAGCCCAGCTCCTCGGTGCTCGTCCGGACCGCGTCGTCGGTCCCGACGAGGAGCAGCCGGGCCTTGCTGTCCAGCTCGGGCAGCGGTGTGAGGTCCTTGCCCGCGCCCCGCCCCCACCCGCCCCCAGGCGTCGTACGCGTCGTGAGCCGCTTCTTGCGCCGCCGGTACGCGACCATCGCGGCGACCCCCGCCGCGCCCGCCGCCGCCACGGGCAGGACGAGGTCGCCGGCCACGGAGTCGCCGCCTGCGCCGGGGTCGGCCGTGCCGGGGGTGAGGGAGGGGGTGGGCACGGGATCGCCCGCGAGGACCGCCCGATAGCCGTTCGCCGCGCCGATGGCGGCCCCGGCCCAGTCGTTCTCGCGCAGAGCGGGCCGGATCGCGGTGGTGGCCACCTCGCGGAGCTGCGCGTCACCGAGCCGCGAGTCGGCGTCCACGGAGTACGCGAACTGCCGGTCGTGGGTGGCCACCGCGAGCAGCACGTCGTCCAGGCCGAGCCCGTTGCGCTCGGCGGTGGCGTCCGCCCAGCGCTGTGCGGAACGCCCGGAGAAATCACGTACGTACACCACGAAGAGCTGCACACCGCGGTCGTCGTAGAGCCGGTCGAGGGCCCGCTCGGCGGCGTCCGCGCGGTCCCCGAGGGCGCCCGCCCTGTCGGTGATCTGGCCGGTGCGGGAGAGCGTGACGGGGTCCTCGGCGGCGGCGGGCGCGGGGCAATGCAGCGGCCACCAGGAGAGCAGCACGGCCACGGCGACCGCGGCTGCCCGCGAGGCTCTGGACGGGGGCGGCGTCACATTTGGGAGCGTATGACCCTGTCCGGGGCGCCGCGACCCGGAGGGGGCCCGCCCCGGCGTCAGGGCGCGTTGGTGAAGGAACGGCGGTAGGAGCGGGGCGGCACCCCGCGGCGGCGCACGAACTGTTCGCGCAGCACGGCCGCGCTGCCGTAGCCCACGCGGCGGGCGATCTCCTCGACCGGCAGGTCCGTGGTCTCCAGGAGTTCCTCGGCGCAGCTCAGCCGCAGGCCGCGCAGCCAGGCGTGCGGGGTGGTGCCGGTCGCGGCCGTGAAGCGGCGGGCGAAGGAGCGTTTGCTCATCATGGCGCGCCGGGCCAGCTCCGCGACGGGAAGCGGCTCGTGGAGGTTCTCGCGGGCCCACGCGAGCACCTCGGCGAGCCGCTCGTCACGGCTGTCCTCGGGGACGGGCGCGGCCACGTACTGCGCCTGCCCGCCGTCGCGGTGCGAGGGCAGCACCACGTCCCTCGCGACCGCGTTGGCCATCGCGGCCCCGTGCTCGCGGCGCAGCAGGTGCAGGCAGAGGTCGAAGCCCGCGGCGGCTCCCGCGCCCGTGACGAGGCGTCCTTCGTCGATGTAGAGGGCGGCCGGTTCGACGGTGACGTCCGGGTGGCGGTCGGCGAGCAGGCCGGCGAACCGCCAGTGGGTGGTGGCCCGCCGCCCGTCGAGCAGTCCGGCGGCGGCGAGCGCGAAGGCGCCGACGCAGTGGGCCGCGACCAGCGCGCCGCGCTCGTGGGCGGCGCTCAGCGCGTCGAGCACGGCGGGAGCGGGCGGTGTGCGGAAATCGGCCCAGGGCAGGGCGATGACCAGATCGGCGGAGGCGAGCCGGTCCAGACCGTGCGTGACGGTGAGCGGCACGCCGACGTCCGTGGGGACCGCCCCGGGCCGGTCGGCGCACAGGGCGAGGTCGAAGCCGGGGGCCGCCGGGCCGTGCGGTGCGAAGACCTCGGTGACGATGCCGACGGCGAGCATGCCGACTCCGGGCGGGGTGTACGCGGCGACGGTCACGAAGGGAGGCACCCGTGCAGTCTGGCACTAATCCTGCGATCAGCGGCAGTTGTGCCACTCGTGGTCGGGCGGCTGGGCCGGAAGGATCAGAGCCATGACAGACGCACCGCTCGGCCGCAGCGCCGCATACACGATCCTGACCACCGGTTACGTCGGTTCCACCGGCCCCGGAGTCGCCGCCACCGTCTCCTACATAGCCGACGCCGGACGGCACGTGATCTTCGATCCGGGCATGGTGGCGAGCCGCGACGACATCCTCGCCCCGCTCGCCGAACTGGGGCTCGGCGCCGACGACATCACCGACGTGGTGCTCAGCCACCACCACCCGGACAACACCATGAACGTAGGACTGTTCGGCCGCGCCCGCGTCCACGACCACAAGGTGGAGTACACCGGCGACCAGTGGCGCAACCGCGACGCGGAGGGCTACGAACTCACCCCCTCGCTCCGGCTGATCCGCACCCCGGGGCACAGCACCGAGGACATCACGCTCCTTGCGGGCACGGACTCGGGCGTGGTCGCCTTCGCCGGTGACCTGTGGTGGCACGCGGACGGCCCGGTGGACGACCCGGTCGCCCCCGACCGCGAGGTCCTGCGCGCCTCCCGGATCCGGGTGCTCGACGCGGCGGACCTGATCGTGCCGGGCCACGGAGGCCCGTTCAGGCCGGACGGCGGTACGCCGCGCTAGGTGTGCTGCCCTGTGGGGCCGCAGAGGTGCGTCGCGGCGGACGTGGGAGCGGCGTCAGGCCGAGCGCACGGCGGTCAGCGAGTTCAGCAGCGCGGCGCCGCGTTCCGCGTCGTCCACACTGACGGCGAAGTCCTTGCCCCTGGCTCGTACGACAAGGCACTCGCCACCGCGCAGCATCACCGTGGTTCCCAGACCGCTCAGCCGGTAGCCCCAGCCACCGACCTGCGCGGGGGTGCGGCGCTCGGCGCGGGCGGACTCGATGTCCCTTGTCGCCCAGCGCCGGGTCGGCCAGCCGAATGGCCCGAAGGACACTTCGAGCCCCTTCTCGCTGATACGAGCCTGCACCGAGGCGCAGCCCAGGGCCACAAGGGAGACGAGGGCGAACGGAGCGATCAGCGACCAGTGCAGCCCCGTCAGGCCCGCGACGGCAGCCACGACCGGTACCACGGCCACGAGGCCGGAGAAGGCCGACAGAACCTGGATCCACCGGTTGGACGCCCGGGAAAGCCACACAAGCCGCTGCCCACCGGGGATCTCCATTCCTGGCCCGGAGGGCGCCGAGCCGCGCGTGGCGGTGCCACGGCGGGTCGCGATCCAGAGGGCCGACCCCGCCGAGACGGCCATGACCAGGGCCACCACGAGCCGGCCGGACACCGGGCCGGCCTCCCGCCAGTGCCCACGGTCCACATTGGCCCACACGACGGCCGCTTGCCCGCCGACGAGAAAGACTCCCCCGGCGAGCAAGGTGGCTTTCGCCCACCCCTGGGCCCCGCCACCCGTCCGGCCGCTCGCACGCCAGTACCCGGCCGCCACGGCTGCCACCAGCACCAGCCAGATCAGAGCCGGGAAGAGGGCGGCCGCCCACAGCGGCATGGAACCGTCGGGTGCGCCGTCGCCGCTCCAGTGCGTGGCCAGCCGCCCCGGCAGCCGCCCGCTCGCGACCAGGGGAAGGCCCGCCAGGAGCAGCAGGACACCGGCCGACCAGCCCGCCACGCGCCACGCCGCCGCGTTTCCCCGCATGGTGTGTTCGCTCACGAGGCCCCCCTGATCATCTCTATGAGTTCGGTCTTGCTGAAACCCATATGCGCGGCGTCGGCGACCAGGTCATGCACGCGTTTCAACAGCATGGAGCGCTGGTCCGCCCCACCGGCCACCGTCACGCCGCGGCCCCGCCGGAACTCCAGAACCCCCTCGTCGCGCAGGGTCCGAAGGCCGCGCAGCACCGTGTTCGCGTTCACCCCGAGCACCTGGGAAAGGTCCCGCGCCGGAGGCAGCCTGTCGCCCAGGGCGAGTTCTCCCTCGGCGATGGCACGCCGGATCGAACCCGCCACCTGCTCGTGCAGAGGACGTGGGTCCGCGACGTTCAGTCTCAGCAACATGGTGCTAATGACAGTAGCACCATGTCCGGCTCCGCTACTCGGCCCGCCGCCGAATCCTGCTCCCCAGCCACACCAGCGGATCGTACTTCCGGTCAACGGCCCTCTCCTTCAAGGGAATCAGCGCGTTGTCCGTGATCTTGATGCCCTCGGGGCACACCTCTGTACAGCACTTGGTGATGTTGCAGTAGCCGAGCCCGTGCTCGTCCTGCGCGGCCCGCTTGCGGTCGAGGCCCGACTCCGCCGCCGCGTCCAGCGGGTGCATGTCCAGTTCGGCGACCCGCATCAGGAAGCGCGGGCCGGCGAACGCCCCCTTGTTCTCCTCGTGGTCGCGCACCACATGGCAGGTGTCCTGGCACAGGAAGCACTCGATGCACTTGCGGAACTCCTGCGAGCGGTCCACATCCGCCTGCTGCATGCGGTACTCACCGGGCCCGACGTCCGTGGGCGGCACGAACGCCGGCACCTCACGGGCCTTCGTGTAGTTGAAGCCCACGTCCGTGACCAGGTCCCGCACCACGGGGAAGGCCCGCAGCGGCGTCACCGTGACGATCTCGTCGCGCTCGAAGACCGACATACGCGTCATGCACAGCAGCCGCGGCCGGCCGTTGATCTCCGCGGAGCACGAACCGCACTTGCCCGCCTTGCAGTTCCACCGCACCGCGAGGTCGGGCGCCTGGGTGGCCTGGAGGCGGTGGACGATGTCGAGCACGACCTCGCCCTCGTTGACCTCGACCTTGAAGTCCTCAAGGCCGCCACCGCCGGGACCCCCGCGCCAGACCTTGAATCGCGCGTCGTACGAACTCATTCGTACAGCTCCTCTTCAGCCAGGTACTTGACCAGCTCCTCCTTCTCGAAGAGGGCGAGCAGGTCCGGGCGAATGGGTTCGGTCGTCACGCGGACGAGGTCGATCTGACCGCGTACGGGGTCGGTAGCCGCCAACCCCTCGCTGGGATCGGCCAGTTGGCAGAGCAGGTTGGCGCGCCGCCACTCGCGGTTCATCGCCGGGTGGTCCTCACGGGTGTGGCCGCCGCGGCTCTCCGTGCGCTCCAGGGCGGCCCGTGCCACGCACTCGCTGACCAGGAGCATGTTGCGCAGGTCGAGCGCGAGGTGCCAGCCCGGGTTGAACTGGCGGTGGCCCTCCACCCCGGCCCGCCGCGCCCGCACCCGCAGTTCGGCGAGCTTCGCCAGGGCCTGCTCCATCTCGGCCTCGCGACGGATGATGCCGACCAGGTCGTTCATGGTCTGCTGGAGTTCCTGGTGCAGGGTGTACGGATTCTCCGGCGTCGCCCCGTCCTCGGGGCCCTCCGCGCTGAACGGCCGCAGCGCCTCGGCCGCCGCGGTGTCCACCTGCACCTCGTCCACCACGGGGCGCGCGGTGAGCCCCGCCGCGTACCGCGCCGCGTGCAGTCCCGCGCGGCGCCCGAAGACGAGCAGGTCGGAGAGGGAGTTGCCGCCGAGCCGGTTGGAGCCGTGCATGCCGCCCGCGACCTCGCCCGCGGCGTACAGCCCCGTCACGCGGCGCGCGGCGGCGGTGTCGGAGTCGACCGCGATGCCACCCATCACGTAGTGGCAGGTCGGCCCGACCTCCATGGCCTCCGCGGTGATGTCGACGTCCGCCAGCTCCTTGAACTGGTGGTACATGGAGGGCAGTCGGCGCTTGATGACATCGGCGGGCATACGCGTCGACACGTCCAGGAAGACCCCGCCGTGCGGTGAGCCGCGGCCCGCCTTGACCTCCGCGTTGATGGCGCGCGCCACCTCGTCACGGGGCAGCAGTTCGGGCGGTCGGCGATTGTGGTCCGGGTCGTCGTACCAGCGGTCGCCCTCCTCCTCGGACTGCGCGTACTTCTCCTTGAAGACGTCGGGGACGTAGTCGAACATGAACCGCTTGCCCTCGGAGTTCCTGAGCACCCCGCCGTCGCCGCGCACGGACTCGGTGACGAGGATGCCCTTGACCGACGGCGGCCAGACCATGCCCGTCGGGTGGAACTGCACGAACTCCATGTTCAGCAGCGGCGCCCCGGCGAGCAGCGCCAGCGCGTGCCCGTCGCCCGTGTACTCCCACGAGTTCGACGTCACCTTGAAGGACTTGCCGATGCCGCCGGTCGCGAGGATCACGCCGGGCGCCTCCAGTACGAAGAAGCGGCCCGACTCGCGGTCGTAGCAGAAGGTCCCGCTGACCCGGTCCCCGTCCTTCAGCACGCGGGTGACCGTGCACTCCTGGAAGACCTTCAGGCGCGCCTCGTAGTCGCCGTACTCCCGGAAGTCCTCCTGTTGCAGCGAGACGATCTTCTGCTGGAGCGTGCGGATCAGTTCGAGGCCGGTGCGGTCGCCGACGTGCGCGAGGCGCGGATACTCGTGCCCGCCGAAGTTGCGCTGGGAGATCCGCCCGTCCGGCGTACGGTCGAACAGGGCGCCCCAGGTCTCCAGCTCCCATACGCGATCGGGCGCTTCGCGCGCGTGCAGCTCGGCCATCCGCCACTGGTTGAGGAACTTGCCGCCCCGCAAGGTGTCACGGAAGTGGACCTGCCAGTTGTCGCCGGAGTTCACATTGCCCATGGAGGCCGCGATGCCGCCCTCGGCCATCACCGTATGGGCCTTGCCGAACAGTGACTTGCAGATCACGGCCGTACGGGCGCCCTGCTCACGCGCCTCGATCGCCGCCCGCAGCCCCGCGCCACCCGCGCCCACCACGACAACGTCCCACTGCTGCCGCTCCACTTGAGACATCAGAACAACCTCGGATCGTCGAAGGCGCCGGACGCGATCAGATACACGTAGAAGTCGGCGAGTGCCACGCTCACCAACGACGCCCACGCGAGCAGCATGTGGCGTGCGTTCAGTTTTCCAACCCACTGCCACATGCGGTAGCGGACCGGGTGCTTGGAGAAGTGCTTGAGCTTGCCTCCGACGATGTGCCGGCACGAGTGGCAGGAGAGCGTGTACGCCCAGATCAGCACGATGTTGAGGAGGAAGACGAGCGTGCCGAGGCCCATGTGGCCCCACTCGTAGTGCTCGTCGCGGAACGCGAGCACGGTGTCGTATGTGAGGATGCCCGCGACCGGCACGGCGGCGTAGAAGAAGTACCGGTGGATGTTCTGGAGCACCAGCGGGAAGCGGGTCTCACCGGTGTACTTCTTGTGCGGCTCGGCGACCGCGCAGGCGGGTGGTGACGCCCAGAAACCGCGGTAGTAGGCCTTGCGGTAGTAGTAGCAGGTCAGACGGAAGCCGAGCGGGAAGATCAGGATGAGCAGCGCGGGGGACAGGCCCCACCAACTGCCGAATATCTCCCAGTTGGGGCCGGACCGCATCGGTTCACAGTTGTCGGCCAGGCACGGCGAGTAGAACGGCGAGACGTAGGGCGCCTGGTAGTAGTCCGCGTTCGCGAACGCCCGCCAGGTCGAGTACACGACGAAGGCGAGCAGCCCGGCGGCGGTCGCCGCGGGCGCCAGCCACCAGCGGTCGGTCCGCAGATGGGCAGCGGCGATCGCGGCGCGCGTGCCGTCGCGTACCCCGCCGCCGGGGGCCGTACCGCTCTTCGGTTGGGGTTCCGTGCCGGTGGCCAACGAGGCTCCACTCCTTCGTCCTCGGGTACCGCGGTTGGGGGGAGGGGGAGGGCTTCAGGGGGCGGTGGGTCAGGGCGCGTGGCGGCCGCTCGCGCCGAGGCCCTCGTCGTCGAGGTCCCCGGCGCTCGACCACAGCGAGCTGTCGTACGGGGCGTCGGGGATGGTCACGAGGTCGGGTGCGCGCGGCTCCTCGCGGGGCTGGGGCAGGGCCGAGGCGCGCAGCAGGGCGACACTCTCGCTCAGCCGGTCGGTGTCCGTGCGTACCCGGCGTACGTCGACGCCCGCCACCTGGTCACCGGCCTGTTGCTCCAGCCTGCCGACGGTGCGGACCAACTCGTCGACGCAGCGCTGAACAGCCGTCAATTCATTGTGCAGAGCCATGACTTGCCCTCACTTCGGATGTGCGGTGGCAACGCTCATGCGGCTGCGAGTGTCGCGCGTCACATCCCGGCTTGTGAAGGGATCTGCGCCGATTGCCGGATCGGGGGCGGTGAATGCGCCGGAACACGCACCAATCGCGCCGATCTCGACCATGGCCGACCGGTCCCGCCCATGCGTCCGTACGAGGTCCGGGGGGTGCACGAGATCCATCGAGGGGGCGCACCGGATCCAGCGCGGGGGGCGCAGCAGGTCCACCGAGGGGGCGCACGGGATCCAGGGGGATCGCGCGTGAGGCCCCCGGGCCCGCGGGCGCTCCATTGGGCCGCACGAGTGGGATCTGGGTGCCCCCGCGCCGTGCCTCCGCCGCGCGGTCCATCCGGTCACCTTCAGTGGGGCCATAGATGTGATCAGCTCCATATACCGCCAAACGTGATCAAACCCGGCCCGGTCCTGGTAGCGGGCGGCCGGGCGAGCCCCGGACCCCGGAGGTACCACCCATGTCCCACGACCGCGTCAGGGCCAGATCTGTCGTGTTCCTCGCGACGGGGGTGCTGGCCCTGCCCACCCTCGCCGGATGCAGCTCGAACGACGAGGCCGGCCGCCCGACCGCGGGCCAGGACGTCGCCCCGGCGGCCCGGGACATGGTCGCCGACGGGGGGACCATGAGCTGGGCGCTCGACGCGTTGCCCGAGACCCTCAACACCTTCCAGGCGGATGCCGACGCGGGCACCTCCCGCGTCGCGGGCGCGGTCCTGCCGTCCCTGTTCCGCCTCGACGCGCAGGGCAGGACGCAGCGCAACGCCGACTTCCTGGAGTCGGCGAAGGTCGTCGAGCGCGAGCCCCAGCAGGTCGTCCTCTACAAGCTCAACCAGCAGGCGGTCTGGAGTGACGGCCGGGAGATCGGCGCCGACGACTTCGCCGCGCAGTGGCGGGCGCTGTCAGGCAAGGACACCGCGTACTGGACCGCTCGCAACGCCGGATACGACCGCATCGAGAAGATCGAACGCGGCGCGAACAACCTGGAGGTGCGGGTCACCTTCGCCAGGCCCTACGCCGACTGGCGCGCACTGTTCTCCCCGTTGTATCCGAAGCAGGTCATGGGCAGCCCCGACACCTTCAACGACGGCGCGCGCCGCAAGCTGAAGGTGACCGCGGGGCCCTTCGCGCTCGCGGACATCGACCGCAGGGCCGGTGAGGTGACGCTGGGACGCAACCCGCGCTGGTGGGGGCGCCCGGCCAAGCTCGACAAGCTCGTGCTGCGCGAGGTGCCGCGCACCGGGCGGGCCGAAGCGCTCGCCAAGGGCAAGGTCGACCTCGCCGAGATCGACTCCACGGAGGCCGGGCGGATCACGCTGGCGGGACGGGACAAGGGCGGCGGCCAGGGCCCGCTGGCCCACGGTCCCGGCGCACAGCTCACGCCCGCGAAGGCGCTGCGCTCCTGGGCGATCGTCAACGGCTCCGACGAGGAGGCCGCGGCGGCCGAGGCCGAGGCGCGCGAGGCGACGCGCACCGCCGTGAAGAAGTACGCGAACGAGCAGGCGGGCCTCAGCGGCTACGTGGTCCGCAAGTCCCTGGAGCCGGCCTACACCCAGCTCGCCCTCAACGGTTCCGAGGGCCCGCTCGCGGACGACCGGGTGCGCCGCGCGGTGGCCCGCGCCCTGGACCGCGAGGCGCTCGCGGAGGCGGTGCTCAAGCCGCTCGGCCTGCCCGCGGAGCCGGTCGGGAGCCATCTCGCCCTCGCCGGGCAGCAGGCGTACGCGGACAACAGCGGGGCCCTCGGCGAGCAGGACACCGCCGAGGCCCGGGCACTGCTCGCGGACGCGGGCTGGACGCCGGGCGGGGCCCTGAAGGACAAGCTGAAGGAGAAGAAGCCGAAGACGGCCGGCGGAGAGGCCGGAACGGAATCCGGCGAGGGCTCCGGTCAGGAGGGTCAGGACGGTCAAGATACTGACGACGGCACCTACATCGTCGGCGAGGACGACGGCAAACCCGCCGACAACAGCACCTACGTGCTCGCTCCCGGACCCGCGGCCGCCTACCAGCGGGCCGCGCTGACCCGCCAGGCCGACGTCCTCGGCCTCCCGGGCGAGGCCGACACCACGACCGACGCGAAGAAGAAGACCGACGCCAAGCAGAAGGCCGCGGTCAAGAAGGCAGCGGCCAAGAAGGCGGCCGCCGAGAAGGCCGCCGCCAAGAAGAAGAGCACAAAGAAGAACAGCACCAAGAAGAACAGCCCAAAGAATAAGAACGTCAAGAAAAACAGCGCCGAGAAAGTGAGCGCCAAGAAGAAGGACGCGGCCGACCACACGGGCCCCCACGACGAGCGGAAGTCCGCGGTCAAGTCCAGCGCCCGGGACCAGGCCAAGGGCGGCGCCCCGGGCGCGTACGCCCCCAAGGGGACCGCCGCGCCCGCCGCGGCCGTAGGCGGGCCGCTCGCCAAGGACGGCAAGCCCCTCACCCTCCGCTTCGTGCTGCCCTCCGGAGAGGGCTCGGAGTCGCTGCGCACCGTGGCCGACCGGATCTCACGGATGCTGGAGAGGATCGGCGTGCGCACGGAGACGGCGAAGGTCTCCGACACCAGCTACTTCAAGGACCACATCGCGTCCGGCCAGTACGACCTCGCCCTCTACTCGTGGCCCGCCTCCGCCTTCCCGGCCACCGACGCCCGCCCGATCTTCGCCAAGCCGGTCCCGGCCGCGGACGGCTCGCTGAACGTCGAGCAGAACTACACGCGCGTCGGCACCGACCACATCGACCAGCTCTTCGACCAGGCGATGGGCGAACTCGATGAAGAAACGTCACGCTCCTTGGTACGGAAGGCGGACGCCCGCATCTGGGCCGAGGCCGGCTCCATCCCGCTCTACCAGCGCCCCCAGCTGATGGCGGCCCGCCCGAACCTGGCCAACGCCGGGGCCTTCGGCTTCCAGGCCCCGCACTACGAGGACATCGGCTTCCTGAAGCCGGGCGCGAAGCCGTCCGGCTCGCCCTCCGCGAAGTGACACACATCTCGTCCGTGGAGTGACGTACGCCTCGTCCAGGAGTCGTACACGAGGTCTTCACGGGACCGACGCTCAGATTACGCTCAACTCCCTTGCCCGTCGGCCACCCCGGCGGGCAAGGTCGTATCCACCCATTGACCTGCGGTTTCACCCTTGACACCCCCCAGCGTGCGCGTGCGCTCCAGGCTGCCCGGAAACCCCCCGCGGAGGCTGCCTCCGCGGGAGCCACGTAGACTGGGGTAAGGCCGTGGCGTGTTGTCTGCCCGGCAGGGCACGCGTACCGGACCGTACGCGCCGCCGTCCACTCTTCCCGGGAGAAGCGCAGCTGTATGCCCACGCGCCACGACATTCGTAACGTCGCCATCGTCGCCCACGTCGACCACGGCAAGACGACCATCGTCGATGCCATGCTCAAGCAGGCCGGCGCCTTCGCCGCCCACGCCGCGGAGTCGCTCGACGACCGCATGATGGACTCGAACGACCTGGAGCGTGAGAAGGGCATCACGATCCTGGCCAAGAACACGGCCGTCAAGTACCACCCCAAGGATGGTGGCGAGCCGATCACCATCAACATCATCGACACCCCCGGCCACGCCGACTTCGGTGGCGAGGTCGAGCGCGGCCTGTCGATGGTGGACGCGGTCGTCCTGCTCGTCGACGCCTCCGAGGGTCCGCTGCCGCAGACCCGCTTCGTGCTCCGCAAGGCCCTCCAGGCCCGGATGCCGGTCATCCTGTGCATCAACAAGACCGACCGCCCGGACTCCAGGATCGACGAGGTCGTCAACGAGACGTACGACCTCTTCCTCGACCTGGACGCCGACGAGGACCAGATCGAGTTCCCGATCGTCTACGCCTGCGGCCGTGACGGCATCGCCTCGCTGACCAAGCCGGAGGACGGCACCGTCCCGGCCGACAGCGACAGCCTGGAGCCGTTCTTCACCACGATCCTGGAGCACGTCCCCGCTCCGGAGTACGACGAAGAGGCGCCGCTCCAGGCCCACGTCACCAACCTGGACGCCGACAACTTCCTCGGCCGTATCGCGCTCTGCCGCGTCGAGCAGGGCGAGCTGCGCAAGGGCCAGACCGTCACGTGGATCAAGCGCGACGGCACCCAGCAGAACGTCCGCATCACCGAGCTGATGATGACCGAGGCGCTCACCCGCAAGCCCGCCGAGAAGGCCGGCCCCGGTGACATCTGCGCCATCGCCGGCATCTCGGACATCATGATCGGCGAGACCCTGGCCGACCCCGAGAACCCGATCGCGCTGCCGCTGATCACGGTCGACGAGCCGGCGATCTCCATGACCATCGGTACGAACACCTCGCCGCTGGTCGGCAAGGGCGGCAAGGGCCACAAGGTCACCGCCCGCCAGGTGAAGGACCGCCTGGACAAGGAGCTGATCGGTAACGTCTCGCTCCGCGTCCTGGACACCGAGCGCCCCGACGCCTGGGAGGTGCAGGGCCGCGGCGAGCTGGCGCTGGCCATCCTCGTCGAGACCATGCGCCGGGAAGGCTTCGAGCTGACCGTCGGCAAGCCCGAGGTGGTCACCAAGGAGATCAGCGGCAAGGTCCACGAGCCGATCGAGCGCATGACGATCGACTCGCCCGAGGAGCACCTCGGCGCCATCACGCAGCTGATGGCGACCCGCAAGGGCCGCATGGAGACCATGACGAACCACGGTTCGGGCTGGATCCGCATGGAGTGGATCGTCCCGTCCCGCGGCCTCATCGGCTTCCGTACGGAGTTCCTGACCCAGACCCGCGGCACCGGCATCGCGCACTCCATCTTCGAGGGCCACGAGCCGTGGTTCGGCGAGCTGAAGACGCGTAACAACGGCTCCCTGGTCGCCGACCGCGCGGGCACGGTCACGCCGTTCGCGATGATCAACCTCCAGGAGCGCGGTGTCATCTTCACCGAGGCCGGCACCGAGGTGTACGAGGGCATGATCATCGGTGAGAACTCGCGCTCCGACGACATGGACGTGAACATCACCAAGGAGAAGAAGCTCACCAACATGCGCGCCGCCTCCGCGGACTCCACGGAGAACGTCGTGCCGCCGCGCAAGCTCTCCCTGGAGCAGTCCCTGGAGTTCTGCCGCGACGACGAGTGCATCGAGGTGACCCCGGAGACCGTGCGTATCCGCAAGGTCGTCCTGGACCAGAAGGAGCGCGGCCGCACCGCGTCGCGCGCCAAGCGCAACTGACCCGCCCGCACTGCCGGTTGGTAAACATCCGGTGGTGCCCGCGGTGCGCATGAGGCCGGTTTCCGCCCTCCCGCAAGGGAGTTGGGCGGAAGCCGGCCTTTCGCGTTTCCGCTGGCGGTACGGTGTGGCACTGCCGCGTGAAGGCGTCCGCCGCAACCCCTTTTTCACTAGGAAATGTCCGCTATGCGGACATCATTGACCGTTAGATGTGTAACACGTCCGTTTCGCAACCATCTATCTAGGATCGGTTTGTCCGGATTTTGGAAGTTGTACGGACCAGGTGTGATTGAACCGAGACCAAAAGGGTGTGGTCGACCGGTACCTCATGGCTAATAGTTGACCGCGTATAGCTCGGGTCAATGGGTCACGCGCTGTGGGGAGCGCCGACTCACGAGCACACTGGGGTACTCGATCTTCGCCGTCAGGGGTGTCGGCGCGATCACCCGTACCCCCTCTTGTAGTGAACAAGTGGACTCATGAGGAGGAACCCCATGCGTGGTGCCAAGAGCGCCAAGTGGGTCGCCATAGCCGGTGTTGTGGCACTGACAGCCACCGCTTGTGGCGGCGGCGACAGTGACAACAAGGGCAGCGGCAAGGTCGACCCGAAGGGGATCGTCAGCTACGCCAACGGTGAGCCGCAGAACCCGCTGCAGCCGTCCAACACCATGGAGGCGTACGGCAGCGTCGTCATCGACTCGCTCTTCACGGGCCTGGTGTACTACGACAAGCAGGGCGACATCACCTATGAGAACGCCGAGTCGGTCACTCCCGACAAGGCAAACAAGGTGTGGACCGTCAAGCTGAAGCCGGGCTGGAAGTTCCACAACGGCGAGGCCGTCACCGCCAAGTCGTACGTGGACGCCTGGAACTGGGCCGCCGACCCCGCCAACGGCCAGCAGAACAGCTCCTGGTACCGCGACATCGTCGGCTACGAAGACGTCCACCCGGCGAAGGGCAAGGCCAAGAAGAAGGCCATGTCCGGCCTGAAGGTCGTCGACGAGAACACCTTCACCATCACGCTGGACCACGGCATCCCGTACTACGAGTACAAGCTCGTCTACAAGCCCTTCTTCCCGATGCCCTCGGCCGCGCTGAAGGACCCGAAGAAGTACGGCGAGTCGCCGGTCGGCAACGGCCCGTACAAGTTCAAGAGCTGGGAGCACAAGAAGTCGATCCAGGTCACCGCCTGGGCCGACTACAAGGGCGCGGACAAGCCCAAGAACGGCGGCATCAACTTCAAGGCGTACACGACGCCGCAGGGTGCCTACAACGACCTGCGCTCGAACAACGTCGACACGATGCCGCAGATCCCGGACAGCGAGCTGGCCAACTACAAGCAGGACTTCGGCGACCGCGCCATCACGTCGGACTACTCGGCGATCAACACGGTCAACCCGGCCTTCTACAGCAAGACGTTCAAGGACGTCGACGTGAAGGTCATCCAGGGCCTGTCGATGGCGATCGACCGCGAGACCATCGTCAAGACGACGTTCTCCGGTACCCGTGAGCCGGCCAGCGGCTGGGTCGCCACGGGCGTGAAGGGCTACAAGGCGGGCGCCTGTGGCGAGTTCTGCAAGTTCAACCCGAAGAAGGCCAAGCAGTTCGTCAAGGACGGCGGCGGCGTTCCCGGGAACAAGATCTCGATCCAGTACAACGCCGACCAGCCGCACAAGGGCTGGGTCACCGCGGTCTGCAACGACATCCAGAAGAACACCGGCGTGAAGTGCGTCGGCGACCCGAAGACCGACTTCCAGGCCGACACCGAGGTGCGCGACAAGCGCCAGGTCAAGGCCATGTACCGGTCCGGCTGGGTGCTCGACTACCCGTTCAACGGCAACTTCCTCTCCGACCTCTACGGCACGGGCGTCGACGGCAACAAGGGCGAGTTCTCGGACAAGAAGTTCGACGCCCTGACCAAGCGGGCCGACGCCGCCAAGACCATCGACGAGTCCGCGAAGCTGTACCAGGAGGCCGAGAGGGAGCTGCGCAACAGCTTCCCGGGCATCCCGCTCTGGTACAACAAGATCACCTCCGGCCACTCGACGAACGTGAAGAACATGGAGTTCGACCAGGCCGGCGACCCCGTCCTGACGGACGTCGAGGTCTTCGAGAAGTAGGCGCCCGGAGTTCCGTCCCCGATACGGCGCCCGGAAACCCCGGGTGCCGTATCGGGCGGCTCCGCAATGGACGGAGGCACAATGGGGCGCTTTGTCGCGCGGCGACTGCTCCAGATGATCCCGGTCTTCATCGGGACGACACTGCTGATCTTCATCATGGTCAACGTCCTCCCCGGTGACCCCGTGCGGTCGCTGTGGGGCGACAAGCCGCCGGACCCCGTGCAGGTCGCGCAGATCCGGCACGACCGTGGTCTCGATCTGCCGCTCTGGCAGCAGTATCTGCACTACATGGGTGGGTTGTTGCAGGGAGACTTCGGCAACACCATCGCCGGTAACCGGCCGGTGCTCGACGAGATCACCCAGGCTTTCCCGGTTTCGATGCGACTGGCCTCCATGGCCTGGACGTTCGAACTCATCGTCGGCATCTCCCTCGGTGTCCTCGCGGGCATCCGGCGCGGACGGTTCGTCGACAACACGGTCACCCTCTTCACGCTCCTGGTGATCTCCGTCCCGATCTTCGTGGTCGGCCTGCTCTGCCAGCTGTTCTTCGGCAACGAACTGGGGTGGATCACACCCACGGTCCAGGACTCCGAGAGCATGAGCCAGCTGCTCGTTCCCGCCCTCGTGCTCGGCATGGTCGGTCTCGCCTATGTGGCGCGCCTGACCCGGACCTCGATCGCGGAGAACCGCCAGGCCGACTACATGCGCACCGCGGTCGCCAAGGGCCTGCCGCGCCAGCGGATCGTCACCCGGCACCTGCTGCGCAACTCGCTGATCCCCGTGGTCACTTACCTCGGTACGGACATCGGCACCCTGATGGGTGGCGCGGTCATCACCGAGGGCATCTTCAACGTGACGGGCGTCGGCAACCTGCTCTTCCAGGCGCTGGCCCGCCGTGAGGGCGCGGTCATCGTCGGTGTCGTCACCGTCCTGGTGCTCGTGTACCTCGCAGCCAGCCTGCTCGTCGACCTGCTTTACGCGGTCCTGGACCCGAGGATCCGTTATGCCTGACCTCACCAAGACCTCCACCACGGACGAGTCGGCCGCGGCGCAGGACGAAGTCGTCGCCGGTTCCGCCGTCTCGGCCCACGCCTCGACGGGCAAGCCGCGCAGCCTCTGGGGCGACGCCTGGCGCGAACTGCGGCGCAACCCGCTCTTCGTGATCTCCTCGGTCCTGATCCTGGTGCTGCTCCTCGTGGCGGCCTTCCCCGGTCTGTTCACCAGCGCGGACCCGGGGGTCGGCGACCAGGCCAAGCACTTCCTCGACAAGCCGGAGCTGAGCCACTTCTTCCAGGCCGACTGGTTCGGGTACGACAGGACGGGTCGCAGCATCTACTCCCGCGTCGTCTACGGCGCGCGCAACTCCATCCTCGTCGGCCTCGGCGTGACCCTCCTGGTCACCTTCTTCGGCGGCCTGTGCGGCATGCTCGCCGGCTACTTCGGCGGCTTCTGGGACAGCCTGATCTCGCGTCTGATCGACGTGTTCTTCGGCATCCCGTTCCTGCTCGGCGCGATGGTCGTCCTGAACGCCTTCACCAACCGCACCGTCTGGGTCGTGATGGGCGCGCTGGCCTTCCTCGGCTGGACGCAGATCGCCCGCGTGATGCGCGGCGCGGTGATCACGACCAAGCACGCCGACTACGTGGTGGCGGCGCGCGCGCTCGGCGCGGGGACCAAGCGGATCCTGTTCCGCCACATCCTGCCGAACGCGCTGGCCCCGGTGATCGTCGTCGCGACCATCTCACTGGGCACGTACATCGTCGCCGAGTCGACGCTGTCCTACCTGGGTCTCGGCCTCGCCGACGACGCCATCTCCTGGGGCGGCGACATCTCCACGGCCACGGACGACATCCGCAACAACCCGCACACGCTGTTCTTCCCGGCAGGAATGCTGAGCATCACGGTGTTGGCGTTCATCATGATGGGTGACGCCGTACGCGAAGCCCTCGACCCGAAGCTGCGCTGAGGGAGGCGTACGTGACCAGCATCGACATGAAGGAAGACTCGATCCCCGCCCCCCGCTCGGGCGAGGAGAAGAGCGGCAGGCTCCTGGACGTGAAGGACCTGCACGTCGAGTTCCACACCCGCGACGGTGTGGTCAAGGCAGTCAACGGCGTCAACTACAGCGTGGACGCGGGCGAGACGCTCGCGGTCCTCGGTGAGTCCGGCTCCGGAAAGTCCGTGACCGCTCAGGCGATCATGGGCATCCTCGACATGCCGCCCGGGAAGATCCCGCAGGGCGAGATCCTCTTCCGCGGCCAGGACATGCTCAAGATGTCCAACGAGGAGCGCAGGAAGGTCCGCGGCCGCAAGATCGCGATGATCTTCCAGGACGCGCTGTCGTCCCTCAACCCCGTTCTCTCGGTGGGCTACCAGCTCGGCGAGATGTTCCGGGTGCACGAGGGGATGGGCCGCAAGGAGGCCAAGGCCAAGGCCATCGAGCTGATGGACAGGGTCAGGATCCCGGCCGCCAGGGAGCGGGTGAACGACTACCCGCACCAGTTCTCCGGCGGTATGCGCCAGCGCATCATGATCGCGATGGCGCTCGCCCTGGAGCCGGACCTGATCATCGCGGACGAGCCCACCACGGCGCTCGACGTGACGGTCCAGGCACAGGTCATGGATCTGCTCGCGGAGCTTCAGCGCGAGTACAACATGGGCCTGATCCTGATCACCCACGACCTCGGCGTGGTCGCCGACGTCGCGGACAAGATCGCGGTGATGTACGCGGGCCGCATCGTCGAGACGGCACCGGTCCACGAGCTGTACAAGCGCCCCGCGCACCCGTACACGCGCGGCCTGCTCGACTCGATCCCGCGCCTCGACCAGAAGGGCCACGAGCTCTACGCGATCAAGGGCCTGCCGCCCAACCTGCTCAAGATTCCCGGGGGTTGCGCGTTCAACCCGCGCTGTCCCAAGGCGCAGGACGTCTGCCGCACGGAGGTTCCGGCCCTGGTGCCGGTCACCGAGCAGGACGGCGCTCAGCTGCCGGGCCGCGGCAGCGCGTGCCACTTCTGGAAGGAGACGATCCATGGCTGAGCCGACGAAGGCCTCGAAGGCCACCGAGCCGCTGGAAGTGACGCCGAACGTCTCCGAGGTGGAGACGGTCGAGGCCGCGACCGCCGAGGAGGCCGTGGCGGCGATCGAGGCCCCGGTCGAACGGGGCGAGCCGATCCTCCAGGTGCGCGGCCTGGTCAAGCACTTCCCGCTGACCCAGGGCGTCCTGTTCAAGAAGCAGGTGGGTGCGGTCAAGGCGGTCGACGGCATCTCCTTCGACCTGTACCAGGGCGAGACGCTGGGCATCGTGGGCGAGTCGGGCTGTGGCAAGTCCACGGTCGCCAAGCTCCTGATGACCCTGGAGCGGGCCACGGCCGGCGAGGTCTTCTACAAGGGCCAGGACATCACCAAGCTGTCGGGGCGTGCGCTGAAGGCGGTCCGCCGCAACATCCAGATGGTGTTCCAGGACCCGTACACCTCGCTGAACCCCCGTATGACGGTGGGCGACATCATCGGGGAGCCCTACGAGATCCACCCCGAGGTGGCCCCGAAGGGCTCGCGCCGCCAGAAGGTCCAGGACCTCCTGGACGTGGTCGGCCTCAACCCCGAGTACATCAACCGCTACCCGCACCAGTTCTCGGGCGGCCAGCGCCAGCGCATCGGCATCGCGCGCGGCCTGGCCCTCAACCCCGAGATCATCATCTGCGACGAGCCGGTCTCGGCCCTGGACGTCTCCGTCCAGGCCCAGGTCATCAACCTGATGGAGAAGCTCCAGGACGAGTTCAACCTCTCCTACCTCTTCATCGCGCACGACCTGTCGATCGTCCGGCACATCTCGGACCGCGTGGGCGTGATGTACCTCGGCAAGATGGCGGAGATCGGCTCCGACGAGCAGATCTACGACCACCCGACGCACCCCTACACCCAGGCACTGCTCTCCGCGGTCCCCGTCCCGGACCCGGTGGCCCGCGAGGGCCGCGAGCGCATCATCCTCACCGGAGACGTCCCGTCCCCGGCGAACCCGCCCTCCGGCTGCCGCTTCCGCACGCGCTGCTGGAAGGCGGAGGACAAGTGCGCGAAGGAGACACCGCTGCTCGCGATCCCGGAGCGCTTCGTCGGCCAGGACACCCCGGCGGCCCACGAGTCGGCGTGCCACTTCGCGGAGGAGAAGGACGTCGTGCACGCGGCGTGACGTCACCGGCCTGTGGCCTGTACGAGTGCCGGCCTCCAGCCTGTACTAGTGCCGACCTCCGGCCTGTACGACACCGAAGGCGCCCCCAGCCGACAAGGCTGGGGGCGCCTTCGTGTGTAACAAGCCGCGGTCACCGAGCGTGTAACTGTCAGAGGCAAGCGAAAGCGCGCGGTACAGACGGGGGAACACGATGGCGACGCGGTCGGAAGGCTCTGCGGATTCCGCCGAGTTCGACGCGTTCTACGCCGCCACCGCCAAGCGCCTGGTCGCCACGGTCTATGCCATGACCGGGGACCTGGCGGAGGCGGAGGACGCGGTGCAGGAGGCGTATGTACGGGCCTGGCAGCGGTGGGAGCGGCTGACCGGGGAGGGTGATCCGCTGCCGTGGGTGCGGACAGTGGCGTCGCGGCTGGCCATCAGCACCTGGCGGCGGACACGGAACAGACTGCGGGCGCAGCTACGACACGGCGCCGCCGCGGACGCCCCGGAGCTGTCGCCGGACCGGGTGGCTCTGGTGGCCGCCCTGCGCCAACTGCCGCTCCAGCAAAGGAAGGCGGTGGTCCTGCACCACCTCCTGGATCTCCCGGTGGAGCAGGTCGCCCGGGAGACGGGCTCCACCAACGGCGCGGTCCGCACCCGGCTGAGCCGGGCCAGGAAGGTCCTGGGGGAGCGCCTGTCCGACACATCCGCACACACTGCCGAGGGGACGGCCAGCCATGGCTGAGGTCGAGGAACTGCTGGACGAGGTCACCGTACGGATGCCGAGCGGCGCGGAGCTGCGGGCGAGGGGCCGCAGGCGGACGGTGCGGCGGCGGGCGGCGCTGGTGGCCGCGGCGGTGGCGGTCACCGGAGGGGCGCTGGCGACCGCGGCGCTGGCCCGGGGCGGCGAGGGCGGCCGGGACATACGCCCCGCGGCCACACCCACGAAGAACCCCTTCTCGGTGGGCGGCATGGTGCGCCTGCTGCCCCCGGAGCGGATGCCGGCCGACGGGAAGTGGCAGTGGAGGGGCGACGAGGAGGAGGCGACGGAGAACCACCCGCTGCCGAGGGTCGGGGGAAGCGACAGCTGCCCCGCGTCGTACGCCCCGCGGTCGGCGCCCGATCAGATCCAGTACGGCGCGGAGTACTCCAGCGACAAGGGCGCCACGGCGCGGCAGCGCGTCACCTCGTACGACAGCGGGGCCGTCGCGCGGCGCGAGGTCGCCCTGCTCGAAGAGGCGCTGACGGAATGCGGCCTCCGACGCCACGGCAAGGGAGCGGCCGGCTACTGGTCGGGTACGACAGAGTCCTCTTCGTGGCTGCGGGTGGAGTTCGAGCGCTGGGGGAAGTGGGTCTCCGTGGTGGAGGTGGAGGCCGAGGAGCCGGCGAGGGAGGGGGCGTCCTCGTAGCCGCCGGGGCCCCCGGCCCCGACGGGCCCGTCGACTCCTATGCCTGCGCGCAGGGGTGCACGCGCCGCAGGACCCGGACCGAGCCGCCCGCGCGGCAGGGCCGCTCCGGAACCGGCCCCGCCCCCCGCTCGGGTCAAGGGGGAGGGCGGGCCGGTTACGCGACGGGCCCGGTGCGCGGGCGGCTGGAGGTGAGGTGGGCCCGGTGCTGAGGCCGCTCAGAGGGACTTGCGGGCCGCCGGGACCGTGAGCTGGGCCGAGTCCTCGGGGTAGTGGCAGGCCGTCAGGTGACCGTCGCGGTTGCCGTCGAGCTGGAGCAGCGGCGGGTCGTCCGTCGCGCACTTGTCCGTGGCCTTCCAGCAGCGCGTGCGGAAGCGGCAGCCCGAGGGCGGGTTGACCGGGGACGGGACGTCGCCCGTGAGCAGGATGCGCTCGCGGCGCGGGACGTCGTCCGGGGTCGCCTCGGGGACGGCGGAGAGGAGCGCCTTCGTGTAGGGGTGGCGCGGGTTGCCGTACAGGTCCTCGCGGTCCGCGATCTCCACGATCCGGCCCAGGTACATGACCGCGACCCGCTGCGAGAAGTGCCGGACCACCGCCAGGTCGTGCGCGATGAACAGGAACGCGATGTTCAGCTCCTTCTGGAGCTTCTGGAGCAGGTTCACCACCTGCGCCTGGATCGAGACGTCCAGGGCCGACACCGGTTCGTCCGCCACGATGAGCTTCGGGTCCAGGGCCAGTGCCCGTGCCACGCCGATGCGCTGGCGCTGGCCGCCCGAGAACTCGTGCGGGAAGCGGTTGTAGTGCTCGGGGTTGAGGCCGACGGTCTCCAGGAGTTCCCGGACGCGCGCCTCGCGGCCGCCCGCCGGGTTGATGTCGTTGACCTCCATCGGGCCGGAGATGATCTTTCCGACCGTCTGGCGCGGGTTCAGCGACGCGTACGGGTCCTGGAAGATCATCTGGATCTCCGAGCGGACCGGCGCCAGCTCCTTGCGCGAGGCGTGCGTGATGTCCTGCCCGCGGTAGGAGATCTTCCCGCCGGTCGGCTCCAGAAGGCGCGTGATCAGGCGGCCCGTCGTCGACTTGCCGCAGCCGGACTCGCCCACCAGGCCGAGGCTCTCGCCCTCGGCGACGGTGAAGTCCAGGCCGTCCACCGCCTGTACGGCACCGATCTTCCGCTTGAACGGGAAGCCGCCCATGATCGGAAAGTGCTTGGTCAGCCCGCTGACATCCAGGAGAGGAGTGGGAGTGGTGCTGCTCATTGTCGTGAAGTCCCGTCTCTTGTACGTCAGTCGCGTCGGTCGGCGGTGCGCGCGCCGCGCCCGGCGGTGCCCGCGAAGTCCGCGAAGTATTCCGACCGCTGCTCGTCGGTGAGGTGGCAGGCGGCGCCGCGGCCCGCGGTCAGTTCCAGGAGCGGCTGCTCGCCCGAGCAGCGCCCGCCGCCGACCTGCTCGGTGAACGCGCACCGCGGGTGGAAGCGGCACCCGGACGGCGGGTTCAGCAGGCTGGGCGGCGTGCCGGGGATGGGCGACAGGGGCACGTCCACCGGGCCGTCCAGCGACGGCATGGAGCCCAGCAGGCCCCAGGTGTACGGGTGCTGGGGGGCGCGCAGCACCTCCTTCTTCGTGCCGCGCTCCACACACCGCCCGCCGTACATGACGAGGACGTCGTCCGCGATGTCGGCGATCACGCCGAGGTCGTGGGTGATGAAGATGATCGACGTGCCGAACTCCTGCTGGAGGTCCTTGAGCAGGTCCATGATCTGGGCCTGGACCGTCACGTCGAGCGCGGTGGTCGGCTCGTCGGCGATCAGCAGCGTCGGGTTGCAGACCAGCGACATCGCGATCATCGCGCGCTGGCGCATACCGCCGGAGAACTGGTGCGGATAGTCGTCGACGCGCAGGTCCGGCTGCGGGATGCCGACCTTCGTCAGCATCTCGATCGACCGGTCCCGCGCCTCCTTCTTGGAGGCGCCGGTGTGCTTGCGGTACGTCTCGCCGATCTGCCGGCCGATGGTGTGGTACGGCGACAGCGAGGCCAGGGCGTCCTGGAAGATCATCGCCATCTTGTTGCCGCGGAGCTTCTCCAGCTCGCGCTCGGTGGCGGTGAGAAGCTCCTGCCCGTCGAGCAGGATCTCGCCCTCGATGGCCGTGCTGTCCTTGTGGTGCAGGCCGAGGATGGCGAGGTTGGTGACGGACTTGCCGGAGCCGGACTCGCCCACGATGCCGAGGGTCTGGCCCTTCTCCAGGTCGAAGTCGAGGCCGTCCACGGCCTTGACCACGCCGTCCTCGGTGGAGAAGTGGACGCGCAGGTCGCGTACGGAGAGGAAGGGGGTGCTCATGATTTCCGGCTCCTAGGCGAGGCGCACGCGCGGGTCGATGAGGGCGTAGATCGCGTCGACGAGGATGTTGAAGACGACGATCGCCGTGGCGGCGACGAGGACGACACCGAGCAGCACGGGCAGGTCGCTGGTCTGGACCGCTCGGACGGACAGGTCACCGATGCCGTGCAGGGCGAACGTCTTCTCGGTGATGATCGCGCCGCCGAGAAGGACACCCAGGTCGAGGCCGAAGATCGTGACGATCGGGCCCATCGCGCCGCGCCAGGCGAAGCGGAAGAAGACCGAGCGGCCGGAGAGGCCCTTGGCGCGTGCCGTGCGGACGTAGTCCTCGCTGAGCGTCTCGACCATCTGGGAGCGCGTCATACGGGTGTAGTTCGCCGTGAAGATCAGCGACAGGACCATCCAGGGGATCATCAGGCCCGAGAACCAGGCGCCCGGATCCTCGCTGATCGAGGTGTACTGCGGCCGGTCCAGCCACTTGAGCTGGTACGTGAAGAGGTAGACGGCGAAGACGCCGACGACGTAGATCTGGAGCGAGGACGCGACCAGCGAGGCGGACGAGGCGATCTTGTCGATGGCCTTGCCCTGCTTGCGGGCGGCCAGCATGCCGGTGCCCACGCCGAAGACGACGAAGACGAGGGCCGCGCCGAGCGAGAGCGACACGGTGGTCGGGAAGCGGTCCAGGATCGTGCCGAGGACGGGCTCGCGGTTGCGGAACGAGTAGCCGAGGCAGGGCGCGGGGCAGTTGCCGAACGAGGCGTAGTCGCGGCCGACGAACAGGCCCTGGAACCAGTGCCAGTACTGCACCGGAAGTGAATCGGCGATCCCCAGGTTGTGCCGCACCAGGTCCAGCGTCTCGGGGGAGCAGACCTTGCCGCAGGCGAGTCGTGCGGGGTCGCGCGGGGCGGCGTAGAAGAGGAAGAAGACGAGAACGCTGATGATCAGCAGGATCACCGCGCCACCGGCGATGCGGCGAAGGAGGAAGCGGAGCATGGCAGTTGGTTTTCCTGACGGATGCCGTGGGTGAGGAGGGGGCGGGGCGGCCCTCCCTGAGGGAGTTCCGCCCCGCCTCTGGGGCCGGTCGTCAGGCCTTGACGTAGGTCTTGTAGATCAGCGTCGCGGCGAACTGCGGGTCGTACTGTGCGCCGCCGACCTTGGAGCCGTGCAGGTAGAAGCGGCGCTGGTAGGTCTCCGGGATGATCGGCACGACCTCTTCCATGATCCGCTTGTCCAGCTCGGCCCAGGCCTTGCCGGCCTCCTTCTGGTCCGTGATGACCGCGTTCTTCTTGATCGCCTCGTTGATCCAGTCAACATCGGTCTGCGAGATGTTGTTCTGGCCGTCGCCGATGGCGTCACCGTCGAAGAGCGGCTGGATCAGCGTGTAGGCGGTCGGCCAGTCCGGGGACCAGCCGAACCACATCACGTCGAACTTGTTGTCGATGCGCTGCGCCTGGTCGTAGTAGTCCGTCGAGTTGAGCGGCTTGATGACCGGGTCGAAACCGGCGGCCTTCAGCGCGTTCTCGATGACGACCTTGGTCTTGTCGTACGTGGGGCGCTGCGGGAAGGCGTAGACGATCTTCTGCCCGAGCTTGCCGGCCTTCTTGAGGATGGCCTTGGCCCGCTCCGGGTCGCCGGCGGGCTTCTTCAGCTTGCCGAAGACGTCGAACTTCTCGCGCCCGATGATGTCGGGGCTGAGGATGGTCGTCGCCAGGTCACCGGCCGACTCGCCGCCGTAGATGCGGCGGATCTGCTCCAGCGGCCAGGCGATGTTGAGCGCCTTGCGCACCTCGACGTCGGTGATGCGCTTGGTGTTGATGGCGTAGTAGTACGTGCCGGAGGACAGGCCGTTGAAGGACCGCTTCTTGACGTCCGGGTTGGTGAGCACCTTCTGCATGCGCTCGGCCGGGATCTGCTCGTAGACGGCGATCATCTGCTGGTCCTTGCCCTGGTCCGCGATGAAGCGGTCGCAGGAGGCGAGGCCCGTGGGGCCGAACTCGAACTCGAAGTTGTCCGGGTAGGCGTTGCGGATCGGGTCGGTCTTCGGGTCCCAGTGCTTGTTGCGCGTAAACGTCAGCGACTTGTCGATGGAGCGGTGCTTGACGATGTAGGGGCCGCAGGAGAACGGCTTCTTGTCGTACTTCTCCTTGGTGTCGTGCTTCTCGGGCACGGGGGAGTACGAGGTCATCGCCAGCGTGAAGTTGAAGTCCGGGCGGGCTTCCTTCAGCTTGAAGGTGATCGTCTTCTTCTTCTTGTCGGTGACGATCGAGTCCAGGTGGTCGCCGCCGTACGGGCCCTTGTACGCCTCACGCCACTTGGAGCCCTTGCCCGTCAGCGCCATCTGGACGTACGAGGCGCCCTCGGTGATGAACGGGGCCCAGGAGCGCTCGATGCCGTGGCGGACGTCCTCGACGGTCAGCTCGCTGCCGTCCTGCCACTTCAGGCCGTCCTTCAGCGTGAAGGTCCAGGTCTTGTTGCCGTCGGAGGCCTTGCCCGTGTCGGTGGCGAGGTCGCCGACGAGGGTCATCTTGCCCTTGGCGTCGATGTAGTAGCCGGTGAGGGCACGGGCGAAGAGGTGGGCGACCGAGGAGTTGTACGCGAAGTAGATGCGCTGCGGGTCCATGTGCGACACGTCGTCCTCGGCGACGGCGTAGATCGTGCCGCCCTTCTGTGCACCCGGGACCTCGGGCGCGGGGCCCTTCGAGTCCTCCGCGGTGCCGATCTCGACTTCGGCGCCCGTGTACTCGGTGGCGCCACCGTGGTTTCCGCTCTTGCCGCCGCCGGAGCCGCCGCTGCTGCACGCCGAGAGGACCATCGATCCGCCCGCCGCGACCGAGGTCGCGACGACGAAGTTTCTGCGGGAGAGAGACATGTGGCTACCAACCCTGAGTGTCGTGAGAAGAGGAGCGGAGGAAACGGCCCGGCACCGCCCCGTCGCGGGTGCCCGGCCCGGGAGTGTCAGCGTTTGGTCTTCGGGTCCAGTGCGTCGCGCACCGAGTCGCCGAGGAGGTTGAAGGCGACGACGAAGATCACCATCGCGATGCCGGGGAAGGCCATGTACGTGATGTCCTGCTCGTACACCTCGGAGGCGCGCTGGATCATCACGCCCCAGTCGGGGGTGGGCTCCTGAAGGCCCACGCCCAGGAAGGCGAGTCCGGCCTCCGCGGTGACGAACATCGGCAGCGCGAGCGTGGCCTGGATGAGGATCGGCGTCCACAGGTTGGGGAGGAGTTCCTTGAAGATGATCCGGGCCGGCGAGGCACCGGTCACCTTCGCGGCCTCCACGAACTCCCGCTCGCGCAGGGCCAGTACCTCACCGCGCAGCAGACGGGCGATGGAGGCCCAGCCGAAGGCCGTCATCACCGCGATCAGGCTGGTGACGGTCAGCCACGTAGGCGTCTTGTCCTCCGGCGCGACGACCACGGAGATCATCACCGGCCAGAAGGCGATGAAGAAGAGCGTCGAGGGGAAGGCGAGGAGGATGTCGATGACCCGGCCGATGAAGTAATCGGTCTTGCCGCCGAGATACCCGGCCGTGATGCCGACCGCGATGCCGATGAGCGTCACCAGGATCGTGGTGGCGGCGGCGATCAGCAGCGAGTTGCGCATGCCGTACAGGAGGAAGGTCAGCACGTCGCGGCCGAGTTGCGGCTCGATACCGAACCAGAACTCGCCGTCCATGCCGCCGTTCGGCTTGATCGGGTAGCTGAACTCGTTGAACAGGCTCGGGTCGTTCACCCCGTACGTCGTGTACGGGTCCTTGCCGTAGAGCTTCGAAATCAGTGGCGCGCCGAGCGAGATGGCGAAGAAGAAAATCACCACACATGCGGCGATCACGCCCGACTTGTCCCTCTTGAAGCGGGACCAGGCAAGCCGACCCGGCGAACGGCCCTCGCCGCCCTGCTTCTTGGGCGTGGAAGGGATGCCGTCGGTTTTTTCCGTCACTTCAAGCGTGGCGGCAGCGGCGGGAGTTGGCGAGGTCATGGCGCTCCAGGCCCGGAGGGGTCATCAGGATTCCGCAGGACAACCAGCACCTACGGGGCTATGCGCGACTTTCGCAAGGCGTTTCCCACTCGGTCAATGAATGTTCGGTCGACTTGAGGTGCTCTTGGGATCCTTGACCAGAGCTTTACGAAATGAAGACCTTAGCATTGCCTTGGTGTAATCAAGCGTGATGGACAAGAGGGGGTCAGATGGGGCAAGACCGGCAATGAGTCCGATATTCGGGCGCGGGCGTCTCGGAATGCGTACATCCGGATGGGCTGGACCTCATACGGATGGGCGGGGCCTCATACGGGTGGGGTAAATATGCGGTTAATTCCATCCGAGGCGATATTTGGCGATAAGTGAGCCACGGTGTGACAGCCCGGAACAGGAGGACTCCATGCGCGGAGCCACGCACGCCAAGTGGGCCGCATGCGCGGTGGCCGTCGCCCTCGCGGCGACGGCCTGTGGTGGCGGGGGAGGCGGCGGCGGTGGCGGCGGCGACGGCACCGGCATCGTGAGCTCCTCCTGGGGCGATCCGCAGAACCCCCTCGAACCCGCGAACACCAACGAGGTCCAGGGCGGCAAGATCCTCGACATGCTCTTCCGCGGCCTCAAGCAGTACGACCCGAAGACCGGCGAGGCCAAGAACATGGTCGCCGAGTCGATCGAGACGAAGGACGCGCGGAACTTCACGGTCAAGATCAAGGGCGACTGGACGTTCAGCAACGGCGAGAAGGTCACCGCCAAGTCCTTCGTGGACGCCTGGAACTACGGCGCGAACCTGGAGAACAACCAGAAGAACGCCTACTTCTTCGCCTACATCGACGGGTACGACAAGGTCCACCCCGAGAAGGGGAACCCGAGCGCCAAGACCCTCTCCGGGCTGAAGGTCGTCGACGAGACGACGTTCACCGTCAAGCTCACCCAGAAGTTCTCCACCTGGCCCGACACCCTCGGCTACCCCACGTTCGCCCCCCTGCCCCAGGCGTTCTACGACGACCACGACGCCTGGCTCTCCAAGCCCGTGGGCAACGGGCCGTACACCGTGGACTCGTACACCAAGGGCTCGAAGATGTCCCTGCGGAAGTGGGACGCGTACCCCGGCCCGGACAAGGCGAAGAACGGCGGTGTGGACATGACGGTCTACACCGACAACAACACCGCCTACACCAACCTGATGGCGGGCAACCTCGATCTCGTCGACGACGTGCCCGCCGCACAGCTCAGGAACGCCAAGAGCGACCTCGGCGACCGGTACATCAACACCCCTGCCGGCATCATCCAGACCCTCGCCTTCCCCTTCTACGACGACGAGTGGAGCAAGCCGGGCAAGGAGAAGGTCCGCAAGGGCCTGTCCATGGCGATCAACCGGAAACAGATCACCGAGACGATCTTCCAGAACACGCGGACCCCCGCCACCGACTGGACCTCCCCGGTGCTCGGCGAGGACGGCGGCTACCAGGCCGGCCTCTGCGGCGACGCCTGCGAGTACGACGCCGCCGAGGCCAGGAAGCTGGTCGAGGAGGGCGGCGGCATCCCCGGCGGACAGCTCAAGGTCACGTACAACGCCGACACCGGCTCGCACAAGGAGTGGGTCGACGCCGTCTGCAACTCCATCAACAAGGCGCTGGAGAAGGACAAGGCCTGCGTCGGCAACCCCGTCGGCACCTTCGCGGACTTCCGCGGCAAGGCCTCCAAACAGGAACTGGACGGCGCCTGGCGCGCGGGCTGGCAGATGGACTACCCGCTGATCCAGAACTTCCTGGAGCCGAACTACTACACCGACGCCCCCTCCAACGACGGCAAGTTCTCCGACAAGGAGTTCGACAGGCTCGTCAACGAGGCCAACGGCGAGACCGACAACGCCAAGGCCGTCGCCAAGTTCCAGGAGGCCGAGAAGATCCTCGCCCGGAAGATGCCGGCCATCCCGCTCTGGTACCAGAACGGCAGCGCGGGCTACTCCGACAAGGTCTCCGACGTCACGCTGAACCAGTTCAGCGTGCCGGTGTACGACCGGATCAAGGTCAACTGAGACGCCGGGAGCGGCCGCAGGACCCCGCGGGGCGCCGCGCGGCCGCTCCCCCTAATCCCGGAGCCCGTCATGGGACGTTATGTGATCCGGCGTCTGCTACAGATGATCCCGGTCTTCTTCGGCGCCACTCTGCTGATCTTCCTGATGGTGAACGTGATGGGCGACCCCGTCGCCGGTCTGTGCGGGGACCGCAAGTGCGACCCCGCCACGGCCGCCCGTCTCAAGAAGGAGTTCGGCCTCGACAAGCCGGTCTGGCAGCAATACGCGACCTACATGGGCAACGTCTTCACCGGCGACTTCGGCACCGCCTTCAACGGCCAGAAGGTCACCGAGCTGATGTCGGCCGCCTTCCCCGTCACCATCCGGCTGACCGTCGTCGCCATCGTCTTCGAGATCGTCATCGGGATCTCGCTCGGCGTGCTCACCGGCCTGCGGCGCGGACGTCCCGTAGACACCGTCGTGCTGCTGCTCACCCTCGTCGTGATCTCGATCCCGACCTTCGTCACCGGGCTCGTCCTCCAGCTGCTGCTCGGCGTCGAATGGGGCGTCGTCAAACCGTCCGTGTCCAGCGAGGCGCCCTTCGACGAACTCCTGATCCCCGGCCTCGTCCTCGCCTCGGTCTCCCTGGCGTACGTCACCCGGCTGACCCGCACCTCCATCGCGGAGAACCGCCGCGCCGACTACGTCCGCACCGCCATCGCCAAGGGCCTGCCCCGGCGCCGCGTCGTCACCCGGCACCTGCTGCGGAACTCGCTCATCCCCGTGGTCACCTTCATCGGCACGGACGTCGGCGCGCTGATGGGCGGCGCGATCGTCACCGAGCGGATCTTCAACATCCACGGCGTCGGCTTCCAGCTCTATCAGGGCATCCTCCGCCAGAGCACCCAGACCGTCGTCGGCTTCGTGACCGTTCTCGTCCTGGTCTTCCTGCTGGCCAACCTGATCGTCGACCTCCTGTACGCCGTACTCGACCCGAGGATCCGCTATGCCTGAACCCCATCAGCCGGAGCGGGCCATCGCGGCGACCGGCGCGGGCGGCGCGATGGACCTCGCCGCGAGCGAGGCGGCCTCGCTGGAGAAGCTCCCGGCCGGGCCCGGGGGCGGCGGCCCCTCGGCGCCCGCGCGGAGCCTGTGGTCGGACGCCTGGCAGGACCTTCGGCGCAACCCGGTCTTCATCGTCTCGGGCCTGATCATCGTCTTCCTCGTCGTCATCTCGCTGTGGCCCTCGCTCATCGCCACCGGCAACCCGCTGGCCTGCGACCTCGCCAACGCGCAGAAAGGTTCCGCCCCCGGCCACCCCTTCGGCTTCAACGAACAGGGCTGCGACGTCTACACCCGGGTCGTCCACGGCGCGCGGGTCTCCGTCACCGTCGGCGTGTGCGCCACCCTCGGCGTCGCCCTCCTCGGCAGCGTCCTCGGCGGCCTCGCCGGGTTCTTCGGCGGGGTGTGGGACGCGATCCTCTCGCGCGTCACGGACGTCTTCTTCGCCATCCCCGTCGTCCTCGGCGGCCTGGTGCTCCTGTCCGTGGTCACCAGCTCCGCCGTCTGGCCCGTGGTCGGCTTCATGGTGCTGCTCGGCTGGCCGCAGATCTCCCGCATCGCGCGCGGCTCCGTCATCACCGTCAAGCAGAACGACTACGTCCAGGCGGCGCGGGCGCTCGGCGCCTCCGACACGCGGATGCTCCTGCGCCACATCGCGCCGAACGCCGTCGCCCCCGTCATCGTCGTGGCGACCATCGCACTGGGTACGTTCATCGCGCTGGAGGCCACGCTCTCCTACCTCGGTGTCGGGCTGAAGCCGCCGACCGTCAGCTGGGGCATCGACATCTCGGCCGCCTCCCTCTACATCCGCAACGCCCCGCACATGCTGCTCTGGCCGGCCGGGGCGCTGGCGGTCACCGTGCTCGCGTTCATCATGCTCGGCGACGCGGTGCGCGACGCCCTCGACCCGAAGCTGAGGTAGGCGCCCATGGCAACCGCTTACGAGACGCCGGCCACAGCGCCGGCCGCGCTCCTCGAAGTGCGCGACCTGCATGTGGAGTTCCGTACCAGGGACGGCGTCGCCAAGGCCGTCAACGGCGTCGACTACGCCGTCGGCGCGGGCGAGACGCTCGCCGTGCTCGGCGAGTCCGGCTCGGGCAAGTCCGTGACCGCCCAGGCCGTCATGGGCATCCTCGACATGCCGCCCGGCAGGATCACAAGGGGCGAGATCCTCTTCCAGGGCCGGGACCTCCTCAAGCTCAAGGAGGACGAGCGGCGCAAGGTACGCGGCGCCGGCATGGCGATGATCTTCCAGGACGCGCTGTCGTCGCTGAACCCGGTCCTGAGCGTCGGCGAACAGCTCGGCGAGATGTACGTCGTCCACCGGGGCATGTCCAGGAAGGACGCCAGGGCCAAGGCCGTCGAGCTGATGGACCGGGTGCGCATCCCGGCCGCCCGCGAACGCGTCGGCCAGTACCCGCACCAGTTCAGCGGCGGCATGCGCCAGCGCATCATGATCGCCATGGCGATGGCACTCGAACCCTCCCTGATCATCGCGGACGAGCCGACCACCGCCCTCGACGTCACCGTCCAGGCCCAGGTCATGGACCTCCTCGCCGAACTCCAGCGCGAGATGAACATGGGCCTGATCCTCATCACCCACGACCTCGGCGTCGTCGCGGACGTCGCCGACACCATCGCCGTCATGTACGCGGGCCGCATCGTCGAGAAGGCCCCCGTCCACGAGATCTACCGGGCGCCCGCACACCCGTACACCCGCGGCCTGCTCGAATCCATCCCGCGCCTTGACCAGAAGGGCCAGGACCTCTACGCCATCAAGGGCCTCCCGCCGAACCTCATGAACATCCCGCCGGGCTGCGCCTTCCACCCCCGCTGCCCCATGGCGCAGGACATCTGCGTCACCGAGGAGCCGCCGCTCGCCCGGGTCACGTACGAGGGCCTGGTCGCCGAGCGCAGGAGCGCCTGCCACTTCTGGAAGGAGACGCTCGATGCCGCACGCTGAACACGGGCACGAACCCATCCTCCAGGTGCGCGGCCTGGTCAAGCACTACCCGCTGACCCGGGGCGTCCTCATCCGCAAGCAGGTCGGCGCGGTCAAGGCCGTGGACGGCGTCGACCTCGACCTGTACCAAGGCGAGACGCTGGGCATCGTGGGTGAGTCGGGCTGCGGCAAGTCCACGGTCGCCAAGATGCTGGTCAACCTGGAGCGGCCGACCGCGGGCGAGATCCGCTACCGGGGCGAGGACATCACCAAGCTGTCGGGGCGTGCGCTGAAGGCGGTCCGGCGCAACATCCAGATGGTGTTCCAGGACCCGTACACCTCGCTGAACCCCCGTATGACGGTGGGCGACATCATCGGGGAGCCCTACGAGATCCACCCCGAGGTGGCCCCGAAGGGCTCGCGCCGCCAGAAGGTCCAGGACCTCCTGGACGTGGTCGGCCTCAACCCCGAGTACATCAACCGCTACCCGCACCAGTTCTCGGGCGGCCAGCGCCAGCGCATCGGCATCGCACGCGGACTCGCGCTCCGCCCCGAGATCATCGTCGCCGACGAGCCGGTCTCCGCGCTCGACGTCTCCGTCCAGGCGCAGGTCATCAACCTCCTGGAGCAGCTACAGGAGCAGTTCGACCTCAGCTACGTCTTCATCGCCCACGACCTGTCGATCGTGCGGCACATCTCCGACCGGGTCGGCGTGATGTACCTCGGCCGGATCGTCGAGACAGGCTCGGACGAGGAGATCTACGAGCATCCGACGCACCCCTACACCCAGGCACTGCTCTCCGCCGTGCCGGTCCCCGACCCCGAGGCGCGCGAGCACCGGGAGCGGATCATCCTCAGCGGCGACGTGCCCTCGCCCGCCAACCCGCCCTCCGGCTGCCGGTTCCGCACGCGCTGCTGGAAGGCCAGGGAGCGGTGCGCCCTGGAGGTGCCGGCGCTCGCGGTCCCCGCGGAGTTCCGGTACCAGCAGGGGCCCGCGGCCCACGACTCGGCCTGCCACTTCGCCGAGGAGAAGCAGGTCGTGCCGTAGACGGCGGGGCCCGTCCGCCCGGTCAGAGGCCGAGCGACCGCTTCAGGAAGTCGACCTGGAGCAGGAGCAGATTCTCCGCGACCTGCTCCTGTCCCATCAGGTGCGTCACGCCCGACAGGGGAAGCACCTCGTGCGGGCGCCCCTCGGCGAGCAGCGCGGAGGAGAGCCGCAGGGAGTGGGCCACCACCACGTTGTCGTCGGCCAGGCCGTGCACGATCAGCATCGGCCGGTGCGGCCCGGCCGCCTCGACCAGACCGTCGTCCCAGACCAGCGAGTTGTGGCGGTACGTCTGTGGGGTCCGGGCCGGGTCGCCGAGGTACCGCTCCTCGTAGTGCGTGTCGTACAGCCGCAGGTCCGTGACCGGGGCGACGGATACCGCCGCGTGGAACACGTCGGGGCGGCGCAGCGCGGCCATCGCCGCGAGGTAGCCGCCGTAGGACGAGCCGCGGATCGCCACCCGGTCCAGGTCCAGGGGGTACTCCCCGGTCGCCGCGAGGGAGTGCAGGGCGTCGACCTGGTCGTCGAGCGTCACCGTGAGGTCGTTCTTGATCGACTTCTCCCAGGCGGGGGAGCGCCCCGGTGTGCCGCGGCCGTCCGCCACGATCACCGCGAACCCCTGATCGGCGAACCACTGCGAAGTCAGGAAGACGCCCTGCGCACGCTGGACGCGCTGACCGTGCGGACCGCCGTACGGATCGAGGAGTACCGGAAGTGGCCCGTCCGCCGCCTTGTATTCCCTGGGTAGCAGAACGGCGCACGGGATACGCCGCGTGCCCCCTTCGGCGAGCGTCACGCGCGGCGTGAGCCCCGGGCGCTGGGCGTATGAGGCGACAGTGGCCACCTGCTTGCCGTCGCGCAGCACCTGGACCCGGGCGCCGGGCCGGTCGAGGGTGGCCGAAACGAGCACCGTGAGTCCGCCCGCCCGCACCGCCGAGTGCACACCGGGTTCCCGCGAGAGGCGTTCCACACCCAGTTCGTTGACGCGGTAGACATGCACCTCGCCGACCTCGGGATCGGCCGCCGCCGCGCCCGCCGACGCCGCGACGAGGATGTCCTCCTCGGTCACATCGAGCACCGCGCGGACGTGCAACTGCGCCCCGGTCAGCGGCCGTTCGCCCCATGCGAGGACCCGAGCGCCGCCCTCGTCGACGATCCGCACCAGCTTGCCGCTGGGGGACCAGCAGGGCACGCCGGGGAAGAGTTCCAGCCAGTCCGCGTCGTCCTCGGCGTGCACCATCCGCGTCGAACCCTCGGGGTTCACCGCGAGGTACGACTGGCTCCGCTGGTCGCGGGACTGCACGAGCAGCAGCGGGGCGCCGTCCGCCGACCAGTGCACACGGGCGAGATACGGGAGGCGGACGCGGTCCCACACCACCTCGGTGCGCGACCCGTCGAGCCCGAGGACGAACAGGCGCACGTCCGCGTTCGCCGTGCCCGCCGCCGGATACGCGACCTTCGTGGGCTCGCGGTCCGGGTGCGCGGGGTCCGCGATCCACCAGCGCCGCACCGGGGCGTCATCGACCCGCGCCACGAGCAGCCGGTCGGAGCTCGGCGACCACCAGAAGCCGCGGTGCCGCGCCATCGACTCGGCCGCGACGTGCTCCGCGAGGCCGTACGTGACGGTCGCCGCGTGGCCCGGTTCCGGCTCCGCGAGCGCCCTGTCCCCCTCGCCGTCGGCGCCCGTCACCCGCAGGGCGCCCCCGGACACATAGGCGACATGCCGGCCGTCCGGCGAGGGGCGCGGGTCGATCACCGGGCCCCGCGCGGGCAGTTGGCGTGCCGTGCCCGCGCGCAGCTCCGCCGTGAAGAGCCGGCCCGACAGCGCGAACGCCGCCAGCTCCACCGCCGCGTCCGTCGCGTACTCCACGATGCCCGCACCGCTCTCCCGGCTGCGCTCGCGCCGCGCCCGCTCCCGGGGCGAGAGCCGCTCGGCCGCACCGCCGAGCAGCACGCCCGGATCGGCCGCCACGCGCTCGGCCGCCCCGTCCGCCAGATCCAGCACCCAGAGGCCGCTCACCGGGTCGGTGCCGGACGACGAACGCAGGAACACGACCCGGGACCCGTCGGGCGCGACCGTGAAGGCACGCGGCGCGCCGAGGGTGAAACGCCGCGTCCGGGCGTTCTCGCGCGGGAAGGAGACACCCCGCGCCGGGCTGCCGTCGGGCCTGGGGATTCCGGGGTTCTCGGAGGTCATCCCCCGACCTTATGGCGCATGCGCCCCCTGTGCTGCCGTGCTCCGAGTCATGCGTCCGCACGGATAGTTATGATCCGTAGCGCTTGGTGGGTATGAACCTGCTTGCGTCCGCACTGGGTTACGGCTTACGACTGGAGGTGACCGCCGTGGCACTCTCGATTTCGGCGGTGGTGCTGCTGGCGATCATCGTCTTCCTGCTGGTCAAGAAGTCAGGGCTGAAAACGGGACACGCGGTCGTCTGTACGCTGCTCGGCTTCTACCTCGCCAGCTCGTCCATCGCGCCGACGATCAACGAGCTGACGACGAACGTGGCAGGGGTGATCGGCGGCATCAAGTTCTGACCGCCCCGCGGTCCTCGTAGGGTGGTCCCATGACGGAACCGCCCGCCCGGCGCCTGCTGCTCGTGCACGCGCACCCCGACGACGAGTCGATCAACAATGGCGCGACCATGGCCAAGTACGCGGCCGAGGGCGCCCAGGTGACGTTGGTGACCTGCACGCTGGGCGAGGAGGGCGAGGTCATCCCGGCCGAGCTCGCCCACCTCGCCGCCGACCGCGAGGACTCCCTGGGCGCCCAGCGCATCGGGGAACTCGCCGCCGCCATGAAGGAACTGGGCGTCACCGACCACCGCTTCCTCGGCGGCGCCGGCCGCTACCGCGACTCCGGGATGATGGGCCTCGAACAGAACCGCCGTCCCGGTGCCTTCTGGTCGGCCGACCTCGACGAGGCTGCCGCGCACCTCGTCGAGGTGATCCGCGAGGTCCGGCCACAGGTCCTCGTCACGTACGACCCCGACGGCGGGTACGGCCACCCCGACCACATCCAGGCCCACCGCGTCGCCATGCGCGCCGCCGAGCTGGCGGCCGAGCCCGCCTTCCGCGGCGACCTCGGTGAGCCGCACACCATCAGCAAGATCTACTGGAACCGCGCGCCGCGGTCCGTGGTCGAGGAGCGCTTCCGCTGGATGACGGGGGCGCTGCGGTTCTCGCCGTTCACGACTCCCGCCGCCGTCGCGGACGTCCCGGGCGTCACGGACGACGAGCGGATCACGACGGAGATCGACGGCACGCCCTACAAGGCGGCCAAGGCGGCGGCGATGCGGGCCCACGCCACCCAGATCACGGTGAGCGAGCCGCTGTTCGTCCTCTCCAACGACCTCGCCCAGCCGATCTTCGAGGTGGAGTACTACGAACTGGTGCGGGGAGAAGCGTCGCGTAAGGACGGAGCCCGCGAGACGGATCTGTTCGCGGGTCTCGAAAGGGTGACGGATGTGGCTGGGGTGACCGCGCTGTGAGTACGCGATCTCGTGCGTCGTCGGGAGCCGGTTCCGGTGCTGGACCGGGGTCCGGCTCGAAGACCGGTTCGGGGGCCGCCAAGGCCTCTTCCCCTTCGGGGGCCGCCGCGACGGCCGGGGCGCCCGCCGCGCCCGCGGGGAGCTTCCTCGCGCAGCCCCTGCGGGCGGGCCGAGTCGCCGCGTACGCCGCTCTCTTCGTGCTCGGCGCCGTCGTGGGCGCCGCGGGCGCGCTCGTCCAGGGCGGCTTCTTCCCCGCCGGACTGCTGCTCGCCCTCCTGGGCGCGGCCGGTGCCTTCTACGGCGGGGCGCGGGCGGTCGGCACCAAGGCGGGGGCCGTCGCGCCCGCCGTCGGCTGGCTCGTCGCGGTGATGCTGCTCACCGCCACCAGATCCGAGGGGGACTTCCTCTTCGGTGCGAGCCCCCGCTCGTACGGCTTCCTGGTCGGCGGCATGGTGGTGGCTGTGATGTGCGCCACGCTCGGGCAGCGGCCGCAACCGACCGCGTCCGCCGCCCGACTTGGCAAGTGACGTACCACTTCAGCCCGTGTCCCGCACGGGTTTGACGCCGGTCACAGGATGAGTGCCGACGGCGGCCAGTATGGTGGTGCGGCCGCCGAGCCTCCCCCAACCTCCGGCCGGGGGGACCCCGGATGAGGTCGAGCCGGGCGGCGGAGTCAACCAGGAGAACCTGCCTTGAGTCGTGAAACTGACAGTTCGTCCTCCGGGCCCCAGGGGCGCGGCGGAGCCGCATACCCCTCGGGGACGCCGCCCTACGGCTCCCCGGCACAGGGCGCCGCCGCGGACGGCGGCGCGGACGGCCAGCGGCGGCAGGCCGCCGACGAGCGGCCCGAAGAGCCCGAGACCCAGACCACGCTGACCACCCGCATCCGGATCAACATCCCCGGTTCGCGGCCCATCCCGCCGGTCGTCATGCGTACGCCCGTCGGCGACGAGGGCGCCTCGCGCGGCGACGCGTCGTACGCGGACGACGGGAACGGCCGTGACGCCGCGCCGGGGGCTCCCGGCGCGGGGGACCCGGGCGCCACGCGGGGTGCCGTCGACGGCGGGCTCGGCAGAGACCTTCCTTCCGGTTCCGGTTCCGCTTCCGCCGGCGGCGCGGACGCCGGTGCCGGATCCGCTCCCGGTGAGGGCGGCGCGGGAGGTTCCGGCGCGGCCGACGAGAAGACCAGCGACTGGTTCGCGCCGCGCAAGCCCGCGCGGGGCGAGAGCGGTGCCTCGGGCGGTGCGTCGGCCAACGGCGGACCCCCGGCGGCGGGTTCGAGCGGCTCGGGCGTGCCCGGCGGCTCCGGTGGCCCCAGCGGTCCCGGAATGAATGGTTCCGGCGGTCCGGGTGCGGGCCCCTACGACGTGTCCGGCGCCGTGGCGTCGGGCCCTCTCGGCTCGGGCGTACCGCAGGGCGGCGACCCGGCGCGCGGCGACCTGCCGTACTTCTCCGGAGGCCCGGGCGGCGGCGGCCCCCAGGACTCGCGGGGCCCGGCGGGCCCGACCGGCGGCCCCGTCACCGGCGACAGCCCGCTGGCGCCGCCCACGCCGGGCGCCCGCCCGTCCGCTCCCGGCCCCGGCGCCCCTGGTGGGCCCGGCGCTCCCGGCGGACCCGGTGGCCCGGCCAACTCCACCGGCTCCCTCCCGCGTTCGGGAGCCATGAGCGACGACACCGCGATCCTCACGCCACAGAAGGCCGGGCCCCTCTCGCCGCCCCCCGGCGGCCCGCGCCCGCCCGCGGGAGGCCCCGGCTCCCTGCCCGGCGGCCCCGGCGCGCCCACGCCGGGCGGCAACGTCTCGGGGGAGACGCTGACCAGCGGCATCCCCGTCGTGCCGCCCGTCCAGGACAACTCCCCGTTCGCCTCGGGACCCCAGGGCGACGGGCCGATGGCGCACACCCCGCCGAAGCTGCCCGAGCCGGTGCGCTCCGACGTGCCGGCCGCCCCCAAGCCCGCGCCGAAGAAGAAGGGCCGCAACAAACTGGTCCTCCTCGCGGCCCTCGTGGTCGTCGCGGCCTGCGGTGCGTACGGCGCGGGGCTGCTGATGAACCACGCGGACGTCCCGAAGGGCACCACGGTGCTCGGCGTCGACATCGGCGGCGGCACCCGCGACGAGGCCGTCAAGAAGCTCGACGACGCCCTCGGGGAGCGCGTCGCCAAGCCGCTGAAGCTGTCGGTGGCCGGTGAGCAGGTCATGCTCAAGCCGGACCAGGCGGGCCTGACCCTGGACAGCCAGGCCACCGTCCGCGCGGCCGCGGGCAGCGACTACAACCCCGTATCGGTGGTGGGCTCGCTCTTCGGCAACCAGCGCGTCGTCGAGCCGGTCATGCCCGTCGACGAGGAGAAGCTGGCGGCCGCCCTGGAGCGGGCCGCGGGCGGCTCGGGCTCGGCGAAGGAGGGCACGGTCAAGTTCGAGCCCGGCAAGGCCGTCCCCGTCTACGGCAGGGTCGGCAAGGGAATCGACGCCCAGGCATCGACGACGGCGGTCGCGGACGCGTACAAGAAGCAGGTCGAGACGGGCAGCGCGGGCACGGTCCAGGTGCCGGTCACCACCCGCAAGCCGACGGTCTCCAAGGCCGAGGTCGACAAGTTCATGACCCGGTTCGCCGAGCCCGCGATGTCCGCCAACGTCACGATCAAGGCGGGCACCAAGGCGATCCCCTTCGGCCCGGCGAGGTCACTGCCGAAGATCCTGAAGACAAAGGTCGCCGAGAACGGCACCCTCCAGCCGCAGTACGACCTCGAAGAGCTGAAGAAGCTGTACGGCAACGTCTTCGACGGCATCCTGATCCAGCGCGGCAACGGCGACAAGACGCCGGTCCAGCCGACCGACGTCGCGAGCGCCATGAACAAGGCGCTCCTCGGCAAGACCCCGGCGGAGCGGATCGGCGTCATCGAGACGAACGCGAGCTAGGACACCGTGCCGAGTACGGGATGACAGATGTCATCCCGTACTCGCCACACACGACACTGCCCCCGTCGTCCGCCACCGCCGACGATGGATCACATGAACGCAGTGACCTTCACAGAGGTGACCAAGAGCTACGGCGACGTCCGCGCCGTGGACGGGCTCACCCTCGACCTGCGCCCCGGCGAGACCGTGGCGCTCCTCGGGCCGAACGGCGCGGGCAAGTCCACCACCCTCGACCTCCTGCTCGGCCTCGGGCGCCCGGACAGCGGCACGGTGCGGGTCTTCGGAACCTCGCCGCGCGAGGCGATCACCGCGGGCCGGGTCGGCGCCATGCTGCAAAGCGGCGGGCTGATGGGCGAGGTCACCGTGCGCGAGCTGGTGCGGCTCGCCTGCGATCTGCACCCGAGGCCCCGCAGGGTCGGTGACGTGCTGGCACACGCGGGCATCGGGCAGATCGCCGACCGCAAGGTCGACAAGCTCTCCGGCGGCCAGGAGCAGCGCGTGCGCTTCGCGCTCGCCACGGCCGGCGCGAACGACCTCATCCTCCTGGACGAGCCGACGACCGGCATGGACGTCACCGCCCGCCAGGCGTTCTGGGCCACCATGCGGGAGCAGGCGGACCAGGGCCGCGCGGTCCTGTTCGCCACGCACTACCTGGAGGAGGCCGACGCGATCGCCGACCGCGTCCTGGTCCTGCACCGCGGCCGCCTCCTCGCGGACGGCACCGCCGCCGAGATCAAGGCGAGGGCGGGCGCGCGCAAGGTCGCCTTCGACCTCGCCGAGATCGACGCAGCGCTGGCCGGCCGGCTGCGGGAGCTGCCTTTCCTGACGGCGCTGGACATCTCGGGCCACTCGGTCCGCCTCCAGTCCGCCGACGCCGACGCCACCGTGCACGCGCTGTACGGACTGGGTGTATACCCCCACAATCTCGAAGTCGCCGGGCTCGGTCTCGAGCAGGCCTTCGTGGCGATCACCGAGGCCGAGGAGGCACGGACCCGATGACGAACACACTGGCCGCACGGGGCCTGATCAAGCTGGAGATCACCCGCGCCCTGCGCAACCGCAAGGCCCAGTTCTTCTCCATGATCTATCCGTCCCTGCTCTTCCTGATCATCTCGGGCACCGCCGGCGACGTCCCCGGCTCGGGGCTGTCGCTCCCGGCGTTCATGATGGTCTCGATGGCGTCCTTCGGCGCCCTCACCGCCGTTCTGATGGGCAACAGCGAGCGCATCGCGAAGGAGCGGGAGAACGGCTGGGTGCGCCAGCTGCGCCTGACGACGCTCCCCGGGCGCGGCTACGTCCTGGCGAAGACCGCGAGCGCGGCGGTGGTCAGCCTGCCCTCGATCCTCGTGGTGTTCGCGGTCGCCGCCATCTTCAAGGACGTCCGCTTCGAGGCCTGGCAGTGGCTGGCGCTGACCGGCGCGATCTGGGCGGGCAGCCTCTGCTTCGCGGCCCTCGGCGTGGCCATCGGCTATCTCGCGACCGGTGACGCGGTCCGCCCGATCACGATGATCGTCTACTTCGTGCTCTCCCTCCTCGGCGGCCTGTGGATGCCCTCGACGACGTTCCCCGACTGGCTCCAGACCCTGGCCGACTGGCTTCCGACCCACGCGTACGCTGCCCTCGGGCGGGCCATCGAACTGGGTGACGCCCCGCACGCGAAGGACGTCATCCTGCTGGCCGCCTACTTCCTCCTCTTCGCGGGCGGCGCGGCCTGGCTGTACCGGAAGGACACACTGAAGGCGTGAGCGAGACAGACGCGGAGAGCGAGGCGTTCCACCCCCTGCACACGTTCGGGCGCCCACCCAGGGGCCGCCGCCAGTCGCTGGTGAAGATGGCCTGGATCAGTGTCTGGCTGATCTTCCTCAGCTCACCGATCAAGGACCTGGCCGACGGCCGTCACACGGTCCGCGCCACGGTGCTCGGCTCCCTCGGCCTCGCGGTCTTCGTGGCCTGCTATCTGATCCTGGTCTTCCGCTACACCACGAAGGTGCTCGACCGGGGCAGGCTCTACGCGGCGTTCGGGCTGCTCCTGCTCCTCGCCGCGGTCCTCTCCTTCAGCTTCGGCGACCCCTGGCTCGGACTCTTCGTGTACGTCTCCGTGTCCGCCGGAGTCGTCCTGTCGCTGCGGGCCTCGGTCTGGATCATCCCGGGGGTCACCCTGCTGATGATTTTGATCGGCCTGCGCGACGACGGCCTCGGCGACCTGATCACCAGCCTCGGACTGATCACCTTCATGGTGGGCTACGCCATGTCCGGTGTGCGCCAGTTGATCCGTACGATGATCCAGCTCCGCCAGGCACGGGCCACCGTCGCCCAGCTGGCGGCCAACGAGGAGCGGCTGCGGCTGGCCAGGGACCTGCACGACCTGCTCGGCCACTCCCTCTCCCTGATCACGCTCAAGAGCGAGCTGGCCGGACGGATGCTTCCCGACCACCCCGACAAGGCCGCCAAGGAGGTGGCCGACATCGAGCGGGTCAGCCGTCAGGCCCTGGTGGATGTGCGCGAGGCCGTCTCCGGGTACCGCAGGCGCACCCTGGCCGGCGAACTGGCGGGCGCCCGCACCGCGCTGGCGGCCGCGGGCATCGAGGGCGACGTCCCGCTGGAGCCGCCCGCCGAACTGCCGGCGGAGGAGGCGGAGGCGGCGCTCGCCTGGGCGCTGCGGGAGGCCGTCACCAATGTCGTGCGGCACAGCTCGGCCCGGCACTGCACGGTGGCGTTCGCGGCGCGGCAGACGCTCGCAGGACCGCTCCTGGAGCTGTCCGTGGAGGATGACGGGGTGGGCGGTTCCGGTGCCGCCGCGGGCAACGGCCTGACGGGCCTGGCCGAGCGCGTGGAGGCGGTCGGCGGGGCCCTGGAGACGGGTCCCGCGGCCCGCCGCGGCTTCCGCCTGGCGGCCCGTGTTCCGCTGGCGGAGGCGCCCGTAGGATCCCCCTCATGAGCAGCGGCAACAGCGCCGAGGGCGCGGGCGATGTCATCAGGATTCTGCTGGCCGAGGACCAGTCGATGGTCCGCGAGGCCCTCGCGGCCCTGCTCGGCCTCGAACCCGACATCGACGTCGTCGTCCAGGTGGCCCGCGGCGACGAGGTGCTCGCGGCGGCCCGCGCGCACGACGTGGACGTGGCGCTGCTCGACATCGAGATGCCCGGCCGGACAGGCATCGAGGCGGCGGCCGAACTGCACGCCGCGTGCCCCGAGCTGAAGATCGTCATCCTCACCACCTTCGGCCGCCCCGGCTATCTGCGCAGCGCCATGGAGGCCGGCGCCCACGCGTTCCTGGTCAAGGACGCCCCCGCGGCCCAGCTCGCCGCGGCGGTGCGCAAGGTCCTCGCGGGGGAGCGGGTCATCGACCCGACGCTGGCCGCGGCGGCCCTCGCGGAGGGCGCGAACCCCCTGACGGACCGCGAGCGCGAGGTCCTGCGCGCGGCGTCCGGCGGCGCCACCAACGCCGAACTGGCCGCCGCCTTGCACCTCTCCCAGGGCACGGTCCGCAACTACCTCTCGACGGCGATCCAGAAGCTCGCGGTCCGCAACCGCGCGGAGGCGGTCAGCACCGCCCGCGACAAGGGCTGGCTCTGACCGTCCGCGTCACGGGCGCCCCGCCCGCTCAGTTCAGCAGCGCCCGCGCCCCCCGCGCCTGCCGCCGCGCCTGGTCCGCCGTCGCCGCGTCCTCCCCGGCCAGCTCGTCGGCGTAGGCGTCCAGCTCCCGGGCGCCCACCAGGAAGTCCCCCTTCTGTACGAGGAGCTGGGCGCGGTCGTAGCGCAGGCGGGGCGCCGGTGAGGGCAGCAGCAGGGAGAGTTCGACCGCCCAGAGCGAGACGTCACAGCGCTCGGGGCGCGGCGCGGCCCAGGCGCGGATGTTGTTCAGAACGCGCCGCACGATGTCCAGCGTGCCCGCGGGGTTCAGCATCGACGGCACGGGCGGCGCCCCGGTGGCCGCCGCGACGAGCAGGTCCACGTCCGTGCCGGTCAGGACGCGCCCGCCGTCGAACGGGTTGGCGAAGACCCGGTCGTCCAGAGGGCCGAGGCCGACGACGAAGTGGCCCGGCAGCGCCACGCCGTGGACCGGGGCGCCCGCCCTGCGCGCCACCTCCATCCACAGCACCGAGAGCAGGATCGGCAGCCCCCTGCGGCGCCGCAGGACCTGGTGCAGGAGGGAGGACTCCAGCCGGTGGTAGTCGCCGGGTCTGCCCCTGAACCCGCAGTACCCGCCGAGGAGTTCGGCGAGGGTGAGGGCCCAGGCCCGGGGGTCGTCGGCGCGGCCGGACCGGTGGCTGTGCGCGGCCAGTTCCGCGAGCCGCCCGATCAGGCGCCGCGCCCTGTCGATCCCCTCCTGGTCGAGGGAGGGGTCGGCCTCCGCGCCGATCAGCAGGCACAGCAGCGCGAGATCGGGCCGCGGCGCCCCGGCCTCGGCCGCGAACAGCCGTCGCCACTCGGTGGTTTCGGGAACTCGGGGATGCATACGTGCGTGTTGCCCGGTCGGCCCGATCGATACGTCGCCCGAAGCCGGTACGGGGCGCGGCCCCCGCCGCCCCGCCCGGTCAGTTCAGCATGGACCGGGCCGCCCGCGCCTGCTGGCGCACCCGGTCCGCGGTGGTCGGCTCCACCGCCGTCACGACATCGGCGTACTCCTCCAGCTCCGCCGCGCCGCCGAGGAAGTCGCCGCGCTGGACGAGCAGCTGGGCCCGCTCGTAGCGCAGCCGCGCCGGGTGCGCGGGCAGCAGCAGGGAGAGGTCGAGGGCCCACAGCGCGACCTCCGAACGCTCGGGGCGCGCGGCCGCCCAGGCGCGGATGTTGTTGAGGATGCGCTGCACGATGTTCAGCGGGTCGGCGGGCGTCAGCATCGACGGCTGCACCCCCGCGCCCGCGGTCCCCGCCACCAGCAGCTCCGCGTCCTGCCCGGTCAGCAGCCGCCCGCCGTCGAACGGGTCGGCGAGCACCTGGTCGTCGCGCGGCCCGAAACCGACGACGAAGTGGCCCGGCAGCGCCACCCCGTACACCGGGGCGCCCGCCCGGCGCGCCACCTCCATCCACACCACGGAGAGCAGGATCGGCAGCCCCCTGCGCCGCCGGAGCACCTCGTGCAGCAGGGAGGACTCAAGCCGCTGGTAGTCGCCCGGCGTCCCCTCGAACCCACAGCTCTCGCCGAGGAGTTCGGCCATCGCCTGCGCCCAGGCGCGCGGCCCGCCGGGGCGGAACGGCAGCAGGCCCGCGAGCCGGTCCAGCTCGATCTCGGCGGCGTCGATGCCCGCCTCGTCGAGACCGGGGTCGGCCTCGGCGCCGATCAGCAGGCACAGCAGCGCGAGTCCTGGCCGTTCGGACCGTGCCTCTTCGGCGAACCGCCGCCGCCATTCGCCGGACTCCGCGTGCATACGTGCCTCGTGTCTCATGCCCTCGCCGGGCTGTTTTCCGTGCCGTGCCGTGCTGCCACGCCGGGTCGCCGCCGCTCAGGCCCCGCCGTGCCGGTAGTGGTGATAGGCGTGATGCGCCGCGAAGCCCATCCGGCCGTACAGCGCCCGCGCGCCGTCGTTGTCGTCCTCGACCTGAAGCCAGGCCGCCGACGCGCCGTCCAGCAGGGCCTGTCGGGCCAGCGCGGTCATCACCGCGGTGGCGAGCCCCTGCCGCCGGTGCCCCGGGTCCACCTCGACCGCCATGAACCCCGCCCAGCGCCCGTCCACCACGCACCGCCCGATGGCGGCGGCGGTGTCACCGCTCCCGGGCACGGAAGCGAACCACACCGAGGGCCCGCTCGCCAGCACCTTGGACACATGTGGTGCCAAGTCCCCGGCCCGCCCGTACCGCCGCAGCCACGCCTCGTCGCAGGACCGGGAGAGTTCTACGCGCGACACGTCCGCGTCCAGATCCGCGACCGGCGCGAGGGCGCCCACGTGCAGCGCGGCGCTGACCTCGCGCTCCCACCCGCGCGCCGCCAACTCCGCGCAGAGCAGCTCCTGGGTGCCCTCGGCGCCCGTCGCCGTCTGGATGTACGCGGGCAGCTCCCGGGCCGCGTACCACTGACGTACGTGCGTCAGCGCCTCGTCCAGCGGCCGTCCCGGATCGCCCAGCGGCAGTACCGAGTTGGCGCGCCGCGTGAATCCGGCGGCGGCCCGCAGCTCCCAGTCGCCGAGCCGCTCGCTCTCCACCGGCCGCCAGGCCCGCGCGCAGACCCGCGCCAGCTCCTCGTACGAGGCGGCGGGCCCGCGGCGGCGGGCGGGTGCCGAGGGCACGACCTTGCCGGCGACCAGGGTGTGCTCCGGGATACGGACGCTTTCGCCGTCGCGTCGTGTGATGTGCACCACACCGTCATTCCACGATGTGAGAACACCCACCGTGTCGGTGAATCTGCCACCGGCGGATCCCGGCTCGCTCAGGCGCCGCACAGAGATCCTTTTGCCCACGTCAGCAGGGGTGATACGGACCTCAAGCCGTCCGCCCGCAGTGAATTCCACAGCTCTGTACGCCCCTCCTGTTCGGATCATGCCCAGGAACGGAGATACTAGGGGCGGGCATCGACGACGCCGCGCTCCCGCGCGCCAGGCGAGCGGAGCCTGAGGACGGCCCGCCAACGCCCGTATCGAGGAGGAACGACAGCGTGACCTACGTCATCGCGCAGCCTTGTGTCGACGTCAAGGACAAGGCGTGCATCGAGGAGTGCCCGGTCGACTGCATTTACGAGGGCTCCCGGTCCTTGTACATCCACCCGGACGAATGCGTCGACTGCGGAGCCTGCGAACCGGTCTGCCCGGTCGAGGCGATCTTCTACGAGGACGACACTCCCGAGGAGTGGAAGGACTACTACAAGGCGAACGTCGAGTTCTTCGACGAGCTGGGTTCGCCCGGCGGCGCGAGCAAGCTCGGCCTGATCGAGCGCGACCACGCCTTCATCGCCGCCCTGCCGCCGCAGAACCAGTAACGACGGCCTGAGCGCCGCCCCGGTCCCGTACGGCATGTCCTGTCGTACGGGACCGAGGCATTTCCACCGAGGCGTTCCAGGCACCCCCGAACGAACAAGCGCACCACGGGAGTGAGCACGTGTCCGCAGTCTCCGATCGGCTTCCCCTCTTCCCCTGGGACAAGCTGGAGCCCTACAAGGCCACGGCGGCCGCGCACCCGGGCGGCATCGTCGACCTGTCCGTCGGCACGCCCGTCGACCCGGTCCCCGAGCTGATCCAGAAGGCCCTGGTCGCCGCCGCCGACTCGCCGGGCTATCCGACGGTGTGGGGCACGCCCGAGCTGCGCGACGCGCTCACCGGCTGGTGCGAACGGCGCCTGGGCGCGCGGGGCATCACGCACCGCGAGGTCCTGCCGGTCGTCGGCTCCAAGGAACTGGTGGCGTGGCTCCCGACGCAGCTGGGCCTCGGCCCGGGCGACGTGGTGGCCTACCCCCGGCTCGCCTACCCGACGTACGAGGTCGGCGCGCGGCTTGCCCGTGCCGAGTACGTCGCCTACGACGACCCGTGCGAGCTGGACCCGGCGAACCTCAAGCTCCTGTGGCTCAACTCGCCCTCGAACCCCACCGGTCGGGTCCTCACGCGCGAGGAGCTGACCCGCACGGTCGCCTGGGCACGCGAGCACGGCGTGCTCCTCGTCAGCGACGAGTGCTACCTGGAACTGGGCTGGGAGGCGGACCCGGTCTCGGTCCTGCACCCGGACGTGTGCGGCGGTTCGTACGAGGGGATCGTCGCGGTCCACTCGCTCTCCAAGCGGTCGAACCTCGCGGGCTACCGCGCCGCGTTCATCGCCGGTGACGCGGCCGTCCTCGGCGACCTGCTCCAGATCCGCAAGCACGGCGGCATGATGACCTCCGCGCCGACCCAGGCCGCCGTGGTGGCCGCGCTCGGCGACGACCAGCACGTCCACGAGCAGCGTGAGCGGTACGCGGCCCGGCGCACCGCCCTGCGCGACGCTCTGCTGAAGCACGGCTTCCGCATCGAGCACAGCGAGGCGAGCCTGTATCTGTGGGCCACGCGCGACGAGTCCTGCTGGGACACCGTCGGCCACCTCGCCGGCCTCGGCATCCTGGTGGCGCCCGGCGACTTCTACGGCCCGGCGGGCGACCGCTTCGTGCGGGTGGCGCTGACGGCGACGGACGAGCGGGTGGCGGCGGCGGTCGAGCGCCTGGCGTAATCGCCGAGCAGACACGACGCAGGGCCCGGAGCCACTGGCTCCGGGCCCTCCGTGCGGGTGCCGTGCGATCAGGCGTGCGATCAGCCGAGCGGCAGGCCCTGGGTGGGCAGGCCCTTCGTGGGCAGACCGTCGGTGGGCAGACCGCCCTTGGTCACCGCGTCGGTCGGCAGGCCGCCCTTGGCCACGTCGTCGGTGGGCAGACCGCCCTTGGTCGCCGTGCCCGCCGTGTCGCCCAGCACCTCGCCCGCGCTGCCCGCCACGTCACCGGCGGCCTTCTGCGCGGCGGGGGCCGCGGTCTTGGCGCCCTTGCCGACGACCTTGCCCGCGGTCGGAACGGCCTTCTTCACGGCCTTCCCGCCGGTGTCACCGGCGGTCTTGGTGGTGTTCTGGGCGGCGCCGTCGACGGTGTTGCCCAGGCCGGCGCCGTCCAGCGCGGTCAGTCCGCCCAGGTCGGGAGCGGCAGGCAGGCCAACGGCGCTCGCGGAGCCGGCCGCACCGACCACGGAGGCTGCGCCTGCTGCGCTGAGCAGCGCGGCGCGGGCGATCCGGCGGGTCAGGGGGAGGGACATGATGCTCCTTCAGACGGGAGAGAACGTTGGGTGTCCGGCCGGATCGGCTCCGGCGTCCCACCGGATGGCTTCCGGCGATCGGACGCCGTGACTACCGCTCGAAGCCCACGAAGGTTGCGGTGCGCCAACGTAAAGAGTTGGTAATGCGTCGCATTATCGGCTCTGGATAAAAACGGGCAAACGGCTCGCCGCCCCGCCGCGCTGCTGAATCCTTAATTCCCTTTGTTCTCAAGGGATTTCGCGAGGGCGGCGGCTCGGTACGGGAAAGCGGGCGGTTCGTCGTCCCGCGGTGATCGTCGCCCCTCGATCGGGTGATGCGACGTACTCCTGTCCGGTCTACTCCCCGGTGACGATCCGGACCTCGTCCGCGGCGGCGCCCGGCCCCGCGGCCCCACCCGTCCGCGCCTTGTGCCACGTACCCGAACCCGAGGCGCGCCACTCCCGGCCGCCGTACGAGACGCGCTCGATGCGCAGCGCCGAGGACTGGGCCACGGCCCAGTGCGCCAGCTCCCAGCCGCGCCGCGGGGCCCTGTCGCCCACGGCGGCCGCGGCGGGCACCGGGACCGTCACCGTCCGCCCCCCGCCCTCGTCCGGGCGCACCTCGCGGCCGAAGTCGCGCACGATCGCGGCCCGCACCCGCGCCGGGCCGCCGCCGTCCGTGCCCGGCCCGCTTTCGCAGCTGAAGGTGGCGGGCGCGCGGCCGGTGAGCGCGGCGGCGAGCAGCACGGCGTCCGGCTCGTGCTTGGCGTAGGCCTGCGGGTAGCCGCTGCGCTGCACACGCTGCGCGGCGACCGTCAGCGGCAGCCGCGAATATCCGGGGACCTCGGCCAGATGTTCGTAGAAACGGGCCGCCGAGTACGCGGGGTCCATGATCTGGCGCTCATCGCCCCAGCCCTGGGTGGGGCGCTGCTGGAAGAGGCCGAGCGAGTCCCGGTCGCCGTGCCGGATGTTGCGCAGCCCCGACTCCTGGAGGGCGGTCGCGAGGGCGATGGTCACGGCGCGCTCGGGCATCCCGCGCGTGGTGCCGACGGCGGCGACCGTCGCGGCGTTCTGCGCCTGCTCGGCCGTGAACTCGTACGAAGCGCCGTCGTCGTCCGCCGACACCACCGTGCACCGGGGTGAGGGCTTGCCCCCGTAGACGTACTGCACCGCCACATAGCCCGCGACGGCGAGCAGCACGACGAGCGCGGCCGTCAGACGGCGGGTACGGCCGCGCCGGAGGAAGGTGGGGGGCTCAGGCACGCGTCCAAGGTACTGGAGTCCACCGACAGGTCGGCCGACAGGTCGGCGGGCCGCTGGAGTTAGGGTCTTCCGTATGCCGCAGACGCCGCTTGACCTCACGCTGGACGCCGCCGAGCTGACCGCTCGCCTCGTCGACTTCCCGTCCCCGAGCGGTTCGGAGAAGGACCTCGCCGACGCCATCGAGACGGCCCTGCGCGGCCTTGCGCACCTCACGGTCGACCGGTACGGCAACAACGTGGTGGCCCGTACGAACCTCGGCCGCGCCGAGCGGGTCGTCCTCGCCGGCCACATCGACACGGTGCCGATCGCGGACAACCCTCCGAACGTGCCGTCCCGCCTGGACGAGGACGGGGTCCTGTGGGGCTGCGGCACCTGCGACATGAAGTCGGGCGTCGCCGTCCAGCTGCGCATCGCGCAGACGGTGACCGAGCCCAACCGCGACCTCACCTTCGTCTTCTACGACAACGAGGAAGTGGCCGCCCACCTCAACGGCCTCGGACACGTCGCCGAGGCGCACCCGGACTGGCTGGCGGGCGACTTCGCGATCCTCCTGGAGCCGACCGACGGCCAGGTCGAGGGCGGCTGCCAGGGCACGCTGCGGGTCCTGCTGAGGACCAAGGGCGTGCGGGCGCACTCCGCGCGCGCGTGGATGGGCTCCAACGCCATTCACGCGGCCACTCCGATCCTTCAGAAGCTCGCCGCGTACGAACCGCGCAAGCCGGTCGTCGAGGGCCTCCAGTTCCACGAGGGCCTCAACGCCGTCCGCATCGAGGGCGGCGTCGCCACCAACGTCATCCCCGACGAGTGCACCGTCACCGTAAACTTCCGCTACGCCCCGGACCGCAGCGAGGAGGAGGCCCTCGCCTTCGTGCGCGACTACTTCGCGGACTGCGGCGTCGACGAGTTCATCGTCGACGACCACACGGGCGCGGCCCGCCCCGGCCTCACCCACCCGGCCGCCGCCGCGTTCATGGCGGCCGTCGGCGGCGAGGCCCGTCCCAAGTTCGGCTGGACGGACGTCTCCCGCTTCAGCGCGCTCGGCGTGCCCGCCGTGAACTTCAGCCCCGGCGACCCCCTGCTCGCCCACAAGATCGACGAGCGTGTGAAGGCCTCGCTGATCCCCGAGGCGGAGGAGCGGCTGAGGGCCTGGCTGACGTCGTGAGCGGCTCCTGAGCGGCTTCGGAGCGGCTACTGGGCCGGACATACCGAGGTCCCTCGGGCGTAACCCGCGTAGACCTACGCTGTGGGGCACGCACGCATGGAGGGAGCAGACGATGACCAACCCCGATGCCAGCACGGACAGTGGTGCCCCCGCTGCCGGAAAGCGCCCCGAGGAGCAGCGGCTCGGCCCGGTGCTGCGCCGGCGCGACAAGGTGCAGGCAGGCACCACCGATCAGCGTCTCCTCGACTCCGACGGCCCCTCCGAGTGGGTGCACACCGACCCCTGGCGGGTCCTGCGCATCCAGTCCGAGTTCATCGAGGGCTTCGGCACCCTCGCGGAACTCCCGCCCGCCATCAGCGTCTTCGGCTCGGCACGCACCCCCGTGGACTCGCCGGAGTACAGGGCGGGGGTGGAGATCGGCAAGGCGCTCGTGGAGGCCGGCTTCGCGGTCATCACGGGCGGCGGGCCCGGCGCGATGCAGGCCGCCAACCAGGGTGCCGTCGAGGCCAAGGGCACCTCGGTCGGCCTCGGCATCGAGCTGCCCTTCGAGCAGGGCCTGAACCCTTACGTCGACATCGGCGTGAACTTCCGCTACTTCTTCGTCCGCAAGACGATGTTCGTGAAGTACGCGCAGGGGTTCGTGGTGCTGCCGGGCGGCCTCGGCACCCTGGACGAACTCTTCGAGGCGCTCACCCTCGTACAGACCCGCAAGGTCACGCGCTTCCCGATCGTCCTCTTCGGCTCGCGGTACTGGAACGGCCTGATCGACTGGCTGAAGAACACGGTCATCGCCGAGGGCAAGGCCTCCGAGGCCGATCTGCTCCTGTTCCACGTCACGGACGACGTCGACGAGGCGATCTCCCTGGTGACCAAGGAAGTCGCGAAGTAGAACTCCCCGAGGAGGAGACCAGGCAGCTCCCCGGCGGTCGCCCGCCGGGGCGCGGTCGTCTCAGGCCAGCCCCCGCCGCGCCACGGCGGGCGCACGGTGCCCCGCGATCGTCGCGACCATGACCATTTCTCCCTGCCGTCCTCGCACCGCTCGGCGCTGGGGCGCCTCGCGGGCTTCGCCCGGCTGTGCCGGACTCCGTCCGGCTGCCGGGGGCGGGGCGGGGTTCGTCAGGCCAGGCCTCGTCTGGCGACGGCGGGTTCTCGATGACCCGCGATCGTCGCGACCATGTCCAGCACCTGCCGGGTCTCCACGACCTCGTGTACGCGGTAGACCTGCGCGCCCAGCCATGCCGAGACCGCCGTCGTCGCCAGGGTGCCGATCACGCGTTCCTTGACCGGCCTGTCCAGGGTCTCGCCCACGAAGTCCTTGTTGGACAGGGAGACCAGCACCGGCCAGCCCGTCTCCACCATCTCGCCCAGCCTGCGGGTGGCTTCCAGGCTGTGCCGGGTGTTCTTGCCGAAGTCGTGGCCCGGGTCGATGAGGACGGACTCGCGCGGCACACCCAGTTCGACCGCGCGTTCGGCCAGACCCACCGTCACGCGCAGGATGTCGGCCATCACGTCCTCGTACGTGACCCGGTGCGGCCTCGTCCGCGGCTCCGCGCCGCCCGCGTGCGTGCACACCAGGCCGGCCCCGTACCGCGCGGCGACCTCCGCGAGCTTGGGGTCGACGCCGCCCCACGCGTCGTTGAGCAGATCGGCACCGGCCTCGCAGACCGCCTCGCCGACGTCGTGCCGCCAGGTGTCGACGCTGATCACCACGTCGGGGAACCTCTTGCGCACCTCGGCGACGAAGCCGACCGTGCGGCGCGCCTCCTCCTCGGGCGTCACCTCGTCGCCGGGGCCCGCCTTGACCCCGCCGATGTCGATGATCGCGGCCCCCTCGGCCACCGCCTGCTCCACCCGGGCCAGCGCGGGCTCGTCGCGGAAGGTGGCGCCCTGGTCGTAGAAGGAGTCCGGGGTCCGGTTGACGATCGCCATGATCACCGGCTCGTGCGCGTCGAACTCGCGCCTGCCAAGCCTGAGCATCCCCTGTGGCCCTCCTGGGTCCTTGTCGCGGTTCGGCCGCCTGCGACCTTAACCGTCAAAGGCGCATGGCACGATCGGACCCCGGCAGTTTCAGCACGGGCAGTCGAGCGTGGGGGCCTGAAGACATGGTCTTGTTCTTGTTCCTGGTCATCGTCCTCGTCGTGGTGGTCGGCGCGGTGACCCTCGCCGTGGTCGGCGGCGGCGAGAGCGGAGCCCTGCCCGACGCCGCGCCCGAGCGGTTCACCGATCCGCTGCCCCTGGACCGGCCGCTGCGCCGGGCCGACGTCGACGAGGTCCGCTTCCCGACGACGCTGCGCGGCTACCACATGGACGACGTCGACGACGTGCTCGGCCGCCTCGGCGCCGAGCTGGCCGAGCGCGACGCCCGCATCGCCGAACTGGAGGCGGCCCTGGCGGGCGCCCAGGCCACGGCGGTCGCGGGCCCGGCCCTCCTGGAGGGGTACGAACAGCACGGGGCCGAGCACAAGGGGAACGAGGGAGGCGACCAGTGAGCGGCGAGGCAGGCGCCCTCGCGGGCCCGGACGGCGGCCTGCGCTGTCCCTGGGGGCTGTCCACCGAGGACTACATCGCGTACCACGACGAGGAATGGGGCCGCCCGGTCCACGGCGACGACGCGCTCTACGAAAGGCTCTGCCTGGAGGCCTTCCAGTCCGGCCTCTCCTGGATCACGATCCTGCGCCGCCGCGACGGCTTCCGCGCCGCCTTCGCCGACTTCAGGATCGCTACGGTCGCCGGGTTCACGGACGAGGACCGGGCGCGGCTCCTCGCCGACCCGGGCATCATCCGCAACCGCGCCAAGATCGACGCGACCCTCGCCAACGCACGCGTGCTCGCCGACTGGCCCGAGGGCGAACTGGACTCGCTGATCTGGTCGTTCGCACCCGACCCGGCGTCCCGCCAGGTACCGAAGGCGCTCTCGGACGTGCCCGCCATCACCGACGAGTCCACGGCCCTGTCCAAGGCCCTCAAGAAGCGCGGCCTCCGCTTCATCGGCCCCACCACGGCGTACGCCCTGATGCAGGCGTGCGGCCTGGTCAACGACCACCTCGCGGACTGCGTGGCCCGCGAGGCGGCGGGGAGCTGACGCTCAGCGCCCCAGGTACTTCGGCTTCTCCTTGGCGATGAAGGCCTGGACGGCGATCGTGTGGTCCTCGGAGGCGCCCGCCCTGCCCTGGAGCTCGTCCTCCTTGTCCAGCGCCTCGTCCAGGGAGTGCTCCGCGGCGTAGGCGAGGGACTCCTTGAGCGCCGCGTAGGCGAGGGTCGGCCCCTCGGCCAGGGCGCGGGCCACCCGAGCGGCCTCGGCGGCGAGGTCCGCCGCGGGCACGACCTTGTTGGCGATGCCCAGGTCGTACGCCTCCTGCGCGGTGATGTTGCGCGGGAAGAGCAGCAGGTCGGCGGCGCGGCCGGGGCCGATCACACGCGGCAGCGTCCAGGAGACGCCCGAGTCGGCGGTCAGGGCGACCCCGGCGAACGAGGTGTTGAACTTGGCGGTGTCCGCGACCACGCGGTAGTCGGCGGCGAGGGCGAAACCGAGGCCCGCGCCCGCGGCGGCGCCGTTGACCCCGGCGACCACCGGCTTCGGCATGCCCGTCAGCGCCCGCACGATGGGGTTGTAGTGCTCCCTGACCGTGCTCATGGTCTGCCCGGTCCCCGCCTCGCGGTCCGCCGCGAGCGAGCCGATGTGCTCCTTGAGGTCCTGCCCGACGCAGAAGGCGCGCCCGGCCGCGGTGAGCAGTACGGCGCGCACGGCGGTGTCCGCGGCGGCCGCCCGCACGGCCTCCCGCAGGGCGACCTTGGCCTCCGTGTTCATCGCGTTCATCGCATCGGGACGGTTGATCGTGATCGTCGCGAGCCCGTCGCTCACCTCGTAGAGCACACTGTCGGCCATGGTGGCCCCCTCCGCTGGTCCAGTACGTGGCCCTCAGCATGACGGAGATCATCGAGGTCCGGCATGAGGCCGGATATGTGACGTGCGTCAAAGAATTTCGGGTCTGTGAGGCGTATGGGGCGGCGAAGTATCGCAGCCACATCGCCGAATTGGGTGGTTTTGCGGGCGCGCGTTGCGCAAGCGATGCAGACCGATGTTGGTCATCGGGTCCCGCCATGCGGGATAATGACCTGGAAGCAATGTGTTCGATGCCGGTGACACCTGGGTTGTCGGCTGCGATGAGCTGGTTTCAGGAAGGGGAACGAGCATGGCGGCCATGAAGCCGCGGACGGGCGACGGCCCGCTCGAGGTGACCAAGGAGGGGCGGGGCATCGTCATGCGCGTTCCGCTCGAAGGCGGCGGACGACTTGTCGTCGAACTGACTCCGGACGAGGCCGACGCACTCGGCGACGCTCTGAAGAAGGTCGTCGGCTGACGCGGAAGCGCTCCCACATTTTTCCCTGCCCCGGCATCGAAGGATGCCGGGGCAGCGCTATTCCCGGGCCCCTGGGCCTCCAGGCGCGTCTACTTCCGCGGGCCGTCTTTGGCTGGTCGCGCAGTTCCCCGCGCCCCTACGGGGCGCGGCCAAGCCGGCAGCAACGGGAAAACCCGCCCCGCCGGCGCCCCGCTACCGTTTAACGGCACAGAGCAGCCCGTCCCCCACCGGCAGCAACGAGGTAACAAGCTCCGGACTCTCCCGCACCGTACGCAGCAGATCCCGCAGGTGCAGAATTTCGACCGGCTGCGGACCCGAGTCCACGGTCCGGCCGTCGGCGAACACGCCTTCGAAGCAGACGAGCCCGCCCGGCCGCAGCAGGCGCAACGATTCAGCGAGGTAGTCCAGGCACTCCACGCGGTCGCCGTCGCAGAAGACGAGGTCGTAGCCGCCGTCCGCGAGCCGCGGCAGGACGTCCAGCGCGCGCCCCGGGATGAACCGCGCCCGGTTGCCCGCGAAACCGGCGGCGCGGAAGGCCTGGCGGGCGAACTGCTGATGGTCCGGCTCGGGGTCGACGGTGGTGAGCACGCCGTCGGGCCGCATGCCGTGCAGGAGATGGATCCCCGACACGCCGGTCCCCGTACCGATTTCGGCCACCGCTTTCGCGTCAGCCGTGGCGGCGAGCATCCGCAGCGCGGCGCCGGTGCCGGGCGACACCGAGGGCAGCCCTGCCTCCCGGGCCCGGTCACGGGCCCAGCGCAGCGCCTCGTCCTCGGCGACAAAGGCGTCGGCGAACGCCCAGCTCGTCTGCCGGTTGCCGGTAATGGCCCTCTCCTGTCCCCGTGGTTGCCTGGCCGTGACTGTATCCGTTGGGGCCGGGAACCCGCAGATGGGACCGCGCGTTCATAGAGGGGTGGGAAGACGGCGGGGGGATCGGATGGATCAAGACCTGAAGCGGGCGCCTCGAAGGGGCAGGACACCAGCGGGGAAGCCCGTACCAAATTCACGTAAAAACGCTTATCCGGAGCTAACGGGCGAGGTGGTTATGGTAGGGGCTCCACTGGCCACCACCAGAGCCGACAGGGGAGGTGCGGCTGCGTCCGCGGATCGGGGAGGAGCGCTCCGGCGTTTTCTCGGGTTGGCGGGTGAGCCGAAATCCGTGACCGACACCGCTGACCGCATCCGTGCCAACGACTCCGCTCAGACCGCGACCTTTGCCGCTGACGCGGAATCGCAGGCGTGGACTCCGCCCACCTGGGAGGAGATCGTCAGCACGCACAGCGGCCGCGTATACCGCCTGGCGTATCGCCTGACCGGCAATCAACACGACGCCGAGGACCTCACCCAGGAGGTCTTCGTCCGTGTCTTCCGGTCCCTTTCGACCTACACCCCCGGCACGTTCGAGGGCTGGCTGCACCGCATCACCACGAACCTCTTCCTGGACATGGTGCGCCGCAAGCAGCGCATCCGTTTCGACGCCCTCGGGGACGACGCGGCCGAGCGGCTGCCGAGCCGCGAGCCGTCGCCGCAACAGGTGTTCAACGACACGCACTTCGACGCGGACGTCCAGCAGGCGCTCGACACCCTCGCGCCCGAATTCCGCGCCGCCGTGGTCCTCTGCGACATCGAGGGCCTTTCGTACGAGGAGATCGCCGCCACGCTCGGCGTCAAGCTCGGTACGGTCCGCAGCCGTATCCACCGGGGCCGTTCGCAGCTGCGCAAGGCCCTCCAGCACCGCTCTCCCGAGGCCCGCGCCGAGCGTCGTTCGCTCGCGGTCACGGGAGCCGTGGCGCTGGGAGGAGGGGGCGCGACCGCGTGAGTGGATCACGGTCGAATCCTGCCGAGCGGCGCCTGGCCGAGGCCGAGCAGCATCTCGGGGACCGGCTCGCCGCCCTGGTGGACGGCGAGTTGGGTCATGACGCGCGCGAGCGGGTCCTCGCGCATCTGGCGACCTGTCCGATGTGCAAGACCGAGGCCGATGCCCAGCGCCGGCTGAAGAGCGTCTTCGCGCAGGCGGCGCCGCCACCGCCGAGCGAGAGTTTCCTCGCCCGGCTCCAAGGTCTTCCAGCGGGCGGCTCCGAGCCGCCCGGCGGCCCCGGACACCCCGGTGACGGGGACGGGTTCGCCACCGGCGCCACCGGTTCCGCCGGGCTGCCGCGGACCGGGCTCTTCGGCGTGAGCACCGAGTCCTTCGTGGGGTACGCCCCTTCCGGTGCCCATGCAGCGGTGCTGCCCGGCGAGGGGCGGGGCTTCCGCATCCACGACGTCACCCGGCACGACGGCGACCGCTCGCTCTGGCGCGGACGGCGCTTCGCGTTCGCCGCGGCCGGTGCGGTGTCGCTGGCCGCGATCGCGCTGGGCGGGGTCACCGCGGGCGTCCCCGCGGACCTCGGGGACACCCGGGCCGGCGGCTCCAAGGCCAACAGCAATGTGACGCCGCAGCGCATCCCGGGCTCGGGCGCCACCGCGGCCTCCGACTCCGTGCGGCGCCGTGGCGGCGGCAATCCGCTGTCGGTGCAGGGCCAGCGCCCCGGCGCCCTGTCCGCGCCGGTCGCCCCGACCGAGGTGAAGGGGCCCCTGCTGCCCGGGGCCGCGCAGCCGCCGCGCTCCCGCGAGAGCGCGCGGGAGCTGACGGGGCCCATGCTGACGGGCGCCGCCGTGCTCTCCCCGCTGATACGCCCGCCGCAGACCGGCCACGCACGACCGCCCGCGGTGGGGCCCGTGGGCACGAGAGGCGCGGATCCGGTGAACACCACCGCGGCGGCCCCCGGTTCGGGCCCGCTGCTGGGCACCTCGCAGGTCCACTGACGCGACAGGCGCCTGCGCTCCGGCGGGGGAACCTGGTTGAATCTCGGTGGACCGTGCTTGCCTAGGGGACTTGGCGGGTGCGGGGTTGAGCAGGTAATCGGCGTCCGCCGCAGGGCAGTTGTGGGGAGAGCATGGACGAGGGCAAGCCCACGAAGGCCAAGTGGTGGAGCCGCCCCCGGCCGGAAACGCCGGGGGCCACGCAGCCGCCGCCCGCGACACCCGGGCAGCCCGCTGACCCGGCGCAGGGCCTGACGGGGCCCCAGGGCGGCGCCGCACTCCCCGGGAACGCCGAGCGGCCCCGCCCCCTGCACGACCCGGACCCGTACAGCACCCCGCCGTACGGCGAGCCGGGCCCCTGGGCACCCGCGCCCCCCGTGCAACACCCGGCGGCGACCCCGGCCCACGGCACGACCCTCCCGCCCACCACGCCGGGCGGCACCCCCGCGCACGGCACTGCCGCGGGCCTCTCGCCCCAGGGCACCCCGGCCCCAGCACCCGCGCAGGGCCACCATGGGCCGGCCCCGGCCCTCGGCGGCACACCGGCTCACGGCACCCCCGCAGGCCCCTCGGCGCCCGCGCAGGGCCCCGGTGGCCCGGCCCCGACCCTCGGCGGCACGCCCCCGCACGGCACCCCCGCGGGCCTCCCAGACCACGCCGCCCCACCCCCAGCGCCCGCGCAGGGCCCCGCAGGCCCCCCGAGCCACTCCACCCCGCCGCCCACACACGCCGTGCCCGCCCAGGCCCCCTACGGCGACACCGGCCACCTCCACGCCGCCCCGCCGCAAAGCGCTCAAGGCGTGGGGCGGCGGCCGTACGATCCGTGGAACGCGCCTCTTCAGCAGATCGGGTCGTTGCCCCCGCAGACCAAGGAGCGGCAGGGCAGGCGGGCACGGCGGGTGGCCGTGGTCGGGGTCGCGTTGATCGCCCTCGTGTCCGGGCTCGTCGGCGGCGCCCTCGGCTCGTACCTGGAGCGCAACGGCGTCGATGAGATCGAGCTTCCGCAGGTCGGGGCGGAGTCCAAGGACCGGCCCAGCGGCAGTGTGGCCGGTATCGCCGCCGCGGCCCTGCCCGGCGTCGTGACCCTGCACGTCAGCGGAGACTCGGCGCAGGGCACCGGCACCGGCTTCGTCCTCGACGGCAAGGGCCACATCCTCACCAACAACCACGTCGTCGAGCCCGCGGGCACCGGCGGCGAGATAACGGTGACCTTCAGCGGCGGCCAGACCGCCAAGGCGGAGGTCATCGGCCGCGACTCCGGCTACGACCTCGCCGTCGTCAAGGTCTCCAACGTGCGCGGCCTCAAGCCCCTGACCCTCGGCAACTCCGAGAACGTCCAGGTCGGTGACCCCGTCGTCGCCATCGGCGCCCCCTTCGACCTGGCGAACACCGTCACCTCCGGGATCATCAGCGCCAAGGAGCGGCCCATCACCGCGGGCGGCGAGAAGGGCGACGGCAGCGACGTCTCGTACGTGGACGCGCTCCAGACCGACGCCCCCATCAACCCGGGCAACTCGGGCGGCCCGCTGGTCGACTCCAAGGCGCGCGTCATCGGCATCAACAGCGCCATCCGTTCCGCCGACGACGGCTCGGACTCGGGCCGCGGCCAGGCGGGCTCCATCGGCCTCGGCTTCGCCATACCGATCAACCAGGGCAAGCGCGTGGCCGAAGAGCTGATCAACTTCGGCAAGGCCACGCACCCGGTGATCGGTGTCACACTCGACACCGAGTTCACCGGAGACGGCGCCCGCATCGCGGACAAGGGCAGGGACGGCGGCCCCGCGGTCAACGCGAACGGCCCCGGCGACAAGGCGGGCCTCAAGCCGGGTGACATCATCACCGAGGTGGACGGCTCCCCGGTGCACTCCAGCGACGAGCTGATCGTGAAGGTCCGCGCCCACCGCCCCAAGGACCGTCTGGACCTGACGATCGAGCGCGCGGACCGCGACCGCGAGGTGACCCTGGTGCTCGGCTCGGCCGACGGCGACTGAGGACGGGCGGCGCAGTGGCGCATCGGCTACCGGACAGACATGAGCGCCGGGTACCGTGGTCACGGTCCAGACCTCGGACGACGACCTGTTGCGGGCTGAGGACATCGCAAGGAGTTCTAGGTGTTCAATGACATTGGCGCACTCGAGATAGTGGCGCTGGTCGTCCTCGCCGTGCTCATCTTCGGCCCCGACAAGCTGCCGAAGGTCATCCAGGACGTATCCCGCACGATCCGCAAGATCCGTGAGTTCTCGGACAGCGCGAAGGCGGACATACGAGAAGAGCTGGGCCCGGAGTTCAAGGACTTCGAATTCGACGACCTGAACCCCAAGAAGTTCATCCGCAAGCAGCTCGACAACGACGAGCTGGGGCTCAAGGAAATCCGTAACGGCTTCGACCTGAAGAAGGAGATGAACGAGGTCGCGGACGCCGTGCACGGCCGCGGGAGCGATGACTCCGACTCCTCATCGGAAGCCTCCGCCACCTCCGCGGGAGGAGCCCGCGTGGACATGCAGAAGAAGTCCGCGGAGCCCAAGAAGCTCGACGCCGGCGACCGCCCGCCGTTCGACGCGGACGCCACGTAAAGGATCACCTGAACCGCCGCCGCCGACCGGTGTGGCTATCCTGCCTTGTTGTCCGGCGTGAGGACGCCCGAGGGGGGCGGGCCGCTCCGGACCGACGAGAGCGAGGAGGCGGCCGGGTACATGGAGACGACAAGTCGCGTAGGCGCGCAGGCGCCGGCCGCGGACGGCACCGCACAAGCAGTGCCCTCCGCCCGGCGCACGGTCGACGGCTACCTGCTGGCGCCCTTCCCCTGGTACGGCCTGGACGAGGCCTTCACGGGTCAGCGCTGGCTCATGCAGGTCGGCGCGACGGCCGACGGGTCGGTCGAGCACGGTTCGATCGGCCACGGGGACGAGCCGTCGGTGCGCGCCGAGGGCAGCCTCGGCAACAGCGACAAGGAGCGGTTCGCGGTGGTGGTGACCGTCGCGGCCAACCCGGTGCGGCGCAGCGCGGACGGTACGGGCGTCCTGGAGGCCACCTCGGTCTCCTCGGCGGCCTGGCTCGCCGGAGTGGGTCTGCTCTCCTACACCTGGCCGGGCCAGATGGACCACTCGCTGCGGGACAACTGGCTCGACCAGCAGACGGAGACGGCCTGGGTCCTCGCGGACGACCTGGACGGCGCCGACTGGTCGTCGCTCTCCCTGCCCGTGGACGGCGTGCCGACGCCCTTCCACTACCGCGAGTCCGAGTACGGGTGGGTCCTCGCCGGTTCCACCAAGGAGAGCGTGCACCTGGGCGCGTACGGGCGCGGCATGAGTGCGTACGGGCTCGGCTTCTCGGTGATCAAGGACATCGCCGCGTACGCCTAGCGTCCAGCGCCTGGCGCCCCGACCCTTGCGGGACGGGGCGCTCCTCGGACGCTCAGAACTTGTTGCGCGGGGTGATCCCCAGCGACATGCCCGACAGGCCGCGCTGGCGGCCGCCCAGCTTGCCCGCGATGGTGCGCAGCGCCGAACCGGCGGGGGAGTCGGGGTCGGTCAGGACGACCGGCTTGCCCTCGTCGCCGCCCTCGCGCAGCCGCACGTCGATCGGGATGGAGCCGAGCACCGGCACCGTGGCGCCCGTCGTCTTGGTGAGGCCCTCGGCGACCTTCTGGCCACCGCCCGTGCCGAACACGTCGACCATCTCGTCGCAGTGCGGACAGGGCAGCCCCGACATGTTCTCGACGACGCCCACGATCTTCTGGTGGGTCTGTACGGCGATCGAACCGGCCCGCTCGGCGACCTCCGCCGCCGCCTGCTGAGGCGTCGTCACGACGAGGATCTCGGCGTTCGGGACGAGCTGCGCCACGGAGATCGCGATGTCGCCGGTGCCCGGCGGCAGGTCGAGGAGCAGCACGTCGAGGTCGCCCCAGAAGACGTCCGCGAGGAACTGCTGGAGGGCGCGGTGCAGCATCGGGCCACGCCACACGACCGGGGTGTTGCCCGGGGTGAACATGCCGATGGAGATGACCTTCACGCCGTGCGCGGACGGTGGCATGATCATGTTCTCGACCTGGGTGGGCTTGCCGTGGGCGCCCAGCATGCGCGGCACGGAGTGGCCGTAGATGTCCGCGTCCACGACGCCGACCTTCAGGCCGTCCGCGGCCATCGCGGCCGCGAGGTTCACCGTCACCGAGGACTTGCCGACGCCGCCCTTGCCGGACGCGACCGCGTAGACGCGAGTCAGCGAGCCGGGCTTGGCGAAGGGCACCTCACGCTCGGCGGTGCCGCCGCGCAGCGCGGACGCCAGCTCCTTGCGCTGCTCGTCGCTCATCACGTCGAGGGTGACGTCGACGCGCGTGACGCCCTCGACCGCGGCGACCGCGTCCGTCACGTTCTTCGTGATGGTCTCGCGCATCGGGCAGCCGAAGACCGTCAGGTACACGGTGACCGCCACCGCCCCGTCGGCGCCGATGTCCACCGATTTGACCATTCCCAACTCGGTGATGGGTCGCTGGATCTCGGGGTCGTTCACCGTCGCCAGTGCTTCACGCACCGCGTCTTCCGTAGCCATAGACCCGATAGTACGGCGCGGTAACCCCGCCCGGGAAAGGGCCGTCAGCGGTCGCCTACGTCACGTCCGCGCACACCCTCCGAGGGGAATACGACGCGCTTCTCCGCCCGCTGCTCGATCCGCTGCTCCTCCAGCTCCTTGACCAGGTCCTGGAGCTCGGAGCGGATCCAGTCCCTGGTGGCCACCTCGCCGAGACCCATGCGCAGGGAGGCGATCTCGCGGGTGAGGTACTCGGTGTCCGCGATGGACCGCTCGTTCTGTTTGCGGTCCTGTTCGAGGTTGACGCGGTCGCGGTCGTCCTGGCGGTTCTGCGCGAGGAGGATCAGCGGGGCCGCGTACGACGCCTGGAGGGAGAGCATCAGCGTCAGGAAGATGAACGGGTACTGGTCGAAGCGCAGGTGATCAGGGGCCGCGATGTTCCAGACCACCCACAGGATGATGACGACCGTCATCCAGACGATGAACCTGCCGGTGCCCAGGAAGCGCGCGATCCGCTCCGAGAGCCGCCCGAACGCCTCCGGGTCGTAGTCGGGCAGCAGCTTGGGCCGCGGGGTGCGCGGCTGGTCGAGGCGGAACCGTGGACTCCTGGGCTCGGCGCGGTTGTCGCGCTCCCGGTCAGCCGCGGCCATCGCCCGCCCCCTCCTCTTCCGCTTCCTCTTCCAGATGGAACTCCGTCTCGCGCCAGTCCTCGGGCAGCATGTGGTCCAGTACGTCGTCGACGGTGACCGCCCCGAGCAGCGCGCCGCCCTCGTCGACGACGGGCGCCGCCACCATGTCGTAGGCCGCGAAGAACCCGGCGACGGTGGGCAGCGTGGCGCCCGGCGCGAGCGGTTGCAGATCGTCGTCGAGGATCGAGCCGACGAGCGTGTACGGCGGGTCGCGCAGCAGCCGCTGGAAGTGCACGGTGCCCAGATACTTGCCGGTAGGCGTCTCGTCGGGCGGACGGCATACGTACACCTGTGCGGCGAGGGCGGGGGAGAGGTCCTCCTTGCGCACCCGCGCGAGGGCGTCGGCGACCGTGGCGTCGGGGCGCAGCACGATCGGCTCCGTGGTCATCAGGCCACCGGCCGTGCGTTCCTCGTACGCCATCAGACGCCGCACGTCGGCCGCGTCGTCCGGCTGCATCAGGGTGAGCAGGCGCTCCTTGTCCTCCTCGGGCAGCTCGGCGAGGAGGTCGGCGGCGTCGTCGGGGTCCATGGCCTCCAGGACGTCGGCGGCACGCTCCTCCTTGAGCTTGCCGAGGATCTCGATCTGGTCGTCCTCGGGCAGCTCTTCGAGGACGTCGGCGAGCCGGTCGTCGTCGAGGGCGGCGGCCACTTCGGCCCGCCGTTTGGGCGACAGGTGGTGCAGGACGTTCGCCAGGTCGGCGGGGCGCAGTTGTTCGAAGGTGGCGAGCAGATTCTCGGCGCCCTGCCCGTGCTCCTCCAGGGAGAAGCCGTCGACGGCCGACCAGTCGACGGTGAGCGTCTCGCCCTTGCGCCGGAACGTGCCGCCCTTCCCCTTGCGTACGAAGACCCGGTCGATCTCCCAGTCGCGGCGGGCCGGCAGCTGCTGGACCGCCACGTCGAGGACGGTCACCTCCTCGCCGGTCTCCACCAGATGGACCCGGCGGTCGAGCATCTCGCCGAGGACGAGCCGCTCGGTGGGCCGCTGCTCGAAGCGCCGCACGTTCAGCACGCCGGTCGTGATGACCTGGCCCGACTCGACGCCGGTGACGCGGGTCATGGGCAGGAAGATGCGGCGCCGGGTGGCCAGCTCGACGACGAGGCCGAGCAGCCGCGGGGGCTTGCGGCCGACGCGGAGCATCGCGACGAGGTCGCGCACCCGCCCGACCTGGTCGCCGTTCGGGTCGAAGACGGGGATGCCGGAGAGGTGGGAGACGAAGACCCGGGGGGCGCCTGCCGCCATCCGTGCGCCTCCTTCTCGCGTGTTCTCACGTGCCCGAAGTGATTCCTGCCGTTCTGTCCGGCAATACGGGCTTCAGGCTAGCCCGTCCTGGTCGGATACGCCCCGGCGGAGGGTCCGGACGGACCGGCTCCGCTCCTCCCGGCCGGCACGGGTACGCTGCCGTACTGCCGAAGCCGTAGAGGTCGACCGCACGAGAGGCAGCGTCACCTGTGACCGCACTTCCCCTGGCCAGCCGAGCCCGCAGGGCAGCGTTCGTGAGCGCGATGTGCGCGGGCATGGTCGCGGCGGTCACGAGTCTGACCGGGTGCGGCGGCAAGGCGGAGGACCCGGACGCGGGCACCAACGGCGTCGGGAAGCTGTCGGCGCCGAAGATCCAGAGCAAGTCGTCCAAGGTGGCGCAGGCGGCGTCGGCGGTCCGGCTCTCGGGCACGGTGGTGAGCAAGGGCCATACGTACACCCTCGACATGCGTCTCAAGGGCGAGGGCGGGGAGGGCTCGGTCACGTCCAAGGGCCAGACGTTCCGCCTGCTGCGCGTCGGGGAGCAGCTGTTCCTGAAGGCCGACTCGGAGTTCTGGACCCATGAGCGCGGCCAGGGCGACGGGAAGCCCCAGCAGGCGGACGAGGCGGCGGCGGCCAAGCTGGACGGCAAGTACGTCAAGGTCCCGCAGGGGGATCCGGCCTACGAGCAGCTGAGCGGCTTCACGGACAAGGACGTACTCCTGGACGGCATGCTCACGCTCCACGGCCACCTGGCCAAGGGCGACCGCGGCAGGACGGGCGCCCTGCGCACCATCAAGGTCACCGGTGACCAGGGCGCGGGCGGCACGCTGTCGGTCTCCCTGGACGGCAAGCCGTACCCCCTGCGCCTGGAGCGAGGCGGCCACGCGGGCATCCTCAAACTCACGGACTGGAACAAGGACTTCCCCCTACAGCCCCCCGCCAAGTCCGAAATGGTCGACTACGGCAAACAACTCCCCACGTCATAAGGAGAAGCAAGCCCCGAAGGGGCAGCTTCAGGGGCGCGGGGAACTGCGCGAGCAACCAAGATGCACCCGCAGGCGAAGACGGAACCAACCCTCAACGGCGCCTGCGCCTGAACAGCAACTTAGGCAGCCCCGCAGGTACCGCCTGCCGAGTGGTCACACCTGTGGGCAGCGGAACCGCTGCCAGTGACCCCGAGGGCATCTCGGTCACCGCCCCACGCGGAGTGAGCCGCACAACCCGACACCGCTCCGCCCACCGCGAGGTCATCCGCTCCGCGTCGGGCGCGTTCAACCGCTTCCCCTTCAGCTCCGAGACGGCCGCCTCCCACGCCTCCGAGCCCGCCGCCAGCTCATCGACCGTCGCCGTCCAGGCGACGATCCGCCCGCCCTTGTCCTTGCTGCGTACGGTCACCTCCGCGACGCCGCCGTCGACGAGCCCCGGCAGCGGCTGCTCGCCGGGCCCGTCGCCCACGAGGTGCGCGGCGCCGTCGTGCCAGACGTGCCACAGCGCCCGGGCGGGCGAGCCCTCGCCCCGTACCCAGATGAGGCCGGACTTCTTCGTGGCCTCCTCGACGAGCGCGCGGTCGAGCAGCGGGTCAGCAGTCATGGCGGCAGCCTACCGAGTGACGCCTCACAGCCAGCCGTTGCGCTTCAGGGTCCGGTGGATCGCGAAGCAGACGCCGCCGATGAGGGCGAGCACCATCGGATAGCCGAACCGCCAGTGCAGTTCGGGCATGTGGTCGAAGTTCATGCCGTACACCCCGCAGACCGCGGTCGGCACGGCGATGATCGCCGCCCACGAGGTGATCTTGCGCATGTCCTCGTTCTGCGCGACGGCGGCCTGCGCGAGGTTGGCCTGGAGGATGGAGTTGAGCAGTTCGTCGAAGCCGATGACCTGCTCCTGGACGCGCGTGAGGTGGTCGGCGACGTCACGGAAGTACTTCTGGATGTCGGGGTCGACCAGCCGCATGGGCCGCTCGCTCAGCAGCAGCATCGGGCGCAGCAGCGGCGAGACGGCCCGCTTGAACTCCAGGACCTCGCGCTTGAGCTGGTAGATCCGCCCGGCGTCGACACCGCGCGCGGTCCCCTTGCCCTTGCTGGGCGCGGAGAAGACCTCGGTCTCGACCTCGTCGATGTCGTCCTGCATCGCGTCGGCCACCGCGAGATAGCCGTCGACGACGTGGTCGGCGATGGTGTGCAGGACGGCGGAGGGGCCCTTGGCGAGCAGTTCGGGGTCCTCCTGGAGGCGGCGGCGCAGGGCGCGCAGCGAGCCGTGTCCGCCGTGCCGGACGGTGATGAAGAAGTCCCGTCCGGTGAAGCACATCACCTCGCCGGTCTCCACCACCTCGCTGGTGGCGGTGAGTTCGGCGTGCTCGACGTAGTGGATGGTCTTGAACACGGTGAACAGCGTGTCGTCGTAACGCTCCAGCTTGGGCCGCTGGTGGGCGTGGACGGCGTCCTCGACGGCGAGCGGGTGCAGCCCGAACTCGGCGGCGATACCGGCGAATTCGGCCTCGGTCGGCTCGTGCAGGCCGATCCAGGCGAAGCCCCCGTGGCGGCGCACCTGGAGCATCGCCTCGTGCGGGGTGAGGGCGTCGGCGCACTCCATGCGCCGTCCGTCCGTGTAGACGGCGCAGTCGACGACGGCGGAGGCGGCCTCGCGGGTCGCGTCGTAGGAGTACGAGGAGGCGGCGGAGGAAGGGTAGGAGGTGCCGTCCTTGCGCAGCGAGGGGCGGACGGCGGCACGAAGGTCGCGGATCATCGACATGGGCAGGCTCCTTCGAAGGAGGCCGCCTGCGGCGGGTGGAACTGCCCGGAATGGGGACGTCCTACTGCGGAGATGTTTGGCACGTCCACAAAGCGGGGAGCACCGCACCGTCGCGGTGGCAGCTTCGCTACTGACACAGATCAGATAACTCAGACAGATCAGGTGGAAACGAAGTGCTCTTCCGTCGCACACGGCACGGGCACCGCGAGCGGTGCGTGCGGGTGCTTGTGCAGCTACCGGGCTGCTGCGTGATTCATCGGGCGGAAGAGCGGGTGGTACTGCACGGTCGACTTCGGTCCATTGCAGCCCCACCTCCTCCGGCCGGTCCCCCGTAAGGGAAGTCCCATGCGCCCTCTGCGCCCGTGGCGCAAAGTCAGTGTCTGTCCGCAGGGCTTGAAAGCGACGCTTCTGCGTGCTGCCCTGGGCCAGCGGCCAACACTATCAGCCGACTGAAGTGTCAAGCCCCCGCTTTGCCTTTCACTGACGAGTTCTATGCTCGCGTCATGGCTGATGTTCTTGCGCTGGTCGAGGCCCGTCTCCGCACTGGCCTGGGGGAACCGGACGCGCGCGCCGCGGTGACCTTCCTCGGCACCGACCGCGTCGAGGTGCTGCGGTTCACGGACGGCGACGTGGTGCGCTATGCCACGCTCGGCATGTCCGCCCAGCCGATGACCGACCCCACCGCCGCGCTCGCCGACCCGGTCAAGGGGCCGCGCGCCGAACTGGTGCTGTCCGTACGAGCAGGCCTCGCCGACACCGACAAGGTGCTCCGCCCTCTCGCGGTGCTGGCCGCGTCGCCGCAGGTCGAGGGCCTGGTCGTGGCGGCGGGTGCCTCGCTGGACGTGGGCGAACCGCTGTGGCCCGGCGCACCGTTCACCTCGGTCCTGGTCGCGGAGTCCGGCGGCCTGGTGGAGGACCTGGAGCTCGACGAGCCGATGGATCCCGTACGTTTCCTGCCGCTGCTGCCGATGACGCCGAACGAGGCGGCGTGGAAGCGGGTGCACGGCGCGGCCGCCCTCCAGGAGCGCTGGCTGAACAGTGGAACGGACCTGCGCGATCCGCTGCGCAAGTCCGTGCCCCTGGACTGAAGTCCGGTGACAGGGCCACCGGACGGGTGATCGTCCTTGACGGAGCGGCGAGCGGGGAGGACCGTTGGTCGTTATGAGGGGCGAACCCAGTTGCCCGAAGTGTGGTGGCCGGGTCAGGGCGCCCGGTCTCTTTGCCGACTCCTGGCAGTGCGACGTGGACGGCACCGTGCACCCGCTACAGCCCGTGATCCCGCCGAGCGTCGAGGCGCTCCAGGTCGTGGTGCACCGTGCGCAGGTTCCGGTGTGGATGCCGTGGCCCCTGCCGGTCGGCTGGCTGTTCACGGGCGTGGCCTGCGCGGGGGACGACAGAAGCGGTGGCCGTGCGACCGCGGTGGCCTGCTCGGGGCCGGCGCCGCTCGGCGGCGTCGGTGAGCTGGTCCTCGTCGCCGAGGAGCTGGGCGTCGGCCTCGGCGCGCGGTACGCCGGCGTCGACGGCCCCGACCCCGGCCCCTATATGAGCGTCGACAAGCCACCGCACGCCAAGGTCCACGCCGCCGGGCGGCCCACGCCGCTGTGGCACGTGTCGCAGACGCCGGACGACCGTGCCGTCTTCGCGGGCGAGGCGCGGGGCCTGTGGCTGTGGGCCATCGCGTGGCCGGAGCAGTCGGGACTCCTGATGTACGACGAACTGGTGCTCACCGATCTCCGGGACGCGGGCGCCGAGGTGGACCTGCTGCCGTGCGGGGCGCTGTCGCCGCGGCTGCTCACGCCTTGAGCGGCGGTTACACCGCACGCGCCTGGGCGCGGGGGGCTTCGCGGTCGTGAGCGACGCCTCCTTCGTGGCGGGTGGGGGCGTGTTCGATTCCCGTTATCCTTGAGCGTTCCCGCCGTCCGCCCCGTCAGAGCCTGGAGTCAGCGCCGTGCGCATCGATCTGCACACTCACTCCACCGCGTCCGACGGCACGGACACCCCGGCGGAGCTGGTGCGGAACGCCTCAGCCGCCGGTCTCGACGTCGTCGCGCTGACCGACCACGACACCACCCGCGGCCACGCGGAAGCGCTCGCCGCGCTGCCCTCCGGCCTGACCCTCGTCACCGGCGCCGAACTCTCCTGCCGCCTCGACGGCGTGGGTCTGCACATGCTGGCGTACCTCTTCGACCCCGAGGAGCCGGAACTCGCCCGCGAGCGCGAGCTGGTGCGCGACGACCGGGTGCCGCGCGCGAAGACGATGATCGGCAAGCTCCGGGACCTCGGTGTGGACGTGACCTGGGAGCAGGTCGCGCGCATCGCGGGGGACGGCTCGGTCGGCCGCCCGCACATCGCCGAGGCCCTCGTCGAGCTGGGCGTCGTGCCCACCGTCTCCGACGCCTTCACGCCCGAGTGGCTCGCCGACGGCGGCCGCGCCTACGCCGAGAAGCACGAGCTGGACCCCTTCGACGCGATCCGCCTGGTCAAGGCGGCGGGCGGCGTCACTGTCCTCGCGCACCCCGCCGCCGTCAAGCGCGGCCAGGTCGTGCCCGAGGACGCGATAGCCGCACTCGCCGCGGCGGGTCTCGACGGGGTCGAGGTCGATCACATGGACCACGCTCCCGAGACCCGCACCCGGCTGCGCGGCCTCGCGGCGGACCTCGGGCTGCTGGTCACCGGCTCCAGCGACTACCACGGCAGCCGCAAGACGTGCGTACTCGGGGAGTTCACCACCGACCCCGAGATCTACGGCGAGATCACGCGCAGGGCCACCGGGGCGTTCCCCGTGCCCGGCGCGGGCGGACGCCCGGCCGCGTAGCGCCCCGCGCTCGCGCGCACCCTTCTCTCTTCTCCCTCGCTCCACTGTTCCGTTGTTCCGGGCCGGTGGCCGCCGTGCCCTGTGCCCGGCGGCGTCGGTGCGGCTCCTTCGTACGACTCTCGCAAGGCCATCACTGTGTTCGACGTCGCCGTCTTCGGCTCCCTCTTCCTCACCCTCTTCGTGATCATGGACCCCCCTGGGATCACCCCGATCTTCCTCGGCCTGACCGCGGGCCGGCCCGCCAAGGTGCAGCAGCGGATGGCCTTCCAGGCCGTCTGTGTCGCCTTCGGCGTGATCTCGGTCTTCGGTCTTGTGGGTCATCAGATCCTCGACTACCTGCACGTCTCCGTACCGGCGCTGATGATCGCGGGCGGCCTTCTGCTGCTGCTCATCGCGCTCGACCTGCTCACCGGCAAGACGGACGAGCCGAAGCAGACCAAGGACGTCAACGTCGCGCTCGTGCCGCTCGGCATGCCGCTGCTGGCCGGGCCCGGTGCGATCGTGTCGGTGATCCTCGCCGTCCAGGACGCCGACAGTGTCGGTACGCAGCTCTCCGTCTGGTCGGCGATCGTCGCGATGCACGTGGTGCTGTGGCTGGTGATGCGGTACTCGCTGCTGATCATCCGGGTCATCAAGGACGGCGGCGTGGTGCTCGTGACGCGGCTCGCGGGCATGATGCTCTCCGCGATCGCGGTGCAGCAGATCATCAACGGGGTGACGCAGGTGATCCAGGGCGCCTGACCGCGCGCCGGACACACGAAGGGCCCCGTACGACGTTCGTACGGGGCCCTGCGGCGTCTTCGTTACGAGGCCGTGGATTCGGCCGGTCGGATGTAGATGCGCTGGCCTATCGCTGCGGCCTGCTGCACGATCCGATTGACGGAGGCGGCGTCCACGACGGTGCTGTCCACGGCGTTGCCGTCGACGTCGTCGAGTCGCATGATTTCGAAGCGCATGAGGCTTCTCCCTTCGTCTGGTCATCCTCCTGAAGGAGAACTACTGGAGATGGCCGGGCTGTTACCTGACCATGAAGTGTCGGTTGCGGAGCTACGGTGCCCCGCGTTCCTGATGGGTACAACGAGTTGCCCCCTGCAAACATTCCCTACGCTAAGGAAATTTTTCGCGAACCTAATTACCCGTGGGTAGCGGCACCGGTTGTGTTCGCTGTGTGACCAGCGGGAGACTGGGTTCCCTATGAACGACGCCGAACACGGAGCCGCCGATCACGGTGCGGCCCACATCAGCGCTCAGCTGGAGCGCGCCAACGGGCTGCTCGAACGCGTACTCGCCGAGGTGGCGAAGACCCCGTCCACGCACGCGATCTTCGTCGACGCCGGATATCTGTACGCGGCGGCGGGCCGGCTCGCCGCCGGGACCGAGGACCGGCGCTCCTTCGACCTCGACGCCGAGGGACTCATCGAGGCGCTCATCGACAAGGCCCGCACGATCTTCGCGGACAGCCGCCTGCTGCGCGTCTACTGGTACGACGGGGCGCGGCGCCGTATCCACACCACCGAACAGCAGTCGATCGCGGAGCTGCCCGACGTCAAGGTCAGGCTCGGCAACCTCAACGCCAACAACCAGCAGAAGGGCGTCGACTCCCTCATCCGCAGCGACCTGGAGTCACTGGCCAGGCACCGCGCCATCAGCGACGCGGCGCTCATCGGTGGCGACGAGGACCTGGTCTCGGCCGTCGAGGCGGCGCAGGGGTACGGGGCGCGGGTGCACCTGTGGGGCATCGAGGCGCCCGACGGACGCAATCAGGCGGAGCCACTGCTGTGGGAGGTCGACAGCCAGCGGACGTTCGACCTCGACTTCTTCAAGCCGTACGTGTCGCGGCGCGCGGTCGTCGCCTACGAGGCGGGGATGGGGCCCGCGGCGCCGCGGCCCTCCCGTGAGGACGTCCGCTTCGTCGGCGCCCAGATCGCCGCGAAGTGGCTCGCGGCGCGGGGGCGCGAGTCGCTGGTGGGGCTGCTGGCGGGGCATCCGTATCTGCCCGGGTCGGTGGACCAGGAACTGCTGGTGGAGGCGGAGCGGCTGTTGCAGTACTCACTGCGGGGGCAGTCGGATCTGCGGCGGGCGTTGCGGGACGGGTTCTGGGATCACCTGCGGGCGCAGTACTGAGGGTCGTGGGGCGCGCGGTGCCGCTGGTGCTCAGCTGCCGGTGCCGGTGCCGGTGCCGCTCAGGTGGTTCCAGAAGCTGACCAGCGCCGCGGCTGTCTCCTCGGGCCGGTCGGTGTTGGGGGAGTGTTCGGCGCCCCTGATCACCGTGCGGCGGGCGTGCAGACGGTGTGCCATGTCGTCCAGGAGCGGCACGGGCCATGTGTCGTCGCGCTCGCCCGAGATCACGTGCGTGGGCAGCGCCGCGGCGGCGAGTTCGGCGACGCGGTCCGGTTCCGTGGAGAGCTGCTTGCCGGTGGCGATGAGCTGGGCGGGGTTGTTCCGCAGCCAGCGGGTGCGCAGGGCCTCGCTGTCGTCCCCGCCGTCCGCCCTGGCGCCGCCGGTGTCCGCGTCCTCCGGGGGCGGCGGCTCCATGGCCCGCATCGCCTGCCACACCTCGTCCATCGACAGCACCGCGAGGGCGTCCGCCAGCATCTTGGCGCGGGCCTGTTGGGCGGGGGCGATCGCGGCGGGCCCCGAGGACATCAGGGTGAGCGAGGCGAAGGCGCGGGGCTCCAGGAGGGCGGCGGCGCGGGCGATCTGGCCGCCCAGGGAGTGACCGAGAAGGTGCGGCCGGGTGCTGCCCGCGGGCGTCTTCGCCGACCCGGACGCCTTTGTCAGCGCAGCCGCCTGGGCCAGGACATCGCGGGCCAACTCCCCTTGCGCGTACGCCGATTCGGCGTCCGGGCCCGGTGATTCGTACTGGCCGCGGCCGTCCACGGCGACGGCGCGGTAGCCGGCGGCCGCCAGGGGTTCCAGGAGGGCGATGAAGTCTTCTTTGCTGCCGGTGAAGCCGGGAAGCAGGAGAACGGTCCCTTTCACCTCGGCGCCGCCTGCGGTGCCGTCCCCCGTGTTCTCCGCGCCCCCCGGCGGAAGCGCGTCCAGGACGGCGAAGTCGCCGCGGGCGGTGTGGAGCGTGCGCGGGGTCGCGCAGCGGGGCGGGGTGAAGGTGGGGGGCCTGCTCATGCCCTGAGGTTACTGGCCCCTGGGCCTGGGGGGTCCAGGCGGGCGCCCCTGGTGAGCGGCGGTCTTTACGGCTCTCCCGCCCACTCGCCCGCCCGCCTGTGACGCGGCGGGGGCATGGGTGGGCGAGTGGGCGGGCAGGGATGCGCGAAGGCCCGCCCCGGTGACGGGACGGGCCTTCGCGATGCGGAAGGGCGAGCGTCAGCTCCCCGCGGCCTCCGCGGGCTCCGCCTTCTTGCGCGTACGACGCCGGGGCGCCGGAGCCTCCGCCTCGGTCACCTCGGCGGGGGCGGCAGCGGCCGCCTTGCGCGTACGACGACGCGGCTTCGGCTCCTCGGTGGCCTGCGCCGGGATCTCCGCCTCGGCGACCGGTTCCGCGGTCTTGCGGGTCCGGGTGCGCTTGGGCTTCTCCGCGGCCGCCGGGGCCTCGGCCTCGGCGACCGGTTCCGCGGTCTTCCGCGTCCGGGTGCGCTTGGGCTTCTCGGCGGCGGCCGGGGCTTCTGCCTCGGCGACCGGCTCGGCGGTCTTGCGGGTGCGGGTGCGCTTGGGCTTCTCGGCGGCGGCCGGGGCCTCCGCCTCGGCGGGCTCGGCGGGCTCGGCCGTGGTCTCCGCGGCCTTGCGCGTGCGCGTCCGCTTCGGCTTCTCGGCAGCGGCCGGGGCCTCGGCGACGGCCTCCGCCGTCTTCCGCGTCCGGGTGCGCTTGGGCTTCTCGGCGGCGGCCGGGGCTTCTGCCTCGGCGACCGGCTCGGCGGTCTTGCGGGTGCGGGTCCGCTTGGGCTTCTCGGCGGCGGCCGGGGCCTCCGCCTCAGCGGCCGGGGCCTCGGCTACGGCGACCGGTTCCGCGGTCTTGCGGGTGCGGGTGCGCTTGGGCTTCTCGGCGGCGGCCGGGGCCTCCGCCTCGGCGGGCTCGACGGGCTCGGCCATGGTCTCCGCGGCCTTGCGCGTGCGCGTCCGCTTCGGCTTCTCGGCGACGGGGGCCTCAGCCTCCGCAGCCGGGGCCTCCGCCTCGACCACCGGCTCCGCGGCCTTCCGCGTCCGACGGCGCGGCTTCGTCACAGGAGCCTCCGCCTCGGGGGCGGGGGCGGGGGCGGGAGCGGCGGCCGGGGCCTCCGGCTCGGTCGGTGTGGCCGTGGCCGCCACGGTCAGCGCTTCCGGAGCCGCCCCGCCACGCGTCCGGCGACGGCGGCGCGGCGTGCGCGACTCCGTCGGCTCGGCGGTGACCTCAGCGGCCGGAGCGGCCGGGGTGGTCGTCGCGGCCGGGGCCGGGGCCGAGGTCGCGTCCAGCGGGCTTCCGCCACGCGTCCGACGGCGACGCCGCGGCGTACGCGCCGGGCGCTCCTCCTCGGGGGCGGTGGCCGCGGGACCCGACGACGTACGACCGCCACGGTCACCGCGCGAACCGCGGTCGCCGCGGTTGCCACGGTCGTTGCGGTCGCGGGAACCACGTCCGCGCCCACCGGTCTCGCCGAGGTCCTCGACCTCCTCCGCGCCCAGACCGGCACGGGTCCGCTCGGCGCGCGGCAGGACACCCTTGGTGCCCACCGGGATGTTCAGCTCCTCATAGAGGTGCGGGGAGCTGGAGTAGGTCTCGACCGGGTCGCTGAGACCCAGGTCGAGCGCCTTGTTGATCAGCTGCCAGCGCGGGATGTCGTCCCAGTCGACCAGCGTGATCGCGATGCCCTTGGCGCCCGCGCGGCCGGTGCGGCCGATGCGGTGCAGGTAGGTCTTCTCGTCCTCGGGCGACTGGTAGTTGATGACGTGCGTGACGCCACCGACGTCGATACCGCGCGCGGCGACGTCCGTGCAGACAAGCACGTCCACCTTGCCGTTGCGGAACGCGCGCAGCGCCTGCTCGCGCGCGCCCTGGCCGAGGTCGCCGTGCACGGCGCCCGAGGCGAAGCCCCGGCGCTCCAGCTGCTCGGCGATGTCGGCGGCCGTCCGCTTCGTACGACAGAAGATCATCGCGAGTCCGCGGCCCTCGGCCTGGAGGATGCGCGAGACCATCTCGGGCTTGTCCATGTTGTGCGCGCGGTACACGAACTGCTTCGTGTTGGCGACGGTCTGGCCCTCGTCGTCCGGCGCGGTGGCGCGGATGTGTGTGGGCTGCGACATGTAGCGGCGGGCGAGGCCGATGACGGCGCCCGGCATGGTCGCCGAGAACAGCATCGTCTGGCGCTTGGCCGGCAGCATGTTGATGATCTTCTCGACGTCGGGCAGGAAGCCCAGGTCGAGCATCTCGTCGGCCTCGTCGAGGACCAGGCACTTGACGTGCTTGAGGTCGAGCTTGCGCTGGCCCGCGAGGTCGAGGAGACGACCGGGGGTGCCGACGACGATGTCGATGCCCTTCTTGAGGGCCTCGACCTGCGGCTCGTAGGCACGGCCGCCGTATATGGCGAGGACGCGGACGTTACGCGCCTTGCCGGCGGTCAAAAGGTCGTTCGTCACCTGCTGGCACAGCTCGCGGGTGGGGACGACGATGAGGGCCTGCGGCGCCTCGGTCAGCTGCTCGGGCTCGGCGCGGCCCGCCTCGACGTCGGCGGGGACGATCACGCGCTCCAGGAGCGGGAGTCCGAAGCCGAGCGTCTTGCCGGTGCCGGTCTTGGCCTGGCCGATGACGTCCTTGCCCGAAAGGGCGACAGGGAGCGTCATCTCCTGGATGGGGAAGGGGGTGATGATGCCGACCGCTTCAAGGGCTTCGGCTGTCTCGGGAAGAATCCCGAGCTCTCGGAAAGTCGTAGTCAGGGCTATGCCTCTTCTGTGAGACGCGGCGTGAGGCGAACGCTGGGGGTCGTGACCGTGCCACTACCGCCGGCTGCTTGGGGGGCTGGCCGGGGGCGCGGGACCACTGCCTGCGCTCGAGCGCTCTTACCGCTGAGGTTCCCTCCTCGTGCCGTACGCAGCTGCGCGTACCGCCCGGAGGGCTGTCGGGTCGGAGCCGATCGGGCCACCGACCGGGCATCCTCATTCGTACGGCCCGTCGAATATTCGGCAGGCGCAATACCACTGTACCCCGGAATCTCGCATGCGTGTCCGGCGAATTCGTCACATGGCCGTCGTCACAGTGACTGACCAGGGCCTTCCGGCATACGGCAGGCGGGCTATTGTGCGCTTCATGGAGACGCCTGACACCGCCGCTGAATCCGCCGCCGAAACCCCCGCCGAACCCACCGGGGTCGCCGCCCAGGACTGGGCGAAAGCTTCCGCCGAGCCCCACTACCGCGCCGCGGTCGTGGACCTCCTCGGGGCGCTCGCCTACGGGGAACTCGCGGCGTTCGAGCGGCTCGCGGAGGACGCCAAGCTGGCGCCGACGCTCGGCGACAAGGCGGAGCTGGCGAAGATGGCGTCGGCGGAGTTCCACCACTTCGAGCAGTTGCGCGACCGGCTCTCCGCGATCGGCGCGGAGCCGACGGAGGCGATGGAGCCGTTCGTCGCCGCGCTCGACGGCTTCCACCGTCAGACCGCGCCGTCCGACTGGCTCGAGGGCCTGGTCAAGGCGTACGTGGGTGACTCGATCGCCAGTGACTTCTACCGCGAGGTCGCGGCCCGCCTCGACGCCGATACGCGCGGACTCGTGCTGGGCGTCCTCGACGACACCGGGCACGCGAGCTTCGCCGTGGAGAAGGTGCGGGCCGCGATCGAGGCCGATCCGCGCGTGGGCGGACGGCTCGCGCTGTGGGCGCGGCGGCTGATGGGCGAGGCCCTCTCGCAGTCCCAGCGGGTGGTCGCCGACCGGGACGCGCTGTCGACCATGCTGGTCGGGGGCATCGCCGACGGGTTCGACCTCGCCGAGGTCGGGCGGATGTTCTCGCGGATCACCGAGGCGCACACCAAGCGGATGGCCGCGCTCGGCCTGGCGGCCTGAGGGCGGCTGGGCGCGCGGTTCCCCGCCCCCTTCGGGGGCCCGGGCTACGCCGTCGCTGAGCGGCGCAGCCCGGGCCGGGTGGGGCGGACCAGCAGGGACAGCAGGGCCGCGGAGACCGCCGCCGCTCCCAGCAGGGTCGCGGGGGCGTGGCCGGGGCCGAGTGCCATGTGCGTGATGAAGGCGCCGACCAGGGCGCCCGCGGGGCCCGTCGACAGGACGAGGCTGCGCGAGGGCAGCCGGCGCGCCAAGCGGTGCGCGATGGCCCAGGACAGGGCGAAGCCCAGCAGAGCGGAGCCGAGCGCTTCCAGAATCACGGTGGTGCCCTCCCTTGCGGCCGGTGCAAATCGGTCGTAGCCGGTGTACCCCAGGTGGCCGGAACGCAACCCTCCACGAGCAGAGTCGACGGGTCCGCCGGCTCCTCGTACAACTCGTACAACACGCACGTACGGCCCGGTGGTTGAGAACCACCGGGCCGTCTCGTGCGCGCGCCTACGGGCGCGTCCTACAGGGCGCTGAAGCCCACCTTGCGTGCGGTGGGCTCACCGAGCTCCACGTACGCAAGGCGGTCGGCCGGAACCAGGACCTTGCGGCCGTGCTCGTCCACGAGGCTCAGCAGCGGCGACTTGCCGGTCAGCGCCTCGGACACCGCGTGCTCGATTTCCTCGGCGCTCTGGCCGCTCTCCAGCACGATCTCGCGGGGCGCGTACTGCACGCCGATCTTGACCTCCACGGCTTTGTCCCTCCGACGGTCAGTCTGTGCGCGGCCGTCCGCGCCGTACCCAGCACACATTAGCCCGGTGAGGGGACGCGGAAGGACGCGGCCGTGAACGCCGGTAGCGAACACCGGACGGGAACAAAAAGGCGAGCGGTCAGTGGCCCTCGGTGCCGTGCAGCGGGAAGCCCGCGATACCGCGCCACGCGAGTGACGTGAGCAGCTGCACCGCCTTGTCCCGCGGGACCGTGCTGCCACTGGCCAGCCAGTACCGCGCGACCACCTGGGAGTACCCGCCGAGGCCGACGGCGAGGAGCATCGCCTCGTCGCTGGGCAGGCCGGTGTCCTCGGCGATCACCTCGCAGATCGCCTCCGCGCACTGGAGCGTCACGCGGTCCACGCGCTCGCGGACCGCCGCCTCGTTCGTCAGGTCCGACTCGAAGACCAGGCGGAAGGCGCCGCCCTCGTCCTCGACGTACGCGAAGTAGGCGTCCATCGTCGCGGCGACGCGCAGCTTGTTGTCCGAGGTGGACGCCAGCGCCGTGCGGACCGACTGGAGCAGTGACTCGCAGTGCTGGTCGAGCAGGGCCAGATAGAGGTCGAGCTTGCCCGGAAAGTGCTGGTAGAGCACCGGCTTGCTGACCCCGGCGCGCTCGGCGATGTCGTCCATCGCGGCCGCGTGGTAACCCTGTGCGACGAAAACTTCCTGGGCCGCGCCGAGAAGTTGATTGCGTCGGGCACGACGCGGCAGGCGTGTGCCCCGCGGGCGTGCCGCCTCTGTCTGCTCGATGGCTGTCACGCCGCCTCCCAATCGTCCGATGTGCGGTGTGCGCCGCGCCGCCATCGTACTTTTCGGTAACAGTGATGTGCGCGGTGCGGGCGCAGAATTTCACGGACTGGACCACCGCGGCAGGTGCCCGCGGTGGTGCGTAGCGGGGCAAACACGGTCAGGCCGGTGCCCTCAGCGGTAGTCGTCCTCGTCGAGGCTGACCACGCGGGCTTGCTCGGCGAGGTCAGCCTCACTGGCGGCGTTCGGATCCGCGTCCTGGAGGGAGTCGTCCCCGCTGGGGGCGAGATCGGCGTGCTGCTCCGCGGTGTCCGCCTCCGGGGCCTCGACGCCCGCCTCGGCTCCGTTCGTGTGCTCTTCCGTCTCGAAGGTCTCGGGATCGGTCGGGTCGACACTCATGTATGGCTCTCTTCCCTTGCGGTACTGGCGGCCCTTCGTGGTGCGAGTGCCCTGTTCGCCCGCTTTCTATGAGCGTAGGAGACACCTGGATCAGGCGCTATGTGATCCGGGCGCGATCCCGGCGTGGTCCCGGCGCGATCCCGGCGTGGTCCGTGTGCGATCTGTGACGGCGAACACGTGAACCGCCGCGTGATCGTCTCGTAACATTGCCGCATGTCTTCGACCGAGCTGCCGAACCTGCTGGCCGCCACCGCCGCGCCCAAACCCGGTGCCGTCGCGGTCGCGGAGGGTGAACGGCTCGACTCGGTCGCCCTGCCCGGACTCACGCTGACCGTGCGGTCGCGGCCCTCGGTCCGCGCCGGACTCCCGCCCGCGCTGTACGTCCACGGCTTCGGCGGCTCCTCGCAGAACTGGTCGGCCCTGATGCCGCTCCTTGAGGACGTCGTCGACTGCGAGGCGATCGACCTGCCCGGGTTCGGGGACTCGCCCCCACCGGACGACAGCGACTACTCGATCACCGGGCAGGCCCGCGCGGTCATCCGCCACCTCGACGCCCGCGCCCGTGGACCCGTCCACCTGTTCGGGAATTCACTGGGCGGCGCCGTCACGACACGCGTCGCCGCGGTGCGCCCCGATCTCGTACGTACGTTGACCCTGATCTCGCCCGCACTGCCCGAGCTGCGGGTGCAGCGCACGGCGGTACCGACCGGGCTGATCGCGGTTCCGGGTGTCGCGGGGCTCTTCGCGCGGCTCACCAGGGGGTGGACGGCCGAGCAGCGGGTGCGGGGCGTGATGGAGCTCTGTTACGGCGACCCGGGCAAGGTGACGCCGGAAGGCTTCAGCGCGGCGGTCCGGGAGATGGAGCGCAGGCTCCAGCTCCCCTACTTCTGGGACGCGACGACGCGCACGGCCCGCGGGATCGTGAACGCGTACACCCTGGGCGGCCAGCACGGGCTCTGGCGGCAGGCCGAGCGGGTGCTCGCGCCGACCCTGCTCGTCTACGGCGGGCGCGATCTCCTCGTCTCGTACCGCATGGCACGCAGGGCGACCGCCGCGTTCCGCGACTCGCGGCTGCTCACGCTGCCCGAGGCCGGGCATGTGGCGATGATGGAGGACCCGGAGAGCGTGGCTACCGCCTTCCGTGAACTGCTCGTCGATCTGGGGGAGTTGAGCGGGCCCCGCGCCCGGGGTGCTCGGGGCGTCCGGGAGTCCCGTGAACTCCGTGACTCCCGTGAACTCCGCGACTCCCGTACGGATTCGGGGAGCTGAGGCGGCGCGTGGGACGACACAGCCGCCGCGGCCCGGCAGGCACACCGGCGGACAAGGCTGAGACGACCGCCTCAGCAGGCACGACCGGCACGACCGGCAATGCCGGCGCGACGGAGACGACTGGAACGGCTGCCCGCGCGAGCGGCTCGGGCGGCCCGGCGGCGCAGGGCGGTGGCCCGCTTCCGGGTCAGGTCCCGGGGCCCGGCACGGGCCGCCGCAGGCGCGGGCCCGCCGACGAGGGGACACCGGCGCACGGCACCCCCGCGCACGGCACCCCTCAGTCGACGCCGTCCCACGGAGTTCCGGGGGTCCGCGGTGGGCACCCCGAGCAGCGGGAGCCCGGCGGTGGCTGGGGTGACGTCTCCGATGCGGGGTCGGGTCCGCACCCGGGTGCCGGGCACGGCATACCGGGCCCGCGGCAGGATCGTTCCGCCCCACGCCAGGACTACGTGGAAGCCTTTACCGACGGGGGCGGGGATCCGTACGCCTCCGTCACCGACTGGAACGGCGTCCCCGAGCCCGGGCCCGGCCCGGACGTCGAGGGCGGCGGTGGCAAGAGGGGCGGGCGGGCCCGTCTCCTGACCGGCATCGCGGCGGCCGCCGTGATCACCGTGCTCGGGGTCGTCGTCGCGAGTCAGGTCACCGGCGGCGCGGACGACTCCGACGACCGGCCCCAGGCCGCACCCGGCGGCGGCGCGCGTGACACCGACGACCCGGCCTCTCGCTCCGACGAGCGCCCGCCCCCGCCCGGGGGGCCCGCCATCAAACCGGACGCCGCCCCGGTGACGTACGGCCAGAAAATGGGTGAGAAATACCCGCTGGACGCCAAGCTCAAGGCGTCCGGCGACTTCGAAGCGATGCCGGGGTTCGACAAGGCGCCCGGAAAGGGGCAGGTCTTCCGCTATCGCGTCGACGTCGAGAAAGGGCTCGGTCTCGACGGCCCGCTCTTCGCGCAGGCCGTGCAGAAAACCCTGAACGACAAACGGAGTTGGGCGCACGCCGGGGCCCGCGCCTTCGAGCGCATCTCGTCGGGCAAGCCCGATTTCGTCATCACGCTGGCGAGTCCGGGAACCACCGCCGCCTGGTGCGCGAAATCCGGACTCGACACGACCCAGGACAACGTGTCGTGCGATTCCGCGGCGACCGACCGCGTGATGATCAACGCCTATCGGTGGGCGCAGGGCGCCAAGACCTACGGCGACGCCATCCACCCCTACCGTCAGATGCTGATCAACCACGAGGTCGGGCACCGGCTCGGTTTCAACCACACGGACTGCACGAAGGACGGGGACCTCGCGCCCGTCATGCAGCAGCAGACCAAGTTCCTGGAGCACGACGGGATCAAGTGCAAGGCCAACCCCTGGGCGTTCCCCAAGGATTGAGGCGGTGGCCGGCGGTCAGCCGGTCAGCCGGCCCTTCGTGAGGCGCCGCAAATTGCCCGCGAGGATCGCGGCGCGTTCCCCCGGAGCGAGGTCCATGCGGTGCACATCCGCGAGGGAGGACCGGATGTACCCCGGCCCCTTCTCGGGGTCGTAGGGGCTGTCGGAGGCGAAGAGGACCCGCTCGGGGCCGAAGAAGTCGAGGGCGCAGCGCAGGGCGTGCGGGGCGCCGAAGAGGGCGGTGTCGGCGTAGAACATCCGGAAGTAGTCGAGGGGCCGCTTGGACAGCGGTGGTCCTTCGGTGTCGGCCCGCTGCTCGGGCGGGGTGCGGGAGCCGAGCTGGTCCCAGCCGGGGCCGACGCGCCCGGAGAAGTGGGGGATCATGCTGCCGCCGTGGTGGATGAGCAGCTTCAGCGAGGGGTGGCGCTCCAGGATGCCGCCGAAGACGATGCGGGCCATGAAGGCGGACAGGTCGTACTCCCAGCCGAGGGTCCACCAGATCTCGTAGCGGGAGCGTCGCTCGGCGGGATAGTCGGGCCAGGTGGCGTTGCGGCAGGGGTGGACCTGCACGAGAACGTCCAGCTCGGCGGCGCGCGCCCAGAACGGCGCGAAGCGGTGCTCGTCCAGGGCGTGGCCCTGTACGTGGGTGTAGATCTGGACGCCCACGGCACCCAACTCGCCTACGGCCCGGTCGAGTTCCACGACGGCGGCGTCCACGTCGGTGAGGGCGACCGCGGCGCAGAAGCCCGCGAACCGGTCCGGGTGTCCGGCGGTCAGGTCCGCCAGGGCGTCGTTGGCCATGCGGACGTAGTGGACGGCTGAGCGGGGCGTGCCGAAGTCCTCGGCGGGCGGCGCGGCCAGGTTGATCAGCTGGCGGTAGCCGGGGAACTCGTCCATCTGACGGAAGCGCACGTCCAGGTCGACGAGGGCGGGGATGTCCATCACCCGGCGGCGGAGGTTGGCCAGCGCGGGGACGTCGTCGAGGGCGAACAGCCGGTCGGCGCAGGCCCTGGGGAGGATGTGGCAGAAGGCATCGATCTTCTCGTCCGCGGGCTCCTCGTCCGCGGGGCTCGTCTCTCGGTCGGTCTCGGGGCCCGTCTTCAAGGCGGTCACAGGATTCCTCTCGCGGTTGCCGTGGATTCGCGCGGAATGAGGGTGGGGGCGTGCGCGGTCGAGCGGACGGGACGCCCCTGCCTGATCCGCAGCAGCATGTCGACCGCGCCCCGTCCGATCTCCCTCAGGGGGACGCGCACGCTGGTCAGGGGGATCGGGAGCCGGGCGGCCAGAGGCGTGTCGTTGTAGCCGACGACGGACAGGTCGTCGGGGACGGCGAGGCCGCGGCGACGGGCGGCGGCGAGCGCGCCGACCGCGGTGTTGTCGCTCACCGTCACCAGTGCGGTGGGGCGTTGCCCGTCCGGCAGCGCCAGCAGCTCCGCCGCCGTGCTCTCGCCGCTCTCCATCGAGAAGTCCGAGGGCCGCACCAGGCGGTCGTCCATCTCGACGCCCGCTTCGGCGAGTGCCTCGCGCAGACCGGCGACGCGGCCCAGGGCGTTGGAGGCGTAGGTCGGTCCCGCGATCATGCCGATCCTCCGGTGTCCCAGGTCCAGGAGGTGGCGGGCCGCCAGATAGCCGCCGAGCCTGTCGTCGCCGAGGACCGCGGGACTGTGTCCGTCGGTGCGCAGCGCCAGGACGAAGGGCGTGCCGTCGGCGGCCAGTTCGGGCAGGAAGCCGCCGGGCCCTTCGAGCCGTGCGGTGGCCATGATCAGCCCGTCCACCCGGCGGCTGAGCAGCAGTCTGCCGATGGCCGTCTCGGCTTCGAGGTCGTCGTGAGTGGTGGCGAGGAGCGCGTCCAGGCCGTGGTCGCGGCAGGCCTCGGCGATCTCCTCGTACAGCATGGCCATCACCGTGCCGGTGATGCTGGACATGACGACGCCGATCGTGCGGGTGCTCTGCCGGCGCAGGCTGGCCGCGGCCGGGTTGGGGGTGTAGCCGAGCTGCTCGGCGATCTGTCTGATCCGGGCCGCGGTGTCACCGCGGGAGAAGGGGTGCCGGTCGTCCAGGGCCCGGGAGACGGTGGACGGGTTCACTCCCGCCGCGCGTGCCACGTCGGCCATGGTCGGGCGGCGGCCCGTGCCCCGCCGGGGCGGGGGCGGGGTGGCGGTCGTTCCGGTCATCGGACTCCTCCCTGTGTGGGCTGCTCGCGACGTCAACCCCCTTACTGGGAAGGGGAGTTCGTACGAGTACGGGGTTGACGGATCGGCGACGGCGACTCCAGCATACATACGAACGCGCAAACGAATGCATAACTTCCTTGACCCGGTGGTGAGTTGAGAGCGATGCCGGGTCGGGGGCGCACCGGTTCTGTCCGCCCTTGTGTGTGGAGGTGTTCAGCGTTGCCCTCTTTATCCTTGACGGATTCATCCCGGCCGCCGCGTTCCGGGGTGGTGGCCCTGACCTCGGCGGCCCTGGCCTCGGTGATGCTGGCGGGGCTCCTCACCTCCTGCGGGAGCGGAGGCGGTGGCTCCGGGCGCTCCTTCACCGTCGCGCTGACCGAGCCGGACATCACCTCCGTACCGCTGATGGAAGCCGTGGACCAGGTCCGTGCCGCGGGTTACGACGTGACGATCGAGGAGACCGCGGAGCCGGAACTCGCCGTCGAGGGGCTCATCCGCGGCGACTACCAGTTCTCGGCCGAGGCCACGGGGCCGGCCCTGATGGCCATCGCGCGGGGCGCCCCGCTGCGCATCGTCGCCGACATGGTGGGCAATCAATGGGCCGTCTACGGAGCTGCCGCCACCGGCGACTGCGGTGACCTCGACGGCCGGGCCTTCGGCATCTTCAGCGAGGGCGCCATGGCCACCGCCATGGTGCGCCGGTGGATCGAGGAGGCGTGCCCCGAGGGCGCCCGCCCCCAGTTCCTGACCATCGGCGACTCGGAGACCAGGACGCAGGCGCTGCTGGGCGGGGAGATCACCGCCACCGCCCTGGAGCAGAGCGACGCCGCCCACCTGGCCAAGAGCGCCAAGGGCCGATCGCTGAAGCGCCTGGCCGACTTCCGCCAGGTCTTCCCGGGGCTGCACCCGCAGACCGTGTACGCCGACGAGGGCTACTTGGAGGAGCACCCGGAGCCCGCCCAGGCCCTGATCGACGCCCTCATCGACGTACAGCGGAAGATCAACGAGGAACCGGGTCATCTCGCCGGGCTCGTCCGCGAGCACCTGCCCGACACGTACGCCGAGGACGACCTCGAAGACATCGCCGCCCCCTACGTCGAACAGAAGCTGTTCGACGCCGCCGCGCTCACCCCGGCAGGTGTGCAGGACACCATCGACTTCTTCGTGGACACCGGGGCCATCGAGCCGATGGACGCCGCCCACGTGGCAGATCTCAGCTTCTTGGACCGCAACCGGACCAAGAGGGGCGGCACCTCATGACGAACGCGGCCGACTCCGCCGACCCCACCCACCCCGCCGGACCTGCCGGGCCCGCGCCCCACCCCCGGGCGCCCGGACGGACGCGACGGCTCCTCGGTCTCGGCGCCGACCTGCCCTACCAGCTGCTCACGCTGGTGGTCGTCGCCGCCGTGTGGGAGGCGTACGCCCGTACGCACGACAGCATCCTGCTGCCCACCTTCACCGAAACGGCAGCGGCCACAGTGAAGTTGCTCGGCGAGGGCGAGCTGTGGCGGGCCGCCTGGATCAGCAATCAGGCCCTCGTCCTCGGCTTCCTCGCGGCGGTCGCCCTGGGCGTTCCCGCCGGGCTCCTGCTGGGGCGGTTCAGCACGATCGAGCGCTATACGGACGTCTACCTCAGCATCCTCCTCGTGACCCCGATGGCCGGGATCATCCCGCTCCTCGTGATGTCCGTGGGGTTCGGCCTGGCCTCCCGCGTCATCCTGGTGGCGCTCTTCTCCGTGGTCATGGCCGTCACCAGCGCCCGCGCCGGAATCCGCCAGATCGACCCCTCGCTGATCGAGATGAGCCGCACGTTCGGCGCGAGCGAGGCCCAGATCTGGCGCCGCGTCCTCATCCCCGGCGCCATGCCCGCCATCATGACCGGCATCCGGCTCGCCCTCGGACGCGCCGTCACCGGAATGGTCGTCGTGGAACTCCTCATGGTCTCCGTCGGCTACGGCGGCCTGATCCTCACCTACCGCAGCCACTTCGACGCGCCCGCGCTCTACGCGGTGGTCGTCATCGTCCTGTCCGAAGCCGTCCTGCTGATCTCCGCGGCCCGCTGGATCGAACGCAGGGCGACCCCGTGGATCGAGCACAGGACGGCCTCCAGCGCGCCGGCCCACACCTCACCGAGGAGCACCGCATGATCGAGATCAAGAACCTCACCAAGCGCTTCCCCGGCCGCCGCGGCGAAACGGTCCACGCGCTGAGCGAAGTCGAACTCACCATCGCCGACGACGAGTTCGTCACCGTGCTCGGACCGAGCGGCTGCGGCAAGACCACCCTGCTGCGCGCCCTCGCCGGGCTGACCGGCTGGGACGAGGGCGACATCCTGGTGGACGGGGAACCCGTACGCACACCCGGCCCCGAGCGCGCCATGGTCTTCCAGGACTTCGCCCTGCTGCCGTGGGCCGACGTCCTGGACAACGTGGCCTTCGGACTCCAGCTGCGCGGGGAGCCGAGGAGCCGGCGCCGCGCCACCGCCCGCGAACTGGTCGAACTCGTCGGCCTCGACGGCTTCGAGGACCGGCTGCCGGGCGAACTCTCCGGCGGCATGCGGCAGCGCGTCGGCCTCGCCCGCGCCCTGGCCGTCCGGCCCCGCGTGCTGCTCATGGACGAGCCCTTCGGAGCCCTGGACGAGCAGACCCGCCGCATCCTCCAGGAGGAACTCCTCACCATCTGGGAGCGCCGGCGCCTCACCGTCGTCTTCATCACCCACAGCATCGAAGAAGCGGTCCTGCTCGGCGACCGCGTCGTCCTGATGAGCCCGCGGCCCGGCCGCATCGCCGACATCGTTCCCGTGGACATCCCCCGGCCGCGCTCCGTCGACCTCCACGGCCTGGGCCGTACCGAGGAGTTCACCTGCCTCACCACGCATCTGTGGGAGCGCCTGCGCGCCATGCGCCCCGACCGCGCCACGCAGCCCGAGGGTGCCTCACGCCCCGACCGTGCCGGAGCCCGCCCGTGATCCCCCGCCGCGGCCCGGCGGCCCTCCTGCCCCCGCTGGGCGGACTCCTCGCGGGCGCGGTCCTGTGGGAGACGGCCTCCCGTACGGCCGACGCCGCCTTCCTCCCACCGCTCACCCGGGTGCTCGCCCGGCTCACCGAACTGACCGCCGACGGGAGGATCCTGCCCAGCCTGCTCTCCAGCGTGCTCAACCTCGTCCTGGGCCTCGCCGTCTCACTGGCCGCAGGCCTCACCCTGGGCACCCTCATGGGCCGCTACCGAGCGGCGGAAGCCGCGCTCGGCATCTACATGTACGCGCTGCTGACGGCGCCCTCCCTCGTCTTCGCCCCGGTGTTCTTCTCCCTCTTCGGCCCCGGCCGCACCTCCATCGTGGCCGTGGTGGTGATGTACTCCCTTTTCGTCATCGTCATCACCACCGCCTCCGCGGTACGCGGCGTCCCCGCCCAACTCCTCGAAATGGGGCGGGTGTACGGGGCCGGCGAGCGGCAACTCCTCTTCAGGGTCGTGCTGCCCGCCGCGCTGCCGATGGCCATGGCCGGTATCCGGCTCGGTGTCGGCCGGGCCGTCGCCGGGATGATCAACGGTGAGATGTTCATCGCCGTGGTCGGCCTCGGCCGGCTCCTCACCGAAGCCGGGGGCAGCTTCGACAGCGCCACCGTGCTCGCCGTCCTCCTGGTCGTCGTCGCCGTCGCCCTCGTCGCCATCGGCATCACCCACTGGGTCGACCGCAGGCTCACCGGCTGGCTCCCCGAGACCTCCCGCACCTGAGCCCTCCCGCGCGGTCGCTTTGACATCCATCGCAAATTCGTTCATATTTCTGCGCATGTCGAACCGTCACGCCCCTGCGAGCGCAGCCATCGAGCTGGCGCTGCTCGGCGTGACCGCGCTCTGCGTGGCCGACATCCACTGTCGCTGACGCCCGCCCCGGCGAGTGCGTCGCTTCTCCGCAGCTCTGCGCTGCTCTGTTCCCCCGCGCCATCACCGGGGTCAGCTCTGCTTCATTTCCGCTGATCCGCTGCCCTTCGCGCAGCGTTCTTCCCCGAGAGGTCTCCTCCGATGCGCCGAAATTCCGCCATAGCCCGCCGCGTGGCAGCGGCATCCGTCAGCCTGGCCCTGGCCACGGGCGCCGCCGCCTGCGCGGGCCCGAAGGACAACGACTCCGGGAGCGGCGGCGGGAAACCGGCCAAGGGCGGCACGCTCACGGTCCTCAACCGAAACCCGCAGACCGACTTCGACCCCGCGCGGCTCTACACCTCCGGCGGCGGCAACGTGCCGAGCCTCGTCTTCCGCACCCTGACCACCCGCAACCGCGAGGACGGCGCCAAGGGCGCGGAGGTCGTCCCCGACCTCGCCACGGATCTGGGCAAGCCGAGCAAGAACGCCACGGTATGGACGTACACCTTGAAGAAGGGGCTCAAGTACGAGGACGGCACACCGATCACGTCCACCGACGTGAAGTACGGCATCGAGCGTTCGTTCGCCCCCGAACTCAGCGGCGGCGCTCCCTACTTGCGGGACTGGCTCGTCGGAGGCGACAAGTACCAGGGCCCCTACAAGGACAAGAGCGGCAAGGGGCTCGCCTCCATCGAGACGCCGGACGAGCGGACCATCGTCTTCCATCTGAACAAGCCCGAGGGCGAGTTCCCCTACCTCGCCACCCAGACGCAGTTCACGCCCGTCCCCAAGAGCAAGGACAAGGGCACGAAGTACGAGGAGCACCCGGTCTCCTCCGGGCCCTACAAGGTCGTCAAGAACGAGAACGACGGCGAACGGCTGCGTCTGGAGCGCAATCCGCACTGGTCGGCGAAGACCGACGCCGAGCGCAAGGCCTACCCGGACGTCATCGACGTACGCTCCGGACTCGACTCGTCCGTCATCAACCAGCGGCTCTCCGCGAGCCAGGGCGCGGACGCCGCCGCCGTCACCACCGACACCAACCTCGGCCCCGCCGAACTCGCCAAGGTCACCGCCGACAAGGAACTCGCCTCACACGTCGGCACCGGACACTTCGGCTACACCAACTACCTCGCCTTCAACCCGAAGGTGAAGCCCTTCGACGACCCCAAGGTGCGCCAGGCCATCTCGTACGCCGTCGACCGCTCCTCGGTCGTCAACGCCGCCGGCGGCTCCTCGCTCGCCGAGCCCGCCACCACCTACCTGCCGAACCAGAAGTCCTTCGGATACACGAAGTACGACCACTTCCCCGCGGGCCCGAACGGCAATCCGAAGAAGGCCAGGGAACTGCTGAAGGAGGCCGGTCACAAGGACGGGCTCACCATCACGCTCACCCACTCCAACGCCAAGGACTTCGAGACCAGCCCCGAGATCGCGACCGCGGTCCAGGACGCCCTGAAGAAGGCCGGCATCACCGTCAAGCTGGCGGGACTCGAGGAGAACGACTACTCCGACAAGGTCCACAGCGCGCAGGACGAGCCCGGCCTCTTCCTCGCCCACTGGGGCGCCGACTGGCCCTCCGGCGGCCCCTTCCTCGCCCCGATCTTCGACGGCCGGCAGATCGTGAAGGACGGCGCCAACTTCAACTCCGGTTTCCTCGACGACCAGTCCGTCAACGACGAGATCGACGAGATCAACAAGCTCACCGACCTCGACGCCGCCGCCGCGCGCTGGGGCGCCCTCGACAAGAGGATCGGGAAGAAGGCGCTCACCGTGCCGCTCTTCCACCCCGTCTACAAGCGCCTGTACGGCAAGGACGTCAAGAACGTCGTCATCAGTGACTGGACCGGTGTGCTCGACGTCTCCCAGGTCGCGGTGAAGTAGTCGTGACGATCTTCTGGCGGCGGCTGCGCGAGCGGCGCGCCGCCCTCGTCGCGGCGGGCGTCGTCGCGCTGCTCGTCCTCGTGGCGCTCGCCGCGCCGCTGCTCACGGCCCTGGAGGGGCAGGACCCCACCACGTACCACCCGGACCTCATCGACTCGGCGCGCGGCGGTGTGCCGGTCGGCCCGTTCGGCGGCATCAGCGGCGAGCACTGGCTCGGCGTCGAACCGCAGACCGGCCGCGACCTCTTCGCCCGCCTCGTGTACGGGGCACGGGTCTCCCTCGGCGTCGCGCTCGCCGCGACCGTCGTGCAGGTGTTCGTCGGCGTCGCGGTCGGCGTGGCGGCCGGGTTCGGCAACCGCTGGGTGGACCAGGTGCTCAGCCGCGCCACCGACGTCATCATCGCCCTGCCGCTGATGGTCCTGGCGCTCGCCCTGATGGCGGTCGTGCCGGCGGGCTTCCCGCGGCCCGTGCTCGTCGCCCTGGTCATCGGCCTCGTCGCCTGGGGCAACATGGCCAAGATCGTGCGCGCGCAGACCGTCACGCTCAGGGAACTCGACCACGTGGCCGCGGCACGGCTCAGCGGCTGGGGGCCCGTGCGCATCGCCCGGCGCGAACTGCTGCCCGCGCTCGCCGCGCCCGTCATCACGTACGCGGCGCTGCTCGTGCCCGTGAACATCACGGTCGAGGCCGCGCTCTCCTTCCTCGGCGTCGGCGTGAAGCCGCCGACGCCCTCGTGGGGCCAGATGCTCACGGCCGCCGACGTCTGGTACCAGGCGGCGCCGCAGTACCTACTGCTGCCCGCGGGCGCGCTGTTCGTGACCGTGCTCGCCCTCACCGTCCTCGGCGACGGGGTGCGCGCGGCGCTCGATCCGCGGGCCGCCTCGCGGCTGCGGATCGGGACGGGCCGCAAGCGGGAGGCCCGGGCATGACGGACCTCGCGCGGCTCTCCGCCTTCCTGCTGCGGCGCCTCGTCGGCGCCCTGGTCACCCTCCTCGCCCTCTCCGTGATCATCTACGTGGTGTTCTACGTCGCTCCCGGAGACGTCGCCCAGATCACCTGCGGCCCACGCTGCTCGCCCGCACAGGTCCAGCAGGTCACCGAGCAACTACGCCTCGACGACCCGCTGTACGTCCGCTACTGGGACTTCCTCCAGGGCGTCCTCACCGGCCACGACTACTCGACCGGCACCGGCGTGGAGCACTGCGAGGCACCCTGCCTCGGCGTCTCCTACCAGAGCGACCAGCAGGTCAGCGCGATGATCGTGGCGAAGCTGCCGGTCACGGCGTCGCTGGCGCTGGGCGCGATGGTGATGTGGCTGATCCTGGGCGTGGGCACCGGCGTGCTCTCCGCCTGGCGGCGCGGCCGGCTCAGCGAGCGCGTCCTGACCGCCCTCACGCTCGCGGGCACCGCCACCCCCGTCTTCGTGATCGGCCTGCTGCTGATGATCGTGGTCTGCGGTCAGCTCCAGTGGCTGCCCTTCCCGCAGTACGTCGACTTCGGCGACGACCCGACGCAGTGGGCGTGGAACCTGCTGCTGCCCTGGCTGTCGCTCGCCCTGATCGAGGCCGCCAAGTACGCGCGGCTGACCCGCTCCTCGATGCTGGAGACACTCGCCGACGACCACGTGCGGACCTTTCGCGCGTACGGCGTGGGGGAGCGGTCGATCATCGGCAAGCACGCGCTGCGGGGCGCCGCGGCACCCGTCATCGCCCTGACCGCCAACGACGTCGGGTCGATGTTCGGCGGCGCCATGCTCAGCGAGACGCTGTTCGGCCTCCCCGGCCTCGGGCGCGAACTCGTCCACGCCGTGAAGGTCGTCGACCTGCCGGTGGTGGTCGGCCTCGTCATGGTCACCGGCTTCTTCGTGGTGCTCGCCAATGCCGTCGCGGACGTGCTGTACGCGGTGGCCGACCGAAGGGTGGTGCTGTCGTGAGCCTTGTACGAGTCAACGATCTCTCCGTGGAGTTCGGGACCGGAGTGCGCGCCGTCGACGGTCTCTCCTTCACCCTTGAGGCGGGCGGCGCGCTCGCCCTCGTCGGCGAGTCGGGGTCCGGGAAGTCCACCGTGGCGTCCGCGCTGCTCGGGCTCCACCGGGGCACGGGCGCCCGCGTCAGCGGATCCGTGCGGGTCGACGGCATCGACGTACAGGAGGCGACCGAAGCCGAACTGCGGCGGCTGCGCGGCGGAAGGGCGGCGATGGTCTTCCAGGACCCGCTCTCCTCCCTCGACCCGTACTACGCGGTGGGCGACCAGATCGCCGAGGTGCACCGCGTGCACACCGGGGCGTCCCGGCGTGCGGCACGCGCGCGTGCCGTGGACGCGCTCGACCGCGTCGGCATTCCCGACGCCGTACGCCGCTCGCGCTCGCGACCGCACGAGTTCAGCGGCGGCATGCGCCAACGCGCGCTCATCGCCATGGCGCTGGCGTGCGACCCGGCCCTCCTGATCGCCGACGAGCCGACCACCGCCCTCGACGTCACCGTCCAGGCCCAGATCCTCGACCTGCTGCACACGCTGCGGGACGACACCGGCATGGGCCTGCTCCTGGTCACCCACGACGTGGGCGTCGCGGCGGAGAGCGCGGACGAGGTCCTGGTCATGCGGGGCGGGCGCGCGGTGGAACGGGGTGCGGTGCGGGACGTCCTCGCCACGCCCCGGGAGCCGTACACCCGGGAGCTTCTGGGGGCCGTGCCCCGGGTGGACTCGCCGCTGGCGGCGCCCGCCGGTGAGGCGGGCGAGGTCGTGCTCGAAGCGGTAGGGCTGCGGCGGGAGTTCGGGCGCGGGAAGCGCGCCGTCATCGCCGTCGACGATGTCTCGCTCACCGTCCGCCGAGGAGAGACCCTCGGCGTCGTGGGCGAGAGCGGCAGCGGCAAGACGACGCTGGGGCGCATGCTCGTGGGCCTTCTCGAACCGAGCGCGGGGCGCCTCCTCCACGGGGGCGCGGAGAAGCCCGGCGGCCGGGTGGACCCGCAGGTGCAGATGGTGTTCCAGGACCCCGTCGCCTCCCTCAACCCACGCCGCTCGATCGGCGAGTCCGTCGCCGACCCGCTGCGCGCCCGGGGCGAGAGCGACACCTTCGTACGGAGGCGGGTGCGCGAGCTGCTGGAGCGCGTCGGGCTCGAACCGGCGTACTACGACCGCTACCCGCACGAGTTCAGCGGCGGACAGCGGCAGCGCGTCGGCATCGCGCGTGCGCTCGCCGCCGAGCCGCGCGTCATCGTGTGCGACGAGCCGGTGTCCGCGCTCGACGTGACCACGCAGGCGCAGGTGACCGACCTGCTCGCCCGGTTGCAGCGGGAACTCGGGCTCGCGCTCGTCTTCATCGCGCACGATCTCGCGGTCGTACGCCAGGTCAGCGACCGGGTCGCGGTGATGCGGCGGGGCCGGATCGTCGAGTACGGAACCGTCGACGAGGTCTACGGCTCACCGCGGGATCCGTACACGAGAGCGCTGCTCGCGGCCGTCCCCTCGCTCGACCCCGAGGCGGCCGCGCGGCGACGCGAGTCCCGCAAGGAGTTGGCCGCGGCCTGACCCTCCGCGACGGCGGAGGGCCTCCGGGGCGCTATAGCGCGACAGAACGCTACCGGCGCGGGAAAGTCACGGCCGTTCACCCCTTCTGGTGGCGCGATGGACAACCGTCCGTCGCGCCACCGGCATGACCGCATACGTTCGTCCCGCTGTGAGCCGCCGACTAAACGGCGGCTCCCCAGACGGGAGATCGGGGGTGCACTCGTGCGCGTCGCACTGCTTACGGAGGGTGGCTACCCGTACGTGAACGGTGAGGGCCGGCTCTGGTGCGACCGGCTCGTACGCGGACTCGGGCAGCACGAGTTCGACGTCTACGCCCTCAGCCGCGACGAGCGGCAGGAGGCGCGGGGCCAGGTCGAACTCCCGCCCCAGGTCACCCGGGTGCGCACGGCTCCGCTGTGGACCCTCGACGACGAGGCGCTCCGTGCCGCCGGGCCCCGCGGCGGGCGCGGACGGCAGGCGCGCCGGCGGTTCGCGGAGTGCTTCAAAGAGCTGGCGGACGTGGTGTGCCGGGGCGGGGCGGACGGCTTGGGCGCGGGGGGGAGTGGGAGCCGAGGAACCGCGCCGGGGGCGGGCTCCGACCTCGTGGCGGACCGTTTCGCCAACGCGCTGTACGGACTCGCCGAACTCGCCCGCGACGAGGGCGGACTGGTCGGCGCGCTGCGCTCGGAGACCGTCGTGCGCGCCCTGGAGAGCGCCTGCCGCGCGCCCGGCGCACTGCGCGCCGCCCGCACCGCCCGGGTGTCCGACCTGCTCGTCGCCGCAGCCCGGATCGAGCGGGCGCTGCGGCCGCTCTCCCTCGACTGGTACGGCGACGACGCGCTCGGCGCCGCCGACCTCTGCCACGCCACGTCCGGCGGGCCCGCGGCGCTGCCCGGACTGCTCGCCAAGCACTTCGCCGGGGTGCCGCTCCTCGTCACCGAGTACGGCGTACAGCTGCGCGCGCACCACCTCGCCGCGGGCGGCATGGACCTGAGCGCACCGGCACGGGCGCTCCTCGCCTCCTTCCACGGCCTCCTCACCGCCGAGGTGTACGACCAGGCCGTGCTCATCACCCCCGGCAACACCCACGCCCGCCGCTGGCAGGAGCGGTGCGGCGCCGACCGTGCCAAGCTGCGCACGGTCTACCCCGGCATGGAGTCCGGCCGCTTCTCCGAGATCGGCGAGCGGGGCTACGACGACCTCGCCGCGGTCCCTCGCACACTCCTGTGGGTCGGCCGCGTCGAGCCCGCCAAGGACCTGATCTCACTGCTCCACGCCTTCGCCGAGGTCCGCGGGGAGGAGCCGGGGGCACGCCTGCGGATTGTCGCGGCGCCCGCCGAGGGGCCCGAGGCTGTCGACTACCTCGCCCAGTGCCGGGCGCTCGCCGCGCAGCTCTTCCCCGACGAGGCGGAGGGGGCGCACGCCGTCGGCGACAACCCCGTCTCCTTCGAGGAGATCGGCGGACCCCAGGCGCCGGATCTCGCCGAGGCGTACGCCGCGGGCGGGGTGATCGTGCTCTCCAGCGTGGTCGAAGGCTTCCCGATCAGCCTGGTCGAGGCCATGTTCTGCGGGCGCGCGACCGTCTCGACGGACGTCGGCGCGGTGGTGGAGGTGATCGGCGGTACGGGCCTCGTCGTGCCGCCGCGCAATCCGCGGGCGCTCGCGGAGGCGTGCGTGGCGCTCCTGCGCGACCCCGCCCGGTGCGCGCGCCTGGGGGCGGCGGCGCGGGCGCGGGCCCTCGAACTCTTCACCGTCGAGCAGAACGTGGCGGCATTTCGCGGCATTTACCTGGAGATCGTCTCGCACTGCCCGGTGCGCAGGGACGCCCTGGACGAGGCGGGCGAGCCGGTTCCGTTCGCCCACCCGGCCGAGGCGTACATGCCGGGGCGGTGGGCGGTCGCGGTGGGCCCCGCGGCCGCGTGCGCATCCGCGTCCGCGTCGGGAGCGGAGGGCGACGGAGTGCCGAGCTGGGCGGGCACCTCCGGCCAACGGGCTGATGAACGCCATCAGTTGAAGGGGGCGGTCGTATGACACGGCGGTTGAGCGCCGGGGGCGTGGAGGTGCCGCGGACCCCGAGGGGGGCCGGCGGGTGGGAGTCGGGCTCGGAGGAACTACTGGCGACCGAGGCGCTGACGCAGCCCGCCGGCGAGGCGCCAGGCCTGCCGGGCACCGGCGAGGCTCCCGTCTCGGGACGGTCCATTCCCGGCTTCGGGGAGGGGGGCTTCCGGGGCGGTGGCGACGGCGACGACGAAGAGGGGGAGAGCGGATGGAATGGGCGGGGGCACGAAGGGGTCGTACGGGACGAGGGGGACGCGGACGCCACGTGTCTCGGTGCTCGGCGGGGTGAGGGGGGCGCCGGGGGACGCGGGGGCGAGGCGGCTCGGGCCGCGGGCACAACTCCCAGCCCCACCACCCCCGAAACCGACGCCCCGAGGCTCCCCCTCGTAACCGTCGGCCCCCCTGACACTCCCCCCGCCGTCCCTCCCGACAGCCCCGCCCTCGCCACTTCCGGAGAGGCGCGCGGGGTGGGCGGTGGTCGGGGCGGAGCGCAGGAGTGGGGCCGACCGGGCCGGGGCACGACCTCGCACGGTGCCGCCGACCCCGTGAAAGCCCTGATGCACCGCCACCGCGACCTGTGCGCGCGAGCCGTGGACCCGCTGGAGATCGCGGCGGGCCTGGAGGCGCACGGCGTGACCGACCGGGCCGCCGCGCGCTACCGGCACCGCGACGTGTTCGCCCTCGCCGAGGAGATGTACGCGCGCGTGCCCCGCGACGACGACAGCAGCCGCGCACGCCCCGGCGCCGGTGACGGTACCGACGTACACCACGCACCCCAAGTACGCCCCGGATGGGCCTTGTTCGCACTGCTGCCCGGCGCGGCGTGCGCGGCAGCCGTCGCGGGGGCCGAGGTGACCGCCGGGGCCACCCGGGCCGCGGTGACGGTCGGCGGCGCGCTCGCCGTGGCCCTGGCGCTGCGGGTGGCCCTGCGCGACGGACCGCTGCGCGCCGCCACCCCCCTGACACCCGCCACGCGCGCGTGGGTGTGCTGGCTCATCGCGTACGCCCTACTGGGCGACGGGCTGCTGACGAACGCTGTCGCGGGCGGCCCCGACGGACCGGGCGACCTCTGGCAGCCCGCCACCGCCACCGCCCTCGGCCTCACCCTGGCCGTCGCGCCCGCGACCTGGTGCGCCCGGCTCTTCGCCGCACGGGCCAGGGGACGGCTCGTGGCCAGCCGTGGACTCGATGAGTTCGCCGCCTCCGTAAGGCCGTTGCTGCTCGGCATCGTCGTGCTGTTCCTCGCCGCCCTCGGGGTATCGCTCGCGGCGACGGACGCGGCGGCGGACGCGGTGCTCGGCACGGCCGAGAACCCCTCGGCCCTCACCGGGGCCGGTGCCCTCGGCGCCCTACTGCTGCTCGTGCGGCTGCTCGCCGCACACGGCTTCGCCCGGGCGCCCGCCCTGCTGCTCGGCGCGGCCGGAGCTTGCGAAGTGGCGGCACCAGCCCTGGTGTTCGCGGGGCGCCTGCCGGGATGCGACGCGCTGGCGGCGCCCGTCACGGCAGTCGTCGACAGCTGGGGCCCCGGTGCCGTCCCCGCCGCCGTGTGCGGGGCCGCGGCCCTCGCCCTCCTGATCCACGCGGCCAGGACCCTGACCCTGGCCTCGGCCCACGCCGGCCCCGGCGCCATGACCTGAGCCCGCCGCCCACAGACCGACCAGACCACTCTCCCGCGGGGCCGACACCGCGGGCGTGACCCCGTGACCCATGGCAACACCTCGAAGGAGAACACCAGATGACCACCCGCAGCCGTCTCCGCCTCCGAGCGGCCACCCCCGGAGGCGCCCGATGAGGGTGCTGCTGATCGGAGCCAACGGATACCTCGGCCGGTTCGTCGCAGACCGGCTGCTCGCCGACCCCGCGGTGCAGCTCACCGCCCTCGGCCGCGGCGACGACTCGGACGTACGGTTCGACCTCGCCAGCGGAAGCCCCGGCGCGCTCACGCGCTTCCTGGACGCCGTGCACCCGGGCGTCGTCATCAACTGCGCGGGCGCCACCCGCGGCGGAGCCCGCGAGCTGACCCGGCACAACACCGTCGCCGTCGCCACCATCTGCGAGGCCCTGCGCCGCAGCGGCTGCGGGGCACGCCTGGTGCAGCTCGGCTGCGGCGCCGAGTACGGGCCGAGCCAGCCGGGCTCCTCCACCGCGGAGGACGCCGTGCCGCGGCCCGGCGGGCCCTACGGCGTCAGCAAACTCGCCGCGACCGAGCTCGTACTCGGTTCCGGACTCGACGCCGTCGTCCTACGGGTCTTCTCACCCGCCGGACCCGGCACGCCCGCCGGGTCACCGCTCGGGCGGCTCGCCGAGGCCATGCGGCGCGCGATGCAGGCGGGGGACGGCGAGTTGAAGCTCGGCGGCCTCGGTGTGCAGCGGGACTTCGTCGACGTACGCGATGTCGCGCGGGCCGTGCACGCGGCCTCGCTCTCCGCCGCCCAGGGCATCGTGAACATCGGCGCGGGGCGTGCCGTACGGCTGCGCGACGCCGCCGCCGTCCTCGCCCGCGTCGCCGGGTACGGCGGCGCCCTGCACGAACTGGACCAGGTGCCCGTGCGGGCGGTCATCGGCCACCCCCGCGCCGAAGGGGAACACGGTGCCCCTGCCGCGTACCCCTACCCGGACGGCTGCGGCAGCTGGCAGCAGGCCGATGTGCGCACCGCGCGCGACCGCCTCGGCTGGCGGCCCCGCATCAACCTCGAAGAGTCACTCGCCGACATCTGGATGGAGGCCGCATGCCGCATCTGACCAGGACCGCAAGGGGCGCCACCGACACCGGCATACGCCTCGGCTTCGGCATCCCGGGGTTCGCCCACCCCCTCGTCGCCCCCCTCGAATGGGGCGAACTCACCCGGCCCGGCACCCCTTTGAAATGGGTTGTCCTGAACGTCGCGAACGGCCCGGGTGAGCGGCCCGACCCGCACTGCCTGGAGGCGGCGGGACGCCTGCGGAACGGAGGCGTCCGCGTACTCGGCCACCTCGACGCCCGGCACGGCGCCCGCCCCTTCGGGGAGCTGGTCTCCGACGCGCACCGCTACCTCGACTGGTATCAGGTCGACGGCTTCTCGCTGGACCGCTGTCCCACGGAGCGGGCGGCGCTCCCGGAGGTGCGCAGGACCGTCACCACACTGCGCGCGCTGGTCGACCACGCCCACATCGTGCTCGGCCACGGCACACATCCGTACCCCGGATACGCCGAAACGGGCGACCAGTTGGTGACCTTCGCCGGCCCCTGGAGCGACTACCGCTGGTCGCAGGTGGCCGAGTGGACCGCCGACTACCCGCCCGAGCGCTTCTGCCACTTCGTGCACGGCATGCCGCGCGGCCACCTGGAGGAGGCGCTGCGCATCGCCCGCTGGCAGGGCGCCTCGACGATCTACTTCACCGACCGCGTGGGAACCGACCGCGTGGAAGGGGCCGGCGCGGGCGACCCCTGGGAGTCCATGCCCGGTTACTGGGACGAAATCGTCTCGCGTATCGGAACGGGTGTCTCGGAATGAAGAAGGGCGTGGCAGTGTTACGGAAAGAACAACCGTTCCGAAATACCGACCAACGGAGTCCCCGTGTCGCTGCCACCCCTGGTCGAGCCCGCGTCTGAGCTCACCGTCGACGAGGTCCGCAGGTACTCCCGCCACCTGATCATCCCGGATGTCGGGATGGACGGGCAGAAGCGGCTGAAGAACGCCAAGGTGCTGTGTGTCGGCGCCGGTGGCCTCGGGTCCCCGGCGCTGATGTACCTGGCCGCGGCCGGTGTCGGCACGCTCGGCATCGTCGAGTTCGACGAGGTCGACGAGTCCAACCTCCAGCGGCAGATCATCCACAGCCAGGCCGACATCGGCCGCTCGAAGGCGGAGTCCGCGAAGGACTCGGTCCTCGGCATCAACCCGTACGTGAACGTGATCCTCCACGAAGAGCGGCTCGAGGCCGACAACGTGATGGACATCTTCAGCCAGTACGACCTGATCGTCGACGGCACGGACAACTTCGCGACGCGCTACCTGGTCAACGACGCGTGCGTGCTCCTCAACAAGCCGTACGTCTGGGGTTCGATCTACCGCTTCGACGGCCAGGCGTCGGTCTTCTGGTCCGAGCACGGCCCCTGCTACCGCTGCCTCTACCCCGAGCCCCCGCCGCCCGGCATGGTCCCCTCCTGCGCCGAGGGCGGCGTGCTCGGCGTGCTCTGCGCGTCGATCGGCTCCATCCAGGTCACCGAGGCGATCAAGGTCCTCACGGGCACGGGCGAGCCGCTGGTCGGCCGCCTGATGATCTACGACGCCCTGGAGATGCAGTACCGCCAGGTCAAGGTCCGCAAGGACCCCGACTGCGCGGTCTGCGGCGAGAACCCCACCGTCACCGAGCTGATCGACTACGAGGCCTTCTGCGGCGTCGTCTCCGAGGAGGCCCAGGAGGCGGCGGCCGGCTCGACGATCACTCCCAAGCAGCTCAAGGAGTGGATCGACGAGGGCGAGAACATCGAGATCATCGACGTCCGCGAGATCAACGAGTACGAGATCGTCTCGATCCCCGGCGCCAAGCTGATCCCCAAGAACGAGTTCCTCATGGGCACCGCCCTGGAGAGCATGCCGCAGGACAAGAAGATCGTCCTGCACTGCAAGACGGGTGTCCGCAGTGCGGAAGTCCTCGCCGTCCTGAAGTCGGCGGGCTTCTCGGACGCGGTGCACGTGGGCGGCGGCGTGATCGGATGGGTCCACCAGATCGAGCCCGAGAAGCCGGTCTACTAGATCTGTCAGGCGAAAGGCCCCGCACCATCCGGTGCGGGGCCTTCGTCATGTGCCGGTCAGGACTCGCAGACCTTGCCGTCCTTCGGAGCCTTGCCCTTCAGCAGGTAGTCGTCGACCGTGTCGTCCACGCAGTCGCTGCCGTTGCCGTACGCGCCATGGCCCTCGCCCTTCCAGGTCATGTGGACGCCGACGCCCTTGCCCAGCTCGTCCGCCATCTTGCGGGCGCCCTCGTACGGGGTGGCCGGGTCGCCGGTGTTACCGATGACCAGGATCGGGGCCGCGCCCGGGGCGCTCACCTCGGGGGAGTCGTGCTGACCGGCCACCGGCCACCGGTGGCACCAGCCCGCCGTGTCCCAGGCCATGAACGCGCCGAAGACCGGTGAGATCCCACGGAACCGGTCCAGACGCTTGCTGGCCTCCTCCGGAGTGGACCGCGCCTTGGCGTCCAGACAGGAGATCGTCCGCTGCGCGTGGTTCTGCGTGCTGTAGCGGCCGGAGGCGTCGCGTTCGTTGTAGGCGTCGGCGAGGCGCAGCAGCGTGGTGCCGTCGCCCTTCTCGGCGTCCTGGAGGCCGCGGGTCAGCGCGGGCCAGGTCTGCTTGCTGTACAGCGTGACCAGGATGCCCGTGCTCGCCAGGGACTCGGTCAGCTTGCGGTCGCCCGAGGTACGCATCGGCTCGGCGTCCAGCCGGTCGAAAAGCTTCGCTATCTTCGCGGTGCCCGCCTTCGGGTCCTGGCCGCGGGACTTGAAGTAGTTGTCGAGGGCGCGCTGGAAGCCCCGCGCCTGGTTCTCCGCGTGGCCGACCGAGTCCGCGCTGGGGTCGACGACCGCGTCCATGGCGAGGCGGCCGACGCGCTTGGGAAACAGGTGTGCGTACGTACCACCGAGTTCGGTGCCGTACGAGACGCCCATGTAGTGCAGCTTGTCGTCGCCGAGGACCTGGCGCATGAGGTCCATGTCGCGGGCGGCCTCGACGGTCGACACATGACCGATGAGCTTCTTCGCACCGCGCGCGCAGCCCGCTCCGAAGTCCGCCGCGTCCTTGAAGTACGCCTTCTCCTCAGCCGGGGTGTCCGGCGTGAGGTCGACCTTCTCCTCGGCGGCCTGGGTGGTCTTGTCGTCGCGGCAGCGCAGGCCCTCGCTGGCGCCGACCCCGCGCGGGTCGAAGCTCACCAGGTCGTACCGCTCGCGCAGAGTGCCGTACATGTCGGCGAAGGACGGCAGCCCGGAGACGCCCGAGCCGCCGGGGCCGCCGAAGTTGAAGACGAGCGAGCCGATGCGGTCGCCCTCGCCGGTGGACTTGCCGCGGATCAGGGCGATGCCGATGGTCTCGCCGTCCGGCTCGGCGTAGTCCAACGGGACCTTGAGGGTGGCGCACTGCCAGCCGGAGCCCGGCGCGGTGCCGCCCTCGGGAGCCTTGCAGCGGTCCCAGTCCAGCTTCTGGGCCGCGAGACCCTTGCCGGCGCCCTTCTCGTCCTGCCTCCCTCGACCCTTGTGGTCATCGGAAGAACCGTCGCAGCCGACAGCGAGCCCCGCCACCAGAATTCCCGCGGCGGCCAGTGCCGCGGACCGTACGTAACGCTGCATGAAGGCGCTTCCCCCCTTGGAAGACAGTCAAGCCATAGTAGGCGGGACCACTGACAGTGACCGGGGTGGGCCGTTCGAGAGGTCAGGAGCAGACGGTTCCGGTCTTTGGGACCTCGCCGTCGAGGAGATAGCCGTCCACCGCCTCGCGCACGCACTTGTTCTTGCTGTCGTAGGCCCCGTGCCCCTCGCCCTTGTACGTCAGCTCGACGCCGACGCCCTTGCCGAGGGCCTCGGCCATCTTGCGGGCGCCCTCGTACGGTGTGGCCGGGTCGCCGGTGTTGCCGATGACGACGATGGGCGGCGCGCCCGCCGCGCCGACGTCCGGGTGGTCGGCCTGTCCCTCGACCGCCCAGTCGGTGCAGGCGAGCATGCCCCAGGCCAGATAGTCGCCGAACAGCGGTGATGCCTTCCGGAAGGCGGGCAGTTTCTCCTCGACGTACCGCGGGGCGTAACGCGCCTTGTCGTCGGCACAGTTGATGGAGACGTTGGCTGCCTGGAGGTTGTTGTACTTGCCGTCCTCGTCGCGGCCGTTCATCGCGTCCGAGAGCGACATCAGGATCCTGCCGTCACCGTCGTACGCCTCTTCGAGGCCTTGGGTGAGGTACGGCCAGAAGTCCTTGGAGTACAGGGCTTGCGCGATGCCGTTGGTGGCCGCGGTCTGGGTCAGCTCGCGGGGCGGGAGGCCGGCGACCGGCTTGCTGTCCAGGTCCTCCAGGAACTGGGCGATCCTGTCCTTCACGTCCTTCTCCGTGTCGCCGACCGGGCAGTCCGCGGCTTTGGAGGTGCAGTCCTTCGCGAAGTTGTCGAGAGCGAGCTGGAACCCCCTGGCCTGACCGAGGGAGCCCTCCTCGGAGGTCTGGGTGGGGTCGACGACCGCGTCGAAGACGGCCCGGCCGACCTTCTTGGGGAACAGGTGTGCGTAGATGCCGCCGAGTTCGGTGCCGTACGAGATGCCGAAGTAGTGCAGCTTGTCGTCGCCCAGGACCTGGCGCATCAGGTCCATGTCGCGGGCCGTGTCGGTGGTGCGGACGTGGGGGAGCGTCTTGCCGGAGTTCTTGTCGCAGGCACTGTTGAACGCCTTGACGCTGTCGACCAGCTTCTTCTTCTCGGCGTCGTCGTCGGGTGTCGAGTCCTGCTGGAAGTACGTGTCGAGCTGTTCGTCGTCCTCGCATTCGATACCCGCGCTGCGGCCCACGCCACGCGGGTCGAAGCTCACCAGGTCGTAGCGGGTGCGCAGGTTGGCGTAGTCCGAACCGAAGGCGGGCAGGGTGGTGATGCCCGAGCCGCCCGGGCCGCCGAAGTTGAAGACGAGCGAGCCGACGCGGTCGCTCTTGTCGCCGCTCGCGGTGGCCTTGATCAGCGCGATGTCGATCGTGCCGCCCTTCGGCTTCGTCCAGTCGAGAGGGGCCTTCATGGTGGCGCACTGCCACTCCCCGCCGCCGGGCAGCGGGGAGGGTGCCTCACCCCCGCCCTCGGATGCGGCGGGAGCGGGGCAGTCCTTCCATTTCAGCTTCTGAGCCGACAGGTCCTCGTCCTCGGAGTCGCTGCCGCCGCACGCCGCGAGCGTGGCGGACAGGAGCAGGGTGGCGGCGGCCAGGGCGCGGGCGCGTGGCTGGGGCTGTGAGGGCATGTGCCCATCCTGCGGGGGGTCCTGACGGGGCGCTCGGGGCGCGGGCCGTGTGGGTGAGGGCGGGGGTGCGTGCCCCTGGGGGGCACGGGGAACCGCGCGACCAGTCACGACGCGCCCGCAGACGACACACTGCGCCCTCCCGCGGAGCGAACCGCCCCACCCGGCGGAGCGCTAAAGCAGGCCCTTCCTTGTGAGGTGGTTGAAGAACAGCCACCCCGGAAGCACCGGAAGCCACAACGTCAGGAGCCGGTAGAGCAGCACCGCGGGCGCCGCCACGTCCTTGGGGACGCCGACCGCGATCAGACCGATCGTCAGCGTCGCCTCCACCGCGCCCACGCCACCGGGCGTCGGCGCCGCCGACCCCAGCGCGTTGCCCGCGAGGAAGACCACCGCGACGCTCGCGAGGCTCAGCGAGGTCATCTGATCATTGCCGAAGGCCCGTACCGAAGCGTCCAGGCAGAGCACGAACATCAGGGTCAGCAGGAGCATCCCGCCGATGCCGGTGAGCAGCTTCTGCGGTCGCTGGAGCACGTCCAGCATGCGCGGCACGACACCCGCGAAAAGCGACCGCACGCGCGTGACGACGAATTTCCGCAGGAACGGGATCGCCGTCACCACGAGGACCAGTACCGCGACCGACAGAAGACCGGCGATGACCGTGCGGGACGGCGTGAACGACGGCGTCTTCTCCGTACCCGTCAGATAACCGAAGACGAGCAGCAGCAGGATGTGCGACCCGAGACCGAAGAGCTGCGAGGCCCCGACGCTCGCCACCGCGAGCCCCGAGCGCACTCCGGAGCGTTGCAGGAACCGCGTGTTGAGCGCGACACCGCCGACCGCGGCGGGCGCGACGATCTTCACGAACGACCCGGCGACCTGCGCCGCCACCGCCCGCAGGAACGGCACCCGTTCCGGCACGAAGCCCAGCAGGCTCATCGCGGCGGCGAAGTAGCTCAGCGCGGAGAACCCGACGGCGGCGGCCACCCACCCCCACTGGGCCTCCTGGAAGAGCGTGCCGAACTCGACGTGCGTGAGCTGTGACAGCAGGAAGTACGCGCCGATCGCACCGGCGATGAAACTGATCAGGGTGCGGGGCCTGATCCGCTGCAACTGCGCGGGCTCAACCGGCGCCGTCGGGCGGATGAGCAGCACCTGGTGGCGGATCTGGGTGAGCAGATCCTCCTCGCGCGCCTGCTCCAGAGCCTCGTCTATGGCCTGCTTCTCGGCCTGCCGCTCCTGCTTGGCGGCCTGCTTCTCCTGCCTCTGGACCTGCTTGTCCGTCTTCTGGACCTGTTTGTCCGTACGGCCGTCCTCGGGCGCCTCATCGGGCACGTCCGCGCGCGCGGCCTGCCGGGACCTGCGGGAGGCCTCCAGGACCGCCTCACGCTCGCGCTGGGACCGTTCACGGGCCAGCTTGCGCAGCGTGCCGCGGGTGGAGCGGGTGAGGGCGATCGGCTGGAGCAGCGGCAGACAGTCGGCCACCGCGTCCGGGCCGAGGATCTCCACGGCGGACGCGACCGCGCGCTCGGCGCCCACGCGCAGGCCGAGGGCGGTCAGCAGCTGGGCGATGTCCATCCGCAGGACCAGGTCGCCCGCGGCGATCTCGCCGCCGCGCAGATCAGTGAGGATCACCGTGCCGGAACGATCCACCAGGACCGCGTCGCCCGCCAGCCTGCGGTGCGCGATCCGGCGGGATTGCAGAGCCCGCACCTGCCGCCAGGTCTCGCACAGCAGTTCGTCGGTGATCGCCTCGTCCGGGAGGGAGTCCAGGGAGCGGCCCCCCGTGTGCTCGTAGACGAGCATCACCGCGTCGGGACCCAGCTCGGAGGTGGCGATCAGCTTCGGCGCGTTGGCGCCGGCGGCGATCGCCGCGTACGCGAGCAGGGCCTCCTGCTCCAGGGCCTGGCGCAGCGACTGGAGGCTGCGCCGCTGGGTGATGCCGCGCAGCGTGAGCCGTCGCCATACGCGGTAGAAGAACCCCTGCGCCTGCTGCTCCCGGTCGATGACCGTGACGTCCAGGGGCGGTCCGTCCTCCAGGGTGACGAAGTAGCGGCGGCCCCGGTCACCGTGCTCGCTGTCCGGGGACTCCTCGCGGGCGGCGCTCACCGGGCGGAAACCGACGTGCCGCAGACCCGCGAGCAGCGTCTGGCCGGTGGGCCGTACGTTCGGCGAGCCGACCGCGTACAGCGTGCCGTACGCCACGGTCCAGCCGATGAGCACCGTCAGCAGGATCGAGAACGGCGTCGTATAGCCGGTGACCAGCATCGTGAACGCGTCGAGCAGCAGCACGACGAAGAGCACCAGGCGCCAGCGCGGTCTGCGCGACATGCCGACGGCCGTCATGTAGGCGATGACGGGTGCGAGGTAGCCGTGCACCGGATCGGTGAAGGCGTGGAGATCGGCGGGGGACGGCTTGGTGAGCGCGTCCTGGATGGAGTCGGGGGCGGCCTTGGCGACCCAGAGGTCGGTGGCCAGGGTCACGCCGTGCGCGAGGACGGCCGCGAGGACGCCGTCGGCGATGCGCAGGCCGTCCCGCTTGATCAGCCGTTCGATGGCGAACGCGACGGGAACGAGCAGCACCCCGATGCTGGCGACGAGACCCGCCACCTTGATCAGCAGGTCGGGTGCCTGCTCCGTGCCCTTGTCGATGTCCTGTTCGAGCCCGGACGTCGTGCCGTGCGCGAACGCGGCGATCGCGAGGAGCACGACGATGGCGAGGACGCCGACGAGCAGCCGCATGAGGTCGGAAGGGCGGTGCACGCGCGCGGAGAGGAGCGGTTCGTCGCCCTCCACACGGTCGGCGTGCGCCCCGCCGTCGGCGCAGTCACCGGGGTCGAAGCACTCGTTGCCGTCCTTCGGGGTGGGCTCACCGGAGTCCAGGCGTGACTCGGACGCAGAGGTGCCCGCCTTCTTATCGGGATGCACGCCCTGCTGCTCCGTCGTCTCTTCTTGATCTCGTATCACCAGTCACCGCCCGCACGATGGTGGCATGCCGGGTCGCTACAGGGAGGCATCAGGGGGCAACGCAAGGACGCGAAGTGGTCACGAAACGACACTTGGCGCCTTCCCGGCGGCGCCGCGGAACGCTCTGCGGTGAGCCGGCCGCGGTGTCGGCGGGGTACGGCAGGATGGTCCGGATGAGCGAGCAGAGCCGAGAGCGACAGGTGCCGCCCGACGATACGGAGCAGGCGCTTCCGGAGTACGCGGAACGGGTTCTGAACGTCGCGGAACTGATCCCTCCGGGGCGCGTGATGACGTACGGGGACGTCGCCGAATGGCTTGAGGAGGGCGGCCCGCGCCAGGTGGGACGGGTGATGGCCCTCTACGGAGGAGGCGTTCCGTGGTGGCGGGTGGTCCGCTCGGACGGTGTCCTGCTGCCGGGCCACGAACTGCGCGCCCTTGAGCGCTACCGCGAGGAGGGCACCCCCCTGCGGCAGGCCTCGCGCGCAGTCCAGGGGCATGTGCCGAAGCTCGACATGCGGCGGGCCCGGTGGGACGGCTGTGAGGTGAGCGACGGGCGTGACCCGAGTGAGATGCGCGACATCGCGGAAGTGGGGGAGGTGCTGTCGGCCCGGCCCGTGAGGGGCGGCGCGCAGCGCGACGCCGCGCAGGGCGACGCCGTGGGTGACGCTCGCCCGCAGGCTCCGGAGGCTCACACCTGACAGCTTCCGCCATCCGGCGGCCCGACGGCGGACCGGTGGCCCGTACGGGGGAAGCCACGCGTCCCCCACGTCCACTGGCGTAGCGTCGACAGCACGCATCCCCGTCACCTCGCGGCCCCCGCGCGGCCACTCCTCGACCAGCACACCCACCAGGACCGGCGACCCACGTGAGCTCCCCCTCTTCCGCTCGGCACATCCGGCACCCGTCGCACCACCAGGTACGACAGGGGACCCCGGACGCCTACCGACTGGTGCGTACGCCGCCGGCCCTGTGGGAGCCCCCTCGCTTGGACGCAGGTCAGCGCGCTGTGGTTGACCATGAGGGCGGACCGCTCCTCGTCCTGGCCGGGCCCGGCACCGGCAAGACCACCACCCTCGTGGAGGCCGTCGCCGCGCGCGTAGCCCGGGGCGCGGACCCCGCCCGGCTGCTGGTCCTCACCTTCAGCCGCAAGGCCGCGGTCGAGCTGCGCGACCGCATGGCGCTGCGCATAGGTGCGGCGCGCGCCCCGCAGGCCACGACGTTCCACTCCTTCTGCTACGCCCTCGTGCGGGCCCACCAGGACGCCGACCTGTTCGTCGAGCCACTGCGGCTCCTGTCGGGTCCCGAACAGGACGTGGCGGTACGTGAGCTGCTGGCGGGCCAGATCGACCTCGCGAAGGAAGGCCGCGGGCACGTCCGCTGGCCGGATGACCTGCGGGCCTGCCTCACCACCCGGGGCTTCGCCGACGAGGTGCGCGCGGTCCTCGCCCGCAGCCGCGAGCTGGGCCTCGGCCCCGCCGCCCTCGACGCCTTCGCCCGCCGCAGCGGACGCCCCGACTGGGGAGCCGCCGCGGCGTTCCTCGCCGAGTACCTGGACGTACTCGACCTCCAAGGGGTGCTCGACTACGCGGAACTGGTGCACCGCGCGGTGCTGCTCGCGCGCCGCCCCGAGGTCGCCCGGGCGCTGGGCACGCACTACGACGCCGTCTTCGTCGACGAGTACCAGGACACCGACCCCGCGCAGGTACGGCTGCTGCACGCGCTCTCCGGAGGCGGCCGCACCCTCGTCGCCTTCGGAGACCCCGACCAGTCGATCTACACCTTCCGGGGCGCCGATGTGAACGGCATCCTGGAGTTCCCCCACGACTTCCCGCGCGCGGACGGCACTCCCGCGCCGGTCGAGGTCCTGACGACGTCCCGCCGGTCGGGCGCGCGGCTGCTCGCGGCCACCCGGCTGCTCACCCGCCGCATGCCGCTGACCAGGCTTCCCGCCGAGAAGGTGCGGGCCCACCGGGAGCTGACGCCGGTCAGGGACGGCGGCGGGGTCGAGGTGTACACGTATCCGACGGCCGGGACGGAACTGGACAACATCGCGGACATCCTGCGCCGCGCACACCTGGAGGACGGCGTCCCCTGGGGCGACATGGCGGTCCTGGTCCGGGCCGGCGCCCGCTCCATCCCCGCGGTCCGCCGCAGCCTCGGCGCGGCGGGCGTCCCCCTGGAGATCGACGGCGACGACATCGCCCTGCGCCATGAGCCCGCGGTGACGCCGCTGCTGACGGCGCTGCGGGTGGTGGCGACGGCGGTCGTTTCGGAGACGGCTGATGCAGAGGTGGCCCCTCCGGAGACGGCCGCTCCGGAGACGGCTGATGCAGAGGTGGTCTCTCCGGAGACGGCCGAAGCGGGGACTGCCCCTCCGGAGACGGATGAAGCGGGTACCGCCTCTCCGGAGAGCGCGGAAGCAGCCGTCGGTCCCGGCACGGAAACCACCGCCCCCTCCTGGCTCGACACCGAGACCGCCCTGACCCTCCTGACCTCGCCCCTGGCCGGGATGGACGCCGCCGACCTGCGCCGCCTCGGCCGCGCCCTGCGCGAGGAGGAGCGCGCGGCGGGCAACCACCTGCCGCCGCCCTCCGACGAGCTGCTGGCCCGCGCCCTCGCCGAGCCGGAGCGGCTCGTGGCCCACGACCCGACGTACGCCCGCGGCGCCCAGCGCCTCGGCGCGCTGCTCCGCAAGGCCCGTGAGCGCCTCGCGGGCGGCGGCACGGCCGAAGAGGCGCTGTGGGAGCTGTGGGACGGCACACCCTGGCCGGGGCGCCTCGAACGCACCGCCCGGCGCGGCGGCGCGGCGGGCCGCAACGCCGACCGCGACCTCGACGCGGTCTGCGCCCTGTTCGCCGCCGCGGCCCGCGCGGAGGAGCGCACGGGAGGCCGCGGCGCGCTCAACTTCCTGGAGGAGACCGAGGCGCAGGACATCGCCGCGGACACGCTCACGCGCCGCGCGGCACGCCCCGACGCCGTACGCCTGATGACGGCCCACCGCTCCAAGGGCCTCGAATGGCGCCTCGTCGTGGTCGCCGGCGTCCAGGAAGGGCTCTGGCCCGACCTGCGCCGCCGCGGCTCCCTCCTGGAGGCCGACCGCATCGGCCGCGACGGTCTCGCCGAACCGCTCACCCCCGGGGCGCTCCTCTCCGAAGAGCGACGCCTCTTCTACGTAGCCGCCACCCGCGCACGTGAACGCCTCGTCGTGACCGCGGTGAAGGCACCCGCGGACGACGGCGACCAGCCCTCCCGCTTCCTCACCGAACTCGGCGTCGAACCCAAGGACGTGACGGGCCGCCCCCGCCGCCCCCTGTCGGTCGCGGCGCTCGTCGCCGAGCTGCGCGCCACCACCGTCGACCCGCGCGTCTCGGACACCCTGCGCGAGGCGGCCGCCCAGCGCCTGGCCCGACTCGCCGCGCTCAGCGACAGCGACGGCCGTCCGCTGGTGCCGTCCGCGCACCCGTACCGCTGGTGGGGCATGTACGAGCCGACGGCGAGCGAGATCCCCCTGAGGGACCGCGACAAGCCCGTGGTGCTCTCCGGAAGCGCCCTCGACCAGCTCGCGAACACCTGCTCCCTGCGATGGTTCCTGGGCCGCGAGGTGAAGGCGGACGCGCCCGCGACCGCCGCCCAGGGCTTCGGCAACGTGGTGCATGTCCTGGCCGACGAGGTGGCCTCCGGACGCACCCCCGCCGACCTCGCCGTGCTCATGGAGCGCCTCGACTCGGTGTGGGACGCCCTCGCGTTCGACGCCCCGTGGAAGTCGGCACAGGAGAAGGAGCACGCGCGCGTGGCGCTCGAACGCTTCCTCCAGTGGCACGTCGACTCCAACGGGACCCGCGGCGGACGCACCCCCGTCGCCAGCGAGCACGGCTTCGACGTGACCCTCGAAGCGGGCCCCTACGAAGTACGCGTACGAGGTTCGATGGACCGTGTCGAACAGGACGCGGAAGGCCGTGCCTACGTAGTGGACTTCAAGACCGGCAAACAGGCCCCGAGCACCGCCGAGGTCGCCCGCCACCCGCAGCTCGCCGTCTACCAGCTGGCCGTCCGCGAGGGCGCCGCCGACGACGCCTTCGGAGGGGTACGCCCCGAACCGGGCGGCGCCGAACTGGTGCAGCTGCGCCAGGGCGCCGCCAAGAAGAACGGCGGCGACACCCTCCCCAAGGTGCAGGCCCAGGAGCCCCTCTCCGGAGAGTGGATCGGCGATCTCCTCGCGACGGCCGCGGGCAAGGTCCTGGACGAGCGCTTCACCCCCACCACGGGACAACACTGCACACACTGCGCGTTCCGCGCGTCGTGCAGCGCGCGTCCGGAGGGGCGGCACGTCGTCGAGTAGCCCCGGGGGACAGAGCAGCCCCATGGCCGAATTAAAGTCACCGTAAGAACTTGCTGTGTGCCGACCGAGGCGCACCTTTTTGAGGAGTACGCGTATATGGCAGCCAACCGGAAGCTCCTGGCAGTGGCCGTCGTCTGTGCCGCCGCCGTCATCGGCGTCACGGGCTGCAGCAGCGACGGCGGCGACAAGGACCCCTTCGAGGGCATGAGCGCCGACAAGATCGCCGAGAAGGCCTCCAAGGCGTCCAAGGACGCCGGGTCCTACCGGATGAAGGGCCAGATGAAGCAGAAGGGCGAGGTGAGCGACATCGAGTTCGCGGTCGCCGAGTCCGGTGACTGCACGGGCAAGATGGGCTCGAGCAAGACGGGGAAGGCCGAGTTCCTCTCCGTCGGCAAGTTCACCTACTCCAAGGGCGACGACAAGTTCTGGGAGTCCAAGGGCGGTGGCTCCACGGCCGAACTCCTGAAGGGCCGCTGGGTGAAGACGCCCGCCGAGGGCGACAAGGCCGTCTGCAACCCGGACGACATGTTCAGCAACAAGAACCTCAAGAAGCTGAAGCGGAAGGACGACGCCGAGGTCGGCGGCACGAAGGCGGCCGTGCTGACCCGTAAGAAGGGCGCCGAGACCACCACCTTCTACGTCGCGATGGAGGGCAAGCCGTACTTCCTGAAGGTGGTCAACAAGGGCGCCGACGGCCCCGGCACCGTCACCTTCAGCGACTACGGCAAGCCCGTCGACGTCAAGGCCCCGCCGGCCAAGGACGTCGTGGACCCGGAGAAGCTCTCCTCCGGTTCCTGACCCCACGCACCTCATGAGTGAGCGGTGGCCGCCGGCACCCGGGCAGGTCCCGGTTGTCAGTGGCCACCGCTAGCCTCTCTGACGTGCCACCTCGTATCACCGACCCCGAGCAGCTCAAGGAGCTCCTCGGGATCCCCTTCACCCCGGAGCAGACGGCCTGCATCACCGCGCCGCCCGCCCCGCAGGTGATCGTGGCCGGAGCAGGCTCCGGCAAGACGACGGTGATGGCGGCGCGCGTGGTCTGGCTGGTCGGCACCGGCCAGGTCGCCCCCGAGCAGGTCCTCGGCCTGACGTTCACGAACAAGGCGGCGGGCGAGCTGGCCGAGCGCGTACGCCAGGCCTTGATCAAGGCCGGCGTCACCGACCCCGAGGCCGTCGACCCGGACAACCCTCCGGGCGAGCCTGTCATCTCCACGTACCACGCCTTCGCGGGCCGCCTCCTGACCGATCACGGCCTGCGCATCGGCCTGGAGCCCTCCTCCCGCCTCCTCGCCGACGCCACCCGTTTCCAGCTCGCCGCGCGCGTGCTGCGCGAAGCCCCCGGGCCCTACCCCGCGCTGACCCGGTCCTTCCCCGACCTCGTCAGTGACCTCCTCGCCCTCGACAGCGAGCTGGCGGAGCATCTCGTAAGCCCCGAGCGGCTCCGCGCGTACGACACCGAGCTGCTGCGCACCCTGGACGGCGCGAAGCTCTCCAACGCCGATCTGCGCAAGGTCCCCGACACGGCGGCGGCCCGCCTGGAGCTGGCCGAACTCGTCGGCAGGTACCGCGCGGCCAAGCGCTCCCGCGACCTTCTCGACTTCGGCGACCAGATCGCCCTCTCCGCGACGCTGGCCCGCACCCGCGCGGAGGTCGGCGAGATCCTGCGGGACGAGTTCCGCGTCGTCCTCCTCGACGAGTACCAGGACACGTCGGTCGCCCAGCGCATCCTCCTCTCCGGCCTGTTCGGCGGCGGCACGGGCCACCCGGTGACCGCCGTCGGCGACCCCTGCCAGGCGATCTACGGCTGGCGCGGCGCCTCGGTCGCCAACCTCGACGACTTCCCCGAGCACTTCGCGTACGCCGACGGCCGCCCCGCCACCCGCCACGCCTTGAGCGAGAACCGCCGCAGCGGCGGCCGCCTCCTGGACCTCGCCAACGGCCTCGCGGAGCCCCTGCGCGCCATGCACGCGGGCGTGGAGGCCCTGCGGCCCGCGCCCGGCGCCGAGCGCGACGGCGTGGTGCGCTGCGCCCTGCTGCGCACCCACGCCGAGGAGATCGACTGGCTCGCCGACTCGATCGCCCACCTCGTCCGCACCGGAAAGGCCCCCGGCGAGATCGCCGTCCTGTGCCGCACGGCGACGGACTTCGCCGAGATCCAGGGCGCGCTCGTCGCCCGCGACGTCCCCGTGGAGGTCGTCGGCCTCTCCGGACTCCTGCACCTCCCGGAGGTCGCCGACCTCGTCGCCGTCTGCGAGGTCCTCCAGGACCCGGGGGCCAACGCCTCCCTGGTGCGCCTGCTCACGGGGCCGCGCTGGCGGATCGGCGCCCGTGACCTCGCCCTCCTCGGCCGCCGCGCCCGCCTCCTCGTACGCCCCGGGCACACCGCCCCCGACGACCCGGACCGGCGCCTCGCCGAGGCCGTCGAAGGGGTCGACCCCGCGGAGGTGATATCGCTCGCGGACGCCCTCGACACGTTCCTGGAGACGCCCCTGAACCAGCACGACGTCTCCGGAGGGGACGACGGACTGCCCTTCTCGGCGGACGCCAGGGTCCGCTTCGCGCGGCTCGCCGCCGAGCTGCGCGAGCTGCGCCGGTCGCTGTCCGATCCGCTGATGGACGTCCTGCACCGCGTCCTCGCCGTCACCGGCCTCGAAGTCGAGCTGTCCGCCTCACCGGGCGCCCTCGCGGCCCGCCGCCGCGAGACCCTGTCCAACTTCCTGGACGTCGCCGCCTCCTTCGCCGCGAACGGCAACGGCGCGACGCTGCTGGCCTTCCTCGGCTTCCTGCGCACCGCCGCGCAGTACGAGAAGGGCCTCGACAACGCCCTGCCGGGCGGTGAGAACACCGTCAAGGTGCTCACCGCCCACAAGTCCAAGGGCCTGGAGTGGGACGTGGTCGCCGTCCCCGGCCTGGTCAACGGCGTCTTCCCGAGCACACAGGGGCGCGAGAAGTGGACCGCCCAGGCCAAGGTCGTCCCGCACGAACTGCGCGGCGACGCGGCCACCCTGCCCGACATCGACGCGTGGGACGCCAAGGGCATGAAGGCCTTCCACGAAGCCATGAAGGACCACCAGCGCACCGAGGAGCTGCGCCTCGGCTACGTCACGTTCACCCGCCCCCGCTCCCTGCTCCTCGGCTCGGGCCACTGGTGGGGGCCCTCCCAGAAGAAGCCGCGCGGCCCCTCGGACTTCCTGTCGGCCCTGCACGACCACTGCGCGGCGGGTCACGGCGAGATCGAGGCCTGGGCGGACGAACCCGCCGAGGACGAAGAGAACCCCGCCCTGCGGGAGGACACCGCCGACCAGGCGTGGCCGCTCCCGCTGGACGACGACGCCCTGGCCCGCCGCCGTGCCGCCGCCCGGACCGTCCTCGACCACCTGGAGCGCCTGACGGGGGAGGGCACGCCGGACCCCGCCCGCTCCCACGAGGAAGCCCACCCCTCGGCGTACGACGACGTGCCTCCGGCCGACGACCCGGAGTGGCCGCTCCCTCCGGAGGACGAAGACGTCCTTTACGGAGACGCCGATTTTCCCGAGTCTCCCGACTTTCCCGACATCGAGCCGGTGGACTGGGACCTACTGCCGACGGAGCGCCCGGCGATCCCGCACCCCGCGGACGCCCCCGAAGTCCCGGCGGGGGCAAGCGGCCCCACCGACCACGCCGCTCACGCGCGCGTGCCGCTCCCCGCGCAACCCTCTGAGGCCCGCCCGCACCCCGCGGGCCGCGGCCAGGACCCCGACCGTGTCCCGAGCACCCGCCTCACCCCGGAAGAGGCCCGCACCCTCGCCTCCTGGGACCGCGATCTGGACGCCCTCACCGGAGAGCTCCTGCGCGCCCGCGAGGCCGTCAGGGACGTTCCCGTACCGCCCTCGCTCACCGCGTCCGAGCTGATGCGCCTGGCCGCCGACCCCGACGGCTTCGCCAAGGACCTCGCCCGGCCCATGCCCCGCCCGCCCCAGCCCGCCGCCCGCCGGGGCACCCGCTTCCACGCCTGGGTCGAGTCCCGCTTCGAAGAGCTGACCCTGCCGATGCTCGACCCGGAGGACCTTCCGGGCGGCGGCCCCGGCGAGGCCGAGATCGCCGACGAGCGCGACCTCGAAGCCCTCAAGGAAGCCTTCGAACGCACCGAGTACGCCCGCCGCACGCCCTACCGCGTCGAGGTGCCCTTCCAGTTCGTCATCGCCCACCGCGTGATCCGCGGTCGCATCGACGCCGTCTACAAGGAAGGCGACGGCGACGACACGACGTACGAGATCGTCGACTGGAAGACCAGCCGCACCCGTAGCGCGGACCCCCTCCAGCTCGCCGTCTACCGCCTCGCCTGGGCCGAGCAGCAGGGCGTCCCCCTGGAGTCGGTGAAGGCCGCCTTTTTGTACGTGCGCAGCGGGGAGACCGCCCGCCCCGGAAACCTCCCGGGCCGCGCCGATCTCGAGCGCCTCCTGCTCGGAGAAGGGCCGGACGAGCCCACCCCGGATGGCGGATAGGCTCGTGACCATGAGCGAGACACCGGACAGCGCCGTCCGCACGTACATCGAGAACCACCGCGCCGCATTCCTCCAGGACCTCGCGGAGTGGCTGCGCATCCCGTCCGTGTCGGCCCAGCCCGACCACGCCGAGGACGTGCGACGCAGCGCCGAGTGGCTCGCCGGCCGGCTCAAGGAGACCGGGTTCCCGACCGCGGAGGTCTGGCAGACCCCCGGAGCACCCGCCGTCTTCGCCGAGTGGCCGTCGGGCGACCCGCACGCCCCCACGGTCCTCGTCTACGGCCACCACGACGTGCAGCCCGCGGCCCGTGAGGACGGCTGGCACACCGACCCCTTCGAGCCCGTCCTCCAGGAAAACCGCCTCTACGCGCGCGGGGCGGCCGACGACAAGGGCCAGGTCTTCTTCCACACCCTCGGCGTGCGCGCCCACCTCGCCGCCACCGGCCGCACCGCCCCCGCCGTGAACCTGAAACTGCTCATCGAGGGCGAGGAGGAGTCCGGCTCCCCGCACTTCCGCGAGCTGATCGAGACCCACAAGGACCGCATCGCCGCCGACGCGGTGATCGTCTCCGACACCGGCATGTGGTCGAAGGACACCCCGACCGTCTGCACCGGCATGCGCGGCCTCGCGGAGTGCGAGATCGTGCTGCACGGCCCGGACCAGGACATCCACTCCGGTTCGTTCGGCGGCGCGGTGCCGAACCCCGCCACCGAGATCGCCCGCCTGGTCGCCGCCCTGCACGACGAGAACGGACACGTGGCGATCCCCGGCTTCTACGAAGGCATCACGGAACTGACCGACCAGGAGCGCGAACTCCTCGCCGAACTGCCCTTCGACGAGGAGAGCTGGCTGCGGACCGCCAAGTCACACGCCACCCACGGAGAGGCGGGGTACTCCACCCTGGAGCGCGTCTGGGCCCGCCCCACCGCCGAGGTCAACGGCATCGGCGGCGGCTACCAAGGAGCGGGCAGCAAGACGATCATCCCGTCGTCCGCCCTGGTGAAGCTCTCCTTCCGGCTGGTCGCGGGCCAGGACTTGGACCACGTCGAGCAGGCCGTACGAGCCTGGGCCGCCGCCACCGTCCCCGCCGGCATCCGCCACACCGTCACCTTCAGCCCCGGCACGCGCCCGTGCCTGACGCCGCTGGACCACCCCGCCCTGCGGTCCGTGGCCCGCGCGATGGGCCGCGCCTTCGAGCAGCCGATCCGCTTCACGCGCGAGGGCGGCTCGGGGCCGGCGGCCGACCTCCAGGACGTCCTCGCGGCGCCCGTGCTGTTCCTCGGCATCTCCATCCCGTCCGACGGCTGGCACGCGCCGAACGAGAAGGTCGAGATCGACCTGCTCCTCAAGGGCGTCGAGACGACCGCCTACCTGTGGGGCGACCTCGCGGAGAACTGGCGCGATGCCCGCTGACCGTCCCCGCCCCGCTGACCGTCCCCGCCCCGCCGAGCACGTCACGCCGCACGCCCTGCTGAGCCACCCATTCCATCGGGGGAGTTGGAAGCACCTGTGACCACCTGGACCGACAGCACCGCAGACCGACCCGTCGCGCTGACCGCGCCGAGCGACATCGACCGTGCGGCCCACCACCGCATGGACGAGGCCTGGCTCGCCGCTGCCTGGAGCCACCCCACCACCCGGGTCTTCGTGGTGTCCGGCGGCCAGGTGCTCATCGACGAGACCCCCGAGGGCCGCACCGAGCTGGTCATGACCCCGTCGTTCGAGGCGCCGCTCACCGAGGCACACCGCTACTTCCTGGGCACCGACGACGACGGCGTCAGCTACTTCGCGCTCCAGAAGGACACCCTGCCGGGCCGCATGGACCAGTCGGCGCGCCCCGCCGGACTGCGCGAGGCGGGGCTTCTGCTCTCACCCCGGGACGCGGGCCTGATGGTGCACGCCGTCGCTCTGGAGAACTGGCAGCGTCTGCACCGCTTCTGCTCTCGCTGCGGCGAGCGCACCGTCATCGCCGCGGCGGGCCACATCCGCCGCTGCCAGGCGTGCGGCGCCGAGCACTACCCGCGCACGGACCCCGCCGTGATCATGGCGGTCAGGGACAGCGAGGACCGCATCCTCCTCGGCCGCCAGGTGCACTGGCCCGAAGGCCGCTTCTCGACCCTCGCGGGCTTCGTCGAGCCGGGGGAGTCCATCGAGCAGTCGGTGCGGCGCGAGGTCTTCGAGGAGGCGGGCGTCACGGTCGGCGATGTCGAGTACGTCGCGAGCCAGCCCTGGCCGTTCCCCTCCAGCCTGATGCTGGGCTTCATGGCCGACGCGACCTCCTCGGAGATCAACGTGGACGGCGAGGAGATCCACGAGGCCCGCTGGTTCTCCCGGGAAGACCTGCGGGCCGCGTTCGAGTCCGGGGAGGTCCTGCCTCCGTACGGCATCTCGATCGCGGCCCGGCTGATCGAACTCTGGTACGGCAAGCCCCTGCCGAAGCCGGGGACCGTCGGCTGATCCCCCCGCGCCGGGGGGATCAGGCGTGCCCGCTCAGACAGACAGCTTCTGCTTGACCTGCGCCAGCGAAGGGTTCGTGAGCGTCGAGCCGTCCGGGAAGGCTGCTTCCACGTGGACTGCCTTGATGCGTTCTCCGGGGGGGGGAGGTTCGGGATAGGTCGAGTCATGCGTGGAGTGGACGCGCGGGGAAGCTGTCGCCGTATTCGAAGCGCACCCCGGCCGTACCCACGGCTGAGAGTTTCCCTGTTGGGAGTTCTTTAATGAGCTGCTCTAGCCGTCCGTCGAGAACGGCCAGCCGTACGGCCTTGTCGTCGCTCTGGACGGTCCGACGCTAAGCACCGGCCCGTACTCGGGGCACAGGACCAGGCGGGTTGTTGACCTGGGTCACGGAGTAGAAGCCCCGGCTTCCCTTTGGTGGGAGGTCGGGGTTCTTTCGTCGGTTGGTGGTCCGTCTCAGACCGCCACGGACGTAACCAGCATCGTTCCCGCTGACTGCCCTTCCGGGGGTGGAAGCACCGTTGCCGACACGTTTCCGAAGCCGTGGTTCTCAAGCATGCGTGACCACTCCTCAGGGGTGTGGTCGTGACGCATCCCTGCCTTGCCGGGGCGTGGTGCTTGGCTTCCGGGGGGGAGGTGGGAGAACGCGAGGATGCCGCCGGTCGTCATGCGGGACCGGATGAGCGGGAGCAGAGTCAAGGGGTCCACGAACCACACAGCCCCGAAGATGGACAGCACCACGTCGAACGACCGTGAGGTGACCCGCAGGAACGCCGTCGCTTCGGCCGTCCGGAACTCAAGGCCCGACAGGTGCCCCCACTGTTCCCGTGCTCTCCCTTCGCGGGCAGGGGCCACGTCCACGCCGACACCGGCAGCGCCGAGCATCACCAGGTGTGCAAGGTTGTTCCCGCTGCCCGATCCAAGCTCCAGGACGGCGCGGCCCGCTACAGGGCCCAGAACGCTCTCGTCCGGCCCATGGTCCGGGTACTGCGTCCAGTTCAGCCAAGAGGTTTCCCCTTTGGTGTTGGTGGCCCGGCGGGGCTTGCTGCCGACTGCGTACTGGTCCCATGACTCAGCCAACGTCATGTGTGTGTTGATCCTTTCCATGCAGGAAGGGGCCCACCCCCTGACGTACGGGGATGAGCCCCAGCTAACCAGCCGTCGAGACGGCGCTACTGCTTCTTCGGGGAGTCGTGACACCCGGCGTGGCACTGGTTGCAGTCCGCCGCGTCGGCCATGCCCCACAGCTCGGCGTCGATCTCGAAACCAGCGGCCTTGATGGTCTTGATCGTCTGGGCCAGAACGAGCGGCATGCCGGTCTTCGGGTCGTGGCCGTCGGCGTGGTCGCCCGCTTGCACGCACGCCGTGTCGGCTGTGCTGCCGGGCAGCTCCGGGACGTGATGGATGTACCGGCCGAAGTGGCGGTTCGTGAAGTGCGTGTAGTGGATCGAGTCCAGCATGAACGAGTGCCAAGCCTCGTCCACGGTGTTCGTCGGCCCCATGAGGAGATCCGGGTTCTCGCCGCAGGTCATCACGAACGCGATGGCCTGACCAAACTTCCGCTCAGCCAGTTCCCGCGTGTTTTGCGGGTCGCGGAGGAGAAACGCTACCTCCCGCTCCCACACGTCCGGGGTGACGTACGCCTTCGGGTCTCGGACCACGAGTAACGTGCTCATCCTTGGTTGCCTCCATCGTTCGTGGTGCTCCGGTTGCCGACCATCGTTGCTAGCCGCGCCGGTCATAACGACGACGTTCAGGGCGTCTCTCGGGTGTCGAAGTGGTGTCACACGATGGGCGTCAAACCGGTGTCATTGGAAGGCGGTTGGGTCTAGCCTCAGGTCGTGACCACGACGGTTCAGCCAAACGATGTCCTGCGCGCTGTTCGGATCGGCATGCGCTTGTCCCAAGACGAGTTCGCCAAGGTGATCAGGGAAGCGGGTCAGGCTCTCAGCGAGCCTAACGACGCGTCGAAGCGGCTCGTCCAGCGTTGGGAATCGGGCCAGACTCGCACCTGTCGCCCGCTGTACGCGCGTGCTCTGGAGAAGGCCACGGGGAAGCCGGTCGAAGCGCTAGGGTTCGCGCTCTCCCTGCCGGGGTCGAGGGTCCACGTCGACGGAGCGGGAGGCCATGACATGGACTCTGGGGGCGACGGCATCACTCAGGCTTCCGGGGGCACGGAGACGGCCTCTCAGCCCCAGGGAGCGATCTTCTCGGGTATCTGGCTCAGCCGGTACGAGTTCTTCTCGTCCAGTCGGTCTCGGACGTTCACAGCCGCTCACCATGTGCTGATCGTGCACCGGGGGAACCGTCTGACGGTCGAGTCTCTGCCGGGTGCGTCGTCCAACCCTGACAGTCCGATCCATCTTGATCTGACGGTGGACCGGAACGTCGCCACGGGATCGTGGACGGAGCAGACGGCCACGGATGGCTACTACCAGGGGGCCCGATACCACGGGGCGATTCAGCTACTGGTCGAACCGACCGGCCGCAGGATGGTGGGGAAGTGGGTCGGGTTCGGCAAGGACTTCGACGTGAACACGGGCCCGTGGGAACTGCGGCTCGTGGATCGGTCGACGGCGCGCGTCGCGGTCGAGCGGTATAGCCGCCCCCCTGAGGAGCAGGCATAGAGGACCGGGCAAGCAGAAGGCCCCCGCCGTAGCGGAGGCCCATCTGTATATGAGGGGGATCAGGCTGCGTCGAGCGCCTGCTTGACCTGAGCGAGCGACGGGTTCGTCATGACCGACTCCGTACCACTGGCGGAAATTACCAGGAGCGTCGGAACCGTCTGGTTTCCGCCGTTCGCCTTCTCGACGAAGGCCGCCGAGTCCGGGTCCTGCTCGATGTTGATCTCCTCGTACGCGATGCCCTCACGGTCCATCTGACCCTTGAGGCGGCGGCAGTAGCCGCACCACGTGGTGCTGTACATCGTCACAGTGCCCGGCATGTGTGTCGTGCTCCTTCGTAGCTGGGGTGCGTCTCGCAATGACACGAACGTACGTGACCCGGCCACCATTCCCGCATTAGTACGACCGCGGGCCCACCCCTGTGGACAACCGGCTCACCCGCCCCCGGCGACCTGGCAGCATGGCAGGGTGACATCAGCAACGCACTCCACCCTCTTCCCGCAGGTCCCGGACTCTGCCGACGCGGTGCTCGCCGGGCTCGACCCCGAGCAGCGCGAGGTGGCCACCGCCCTGCACGGGCCGGTGTGCGTCCTCGCGGGCGCCGGCACCGGCAAGACCCGAGCGATCACCCACCGGATCGCCTACGGGGTGCGTGCCGGCATCCTCCAGCCCGCCAGTGTGCTGGCCGTCACCTTTACCAACCGCGCCGCGGGTGAGATGCGCGGCCGCCTCCGCCAGCTCGGCGCCTCCGGTGTCCAGGCCCGCACCTTCCACTCCGCGGCCCTGCGCCAGCTCCAGTTCTTCTGGCCGAAAGCAGTGGGCGGGTCCCTCCCCAGAATCGTCGACCGCAAGATCAAACTCGTCGCGGACGCGGCCGCAGCCTGCCGCATCCGCCTCGACCGCAACGAACTGCGCGACCTGACCAGCGAGATCGAATGGTCCAAGGTCACCCAGACCGTTCCCGCCGACTACGCCGCGGCCGCGGCCAAATCCGGCCGTGACATCCCCCGCGACCCCGCCGAGATCGCCCAGATCTACGCGGCGTACGAGGACCTCAAGCGCGACCGCGCCGTCATCGACTTCGAAGACGTCCTGCTCCTCGCCGTCGGCATCCTCCAGGACCGGCACGACATCGCCGAACAGGTCCGCGCCCAGTACCAGCACTTCGTGGTCGACGAGTACCAGGACGTGAGCCCCCTCCAGCAGCGCCTACTGGAGCTCTGGCTCGGCGAGCGCGACAGCCTCTGCGTCGTCGGCGACGCCAGCCAGACGATCTACTCCTTCACCGGCGCGACCCCCGACCACCTGCTGAACTTCCGCACCCGCCACCCCGGGGCCACCGTCGTCAAGCTCGTCCGTGACTACCGCTCCACCCCCCAGGTCGTCCACCTCGCCAACGGCCTGCTCTCCCAGGCCCGCGGCCGGGCCGCCGACCACCGGCTGGAGCTGATCTCCCAGCGCGAGCCCGGCCCGGACCCCCTCTACACCGAGTACGCGGACGAGCCGGCCGAAGCCGAAGGCGCCGCCCGCCGTATCCGCGCCCTCCTCGCCGACGGCACCCCCGCCAGCGAGATCGCGGTCCTCTTCCGTACGAACTCCCAGTCGGAGATCTACGAACAGGCACTCGCCGACGCGGGCATCCCCTACCAGCTGCGCGGCGCCGAGCGGTTCTTCGAGCGCACCGAAGTCCGCGAAGCGGGCGCGGCCCTGCGCGGCGCGGCCCGATTCGGGAACAACGACGCCCTCCTGGACGACGTCGTCGACCTGCCCTCCCAAGTCCGCGCCGTGCTCTCGACCAAGGGCTGGACGACCCAGCCCCCCGCGGGCTCCGGCGCGGCCCGGGACCGCTGGGAGTCCCTGGCCGCACTGGTACGCCTCGCCGAGGACTTCGCCCGCGCCACACCGCAGGCCACCCTGGCCGACCTCGTGGCCGAACTGGACGAGCGGGCCAACGCCCAGCACGCCCCCACCGTCGAAGGCGTCACCCTGGCCTCGCTCCACGCGGCCAAGGGACTGGAGTGGGACGCCGTGTTCCTCGTCGGCCTCGCCGAAGGCATGATGCCGATCACCTACGCCAAGACCGACGAGCAGATCGAGGAGGAGCGCCGCCTCCTCTATGTGGGGGTGACCCGCGCCCGCGTCCACCTCTCGCTCTCCTGGGCCCTGTCCCGCTCACCGGGCGGCCGTCCGGGCCGCCGCCCCAGCCGCTTCCTCGACGGGCTGCGCCCCGGCTCAGGAGCGGGGGCGGCAGGCCGCGCCGCGGCCGGCGGTCCCGGCGGCATCGAGCGCGGCAGCGCCCCGGAGGGGGCGGTCGCGGCGGTCGGCACCCGCCGACGCACGAGCCGGGCCCCGGCCCGCTGCCGGGTCTGCGGCCGCACCCTCACCGACGCGGGCGAGATGAAACTCATGCGGTGCGAGGACTGCCCGTCCGACATGGACGAAGGACTCTACGAACGGCTGAGGGAGTGGCGCTCCGCCCAGGCGAAGCAGCTGGGGCAGCCCGCGTACTGCGTCTTCACGGACAAGACCTTGATCGCCATCGCGGAGGCCGTGCCGGACGACGAGGGCGAGCTGGCGCGGATCCCCGGTGTCGGCGTCCGTAAGTTTCACCGCTTCGGCGCCGAGGTCCTCGCCATTTGTGCAGGTCAGGAGGGTGTAAGGGGCGCCGACGGAGAATGATTCAAACTCGTCGAAAAAATAGTTTGCGCATGCGCAAGGAAGACCCATAGGTTCTTAGCACGGGAACGGCGGCTTCTCCGAAGCCCTGGTCCCGTGCTGTACTTGTCAGTCCGCAGGATCGGTTCCGGTCGATCCCCTAGACGCCGAGAGGAGGCGAATTCCAGTGATCACCATCAACGAGAGCTTCATCAGCACCGCCAAAATGACCGATCACTCGGTCGTCGCTTCCTGCCTGCTCGGCTTCTCGAACCAGGGCACCGGTCTGTCCGGCGGCATCCCCGCCATGCGTCCGCTGTCCTCCGCCCTGCCTGTCGCCGGTCTCGCCATTCGTGAGGCCAATGAGGGCAATGAGCGACCGACCGAGGCACCGGAAGCAGCAGTAGCGGAGGCGCAGGCCCAGGCCTATGCCTTTGCGGCGGCCGGTGCCGGATTCCGGAAGCAGACGACGCAGCACCACACGATGTGGGCCTTCCGTGGGCTCGAACCCTGGAGTGATCCAGTCTGATCCTCGATCAGACCGGCGCCTTCAGGGCCGCGGAACCCCACCCGGGATCCGCGGCCCTTCTGTTTTCCCCAAAACAGGGAGACAGAGCGAAGGGGCCAAGAGCAAGACCCGGTACCAGCCGCCAACCGGCCGACCCAGGCCGGCACGACCAGACGAGGAAAACACCACCGTGCAACTTGAAACGCACGCCCCGTCCGTACCGCCTTCACAGACGATCTCCCCGCCCACTCCCACGGAGGACCCGACCTTGACTCCCCTGACCGCGCTCACCGCGCTCGACGACGCCATCGAGAACCTCGGCGTACCCGTTCCCTGCCGTGCCTACGACCCCGAGGTCTTCTTCGCCGAGTCCCCGGCCGACGTCGAGTACGCCAAGTCGCTCTGCCGCACCTGCCCGCTGATGGAGGCCTGCCTCGCCGGCGCCAAGGAGCGGCGTGAGCCGTGGGGCGTCTGGGGCGGCGAGCTGTTCGTCCAGGGTGTCGTCGTCGCCCGCAAGCGGCCCCGTGGCCGCCCGCGCAAGAACCCGGTCGTCGCATGAACATCGCCGGAACAATCGATCGCCCCCTGACGCACGACCCCAAGAAGCAGGCCCCGATGAAGGCAGCCACCAGTGAGCCCGCAGGCTCCGCGACCCGAGACTTCACCACCACCGGCGCCCACGCCTCGCGCCAGAACAGGACCCGAGAGATGCAACTCATCCCAGAAGCCATGGCTCGTGCGCATATGCACGAACGCATGCGCGAAGCCGAGGCGGAACGCCCGGCCGCGCGCCTGATGGCGGCCCGCCGTATGCAGCGCCGCGCGGAGCGCGCCTCGCTGCGTGCCCGGCGCGCGCTCGCCATCGCGGTCATGCAGTAGGAGCCGCACAAGCGGCTCGGCCCATGACAGAACCCGGCGGGGGCCGGTCCGAACGGACCGGCCCCCGCGGTGCGTTGTGCTCACCGAGCGTCCCGAACCGGCGATAGGGTCGGCGGGTGGACCAGCAGAATCCTCAGCCCACGGACGTGGAGAACCTTGTGTGCTCCCGTTGCGGCACGGTCGCCGAAGGCGCGCCAGCGACCTGGACCTGCTCCGTGGAGAACGGCGTCCGCCATTACCTCTGCGAGTCCTGCGCGCGGGAGAACATCAGAGCCATCGAGGGACGCCTCGACTCCGAGTGGTGGTAGCCCCCGGGGGCCTCAGGTCACCCGGCGCTGACGTTCAGGCCTCCGCCGCCGTGTCGCTCTCCGCCTCCTCCGCCTGCACCACGAAGCCGGGCAGCCACTCCTCCAGCTCGGTCCGCATCCGCACCGTCGCGCCCAGCTGGCAGAGCACTCCGATCGTGCTCAGCGTCACACGGTGTATCAGCAGATACGCGGGTGGGAGGTTCAGCCGCTTGCCCAGTTGGTAGGCGGGGGAGCGGGGGTCGGCCACGCGCGCCGCCTGGCTGCGCATCCAGCCCCGGCTGAAGGTGAACTCGTCCACCAGCATCGGCTCGATGATCGGCAGGAGGTAGTCGAGCACCGCGTCCGGTTCGAGTTCGACGGTCTCCTTGACGAAGCCCTCCTCGCACAACATCTCGTAGACCGCATCGGCCTCGCCGTCCAGCGTCATCCGCAGGGATTCGCCGATGGTCGCGGGCAGGCCGCCCGGCAGCCGGTCCACCGTGCCGAAGTCCAGGACGCCGAGCCGCCAGCCGCCCTTCTCGTCCGGCAGCAGCCGGAAGTTTCCGGGGTGCGGGTCGGCGTGCAGCAGTCCTGTGCGCGCCGGGCCCGAGAAGAGAAAGCGGGCCAGCAGCTGGCCCGCCCGGTCGCGCTGCTCCTGTGTGCCGTCCGCTATCACCTCCGACAAAGGCGTCCCGTCGATCCACTCGGTGACCAGGACCTGCTCGCTCTGGTGCACCACCTCGGGCACCATCACGTCGGGGTCGTCGGCGAACTCCCGCGCGTGCGCCTGCTGTGCCTGCGCCTCCAGGCCGTAGTCGAGCTCTTCCGACACCCGGTCTCGCAGCTCTGTGATGAGCGGCTTGATGTCCATTCCAGGGATCAGTGGCCCCAGAAGGCGGGCAAACCGGCTCAGTTGGTTCAGATCAGACAGCAGTGCCTCGCCCGCTCCCGGGTACTGCACCTTGACCGCGACCTCGCGCCCGTCCTCCCAGACCGCCCGATGCACCTGGCCGATCGACGCGGCGGCCGCGGGCTTGTCCTCGAACTCCAGGAACCGCTCGCGCCAGTCCTCGCCGAGCCGCTCCGCGAGCACGGAGTGCACCGTGCTCGTCGGCATCGGCGGGGCCGCCTCCTGGAGTTTCGTAAGCGCTGCGCGGTAGGGCCCCGCGACCTCCTCCGGCAGCGCCGACTCGAAGACGGACAGGGCCTGCCCGAACTTCATCGCGCCGCCCTTGAGTTCGCCGAGGACCTTGAACAGCTGCTCCGCCGTGCGCTGTTGCAGCTCGCGCCCGACGATCTCCGCCGACTTGCCCCCGATCCGCTTGCCGAGCCCCCAGGTCGCGCGTCCCGCGAAGCCGAGCGGCAGCGCGGCCAGTTTGGCGGTTCGGGTGACCGCCTTCCGGGGAAGATCAGACATGCGCCCCTCCAAGTCCCAGACAGCCGCGCCTTCTCAGGCGGTTACCCGGCCATTGTTGCGTGTTGGTCCATGGCCGTGGTGAGGCGATCCCCCTTAACGGGTGTGCTCGCCCCGCACGGGCATGCGGGATGCGGCCAAACCGGGCGCGAGTGCCAGTCGAATCCCGGGACGGAGGCCTCCCAGCGAGCACCGGCACAGGCCGAGGACACCCCGTCGAGGAAGGCCAGCGCGTGGCCTGCGGCCAGTCCGGCCGCCGATGTCGACAGGGCCAGGTCGCACGAGGGCACGTGCCGCGCACGCCCCGAGCGCCACTGCGCCAGCATCCGGGCCCAGGTGGGGTCGCGGTCCGCGCGCTGCCGGAAGAGGCAGCCCGCGCAAGCGCTCGACCCGGGCAGGACCAAGGGACCCACCACGCCTGTCCCCTCGATCACTCCGGCGTAGAGGTGGGGGGTGCCCGCAGCGAGGAGGGCCTCCGTGGCGGTCGGGTCGGGGGCGTACGCGTCCAGGCCGTCCCGAGGGGCGATGATCACGAGGGACAGGCCGACTCCTCCCTCCTGTGTCGAGGGCTGTCGGGACCGTCGGGTCTGTCGGAGTGGGGCTGAGGGGGGCTCGGGTGGCGCGGGGCGTGCCGGCCGGTCGGGCGCCGACTGCCGCACGAGCCGTCGCGCGGAGGTGTCCCTGCGCTGCCCGATCGCGTCCGCCGGATGTCCGCCCGGCGCGACATCCCAGGGCTCCACATGCCCACCGTCCAGCACCTCCACGTGGCCCACGCCCGCGCCCGCGAGGACGGAGGCCACGACCGCGCCCACCCGCCCCGCCCCCTGAACGCGGACCCGCATGGTGCGACGCGCCGCCAGCTTCTCGATCGCCTCGCCCGGCTCGGACGAGACGAGCGACAGCGAGGCCAGGTCTGCCTGCAGCCGGTCCATGGGGCCGCTGCGCTTGCGCAGGGCGTCGGCCGCGGGGCCGCCGCCCGTCGAGTCGTCGAGCAGCCCGGCCCGCGACAGCTCTCCCAGTAATTTGTCCACGTGCCCGTCGGGCAGCCCCATTCGCTTGCCCTCCTCACGCAGGAGCGGCAGCCCGCGGGTGCCGTCCAGAAGGCTCAGGAAGCTGCCCGTCGCGGTGTCCATCGGGCCGAGCACCAAGGCGTGCGCGGGGGCCACCCCGAACTGCACAGTGCTCAGGTCCCGCCAGCCGCGCCGCAGCGCCGGCTTCAATGTCGGATGCATGGTCGTCCCCCGTCGTCCGGCCGGCGCGGTCCCGTCCGCCGCGTCGATCGAATGCCAGGATGCCCGGCCCGCCGGATGGACGCGTCGAGTTATCCACAGGCAGGGGATGCTTGTCGTACTAATGGGTCGCACCGTCGGCCGCACGGGCCGCGCCGTCCGTCGTACTAGTCGAACGCCCGGGGAGAGGAACGGCGCCGAACCGTCCCGGAGGCGGGACTTCCCCCACGCCCAGCGGGTAACGTCGGGGCGTGCCCGCCGACCCGTCCCCTCGCGCCGCTGCGGAGACCTCAGCGCGCCGCGCCGGAACTCCACAGCGCAGCACGACCAGTCCGTCGCCGTCCGGTGCGGGGACCAGCGCGGTCGAGGTCAGACGCAGCGCCCGCCGCCGTAGAACGGTCTCGGCGTACCGGGAGGGCGACCGCACCGTCGTCCTCATCCCCGCCCGCATGTCCGAGGCGGAGGAGCAGCGCTGGGTCAACGTGATGCTGGACAAGCTCGCGGCACAGGAGAGCAAGCGGCTTCTGGGCGACGCGGAACTCTCCGAGCGCGCCGGACAGCTGTCCGAGCAGTACTTCGACGGCCGCGCGAGGCCCGTCTCCGTTCGCTGGGTCACGAACCAGAACACCCGCTGGGGTTCCTGTACCCCCTCGGAAGGCAGCATCCGCCTTTCGCACCGACTTCAGGGCATGCCCGAGTACGTCGTGGACTACGTCCTCGTCCACGAGCTGGCCCACCTTCTCGTCCCCGGTCACGGGCCCGGTTTCTGGCGCCTTCTGGAGGCCTATCCGCGCACGGAGCGGGCCAGGGGGTACCTCGAAGGAGTGGTCGCGGCCAGTCGGCTGCCCCATCTGCCGACCGCCCGCGAGGAGTGAGCGTCCGCCGGATTCCACGGTTGTGTAGCGGGTCTGTACCGGCTTCGCTCGCTGTCGGACTTTGCGGTTAGCCTGGCGCGACGCATTCACATTCGGGATGGGGGACGGTCGTTACGTATGGCCAGGGAATTCCAACGCGGCCACAAGGCCAAGATCAGTGACCTCACCGCGGGGACCGATCTGTACGTGGGCGTACAGATCTCGGCTCCCGGGCTGACCTTCGACATCAGCTGCTTCGGCCTCGACGCGAGCGAGCGACTGTCGGACGACCGTTACTTCATCTTCTTCAACCAGCCGAAGTCCCCCGAGGAGTCGATCCAGCTCCTCGGCGCGCAGGCGGGCGACACCGAGTCGTTCCGTGTCACGCTCGACCGCGTCCCGCAGCAGATCCAGCGGCTGTCGTTCACGGCGACGATCGACGGCGCCGGGCAGATGTCGCAGGTCGCCTCCGGGTACATCCGCATCGTCGCGGGCGGCGAGGAAGTGGCCCGCTACGCCTTCAACGGCGCGGAGTTCTCCACGGAGCGCGCCGTCATGCTGGGCGACTTCTATCTGAAGGACGTCTGGCGGTTCGCCGCGATCGGCCAGGGCTTCGACGGCGGGCTCGACGCCCTCCTGAGGAACTTCGGCGGAGAGGTCGCCGAGGAGGAGCCCGCGCAGCCGCAGGCCGCCGCGCCCTCCTTCGCCCCGCCCGCGCAGACCTCGCCGCCGCCCGCGTTCGGTGCCCCCGCGGCCGCCGCGCCCGCTCAGGCCCCCGCTCCCGCCCCGGCCCCTGTCCCGGCTCCCGCGCAGCACTTCGCGCCGCCCGCCGGCGCCACCCCGCCCCCGGCGCCCGCCGACCCGGCGGTGCACGCCGCGCAGACCATCGTGGCGCCCGTGAACCAGCCGCCAGGCGCCGCGATGCCGCCCCCGATGGCCCCCACGCCGTACGGCCAGCCCGGTCAGCAGCCCCCGCAGCAGCCGCAGTACGGCCAGGTGCCGGGCCAGCAGCAGGTCCCCGGCCAGAGCCCGCCCCCGCCGCCGGGCTATGGCCAGCAGCCTCAGGCCCCGCTGCCGCCCGGATACGGCCAGCCGCCCGCCGCACCGATGCCGCCCGGCTACAGCCAGCAGCCGCAGAGCGGGCAGTTCCCCGGTCAGCCCCAGGCTCCGCACGGAGTCCCACAGGGCGCCGTCCCCCAGGGCTCCGGTGTCGCCGCCGCTCTCCAGAAGTACCGGGAAGCCCCCACCGGCCAGCGCTGGACCCAGCAGAACGAGAAGCTGATCCGCGTCGACCTCGGCGTCGCCGAGCAGTCCATCCTCGCCCGCCAGGGCAGCATGGTGCTCTACCAGGGCAAGGTCGAGTTCGGCTACAAGGGCGCGGGTTTCGCCGGCCGTATCGTCGGCAACGCCACCGGCCAGGAGATGCAGCTGATGCGCTGCTCCGGCCGTGGCCAGGTCTTCCTCGCCGAAGAGGGCAACCACCTGCACCCCATCGAGCTCCAGGGCGACGCGATCTGCGTCTCCGCGGAGAACGTCCTCGCCTTCGACGAGACCCTCCAGCACGAGGTGCGCAGGATCGAGGGCCACGGCATCCCCGGTGGCGCGCTGTTCGTCATGCAGTTCCAGGGCACCGGCACGGTCATCGTGAAGACCCACGGCGTGCCCGTCGTGCTGCCCGTCACGCCGACGACGTTCGCCGACTGCCATGCCGTCGTCGCCTGGTCGGCGGCCGCTCAGGCGATCGTTTCCAGCCAGGTTCGCATGCGCAGCAACGCGTACGCGGGCTCCACGGGGGAGAGCGTGAACCTCCAGTTCCGTGGCGCGCCCGGCAATTTCATCGTCGTCCAGCCGTACGAGGTCTGAGGGAGCCCGTCATGAATCAGCAGCTCGCGGGCTTCGCCCCCGCACCCGTCGCCACCCGCATGGAGAACCACGGCCACCACATGGTCAAGGTGGCCATGCAGACGGGCAACGACCTCTTCGCGCGCGTGGGCTCGATGGTCGCCTACGAAGGGTTCGTGCAGTACGAGCCGAATCCGCCCGCCGTCCGCCAGGTCGCGCGCGAGTGGATGACCGGCGAGGGCGCGCCCTTGATGAAGTGCTCCGGAGACGGCTTGCTCTACCTCGCCGACTACGGAGCGGACGTCGTCGTCATCAACCTGGCGGGCGACTCCCTCTCGGTCAACGGCACCAATCTGCTCGCCTTCGACGCGTCCCTCCAGTGGGGCGTCGAGCGCGTCAAGGGCCTCGCCAAGTTCGCCGGGCAGGGCCTGTGGAACATCAAGATCTCCGGCCAGGGCTGGGTCGCGCTGACCTCCCGCGGCACGCCCATCGTCGTCGACTGCGGTCGCGGCGAGGACGAGACGTACGTCGACCCGGACGCCCTGATCGCCTGGTCCCCGAACCTCAAGGTGAAGGGCAAGCGCAGCTTCAAGGCCGGCTCCCTCATCGGGCGCGGCAGCGGCGAGGCCTACCAGATGGGCTTCTCCGGAGAGGGCATCGTCGTCGTACAGCCCAGTGAGGACAGCACCGACCGTCTCCGAGCACGGGGCTGAGGGGGAGCAACACACCATGCAGAGCCCACTTTTCGCGCACGCCGAGCAGCAGACCCAGGAGCGCTACTCCGTCCAGAACCCGCAGCTGCTGCGGGTCGCCCTGGAAGGGCACGACGACGTCCTGGCCCGCAAGGGCGCCATGGTCGCCTACCAGGGGCTGATCGAGTTCGACGCGGAGTACCAGAGCCAGGGGAACCAGCGTGCCCGCGCGCACACCGGTGAGGGCCTGGACCTGATGCGCTGCCACGGCCAGGGCACCGTCTATCTCGCCAACCTGGCCCAGTACATCCACGTGGTGGACGTCGACCAGGACGGTCTGACCGTGGACAGCAGCTATGTCCTCGCGATGGACTCCTCGCTGACCCACCAGGTCATCGCCGTGGACAGCCAGTACGGCATCTCCGGCTCCGGCAAGTACCAGCTCAACATCTCCGGGCGCGGCAAGGTCGCCCTGATGACGTCCGGCCAGCCGCTGATGCTCCAGGTCACGCCCGACCGGTACGTCAACGCCGACGCGGACGCCGTCGTCGCCTGGTCCAACGGCCTGCGCGTGCAGATGCAGGCCCAGACCCACTCCTCGGGCGTCTGGCGGCGCCGCGGCAACACCGGCGAGGGCTGGGAGCTCAGCTTCATGGGACAGGGCTACGCGCTCGTCCAGCCCAGCGAGATGCTGCCGCCGCAGAACGCGGTCGTCGGGCGCGGCGCCCAGGCGCAGTTCGGCGTGGGGCAGCAGGGTGCCCGGGGGCAGAACCAGGGGAACGTCTGGAGCTGAGCCCTGCGGGGCAACAGGAGCGTGGGGAACCGCGGGCCGGCGGTGGGCTGGTCGCGCAGTTCCCCGCGCCCCTTCGGGGCGCCTCCTACAGGCGCGCCCGCGTGGCCTCCACCAGGCGTACGACCGACTCGTCGGCCACGGACGCCACCTGGTCGTAGGCGAACCAGCGCAGGTCCAGCGACTCGTCGCTGATCGCCTCGACCGCGTCGGAGGGAGCCAGGGCGGCGTACTGGACGTCGAGGTGCTGGGTGCACGGGCCAGGGATCGGGTGCCTGTCCAGGCGGACGGGGCCGCCCGCGAGGAGCGTCAGGCCCGGCACGCCGGACTCCTCGGTGGCCTCGCGCAGCGCGGCCGCGGCCAGCGATGTGTCGCCCGGCTCACAGTGTCCGCCCATCTGGAGCCACATCCGCAGCTTCTTGTGCAGGGCGAGCAGCACGCGGCCGCGTGACGGGTCGACGACCAGGGCGCTCGCCGTCACATGGCCCGCGGTGCACGCCTTCCACATGCCGGCCTCGCCGTGCGCGGACAGGTGGTCCAGATAGGCCTGGCGCAGCTCGGGCTGGTCCTCGTACTTCTTCAGTACGAGGACCGTGTCGTCGTAGAGACTCACTTACCGCTGTCCTCGTCGCCCTCGTCCTTCTTGAGGTCCGGCTTCGGCGCGGAGCCGCCGTCCGCCGCCTCGCCGAGCATCTTGTCCAGCTCCGAGAAGTCCATCTGCTCGTGGTGGACGAAACCGTCCGGGTCGTCCAGGTCGGACGCCGTCGGCAGCATGTCCGGGTGCTCCCACAGGCCGTCGCGGCCGTCGACACCGCGCGCGTCCGTGAGCGAGGCCCACAGGCGCGAGGCGTCCCGCAACCGGCGCGGGCGCAACTCCAGGCCGATCAGCGTGGCGAACGTCTGCTCCGCGGGGCCGCCCGTGGCGCGGCGGCGGCGCAGCGTCTCCCGGAGGGCGTCGGCGGACGACAGCCGGGGCTTGGCGGCGGCGTGCACCACGGCGTCCACCCAGCCCTCGACGAGCGCGAGAGCCGTCTCCAGGCGGGCCAGGGCGGCCTTCTGGGCCGGGGTGTCCTCGGGCTGGAACATGCCCTGCTGGAGCGCTTCCTGGAGCTGCTCGGGGTTCTGCGGGTCGAGCTGGCCGACGACGTCCTCCAGCTTGGCCGTGTCGACCTTGATCCCCCGCGCGTACCCCTCGACGGCGCCGAACAGGTGCGAGCGCAGCCACGGCACGTGGGCGAAGAGCCGCTGGTGGGCGGCCTCCCGCAGCGCCAGATAGAGCCGTACCTCGTCCTTGTCGATGCCCAGGTCCTTGCCGAAGGCCTCGATGTTCACCGGGAGCAGCGCGGCCTTGCCGGAGGGGCCGAGCGGCAGGCCGATGTCGGTGGAGCCGACGACCTCGCCGGCGAGCACGCCCACGGCCTGGCCGATCTGCTGACCGAACATGGCGCCGCCCATGGAGCGCATCATGCCGATCAGCGGGCCCGCCATGGCCTGCATCTCCTCGGGGAGCACGTCGCCCATGGCGAGGCCCACGCGCTCGGCGACCGGGTCGACCAGCTCCTTCCACACCGGCAGGGTCGCCTCGACCCACTCGGCGCGGCTCCACGCCACGGCCGTACCGGACCCGGACGGCAGCGACGTCGCGTCGTCCAGCCACAGGTCGGCGAGGCGCACGGCCTCCTCGACCGCCGAGCGCTCGGCGGGGCCGACGCTGGCGTCCTTGGTGCCGTCCGCCGTGCCCTGGGAGACGGTCTGGCGGGCGATGTCCTTGGCCATGTCCCAGTTCACCGGGCCGCCCTCGTACGAGAGCATCTGGCCCAGCTGCTGGAAGGCGGCCCCCAGGTCGTTCGGGTTCATGGAACCGAACATCGCGGCGAACGGGTTGTCACCGCCTCCGGGGCCGCCCGCTCCGGGGAACCCCCCGAAACCGAACGGGTTCGCGGGGCCACCCGGGCCCTGCCCGCCCTGTCCCCCGCTCTGTCCCTCTCCAGGGGATCCCTTCTTCTTGCCCTCGTCGCCGTCTTCCGGCTCCTCCGGCGGAAGGCCGAATCCGAATGGGGTGTCACTCACGGGATTCCTCGGCTCGTCAGGCCGCCGGTATCGTCCGGCGGCGGCTGCCCTACAACACCACCCAGCGTAGACACCGTGGCGGGTTCGGGCCTCGGTGCTTCGCCGACTCGCGGCCTGCGGCAGGATGGATGCCACCTGGTACGTACGCGTCATACGCGTGCGTACTGAAGACAACCGCTGGAGACGCCCGGTGAGTTCCCCAGATCCACAGGTTCGCGCAGCGCGAAACCCGTCAGCCCCGGCGGCAGGCCGCGGGCCCGTAGTCGCCGTCACCGGCGCCGCCTCCGGAGTGGGCGCGCTGCTGACCGAGCGCCTTGCCGCTTCGGAGGAGATCAAGCAGGTCATCGCCATCGACGAGCGCCGGGGCGACTGCGCGCAGGTGCAGTGGCACATCCTGGACGTGCGGGACCCGGCGATCGCCGAGAAGCTGCGCGGCGCGGACGTCGTGGTGCACCTGGCGCTCGATCTCGACCTGGAGACCGACGGCGCCGCCCGCACCGCGTACAACGTACGCGGCACGCAGACCGTACTGACCGCTGCCGCCGCCGCGGGCGTCCACCGGGTCGTGCTGTGCACCTCCGCGATGGTCTACGGAGCGCTGCCCGACAACGAACTGCCCCTCTCCGAGGACGCCGAGTTGCGCGCGACCGCCGAGGCCACCGGCGTCGGCGACCTCCTGGAGGTCGAACGGCTCGCCCGCAGGGCGCCCCGCGCGCACCCCGGCCTCAACGTCACCGTCGTACGGCCCGCGACCCTTGTGGGCGGCACGGACACGGCCCTGACGCGCTACTTCGAGTCGCCCCGCCTCCTGGTCGTGGCGGGCTCCCGGCCCGCCTGGCAGTTCTGTCATGTCGAGGACCTGTGCAGCGCCCTGGAGTACGCGGTCCTGGAGAAGGTCGAGGGGGAACTCGCCGTCGGCTGTGACGGCTGGCTGGAGCAGGAGGAGGTCGAGGAGCTGAGCGGGATCCGCCGCATGGAGCTGCCCTCGGCGGTCGCGCTCGGCGCGGCGGCCCGGCTGCACCGCATCGGCCTCACCCCGTCCCCGGCCGGTGACCTCGCGTACACGATGTATCCCTGGGTGGTCAGCGTCAGCAGGCTGCACGACGCCGGGTGGCGGCCGCAGTGGACCAATGAGGAGGTCCTCGCGGAGCTGCTCGAAGAGGTCTCCGGGCGGCGGACCGTGGCCGGACGGCGCCTCGGCCGCAAGGACGCGACGGCGGCGGGGGCCGCGGGGGCGACGGTCGCCCTGCTCGGCGCCGCGGCCGTGGTGCGCAGGGCACGGAAGGCGCGGCGGCGGATCTGAGGCCGGGCCGGACCCGTCCGAGGGGGGAGCCCCGCGGGACGCGCGAGCGGATGGACAGGCGCCCTGTAGGGAACTCCAAGGCGCCACGCGCGCGTGCCGGGCGAAAGATCTATTCCGTGATGTCCGTGCTGTGCGGCACCATGGCCGCATGGCACGCACCACGATGGACCATCCCGGCGAGCAGGCCGCTCAGGACCCGATCCGCCTCCTCGCGATCCGCGACACCCCGCTCTCCCTGGACGAGGTCTTCCGGGCCGTCGGCGACGACGCGGCGGGCGGCACGGCACTCTTCGTGGGGACCGTGCGCAACCACGACGGCGGCGCGGACGTCGACGAGCTGGGCTATTCGACCCACCCGACCGCCGAGGCCGAGATGCGCCGAGTGGCCGAGAGGGTCGTCGCCGAGTTCCCCGTGCGCGCCCTGGCCGCCGTGCACCGCGTCGGCGACCTGGCCGTCGGCGACCTCGCGGTGGTCGTGGCCGTCTCCTGCCCGCACCGCGGAGAGGCCTTCGACGCCTGCCGCAAGCTCATCGACGACCTCAAGCACGAGGTGCCGATCTGGAAGCACCAGCGGTTCTCCGACGGCAAGGAGGAATGGGTGGGCGCCTGTTGAGGCGGGCGTGGCCCTCCGGGGGCCGATTGACCCATGCGGCTCCGGTTGCGTAACCGGACCCCTGCCGTGAGCGTTGACATTGCGGATGGTTAATCTGCTGATCAGTCAGCTGCGGTCGCACATGGGGTCGGGAGGTCGACATGGCATCACTTGCCTGGTTGCTGATTCCGCTTCTGGCGGCCGTCGGTGCGGGTCTGTGGGGCAGCTGGGCCGCCCGGAACCGCAAGTCGGGCAGGACCGGCGACCACACGGAACTCAACGGCTACGCCGCCTTCCGCGAGGCCATGGAGAAGTCCCGCTCCGGCATGTGAGGGCCCCGCACGCGAGGCCCCCGTACGGACCGGCCCCACAGGTGCGCTGACAGGCCTGTCCCGTACTGTCGTTCCATGCCACGCCGCACTGCGACGATGCTCGCCTCCACCCTGATGCTGATCGCGCTGCTCTGCGCCGGAGTGCTCATCAAAGTGCCCTACTCGGAGATGTCCCCGGGCCCCACGGTGAACACCCTCGGCGACCACGACGGCGAGCCGGTGCTCCAGATCTCCGGGCACAAGACGTACCCCACGACCGGCAACCTCAACATGACGACGGTCAGGGTCACGAGCGCCGACTACAAGATGAACCTCGCGGAGGCCGTCTACGGCTGGCTGGCCCACGACAACATCGTGGTGCCGCACGACACGCTCTACCCGGACGGCAAGACCGAGCAGCAGTCCACTCAGGAGAACGCCGAGGAGTTCAGCCAGTCCCAGGAGAGCGCCAAGGTCGCGGCGCTGCGCCAGCTGAAGCTTCCCGTGGAGTCGCAGGTCATCGTCTCCACCGTCATCAAGGGCGACCCGGCCGAGGGCAAGCTGCACGCGGGCGACGTCATCAAGAAGGTCGACGGTACGCCCGTCAAGGAGATGACGGACGTCGCCAAGCTCGTCACCAAGCACAAGCCCGGCGAACGCGTCACCTTCACGATCGTCCCGGTCAAGGAGGCGGCCGCCGCCGAGAAGTCGGGCAAGAAGCCGACCCGGACCGAGGACATCACGATGACGACGAAGAAGGCGGACGACGCCGACCGTGCGATCGTCGGCATCCAGGCGGGCACCGACCACACCTTCCCGTTCACGATCGACATCAAGCTGGCCGACGTGGGCGGCCCCAGTGCCGGGCTGATGTTCGCACTCGGCATCGTCGACAAGCTGACTCCGGACGACCTCACCGGCGGCAAGTTCGTGGCCGGCACCGGCACCATCGACGACAAGGGCAAAGTCGGCCCGATCGGCGGCATCGAGATGAAGACGGTCGGCGCGCGCGAGAAGGGCGCCCAATACTTCCTGACGCCGAAGGGCAACTGCGCGGCGGCGGCGAGCGACATCCCCGACGGCCTCACCCTGGTCAAGGTGGACACCATCGCCGACGCGGTGAAGTCCCTGAAGAAGATCCGCGAGGGCGACACCGACGCCCTGCCGAGCTGCACCGCCAAGTAGCGGCCCGCCCAGGAGACAGCCGTACGCGAGCGGGGAGGCCCCACCCGCGTACGCCAAAACAGGCACCTACGCGAACGTCGCCGCCAGCGCGTCCGCCAGGCCGGGCACCAGGTCGGAGCCCGTGAGGACCTCGGTCGGCGAGTCCTTCTCGCGCAGCCGCAGCGCCGACTCGCGCGCGCCGTCACGCAGCACCGCCACCGTCATGCGGACCTCCTGGCGGTCCGGGTGCTTCGCCACCCACTGGGCGAGCTGGGCCTCGCTCAGGCCCTCGGGGACGGACGTCTCGGCGGACGGCGGCAGCATCAGGCGCTCCACCGTGAGGGCACAGCCCGTCACCGCGTCCGGCCAGGCGATGGTGCCGAGGAACTCGTCCAGCGGCTTGTCGGCGGGGATCTCCTCCTGCTCGATAGGGGTGAGGCCGGCGTGTTCCACGCCGTCGTCGAGGCCGAGCTGGGAGGCGAGGCCGGGTTCTTGGGTGCGCAGTCGCGCGGTGTCGACCAGCGCGAAGAGGCGGGCGGGCCGGTCCCAGCCGAGGCCGGAGACGTACTCGTCGATTTCGAGCACGGCCCGGGTGAGGGGGCTCGCTGCCATGGGAGTGTTGGACATGGTCACAATCCTGCCTCGTTAGTCCCGAGAAACGGGAACCGAGTAAAGCCTAGGTAAGTTGCATAGGTGTGGGTCCGCGATCTCGGGGGCCTGACGGACCAACAGCGAATCAACAGCGAACTTCGAGGTGCGCACCTTGGCTTTCCAGATGCCGGACCGCGGCGGAGGCCCGACGGGGCCACGGATCAGAGTGGGCCGACCCTCCCGTCGCGTCCGGACCCTGCTCATGACACTGGGCGTGCTGGCCGTACTGGCCATGGCCTTCGTCATGTTCTCCGGGTTCTGGACGGACTGGTTGTGGTACCGCTCGGTCAATTACTCATCGGTCTTCACCACGACCCTGTGGACCAAGATCGGCTTGTTCTTCTTCTTCGGCCTCCTCATGGCGGCCGCGGTCGGAGTGAACATCTGGCTGGCGCACAGGCTGCGCCCGCCCCTGAGCGCCATGTCGATGGAGCAGCAGAGCCTCGACCGGTACCGCATGGGCATCGCCCCGTACAAGAAGTGGCTGCTCATCGGGATCACCGCCCTGGTGGGTCTGATCGCGGGCGCGTCCGCGGCGGGTCAGTGGCGTACGTGGCTGCTGTGGGTGAACGGCGTGCCCTTCGGCCAGAAGGACCCGCAGTTCCACATGGACGTGGCGTTCTTCGCGTTCGACCTGCCCTGGTACCGCTTCCTGCTGGGCTTCGGCTTCGCGGCCGCGGTGCTCTCCCTGGTGGCCGCCGCGCTGACGCACTACCTGTACGGCGGGCTGCGCATCACCAGCCCGGGCGCGCGCGCGACCGCCGCGGCGACCGGCCACCTCTCGGTGCTGCTCGGCGTCTTCGTCTCCCTCAAGGCCATCGCGTACTGGCTCGACCGGTACGGCCTCGCGGTGAAGTCCAGTGACTTCAAGGCGACGGGCAACTGGACGGGCCTGCGGTACGTCGACGCCAACGCGTACCTGCCGGCGAAGACGATCCTGTTCTGCATCGCCGTCATCTGTGCCGTGCTCTTCTTCGCGACGCTGTGGCGGCGCACCTGGCAGCTTCCCGTCATCGGCTTCGGCCTGATGGTGCTCTCGGCGATCCTCATCGGCGGGCTCTACCCCGCGATCGTCCAGAAGTTCCAGGTCCAGCCGAACGAGCAGGCCAAGGAAGCGCCGTACATCGAGAAGAACATCGAGGCCACCCGCAACGCCTACGGCATCAGCGGAGTGAAGCCCGAGGACTTCAAGGGCGCGGGCAAGGTCGACGAGGACCGGCAGAAGAAGCGTGAGGACGCGGACACCGCGGCCAACTACCGGCTGAACGACCCGAACATCGTCTCGCCCACGTTCCAGCAGCTGGAGCAGGAGCGCAGCTACTACCAGTTCCCGCGGACGCTGGACGTGGACCGCTACAACGGCCAGGACACCATCGTCGGCCTGCGCGAGCTGAACGTGAACAAGCTCGACAAGCGGAACTGGATCAACGACCACTTCGCCTACACCCACGGCTACGGCGTCGTCGCCGCCAAGGGCACGGAGACCAAGAAGGGCTCCAAGGGCGCTCCCGCGTTCACCGAGTCCGGTCTGCCGACCACGGGTGAGATGAAGGAGTACGAGCAGCGGATCTACTACGGCGAGAAGACCACCCAGTACTCGATCGTGGGCGGGCCCCAGAAGGAGCTCGACTACGAAGAGGACGGCGGCGGTCAGAAGACCTACAGCTACAAGGGCGACAGCGGGGTCAATCTCTCCAACCCGATCAACCGCGCCGCGTACGCGGTGTCCTTCGGGGAGCCGCAGATCCTGTACTCCGGGGCGATCGGCGAGGGCTCGCGGATCCTGTACAACCGCACCCCCAAGGAGCGCGTGGAGGCGGTGGCTCCCTGGCTGACGATCGACGGTGACGTCTATCCGACGGTGGTCGACGGCCGTATCCAGTGGGTGGTCGACGCCTACACGACCACCAACGGCTATCCGTACGCCTCGCGCACCACGCTCGGCGACACCACCGAGGACTCCTTGTCGCAGGAGGACAGCCAGCGCACGGTGATCGCCCAGCAGAACCAGGTCAACTACATCCGGAACTCGGTGAAGGCGACCGTCGACGCGTACACGGGCGACGTGAAGCTCTACACCTGGGACGAGAAGGACCCGGTCCTGAAGACCTGGAAGAAGGCGTTCCCGGGCACCGTCAAGGACAAGAGCGAGATCCCGTCGGCGCTCCAGGACCACCTGCGCTACCCGCAGGACATGTTCAAGGTGCAGCGCGAGCTGCTGACGCTCTACCACGTCACGGACCCCGGCCAGTTCTACAACGCGAGTGACGCCTGGCAGGTGCCGAACGACCCGACGAAGAAGGACGACAGTGCGGTCCCGCCGTACTACCTGTCCCTGAAGGCGCCGGGCCAGAGTCAGCAGCAGTTCGCGCTGACGACGACGTTCACCCCGAGTGAGCGGCCCAATCTACGGGCCTTTATGACGGTCGACGCCGACGCCAGGAGCGCGAACTACGGCCAGATGAAGCTGCTGAGAGTGACCGGCGACGTCGACGGCCCCGAACAGGTGCAGAACAAACTGAACTCCATGACGGAGGTCGGCAACTTCGTCCGCGACATGAAGGGCGCCGACTCCGACGTCCTCTACGGCAATCTGCTGACCGTGCCGCTGGACGACGGTTTCCTCTACGTCGAGCCCGTCTACGTACAGGGCCGCAAGTCGGCGTATCCCCTCCTGAAGAAGGTGGCTGTGTCGTACGGCACGGAGACCGTCTTCGCGGACTCCCTGAAGGAGGGCCTCGACCAGGTCTTCGGTGCCGGCTCGGGCACCAAGCCACCGGCCGAGGACCAGGACGGCGACGAGCCGACCAAGCCGCCGAAGTCGAACGACCCGACGGTCCAGGCCGCGCTCGACGACGCCCAGAAGGCGTTCGAGGACGGCGAGAAGGCCATGAAGGAAGGCGACTGGAAGAAGTACGGCGAGGCGCAGGCGCGGCTCCAGGAGGCGCTGGAGCGGGCCGAGAGGGCGTCGTCCAAGGCGGCGGAGAAGGACACCGCCGACGGTGCGGACAAGCCCTCCGACAAGCCCGCAGACAAGCCCGCAGACAAGCCCTCCGACAAGGATGCAGAGAAGGACGCCGAGAAGGACGACAAGAGCAGTGGCTAGCGAGTAGCGGCTGGTCAAGGAGCCACCTCGCGCCGTGGTACGGTTTGAACACAACGGCGCGGGGTGGAGCAGCTCGGTAGCTCGCTGGGCTCATAACCCAGAGGTCGCAGGTTCAAATCCTGTCCCCGCTACTGCAAGGTGAAGGCCCGGATCCTTACGGATCCGGGCCTTCGTCGTGTGCGGTGATGTCGTGTGCGGGTGTCCTATGCCAAGTCATGTGAACGGCGCGCTGACGGGGGAGAGTTGGGGGAAATGTGTTTCACTTATCTCTCTGTGGGCATGTCGACAAAACGCTGAAGTGACCTCACTGGCTGCGGTATACCAGGTGTACCCAGGTTGCAGGTGGTGCGACGATGGACGTTATGGGGGACAAGGCAACTCTGTTGGATACAGGGCGGTTTGTGCAGGCGGCCGACCGGGAGGATCCCGGGACGGCCGCCGACGAGATGCGCCATCGGCTGGCCGCCGAGGCCGGGGATGTCGACGCGATGAGCGTCCTGGGAAGCCTTCTGCTCCGCCGCGGTGACCTCGACGGGGCCGAATCCCTGCTGCGCGCGGCGACCGCCGAGGGCGACCGCGCCGCCGCCAACAACCTCGGCGTCCTTCTTCACCAGCGCGGATACGCGGACGAGGCGGCCGGGTGGTGGCGGGTCGCCGCCGTCGCCGGTTCCGCGGCCGCGGCGCACGCGCTGGGCCGCCACCACCGCGAGCGCGGCGACGAGCCCGCCGCCGAGTACTGGCTGCGGCAGTCCGCCGAGCAGGGCCACACCCTCGGGGCGTACGCGCTCGCGGACCTCCTGGAGCACCGCGGGGACGTCGGCTCCGAGCGCTGGATGCGGGTGGCCGCCGAGCGCGGCCACCGCGAGGCCGCGTACCGCCTGGCCCGTGCGCTCGACCGGCGGGCGGCCGAGGAGCGCGGCGAGCCCGCCGAGCGGGGGGAGGGCCCCGTGCCGCGCGGCCGGGGCGCTCGCGCGGACGTACGCACCCCCGCCGGCGAGGCCGAGCAGTGGTACCGCCAGGCCGCCGCGCGCGGGCACCGCAGGGCCGCGCTGCACCTCGGCGCGATCCTGGAGCACCGCGGCGAGCTGAAGGAGGCGGGCCGCTGGTACCTCAACTCCGCCAAGGACGGCGAGTCCAGGGCGGCCTGCGCGCTCGGCTTCCTGCTGCGCGACGCGGGTGACGAGGAGAGCGCCGCCACGTGGTGGCTCAAGGCCGCGCAGGACGGTGACGGCAACGCCGCGAACGCGCTGGGCGCGCTGCACGCCGAGCGCGGCGAGACCCAGACCGCCGAGCGCTGGTACCGCGCGGCGATGGACGCGGGCGATGTGAACGGCGCGTACAACCTCGGGCTGCTCTGCGCCGAGCAGGGCAGGACCGCGCAGGCCGACCAGTGGTACCGCCGCGCGGCGTACGCCGGACACCGCGAGGCCGCCAACGCGCTGGCCGTACTGCTGCTCCAGGGCGGGGACGCGGCCGGCGCCGAGCCGTGGTTCTCCAAGGCCGCCGAGGCGGGCAGCGTCGACGCCGCGTTCAACCTCGGCATCCTGTACGCGAGCAGGGGCGACGAGGCCTCCGCCCTGCGCTGGTACGAGCGCGCGGCCGCCGACGGGCACACCGACGCGGCCCTCCAGGTCGGCACCGCACGGCTGCGCGAGGGCGACGAGCAGGAAGCCGAACGGCACCTGCGGTGCGCGGCAGGCGGCGGCAGCGCGGAGGCGGCGTACCGGCTCGGGACGCTGCTCGACGCGCGCCGCCCCGCCGCGGCACCGCCCGCGCTCGGGGAGCCCGCGGCGGAGAAGACGGAGTGCGAGGAGTGGTACGAGCGCGCCGCCGAGCAGGGCCACCGGCGCGCCCAGGTCCGGGTCGGCATGCTGGCCGCGGGACGGGGCGACGTCGTCGAGGCCGCGCGCTGGTACCGCAAGGCCGCGGAGGCCGGCAGCCGCAACGGCGCGTTCAACCTCGGGCTGCTGCTCGCCCGCGAGGGGAGCGAGCCCGAGGCCGCGCTGTGGTGGACGCGGGCCGCCGACGCGGGGCACGGCCGGGCGGCGCTCCGGCTCGCCCTCCTCTACGCCCGGCGCGGGCAGCTGGCGCAGGGGCAGCGGTGGGCGTCGCGGGCGGTCGAGCTGGGCCCCGCGGAGGTCGCCGAGCGGGCGGGGCGCTTGCGCGAGGCGTTGCGGCAGGAGCTCTCCGCCTAGGTGCCCGGGGTGCGCAGGCATCCCGGGATGCCTGCGCGGAACGGATTTGCGCTGGTCGTAGCCCTGACGTACTGTTGTGTTCACCGACGCGGGGTGGAGCAGCTCGGTAGCTCGCTGGGCTCATAACCCAGAGGTCGCAGGTTCAAATCCTGTCCCCGCTACTGAAGGCCGAAGGCCCGGAACCAACAGGTTCCGGGCCTTCGGTGTTTTTCTGTCCTTCGACGCCTACCATGCCCGCCGCTTTCCGCACCCGGCGCTCTACGCCGCCACGGACAAAGGGCCCGGCACCTCTCGGTGCCGGGCCCTTTGTGGAAGTGGGAGGAGAGACTCAGGCGGCCGCGCAGTCCGGGCAGACGCCCCGGTACGTGACCTCCACGCCTTCGACGGTGAAGCCGAAGCGCTCCGAGTCGGGGAGGCTGGTCAGCGGGTTGCCCGTGGGGTGGACGTCGCGGATCGCGCCGCAGCGGGCGCAGACCAGGTGGTGGTGGGGGCGGTGGGCGTTCGGGTCGTACCGCTTCGCGCGGCGGTCCGTCGAGACTTCGAGGACCTCGCCGAGGGTCACCAGCTCGCCCAGGGTGTTGTAGACCGTCGCCCGCGAGATCTCGGGCAGCTTGTCGATGGCGCGGGCGTGCACCTCGTCCGCCGTGAGGTGGACGTGGTCCCCGTCGAGGACCTCGGCCACGACGCGTCGCTGCGCGGTCATGCGCCAGCCGCGTCCGCGCAGTCGTTCCAACAGGTCACTCATGAGAGCCAGCCTAACAGGCGGGGGAGCCAGTCCCGAACGGGTGTGACTTTGGATGCTCGCTTGACTTAGACAAAGTCTATCGTAGGATCGGTTACGACGTTGGCCAGGGGACAGGCATTGGCCAAGGGACAGGACCCGCAGGAACCACCCGCAGGGTCGATGACGCAGGAGGCGCACGTGACGCAGGGACCGCTCACCACGGAGGCCGGCGCGCCGGTAGCCGACAACCAGAACAGCGAGACCGCGGGCGTCGGCGGGCCGATGCTGATCCAGGACCAGCTGCTGCTGGAGAAGCTCGCCCACTTCAACCGCGAGCGCATCCCGGAGCGCGTCGTGCACGCCCGGGGCGCGGGTGCCTACGGCACCTTCACCCTCACCCGTGACGTCTCGCAGTGGACGCGGGCGAAGTTCCTTTCCGAGGTCGGCAAGCAGACCGAGACGTTCCTGCGCTTCTCCACCGTGGCCGGCAACCTCGGCGCGGCCGACGCGGTGCGCGACCCGCGCGGCTGGGCGCTGAAGTTCTACACCGAAGAGGGCAACTACGACCTCGTCGGCAACAACACCCCGGTCTTCTTCATCAGGGATGCCATCAAGTTCCCCGACTTCATCCACACCCAGAAGCGGGACCCGTACACGGGCTCGCAGGAGGCGGACAACGTCTGGGACTTCTGGGGGCTCAGCCCCGAGAGCACCCACCAGGTGACCTGGCTCTTCGGTGACCGCGGCATCCCCGCCTCGTACCGCCACATGGACGGCTTCGGCTCGCACACGTTCCAGTGGAACAACGAAGCCGGCGAGGTCTTCTGGGTCAAGTACCACTTCAAGACCGAGCAGGGCATCAAGAACCTCACCCAGGCCGAGGCCAACAAGCTCGCCGGTGAGGACCCCGACTCCCACCAGCGCGACCTGCGCGAGGCCATCGAGCGCGGCGACTTCCCGACCTGGTCCGTGCAGGTGCAGATCATGCCGGCGGCGGACGCGGCGACGTACCGCTTCAACCCGTTCGACCTCACCAAGGTCTGGCCGCACGCGGACTACCCGCCGATCGAGATCGGCAAGCTGGAGCTCAACCGCAACCCCGAGAACGTCTTCGCCGAGGTCGAGCAGGCCATCTTCAGCCCCGCCCACTTCGTGCCGGGCATCGGTCCTTCCCCGGACAAGATGCTCCAGGGCCGCCTCTTCGCCTACGGCGACGCCCACCGCTACCGCGTCGGCATCAACGCCGACCACCTGCCGGTGAACCGTCCGCACGCCACCGAGGCGCGCACCCACTCCCGCGACGGCTTCCTGTACGACGGCCGCCACAAGGGCGCGAAGAACTACGAGCCGAACAGCTTCGGCGGCCCGTTCCAGACGGACCGGGCGCTGTGGCAGTCCGTCCCCGTCACGGGCGCCACCGGCAACCACGAGACACCCCGGCACGCCGAGGACAACGACTTCGTGCAGGCCGGCAACCTCTACCGCCTGATGTCCGAGGACGAGAAGGGCCGCCTGATCGACAACCTCGCGGGCTTCATCGCCAAGGTCTCCCGCGACGAGATCGCCGAACGGGCGATCGACAACTTCCGTCAGGCGGACGGCGACTTCGGCAAGCGGCTGGAGGCCGCGGTCCAGGCCCTGCGCGGCTGAACCAGTCCCCTTGTCGTCGAATGACGGTGGGCCGGGCTCCTTCGGGGGCCCGGCCCACCGCCGTTGTACCGGCCCGGCGGCCGGGCCGCGTCTCCAGCCGTCGGCCGGCCGTGTCTCAGCCCGTCAGCTGGGCCGCCGCGCGCCGGACAGGTGCCCAGCAGCGGATGATGTCGCGGACCGAGACGATGCCGGTGGGTTCGTTCCCGTCCATGACGATCAGGTGCCGGAAGCCGCCGTGCGCCATGGCGTCCGCCGCCTCCTCCAGGGTCCACGCCGGGGAGGCGAAGACGACATCGGTCGTGGTGTGCGTACCGGCGATCTCGGTGTCGGGACTCTGGCCGAGGGCCACGGAGTTGAGGACGTCGCGTTCGGTCAGGATCCCGAGCCCGCAGGTGTCGGGGTCGAGGACGACGGCGGCGCCGACGTGGCGCGCGGACATCAGCCTGGCCGCCTGGCGCAGGGTGTGGGTGGGGCCGATGGTCAGGACCACCGTGCTCATGGCGTCGCGGACGTGCATGGGCGTGAGCCACCTCCTTGGTGAATCCGGGAACTCCCGGTGGGCGAAGGATTGCCTCCGCTCTCCGCTTGGAGAAGGGATTCACAAGTTCACAAGTGGGGGGACTCTCAGAGTCGCAGCGAAGCCCGGGGTCAACAAGGGGGCGTGCGCGGGCAGTTCGGGGCGCGTACGGGACGAACGCCTCAGCAGCCCTGGCGGGCCAGGGATGCCGCCGACCGCGGACGCTCGACCGCGTCAGGGCCAGCCGACGGCGTCAGGGCCTCGCCCGCGTCAGAATCAGCCGACGGCGTCAGGATCAGTAGCGCTGGTTCAGATAGCCGAGCAGCTCGTCGTGGAGCAGCCCGTTCGACGCCGCCGCGTTGCCGCTGTGCGGACCGGGCCTGCCGTCGAGGCCGGTGAAGCTGCCGCCCGCCTCCGTCACCACGATCGCGTTCGCCGCCATGTCCCAGAGCGACAGCTCCGGCTCCGCGCAGATGTCGACCGCGCCCTCCGCCACCATCATGTACGGCCAGAAGTCGCCGTAGCCGCGGGTGCGCCACACCGCGCGCGTGAGGTCCATGAACCCGTCGAGGCGGCCCTGCTCCTCCCAGCCGGTCAGCGAGGAGTACGCGAAGGAGGCGTCCGAGAGCCGCGAGACCTTCGAGACGTGCAGCCGGGTCGCCGACGTGAGGCTGCGCCCCGTGTACGCGCCGCCGCCCTTCGCCGCCCACCAGCGGCGGCCGAGCGCGGGCGCGGAGACGACGCCGACCACCGGCTGGTAGCCGCCCTCGCCCGCCTCCATCAGGGAGATGAGCGTGGCCCAGACCGGGACACCGCGTACGTAGTTCTTGGTCCCGTCGATCGGGTCGATCACCCAGCGGCGCGGGCCCGTGCCCTCGATGCCGTACTCCTCGCCGAGGATCGCGTCGCGCGGCCTGGCGCGCTGGAGCTGGGAGCGGATCAGCTCCTCGGCCGCCTTGTCGGCCTCGCTCACCGGCGTCATGTCCGGCTTGGTCTCGACCTTGAGGTCCAAGGCCTTGAACCGGTCCATGGTCTGGGCGTCGGCGGCGTCCGCGAGGACATGGGCGAGACGCAGATCATCGTGGTAGTCGGGCATGGGTGAACAGTATCGATCTCGATCGAGGCGAGCCACAGCGCCGCAGCGCGGCCAGGGGCGCGGGCTCGCGCCGGAGCTATTGACAGTGCCTCCGAGCGCGTCAACTCTGGCAACCGGAGCCGCTTCGGCCGCCGGGAGGCCACGATGCCCGCAGCACGCGAATCCTTACTGGACGCGGCCTACACAGCGCTGGCCCGGCGACCGTGGCCCGGCGTGCGCATGGTGGACGTCGCGGCCGTCGCCGGGGTGTCCCGGCAGACCCTCTACAACGAGTTCGGCAGCAAGGACGGCCTCGCCCGCGCCCTGCTGCGCCGCGAGACCGACGGCTACCTGCACGGCGTCGAACGGGCGCTGGCCGAGGAGCGCGAGCCGGCCGACCGCCTCGCCGCCGTGGCCGCCTGGACGGTCGGCGCCGCCCGTGGCAACGCGCTGGTGCGGGCCGCGCTCACCGGCTGCTGGAGCGAACGGCTGCCCGCCCCGAGCCGGGTCGGCGGCTCCACGTCCTCGGTGCCGGCGCAGCGTCGGGCGGACGCCGGGGTGCCCTCGTCGGCGGAGCTGCTCGCGCTGGTGCGCGACCGGGCGGTGACCGCGCTCGGCGGCCGGGGCAGGCCCAGGGACCCCGAACTCGCCCTCGCCTGCGAGAGCGCCGTACGCCTCGCCCTGTCGTACGTCGTCGCGCCCGCCCGGAACGACGACGACCCCGCGGAGCTGGTCCGCGGGGCCATAGGGCGCTGGGTGGCCGCCAAGTAGGCGCACGGGGGCGGGTGGCAGGGCCTCAGTGCGCGGAGCCGGACAGCTGGAGGCCGACCACGCCGATGATCACGAAGGAGATCGAGACGATCTTGAGCGTGGAGACCAGGTCACCGAGGAAGACCATGCCGTAGATCGCGGTGCCCGCGGCGCCGATGCCCGTCCAGACCGCGTACGCCGGTCCGACGTCCAGCTTCTTCAGCGCCAGCGTGAGCAGGCCGAAGCTGCCGAGCGCGAAACAGGCGAACGCGATCGTCGGCCAGAGCCGGGTGAAGCCGTGCGAGAGCTTCAGACAGACCGCGAAGCCGGTCTCGAGAATCCCCGCCACGATGACCAGCAGCCACGCCATGTCCTGCCTCCCGCACTCGTCCACGATTCCTACCTGGTGCCACGCAGGCGCAAACAACGGCCAGGTCAGTCCACCAGGTCAGTCGTCCTCGCGCCGCTCCCGCGTCGCCAGCAGCCGTCGCAGGGAGTAGAGGCGCTGCGGATCCGCGTGGCCGCCGGCGACCCACGCGTCCAGGGCGCAGTCCTTCTCGTCGTGGCTACAGCCGCGCGGACACTCCACCGTGCCCGGCTCCAGGTCGGGGAAGGCGAGGATGACGCGGGACGGATCGACGTGGTTGAGCCCGAAGGACCGCACGCCGGGGGTGTCGATCACCCAGCCGCCCACGTCCGCGAGCGGCAGCGCGAGCGCGGAGGTGGTGGTGTGCCTGCCCCGGCCCGTGACCGCGTTGACGTGCCCCGTCGTGCGCCGCCGCTCCTCGGGCACCAGCGCGTTCACCAGCGTCGTCTTGCCCACCCCGGAGTGCCCGACGAAGGCGGTGACCTTGCCGTCGAGCAGTTCGTGCACCCGCGCCAGCTCCGCGCCGTCGGTGAACTCCTCGCGGCTGGTGACCACGTAGGGGATGTCGAGGGTGGAGTAGGTCTCCAGGAGCTTGTCGGCCGATGCCAGGTCCGACTTGGTCAGCACGAGGATCGGTTCGAGCCCGCCGTCGTACGCCGCCACGACGCACCGGTCGATCAGGCGCGGGCGCGGCTCGGGGTCGGCGAGGGCGGTGACGATCGCGAGCTGGTCGGCGTTGGCCACGACCACCCGCTCGTACGGGTCGTCGTCATCGGCGGTGCGCCGCAGGACGGACGTCCGCTCGGCGATCCGCACGATCCGCGCGAGGGTGTCCTTCTTGCCGGACAGATCCCCGACGACCGCGACCCTGTCACCCACCACGGCGGCCTTGCGGCCCAGTTCGCGGGCCTTCATGGCCATCACGATCCGGTCGTCGACCAGCACGGTCAGCCGGCCGCGGTCCACGGTGAGGACCATGCCCTCGGCCGCGTCCTCGTGCTTGGGCCTGATGTGGGTGCGGGGGCGGTTGCCCTTGCGGTTGGGGCGGACGCGGATGTCGTCCTCGTCGGGGTTCTTGCCGTAGCGGCGCATGTTCTCGTTCCGCCCGTCAGTTCCCGAGCATTCCGGTCCAGAGATCGGGGAAGTCCGGGAGGGTCTTCGCCGTCGTCGCCACGTTCTCGATCTGTACGCCGTCGACCGCGAGGCCGATGACCGCGCCCGCGGTCGCCATGCGGTGGTCGTCGTAGGTGTGGAAGACGCCGCCGCGCAGCCGTCGCGGCCGGATGTGCAGGCCGTCGGCGGTCTCGGTGACGTCACCGCCGAGTCCGTTGATCTCCTTGGTGAGCGCGGCGAGGCGGTCAGTCTCGTGCAGCCGCAGGTGGGCGACGCCGCGCAGCGTGGAGGGGGAGTCGGCGAGGGCCGCGACCGCCGCGATGCCGGGGGTCAGCTCGCCGACCTCGCTCAGGTCGACGTCGAGGCCGTGGATCGCACCGGAGCCGGTGAACACCAGGCCCTGCTCGGTCAGTTCGCAGGACCCGCCCATCTCCGTGAAGATCTGGCGCAGCGCGTCACCGGGCTGCGTGGTGTGCGCGGGCCAGTCCGGGATGGTGACCGTGCCGCCGGTGACCAGGGCGGCGGCGAGGAAGGGCTGGGCGTTGGAGAGGTCGGGCTCGACGGTCAGGTCGCGGCCGAGCAGCGCGCCGGGAGTGACCCGCCATACGTTCGGCTCGCCGCCCGCCTCCGGGGTGTCCACCTGCGCGCCCGCCGAGCGGAGCATGTCGACCGTCATCCGGATGTGCGGCATGGAGGGCAGGGCGCCCCCCACGTGACGGACCTCCACGCCCTGGTTGAAGCGCGGGCCCGACAGCAGCAGGGCGCTGACGAACTGGGAGGAGGACGAGGCGTCGATCTCGACCGGCCCGCCGTCCAGGGCACCACCGCCGTGCACGGTCAGCGGCAGCGCGCCGCGGCCGCCGTCGTCGATGCGGGCGCCGAGCACCCGCAGGGCGTTGATCACGCCGGTCAGGGGCCGCTCGTACGAACGGGGATCGCCGTCGAAGCGGATCGGGCCGTCGGCGAGCGCGGCGACGGGGGGCAGGAAGCGCATGACCGTGCCCGCGTTGCCGACGTCGACCGTGGCCGGGCCGTGCAGGCCCGAGGGGATCACGCGCCAGGCCTCGCCCGGGCCGCCCGCCACGGAGGAGCTGGACGACACCGTCTCCTCGATACCGACACCCATCGCGCGCAGGGCACCCGCCATCAGCAACGTGTCGCGGGAGCGCAGCGGGCGGCGCAGCCAGCCGGGCTCGGCGGCGAGCGAGGCCAGGACGAGCGCGCGATTGGTGACCGATTTCGAACCGGGTACGTGGACCGTCGCGGTGACGGCTCCGCTTGCGTGCGGGGCGGGCCAGAGGGCGGTGTGCGCCGGGGTTGCGGTCATGCCCTCACTTTAGTGGCTGCCGGTGACCCCGCTCAGACGGCGAGGAGCCAGCGCGCCCCGCCCATCAAGGAGCAGAGCGAGACGGCGTGGAAGAGGAAGAGCCACAGCCCGGCGGGTACGTGCGTCAGGCGCGAGAGCTGGTCCGCGTCCGAGTCACCCGCGCCGCCGTGCCTGCGCTTGGCCTGGAGCTCGAAGGCGGGACGGACGCCGCCGAGGAGCAGGAACCACACCACCGCGTACGCGAAAGCCGCCTGCACGTCGGTGTTCGCGAGCCAGGACACCAGGAGGAAGGTGCCGCCGGTCAGGATCACCGTCAGGGCGCCGTACGCGTTGCGGATCATCACCAGCATCGCGACGAGCAGCGCGGTGGCGATCCACAGCAGTGCCGTGATGCGCCCCGAGGAGAGCAGTGCCGCGCCGCCGAGGCCGAGCAGCGGGGGAGCGGTGTAGCCCGCCGCCGCGGTCAGGATCATGCCGATGCCGGTGGGCCTGCCGCGCGAGACGGTCAGGCCCGAGGTGTCGGAGTGCAGCCGGATGCCGTCGAGGCGGCGCCCGGTGAGCAGGGCGATCAGCCCGTGGCCGCCCTCGTGCGCGATGGTGATGGCATTGCGGGCCAGGCGCCATATGCGGTGCGGCACGACGACGGCGAGGGCCAGCACGCCCGCAGCGATCACCAGCCACTGCTCGGGCGCGGACTGCGTACCGAACACGCGGTCCCACAGGGCTGCCAGGCTGGCGTTGGCGGTGCTTTCCATTGTCGGAACTGGCTCCTCTGGGGGATCGGGTCGTGGCAGTCTGGCACGTATGTGCGGACGGTATGCATCGAGTCGTAGGCCGGAGGACCTCGCGGGGATCTTCGAGATCCAGAAGTGGGAGCAGGCCGAGGAAGAGCTGGTCCCCGATTACAACGTGGCTCCCACCAAAGAGGTCTACGCGGTTCTCGACCGTCCACTGAAGGACGCCGAGGACCCGGCTCCGGTTCGCCAGCTGCGTACGCTCAAGTGGGGTCTCGTCCCTTCCTGGTCCAAGACGCCCGAGGGCGGCGCCCGGATGATCAACGCCCGCGCCGAGACCGTCCACGAGAAGCCGTCCTACCGCCGGGCCTTCGCCTCCCGCCGCTGTGTCCTGCCCGCCGACGGTTATTACGAGTGGGTGACCGCGCCCGAGGAACGGCAGCTGGAGGTCGAGGGCAAGAAGAAGCGGCCCCGCAAGCAGCCGTACTTCGTGACCCCCGCCGACGGCTCGGTCTTCGCCATGGCGGGCCTCTACGAATTCTGGCGCGACAAGACCCTGCCCGACGAGCACCCCCTGGCCTGGTGGGTGACCTGCACCGTGATCACCACGGAGGCCGAGACCACGCCGCTCGCCGTCGCCCCCGCAGAGGGCCCGCGCTCGCTCGCCGACATCCACCCCCGGATGCCGCTGATGCTGACGCCCGACCGCTGGGACGCCTGGCTCGACCCGGCCCGCACGGACGTCGAGGACCTGCGCCCGCTCCTGGAGCCGCCCCCGGCCGGGCTGATGCGGGCCTACCCCGTGTCGACGGCGGTCAGCAACGTACGCAACAACGGCCCGGAGCTGCTGAAGGAGCTGGACGGCCCGGAAGAGGGCACACTCTTCTGACGTGACCTCTGACGCGACCCACGACATGCCCCGGAGCGAGATCGTCGGGACCGACGCCGGTGACGCCCGGATCACCTGGCACCCGGCCGAGAAGAAGGCCCGCCTCCTGCTGGCTCTCAGCCATGGCGCCGGTGGCGGCATCGAGGCCCGCGACCTCCGGGCCATCGCGGCCGCGCTGCCCGCGCACGGCGTGAGCGTCGCCCTCGTCGAACAGCCCTGGCGCGTGGCGGGCAAGAAGCTGGCGCCCGCGCCCAAAACGCTGGACGTGGGCTGGCGGGGAATCTGGCCCGCCCTGGAGAAGAAGGGGCTTCCGGTGATCTCCGGCGGTCGCAGCGCCGGCGCCCGCGTGGCCTGCCGCACGGCCACCGAGCTGGGCGCCGCCGCAGTGCTTGCGCTCTCCTTCCCCCTGCACCCGCCGGGCAAGCCCGAGAAGTCCCGCGCCGACGAGCTGCTCGGCGCCGGGGTGCCGACCCTCGTCGTGCAGGGCGGCAACGACCCCTTCGGCAAGCCCGCCGAGTTCCCGGGCGGCCGTTACGAACTGGTGGAAGTGCCCTACGGCGATCACGGTTTCGCGGTGCCGAAGAAGGCGGAGCTGACCCAGGACGAGGCCGTGGCGATCGTCACGGACGCTGTGACGCGGTGGGCGGGAATGTTGGACGCGTGACCTCTGTTGTCGCGAACAGACGGTGCACACCGTCGCAGACGTGTTCGTACGAGAGGGAGTCCGCCGCATGGGTTCGACCATCTGCCCGAACCGCTCCAGCGCAGCTGACCTGGAGTGGACGGTCTTGAGCGCACCCAAAACCGCAACTATTCGGGCGGCGCGCGGAGTGGATCGTCGTCTATCCTCCGATTCGAGTGGGGCTGCTTTCGGCCTCGCCACGTCGTTGGAGGAGGTGGGTCCGGTCACTGGGACCGACGCAGGGACCGAGCACGGCCAGGCGGAGCGCCCCGAAGAGGGCTCTGAGACGGCCGCGGAGCGCACGGCCCGCTTCGAGCGGGACGCGCTGACGTTCCTCGACCAGATGTACTCCGCGGCGCTGCGCATGACGCGCAACCCGGCGGACGCGGAGGACCTGGTGCAGGAGACCTACGCGAAGGCGTACGCGTCGTTCCACCAGTTCCGCGAGGGCACCAACCTCAAGGCGTGGCTGTACCGCATCCTCACGAACACGTTCATCAACTCGTACCGCAAGAAGCAGCGCGAGCCGCAGCGCAGCGCCGCCGAGGAGATCGAGGACTGGCAGCTCGCGCGCGCCGAGTCGCACATGTCCACGGGTCTGCGCTCCGCCGAGTCGCAGGCGCTGGACCACCTGCCCGACTCCGACGTGAAGCAGGCGCTCCAGGCGATCCCCGAGGAATTCCGCATCGCCGTCTATCTGGCCGATGTAGAGGGCTTTGCGTACAAGGAGATCGCGGACATTATGGGGACACCCATCGGTACGGTGATGTCCCGGCTGCACCGGGGCCGACGCCAACTGCGCGGCATGCTGGAGGACTACGCCCGTGAGCGCGGGCTCGTCCCGGCGGGTGCCGGGGAGTCGAACGGAACGAAAGGCTCGGGCTCATGAGCTGCGGAGAGCCGCACGAGACTGACTGCAGTGAAGTCCTGGACCATCTCTATGAGTTCCTGGACCACGAGATGCCGGACAGCGACTGCACCAAGTTCGAGACGCACTTCGAGGAGTGCTCGCCGTGCCTGGAGAAGTACGGCCTGGAGCAGGCCGTCAAGAAGCTGGTGAAGCGCTGCTGCGGGCAGGACGACGTACCCATCGACCTGCGGGCGAAGGTCATGGGGCGCATCGACCTCATCCGGTCCGGGCAGGCCGTGCCCGATCAGGACGTCACCCACGACGCCGCACCGGGCGTATCGCCCTCGCAGGCGACGGCCTCGGAGGCGTAAAAGCGCCTCATCGTCACTCGAATGTGCTAATTCCCCGCTGTGCAGTGCTGCCCGTGGGGCAGGCGTTCTAGTCTCCGGATCTGGGTCTTGCGACCTGGAACGGGGAGGAGAACGCCATGCGGTCGATGCCTGCGTGGGCCCGCGTGTACATCCTGTGCGTCGCCCTGGCGGGCGCCGCCTGTGCCTCGCCCGTGCTGAGCGGGCGCACCCCCTGGCCGACCGTCGCGTTCCTCGTCGCGCTCTACGCCGGATGCGAGCGGCTCACCCTTCCCCGCGGCCTCACCGCAGGAACCTTCTTTCCCGTACTGCTCGCCGGGGTGTTCCTGCTGCCCCCCGCTGCCGCCGCCCTCGTCGCCGTGCCGGGCGCGCTCCTCGCCCGCGTCGATCGCCGCCCCCGGCAGGTCCGCCGCCTCTGGCGCGCGGCCCAGCTGGCCCTGGCCTCCTGGGCGGCGGCGGGGGTGTACGGCGTACTGGGCGGGCCCGCGGCCGGGGCCGCACCCGACTTCCCGCAGGTCCTGGCGCCCGCCGGGGCCGCCCTGCTCGCTTTCTCCGCCGCCCTCGCCGCCCTGGACGGCGGGATCCTCGCGACCGCCGAGCGGATCCCCGTACGCGGCGCGTGGCGGGGGCTCTTCCCGCGCTCGCTCGCGCCCGTCGCGGTACACGGCCTCGCCGGGCTGATGATGGCGGTCCTGTGGACCAGTCCGTACGGGCCACCGGCCGCGCTGCTCGTGCTGCTCCCGATGGGCGTCTCCTGCTGGGCGTTCGCGCAGTACCACCGTGAGCGGGCCGCCCATCAGGCCACCATCCGGGCGCTCGTCCAGGCCGTCGACCTCAAGGACAAGTACACCCGCGGGCACAGCGAGCGGGTCGGCCGGGCCTCGGTGATGATCGCGCGCGAGCTGGGCATGGACGACGAGCGGATCGAGGTCCTGCGGTTCGCCGGGATCCTGCACGACGTCGGCAAACTCGGCGTGCCCACCCGGCTGTTGCGCAAGGACGGCCCCCTCACCCCGGCCGAACGGCGCGTCATCGAACTCCACCCCGAGTACGGACACGAGATGGTGCGCGGCATCGGGTTCCTCGGCGAGGCGCGGGCGGCGATCCTGCACCACCACGAGCGGATCGACGGCAGCGGATACCCCTACGGGCTCGCCGGGGCGCAGATCCCCGAGTGCGCGCGGGTGGTGGCCGTGGCCGACGCCTTCGACGCGATGACGTCCACGCGGTCCTACCGGCGGGCGCGGCCGGTGTCCTCCGCTCTCAAGGAGCTGGCTCGGTGTGCGGGGGCGCAGTTCGATCCGGCGATGGTCGCCGCACTGGCGCGTGCGCTCGGCCGGGACGGGTGGCATCCCGGGGTTACTTCGGATGGGCCCGAGGGCGGCTTGCCCGCGGCTCGGGGTGTTCCCGCACCTGCGGTACCGCGGTGAGGGCCTCCTTGTCGGCCCGCGGCGCTGTGGGCACAACGACGGCGGCGTGCGGGCTCGCCGGGGTGATCGCCGTCGTTTCTCTCGGGTGGACCCTCTGGCACGGCATCGCCGAAAGGCCCGTCGCGCTTGCCTTCGGGGTGATGATCGGCCTCGGGGAGCTGGCCCGGTGGGGCAGTGGGAGGCAGCGGGAGCCCGCGCCGCTGGGGGCCGCGGGGGCCCTGGCGTACGCACTGCTGGGACAGAACGCCGGAACGGCCACGCACCACGGCGTGCCCCAGGTGATCGCCGTGGTCGTCGCGGCCGCCCTCGTGGGAGCCGTACCGCACGTGGCGATCGGCCGGGGGCCCACACCCGACCAGATGGCGCGGCGCGTACTGACCGTCGCGTTCGCCGCCGTCTGCTTCCAACCCCTCTACAACTCCGGCAAGTTGAAGGACTGGGCAGGCCACGGCCCTTGGTACGCGCTGGTCATCGTCGCCCTGCTCGTCCTCACCGCGCTCTGCGACGCCGTCCTCGCCGCCGCGATGGCCCACGCCCGCACCCGCTGGCCGTTCGGTCCGCTGCTCCGCGACGAGCTGCGCGCCATGCTCGGCATCGGCTCCGCCGTCTGCGCGACCGGAGCCGTGATGGCGCTCGCGGTGGCCGTGGCGGGGCTCTGGGCGCTGCCCGTGTTCAGCCTCCCGCTGCTGCTCACCCAGCTCTCCTTCCGGCGGTACGCGGCGGTGCGGGCCACCTACCGCCAGACCATCGCGTCGCTGGCCAGGGCCACCGAGGTCGCCGGGTACACCCCGCAGGGCCACGCCCACCGCGTCGCCGGGCTCAGCCGGGCCGTCGGGCGGGACCTCGGACTCACCGGTCCGGACCTCACCGTCCTGGAGTACGCGGCGCTGATGCACGACATCGGCCAGCTGTCCCTCGTCGACCCCGTGCCCGAGGGCGCCACCGCCGCCTTGCCCGAGGCGCAGCAGCGCCGAATAGCCCTGCTCGGCGGCGCCGTCGTACGGCAGACCGGGGTGGACTCCGCGGTCGCCGTCGTCGTGGAGCGCCAGGCCGACCCGTACCGCGATCAGCCGCTCACGGCACGAATTGTGCGCGCCGCGAACGCGTACGACGAGATGGCGCGGGGAGAAGGACCCTCGGGAGCCCTCGGCGGGCCGCTCAACGCCTTGGAGAGGCTGCGACTGGCCACCGGGCGCGACTATCAGCCCGAGGTCGTGGAGTCCTTGGCGAGGGTGGTGTCGCGGGGCGGCCTTAGCTCGCCCCCGGCTGGGTAACCCATGGGTAATGAGCGGCCGTCCGACCGTACGTGGTTGGATGCGAAGAAGAGGGTGCACGGGGGCATCGACCCGACGCCGCGCCCTCATCAGATGGGACTTCCGACAAATCGTGACAGGCGGGAATCAGGCGGGAATCGTGAGGATCTTCGGCAAGGGACGGCACCGGCCCTCCGCCTCATGGCGGCAGGCGACCGACCGCGCGTTCACGCTGATCGGCGACGGCCGATACGAGGACGCGGGCGCACTGCTCACGCGTGCGGCGGATCTGGAACCCTGGCTGTCCGAGTCCTGGTTCAACCTCGCGCTGCTGCACAAGTTCCGGCACGACTGGGAACAGGCGCGGGCCGCGGGGCTGCGCGCCGTCGCGCTCCTGGACCGCTCGGCCGGCGCCCCGGACTGGTGGAACGTGGGCATCGCGGCCACCGCGCTCCAGGACTGGCCGCTGGCCCGCCGCGCCTGGCAGGCGTACGGCGTGAAGGTCCCCGGCGGGGTCGCGGCGTCCGGCGAGCCCTCGGGCATGGAGCTGGGCAGCGCGGCCGTGCGGCTCTCCCCGGAGGGCGAGGCCGAGGTGGTGTGGGGCCGCAGGCTGGACCCCGCCCGCATCGAGGTGCTGTCCATCCCGCTGCCCTCCTCCGGACGCCGCTGGGGCGAGGTCGTGCTGCACGACGGCGTCCCGCACGGCGAGCGGACGACGGCGGCCGGACACTCGTACCCCGTGTTCGACGAGATCGAGCTGTGGGCGCCCTCACCCGTGCCGACCTGGGTGGTCCTCCTGGAGGCCGCCACCGAGGACGACCGGGACGCCTTGGAGCAGCTCGCGGCCGACGCCGGCTTCGCCGCCGAGGACTGGTCGTCGTCCGTGCGGCTGCTGTGCCGCATGTGCTCCGAGTCCCGGATGCCGAGCGACGAGGGCGACGGCGAGCACCTGGACCCGCACGACCACAGCGAGCCGGGCCATCCGGGTCCGCTCGGTCACCGCAGCCCCGGCGCGATCTGGGTGCCGGAGCGCGAGTGCGGCATCGCGGCGCCCGCCGCCCTGGTGCGCGGGCTCCTCGACAGCTGGGTCGCGGACAGCCCGGACTCGCGGGACTGGCGGGATCTCGAAGAGGTCTGCTGACCCGGGGAGGCCGGTCGCCACTTCGCCGTAGGCTGTACCGGCACAAACTCTTGAGGGTTTCACGGAAGGCTTACGGCGGACATGGCGCAGGACACTGAGCAGCAGGCCTCCGGCGGGGTGCTCCCCGTCGACGACGAGGGCTTCGTCATCGACACGGAGGACTGCGAGGAGCGTGAGACGGCCTACCGCGAGCGCGGCACGGCGCGCCCGATCACGGTCGTCGGCAATCCGGTCCTGCACAAGGAGTGCAAGGACGTCACGTCCTTCGACGACGAGCTGGCGAAGCTGGTCGACGACATGTTCGCCTCCCAGCGCGTCGCGCAGGGCGTGGGCGTGGCCGCCAACCAGGTCGGCGTCGACCTGAAGGTCTTCGTCTACGACTGCATGGACGACGAGGGCGTGCGACACGTCGGTGTGGTCTGCAACCCGGTCCTGACCGAGCTGCCCGCCGAGCGCCGCCGCCTCGACGACTCGGGCGAGGGCTGCCTCTCCGTGCCCACCGCCTATGCCCCGCTGGCCCGCCCCGACTACGCCGAGGTGACCGGCCAGGACGAGAAGGGCAACCCCATCAAGGTGCGCGGCAGTGGCTATTTCGCGCGCTGCCTCCAGCACGAGACGGACCACCTGTACGGCTACCTGTACATCGACCGCCTCTCCAAGAGGGAGCGCAAGGACGCGCTCCGCCAGATGGCGGAGGGCACGCCGCGCTACCCCGTGGTGCCCAATGACTGACGCACGCGCCGCCTGAGCGGCGTGGGAACCGTGTGACACCAGTGGCCCCTGGTCGGGAACTCCATCCCGGCCAGGGGCCTTTGGCGTGAGCCGCTCACCAGTGCGAGCAGAACCGGCTGTTGAAGATCCATATTCAGTCACGTACAAGGATGTTCTCGGCACTGGGGGGTAGTGAATGGCGCAAATCTGTTCCCTGAACGGTCAGTTGTGGTGCTGAATGGAAAGCGCGGGGATACGCAACGGCGCGCGCCCGGCACGGCGGGAGGGGCGTGTGCCGCCCAGGCGGCTGAAAGGGGTTTGTCCGTGCCTGCATATTCCGGAAGCACTTCACAGACACAGCCACACACTCAGGCGGTATCGGTCCCACCGGCACTGGCCGTTCCAGTGATCGAGGCAGCGTTTCCTCGCCGTCTGCACCCGTATTGGCCAAAGCTTCAGGAGAAGTCCAGGACCTGGCTACGGGAAATGCGGCTCATGCCGCCGGACAAGGTCGAGCGGTACGCGGACAGCCTCTGCTACACCGACCTGGTGGCGGGCTACTACATTGGCGCGCCGGACGAGTTGCTCACCGCGATAGCGGATCTCAGCAGCTGGTTCTTCGCCTGGGACGACCGGCACGACCGCGACTCCGTGCACGGCAGGGCGGCACAGTGGCGGTGGCTCTGCCGCGGCCTGCACGGCGCCCTCGACGCCCCCCGGCAGTACCTCCACCACCGCGACCCCCTGGTCGCGGGATTCGCGGACTGCGTCCGCCGGCTGTACGCCTTCCTCGGCCCCAGCTGGAACGCCAGATTCGCCCGCCACTTCCACCCCGTGATCGAGGCGTACGACCTGGAGTTCAGGAACCGGCGCAGCGGCACGGTCCCCTCGGTCGAGGCGTACGTGGAGCTGCGCCGCCTCACCTTCGCGCACTGGGCGTGGATCGACCTGCTCGAACCCACCGCGCGCCGCGAACTGCCGCACACCGTGCGCAACCACACCGCGTACCGGCGGGCGGCCCTCGCCACCCAGGACTTCTCGGCCTGGTACAACGACCTGTGCTCGCTCCCCAAAGAACTCGCGGGCGACGAACTGCACAATCTCGGGATCAGCCTCATTCAGCACGAAGGGATGACGCTCGAACAAGCCGTACGGGAAGTCCACCGGCGGGTCACGCAATGCGTCGCTGATTTCCTGGACGCGGAGGAGGAAGTCCTGCTGCTCGCCCGGAGATTGTCCGACGGAACGGCGGAAGGAGAAGAACTCGCGAACGCGGTGCAGTCCTGCGTCTTCAATATGCGGAACTGGTTCTCTTCCGTGTACTGGTTCCATCATGAATCCGGTCGCTATCGGGTGGACAGCTGGGACGACCGGTCCATGCCCCCGTATGTGACGGAAGACGTCCTGGCGGAAAACGAACTGGTAGGTGAGGAATGAGCGTCGAATCCGCAATACCCGCACCGGCCGCGTCGGGACCCGGCCCGCTGCGCACCCCGATACTCGTCAAAGGCGGCGCCCCCCTGCTCGGCCACGCCTGGAACCTGGTGCGCGACCCGCTCGGCTTCCTCTCCGCGCTGCGCGACCACGGGGACCTCGTACGGATCAGGCTGGGGCCCAGGACGGCGTACGCGGTCTGCGATCCGGAGCTGGTCGGCGCGATGCTCAAGCGTCCCGAGTTCATCGTCGGCGGACCGCTCTGGGACACCCTCGAAGTCCTCCTCGGCAAGGGCGTGGCGACCAGCAACGGCAAGCTGCACCGGCGCCAGCGCCGGATGATGCAGCCGGCGTTCCGGCCCGAGCGGATCGCCGACTACGCCAGGGTGATGGAGGAGGAGGCGCGCGCCACGGCGGCCCGCTGGCGCCCCGGCGCCACGGTCGATGTCAGCGCGGAGATGTTCCGCACGGCCGTGCGCATCGTCTCGCGCTCGCTCCTGGAGGTGGAGTCGATCGGCGAGAAGGCGGACCGCGTCGCCGACTCGCTGCACACCGTCTTCCAGGGGCTCTACCGCCGGATGGTGCTCTCGGTCGGACCGCTCTACCGCGTGCCGACACCCGCCAACCGGCGATTCGAGAGAGCACTCGCCGACCTGCACGCGCTCGTCGACGAGATCATCGCGGAGCGCCGCTCGGCGGGGCCCGGCGGCCCGGACGACCTGCTCGCGGAATTGCTGCGGGCCACGGACGAATCCGGGGCGCCGATAGCCGACCAGGAGATCCACGACCACGTGGTATCACTCGTCGTCGCAGGAGCGGAGAATGTCGCGTCGACGCTGGCGTGGACCTTCCAGCTGCTCATCGAACACCCGGAACAGGAAAGGCGATTGGTTGAAGAGGTAAATTCCGTGGCCGGGGGCCGAGCGATCACATTCGCCGATCTCGGGGCCCTGCCGCACCTGCGCAATGTCATCACGGAGGCCATGCGGATACGGCCGGCGGCCTGGATATTCACACGCCGGTCCGTGGCCGAAACCGAACTGGGCGGCTATCGCATTCCGCGCGGTGCGGACCTCGTCTACAGCGTGTACGCGATGCAGCGCGACCCGCGTTCCTTCGAGCGGCATCTGGAGTTCGACCCGGACCGCTGGAATCCGGAACGCGCCGGTGACGTACCGGAGTTCGCGATGATGCCGTTCAGCGTCGGCAACCGAAAGTGCCCCGGCGACCACTTCAGCCTGGCCGAACTGGCCCTGATCCTCGGCACGGTGGCCCCCAGGTGGCGCCTGGCGCCGGTCGCGGAGACCGACACCGGCACCCGCGTCGGCATCACCCTGCACCCCAAGCGGCTCGTCCTGCGGGCCGAACCGCGCTGAGCGAGCAGGTGTGGCCCCGGGTGTGCCCGCCCCGCCCCCCGTGACGGGGCGGGCACACCCGGGCCGTTCGGTGGTGGACTCAGAACTCGTCGTCGAAGGAGACCGATCCCTCGACCGCGACCTGGTAGGCCGAGGAGCGGCGCTCGAAGAAGTTGGTCAGCTCCTGCACGCCCTGGAGCTCCATGAAGGAGAACGGGTTCTCCGAGCCGTAGACCGGCGCGAAGCCCAGGCGCTGGAGGCGCTGGTCGGCGACGCACTCCAGGTACGCGCGCATCGAGTCGGTGTTCATGCCCGGCAGACCGTCACCGCACAGGTCGCGGGCGAACTGCAGCTCGGCCTCGACGGCCTCCTTCAGCATGTCCGTGACCTGCGTCTGGAGCGCGTCGTCGAACAGCTCGGGCTCCTCCTTGCGGACCGTGTCCACCACGTCGAAGGCGAAGCTCATGTGCATCGTCTCGTCGCGGAACACCCAGTTGGTGCCGGTCGCGAGGCCGTGCAGCAGACCGCGACTGCGGAACCAGTAGACGTACGCGAAGGCACCGTAGAAGAACAGGCCCTCGATGCACGCGGCGAAGCAGATGAGGTTGAGCAGGAAGCGGCGGCGGTCGGCCCGGGTCTCCAGCCTCTCCAGCTTCTCGACCGAGTCCATCCACTTGAAGCAGAACTGCGCCTTCTCGCGGATGGAGGGGATCTCCTCCACCGCGTCGAACGCGGCCGCCCGGTCCTCGGGGTCGGGCAGGTAGGTGTCGAGCAGCGTCAAGTAGAACTGGACGTGCACGGCCTCCTCGAAGAGCTGACGGCTCAGGTACAGCCGGGCCTCGGGGGAGTTGATGTGCTTGTAGAGCGTCAGCACGAGGTTGTTGGAGACGATCGAGTCGCCGGTCGCGAAGAACGCGACGAGGCGGCCGATCAGGTGCTGCTCCTCGGGCGTCATCTTCGCGAGGTCGGCCACGTCCGAGTGCAGGTCGACCTCCTCCACCGTCCAGGTGTTCTTGATCGCGTCCCGGTAGCGCTCGTAGAAGTCCGGGTAGCGCATGGGGCGCAGGGTCAGCTCGAAGCCCGGGTCGAGGAGGTTCTTCTCGCTGTTCGTGGTGGTGCTCATTACTGGCAGGCCTCGCAGGACTCGGGGTTTTCCAGGGAGCAGGCGACGGCTTCCTCGGCCGTGACCTGCGCGGGGACGGGGGCGGCGGTGGCGGCGTTGGAGCCTGCCGCGCGGGCGATGCGGGTGGCGGGGCGCGAGCGCAGGTAGTACGTGGTCTTCAGGCCCCGCTGCCAGGCGTACGCGTACATCGAGGAGAGCTTGCCGATGGTCGGCGTCTCCAGGAACAGGTTGAGCGACTGCGCCTGGTCGAGGAACGGGGTGCGCGCGGCGGCCATGTCGATCAGGCCGCGCTGCGGGATCTCCCACGCCGTGCGGTACAGCGCGCGGACCTCCTCCGGGATCCAGCCGAAGCCCTGCACCGAGCCGTTGGCCTCGCGCAGCGCCTCGCGGGTCTGCGTGTCCCAGACGCCGAGCCGCTTCAGCTCCTCCACGAGGTAGGCGTTGACCTGGAGGAACTCACCGCTGAGCGTCTCGCGCTTGAAGAGGTTGGAGACCTGCGGCTCGATGCACTCGTAGACACCCGCGATGGACGCGATGGTGGCGGTCGGCGCGATGGCCAGCAGCAGGGAGTTGCGCATGCCGGTCCGGGCGATGCGTTCCCGCAGCGCCGCCCACCGCTCCGGCCAGGCCGGCTCGACGTCGTAGTGGTCGGGGTGCAGCACACCGCGCGCGGTCCGGGTCTTCTCCCAGGCGGGCAGCGGGCCCTCGCGCTCGGCGAGGTCGGCAGACGCCTCGTACGCGGCGAGCATGATCCGCTCGGCGATGCGGGTGGAGAGGGCGCGCGCCTCGGGGGAGTCGAAGGGCAGCCGCAGCTGGAAGAAGACGTCCTGGAGGCCCATCGCGCCGAGGCCCACCGGGCGCCACTTGGCATTGGAGCGCCCGGCCTGCTCGGTCGGGTAGAAGTTGATGTCGACGACACGGTCGAGGAAGGTGACGGCCGTCCGGACGGTCTCGTCGAGCCGGTCCCAGGCGAGGTCGCCGTCCTCCACGAACGCGCCGAGGTTCACCGAGCCGAGGTTGCAGACCGCCGTCTCGCCGTCGTCCGTCACCTCCAGGATCTCGGTGCAGAGGTTGGAGGAGTGCACGGTGTGGCCGGGCTCCGCCGTCTGGTTGGCGGTGCGGTTGGCGGCGTCCTTGAACGTCATCCAGCCGTTGCCGGTCTGTGCGAGGGTGCGCATCATGCGGCCGTACAGATCGCGGGCCGGGATCGTCTTCTTCGCGAGCCCGGCGGCCTCGGCCCCGCGGTAGGCGGCGTCGAACTCCTCGCCCCACAGGTCCACCAGCTCGGGCACGTCGGCCGGGGAGAACAGCGACCAGTCCTGGTCGCCGGCGACCCGGCGCATGAACTCGTCCGGGATCCAGTGCGCGAGGTTGAGGTTGTGCGTGCGGCGCGCCTCCTCACCGGTGTTGTCGCGCAGCTCCAGGAACTCCTCGATGTCGGAGTGCCAGGTCTCCAGGTAGACCGCGGCGGCGCCCTTGCGCCGGCCGCCCTGGTTCACGGCGGCGACCGAGGCGTCCAGGGTCTTGAGGAACGGCACGATGCCGTTCGAGTGCCCGTTCGTGCCGCGGATCAGCGAACCCCGGGAACGGATGCGGGAGTACGAGAGTCCGATGCCGCCCGCGTGCTTGGAGAGCCGCGCGACCTGGTGGTAGCGGTCGTAGATCGAGTCCAGCTCGTCCAGCGGGGAGTCGAGGAGGTAGCAGGAGGACATCTGAGGGTGGCGGGTGCCGGAGTTGAAGAGCGTAGGCGAGGACGGCAGGTAGTCCAGGCGGCTCATCAGGCCGTACAGCGCGGCGACCTCGTCCACGGCGGCGGCGCCGTCGTCCTTGGCCAGGCCGCTCGCGACGCGCAGCATGAAGTGCTGCGGGGTCTCGATGACCTGCCGGGTGATCGGGTGGCGCAGCAGATAGCGGCTGTGCAGGGTGCGCAGGCCGAAGTACTCGAAGCGGAAGTCGGCGCCGTCGGCGTGCGCGGCGTCCACCAGCGCGTCGAGCCGGGCCGCGTGCTCGGTCACGAAGGACGCCGTGCGGTCGGCGATCAGGCCCTCGCGGTGGCCGACCGCCACGGATTCGGTGAAGGAGCGCACGCCCTGCGTGGCCGCCTCCTCGCGGATGCCGATCGACAGGAGCCGGGCCGCCAGCTTCGAGTACGCCGGGTCGTCGGAGATGAGCCCCGCGGCCGCCTCGGTCGCCAGCTCCCGCAGCTCCGACGCGTCGGCCTTGGCCGAGCGGCCGCGCAGCGCGGCGGCGGCGACCCGGCCGGGGTCGGCGTCGGGAAGGTCGACGGTGAGTTCGGTCAGGGTGCGCAGCAGCGCGGCCCCTGGGCCGTCGGTTCCTTCGCCACCCTCGGCGGTCGGCTTGGTCGCTGACGCGGGTTCGGCAGGCGCGATGGTCACGTGGGGCACTCCCTCGCTCGGCTCTGGGCCAGGGGAGGGGAGGGCACACGGGCGCACCCGGACAGGGCGGCGTACCGCGTCCACCGGCCCACTCCACGAGGCCCGGACGGTCGGCACCCGGGCCGGACGGCACGGGCGCACTGTCGGCAGGTCCTCGGACTCCGCGTACGCCAAACGCGTACACATGCACCGTTGCGGGACAGTTCCGGACTTGCACCGGATTCCCCTGCGGCGACAGCGAGCACGAGCATACATCTTGTGCCGGGCCTCTGAAGCGGGCCCACATCTTGTGTCGGCTCGCGGAGTGGTGGCTAGAGCTTCAGCGCGTACGTCAGCAGCGGCACCGTCTCGATGGGGCGCCAGTCGCGCTCCGGTGTGCGGACGAAGCCGAGGCGCTCGTACAGCCGGTGGGCGGCGTGCATCGAGGTCTGCGTGGACAGGACGAGCGCGGTACGGCCCGCTTCCTCGGCGCGCCGCACGCACTCCCGTACGAGCGTCTCTCCGGTGCCCCGGCCGCGCGCCGCGGGGGAGACGGCCAGCATGCGGATCTCCGCCTCGCCGTCGCGGGTGATGTCGGCCATCGGGCCGCCGGCCGGGACGTAGGTGACGCAGCCGAGTATCTCGCCGCCCGCCTCGGCCACCAGGACCTCGGCCGCCGCCGCGCGTCCCGCCACGTCGCGCAGCACCACGAGATAGGGGTCGTCCACCCCGAAGTCCAGGTGCCCGCCGTCGAGATAGGCCTGTGCGGTGAGGTCGCCGAGCGCCTCGTACTCCTCTGGGCGCGCGGATCTGATCGTGATCGTGAAGTCCATGGGGCGCAGTGTGCAACACGGGTACGGCAGAGGACCGCCGATTTTCCGGCGGCCCTCTGCCGTGACGGCGAGTGGGTCAGTGCCCGGCGCCCGCCGTCGCCTTCGGCAGTTCCTGGACGACGCCCGGGTCGCCCGCGTCGGCGGTGTAGTCCCCGGGAGAGGTCTCGTCGATGCCTTCCGGGGCCTTCAGCGCCTTCAGGACGAAGGTGAGGACCACGGTCACGATCACGTTCAGAACGAACGCGGTGAGGCCGATGTAACCGATCTCGCCGATGCCCGGGATCGTGTCGGACGAGCCGCCGAAGTGCTTCTGCGTCGGCGAGGCGACGCCGTACGCGGCCAGCGTGCCGTAGACCATGCCGACCGCCCAGCCCGCGAGCAGCGCCCAGCGGTGGAACCAGCGCGTGAACAGGCCGCCGACCAGCGCGGGCATGGTCTGGAGGATCCAGATGCCGCCCAGGAGCTGGAAGTTGATCGCGACGGTCTTGTCCATGGTGAGGACGAAGGCGAGCGCGCCGACCTTCACCATGAGCGAGACCAGCTTGGAGACCTTGGTCTCCTGCGCGGGCGTCGCGTCGGGCTTGATGAAGTCCTTGTAGATGTTGCGGGTGAAGAGGTTCGCGGCCGCGATCGACATGATGGCCGCCGGGACCAGCGCGCCGATGCCGATGGCCGCGAAGGCCACGCCCGTGAACCAGTCGGGGAACATGTTCTCGAACAGCTGCGGGATCGCCAGCTGGCCGTTGTCGACCTTGATCCCCGCCGCGATCGCCATGAAGCCGAGCAGCGCGAGCAGGCCGAGCATCAGCGAGTACAGCGGCAGGATCGTGGTGTTGCGGCGGATCACGTCGCGGCTCTTGGAGGAGAGCGTCGCCGTGATCGAGTGCGGGTACATGAACAGTGCGAGGGCCGATCCGAGCGCGAGCGTCGCGTACGTCCACTGCCCGGCCTCGGCGGGCACGAGCGCGCCGCGCGGCTTGTCGGTGGCCGGGTTGGTCTGCGCGAAGGCGTCGCCCGCCTTGGCGAAGATGTCGTCGAAGCCGCCCAGCTTGATCGGGATGTAGATGATCGCGACGACGATGACGAGGTAGATCAGCCCGTCCTTCACGAACGCGATCAGCGCGGGCGCGCGCAGCCCCGACGAGTAGGTGTACGCGGCGAGCACCGCGAAGGCGATCAGGAGCGGCAGGTCCTTGATGAACCAGTTGGTGTCCGGGCCGCCGCCGACGCCCATGACGTCGAGGACCGCCTGGATGCCGACCAGTTGGAGCGCGATGTAGGGCATCGTGGCGAGGATGCCGGTGACCGCGACGGCCAGCGAGAGCCCCTTCGAGCCGAAGCGCCCGCGCACGAAGTCGGAGGTCGTCACATAGCCGTGCTTGTGCGAGACTGACCACAGGCGCGGCAGGAAGGTGAAGATCAGCGGATAGACGAGGATCGTGTACGGCACCGCGAAGAACCCGGCCGCGCCCGCCGCGTAGATCGCCGCGGGGACGGCCACGAAGGTGTACGCGGTGTAGAGGTCGCCGCCGAGCAGGAACCACGTGACCCAGGTGCCGAACGACCGTCCGCCGAGGCCCCATTCGTCCAGGCTCTGGTCGTTCTCGGCCTTGCGCCAGCGGGCGGCGAGGAAGCCCATGACGGTGACCGCGATGAAGAAGAAGATGAAGACGGCGAGCGCGACGCCGTTGACTCCGCCGTTCATGACCGCGCACCTTCCTTGCGGGCGCGCTGGTCACGCTGCCACAGCTTGTACGCGATCATCGTGAGCACGGTGGAGAGAAGCACCCAGACCATCTGGTACCAGTAGAAGAACGGTATGCCGAGGAAGGTCGGTTCGACCTTCGCGTACGAACCCACCCAGAGCATGGCCACGAAGGGTGCGACAAGGCAGGCCGCGATGACCACCCGGACCGGTGTGACCACCGGTCTGTCCACTTCAGGCGCATCTGACATATCGCGGCTCCGTTCCCTCGCTTATCCCATGCTTAACGTGCGGGAAATCTAGGCGAGAGTCTTGATCTATGGAACCCCTGTCCGGATAACGGACGAGTGCCGGATGTGCCGAAGCGCCTGTTCAACAGCAGCGGAATCCTTGCCGGGGGTCCGACTCCTGGCGGTCCGTCCGCATTCGCTCGAACTCCCTCCGGGAAGGGACGGACGCCCCTGGGTGCGCCTTCCGCGCGTGCGCGACATAGCGGTCGTACGCGGACTCGTCGGTCAACTCCCGCGCGTACCAGCGGATCCACCGCAGCACCCGCAGTACCCACGTCACGAGGTGAGCTCCCGCTTCTCCTGCGCGGTCGGGAAGAGGCCGGCCGGTGCCGTCAACTTCGACTCCACGAAAGGCACTTCGCTCAGCCGGGAGGCCTCGGGGTCGCTGATGTGCCGGAAGCAGACCCGGGCCGCGTCGACGATCACGATGACGATGAGCAGGGCGAGCGCCGCCGAAAGGACCCCGTCCACCGTGGAGTTGGTTACCACGGTGTGCATGTCGTCCATGGACTTGGCGGGCGGCAGGACCTTGCCGTCGTCGATGGCGTCCTGGTAGATCGAGCGCTGGGTGAAGAAGCCGACCCGCGGGTCGCCGGAGAACACCTTCTGCCAGCTCGCCGTGAGTGTCACCGTGGCGTCCCAGGCGAGCGGAACCGCCGTGATCCAGGCCCACTTGAGGCGGCCGGACTTCACGAGCAGCGTCGTGCAGACGGTGAGGGCGACGGCGGCGAGGAGCTGGTTGGCGATGCCGAAGATCGGGAAGAGCTGGTTGATCCCGCCGAGCGGCTCGTGCACGCCCACCCACAGGAAGTAGCCCCACAGGCCGGTGACGGCCGCGCTGGTCAGCACCAGGCCGGGCTTCCAGCTCACGTTCTTGAAGGGCTTGTAGACGTTACCCAGCATGTCCTGGAGCATGAAGCGGCCCACGCGGGTGCCCGCGTCGAGCGCGGTCAGGATGAACAGCGCCTCAAACATGATCGCGAAGTGGTACCAGAAGGCCCGCATCGAGCCGCCCGTGACCTTCGAGAAGATCTCGGAGACGCCGACCGCGAGCGTGGGCGCGCCGCCCGTGCGCGAGAGCAGCGAGGACTCCTCCACGTTCTTGGCGGCCTGCGCGAGGTCGGCGGGGGAGATGGAGTACCCGAAGCCCGCGACGGCCTTCGACGCCTCCTGTACGGTGTCGCCGACAACGCCCGCCGGCGCGTTCATCGCGAAGTACAGCCCGGGGTCGATGATCGAGGCGGCGATCAGGGCCATGATCGCGACGGCCGACTCCATCAGCATGGAGCCGTACCCGATCATCCGGACCTGCGTCTCCTTCTGGATCATCTTCGGCGTCGTGCCAGATGAGATCAGCGCGTGGAAGCCGGACAGGGCCCCGCACGCGATGGTGATGAAGACGAAGGGGAAGAGCGAGCCCGCGAAGACGGGCCCGTCGCCGCGCGAGGCGAAGTCGGTCACCGGGTCCATCCTCAGCGTCGGCAGGGAGACGACCACGCCGAGCGCGAGCAGCAGGATGGTGCCGATCTTCATGAAGGTGGAGAGGTAGTCGCGCGGCGCGAGCAGCATCCAGACCGGCAGGATCGACGCGACGAAGCCGTACGCGATCAGCCAGATCACCAGCGTCGAGGGTGCGAGCGTGAAGGTGTCCGCGAGCGAGGACTCGGCGACCCAGCGCCCGGCGACGAGCGCGATCAGCAGCAGCACGACGCCGATGAGGGAGACCTCGCTGACCCGCCCCGGGCGCAAAACCCGCAGGTAGAAGCCCATGAGCAGCGCGATCGGGATGGTCATCGCGATGGAGAAGGTGCCCCAGGGCGACTCGGCGAGCGCGTTGACGATGACCAGGGCGAGCACGCCGAGCAGGATGATCATGATGGCGAAGGCGGCGAGCAGCGCGGCGGCCCCGCCGAACGGCCCGATCTCGTCCCGTGCCATCTGCCCGAGCGACTTGCCGTCCCGCCGCGTCGAGAAGAACAGGACGACCATGTCCTGGACGGCGCCCGCGAAGATCACGCCGACGACGATCCAGATGGTGCCGGGCAGGTACCCCATCTGGGCGGCCAGTACGGGCCCCACCAGCGGGCCCGCGCCCGCGATCGCCGCGAAGTGGTGGCCGAGCAGGACGCGGCGGTCGGTCGGGTGGTAGTCGATGCCGTTGTCGAGCCGTTCGGCGGGCGTGGCCCGGCGCGCGTCGACCTTCAGCACCCGGTACGCGACGAACTTGGAGTAGAAGCGGTAGGCGATGGCGTACGAGCCGAGGGCCGCCGCCACCATCCAGGCGGCCGAGACCTCCTCGTCGCGGGCCAGCGCCAGCACGGTCCAGCCCGTGGCGCCGACCAGTGCGACGACGGTCCAGACGGCGATGGATCGGGGATCTGCTCTGCGCACCGGGTCGTCCTCCCGTTCATCGTGCGATGACGTTCGTCATGCGATGACGGGAGGAACGTAAGGCAGGGAAGTGATCCGCGCCAGACCCCGGTGCGGGACCGGCCGGTCGTACGCGGGTCAGTCCGTGGGGCGCTTGAGGCGGGCCACGAACTTGTAGCGGTCGCCGCGGTAGACCGAGCGCACCCACTCCACCGGCCGGCCCGCGGCGTCCAGGGAGTGACGGGAGAGCAGCAGCATCGGCAGGCCGACGTCGGTGCCGAGCAGGCCCGCCTCGCGCGGTGTGGCCAGCGATGTCTCGATGGTCTCCTCGGCCTCGGCGAGACGCACGTCGTACACCTCGGCGAGCGCGGTGTAGAGCGAGGTGTACTTGACCAGGGAGCGGCGCAGCGCGGGGAAGCGCTTGGCGGACAGGTGCGTGGTCTCGATGGCCATCGCCTCGCCGTTGGCCAGGCGCAGGCGCTCGATGCGCAGCACGCGGCTGCCCGCGCCGATGTCGAGCAGGCCGGCGAGGGTGTCGTCGGCGGTGATGTAGCCGACGTCCAGGAGCTGCGAGGTGGGCTCAAGGCCCTGCGCTCTCATGTCCTCGGTGTACGAGGTGAGTTGGAGGGCCTGCGACACCTTCGGCTTGGCGACGAACGTGCCCTTGCCCTGGATCCGCTCCAGGCGCCCCTCGACGACCAGCTCCTGGAGGGCCTGGCGGACCGTCGTGCGCGAGGTGTCGAACTCGGCGGCGAGCGTGCGCTCCGGGGGAACGGGGGTGCCGGGCGGCAGCGTCTCCGTCATGTCGAGCAAGTGCCGCTTCAGCCGGTAGTACTTGGGGACGCGCGCGGTCCGGCCGACGCTGGGGGTCTCCGCGGGCGCGCCCTCGTCGGTCCCGGTACTGCCCGCTTCGGTGCCCATAGTCAGCCTTTCCGGCTCCTGTGCTGCTGCCGTCACCGGCTCCTCCGTCTGTCGCGGCTCACATCGTGGCACGTACCGGGCCATGGGGGCGCCCCCTGGTCGAGCGAAGTCGAGAGCCTGGGGGGAGGGCCTTGCCCGCTCAGGTGTCGGTCCGATAACGGACGCGACAGCCCTTCTTATACACCCTTGACACCCCTAAAGGTCTAGGCCAAGCTCCCCGTACTGGTCTACACCATTAAAGACCAGGTTCCAGTCCCACGGGCAGATCTCGGTCCATTCGGTCGCTGCGGGTGGGGGGTTGACTGGCATCCCTTGAGGAGGGTGACGTGAAGCGCAAGCTCATAGCGGCCATCGGTGTCGCGGGCATGTTGGTCTCGGTCGCGGCGTGCGGCGGTGACGACGGGGACAAGAAGTCCGGCGGAGCCGACGGCTTCAAGGGCGAGACGCTGACGCTCTGGGCGATGGACGGTTCGACGCCGGACAAGTGGCAGAAGGACGTCACGGCGGCCTTCGAGAAGAAGACCGGCGCCAAGCTGCAGTTCGAAGTCCAGCAGTGGAACGGCATCCAGCAGAAGCTCACCACGGCCCTCTCCGAGGAGAACCCGCCGGACGTCTTCGAGATCGGCAACACCCAGACCGCCGCGTACGCCAAGACCGGCGGCCTCGCCGAACTCGGCGACCTCAAGGAGTCGATCGGCGCCGACTGGACCGAGTCGATGAACAAGGCCTCGGTCATCGACGGCAAGCAGTACGCCGCCCCGTGGTTCGTCCTCAACCGCGTCGTGGTCTACAACAAGAAGATCTGGGCCGAAGCCGGCATCAAGGACACCCCCAAGACCCGCGCCGAGTTCCTCAAGGACCTCAAGCTGATCGGCGAGAAGACCGACGCCGAGCCGATCTACCTCCCCGGCCAGAACTGGTACCACTTCGTCGGCCTCACCATCGGCGAGGGCGCCGAGCTGGTCAAGAAGGACGGCGACAAGTACGTCTCCAACCTCGGTGACCCGAAGGTCGCCAAGGCCATGAAGACGTACAAGCAGTTCGCGGACCTCTCCAAGGCCCCCAAGAACAAGGACGAGGCCACCCCGCAGCAGGCCGAGGTCTTCGCCAAGGGCAAGACCGGCGCCTTCATCGGCATGAGCTGGGAGGCCGCGACCGCGATCAAGGCCAACAAGAAGATCGAGAAGGACATCGGCTTCTTCACGATCCCCGGCGCCACGGCCGACAAGCCCGAGGGCGTCTTCCTCGGCGGCTCCAACCTCGCCGTGGCCGCGACCAGCAAGAAGCAGGAGCTGGCCAAGGAGTTCCTGAAGATCGCGCTGTCGGACAAGTTCGAGGGTCAGTTCGCCAAGGAAGGCGGCACGATCCCGAACAAGAAGGCCCTGGAGTCCAACCTCAAGGGCAACCCGGCCGCCGAGGCCGCCGCTCCCGCCGCCGCCGGCGGCGGCACCACCCCGCTGATCCCGGAGTGGGGCGCGGTCGAGAACCCGCCGAACCCGATCAAGAACTACATGACCGCGGTGCTCAACGGTAAGTCGCCCGCCGACGCCGCGAAGCAGGTCGAGGGCGAGCTGAACAAGCGCCTGGCGCAGAAGCAGTAACAACCCCCCTCTTGCCGGGGGCGGCGGGTGACACGCCCTCGCCGCCCCCGGCATACCTCTGCGTACCGCGCAGCCCACGCCTCTGCGTACCGCGATGCCCACGAAAGAGATGGCGAGCATGACCGTGCAGAAGACCGAACGGCCGCCCTCCGGCCCGACGGAGGTGCAGACACCGGACGGCGGACCACGACCACGCGGCCCGCGCGCCACCCCGGGGCGTCTCACCGGCCTCACGCCCTATCTGCTCCTGGCACCCGCGATCATCGCCACCCTGCTGCTGCTCGGCTGGCCGCTGGTCAACAACGGGATCCTGTCGTTCCAGAACCTCAACATGCGGCAGTTCATCCTGCACTTGACCGAGTGGAACGGGTTCGACAACTACAAGGACGTCCTCACCGGCGAGGACTTCTGGCGCGTCACCGGGCGCTCGATCGCCTTCACCGCCGCCAACGTCGTACTGATCATGATCCTCGGCACGCTGGTCGGGCTGCTGCTCGCGCGCCTCGGCCGCAAGATGCGCACGCTGCTCATGGTCGGGCTCGTCCTGGCCTGGGCGATGCCCGTCGTCGCGTCGACCACCGTCTACCAGTGGCTGTTCGCACAGCGCTTCGGCGTCGTCAACTGGGTACTCGCCAAGATCGGCTTCGAGTCGATGGCCGACCACGACTGGCTCAGCACGCAGTACTCCACCTTCCTCGTGGTCCTGCTCCTGATCGTCTGGCAGTCGATCCCCTTCGTGGCGATCAACCTCTACGCGGCCACCACGACCATCCCCAAGGAGCTGTACGAGGCCGCCTCGCTGGACGGCGCCGGCGCCTGGAAGCAGTTCACCTCGGTCACCCTGCCGTATCTGCGGCCCTTCATCTACGCCACGACGTTCCTGGAGATCATCTGGGTCTTCAAGGCGTTCGTCCAGGTCTTCACGCTCAACGAGGGCGGGCCCGAGCGGCTCACCGAGATCCTGCCCGTCTACGCCTACATCGAGGGCATGGGCAACCAGCACTTCGGCATGGGCGCGGCGATCGCGATGCTCACCATCGTCATCCTGCTGGCCATCACCTCGTACTACCTGCGGATCGTGCTCAAGCAAGAGGAGGACGAGCTGTGAAGCGCTCGCCGCTGGGCCGGATCTGGCCCAACCTGACCGCCGTCGTTCTCTTCCTCGTCTTCGTCTTCCCCGTCTACTGGATGTTCGCCACGGCCTTCAAGCCGACCGGCGACATCATCAGCGAGGACCCGGTCTGGTTCCCGGCCGACGCCACGCTCGAACACTTCAAGACGGCGATGGACGCCGACCACTTCTGGACGATGGTCGGCAACTCGATCACCGTCACCGTCTGCGCGGTCGTCTTCTCGCTCATCATCGGCGTCACCGGGGCCTTCGCCCTCGCCCGGATGCGGTTCAAGGGGCGGCGCGGCTTCATCATCGGCTTCATGCTGGCGCAGATGGCGCCCTGGGAAGTCATGGTCATCGCGATCTACATGATCGTGCGCGACGCCGACATGCTGAACAGCCTGATCCCGCTCACCCTCTTCTACATGGTGATGATCCTGCCCTTCACCCTCCTCACGCTGCGCGGCTTCGTCGCCGCGGTGCCCAAGGAGCTGGAGGAGTCCGCCATGGTCGACGGCTGTACGCGCATGCAGGCCTTCCGCCGCGTCATCCTCCCGCTGCTCGCGCCGGGCCTGATGTCGACCTCGCTCTTCGGCTTCATCACCGCCTGGAACGAGTTCCCGCTGGCCCTCGTGATCAACAAGGAAGCGGACGCCAAGACCCTGCCGATCTGGCTGTCCAGCTTCCAGACCGCCTTCGGCGACGACTGGGGCGCCACGATGGCCGCGGCCTCCCTCTTCGCCCTCCCGATCCTGATCCTCTTCGTCTTCCTGCAACGCAGGGCCGTCAGCGGCCTGACCGACGGCGCCGTGAAGGGATAACTCACCATGACGACTCTGGCCCACGCGGGGGACACCCTCACCCGCAACGCCCTGGCTGTCCTCCAGCCCGGCTTCGACGGCACCACCGCACCGGACTGGCTGCGCCGCAGGATCGGCGAGGGCCTCGCCTCCGTCGGCCTGTTCGGCCGTAACGTCAAGACCGCCGAGCAGGTCGCCGCCCTCACCGCGCAGCTGCGCGCCGAGCGCGACGACCTGCTGGTCGCCATCGACGAGGAGAGCGGCGACGTCACCCGCCTGGAGGTGCGCACCGGCTCCTCCTACCCGGGCAACCACGCGCTCGGCGCCGTCGACGACACGACGCTGACCCGCGAGGTGGCCGCGGACCTCGGCCGCCGCCTGGCCGCCTGCGGCATCAACTTCAACTGGGCGCCGTCCGCCGACGTCAACGCCAACCCCGACAACCCCGTCATCGGCGTACGTTCCTTCGGCGCGGACCCCGAGCTGGTCGCCCGGCACACCGCCGCGTACATCGAGGGCATGCAGTCGTCCGGCGTCGCCACCTCAGCCAAGCACTTCCCGGGCCACGGCGACACGGCGATCGACTCGCACCACTCGGTGCCGGTCATCGATGTCGACCGGGACGTGCTGAACTCCCGCGACCTCGCGCCGTTCCGCGCCGCGATCGCCGCCGGTACGCGGGCCGTGATGAGCGCCCACATCCTCGCCCCCGCCCTGGACCCGGAGAACCCCGGGACGGTCTCCCGCCGCATCCTCACCGACCTCCTGCGCGGGGAACTCGGCTACGACGGCCTGATCGTCACCGACGGCATGGACATGCAGGCCATCGCCGGGCGGTACGGCTTCGAGCGCGGCTGCGTCCTCGCCGTCGCCGCGGGCGCCGACGCGATCTGCGTGGGCGGCGGCCCCTCCGACGAGGGCACCGTGCTGCGGCTGCGGGACGCCTTCGTCGCCGCGGTCCGCTCGGGTGAACTGCCCGAGGAACGTCTCGCCGACGCCGCCGACCGCGTGCGCGCGCTGGCGAGCTGGAGTTCGGTGTCGGGCGCGGCCGATCGTTCGGGGGGCGCGCCCGACACCGGCATCGGTCTGGTCGCGGCCCGCCGCGCGCTGACGGTCACCCGCGGTGAGACGTACGCGGCCCCGGTCACCGAGGCGCCCTACGTCGCCACCTTCACGCCGCTCCCCAACATCGCGGTCGGCGACGAGACCCCGTGGGGCGTCACGGCCGAACTCGAACGCCGCCTCCCCGGCACGGCCTCGGGCAGCTTCTGCGGTGACGCGGCGGGCGCCGAGGCCCTCGCGGCCGCGGGGGAGCGCCGCATCGTCGCGGTGGTCCGCGACGCGCACCGCCACGCGTGGATGGCCTCGGCCGTCCGTACGCTTCTGGCGGCCCGCCCGGACACCGTGGTGGTGGAGATGGGCGTCCCCCAGTCCGCACCGGCGGGCGCGATCCACATCGCGACGCGCGGTGCGGCGAGGGTCTGCGGCGAGGCGGCGGCGGAGGTCATCACCGGCCCGTGATCCCCTGACGCGCGACCTGCACGACGTGAAGCGCGGCCAGCACGACGAAAGGGGCGCCCCGGTCCGGGGCGCCCCTTTCGTCACGTACGGCCGAACGTCCCTACAGCCCCTGCCACGAGGGCTTGTTGGCGTAGGTGTGCCGGAAGTAGTCCGCGAGCTTCAGCTTGGAGGCGGCGGCCTCGTCGACGACGACCGTGGCGTGCGGGTGCAGCTGAAGCGCCGACGCGGGAACGACCGAGGCGACCGGCCCCTCCACCGTCGCGGCCACCGCGTCCGCCTTGCCCTCACCCGTGGCGAGCAGCACCAGGTGCCGCGCCTCCAGGATCGTCCCGATCCCCTGGGTGATGACGTGGTGGGGAACCTGCTCGATGTCCCCGTCGAAGAAGCGTGCGTTGTCCACCCGCGTCTGCTCGGTCAGGGTCTTGATGCGCGTACGCGAGGCGAGCGAGGAGCAGGGCTCGTTGAACCCGATGTGCCCGTCGGTCCCGATCCCGAGCAGCTGAAGGTCGACCCCGCCGGCCTCGGCCAGCGCCTTGTCGTACGCCTCGCACGCCGCCTGCACGTCCTCGGCGCTGCCGTCGGGGCCCATGAAGGAGGCCTCGCTCAGCCCGAGCGGCTCCACGACCTCGCGCAGCACCACGGAACGGTACGACTCGGGGTGCCCGACCGGCAGCCCCACGTACTCGTCGAGCTGGCAGATCCGCGCCCGCGAGGCGTCCACCGCACCGGCGGCGACCTTGGCGGCCAGCGCCTCGTAGATGGGCAGCGGGGTGGATCCGGTCGCGACACCGAGCAGGGCGTCAGGCTTACGGCGCACCAGTGCGGCCATGGCCTCCGCGATGAGCTCGCCGCCTGCCTTGGCGTCCGGGACGATGACAACTTCCACGCTGGGCCTGCCGATCTGGAGAGGGGACTCAAGAGGACTGGTGGTATAGACCAATCTAGCAGAGCCGCACCGAGCGAACACCCGTTTCCCCACCTCATGCTCCCCTCCGCATCCCACCCTTGCCCATCGAGTACCTGGGGCGGTCGACGGCCCGCTTCAGTCACCCCGGGCTGCCGAGCGCCCCTGGCAGGGGCCGCTGATTCAGGCAGCTCTCTCGGCCGAGCGGCCCCCAGTCCGGGCCGTTGACTCGGGCGCCCCCGAGGGACACCCCACCCGCGAAGGCACCCCCTCAGTGAACGCCCCCCAGCCAAGGCGCGCCCGCCAGTGAACGACCCCCCGCACAGGGCCCCCAGCAGGGCGCCCCCGCCAGCCAACGCGCCCCGCCAGCACAGGCGCCCCACCCAGCCACCAGGGAAAGTAGGAGGCATGACCCCCACGCCTCCTCAGGATCCGGACAGTGAGCGGCCGGGGCGGATCATGTCGCGGGAGATGGCCGAGCAGCCCGCGGTGCTGCGTCGCCTCCTCGACACGGGTGCCCCGGCGATCCGCGAGACCGCCGAGCGGGTCGCCGAGCGCAAGCCCCGCTTCGTCCTGCTCACCGCCCGCGGCACCTCCGACCACGCCGCGCTCTACGCGAAGTACCTCCTGGAAGTCCGCCTCGGCATGCCCTGCGGTCTCGCCTCGATGTCCACCATCACCGCGTACGGAGCCAAGCCCGACCTGCGGGACGTCCTCGTCGTCACCGTGAGTCAGTCCGGCGGCTCGCCCGACCTGGTGGCCTCCGCCCAGGCCGCCCGTGAAGCGGGCGCTATCACCCTCGCGGTGACCAACAATCCCGACTCGCCCCTGGCCGCCGTCTCCCAGCATCACATCGACATCCTGGCGGGACCGGAGCGGGCGCTCCCGGCCACGAAGACGTACACCGCGTCGCTGCTCGCCCTCTACCTCTTCGTCGAGCGGCTGGGCGGCTCGGACGGCGCGGCCGCAGTCTCGCTGCCCGAACTGGCCGCCGGTCTGCTCGCCCGCCAGGACGAGGTCAAGGCCCTCGCGGCGCGCTACCGCTTCGCGGAACGCATGGTGATCACCTCCCGTGGTTACGGCTACCCGACCGCGAAGGAGGCAGCCCTGAAACTAATGGAGACCAGCTACATCCCGGCGCTCGCCTACTCCGGCGCCGATCTGCTGCACGGCCCGCTCGCGATGGTCGACAACATCTCCCCGGTCATCGCGGTCGTGACGGACGGCCGGGGCGGCGAGGCGCTCCAGCCCGTCCTCGACCGGTTGCGCGGCCGCGGCGCCGACCTGGTGGTCATCGGCCCCAAGGCCCAGGTCGAGCAGGCGTCGGCCGGATTCGTGCTGCCGACCGACGGCGTCGCCGAGGAGGTCCAGCCGATCCTGGAGATCATTCCCCTCCAGCTCCTCGCCTACGAGGTCACGATCGCCCGGGGCCAGGACCCGGACGCGCCGCGGGCTCTGGCGAAGGTGACCGAGACCCGCTGACGCCGGGCCCACCGCCACAGCGCCGCCCCCGTGGACCGCCCCCGTGGACCCCCCCGGGCGGACGCCCGCCCCCGTCAGCGCGGCGCTCCCCTCAGAGCCCCAGCGCCGAGCCTCCCGTCGCGTCGATGTACTGACCCGTGATCCACCGTGCGTCGTCCGACGCGACGAAGGAGACGATGTCCGCCACGTCGGCGGGCTGTCCTATGCGGTTGAAGGCCGAATACCCGGCCATCTCCGTCCGCTGGTCCCCGGGTGCGCCGTCCATCATTTCCGTCTCGATGATTCCCGGCGCCACCGCGTTGACCGTGATCCCGCGCGGGCCCAGCTCCTGGGCCAGGGTGTGGGTCAGGACGTTCACCGCACCCTTCGTCATCGAGTACGCGATGGTGATCGGGAAGGCGATGCGGGTGACGCCGGAGGAGATGTTGATGATCCGGCCGCCGTCGCGCAGCCGGTCAAGGCCGTGCTGCACGATGAAGAAGGGTGCCTTGGTGTTGACGGCGAACACACGGTCGTAATCCGCCTCCTGTACTTCTCCCACCCTGCTGTACAGCCCGATGCCCGCGTTGTTCACCAGGATGTCCAGGCCGTCCGCGTGCCGGTCGAACTCCGCCCAGAGCGCCTCGGCGTCACCGGGCACACCCAGCTCCGCGCCGATCATGAACACCGAGCCGCCCGCCTCCTCGATGGCGGTCACCGTCTCCTTCGCGGCCGTCTCATTGCTGCCGTAGTGCACGCCGACCCGCGCCCCGTCCCGCCCGAGCCGCTCGGCGATGCCCCGCCCGATGCCCCGACTACCTCCCGTGACCAGTGCCGTCTTGCCCGCAAGCCTGCCCGTGGATGCACCCATGCCGGACGCCCCCTCTTTCTCTAGTGGTCGCTACAGAAAAAAAACCGTACCCGACTCCGAGCCGTTTTTCTAGCGCCCGCTATACAATTCACTCCATGGCGACGAAACAGCGCGGACGCCCCCGCTCCTTCGACCGCGAGACGGCCCTGGAGCAGGCGGTCCGCACCTTCTGGGAGCACGGGTACGAGGGCACCTCCGTCTCCGACCTGACGCGCGTGATGGGGATCGGAGCGCCCAGCCTCTACGCCGCGTTCGGCGACAAGCGGACCCTCTTCGACGAAGTCGTCGTGCGGTACGGGGTCACGCACGGCGCCTTCGGCGGGCGCGCCTTCGACGAGGAGCCCACCGCGCGCGGCGCCGTGGCGCGGCTGCTGCGGGAAGCCGCGGCCGAGTTCACCGACCCGGGCCACCCCCGGGGCTGCCTGGTCATCACCGCGGCCACCAACTGCACGACGCCGGAGGTGGAGGAGTCCCTGCGCGCTCGGCGCAACGCCAACGTGGCGGGCATCGAGTCCCGCATCGCCGCGGCGGTCGCGACGGGCGAGTTGCCGGCGGACACCGACCCCGCGGCCCTCGCCCGGTTCGTGGCAGCGGTCTTCCAGGGCATGTCCCAGCAGGCCAGGGACGGCGCCACCAGGGAGGATCTGGAAGCGGTGGCCGATCTCGCCATGTCGGCGTGGCCGCGGGGTTCCGTAGCGGAGAATGGAGCCTGACGGCCGGACGGAACCACGCCCGCGCCGCCCCGACAAAGATCTGCCGACGCATAGACATGACAGAATGGTCTAGTCCACAATGCGTGGGTAAAGCCTCCGCTCTTCCCGCACAGGAGAGCGGACCGAGGACCCGACGCTCTCTGCCCTGACCGCGTCGGATCCTCCCGGTCGGCCGGCCAGTACCGCACATTCTGGCGGCTGACGCACCTGAAGGGCTGCGGTGCCGTGGGCGGGTTGAGGGTCCCGCCCTGGCGCCGCGGCTCGTCGGGAGTCCGCGCGGTCGAGGAATCTCCCGGGCGGGCCGGCCGTAAGCGACAGGTACGCTCGCTCACGTGCCCTCCATGAACGACCTCGTACGCCAGCACACCGCCCTCGGCGACTCCGACCTCGAGTGGCTGCATCTGCTGGTCTCGGAGTGGCAGCTGCTCTCCGACCTCTCCTTCGCCGACCTCGTGCTCTGGGTCCCCACGCGCGACGGCACCCGCTATGTCTCCGTGGCGCAGATGCGGCCCAACACCGGCCCCACCTCCTACCAGGACGACATGGTCGGCCACCTCGTGCCCCGCGGCCGCCGCCCCCTCCTGGACGCGGCGCTGGACGAGGGCCGCATCGTGCGCGAGGGCGACCCGGAGTGGCGTGAGGAGGTCCCGGTGCGCGTCGAGTCCATTCCCGTACGCAGGGAAGGACGCGTCCTGGGAGTGATCGCCCGCAACACCAACCTGCTCACCGTGCGTACCCCCTCGCGGCTCGAACTGACCTACCTCCAGTCGGCGTCCGACCTGGCGCAGATGATCGCCGCCGGGTCGTTCCCCTTCCCGGGGCAGCAGGTCGACATGGACGCCTCCCCGCGCGTGGGGGACGGTCTGCTCAGGCTCGACGCCGACGGCATCGTCCAGTACGCGTCACCGAACGCGCTCTCCGCGTACCACCGGCTGGGCCTCGCGTCCGACCTGGTCGGCCACCACCTCGGCAGGGCCACGGCCGAACTCGCACCGTCCCGCGGCCCGGTGGACGAGGCCCTGGCCAAGGTCGCGAGCGGCTGGGCGCCGCGCGAGTTCGAGATCGAGGGCGGCGACGGCGTGATCCAGCTGCGCGCTATCCCGCTCAAGCCCAAGGGGCCGCGCATCGGTTCTCTCGTACTCCTTCGTGACGTCACCGAACTCCGCCGCCGCGAGCGCGAGTTGATCACCAAGGACGCCACCATCCGGGAGATCCACCACCGGGTGAAGAACAACCTCCAGACGGTCGCCGCGCTGCTGCGACTCCAGGCCCGGCGCATCGACTCCGCCAAGGGCAG